>OY970329.1:0-2887072 GCA_963717375.1 uncultured Solirubrobacterales bacterium | reverse complement strand
CATCGCAGTCCAAAGCTTGACCTCCCCCGGACCGGATCGGCGATCCTCGGCCTGCGCGGTCTCGCAGCCGCGCGCGAACCGTAACTACCAGCGAGAGGAATTACAAAGTGAGACACGGAAAGCACGGAATCAAGCTGCTTAGCCTGCTTCTCCTGGCAGGGCTGGCGACCATGGCGTTGGGGGCGGCGGCCGCCCAAGCTGAAGGCGAATGGAAAATCGGCGGGAAAACTTTTACGGAACTAAAAATCAAAGAAGAAACCGTCAAAGGCGTGGCGGATGGCGTCGCAACCCTGTTACTGAACGGGATGGGCACCGAGATCAACTGCGCCAAGCGGGAACTGGATGAAATTAAGATTTTAGCCATGGGCCCAATGCACGGGTTATTAAAATGGCTGGAATGCACAATGTTACAAGACACCGTAGTCGGCGGAGTCGTTCAGTTAGGTGAGATTCCCGCCTGCATTGTGGCGCCATTTTCAACTGAATTCTTAAGTGTCGTCAAGTTACTGTCAGAAAAAACGTATCTGTTATTTGTGCCGTCTGTTGGAACATCCTTTGCCACGGTCAAAATAGAAGGTGCAGCCTGCGCGCTGAAAGGCTCGTTCCTGCTGTCTGGCACATACGCCACGACGATCACCGGGGAAAGCGTTACTCAAACCCTGAAAACGGTTGACAAAGAAACCGAAGCATCGCTTGGCGATGGGCTCAAATTCGGCGAAACCAAAGTGACGCTGACGGACACGTTGTTAATGACGCTGAGCGGTGCTCAGGCCGGCAAAGCCTGGGGCGGTATTTGAGAAATTGAGTCGCGGTTACCGACGCGGCAGGGCAACCGTAGGAGGGGCTTCTCTTTGGCCCCTCCTACGGCGAGCCCTTTGGGGTCGGGAAGGCGTCGTAGGCGAGGTAGTCCGGATATTCAAGGGGCTCGGCGAAGCGGGCCGCAGAGCCAATCATCGCGGCGTTGTCGGTGCAGAGCTCGCGGGCGACCAGCTTCAGCTCGACACCGCGACGCTCGCAAAGCGATGTCACGGCCTCGCGCAGAGCGCCGTTGGCGGCGACCCCACCGCCGAGCGCGACCGCCCTCCACTCCCCCCCCTTCAGGGCTCGCTCCAGCTTGGCTACCAACTGGCTGACCGCGGCAGCCTGGAAGCTGGCAGCGAGATCGGCTCGGCGCGCATCGACGCCGTCGGGGCCGAGATCGCGACAGAGGTAGACGAGCGCGGTCTTGAGGCCGCTGAAGCTGAAATCGAGGCCAGGGTTGCGGCTCATCGCCACCGGCATCTCAAACGCCTCGGGGTCGCCCTCCCGCGCCAGCTTCTCGAGCGCCGGTCCACCCGGATAGCCAAGCCCAAGCATGCGGGCGACCTTGTCGAAGGCCTCCCCCGCGGCGTCATCGAGGGTCTGGCCAAGCAGCTCGTAGCCGGCGTGGTCGCGAACCCCCGCCAGCAGCGTGTGGCCGCCGCTGGCAACCAAGCAAAGGAAGGGCGGCTCCAGGGGTCCCGGCTCTAGGAAGTTGGCGGCGACATGGCCCTGCAAATGGTCGACTGGGATCAGCGGCAGCCGCCGCGGCGCCGCGATCGCCTTAGCGGTGCTGACGCCAACCAAAAGCGCCCCAATCAAACCCGGGCCCGCGGTCACCGCTACCGCCTCGATCTCATCCAGCGCCTTCCCTGCCTCGCCCAAAGCCGCCCCTACAACAGGCGCAGCCAGCTCCAGATGGTGCCGCGATGCAACCTCCGGCACCACCCCGCCGAACTGCGCATGAGCAGCCGCCTGTGAGGAAATGAGGCTGGCGAGAACCCGCGGGCCATCCAGCACCGCCGCGCAGGTGTCGTCGCAGGAAGTCTCTATGGCGAGGATCAGCCCCATCGCAGTCCCCACGGTACGGGAGCCGGGGAAGGGCCTGAATCCTGGTCATCGCTCTAGCATTCTTGATCGTTCGAACCCACAATCAAAGGATGTTGACGATGAACCACGGAAAGTACGGATTTAGAGCCCTCGGTCTCTCGTTCCTGGCTGTGCTCGTGCTGGGCGCGATTGCGGCCGGCCCCGCCCAGGCCGAAGGCGAATGGAAAATCGGCGGGAAAACGCTGGCTGAACTTGGCCTCAAAGAAGAAGCCGTTGCCGGATCCGCCGGCGAAACATTCACGATCACAGAGTCCTCGGCGGCGAAATTAGAAATTACGTGCAAAACATTGACAGTCGAAAAAGCCGCCATTCTTAGCGGAGGTAGCAGCAGTGAGAGTTTCGTGCTGGAAGCCTGCGCCCTGCAGGGCGTAATTGGGAAACATTGCAAACTCCTCAACCCGGTGAAATCTGCTGCACTCAAAGACCATCTCTTTTTACACAACGGTAAAACCTATGACTTACTGGAACCAGCCGAAGGTACGACATTCATGACGATGAAATTCGAAAAGATCGGGGCCGAAGGTTTTTGCCTAATCGGAGAAGAACTAGTGTTCAAAGGCACCGTCGTCACTGAAATGGAAGCGGGAGAAAGAAGTGAACAGCCTTTGATCTTCAAATCTTCAGAACTTGAAAAATTATTCCCCACCGATGCACTGAAACTTGGTGCCAACACAGCGGCCATCAAAGGCAAAGCCCTTCTCCACCTAATTGGCGAAGCGCACAAAAATCAGATGTGGACCGGAATCGGCTAGCCGGCTGCGTAATCAATCCAGCCACATGATCAGTGCGTCCTCGCCGTTATCTTGGTAATAGCGAGGGCGCACGCCTGCAGAGCGAAAGCCAAGCCGCTCGTACATCGTGATCGCCGGCTGGTTGGAGACCCGCACCTCAAGCGTGAAGGGCAGCTTCCCCCCTCCCTCCTGCACCAGCTTCGAGATCAGCCGCCGAGCGACGCCAGCGCGACGGTGCTCGGGCGCGACGGCGACGTTCATCAGGTGCCAGACCTGGTCGTAGCGCGAGCAGACGAGGTAGCCGAGCAGCTCGTCACCCTCAGTCGCCGCCAAACAGATTCCCGCGGTCTTGGAGAGCTCGAGCACGAACATCGCCAGCGACCAGGGCGTCGGAAAGGAACGGCGCTCGATCGCGATCACCGCGGGCAGGTCGCTGTAGGCGAGGCGCCTGATCGAAGCCGCCCCGACCACCTCACTCGGCTCGCTTGGAAGTGTCTCGCTCACGCCATCGCTCCGCGTCGGGCGCTCTCAGGTAGATCGGCTCGAGGCGCTCGTCGCCCCGGTCCGGCGCGGCCTCCGCGAGAGCGCAGGCGTGCCGCGCGGCGACCCGGTGTACGGGGTCGGCGTCCTCGGGGACGTCGACACCACGGCTCGCCAGCTCATCTCGGAATCGTACCGCTCCCGATCCGGCTGCCAGCGGCAGAACAGGGAGCTCGGCGACCCGTTCCGCCAGATCGGCTGGGGCGGCGACCAGCGGCTCCCAGAGCCGCTCTGCAGCGGGCGAGTAGAGCGCCGCGAAGACCTCGCCGCGGCGCGCGTCGAGAACGGCGAGGCGGTCGCGCTCGGGTCCGGCCAGTTCGCCCAGGGCGCGACCGAGCAGGTCAAGCGTGCAAACGCCGCTCAGCGGCAGGCCGGTGCTCGCCGCCAAGCCGCGCGCGGTGGCGATCCCGATGCGGATACCGACGAAGGAGCCGGGCCCGAGGCCGACTGCGAGCCGGTCGACCGCTTCCCAGCCACCTGCCGCCGTCGCCGCCCGCTCGATCTCAGCCAGTAGCGCGGTCGAGTGACGCGGGCTACCGTCGGGCGCGAGCCCCAGCAGCTCCTCGTACAGGACCTCCTCGCCGCGCATCGCACAGACGGCCGTGTCGGCGGTCGCCGTGTCGAAGCCGACAACCGCCATCCCCTGCTCCGCCCCCGCTCAGTCGGGAACCGTGAAGGCAAAGCTGCCGATGCGCTTGCCTTCGACGAACCAGGTCACACGGTGTTTGCCGGGGATGTTGGAGGTGATCTTGTTGACGTAGAGCGTGCCCTGCGTCGCCGGCTGGGCTTTGGCGCAGATGTTTTTGCCGGTCGGGAACTTCACGCAGATGCTGTAGTTGACATCGCCTTTGAGGCTCTTGAAGAAGGCGCCCTTCTTGCTTTTCTTCGGGCACTTGTGGGCCGGCTTCGCGTTCTGGGAGACGCCGCAGGCAACGTAATGCTTGTAGGCGGCAGCACCCGCCATCGCCGGTACGGCGCAGACCAGCAGGGCGGATCCAAGCAGCACCGCGGTCAGCGTCTTCAGACCCTTCATCAAGCGTCCCTCCGTTCGCAGAAACAAGTTCGGTTCGATGCTACATGCACCGTGCCTCTGCAAACACGCCTATTTGCGCCTGGATGCGGCGGGAAGCCTGACCTCGCGGTTGTCGCCCCCTGCGTGAGCGAGGCGCACGGCGATGGTTCTGCGACCGGCAAGCTGCGGCTCGGCCACAGCTGGCCACTCGACGAAGGCGACCGCGTCGGGCACAAGGTAGTCGTCGAGCAGCGCCGGTTCCTCGCCCTCGAGGCCCTCGAGGCGATAGAGGTCGAGGTGGGAGACGGGAAGGCGCCCGCCCTCATAGCGCTGGCCGATAGTGAAGGTCGGCGAGGTGACCGGACCCTTAATGCCGAGCGCCCGACAGGCGCCCCGGATCAGGGTCGTCTTGCCGGCGCCGACCTCGCCGCTGACGACGACCACGTCGCCGGGCTCGAGCCCCTCGGCGAGCCGGGCGCCGAGCACTTCGGTCTCGGCGGCAGAGCTGGTCACGGCCGGACTAGCCAAAGAAGTCAAGCTGGTCGGCCGAGGGCTCGGGGGCCGGATCGGGCTCATCTTTGACGGGCTCCTCGTCCGGCTCTTCAGCCGCCACCGGGGGTCCCATCGCGAGCAGGTCGGGCAACGTCGAGAAGTCTTCGCGCAGGGTCTCCTTTACCGCCGGGGTCCGCAACGCCGCCGCGGGGTGAAATAGCGGAAGGAGGAAGACGGTGCGACCGCCGATCTCATGCACCTGCGGGGCCCCGCGCACCCTGGTAATCCCAGCCGGGTTGCCGCTCAGCAGCTTGGTGGCGAAGTTGCCCAGGGTGCAGATGACCGTCGGCTCAATCAGTCGCACCTGCTCGAAGAGGTAAGGACGGCAGGCCTCGATCTCCATCGGCTGCGGATCGCGATTGCCCGGCGGCCGGCTCTTCAACACGTTGGCAATGAAGACCGCCTCGCGCGAGAGACCGATCTCTTCCAACATCTGATTGAGCAGTTGCCCGGCACGGCCGACGAACGGCAGCCCCTGCCGATCCTCTTCGGCACCGGGCGCCTCGCCGACGAACATCAGGTCGGCGTCGGCGTCGCCGGCGCCGAAGACCGCCTTGCCCCGCGTCTCGTGCAGGGGGCACTTCGTGCACCCCTTCACTTCCTCGAAGAGCGCGACGAGTTGCTCGCGTCGCTCCTCGGCGCTCGCCGGACTCAAGCCTTGCCTCCGCCACGCTGCGGCCGCACCGATTCCCCCGCCGCCCGCTTGCGCTTGGACTCGGTGAGCCTCTCCCCCCGCGCCGCTTCCCGCTCCCCGCGCCGCGACTCGTCAGATCGCACGGCGGCGCCCCGTGGCTGGCGGCCAGCGGGAGAGACCGGAGACATCAGACGTCGAGTCCTTTCGGATCCACACTCAGGGCAAGCAAGGCTCGTCGTGTCGCTGGGCGCCAGCTCCTCGAAGCGGCAGTCGCACTCCTCGCACTCGAACTCATAGACGGGCATCTGCCGCAATCGTAGATCGAGCGGCACACGGTCCGCCGAGAGGCAGTCGACCGCCACAACCCTCAACGCCTCCCCACCCAGAAGGGTAGGCGGTAAATGCCAAGCCCGCCCACTGCGCAAAGCGTCGCCATTCCCGTCCGGACAATCTCCACGTTCTCCTCGACGGTGCCGACAACGACCACAACCGTGGCCACCACGGCGATATACGCCAGCAAGCCAAAGAGCCTGGCTTGCACCCATCTCTCGATCGATCGCCTCGCATTCTCTTGCTCGCCCTCCATCTTGCGTTCGTCGCGTTGACGGCGCAACCCCTCGCGTTCGCCCTCGCGACGTATCTCCTCATCGCCGAGGACGGAAAGATCAGCCTCGAGTTCTCCGGGCCCGGAGGCGTCCTGTTCTCCCCCCGACTGGTCGGGCAAGGGTTGCTGCGAACCTTTTGGAGATTTCGGGTCGCGCACGGCTCCTCCTGGCGCATATTGCGCCGACGAGCGCCTCGCGAAAGGCGACTACAGGAGACGGCAACCCGCTACTTCACGACATCGCAACGATGTCGTGACGCTACCCGCTCACGCCTTTACGCGAGGCAACCTATTAGCTGACTCTGCTCAAAGCGCTCAATTGTTCGCTTACATTTTTCACCATGAAAATTCACCACCCTTGGATTGAAGGCGTCGCTTCTCGATAGCAACCTCGCAAGCTGTCTTTGCATGGCTGATCTCCTGTCAATTGCTCGATGGACTGGGTGTTTACTTCGCTGAAGTTGGATGAAGCAATGCGCGCGCAAACGGACGCACAGGACCGATGCCTTACGCAAAACGGCATATCAATCTCGGCATCTCCTCCCTGCTCTAGAGCCTGTCTGCGACTGAAGCCAGCTCAGCTCACAGGCGCCGGAGCAGCTGACCCAAGACTGGTTTAGATAAGGATTCTCGGGTACCTCTTAGGTCTTGTCAAGGTAAGAGTAAATCTTTATAGACAAGAAAACTTGGGTAACAATTACCCGCCCGATGTCGGTCCGTTTATGACACTCATAAAAAATTTATTAATTACCAACCTATCCTTCAGGCATAGAATGTAATGTGTTGTCTGCCTATTGAGAGGGAGCTTATTTGCTCAGGCAAGCGGCACTCCAGTGACGATTACTTTGAGACTGCCCCCAGGACCGCCCCGATAAGAATCGCGATGCAGCCGAGCGCCTGCGCCATCGCAGGGTCTGAATCGCGGCCAGATCGACGAAGGGCTATGCAGCGTCGGCGGTGGGCTCAGGAGCCGGAAGGGCCTCTAGAAGCTCGGGCGGCAGATGCCGACTCGCGTCCCAGATCTCAAAACCCATCAAATGACAATCTGCGGGGTCCCGGTCAATCAGCCCCCACTCATGCTCCTCGCTGACGGCCGAACCCGGCTCAAGCACGATCAGGGCGACGTCGACCTGCCGGTCGTAGTGAACATGCATGGCCATCCGAGGGTAGCGCTGTGCGCCGCGCGGCGCTACAGACGCCATGCGCTGACAATTCGCACTGCACCGGGATCATCATCGTGCGGATGGTCGTAGATAACGATGAACGCCTGGCCGTGAGAGGTCTGCCCCGCGACGCGCCATTGAGCACGACCACGATTGATCGCGCGTTCGCCATGCCGCTCCTTAATCACGCGCGCGACCTCTTCTTTGGACAATTCCCGCTGTCGAGTTCGGGTCTCGGCATGTTCCGTCCAGACAAACCGCTGAATCCTGGCTGCCCGGGCGCAATCCGACGGCTTTCCTGAAGGACACCGGGGGTTAAGTCAGGGACGCCGCAAGCTCTCCCCCCACCGCCTTCAAATCGTTCTAGGGCAGCGGCTCCCAATCCCAGGCCTTGGCCGAGGTGAGGCTCTCCTGGTCTAGGTAGTGCCTGAACTCGGCCAGCTCCGACGGCTCGATGCCGTAGACGTGGTCGGGTTCGGGGAAGTGGCGGGTGCGGACCTCGTCTACGTAGTTGCGTACGCCGCCGACCATCTGGTCGTGGATGTCGGCGTAGCGCTTGACGAATTTGGCCAGGCGGCCGGTGGTGATGCCGAGCAGGTCGTGGAAGACGAGGACCTGGCCGGCCGGCGCGGGACCGGCGCCGATGCCGATCACCGGGATCTCCAACTTCTCGACGATCGCCTCGGTGATCGCCGCCGGGACCGCCTCGAAGACGATCGCGAAGCAGCCGACCGCCTGCAGGGCCAGCGCGTCCTCGCAGAGCTGGATCGCGTCCTTGGCGGTCTTGCCCTGGGTCTTGTAGCCGCCGAGCGCCGTGGCCGTTTGCGGCGTGAGGCCGACGTGCCCCATCACCGGGATGCCGGAGCGGACGATCGCCCTAGCCCGCTCGACCGAGATGCCCCCGGCCTCGAGCTTGACGACCTGACAGCCGGTCTCCTTGACCAGGCGCTGGGCGCTTTGGACGGCCAGCTCGTTACTCGACTCATAGCTCCCCATCGGCATGTCGCCGACCATCAGCGGCGTCCGCAAGCCGCGGCGCACGGCCTTGCCGAGCATGACCATCTCGTCCATGGAGACCGGCTCGGTGCCCGGATATCCCAGAACGACCATCGCGGCGGTGTCGCCGACGAGGACGACGTCGACACCGGCCTCCTCGGCGACCTTGGCGGAGGGATAGTCGTAGGCGGTGATCATCGCGATCGGTTCGCCCTTCGCCTTCATCTCGGCCAGGCGCGGCAGGTTCACGGGCTTGCGACCCGCGGGCGGCGGTGCCGTGTGGGAGAGCCCACCGGCGTTCATGAGAGCAGCACCTCGGGGTGGCTGTCGACGGCATTGATCGCGTTGTCCTCGTCGACGTGGACGACGACCGGCGAGTAGGCCTCGAGGTCGCTCTCGTCGTAGGCGCCGAAGGAGGCGACGATGATCTTGTGGCCGGGTCGGGTCAGGTGAGCGGCGGCGCCGTTGACCTGCATCGTGCGGGAACCGGGCTCGCCGTCGATCACGTAGGTGACGAAGCGGGCGCCGTTGTCGATGTCCCAGACGTGAACCTGCTCGTTGGTGATCAGGTCCGCGCTTGCCATCAGCTCGGTGTCGATGGTGATGCTGCCGATGTAGTCGACATCGCAATCGGTCACCGTCGCCCGGTGAATCTTGGACTTGAGCATCTGCCTTTGCATTTGGCCTCCGTGTCAGCTCTTTCGGGTTGGAGCGTTCAAGGTTGGATCAGGACGTTGTCGATCAGCCGCGCACCGCCCACCTGGGCGGCAACGGCAATGAGTACGGGGCGGCCGTTCGACTCGGCCACGGGGTTCAAGTTCTCGGCGTCGCGCGCCTCCAGGTACTCGGGCTCGACGCCGGCGGCGCGCAGCTCCGCGCGGGCAGCCTCGATGCCGGCGGCAATGCCCTCTGCGCGGGCGGCCTCCTCGGCGGCGCGCAGGGCCCGCGAGAGCGCCGTCGCCCGCTCGCGCTCGCGCGGGTCGAGGTAGGCGTTGCGGGAGCTCATCGCCAGGCCGTCGGGCTCGCGCACCGTCGGCAGCACCTCGATCCGCACCGGGATGTCAAGGTCACGGACCATCCGACGGATAACGGCCACCTGCTGTGCATCCTTCTGGCCGAAGTAGGCGACGTCGGGTCCGACCGCGTTGAAGAGCTTGGCGACGACGGTGGTGACGCCGCGGAAGTGCTCCGGGCCGCGCCGGCTGGGGTCGCCGTCGAGGACGTCGGTCAGCCCGCCGCCGACCTCGACCTGGGTGGCGAAGCCTTTGGGATAGACGGCCTCCACAGGCGGGGCGTAGACGATGTCGGCGCCCGCCTCCGCGGCGAGCCGCAGGTCCCGCTCCTCATCGCGCGGGTAGCGATCGAGGTCCTCCCCGGGCCCGAACTGGGCCGGGTTGACGAAGAGGCTCATGACGACGAGGTCGCACTCGGCGCGGGCGGCGCGCAGCAGCGAGAGGTGACCCTCGTGGAGGAAGCCCATGGTCGGCACCAGGCCGATCGAGCTGCCCTCGCGGCGTACCGGAGCAAGCGCGGCTCGAAGCTCGTCCCTTGCGCGGAGGAGCTTCACGTCGCCAGTTGCGTGTGGGGAATCGACGAGTTCGACGAGGTCCATTTGGTCCATGCCCTTGGGGTCACGGCCGTACTGGGAAATTATAGACGCAGATCGGCGCCGTTACGACGGCTTGATCACAGAAGGCAGGATTCGCTCTGTCAGCGGCGTACGCGCGGCGTGAGCTGGATCGCGCCGATCGGGCGGGCCGGGGCGCCCGCCGCGATCGTCCCCGGCTCGAGGTCCTTGGTCACCACCGAGTTGGCGCCGATCACGCAGCGCTCGCCGATGGTGACGCCACTGGTCACCACGCAGTTGACGCCGAACCAGCAGTTGGGGCCGATCCGCACCGGGCCTTTGGAGGTGAAGCCCTGGTGAGTTATGGGCGTATCGGGGTCGTCGAAACGGTGGGCCGAGTCGCCGACGAAGCAGCCGTTGGCGAACATCGTGTGGTCGCCGATCTCGATCAGCTCCAGCGCTGCCAGCATCGTGCTGCGGTTGAGGAAGCAGCCGGCGCCGATCTCGATCCGCGCCTCGGGCGCAAGGGTCAGCCAGCAACCGGGCTCGAGCAGCGTCCCTTCGCCGATCCGCAGCCGCCCGTCGTCGAGGGCCTCCAGCGCCTCCCCCTCGAGCGGCTGGCGGATGAAGAAGCCGCCACGGGCAGCGTGGCGGGCGATCCGCCAGCGCCGCGACGGGCGCCGGTTGCGCTCATACCAGCGCCGCTTCGCCCACCAGATCCGCCAACTCGTCTGCTCGCCGGCCACGGTCCTAGCTTTCCAGACTCAGCGACATAGACTGCGGCGCATGGCTGATCTGCGCGGCGGCATTGACCTTGGCGGGACGAAGATCCAGACGGCGATCGTCGACCCCGGCGGCAAGGTCCTCGGCGAAGCTCGGCACCCCACCCCGACCTCCGGCGGTCCGGCCGACGTGGCGCGGGCGATGGAGGATGGGTTGCGCGAGGCTGCCTCCGCCGCGGGGGTCGAACCGGACAAGCTGCAGGGAATCGGCGTCGGCTCACCGGGCGACGCCGATGGCAAGACGGGCATCGTCTCGGGCGCGCGCAACCTGCCTGGCTGGGAGGGGAGCTTCCCGCTCGGCGAGACGCTGGCGAAAGCGCTCGGCGCCGAGGTGCGGATCGGCAACGACGTCCAGGTCGCGACCGAAGCGGAGTTCCACCTGGGGGCCGGCCGCGAGTTCTCGAGCCTGATCGGAGTCTTCTGGGGGACGGGAGTCGGCGGTGGCATCGTCCTCGACGGCAAGCCCTGGCTCGGCCGCGGGGCCGCCGGTGAGATCGGCCACATGGTCGTCAAGCGCGGCGGAGCCAAGTGTCCCTGCGGGCGCAAGGGCTGCATGGAGGCCTACGCCGGGCGCGCCGCGATGGAGGCCGAGGCCCGGCGCCAACATGAAGAGGGCGCCAAGACCGACCTCTTCAAGCTGATGGAGAAGCACGGCAAAGACCGGCTCACGAGCGGGATTTGGGACCGCGCGATCGAGCACGGTGACCACCTCGCGGAGAAGCTGATCGACCGCGCCATCGAGGCGCTGGGGACCGGCGTCGCCTCCGCCGTCAACCTGCTCGATCCCGAAGCGATCATCATCGGTGGCGGCCTCGGGGTCCGCTTCGGCGAGCGCTACATGGAGCCGCTGACCAAGGAGATGGGCAAGCATCTCTTCGTCGACGAGCGTCCGCCTGCGGTCCGCGTCGCCTCGCTCGGTGACCTCGGCGGCGCAATCGGCGCCTCGTTGCTCTTCGCCAGCTAGAGACCCGCGTACTAGACGCGCCCTGAGCCTTGCCGCTGCTGGCGGGCAACAGCATCGACGATCACGGCCAGCAGTAGGACGCCGCCGGTGACCATGAACTTGACCGCCGAGGAGAGCGCAAGCAGGTCCATCCCGTTGGAGATCGAGCCGATCACCAGGGCACCGAGGAGCGCCGTCCAGACCGAGCCCCGGCCGCCGAAGAGGCTGGTCCCCGCGATCACCGGCCCAGCGATTGCCAGCAGCAGCAGTTCGTTCCCGCCCGAGTTCTGATTGACGGCGAGCAGTCGCGAGGCGGCGAGGATGCCGCCGATCGCCGCCATCGTGCCGGAGATCCCGAAGACCGCAACGCGGATGCGGTTGACGGGGATGCCGGCGCGGCGCGCGGCCTCGGCGTTGCCGCCGACGGCAAAGACGTGCCGGCCGAACCCGGTCCGCTTGACGACGTACTCCATCCCGACCACGAAGGCGAGCAGGATCATCACCGCCAGCGGCACGCCGCGATCGGAATTGAGGACCGCGGTGGCGACGATCGTGACCACCGCGACCGCCCCGAACCTGAGGCCGAGCGCGGCGAGGTTCTCGCTGGCGAGTCCGGCCGCGACTCGGCGTCGGTGGCCAAGGAAAAGGACAGCGCCGTAGAGCCCGATCACGACCGCGGCGAATATCCAGCCCACCGTTTCGGAGTAGAAGGTGTTGGCGAGACCGGTGATCACCGGATCGGTGAGGTTGATCGAGCCGGTCGAGCCGAGCACCTGCAGGAGCGCTCCCTGCCAGGCGAGCAGGCCGGCAAGGGTGACGACGAAGGAGGGGATGACGAAGCGGCTGAAGAGCGAGCCCTGGAGCAGTCCGATCGCCATCCCGACCGCGACGGCGGCGGCGATCGCCAGATACGGGTTCCAGCCGTGCTTTACGTTGAGGACGGCCATCACCGCGGCGGCAAGGCCGCTGACGGCGCCAACCGAGAGGTCGATCTCGCCCAGCAGCAGCACGTAGACGACGCCGATCGAGATCAGCCCCGTGGCGGTGATCTGCAGCATCAGGTTGGTCAGGTTCTGAGCCGAGAGGAAGCGGTCGTTCTCGAACTGGAAGATCGCCCAGATCAGCGCCAGGCCGATCACCACGCGCAGCGACGCGAGGTCGCCCTGGACGAGGCGGCGGATCGTCTCCTTCGGCCGCGGGGTGACCTCGCTCTCGGCGGTCGCGGCGGCTGCGTCGCTCATGATCTCGTCCCCTCGTCTTTCTCCTTGGCGCCGTCGGAGCCGACGCCGGTTATCGCCGAGACGACGTGCTCCTCCGTGGTCGCATCGGCTTCAAACTCCCCGGCGGCTCGGCCGAGCCTGAGCACGACGATCCGGTCGGCGACCTCGAAGACGTCGACCAGGTTGTGACTGATCACGACGACGCCGAGCTCGCGCTCGCGCAGCCGTTTGATCAAGTTGAGCACTTGTGCCGTCTGGGCGACGCCGAGCGCGGCGGTCGGCTCGTCAAGCAGCACCACCTTGGGTTCTCCCAGCAGCGAGCGGGCAACCGCGACCTGCTGCCGCTGGCCACCGGAGAGGGTCCCGACCTCACTGCGCAGGCTCGGGATCGTCACCGCCAGGTTGGAGAGCAACTCGCCAGTCCGGTGCTCCATCCGCGACTCGTCGAGTTGGCGCGAGATCGTGCCGGGACCGGGTGAGACCTCCTCGCGGCCGAGGAAGAGGTTGGCGACGACATCGAGGTTGTCGCAGAGGGCGAGGTCCTGGTAGACGGTCGCGATCCCCAGGCCAGTCGCGTCCTGGGGCTTGGTGATCGAGACCTCCGCGCCATCGAAGCGGATCTTGCCGGTGTCGGCGGCGTGGATGCCGGCGATCGTCTTGACCAAGGTCGACTTGCCGGCGCCGTTGTCGCCGACCAGGCCGATCACCTCGCCCGCGTGGACGGCGAAGTCGACCCGGTCCAGAGCTTGGACCGGGCCAAATCGCTTACTGACTCCCTCCAACTCGAGGAGGGGAGTGCCGTTACTCATTTCAGCCCGAGATTCCAGCTTCTTTGCATGCCGTCTGGAATGCGCTCGTGCAGAGTTCCTGGGCAGTGACGAAACCGTCGGCCACCACCGTGCTCTTAACGTTGTCTTTGGTCACTGCGACCGGTTCGAGGATCGCCGAAGGAACGTCGGCCTTGCCGTTGTTGATTTCTTCCGTGACCTTGCTCTTCGGTAGTTCTTCGCCTTCGGCAAGGGCGACGGCGAATTCTGCGGCGATCGTGGCCTCCGGTTCGATTTCCTTGTAGACCGTCATGAACTGTTCGCCGTTGAGGATGCGCTGCAGTCCGGCCACAGTCGCGTCCTGTCCGGTGACGGGCTTTTCTTCCGGCTTGATCCCGGCGCCCTTCATCGCCGCGATCGCGCCGCCGCCGGTTTCGTCGTTGGCGGCGTAGATGGCGGCGAACCCGTTGTTGCCGAGCGCGGTGATTGCCTGCTGCGCCTCGCGCTGGGCGTTTTCCGCACTCCAGCCGGGCGTGTCGTATTCCTTGGCAATCTTCACCCCGGCGGCATCAAACCCCTTGTGGGCGCCGGCCTTGAACCCGGCGGCGTTGGGGTCGGCTGGATCACCGTTGATCATGATGATCGGGCCGCTGGCGCTGCCATTTTCTTTCAGCTTTTTCGCCAGTGTTTCGGCCTGAAGTTCGCCGACTCTTTCATTGTCGAAAGAGACGTAGCCGTTAACTTCGCCGTTTTCGATCAGGCGGTCGTAGCTGACCACCGGCACGCCTTGGGCCTTTGCCTTTTCGGCAATCGCCGCCGCCGACTTGGAGTCCTGCGGGTCGACGACGAGAACTTCCGCCCCCTGGGTCAGGGCCGCTTCGGCCTGGCTCTGCTGCTTTTGCGCGTCGCCGCCGGCGTTGCTGTAGAGGACTTCGCAGTCTTCACACTGTTCTTCGACCGCTTTTTCGAAGTCGGGTCGATCATTGGTTTCGTAGCGGGGCGTCTCGTTTTCCGGCAGCAGTAGAGCGATCTTGGTGCCACCGCCACCACTGCTCCCGCCACAACCCGCCACCACCAGGACCACCGCGATCAACGCGCCCATCGCGATCGCGGTTCGCTGCACTCCGGCCGAACTGGACATCAATTCCTCCTTTGTTGGCCCTGCGCCCAGATCGACCATACCCCCCTTTCTGTGTTTTTATGCAGGGGCTTCCGCACTACGGCCAACACCGCCTCTCCACAGTGGACATCGTGTCCAGTACAAAAGTGAGCTAACTGCCGCTAGGCGGCAATCGGCTCGCGGCGCTTGCCGCCACGCTTCGGCCTGGCCGGCTCGACCAGCTCGGCGAGGAACCGGCCCGTGTAGGAGCCAGCGACAGCGGCGACCTCCTCGGGGGTGCCGGTGGCGACCACCTCTCCCCCCTCTTCGCCGCCCTCAGGGCCGAGGTCGATCAAATGGTCTGCCGTCTTGATGACGTCGAGGTTGTGCTCGATCACGACCACGCTGTTGCCCGCGTCGACGAGACGGCCGAGCACGTCGAGCAGGCGCTGCACGTCGGCGAAGTGCAGACCGGTGGTCGGCTCGTCGAGGATGTAGAGCGTGTTGCCGGTTGCGACCTTGGAGAGCTCGGTCGCCAGCTTGATCCGCTGGGCCTCGCCACCGGAAAGCGTCGTCGCCGCCTGGCCGAGGCGGATGTAGTCGAGGCCGACGTCATGGAGGGTGCGTAGGCGGCGGGCGATCTTCGGCACGTTCTCGAAGAACTCGACCGCCTCCTCGACCGACATCTCGAGCACGTCGCCGATGTTCTTGCCCTTGAAGCGGACCTCGAGCGTCTCGCGGTTATAGCGCTTGCCGTGGCACTGCTCGCAGGGGACGTAGACGTCGGGCAGGAAGTGCATCTCGATCTTGATCTGACCGTCGCCGCGACAGACCTCGCAGCGGCCGCCCTTGACGTTGAAGCTGAAGCGGCCCGGCTTGTAACCGCGCGTGCGCGCCTCCTGGGTCTGGGTAAAGAGCTGGCGGATGTGGTCGAAGACGCCGGTGTAGGTGGCCGGGTTGGAGCGCGGCGTGCGGCCGATCGGCGACTGGTCGATGTTGATGATCTTGTCGATCTGACTGAGGCCGTCAACGCCGTCGTGGGCGCCCGGGCGCAGCTTCGCCTGGTGCAGTCGGTTGGCGACCGAGTGGTGCAGGGTCTCGTTGACCAGGGTCGACTTGCCCGAGCCGGAGACGCCGGTGACGCAGCAGAAGACTCCGAGCGGCACGGTGACGTCGACGTCCTTGAGGTTGTGTTCGCGGGCGCCGCGGACGAGCAGGGCGCCGCTCGGCTGGCGCCGCTCCTCGGGCAGCTCGATTTTGCGCTTGCCGGAGAGGTACTGGCCGGTCAGCGAGGCCGGGTTCTTGGCGACTTCCTTCGGCGTCCCGGCGGCGATCACGTGGCCGCCGTGTTCGCCAGCGCCGGGGCCGAGGTCGACGAGGTGGTCGGCAGCCATCATCGTGCCCTCGTCGTGCTCGACCACGATCACCGTGTTGCCGAGGTCGCGCAGCCGGTCGAGGGTGCCGATCAGCTTCTCGTTGTCGCGCTGGTGCAGGCCGATCGAGGGCTCGTCAAGTACGTACATCACGCCGACCAGACTGGAGCCGATCTGGGTCGCGAGGCGGATCCGCTGCGCCTCGCCGCCGGAGAGCGAGCGTGCCGAGCGCCCCAGCGAGAGGTAGCCGATACCGACGTTCTCGAGAAAGGCCAGCCGTTCGGAGATCTCGCGCACGATCAGGCGGGCGATCGCCCGCTCGGTCTCGTTCAGGTCGAGCGTGTCAATCCACTCGGCGGCGGCCCGCGCCGACATCGCGCTGTACTCGGCGATGCTGATCCCGCCGATCTTGACCGCGAGGCTCTCCGGTCGCAGGCGAGCGCCTTTGCAGTCCGGGCAGGGCTGCTCCGCCATGTAGCTCTCGATTCGCTCGCGATTGGTCTCCGAGTCGGTCTCTTCGTAGCGGCGCTCGAGGTTGTTGACGATCCCCTCGAAGCGGACCTTGTAGGAGCGCTTGCGGCCGAAGCGGTTGGTGTAGGTGACCTGGTGGCGATCGTTGCCAGTGCCGTAGAGAAAGATCTCTTTGTCGGCTTTTTTCAGTTTCGCCCAGGGCTTGTCGGCGTCGACCCCGTACTCCTCGGCGACCGCCGCGATCAGCCGCTTCCAGTAGGCGGTGATACCGCGGTTCCAGGGCTGCAGGGCGCCCTCGGCCAGCGAGAGCGTCGGGTCGGGCACGACCAGCTCGGGATCGATCACGCGCTGGAAGCCGAGGCCGTGGCAGCGCTCGCAGGCCCCATGGGGTGAGTTGAAGGAGAAGATCCGCGGCTCCAGCTCCGGGATCGAGGTGCCGCACTCGAGACAGGCGAACTGCTCGGAGAAGAGCAGCGGCTCGGCCTTCGGGTCATCGACCATCTCGACTTCGACCAGGCCGGCGGCGAGGCCAGCCGCAGCCTCGACCGACTCTGAGAGGCGCCGCCGCAGGTCGGGCTTCATCACCAGCCGATCGACCACGACGGAGACGTCGTGTTTGAATTTCTTGTCGAGAACGATCTCCTCGTCGAGCCGGCGCAGCTCACCGTCGACCTCGACCCGCGAGTAGCCCTCGAGGCGAAACTGCTCGAAGAGCTTGCCGTACTCGCCTTTGCGGCCCCGCACAACCGGCGCCATCACCATGAATTTCGTGCCCTCGTCGAGGGTCATCAGCCGGTCGACAATCTGCTCTTGGGTCTGCCCGGTGATCTCGGCGCCACACTGAGGACAGTGCGGAATGCCGATCCGCGCCCAGAGCAGGCGCAGGTAGTCGTGGATCTCGGTCACGGTGCCGACGGTCGAGCGCGGGTTGCGCGAAGTGGTCTTCTGGTCGATCGAGATCGCCGGCGAAAGCCCCTCGATCGAGTCGACGTCGGGCTTCTCCATCAGGCCGAGGAACTGGCGCGCGTAGGCGGAGAGCGACTCGACGTAGCGTCGTTGCCCCTCGGCGTAGATCGTGTCGAAGGCAAGGCTCGACTTACCGGAGCCGGAAAGCCCGGTGATCACGATCAGCGCGTCGCGCGGCAGCTCAACGTCAATGTCCTTGAGGTTGTGCTCCCGCGCTCCCGAGATGACGATTCGCTCAGAAGCAGCCACTGAAAACGATTCTACGCACCCGAACAGATGTTCCCCTGAGATTCCCGCAACGTCCGCATTTCCAAGGCGCTGAGCCAGCAAAGGGGGCGAACTCCGCTGACTTCGCCCTTAGTACTCCGTATGCACCGAGAACGACGAAGTCACCGTGGGCTAGCGGAGTTGGCGAGAGGGCAGCATGGCGTGGTCTCGATCTGCCAGTTGCGTGAGCTGGGGTATTCAGACGGATCTTTCAGACATGCCCTTGATGCAGGCAGGCTTCATCCGGTTTTTCATGGCGTCTACGCCGTGGGGAACCCGGGAATCTCGCTACATGGCGAGTGCATGGCGGCGGTGCTCAGCTGCGGTCATCGCGCGATATTGAGCCATCGATCTGCGGCCTGGCTCTGGGGCCTGACATCTAGATTCAGCCGCCCAATCGAAGTCACCGCCACGAGCCCGCGGGGTACACGTCGGCTCATTCGTGTGCACAGCGCTGCGGCTCTCATTCAGCAAGATCGAACTACGAATGAGGGCGTTCCCGTCACCGCGGTGCCTCGGACGTCGCTTGACTTCGCCGCGACGGATCCGACCTACCTGGGCCAAGCGCTCGACAACACAAGTCGTCTGGGTCTGTTGGACATGCTCGCGATGGACGAGTTGATCTCACGCAGCAAGGGATTTAGGGGCGTCGCACGACTTCGCACAGCTCTAGAAATCCACCGCTCGACGGCCTTCACGCGCTCTGGGCTGGAGCGTCGCTTCCTCGAGCTGGTTAAACGCGCCAGGTTGCCGCAACCGTCCACGAATCTCTACGTCGAAGGCTACGAGCTGGACGCGTACTGGCCGGCGGAGCGCTTCGCGGTTGAACTCGACTCATACGACTACCACGGCGACCCCCGGGCGTTTGAGGCGGACCGGATCCGTCAGGAGAACCTAAAGCTCGCCGGAATCGAGATGGTGAGGATCACCGGTGCCCGCATGGATCGCGAGTCAGAGTCAATCGCGCGCCGGCTCCGCCTCCTCTTGATGCGCCGCCGCCGCGAACTGGATATGCCCACGCCGCCTCCAGACTGACTTCGTCCTTCTTGGGGCCTACGGATCCACAACCACGAAGTCAGCGAAAGTGGCTTTGGGGCTAGTAGAGAGCTGTAGCTAGGCGACGGCGGTAGCGGATTGCTGTGGAGTCGCCGGGGTCGAGCGAGGCGAGCACGCCGACGATTGCGAGGCGGAGCTGCTCGCGGATGTTCTCGTCGGCCTCGGCCAGCTGCTCGAGCAGTGCATCGAGGGCGATGGTGGTCTCGCCACGATCGAGCGCTTCGAATGCCTCAATGGCAATTCCGCCTTTGCTCAGGCCAATACGGGCGGCAATTCCGTCTGCCGCGAAGTCGCCTTCGTGGCCTTTGACCGCCTCGAGCGCCTCGTCCTCCGCCCCACGCTCAAGGCGCTTGCGGGCTAGGGCTACGGCGACGTCGGCGCGGCGGGGCTCGAGTTCGGTGGCCTCGCGCAGGGAAAGCTCATCGCCCGCTGCCAGCAGCTCGTCGGCGCGTGAGGGCACCAGCGAGTCGAAGAGCGCTTCGACCTTCGCCTTCGGCACGGCACCGACGAACTCGTCGACCACGTCGCCGTCGCGGAAGGCCTTCACTGCCGGGATGCCCTGGACGCCGTAACGCGCTGCTAGTGCCTGGTTCGAGTCGACGTCGACCTTGGCCAGCAGTACGCGGCCGCCACGGCTCGCCTCCGCCGCTTCCAAGGCTGGGCCCAGGGTCCGACAGGGCCCGCACCACTCGGCCCAGAAGTCGACCACGACCGGGGTCTGCCGCGAGAGTTCGATCACGTCGCGGTCGAAGGTCGCTTCAGTCACGTCAAGAGCCACGGCGGGGAGATTAGTTAAGCCGCCTTGCGTATTGCCCCGAGCGCGGTAGCGTGGACTTCGGGCAGGGTCAGCCCCAATCGAGGAGAAGACATGTCAAATGTCGATACCGCCCGGTCCGCCTATGAGGCCTTCGGCCGCGGCGACCTGGAGGCCCTGAAAGGAATGCTGTCCGAGGACGGCACCTGGTACACGTCAGAGGAGTTGCCGCTTGGAGGTGAGACGCAGGGACGCGACGCGATTATCGGCGATTTCGCCCAGATCCCTAACTACTGGTCGTCGTTCAGCGTCGAGCCCGAGGAGTTCATCGACGCCGGCGACTGGGTGGTGGTGCGCGGAACCCAGAAAGCGGGCAACGACAGCGGCAGCTTCGAGGCTCCGTTCGCCCACCTGATGAAGTTCTCCGGCGGAATGATCACGCGCGGCGAGTTCTTCTCCGACAGCGCCAAGGCCGCGAAGGTCCTGGCCTAGGAGGCCGGCCGGGCGTAGGGAGGGCAGCCCCTACGCCCCGGCCCGCATCCCGTCGAGGTCGCGGCGCAGCTCCTTGAGCTCGTCGCGCAGACGGCCGGCCTCCTCGAAGCGGAGGTCGTCGGCCGCCGCCAGCATCTCCTCCTCGAGTGCGACGATCGCACGCGCCAGCTCCTCGGGGTCGGCGAAATCGGCCGCGTGCTTGGTGCGACGCTTGCGGGGCGCCCGATCCTCCATCGCCAGGAACTCGCTCATCTCGGAGATGCCCTTGCGCACCGTCGCCGGGGTGATCCCGTGCTCCTCGTTGTAGGCGAGCTGGATCGCCCGGCGCCTATCGGTCTCGCTCATCGCCGCCCGCATCGCGTCGGTCTCCTTGTCGGCGTACATCAGCACCCGCCCGTTGACGTTGCGGGCGGCGCGGCCGATCGTCTGCACGAGGCTGGTCTCACCGCGCAGGAAGCCCTCCTTATCGGCGTCGAGGATCGCCACCAGCGAGACCTCGGGCAGGTCGAGCCCCTCGCGCAGCAGGTTGACCCCGACCAGCACGTCGTACTCGCCGAGCCGCAGGTCGCGGATGATCTGGATCCGTTCCAGCGTGTCGATCTCCGAGTGCAGGTAGCGGACCTTGACCCCGTACTCGAGCAGGTAGTTGGTCAAATCCTCGGCCATCTTCTTGGTCAGCGTCGTGACCAGGACCCGGTCGCCGGCATCGGCGATCAGCTTGATCTCGTTCATCAGGTCATCGATCTGGTTGCGCGTCTGGCGCACCTCGATCTCGGGGTCGATGATCCCGGTCGGGCGGACGATCTGCTCGACGATCCGGGTCGATTCGGCTTTCTCGAACGGCCCCGGCGTCGCCGAGACCATCACCAGCTGCGGCACCCGTTCGAGGAACTCGTCGAACTTGAGCGGCCGGTTGTCGATCGCCGAGGGCAGGCGGAAGCCGTAGTCGATCAGGGTCTGCTTGCGCGAACGGTCCCCCTCGTACATGCCGCCAATCTGCGGGATCGTCTGGTGGGACTCGTCAACGAAGACGGCGAAGTCGTCGGGGAAGTAATCGATCAGGGTGTGCGGCGGACTGCCCTCGGGGCGGCCGTCGAGGATGCGCGAGTAGTTCTCGATCCCCGAGGTGAAGCCGACCTCTTTCAGCATCTCGATGTCGTAGGCGGTGCGCTGGCGCAGGCGGTGCGCCTCGAGCTGCTTGCCCTCGGCCTCGAGTTCCTCGGTGCGCGAGTGCAGTTCGGCGCGGATTTCCTCTACCGCGCGCTCCAGCGTCTCGTCGCGGGTGACGTAGTGCGAGGCGGGCCAGACCGAGACGTGGTCGATCGTGTCGAGCACCTCCCCGGTCAGCGGGTCGAAGTGCTGGACCCCCTCGATTTCATCGCCGAAGAGGGCGATTCGATACGCCGACTCGGCGTAGGAGGGCATGATCTCCAGCACCTCGCCGCGCACGCGGAAGCTGCCGCGTCCCAGAACCGAGTCGTTGCGCTGGTACTGCATCTTGACCAGCTTGCGCAGCACCTCGTCACGGTTGATCTCCTCGCCGACTTTGAAGAGCTGCATTTTTTCGTTGTAGACCTGGGGCGAGCCGATCCCGTAGATGCAGGAGACGGAGGCGACGATGATCACGTCGCGGCGGGCGAAGAGCGCCGCCGTCGCGGCGTGGCGCAGGCGGTCGATCTCGTCGTTGATCGAGGAGTCCTTCTCGATGTAGAGGTCCTGGGCGGGGACGTAGGCCTCTGGTTGGTAGTAGTCGTAGTAGGAGACGAAGTACTCGACCACGTTCTCGGGGAAGAACTCGCGGAACTCGTTGCAGAGCTGCGCCGCCAGCGTCTTGTTGTGGGCGATCACCAGCGAGGGGCGCTGCACGGCGGCGATCGTCGCCGCCATCGTGAAGGTCTTGCCGGTACCGGTCGCCCCGAGCAGGGTCTGGAACTGATCGCCCGCGGTCAAACCCTCGGCGAGCCCGGCGATCGCCTTCGGCTGGTCGGCTGTCGGCGTGTAGGCCGGATTGAGCTTGAACTCAGGCACTCAGGTGACGATAGCGTGGCCGTGGGGCGGCTCCTCGCCGGCACCCAGGGGTTCACGCTCCGTCTTCGACCAGTCGTCCTGCGCCCGCAACTGCCGCCAGGCCGAGCGAATCAGGACCGGCCAGAGGAACCAGGTGTAGGGCGCGTAGACCTGGGCGACCAGCAGGCCCTGCAACCAGCCGAGCGGGCCACGCGAGGCGCGGGCGGCCACGCAGCCGAGGATCGTGCCGCCGAAGGCGAGCAGGTAGAAGAAGCCCAGCTGCCAGGTCGGGCCCGCGCCCCAGAAGGGCGCCTCGCCGCTGAGGGCAAGGAACAGGGCCGCGACCAGGCCAATGCCGATGATCCCCTGCCAGAACGGCATCAGCAGGTAGATCAGCAGCTCGAAGCGGGCGCCTCGCGGGAAGGGCGCCCGCCCCACCTCGCCGCGCAGGTCCATCGCCTGCAGGTTGCCCTGCGACCAGCGGGTTCGCTGGCTGAGCAGTCTCCGCGGCTTCGAAAGCCCCTGCTGATCGACGGTGGCGCGGAGCTCCTGGCGTCCCTTCCAGCCGCGCGCGATCAGGCGCAGGCCGAGGTCCTGATCCTCGGTGAGGCGGTCCCGCCACGGCCCCGTGTCGTCAGCGACGTCATCGAGGGCGCTGAGCCGGTTGAACTGGCCGTTGCCGCCCATGCCCGCCGTGCCCCAGTCGTCGCGGCCCGCCTGGAAGAGGTAGCCGTAGACCGAGAACTCGAGGTCCTGCAGCCAGGTGAGGAAATGGCGGCGGTTGTAGATCCGCACCAGCGACTGCACGCCGCCGACTGCGGGGTCGGACTCGAACTGGGCGGCGGCGAAGCGCGGGGCGTCGGCGTCGAGCCTGCCGTCGGCGTCGACGATGGCGACGATCGTGCGCTCGCGATCGCCGCGCTCAGCCAAGGACCGGTAGGCGTAGTCGAGCGCGGCGGCCTTGCCCTGGCGGGCGTTCGGCAGCGTGCGCGAAAGGACGGTGAGATCGGGGTGCGAGATCGTCGCCAGGACCTCGGCGGTGCGATCTTCGGAGGCGTCGTCGATCACGATCACGCGACGGCGAGAAAGGTCAAGCGCGAGCAGGCGCTCGACGCTGTCGCGGATCGTCACCTCCTCGTTGAGGGCCGGCACGAGGAAGACCCAGGTGAACGCCTCGGCACCGTCGGCGGGCGCCGGTGGCGCCAAGCGTGCCGCGCTGAGGGCACGCACGAAGAGCACCGCCGACCAGACGAACATGCCGAGGACGACGGCAAGGCAGACGAAAAAGAGCGCCTGCCAGCCCGCCGAGAGCCCCTCGAAGGGGAGGATCACCGCGGCCATCGCCTACTCCCGGACGAGCGCTTCGGCCTCGGCCAGCGCCTCTGCCACCCCGCCCAGGGAATCGAACTGCGGCAAGTCCGTGGGCTCGAAGCCGGCCGCCTGGGCGACCGCCGAGCGGGTGTAGCCGGAGCCGAACGGGCTCGGCGATTCGCCACCGAGAAGGAGGTGTTCGAGCGCAGCGACGATTCGCTCAGCCGCCTGACCGTCGCCATAAGGATTTTCTGCCTCGGCCATCTCGCGGTAGGCGATCGGGTCGCCCAGCAGCCTGTTGCCCTCGTTAAAAATCCGCTCCGGGTCGGTGCCGACGAGGCGGAGCGTGCCGGCTTCCAGCCCCTCCGTTCGCTCGGTCGTCTCGCGGGCGACGAGCACCGGCTTGCCCAGCGATGGCGCCTCTTCCTGGACGCCACCCGAGTCGGTGATCACCAGGTGGCAGCGCCTGAGCAGGCGCGAGAAGGTGGCGTAGCCGAGCGGCTCACCGAGCAGGACGTTGTCGAGGCCGTCGAGGCACTCGACCAGCACCTCGCGCACCCGCGGGTTGGGGTGCACGGGCAAGATGAAGCGCACGTCGGGATGCTCGGCGGCGAGGCGCGCCACGCCGGCGGCGATCCCGCGCAGACCGTCGCCCCAGTTCTCGCGCCGGTGGGCGGTGATGACGACCACCCGAGCATCGCTCTCGTAGATCTCCTGCAGCTTGGGGTCGGCGAAGTCGACGTCCATCGTCGAGGCCCACTGGAGCGCGTCGATGCCGCTGTTGCCGGTGACGAACACCTGCGAGACCGGCACGTTCTCCCGCGCCAGGTTCTGCAGGTTGGCGAAGGTGGGAGCGAAGTGGAGGCTGGCGATGGTCGAGATCACTCGCCGGTTGAGCTCCTCCGGGAAGGGGGTCAGATTGCCGCTGCCGGCACGCAGGCCGGCCTCAACGTGCATCACCGGGATGCGCAGGTGAAACGAAGCCAGAGCGGCGGCCATCGCCGAGCTGGTGTCGCCGTGGACCAGCACTGTGGCGGGACGCCTGCCCTGCAGCGTGTCTTCGACCGTCGGCACCGCGTCGGGCTCCATCTCGAAGCGATCGACGCAGAAGTCTTCGAAGCGGCGCATCACCGAGGAGACGCGCTCGTTGAGGTTGGCGCGCCGCGAGCCGGCCCAGAGCACCACATCCGACTTGATCCCGGCCAGCTCGAATATGTAGTCGACCATGCGGTTGTGCTGGCCGGTCGAGACGACGATCGGCTCGTAGTGCTCGCTCTCGCGCAGGGCGAGGATGATCGGCACCAGCTTGATCGCCTCGGGCCGGGTGCCGACGACGATCGGGACGGCCAGTTTGGAGCTTGGTTTCAGCATCCCTACCCCTATCGGTGGCCGCCGGCGCGGCCTTGAGCCGCGAATGCTGGAAGACTTGCGCGCGATGACGCGCTCACGCTCACAAAAGGCCCTCGCTGGATTCTTCGCCTTTGCCGGGACGATGCACTTCGTCATCCCGCGCAGCTACGAATCGATCATGCCGCCCTCGCTGCCCCGCCACCGCGAGGCGGTGGTTGTCAGCGGAATTGCCGAGATAGTCGGCGGCGCCGCCGTGCTGTCGCCCGCGACCCGGCGCTTCAGTCGCTGGTGGCTGCTCGCCCTGCTGCTCGCCGTCTTCCCCGCCAACGTCCACATGGCGGTCAATCCTGAGCAGGTCAAAGGGTGGGACCCGAAGCGGATACCCCGCTGGGCGCTGTGGGCGCGATTGCCGCTGCAGCCGCTGGCGATGCTGTGGGTTTGGCGCGCAACTCGCTCCTAAGACGTAGGATAAACGTGCGGTTTTGTCTGTAGGCGTTTTGGCTGTAGCGCTTCTGTCTTCGCAGACAGAGAATTGCCGGAATGAAACCACGCGAGCGATTTGCAATCAATCTGCGCAAAGCGCGCAAAAAGAAGGGCATCTCGCAGGAGGAGCTGGGTTTTCGCTGCGATCTGCACCGCACCGAGATCTCGCTGCTCGAGCGCGGCGGCCGCGAGCCGAGGCTCGGCACGATCATGAAGCTGGCCGGCTCACTCGATACAACGCCGGAACAGCTCTGCGAGGGCGTCCGCTGGTTGCCGGATAAGGGCAAGTTCCAGATTAAAAAGTAAGCGGCCGCAGATCCACCCCTACCGGGATGGGTCCTTAGGGCAGGAACTGTTCCAAAAAGCCTTGGGCGGGACCCAGGAAGCTTTCGGCGCTGTCGAGCAGGGAGCGCGCGTTCTGGACCAGTTCGATCGCTTGATCAAGTGGGATGCTCTTCACCGTTTCGCGCAGTGGCGCGGCGAGGATCGGGCTCAGGGCGCCGGCTTCTTCGGCATCGTCGATCGCCCGCAGGAGGCCGGCGCGAATCGCCTTGGCGAGCTCGGCATCGTCAATTCCGTAACGCTTGGTGAAGCGTTCGCGCGCCTCCGGCGTCGCCAGCGCCTGGGCCAGGGTCTCCCTGCTCACCCCAAGCTGACAGGCGGCGCCGTCAAGCGCCGAGAGCGAGAACTGCTCGGCGATCTGGTCGAGCCCTTCCGGGCTGCGCCAGGGACGGTGCTTGCAGGGGTCCTGCGTCTTCGCCGGTGCATAAGAGGAGCCCCCAGCCGCGAGATAGATCCCGGTCAAGGCAACCGCGGCAACGATCGCCCCCGCCACCAACAGCCGCCCCCTCAGCTCGCCGCTCACAGGTCCACCCTCCGTGCCAAGCCGATCGGGATCAGCGACAGCAGGCCGATCAGGGCGGCGAGGCCGAACGAGGGGCTAAAGGCATGAGTGGCGCCGCGGTTGAGCTGATCCTGCAGTTCTTCCCGCAGCTGCACGATTTCGTCGCGTTCAACCGGGTCGCTGGGAAGCGGTTCGAAGGCGGAGCGGATCGTCGGCACCTTGCCCTTCTCTTCTTCCAGGTGCGACGCGATCCGTCCGGCAAGGCCGATCTTCACCAGCGGCGAGACGGGCGAATCCAGGATCACCGCCGTGCCGGCGTTGATCGCGTCGTTGCGTTGCTGGGCAATGTCGTGGGTGAAGAGCGGCGTTACGGCGAGAATCCCGATCACCACGCCGGCGTGGCGGGCGGAAATCGTCCAACCGCCGTGGATCGCCTGCGGGGCGCGACCGGACAGCGCCGTCTCGGTCAGCGCTGAGAGCACCAGGGCGAGCCCGATGCCGACCATGATCTGCGGCGGCACGGTCAGCGCCACCTCGGCCTTCGGCAGCAGCGCCAGACCGCCGAGGCCGCCGGAAACGAGGATCGCGCCCGCCGCGGCGCGCGCCCGCGCGCTCGGCACCATGCGATCGAGCCGGCTGCCGAGCAAAGCTGCGAGCGGCATCACGCTGACCACGATCGCGGCGCCGATCGGGCTCAGCCGCCAGCCCTCGATCAAGAGCAGGACGAGCAGGAAGAGGGCGCCGGCAATCGCCGCCGAGACCAGCGCCAGGGCCAGATTCGCAAGCAGGTGCGGGCGGCCGGTGCGCCGCAACTCGGTAGAGAGCACGCGGGTGGCGGCCTCGTGCTTGGCGACGGCGAGGATCGGGACCGCCGCGGCGAGGGCAAGCGGCACCTGGATCAGGAAGATCGACTGCCAGGAGACCAGCTGGGTGAGCAGGCCGCCTACCGCCGGACCCAGCGCCGCGCCGGTCGCACCGGCGGTCGCCCAAAGCGTCGCCGCGCGCCGCTCGGACCCAACCGTGGCGGGCAGCAACTCCAGCACGGCGGTCACCGCGAGGGCACCGCCGAGCGCCTGAATCGAGCGCGCCGCGATAAGTGTCGAGAGCGTCTCCGAGGCAGCGCAGGCCAGACCGGCGCCGGCGAAGACCGCGAGGCCCACCGCGGCCGCCCGTCCCGGTCCGACCCGCCGGGCAAGGTGGGCCGCGGGAACAGCCGCCAGCGCCATCACGAGGTTGAAGGAGACCAGCACCCAGCTGACCCCGGCGACGCTGGTGTCCAGTTCGCGGTAGATCTCCGGCAGCGCCAGGACGACGATCGAGGAATCGGCCAGCACCAGGCCTACTGCCAGGGCCAACGCGGCGACGCGCGGTCGGGGGGCCTCAGGATTCAGTAGCCCAGCTCCTTGCCGTACTTGTCGCGGTAGGCGCGCTGCTTGTCGAGCACCTCTTCGACGTAGGCACGGGTTTCGGGAAACGGAATCGCCTCCACGGTCAGCTCGCTGCCGCCCCAGTTGTCGACGTTGGTTGGGCCGGCGTTGTAGGCGGCGAGCGCGGCTACAACGTCGTCGTCGTAGCGGTCGAGCAGTTCGCGCAGCCGGTAGGTCCCGTAGCGGATGTTGATTTCAGGGTTGGACAGATCGCCAAGCTTGAAGGTTGTGCCGCCGCTGTGGCGCTCGACGTCCTGCGCCGTTTCGGGGGTGATCTGCATCAAGCCTCGAGCGCCGGCGCTCGAGGTGCGGTCGCTGAACTTCGACTCCGCGTAGATCACGGCGGCGATCAGCGCCGCATCGATCCCCTTTTCGCGCGACTGCTGGCGGATCACGTCCTCATGGCGCAGGGGCAGGGTGAGCTCCTGAATCGCCCGGTCCACCGTCCCCACCAATCCCAGAGCCACGCCGGCGACGATACCGACGACGACCACCGTCGCGCCAACGGCGAGGCGCCGCCTTCTCCGTTTCCTAATCAGGCGGTTTCGCCCCGCGCTCATCCCCTCAGCTTCGCGACCAAGGCGGACAGCCGCTGCTCCAGCTCCTCAACGCTGCCGTCGTTCGAAATCACGTGCTCGGCCCGCTCGGCCTTCTCATCCTGGGACAGCTGGCGCGCCTCGCGCTCGCCGACCAGCGTGTGTCCGCGCGCCTCAGCGCGGGCGCGACGGACGTCATCGGCGGTGACCACCGCGACGGTGGTGTCGAACACCGGAGCCATCTCGCCCTCGAAGAGCAACGGCACCTCGACCACGGCAACCTCGGCGCCTGCGGGCAAGGAGCCAAGCCAGGCGCCGATCCGCTCCCCGACCAGAGGATGGATCTGCGACTCGAGCCAACCAAGCTCATCAGGATCAGCAAACACAATCCCGCCGATCTTGTTCCGGTCCACGCGACCTTCGGGCGCGATGTCCTCTCCCCAGCGCTCGGTCAGCCGCCCAAGCAGCGGCTCCGAGTCCAGCAGCTCATGGACCACAGCGTCGCTAGAGATAGTCGCGGCGCCCAAGCGCTCAAAAGCAGCAAGGGCGGTTGACTTGCCAGCCGCAATACCACCGGTCAGACCGATAGTGACCGGCAAAACGAGTTAAGACTCGGAGGGTTCCTCAGCAGGAGCCTCGGCCTCGGGGGCGGGCTCCTCAACAGCAGGCTCTTCAGCCACCTCGGCCGGAGCCTCATCAGCGGCCTCAGCCTGAGCCTCTGGAGCCTCCTCAGCGACTGGAGCCTCCTCGACAGCCGGAGCCTCCTCGGCCTCAGGAGCCGCAACCTCCTCGGCAGCGGGCTCCTCGACAGCCGACTCCTCAGCGGGTGCCTCCTCGGCAGCCGACTCCTCCGCGACCTCGACCTCTGAACCCTCAGCCGTAGCCTCCGGTGCCTCGGCCGAACCCTCGGAAGCTTCCTGAATCTGCGCGCCGAGGTCGCCCATCGGCATCCGCTGCTCCTCGACCTGCTTGATGCTCAGCGAAAGCCGCCTGCGCTCCTCGTCGATCTCAAGAATCTTCACGTCGAGGGAAGCACCGGGCTCGACAACCTCGCTCGGGCTCTCGACATGGTGGTCGGCAAGCTCGGAGATGTGGACCAGGCCCTCGACCCCGGGCAGGATCTCGACAAAGGCGCCGAAGGCGACGACCTTGGTCACCTGGCCGCCGAGAACGTCGCCGGGGCGGTGGGCGCTGATCACCCGCTGCCACGGGTCCTCCTGGGTCTGCTTGAGGCCCAGGGAGATGCGCTGGCGGTCGCGGTCGATGTCGAGCACCTTGATTCGCACCGAGTCTCCTATCGCCACCACCTCGGAGGGATGGTTGACGTGGCTCCAGGAAAGCTCTGAGATGTGGATCAGACCGTCGATGCCGTCGAGATCGACGAAAGCACCGAAGTCGACGATGTTGGAAATCTTGCCCTCGACGACCTGGCCGGGCTCGAGGCGGCCGAGGATCTGCTCGCGCACCTCCTTGCGCTCTTCCTCCAGCACCGCGCGGCGGGAGAGCACGACGTTGTTGCGGCTGCGGTTGAGCTCGATCACTTTGCACTCAAGCGTCTGGCCCATGAACTCGTCGAGGTTGTGGACGCGGCGGATGTCGACCAGCGAGGCGGGCAGGAAGCCGCGCACCCCGAGGTCAAGGATGAGACCGCCCTTGACCACCTCGATCACGTTGCCTTCGACCGGTTCGCCGGACTCGGCGGCGGCCTCGATGCGGCGCCACGCCTTCTCGAAGCGGGCGCGCTTCTTGGAGAGGACGAGGCGGCCGTCGGCGTCTTCCTTGGTCAGGACGAGGGCATCGACCTCTTCACCCTGCTCGACCTCGTCGGCCGGGTTAACCGACTTGCGGATCGAGAGCTCGTGCGAGGGGATGACGCCCTCGGACTTGTAGCCAATGTCCAGCAGGACCTCGTCCTTGTCGATCCGCACGACCTTGCCCTTGACGACGTCGCCCTCCTCGAAGGAGACCATCGTCGCCGCGTAGTTGGGGACGATTTTGCCGTCGATTTCCAGCAGCAGCCCGTTGGATCCCTCGACGGGCGTGCCGGTTGGCGCAGGCGCAATCAATGTGTCGGTCGGGGACACGGCGCAGAACTATTGCAGACACGGATACCCTTGGCCTCGTGCCTTCCAGAGCGACCAAGCGGGGCGACGAACGGACACCTCTTGAGGGGAGCCATGACGTGCTGATTTGCGGCGCCAGCTTCGCTGGGCTCGCGGTCGCACGGGAGCTTGCGGGCTCGGGCGCCGACGTGCTGATCATCGACCGCTACGAGATCGGCGAGCGCCAGACCTCGGCCTGCGGCATCCCGACCGATTGGCTGCGGGCGATGGGGCTGATGGACTCAGAGCGACAGCGCTTCGACTCGCTGCTGATGCACACCCCCCACGGCGACTCCCGCTTCCGCCTCCCCTTCACCTTCTCCACCTTCGACTACAGGGAGCTCTGCGAGCTGCTCTGGCGCGACTGCGATGCCCGCTTCGAGACGGCGAAGGTGAACGGCCGGGCGCGACCGGCCAACGGAGATGGCTCGATCGCGATCGATACCGACCGCGGCACGATCTCCGCCCCGCTCGTCGTCGACGCGCTGGGCTGGCGGCGGATGCTGGCCAGCGGTGACGGCTTCCAGCCGCCCGACGCACCGCTCTCGCGCGGACTTGAGGTCCACCCCGAGGGCCAGGGCACCGACCTCGAGGTCTGGATCGACCGCCGTTACGTACCCGAGGGCTACGGCTGGTCCTTCCCGGCGAAGGACGAGCTGCGAATCGGCGTCGGCTCCTTCGACCCGCGCTTCCACGTCCGCCAGACGACCGAGTTGCTGGCCGAAGACCTCGACGCCGACAGGGTCCGCTACCAGGGCAACTGGATCCCGCACAAGATCCGCCCCGGCACCGAGGGCGGCATCTTCTTCGCCGGCGACTCGGCCGGCCACTGCCTGCCGCTGAGCGCCGAGGGCATCCGCACCGCGCTCTACTTCGGCATCGCCCTGGGACGGGAGCTGCGCGGCGTCGTCGACGGCCGGCAGGACCGCGAGCAGGCGGCGGCCCGCTACGCCGAGTTCAACGACTCGCACGAGTGGAAGTTCCGCTGGATGCTGCGCGTACAGCGGCTCGTGCCGAAGATCCCGCCGCGGGTGCTGGGGCCGATGATCAAGCTACTCGGCAACAAGCGCTTCGTCGATTGGTCCTTCAATCACTACCTGCGGATCGCCCCACCGGACTTCGCCGACCGCTCAGCGCACGATCAGAACGGTGCCGGCCAGGAGCAGGACGATGCCGGCCACGCGCTCGGGGCCGAGCGCAACCTGGTCTAGGCCGAAGAGCCCGAAGCGGTCGATCAGGACCGAGAAGGTGAGCTGGCCGGTGATCGTCGCCGCCGCCACTCCCCCGGCCCCGATCACGCTCACGGCGACCAGGGCGTTGGCGACGTAGACAGCCCCGAGCAGGCCGCCGAGCAGGTAGTACCAACTGACGTCGAAGGCCGAGCCAAGGCCGCCGGCCTTGCCGCTGAGGACGACGATCGCGGCGAGCGCGATCGTGCCGACGCCGAAGGAGACAAGCGCCGCCGGCAGCCCGCCGGTCGAGCGTCCCAAGCCGGCGTTGATCGGCGCCTGCAGGGCGATCAGGCCGCCGGCAGCGGCGGTTAGCAGGACCGCCAGTCCCCTATCCAAGGCCCCGAACCTCTCGTTGCGTGATTTTCGCCTCGATCATGTGTTCAGCAGGTGAGCGAGCAGATTCTGAGTTCGTCTTTACTCAGCCGTATGCACGACTAAACACGAAGTCAGCGGTGAACTGGGCCGTTGTCTTATCAGTAACCCGAAGGGACCATCCACACGTAGATGCCACCGCCAGCCGAGATAACCGCCTCCCGCTTCTTGCTCGGACCCGCCCTGCGCGCGCAGCCGGACCGCCGCCTGGTGGCGTTGGTGCGCGATGGCTACGAGAACGCCTTTGAGGAGATCGTTCGGCGCTACGGCAAGGCGCTGACCCGCTACGCGATCGCGATCGTCGGCTCACGCGGCGAAGACGTCACCCAGGACGCGTTCTCCAAGGCCCTGCTTGCGCTGCGCCGTAACGACACCGAGATCGAGCTACGCCCCTGGCTGTTTCGGATCGTGCGCAACACCGCGCTCAACGACCTGCGCGACAGCCCGCCGACACCGGAGCTACTGGCGGAGGCGATCGCCGGCGGCGAGAGCCCGGCCGAGACGCTGGAGCGGCGCGAAGAGCTGACCGACCTGATGCACCGCCTGCGCTCGCTGCCCGAGGCGCAGCGGGCGGCGATCGTGATGCGGGAGATGGAAGGCCTCAGCCACGAGGAGATCGCGACGGCGCTGGGAGTCAGCGGTGGCGCCGCCCGCCAGGCGATCCACCGGGCCCGCCAGGCGTTGCGCGACGGGGCCGGGATGCTCGTTCCGTTGCCGTTGCTGAAGACCTTGCTCGCGGCTGGATCGATGGGCACGGCGGAGGTTGCCGCGGGGGCGGGAGGAACCGTCGGAGCTGGGGTGGCGCTGAAGGCCGTAACCGCATCCGTGCTGGTAGCCGGGGCGGTCGGCGCGGGCGTTGCGATCCACGACGGGCGCCACGCCACCCGGCATCAGCAGCAGCCAGCGGCCGTACGCAGTGCCTCCCGGGACGAGGCCGTCGTCCCGCCCGCGCTCACCGCTCCAGGGGCGACAAGCGACGACCAATCCGGGCGCGGGCGAGGCGATGACGGCAAGGGCGAGCGCGGCGACCATCGGGGCCACGGAAAGAACGAGCGGGGCGACGATCGCCGCGGACATCGAGAAGAGTCGGGAAACGACGACGACGTCAATAGCGGGCCAGGATCGGGGGACGATCACCTAAGCAGCGCGGAGCCCGGCGACCATCACGACGGCAGCAGCGGGCCAGGTGGTGAGGACAGCCACTCCGGCAGCAGTGGCAGCAGCGGTCGTGGCTCCAGCGGCAGCGGCGGCCACGGGGGCAGCGGCAACGGTGACGGCGGCGAATCATCCGGTCCCGGCGGGGGCTCCAGCGCAAGCGACCACTCCGGCAGCAACGATCTAACCGATGACCTCGCCTCCGACGGCGGCGGAGACGGAAGTGGCTCGAGCGGCGGCCCAGGACCGAGCGAAACTCAGGCACCGATCGAAACCAGTGGTGGCAGCGAAAGCAGCGGCGGCGGAGGGTCGAGCGATGGATCGGGTTCGGGCGGGTCGTCCGGATCGGGCTCGGGATCCAGCGGCGATTCCAGCGACGGCTGAGCCGGCCGAACGATTCCGTGATCTTCGCGCCGCCTCAGGGTTGTGCTGGTGAACGTGACTTCACCAACCAAGGAGGAAACGATGATTCGCCCCCAAGCAAGACGAGCCCGTGCCGGTCTCGTGCTCGCCACAGCGGTTGCGCTCGCGATGCTGGCAGTGGCAGGAATTGCCGCCGCCAGGGACGGCCACCACGACCGCCGGAAGCAGCGCGACGAGAACGCGGGCAGGATCGCGTCCTTCGAGACCGCGACCGGTCGACTGACGATCACCCTCTTCGGTGGCGACACGGTCAGCGGCCTGATCACCGACCGGACCCGGATCAAGTGCGAGGACGAGCACTCGCCCGACGTCTCAACCCGCGCTCGCCACGGCGAGGAAGAGCCGGGCGATGACCGCGGCGGCCATGGCGAAGAGGCCGGAGATGACAACGGCGGGCACGGGGAAGAGCCGGGCGACGACAACGGTGGTCACGGAGAAGAGCCCGGTGACGACCACGGGAACCATGGCCAAGAGCCAGGCGACGACAACGGCGGCGACAACTCCGGACCCGGCTCATCGCACTCCGGCCGTGGACCGAGCGGCCACGACGACAACGGGACGGGCGCCAACTGCACGACCTCGGACCTGATCGTCGGCGCGACTGTCGAGGAGGCAGATCTGGAGCTCAAGCACGGCAGCGCGACCTTCGACGAGGTCGAGCTGGCCGACTGAGCTACTTGGCGTCGAGCCAGTCCGCGCCGACGCCGATATCCACCTCGAGCGGTGGGTCGAGCTGGTAGGCAGCGCACATCTCGCGCCGCACCAGCTCGACCGCGCCGTCCATCTCCTCCGGCGGGCCCTCGAAGAGGAGCTCGTCGTGGATCTGCAAGACGATGCGGGTCTCCCCCCCGGTCTCCGCCAGCGCCCGCCGGCAACGCACCATCGCCACCTTGATGATGTCGGCGGCGGTGCCCTGAATCACGGTATTGACGGCGAGCCGCTCGCCGAGGCGCCGCGTGTTGGGATTGCTCGAGCGCAGCTCGGGGATCGACCGCCGCCTCCCCATCAGCGTCGTCACGTAGCCCTCCTCCTGCGCCCGTTCCACTACCTGCTCGCGGAAGGCGCGCACGGCGGGGAAGCGCTCCAGATAGCGGGAGACGAATTCCTCGCCCTCTTTGCGCGGGATGTTGAGCCGGTCGGCGAGACCGAAGCCGGTGAGGCCGTAGACGATGCCGAAGTTGACCATCTTCGCCTTCGAGCGCTGGCCGACGTCGACGTCCTCGCGGGCGATGTCGAAGACCTCCGCCGCGGTCGCCGCGTGAACGTCTTCTTTGGCGCGGAAGATCTCCTTGAGTACCTCCTCGTCGGCAACGTGGGCGAGCACCCGCAGCTCGACCTGGCTGTAGTCGGCGGAGAGCAGCTGAGCGCCCTCCTCAGCAACGAAGCAGGCGCGGACGGGTCGGCCGATCTCGGTCCGGATCGGGATGTTCTGCAGGTTGGGGTTGGTGCTGGAGAGACGGCCGGTGGTCGTCGCCGCCTGGTTGAAGGTGGTGTGGACGCGGCCGGTTGCCGGGTCGATCAGGTCGGGCAGCGAGTCGAGGTAGGTGTTCTTCAACTTGGTCAGCTCGCGCCAGGACTCGATCTTCTCGACGATCGGGTGCTCGTCGCTGATCTGGGCGAGCACGCGGGCATCGGTCGAGTAGCCAGTTTTGCCGCGTCGCTTGCGGGTCAGGCCGAGCTCCTCGAAGAGGATGCGTCCGACCTGCTGCGGGGAGCCGATCGTGAACTCCTCGCCGGCGTGCTCGTAGATCTCTTTCTCCAGCGTCGCGATCCGCTCAGCGAAGCCGGCGCCGACCTCAGCCAGGCGTTTGGCGTCGAGCTTCAGCCCCTCGCGCTCCATCGCGGCGAGGACGTGGACAAGCGGCAGCTCGACCTCGCTGAGCAGATGTCCGAGGCCCAGCTCCTCAATGCGGGGACGCTGAACATCTGCCAGAGCCGCGACCAGGCGCGCCTCCTCGGCCGGGTCGAGGCCCGCCTCGCCCTCCTCGCCATCGAGCGAGAGCTGACCGTCATCGGCATCGCCGGCTGGAGCCGCGCCAGCAGCGATGCCGATCCCGGCGTCGGCCGCCAACTCGGTCAGCTCGTAAGTGCGCCGCTGCGGCTCCAATAGGTAAGCGGCAAGCATCGTGTCGTGGTCGAGCCGCGGCTCAACCCCCTCGCGCGCGGCGGCGGCAAGCAAGCCGTGGCGGCCACCGCCGAGCGACTTGACGTCGTGGGCGACGAGCGGGCGCGAGCCGAGGCCCACCGCCAGCTCGTCGTGGCTCGCGGAGCCGGCGACGATCCGCTCACCGTCGGCCGCCGCCCAGCGGTCGCCGTCGATCGCCAGGGCAACTGCGCTCTCCCCGCCGAGGTCGGCCGGAGTTCCCTCCACCGCCTCGACCTCGAGCTCGGTCTCGACGCTGCGACCGGGAACAGCGTCGCCTTCGGGTAGCGCTTCTTCCAGCCGCTCGAGCACGGCCCGGAGCTCAAACTCGCGCATGAAGTCACGCAGGGCGCCGCGGTCGGGCTCGGAATTCATCGCGGCGGCCAGGTTCACCCCGGTCTCGATGTCGTACTGCAGCGTCGCCAGTTGCTGCGACATCCGCGCGTCATCGGCGTGCTCGACCAGGTTCTGCTTGCGCTTGGCGCCGGAGATCTCATCGACGCTTTCCAGCACCTTCTCCAGCGAGCCGAACTGCTGCAGCAGCTGGGTCGCGGTCTTCTCGCCGATCCCCGGCACGCCCGGGATGTTGTCGGAGGTGTCGCCGCGCAGGCCCATCAGGTCGGTGATCAGCTCGGGAGGGACCCCGTAGCGCTCCGTAACCGCCTCGCTGTCGTAGATCTTGGTCTCGGTGATCCCGCGCGAGGTGCTCATCACGCGGATCCCCTCGCCGACCATCTGGTAGGCGTCGCGGTCGCCGGTGACGACCATCACCGCGATCCCCTCTTCCCGCGCCTGGCGGGCCAGCGAGGCAATCACGTCGTCGGCCTCGTAGCCCTCGACCTTGACGTTGGTGTAGCCGAAGGCCTCGACCAGCGGCATCAGGTGAGGCCACTGCTCGCGCAGCAGGTCGGGACGCGGTTTGCGCTGGGCCTTGTAGAGGTCGTAAGTGACCTCTCGCCCCGACATGCCGGCGTCCCAGGCGACGACGACCCCGGCGGGCCGATGCTCATCGATGATCTTGACCAGCATCGAGGCCAGCCCATAGATCGCGTTGGTGGGCCGCCCGTCGCTGGTCCCGATCGACTCGGGTAGCGCAAAGAAGGCTCGGTAGGCAAGCGAGTTGCCGTCGATCAGAAAGAGCTCGGGCCGGTTCTCGGTCATTCGCCGCCACTCTACGAGGCGCGCCCGAGTGCTTCTTGCCGGCCGGCGACGGCGCGTGCAGACTCCCTCTCGATCGAGGAAAGACGCTCTCGCTTTCTACGGGGAGTTGCGGGGCAGGTGGACGCGGCGAATCGCCGCTTCGAAGTCGGCACCCTGAGGAGTAAAAGTCGTCCTGATCTTCAGCACCACGCCGTGTGATCCCAACCGAGCCAGGACCGAACCGGAAAGTTGGCAGCGGACATCCTGCCCGCCCCCATTCGTCTCCGTGACCTGCACCGAGCAGACCCTGCGCGAGCCCTGTGCCGTCTTGATCGCGGCCGCTTGCGTAACGACGCCGGGGCCGGCCAGCCAGAGATGGGTGACGAGGTCGCCGCGATCACGGCGGGAGTGGCCTACGTAGAGGCTCGGCACGCTTGCGGCCGGGGATGAGGCGGGCGAGGCGCCCGGCGCCGGCGTCTCAGGCGACGATTCTTCGGGGCCGAGGAAGGCGGCAAGGTCGTCCGGCCGGTCGGCGATGAACTCGCGAGTTTCATCGACACCGGTCTTGATTTCCGCCAGGGTGTGCTCGCTTCTGCCATTGCCCTGTTCGGCTTCCTGCCAGGGCTTGAGCAAGGCGGCGGTTTTCACGGCGAGCGAGTCGAGCTCTAGGCCGGGAACAATTGCCTGCAGTCGGCGCAGCGCCTGGCGGTAGAGCACGCCGCAGGCGGGGTCGGCCAGGCAGTCGTCGAACAACAGCCCCGCTTCGCCGCCGAATTCTGTTCGCCTGTAGGGCTGCCAGGTGTTGTCGGTGCCCCAGGGCAGCATCTGGAAGCGACCGGCCGGATCGCTGTAGAGGTAGTAGTTGTTCGGCTTCAGCGGCGCGGCTTCGCCCGAGTATCCGTCCCAGTGGCCGATGTATTTCTCCACCGCCCACATCCGCGTCATCTCTTCGAGGTCGGCGACCAGAGAGACGGAGGCCGACCAGCCCGGACCTTTGCTGCCATTGACCGCGGCAACCAGGGCTTCGAGATCTTCGACGTTTTCTTCTTTGCCCTCGTCGACTTCGAAACCGCCCGCTTTACCGGTGAGGGCCGCGACACCGGGGGTCACGTCAACCCCGTATTCGCCCTCGTAGAGGTGCTGGGGCGGTTCTTCGAATTTTCCGAACCAGCGTTCGAGATTGACCTTGTCGAGGTTCTCGAGGTTGAGGTAGGTGCCGAAGTCTTCTCCGTTGAGTCGCACATCGGCGAAGCCGGTTCGCGGCGCGGCGATCCCGGCGCGGCGAAAGACGCTGTAGGCAAGCGTCTCGTGGATCATCGACGGATCCTCGACCATGTTGTTCAGGGTCATCTTGCGCAAGACCCCGAGGAAGGGTTCGGTTTTCTTGAACTTCAGCTTGAAGCCGGCCTTTTGATCCAGTTTCCGAAAGGAGCCGAGGGCGTTGCCCTTGAGGCGAACTTCGACCGGCAGCGGCGTCGGCGTCAGCGGCGCTTCGATGCCCCCCGGCGTACCGTCGGTTTTCGCCAACGAGATCGTGCCCTTGACGTATTCGAGCGGTTCGGCTTCGAGTTTGGCTTTTTCGGGCGAGGTCAGGCCCAGATCGATAACCACCAGCGTCCCCGGCTCATACATCCACCCCGCCGGGCCGGGTTCGGGTTCGGCGACGGCTGCCGCACGCCCAGCGCCCGCGACGAAACAGAGCAGCGCCGAGAGCGCTGCGCATAGAGCTGCCTGCCGCCGAATCCGTCTCCGCCCCATATCTCACTAACGCCTGAACGACCGATTTCTACCGCCGCGCCTAGGCACAGCGTCCGAATCTGATTCGATAGCCCTATGCCTGTCAGCGCCCAGTACAGCGTCACGATCCGGGTCGAGCTCGATGCGCGGCAGGAGCCGCTCGGCAAGCTGACCGCTGAGATCGCCGAGGCGGGCGGCCAGTTGCAGGGGGTCGACCTCGTGCCCGGGGCCGGCGGCGAGGGCAAGCGGGTGCGCGAGTTCACGATCGACGCTCAGGATCGCGAGCACTGGGAGCGGATCCTGCGCTCGATCGGCTCGACCCGCGGGGCGCGGGTGCTCGACTACGTCGACCGCACGATGCAGATGCACCGCGGCGGCAAGATCTCGGTCGAGAACAAGTACCCGCTGAAGACCCGCGACGACCTCTCGATGGCCTACACCCCGGGCGTGGCCCGGGTCTGTCAGGACATCCACGACGACCGCAGCAAGGCCTTCGAGTACACGATCAAGAAGAACACGGTCGCCGTCGTCTCCGACGGCAGCGCCGTGCTCGGGCTCGGCAATATCGGCCCCGAGGCGGCGATGCCGGTGATGGAGGGCAAGGCGATGCTGTTCAAGGAGTTCGCCCAGGTCGACGCCTTCCCGATCTGCCTCGACACCCAGGACGCCGAGGAGATCATCAAGGCAGTCGAATTGATCGCGCCTACCTTCGGCGGGATCAACCTCGAGGACATCTCCGCCCCGCGCTGCTTCGAGATCGAGGACCGGCTGAAGGAGACGCTCGACATCCCCGTCTTCCACGACGACCAGCACGGCACGGCGATCGTGACCATGGCGGCCCTCTTCAACGCCCTGAAGATCACCGGCAAGCCGATCGAGGAGCTGCGCGTGCTGATGGTGGGACTCGGCGCGGCCGGGGTAGCGGTGACCAAGATGATGCTTGCCAGCGGCGTCACCCACATCGTCGGCTGCGACCGCCAGGGCGCCCTCTCGACCACTCGCGCCGACTACGAATCGGGTGAGATGAGCGGGATCAAGCGCTGGTACGCCGAGAACTCGAACCCCGAGCGGCTGCTCGGCGGGCCCAACGAGGTGATCGAGGGCACGGACCTCTTCATCGGCCTCTCCGGCCCCGGCCTGATCGAGGCAAAGTCGCTGGCCAAGATGAATGACGACGCGATCGTCTTCGCGATGGCCAACCCGACCCCCGAGGTGATGCCCGAGGACGCCGCCCCCTACGTGCGGATCATGGCGACCGGGCGCTCGGACTACCCGAACCAGATCAACAACGTGCTCGCCTTTCCCGGCATCTTCCGCGGCGCCCTCGACGCCGGCTCACCCAGCATCACCGAGGAGATGAAGCTCGCCGCCGCCAAGGGCATCGCGATGGCCGTCTCTGAGGAAGACCTCTCCGAGGACTACATCATCCCCAGCGTCTTCAATCGCGAAGTGGCGCCGAAGGTGGCCGAAGCGGTGGTCGAAGAGGCGAAGCGCGAGGGAATAGCCCGCTTCAACGAGGAGACCGGAACCTTTTCCACGGTGGAGGTCACCTAACGCCGTGAAGGTCCTAGTCACCGGAGCCAGCGGTTTCATCGGGTCGGCGCTATGCGACTCACTGCTGGTCCGGGGCGACACCGTAGTCGGCCTCACGCGCGACCCTAACCGGGCGCGGAGCACCAACCCCAGCGTCACCTGGCACGCCTGGGAGCCCACCCTGGAACGACCTCCGGCGAAAGCCTTCGAGGGCGTGGACGGCGTCGTCAACCTGCTCGGCGAGAAGATCAACCAGCGCTGGACCGACGAGGCCAAACAGCGGATTATGGAGAGCCGCCGCACCGGCACTCACAACCTCGTCGGCACGATCGCCGGCCTGGAGAAAAAGCCGCGGGTCCTGGTCAACCAGTCAGCGATCGGCTTCTACGGCGACCGCGGCGAGGCAATCGTCGACGAGTCGAGCGAGCCCGGCGAGGGCTTCGACGCCGAGGTCGTGCGCGAGTGGGAGAGGGCGGCTCGCGAGGCCGAGGGAGCGGGAGTGCGCCTCGTCATCGTCCGTACCGGCCACGTCCTCGACCCGCAAGGAGGCTTTCTGAAGCAACTCCTCACCCCGTTCAAGCTGGGAGTCGGCGGACCGTTGGCCGGCGGTGGTCAGTACGTCTCCTGGATCCACGTCGATGACGAGGTCGGCATCCTGCTCTGGGCGCTCGACAACGACAAGGTCAGCGGGATCGTCAACTCGACCGCGCCCAACCCGGTGACCAACAAGGTTTTCTCGAAGGCGCTTGGTAAGACGATCAACCGGCCGGCCGTGCTGCCGATTCCTGGATTCACACTGGACTTGATGTACGGCGGGGAGTTCGGGGAGGTCTTGAAGGGTGGGCAGCGGGTGATGCCCCGGCGGGCGCTAGACCTTGGGTACCAGTTCAAGCACCCGGACGTGGACGAGGCGCTGGCAGACTTGCTCTAGCGGGGAGAGGGCCGAGAGGACCCCTCCCAAAACGAGCGGCAGGAGCCGCTCTTGAGTGTTTTGGGAGGGGTCCTCTCGGCCCTCCCTACGACTCGTGTAGTTCTTCGCGCAGGGACTGGCGCAGGGAGCCTGAGCCCGAAGCCGCTATTAGCTTGAGCAGATGGGCCATGGTGGCTTTGCCTGAGCTTCCAGCGATCCACGGAACCTCGGCGGTTTCCAAGATCGGGTGCGTAAAACGGGCGGCCGCAGGGTCGGAAGCTTCCAGGTAAGCCACCGCGGTCGAGTCCTCCGTGGCCTTGCGCGCATTGGCGCCCAGCGTTGCCAGATTGAGCTTGGCGTGGCTGCGAGCGCCTGGGAGGCAAGCAGCCTGCACCTGAAGCTCTCCAGCTCGCCCACCTTGGCTCGCAAGCTCCTGCTTAGCGCCGGCGCACAACGAAGCTTCCACGTAAGCCGTAACGGTCGCATCCCGAGCTACGCCTTCTCCCCCGCCACAGCCAGCCACGGCGGCCACAAGCAACCCGCAAGCAACCGCTGCGGCGACATTGCGCAAGGCGCGAGAGGGACGGGTGACCCCTCCCAAAACACTCAAGAGCGGCTCCTGCCGCTCGTTTTGGGAGGGGTCACCCGTCCCTTCCCTGTCTAACCAAAAAAGACCTCAGCCTCCGAATACAGGGATGCCGGCACGGTCTTCAGCTCAGCCGTGGCCTCACTGAGCTCAACCAGCTGGATATCCGTCCCGCGCAACGCAGTCATCTTGCCCCAGTCCCCAGCATCAGCAGCATCAATCGCATGCAGTCCGAACCTGGTCGCCAGCACCCGGTCAAACGCCGTAGGCGTCCCGCCCCTCTGCACGTGCCCCAGCACGGTAGCCCGCGTCTCCTTGCCGGTCCGTTTCTCGATTTCGCCCTCCAGCCAGTGAGCGATCCCGCCAAGGGCGACGTGGCCGAACTGATCCAGCTTCTCGTTTTTGGTCTCGGGCATCCCCCCGACCGGCTGCGCCCCCTCGGCGACGACGAGGATCGGCGCGTAGTGGTGCTCGAAGCGGCGGCCGACGAACTGGCAGACCCGGTCCAGGTCGAAGGGAAGCTCGGGGATCAGGATCACGTTGGCGCCGCCGGCGAGGCCGGCGTGGAAGGCGATCCAGCCAGCATGGCGTCCCATCACCTCGACGATCAGCACGCGGTGATGGCTGTCGGCCGTTGTGTGCAGGCGGTCGATCGCCTCCATCGCGATGTTGACCGCAGTGTCGAAGCCGAAGGTGTAGTCGGTCGCGCCGAGGTCGTTGTCGATCGTCTTCGGCACGCCGACGACCGGCACGCCGTGCTCGCCGTAGAGGCGGGCGGCGGCGCCGAGCGTGTCCTCTCCGCCGATCGCGATCAGGCCGTCAACGCCGTCGTCCTCGAGCCTCTGGGCAATCCGCTCCGCGCCGCCGTCCTCCTTGAAGGGGTTAGTGCGCGAAGCGCCGAGGATCGTGCCGCCGCGGGGCAGGATCCCCCGCACCTCGGGCACCCCGAGCGGGCGGCTGTCGCCCTCGAGCGGCCCGCGCCAGCCGTCGCGGTAGCCGACGAACTCGTGACCGCCGTGTTCGACGCCCTTGCGCACGATCGCGCGGATCACCGCGTTGAGACCGGGGCAATCCCCGCCGCCGGTGAGCACGCCGATCCGCATCGGCTCAGATTAAAGCTGTCGCGCGCCCGGCAACGCGCTAAGTTCGGGTGAAACCGCGAAGGGAGCGAGGATGAGCGACGCCGTCGATCTCGAGGCGATCAAGCAGGCGCAGCAACGGGTCTGGGCAGAGGGCGACTTCGCGATGGTCGCCGGACTGGTGATGATGGTCTCCGAGGAACTGGTCGAAGCGCTGGACATCGTTCCGGGCGAGCGCGTGCTCGACGTCGCCTGCGGCAGTGGCAACGGCGCGCTGGCGGCGGCGCGGCGCTCATGGGGCGGCGCGGTCGGGGTCGACTTCGTCCCGGCCCTGCTCGAGCGCGGTCGCGAACGCGCGGCGGCCGAGCGGCTCGAGGTCGAGTTCGTCGAGGGTGACGCGGCGGACCTGCCCTTCGGCGACGCCGAGTTCGACATCGTGACCTCGATCTTCGGCGCGATGTTCGCGCCCGAACAGGACAAGACAGCGGCCGAGTTGCTGCGCGCCTGCAAGCCCGGCGGCCGGATCGGGATGGCCAACTGGGTCCCGGATGGTCCGGTGAGCGGCCTCTTCGCGGTGATCGCCAAGCACGCGCCACCGCCGCCTGGATTCATCCCGCCGGTGCTCTGGGGCATCGAGGATCACGTGCGCGAGCTCTTCGGCGACGGGGTCGCCGAGCTGCGGGTCGAGCGCAAGGTCTCGCGTCAGGCTTTCCGCTCGATGGACCACTACCTCGACTTCTTCCGCACCTACTTCGGCCCGATCAAGATGGCCTTCGACCGCGTCGGCCCGGCCGGTGAGGCGGCCCTGGAGGCGGACCTGCGAGAGCAGCTGGCGAAAGCGAACGTAGGCGGAGACCGAGCCTTCGTGCTCGAGCCCGAGTACCTGCAGGTGGTCGCGACGCGCGCTTAGTCGGAGCTTGGGGTGAAAACCCGGATCGTGGCGCCGATCACGAGGATGCCGAAAAAGATCACGCCGGCGACACCGCCGCCCTGACCGAGGACGGCGTAAGCGACGGTCGTCGTCGCCAGGGCCAAAAAGAGGGTGATGACCATTCCCATGCGGCGGGAATCCTATCCAGCTGGCCGGTTGAGGTGGTTTTACGTGCCCGCGAGGGCGCGACTGGCCAAGCTGGGCGGCGCACGCGGCCGCTGCGCGTAGCAACGCTACGCGCGAGGACGTGGGTGGCGATCCAGCGCCGCGCCAGACGCGTCATTCGTGGGTGCGTAAAACCGGCTCACCCGGCCCTAGTGCGACGCGTGTCTCTTGCAGGAAGGAACCGACGGCATCGGCGGCAGCTCCAGGCCCGTCGGCCTCGCCGGCGGCCCGAACCAGGCGGCTGCCGATGATCACCCCGTCGGCGACTTCCCCGACCTGAGCGGCCTGCGCCGGGGTCCCGATACCGAAGCCGACAGCAACGGGCACCTCGGCCTCTGCCTGGATCGCGCTGACAAGCTCAGCGAGCTGCGACGGAATCTCGTCGCGCTCACCTGTAGTCCCGACAGTCGAGACGGCATAGACGAAACCTTGGGCCACAGCGCAAATCCGCGCACGCCGCTCGGGCGGCGTGGTCGGAGCAACGAGCGGCACCAACGCAAGCCCCGCAGCGGCAAAGACCTCGCGCACCGGCTCCGCTTCCTCCAGCGGCAGGTCCGGCACGATCGCCCCAGCGGCGCCGACAGCCACAGCCCGCTCCGCAAACTCAGCCACACCCCCGTGCGCAAGCACCATGTTGGCGTAGACCATAAAGACGACCGGAACCCGCCCCGAAATCGCCCCACAAAGCTCCAGCGCCGAGTCAAGCGTCGTGCCCGCCTCGAGCGCAGCCGTAGCGGCCGCATGAATCGTCGGCCCATCGGCTAGCGGATCCGAAAACGGAACCCCAAGCTCAACCAAATCGGCACCGTTCTCCGCGTAGGACTCAGCCACAGCCAAAGAACTCTCACGATCGGGATACCCGGCCATCATGTACGGCATAAGCGCAGCCCGGCCCTCGTCCTTCGCGGCCGCAAAAGCCGCCTGGATCCGCTCAACGCCCGTCGATGCGCTCGCGCTGGGAACAAGGGGGTGACTCGACAGAGCCTCCCCGCTGTTGCTCTGATGAGTCACCCCCTTGTTCCCTTCCCAACGCTCTGTTGCTCCAACACCTCGGCCAAATCCTTGTCGCCTCTCCCCGAGAGGCACACCACGTCGTAGCCATCGCCGCCGCCGGCGTTCTCGAGCAACCAGGCGATCGCGTGCGAGGACTCCAGCGCCGGAATGATCCCCTCCAGCCGGCAGAGCTCGGCGAACGCAGCCAGTGCCTGCGCGTCGGTGACTGAGAAGTAGCTGGCGCGGCCGCTGTCACGCAGGAAGGCGTGCTCGGGACCCACACCCGGGTAGTCGAGCCCAGCGGAGATCGAGTGCGCCTCGAGGATCTGCCCCTCATCGTCGGCGATAACCGAGGAGAGCGAGCCGTGCAGGACCCCGGTGGCGCCGGCGCCGAGCGAGGCACCGTGGCGGCCCGTGTCGAGCCCCTCCCCCGCCGCCTCGACCCCGATCAGCTCGACCCCGGCGTCCTCGACGAACGGGGTGAAGATTCCGATCGAGTTGGAGCCCCCTCCGACGCAGGCGATTACCCGCGCGGGCAGGGCACCCTCGGCGGCGAGCGCCTGCTCGCGCGCCTCTTTTCCGATCACCCGCTGCAGGTCGCGCACGAGCGCCGGGAACGGCGCCGGTCCAACCGCCGAGCCGATCACGTAGTGGGTGGTCTCGACGTTGGCGACCCAGTCGCGGATCGCGGCGCTGACCGCCTCCTTCAGCGTCCGCGCCCCGGCCTCGACAGGGACGACCTCGGCGCCGAGCAGACCCATGCGCTCGACGTTGGGCCGCTGGCGGCGGATGTCCTCGGAGCCCATGTAGACCACGCATTCGAGGCCGAAGAGGGCGCAGGCGGTGGCGGTGGCGACCCCGTGCTGGCCGGCCCCGGTCTCGGCGATCACCCGTGGCTTGCCCATGCGCTCGGCGAGCAGTGCCTGGCCGATCGCGTTGTTGATCTTGTGGGCGCCGGTGTGGGCGAGGTCCTCGCGCTTGAGGTAGACCCTGCGGCCGGCCTTGGCGGAGAGGCGGTCGGCCAGGTAGAGCGGCGTCGGACGGCCAATGAAGTCGCGGTGGAGCAGGCGCAGGCGCTCGTTGAAGGCGGCGTCCTCGCGGGCCTCTGCCCAGGCCTCGGTTAGCTCGTCGAGGGCCGCGATCAGCGTCTCCGGCACGTAGCGGCCCCCGTAAGGGCCGAAGCGCTGCTCAACCGCGCTCATGAAGTGGGAACGCCAGTCGCCTCGGCGGCGTCGAAGAAAGCCGCCATCGCCGCATGGTCCTTGCGCCCGGGCTCCGCCTCGACCCCGCTCGCCACATCGACCGCGAACGGGTGCGTGACGGCGATCGCTTCGGCAACGTTGTCGGGCCGCAGGCCACCGGCGACGATCGCCGGGATCTCGGAACGATGCTCGCGCAACAGCCCCCAATCGAAGCTTTCCCCGGTCCCGCCCCAGAGGCCTTTCCCCCGGCGGTCAAACAGATGGAAGTCGGTGCGAAACACCTCCGCCCCATGCACCTCCGCCCCACTGGCCACGTGAATCGCCTTGATCACCTTGACGCCCGTCCGCCGCGCCACCTCAGCGCAGAATTGCGGCCCCTCGGCTCCGTTCAGCTGCACCATCGTCAAACCGGCCCCCTCAACGGCCTTGGCAACGTCCTCGAGCTCCGGATTGACAAAGACCCCAACGACCTCGCACTTGCGCCGAAACGCGGCGCAGATCGCCGCAGCTTCACTAGGAGGACAGGCCCGCGGGCTCTTGTCGTAATGGATCAATCCAATAGCCCAGGCCCCAAGCAGCACAGCCTCAGCTGCATCGTCCAGGTTGGTGATCCCACAAATCTTCACACGCATAAGCCCAGGGTACGGGAGCAGCCGCCCGGAGCCGGGGCCGGACCCCCTCCGAACGGCTTGTACTTCTCCGGCAATTCGTCAGAGGCGCCAGCAGCCGCGTCTCCACCGGAGCAAGTTGAGAGAGGAGGGGGTCCGGCCCCGGCTATTCAGCCGACTTCGGCCGTACGCCGAGCGTAACCGTGACGTGCTTGGTTTCGTTGTCTCCCCGCAGCAGCGTCAGTTCCATCTTGTCGCCGGGCTGAGCGCTGTTGACGTCGTTGATCACGTCTTCCATCGAGCCAATCGGCTTGCCGTCTACTTCGGTGATGATGTCGCCGCCGAGGTTGACTTTGACGCCTTCGATCGTCGCTTCGGTGTCGCCGCCTTCGATCCCCGCCTTGTCGGCCGGGCTGCCCTTGACCACTTCGTTGACGAGGACGCCTTTTTCAACCGGCAGTTTCAGCGCCTTGGCCAGGGCCGGCGTGACGCTGCCACCGCTGACGCCGATGTAGGCGTGTTCAACCTTGCCGTGCTGCTCGATCTGTTCGACCACTTCGCGGGCGGTGTTGATCGGCACCGCGAAGCCAATACCAACGTTGCCGTCATTGCCGCCACCGGTCTGGATCTGCGAGTTGATCCCGATCACGCTTCCCGAGGAGTCGATCAGCGGCCCGCCCGAGTTGCCCGGGTTGATCGCCGCGTCGGTCTGGATCACGTGCGAGATCGAGAAGCCGTTGGGCGCCTGGATCTGGCGCTGCAGAGCGGAGACGATGCCCGCCGTAACGGTACGGTCGAGCCCAAAGGGATTGCCTATAGCCACCACCGGGTCGCCGACCTGGACCTTGGCCGAGTTGCCAAGCGAGAGCGGATGCTGCTGATCAGCCGGCACGTCGACTTTGAGTAGGGCGACATCGGTCGCGGGATCAGTGCCGACGACTTCAGCGGTGTGGCTGACCTCGGAGGAGCCGAGCTTGACCTCGACTCGGGTCGCCCCTTCGACCACGTGGTTGTTGGTGAGAATGTGGCCTTCGGTGTCGATCAGGAAGCCAGAGCCGGTCGCGATGCCGCCACCGCCGCCGCCTTCGGGTTCACCCAGCGGATTGAGCGCTGGAGATTCTTCGGCCGCCTCCTCGGATTCGATGAAGGCGACCCCCTGTCCGTCATGGCGGTAAATCTGGTTGACGACGTTGGTGTCGCTGCTTTCCTTCGCAGCGATCGGTGCTGAAAGGGGCGTAGCGACGGTCGTCGTGGTGCTGTCCTTGGAATCGATCCAACCCGCCGCGATGGCGATCGCGACGAAGACAGCAACCACGGCGCCGCCCAGGAGTGCCGAGCCGAATGAAGATTTGAGGAATCGCCGCATTGGGAGAACTGTAGGAGGGCTTCCTCAGCGATTCCTAAACGATGCTCAAACCGTCGCTAAATTCGACGGCCGCGTTAAGGCAGGTGGTGCTCGCGCGTGCCTTCCTCGGCGCCGGTCAGCTCGCGCGTCTTCGCCTCGGGATCGTCGGCGCTCATCAGCGCGCCGCCGATCAACACGGCATCGACGCCCACCCGCTCCAACTCTTCGAGCTCAGCGCGTGAGGAGATGCCGCTCTCGGCGACGGCGGTCTTGCCGGCCGGCACATCGGGCATCAGCTCGTAGGTGGTCGAGACGTCAACCGTGCCGGTGTCGAGGTTGCGGTTGTTGATCCCGATCACGTCGGCGTCGAGCTCAAGCGCCCGCTGCAGCTCCTCGGCGTCGTGAACCTCAACCAGGCAGTCGAGGTCGAGCCCGCGGGCCTCCTCGTACATCGCCCGCAACTCACGGTCGTCGAGGGCGCGAACGATCAGCAGAACCGCGTCGGCGCCGTGGACCGCCGCCTCGTAGAGCTGGTAGGGATCGACAATGAAGTCCTTGCGCAGGATCGGCAGGTCGCAGGCCGCGCGAGCGGCGCGAAGGTCGTCGAGCGAACCGCCGAAGTGGCGCTCGTCGGTGAGCACCGACAGCGCCGCGGCGCCACCGCGCTCGTAGGCGCCGACCTGCTCCGGGACGGTGGCGGAGGCAGAGATCTCACCGGCGCTGGGCGAGCGCCGCTTGAACTCGGAGATCAGCGAAAGCCCCGGCCGAACCAGGGCCTCGTTGAAGGGCCGGTCCTCGCCGCGGGCGGAAAGGCGCGATTCGAGGTCCGCCTGTGGGACCTGCCCACGGCGCTCCTCCACCCCTTCTTGCGCTACCGAGATCAGCTGCTCGATCATTGCCACTTGCCAGTCGAAGCCTAGACGCCGAGCTCGACGGTCGTCGCAATCAGGCGATCGAGCAGCTCCTGCGCGGCGCCAGAGTCGACAACCGCCGCGCCCTTCTCGACTCCCTCGGCCAGGCTCCCGGCCTTGCCGCCGACGTAGATCGCGGCACCAGCGTTGAGCAGGACCAGGTGGCGCCGGGGACCCGCCTCGCCGCCGAGCACGGCGCGGCAGGCGGCGGCGTTTTCCTCCGGGCTACCGCCGGCGACGTACTCCGGCTCGGCTTCGGCGAAGCCGAAATCTCCCGGCTCGACGAAGCGCTCCGCGGTTCTGCCGTCCTCGACCTCGATCACGCGGGTCCGGGCGGAAATCGAGATCTCGTCGACCCCGTCGTCGGCCGCGACGACCATCGCCCGCACGCTGCCGAGCCCGACTAGCGCCTCGGCGATCGTCTCCTGGTAGTGGCGGTCGGAGACGCCGAGCAGTTGGCGCGGAGCGCCCGCCGGGTTGGTCAGCGGGCCGAGGAAGTTGAAGATCGTGCGCACGCCGAGCGCCTTGCGAACCGGCATGACGTGCGCCGTCGCCTTGTGGTGACGGGGGGCGAACATAAAGCCGAAGCCGACCTCGTCAATGCAGCGTCCGACCGCCTCGGGCTCGAGCTCGATGTTGACGCCGAGCGCCTCGAGCAGGTCGGCCGAGCCACAGCGACTGGTGCTGGAGCGGTTACCGTGCTTGGCGACCGCGCAGCCGGCCGCCGCCGCGACCAGGGCCGCCGTGGTCGAGACGTTGAAGGTCGAGGGGCCTCCCCCGGTTCCCGCGGTATCGACGAGGTCGGTGCGCGAGGTGGCGACCGGGCTGGAGAGCGAGCGCATCGTCCGAGCCAGGCCGACCAGCTCGGGCACGGTCTCGCCCTTCGCCCGCAGGGCGATCAGGAAGGCCGCCGTCTGCACCTCGCTGCTGCGCCCCTCCATGATCTCGGCGAGCACCGCGGCGGCGTGATCGGCGGTGAGGTGGTCGCCGGCACAGACCGCGTCGATCGCCCGGGTGACTACGTCGTTAGGCGTCATCTCATCCGCTCCGGTGCGCTTTATACGCCCTATGACCACATAAAGCGCACCGGAAGCTCATTTGGCTCATTTGGAGACTCCGAGGAAGTTGGCGAGCAGGTGCTTGCCCTGCGGGGTCAGCACCGACTCGGGATGAAACTGGACGCCCTCGGCGGGCAGCTCGCGATGGCGAGCGCCCATCACGACGCCACCGAGGCTGGCGCTTAACTCAAGCGCGTCAGGGAGATCGGGATCGGCCACCAGTGAGTGGTAGCGGCCGGCGACGAAAGGGCTCGGCAATCCGGCGTAGACGGTGCGGCCGTCGTGTTCGATCTCGGCCTCCTTGCCGTGGATCGGATCGCCCTGCACGGTGCGGCCACCGAAGGCCTCGACCAGCGACTGATGGCCGAGGCAGACGCCGAGCACGGGCGTACCCGCTTCGGCGAAGCGGCGGATCGCCTCGATCGAAATTCCCGCCTCGGCCGGCGTGCAGGGGCCCGGCGAGACGACCAGGCGCTCGGCCTCGCGCTCGAGCAGCTCGTCGACCGTCGCTTTGTCGTTGCGGATCACCTCGAGCTCAGCACCGAGCTCGCCCAGGTACTGGACCAGGTTGTAGGTAAAGGAGTCGTAGTTGTCGATCACGAGTACTTTCATCGTCGCCTCAAGCCCAGTCCGGTTGTTCGCAGGCCAGCTCGACAGCGCGGAAGACCGCCCGGGCCTTGTTGACCGACTCGTTGTACTCGTAGGCGGGCTTGGCGTCGGCGACGGTGCCGCCGCCGGCCTGGACGTGAATCTGGCCGTCCTTGACCACGACGGTGCGGATGTGGATCGCGGTGTCGAGGTCTCCGTTCCAGGAGAGGTAGCCGATCGCGCCGCCGTAGGAGCAGCGCTTGATCGGCTCGAGCTCGTCGATGATTTGCATCGCCCGCACCTTGGGAGCGCCGGAGAGGGTGCCGGCCGGCAGGGCCGAGCGCAGCACGTCCATTGCCCCGACCCCCTCGCGCAGGGTGCCGGAGACCTGGCTGACGATGTGCAGCACGTGCGAGTAGGTCTCGACCACCATCAGCTCGTCGACCGAGACCGAGCCGTACTCACAGACCCGGCCGAGGTCGTTGCGGCCAAGGTCGACCAGCATCACGTGCTCGGCCCGCTCCTTGGGGTCATTGACGAGGCGCTCGGCGAGGCGACGGTCCTCCTCCTCGTTGGCACCACGCGGGTAGGTGCCGGCGATCGGCCTGGTCTCGACCGTGCGGCCGCTGACTTTGACCAGCGGCTCTGGCGAGGCGCCGGCGATCTGGAAGTCGCCGAACTCGAGGAAGTACATGTAGGGCGAGGGGTTGACCGCGCGCAGGCCTCGGTAGATCGAGAAGGCCTCGACCGGGGCAGGAGCCGAGAAGCGCTGCGAAGGGACGACCTGGAAGGCGTCGCCGGCGTGGACGTACTCGACGATCCGCTCGACCGCGGTTTCGAACTCGGCGCGCTCCATGTTGGAGGCGAACTCGGGCGACTCGGTGATCGACGGCTGCTCCGGCGCGGGGACGGCGCCGCGCAGGCGCTGGCGGGCATCGGTTATCGCCGCCGCGGCACGCTCGTAGGCGGCGTCGATCCCACCCTCGTCATCGGCAAAGGCGCAGGCCATGATCGTCAGCTCGTGCCGCAGATGATCGAAGACGAGCAGCAGGTCGGTGACCATCAGCGCCATATCGGGAAGTCCGAGCGGGTCGGGGTTTGGCTCGCCAAGCGGCTCCACCGTGCGCACCAGGTCGTAGCCGAAGAAGCCGACCGCGCCGCCGGCAAACGGCGGCAAGCCCTCGACCGGGGCAAGCTCGAAGGCGGAGAGACGCTCGGCAACGGCTCCGTAGGGGTCGGGCGCATCGACGGACCCGCCGTCGGAATCCGTCAGCACGCCATCGCTCCAGCGCAACACCGAGCGGGGGCGGAAGCCGACGAACGAGTAGCGACCGACCTGTCCCTGCTCGGCGGACTCGAGCAGGAAGCAAGGAGCGCCCTCGGGCTCCCCCGCGCGCAGCTTGAGGAAGGCGGAGACGGGCGTCTCGCAATCGTCGAGCAGGCGGGCACAGACAGGGACCACGTTGCCCTTCTCGGCCAGCTCCCGCGCCTCCTCCAGGCTCGGCTCAAGTCGCAGCTCCGACTCAGCGACGACGGCCATTGAGCACTTCCATCGCGGCCGACTGGGGAACCTCGCGAGCGGCGAGCAGGACAGCGAGGTGGTAGAGCAGGTCGGCGGCCTCTTCGGCGACGCGCTCGTCGGACTCCTCGCGAGCGGCGCGGACCACCTCCTCGGCCTCCTCCTCGACCTTTTCGCCGATCAGCTTCGGGTCGTCGAGCAGTTGCACCGTGTAGCTGCCCTCGGGCCGCTCGGCGGCGCGGCTGCGCAGGGTTCGCTCCAGCCTCGCCAGCGTCTCGTGGACGGCGGGCGCCGGCTCACCGGGCGCCGCCGGGGCGTCGACCTCGGCCCCAGCCGATCCGCCCAGCTCTCGGTAGAAGCAACTTCGCTCGCCGGTGTGACAGGCGGGACCGATCGGCTCGACCAGGGCGACGATCGCGTCGCCGTCACAGTCGTAGCGGAGCTGGCGCAGCTTGAGCACGTTGCCCGAGGTTTCCCCCTTGCGCCAGATCTCCTCGCGCGAGCGGCTGAAGAAGTGCAGCTCCCCGGTCTCAACCGTCAGCCGCAGCGACTCCGCGTTGACATAGGCAAGCGTCAGCACCTCGCCGCTGACGAAGTCCTGTGCCACACAAGGCACCAGGCCGCGCTCATCGAATTTCACCTGCTCAAACATCAAGCAATCGTAGTTGTGCCTGCTACTCGATACCGAGGCGGTCGAGCAGGTCCTCGTCGCGGCGCCAGTGGCTGCGCACGCGGATCTTCAGGTCGAGGTGGACCTTGGCATCGAGCTCGGCTTCCAGCGAGCGGCGGGCCCCCGTGCCTATCTCGCCCACCTTGGCGCCGCCCTTGCCGATCAGGATGCGCTTCTGCGACTCGGTCTCGGCCCAGACCTCGGCGTTGACGGTAACCAGTCCGTCCTCGCGCTCGTCGACCTCTTTGACCTTGACCTCGACCGAGTGCGGGATCTCATCGCGGGTGCGGTTGAGTACCTGCTCGCGGATCAGCTCGGCCAGCAGCAGCTCGCTCGACTGGTCGCTGTGGTCCTCGGGCGGATAGAGGTAGGGACCCTCGGGCATCAGTTCGGCCATGCGCTCGACGAGGACGTCGACGCCCTCGCCACTGCGGGCGCTAATCGGGAAAACCTCGTCGACGCCGCCCAGCTCGGCAGCTTCGGCCAGGACGGGGACCATCTCGTTCGGCCCGAGCTGATCGGCCTTGTTGACGGCGCAAATGATCGGCAACTTGGCGCCAGCGCCGAGCAGGGCGCGGGCGATGAAGCGGTCGCCGGGACCGACGCCCTCCTCGCCGTTGATCACGATCAGGGCCAGGTCGGAGTCGGCGAGCTCGCGCTCGACCCGCTTCTGCATCCGCTCGGTGAGCACGTCGCGGGGGCGCTGCACACCCGGCAGGTCGACGAGAACGAGCTGGCGGCCGCCCTCGACGTCGGTGTGGATGCCGCGGATCGCCCGCCGGGTCGTCTGCGGTCGCATTGAGACGATCGCGACGTGACTACCAACGATCTGGTTGACCAAGGTCGACTTGCCGACGTTGGGCCGACCGGCGAGACCGACGAAGCCGGAGCGGGTCATGCCAGGGCCCCCAACACGTGGGCCTGAAGAGCGAGCATCTCGCCCTCGTCGACCTCATGGTCATAGCCGCAGAGGTGGAGGACGCCGTGGACGGCGGCCTCGGTGACGTCGGAGCAGTGCTCGGGACAAATCGCCACGTCGCCCAGCTCGCGCGGACCGGGCGCCGGGCCGACGCCGTCGATCGGGAAGGCCAGCACGTCGGTCGGCGCGTCCTTGCCGCGATGCTCGCGATTGAGTTCGCGGATACGTGACGCACCGACCAGCTCGACCGCGAGGTGGCCATCGTCGACCTCCGCGGCAGCAAGCGCGGCGGCCACCGGCTCGCGCAGCCCCGCCGGCACGTCGGAGAGGTCCAGGCTCAAGAGCCCGGCGTAGGCCCGTGTTCGGCCCGCGCGGCGCGCTCGCGGTTGCCGTGTTCGTCGTAGGCGGCGACGATGCGCTGAACCAGCTTGTGACGGACGACGTCCTCGCCGCCGAAGTTGATGAAGTCGATGTCCTTGACCGAACCGAGGATGTCGCGGACGACGACCAGGCCGGAGCGCTGCTCAGTCGGCAGGTCAATCTGGGTGACGTCGCCGGTGACGACCATGCGCGAGTTGAAGCCGAGCCGGGTCAAGAACATCTTCATCTGCTCGGGACTGGTGTTCTGGGCCTCGTCGAGGATCACGAATGAATCATTCAGGGTGCGCCCGCGCATGAAGGCGAGCGGCGCCACCTCGATCACGCCGCGCTCGAAGTAGCCGTTGACGCGATCAGGGTCGAGCATGTCGAAGAGGGCGTCGAAGAGCGGCCGCAGGTAAGGGTCGACCTTGGCCTGGATGTCGCCGGGCAGGAAGCCGAGCCGCTCGCCCGCCTCGACTGCGGGCCGGGTGAGGATGATGCGCTGCACCTGCTTGTCAGCCAGCGCGGCGGCAGCCATTGCCACGGCGAGAAAGGTCTTGCCAGTGCCGGCGGGGCCGACGCCGAAGGTGATCGTGTGATCGCGGATTGAGTCGACGTAGCGCTTCTGGTTCAGCGTCTTCGGCGAAACCTTGGTGTTGCGGTGACGCCAGACAACGTCCTCGAGGATCTCGGCCGGGCTCTCGTCGGCGTCGAGCGCGCCGGTCACCGCTTCGATCGTCCCAGGCGCCACCTCGTGCCCGTTCTCGATCAGCTCGACCAGCTCGTCGACCACGGTCGCCGCGGTCTGCACGTCGGCCGGTTCGCCGTCGAGGGTCAGCACGTTGCCGCGCAGGTGGAAGTCGCAATCGAGGTGGCCGCGTAGGGCGCGCAGCACCGCGTCCTCGGAGCCCGCCAGCTCGGCGGCAACGCTGTTCTCGAGCGTGAGCTGCCTACGCGCCAAGCCGCTCACGCACCGCCGCACTGACCCGCTTGCCGTCGGCGCGCCCGCCGAGCTTCGGCATCAGCGCCGACATCACCTGACCCATCTGCTTCTGCTCGCTGGCTCCGGCCTCGGTGACCGCGGCGTCAACCAGCTCCGCCAGTTCCGCGTCGGAGAGCTGCTTGGGCAAGTAGGCCTCAATCAGCTCCGCCTCGAAGTTCTCGGCCGTCGCCTGCTCGGCCCGGCCGGCGTCGCCATAGGCCTCAGCGGCTTCCAGCCGCTTCTTGCGCTCGCGCTGCAGCACCGCGACCTCATCGCCGTCGCCCGTCTTGGCGTCCTTCTGCAAGGAGTCGACGATCAGCCGCAGGGCGCCCGCGCGCTCACGGTCGCCCGCCTTCATCGCGGTCCGCACGTCTGCCTGCACCTGCTCGAGAACGCTCATCCGATCTAAGGGTAGTCGGCGGCGTCGGGCGCCACCGCGAGGCCCTTGGAGACCAGGTCAGCGATGTCTGTGCTGACCAAGGTCCAGCCGTGGCGACGTGCTGCGGCGACATATGCGGCGTCGTAAGCGGTGAGTCCGTGCTCAGCGGCGATCTGAAGCGCCGTGTCCATCAGCTTGGGGTCAACCGCGAGCATTGAATCGGCGCACCGCCCAACAACAAGCCGGCACAGTTCGACGGCCTCGTGACGTCTGCCCTGCCGGGCCCCAAGTCCGTTTGCGACCTCGTAAAGGGTTAGGTCTAGAGCCGCAACCGGACAGGCAGCATCGACAACCAAAGCCCGGGCAGTGTCGGAGTATCGATCCGTGCGGACCTTTGCTGCGATCCAGACACTCGCATCCAGAAGGAGCACGGCTAGTGAGATTCGCGGTCTTCGCGGATCAACTGGCCGGCATCTATCTCGAGATCTATCGGAGGACCGAGGAGGTCTTCGAACTCCTTACGTCGTCGAGCGCTCTCCGAGTCGAGCTCGCGCTCGACCAGACGCTGAAGAAATCCACTGCGCGTTTCGCGGCTCACACGCGCGTGAGCATCCAAGCGCTCAAGCAGGTTGTCGGGAATGGAGATCATCACCTTTGCCACGGGACGAGTATATACGGTATTGCTGAGAGTTGTTGTCGTCATGGACGAACCCTCGCAGGCCGACGCCCACGCAGGGGTTACATGTGTGCCAGAAGTAAGAATTCGAGCGCGCGGGACTAGCGATCGCCGGCAATTTCGACTCGCTCCACATCGCCCAAAGGCATCTGTAGGAAGCGGGTGCCGAGATCGCGGAATGAATCGACGTCGCCCGTGCAGAGGAAGTGGTAGGCACCCTCCCCATCGGGAGCACGGGCGAGGCCCCGGCGCCCGAGCGTGCGCTGGACCGCCGCAGCGACGGCGTGGCCACCGCTGACCAGACGGATATCGCGGCCGAGGATGCGCTGCAACATCGGCGCCACCAGCGGGTAGTGGGTGCAGCCGAGGATCAGAGTGTCGACCTCGGCCCGCTTCAGCGGGGCACAGTAGGCGCGGGCCATCTCGACGACGGCCTCATCGAAGGGCGAGCCGTCCTGAATGAAGGGGGCGAGGTCAGGCGCCTCGACTTCGGTCACCTCGAGCGCCCGGCCCTGGTCTTCGAGGGCATGGCGGTAAGCGGCGCTCGCAACCGTGTTCGGCGTCGCCAGCACTCCGACCCGGCCGTTGTCGGTTATCGCCGCGGCGATCTCGGCCTGCGGCTCAACCACTGGCACCACCTCCACCCCGTGCTCCGCGGCAACCTCGCGCGCCACGTCGGCGCCGATCGAGGTCGCGGTGTTGCAGGCAATCACGAGCAGCTTGGCGCGGCCACCGAGCAAGAGCTCGGCGATCGCCCTGATCCGCGCCCGCAGAGCATCCGGGTCTTTGACGCCGTACGGAAACCAATCGGTGTCGCCGAGGTAGACGTAGTCCTCCTCGGGCAGCGATACCAGACACTCGTGCAGCACGGTCAGCCCGCCGACCCCGGAGTCGAACATCGCGATCGGCAGCGACGGGTCGAGCTTTGCCCCGGCAGCGGGTGTGGCCATCAGGGCCGGCCCGCTAGAGGAATGGCTTGTAGGCCATGAAGAAGATCGTCACGACCACGATCAGGCCCGCAAGCCCTCCCACTTTGCTGAGCCGCGCGCTCACCGCATTGAACTCGTCGCTGAGCATGTCCCCGGTCTTCAAGTCACGTTCAGCCAACTCCCTCGCCTTGCGCGTCTGAGGCTTGAAGAACGCTCCTTGAAGGGCAAAGAGGGAAATGATCGCCAGGTACCCAACGCTGATGAATACCTCGCTGGCGTCCCAATCCCCGTCGGTCTGCAGGTATATCCCCGCCACCAGCAGGACGATCATCCCGGGTGTGACGAGATAGCGATCGACCTTCTGCACACCGGCGATGATCGCCGGTGTGGCGCGGGGGAATTGCGGCGCGACCGAGAAGAAGAACCCGTAACCGAAGGTCGGCCCGAACGCGAGCACTACCGCGAGGATGTGCAGGAACAGGGCGAACTTGTAGCCAGGGCTGATGATTGTCGCGAGCTCCATCGGCGAAAACATATCGGCACCCTAGGCGGCGCGCAGAAGCAGAGCGGCCCAATCGCCCTCAAGACGGCGGTCGACCTCAACTAGGCCGAGCGGGGCAAAGAGTGCCGCGGTCTCGTCCAGCTCGCCTGGGAGGAGTCCCGAACAGACCAGGGTTTGGGGAGCCGGGAGGGGGTTCTCCGGAGCAACAGCGGGGAGGCTCCGGAGAACCCCCTCCCGGCTCCCTTCGCCGACGAGCTGTTCGGCCACGACTCGGAGAACCGGGGCGGTCATATTGGCGACAACCGTCGGAGCAAGCTCGGGGAGACCCTCGCGCAGGTTGCGACGCTCCAGCTCAATACCAACACCATTTGCCGCGGCGTTGACAGAGGCGGCTTCAACTGCCGGCTCCTCGTGGTCGTAACCGCGAACCGGGCCCCAGCCGAGCTTTGCCGCCGCGATCGCGAGCACGCCCGAGCCGGTGCCCAGGTCTGTCAGCGGTCCATTTGCCTCGCCAGCCTCAGCCAGCTCGAGCAAGAACTCGAGGGAAAGACGCGTAGTCGGGTGGGCTCCGGTGCCGAAGGCGCGACCGGGGTCGACGACGACGTCGATCGTGCTCTCGCGCGGCTCCTCCCAGGAGGGACGAAGCCAGAGCCGGTCGCCAACCAGAAGCGGTTTGTGGAAGTCCTGCCAGCGGTCCGCCCAGTCGTCGGGCACCTCGGTCGCCACGACCTCAACCAGGCCATCCCCCGCCGCCACCTCGATCTCACCCAGCTCCGGCAGCTCGCCCTCACCCCCGTAGATCGCGTACTCAACGTAGTCGGGGCCACGCTCCTCCTCGACCCCATTGGGGGCGAGCACGGTCAGCTCGGCAAGGACGATCTCGGCCTGCTCGGGCCTGCAGCGGACGGCGAGGCGGATCAACCGAAAGCTCTGCGCACGCGCGAGAAGAAGCCGTCGTCCCCCTGCTGTGAGCGGAGGTTGCGCGCCTCCAAGGTCTCCTCGAGCTTCTCAGCCAGCTCGCGCTGCTCGTCGGTGAGATCGGTGGGGATGATCACGTGGATGACGATTCGCAGGTCACCGGGGGGGCCGCCGCCAGACCCGGGCAGGCCGTGGCCGCGCAGCGCGAACTGGACGCCGTGCTGAATTCCCGGCGGCAGCTCGATCTCACGCTCGCCCTCGTGACCGGGGATCTTCACCGAGGCCCCCAACATCGCCTGCAGGGCCGAGATCTCGACCGCGTGCATAAGGTCCTGGCCGCGCATCGGGCCGCGCCTTACCTCGAAGCCGAAGGCACCGCCGAAGACCGCCGAGAAGATGTCCTCGACCGAGCTGAAGCCCTGACCGCCGGGCGGGAAGCCGCCCGAGCGCAGACCGTCGTGACCGAAGCGGTCGTAGGCCTGGCGCTGCTCGGGGTCGGAGAGCACCTCGTAGGCCTCGGCCGCCGCCTTGAACTTCTCCTCCGCCTCGGGGTCGTGGGCGTTGACGTCGGGGTGCAGCTCGCGGGCGAGCCGACGGAAGGAGCGCTTCACCTCCGTCTCGGAAGCGTCGCGCTCAACGCCGAGGATCTCGTAGTAGTCGCGTGGCATCGGGGTGCGGTCAGCCGTCGTAGACCGTCTCGCAGTAGCGCGAGAGCTCGCGGGCGGCGCCGCGCACCGAGGCAATCGCGGTGGCGTAGTCCATTCGCAGCGGGCCGACGACGCCGACCGCGCCGAGGTTGCGGTGGGCAAGGCCATAGTTGGCGCCGACGACGCTGACCGAGCGCAACTCCGGCTGTGGGTTCTCGCCGCCGATCCAGAGGAATACGGAGCGCTGGTCGAGCACTGAGCGCAGCATGCCGAGCATGCTCGCCCGCTCCTCGAGCGCGGTCATCAGCCGGTCGGCGCGGGGCAGGTCGGCGAAGTGCGCTTCGGAGAGCAAGCGCGAGGCGCCCTCGGTATAGAGGGTGTCGACGGACTCCTCCCCTTCCAGCTCGGTAAAGGCAGTGCTGAGGGCGCCGATGAATTCGGCCTCCACGGGGCCCAGCTCCGGATCGGCAAGGCGGCCGGCAATCATCCGGGCGCCGAGGCTCATTCCTTCCAACGACTCGTTCAAGTAGCTGGAGGCCCACTCGACCAAGCCGGGATCAACCGGGCTAGGGAAGTCGAAGACGCGCTTGGCGACGGCGCCGTTGGAGGCGACCGCCACCACCATCACCCGGCTCGGCTGCAGGCGCAGAACCTCGACCCGGCGAATCGTCGCCGCGACGGTCTCGGCGGGCGCGGTCACCAGCGCCATCAAATCGGTCACCTGGGCCAGCGCCGTGGTCGTCTCCCGCATCGCCGCATCGATCTCCCGCCGCAGCTCCAGCTCGACCGCGTTCTCAGCGGGCAAGCGCCCCGAAGCAAGCAGCGAATCGACGTGACTCCGATACCCGACCTCAGTCGGCACCCGCCCCGCGGATGTATGCGGATGCGTCAAATACCCCGCGGCCTCGAGCGCCGCAAGCTCGGCTCGCACCGTAGAAGCTCCCCACTCAACCTCGGCACGCTCAGCAATCTCCTTCGAAGGCACGGGCTTGCCCGACGCCAGATACGCGTCGACGACAAGTCGCAGGATCAGCTCTTGGCGCTGGGAGAGCACGCTTGAAGTCTAAGAGGAGCGGCGGGTCCCCTCCCAAAACACTCAAGAGCGGCTCCCGCCGCTCGTTTTGGGAGGGGACCCGCCGCTCCCTACCCGCTACAGCTGAATTTCCGCCTCGGCGTTGCGAATCGTCTGGTTCTCACCTTGCGCAGCGACGGTGTCGATCGTCACCGTGTCGCCCTCGACTGACTTGACCGTGCCGCTGACGACGATCTCGGTCTCCGGGGCGCCCATGCCGCGGAACTGCACCGAGAGCCGTTTCAGCGCACGCGGGTCGCCATCGGCCACACCCGCGCTGGCCCTGGCGACAAGACCCATCATGTAGAGGCCGTGCAGGATCGTGTTCGGCAGCCCGACCATTTTGGCGAACTCAGGGTCAATGTGGATCGGGTTGAAGTCGCCAGAAGCGCCCGCGTATCGGTGCGGCAGGTACTTGTCGGGCGTGACCTTCAGCTCCGGAATCGCGTCGCCGACGTTCAGATCAGCCATCTCAGACTCCTCTCACGATGCAGGTCCAGGTGCCCTTAACGACCTGGTCCCCGTTCTGATTGACCGCGTTCGTCTCGAAGACGTAGAAGCCCTTGCCGTCTTTCTCCGAAATGTCCAAGCACTTTGCCGTGGTCGTTATCTCGTCGCCGGAGCAGGCCGGCTCGTCCCACTCGAACTCCTGGCCGCCGTGCACCATGGCGGCGAAGTTCATTCCCACATCCGGGTCGAACATCGCGGGCCCGACGGCGGGCGAGCTGTAGGTGACGGCGAACATCGGCGGCGCGACGACATCGCGAAAGCCGGCCGCCCTGGCCGCCTCGCGGTCGAAGTGCACCGGGTTCTCGATCCCGAGCACGCGCGCGTACTCGCCGATCTTCTCCTTGCCCACCTCGTACTTCATCGCGGGCCATTCCTTGCCTATTGCCTCAGTCTTGATAGCCATGGCGCGGCAGTCTAGACACGCACCGGCGTCCTGGTCGGCTGGCCAGTCGGCAGCCTATTCGTCGATCTCGAGCACAGCCAGGAACGCCTCCTGCGGCACTTCCACCCGCCCCACCGACTTCATCCGCTTCTTCCCCGCCTTCTGCTTCTTCAGCAGCTTCTGCTTGCGGGTGACGTCGCCGCCGTAGAGCTTCGCGGTGACGTCCTTGCGCAGCGCCTTGACCGTCTCGCGGGCGAGGATGTTGGAGCCGATCGCCGCCTGCACCGGCACGTCGAAGAGCTGGCGCGGGATCGTCTTGCGCAGCCGCTCGACCAGGCGCTTGCCCTGCTCATAGGCAAAGTCGCGGTGAACGATGATCGAGAGCGCGTCGACCTTCTCGCCGGCGAGCAGGATGTCGACCTTGACCAGGTCCGAGGCTCGGTTGCCGATCGGCTCGTAGTCGAGCGAGGCGTAGCCGCGGGTCGAGGACTTGAGCAGGTCGAAGAAGTCGAGGACGATCTCGGCCAGGGGCATGTCGTAGCGAATCTGCACCCGCTCCGGGCTCAGGTAGTGCATGTCGATGTGGGTGCCGCGGCGGCCCTGGCAGAGCTCCATCACGGCCCCGACCTGCTCGGAGGGACAGATGATCGTGGCGCGTATGAACGGCTCTTCGACCGACTCGATCGAGGCGGGGTCGGGAAGGTCGGTAGGGCTGCGGACTTCTCTGGAAATGCCGTTGGTCAGGTGTACCTCGTAGCGCACGTTGGGGGTCGTCGAGAGCAGGTCGAGGCCGTACTCACGTTCCAGTCGCTCGCGGACGATCTCCATGTGGAGCAGGCCGAGGAAGCCAGAGCGGAAACCGAAGCCGAGCGCCTCCGAGGTCTCCGGCTCCCAGGACAGCGCGGCGTCGTTGAGGGCCAGCTTCTCGAGCGCGTCGCGGAGGTCTTCGTAGCGGTCGGTGTCGATCGGGAAGAGGCCGCAGAAGACCATCGGCCGCACCTCGCGGTAGCCCTCGAGCGGCTCCGCCGCGGGCCCAGCCTGAGCAGTGAGGGTGTCCCCCACTCGCAGCTTGGTCACGTCCTTGATCCCGGTGATCAGGTAGCCGACGTCGCCGGCTTCCATCCCCTGCACGGCGGTCATCGCCGGCCGGAAGAAGCCGATGTCGTCGATCTCCGCCTCGGTCCCGTTCTGCATCGCCAGGATCCGCTCGTGCTTGCGGAACGAGCCGTCGACCATCCGCACGTAGGCGATCACGCCGCGGTACTGGTCGAACTCGGAGTCGAAGATCAGCGCCCGGGTCGGTGCCTCGGGCTCGCCCTTGGGGCCGGGGATGCGCTCGACGATCGCCTCCAGCACCTCGGGCACGCCGACACCGGTCTTGGCCGAGATCCAGAGCGCTTCCTCGGGATCGCCACCGGTGAGGTCGGCAATTTCTGCTGCGACCCGCTCCGGTTCGGCGCCCGGCAGGTCGACCTTGTTGATCACGGGGATCAGCTCCAGCCCGGCGTCGATCGCGAGGTAGGTGTTGGCGACGGTCTGTGCCTCAACCCCCTGAGCGGCATCGACGACAAGCAGCGCACCCTCGCAAGCGGCGAGGCTGCGCGAGACCTCGTAGGAGAAGTCGACGTGGCCGGGCGTGTCGATCAGGTGCAGGTGGTAGGCCTGCCCGTCGGCGGCCTTGTACTCAACCCGCACCGCCTGCGCCTTGATCGTGATCCCGCGCTCGCGCTCGAGGTCCATCGAGTCGAGCATCTGCGCCTGCATTTTTTTCGGGTCGACAGCGCCGGTGATCTCGAGGATGCGGTCGGCCAACGTCGACTTGCCGTGGTCGATGTGGGCGATGATCGAGAAGTTGCGGATGTGGTCCATGGCGGGGTCGGAGTATGGCCGACGGACGGTTCTGGCTGCGGGTGGTGTCGGAGTCGGCTAGCGACTGCACCCGGATGGAGCCAGGCTGCCCCTGAGCTTGTAGATGACCGTGGGTGGCTTGCGCAAGACGACGGTGGCGTTTGGAGCTTCCGTCCATTGGGCCGCGGCTGGGTACATGGGCTTGCGGGGTTCGATGCGGTCGCGGCTGGTTACTACGAAGTCGTAGTTGCCGGCGCTGAGGAGGCGACGCCAGGCGCGGCACGTTGTTGGGGCCGTGAAGCCGCCGTGGGGGTGCTCGATGCCTATGTAGTCGACGTGGTTGCTCAGGTCCTTGCCGTAGAGGGGGTACTGGCGGGTACTGGTGGTGGCGATGCGGGCGTCGGTGATTCCTTGCGCCCACTTGAAGGCGGCGTTCAGGCCCGGGGTGGTGAACGAGGGATCGGCGTAGCGGTCTTGGAGGTAGTGGCGCTGGACCGGGTAGCCGGCGACCACGATGAGTGCCACCAATGCGATGCCGGCTGCAAGCGTGGTCCGCCACCCAAACCGACCGGTGAGTTCGTCTTTTGTCTCGGATAGCGAGACAAAAGACGAACTCACCAGGAGGTTGGCGAGGCGGTTGCGCAATCCGGGCGCCGTGGGCAGCAGGGCCAGACCTAGGACCAGGGCTGGGGCGAGGTAGCGGAGGCCGGATTCGAAGCCTTGGGGCATGCCGCTGGGCCCGGAGGCGGAGGTGGGAGCGATCAGCCAGGCAAAGGCGGCTGCAAGGCCGACCAGGCCGGCCACACGCAGCAACGGATCGGCGCGGCGGCCGAGGCTGAGCAGGAGGCCCGCCAGAGCTAGCGCTCCTAGCAAGGGCCAAAAGATGCTCAAGCCGTGATGAAGGCCCGGCAGGAACCAGTCCGACCAGACCGAGCCGTCGGTCAAGTAGCCGAAGACGCTGTGCCCCTCCCGACCGCCGAGGGTCTGCCCGGGCGCGGGCAAATCGATCGGGCCGAGGTGCCTGATCCATGGCAGCGGATTGCCGGTGTGAGCGAGGTTGCGCAGGTACCAGTAGCCGCCACCGGCAAGAGCAGCAAGGCCAGATGCAACGAGTGCCTTCCACCTGCTTCCGCGCGGAGCGGCAACGGCCAGTCCGACCACAAGGACGACCGCAGGCAGGAGGAAGTTGAGCTTGGTTCCAGCGGCGAGGCCGGCTGCCAGCCCAGCGACGATCAGCGCACCTGTCGAAAGTCCTCGTGCCTGGCCGCGCGCGCCCCAAGCATTCAGAGCGACCGCAACAGCAGCAAGCAGGAAGAAGATCCCAACGATGTCGTTGCGGGCCTCCCCGGCCTGATCGGACAGCGCCGGCAGGCTCAACGCGATTGCCGTCAGCGCCAGCGACACCGGGGCCACCTTGTAAGGCCGCCCAACGCACCACCCCGCCGCCAAGCACCCAACAAACCAACCGAGGTTCAACAGCGGCGACAAGAGATCGCGGTCGAACACAGCCATCCCAACCGCATGAAGCACTTCCGAATTCGCCGGATAGAACCAGGCCAAAAACTGCGGCGCGATGAAATGCAAGCTCCACGTATCGCCGCTCTGAAAGAACCCAGCAGCAAACGGCCCGTGGTACCAAGTCGAGTCGAACCCGGTCATCCCCGTGCTCAGCTTCGGCTTCACGTCCAGCCCGAACTTGACGACAGCAACCGTGGCTATTACGAGGGCAATCAGAGCGGCCGGCGAGAGACGGCGGGGGGGTCCCTCCGGCGCAGCGGCGTCCTCTTTTTCGCACAGACCACTCGGCAAGCGACGCCCACTTAGAGGCGAAAAACCCAGCAAGACGGAGGGACCCCCCCGCCGTCTCCCCACCAGCAGCCAAAGTCCCGACCCGACAACGACCACGGCAGCCAGATAAGCCCCGGCCTTGAACCAGCCAAACGTCCCAAGCCCCTCGGCGACCCACAGCAACCCCGCAACCGCAAGCACCGCCGTAGCCAGCTGACCCGGCACCCCGCCCATCTCCGGCACCATCCTCCGTCGCACGCTCGCCGCCCCCAGCCAGGCAAACCCGACGATCAGTCCCAGCTCTGCGACCCCAAGCAGATACCGCCCCACCCCGAGCATCTAGCGCCGCCGCAGCAGCCGCGTCATCTGCTCCAGCTCGGCGATCTTCAACAACTTCGCCATCCCGAGATAGGTCAGACCGCCAAGCCCAAGCCCGACGCTGAGCGAGATGATCTGGCCGGCGAGGCCGCGCCCGAGCTGGTTGTCGAGGAGGTCCCAGACGCCGAAGGAGACCGCCGCGAGCGCGGCCGAGGCGATCGTGATCTTGGTCGCGGTGCCGAACAGCCGGCCCAGCTCGAGGCCGCCGAACTCGCGGCGCAGGATCACCGCCTGGGCGATCACCGCCGCGGTGGTGCCGATGCCCGTCCCGGCGACGATTCCGGCGACGCCGAAGGGCTTGTAGAGGACCAGAGCGCCGAGGGCGGAGACGACGAGGTCAATGGCGGCGAGACTCGTCGCCATCCACGGCCGCTGCAAGCTGAAGAAAGTGCGGGTCTGAAGCAGGTAGAGCCCGTTGGTCGGCAGGGTGAAGGCGAACCAGAAGAGCGCGGTCGCGACAACCGTGGTCTGTTCTGGAGTGAATTCGCCACGTTGGTAGATCAGGCGGATCATCGGCGTGGAGAGGACGAGCACGGCGGCGGCGGCGGGAACAAGGACGAAGAGGATCTGGCGCATCCCGTTGGCCATCGTCGCCCGCAGGTTCTCGATCTCGCCGCGGGCGGCAAAGCGGGCGAGCGTCGGGAACAGCACGGTGGCGATCGCCACGGAGAAGACGCCCTGGGGCAGCTGGTAGATCCGGAACGCCTTGTCCATCGCCGCCGGCGCCTCTTCGCTGACCAAGCTGCCGAAGAGGCTGTTGATCAGCAGGTTGAAGTTGATCAGGCCGAGGCTGATCGTCACCGGCAGCATCAGCAGCAGCACCCGGCGCACGTCCGGGTTGCGCCATTCCAAGCTCCATTCGAACTTGAACGGCGTGTTGCGCAGGTCAAAGGTGGGGATCATCAGCTGAACGAGGGTGCCGACGAGGATCCCGATCGCGTAGGCGTAGATCCGGTTCTGGCCGTGGAAGAGCGGCACCAGAACGATGACGACGGCAATGATCGTCAGGTTCCAGAACAACGATGAGATCGCGAAGGCGCCGAAGCGGTCGTAGCTGTTGAGGATGCCGACGACGACGCCGCTGATCCCGAGCAGGATCAGGATCGGGAAGAGGACCTGAGAGAGGGTGATCGTCAGGCTGAGGAGCTCGCCTTCGTAGCCGGGGGCGAAGAGCGGCATGATCACCGGGGCGAGGAGGACGAAGAGCGCCGTGATCGCGCCGAGCACAAGCGTGGCCAGCAAGAGCAGGGTCGAGGCGAGACGGAACGCCTCGCGGTAGTTCTTGCGCTCGAGCTGCTCGGTGAAGATCGGCACGAAGGCCGGCTGCAGCGCCGCGTCGGCGAAGAGGGCGCGAACCAGGTTGGGAACCTGGAAGGCGATCGTGAAGGCCGACATCGGGCCGTAGACGCCGTAGTAGCTGGCGGCGACGATCTCGCGCACCAGACCGGCGATCCGCGAGGCGGCGGTCGCGACTGAAAAGAACGCGGTCGAGCGCGCGATGCGGCCCGCCTGGCGGCCTGGGGCCGGGTTGCCGCTCAGTTCCTCGCCGGGCGAAAAGGCCTCCGCCTCGCGCACGGCAGCGTCTCTGGCGAGCGCCTCCTCGTCGCGGTCGGGGCTGTCGGGTGCCTTGGGCGTCTCCAAGCTTTGTCTCAGTCGCTATAGTCGGCGGCCGCCCGGAGGGGGCTCGGAGCCCACTCAGGCATAAGACTTATGGCCAACATTGCCTCACAGAAGAAGCGGATCCTACGCAGCGAGCGCGAGCGTACGGAGAACCGCCTGCTCACGAGCACGGTGAAGACCTACTTCCGCCGCCTCGAGGCCGCGGTCGAGGCCGGCGATGCGAGCAAGATCGAGGCTGAGCACAAGGCGCTCGTCTCCAAGGTCGACAAGGCCGTGCAGAAGGGCGCCCTCCACAAGAACACCGGCGCCCGCAAGAAGTCGAGAGCGGCCCGGATCGCCGCTTCCGCTGCCGCGAAGTAGCTACGCCGCAGCCCCCGCGGCCCTTCGCAGCGCCAGGGTCAGCGCCAGCTCGTCGCCGTAATCGGCACCGCCGCGACACCAGACCTCGAGGTCGGCGAGCGCCATCGTCGCCGCATGAAGCTGATCGAGGTTGGTCTTGCCCAGCCGGGCGACCAGTTGGCGCGCCGCGTAGGGGTGCATCCCGAGGCTCGACTCAACCTGCTTCGCCGGCACGCCCTCCTCGATCTGAGCGGCGGCGGCGCAGGCCTTGCGCAGGCGCGAGGCGAGGCCGTAGATCAGACCGGTCACGTTCTCGCCCTGCGAGATGAGCCGCTCGGCAAGCGACGCCGCCCGCGCCGGATCTCGTTCCAGCAAGGCATCGGAGAGTGCCCACACGGCGGCCTCGGAAGTGTCGGAGACCATCGCTTCGAGATCCTCGGCAGTGACCCGCCCACCCTCGCCGGCCCAGAGCGCCAGACGCTCGAGCTCGTTGCGCAGCCGCACCGAGCCGGCCCCCATGCGCTCGACCAGCATCCGGGCGGCGGCGGGCTCCAGCACGTAGCCGAGGCGCTTGGCGTCGGCGACGAGCAGGCGCGGCATATCGCGCGCCTTGGGGGCCTCGAACTCGTGGATCTCTCCTTGCCCCGCCTTGACCGCCTTGACCAGCTTCGCCGGCGCTTTGGCGCGCGCGATCAGGACAACGGTCAGGTCCGGGGGCAGGGAACTGAGTGCTGCGACCACCGGCTCGAGCTGGCGATCGCGCCAACGCTCCACCCCATCGGCCAGCAGGTAGCGCCGCGTCTCCGTCAGCGACATCGCCGGAATCGCCGCCAACAGTCCCTCGTGGTCGGGGCCGCCCCTTCCCTCGCTCGGCTCGAAGATCTCCAGCGCTCCCGCCCCACCGTCTCCTTCAGCACGGCTGCGCAACCTGGCTCGCGTCGCGTCGATCTTTGCCTGGTCGGTGCCCGCAATCAGATAGAGCGCTGCCAAGCTCTCGGCCATCGCGCCGAGTCTAGTGGCGGGACCCGTCCTACTGGCCGCTGTCGGCGGCTTCCTTGGCAGCGGCCGGATTGGTGGCCGGCGAAACTTCCTTTTCGGGGGATGCCGCGGGCGGAGCGGCGGAAGCCGGTGGGGTCGAGGCAGCGACGCTCTTGTCCTTGCTGGCCTTTTCAGACGGGGAGGCGGCCGATTTCCCGGTTGAGGCGGTGGTGCGGCCACCGTTCTTTTCGCCCGTCCCGGCTGACGAGGTCCCCGACTTACCGGCATCGCTTACGGCCTTGAGAGTGGCAGCGGCGTTTGACGCCGACTTCACGTCCGAAGTCCCCTTCGACTGCCCGCCGGCGTTGGACGTCGGCGGGCTTTCGGCCGCGGTGGGCGTTGACGCGGGAGCCGGCGTCGGCTCGACCGGCTGCGGCGCCGACCCGTGGACCGGAGCCACCGAGGCGGGATGCTGCGCGGCCGGGCCCGACTGCGTCCCCGGCGACACGGCGAGCTGGTGCGAGCCGCCGCGGCCGGCGTTACCGCTGCCCCGCTGACCCTGACGGCGAGAGTGCGCGTTCGGTGAAGCGGCGCCCCGACCAGCCTTCGAAGATGGCGATGACGGCGACGCCCCTGGCCCTTGAGTCAGGGCGATCGCGTCGTGGACGGCGCCCGATCGCTCCGGGCTGCCAGGAAGTGGCCCGCTGAAAACGCTGGGGAAGCCCAACTGGGAGATGAACAAGGTCAGGCCGAGCCCAACCGCGGCAACGACTCCGACCAGCGCGATCGACGCGTTGCGAAGCCGCAAGAGCATGCCGTCGCCGGCCAAACTCTGGCCCGCTTCCCACAGTCGCTGCCGAATCGTCGAAAACACTTTCGTAACCATCGTCCATTGTGGCGGTCGGCGGCAGCGTGAGCAGCAAGAAACCCCAGTATTAGGGAGGCGATCTGTCGAGCGCTTTAACCAGGCGGATCGATCGCAACCGCGTGATCGCTGACATCGAGCACGATCGTGCCGTCCCGATCGGTGCGCATGACGGGCACCCCATGCGCGGCCAGAGTGGCGAGCGTGGCGGGCGTCGGATGGCCGTAGGGATTACCGGCGCCAACCGAGATCACCGCCAGCCGCGGCAGGGCTCGATTGAGCAGGGCGTCGAGGCCAGTGTCTTCGCTGCCGTGATGGGCCACCTTGAGCACGTCGACGGGGCCGGGGTCGAGGGGCACGGCCTCCGCCTCGGCGTCAGCCGTCAGCAACATCGAGAAGCCGTCCCAGTGAGCGAGCAAGACCAGGGCCTGCGTGTTCGGGTCGGCGCCTGCGAGTGGAGCCGCGAGCAGCTCCCGCGGTGGCCAAAGGACTTCAACCCGCAGCCGCCCCGATTGCAGGGAGGCGCCCTCGGCTATTCGCATCGGCCTCGCCCCCGCCAGCTCGGCCTCACCACGCAGGCGGCGGCTGAGCCTCGCGTAGAGGAGCCGGGCAACCGGGAAGCGACCCAGCAGTTCCTCGATCCCGCCCGCGTGGTCGGATTGTTCGTGGCTGACGACGGCAACTCCGAGACGCTGCACGCCGGCGGCCCGGAGCTTCGCTTCAAGGCCGTCGCCGGGCGGTCCGCCATCGACCAGCAGCGCTGGCGCAGCGGCCGGCTGGAACAAGATCGCATCGCCCTGGCCGACATCGAGGACGGACACGCGAAGCCCGCTGACAGGGCCGGCGGCATCGGCGCCGCCACGGCTCGCCGGCCACGCCAGAGCGAGGGCAACGAGCCCCACCACGACCGTCGCCGCGGCCCGCCAAAGCACTCGCTGGCGGGACGAGATGCGGCCTCTGGCTCCACATTTCGGCCCGTCGGCCGCCGGTAGCCGGCGGCGCTTCAGGGCTGCGAGGCGGCTATGGCGCCGGAGCCTTGGGATGCCGAGGACGGCGACTGTAAGTGCCAGGTAAGAGACGATCAGCCCGGCGATCCCCAGTCGCACGTGCGGGTAGGCCCAGCTTGGCCTGCCGCACCAGGCGGCGACCTGGGCGATGTAGGCAAGCAACGGAGCGCTGATCGCGTTGAGCGCCTCGACCGGGAAGCCCGGCACCTGAGCGGCGATGGCAGCGAGCATTCCCAGCCACATCGCCGGCGCCACTGCGGGCAGGACGAGAAGGTTGGCGAGCAGCGTCGTGGTCGAGATCGATTCGAAGTGAAACGCGATCAGCGGTGCTGTCGCCAGCGTCGCGGCAACGGTCACCGCCGCGCCCTCGGCGAGGGCACCGCGCCAGCCGCGGACCCCGGTCCGAGCCACGATCGCCGCGCGCAGCGGCGAGGCCAGCGCGAGGATGCCGAGCACGGCGGCGAAGCTGAGCTGCCAACCAATGTCGGCGCCGATGCCGGGATCTACGGCGAGCGTGACGACGGCGGCCAGGGCAAGTGCGTAGAGCCGCGAGCCGCGCCGTCCCGCCAGGGTTGCCAAGACACCGAGCCCGCCCATGACGCCCGCGCGCAGGATCGATGGCCCGGCCCCCGCCAGCGGCACGTAAACGACGATCGCGCCGAGGACCCAGACCAGCCGGGTCCGCAGGGGAACGCCGAACGTGGCCAGCAGCGGCATCGCCAACAGGGCGAGCAGGGCGACGTTCTGACCCGAGACGGCCAGCAGGTGGCTGAGCCCGGAGCGGCGGAAGTCTTCGACCGTGACCATGTCGACGCCATCGTCCTCGCCGAGCACGAAGCCACGGGCGAGCTCGGCCTCGCGGGCCGGCATGCCGCGCCCGAGGCCGTCCTCGGCACGGTCCCGGATCTGATCGCGATGGGCGAGCGCGAGGGCGACCACGGCGGCGATGCCGAGCACGAGAAACCGCGAGGGCCGCCCGCTCACCGTCGCCGCCTACGGCTGCAGGCGGGCACGCAGCGACTGCATCGTCGCCGGCCCGATGCCGCTTACCTGGTCGAGCTGGTCGACCGAGGCGAGCCCTCCCCGCTGGTCGCGATATTCGACGATCTTCTGCGCCGTCACCGGCCCAATCCCGTCAATCGTGTCGAGCTGTTCAGCCGTGGCCGAACCGAGGCTGATCGGACCGTCTTCGCCGGCGGCCCCCGCCGTCGCCAGCGGCGCTCCGCCCGGTCCCTTCTTCGGCACTACGACCTGCTGGCCATCGGCGAGCCGTGCGGCGAGGTTGATCGCTTCCAGCAGCGCCCCACCCGTCGCCCCACCTGCACGCCCAACCGCGTCGGTGACGCGCGCGCCCGCCGGCAGCCGGTAGACGCCGGGACGGGCCACCGCACCGGTGACGTCAACGACGACATCACCGCCGGATCCGCCGCTGTCGAGGGTGAAATCTTTGTCCCCGCCCGCCGGGAACGAGGTCTGCTGACTACTCCCCTCAGCCCGAATAGCCCGTGCGCCAAGGAGGAGCAGTGCGACCGCAACTGCGCCGTAGACGGCGATCTGTGATCTGCTCAGCTCGGGCATGACCCGAACCGTCTTCGAAACTGGCGCGCGCGTGGCGCGCGCACTCACAAGGTTTCGCTACAGATCTTCGTCGTCGTAGCCGGCGACCTCGGCGAGCTGGTCGCTGTACAGCTCAGACGCGGCCACCGGCGGCGACTGCACCGAGATGCAGGAGAGATCGGCATCGCCATCGTTGGCGACCGAGTGATCGGTCGCCGGCGGGACCAGGATCAGGTCGCCCTCGGCGACCTGCTGGGTGTCGCCGGCAACCGACATCGTGCCGGTGCCGCGAACCACCACGTAGACCTGCTCGGCCTCCTCGTGCGAGCGCAGCGTCTGCTCGGCGCCGGAGGGAAGCTCAAGCCAGGTCACGGAGAGATTTCGCGAGCCGAGTTCGCCGGCGTCCATGAGCACGCGAGTGCGCAGCCGGTGCCACTCCTCCACTGGTGCTTCTGTGAGTCTCCTGACGAGCACGCGCGCTTTGTACCAGATAAGTGGACTGAATCCGTAACCGCTCAGCGAACTACGAGGTTCACCAGCTTGCCGGGAACCACGACCTCCTTGACGACATCTTTGCCGTCGAGGAAGCGGCTGACCTTCTCGCTCTCGCGCGCCAATCGCAGCAACTCCTCGCGCGGAGCGTCGGCCGCGGCCTCAATCCGGTCGCGCAGCTTGCCGTTGACCTGGACGACCAGCGTCACCGTGTCGGTGCTCAGAAGCTCGGGGTCGGCCTCGGGCCAGGGCTGCTCCCAGACCCGATTGCCTTCAAGCCGCTCCCAGATCTCAGCACCGAGGTGCGGTGCGAAGGGAAAGACGAGCGAGGCCGCCGTCGCCGCAGCGAAACGCACCGAGGCGGTGCCCTCCGGCGTCGCGTAGAGGCCGTCCTTGAGGCGGTAGGCGTCGTTGACCAACTCCATCACCGCGGCGATCACCGTGTTGAATTGGAAGCCACGCTGGAAGTCCCGCGTCGCCTTGTCGATCGCCCAGTGGGCCTTGACCAAGAGCGCGCGGGCGTCTCCTTCTCGGGCGGCCTCGACGTCGCTCGCCGGCAGCGGCTCGACCTCCTCACAAAGCCGCCAAAGCCGGGAGAGGAAGCGGTTGACACCCTCCACCCCCTCGTCGGCCCAGTCGGCGTCGCGCTCGGGCGGTCCCATGAAGCAGATGTAGGTGCGGGCGGTGTCGGCGCCGTAGCGCTCGACGTACTCGGCGGGGCTGACCGTGTTGCCGCGCGACTTCGACATCTTCGCCCCGTCGCGGGTGATCATCCCCTGGGCGAAGAGGTTGGCGAAGGGCTCCTGTACGCCGAGCACGCCGACGTCGGCCAGCGCCTTGGCGAAGAAACGCGCGTACATCAGGTGCAGGATCGCGTGCTCGACCCCGCCGATGTACTGGTCGACCGGCAGCCAGTGATCGGCCGCCCCGCGATCCCAGGCGGCGCTCTCGTTGCGCGGGTCGAGGTAGCGGATGAAGTACCAGGAGGAGTCGACGAAGGTGTCCATCGTGTCGGTCTCGCGCCGGGCCGGCTTGCCGCAGCGCGGGCACTCGGTCGCGACCCAATCCTCGGCGGCGGCCAGCGGGCTTTTGCCCTGCGGCGCGTAGTCGTCGACCTCGGGCAGCTCGACCGGGAGCTGATCGTCGGGCACCGGGACGATCCCGCACTCGTCGCAGTAGACGATCGGGATCGGCGCACCCCAGTAGCGCTGGCGCGAGACCAGCCAGTCGCGCAGGCGATAGTTGACCGAGGTCTTGCCGCGGCCCTCCTCGCCGAGCCAGGCGACGATCTCGTCGTAGGCCTCGCGGTTGCCCACGCCGTCGAAGCGGCCGGAGCCGGTCATCGGCCCGTCGCCCGGATAAGGCAGGCCCTCGTCGTCACGGGCGCTCTCGGGGTCGCTGCCCTCGATCACGCGGCGGACCGGCAGCTCGAAGCGCTTGGCGAACTCGTAGTCGCGCTCGTCGTGGCCCGGCACCGCCATGATCGCGCCGGTCCCGTACTCCATCAAGACGTAGTCGGCGACGAACATCGGGATCTCCTCGCCGTTGACCGGGTTGACGACGCTGCGCCCCAGCGGCACGCCGGTCTTCTCGCGGTCCTCCGCCCCACGTTCCTCGGCCGACTCGCGGGCGGCCTTGGCGACGTACTCGCGCACCGCCTGCTCGGCGGGGGTCCCGGCAATCAACCTGTCCAGCTCGGGATGCTCGGGGGCGAGGACGAAGAAGGTGGCGCCGAACAGCGTGTCGGGCCTGGTCGTGAAGACGGGGAAGTCGAGGCCGAGCTCCTCGCAGCGGAAGACGACCTCGGCGCCCTCGGAGCGGCCGATCCAGTTGCGCTGCATCGTGATCACGTGCTCGGGCCAGGACTCGAGCCGCTCGAAATCGGCGAGCAGGCGCTCGGCGTAGTCGGTGATCTTGAAGAACCACTGTTTGAGCTTGCGCTGCACGACCTCGGTGCCGCAGCGCTCGCAGCGGCCGTCGACGACCTGCTCGTTAGCCAGCACGGTGGCGTCCTTGGGGCACCACTGCACTGGTGCTTCGGTGCGGTAGGCGAGGCCGTGCTCGAAGAGCCGCAGGAAGATCCACTGGGTCCAGCGGTAGTACTCGGGCGTGTGGGTCGCCAGTTCGCGCGACCAGTCGATCGAGATGCCCCACTCGCGGAACTGGCGCTGGAAGGACTCGATCGAGCGCTCGGTCGCCGCCCGCGGCGGCTCGCCGGTCTTGATCGCGTTGTTCTCGGCCGGCAGGCCGAAGGAGTCGTAGCCCATCGGGTGGATCACCTCGAAGCCGTGACGGCGGCGGAAGTGGGCGATCGCATCGCCGACCGCGTAGGTCTTCAGGTGCCCGACGTGTGGTTCACCTGACGGGTAGGGCAGCATCTCCAGCACGTAGGACTTCGGCTTCGAGTCATCGAAGCCGGGCTGCCCTGGGTTGGCGACCTCCCAGGTCTTCTCCTCGGCCCAGACCTGCTGCCACTTGCGCTCGATCTCTTTCTGGTCGTAACCGGCCATGCGTGGCGCGATCTTACGAGGGGCGCGCACTGCGAAGCGTCGCGCGCAGGCCCCAGCCGGAGACCAGTGCCCAAACCGACTCGAGCATGAGGAAGCCCCACTGGTGTTCGCGCCAGGCGAGAACGGCGAGGATCAGCGAGCCGAAGAAGTTGAGCGCGAGGTAGCTCCGCGAGTGCGGATCCATGGCGCCGAACTGCGACGCCGCGAAGGCGATCAGGATCAAAAGCGCGCCGACGACCTGTACAAGCTGCTCCACCATTCGAGCGTACTGGCCGGTGGCTGGTAGCTCAGAACATCGGCGAGACGGCTGCGAGGATGTGGGGCCAAACGTAAACCTCGATCGTCGCGGCCACCACAAGGCACGGGATCGCGATCAACACCGTGACGAAGGTGGCGGCGAGGAGCTGGTTCCACTCGCCGCGGCGACTGGCGATCAGCCACGCCGCGAGCGGCAGGAAGAGGGCGGTCAGCTCGAGCAGGGCGTGCGGGAGGACGGTGAGCAGCAGGACGCCGATCGAGATGTGGAGCTGGAAAGCGATCGTCGAGCCCTGGAAGCCAAGGTAGAGCGCCTGGGTGGAGAGCGAGAAGAGGGTCACCGCGCAGACGAAGAGGATCGCCAGCTCCCCCGCCTTGACGTGGACCCAGCGCGAGAAGCCGCTGCGCTGGGCGGCGGCGATCGGCATCGAGGCGCCGGCGATGAAGCCGGCGACGCAGGCCGTGGCATGAAGGGCCAGGACCAGCGAGTTGCGCCAGAGGATCGGCAGCAGGTCGCCGGGATCGGATGGTTCGGTCAGCCCAGGCAGATGGATCGGGGTGATGTCGGGGGTGAGCAGCCCGGCGACGACCCAGACCGCACCGAGCAGGGCCAGCGCGATCGCGGCGCTCAGCGCCAGCCAGGCGCGCAGGACGCGCCAGGGCTGCTCGTTCCAAGCCTCCAGCGCCACCCGCGTATCCCGCATCCCGTGCGAGAAGACGTGCGAGTTGGCCGTGCTCATCGCTACCTCATCGGCAACTTCACGCGCGGATCTGAACAGTGGAGCTGAGGGGGCTCGAACCCCTGACCTTCGCGCTGCCAGCGCGACGCTCTTCCAGCTGAGCTACAGCCCCGGGAAACTCGTCCTTCGCGCCTGAGTTTAGCGGCGCACCCGCAAATTCCTCCCCGCTCGCGCCCTCAGCCGGCGCGACCGCGGTGAGATCTGGCTGATCGCGAGCATCGGCCGGGTCGGCTCCGAGGCCGAGGAGGCCTAGCCCTTCATGCGGAGACGCCGAACCGAGCCCTCGCCGACCTGGACCAGGAGGGTCACCGGCCTGCGGTCGCGCAGCAGGAACCCGGCCGCAAACACGGTTCGCGGCTTGTCGTCGCAGGGCACGTAAGTGACCGAGGCGTAGGCCGGGTGGGGATGCACTCCGAGGATCCCGACGCGGTAGCGCTGCGCCTCCGGCACGGAGACCGTCACCGGACGATGCCCGGCGACTATCGTCGGCGTCTTCAGCGACAGCAGGCCGCCCTCGTGTGCGCTTTCTTCGAATCGGGGGCCGAGCCCCGACCGGCCAGCCCGAACGGGCCGATCCATAGTGAGTGCTTGCGCCAGTCGGCCGGGCCGGAACCGATGAAGGTGATGTCGCAGTCGCGGATCTTGGAGCCGACCGCAAGCTTTGGGTGGGTCGTGCGCGCTCCGGGCGCGCTCCGGGCGATCTTGTCGCCGGACCGGGAGCCCTCGCCACAGCCGGGGAGCAAGGCCAGGCAGGTCGCGAGGACCAGCAGGAAACGATGGTGATATCCGCTCATACCCCTGATACGGCCGAGAAGCGTCCAGCGGTCCCCCCGACTCTGAGTTTCTCGCTCAGGCGACGTGGTGCCAGCCAGCCCGATCGCCGTCCTGGCAAGATGGCGAAATGGAGCGTGTGCTTGGAATCGGTGGATACTTCATGCGAGCTGCCGACCCGGTGGCCCTGGGCGCTTGGTATCGCGATTGCCTGGGGCTGGACGCCGATGAGAACGGCTTGTGGCATCCGGAAGCAGGGCCGACGGTGTTCGCGACGTTCGAGTCCGATACTGATTACTTCGGGTCGCGTACCCAGCAGGCAATGATCAACTTCCGGGTCCGTGACCTGGATGCGATGCTTGCGCAACTGCGCGCCAAAGGAGCAGACGTGGCCGAGGGGACGCAGGACATGGAGGGTGTCGGTCGATTCGGCTGGGTCACCGATCCCGAGGGCAATCGAATCGAGCTGTGGCAGCCCGCTTGACGATGCTGGCGGCGGCAATGCTCGTGGCAGTGAGCATTGGCGGCTGCGGCTCAAGTGAGGGATCCCCTGGCGAAGGGTCTGCAAGCGGCTCACCGGCGTCGACGGAACCGGATGGCGCCGTCAGCGACGAAGCATCCGGCGATTGTCCGCTGACCGTGAGTGAGGTCAGCGCAGCCATTGGCCAGGAGGTCTCGGAGCTCGATCCCGCGATCAGGCCCGAAAGCTGGATCTGCGAGTTCTCGACAGCCTCAGAACACGATCTGGAAACCGACGCCAACGCTCACTACGAAAACCCGACCGTCGAAGTCAGCGAATTTCCCCTGCCCGATCAGGAACAGAAGACTCCGGCGGCGCTGAAAGCCAAACTTGAAGAACTCGAACAATCGGAACCAGCGAGCAGCGAAGAGATTGAAGCCGCCGTTGGCACCCTGATCGATCAGCCGAGCTGGGGTCAGGGTGCGTTCCTGGAGCTGACCCAAGTCTCCGCCAACGACATCACGCCGGTCAATTTCTCCAACGCCGAACTCTGGTTCCCGCACCAGAAAATCTCGGTTCTGCTCCCCGAAGGATCGGTCCCTGACCCGCAGGCCGTCGCCGAACAGATCGGCAGTGCCGCCGCGAAACGGGAAAACCCTTCAACGCAGGCAACCAGCAACTCCGAGACCGACTCGACGGCACAACAGGAGCAGTCGGAGAACCTGAGCGGCTCGCCATCGGCCATCCCCAAGCCCTGTTCGATCCTCACCGAAGAACAGGTCGAAGGCGTCTTCCCCAACCCAATCCCGGTCACCTCAAGCGCTGAAGACTGCAACTACACCAATGAGGACGACAACCGGCTGGGGCCAAAGGAACTCACGTCCATCGACTTCGCCATCACCACGAGCGAACAGACGCCGACCATCGAGAGGGTCTTCGATGCCTGGGAAAAGGAAGAAGCCCATCCACAGCCTGGACACGAAACTTACGTCGAACGAGATCCCGGTATTGGTGACGGCGCAATCTGCCACTACGACCACTATCGGACCGTGCACCAGACCACGGTCGGGGTCCAACGCGGTGACGTGTTCTTCATGTTGCAGCTGGAAAGCTTCAACGACAGCGGTGCCTGCCCGCCGCTCTTCGAACTAGCAGCAGAAGTCAATTCCCGTCTGTCGTAGCCGGGTGCGAGCGCGAGACGCCCTCCGACCGCGGGCGACCCTATTGTGGCCCGCCCTTGTACGACGCCTCTAAGCACCCGATCGGCGGCAACCCGCGCGCCCGGTCGCTTCCGGATTGGCCCGACGACCGACCCCTGCGCTCGTGGCAGGAGGAGGCGACCGAATCCGTGCGGGCGCACTCTGGCGCCAGCTTCTTGGCCTCGGCGACGCCGGCGGCCGGCAAGACCACCTTCGGCCTGCACATCGCCCACCGGATGCTGAGCGCCAAGTTCGTCTCGCGCGTTGTCGTGGCCGGCCCGACCACCCACATCTGCCGCCAGTGGGCCGCCGACGCGGGCCGCTACGGCATCGACCTCGAGCCGAACAGGCCTAACTCGGACGGCCCGGAGTCGGCCGACTTCCACGGCGTCGCCGTCACCTACCAGACGATCTCGGCCGGGCCGGAGGTGCACCGGCTGGCCGCCGGCCGCCGGCCGACCCTTCTGATCGCCGACGAGCCGCACCACATGGGCGATCTGGCCGCCTGGGGCCTGCAAACCCGCAAGGCCTTCGACGGCGCCCGCTTCCGGCTGCTCCTCTCGGGCACGCCCTTCCGCTCCGACAACTCGGCCATTCCCTGGGTCACCTACGACGGGGACGGTCTCAGCCGGGCCGACTACGCCTACGGCTATCCACAGGCGCTGGTCGACCGGGTGTGCCGCCCGATCACCTTCCTGCCCTATGACGGTGAGATGGAGTGGGTCTCGGATGGCCGGCTGCGCAGCGCCGACTTCGACCTCGCCCTGCCGGCGGTGGAGGCGGCCCGGCGCCTGCGCACGGCGCTCAGCCCGGACGGCGAGTGGATGGGCGAGGTGCTGCGCGACGGCGACGCCAGGCTGAGCGAGGTGCGCGCCGACGGGCACCCTGACGCGGGCGGCCTGGTCATCGCCTCCGATCAGGATCACGCACGGGCGATCGCGGCGCGGCTCGGATCGATCTCGGGGGAGCAACCCGAGCTGGTGATGAGCGACGAGCCCGGTGCCAGCCGGCGCATCGCCGATTTCGCCTCCTCGAACCGGCGCTGGCTGGTCTCGGTCCTGATGGTCTCCGAGGGCGTCGACATCCCCCGCCTGCGGGTCGGCGTCTACGCGACGGCGGCCCGGACCGAGCTCTTCTTCCGCCAGGTGGTCGGTCGCTTCATCCGGACCACCCCGAAGCCGCGCCGCCAGATGAGCTACCTGCTGATGCCCGCCGACCCGCGGCTGAAGGCGCTCGCCCACGAGATTGAGCTGGAGCGCCGCCACGCGCTCGACCTCTCGCCGGGCGCCGAGGAGGAAGAGGTCGAGATGGACGAGGCCGATCCGGAGCGGCCCGAGCCGGGTGGCGGCTTTGCCGTCTTGAGCTCGGGCGATGCCGAACTCGACGAGGCAATCATGAGCGAAACCACGCTTCAGCTCTTCCCGACCGATGACCCCGGGTCGGGGGCGAAGAAGGCGACCACCCTCGCCAGGCCCGAAGCCACGTCGGAGAACCTCGAACCCGAGCGGGAGTCGGCCTACGCCACCCGAGAGCGGCTGCGCGGCGAGCGCAGGCGCCTGGTCGCAGACGTCGCCCGTCGCACCGGCAAATCGCACCGGGAGGTCCAGGCCCGCATCAATCGCGACACCCGCACGCGCTCGGTCTCCAGCGCCACCATCGATCAACTCGAGCGCGGCAATGCGCTACTGCGCCGCGAGCTGTGGCGTTGATACCTGCGGCCGACTCAGCCGATCGAGTCTGCCCAGTCGCGCAGCCGGCCTGAGAACTGCGGCGTGCCCGCGCCCACTTCGACCACCGCGTCGGCCGGGACGTCCGCTTTGCGTGCGGCGGCGAGGATCGCCTCCGGTGAGGGGGCCTCGTAGAGACAGTAGGTTCGACGCTTGTCGGCGCTCAGGAACGAGAACAGCCAGCTGACCCCCTCGTCGCCGTTGATCTCCTCAATCATCTCGACGTCGTCCTCGCTGAGGTCGAGCTGCTCGGCAAAGCTGCGCTCGATCATGTACAGGGGCATGCCGCGATGGTAGCGGGGGTCACCTCCTAATTCGAGGCGAGCCCGTGCCGGTGTGCGTAGGAGGCCGCCTCGGTGCGGTTCGCGCACTCGGTCTTGCGCAGGATGCTGCGGACGTGGTTGGCCGCCGTGTGTTCGCTGATCGACAGCTCCTCGCCGATCTCGCGATTGCTCAGTCCCCTGGCGACCAGCTCCAGGATCTGGGCCTCACGCGGGGAGAGCCCATCGGGCAAGCCGCTGTCGGCAGCGGTCACGCCATGCGAGCGGATTTTGGCCAGCAGTCCGGTCATGCCGATCCGCTCGGCTAGGCCAGCCGCCTCGCCCAGCAGCGCCTCGGCCCGCTGGCGGGACCCGCGGCCCCGGCCGAGCAGGAAGCGAGCATGCTCGTAGGCAGTGTGGGCCACCCAGGTCGACGCGCCCATCCGCTTGTTCTGCGCCATCGCCCGCTCAAAGTGCTGCTCGGCTTGGTCGGCCTCCCCCAGCGTCGCGGCAAGCATGCCCAGGTAGCGGTCGGCGGACCCGTAGCAGGCGACCAGATGACCGATCATCACCGTGGCGCCGGCGAGGGGCTCGAGCTCCGGATAGACGATCGCCGCCATCGTCTCGTCGCCGAGCGCGGCGCTGGCGTCGGCGAGATAGGCGAGCGTCGCGAGCCAGAGGGAGGCGCGAAAGCCGTCGATGCCCTCCGAGGCGAGCCTTGCCAGCTCGCGCCTCGCCTCCCGCTCCATGCCAAGCTCGGCGAGCACGGCGACCAGGCCCGGACTCCAGGGGCCCTCGCGATCCGCCTGGGCGGCCAGGATCCTCACTGCCGGCGCCAGCTCGGCCAGCCGTCCCTGCTCGCGGCGGACGCCAAACATCTGAATCCCGTAGGTGGCCGAGGCGTCGCGGCCGGTCAGCAGCAGGCCCCAGTCGCGAGAGCGCGCCGCCCGCTCCTCGGCCGCGACGAGGTCCCCGTCGCAGAGGGCGATCGCCGACCCGGACTGCTCGGCGACGTGGTTCATGAACGGCTGCGCAGTCCGCTCGGCCATCTCCAGTTGGGCGGCGACCTCGTTGCGGGCCGACTCGAGATCGCCGAGGGCGACGAAGGTCGGCACCCGCCAGGCCATCGCCTCGGTGTGGATCTCGGCGTCCCCCAGCTCCTCGGCCAGGTCCCTCGCCTCGGTCAGCATCGGCAGGATCTCCTCCAGCGGAGTCGTGCCGCGCGCCCAGTAGGAGCGCACCAGGACCTTTGCCAGCCCGGTGCTGTCCTCCTGGCTGCGGGCCAGCGCGACTGCGCTTTCGCGCACGATCGCCCCGCGCTCGCGCTCGCCCTGGAAGTCGAGCGCGCGGGCGAGGCCGGCCAGCAAGCCCGTCCGCAGCTCGCCGCTGTCGGGGCCCACGGCCGCCAGAGCCTCCTCGAGCAGATCGATCGCGTCGCGGCTCGGCACTCCCGGGCGCCAACAGGCCTCCTCGTAGCCGATCGCCGCACGCGCGAGCAGCTCGCCGGCGTCGAGCTCGCGGACCAGCTCCGCCGCCGAGGCGAACGCCTCCAGAGCGTCGGTCGCGTTCCCGGCCCGGTGGCTCGCGGCACCGAGTTCGAGCAGCGCCTCCGCCCGCCGGCGCTTGTCCTCGATGCCGATCTCGAGCGCGGTCCTCAGGTGGTTCGCCGCTTCGTCAAAGGCAAGCGCGGCGCCCGCCGCGCGCGCCGCGCGCAGGTTGTAGACGATCGCCCGCTCGGCGCCGCCGAACGGCGCCGCGGCGCCGAAGTGATGGGCGAGGTCAGCGAGGCTGCGGTCGGAGCCCTGCCCGGCGCTCTCGAGTGCCTCCGCGACACGGAGGTGAAGCTCGGCGCGACGCAGGCGAGAAAGCCGGTCGTAGAGCGCGCGCCGCATGATCTCGTGGGTGAAGCGCCAGGCCAACCGCTTCGACGGGAGCTCCTCGATCATCCCGCTTGCCACCGCCTCCTCGAGGGCGGTGAGCAGCTCCGGCTCGGTGAGATCGGCGGCGGCGCCGATCGGCTCGAACTCGAACTCGGAGCCGGCTACAGCGGCGAGATCGAGCAGATCCGCCGTTTTCGGAGCCAGGCGCGAGAGCCGCTGATTGACCAGCTCGCGGACGCTCTCCGGCGTCCCCAGCGCCGACAGCGGCTCGGTGACGTTGAGGCGACCGTCGGCGACCTCGACCGTCCCGGACTCGACGAGGGCTCGCCACAGCTCGCAGACGAGGAACGCGTTGCCGCCGGTGAGATCGCGGATCGTGGCCGCGAGCCGGCGAAGCTCGGCCCCGGGATCGCTCTCGGCGGCCCGGCCGACGAGGTCGGCGATCTCCGCCTCGGAGAGCCCGGCGAGACGCATCCGGACCACGTCGTCGGAGCGGCCGAGGTCAGCCAGCGTCTCGGAGAGCTCGCCCGGCACGTCGGCCTCGGTATCGCGGAAGGTCACGAGGAGCAGCAGCCTGCCGCTCCAGGCCGAGCGCGCCAGGTGTCGCAGGAGCAGGAGCGTCGGAGGATCGGCCCAGTGCCCGTCCTCCAGCACCAGCAGCACCGGCCTTTCGCGGCTGACCTGGGCCAGCAGGTCGGCGACCGCCGTGTGGAGGCGATGGCGCTCCGTATCGGGGTCAGCCTCGACCGGCTTCGACAGCTCGCCGACCAGGCTGGACAGGTCGGGCAGCAGTCGGGTCAGCTCGCCGCCGCCGGGGCCGATCGCGGCTCGCAGCTCGTCGGCCTCGGTTACGCGCACCAGGCGATCGAGCACCTCGACGAAGGGCCCGTAGGGCATCTGCACCACGGCGTCGCAGCCGCCATAGAGGACAAGCGCCCCATCGATTGCGGCCTGGCCGGCGAACTCACGCGCCAGGCGACTCTTGCCGGCGCCGGGCTCGCCGGCGAGCAGTGCCACCCTGCGGCCCTCGCCCGCGGCCTGTGGGATCAGGCTCCGAAGCTTCTCCAGCTCGGCCGCGCGGCCGACGAACGGGGAGGTCGAAGTCGGGCGGAGCGAGCCCGGAAGGTCCGGGGCCTCAGCATCCATGGCAAAAAGATAGTCAGTTTTGACCATTCCCCCGCGAATCGCTCAAAACGAGGGCCTGGAAATTGGGTCAGGTCAGGTCATGACAGCGGCGATCGAGCGCCCTAGCCTCGTCGAAACGACTTGTGACGACAGCCTGGAGGCACAGATGAGCATCCCCGACACCCTGCTACAGACGGCCCGCACCGAGATCTCCGGATTCAAGGGAGAGCTGACCGGCCCCGCGGAGCCCGGCTACGACGAGGCCCGCGAGGTCTACAACGCGATGATCGACCGGCATCCGGCCCTGATCGCCAAATGCGCCGATTCCGACGACGTCGCGAAGGTCATCGCCTTTGCCCGTGACCATGAGGTCCTGCTCGCGGTTCGCGGCGGCGGCCATAACGGCGGCGGTCTGGGGACGTGTGACGACGGCGTCGTCCTCGACCTCTCGGGGCTGAAGGAGATCGAGGTCGATCCCGAGGCCCGGACGGCGAGGGTCGGCGGCGGCTGCCTCTGGGGCGAAGTCGATGCCGCGACCAACGAGCACGGGCTGGCCACCCCCAGCGGGATCATCTCGACCACCGGTGTGGGCGGTCTTACTCTCGGCGGTGGCCTGGGTCACCTGACCCGCAGGTGCGGCCTGACGATCGACAATTTGATCGAGGCGGAGGTGGTGCTCGCGAGCGGCGAGCGGGTCCGCGCCGCGGCGGACGAGAACCCTGACCTGCACTGGGCGATCCGGGGCGGCGGCGGCAACTTCGGCGTCGTCACCTCGTTCCTCTTTCGCCTCCATGAGGTGGGCATGATCGTCGGCGGGCCGACCTTCTGGCCGGTCGAGCAGGGCGCCGAGGTGCTGAGGGCCTACCGGGACTTCATCCCGAACGCCCCGCGGGAGCTGAACGGCTTCTTCGCCTTCACCTCGGTCCCGCCGGCGCCGCCCTTCCCCGAGGAGCTCCACCTGCGCAAGGTCTGCGGCGTCGTCTGGTGCTACTCGGGAGACCCGAAGGATGCCGCCGAGGCGATGGCCCCTCTGCTCGAGGCGCTGCCGGGGCCCCTTTTGCACGCGCCCCAGGAGATGCCGCTACCGGCGCTACAGAGCGCCTTCGACCCGGTCTACCCCGCCGGCGACCAGTGGTACTGGCGCGCCGACTTCGTCAACGAGATCCCCGACGAGGCACTTGAGATCCACGCCAGGTTCGGCGCCGCGATGCCGACCTGGAAGTCGACGATGCACCTCTACCCGATCGACGGGGCCGCCCACGACGTCGGGCCGTCCGACACCCCCTGGGCCTACCGCGACGCCGGCTGGGGCTCGGTCTTCGCCGGCGTCGACCCAGACCCGGCGAACGCGGATGCGATCCGCAACTGGTGCGTCGACTACTTCGAGGCGCTGCACCCCTACTCGGCCGGCGGCGCCTACGTCAACATGATGATGGACGAGGGCCAGGAGCGAGTGCGGGCCAGCTACGGCGACAACTACGACCGCCTGGCGCAGATCAAGGCCACCTACGACCCGACGAACCTCTTCCGCGTCAACCAGAACATCCAGCCGAATGCCTGATCGCGAATACGACGTTGTGGTCGTCGGGGGGAGCCTGGCCGGGTGCGCCGCGGCCCGGCTCCTCGCGCTGCGGGGGGCTCGCGTCGCCGTGGTGGAGAAGCGCCCCGAGCTCGACGCCTACAAGGTCGTCTGCACCCACAACATCCAGGCCGGTGCGATGGCGGCGATGGAGCGGCTCGGGATCGGGCCGGCGATCCGCGAGGCCGGCGCCGTTCGCGCCCAGTCCGACATCTGGACGCGCTACGGGTGGATACGCCCGCCGGATCGGGGCCTGCGCAGCTTGAACCTGCGGCGCTCGGTCCTCGACCCGATCGTGCGCCGGCAGGCGATCGAGACTCCGGGCGTGGACTACCTGCCCGGCCTCACGGCGGTGGGCCTCGAGGGCGATGAGCAGATCGAAGGCGTCCGCGTTTCGGGAAATGGAGACAACGCGAGAACGCTGACGGCAAGGCTCGTGGTCGCCGCCGACGGACGTGATTCGCAGGTGGCGCGGATGGCGGGCGTCTCGGGACGCGTCCGAGCGCACAAGCGCTTCTGTTACTTCTCCTATTTCAAAGACGTCCCGCTGCCCGATCCCAGCCGGGGAATGATCTGGTTCAGCGACCCCGACATGGCGTATGTGCACCCAAACGAGGAGGGCGTCTCGATGGTCGGGGTGATGCCGTCCAAGCGACGGCTGGGCGAGTTTCGCGGCGATCCGGAGCCGGCGGTTCGCGCGCACTTTCGGAGCCTGGCGGATGCTCCGAGCCTGGATAGCGCGCGCCCGATCGCGAAATGGTTCGGAAAGCTCGAGATGCCGAGCACGATCCGCCCTGCCGCGGCGCGTGGGATGGCGTTTGTCGGCGATGCCGCCCAGGCATCCGATCCACTTTTCGGCGTCGGCTGTGGCTGGGCGTTCCAGTCGGCGGACTGGCTGGACGAGGAAGTCGGCCCGGCTCTGCACGGATCGGATCGGCAGCTCAATCGAGCCCTGGGGGCCTACGCGCGGCGCCACCGCCGCGAGCTCGGTGCGCATCATTGGTTCATCTCCGACTACTCGAGCGGGCGACGCTTCTCGCCACTCGACAAGCTCGTCTACTCGACGGCGGCGCGCGACGCCGAGCTTGCCGGGCGGGTCGAGGACTTCGGCACCCGCTCGATTGGCGGTATCGCCGGCACCCGGCGGATGCTCACCCGGGCCGCCGTGGTGCGGCTTGGGTTGGCCTAATCCGTCTCGCCGCGGCGGGCGTACAGCTCGTCCACGTGGGACATGCCTTTCGGCGGCAACATTGCCCCGACGATCCAGATGACCGGGATGACAAAACCGAAGGCGAAGAGGACGTAGTGCTTGTTCTGGAACGTCCTGACACCAAGAACAACCAAGAGAACGAAATACAAGATGCCTAGTCCGATGAATAGCAAGACGAGCTCCCATTCCTGTAGCGGTTCAGCCGACTCAGACGCTTTCTAATGAGGTGCTTCAGGTGAGCGTTCGCTCGAGCTTTACCTCGCACATGTCCACCGACGCACGAGTGCCGGGCGTATCCGACGAATCCATCGCGCTGAACACCTTGCCTCCGGCCTCCATGTCCTCCGCGCTCTCGAAGCTCTGAAGGACCACCGCAGTTCCCTCTGTCTCATCGAACAAGATCTTGAGACCCGTGGCGGGTACGCCGGGCGGTGGCCCGTCGGACTCCTCGATGCGAGCAAGGAGCTGCTGCATCCGCTCGGCAGATACATCGGTAAACCTGACGGCACGTACATACATGACAACCAGCCTCCTCGATCGTGGAATACCGACCATATTCGGTACACCCTGGATCGTCGAGTCCTAAGTCCGAGCTCCCGAGCAGTGCCATCCGAAGCGCAACCTGGTCGGCGGGCGAAAGGGTGTGTTGGGCCGAATCGGCTGCTGGTAGATTTTCTTGCCGACATGAGCTGCAGTCACCCCGAGCTGTGCTGCGACGCCCGTAAGCAGGCGGGAGGCTGAGCGGAGGATGACCAGGATCGTCGTATTGTGGTGGGGTGTGCGGGCTGGCGTCAGGGCTGATGCTGGCGCGCCACGGGCACGAGGTCACGGTGCTCGAGCGCGACGCGGATCCCGTGCCGGAGTCCGTAGATGAGGCATGGGAGAAGTGGTCACGCGAGGGCGTGACCCAGTTCCGGATGGCTCATTTCCTGCAGCCCGCTGGTAGCGCGGTGCTGAAGCAGGAACTCCCCGACGTATTCGATGGGCTCGTCGCGGCGGGCGCGATGCGTCTGGACTTGCTCGGGTTGATGCCACCCAACCTGGCCGATGGCGGCCCACAGTCAGGCGATGAGCGATTCGTCACCTACACCGCTCGCCGGCCGGTGTTCGAGCAGGTCCTGGGAGCGGCGGCAGAGGACGAGCCCGGTATGGAGGTGCGCCGCGGCGTGACCGTGAAGGAGCCGACCTTTGAGGCCGGCAACGGGACACCGCACGTGACTGGCGTTCGCCTCGACTCGGGCGAGACACTGCAGGCCGATCTCGTAGTTGACGCGACGGGCCGGGGCTCGCAGCTGCCGCGCTGGTGCAAGGATGCGAACATCGGGCCTCTGCACGAAGAGTCCGAGGATTCGGGGTTCATCTACTACGGCCGGTTCTTCCGCTCAGCGGACGGCTCGACGCCACCGCCCTACGGTCCTCTGCTGGCGCCGATCGGGACCTTCTCGGTCCTGACCCTCCCGTCGGACAACGGCACCTGGTCGGTAACCACCTTCATCTCGAGCGGAGACCAGCCGCTGAAGCGGATGCGCGATCCCGACGCGTGGAGGGCCGTCATCGAGGCATGCCCAGCCCATGCGCACTGGCTGGAGGGTGAGCCGATCAGCGACCCCATGGCGATGGGCGGCGTGCTCGACCGCTACCGCCGCCCGCTGCACGACGGGCGCCCCGTGCTCACCGGCATCGCGCTGCTCGGCGACGCCTGCGCATGCACCAACCCCTCGCTCGGTCGCGGCATCACCCTCGGACTGGCACACGCCCAGGCCCTACGCGAGGTCGTCAGCTCGCATTTGGAGGACCCATTGGAGTTCGCACAGGCGTGGGACGAGGCCACCGAGGCGCGACTGACCCCCTGGTACCGGGAGACGGTCGCCGAGGATCGCAGCCGGCTGAGCGAAATCGAGGCGCTGCGCCAAGGATTGGAGCCACCGCAGCCGAGTGACCCATCGCAGGCCCTTCGAGGAGCGCTTCTCGCGGCGATGCTGCATGATCCCGACCTCTTCAAGGCCTTCCTGGAGTCCCGCTCCTGCCTGACGCCGTTGAGTGAGACCTTCGCGCAGGACGGGGTGCCCGAGCGCATTCTCGAGCTGGCGGGTCAGCACGAGCGCCTGCAGATACCAGGCCCTGACCGCGAGGAGTTGCTGCGGCTTCTCGGTTGAAAGCGGCTGATGGGATTCGAACCCACAACCTTCTTGTAGCTCAGCGGCGCAGCTCGGCTCCCAGCCGTGTGGCCAGCCGTACCGAGGCCTCGATCTCGACCTTGCGGATCGAGACGCTCTCGACGTTGAGTCCGAACGGGGCCCCCAGCCTCCGACAGAACGCGATCAGGTCCAGGGCCGTCGCGACCGCCTGCTCGTAGGAGGCATCGAGGGTGTCGTCGGCATGGCGAAGCTCGTTCTCGATCCAGCGTGGGACGGTGACGCCGAGCCACTGGAGGAACTCCAGGGTCTTGAGCGAACCGCAGACCGAGAAGCTGAACACGATCGGCACCGGCTCGAGGCTCTGCGCGGCGCACTCGTGGTGGTAGTCAGAGATCAGGTTCTTGGCCGCGTTGACGTCGTAGACGATCTGGGTGATGAAGAAGGAGCAGCCCGCGGCCTGCTTCGCGATCAGCCGCAGGTGCTCGTCGCCTTGGCGCGCGTGGCGCTCGGCGATTGCGACCCCGCCGAGCGGCAGCTCCGGCCGCACCTCGTCGCGCAGCTCGTAGGCCCGGGCGAGCGAGGTGAGGACCGCCTTCTCGCGCGAGGAGGACCCGACGAACACCGTCAGCGCCCGGGACGGGTCCTGCTCCTCCAGCCAGGAGCGGAAACGATCCTCTGGGTACTTGCCCACCGCGCGGTAGACGATCGCGGGGACCTCCAGCCGGCCTAGATCACGGACGAGATAGGCGGCGGGGTCCATCGTCGGCAGGAACGGGAACGGGCGCTCGTCAGGATTGCGGTCGCTCTCGTCGTCGATGTCGTAGAGGACGAGGCCGTCGATCGCCAGGGGTCGCAGCCGCTCCAGGGTGACCCGACCGATCTCCGCGGCCTCCTTGGGACTCGTCGTCAGTCGCGGCGGCGTCACCGCGAAGAGCAGGAACTCGCCCGACCGAGCAGCGATGCCCCGTTGCAGATTCACGCGCGAAACCGTAGCCGAGGGCCTTGAATTAGGTTGAGTCAGGCACGATTCGGTCCTGTTAGGGCAGCGAAGTTTGCCCGCTGCACAATCTTCTTTTGCGAAGGAAGCTTGGAAAAAACCCGCTGGGGTACCCTCGCATTTATGACTCGGATCGCCCTTATCGCGGCCTATTTGATCGGCCTGGTCATCGCCGTCTTTTCAATGAACGCCGACCCCGGGGGGTCGTGGGGAACGATCTGCCGGGCATATCGGTACTCCTGGGCGCCGGAACCGGGGACTTCCGTCTTGCGGCTCTGTCGCTCTTGGCCATACCCCTCACGATCCCGTTCGGTCTGCCGGCGGATAAGACGGGTGATCCGGTGCTCCCCCTCTGGGTCGGGGGGATGATGTTCGCATTTACTTCGTCCGTCTTGATCGTGCTCGCGGCGTTGATAAGAAAATTCGCCGAATCCCGCCTGCAGCGCCGGCGCACCGCCCGTGACTCCAGCATTACCTAGCCGGACACAGGAAAGAAAGCGGCTGATGGGATTCGAACCCACGACCTTCTGCATGGCAATTAGGCAGGACTCTGAGAACTGCGCGCCGCGAAAGTAGCGGCTTGCAGGGGTTTCGTAGCGGCCCGACGGACGACCGCGATCAGGAACACGTGTAGATATGCGCCGATATGCAGCGATTTGGGAACTCCGGCGCAGGAGTGCCCGAAACTCGAGGTGGCGGTTTGATTTTCCCTGTGCCTGACGGCGTGCGCTACCGGCAGCGGCGCCTACGCCCTCTGCTTCTTGACTGCGCGTGCGATAGCCCGTGCGTCCAGACGCATCAGCCGCAACTGTCCGCTGAGATTTGACCTGTAGCCGTTGAAGAACAGTCCCCTTGCAGAGGGGTGCTCGCTACCGCCGCCGACGAGCGGCTTGCCATCCTCGTCGAGCACCCCGAGGTGACCGATCAACGGCCGCAGCCCACGTCCATAGCCCGTTGCCGCTATGACCGCTTGCGGTTGGATTCGTGTGCCGTCGGCGAGCAGCACGTCCTCGCCGTCGAAACCCTCGACAGCGGCGACGATCTCGATCCGGCCTGACTTGAGAAGACCGACGAACCCGCTGTCGTAGGCCGGCGCTTGTTGCCGGCGGCTTTGCGTCGCGATTCCGATCGGCGAGCGCGGAAGCCCGTGGCGGTCGAGTTTGCCGAAGAGCCTGCGCTGCGACAGCCAGCCAGCCCGATCGGCGACGCTCAGCGGCAGGCGCTCGAGCACCAGGCCGTGGATGTTGACCGAGGCGCCCATGATCTTGCGAACCGTCAGGTTCGGCGGGGTCCGACAGGCCACGCGCACCCTTCCGGCGCCGCCCCGCGCGAGCAGCGTCGCGACCTCCGAGCCGGTGGTCCCCGGCCCGACGACGAGAACGTCGCGGCCGCGGTAGGGCTCGGGGTTTCGGTAGGCACTGGAATGGATGAGCCCGCCGCTGAAGCTGTCGCGACCCGGCCAGTCGGGCAGCTCGGGGTCGCGGTCAAAGCCCGTCGCGATAACTACGAAGCGCGCCCGCAGACCCTCGTCGCCGTCGGTCTCTAGCCGCCACTCCTCCTCGACGGGCTCCAGTCGCCGCACCTGCGTGCCGAAACGAACGTCGATGCGATGATGGGCCGCGTAGTCCTCGAGGTAGCGGATCCACGCGTCCCTGGTCGGGTACTCGCCGTAGCGGCGGCGGCTGGCGCGATAGCCGGGCTGCGTCGACATCCAGCCCGGCGTGTTGAGCCGCAGGTCGTCGTAGCGTGTCCGCCAGCTGGCGCCGACCCGGTCGGTCCGCTCCAGCACAACCACCTCGACGCCTGCTGCTCTAAGCGCGGCAGCCGACGCGAGCCCAGCCGTTCCGGCACCGCACACGATTGCCTCCGCCATAGCGCGAGGAGGGGTTTTGGCCCTCACACCCCGCCTCACGACGGCGGGATGTTCTGGTTCAGGTGGAACAGATTGGTCGGGTCATAGCGGTCCTTCAGCGCCCGCAGCCGGTCGAACTTCTCCGCCCCGTAGGCGGCTCGCACACGATCCTCACCCTCGGCCGAGAGGAAGTTGATGTAGGCGGCGCCGGTCAGCGACGGCTCGATCTCGGCGTAGAGCCGCTGCGCCCAATCGATGTGGGTGTCCAGCCCGCCCGGCTCGTGCGACATGGCGATGATGTTGAGCACGTAGGGCGCCTGGCGCTCCCCGTAGGCAGTCTCGTCGGCATCGGCGCGGGCCACCGCGCCCCCGAAGTGGTGGACGTGGATCTCCGATGCCGGCGAGGTCGCGTCCTGGTGGCAGCGGACCAGGGTCTCGATCGCCTTGTCGTCCAGATCCCGCATGTAGCCGGCCTTCATGTAGGCCTTGGTCCCGCGCAGGTAGAGCGCGTCGACCAGGCCCTGCATCTGGACGTAGGGCATCGGGCCGACCAGGTCGGCCACCGGGTCGCCCAGATCGCGGAGCGGCTGCATCGCCTTCGCCCCCTCCTCGGGGTCGCCGGAGTAGCAGCCGATCAGGCCGATCAGCTTCTTGCCGTGCCACTCCTCGGGCAGGAAGGGCGCCGGCGGCGCGGTCAGCAGGTTGGCAAAGGTGGTCAGCTCGTCCGGGAGGTCGCCCGTGAAGTCGCGGTAGAAGCGCAGGATCTCCTCCGCCCGCTCGCCGGGGTAGAAGACCGGGCCGGCCGTGACGGTCGGGCCGACCGGGTGCAGGTCGAACTCGAAGGAGGTGACGACGCCGAAGTTGCCGCCTCCGCCGCGCAGGGCCCAGAACAGATCCTGGTTCTCGGTCGCGCTGGCGGTGAGGACCTGTCCGTCGGCGGTGACGACCTCGGCAGAACGCAGGTTGTCGCAGGCGAGGCCGTGCTTGCGCATCAGCCAGCCGATCCCGCCGCCCAAGGTGAAGCCGGCGACGCCGGTGGTCGAGACCAGGCCACCGGTGGTGGCGAGGCCGTGCTCCTGGGTGGCGGCGTCGAACTCGTTCCAGAGGACCCCCCCTTGGGCGGTTGCGGTCCGCCCGCCCACATCCACCTTGATGCCCTTCATCGGCGAGAGGTCGATGACGATCCCACCCTCGACGGTGGAGAAGCCGGGAATGCTGTGGCTGCCGCCGCGCACGGCGACGTCCAGGCCCTCGCTGCGAGCGAAGCCGACCGCGTGGCGCACATCAGAGGCGTCGGCGCAGCGGGCGATCAGCGCCGGGCGGGCATCGTGCGCGCCGTTCCAAATCGAGCGCGCCTCGTCGTAGCCGCCATCGCCGGGCTTGACCATCTCTCCGTGCAGACCGTCCTCGAACTCCTTCAGCGTTGCCGCTCCAAGCACTCCCTGCGTGGCCATCTCGGCTCCCTCTCGGTATGGGTTGGTTTAGATCGCGCCTCAACGACGCACAGCGAGGCTAGGAGCCACCTCTTAGCACCCACTTTGCAGCGCCTTAGCCTCCAGATTCCGGCAGTATGCGATGCCGGCGTCGCACTCGAGCAGCTCGAAGTGCCGGCTCGCCCGGTCCAGCCAGCGGCGCCCCATCGCCGCCTCGCCGTCCTCCGCGCAGATCGCCGCCAGCACTGCCAGCGCCCACCCCCCCTGGTGGGTCGTCCCGATCCCTCCGAAGACCGAGACGGCGGCCTCGAGGTGAGCCCGGGCATCGGCGCGATCGCCGGCGCACAGCGCCACGTTCGCCAGGCTCAGCTCGGCGGCGCCGAGGCCGATCAGGTCGTCGTTTTCGGCGAACCAGGTCCGGCTCTGCCCGGCTGAGATGCGGGCGCCGTCCGCGTCGCCGGAGCGGGCCAGGAGCATCGCCAGGCAGCTGAGGGTGATTCCGGCGCCGCGGCGGTCGCCGATTTCCTGCCGCAGGGCGAGGCTGCGCTCGAGCAGCGACCGGCCTCGCTCAAAGTCGCCGCCGGAGCGGGCCAGGTTGCCAAAGGCGTTGAGCGCAAAGGCCTCGCCCTGCTGGTCGCCGAGCTGCTCGAAGCGGGCGAGGCTCTCCTCGATCAGCTCCTCCGCGTGGGCGAAGTCGGCCTCGGCGCGATCCACCGCGGCGAGGTTGACGAGGATGTGGGCGGCGGCCGCGGCGCCGCCCACGCGGCGGGCGACGATCGTGGTGTCCTCGTGTAGGAAGAGCGGGTAGCCGGTCTCGGGCTCGACCGAGACGAACCCGTAGCTGAGCGGCCAGAGCGCCGGGCGCGGCTCGGCGGCCAGAGCGCCGGCGTGCCCCAGCGCGGCTTCCAGCTGCTCTCGTGCGGGGCCGTATTCGCGCCGGAACCAGGCGGCGATGCCGCGCGTGTGGGCCGCCCACATCGGCGGCCGCTCGGCCGGCAGGTCGTCGGCGACCAGCGCCTCGTGTTCGCGCACGAGGCGCTCGACGTCCTGCGCGGGACTGACGATCGTCCGGTAAGCCGCCGAGACCTCGACCGCGTCGAACATCCCGGCCCGGTCCTCGAGCTCGCGGAAGATCGCAACGCTCTCGCTCGCGAACTCGTGGATCCGCCCGTGGACGCCGCGGCGCAGCCCGATTACGCAGGCGGCGAGCAGGGCGCGGGCGCGCACCGCCGTGGGCTCGGGCGCCGCGGCCAGGGCAGCGGTGAGCCAGCGATACCCCTCGGCGAGGTAGCCGCGCATCAGCCAGAAACGCCAGAGGGCGACAGCAAGACGCAGCGCCGCTTGAGGATCGGCGGCCAGCGCCGAGGCCAGGGCGGCGCGCAGGTTGTCCCGCTCCCGATCGAGGCCCCGCAGCGTGATCCGGGCCGGCAGCTCGCCGGCCGGTGTCGGGTCGCTCTCGGCCAGCTCGACGTACCAGTCGCAATGGCACCGCTCTAGGACGGACCGTTCCCCAGCCTCCTCGAGACGCTCGACCGCGTACTGGCGCACGGTCTCCAGCAGCCGGTAGCGACGGTCGCCGGATCCCCCTTCGACCTGGACCAGCGACTTGTCGATCAGCCTGCCCAGCAGGGCGGCGACCTCGCTGCGCCGCAACGGGTCCTCGGCACAGACGTCCTCCGCCGCCTCCAGCCCAAAGGCGCCGGCGAACACTGCGAGCCGGCGCAGCAGCACCTGCTCGGAGGCGTCGAGCAGGTCAAAGCTCCAGGCGAGCGTCGCCCGCAGCGTCTGCTGTCGGGTCATCGCCGTGCGGGCCCCGGCCGAGAGCAGGTCGAGCGAGTCGTCGAGGCGCTCGACGATCTGAGCCGGAGTGAGAACGGCCGCTTGGGCCGCCGCCAGCTCGATCGCCAGCGGCATCCCGTCGAGACGGTGGCAAAGGGAGGCGACGGCGTCCGCGTTGTCGGCGCCGAGCTCAAATCCGGGGGCGGCCTGCGCGGCCCGGGTGGCGAACAGTCGCACCGACTCAGCCGCCAGGGACTCCTCCGCGGGCGCTCCGGGGACCAGCCTGGGGAGGGAGAGCGAGGGGACGCGCCAGGTGGCCTCGCCAGGGATGCGGAGCGGCTCGCGGCTGGTCGCCAGCACGGTCAGGTTCGGGCAGCGGCTGAGTAGGGCCTCGGCGAGGTGGGCGATCGGCTCGACCAGGTGCTCACAGTTGTCGAGCAGGAGCAGCTGCTGGCGGTCGCCGATGTGACTTGCGAGGGCGACCTCTGGCGCCCGGTCGGAGGCGAGCCGGGTGTCCAGGGCCTGGGCGACCGCTGGCCCGACCAGCTCGGGCTCGCCGAGCGCCGCCAGCTCGACCAGCCAGACTCCGTCGGAGAAATCCTCCCCCTGCTGCCCGGCAAGCTGCAGAGCCAGCCTGGTCTTGCCGCAGCCGCCGGCCCCGGTCAAGGTGAGGAGCCTCGCATCGCGCAGCAGCGCCGCGGCCTCTGCCAGCTCGCGCTCGCGGCCGACGAAGCTAGTCAGCTGTGACGGCAGCTTGGGCCCGCGGCCAGCCGCCGCTTCAGGCTCGTCGCGCTCCTCCAACTCCGCCAGCTCAGCCTCCAGGGCGAGGCGGAGCTCTTCGAGCGAGTCGCGCCGCTCCCGGCTCCAGTCCTCGTAGCGGTCAGCCGGCAGCAGCTCGGCGTCGAAGTCCTCGAGCGCCGAGCGGTAGGCGCCAGGGTCGCCCTGCTCGCGCGCCGCGGCGGCGAGCTCTTCGAAGGCGACCGCGTCGATCCGGACCGGGTCCTCGGGGCTGAGCAGGATCAGTTCTTCGCGCAGCTCCAGGTAGCGGCCGCCGTCCAGCCCGATCGAGTCAAGCGCGCGCCGGGCCGCGAATATCGCCTGATGGAGGTTGTTGCGGGCGGAGTCCGGATCCCGCCCCGCCCACAGCAGCTCGATGGCCTGGTCGACGTGGATGCGGCGCTCGGGAGCGAGGGCGAGCAGCTTGATCAGCGTCTTGGCCTTGCGCAGCCGCCAGGCGTCGTCGGCGATGACGCTGTCGCCGGCGCTGACGGAGAACGCCCCGAGGAGACCGATGCACAACACCTCATCGTCCGTCGATGAGCCTTTGCCGAGGGCCGGGGTCCGCGTCATGTCGAACCCGACCGAAGCCGCCTCCGTCCCCCCCGCGAGCTCCTTCCAAATCAGCCTCGAAGCCTGGACCGGGTCCGGAACTCCCTTCAGCTCGTACTCGCTCGCGGCTTCGAGGCTGAGGCCGTCACGCGAGGCGACCAGCGACTCCACGACTCCCTGGACCAACACCTCGCCGGTGCCCGCCGCGGAGCAGAGCCGGCTGGCGATCACCACCGTCATCCCGTGTAGGTCGTCCCCGTCGGAAATCGGCTCACCGGCTGCGATCCCCACGCGAGCGGCGATTCCGATCTTGCCCTGTGCGCCGTCGAGCCGCTCGACCGCTGCTTGGATTCCGGCCGCGGCCTTCAACGCTCCGAGCGCGCTTTCGAAGGTCGCCATCGTGCCGTCGCCGAGGGTCTTCACCACGCGCCCACCGCCACCCTTGACCTCGCGGGCGACATCTTCGACGTGAGCGCGGCGCACCCGCTCCATGCCATCGTCTCCCAACCTCGCAAGCAGGGCGGTCGAGTCCACCAAGTCGCTGAAAACGACGATCGCCACCCCGTCCATGCACGCCATCTTCTCGCATTCCCTAAAGAGCCTCCAAAGCCGAGGCTAAATCTCGGTATGCGCTGCAGTACTAAGGCCCGCGAAGATAGATGGCTCAGGTCAATATGAAAACTCGCTCACAGAGGTCACGTCGACACCCGTCTGCTGCTGGTAGGTGATCCAATCCAAATATGAGTCCTTGCGTGCGACAAGGCCATCGCTGACGGTGAATACGTCGGTGCCATCGCAGGCGAAGGATTTGCCGTCACGGGTGCCGGCAACGATCGCCTCTGGAGCGTGGTTCGCCCATGCCTGGCTGTAGGCCACGGCAAGCTCGGGAATACTGTCACTCATAGGACGATGGCGCAGGAGTGAGCCTACGGAATGGCCTACCGGTCTCATCGTCACCGAAACCGGCTTTGCCACACTGGCTCGAGCACTACAACGAGACCAGGCCCACAGTTCAGTTGGGGGCCGGCCGCCGATCAGTCGCGTTTAACGTCCGTGAGCAAAGACCGCTAGCTACCGATGCCAAGTCGTACGGGCGTCGGCACTGCTTGCAGCAGCGTCCCCTCGAAGCTGCGCGGTGGCCTTGACAACGCCGCCTCGCCCGGTGATCACTCCACCATTGAGGGCAATGCTCACCACGCCGGCTTCTGGCGGCAGGTGTTTGATCTGGACCGAGTGCGCCTTTAGCGAGACGGTAATTCCGTTTGCGCTGGTACGCGCTCCGCTGAGCCCAAAAGTCTCAGCGGGTTTTCCTGCGACCTGAATCGACGCGGTGCCCAGAGCGGCTGCGCTTACATGAAGGCGCAGCCTCCCCGGCAAGCGCACCTTGGGCGAGGTCATGCCGGCGGCAGCCGAGAGGACGAGGCTCGCGGGGCGGCTCGGACCGCCTTCGAGGCGGACCGCGAGGCGACAGGGCGCCAGTGCGATCTGAGAGTTGCCTTCACGCGATCCTGCGCTCACCCGCAGCGCGTGGGTGCCATCGGCGAAACTTTGAAGAGAGCGTGGCGTCAGGGCGACATGCCCGGTGCCATGAGCCAGGGCCTGACCGTCGATCATCGCCGTCATTTTGAGACCCGGCGCGTCAAGGACAAAAGTCGAAGACGGAGTGACCGGCTTGCCATAGCTGAGCTTCACCGTCTTTGTCCCCACCTTTAGCCCAGAGGGGGCCTGCACGGCGCGGCAGGCCGATTCGTCGACGAGGCTGCCGTCGAGCCCCGAGAGGTCCTTGGGCGCAATCGGTGCGCTCTTGGCCGAGGTAACGGTTTGCGAACCGACCGAGTTCGTCGCCGAGACACGGCAGGAAAAGCGAGCGCCGACATCGGCGTCGGTCGGAGTGATCTTCGAGCCGGTCGCATCGAAAGGGTTGCCGTCCTTTTGCCACTGGTAGGCAAATGTCGTCCCGTCGGAGTAGCCGCTGGGGGTGCAGGTCAGCGGACTACCGGCAGCGGCGACTCCCGCTACGGTCGCGACGCCGTTAGGCGAGGGGACCCCGTAGCCGAAGAATGACGCGGTAGTGACTGGGCCGTTCTCGTTGGTGATGACGAAGACTGTCCCCTCCCGTTCTCCCGTGCCATTTGGGTGGAAGTCCACGGTGAGCTGGCAGGAGGCAGCCGGAGAGAGGACTTGAGCGCTGCAGGAATCGGTGGAGACCGGGAAGAGCTGCGGCGTCCCTGACAGGACGAATACCTGCTGGATCTGCAGCGGGTAGTCGCCAGCGTTTTTGATCGTAAAGGCCTTTGGGGCCGAGGCTGAGCCGACAGCGACATCCCCGAACCCTGCTTGAGCCGGCGAGATGACGGCGTGAGGACCCGCCAGCGCGGTTGCGCTCAGGGGAATGACCAGCGGATTGACGGTTCCGTCGTTGCTCAGTTCCAGTTGGGCGCTGTAGGTCCCTGCGCCCGAAGGGTTGAAGTTCACCCCGACATTGCAGTTGTTGCCGGGATTCAAAACGAACTGGCAGCCGTTGAAGCCGATCGAGAAGGCGGCTGCATCGGGCCCGGCAATGGTCGCATTGGTGCTCGCGACGGCAAACGCGGAGAGATTGGAGATGTTGGCGTCGCGCTCCTGACCACCGTAGAAGTAAGGCTGTGGATCGAAGGACGGCGAAGACCCTGAGAGAGTTCCCGTCGCGCCCGTGCCGCTGAGCGGGACGATGACGGTGCCGTTGTCGTCTACGAGTTCGATTTGGGCGCTCTTCGGCCCCGGTGTCGACGGGTTGAACGCGACGCTCACATCGCAGGAGGCGCCGTCCATTACGAAGCTGCAGTCGTTATTGCTGGCGAAGCTCGCGGCATCCGTGCCGACGATGCTGACCGAGGAGACGCTCAGATCGGCACCGGTTAGGTTTTCGAACTTCACTGACTGCGAAGAGGTCGAACCCTGGTGAATGCCCTGGGTGCCGAAATCGAGCTGCGTTGGGTTTGGCGTCAGATCTCCAGCCGCGGCGGCGAAGGAGGGTGCTGCGAACAGCCCCAGGGCGCTGATCAGACAGGCGAGAGGGAGGTAACGAGGTCGCGACATGGGGCCTTTCATGCTTCGGTGGAGGCGGACGGCGGAGCGTTGGCGATAGCGCCCATGGGCCAGCCGCTGCTTAGAAGAGGTATCGGCGGGGAGGGAGGGAAGCCCCATACCTCAGATCGGGGAGATTGACCGCCCTTCAGCGTCTGGCGATGTGGTAAACCGGCACTGGATGGAGGTAGCCCTAGTAGATGCTCACGACGCACTGCGCGGTGGATTGGAAGTCCTCCTAGAGCGCCGCGGCATCAAGACGGTAGGTGCGACGGGGACGATTGCCGGCGCCGTTGAGCTCTTTCGTAGACAGCAGCCCGATGTGGCTGTCATCGGCATCCAGCTCCGAGACGGAAGCGGCTTGGATCTGGTCAAAGAGCTTCGGATTGAGCAACCTGAGATAGCGATCCTGATCTACACCGGCATCGAGGATGTCGGGACCTTGGCCGAAGCACTGGAGAGCGGCGCCCGCGGATTCGTCCTCAAGCTCGGAGACATCGACCAGCTGGTCCATGCGCTGGACCTTGTCGGGAAGGGAAAGCGCTACGTCGATCCGGCTATCAGGGCTTTACTCGACGCTGAGGTCGACGGAAAGCCGCTACTGCTGACCAAGCGCGAGCGGGAGGTTTTCGATCTCCTCGCCCAAGGCCTGACGGGCGAGGAGATCGCCACTCGCTTGACGATCGCTCCCGAGACCGTCAGAACGCATATCCGCAACGCGATGGAGAAGCTGCACGCCCATACGCGTACCGGAGCCGTGGTCCAGGCACTGAGGACGCACGAAATCGGACACTGAAGAACGCGCTCGAGTTACGCGCGAAGCAAAGTACTTCGTCCAAATCGGCTCTGCGCAAGCACGCGCCAGCCGAGCCTGAGTTCACCGCCGCTTCACTCTTGGCGGTGCTCGCGGCCGGCGCCACGGTCGCCTATGTCGCCATCCGGCGAGTCCTCGCCGAGGCCGTTCCTCGGCGACACGGGCGGGTGATTGGCACCCGCTTTGCATCCGGCGGGATATATGCCAGGTGGCAGTAGTACTCGCCAACGCGCGGCCGTAGCTTCGATGTCGACGGTTCCGGAGGCGAAGCCCTCCCACCGTGCCGCCTGCATACCTCTACGAAAGGCTGGACCCGGATGACCACCGAGGCGATTTCAGAGACGAATCTAGGAGAGCTCCTGCTGACCTATGGCAAGGCCTGGAACGACCACGATGCAGATGCGATCGCCGCGCTGCACACGGAGGACACGCGATTCTGCACCCATGGCGTCAGCGAGACGGTGAAGGGCCGGGCGGCGATGCGCACGGCGGCGGCCGAGACCTTCGAGCGGTTTCCGGCGTTTGCTTCTGAGCCGCGCAAGGTCCTGTTCGGCGATGATCACTGGGTACTCGAATGGACGGTGATCAGCGGGGACGTCAGGGTCGACTGTGTCGACATCATCACCATCGAGGATGGCCTGGTGAAGACCAAGGACAGCTATTTCGACGTCGAGCAGCTGCGGATCGCGCTAGCCGAGTGAACTTGGCGGGCCGGAATATATGCCAGGTGGCAGTAGTACTCGCCTGTCACCGACCATAGCTTCGGTGCTGATGCTGACCACGCGGGTCGGCCCGCTCAGACGGAGGTGTGTCAAATGTCCTCGAACGATGCTCGCCTAACCCGACTCACCGCCGGTGCCGCGCTCGGCATCGCGCTGCTGTATCTCGTCAGCGTTCCGATCGGCTCGTTGGCGAGCCTGCCCGCCCCGAATGCCTCGGCGGCGGATTTCGCCCAGTTCTTCGCTCAGCACCGGGCCGGTGTACTCGCTGCCGTGGCGCTGAACGGGATTGCATGGTGCGCCCTGCTGCCGGTCACCTTCGTCGGCCTGCGCTCATTCCTGGGCGAGCGCGGCGGCGTCGCCGCGACCGTGGCGCTGGTCTGCGCCGGGGTCGAGGCGGCGCTGATCGGAGTGATCCTGCTGTTCGGTGGGATCGCCGCATACATGGCGCCCGACCTCGGCCTGGAATTGTCGAAGCTGCTCGGTGTCGGCATGAGCGTTGCCACCAGCCTCTCGGAGTGGCCGACGATCGCCTGCGTGATCGGATTGGTGATCGCCGCCCGACGCTGTGCGGCGCTGCCGAAATCGGTGCTCGCATTCGGTCTGCTGGTCGCGGGCCTGGACGTGGTGAGCGCGCTCTCGTTCGCTCGCTCGGGAGTTCTGTCGCCCGACGGGATCGCCCTGGCGGCTGCGCCGGCGTTCGCGATCTGGATGGCCTGCATAGGCGTCGTCCTGCTGCGGCGCCCCGTCGCTGTCGAGGTCGCCGCTCCCGCCTTGTCCTGAGCGGGGAGCTACCGAGATCTGGCGCGGGGCCGTGACAGACTCCACCCGTGGCCGGCACTCGGCCGGCCGATCGTGTGGAGGTCGGGTTGCGAGAAATCGCCAAGGCGAAAGAAGCGCCGTCCGCAGCGCCGGACGACTCCGGGACGCCGAACAACCTCCCAGAGCAACTGACCAGCTTCATCGGGCGCGAGCGCGAGCTGAGCGAGGCGGCGGAGGCGCTCAGCGCCACGCGGCTGTTGACCATGACCGGGGCGGGCGGTTGCGGCAAGACGCGGCTCGCCGCGCAGGCGGCAGCCGAGCAGCTCGATCGTTTCCCCGATGGCGCCTGGTGGATCGAGCTGGCGCCGCTGGCGGATCCGGACGCCGTCGGCGCGGCCCTCGGGGACGCCGTCGGCGTCAAGCCGCTCCCCGGCCAGTCCTCGCTGGACGCGGCGGTCGCCCACCTGGCCGAGGCCCGGGCGCTGGTCGTCCTCGACAACTGCGAGCACCTGCTCGAGGCCTGCGCCGCGGTGGCGGAAGCGCTTCTGCATGGCTGCCCCAGGGTCACCGTGATGGCGACGAGCCGGGCGCCGCTCGGGGTGGCCGGCGAGGCCGACTGGCGTGTGCCCTCCCTTTCGTTGCCGTCTCGGCGGCTGCAGGCCGAGCCCGTGGAGGTCCTCACCGAGTCCGATGCCGTGCGTCTGTTCGTCGAGCGGGCGAGAAAGGTGCGCCCGAACTTCAGCGTCGACACCGTCAATGCTCCGACGATTGCGCGGATCTGCAACGACCTCGATGGGATTCCTCTGGCGATCGAGCTGGCGGCGGCGCGTGTTCGGGTTCTCGGCGTCGAGCGGATCGTCGCCGGGCTGGGCGACCGCTTCCAGTTGCTGACCGGCGGGGCGAGGTCGGCGATGCCACGCCAGAAGACCCTGGCTGCCTCGGTCGACTGGAGCCACGATCTGCTCGATGACGACGAGCAGATGCTGTTCAGGCGGCTGGGAGCATTTGCCGGCGGTTGGACGCTCGAAGCCGTCGAGGAAGTCTGCTGCGGCGACGGGCTCGACCGGGCGGCACTCCTCGACCTGCTGACGTCGCTGGCCGAGAAGTCCCTCGTCGTCGTCGAAGAGGACGGCGCAGCGGTGCGCTACCGGCTGCTGGAGACGGTCCGCCAGTACGCGCTGCAGCGGCTCGCGGCGGCCGGCGAGGCCGGCGATCTTCGCGAGCGCCATCTCGACTTCTACCTCGCTCTAGCCGAGCAGATCGCCCCGCACCTGGAGGCCGCCGGTCAGAGCACCTGGCTCGACGCACTCGACGCCGAGGCGGCCAACCTCGCTGCGGCGCTCGACCAGGCGGCCGACGGCGACGGCGAGCGGACGCTGCGCCTCTGCGCGGCGCTGACGGTCTGGTGGAAGCTGCGCGGGCGCTTCGCGATCGCCGACGACGCCTATCTGCGGGCGCTGGGGGCCGGGCCGGCGGAGCCCTCGGCCCTTCGAGCTCGGGTTCTGTGGGGGCGTGGCTACCTGCTGACCTACGCGGGCCGATTCGAGGAGGCGGCCGCGAGCGAGCTGGAAGCGCTCGAGATGGCCCGCTCGCTGGGGGAGGTCTCGACGGCGGCGCGGGCACTCGACGTGCTGGGAACGATGCAGATGTACCCGGATCCGACCGGCGCCCGCAAGGGGCTCGAGCAGGCGCGAGAGCTGGCCCGAGCCAGCGATGACGAGTGGTGCTTTGTGGATGCGACGCAGATCCTCGGCTTCGCGCTGGCCATGCAGGGCGATGCGGGCGCCGTCTGCGTCTTCGAGGAGGCGATCGAGATCATCGAGCGCACCGGCTACGCGGAGTTCGCCGCCTGGCATTGGGTGGGTGTCGGGGCTGTGCGACACGTGATCCAGGGTCGCGACGAGGAAGCCCTGGCGCTGTATGAGCGTGCGATCGCCCTGGCCGACGCGGTCGGCGAGCCGGTCAGCGCCGGCACCGCCCACGCCTACCGGGGCATTCTGCGTGCCGAGCGGGGCGACGGAAAGGCCGCCCTGGCAGACCTCGATTCGGCAATGGAGCGCTCGGCCGCCGCTGCCGCCGGCCTCGCGATCTCCCCTCTTCAGGTGGCCATCCCCTATGCCCAGGCGAGTGCCGGACTGCTTGAGGAGGCGCGTGGCTCGCTGCAGGATGACCTGGAGCGGGGCGCAGCCGGCGGACCCTATGAAACGGCGCTGGCCCTCCTGGCCCTGACGCGCGCCGAGCTCGGCCTCGGCCTGTTCGACAGCGGCGGGGCGCACGCACGGACCGTCGCCGAGATAGCCGAAGGTCCGCTCGACAACCCGGTCTTCCGGGCGGCCGCTCAGCAGGCGCTGGCGGTGGTGGCGCTGGCGCAGGGGGAACCGACCGAGGCCGAGCATCTCGCCCACGGGTCATTGGCGAGCGCCGTCGAGCAGGCGCTGGCCGCTCATCTCCACCCCGCCCTCGACGTGCTTGCCGCGGTCGCGGCGGCACTCGAGAGCTTCGAGGAGGCGGCGCGCATCCTCGGCGCCGCGGATCGCGCCCGAGAGGATCTCGGCCGGGTTCGCTGGCCCCACGAGCAGGAAGCGGTCGAGACGCTCGGGGAGCGGCTCCGCAGCGAGCTTGGCGCCGAGCGTTTCACCGCGGCCATCACGCAAGGGCGCGCGCTGAACACTGATCAGGCAATCGGCTGGCTGGGGCGCACCCGCGGCTCCCGCAAACGGCCCTCCGGAGGCTGGGAGTCACTGACCCCCACCGAGATGCAGGCCGTCGAGCTCGCCGCCGAGGGCCTCACCAATCCGGAGATCGGCGAGCGGATGTTCATCGCCCGCGGCACCGTCAAGATGCACCTCTCGCACGTCTACGCGAAGCTCGACATTCGCAACCGCTCTGAGCTGGCCTCGCTTGTCGCACGGAGAGCGGGTCAACGAGGGGCATAGCGGGCGCCAGCGCCGTATCGCGCCCATGAGGAGGTCATCTTGAACCCGGTCTCCAAGATTTCGGGCACTTCTCGCCAGAAGTGCCCGACTCGGCTCGCCACCGCTCGGCAAACGTCTCCGCATAGCAGTGAGCACAGCCTGGGGAAACCTTGTCGCAGCCGGTCACCGGGCTCCAGGTCGCCTCAGTCCACTCGATTGCGCTCTGGTCGGCATATCGCATCAATCTTCGCCGACGCCACGCGAATTCCCGCTTCCAGGCGAATCGAGCTGATCGCACCGCGTACCAGCCTGCAACTCAACCGCGGCGCTCGAACCGCCACAGCAGGCCGGCCCAGAAAACGACCACCGTGGCCGAGATGCCAATCGCCGCCTCCGCCAGGCGACTAACAATCACTCCGGCAAGGACGGCGCCGCATCCCAGCCAAGTGCCCTTTAACGACGAAAGCCCGCTCCAGAGCGGGCTTTCGAGTGAAGCGGCTGAAGGGATTCGAACCCTCGACCTTCTGCATGGCAAGCAGACGCTCTAGCCAGCTGAGCTACAGCCGCACGGGGGCGGATTCTAGCCTTATAAAGGGAGCCTAGGAGGCGCTACCTACTATTTGGTAGAGTTGGCACATCCTGGAGGACGGTCGCCTTGCCTACGAGACCACTGGAGGATCAAGCAATGACCAAGTTCGCAGTCCTCGTTTCGTTTCTCGAGGCGCCCCTCGCCCTGGCGATCACTCCCTCTGTCGCCATGGCATCGGCTCCCCCTGGCCAGGCGGCCGTCCATTCAGGTATTCACTCCTAGAGTTCCGGCTCGGCGAGCAGGCCCTCCAAGTCCAAGGGCCGCGTGTACATCTCGACCTTCTGGCCCGGCTGCGGGGCCGGCCACTCCCCCTGCGGCCGGTCCCAGTAGAGCTCGATCCCGTTGCCGTCGGGGTCGTTTAGATAGAGCGCCTCGCTGACCCCGTGGTCGGAGGCGCCGGTGATGCCGACTTCGGCGCGGATCAGGCGGCGGAGCGCGTCGGCGAGCGCAGCGCGACTTGGGTAGCGGATCGCGAAGTGAAAGAGGCCGGTCGTGCCCGGCGCCGGCGGTGAGCCGCCTTTCGACTGCCAGGTGTTGAGGCCGATGTGGTGGTGGTAGCCACCAGCGGAGACGAAGGCCGCCTCGTCGCCGTAGCGCTGCTGCAGCTCGAAGCCGAGCACGCCGCAGTAGAAGTCCAGCGCGCGCTCGATCTCGGCCACCTTGAGGTGGACGTGGCCGATGTCGACGCCGGGATCGATCGGCTTAGCCATCGAGGGCCTCGTTGACGAGGCGGTCGGCCTCTTTGTTGTGCTCCCGGCGGACGTGGCGAATCGACCAGCGCTCGAAATCGCGCAGGGCCCGCTTCACCTCGGTGTGGAGCTCGCGCATGGTCGCGTCCTTGACCTTGTACTCGCCTTTGACCTGCTTGACGATCAGCTCGGAGTCACCGACCAACTCCAGCTCCGGCGTGCCCAGCGCCGCCGCCAGCTCGATCCCGAGCAGCAGCGCCTTGTACTCGGCGACGTTGTTGGTCGCGCGGCCGATCCGCTCGCCACGCTCGGTGAGCACCTCTCCGCCGGGAGCCTGAACCACGGCGGCGATCGCCGCCGGGCCGGGATTGCCGCGGGCGCCGCCGTCGACGTTGACGACCAGCTTCTCGGGCACCTCAGCCAACCGGTTCCCCGTCGCGCTCGCGGCCGCCCGCCGGGGCACCGAGGACTAGCTGTCCGCCCTCGATCGCGCTTGCGTTCCACTGGCGGGCCGAGCGGTCCAGCTGCTCGACCTCGTTGCCCTTGTCGATCTGGAAGACGGGGCGAAGCTCGTCGCCGAGGTCGACCCCCCACTGGTACCAGGAGAGCTCCCAGGCGACGGTGACCCGCACCTCGCTGGGCGAGCCGGCGGAGGCGCCGACCGAGACCCACGGCTCCCCCAGGCTCCGCATCAGCCCGGCCACCGTGCGCGACGCCTCGCTCGCGTTGAAGCGGGAGACAGCGCGCTCGAGACGACTGTGCGGAGCCTCACGAGCCTCCGGTTCGCGCTTGCCGACGTTGGCACCAGGCGCCGCCGGATCGACCCAGCCCAGCTGCTCCGCACGCCCCCGGCAGAGCTCGCAAACCTTTTGCGGCCCCTGCTTTGGGCTCATATAGGTCCGCGTCCTCTCCCCCGCCAGGATCGTCCGGCCGCAGATTCCACAGCTCTCGTCGGGGCTCACGGCCCCAACTTAGATGATCGGCATGCCCGCCTGAATCAAGCGGCGGTGACGACCTTCTCCGCCAGATGCGAGGGGACCTCTTCGTAGCGATCGAACTCCAGCTCGAAGTCAGCGCGGCCGCCGCTGATCGAGCGCAGGTGGGGGGTGTAGTCGAGCACCTCGGCCATCGGCACCTCGGCCCTCACCTCGGTCAGCGAGCCCTTCGGTTCCATCCCCAGCGGGTGGCCGCGGCGCGAGTTGAGGTCGCCGATCACGTCGCCGACGACATCGCCGGGGCAGCTGACGACGAGTCGCACGATCGGCTCCAGCAGCACCGGGTCGGCGGCTTCCATCGCCTCCTTGAAGGCCATCGCGCCGGCGATCTTGAAGGCCATCTCAGAGGAGTCGACGTCGTGGTGCTTGCCGTCGACGAGCCGCACCCGCACTCCCTTGACCGGGTAGCCGGCGACGGTTCCGTGTGCCATCGCTTCTTCGACCCCCTTCTCCACCGCCGGGATGAAGCCGCCGGGAATCGAGGCGCCCTTGATCTGGTTGACGAAATCGAGGCCGACGCCGTCCTCGGCGGGCTCGATCTCGATCTGGCAATCGGCGAACTGACCGCGACCGCCCGACTGCTTCTTGTAGCGGGCGTGGGCACCGGCGGAGCTGCGAATCGACTCCTGGTAAGGCACGCGCGGCGGATGCAGCTCGATCTCGACCCCGAAGCGGCGCTTCATCCGGGCGACGATCACCTCGACGTGAATCTGGGTCAGGCCGGCGATGATCTGCTCCCCGGTCTGCGCGTCGCGGTGCACGTCGAGGGTCGGGTCCTCCTCGGTCAGGCGGCGCACGGCCGCCGCGGCCTTCTCCTCGTCCCCCTTCGACTTCGGCTCGTAGGCGAACGCCATCACCGGGTTGGGCAGGTCGAGCGGGGCAAAGGCGACCTCCTCCTCCCCGGCGCAAAGCACGTCGCCAGCGCGGGTCTCTTTCAGCTTGGCGACGGCTCCGATGTCCCCCGCGCCCAGCTCCGTCGCCGGCTTGAGCTGGGCGCCGAGCGGCTGGCCGAGCTGGCCGATCCGCTCCTTCTGGCCGCGGCTGACATTGACGGCGTGAGAGTCCGAGCCGAGGCTGCCGCGATAGACGCGGAAGAGATTGACCCGCCCGGTGTAGGGATCGGCCAATGTCTTGAAGACGTAGGCGACCAGCGGCCCGTCCTCGTCGGGCTCGATTTCGATCGGCTCGCCGCCGGGTCCGCTCGCCGCGACCGCGCCGCGCATCGCCGGCGAGGGCAGGTCCTCGACCAGCGCCTCGAGCAGGCGCCCGGTGCCAAGGTTGCGCGTCGCCACGCCGCAGGTGACGGGGAAGATCCGGCCCGCGGTAACCCCCTGCTTCAGCACCCGCACGATCTCGTCGTGGTCGATCTCCTCGCCCTCGAGGTAGCGCTCCATCAGCTGGTCGGAGTTCTCCGCCACCTCGTCCATCAGCTTCTCGCGGTACTCCTCGGCCTGGGCGCGCTGCCCGGCCGGAATCTCCACCTCCTCGGCCGCCCCCGGCCCGGTTCCCTCATAGGCGAACGCCTTCTGGTCGATCAGGTCGATCACCCCGCTCACCTCCCTTTCGGCGCCGATCGGGATCTCGGTGGCGACGACGTGCGGGCCGAAGGCGGCCTTGAGCGAGTCGAGGGCGCGGAAGAAGTCGGCGCGCTCGCGGTCGAGCATGTTGACGAAGACCAGCCGCGCCAGGCCACCCGCGTCGGCGCGCTGCCAGAGCCGTTCGGTGTGGACCTCGACCCCGGCAACTCCGTTGACCACGACCACCGCCGCGTCGGCGACGCGCAGCGCCGCGATCGCGTCGGCGACAAAACTCGGCTCACCGGGCGTGTCGATCAGGTTGATCTCGCGGCCGCCGTGCTCGAAGCAGGCGAGCGCCGCGTTGATCGACATCGCCCGCTCCTGCTCGTCTGGCTCGTGATCGGAGACCGTCGTCCCCTCGGCGATCGTGCCAAGCCGGCTGACGGCACCGGCCTCGAACAGCATCGCCTCGTGCAGGCTCGTCTTGCCACAACCCCGGTGCCCTACCAGGGCGACGTTGCGAATCCGATCTGCGGCCCTATGCGGCACACATTCGAAGGTACACCTCGAACGGCACCCTGCAATCGGGGTGAAATACGGGTCAGGCGGGCTGCAGCCCGGACTTCAACCGCATCACGGCCTTGGTGTGCAGCTGCGAGACGCGCGACTCGGTGACGCCGAGCACCTCGCCGATCTCACGCAGGGTGAGGTTCTCGTAGTAGTAGAGCGCGACGACGAGCTGCTCGCGCTCGGGCAGCGAGGCGATCGCCTCGGTGAGGCGGTCCTTGACCTCGCTGCTGGCGAGCGACTCCTGCGGGTCGGCGGCACGCGGGTCGGAAATCGTGTCGAGCAGCGAGACCTGATCGCCAGAGGAATCCGAGACGGTCCAGAGCTCGTCGAGTGCGTAGACCGAGGAGTTGGCGATCTCCAGCAGCGAGGTCTGCAGTTCGTCCTCGCTGATGCCGAGCTTCGACGCCAGCTCGGCCTCGCTCGGCGCCCTTTGCAACTGGTGCTCGAGGGTGGCCTGCGCTGCCTCGATCTCGCGGGCGCGGGAGCGGACCGAGCGCGGCACCCAGTCGAGCGAGCGCAGCTCGTCGATGATTGCGCCGCGGATCCTGGTCATCGCGAAGGTCTCGAACTTGATCCCGCGCTCGGGCTCGAAGCGCTCGATCGCGCCGATCAGGCCCATCAGGCCGTAAGAGATCAGGTCAGCGTCGTCGACGTGGGACGGCAGGCCGGCGCCGAGGCGGCCGGCGACGAACTTGACCATCGGCGAGTAGGCGACGACCAGCCGCTCGCGCGCGCTCGCGTCTCCATCGTCCTTGTAGCGGCGCCACAAATCGCGCAGCTCGACCTCTTTTACGCCGGTTTCCATGCCCTGTGGCCCGATTCTATGGTCGCTGACAAGTTATTGCGGCTCATGCACGCGGGTGGGTGGCAGCGTACGCATCGCGCAGGCGTGCCGCGTCGACGCGAGTGTAAACCTGCGTGGTCGATATCGATGCGTGGCCGAGCAGCTCCTGGATCACCCGCAGGTCCGCCCCACCCTCGAGCAGGTGAGTGGCGAAGCTGTGGCGCAGCGAGTGCGGCGAGACGCCAGCGCTCAGCGCCGCCTCGCGCACCCAGAGGCCGAGGCGGCGGGTGACGTCGGAGTTGGAGAGGCGGCGGCCGCTCTTGGAGAGGAAGAGGGCCTGCTCGCGCGGATCGGCGACGAGCGCGTGGCGACCGCGCTCGCTGTAGCTCTGCAGCGCCTTTCGGGCCGGCTCCCCGACGGGCAGGAGGCGCTCCTTCGACCCCTTGCCGAGGACCCTCAGCTGCTCGTTTTCGTAGTCGAGCGCGCCGAGGTCGAGGTTGACGATCTCCTCGCAGCGCAACCCGCAGGAGTAGGCAAGCTCCAGCATCGCCCGGTCGCGCAGCTCCAGCGGTGTCCGCGCCGGTATCCCCTCGAGCAGCGAGCGCATCTGCTCCATGCTGAGCACCTGCGGCAGCTTTTCCTCGCGCTTGGGACTGGAGACGAGATCGGCCGGGTTCTGCCCGAGCCGCTCGGTGCGGACGAGGAAGTCGAAGAGTCCGCGGATCGCCGCCAGCTTGCGCGCGACCGTGGCCGGAGCCGCGCCGCCGGAGGAGAGCCCCGCGGCGTAACGCCGCACGTCGCGATGGCGCAGGTCGCCGGGATTGCGATCCCCGGCCCACGTGACGAACTGGCCCAGATCAACTGCATAGGCCCGGCGGGTCCGCTCGGCCGCGCCGCGGCCGCTCAAGTCCCTGTCGTAAGCCGTCAGCGATTCAGCCCAGGTCATTGGATCAAATTCGCCGCCCGGCGCCGGGAGCCTCTAGCCGATGAAGATCGGAGTTCCTACTTCGACCTGGGGGTACAGTTCGATCACGTCGGGGATCGACATCCGCACGCAGCCGTGCGAGGCAGCGGAGCCGAGCGATTCGGTCTCTTCGGTGCCGTGGATACCGGCGCCTTCGAAGATCGCCATCCAGCGCGCCTTGATCGGGTCCGCAGGGCCGGGCGGAATGACCTGACCGGCGAGATCTCCGGCCCAGGCAGAATCGGGAACGTGCCAGGAGGGATTTTCCTGCTTTTCCTCGATGTGGTAGAGCCCTTCGGGGGTTTCCAGCCCTTCCTGGCCGACCGCGACGGTGTACGTTTTCGCCAGCTTCAGATCCTTCCAGAGGCGCAGGGTGAAGGTGGAGCGGTCGAGGGTGAGGTAAGACGGGTAGGCGGAGGCGACTTCCTTCGTCGTCACCTCCGGCTCAGTGAAATGGGTTCGCGCCTTGATCGCGTGATCGGCGTCGGCGTTCAGCACCGCCGCTTCGAGCTGGCGGGTGAGCAGCTTGTCGCGCAGCTTGCGACCGTTCTTTGCCGGCACGACTTCAAGCGAGTCGGCGGTTGGTTCGATCGTCGCGTCCTGCGCTTCGCGGTCGACCGCGTGGGCGACGCGGCGCACGAAGCGGTTGATTGTCGGCTGTGAGTAGGTGACATCAGCGCCGATCTGCTTTTCGAGATCTCCGCCAGTGACGTAGCGAACCAAGCGAGTGGGAAGGCCGCCGTCGCGGCTTTCGGAGAGCGCTTTTTCGACCGCGGCGTCGATTTCCGCGTGCACTTTGAGGCTCTTGCCGTGCAGCTCCCAGCTGTGACCGTCATAGCCGACCCGCAGCGGGTGCCGCAAGGGACCGAGCAGCTGACGGCGCACTTCCTGCTTCGCTTCGGCTTCGTCCATGCCGCCGACGTCGACGCCACCGATTGTCACACCGTCGGCGATCTTGTCCTTCTGCGAGCTGTCGTAGGCGAAGGCGCCGAGCGCGAACAGAACCAGGATTGCCACGCCGGCAGCGATCACTATTTGAGTCTTGCGCCCCATCACCTTTTCCCAGAACCCATCATCGGCTGAACCGCAAATTGACCTGCGAAGAGTGTATGCATATGGATCATTCGGCTAAATCAGCGTCCTTCCCTGCAAATCCGCATTCGGCAGGGTGACGGCCGGGGCGGATATCTTTCCCCGGGTGCGCTCCAAGGACGATGTCCGCAAGGAGGTTTGGAAGGCGATGGACCGCGCCGGCGTGTCCCGCTTTCCCGGTGCCGAGGGACGGATCCCCAACTTCGCCGGGGCGAAGCTGGCTGCAGAGAAGCTCGCTGGTCAGCGACTCTGGAAGCGCGCCAGGGTGATTAAGGCCAACCCCGACTCACCGCAGACCTACGCCCGCCGCATCGCCCTCGAGGAGGGCAAGGTCGTGATCATGGCGGTGCCGCGCCTGCGCGATCCCCACCCCTTCCGCGTCCTCGACCCGAAGAAGCTGTCGAAGCGGGCGGTGAAAGAGGCGGCGACGATCAAGGGTGCGCTCAAACACGGTCGCGTGATCGCCCTCGACGAACTGCCCGAGATCGACTTCGTGCTCTGCGGCTCGGTCGCGGTAAACCTCAGCGGCGCCCGGGTCGGCAAGGGTGGCGGCTACTCCGACCTCGAGTACGGGATCCTGATCGACGCCGGCAAGATCGACGCGCACACCACGGTGGCGACGACGGTCCACCCGACCCAGGTCGTGCGCAGCCACCTGATGATGACCTCTCACGACCTGCCGGTCGACGTGATCGCCACCCCCCGAGCGGTGATCGAGGTCGAGCGCCAGTACGAGCGCCCGCGCGGGATCCTCTGGGACCACCTGCAGCCGCCGCAGATACGCGAAATACCCATACTTGAACGTATGGGCTATGCGTGACGACTACGGCAACCCGGATCCGGACTGGCTGAAGCTCGACTGGCAGCCTCACCTGCACCGGGTCGAGCTGCCCGGCGGTGAGGTCAACTACGCCGAGATCGGTGAGGGCGATCCGATCGTCTTCGTCCACGGCATCTCGGGCTCCTGGCAGAACTGGCTCGAAAACCTCCCCCACTTCGGCCGTAGCCATCGGGCGATCGCGCTCGACCTGCCCGGCTTCGGCGCCAGCCCAATGCCCTCCTGGCCGATCGACATGCCCGCCTACGGCCGGCTCCTGCAGGATTTTTGCGAGAAGCTCGGGATCGGCAAAGGCGCCACCCTGGTCGGCAACTCGATGGGCGGGCTGGTCGCGGCGGAGGCCGTGATTTCAGCGCCGGACCGCTTCGATCGCCTGGTCCTGGTCTCGGCCGCGGGATTCATCAACACCTGGCTGCCACACCAGCGCGGCACCGCGACCTCCCGGGCATGGAAAACCTTCGGGCCCCACTTCGGCGCCGCGGCGCGGTTCGTCGTCAGCCACCGGCGCTTCCGTTACGCCATGTTCCGTTTCTTCGTCCGCTATCCGGGCCAGCTGCGTCCCGAGCTGCTCTGGGAGCAGATGGCCTCGGGTCTTTCCTGCCCGGGGTTCGCCGACTCACTCGACGCCGTGATCGAATACGACGCCCGCGATCGGCTCGAAGAGATCGAGATCCCGACGATGATCGTTTGGGGCACCGACGACTGGGTGATCCCGGCGATCGCGGCCCAGAGCTATCACCGCCGCATCCCCCATTCCCGCCTCGAGATCTTCGAGAACACGGGTCACGTGCCGCAGTTGGAGCGGCCCGCGCGCTTCAACGCGCTGTTGGAAGACTTCCTTGCTGCCTAAGCAGTGACAGCGCCCTGAGACGCCGACGACACGGTGGCTGCGTACTTGGCCATCACGCCCTTGCCAAAGGGAGACGACGGGGACTCGTGCTCGGCCACCCGCTTGGCGATCTCCTCGTCCGAGAGGTCGACGTCGAGGCGGCGGCCGTCGATGTCGACCGTGATCTGATCGCCCTCGCGGATCGCCGCTATCGGCCCACCCCTGGCCGCCTCCGGTGAGACGTGGCCGAGCATCAGGCCGCGGGTGGCGCCGGAGAAGCGGCCGTCGGTGACCATAGCCACGCTCTCCCCCAGGCCCTCGCCGACGATCGCGGCGGTGACCTGGAGCATCTCGCGCATGCCGGGGCCACCGACCGGGCCCTCGTTGCGGATCACTACGACGTCGCCGGGGTTGATCTGCTGGGCCTTGACCGCGCGGTAGCAGTCCTCTTCTGACTCGAAGACCCGCGCCGGGCCGGTCTGCTGGGTCCGCTCGGTACCGGCGAGCTTCACCACCGCGCCGTCGGGAGCGACGTTTCCTCTCACGATCGCCAGGCCGCCTTCGGCCTTGACCGGATCCGCCAGCGGCCGCACGACTTCCTGGCCGGGCGCCTCGCTCGCTTCATCGGCGACCTCGCCGATTGTCTTGCCGCTGACCGTGATCGCATCGGCGTGGAGGCTGCCGGCTTCGGCCAGGCGCTTGAGGATCACCGGCACGCCGCCGGCGGCGTAGAGGTCGGTGGCGACGAAGCGCCCACCCGGCTTGAGGTCGGCGAAGAGCGGCGTGGCCCGCGAGATCCGCTCGAAGTCGTCCATCGTCAGCTCGATCTCGAGCTCCTTGGCGAGCGCGATCAGGTGCAGGACCGCGTTGGTCGATCCGCCCGAGGCGCAGACGCAGGCGATCGCGTTCTCCAGCGAGTCGCGGGTGATCACCTTGCTCGGCCTGACGTCATCAACCAGCACGCCGAGCACCAGCTCGCCGATCCGCTCCGCCACCGTGCCCTTCTCGCTGTCTTCGGCCGGCACCATCGCCGAGCCGCCGGCGCTGATCCCCAGCGCCTCGAAGGCGCAAGCCATCGTGTTGGCGGTGAACTGGCCGCCGCAGGCGCCGGCGCCGGGACTGGCGACCCCCTCCAGCTCGTTCAGTTCCTCGTCGGTCATGTCGCCGGCGTTGTGGGCGCCCATCGCCTCGAAGATGTCGAGGATCGTCACGTCGCGGCCGTGCCAGTGGCCGGGGGCGATCGAACCGCCGTAGAGCACGACCGAGGGGACGTCAAGGCGAGCGAGCGCCATCGCGCAGCCTGGGATCGTCTTGTCACAGGCGCAGAGGGCCACTATCGCGTCGAACTGGTAGCCGCGTGCCATCAGCTCGATCGAGTCGGCGATCACCTCGCGGCTGACCAGCGACGCCTTCATCCCCTGAGTGCCCATCGTGATCCCGTCCGAGATCGCGACGGTGTTGAACTCCAGCGGCGTGCCGCCCGCCGCGCGGACGCCCTCCTTGACGTGCTCGGCGAGGCCGCGCAGGTGGAAGTTGCACGAATTCGCCTCGGCCCAAGTATTGGCGATGCCGATCGTCGGCCGGCTCAGCGCGTCGTCGTCGTAGCCGACGCCCTTCATGTAGGCGCGCGAGTGGGCCCGGTCAGGGCCGTCGAAGACGGCACTGGAGCGGGGACGAGGAAGGCTGGTCTTGGTCGCGCCGTTTGAGCTCATCAACCGAAATCTACTGACGCGACCCAGGGGCCAGCAGGCAAGGACGCAGGGAGTCCGAATAGCAGCGCTATTCGGACGACTGAGGACGCCGCATGGTGGACCCTGGGTCCGTCAGGTTGAAGACGTCGACAGGGCCGGGGCCCTCACCCAAATCGCGCAGGCCCGCGGCGACCGCAGCCGAGGCGACCTGGCGGGCTTTGCGCGCAGCCCCGAGGGGCGTCTCACCCAGTGCGAGGAAGGCCGCGAGGGCTGAGGAGTGGGTGCAGCCAGAGCCGTGGGCGGCGTCGCCGGGGTGGCGCTCGCCGGCGATCTCCGCCGATTCCTGGCCGTCGAAGAAGAGGTCGATGACCCGCTCGCTGTGCCCGCCGGTGACAACGGCGGCGTGTGGCCCCAGCGCCAGGACCTCCCGTGCGAGGTCCTCCTGAGAATCCCGCTCCTCATCCCCGGTCAGCGCCCGTGCCTCGGGAATGTTGGGCGTGACGACGGTGGCGAGAGGCAGGAGGCGCTCGATCAGCGCCGCCCGCGCTTCGTCATCGAGCAGCACGGCGCCGCTCTCGGCGACCATCACTGGATCGACCACCACGGGGGCTTCACCGACGAAGCCAAGCGCCTCGACGACCGCCTCGACCGTCTCCGCCGTGCCCAGCATGCCGACCTTGACAGCGTCGACGCCAATGTCTTCGGCGACCGCGCCGACCTGGGCCAGGATCATCTCGGGCGGGACGGCTTCCACCGCCTCCACCGCGACCGTGCTCTGCGCCGTGATCGCCGTGATCGCGGTCATTCCATGCACGCCACAGCGGGCAAACGCCTTCAGGTCGGCCTGGATGCCGGCGCCACCGCCAGAGTCCGAGCCGGCGATCGAGAGAACTGCCGGGATGCGGTCCGAGTTCACGCCGCGCAGCCTAGACACCCGGCGCCGCCAGCAGAGTGCGCGAGTAGACCCCGACCAGCGAACAGGAGACGTAGCCGAGAGCCTCCAGGGTCGCCAGGGACGAGGCGGCCTCAGCGCCCGAGAGGTCGAGCCCGGCGGCAACCGCGTCGCAGGTCTGGGCGCCGCCGTCGACTGCGGCGAGCACGGCGAGCAGCTGAGGCTCCAGCCCTGGCCCAGCGCGCTCGGCCTTGCGGACGCCGGGACCAAGCATCGCGTCAAGCACGTCCTGAGCATCGCGGATCAGGCAAGCGCCACCGGCGAGCAGGTCATTGGTGCCGGCTGAACCGCGCGAGTTGACCGGTCCCGGCACGGCTCCAAGATCGCGGCCGAGGTCGGCGGCGAGGTCGGCGGTGATCAGCGAGCCGGAGCGCTGGGCGGCCTCGACGACCACGGTCATCCCCGCCAGCGCCGCCATGATCCGGTTGCGCGCCGGAAAGGTCCAGCGCCAGGCGCCGGTTCCGGGTGGAAGCTCAGAAAGGACCAATCCCGATTCGCAGATTCGCCGCCAGAGCGAGCGGTGCGAAGCCGGATAAGCGACGTCCGCACCGCAGCCGAGGACGGCAACGGTCGTGCCGGTGTCGAGGGCACCGCGGTGGGCGCAGGCGTCGATGCCAAAGGCGAGGCCGCTGATGACGAGCAGGCCGGCAGCGCTCAGGTCTCGGCCCAGATCGCGCGCCACCTCGCGGCCATAGGTGGTGGCCCGCCTGGCGCCGACGATCGTCACCGTCGCCTCCGGCTCGAGCCGCTCCAGCAGCGCCGGATCGCCGCGGCCGATCAAGGCCCAGGGGGCGTCGACAGCGTCGTGCAACCCAGCCGGGAAGCGGGGGTCGTGCCGACAGCAAGCCCAGCACCGCGCCGCCAGCAAGTCGGCCGCGAGGCGGCTCTCCGGCACGGCCGCGACCTGCGACAGCACCTGCTCCGCGATCTTCGGCGCCACCGCCTCGGCGAGATCCTCGTTGGAGAGGCGCAACAGTTCGGGCGAGCGCGAGCCCGGCGCCCCGGTCGCGACCTTCTCGATGTAGGGGGCGAGGTGGGCGAGCAGGCGCGCGCGGCGCAGGCAGTCGGGGCAGGCGCTTGGCGCGTTCATTCCTGATCCCTGCGGCGCAGTTGCAGGGCCTGCGCCATCTGCTCGCGCCCGATCGCCCCGCTGCCGGCGAGGTCGGCGATCGTCTGCGCCAACCTCAGCACCCGATCGTGGGCGCGCCCGCTGAGACGGCGACGCGAGTAAGCATCGGCAAGCAGCGAAGCGGCCGCGGTTTCCATCGTGCACTCACGCACCTCACCCGGCGTCATCTCGGCGTTACAGCGGCCCACCCCGAGGCGGCCTTCCTGGCGCTCACGGGCTCCGCTGACCCGCTCGCGGACCGTGGCCGACGGCTCGCCCGGAGGCCCGCCGATCTCCTCGGCGCTGGGCTGGCGGATCGCGGCGAGGACGTCGATGCGGTCGGCGAGGGCGCCGCTGAGGCGAGCCTGGTAGCGCTGCACCGCCAGCGGCGCACAGCTGCACTCCGGGTCGGCCTCGCCGCGCCCGCAGGGACATGGGTTGGCGGCCGCGACGAGCATGAAGCGGCACGGCAGGTGCCGCCAGGAGCCGGCGCGGGCGATCGCTACCCAGCCGGTCTCGAGCGGCGCCCGCAGTGCCTCCAGCGTGTCGCGGCGGAACTCGCAAAGCTCATCGAGGAAGAGGACACCGCGGTGGGCGAGCGTGGCCTCGCCGGGATTCGGCGGGTTGCCGCCACCGACCAGGGCGGCCGGGCTGACCGTGTGGTGTGGCGCCCGAAAGGGCCGGCCACCCGTGCCGGCTTCGCCGAGCCGCCCGCAGGCGCTGGCGATCCGAGCCACCTCCAATGCCTCGGGGGCAGCCAGCGACGGCAGGATCGAGGGCAAGCGGCTGGCCGCGAGGGACTTGCCGGCCCCGGGTGGACCGACCATCAGCAGGCTGTGGCCGCCGGCCGCGGCGACCTCGAGCGCGTAGCGGAGGTGTCGCTGGCCGCGGAGGTCCGCCAGGTCCGGACCACTATCACCGGTGCTGAGCTCCAGCGGCATCGGCTCGGGCGGCTCCGGCGTCCAGTCTCCGCCGGCGAGGGCAGCGAGCTGGCCGAGACTCTCCAGGCAAATCACCCCGATATCTCCGGCCAGCGCCGCCTCGGGCCCGTTCTCCGCCGGCACCACGATCGCCTCGGTGCCCCGCTCCCGGGCCGCCTCGGCAATCGCCAGCACGCCCGGCACCGGGCGCACCGAGCCGTCAAGCGCCAGCTCCCCGACCAAGGCAAGGCGCGACAACTTCTCGAGATCGAGCTGGCCGGAGGCGGTGAGCAGCGCGGCGGCAATCGCCAAGTCCATCCCCGGTCCGGCCTTGCGCAGGCTGGCCGGCGCCAAGTTGGCGACGATCCGCCGCAGCGGGAACTCGAAGCCGCAGTTGACCAGCGCCGCCCGCACCCGCTCGCGCGCCTCGCGCACCGCAGCGTCGGGAAGGCCGACGACGGAGAAGGCAGGCAGGCCGCGGTGGACGTCGACCTCGACCCGGACGGGGCGGGCGGAGATGCCGTCGAGCGTGAATGTCTGCGCTGTGGCGAGCACGGAAACCACGCTAGGGAGCCGAATCCGACGCGTGGTGCGCAGCTGCGCGCAAGCCAATGCAGCCTCTCGCATGAAAGGCGCGCAACCGGCGTGGACACCGGAAATCGGCCCTATGGTCGGGCCGGATGACCTTGCAACGACAGCGGATCGGCCGCGCCGCCGAGGATCTGGTCGCCGCCCGCCTGGCCGGGTCTGGCTGGGAGATCCTCGAGCGCAACGCCCGCACCCGCTTCGGCGAGCTCGACATCGTCGCCCTCAACAACCACACCCTGGTCTTCGTCGAGGTCAAGGCCGGCCGCGAGAACTCCGCCTTCGGCCCCGAGCGCCCGATCCTCGGCGTCGACCGGCGCAAGCAGCAGCGCGTGCGCCGGCTCGCCACCGCCTGGATGGGCGAACGCCCCGACGCTCCCTACTACGCCGAGATCCGCTTCGACGCCGTCGGCGTCACCTTCGACCGCGCCGGCAACGCGATCGACATCGAGCACATCGAGGGAGCGTTCTAGCCGGCCAGCTCCAACTGGGAATAAGCCACCGACTGGAACGAGCGCCGGTGCAAGGGCGAGATGCCGATCCGCTCGATCGCCTCGCGGTGCTCGGGAGTCGAGTAACCGACGTGCTCCTCGAAGCCCCAGCCGGGGTGATCGTCGGCGGCGCCGTGCATGTAGCGGTCGCGGGTGACCTTGGCGATCACCGAGGCGGCGGCGATCGCCGCGCTCTTCCCGTCGCCCCCGATCACAGCACGATGCGGCACCGCGCAATTGCGCAGGGAGAAGCCGTCGACCAGGCACGTCGCGCCGGCCTCCGGGCGCAGCCGTTCCAGCGCGTTGGCCAGGGCTTCGATGTTGGTCACGTGCAGGCCGCGGTCGTCGATCCCGCGAGCGCAGCGGATGACGACGCTGACCCGCGCGGCGGCGCTGAGAACGCAGGGAAAGAGCTCAGCCCGCTTCTCGACGCTCATCTGCTTGGAGTCGTGGAGGCCGGCGAGGGAGCGCCGGTCGGCGTGCGAGAGCGCCTCGTAGTCGATCAGCACCGCCGCGGCGACAAGGGGGCCGGCGAGACAGCCACGGCCCGCCTCATCGGCTCCTGCAACCAGGCGGCTGCCGAGACCCCGGTCGAAGGCGAAGAGCCGCCGCGTCCGTACCAGGCGGCGCTGGTGGGCCTTCCCTTTGGCGGGGGGCTTAGAGGAGACCGACGCGGTCAGGCGGCCAGTAGGTGGCAAAGGCCTTGCCGATGATCCATCCACGGGGGATGGGTCCCCAGAAGCGGCTGTCATCGCTTTCGCCACGGTTGTCGCCCATCATGAAGTAGTAGCCGGGTGGAATCTTGATCGCCTTCGGCAAATTGCAGACGACGGCCGTTCCGCAGGGCCGGATGTAGGACTCTTCGCTCTTCTCGACCCCGTTGACGACGGGGTGCCCGTCGCGGACGCTGAGCGTGTCACCGGGGCCGGCGACGATCCGCTTGATGAAGTTCTGGCTCGACTCCCCGGGGGTCGGCTTCGGGCAGGCCTCGCGTTCGCTGTGCGGGGCGCCGCATTCGGTGCCGTTGTCGGCGCCAGCGGGCGGATGGAAGACGATGATGTCGCCGATCTTCGGGTCGGTGAAGTGGTAGAGGAAGCGGTTGACGAGAACCCGCTGACCGACGTCCAGGGTCGGTTCCATCGACTGCGAGGGGATCTGGTACGGCTTGATCAGCCAAGCCTGGATCGCGAGCGCCAGGCCCAGCGCCAGCGCGACGATGACGACCAGCTCTACGAACCCGCCGCCTCGACTTGTCGGCTTCGGGATCGAGAGTTTCAGGCCGAGTCCCCGCCGGAGTCGTCGGACTTCTCGTCCGGCGCCTCGTCCTCGGCATCCTCAGCCGCGGCGTTGTCCTCGGTCTCCCCCGCCTCGGCCGCCTCAGCGTCCGTGCCCTCCGCAACCTCACTGCTCGCCTCCGCTGATGCCTCTGCAGGCTCCTCAGATGCCTCCGCAGTCTCCTCAGCAACCACCTCGGCCTCAGCCGCTGGCTCCTCGTCGGTCGTCGCCTCTGCGCTTGCCTCCTCCGGAGCAGCCTGAGCGTCTTCCTCGGACTGGCTGACCCCCTCGGCGTCAACCGCCTCGGGCTCAGCAGCCGCCGTCGGAGCCGAGATCAACTCCTCGTCGATCCCCCAGCGCCGCTCGGCGACGCGTGCCGCCTTGCCGATGCGACCGCGCAGGTAGTAGAGCTTCGCCCGGCGCACGGCACCGCGGGCCGCGATCTCAAGTTTCTCGATCTTCGGCGAGTGCAACGGAAAGGTTCGCTCAACGCCGACGCCGAAGGACTGCTTGCGCACAGTGAAGGTCTCGCGCGCGCCCGAGCCCTGTCGCTTCAGGACGATTCCCTCGAAGACCTGGGTACGGCGGCGGGTCCCCTCGACGACCTGGAAGTGGACGCGAACGCGATCGCCAGCGTCAAAGGAAGGGAGACCCTTCCTCAGCTGACTTCGCTCAATGTCTTGGATTACGCCGCTCATAGCTCGAAAAAAGACCGCCGGGCCCGACCTGGGCGCCGCGCGGTGCGGGCAATCGTACCTACTTGAGGTCTTTTTCGAACTGCTCGGCTCGAACCCGGCTCTGTTCCATGCGCCAGAGCCGAACTCGCTCGTGGTCGCCGGACACCAGAACGTCCGGCACCGACCACCCTCGGTACTGAGCGGGACGGGTGTAGTGCGGGTACTCGGGCATTCCCTCCAGGACCTGGCTGAAAGACTCCTCGACCGCGCTGTGCTCGTGCCCGAGGGCGCCGGGGAGCTTGCGCATGACCACGTCGGCGACCACCATCGCCGGCATCTCCCCGCCGGCCAACACGTATCTGCCGATCGAGACCTCGTCGTCGGCGAAGTGCTCGTGCACCCGCTCGTCGAAGCCCTCGTAGCGCCCACAGAGAAGCGCCACGTGCGGCTCCTGGGTCAGCTCGTCGGCCAGCTCGTCGTCGAGCAGCCGCCCGGTCGGCGAGAGCAGCACCACGCGCGGGCTCTCGCCGCGTGGATAGGCGGCCTGCAGGGCGGCGTCGACGACATCGACGCGAAGAACCATTCCGGCCCCTCCCCCGTACGGCGCGTCGTCGACCTGCCCGGCCCCAAGCGGGGTCGTATCGCGGTAGTTGAAGAGCCGCAGCTCATTCCCTTCGGAGAGGGCGTTCTGCACCGAGCGCTGCGACTGGAACCAGTCGAACGCCTCCGGGAAGAGGGTGAAGACGTCGAGCTTCAATCGAGGATGTCGACTATGACACGGCGATCGAGCCGTACAGCGGCGGCCTTGGCGATCGTCCTGATCGCGTTGGCGACGCGCCCGCCCTTGCCGATCACCCGGCCCAGGTCGTCCTCGGCGACGGTGATCTCGTAAACCAGGTCGCCGTCCTCTTCCATCTCCTCGACCACAACCGCGGCGGGGTCCTCGACCAGCGACCGGACCAGGAACTCCAGCAGCTCGGTCATCGACCAGCCGTCCTAGCTGCCGGAGGCGGCGATGCCCTTGGTGCGAAGCAGCGTGGCGACCGTCTCCGAGGGCTGAGCGCCGTGCTCGAGCCAGTGCTTGGCACGCTCCTCGTCGAGCTCGATCGTCGAGGGCTCGGTCTGCGGGTTGTAGCGGCCGATCGTCTCGATCGTGCGCCCGTCTCGCGGCGAGCGCTTGTCGGCGACGACGATCCGCCAGATCGGGTTCTTCTTCGACCCGACTCGTCTTAGTCTGATTCGTACGGCCATCTGGACTGCGGCAGGTTAGCGCCTGCGTATCTTCGGGCGCGGCGCGGCCCCCGTTATCTGGGCGAGCTGCTGCGGATCGGGCATCTTTCCGTTGGCCATATGGCGCATCATCTTGCGCATCTGGTCGAACTGCTTGACCAGCTGGTTGACCTGCTGGATCTTGGTCCCAGAGCCGTTGGCGATGCGTTTGCGGCGCGATCCCTTGATCAGTCCCGGGTTGGCGCGCTCTTCCGGCGTCATCGAGAGGATGATCGCCTCGACCCGGTCGAGCTCGCGCTCGTCGACGTCGGCGTTCTTCAGCTGTTTCATCGCCCCCATGCCGGGCAGCATCCCGAGCAGGCCGCTGAGCGGGCCCATTTTCCGCACCTGCTTCAGCTGCTGCAGGAAGTCCTCGAGCGTGAAGCTGTTGCTCTTCATTTTCTGTTCGAGATCGAGCGCCTGCTTCTCGTCGATCTGCTGCTCGGCTTTCTCGATCAGGCTGAGCACATCGCCCATGCCGAGGATTCGGGAGGCCATGCGGTCGGGGTGGAAGCGGTCGAAGGCCTCCAATTTCTCCCCGGTCGAGGCGAAGAGGATCGGCTTGCCAGTCACCGCCTTGACCGAGAGCGCGGCGCCACCGCGGGCGTCGCCGTCGAGCTTGGTCATCACGACGCCGTCGAACTCGGCCGCCTCGGCGAAGGACTCGGCGACGCCGACCGCGTCCTGGCCGGTCATCGCGTCGACGACGAGCAGCACGTCGTGCGGCTTGACCCGCTTGCGGATCTTCGAGAGCTCCTCCATTAGGTCCTGGTCGATGTGGAGGCGGCCGGCGGTGTCGACGATCAGCACGTCGCGGTTCTCTTCGCGGGCGCGGTCGAGGGCCCAGCCGGCAATCTCGACCGGGTCGGCGTCGGTGCCTTTCTCGTAGACGTGAGCACCGGCGCGGCGGCCGACCGTAACCAGCTGATCGACCGCGGCGGGACGGTAGACATCGCAGGCGGCGAGGGCGACGTTCTTCTTGCCGGACTCGCGCAGGTAGCGGGCGAGCTTGGCGCAGGCAGTGGTCTTGCCTGAGCCCTGCAGGCCGGCCATCAGGATCACGGTGGGGCCGCCGGAGGCGAAAGCGAGCTCGCGCCCGGTCCCGCCCATCAGCCCGGTCAGCTCCTCGTTGACGATCTTGACCACCTGCTGGCCCGGGTCAAGGCTGTTCAGCACGTCGGCGCCGAGGCAGCGCTCCTTCAGCGTTGCGGTGAAGGATTTGACGACCTTGAAGTTGACGTCGGCCTCGAGCAGGGCGAGGCGGATCTCCCGCATCGCCGAGTCGACGTCGGACTCGTTCAGCTTGCCGCGCGAGCGGACATCGGAAAGCGTCGCCTGCAGCCGGTCTGAGAGCTGGTCGAACATCAAACGCAGCTTAGTCGGACTGACTTCGTGTTTTTGGGGGCATACGGACCCACAACCACGAAGTCACCGCTATGGGGCTAGGAGGGCGTTGGCGAAGTCGGTCGGGTCGAAGGGGCGCAGATCCTCCAGTTGCTCGCCGGTGCCAATCAGCTTCACCGGGATCTCGAGCTCGGCGGCGATAGCGAGGACGATGCCGCCCTTGGCGGTGCCGTCGAGCTTGGTCAGGACGACGCCGTCGACCTCGGCTGCCTCGGCGAAGATCTTCGCCTGGCGCAGGCCGTTCTGGCCGGTGGTCGCGTCGATCGAGAGCAGCGTCTCGTGCGGGGCACCGGGCATCTGCTTGGCGATCACCCGTCGCACCTTGGCCAGCTCGTCCATCAAGTTGCTCTGCGTGTGCAGGCGGCCAGCGGTGTCGACGATGACGACGTCGGCGCCGCGGGCACGAGCTGCGGCGATCGCGTCGAAGGCGACGGCACCGGGGTCCCCGCCCTCGGCCGAGCGCACCAGTTCCGCTCCCGCGCGGTCGGCCCACTCGGCGAGCTGCTCGGCCGCGGCGGCGCGGTAGGTGTCGGCGGCGCCGAGGACGACGGAGAGGCCGAATTCCTTCGAGAGATGCCAGGCGATCTTGCCGATCGTCGTCGTCTTGCCGGTGCCGTTGACACCGACCATCAGCAGCACGGCGGGTTCGCCGCTGAGGTCGATCGGGGCGCGAGCCGTGCCGGCGACCTCGGCGAGGATCTCGATCAGGCGCGCCCGCACCGCCTCGCCGTCAGCGGCGACGCTGCCGCCCTCGACCTCGTGCTCGAGCCGTTCGACCACCTTGGCCGTCGTCGTCGCCCCGGCGTCGGCGAGGATCAGCGCCTCCTCGAGGCGCTCCCAGGTCTCCTCGTCGATGCGATCGAAGAGGCTGGCCGAGAGCTCCTCGCTGAGCGCTTTGCGGCTCTTGGAGAGGCTCTCGCGCAGGCGGCGGAAAACGCCGCGGCGCCCCGCCTCGGACTCAACCTCGGACGAGGCCTCCGTCGCCGTCCGCGATCCCAGGTCGAGAATCTCCTGCCAGCTGGTTGCCATTCGGGGAGGCTATCCCGGCAGCGGCCCGAAGCTCCTCCACGGCTCCCTCGATGTAGGCGCCGAGGCGGTCGAGATCGCCCAACGACTCGCGGTCGCCGAGCAGGCCGAAGCCGATCGAGCCGTTGTAGCTGAAGATCGCGATCGCCAGGGCGTGGCGCTTGGCGAGGAAGCCGACCGGATAGACCTCGACCAGCTCGCGGCCGCGCACGTAGAAGGGAACTTGCGGCCCGGGGAAGTTGGTGACGAGCAGGTTGAAGAGCCGGGTGGAGAAGTTGATCGCGGCGGTCGGCCCGAGCAGCAGCGGCGGCGCGAAGTCCCGGAACCAGTCGTTCAACCCCCAGATCGCTTCCGCGCCAAGCGGCTGCTTGGAAGACTTGAGGGCGTCCATCGCTTCGGTGATTCGGTGCAGGCGCGCGACCGGGTCGGCAATCCCGACCGGCAGCGGGCCGCGCATCGCGGTCAGCATGTTGCCCAGCTCGCCGTGCTGGTTCTCGGCCCGGACTGAGACCGGGACCAGGGCCTGCAGCTCGACCCCGTCGGTCTCCAGGCCACGGTCCAGCATCCAGTTGCGCAGGGCGCCGGCGGCGACCGAGAGGGAGACGTCGTTGACCGTTCCCCCGAGGACGTTCTTGATCTGTTTGAACTCGTCGAGGTCGCCGCGGGTGCCGTAGAAGCAGCGATGCGGCGAGATGTCGACGTTGAGCGGCACCTCTGGCGCCGGCCTGAAGAGGTTCCAGGTGACCTCCCAGAGGCCAATGGCGCCGTTGGAGAAGCGCCTCCCCGCCCGGCGCGGGTGGCGCAGGCCCGCCAGCAGCCAGCGGACGCCGCGCACGGCGGTTTCGCCGATACCGGCAAACGCGCGGCCGACCAAGCCCAGTCGCGACGGCGGCGTATGCGGGTTCCACGGCGCCGGCTCCGGAACCGGCTCGTTGACCGGCTCAACGTCAAAGAGCAGAACGCCGATGTCGACCACCGAGATGCCGTCGGCGAGCGCGTGGTGGGTCTTGTAGACGATTGCGAAGCGGTTGCCGGCGATGCCCTCGACCAGGTTCAGTTCCCAAAGCGGGCGCGAGCGGTCCAGTGGCGGGGCGAATGTCTCGGCGACGGCATCGCGGAACTGCTCTTCGCTGCCGGGTGCGGCCAGCTTTGTGCGGCGCACGTGGTCGTGGACGTCGAACTCGGGGTAGTCGACCCAGAAGGGACGGCCGAGCTGCAGCGGCGGCACGGCGAGCCGCTGGCGCAGGCGCGGCAGTAGGTGCAGGCGGCTGCGGATGCTGGCGAGGAACTCCTCGTGGCTGGGTGGCTCGCCCTCGCAGACCAGCACGGCGCCGATCGCCATGTGCCCGTTGGACTTCTCGTTGGCCAGGAACGACGTATCGAACGACGTCAACCGGTCCATGTGGCGTTGTCCCACAACCCCTCCTTTCCTTCCCCGCGGACAGAGTAGCGCGGGGCCGGGGCCGAGAACGTTCTGTTTTCCTTAAGCGCCAGTCGCCCCGAACGAGGGATGCATTTGCCCCGGAATAGGTGGTAAATGCAGTCCGGGTGCTTGCTAGGCGGCTTCGGCAGACCCGCGTGGGGCCGGCGCCGCGGGTGCCTGCTCGCCGATCAGACCGGGGGGCTGGGCCTCCTCCGGCTCCTCCTCGACGCTGCTCTCCTCCGCGACGCCGGCAAAGGGCGGCGGCGCGGCAGCCTCCTCCCCGCCCTGCTCGGCCTCGACCTCGCGCGGCAGTTTGCGGGAGACGACCTTGGTCACGCCATCGCCGCCCATGCTGACGCCGTAGAGCACGTCGGCGGCGTCCATCGTCCGTTTCTGGTGGGTGACGATGACGAACTGGGCGCGGTCGGAGAAGCGCCGGATCAACTGCAGGAAACGGTCGATGTTGGCGTCGTCGAGGGCGGCCTCGACCTCGTCGAGGATGTAGAAGGGGCACGGCCTGGCCAGGAAGACGGCGAAGACGAAGGCGATCGCCACCAGTGACTTCTCGCCACCGGAGAGCAGCGAGAGCTTGCGGGTTGACTTGCCGGCCGGGGTGACCTCGATCTCGACCCCGAGCTCCTCGCGCGCTTCCTCGCCGTCCTCGTCCCCTTCGGCCGCCGCATCCTCGCTCGCCTCGGCACCCTCGGCCTCAGCGTCGCGAACCGGGCGCAGGGCGACCCGACGCAAGGCACCGCGACCACCGGGGAAGAGGTGCTCGACCATCTCCTCGAAGTTCTTTGCCGTCGCCTCGAAGGTCTGCTCGAAGGCGCGCTCGATCTCGCGGTCGATGTCGCGGATCAGCGCCTCCAGCTCGCGCATCCCCCGCTCGGTGTCCTCGCGCTGGGCCTGTAGCGACTCGACGTGCTCGCGCGCCTCCTCGTACTCGCTCTCGGCCAGCGGGTTGACCGGGCCGATCTGGGCGCGGCGACGCTCGAGGCGCTCGAGGCGGCGATCGATGTCGGCTCGCTCCTCATCGCCCAACGGCTCCTCGGCCGGGGCCACCTCCTCGCCAAGCCGCTCGGCGATCGAGGCCAACTCCTTTGCCGCCTCGGCGCGGCGATCACCGAGGTGGGCCGCCTCTACCTCAACCTCGGTCAGCCGGTCGGAGGCGGCGGTCATCTCGGTCTGCAACTCGAACTCGCGCTGCGAGCAGGCGCGCATCTCCTCGGCGATCTCATCGCCGTCGCCCTCACCGCCGACCACGCGCTGCTCGATTCGCTCGACCCGGGCGCGGATCGCAGCCTCGGCCGCGGCAGCCGAAGCAGCTGCCGCGCGGACGTCGTCAAGCAGTTGCTCGCCGGCGGCAAGGCGCTTGCGCAGGACCTCGCGGTGACGCTCGCCGAGTAGCCCCTCGGCGCGACGGGCGTGGCGGATCGATCGCTCGGCACCGCCGCGTACAGCTGCCAGCGCTGCCTCGCGCGCCGCCTCGCTGGCGTCGGCTGAACGCGCCTTCGCCAAGCCCTCGCCGGCACTGCTGAGGCCGGCGTCGATCTCACCCAGCTCCTCTTCCAGTTTGCGCACCCGTTCGCCGGGAGCCGCGGAGCCACCCACGTCCAAAGTCAGGGGACCGAGCTCGGCGCGGAGCGCTTCCAGCGCGCCCGTCAGCTCGCCCTCGCGATCGCTGAGGCCGGAAGCGCGGATCGCGACCCGCTGTTGGTCGCCGCGCAGCTTGGTCAGCACTCCCCAGGCCTGGGTGCGATCGCGGTCGCGGGCGGCGAAGCGCTCCTCGGCGGCGCGGCGCTTCTCGCTCACCTCGGCGAGGCGTTTCTCGATCGCGGTTCTCTGCGCGCGCGCCTCCACCGCGGCCTTCTCCGCCGCGGCCGCCCGGTCAGCGCCGAAGCGCAGCTCCTCGGCAACGAGCTGGCCGCGCAGGCCGAGTTCCTCGCGCTCGATCCGCGCTCCAAGCTCAGCTGCCTGCGCCTGGCGCTTCAGCGGCCGCAGACGGGCACGCGCCTCACGCTCCAGGTCCAGGGCACGGTCGAGGTTGTCGCGCGCCGCCCGCAGCTTCAGCTCGGAGCGGCGGCGGCGCTTGCGGTGCTTGCCGAGGCCGGCCGCCTCCTCGATCAGAAGGCGCCGTTCGCGCGGTTTGGAGTGGATGATCGACTCGACCCGGCCCTGACTGATCACCGAGTGCATCTCGCGGCCGAGGTTGGTGTCAGAGAGCACCTCGGTGACGTCGACGAGGCGGCAGCGGGCGCCGTTGAGGCGGTAGCCACCGTCGCCGGAGCGGTCGAGCGTGCGCTGGACCGCAACTTCGGAGAGCTCGGTCGCGGCGCGTCCCTCGGAGTTGTCGATCACGACCTCGACTTCGGCGGCACGGCGCTGACCGATGCCCTTGCCGCCGGCCGAGATCACGTCCTGCATCGAGGCGCCCCGGATCGCTCCCGGGCTCTGCTCGCCGAGCGCCCAGAGCACCGCGTCGGTGATGTTCGACTTGCCCGAGCCGTTGGGGCCGACGATCACGCTGACGCCGGGCGAGAACTCAAGCCTCGTCCGCTCGGGGAACGACTTGAACCCCTTCATCTCGATCGATCTCAGATACATGCGTGGTTTCTCCGGCCGGGGTCTCGAGACCCCGTGTTCGCCAAGGCTCTCTGTTGGGTCGGACGCAACGCCATATTCCGATGACTGAAGCCCAATTGACGTGCCCGCGGGGGCGCGACTGGCCAAGCTGGGCGCCGCCCGCAGCCGCTGCGCGTAGCGGCGCTACGCGCGAGGCGGTGGGTGGCGATCCAGCGCCGCGCCAGGCGTGTCATCCGTGGGTGCGTCAATTGGGCTTCAGTCATCTAGCCTCCCAAGCGCTTTAGCGCCTGCTCGGCCGCAGCTTGCTCTGCCGCCTTCTTGCTCCTGCCCACCCCTTCGCCGATCTTCTCGGAGTCGACGATCGCCGCCACCTCGAAGCGGCGCCGGTGCGGAGGGCCCGATTCAGCGCTGACCTCGTAGCTTACGCGCGCACGGCGGCGCGCCAGCAGCTCTTGCAGGGCCGACTTGAAGTCGATCCTGGTCTCGCTGGCGTGCTCGATCCGCGGCTCGAAAGCGGCGGCGACGGCGCCCGAGACGCGCTCGAAACCAAAAGCTAAGAAGCAGGCCCCGATCAGCGCCTCGGTCGCCTCGGGCAGGGGGCGCTCTCCGCTCAGCAGCACCTCGGCCGGGATCCCGACCGGCATCTCCTCCGGCTCGTTGGCGCGCAGCATCGCCGGCACGTCGAGCTCGCGCCCGACCTCGGCGCAGGAGACGCCGCTGACCGCCTGGTTGTGGACCTTGGTCAGCCCGCCCGCATCGACGCCGGGAAAGTGGTCGATCAGATGGCCGGCGACCGCTAGCGCGAGCACGCTGTCGCCGAGGTAGGCGAGGCGCTCGTAGGACTCGGTCCGGTCCTCGGTCCACGAGGAGTGAGTCAGCGCCTGGCGGCGCAGGTCGTCGGGGAGCTCCGCGATCAGCTCTGAAAGTGCGGCGACGCTCACGCGGGGGCGTGGTCGAGCACGAACGCGACTGCGTCGCCGACGGTTGCGATCTTCGCCGCCTGCTCCTCGGAGACGGAGATCCCGTAGGTGTCCTCCAGCTCCATCACCAGCTCGTAGAGGTCGAGCGAGTCGGCGTCGAGGTCCTCCTTGAAGCGGGTGCCCTCGCCGATCTCGGCGGCGTCGACCTCGAGCTCCTCGGCGAGGTGCTCGCGGACCAGGGTGAGGACTTCCTCATGGGTCATCGCCGGTTTCCTATCACGAGCCCTCCGCGATCTCGCTATTTGCGGCCAGTTCGCCGCGGCCGGCGCCGCCCTCCCGCAGCAGCGCCGCGGTGCGACCGACGGCATCGGTCTCGACGCAGCGGGCCGCCAGGCGCACGGCGTTGGCGATTCCGTCGGCCCCCGAGCTGCCGTGCCCGACCACGGCGATGCCGCGCAGCCCGAGCAGGATCGCGCCGCCGGTGGTGTCCGGGTGCAGCTCGCGGCGCAGACCGCCGAGCGCCGGTCGCATCAGCAGGCCGCCGAGCGCGGCCAGCGGGTTGGAGCGGGCCGCGTCGCGGATCGCCCCGGTCACGGTCTTGGCGGTTCCCTCCATCAGCTTCAACGCGACGTTGCCGGTGAAGCCGTCGGTGACGACGACGTCGGCGACACCGCTCGGCAGATCGCGCCCCTCGACGTTGCCGGCGAAATCAATCCCGGGCGCCGAGGAGAGGATCTCGTGCGCGGCGACCACTTCCTCGCGCCCCTTGCCCGCCTCCTCACCAACCGAGAGCAGGCCGACGCGGGGCCGCTCGGCCCCGAGCACGGCGGCGCTGAAGGCGGCGCCGAGGAAGGCGAACTGGACCAGGTGCTGGGCCCGCACCTCGACGTTGGCGCCGACGTCGAGGAAGAGCACCCGCTTGCCGGGGACCGGCAGCTGCACGGCAAGGGCCGGCCGCTGCACTCCCTTGAGCCGGCGCAGGCCAAAGGTGGCGGCCGCCATCGCCGCCCCCGTCGAGCCAGCGCTGACCATCGCGTCGGCGCGCCCTTCCGCAACGTCGGCGGCGGCGCGGACCACAGAGGCCTCCTTCTTGGCGCGAACTGCGACGACTGGGTCCTCCTCGTTGCCGATCCACTCAGCGGTGGGAACGACCTCGATCCCGTCGACGCCCTTCAGTCCAAGCAGGTCGGCTGGACCGAAGACCCGCAGTCGTATCCCGTCCGCCGCCGCCATCCGCGCGCCCTCGGCGAGCACGTCAAAGCCCTGCTCGGCCCCGAATCCATCCAGGGCCACGGTCGCGCCGCGACCCAAGAGCGCTACTCCGAGTCGGTGGGTGTCGCCGAGGGCTCGGCGACGGTGTGTTTGATTACCTCACGCCCGGCGTAGGTGCCGCAGGTGGGGCACACGCGGTGCGGCAGGCGAGGGCTGTGGCAGCGCGGGCACTGGTTCAAGCGCGCCTTGCCGGCCTTGTGGTTGGCCCGGCGCTTGTCGCGGCGAGCACTGGAAGTTCTCTTCTTCGGGACAGCCATGGTCGCGGCATGGTAGCGGCCGGAAGCTCCAGGAGCGAGAAAGGGTCCGGCACCCCTCCGAAAACGCGCTTCGCGCTGGAGTGTTTTCGGAGGGGTGCCGGACCCTTTAGTAGACCGCTGTCACTACGGCTAGGTCATCGGCCTGCCAAGCGATCTGACCACCCGACCAGTCGAGCAGGGACTGGAGCTTGTCCGGCTCGAAGACGTCGCCGATGACGAGGGACCGCGACTGCTCTCGCACACGGCGGCAAAGAGCCTGGAGCTGGTCGTCGGGCAGTTCGCCGGCCGAGAGGACCGAGATGACGAGGTCCCAGGGACCGTCGGGCAGTGGGTCCTCCATGCGGGCGAGCTGGACGTCGTCGTAGCTCTGGCGGGCGCGGAAGACCACGTCGGGGCTGGCGTCGAGACCGATTACCCAGGCGTCGGGGTGGGCCTCGATCAGGCGCCGGGTGGTCTCCCCCGTCCCCATCCCCAGCTCGAGCACTCGCTCCGGCGCGAACGGAATCGCCGCTATCGCCTGCTCCTGCAGTTCGTCGTAGCGGGGGATCTGCGAGCGAATTCGCTCGAGGTAGACCTCTGGTGTCCAGTCGAATCGGTTCATTCCGTAGTCTCGTCCGAGGCAGTCATCGTAAGCCTGGCTGAAGCGGAGGAGTGGCAATGGCGCACGCGACCACCATCATCGACCTTGCGCGACTCTCCCTCTCCCACGGAGAGGGACGCCGACTTGAGCTGCCCGTGCATCTGGAGCCGCTGGAGCTGGCAGGCCAGACCTACGCCGTCTCACCCGAGTCGGTCGCTGCCCGCCTCGACGTCTCCCGGCCGAGCAACGGCTGGGCATTCCGCCTCCGCTTTCCCCTCCGCATCGAGGGGCCTTGCATGCGCTGCCTCGAGGGCGCCGCGCTGGAAACCGAGGTCGACGCCCGCGAGGTAGCCCAGGAAAACACCGACGACGATGACCTGCGCAGCCCCTACGTAGAAAACGAGGAGCTAGACCTGGGCCGCTGGGCTCACGACGCCGCCGTCCTAACCATCCCCACCCAATTCTTCTGCCGCCCCGACTGCGCCGGCCTCTGCCCAGACTGCGGCGAGCCCCTCAACGACGCCGACCCGGCCGACCACGAACACCGGTCAGGCGTCGACCCAAGGTGGGCCAAGCTCAAAGAGCTCAAGCTGGAAGAGCAGTAACGCCCTCGCAGGAGGGTCGGACACCCCTCTGAACGGCTTGTACTTTTTCGGCGCGCCAATCTCGGCCAGCCGACCGCTCTCCACCGAAAAAGTTGAGAGAGGAGGGGTGTCCGACCCTCCTCAACCGAGCGCTATTGCTGCTCGTCTAGCTCCGGCACCGGCTGCTGCTCTTCGTCGCGGCCGGCGAGGCGGTCGCGACCGCGCTGCACGGCGGCGAGGAACTTCTGAAGGTTGACCTCGAGCGTGTTGAGGATCTCGTCGGCGTAGTCCTCGGCGCCGAGGCGGATCTCGCGCTCGCGTGAGCGGGCGTCCTCGACGATCTCGTCGGCGGCGCGCTCGGCCTGCTTGGTGACCTCCTCGTCGGAGATCAGGCGAGCCTGCTGCTCGCGCGCCTCGCGGACGATCCGCTCGGCCTCGCGCTTGGCCTCGGCCAGCATCTCCTGGCGCTCCTTGACGATCCAGCGGGCCTGCTTGATCTCCTCGGGGATCGTCGCCCGCATCTGGTCGAGGAGATCGTAGATCTCCTCGCGGTCCACGCGAACCTGGTCCGTCAGGGGGACGGGCCGGGCGTTGTGGACAACGTCGTCCAGCTTGTCTATGAGAACAAGAACGTCCATTAGAAGTTCGTAAGCCTACGTGTCAGAGGCATCTTGGGTGAAGAAGCGGTGATTTCCTCGCCTTTTTGCAAGCTCTCTCCCACACCGCTCCGTGCTGGAAAAGCCTACCTGTCGCCCAGGCGCTGTGCCATCGCCGCCGCGACGGGGCCCGGAACCAGGTCGGAAACGTCGCCGCCGAAGGTAGCCATTTCCTTGACTCCAGTTGACGAAAGGAAGCTGTATTGGGGCGAAGCGATCATGTAAATGCTCTCGATCCCGGGGTCGAGCTTGCGGTTGAGCTGGGCCATCTCGAACTCGTACTCGAAGTCGGAGATCGCCCGCAGGCCCTTGACGATCGCCCTCGCGCCCGATTCGCGCGCGAACTCAACCAGCAGGTTGGAGAAGATCCTCGCCTCGACATTGCCGAGGCCGGCGGTCGCTTCTTCGATCAGCCCCTTGCGCTCCTCGGCGGTGAAGAGGGTCTTGTCCTTGCGCATCGGGTTGTTGACGATGCCGACGACGACGCGCTCGAAGACCTCGGAGCTGCGGGTGATGATGTCGATGTGGCCATTGGTCACCGGGTCGTAGCTGCCCGGACAGACGACTGTCCCGTCCCGCTGCTCGGTCATTACTCGGCGCTCCCGTAGATCGAGACATCGGCGGCGCCGTAGCGGCGCTGGCGCAGGCGCGCTAGAGAATCGATGCGGAGCGGCCGGCCGGCACCGCTCTCGACGATCGCCCGCCCGCCGTCGCCGAGCAGGAGGGGAAGATGAGTATCGAGTTCCTGCCCCACGCGGTCGGCGAGTCTATAGGGGGCGTCGATGAAGACGAGATCGAAGATGGGCTTCTCCTCCCCGCCTTCGCGATTCTCCAACCAGCGTGCGACGTCAGCGCGCACCAGCTCGACTCGCTCGCCGAGGCCGAGGTTCTCGATGTTGCCGAGCGCGGCGCGGGTGTCGCGATCGACCAGGGTGGCGCTGGCCGCGCCGCGCGAGAGAGCCTCGATCGCGAGGGCGCCGGTGCCGCAGTAGAGGTCGAGCACGCTGGCGCCGCTGACGCGGTCGCCGAGCACTGAGAAGATCGCCTCGCGGGCGCGATCGGAGGTCGGCCGCACCTTCCAGCCACGCGGCGCGACCAGTTGCCGGCCACCGAGGTCTCCGGCGATGACTCTCATGGTCAGAGTGGTATCGGGTCGGCGGCACCGGCGCCGAAGCGGCGACGCGCGGCCTCCAGCAGCGGGCCGAGCTCGGGGGCCTCGAGGCTGCCGTGCTCGCGCAGCAGGGCCAGCACCTCGTCGCGGGCGGCGAGGAGAGTCGGGGTGTCCTCAGGCAACTCGGCGACGGCGAAGCGCGGCAGGCCGTGCTGGCGGGTGCCCAGCACCTCCCCCTCGCCGCGCAGGCTGAGATCGACCTCGGCCAGCTTGAAGCCGTCGCTCTCCCGCTCGACTGCCTTCAGTCGCTGGCGCGCCAGCGCCCCGGCGTCTTCGGGGAAGAGCAGGCAGCAGGAGGCGTGCTCGCCGCGACCGACGCGGCCACGCAGCTGGTGCAGCTGCGAGATGCCGTAGCGCTCCGCCCCCTCGATCACCATCACGGTCGCGTTCGGCACGTCGATGCCGACCTCGATCACGGTGGTCGCGACAAGCACATCGGTTGCGCCCGCGGCGAACGCTTCCATCGCCGCGGCCTTGTCGAGCGAGCGCATCTGGCCGTGGATGACGCCGACCCGGAAGTCGCGCAGCTCGCCCGCCGCGAGCCGCTCGGCCTCGACCTCGGCGGCGCGGCCCTGCATTTTCTCCGACTCCTCGACCAGGGGACAGACGACGAACGCCTGCCGCCCCTCGCGCAGCTGGCCGCCGATGAACTCGTAGGCGCCGGCGCGGTCGTCCTCCTCGACGATCCGGGTCTTGACCGGCTTGCGTCCCGATGGCAGCTGGTGGAGGGCCGTCGTGTCGAGATCCCCGTAAGTCGTCAGCGAGAGCGTGCGCGGGATCGGCGTCGCGGTCATGTGCAACACGTGCGGCGCCATCCCCTCCACCCCCTTCGCGTTGAGCGCCTTGCGCTGCTCGACCCCGAAGCGATGCTGCTCATCGACGACGCAGAGGCCGAGGCGGGCAAACCTCACCGAGGGCTCGATCAGCGCGTGGGTGCCGACGAGCAGGCCCAGCTCCCCGGTCGCGAGCCGCTGCAGCGATTCCTCACGCCTCGCCGCCGGAGTCGCCCCGGTCAGCAGTGCGAAGGGTGTCGCCTCTTCCGCCAGCAGCTTTCCCAGCGTCACCGCGTGCTGCTCGGCCAGGGTCTCGGTCGGCGCCATGAGCACCGCCTGGTAGCCCGCTTCCAGCGCGCGCAGCATCGCGTACAGCGCGACCACGGTCTTGCCCGAGCCCACCTCCCCCATCAGCAGGCGCTGCATCGGCTCGCCGGAGACGAGGTCCGCATCGATCTCGTCGAACGCCGCCAGCTGATCGCGGGTCGGCTCGAACGGCAGCGACTCGATCCAGCGCCCGACCTGCTCTCCCGGCCTGCCAAATCTCGGCGCCGGCCGCGAGGCTCGGTGCGCGCGCTTGCGGGTCGCCAGGATCGCCTGGTAGAGGAAGAGCTCTTCGAATCGCAGCCGCTCGCGGGCGGCGTCGATTTCCTCGACGGTCTCGGGAAAATGCGCGGTCGCGATCGCGTCGGCGACCCCGACCAGCTCGCGGCGCACCCGCAGCGCCGCCGGAAGCGGCTCGAGCACGTTGCCCACCATCTGGATCGCCTGCTCCATCCATTGCCGCAGCCGCTGGGCTTTGAGCTGGTCCGTGCCGGGATGGACGGGGACCAGGCCCTCGCCGGCGTCGCCCGTGAACTCGTATTCGGACACCGTGAACCCGCGTTTGCCGTTCGAGCCGGTGAGCAGCAGCTGAGTCCCTTCGGTCAGCTTCTGGGCCAGCCAGGGCTGGTTGAACCATGTCGCCCGCACGGCGCCGCTCTCGTCGCCGACCTTGACCCCGACGATCGAGAGGCCGCGTTTGCGGAACGGGCGCGGCGCGTTGCCGAGGACTTCGACGGCGATCGTCGCCTGCTGTTTGGGCTCGAGGGCGGCGACGGGGACGATCTGGCGGTCGCGGTGGCGGCGGGGGAAGCGGGCGAGCAGGTCGCCGACCGTGCCAATGCCGGCTTCGGCAGCGATCTCCGCCAGCTTTGGGCCGACGCCCTCAAGCGCCTGCAGCGACGTGTCGAGGACGCTCGGCCGGGGCCAGCGGACCGGGGCCTCGCGCAGCTGCGCCTGGGATAGGTCGGAAGCGCCGGCGAAGGAGCGCACTACTGGGCCGCGAGCAGCCACCACCAGCTCGGCTGACCGCCCTCGTGGGTCTCGATCTCAACCCCCTCAGGGACGTGTGGATCAATCTCATCGATTGGGATCGGGGCTCCGTCGCCGGCGATCACGGTGACGATCTCAGCGCCCTCGGCCAGCTTTTCGATCGTCGCCGCCAGGGTCGATCCGGTGCCGCCCCAGGCAACGATCTCGTCGCGGACGAAGCCGACCGCGTCGCCTTTCCTGAAGCGACCCTGAGCGTCGTCGCGCCCCGCTGGGGCAACGCCACCGGTGCCGATGCCGGCCAGCGCCTCATCGAGCCGCTCGGCGTTCTCGCTCGCGCCGGCGGTCGGATCGAGCTCGACCAGGGCCAGCAGGCTCGTCTGCTGGGACGTCGCGGCCACCACCCGGGCCGGCTTCTCGGAGAGCTCGCAGGCTCGCTCCGCGGCCATGACCACGTTGGAGGAGCTGGGAAAGACCAGCACTTCCTCCGCCGGGACCTCGTGGATTCCGGCCAGCAGCTCGTAGGTCGAGGGGTTGAGCGTCTCGCCGCCGGGGACGACGTGGGCGCCGAGCTCGCCGAAGAGCCGCTCGAGGCCCTCCCCCGCCGCCACCGCGAGGGCACCCGTGCGACCGCCCTCGAGCCGGGCGCGGCGCTCGGCGATCTGCTCGCGCATGTCGGCGACGTCGAGGTTGGTCACCTTGCCGGCGTCCTCGAAGAGGGCGACCGCGGCCTCGGGCTCGTCGGTGTGGACGTGGACCTTGAGGGTCACCTCGTCGCCGACGACGAGCACCGAGTCACCGAGGCCCTCGAGCCGCGGCAGAAAGTCGCGGCTGCTGAGGCCGGTGCCGGAGACGATGAAGTTGGTGCAGTAGCGGAAGCGGCTGTCCTCGTGGTGCGGGCGGCTGAGCCGCGGCGCCTCGTGATGGTCGACCTCGGGGACCTCCGCGCCATCGCCGCGCAGGCCGGCGACGACGCCGGCCAGGATCAGCACGAGCCCGTAGCCGCCGGCATCGACGACGCCGGAATCGCGCAGCACCTCGAGCTGCTCGGGCGTCCGCTCGACCGCCCGCTGGCCGTCGGCGATCGCCCGCTCCAACACCTCGGCAAGGATCGCGTCCTGCTCCTCGTCGGGAACGCCCCGGTTGAGCCGCTGCTTCTCGGCGTCGAGGCGGGAAAGCTGGCGGGCGATCGAGTGCGCCATCTCGCGGAAGACGGTCAGCATCGTCCCCTCGGCCGGCTCGCGGACCGAGTCGTAGGCGGCGTCGGCGGCGCTGGCGAAAGCGGAGGCGACGAGCACCGGGTCGATCAGCTCGCCGGGACGGCTCGCCAGCTCCTCGGCGGCGCCGCGGACGATCTGGCTGAGGATCACGCCGGAGTTGCCGCGGGCGCCCATCAGCGCCGCCCGCGCCAGGGCCTGGACCAGCTTGGTGCGGCCGACCTCGTCGACCTCCATCCCATCGAGGCGGTCGAGCTCCTCCATCACCGCCCGCATCGTCATCGCCATGTTGTCGCCGGTATCGCCGTCGGCAACGGGGAAGACGTTGAGGTCGTTCACCTCCTGGCGGCGTGCCTCCAAATTGGCATAGGCAGAACTGACGACGCGCCGGAAGCGCACGATCGAGGGATCGGGCATCGCGTCGAAATCTAACCCTCGGCTCGGTTCGCTACGGTGCGACGCTCGATGAGACGCTTCGCGACATGGTGCACCGGGCACCGTAAGACGGTAATCGCCAGCTGGATCGTCGCCCTGATCGCGGTCGGCATAATCGCCGGCTCGGTCGGCTCGGACTTCAACGAAGAATTCAAGCTGCCCTCTTCCGATTCCCAGGAAGCCTTCAACTTGCTTGAAGAAAGGTTCCCGAAGCAGTCCGGAGTGACTGCGGAAATCGTCTACAAGGCGCCAGCCGGAGCCGATTCACCGGCGGTGAAAAAGAAGATGGAAGGCGTCTTCGCCGAAGTGGAAAAGCTGCCGCACGTCAGCGAAGTCGCCAGCCCATACGCGTCGGGCGGCGCCGGCGCGATCAGCAAGAGCGGCGAAATCGCCTATGCGACCGTCCAGTACAACGTCTCCACCGTCAAGCTGGAAAAGGACGACATCAAAAAACTGGTGGCGATCAGCCACGCCGCCAACGGCAGCGGGCTGCAGGTAGCAGTTGGGGGCGCTCCGGTCGAGGAAGTCCGCGGCGAAGAAGAAGGGGGCGACATCTCGTTTCTGGTCGGCCTGCTCGCCGCAGTCGTGATCCTGCTGTTGACCTTTGGCTCGGCAGTGGCGATGGGACTGCCGCTGCTGACCGCCCTCTTCGCCCTCGGCGTCGGCATCGGCCTGGTCACGCTCGGCACTCACATCTTCGACACCGCCAAATTCGCGCCCGAACTTGCGGCGATGATCGGGCTCGGGGTCGGGATCGACTACGCCCTCTTCATCCTCACCCGCTTCCGCAACGGGCTCGACGAGGGGCTGGAGTCCCGTGAGGCGGCGATCGCCGCTGTCGACACCGCCGGCCGGGCTGTCCTCTTCGCCGGTATCACCGTGATCATCTCGTTGATGGGGATGCTGCTGCTCGACATCAGCTTCCTGGTCGGTGTCGCCATAGCGGCGGCCCTCGCGGTCCTCTTCACGATGATCGCGGCGCTGACCCTGCTGCCAGCGCTGCTGACGATCGCCGGCAAGCGGGTTGACCGGCTGCGCATCCCCGGCCTCGGCAGGCGCGTCTCCTCCACCGCCGAAGACACGCGCTGGTTCCGCTGGAGCCGGGAGATTCAGCGCCGGCCGGTCCTCTCCGCCGTGCTCTCGGGTGGGCTGCTGCTGCTGCTCTGCGTCCCCACCCTCTCGCTGCGGCTCGGCTCCAACGACGCCGGCACCGACCCCGCGGGGTCGAGCACCCGCGAAGCCTACGACCTGCTCGCCGAAGGATTCGGCCCCGGCTTCAACGGCCCCTTCGCGATGGTCGCGGCGCTGCCGGGCAAGGGCGAAGACCAGGCCCTCGTCACCCTGCGCAAGACCCTTAAGAACGAAGAAGGCGTGGCGAAGGTGACCTCGATCACCCTCAATCCAGCCGAAGACACCGGGGTCTTCCAGCTCTACCCGACGACCTCGCCGCAGAGCGAGAAGACGACGGCGCTGCTCGACCACATCCGCGGCGACGTCCTGCCGCCGATCGAGCAGCAGACCGGCGCCCAGATGCACGTCGGCGGCATCACCGCGATCTTCGAGGACTTCGGCGACGCGATCTCGGAAAAGCTGCCGCTCTTCATCGGCGTCGTCGTGCTGCTCTCGGCGCTGCTGCTGATGATCGTCTTCCGCTCGATCCTGGTGCCGCTGAAGGCGATGGTGATGAACCTGCTCAGCATCGGCGCCGCCTTCGGCCTGATCGTCGCCGTCTTCCAGTGGGGCTGGGGCGCCAGCATCATCGGCGTCGACGGCACCGGGCCGATCATCTCCTTCTTCCCCGTCTTCCTCTTCTCGATCGTCTTCGGCCTCTCGATGGACTACGAGGTCTTCCTGATGTCGCGCATCCACGAGGAGTGGGAGAACAGCCACGACGCGACGATGGCGGTCACCCGCGGCCTCGCCCTGACCGGCCGCGTGATCACCGCCGCCGCAGCGATCATGGTCACCGTCTTCGCCTCCTTCATGATCGGCGACGACCGCATCATCAAGCTCTTCGGTCTCGGCCTCGCCTCAGCCGTCTTCATCGACGCCGTAATCATCCGCTCCGTCCTGGTCCCAGCGATCATGCAACTCTTCGGCAAGAGCGCCTGGTGGATCCCAGACTGGCTCGACCGCATCCTCCCCAGGCTCCACGTAGAGCCCGCAGAGGGCGATCCCGCGCCAACAGGCGAGCACCCGGTAGTCGTCCCGGCTGACTGAATATTTCGAGAGGCATCCGGTAGGAGGTGCCGGTGGCCCTCATCCGGAATTGATGTCGCACGCGCGCTTGGCGCGCTTAGCGACAATCGAAGAGCGCGGCTGCGCCGCGCCTCAAATCACGAGTGCAGCGGCCGCCGCCGGCGACATTCCGGATGAGGGCCACCGGCACCTCCCAAAAGCGTCTCCGGAACCCAGCCAGATGACACGAGTGGATGAGCTGGCGACGCCATCGCCCCCAAGAAGCTTCGAGGCATCGGGAGCCAGAGAGCTTCCAGACGAGACTGCACGCGACAGCTTCGGACGGAGCTTGGTTTGGGACGCTCGCGTGGGCGCGAGGCCTGGAGCCGGAAGGGAGCCCGGTGGGTCTCTGGGCGAATGTCGCCGCAGGCGGCCGCTGCACTCGTGCTTCTAGGCGCGGCGAAGCCGCGCTCTCAAATTGTCGCTAAGCGCCGCAGGCGCGTGCGACATCAATTCGCCCAGAGACCCACCGGGCTCCCACCACCTTCGAGGCCGGCGAACTTACGCGGCCTTGGTGACCTTGTTGGCCTTGAGGCACCTAGTGCAGACGTAGGCGCGCAGCTTGCGCCCGTTCTCCTGGATCCGCACCTTCTGCAGGTTCGGATCGAAGCGCCGCTTTGTCGCGACCATCGAGTGGCTTCGGGACTGGCCGAACGCCGGTCCCTTGCCGCAGCTGTGGCATACCTTGGCCATCGGGTCGAGGATGGTACAGGCTGGCGCTGTCAGTCGCGGCTTTGCCAGCGATACGGGTTGATCTGGCGTTTGAGCAGGGCCATGCGGGCAACCGTGAGGGCAGCGTTGCGGCCCTGGTCGCGCTTGCCGCCGCCGGCCCTGGCGAGGGCCTGCTCCATCGTGTCGCAGGTGATCACGCCGAAGGCGCAGGGGGTGCCGGTCTCCAGCTGCACGTCCTGGATGCCGCGGGCGGCCTCGGCGCAGACGAAGTCGTAGTGGTCGGTCTCGCCGCGGATCACGACGCCGAGACAGGCGACGCCGGCAAAGCGTTCGCTGGTCGCGTGGAGCTTGGCGGCGAAGGGCAGCTCGTAGGCGCCGGGCACCGAGACTTCGCTGACCGAGCCGGCCGGGACCCCGGCGAGCTCGAAGCCTTCGCGGGCGCCCCTGAGCAGCCGTTCGGCCAGGTCCTCGTAGAAGCGGCCGACGCAGACGGCGAACTCGAGGCCCGCCAGCGACTCTTTCTCCTCGTCGCCGAAGGTCTCGAGGAAGGCGGTCGACTCAGCCACCCGCCACCTCGCCCTCTCCGGCAGCGTCGCGTTCGTCCTCGTCGCGGATCATCTCCTCGTCGAAGGCGAGCCCCTGGTGGTGCAGCGAGTGGCCCATCTTGTCGCGCTTGGCGCGCAGGTAGGCCTCGTTGTGGGCATTGGGCGAAGACTCGATCGGCACCTGCTCGGTGACCGAGAGGCCGTAGCCCTCGAGGCCGACGATCTTCTTCGGGTTGTTGGTGAGGATGCGGATGCTGGTCAGACCGAGGTCGCCGAGGATCTGGGCGCCGATGCCGTAGTCGCGCAGATCGGCGGGCAGGCCCAGCTTGAGGTTGGCCTCGACCGTGTCGGCCCCCTCCTCCTGCAGCTTGTAGGCGCGCAGCTTGTTGAGCAGGCCGATTCCGCGTCCCTCCTGGGAGAGGTAGAGGAGGACGCCACGGCCCTCCTGCTCAATCTGGGTCATCGCCGCGACCAGCTGCTCGCCGCAGTCGCAACGCATGCTGTGGAAGACGTCGCCGGTGAGGCACTCGCTGTGGACCCGGACGAGCACGTCCTCGGTGCCATCGACGTCGCCCTTGACCATCGCCACGTGGTGCTTGTCGTCGACCAGGGAGCGGTAGCCGACCGCGGTGAAGTCGCCGAACTCGGTCGGCAGGGCAGTCGCGACGACGCGCTCGACCAGCTTCTCCTCAGTGCGGCGCCGATAGGCGATCAGGTCGGCGACGGTGATCATCTTCAGGCCGTGGCGCTCGCAGTAGGGGATCAGGTCGGGGACGCGGGCCATCGTGCCGTCGTCGTTCATCACCTCGCAGATCACCCCGGCGGGCGTGAGGCCGGCGAGGCGGGCGAGGTCGACGCTGGCCTCGGTGTGGCCGGTGCGCTCGAGCACGCCACCCTCCTTGGCCCGCAGCGGAAACATGTGGCCGGGAACGACGATCTCGCTCGGCCCGGAACCGGGGTCGATCGCGACCTGAATCGTGTGGGCGCGATCGTGGGCGGAGATGCCGGTGCTGACCCCGCCCGCGGCCTCGATCGTGACCGTGAAGGCGGTTTGTAGCGGCGCCTCGTTCTTCGCCGCCATCAGCTTCAGGCCGAGCTTCTCGCAACGCTCGGCGGTCAGCGCCAGGCAGATCAGGCCGCGCGCCTCCTTGGCCATGAAGTTGACCGCCTCGGGGGTGGCGAACTGCGCTGCCATCACCAGGTCGCCCTCGTTCTCGCGATCCTCGCCGTCGCAGACGACGACCATGCGACCCGCGCGGATCTCCTCGATCCCCTCCTCGATCGTCGAGAACGGGCTCTGCCCCGCCTCGCCTGCCACCCCGTCTGTCTTCTGCGTCTCCGTCATCTGGCTCACCTCACGTGCGTTCCTTTCCGGCGAATGGCGCCGCCAGTCGCTCAACATACTTCGCCACCACATCGCACTCGACGTTCAAACGGTCGCCGGGGGCGACCCCACCAAGGTTCGTCCGCTCCAGGGTCTCGGGGATCAGCGACACCTCGGCCCATTCGTCACCGAGGGCCGAAACCGTGAGGCTGACGCCGTTGAGCCCGATCGAGCCCTTCTCGACCACGTAGCGGATCAGGTCCGGACCGAGGCCTACCCGCAGGCGCCTGGCGAAGCCGTCGTCCTCGACCGAGAGGACATCCGCCACCCCGTCGGCGTGTCCCTGGACGATGTGGCCGCCGAGCCGATCCGAGGCCTTCATCGCCAGCTCCAGGTTGACCCGGCCGCCAGCCTCAAGATCGCCCAGGGCGGTCACGTCCAAGGTCTGATTCATCGCCTCGGTCTCAAAGCCAGTCGGGTCGACCGCCGTCGCGGTCAGGCAGACCCCGTTGACCGAGACCGAGTCGCCCGTGGCGATTTCGGCGCCCAGCCGGGTTGCGATCCGCAGCCGCGCGCCGTCGCCGCCGGCGTCAAGCGACTCGATGCTGCCGATGTCTTCAACCAGGCCGGTGAACATCACCACTCCTTGAAACGGGTCTCGATCAGGGTGTCCGTGGCCCCCGGGTCCGAAGCCACGACACGTTTTGCGCCCGCCAGCAGGACGGGAGCGACGAATACTCGCGCCTCGTCGATCTGACCGGCGTCAGTGAAGGCTCCCGCCAGGGTGGGCCCGCCCTCTAGGAAGAGGCTCGTGATGTTGCGGCGACCCAAGTCGGCGAGGGCCGCCTCGACGCTGTCGGCGACCAGGACTTCGGCTCCAGCGTCGCGCAGAGCCGAAGCGTCGGCTTCAGGCGAGACCACGACGAGCAGCGGTGCGTCATCGAGGGTTCCGAGCAGTTGGGAATCGAGGGGCAGGCGGGCCTGGTGGTCGAAGACGACTCGAAGTGGCCGGCGCGAGTCTGTTCCGGTGCGCCTTATCCCCCTATGCGGTGGATAAGGCGCACCGGAAGCTTGCGGGCGGGCGGTTAGGAGGGGGTCGTCGGCTAGGACGGTGCCTATGCCTACGGCTATTGCGTCCGATTCGGCTCGCCATTGGTGGACCAGCTCGCGGCTCTCCTCGCCGGAGATCCACGGTGAGTCGCCCGGGGCTGTGGAGGTGCGGCCGTCGAGCGACATCGCCAGCTTCAGCGTCACCAGCGGCAAGCCGGTGCGGGCGTGCTTGCGAAAGGGCTGGTTGAGCAGCCGCGCCGCGCTCGCCTCCTCGCCGGCCGCGAACTTGACCTCGATCCCACCGTCGCGCAGGATCCCCGGCCCCCGGCCGGCGGCCTTCTCGCTCGGGTCCTCCGAGGCGATCACGACCCGGGAGATCCTGGCCGCCAGGATCGCCTCCGTGCAGGGCGGTTGCCGCCCCGTATGCGCGCAGGGCTCGAGCGTCACGTACATCGTCGCCCCGGCAGGATCGTTGCCTTTGTCCCGGCATTCGGCAAGCGCCGCTCGCTCGGCATGGAGGTCCCCGAGTTCGGCGTGGAATCCCTCACCGATGACCTCGCCCTCCCGCACAACGACGGCTCCGACAAGAGGATTGGGACTGACCCGGCCCCGTCCGCGCTCCGCAAGCTCGCGAGCCCGCCGAAGATGGGCCTCATCCGTGCCTGTGAGCTGCGTATTCATCGAACCGATTGACTGGTCAATCAACCAATGGTACCTCGCGCGCCGACCCCGCCCACGGATACCCTGACCCGGCCTCCATGAAGCTCATTGTCCAAATCCCCTGCCTGAACGAGGAATCCACCCTCCCGGCCACGATCGCCGACATCCCGCGCCAGATCGAGGGCTTCGACGCGGTCGAGCTCCTGGTCGTCGACGACGGCTCGACTGACCGTACGGTCGAGGTCGCTCGCGAGCACGGGGTCGAGCACATCGTCCGCCTGACCAACAACAAGGGCCTCGCGGCGGGCTTCCAGGCCGGGCTCGACGCCTGCCTCAAGCTCGGCGCCGACGCGATCGTCAACACCGACGCCGACAACCAGTACCGCGGCGCCGACATCCCCAAGCTGCTGGCGCCGATCCTGGCCGGACAGGCCGACATGGTCGTCGGCGATCGCCAGGTGGGCCAGATCGAGCACTTCTCCGGCTCCAAGAAAGGTCTGCAGCGTCTCGGCAGCTGGGTCGTCAGCAGGCTCGCCGGGACCGAGATTGCCGACACCACCTCCGGCTTCCGCGCCTACAACCGCGAGGCGGCGCTCGGCCTGCTCGTCGTCGACAACTTCACCTACACGCTGGAGAGCCTGATCCAGGCCGGCAAGATGCTGGTCGCGGTCGAGGGGGTCCCGATCGGCACCAACCCGCAGACCAGGGAGTCGCGGCTCTTCGACTCGACCGGCGGCTACGTGCGCCGCAACGCGCTCTCGATCCTGCGCATCTACGCCCGCTATGAGCCGCTGCGGGTCTTCGCCAGCGCCGGTGCCGTGGTCGCGATCCTCGCCCTGCTCGCCTGGCTGCCCTTCCTGCTCGACTGGCTGTTCAACGGCGACAGCACGGGCCACATCCAGTCGCTGATCCTCGGCGCGGTGCTCTTCATCGCCGCGATCCAGCTGCTGGCGCTGGGCGTGATCGGCGACCTGCTGGCCGGGCAGCGGGTGATGACGCAGCGGGTCTACGAGCGGGTGCGCCGGGTCGAGCTGGCACTCGACGTACCTCCCTCTCACTACGAGCCCGGCGCAAACCGCGAGCGATGAGCTCAGCTTCCTCGAACGGCGCGGCCCCGAAAGCGGGTGCGGGCACGACGAGCTCGGCCGACTACGGCAAGACGGCGAGCTTCCTGGCGGTCGGTGTCGGGCTGACCGGGGTGATCACCTACGCCTACTTCCTGATCGCCTCGCACCTGCTCTCCAAGCCCGACTACGGGGAGATCACGGTGCTCTGGTCGGCGGTCTTCATCACGATCTCGACCCTCTACCGGCCGATCGAACAGCTGCTCTCCCGCCACATCTCCGAGCGCCTGGTCACCGGGGAATCGGTCAGCCAGCCGATGCGGGTCGCCTCGACGATCCAGCTCGGCCTCTCGCTCTTCTTCGCGGTCGTCGCCCTGGCCCTGCGCGGGCCGATCCAGGACGATCTGCTCGGCGGCAACGAAGCGCTCTACTGGGTCTTCTTTTCCTCCGTGCTCTTCTACGCGGCGAGCTACTTCGCCCGCGGCTTCCTCGCCGGCAACCAGCGCTTCGGCCTCTTCGTCGCCCTGATCCTCTCCGAATCCTGCTTCCGCACCCTCTTCGCGGTGCTGGTCGCCGTCGGCATCCTCAGCGGCCAGTCGGCGGTCGCGATCGGGATCACGGCGGCGCCCGCGCTGAGCCTGCTGGTCGTCCCATTCGCCTTCGCGCGGCGCGCCAAACAGCAGGCGGCGGAGCCGGTGGCGACGAGCGAGGAACAGGAGGAGTTCTCCTTCGCACATGGCGGCGGCTTCGCGGCGGCGGTGCTGCTGATCATGTTCAGCGAACAGGCCTTTCTCAACGCGGGCCCGCTGATCACCCGCGGTCTGCAGGGAGCGGCGGAGGCGGGGTTCATCTTCAACGTGCTGATGATTGCGCGGGCGCCCCTGCAGCTCTTCCAGTCGATCTCGACCAGCATCCTCCCCCACCTGACCAGCCTCCACACCAGCAAGGAGGAGAACAGCGAGCGCGAGTTCCACCACACGGTGACCATGGTCTTGCTGGGGATCACCGCCTTCACCGCGTTCACCGCCGTCGTCGTCCTCATCGACGGGCCGAACCTGATGCAGATCGCCTTCGGCAAAAACTTCACCTACGACCGCGGCGGCCTGCTCCTGGTCACGGGCGGAATGGGGCTCTACCTCGCCTCGGTGACGGTCAATCAGGCCTGCATCGCGCAGGGGCAGGTGCGGCGCGCCGCGGCGCGCTGGATCACCTGCGCGGCGCTCTTCATCGGCTGGAACTTCGTGCCGCTGGTCAGCAACGAGTTCCGCCGGGTCGAGTTCGGCTTCCTGCTCGCCGCCGGTGTCCTCTTTGCCCTCCTCTACTACGTCTACCGCCGCCCCCACGAGCGGGCCGGGGACGTGCCGGAGCCGGGGTCGCCAGAGGAGCTGGAGGCCCGCCTGGCGATGATCGACGAGAACGTCTAGTCGTCATTAGGGTCCGTCGATGGGTGGACACGACGCCGAGCTGATCCTTGTTGCCGGCGCCCTGCTCGCCGCCGGGATCCTCGGCGCGCTGCTTGCCGATCGCATTCGCATCCCCGGCCTGCTGCTCTTCCTTGGGCTGGGCATGCTCGCCGGCTCGGAGGGGATCGGCGGGATCGAGTTCGACAACGTCGAGCTGGCCCGCACCCTGGGCACGATCGCCCTCGTCCTGATCCTCTTCGAGGGCGGCCTGACGGCGGGCTGGTCGGAGATCCGCCCGGTGCTCGGCACCGCCGCGTCGATGGCGACGATCGGCACCGGGATCACCGCCTGCGTGGCGGGGCTCGCCGCCCACTGGATCTTCGGCATCAGCGTGCTCGAAGGGATGATCGTCGGCGCCGCGATCGCCGCCACCGACTCGGCGGCGATCTTCGCCGTGCTGCGCCGCTCGACCCTGAAAAAGCGGCTGGCGCGCGCACTGGAGGGCGAGTCGGGGATGAACGACCCGGTCGCCCTGCTGCTCGTGATCGGCTTCATCGAATGGATCCAACAGCCCGGCTTCGGGCTCGCCGACATGGCCGGCCTGCTTGCCCTCAAACTGGCGATCGGCGCTGTGATCGGCCTGGCCCTGGGCAGGCTCGCCACGATCGCGCTCGACCGGGCGCAGCTGCCGACCGACGGGATCTACCCGGTGGCGACGATCGCGATCGCCGGGCTTGCCTTCGGCCTGGCCGAGGTCGCCCACGGCTCGGGCTTCCTCGCGGTCTACCTCACCGCGCTCGCCCTCGGCGCGGCCCGGATTCCGGCGCGGCGCACGATCGTCGCCTTTCACGAGGGCGTCGGCTGGGTCGCCCAGATCGGCCTCTTCATCCTGCTCGGCCTGCTCGTCTTCCCCAGCACCCTCGGCGACGTCGCCTGGGAAAGCCTCGCCCTCTCGGCAGTGCTGATCTTCGTCGCCCGCCCCGTGGCCGCCTTCGTCGCGACCGTCTTCTCGCCGCTCGACGTTCGCGAGCGGGCGATGCTGGGCTGGGCCGGGCTGCGCGGCGCGACGCCAATCTGGCTCGCCACCTTTCCGGTCGTCGCCGGGGTGGGCAGCGGCGACGAGTTGTTCGCGATCGTCTTCTTCGTCGTCGTCACCTCGACCCTGATCCAGGGAGCGAGCTTCGAGCCGCTGGCGAGCCGGCTCGGGCTGACCACCGACGAGCCGGCGCTGCCGCGACGGCTGCTCGAGTCGGGGCGGATCCGCCGCCTCGGCGGCGACGTGATCTCCTACCGCCTGCGACCCGGCGCCGCGGCCGCCGGGCACCTGGTGCGCGAACTGGGGTTGCCGCGGGAGGCGCTGGTCAACGTGATCGTCCGCGACGGCCACGCGATCCCGCCGCGCGGCTCGACCGAGGTGCGCGAGGGCGACGAGCTGCACATCCTCGTCCGCGGCGAGCTGCGCGAGGAGGTCGAGGAGCTGACCAAACGCTGGCACGACGGGCCGATTGGCGTGCCGGTCCTGGAGCGTCTGCCGCGGCGCGGCTCCCCGCAGATCTTCTCGGTCGGGCCCGGCGGGGCGATCGAGGACCCCTCGGCGCCGACCGAGGTCAACGGCATCGCCGTCGCCTCGGTGCTGCGCAGCCGGCGCGACAGCTCGAGCGCGCTGGTCGCGCTGGTCGACGGGCGCTACGCACTCACCTCCGAGGTCGCGGTCGCGATCGGCGACCGCCGCGCCGTGGCTCGCTGGTGCGAGCGCCGCGCCGAGCGGGCCGGGGACGACCCGGCGGAGCGGGCCTGGTGGCAAGAGGTGATCGGCGCGCTTATCGCGCGCGGCTAGACGGCGCCGGCCGCCGCGACGATCTCGCTGTACGCGGCCGCGGGATCATCAGCACCGAATACCGCCGAGCCGGCGACGAAGAGGGAAGCTCCGGCCGCGGCGACCGAACCGGCCGTAGAGGTGTCGATGCCGCCGTCGACCTCGATCTTCGCCCCGCCGACCAGCGGCGCGAGGCGGGAGACCTTGTCCGGCGAGCCGGCGATGAACGACTGGCCGCCCCAGCCCGGGTTGACGGTCATGCAGAGGACGATGTCGGCGAGGTCGCGCAGCTCGGAGACCGCCTCGACCGGCGTGCCGGGGTTGAGCGCGATGCCGGCGAGGCAACCCAGCTCGCGGATCGCGGCCAGGGTGCGGTTGGCGTGCGGGGTCGCCTCCTCGTGGAAGGTGATCGAGTCGGCGCCGGCCTCGGCAAAGGCGTCGATCTGGCGCTCGGGCTGCTCGATCATCAGGTGAACGTCGAGCACGGCGCCGGCGGCGTGGACCTGATCGGCGATCGAACCGGCAACCAGGGGTCCGATCGTGATCGGCGGCACGAAGTGGCCGTCCATTACGTCGAAGTGGATTACGCGCGCACCAGCGTCGAGGACCTCGTCGAGCTGGGAGCCGAGCCTGGCGAAATCGGCGGAGAGGATCGACGGAGCGACCCGCGGCGAGGCGACGATCTCCTTCATCCGCTCGCTCATACGGGCCTCAGCATCGAGTCCCCGCAGGTTTGACAGGTCATGTCCTCGGTGGTGCTCATTCGGGCAATGGTTTGGTGTTCGCCGCAGTTGGGGCACTGCGAGACGAGCTCGAAGCGGCGCAGACAGTACACGCAGCGGAAGCGTCCCGGCAGCTGTGTGGGGCGCAGCCAGGGCTCGCCGCAGCCAGGGCAAGCCGCCCGGCGCATGACGCTCTCGCCTTCGCCCGTCTCATTCATCTTGACCATCATCGCGCCTCAGGCGGCCGATGAAGAAACCGGTCGTGCGGTCGCGATCCGGGCGGAGCTGAAACTGCTCCCCGCCGCCGAACTGATCCTCGTTCTCGCGGCGGGAGATCGTGCAGGTCGAGTAGACCAGCGTGCCGCCGGGGCGCAGCGCCTCGCGGGCTCGCTGCAGCAGTTCGGACTGGACCTCGACCAGGCGGTCGATCATCGCCGGCGACTTGCGCCAGCGGGCGTCCGGGCGCGAGGCGAGCGCGCCGAGATCCGAGCACGGCCCGTCGAGCAGGACGCGGTCGAAGCCGGTCATCCCGGCCTGCGTGGCGTCGGTCTCGATCACGGTGACGCTGCGCAGGCCGAGCCGGCGCGCCTGGCCCGCCACTTCAGCGGCGCGCTCTGAATCGTTCTCGACCGAGATCACCTCGCCCCGGTCCTCCATGCGGGCGGCGATCTGCCCGGTCTTGATCCCGGGACCGGCGCAGAGGTCGAGCACGTGCTCGCCGGGCTGCGGGTCGAGGACCTCGACCACGGCCGCGGAGCCACGGCTCTGCGGCGTCAACTCCCCCGCGGCGACCAGCTCAGGGACGATGCCGCCGGTCTGCCCCTCGATCACGATCATCTCTGCTGCAGCCAGCGGCAACTCGTTTCCGGTGCGCTTTGTCCCCTCCATATGGGGATAGGGCGCACCGGAAGCGGTTACGCCGGCGTCGCGTAGGCGGGCGAGCACGGACTCGGGGTCGGTGCGGAGGGTGTTGACGCGGAAGGCGAGCTCCTGGGGCTCATTGCAGGCGGCAAGCAGGGAGCGCGCGTCCTCGGGCCCGAGCTCGCGCCACCACATCTGCGCCAGCCAGAGCGGCGCCGAGTGCTTGACCGCGGCGTCCTCCGGGGTCGAGTCGTCACCAAGCAGCGACTCGACCAGCGCCGCGCGCTCGCGACCCACGCGGCGCAGCACCGCGTTGACGAAGCCGGAGGCGTGCGACGCCCCCGCCCCCTTGACCAACTCCACCGCCTGATCGACCGCGGCGTGGTCGGGAGTGCCATCGGCGAAGAGGAGCTCGTAGATCCCCAGCCTCAGGCCCGCCAGGACCGGCGGATCGATCTGGCGCAGCGGCCGGTCGACGAGCCGCTCGAGCGCGGCGTCAATGGTGCCGCGCCGCTGCACAGTGCCGTAGGAGAGCCGCTGAGCCTGCGCCCGCTCGCGGCCGTCGAGGCCGCGCTCGTCAGCGGCCTCGCGAAAGGCGCGCTCGGTGTGCGCTTCGCGCTCGAACGTCGCCCTGATCGTCTCGTAGGCGAGTTGGCGGGCGGGGGCGATCACAGTTTCGGCAAGGGATGGCCGCGCAGGTAGGCGTCGGCGGCCATCGGCTTGCCGCCGGGCGGCTGCACGACCTCGAGCCGCAGCGCCCCCCGGCCGCAGCCGAGCAGCAGCGCACCCCACTCGGCCTTCACCTCGCCCGCTTTAACGCCAACGTCGACGGCGCGCGCCCGCCGCACCCCGAGCCGCTCGCCGCCGCTCGTCTCCAGGTAGGCGCCGATGTGCGGGGTCAGGGCGCGGACCGTCCGGGCCAACTCGGCCGCGGGGCGGGCGGGATCGAGCCGTCGGTCCTCGGCGCTGACCTTCTCCGCGTAGGTAGCGGCATCGTCGTCTTGCTCTTCAAACTCCAGCTTCGATTCAGCCAGCAGGTCGAAGGCCCGCACCAACAGCTCGCCGCCGAGCGCCGCCAGTTTCGCCGAGACCGCTTCGAAGTCTTCCTCAGGCCCGAGCGGGACCTCCTCGCGCAGCGCGACGGGCCCGGAGTCGAGACCCTCGGTCAGCCGCATCACGCAGACCCCGGTTCGCTCCTCGCCGGCCATGATCGTGCGCTCGATCGGCGCCGCGCCGCGCCAGTGCGGCAGCAGCGAGGGATGGACGTTGAGCAGCGGCCACTCGGAGAGCAGCGGCTCGCGGATCAGCTGGCCGAAGGCGCAGACGGTGAGCGCCTGCGGCTGGACGGAGCGGATCCGCTCCAGCGCCGCCTCCTCGTTGACGTCGGCGGTCTGCAGCAGGTCGATCTCGAGCTCGGTCGCGACCTCAGCGGCAGGCGAGGGCTGGGTGCGGCGGCCGCGCCCCTTGGGCCGGTCGGGTGGCGTGATCACCAGCAGCGGCCGGTGCACGGAGTCCGCCAGCCTGCGCAGCACCGTCGCGGCAAACTCCGATGTGCCGAGGTAGACGGTCCTCACGGGTTACTGCGCGGCTCGCGATGCTCGCCGGTTTCCTGCTCCTCCAGCGGCGGGCCGTAGCTCTCGCCCTCGCGCAGGGCGCGCAGGGCGCCCTTGCGCTGGGCCCGCGGCGCCCGGTCGAGGATCAGCACCCCGTTGAGATGATCGAGCTCGTGCTGCAGCACCCGCGCCTCCAGGCCGGAGGCCTCGAGGCGCACCGGCTCACCGTCGACGTCGAGGCCGCTGAAGCGGGCGTGCAGCGGCCGCTCGACGTCCATCGAGACGCGCGGCAGGCTGAGGCAGCCCTCCTCGGCGACGACCACCTCGTCGGAGAGCCACTCGACCTCGGGGTTGACCAGCGCGGTCGGCTCGCTGTCGGGTCCGGCCTGGAAGACGAGCAGCCGGCGCAGGATGCCGACCTGCGTCGCAGCCAGGCCGACGCCCATGGCGCCGCGCATGATCGCGATCATGCGGTCCACTTCGACCCGCAGCTCGGGGCCGAACTCGCGCACCGGCGAGGCCTTGCTCTTCAGGACCGGATCGCCGAACTTGACCACTTGGGCCAGGGCGGCTTCGCGTCGTTCCAGCAGCTCCGCCTCGAGCCCTGCCTCGTCGCGCTCCTCGATCTCAGCTTCCTCGGCCACAAATCAATTCTATGGACCGATGCGCCAAGGCTGACTTCGCCTTTAGTCTCGCTATTGGGGTACTAACCACGAAGTCACCGCTGAAGCGGCCTATTGGGGGTCCACGTCGACGCTGATCGCGACCTCGCGCAGGGAGCGGTCGGCGGCGAGGCGCTCGACCGTGTCGCGCACCACGGCGACGGTTGCCTCGCGCTCCGTCGCCTTCAGGAGGAGGCGACGCCGGTGGCGGTTGCGGACGCGGAACATCGGCGCCGGGCCGAGCAGGTCGGTGCCCTCGGGCAGCGCCGGCGCCAGGGCCTGGGCCAGCTCGACCGCGGCCTTTTCGAGGCGCGGCTCGGACTCCGCTTTGAGCACGATCCTGGTCAGGTGGGAGAAGGGCGGGTAGCGCAGCGCCCGCCGCCGCTCGACCTCCTCGCCGAGAAAGCCCGCGGCGTCGTGCTCGGCGGCGCGAACGATGCTGGGGGCGCCCGGCGCCAGGGTCTGGACGATGACCTCACCGCCGGCGGCGCCGCGGCCGCTGCGGCCGGCGAGCTGGGCGACCATGGCGAAGGTCCGCTCGGCGGCGCGGAAGTCGGGGAAGCGCAGGGTCGCGTCGGCGTCGAGGATCGCGCTCAGGGTCACCTCGGGGAAGTCGTGCCCCTTGGCGACCATCTGGGTGCCGACGAGGACGCCGCTCTCGGCCTCGCCGAAGGCAGCGAGGATGCGAGCGTGGGCACCGCGGGCGCCGGCGGTGTCGGCGTCGAGGCGGAAGACCGGCATCGGCGCCAGCCGCTCGGCGAGCAGCGCCTCGACCTGCTCGGTGCCGACCCCGGCCCGTGAGAGCGTGGTCGAGCCGCAGTCGCCGCAGGCGTGCGGCAATGGTTCGGAGTGGGCGCAGTGGTGGCAGACGACGCGGCCGCTGTGGCGGTGGACGATCAGCGAGACGTCGCAGTTGGGGCAGCTCCAGTGCCGGCCGCAGGAGCGGCAGGTGAGCCAGGGGGCGAAGCCGCGCCGATTGACCATCACGATCGCCTTCGCCCCCGCCGCCCGCACACTCTCCAGCGCCGCCCAGGTGTCGGGATGCAGGGCGCCGGAGCGGGGATCGGCCTCGCGCATGTCGAGCACCTTCACCGGCGGCATCGACTGGCCATCGACGCGACGGGGCAGCTCCAGCCGGGGCAGCTCCAGCCACGACTCCGGCCGCGGCGTTGCCGTGCCGGCGACGAGCACGGCGCCGTTCTCGGCGGCGCGGCGGCGGGCGACGGTGCGGGCGTCGTAACAGGGGTCGCCCTCCTGCTTGTAGGAGGAGTCGTGCTCCTCGTCGATCACGATCAGGCCGAGGTCGCGCAGCGGGGCGAAGACCGCCGAGCGGGGACCGACGCAGACGCTCGCTTCGCCGCTGCGCAGGCGCCGCCATTCGTCATAGCGCTCGCCGTCGGGCAGGGCCGAGTGCAGGACGGCGAAGCGGTCGCCGAGGCGGGCACGGAAGCGTGCCACCGCCTGCGGCGCCAGGCCGATCTCAGGGACGAGCACGATCGCCCCCTTGCCACGCGCCAGCGCTGCCTCGACCGCGGCCAGGTAGACCTCGGTCTTGCCCGAGCCGGTGACGCCGTGCAAGAGCTGCTCACGGGGGGCGCCGGCTTCGCCGTCAAGCGCGGCGACGATGCTCTTCACCGCCGCCTCCTGCTCGGGCAGCAGCTCAGGGTTACCGCCGCTGGCGCCGACCTCGGGATGACTGGAACGACGGCGCACACGCGAGCTGCGCGTCGCGATCAGGCCGCGCTCCTCGAGCCGCCGCAGCACCGCGCGGTCGCAGCCGACCGCCGCGGCCAGCTCCGGTGCCGACATCTCCCCCGCCCGCAGCGCCTCCAACACGGCGCGCTGCTTGACGCCAAGCCGCTCCTCGCCGCTCAGGGCCGCCTCGCCGGCGGCGGCGATCTCGGCCCGCAACTCCAGCCGCGAGCGCACCCGCTGGCCGGCCGCGCCGGTCCCAGGCGGCAACACGAGCTGGAGCCCGCGCGAGGGGGTCGAGCAGTACTCGCGAGCGATCCAGAGGCCGAGCCGGACCAGCTCGGCCGGCGTACCCGCCTCAAGCGCCTCGATCGGCTCGGCGAGCTTCTCCGGCGGCAGCTCCGACGCCTCGGCGAGGCCAACCACGACCCCGAGCAGGCGCTGGCGGCCGAAGGGAACGCGGACGACGCTGCCGACCTTGAGGTCCTCCATCGCCGGCGGCAACCGGTAGTCGAACGGCCCGCGCAGGGCACGGGCGGTGGTGAGCGGCTCGACCTTCGCTATCGACACCGGCTCACGGTATGGAGGGACGCGGACGGCGCGGGTATGCTGCGCCGCGATGGCGCTGAACCTCAGTCCGGGAGAGCAGGTGATCTTCCAGGGCCACCCCTCGTGGCGGGCGATCCTCGGCTTCTACCTGAAGGGAATCCTGATCGCGGCGATCGTCGGCGTCCTCTTCAAGCTGTTCGGCTCGGGCAGCGGCACCGTCTTCCTCGTCGTCCTCGTGATCATCGCGGCGACGGTGCTGATCGGCTTCGTCAAGCGGGTAGCGACCACCTACACCATCACCGACCGCCGCCTCAACATCAAACGGGGAATCATTTCCCGCGAGATCCAAGAGACCAGGCTCGAGCGCGTCCAGAACGTCAACTACCGCCAGAGCGTCTATCAACGCCTGATGCAAATAGGCGACGTCGACTTCGACACGGCAGCAGGCGACGACTACAACTTCATCTTCTACGGCGTAGCCGACCCAGGCGACGTAGTACACCGGGTCGACCAAGCAACAGGAGCCAATGCCGCCGGCTCGCACGGTCTCGGAGAAGCTCAACCCCCCAGCTAGAGATCTCGTGCCCTTGCTGGGGAAAGGGACGGCGGGTGTGCCTCTCCGAGAATTGATGTCGCACGCGCTTCGCGCTTAGCGACGAATGAGGTGCGCGGCTTCGCCGCGCAGGAACCGGAATGCTTTTCCGCCGCTTCGCGACATTCCCGGAGAGGCACACCCGCCGTCCCTTTCGAAGCTTCCACCTCGCTCGCAACCCAAGTACGTCCCGCCAGGGCTGTCGAGAAGAGGCCCGGTCGGCCTCCAGACGAATGTCGCGAAGCGGCCGCTGCACTCGTGTTTCGAGGCGCGGCGAAGCCGCGCTGATCAATTGTCGCTAAGCCCGCGAAGCGGGCGTGCGACATCAATTCGTCTGGAGGCCGACCGGGCCTCTCCCGCTAACTCTTAAGCAGGGGCTGCTTCTAGACCCGCGGCGCTCTTCAGCTTGTCGGCGCGATCGGTGCGCTCCCAGGTGAAGGAGTCGTCGCTGCGGCCGAAGTGGCCGTAGGCCGAGGTGGGACGGAAGATCGGGCGGTGTAGGTCGAGGTAGCCGCGGAAGGCGCCTGGGCGGAGGTCGAACTCCGCTTCGACCAGGCGGGAGATCTCGGCGTCTGGCAGCTTGCCGGTGCCGAAGGTCTCGACCATCAGCGAGATCGGGCGGGCGACGCCGATCGCGTAGGCGACCTGGACCTCGCAGCGCTGGGCCAGGCCGGCGGCGACGACGTTCTTGGCCACGTGGCGGGTGGCGTAGGCGGCCGAGCGGTCGACCTTGGACGGATCCTTGCCGGAGAAGGCGCCGCCGCCGTGGCGGGCCATGCCGCCGTAGGTGTCGACGATGATCTTGCGGCCGGTGAGGCCGGCGTCGCCGACCGGGCCGCCGATGACGAACTTGCCGGTCGGGTTGACGAGGAAGTGCTGGCGCAACTCATCGGCATCAAAGAGGCCGTTGGCCTCGGCGCCGAGCACCGGCAACACGACGCTCTCCCAGAGGTCGGGCTTGATCTTCGACTCCGACTCGACGCCCTCGGCGTGCTGGGTGGAGATCAAGAGCTTCTCGACCTTGACCGGGCGGCCGTCGGCGTAGCGGACGGTGACCTGGGTCTTGCCGTCGGGGCCGAGGTAGTCGAGGCTGCCGTCCTTGCGCACCGCGGCGAGCCGTTCGGCCAGCCGGTGGGCAAGGTGGATCGGCATCGGCATCAGCGCCTCGGTCTCATCGGAGGCGTAGCCGAACATCATTCCCTGATCGCCGGCACCGGCGATCAGCAGCTCGTCCTCAACCGACTCGGTGCGGGTCTCGTAAGCCTTGTCGACACCCTGGGCGATGTCGGGCGACTGCTTGTCGAGCGAGACCAGGACCGAGATGTGGTCGCAGTTGTAGCCGTAGTCGCCGTGGTCGTAACCGATATCGCGAATCGTCTCGCGGACCAGCTCGGGCACGTCGAGGTGCACGCTGGTCGAGATCTCCCCCGAGACCACCGCCATGCCGGTGTTGACCAGGGTCTCGCAGGCGACGCGACCCTCCGGGTCGCCGGCCATCACCGCGTCGAGCACGGTGTCGGAGATCGCGTCGGCGACCTTGTCTGGATGTCCCTCGGTGACGGACTCGGACGTGAAGAGGTACTCGCCGTCGGCGAGCGGCTGGATATCAGTCATGGGCCGAAGCCTAGCGTCGGTCTCCAGGGCGTGCGTGGCCAAGCAGATCAAGGACGCAGGGAGCGTGGCGTGCTCTGCACGCGAGCGACCGAGGACGCCGATATGCGCAGTGCCACGCGCGTCCTGGCGTTCAGCGGCCTTCGCGGGTGCCCGAGTGAACGACGAAGTCAATGATCAACGGGACTCCCTCCATCGCGTAGGTCTCGCGCAGGCGGTTCTCGAGGTGGTAGGCCCAGTCGCGGCTGATCAGCTTGCGGTCGTTGACCTGGATCGCGATCCGCGGCGGCGCCTCGCCGATCTGCGCCGCGTAGTAGAGCCGCAGGCGGCGGCCGCGTTTGGACGGCGGCGGCGTTTTGGCGACGACCTCGGCGACGAAGCGGTTGAGCTCCGGCGTCGGGATCCGCTCGCCGGCCTTGTCGGCCAGCTCCAGCGCCTTCGGCAGCAGGTTGGCGACGTTGCGACCGCGGGTCGCCGAGCAGGTGACGACGGCCGGGCGCAGGCGCAGCTTGCGCTGGACCCTGGCGCGGGCATCGTCGATATCGGTCGTCGTGATGTCCCACTTGTTGAGCACCAGCAGCGTCGCGCAACCGGCCTTCATCGCGATCTCGGAGACCCGCAGGTCCTCGGCGGTGACACCCTCGGCGGCGTCGCAGACGACGAGGGCGACGTCGGCCCGCTCGACCGCGTGTTCGGCCCGCAGCTGGGCGTAGTAGTCGACCGTGCCGGCGACCTTGGAGCGGCGCCGCAGGCCGGCGGTGTCGACGAGGATGACGGGGCGCCCGTCGACCTCGATCTCGGTGTCGATCGTGTCGCGGGTGGTGCCGGCGCGGGGCGAGACGATCACCCGCTCGGAGCCGAGGAAGGCGTTGACCAGCGAGGACTTGCCGGCGTTGGGGCGGCCGATCACGGCGACCCGGGTCGCCTCGTCGGGCTCGCCGGCCTGGGCGCGGTCGCCGAGCAGCTCGACCACGCGGTCGAGCAGGTCACCGCTGCCGAGGCCGTGGCTGGCGGAGACCGGCATCGGCTCCCCCAGCCCAAGTTTGTTCAGCTCGGCACTCATGTACTCGTCCTCGGGCCGGTCGAGTTTGTTGGCGACGACGACGACCGGGACGTCGGCGCCACGCAGCGTCTTCGCCAGTTCCGCGTCGCCGGCCCGCACCCCGGCGCGGGCGTCGACGACCATCATCACGACGTCGGCCTCGCCGATCCCCAGCCGCGCCTGCTGCTGCACGTCGCGGGCCAGCTCGGAGTCGTCCTCGAGGTCGATGCCGCCGGTGTCGAGCAGGTCGAAGGCGACCCCGTTCCACTCGCAGCGCACGACCTTGCGGTCGCGGGTGACCCCAGGCTCGGCGTGGGTCACCGCCTCGCGGCCGCCGGCGAGCCGGTTGACCAGGGTGCTCTTGCCGACGTTGGGGAAGCCGACGATCGCAACGGTGGGAAGGCGGTTCACACGAGACCCCGCTGGCGGGCAAGGGTGACGACACGGTCGACGACCTGGTCGAGCGTGAGGCCCGTGGTGTCGATCTCCAGCGCGTCCTCGGCGGCCCGTAGGGCGCTGTGCTCGCGGCCCTCGTCGCGGGCGTCGCGCTCGCGCTGGGCGACCAGAACCGCCCCGGCATCCTCGCCGGTCTGCTCAGCGCGGCGGCGGGCGCGCTCCTCGGGCGAAGCGGTGAGAAAGACCTTCAGCGGCGAGTCGGGGCTGACCACGGTGCCGATATCGCGACCCTCAGCGACGTAGCGGCCTGCCGCGATCAGCTCGCGCTGGCGCGCCACCATCGCCTCGCGCACGCCCGGGTGAACGGATACGCGGGAAGACGCCGCGGTCACCTCGGGCGAGCGGATCGCGGCGCCCGCGTCATGCCCATCGAGCACGACCCGATCGCCGTCGAGCTCGATCTCCAGCGAGCTCGCCAGCTCCCCCATTGTCGCCTCGTCGTCGAGGTCAGCACCGCGCTCGAGCGCGGCCAGGGCGACGCAGCGGTACATCGCCCCGGAATCGAGATAGGTGAACCCAAGCCGCCCCGCGAGCGCGCGGGCGACCGTCGACTTCCCGGCCCCAGCGGGCCCGTCAATTGCAATGACCATCAGCGGCAGCGTACGGGCGGGGCGCCTCAGGCGCCGCCAGCCAGCAGTGAGGCAAGATCGGTCTCGAAACCCGGATAGCTGATCGCCGCGGCATCCATGCCCTTGACCTCGACGCCCTCCTGCGAGGCGAGGCCGGCGATCGCGCCGAGCATCGCGATCCGGTGATCGCCGTGGGAATCGATCGTGCCGCCACGCAAACCGCCGCTTCCCTCGACCCGGATTCCGTCCTCGCGCGGTTCGGCCGTGGCGCCGAGCGCGTTCAGCGCCTCGCAGGTGGTGGCTACGCGGTCGGACTCCTTGCGGCGCAGCTCCTCCGCGTCGCGGATCGTCGTCTCGCCCTCGGCGAAGCAGGCGGCGAGGGCAACCAGGGGCAACTCGTCGATCGCCAGCGGGATCTCGGCACCACCGGCCACGGTGCCCCGCAGCTCCGAGCCGCGCACACGGATCGTGCCCACGGGCTCGCCGCCGCGCTCACCCACCGGCTCGACCTCGACCGCGGCGCCCATCCGCTCGAGGATGGCGAGCAGGCCGGTCCGGGTCGGGTTCGTGCCGACGGCCTCGAGAACGATCTCGCTGCCCGGCACGAGCAGCGCCGCGACGATGAAGAAGGCGGCCGAAGAGAAGTCTGTCGGCACCGCGAACTCGCCCAGCAGCAGGCGTTTTGGTGGCCGCAGAGCGACCCCACCGTGGATCCAGGCGACATCGGCCCCCGCTGCCGAGAGCATTCGCTCGGTGTGGTCGCGGCTGCGCGCCGGCTCGCTTACCCAGGTCTGACCCTCAGCCAGCAGGCCGGCAAATAGCAGGCACGACTTGACCTGGGCGCTCGCAACCGGCAGCTCATGATCTACGCCGGTCAGTTCGGCGCCCTCGATCTCCAGCGGCGGCAAGCGATCCTCGCGGCAGCTCAGCTTGGCGCCCATCGCGCGCAGCGGCACGGCAACCCGGTCCACCGGCCGGCGCCGGATCGAGTCATCGCCGTCGAGCGTCCAGGCCTTGCCCGGCTGCCCCGCCAGCCAGCCGGGCAGCAGCCGCAGCAGCGTGCCCGCGTTGCCGACGTCGATCTTGGCCTCCGCCGCCCCGCGCAGGCCGACGCCGCGAACGCTGATCACCGGATCAACCTCGGTCGCGCTGACGCCCTCGACTTCGGCGCCGAGAGCCTCGACGGCGGCCAGGGTCGAACGGGTGTCGGCCGAGTCAAGGTAGCCCTCGATTGTGGTTTCGCCCTCCCCCATCGCCGCGATTAGGGCGGCCCGGTGCGAGATCGACTTGTCGGCCGGCGGGCGCAGCGAACCGCGCAGCGGGCCGGTCGGGTCGAAGCGCGCCACCGCCATCGTCACTCGCCGTCGGCGACGGCGCTAACCGTGTGGCCCAGCTCGCGCACAAGGGTCATCGCGCGGGCAGCTTGATCGTTGCCGGAGACCCAGAGGGTGACGGCGCCGGAGGTCATGTCGGGGGTCGGGTAGAGCGCCATGTCCTCGATGTTGACCCCGGCCTCGCCGAGAGCGAGAGCGAGCTCGGCAATCGTGCCTGGCCGGTTGGCGACAACAACGCGCAGCTCACGCAGCGGCCCGCCGCTGAGCTCGGCCTCGAGCAGGCGCCGCCGGTCCGCACCGGCGCTCGCGTGCCACTCGGCAACCGCGTCGCGCTCGCCCCCCCGAATCAGCGCTGCGGCGTCGCGCAGGCGATCGGCGACCGCGTCAACCGCTTCCGCCACCGCCTCGCTGTTGCTGGCGAAGATGTCGCCCCAGATCGCCGGGTTGGCACCGGCGACGCGGGTCGTGTCGCGAAAGCTCGGCCCGACCTCGGGCATCCGCTCGGAGTCGCGGGTCAGCTCCTCGGCGGCCTGGCCGACGAGGACGTTGGCGACGACGTGGGGCAGGTGGCTGACCGTCGCCATCAGGCGGTCGTGGGCCTCGGGATCGATCGCCTGTACCCGCGCCCCGAGCCCGGCGACGGTGCGCTGCAGGCGGTCGTAGAGCAGGCCGCTGGAGCGCTCGGATTTCGGCGTCAGGTACCAGCGAGCGCCCTCGAAGAGGTCCTCGCGGGCGTTCTCGACTCCCGAAGTCTCGGCTCCGGCCAGCGGGTGACCGCCGATGAAGCGCTCGTCGGTGCCGAGGGCGGCGACGATGTCGCGCTTGGTCGAGCCGACGTCGGTGACGACGGTGTCGGCGGTACAGGCGTCGAGCGCGGCGGCGGTCAGCTCGCCCAGACCGGCGACCGGTGCGGCGCAGAAGACCACCTCGGCGCCCGCGCAGGCCTCGGCGGGCGTGCCGGCGCCGCGGTCGATCGCGCCGGTATCGATCGCCCTGGCGAGGGTCTCGGGGTCAGGGTCGAAGCCGGTCACCTCGGCCCCCAGGCGGCGCCGGGCGGCGAGCCCGATCGAGCCGCCGATCAGGCCGACGCCGAGAACCGCGACCCTCATTCGCCGCGCCGCGCCCGCACCGCGTCGCCCAGCTGTCCCAGCACCGAGATCGTCGTATCCCAATCCATGCAGGGGTCGGTGATCGACTGGCCGTAGGTGAGCTCGGAGCCGTCGCCGAGGTCCTGGCGGCCCTCGACCAGGAACGACTCCAGCATCACGCCGACGATCGCGGCGTTGCCGTCGGCTACCTGGTCGGCGATCTGACCGGCGGCGAGCATCTGCCTGGCCGGGTCCTTGCCACTGTTGTCGTGCGAGGCGTCGACCACGAGCCGCTCGGGCAGGCCGGCGGCGCTCAACCGTGAGAGCGCCTCGGCGATGCCCTCGGCGTCGTGGTTGGGGGCGCCCTTGCCACCGCGCAGGATCACGTGGCCGTCGGGATTTCCCGTTGTGTAGAGGACTGCGGGTGCGCCGTTGTCGTCGATTCCGGCGAAGGCGTGGGGCGCCGCCGCGGCACGGACCGCGTCGACCGCGACCTGGACGTCACCGTCGGTGCGGTTCTTGAAGCCGACCGGCATCGAGAGGCCGGAGCCGAGCTGGCGGTGGGTCTGGCTCTCCGTCGTGCGAGCGCCAATCGCTCCCCAGGCGACCGCGTCGGCGATGTACTGGGGCGTAATCGGGTCGAGGAACTCGGTGCCGACGGGGAGGCCGAGGTCGAGGACCTCGAGCAACAACTGTCGCGCCATGCGCAGGCCGGCGTTGACGTCGCCGGATTCGTCGAGGTGCGGGTCGTTGATCAGACCCTTCCAGCCGGTCGTTGTCCGCGGCTTCTCGAAGTAGACCCGCATCGCGATCAACAGGTCGCGGCTCAGGTCGCGGGAGAGTTCGGCCAGCCGCCCGGCGTAGTCGAGCGCCGCGGCTGGGTCGTGGACGCTGCACGGCCCAACCACGACCAAGACGCGGTCGTCGGTGCCGTCGAGCACGTTGCCGACTTCGCCGCGGCCGCGCACCACGGCTTTGCCCCGCTCCTCGCCCAGGGGCAGTTCCTCCAGCAGCCTCGCCGGGGACACCAGCTCCTCGATCCGTTCGATTCGCTGGTCTCGGACCCGGTCCCGCGTCTCGCCCTGCATCCCGATCATCATTTTGCCTTCACCGTCCTCCACGTTGACAAGCCTACTTCCGGTTTCCTCGTCGCAGCACGCGCAGCGAAACGAGGCGAGTCAGTCCGACGCCCGGCCAGTACTTATGGGGTTGCGGCAGGAGCCGCGAGGCCGGACGCCTAGCTAAATCGCCAGAAATAGGAGAAGCGGACAGGGACGAGGGCGGCGCCGGAGGCGCGAGTGACGCTCGTCATGTCAGTGGATCGCTTCACCTTCCCTGACTTTTTAGCAGGCCGGCGCCTGTTAGTCGAGGATTTCGGCGAGGCCGGCGAGGAAGCGGCCGTTCTCCTCGGCGCTGCCGTAGGAGACGCGGATGTGGCCGGGGTCGCCGAGCGGGGTTCCTGGGCGGACGGCGATCTGGCGCTCGGCCAGGCCGGCGACGACATCGGCCTCCTCGGCCTCGCCGAGGTCGATCCAGGAGAAGTTGGCGTGAGTGTCGGAGGTGGCCAGGCCGAGTGCGCGCAGGCCGTCCTCGACCCGCAGGCGCTCGGCGATCGTGGCCTCGACCCGGCGCGTGACGTCGTCCTGGTGCAGGATCGCCTCGGCCCCCGCCGCCTGGGCGAGCGCGTTGACGCTGAAGGGCTGGCGCACCGCGTCGATCGCGGCGCGGAACTTGGGCGAGCCGAGCGCGTAGCCGACCCGCAGCCCGGCCAGGCCGTAGATCTTGCTGAAGGTGCGCAGGACGACCAGGTTGGGCAGGTCGGCGAGCAGGTCGAGCGTCGCGTCGGGATCGTCGTGGGTCTGGAACTCGACGTAGGCCTCGTCGAGGATCACGGTCACGTGCGCGGGCAGGCCGGCGCAGAAAGCAGCGACCTCGGCGGCGGGCAGGTGGGTCCCGGTCGGGTTGTTGGGGTTGCAGACGAGGACAAGCTGGGTCGCAGCGGTCACCTCGGCCGCCATCGCGTCGAGGTCGTGGACGTCGCCCTCGCCCAGCGGCACGCGGACCTCGCGCGCCCCGGTCAGCGCCGGCAGGTAGGGATACATCGAGAAGGCCGGCCAGGAGTAGAGGATCTCGGCGCCGGGCTCGCAGAGCGCCTCGGCGGCGGCAAGCAGGATCTCGCAGGAGCCATTGCCGACGGCGACGCGGGCGGGCTCGGTCTCGTAGCGCTCGGCGATGCGGCGGCGCAGCAGGGTGGCGTCGGGGTCGGGGTAGCGGTTCATCGCGCCGGCGGCGGCGGCGATCGCCTCGACCACCTTCGGGTGCGGCCCAAAGGGCGACTCGTTGGAGGCGAGCTGGGCGATGCCGCCGGAGGCGATCGCCTCAGGGGCCTGCCCGGTTGGCACACCGGCCTGGTAGCCCGGCATGCGGGCGAGCTTCTCGGCGAAGGTGACGCTCATCGCTCCATTGTGCCGATGAGCCGCGCTACTGCGCTGCGTGGAGGTCGGCGCGGAGCTCCTGGGTGGCGCCTAAGTACACGTGGGCGGGCTTGTGACCGACGGGCGCGTAGTAGTGGACCATCGCCCGGATCACCTGAGGCATCGCGCCCGGGACGTCGATCTCGCGAGCGCAAATCAGCGGCACGGTGTCGAGGCCGAGCCGGCGGGCGGCGACGGCCGGGAACTCGGCGTCGAGGTCGCCGGTGGTGGTGAAGAGACAGCTGACCATCGCCTCGGCGCTGAGCGCGTTGCGATCGAGCAGCTCCCGCATCAGCGACTCGGTGGCACCGACGATCGCCTCGGCCTCATTGGCCTCGGCCTGCACGGCCCCGCGGACCGCGAAGAGTCTTTCCTCGCTCATCGTTCCGAATCTTCCCAGAGGCGGGCAATCTCAACCTCGCTGAGCCGCCGCGCCTGGCCCTGCGAGAGCGAGCCCAGCTCAACCGAGCCGAAGCGAACCCGGCGCAGCGAGACCACCCGGTTGCCGACCGCTTCCGCCATGCGACGTACCTGGCGGTTACGCCCCTCGCGCAACGTAAGTTCAACCTCCCGCTCCCCCAGCCGCCGCAGCTCGGCCGGGGCGGTCATCCCATCCTCCAGCTCAACCCCGCTCGCCAGCAGCCGCAGATCAGCGTCAGACGGCGGCCGCCTCAACTCAGCCCGATAAGCCTTGGAGACCCCGTAGCGAGGATGCGTCAGTCGGTTAGCCAACGCCCCATCATTCGTCAGCAGCAGCAACCCGGTCGAATCCACATCAAGCCGCCCCACTGGATAGAGCCGAGCAGCCGAATCAACCAACCCCACAACCGCCGGCCGGCTCCCAGGCTCTCTCGCCGTCGAAACCACCCCAGCGGGCTTGTTGACGGCCCAAACCTCCAGCGCCTCCGCCCCAACCAAGCTCCCATCGACCCGCACCTCATCGGCATCAGTGACATCACGGGCCGGATCCGTCACGACCTTCCCCCCAACCGTGACCCGGCCATTACCGATGATCACCTCAGCTTTACGCCGCGAAGCAACGCCCCCATGAGCGAGGAACTTGGCGAGCCTCACGGCTGGGAGCGTTGCTCGCCCGCTTTGAGCAGGCGCTCGCGCAGCTCCCGCTCATCCTCGGGCGTCGGATCGAACTTCGAAGGATCCGGCAGCTGGTCCATCCCGGAGAGCCCGAACAACCGCTCGAACAACTCGGTCGTCTTAAAGATCGCCGCCCCGAACTGCGACCGCCCCGACTCCTCGATCAACCCCCGCTCGGCCAGCGTCTGCACCGCCGACTCGGAGGTGACGCCGCGAATGCGGGCAACCTCGGGTCGCGTCACTGGCTGTAGGTAGGCGACGATCGCCAGGGTCTCGGCCTGCGCCTGGGTAAGCGGCGGGGTACGGGGCTTGGCGAGCAGGCGGCGCGCCGCCGCCTCGCTGTCGGGCTCGTTCGCCAGGGCGAAGCCTCCGGCGACCTCGCGCAGGACGACGCCGCGCTTGCCCTCGGCGAGGTCCTCGCGCAGCAGCGCAATCGCCTCTTCGACCTGGCCCTCGGTCGCCTCGGTCGCCTCGGCCAGATCGCGGGCGCTGACCGGCTGCGGCGAAAGGAAGAGCAGCGCTTCGACCGTTCGGGATAGGTCGCTCACAGACACTCCTTCCGGTGCGCTTTATGCGGGCATAGACCGTAAAAGGCGCACCGGAGTGTCATGGTGCCATCTCCCGAGCCTGAATCTCGATCGGGCCGAACGGTTTTGCCTGCTCCCAGGTCGCCTCGCCTTTGCGGTAGAGGTCGAGCAGGGCAAAGAGGGTGACCGCCTGGGTGAGGCGGTCCTCGCTGCCGAACTGCTCGTCGAAGTCGATGCTGGAGCGGCCGCGGAGGGCGTCGCGCAGGGCGCGCAGGCGCTTCTCCAGCGAGACGGTCGGGCGGATGTGGTCAAGGTTCAGTTCGGGCGGCAGCGCCAACAGGTCGCCGAGCGCGGCGCCGAGCCGGTCGGGGTCGTAGACCGCGGTGGCGGCGTCGAGCGCGACCTTGCGCAGCTCGGGCGGCAGCGGCGCCGAGCGGTAGAGGTAGCCGCGGGCCGCCTCGAAGCGCTGCTCGAGGACCGCGGTGGCGTCGCGGTAGCGGCGGTACTCGAGCAGCCGCGCGACCAGCTCCTCGACCGCCTCCTCCGGGGTGACGTCCTCCAGGCCCTCCTCGTCGCCGGGCAGCAGCAGCCGCGACTTCAGCTCCAGCAGCGAGGCGATCAGGACGAGGAACTCGGTCGCCACGTCCAGCTCCAGCTCCTCCGCCTGCTCGAGGTGCTCAATGTAGGAGACGACGATCTCGCCCAGCTCGACCTCGAGCAGGCTGACCTCCTCGCGCAGGACGACCGCCATCAAGAGGTCGAACGGCCCGGCGAAGACGTCGAGGTCGAGGTCCAGCTCGGCGACGGTCACAGCAGGGACCGTAACGCCCCGGCGGGATGGCGACTAGGCCGGGCCAAAGCCCATGCGCTCGCGGACGTCGGCGACGATCGGCGCGGCGATCGCGCGCGCCTTCTCGGCGCCGGCAGCGAGGACCGCCTCGAGCGCCGCCTCGTCAGGCCGCAGCTCGGCGTAGCGCTCCTGGACCGGGGAGAGCAGCTCGACCGTCGCCTCGGCCACGGCCTTCTTGAAGTCACCGTAGCCGGCGCCCTCGAACTCGCGCTCGACCTCAGCCTGGTCGATGCCGCGGGCGACGGCGTAGATGTCGATCAGGTTGGTGATTCCCGGCTTGTCCTCTCCGCGGCGCACCTCGCGCCCCGAGTCGGTGACGGCGCTGCCGAACTTCTTGCGGATCACGCCGGGGTCGTCGAGGACGAGCACCGTGCCGGCCTCGGTGCCGCCGGTGGTCGACATCTTCCGCATCGGCTCCTGCAAGTCCATGATCCGCGCCCCGACCTCGGGAATGCGCATCTCCGGCACGACCAGGGTCTCGCCGAAGCGCTCGTTGAAGCGACGGGCGATCTCGCGCATCAGCTCGACGTGCTGGCGCTGGTCGTCGCCGACGGGAACCTCGGTCGCCCGGTAGGCGAGCACGTCGGCGGCCATCAGCACCGGGTAGAAGAAGAGCGCCGCGGAGACCAATTCCTGCTTCGCCGACTTGTCCTTGAACTGAGTCATGCGGTTGAGGTCGCCGTGCGAGGTGACGGCGGAGAGCAGCCAGGTCAGCTCGCTGTGCTCGCGCACGTCGGACTGGCGGAAGAAGACGCAGCGCTCGGGATCGAGGCCCGCGGCGAGCAGGATCGCGGCCGTGTCGTAGAGCCGCTCGCGCAGCTCGGCCGGGTCGTAGGCGACCGAGATCGCGTGCAGGTCGACGACGCAGAAGATCGCCGGGTCGGCGCGATCCTGACCCTCTACGTACTGGCGGATCGCGCCGATGTAGTTGCCGAGGTGCTTGCGGCCGGTGGGTTGGATGCCGGAGAAGACGATTGGGGCGCTCACGGGGCGGAGCCTAGTTCAGGGGGCGGCTCTCTCGCGCATCCGGGGGACGGAGGAGGGATGCCCCTCTCGCCCGTCCAAGTGCCGGCCTAATTAGGCCGGCACTTTGAGTATCCGCCCGGTCGAGAGGGGCATCCCTCCTCCGTCCGCTCAGGCGGGTTCGGTGGCCGGCTCTTGGGCACAGTCGGCGTCGGCGCCGTGGCCGCACTCGCCGGCTTGGGCCGAGCCCCTGCTGGGAACGGCTTCTATTTTCCGTTGCGGGTTCTCGATGCCAACGCCGGAGACGGCGCCGCCGATGATCATCAGGATGCCGGCTATGCCGATGCCCATGTGGAAGGCCGAGGTGGAGGCGTCGGCTGAGGCGGTGCTAACTCGGTTGGCTTGAGCGGGTGGGAGCTTGTTGGTTTTGGGCACTGCCAGAGGTTGGGCCTTGGCGTCGGAGACGATCTGCTCCGCGCGGGGGCCCAATGGAGCGTCGCCGAGGTTGCCGTCGAGGGTCGAGCCGAAGTAGCCGGAGATCACCGCGCCGAGAATTGCGATCGCCAGCAGCCCGGCGACCCTGGCAACGCCGTTGTTGACGCCGGAGGCGATGCCGACGTGGCGTTCCTCGACCGAGTCGAGCACCGTCGCCGTCAGCGGCGCGACCGTGGCGGAGAGGCCGAGGCCGAAGACGAGGATCGCCGGCAGCACGTCTGTGACGTAGTCGGCATTGGAGCCAATGCGGAGCATCAGCAGCAGGCCGAGGCCGCCGACGATCGGGCCGATCGTCATCGGCAGCCGCGGTCCGGTCCCCGATGCCATCTTGCCCCAGCGCGGCGAGAGGAAGAAGAGGATCAGCGAGACAGGCGTCGTCGCCAGTCCCGCCTCCAGAGGCGAGTAGCCGGCCACCTGCTGGAGGAAGAGGCCGACGAAGAAGAGGCCGCCGATCAGCCCGGCGTAGGTCGAGAGCGTGGTCAGGTTGGCGACGGCGAAGTTGCGGATCTTGAACAGGCCGAGGTCGAGCATCGGGTGGCGGGCGCGCATCTCGTGCAGGACGAAGAGGACGAAGCAGGCGATGCCGGCGATCAGGGGAGCCCAAACCAGCGGGTCGCCCCAGCCGCGCGTCGGCTGCTCGATCAGGGCGAAGACCGGCCCGCCGAAGCCGGCGGCCGAGAGCGCGATCCCAGTCCAGTCGATGCCGCGGAAGGCGTCGGGATCGCGGCTCTCTTTTACCGAGTGCAAGGTCAGGGCGACGGTCGCCGCGATCAGCGGCAGGTTGACCCAGAAGATCGCGCGCCAGGAGGTGAGCCCGACCAGCGCCCCTCCCCCGGCCGGACCGATCACGGTCGCGATCCCGGTCCAGGCGGTCCAGGTCCCGACCGCCTTGCCGCGCTCGGCCCCCTCGAAGGTCGCGGCGACGATCGCCAGTGAACCCGGCACCAGCAGCGCCCCGGCGACGCCCTGCAGAGCGCGGGCAGCAATTAGGAACTCGACCGTCGGGGCGACGGCGCAAAGCGCCGAGGTGGCGCCGAAAGCGATCAGGCCGAAGACGAACATCCGCCGCCGGCCGAACTGATCGCCGAGCGAACCGCCGACCAGAAGCAGCGAGACCAGGGTGAGCATGTAGGCCTCGACCACCCACTGCTGCCCCGCCAGGCCGGCGTCGAGCCCGTCGGCGATCGCCGGCAGGGCGACGTTGACCACGGTCGAGTCGAGGAAGACAACGGTCGAGCCGAGGATCGTCGCGACCAGGGTCAGGCGCTGCTGGCGGGACACGAGTCGAGTGTACGTGGCGGCCTCACTCACCCAGGGCACTTCGCCGGGACCTCGCCGAGGGTCTCACCCGTACTCCCCATATGAACGCGAAAAAGACAGGGATGGCAAGGATGCTGCTGCTCTTCGTGTTGATGGCGATCGCCTGCGCGGGTACCGCAACCGGTGTGGCCAGCGCGAAGGAGTTCGAAATAGGCGGTGCGCCGCAGGGCGTTGCACTGCCGGGGTCTCCGTATCGCTACCTGGCCGTCACCCCCAACCGGACACCCCGGGTGACCGTTGTCGAGCGGATCGACCGAGACGGTGGGCGACTCGACCGCTGGTGGCATCTGCGCGGCATCTACCACGTTCCCGCCGTCGCTTACGACGGCAGCGCCGGCGGCCTCTCGTCCGACGGTAAGACCCTGGTGCTGAGCAGGTTCACCTTTGGTCCATCGAAGACCACGCGGCTCGCGATACTCAACACAGAGGTCTACCTGAGCCATCCGCACAAGCCGGGGAAACACCGGCCACGCCATGCGATCTCCTACCTGGACCTCGATGGCCACTTCGCCTTCGAGGCGATCTCACCGGACGGCTCGACGATCTACCTGGCCCATTACCTCGCGCCGATCGTCGGGCCGAATTACATCGCCCACTTCGAAGTTCGCGCCCTCGACGTAGGAAGCGGTCGGCTCCTCTCCAAGCCGATCGTCCCTGCCGCAGAGGCCGATGCGAGGGTGGAGGGGCTGCCGATCACCAGCGCGGCAAGCCCTGACGGACGCTGGGCGTACACGCTCTACGACGCGGCCGACAAGGCCCCGTTCCTCTACGCCCTCGACACCGTGAGCAGCCGCGCCGTCAAGATCGCGCTTCCAGGACTGAGGAGCTACAGCAACCTTTCCCTGTTGAAGCTGCGAGTTGACGCCGGCAAACACAAGCTCGAACTGCTCGCCCGCTCAGCCGACACGGGCCATGTCGATACCGACTCCGCCCCCGTCGTCTCGATCGACACCCAGCGCCTGCAGGCTTCCGGTGCCGCTCCCCTTGCCACCACTTCCGGCGAGTTCCTCGCCTTCGCCCAGACCCCTCGCGGTCCCGGCAACCTGCTGGAGCGGACCGGGATCGCCGGCCGCTCGCTGCAAGGTCGCCCGATTCAAATGCGTCAGTTCGGCGACCCTCAACTCGGCGGCCGCGTGCTGGCCTTCGCCTGCATTCATGGCGACGAGTGCGCCGCCCGCGGAATTGAGCCGCTGGTCAACGGCTGCCCCGACCCACGCGCGAACGTCTTCGTCATCCCCAATCTCGATCCCGACGGCTTCGCCGCCGCGACCAGGCTGAACGGGCGCGGCGTCGACCTCAACCGCAACTTCCCCTCCGGATGGAAGCCGAGCGAACCGCGCGGCTCGGCCGAATACTCGGGGCCCCGTCCTTTTTCCGAGCCCGAAACCCGACTCGCCGCCCGCATCGTCGGCAAGCTGCGACCGCGGGTGACGATCTGGTTCCACCAGATCCGCAACGGCGGGCCGTTCGTCCGTGCCTGGGGCCAAAGCGCGCCGGCCGGGCGACTCTTCGCCCACCTGGCGCGGATCCCCTTCCGTCTCATGCACTGGCCCGCCGGCACCGCCCCGAATTGGCAAAACCATCGCTTTCCCGGCAGCGCGGCGTACGTGGTCGAGCTACCTCGGGGCCAACTATCCCCGAGTCTTGCCGGGCAGCTCAACGACACCCTCGACCGGGTTGGTCGCTGGGAGGCACAGGTGGGCGAAGATTGAGATGCTGCGCCGGAGAGGTGAGGCTTGGGCACTGAGGGCAGCGAGCGAAAGCTCATCCGAGAGGCCCAGCGAGGCTCGCAAGAGGCACTCGCCGCGCTCTACGAGGCGCACTGGGAGCGCGCTCACCGCGCTGCCTATCTCGTCGTCCACGACGCCGCGGCAGCCGAGGACATTGCCCAGGACGCCTTCCTGGCCGCGATCGACGCGCTCGACCGCTTCGACCGGCGGCGCCCGTTCGGCCCCTGGCTGCACCGGATCGTGATCAACCGGGCGATCGACTGGGGACGGCGCGAAGCGCTGCGGCGCAGCGCCGGCGACCCGGAGGAGCTCCCCCTGGCGGCACCGCCAGCGGAGGCGATCGGCGGCGAGCTGGTCCCAGCCCTGGCCCAACTGCCCCCCGAGCAGCGCGCCGTCATCGTCCTCCGCCACCTGCTCGAGTACACGCCCGGCGAGATCGCGCGGATGCTCGAGCTGCCACGCGGCACCGTCAACTCGCGCCTGCGCCGCGGGCTCGACCAGCTGCGAGGCCTGATCAAGGTGGAGGGATGAACGAGGACCGCCTGCGAGCGCTGCTGCGCGACGAGCCGTTGCCCGACGCGGCGGAGGCCGAACGGCGTGGGCTCGCCCTGGTCGAACGGGCCTACGCCGAGCGCCGGCCCGCGGGCCGGCCGGTGCTGCCACGACTGGCCATCGCGCTCGCCGCCATCACCCTCTTCACGGCGTTGCTCCTCTCACCGGCCGGGGCTGCCGTCCGCGACTGGATCGGCGACGTCTTCACCGCCGGGGTTCGCGATGCCGAACCGGCCCTGACCGAGGTGCCCGGCGGCGGCCGGCTGCTGGTGCAGTCTCCGCGCGGCCCCTGGGTCGTCAGCCCCGATGGCTCACGCCGTCTGCTGGGGCGCTACAACGAAGCCACTTGGTCCCCCCACGGCCTCTTCGTTGCCGCCACCTCCGGGCGAACTCTGAGCGCGATTGAGCCGGATGGCACACCCCACTGGTCGGTCTCGGCCAAGGCGCCGGTAAACGACCCGCGCTGGTCCCCTTCCGGCTTCCGGATCGCCTACCGGGCGGGACGCTCGCTGCGGGTCATCCACGCCGACGGGACAAGGGACCGCCCGCTCGGGCCGGCGGCGCCGATGGCGCCGGCCTGGCTCCCGCAGGGCCCGCACCTGCTGGCCTACATCGATGCAGCGAGACGGCTGCGCATCGTCGAAGCCGATACGGCGAGGACGCTCGGGGCGGCCGCCGCCTCCCCGGGCGTCCGGTCTCTCAGTTGGGAGGCGGACGGCGGCGCGCTGCTCGAAGCCTCCCCGCGCGCCCTGTGGTTGCGCCACACGCGCCCCGACAAGCTCGCCGAGCGCATCCGGTTCGGCGACGCCCACCGCCTTCCGTTGCCGCCTGGCACGCTCGTGCGGGCAGCCACCTTCTCGCCTCGCGGCGACACGATCGCGGCCCTGCTCGAACGGCGTTCACGGACGGGCGAGCCACGCAGCGAAGCGATCTTGCTGAGCGCCGTAGGCGGCCCCTTGCGGCGGCTGTTCGCCGTCTCCGGGCGGCTCAGCCAGCTTGCCTGGTCGCCCGACGGCCGCCGCCTGCTGCTCGCCTGGCCGGCGGCCGACCAGTGGCTCTTCGTGCCCACCGATAGAGGTGGGCGCCTGCGGGCGATCGGCAATATCGACTCGGTCTTCTCGCCCGGCGCACAGGGGCGCGCTCGCTTTCCACAAATCGAGGGTTGGTGCTGCTAGGCGCTCGGTTCACGGAGTTGCTGGGCTGGGGTGAAGAAGTTGCGATAGGCGAGGCCGGTGGCGACGAGGCCGGCGATCGCGACGCTGCCGAGCAGGGCGTAGAGCAGGATCAGTTGCAGGCGGACGGCATCGGTCGGGCTGGCACCGGCGAGCAGCATGCCGACCATCGTGCCGGGGAAGAAGATCAGGCCGGTGGTCTTGGTCGAGTCGACCAGGGTGATCATCCCCGAGCGCAGAGCACGGCGAACGAACGGAGCCGCGGCCTCCTGCGCGGTCGCGCCGAGGGCCAGGGTCGCCTCGATCTTGCCGCGCGAGTCCGCCATCTCGTCGCCGAGGCGGTTGAGCGCCACTGCGGAGGCGGTCATCGCGTTGCCGATCACCATGCCGCCGACCGGGACCAGGTAGCGGGCGGTCGGTTCGAAGACGCCGAGGGCGACGACGAGCCCGAGGGTGGTGCCGCCGGCCAGCGCCAGCGCGATCAGCAGCGGCCAGAAGGCACCGGGCACCTTCTTGGCGCGGGAACGAGCGGTGATCGCGCCGAAGACCACCATCACCGCGAGTAGACCGAAGACGAGCCAGAGCGTGTCGGCTTCGAAGATCAGCTTGATCGCGTAGCCGATCGCGGTCAGCTGGACGAAGGAGCGCACGGTGGCGATGCCGATGTCGCGCTCGAGGTCGGCTTTCTGCCAAAAAGAGATCGCGGCGGCGAGCACGACCAGCGCCAGCGAGGCCGCGACCTGCCCCGGGGAGAGGTGGATCGAGGTGCTCAGGCCATCACCTCCTCGACGGGGCCGGCCTCGATCGCCCTGCCGTCCTCCAGGCGGACCACCCAGTCGCCCAGCCGGCGCGCCTGCTCGGGGTCGTGGCTGACCAGGACCACCGAGATCTCGAGCTCGCGGCGCAGCTCGGCGAGGGTCGCCTCGATCGCGTCGCGGGCGGCATGGTCGAGGGCCGAGGTGGGCTCGTCGAGGAGCAGGACCTTGGGCTGTTGAGCCAGCGCCCGAGCCAACATCGCGCGCTGCTGCTCGCCGACCGAGAGCTTGACGACGTCGCGCCCGGCGAACCCGGGATCGAGACCGGCGAGGCCAAGGCAACGGGGGCTGTCCAACTCCTTGCCGGCGAGGCCGGCTGCGTAGCGCAGGTTCGACTCGACCGTCCCCTCCAACAGCGCCGGCAGCTGCGGCACCAACGAGACCTCGCGCCGCAGTGCCAGCGGTTCGTAGTCGACCAGCGGCCGGTCCCGGTAGGCGATCGTCCCCCCATCTGGGTCGGCGAGCCTGTTCAAGAGCCGCAGCAGCGTCGACTTCCCGGCACCGGACGGGCCGACTATCGCCGTTGCCCCCGGAGGGATCGGGGCGCTGACGGCGTCGAGCACACGGCGCTCGCCGCGGGTGAGGCTGACTTCGCTCAGCTCGAACAGCACGGCGTCATCGTGACCGATTCAGACGTGTCTGACTTAAACCTTCTATGGGTGGTCAAGGTAGACACGCCCCTGGGACGCAAGATGCCTCTCGGCCGGGCACACCATTTGCGGCGACAGGTGGGTGGCTGGAACAATCGGGGTAGGTGATCTCCCATGGCTAGAGCGATCTGGAGCGGCTCGATCAGTTTCGGGCTGCTCAACGTGCCGGTGAAGCTGTACAGCGCGGTGGCCCGCCGCGGCATCTCGCTGCGCGAGATCCGCGAGTCCGACAGCGCCCGCATCAAACATCGCCGCGTCGCCGAGGGGACCGACGAAGAGGTCCCCTACGACAAGATCATCAAGGCCTTCGAGATCACCAAAGATCGTTACGTGCCGATCACCAAGGACGAGATGGCCTCGCTCGACCCGAAGAAGACGCGGGCGATCGAGGTCCAGGACTTTGTCGAGATCACCGAGATCGACCCGATCTACTTCGACAGCCCCTATTACCTGGGCCCGGCCGAGGGGGCCGAAAGGGCCTACTCGCTGCTCGCCCAGGCGATGGAGTCATCGGGCAAGGTGGCGATCGCCCGCTTCGTCTTCCGTAACAAGGAGCACCTGGCGGCGATCCGCCCCGGCGACGGGGTGTTGACCCTGACCACGATGCGCTTCGCCGACGAGGTCGTGCCGCCTTCGGAGCTCGACGACGTGCTGCCCTCCGAGACGCCGAAAGTGCCCAAACGCGAGGTGCAGATGGCCGAGCAGCTGATCGACTCACTGACCAGCAGCTTCGACCCCAGCGCCTACCGCGACGAGTACCGCGAGGAGCTGCTGGCGATGATCGAACGCAAGGCCGCCGGCGAGGAGGTCGTCGCCGCGCCCGAAGGCGAGGAGCGCGAGGCGACCAAGGCACCGGACCTGATGGCCGCCCTGGAGGAGAGCATCGCCGCCGTGAAAGGCAAGCGCGACGGGAAGGCTGCGAAGAAGAAACCGGCGACGGCGCCCAAGGCGAAGAAACGCCAGACGACGGCGAAAAAAGCCGCGCCGAAAAAACGCGCCAAGTCCAAGTCCTCGAAGTAACCGGTGGCCACCAGCCGCCAGGTCGAGGTCGGGGGACGTGAGCTGAAGCTCACCAACCTCGACAAGGTCCTCTATCCGAAAGCCGGCTTCAGCAAGGGCGAGGTCGTCGACTACTACGCCAAGGTCGCGCCGGCGATGGTCCCCCACCTGGCCGGGCGGGCGGTGACCCTGCGCCGCTTCCCCGAAGGCGTCGACGACACCGACGCCGCCTTCTTCGAGAAGCGCTGTCCCAAGCACCGCCCCGAGTGGGTGCAGACGACGCCGGTCTCGGCCAGTACCGGCACGATCGACTTCTGCGTCTGCGAAGACCTGCCGACCCTGGTCTGGATGGCGCAGCTGGCGGCGATCGAGCTGCACCCCTCGCTCTCGCTGGCGCCCGAGCACGACCGTCCGACCGTGCTCGCCTTCGACCTCGACCCGGGCCCGCCGGCCGAAGTCCTCTCCTGCTGCCGGGTGGCCCTGCGACTGCGCGAGCTCTTCTCCCACTTCGGCCTCGAGTGCTTCCCCAAGACCTCGGGCTCGAAGGGCCTGCAGGTCTACGCGCCGCTCAACAACGACGAGGTCACCTACGAGGGAGACGAAGGCAGCGGCGGGACCAAACCGCTGGCGCGAGCGATCGCCCAGCTGCTCGAGAAGCAGACCCCCGACCTGGTCGTCTCGAAAATGAAGAAGGTCGAACGCGAGGGCAAGGTCTTCGTCGACTGGTCCCAGAACCACCGCCGCAAGACGACGATCGCGGTCTACTCCCTGCGCGCTCGCGAACAGCCGACCGTCTCGACACCCGTGACCTGGGACGAGGTCGAACGGGCGGTCGAGAAGGAGGACGCCAGCTCACTCGTCTTCGAAGCGAAGGACGTGCTGAAGCGGATCGAGAAGCACGGCGACCTCTTCGAGCCGGTCCTCAAGCTGAAGCAGGCACTGCCGGAGCTCTAGCGCTCGCCGGACCGGGCGAGCGGCTCGCGCCACATCTGGGTGACGCTCGGCCCGCCGTCGGGCAGCTCGAACTCGCCGCAGACAGCGAAGCCCAGCTTTTCGTAGCGTGGGGTGTTGACCGGGTTGGACGACTCGAGGAACGCGGGGGCACCCTCGGCGTCGATCCGCTCCAGCGTGGCCGCCAGCAGCCCGATCCCAAGCCCGCGGCCACGCTGATCCGGGTTGGTCGCCAGGAGGCTGAGGTAGTAGTGGGGCTCCGCCGAGGGATGGGCGGCTTCGAAGCGCTCGAAGGTCTCCGCCACCCTGCCTGCCCCGATCCCGAGCAGCTCCACCAGCAGGCCCTCCAAGCGCTCCTCGTCCTCGGGCAGCAGCTCTGGCTCTCCCGGCGGGATCCAGAGCGCCACCGCGGCGCAGTCGCCGGTGAGCCAGGCCGATTCGTAGCTGAGCGCCGCCTTCGCCACCAACCCCCAGACGGCCCGGTGCTGCTCGAATCGCCGCTCGGGGTCGGGGAACGCCCAGCTCCAGACCGGGTCGGCGTAGAACGCTCGCGCCAGGACATCGACCGCGGCAGGAATCTCGGCCCGGGTCGCCACCCTCGCCTCCATCGGGGTGTGGCCATCAGGCGGCCCCGTCATCGCTAAAGCGGCTGGCGCACGACCGGTTTGCGGGTCGCCTTGACCTCGTCGAGGCGGCGCACCGGAGTCGTATACGGCGCTGATTTGGCGACTTCGGGATCCTCCTCGGCCTCGGCGAGGATGCTCTCGATCGCCTCGGCGAAGGCATCGAGGCTCTCCTTGGTCTCGGTCTCGGTCGGCTCGATCATCAGCGCCTCCTCGACCAGGAGCGGGAAGTACACGGTCGGCGGGTGAAAGCCAAAATCGAGCAGGCGCTTGGCGAGGTCGAGGGTGGCGAGGCCGAGCTCCCTCTTCATCGGCTTGCCGGAGAGGACGAACTCGTGCATGCAGTGGCGGTCGAAGGCGATCGGCAGGCGCTCCGCCGCGCGGCCCTCGGCGAGGCGCGCCTTCAGGTAGTTGGCGTTCAGCACCGCGGTCTCCGATGCCTCGGCGAGCCCGTCGGCGCCGAGGCTGAGGATGTAGGCGTAGGAGCGGACGAAGACACCGAAGTTGCCCTGGAAGCCGCGCAGCCGGCCGATCGATTTGGGCCGGTCGAGATCGAGGTCGAAGCTGGGCCCGTCGCCGTTGTCGCCCTCGCGGCGCACTACCTGCGGCCGCGGCAGGAAGGGCTCGATCCGCTCGGAGACCGCGATCGGCCCCGCTCCCGGCCCGCCGCCGCCGTGCGGCTGGCTGAAGGACTTGTGCAGGTTGAGGTGGACGATGTCGAAGCCCATGTCGCCCGGCCGCGACTGGCCCATCACCGCGTTGAGGTTGGCGCCGTCGTAGTAGAGCGTCCCCCCCGCCGCGTGGATCAGCGCGGCGATCTCGGCGATGTTCTCGTCGAAGAGGCCGAGCGTGTTGGGATTGGTCAGCATCAGGCAGGCGACCTGGTCGGGGTCCTCGTCGATCTTCGCCCGCAGGTCGTCCATCTCCACCCCGCCGCGCTCGTTGGTGGCGACCTTGACCACCTCGTAGCCGGCCATCGTCACCGTGGCCGGGTTGGTCCCGTGTGAGGTGTCGGGGGTGAGGACCTTGGTCCGCTCTTCGCCGCGATCGGCGTGGAAGGCGCGGGTCAGCAGCAGGCCGGCGAGCTCGCCGTGGGAGCCGGCCGAGGGCTGCAGGCTGACGTGGGGCAGGCCGCAGATCTCGCTCAGCGACTCCTGCAGGAGGTACATCAGCTCCAGCGCTCCCTGGGCGCGCTTCGGGTCCTGCGCCGGGTGCAGGCGAGCGTGGCCCGGCAGCGCCGCGACTCGCTCGTTGAGCCGCGGGTTGTGCTTCATCGTGCAGGAGCCGAGCGGGTAGAAGCCGGAGTCGAGGTCGAAGTTGCGGCGTGAGAGCCGGTTGTAATGGCGGACGATCTCGGGCTCGGCGACCTCGGGAAGCCGCGGCGGCTCGGCGCGCAGCAGGTCGACAGGGATCAGTTCCTCGAGCGGCTTCTCGGGCACTTCAGCCTCGGGCAGGACAGCGGCGCGCCGTCCCGTCTTCGACTTCTCGTAGATAGTCGTCGCCCGTTCGTGCTGCATCGGTGTCTCGGTCATCGCCATCAGCTCACCTCTTCCGCCATAGGCGCCTTAGTGGCGCTATCCGCCACCAACGCGCCATGCTCGGCCCGGATCGCCGCGCCGAGGACCTCGGCCAGGTCGTCGATCTGGGCTTTGGTGCGGCGCTCGGTGATAGCGACGAGCAGGCCGTCCTCGTACTCGGGGTAGTCGCCGCCGAGCGGGTAGCCAGCGGCGATGCCGTGCGCGGCGACGCGGTCGAGCACGCGGTCGACCGGGGCATCGAGGCGAAGTGCGAACTCGCGTACGGCCGGAGCCTCGTGCAGCAGCTCGACACCGTCAACCGCGGCCAAGCGCTCGCGGGCGTAGGCAGTGCGCTGGGCGAGCAGCTCTCCCAGTTCGCGGAAGCCCTCGCGGCCGAGCCAGGCGAGGTGGACCATCGCGCCGAGCGCGTTCAGGGCCTGGGCGGTGCAGATGTTGTGGGTCGCCTTCTCGCGGCGGATGTGCTGCTCGCGGGTCTGCAGCGCGAGGACGAAGCCGCGGCGGCCGTCGACGTCGTCCGTTTCCCCCGCGATCCGCCCCGGCATGCGGCGGATCTGCTCCTGCGTGGCGCAGAAGAAGCCGAAGGACGGGCCGCCGAAGTCGAGCCGGTTGCCCAGCGGCTGGCCCTCGCCGAGGGCGATGTCGGCGCCGCACTCGCCCGGCGACTTGAGGATTCCCAACGTCATCGGGTCGACGGCGGCAACCAGCAGTGCGCCGTGCTCCTTCGCGGCCGCTCCCAGCGCCTCGACCTGCTCGACCGCGCCGAGGAAGTTCGGGTTCTGCAGGAAGACCGCGGCCGTCTCGCCATCAACCGCCGCGGCCAACGCCTCGGCGTCGGTCTCGCCGTCGCGCAGGCCGACCTCGACGATCTCCGCGCCGTAGCCGATCGCGTAGGTCGCGAGCGTCTCGCGGCTGTGCGGGTGCAGGCCGCGCGAGACGACAAAGCGCTTGCGCCCGGTCGCCGCCATCGCCAGGTAGCCGGCCGAGGCGACCGAGGAGGGCCCCTCGTAGAGGCCCGCATTGGAGACGGGCAACCCGGTCAACTCCGACATCGCGGTCTGGAACTCGAACATCACCTGCAGGCCGCCCTGCGAGATCTCCGGCTGATAGGGCGTGTAGGGCGTGAGGAACTCGGAGCGCTGGGTGATCGCGTCGACGATCGCCGGCACGTAGTGGTCGTACATCCCGGCGCCGACGAAGCAGACCTGCTCTTCGGCGTCGGCGTTGCGGGCGGCGAGCGCGGCGAGCCGCTCGAAGACCTCGGCCTCGCTCATCCCCGCCGGCAGCTCCAGCGGACGACCGAGCCGCAGCGGCGCGGGGATCTGCTCGAAGAGCTCGTCGACCGAGGCGGCGCCGATCGCGGCGAGCATCTCGGCCCGGTCCTCGGGCGTGGCGGAGGTGTAACGGGTCACGTGAGCTAAGGCTACGGAAGCGAGTGGCGGGGCTTCCTAGGCCTTTTCCAGCATCTTGCGGTATTCGTCGGCCCCGAGCAGGGCGCCGCGCTCCTCCGGCTGGGTCAACCTGACCTTGACCAGCCAGCCCTCGCCGTAGGGGTCCTCGTTGATTTTCTCCGGCGTGTCTTCAAGCGCGTCATTGACCTCGACGATCTCGCCGGACATTGGCGCGATCACGTCGGAGACCGCCTTGACCGACTCGACCTCGGCGTAGGAGGCGTCTTTGCTGATCGTCGCGCCGACCTCGGGGGGGTCGTAGAAAACGACCTCGCCAAGGCTGTCCTGGGCGTACCAGGTGATCCCGAAGACGGCGTGGTCGTCGCCCTCGAGCCGGGCCCAGTCGTGCTGGTCGTGGTAGAGCAGCTCATCGGGGTAGTGCGCGTCAGACAAGGCTCATCTCGCTTTCTAGAGTCTCGCGTAGAGGGGCTTGGAAGCTATCCGGGCGGGGCGTCGCTTGCCGCGCACGTCGATCTCGACCTCGGTCCCGGGCTCGGCGAGGCCGGCGCGGACGTAGGCCATCCCGATCCCGAGTTCGAGCGAGGGCGAGAAGGTTCCCGAGGTGACGATCCCGGCCTCCTCGCCGCCGGCGAGCACCGGGTTGCCCTGGCGCGGGATGCCGGCGCCCTCGATCTTGAACGGGACGAGCTTTTCGGCGGGACCCTCGCCGCGCACCCGGGCGATGGCCTCGGCGCCGACGAAGCCGGTCGCCTCCTTGCAGCACCAGCCGAGACCGGCCTCGATCGGGTTGCGCTCCGGGGTCAAGTCGTTGCCGTGGAGGTGGAAGCAGACCTCGAGCCGCAGCGTGTCGCGGGCGCCGAGGCCGCAGGGAACGACACCGGCGTCGAGCAGCTCGGCCCAGATCGGCGGCGCCACCTCGGGGTCGATCAGCAGCTCGACCCCGTCCTCGCCGGTGTAGCCGGTGCCGCAGATCAGGGCGGGCCGGTCGCCGATCCGGCCATGCGCGACCCGCATCCGCGGCGGCAGCTCAAGTCCGAGCGCGCGGGAGACGATGCCCCGCGCGTGCGGGCCCTGCACGGCGAGCATCGCGTAGCGGTCGGCGACGTCGCGGACGCTGACGTCGAAACTGCGGCTCCAGCGCCCCAGCCAGGCCAAGTCGGCCTCGTGGTTGGCCGAGTTGGTGACGATCAGGTAGCGGTCGCCGCCGAGCCGGTAGGTGAAGAGGTCATCGAGCACGCCGCCCTCCTCGTTGCACAGGCACGAGTACTGGGCGCCGCCGAGGCCGATCGCGGCGACGTCGTTGGAGAGCACCCGCTGCAGGAAGGCAAGCGCGCCCGGCCCCTCGACCTCGACCTCGCCCATGTGGGAGACGTCGAACATCCCCGCGTGGGTGCGCACCGCCGCGTGCTCCTCGCGGATCCCCTCGTAGGTGACCGGCATCTCCCAGCCGGCGAAGGGGACGATCTTCGCGCCGAGCTCGACGTGCTTCTCGTAGAGGGGAGTGCGCCTAAGGGTCGGGTCAGCCACGCGCGGCAGCGTATTGGAGTGCTGTGGCAAGCTCACCCCCGGAGATGACCGAGAGCCCTCGCAACGAGATCCGCCGGGCCGAGCAGAGCGACGCCGGCGCCGTCGCCCGCCTCCTGCACGACTTCAACAGCGAATACGAGGACTACACGCCGGGAGTGCCGGCGCTTACCGAGCGCCTCGGAGAACTACTCGCCAACGACGAGATCGTCGTCCTCCTGGCAGGCGACCCCCCGGCGGGCTTCGCCCTGTTCCGCATCCGCCCCTCCCTCTGGGCCAAGGCCGGCGACGCCTACCTGGAAGAGCTCTACGTAGCCCCGGAGCACCGCCGACAAGGAATCGGCCGGGCCCTGCTGGAGACATCGATCGAAGCAGCCCGCAAAGCGGGCGCCAACCACTTCGAGCTGACCACAGGCGAAACCGACACCGAAGCAAGAACCCTCTACGAGAGCCACGGCTTCACCAACCACGAAGGCGCCCCCGACGGCCCCCGCATGCTCTATTACGAGATCGACCTCTGAAGCAACGAGACGCTTGAAGCTTTAGGCGAGGCCAACCTCAGCGACGAGCTCAAGCCCTGAATCCCAAAGCCGTGGTGACAGGGTCGTCCGGTGCCTCTCCGGCAGAGGCTCAGCGACCACACCCCGAAGCGCCACCACGACCTGCTGCGCAACGGCCTCTGAGGGAGGGGCACCGGATGACCCTCCCGCCTCGGATCTACTCTTTGAGGAACCCGGGCACGTCGATGTCGTCGTCGCTCACCCGCAGTTTGCGGATGTCGGTGTCCTCCGCGGAGATCCGCGGCCGGCTCTCGTAACGGCGACGGACCCGCTGCGGCGAGCGAGCCAAAAGCTCGAAGCCCTCGAAGCCGGTCGCGATCACGGTGACCCGGACCTCGTCTTTCATCGACTGGTCGACGACGGAGCCGAAGATGATGTTGGCGTTGTCGTCGGCCTCGGCCTGAACCAGCTGGGCCGCCTCGTTGACCTCGAAGAGGCCGAGATCCTCGGGGCCGGTGATGTTGAGCAGCATCCCGGTCGCGCCCTTGATCGACTCCTCGATCAGGGGTGAGGTGATTGCCGCCTTGGCGGCGTCGAGGGCGCGAGCCTCTCCGGAGGCGGAGCCAACGCCCATCAGGGCGGAGCCGGCGTCGCGCATGATCGTGCGCACATCGGCGAAGTCAAGGTTGATCAGGCCCGGGATCGTGATCAGGTCGGTGATGCCCTGCACGCCCTGGCGCAGAATGTCATCGGCCTGGCGGAACGCCTCGAGCACGCTGGTGCGCCGCTCGACCGCCTGCAGCAGCTTCTCGTTGGGGACGATGATCAGGGTGTCGACGTTGTTGCGCAGCTTCTCGATGCCCTCGAGCGCCTGCTGCATCCGTCGTTTTCCCTCGAACTCGAAGGGCTTGGTCACCGCGCCGACGGTCAGGGCGCCGATCTCTTCCTTGGCGATCTCGGCGATGACCGGCGCCGAGCCGGTGCCGGTGCCGCCACCCTCGCCCGCGGTGACGAAGACCATGTCGGCGCCCTTCAGCGCCTCCTTGATCTCGTCGCGACTCTCCGCCGCCGCGCCCGCCCCGACCTCGGGGTTGCCGCCGGCGCCGAGGCCGCGCGTCAGCTCCTGCCCAATCGAGAGCTTGATGTCGGCGTCGCAGGCCTGCAGGGCCTGTGCGTCGGTGTTGACGGCGACGAACTCGACGCCACGAATGCCGGCGTCGACCATGCGACTGACGGCGTTAGTGCCGCCGCCGCCGGCGCCGACCACCTTGATCACCGCGAGGTATGTGGATTCCATTCTCCCGAATTCTCCAGCCGCCAAACCCGAAGGGTCAGCGTTTGAGTTGAGCCTGAGTTGAGCCTTTGACCTGTCCGAAGCTACAGCAATGCTTAAGGGTTCAAGGGTACGCGGCAACTACGGAAATTGCGCTCAACGTAGGGCATTGGGCGGGGTCTGTCAAACGGCCGGGCAGCATCCTGCAAGGCGGATTTCTCAAGTCTTACTTGAGGGTTTGCCCAATCTAACCCTATGGTCGAGGGTTTAGGGCACGGGCGGAAGCGTATGCCCAGAGCCACCTATCGCCGGGCGCCCCGGGGCGTGCAGGTCTACATAATCGAGCGTGGTAGTCGACGGGCTGGCGAGCACGGCGGCGGCGGCTCGCCACTTGCGAGCGGCCTGGGTCGAGTCGCCAAAGCGCAATTCGATCCCTCCGGCGAGAGTGACGTCCACCCCGCTTTCGCCGAAGTAGCTGTTTTCGAGGTAGGGGCGGAGCCCGGCCGGCGCGGCACCGAGGACCCGCGCCTGTTCAAGCACCGACCCTTTGAGGCGAGGCCCTTTTGGCGGCGTTTCAAGCGGCAGCTTGGGCAGGCTGCCTTCCTTCGGCGCCGGCAGCCAGGCGAGGATCGTGCCGTCAGCGGCGACGGCAACAGCGCTCGAGCCGGTGCCGACCACTGCCACGGGCTCACTCGAGACCAAGCGGGGCGCCAATGTCGTGTCGCCGAAGAGACGCTGGTAGACGAAGGCAATCAGGATCACCGCGACGACCAGCACAACCGTGCCGCGCAACCACTTCACAGCGCCCAGCCCTCGGGCCAGCGAACGTCCCCCAGGACCTGTACCTCGGGCTCCAGCACCACGCCGAAGCGCTCGTGCACGCGCCGCCGGCCCTCGGCCATTAGCGCCAATATGTCCGCCGTCGTCGCATGTCCGGTGTTCTCAACGAAATTGGCGTGCTTCTCGGCGAAGCGGGCTTCACCCAGGCTGAGACCGCGGCAACCCGCAGCCTCCAGCAGTTGGCCGGCACTGCGCCCCTCCGCCCGCGGGTCGCCGGGGTTCTTGAAGGTCGAGCCGAAGGTCTTGATTCCAGAGGGCTGGGCCTCGCGGCGCTTGCCGCGCATCTCGTTGAGGCGAGCGCGGATCGCCGCTGGGTCATCCGGGCGCAGGCTGAAGGCGACGCGCGAGACAACCTCGGCCGCGCTCAGGTTGGAGCTGCGGTAGGCGAAGCCCAGCGAGTCCGGAGTGCGACGCTCGCGGCCGGTTGCGGTGAAAACGTCGACCCAGGCCAGCACCTCGGCGAGTTGGCCGCCGTAAGCATTGGCGTTCATCTTCACCGCGCCGCCGGCCGTGCCGGGGATGTTGACGCCGAATTCGATCCCGGCGAGGCCCCAGCCGGCCGCCTTCGCCGAAGCCGAAGGAAAGCGGGCGCCGCCGCCACAGACCACTCCCTCCCCGTCGCGCTCAATCGTGGCGAGCTCGCGGTCGAGCTTGAGCGCCAGCCCACGGAAACCCGAGTCGGCGACGAGCAGGTTCGAGCCCGAGCCGATCACGCCGAGCGCAAGACCCTCGTCCGCGGCCCAGGCCAACACTGCGAGTAGCTCCCCCTCGTTCCCTGGCCGGGCGAAAAAGTCGGCGTCGCCGCCCGCGCGCACCGTAGTCAGGCGAGCGAGGGGAAAGTCGTTTTGAACTCCGGCCGGCTGGACGCTCATCGACTCGCCTTTCCGTTGTCCCCGCCATCCTCGACCAGCGCCTCGCCGAGCTTGAAGATGTCGCCGGCCCCGATCGTGACCAGGATGTCGCCGGGGCCAAGCCGGGGACTCAGCGCCTCGTGGGCGGCCGCCGCGGTCGGCAGCCACCAGACCCGCTTGCCGCCGATCCGCTCGGCCGCGGCCTCGGCGACCCGCAGGCCGCTGACCCCGGCCAGCTCGCCGACCGGCTCCTCCCGCGCCGGGTAGACGTCGAGCACGACGACCTCGTCGGCGAGGGCCAGGGAGGCGCCAAAGCCCTCGGCGAAGGCCTTGGTCCGCGAGTAGAGGTGGGGCTGGAAGACGGCGATCAGGCGCGCGGGCTCCAGCTCACGCAGGGCGGAGAGCGCGGCTCGGACCTCGGTCGGATGATGGGCGTAGTCGTCATATATGCGGGCGCCGTTGCGCGCCCCCTTCAGCTCAAGGCGCCTGCGCACCCCCGGAAAGTCCGCAAGCGCCGCCGCCGCCCGACCGAGCTCGAAGCCGGCGAGCTCCAGCGCACCAAGGGCGGCGCGGGCGTTGAGCAGGTTGTGGCGACCGGGGACCGCGAGCGGCAGCTCGGCCGGGCCGGGCGCAGCCTCATCGAACTCGACGACGCGTCTGCCCTCCCCCAACTCGGCGAGCTCGCCGCCGGCCGGGATCGCGACACCCTCTGCCGGGGCGACGAACTGGCGGAAGGCGCGGCGCAGCTCGGCCACCGAGCCCCAGCGGCTGTGATGGTCCATCTCGACATTGGTGACGACGGCGATCTCCGGCTTCAGCTCGAGGAAGCTGGCATCGCTCTCATCGGCCTCGGCGATGACCCACTCTCCCCCGCCCCAGCCGGCGTTGACCGCCTCCTGTCCAAGCCCGGGCACCTCGCCACCAACGAAGAAGGCCGGGTCGGCGCCGAGCCCACGCAGTGCCCAGACCAGCATCGCGGTCGTCGTCGTCTTGCCGTGGGTGCCGGCGACCGCGATCAGGTGCTTTTCGGCGCAAAGCTCGGCCAGCAGGGCACCGCGGTGGATCGGCTCGACACCGCGCTCGCGAGCGAGGGCAAGCTCCGGGTTGTCCTCCCCGATCGCGGTCGAGACGACGACCTCGGCACCCTCGGGCAGGTTGACGGCGTCGTGTCCTACCGACGGATCGAGCCCCGCCTCCCGCAGCCGCTCCATATAAGAGGAGTCCGCCCGGTCGCTGCCGGTAACGGTCGCACCGAGCTCGGTGCAGACCAGCGCAAGGCCGCTCATCCCGGCGCCACCGATGCCGATGAAGTGCAGCCGCCTGGAAGTCCAGTCGCTCACGTTCCGGTGCGCCTTTTCTGGTCTATGACCACATAAGGCGCACCGGAAGCGGGTGCGCCCGCGGCGGCCAGGACCTCGTCGGCGATTGTGCGAGCGGCGTCGGGGCGGGCGAGCGCCGATGAGGCCGCCGACATCGCGGCAAGCCGCGCCTTGTCGCCCAGCAGCCCACCCACGCGATCCGCCAGCAGCTCGGCGCTCAGTGCCGAGTCCTCGACCACTTCCGCCGCTCCCGCGCCCGCCATCCAAGCGGCGTTGGCGCTCTGGTGGTCTGCGGTCGCGTGCGGATAAGGCACGAGGATCGCCGGGCGACCGGCCGCCGTCACCTCGAAGAGCGAACCGCCGGAGCGGGCGAGGACCAGATCGCTGGCGCCGAGCACGTCGCCGAGATCGGGCTCATAGGCGAGCAGCGTGTAGCGCTCGCGGCCCGGGGCGGCCGCCAGTCGCTGCTTCAGCTCTTCGTAGTCGCGGCGGCCGGCGAGGTGGATGACGTGGAAGTCGCGGGCCTCGCTGCCCGTCCCCTCGGCGAAGGCCTCGATTGCCGCCAGGTTGATCGAGCGGGCGCCCTGGCTGCCGCCCATCACCAACAGGCAGCGCGCGTCGGCGGCGATGTGAAAGCGCCGTCGCGCCTGGGCCCGATCGGCGTCGAGCACCGCGTCGGGAACGGGCCGCCCGGTGACCAGATAGCGCTCGCCATCCCGGCCGGCGATCGGGAAGGCAAGGCAGACGCGCTTCGCCCTGCCCGCCAGCAGCCGGTTGGCCAGGCCGAGATGGCTGTCGGCCTCGGTCAGGACCAGCGGCGTGCGGCGCATCGTCGCCGCCATCCCGGCGGGACCGGCGACGAAGCCCCCACCGCCGAGGACGACGTCGGCGCGGCGGTCGCGAATCGCCCGCGAGGCCGTGCCGATCGCGCCGACGGCCTCGGCCGCCGCGCCGGCGGCGCGCAACGGGTTGCGGCGGTCGATCCCGCGCACCTTGAGGAAGTCGATCTCGTAGCCGGCGGCCGGCACCAGCTCGGCCTCGATCCGCTCGCGCGTGCCGAGAAAGGAGACCTCGGCCCCGCTAGCCCGAAGCTCGGCGGCGACGGCTATCGCCGGCACGACGTGGCCGGCGGTTCCCCCCGCTGCCACTACGACTCTGGGCGCTTTTTCCACGGCTCGGTTTGCTCCTTTTTTTGGCAGGCGAGCGCCCGCCCTCGACGACGCGCAGTTTGCCAGCGCCAGCGGTCCCCCCGCGGGCGACGTTGAGGATCAGGCCGACCGCGAAGAGGGTGGCGAGCAGGCTGCTGTTGCCGTAGGAGACGAAGGGCAGCGGCACCCCCGTCAGCGGCGCCAGGCCCATTACAGCGAAGAGGTTGATCGTCGCCTGAGCCAGGATCAGCGAGGTGAGGCCAGCGACGAGCAGCTTCCCGTAGCGGTCCTTGGCCTGCTGGGCGACCCGCAGACCGGCGTAGCCGAGCAGCCCAAAGAGGCCGACGACGCCGAGGATCCCGACCATGCCCAGCTCCTCGCCAATCACGGCGGAGATCATGTCGGTGTGCGCCTCGGGCAGGTAGAAGGCCTTCTGCAGGCCGTTGCCGATGCCGACGCCGAAGAAGCCGCCGGAGCCGAGCGCGATCTTCGCCTGTGCCGCTTGGAAGCCGGCCCCGGCAGCCTCGGAGCCGGGATGCAGGAAGCCGGTGAGGCGCGCCATCCGGTAGGGCTCGACCACGGTCATCAGCAGGGCGAGGACGCCGAGGGCGAGGGCGATCTTGCCGAGGTCGGCGAGGCGGGCACCGGCGGCGATCAGGGTCGCGCTGACCGAGAAGGCGACGACCATCGTCGTCCCCATGTCGGGCTCGGCGATGATCAGCAGGCAGGCGGTGCCGGCGACGAGGAGGAAGGGCATCAGGCCCTGCAGGTTCCGCACCCGTTTCGGTTCGCGCGCCAGCAAGTCGGCGCCGTAGAGGATCAGCGCGACCTTGGCCAGCTCCGAAGGCTGGAACTGAAGTGAGCCCGGGCCGAGCCAGCGGCTGGCGCCGTTGGCGCTGGTGCCGGCGACGAGGACGACGAAGAGGAGGAAGAGCGAGCCGACGAGGAGCGCCGGGGTGATGCGACGCACGGCGACCAGGCCGTGGCGGGCGGTCAGGTGCATGACCAGCAGCCCGGCGGCGCCGAAGATCAGCGTCCGCTTCAGGTAGAAGGCGCTGTCGGCGAGGTTGCCGTTGCTGAGGATCTGCGTGGTCGAGCTGGCGGAGAAGACCATCACCGCGCCGAGGGCAAGCAGGCAGAGGGTCGCGGTGAGCAAAAGGTTGTACTCGGTCGAGGGAGCGGCGGCGCGGGAGCGCCTCTTCTTCCCCTTTGCGCCTTTCTTGGTTTTGGCGGCCTTGCCGAACCGGCCCAGGGCGATGGTGCTCACGCCAACGCCTCGACGATTCCGCGGAAGCGCTCGCCGCGGCGTTCGAAGTTCTCGAAGGCGTCGAAGCTGGCGCAGGCGGGCGAGAGCAGGACGGTCTCGCCGGGCTCTGCCGCGGCGGCGGCGAGGCGGGTCGCTTCTTCGAGGTCCTCGCAGAGGTGCAGTTCGACCCCGGCCTCGATCGCGGGCGCCAACGCCTCGGCGAGGCGCCCGGCCGAGGCGCCGGTTAGGTAACAGGCGACGCAGCGCTCGCGCACTGGATCGAGCAGCGGCGCGTAGGGCTCGCCCTTCTCGCTGCCGCCGAGGATCGCCCGCACGCCACCGTCGAAGGCGCGCAGGCCGACCGTCGCCGAGGCGACGTTGGTCGCCTTCGAGTCGTTGACGAAGCGCACGCCGCCGATCTCTGCCACTAGCTCGAGCCGGTGCGGGACGCCGGCGAAGCTGCGCAGGCCCTCGCGCACGGCGTCGCGATCAAGCCCCATCGAGAGCGCCGCGGCGGCCGCGGCCATCGCATTGGCGACGTTGTGCTCGCCGAAAAGTCCGAGCTCGGAGACGGCGAGCAGCGGCTCGCAGTCGTAGAAGATCGTTCCCTCGGCGACGGCGACTTCGCAGTCGGGGGCAGCGCCGTGGCAGAAGGCGATGCGGCGGGCACAGCCGCCGAGGTCGACGCCGGCGAGCTCCGGATCATCGGCGTTGAAGATCGCAACGTCGTCGTTGCCCTGGTTGGCAAAGATCCGCAGCTTCGCCGCCAGGTAGGCCTCGAGGTCGCCGTGGCGGTCGAGGTGGTCTGGCGCTAGATTGAGGAAGACAGCGCACTCGGGAGCGAAGAAGTCGGTGTCCTCGAGCTGGAAGCTGGAGGCCTCGCAGATCACCGTCGCGTCGGCGTCGATCTCGCCGACAAGCGAGGAAAGCGGCCGGCCGACGTTGCCGGCCACGGCCACCGACTCACCAGCGGTCCGGTAGACGTGCCCAAGCAGCTCAACCGTGGTCGTCTTCCCATTCGTCCCGGTCACGGCGACGAACCGGTTGGGAATAGCCCGCCAGGCCAGCTCCAACTCTCCGACCACGTCGATCCCCCGCTCCAGAGCGGCCGAGATCACCGGCGCCTCCCGGGGAACCCCGGGACTCTTGACCACCGTTCGCACCCCATCGAGGAGCGCCAATCCATCTGCATCCAGCACGACTTCGACGCCGACCCCCCGAAGCCCTGCCGCCCCATCGGGAAATCCCGAATCGACCGCGACCACGTCCTCCCCACGAGCGGCAAGCAACCGAGCAGCAGCCTGCCCGGATCGCGCCAGCCCAACGACCAAGAACGGCCCTGAAGGAAGCGGCGGCCGAACCCCCTTAGGCGACAAGCTCATCCCACCTTCTTCGATCCCACCGACGACGACCCTGTAATCGCTGACTTCGTCTTTTTCGCTGTCTACGGCATCAAAAACACGAAGTCAGCCGGGAGGGCTTGAGCCTGTAGAGGACGTGGGGGCGCTGGGGGTCGCCCGGAGGCAAGCCGGGATGATCGAAGTCATCAGCGGGATCGTGGGTCATGCCGATCCGCTCCATCACCGCCCGGGAGCGAGTGTTTGCGACGGTCGTGAACGAGACGACCTCGTCCAGCCCAACCTCATCGAAGCCAAACCCGAGCGCGGCCCGCGCGGCCTCCGTCGCATAGCCGTGACCCCAGGCCGAGCGCGCCAGCCGCCAGCCAATCTCCACGGTCGGCGTGAAGTGCGCCTCAAAGCCAGGCGCGGCCAACCCGGTGAAACCTATGAACTCACCAGAGGCTCGCACTTCGACTGCCCAGAGAAAAAAGCCGTTTTCCGCAAACCCACCCTCAATCCGCTCAACCAACTCATCGCTCTGCCGCCGCGTCAACGTCCCAGGAAAGTGCTCCATGACCTCCGGATCAGCATTGATGGCCGCAAACGGCTCGAGATCGGACTCCCGCCACCTCCGCAGCTTCAGCCGCCGAGTCTCGAGCGCTGGCCCAGGGGGTCGGGTGTCCCCTCCCAAAACACTCAAGCGAGGCTCCCGCCGAGCGTTTTGGGAGGGGACACCCGACCCGCCCTGCTACCGACCAATCGACTGTTGATACAGGGTAAATCCGATCCCCGAACAAACAGCAGCAACGATCCAGAAGCGGAGCATGATCTTGGTCTCCGACCAGGCCATCATCTCGAAGTGATGATGCAGCGGCGCCATTAGGAAGACGCGGCGGCGGAAGGTTTTGAAGGAGAAGACCTGGATCGCGACCGAGAGTGCCTCGATCACGAAGATGCCGCCGATCAGGATCAGCAGCACCTCGGTCTGGGTCATCACCGCCAGGGCGCCGATTGCGCCGCCAAGGCCCAGTGAGCCGGTGTCCCCCATGAAGATCGAGGCGGGGAAGGCGTTGAACCAGAGGAAGCCGATGCAGGCGCCGACCAGACAGGCGGAGAGCAGGGCCAGGTTCTGCTGCTCGTTGGTGACGAAGGAGATCGCGGTGTAGGCGAGCAGGACGATCGCGCAGGAGCCGGCGGCGAGGCCGTCGAGGCCGTCGGTGAGGTTGACCCCGTTGGAGGTGCCGCCGATCACGAGGAAGACGAGGACGAAGTAGAGGACCGGACCGAGGTCGACGCTGGCGTCGCCGATGCGGAAGAAGAGGATCGGCTCAAGACCGACCACGTGGCGAGCCACCCACCAGAGGCCGAGCGCGAGGAAGAGCTGGAAGAGCATCTTCCAGCGCGCCGAGAGGCCGAGCGAGCGGCGCTTGACGATCTTGATGAAGTCGTCGGCGAAGCCGATCGCCGCACAGCCCATCGCCACGCCGAAGACGGCCAGGCTCTGCGCATCGCGGTCGGAGAGAACGAGGTAGGGCACGCAGATCGAGGCGAAGATGATCAGCCCGCCCATCGTCGGCGTCCCCGCCTTGGCGTGATGCTCCTGGGGACCGTCCTCGCGGATGTGCTGACCGAACTCCTTCACCCGTAGGAACTCGATGAACTTGGGGCCGAGGAAGATGCAGATCAGCATCGCCGCCATCCCGGCAATCAGGACTTCACCCATCGAGCAGCCCCTCGAGGCTCGTGGCGACGGCCTCCAAGCCGGCCGAGCGCGAGCCCTTGACAAGGATCGTGTCGCCGGGCTCGAGCTGCGCGGCGAGCAGCTCCGCCGCCTCCTCGGGATCGCCGACCAGCTCGTCCGGGTCATAGCCGCGCGCCGGCTCGCCCACTCCGACCAACAGGTCGACCCCCTCGGCGCGGGCGCTGACACCGATCTCGCGGTGGTAGCCATCGGCGCCGGGCCCGAGCTCGGCCATCTCGCCGAGCACGGCGATACGCCGCCCCTCGCCGAGCGAGGCGAGGTGGCTCAGCGCGGCGCGCATCGAGACCGGGTTGGCGTTGTAGCAGTCATTCACCAGGACGATTCCGTCGCCCAGCTCGAGGCGCTCGCCCCGGAAGCGGGAGAAGCCTATGTTCGCAGCGCGGTCGGCCATCTCAGCCAGCGGCGCTCCCAAAGCCACGCCAACCGCAACCGCCGCCAGCGCGTTCTCCAGGTTGTGGGCCTCGGCGAAGGGAAAGTGGAAGAGCTGTGACCCGTCGGGGGTCTCGACCAGGGCCTCGGTGACTCCGTCGACAACCCGGCTCTGGGCTGCGTAAACGTCACCGCCGGCGCCGAAGCGAAGTAGGTTGGGCGCCTGCTCGAGGTGGGGCTCCAGCTCGCCGGCCGCGACCGGCACGATGGCCGTCCCACTGGCAGGCAATGCCGGCAGCACCTCGGCCTTGGCCGCCGCGATCGCCTCAACCGAGCCGAGCAGCTCGACGTGGACCGGGCCGACGTTGGTGATCACCGCGACTTCGGGCTCGGCGATCGCCGCCAGCTCGGCGATCTGCCCGGCGCCGCGCATCGCCATCTCGAGCACCATCGTCTCGGTCCCCTCGGAGGCTTCGAGCACCGTCAGCGGCAGGCCGATCTCGGTGTTGAGGTTCTCGCGGTTGGCGTGGACGCGGCCGGGCAGCAGCGCCCGCGCGATGTCCTTGACCGAGGTCTTGCCGACCGAGCCGGTGACGCCGGCGACGCGGGTGCCGAGCGCGCGGCGCCAGGCGAGGGCAAGACCCTGCATCGCTGCGAGCGGGTCGGCGACGGCGAAGACCCAAGCTTCAGCCCCCTCGCGGTCGTACTTCCCGCCGGACAGCGGCAGCAACCGCGACATCTCGGGGGTGACGACGACGCCCCACGCTCCGGTCTCGACGGCGGCGGCGGCATATTCGCCGCCGTTAGCGCGCTCGCCGCGCAGGCCAAAGAAGAGATCTCCGGGGCCGGTGGCACCGGAATCGATCGTCGCCCGCGCCGGCTCGGTCGGCTCGCCCTCGGCGAGGATCTCGGCGTCCATCGCGGCGGCGATCTCGGCCGCCGTCATCTTCATGCCGCGCCGCCCAGCTTGTGCAGCTCTTCACGGGCGACATCGCGGTCGTCGAAGGGAACCTTGCGGCCGTCCTCGAACTCCTGCCCCTGCTCGTGGCCCTTGCCGGCGATGACGACCGTATCGCCGGCCCGGGCGCCACTCAGGGCGCGCGCGATCGCGGCCCGCCGGTCGGGCTCGATCTCAAACGCCGCGCCGTTCTCGATCCCGGCGGCGACTTCGGCGACGATCGTGCCGGGATCCTCGGAGCGGGGATTGTCGGAGGTGACGATCGCCAGGTCGGAGAGGCCGGCCCCCGCACGCCCCATCTTCGGCCGCTTGTCGCGATCGCGGTCGCCGCCGGCGCCGAAGACGGCGATCAGGCGACCCTCGCTGAGCCGCCGCGCCGCCCGCAGCACGTTCTCCAGCGAGTCCGGCGTGTGCGCGTAATCGACCAGCACGGCGAAGTCCTGCCCCTCGTCGATCGGCTCAAACCGCCCCGGCACCCGCTCGGCGCGCCCCAGTCCCTCCGCAACGGCATCCGGCGAGACCCCAAGCGCGGTCGCCGCCGCAAACGCCCCCAGCGCGTTGGCCACGTTGAAGTGACCAGGCAAGCGGGTCCGCACCGATGTCTCGCCGACGCCGAAGTCGGCGCCGGCCGAATCGAAGGACACGTCGCGAGCGACGAAGTCGGCCTCGACACCCTCGGCCGAGAACGTGGCGCAATCGAATTCATCGGCGAGTCGCCGGCCATAGGGATCGTCGACGTTGACGATCGAGGCCTTCGGCCCCATCTCGAAGAGCAGCCGCTTCGCCCCAAAGTACTCCTCCATCCCCGCGTGAAAGTCGAGGTGGTCCTGGGTCAGGTTGGTGAACAGCGCGACCTCGAAGTGGATCGCATCGGCCCGGTGCAGAGCCAGCGCGTGCGAGGAGACCTCCATCACGCAGGCCCGGTCGCCGGCCTCCAGCATCCGCCGGAACGTCGCCTGAAGCTCGATCGCCTCAGGAGTGGTCCGCTCAACCTCCTCCTCAACCCCCCCCACAACCTGCCGCACGGTCCCCAACAACCCGCACTGCACCCCGGCCGCCTCCAGCACCTCCCGAATCAAGAAGGCAGTGGTCGTCTTGCCATTCGTCCCGGTAACCCCAACGACCCGCAGCTCACTCGTCGGATCCCCCCAAAACCGAGCCGCAAAGGGCGCCATAGCGGCCCGAGCATCCGGAACAACCACCTGCGCCACATCCAACTCAAGCTCCCGCTCGACCACCAGCGCCACGGCGCCAGCCTCAACAGCAGAGGCCCCAAACTCATGCCCATCAACCTTCTCCCCCGGCACGCAGAAAAAAAGCGTCCCGGCCCCAACTTTTCGACTGTCATAAGCCAAAGACTCCACCTCGACGGCGGCGTCCCCAACAATCCGGGCCCCAGCAGCTCCCGCGACAAGCTCTTCCAATCTCACCGTGGCGATTCTAGGAAGGAGGCCGGGTGCCCCTCCCCGCGGCTTGTACTTTTTCGGCAATCCGCCCACTGCCTGCCCCCAACTCTCCACCGAAAAAGTTGAGCGGGGAGGGGCACCCGGCCTCCTTCGCTACCTATTCCGTCGGAACGCCGAGATACGGAAGCGCAAAAGCCGCGATCTTGCCGAAAGCCGGAGCCGCCACAGACCCGCCGTAGTAATCCCCCTGCGGCTGGTCCACAATCACCGAGACAAGCAGCTGCGGATCCTGAGCCGGCGCAAAGCCAATGAACGAAGCGACGAACTTCGTCTCCGAGTAAGTCCCGTCTTCAGCCACCTGCGCGGTGCCGGTCTTGCCGGCGAGCTTGTAGCCAGGGACGCTGACCTCCGACGCCGTGCCGCCGGCTTCCAGCACCCCCTCGAGCATTTCGCGCACCTGGGCTGCGACGCCGGCTTTGATCACCCGCTGGCCCTTCGGCTCGTGCACCTCTTCGTCGCCGATCTTCTGGATCAGCTGCGGCGGGCGCAGGATGCCGCCGTCGGCGATCGCCGCGTAGCCAGCCATCATCTGCATCGGGGTGACCGCGAGACCCTGGCCCATCGGCAGGTTCCCCATTGTCGAGCCGGAGTATTTGTCGAGCGGCGGCACGATCCCCTGCTCCTCACCGGGGAACTGCACCCCCGTCGGCCGGCCGAAGCCGAAGCGGTCGATCCACTTACTGAAGCGCTCGGAGCCGAGCTTGAGGCCGATCTCAACCGCGCCGACGTTCGACGACTGGGCGAGGATCTGGGCGACCGTGAGGGAGATCGGCGGTCGCGCCTCGGCGTCTTCGATCACGCGGTCGGCAACCTGCAGCTGCGAGGGCAGGTAGAAGGACGTCTCCGGGGTGATTTCTTTTTCCTCGAGGGCGGCCGAGACGGTGAACGCCTTGAAGGTCGAGCCCGGTTCGTAGGTGAATCCGGTCGCCCGGTTGATCAGGTCTTCGGGGCTGGCGCCGGAGAGGTCGGCCGGGTCGACCGGCGGCCAGTTGGCCATCGCCAGGATCTGTGAGCTGCGCGGGTCCATCACGATCGCCGTCGCCCCCTTGGGCGCGTAGGTTTCGCCGACTTCGGCCAGCACCTGTTCGGTCTTCGCCTCGATCGCCGGGTCGAGCGTCAGTTGGACGTCTTCGCCGTTTTCGGCTTCCTGCGCAGTTTCCAGCCGGATCGGTTCGCCCTTGGCGTCGCTGACGATGCGCCGTTCGCCGTCGGTCCCGGCCAGCGCCGATTCCTCGCCCGCCTCGAGCCCGGTCAGGCCCTCGTTTTCAGCGCCGACGGAGCCGAGCACCTGTCCGGCCATATCGCCCTGCGGGTAGGTCCGCCGGCTGTCGGGGTCCTCGCCGATCCCGGCCAGGTCGAGCCGTTCGATCCGCTTCGCCGTCGGCAGGTCGACTTTGTGCGCGAGCACCGAGTAGGTCCCTTCCGCGGTCACCGCGCTGAGCGCCTTGCTTTGCGGCAGCTTCAAGATCGTCGCCAGTTTTTCGGCCGCCAACGCCGGCTTCGTCACTTCGGGGGGAACGGCGAAGATCGTCGCCGCGTCTTCGGAGGCGACCAGCGCGTTGCCGTGGCGATCGAGCAGGCTGCCGCGCAGGCTCGGTAGCGGAATCGATTGGGTCTGCTGGCTGATCGCCTCGGAGGCGAGCTGCGCGCCCTGCACACCCTGCAACCAGAAGGCCCGGCAGGCGATGACGAGGAAGCAGACGAGAAAGCCGGCGAAGAGGAGGCCGATCCTTCGCTCGATGATCTTCATCTGGGCTGGCCTCTAGTAGCCCGTGCCCGCGGCAGCGAGGCGCTGGGCGGCGACGGCGACATCGTGGGGGCCCGCCGTCACGGCCTCGATCTGGTCGGTGGAAGCAGGTGCGAGGCCCAGGGCGCCCGCTTCGGAGCGCACCCGCGCCGCGCCGTCACGTTGCGCCACACGGCTGTTCAGCAGCGGGTTCTCCTCTTCCAGCGCGGTGATGTTCTGGTCGATGTGGCCGGCCGCGGCGGAGAAGCTGAGCGTGAGCACGTTGACGGCGACGATCCCGACCAGCAGCACGCCAAGCACGGCGATCCAGGCGCGGCCGCGGGTCATCCGCACCATCAGGCTGGAATCGGGCAGGTGGCGGGCCGCGGTGGCGGCGCCGACCGCGATCGGGATCAGCTGGCCGCCGGGACGGCGGGCGGGCGCCTTGCGGCGAGACGGCGCCGCCTTGCGCGCCGGCGCCGGCGCGAGCTGGACCTTGATCGGCTTTTTACGGGCTGGCGCTTTGCGGCTCGGCGCCTTTGCTGGAGCGGCGGCGCGGCGTGCTGTCGCGGCCGCGGCCATCAGGCCTCCACCGCGATGCTCTCGGAGACCTTGACGGCGGCGCGAAGGTGGGCGGAGCGGGAGCGCGGGTTGGTCGCGACCTCCTCGGGGCCGGGAGCGACCGCGCGGCGGGTCAGCAACTCGGCTTCGGGCTCGCGGCCGCAGACGCAGACCGGCAGCTCGGGCGGGCAGACGCAGCCGCGGGCGCGCTCGGCCAGGAAGCGCTTGGCGCGCCGGTCCTCGAGCGAGTGGAAGGCGATCGTGGCGAGGCGGCCGCCGAGCGGCAGCATGTCCCAGGCGGTGGGCAGCGCGTCGTCGAGCGAGTCGAGCTCGCCGTTGACGGCGATCCGGATCGCCTGGAAGCTCCGCTTAGCGGGGTGGCCGCCGCCGAAGCGGGCCGAGGCGGGCATCCCGGCTTTGATCGCGTCGACCAGCTCGGAAGTAGTGGAAAGCGGGCGGCGGCGGCTGATCTCGCGGGCGATCCCGCCCGCGTAGCGCTCCTCGCCGAAGCGGCGCAGCACCTGCGCCAAGCGCGACTCCGGCCACTCGTTGACGACGTCGGCGGCGCTCAGCTGCTGGCGGGTGTCCATGCGCATATCGAGGGGGGCGTCGTAGGAATAAGAGAAGCCCCGCTCCCAGGCGTCGACCTGCATCGAGGACATTCCGAGGTCCATGTAGACCATCTCTGGGCGAATTCCTTCGCCGCGCAGGGTGCGAAGCCCTGCTGCGAAGTCGGTGGCGACGAAACGGGTCGCGCAGGGCACCTCGGCGGCGAACGCCTCATAACGGGCCTCGGCGGCCGGGTCGCGATCGATGCAGATCAGCGTCCCGCTCGGGCCGAGGGCGGCGGCGATGCGGCGCGCGTGGCCGCCGCCGCCGAAGGTGCAATCGACCGCGGTCTGCCCCGGCGCGGGAGCAAGCAGCTCGGTCAGCTCGTCGGCGAGGACTGGTTGGTGCTCGGTCGTCATAAAGAAGAGGTTTGCGCGATTCGCCGGCGGGCGGTCGAAGTCAACGGCTTGCTGGGCTCGGGCCGCCATCTCACTCAGGCGCTCCACTCGCGGCCAGTCCCTCGGCGATCTCCGGCGCCGAGGCATCAAGCTCGGCCTCCTGCTTCGCCCAGGCCTCGGCGTTCCAGATCTCCAGGTACTCCCCCGTGCCGACGACGACGCAGGGACCGGCGAGGCCGGCGTGCTCGATCAGCGGCTTGGGCACGCGGATGCGGCCGGCGGAATCGAGCTTCTCATCGAAGGAGCCGCCGTGGAAGCGGCGGCGCAGCTGGCGCGCGTCGCGGCCGAAGGGGCTGTGCGGCGAGAGAAAGCGGTCGGAGAGCTGCTCGAACTCCTCGGTCGTGTGCACCCAGACGCAGGGGTCGAAGCCCTTGGACAGAACAACGCCATCGGAAAGGGCGGCCCGGAACCTGGAGGGAACGGTGAGGCGATCCTTGGAATCGAGACTGTGCTCGTAGAGGCCCCGAAATGCCACCGGTTCGGTTCCTTTCAGTGCGGGCGACCTGGGAAAGAGTTAGGACCGGAGTGATGAGGTGGGAGGAACCTCACCACCCCGGTCCTGGGCTTCAACTCGATCGGCACAGTAACCCACTTTCCCCCACTTTGCAACACGACCCCACCTTGCAAGCCCATTTGCAACCCCGCGCCTACGCCGGCGTCGCGACCTCGCGTTAGGTTGCGGCGATGAGCACTGAGCAAACGACCGTCCCTCCCAGCTCGCCCGACCAAGCTGCGCCGGACGACGCCAACGACCTGCGCGGCTTTCACTTCAGGCGGCTGCTGGGCAAGCCGCTGACCTGGATCGTCATCGCCTTCTTCGTCCTGGCGGCGGGAATCGCGGCTGCCATCTACCTCGGCGCGGCGATCGGCGCCGGGGCGGCCGTCGCGCTGCTGCTGGTCTCCCTGCTGGTCGTCTTCGCGATCGCCGACTCGAGGGCCGAGGATGCTTTCTTCACCGTCTACGCCGGCCAGCGGGGACTGGCGCTCGCCGGCAAGAGCCCGCTGCCGCCGGCCACGCCCCTGCTGCGCAAGGGCGACGCCCGTTACGCCGAGCGCGCTCTCAGCGGATCGCTCGCCGAGGGCATCGACGGCGTCCTCGCCCTCTACACCTACGAGGACGAGACCACCGACAGCGAGGGCAACCGCGAGACCAACTACTACCGCTACACCGTCGGCCTGGTCGAGGTGCCCGAGTGCGCCACCCACTTGCCCGAGCTCTTCTGCCAGCGCAAGTCCGGTCTGCGCTCGTTGGAGAAGCTCGAGGACGCCTTCCGCCGCTCCAAGCAGCGGGTCAAGCTGGAGAGCGAGGCGCTCGACAAGCGCTACGAGATCTTCAGCGGGGCCGAGCAGGACCAGGTCTGGCTACGCCGCTTCTTCTCCCCCACCTTCGTCGTCTGGCTCGGTGAGGAAGCGCCGAAGAAGTTCGCCTTCGAGCTGGTCGAGGGCACGCTCTGTTGCTACGTCAGCGGCCACAAGAAGAGCGCCGCCGAGCTCGACACCGTCAGCACCGCAACGGCCGCGGTTGCCCGTCGCCTGCGCGAGGAGTCAGCGCAAAGCAGCTAGGCCCTAGAGGCCTTTGACCAGCGCGCCGACATTGCGGCTGGAGAAATACGGGCCGAAGGTGTGGTTGAAGTTCTTGATGTGGCCGTAGGTGGTGATGCCGCCGACCTCGGTTCCTTCGTTGATCAGCCAGGGACCGCCGCTGGCGCCCTCGCCCATGAAACAAGCGACGCCGAGCGATGGCGGCCCTCCGAGCGGATAGGTGAGCCGGTCGTCGCCGCTGAAGCGCGCATCGCACTCCTGCATGCTCTTGCGCTCCGGCCCTCCCGGGTAACCGAGCACCTGATATTCCTGATCGCGGGTCCGGTCGGTGGCGATCGGTATCCCGCCGCCGACCGCGTCGGCGACGTTCAATCCGGCGGCGTTGGGTTCGGTCAGCACCGCCGCCAGGTCGAAGTTCTCGTTGATGCTGCGCAGCCAGGGACGCGGCAGAAAGCCTTTGCGGCCGATGAACTCGCCGAACGGGGCCTGGCCACCCGAGTAATCGGGCACGAAGTCGAAGTAGCGCGCCGACTGTCGGGACGCGGTGGCCGGGAAGAAGGCTGTAGAGGCAATGCCCGGCGGTGAGGACGAGTTGGCGGCTGGCACTGTTGATCGCGGTCCCCGAGCAGAAGCCGGCGAAGTTGCCGACCTTAAGGAAGACGCGGCCGACGGCGGTGAACGGCGGCTGGGTCGCGTCGGGGACGGTGGCGAAGCTGGCGCTCGCGAACTGCTGCGGCGCTCCGGCTTCAGGGCCACGGAGGATCTGATCCAGCGGCTTGGCGCTGCGCATGCGCGCCGGGGTCCAGTAGCGGGCGACCGCCGCGGCGGCCCGGGCGGGCACGGCCGCGGCGTGGGGCTGCGGCGCGATCGTGACGCTCGCACGAGGCGCCGCACCGGCGCCGGCCGGAAGGCTCAGCAGCACGGGCAGGACCGCCAGGCTCGAGAGCCGGCATAGCCCGCGCCGCGTGGAACTCGACAGATCGAAGCAGCGCATCGGTCATTGAGGGTAAACCAAGGCGCGCGAATGATCTAGAAGCCGCTGAGTAGTACGTCGGCGTTGGCGATCAGGGCAGCGGCGATCATCAGCAGGACCGAGGGGACCAGGACGAGGGCGACGACCAGCTGGATCTTGGGCGCGGCGCGGGCGGCTCGCTCCTCGACCGCGCGACGCTGATCGCGGCGCAGGGCGCTCGACTGGCGGCGGAGCTGGCCGGCGAGCGGCGAGCCGTAGCGGCGGGAACGCTCGATCGCCGCGCAGAGCGTCGTAACCTCGCCGCCGGGGATCCGGCCCCGCAGAGATCGCAGCGCCTCCGAAAGCGGCCGGCCGCAGGAGAGCTCGGCGGTGGTCATCCGCATCTCATCAGCCAGCGGTCCCTCGCCGGTACGGGCCAGCTCGGCAAAGCCCGCCGCCGGGCCGCGCCCCGATGCGGCCCCGACCGCGAGCAGATCAAAGGCATCGGGAAGGGCGCCAAGCAGGCGACGGCTGCGAAGGCGCGCCCGGCGCTCGAGCAGGGCATCGGGGACGAAGAAACCGGCTGCCGGCATTCCAATCGCGACAAGCAGCCCGATGCGCCCCGGCGCCGCCGGGGCAACCGCAAGGGCGGTCAGGGCGCCAACCGCGACGAAGGCAAGCTTCGCCAGCAGCACCGCGGTCAGCGGAAGGCGAGCCTCGAGGCCGGCGCGGGCGATGCGTTCGGGAAGACCGAGGCGCAGCGCCGCCGTGGCGGCGCGACGGCTGCGCCCGAGACCGATCGTGGGACGCGCGCCCGCGGCTCGACTCGCCCCCAACAGCTCGCGACCACCGGCGCAGGCAGCAAGCACAGCAAGTGCCGCGAGCGCGCCGGCCGGGTTCAACCGGCCACCTTCGAGAGCCGCCGGATCGCGACGAAACCGGTGAGCTGGAGGGCCGCCGCGGCTACGAGCAGGACCGCCGAAGCGGGTCCGCTGAGGACCTTTGCCAGAAAGCCGGGCTGCAGCAGCTCCGCGAAGAGTGCGCCCCCGCTCGGCATCGCGACCACGAGCAAACCGGTGAAGCGGGCCTGCGATGTCGCGGCCTTGGCGTCCTCGGCGACCCGGTCGCGCTCCGCCGTGCCCTCGGCGAAGCGCTGCAGCAAACCGGCGAGGTCGCCGCCGGCAAGGCGCTGGCTGAGCAGGGCGGCCGCGAAGGAGTCGACCCGCGGCGAGCGCATGCGCATGCGCCAGGCCGCCACCGCGGCGCCGGTCGGCGCCCCCAGGTCGAGCTCCGCACCGAGCCGCGCCAGCTCGACCGCCGGCGGTCCGTCCAGCGATGCCGCCGCGGCCGGAAGCGAAGCTCGCAGCGAGCGCCCGGCGCTGAGCGAGTCGGCAATCGCGACCGCGACATCGGGCAGCGCCCGCTCGACCGCGCGGCGATAGCGGCCCTGCCTGGCGTTGATCGTCCACGCCGCCAGGGCCGGGCCGGCTACGGCGAGCGGCAGCGCCACCGTCGCCCCCGCCAGGAACCAGCCGCCGGCCGTCGCGGCGACCGTCCCCAGGGCCGCGAGCCGACGTCGCTCGCGCACGGAAGGCAAGTAGCCCTCGCGGCCGGCCCTGCGCAGCGGCTCTAGCGCCACCCTCACCCAGCCGGCCACCGCCGGGGTCGCCAGCACCGCCTCGCGCGCGCCCACCGCGGCGAAGCCGCCGGCCGCGGCGCCGGCCAGGGTGAGCAAGATCCCCGGGCCGCCGGTCATCCCGCGACCGGGCAGTCGAGCCCGCGTACCGCGGTCGCCCCGGCCGCCCGCACCACCTCGGCGATCTCAACCACCCGACGGGCGCCGTCGCGGTCCCGCTCGAGGTGGACGACCAGATCGATCCCGCGCTGCACCTGCTCGGCGATCGCCTCGTGGGGCAGCCCGACGCCGGCCATCAGCGCCAAGGTCTCCAGCCGGCCGAGCGCATCGGCGGGCGAGTTGGCGTGGACGGTCGAGAGAGCGCCATCGTGCCCGGTGTTGAGAGCGGTCAGCAGGTCAAGTGCCTCCGCTCCCCGCACCTCGCCGATCACGATCCGGTCGGGGCGCATCCGCAACGCGTTGCGCAGCAGGTCGCGCACGGTCACCTCGCCCCTGCCCTCAACGCTGGCCGGACGACTCTCGAGCCGGACCACGTGCGGTCGTTGCAGGCGCAGCTCGGCCGCGTCCTCGATCGTCACCACCCGCTCGGCGGGAGCGATGAAGCTCGAGAGCGCGTTGAGCAGCGTCGTCTTTCCCGAACCGGTGCCGCCGCTGATCAAGACGCTGCGTCTCCCCCCGACCGCCGCCCCCAGCAGCTCGCACTGGGCGGTGCTCAGCGTTCCCAGCTCGACCAGCTCCGATGGCCCGGGGCGCTCGGCGCCGAAGCGGCGAATCGAGAGCGCCGGGCCATCGATCGCCAGCGGCGGGATCACGACGTTGACGCGGGAGCCGTCCGCGAGGCGCGCGTCGACCATCGGGCTGAGCTCGTCGATCCGGCGGCCAAGCGGCGCGAGGATGCGCTCGATCGTGTTGCGCAGCTCCTCCTCGTCACCGAAGCTCACGCCAGTGGCTTCGATCCTCCCGCCACGCTCCACGTAGACGCTCCCCGGCCCGTTGACCATCACCTCCTCGACAAGCGGGTCGGCGAGGAGGTCCTCGAGCGGGCCGAGACCGACCGTGTCGCGGACGATGCGCGCCTCGACAGCCGCCCGGTCACCGCTGCTCAGCAGCGGCGCTTCCTCCGCGACCAGATCGCGGACCTCCTCGGGCAGCTCCGTGACCGCCGCGTGGCCGGCCGCCGCCGCGACTCGCCGTCGCTCGATCAGGCGCATCCGCAGGGATCCGGCTAGATCCTCGATGTGCCGCTCCCGCGCCCCCATCGCTCAGCCCTCCGGCAGCAGGGTGAGCTTGCGGGCGAAGCTTTCGGCGGCGATCAACCGCAGCGCCTGGTCCCTGGTCAACCCCAGGGTCGCCGCCGAGGACCCACCCGGCCCGGGGCCGTCCGCGCCAGGCCCCAGGGCCAGCAGGGGCACCCCGGCCGCGGCAATGTAGGTCCGGCCCGGCCCGCTTCCCGCCGGTTCAGTCGTCACCACAACGTCGACCTTCGCCCCTTGCGGCGGGGGGCCGGTGGCGAGCAGCGCTTCGGCGCCGCTGACGGCAATCTCAACCGGACGCCGCCGCGGCCCCAGTGCCGGCCCGTTCGAACGACCGCTGCCCGGCGGGCGCAGCTCGGCGGCAAGCAGGTAGGCGCCGGCCGGGATCGCGGCAGCCGGGACAAGCCCGAGCGCGTCCCCGGGCGCGACCAGGGCGCCCGGAGGCACGAACTTAGACGGCACCCGCCGCAACTCGAGCCCGTTGGAGATCTCCCGCGCAAGGAGCGGCTTGCCCGGGTCCAGCCGGTGGGCCGCGATCACGACCGAGCGCAACGGCCCGTAGCGCTGAGCAACGCTCGAGCCGTAGCCATCGGCAATCCCGGCGGCCAGCGCCGCCGCCACCAGCGCGAGCAGAAGAAAGGCGAGGGCTCGCGCGCGCCTGCTCACGCGACCCGCCCGGCCCCCGCGCCAACAAGCGGCAGCTCGAGCACCGCCAGCGACCCGCGCTCGGTCCGCCGCAGGGCAAAGCTGCCGCCGTGGGCCGACGCGACCTGGCGGACCACCGCCAGTCCGTGGCCGTGCCGGTGACGTCCTGAGAGGCGCGCGACCACCTCCGCCGGGCTGTTGCGACGCGAGCGCGGCCGGGTCGCGCGGCCGGAGTCCACCACCGCGATCCGCAGCCGCCCCTCCCGCTGTCGCGCGGCGACGATGATCGTCGGCCCGCCGTGTTCGATCGCGTTGACGATCAGGTTGTCGAGGGCCTGGGCGAGCGCCAAGCGCTCGCCGTTAAGGGTCGCTCCGGCGGCGTTCCAGCGCAGCTCGAGCGACCCCTCGGCGAGCTTCGCCCGCGCCTGCCAGCGCCCAACCGCCGACCGGACCAGCGCCTGTCCATCGATCCTGCCCCAAGTCGGCGCCGGCGGTCCGCCGTTTATCTCCCGATCCAGCTTCTCCAGCGCAGCCGCGGCCAACTCGATCGGGTCGTCGCCTTCCGTCGCCGTCGCGAACCGAGGGCCGGAGGCGAGGGCGACCACCTGCAGCGGCCGGCGCAGCTCGTGCACGGCCCGGTTCAGGGCGCTGCGGCGCCGGCCGGCCCGCAGGCTCTGGGCGGCGGCGGTCGCAGCCATCGAGAGGGCGAGCGGCCAGCCAGCGAGGATCTGCGCGGGCTCGATCACCCGTCGACCAGCCTGTATCCGTGCCCCCAGCTGTTGATGACGTAGCGCCCGTGCTCGGGGTCGAGCTTGCGCCGCAGCCTGCTCGCGTGCGAATCGAGCGTCCGGGTGCGAGCCGGGCTGCGGTACCCCCAAACTGCCTCGAGCAGCTCGTGCTTGGTGAAAACCCGCAGGGGATCGCCGATCAGAACTCGCAGCAGACCAAACTCCTTGTTGGACAGGGCCACCTCCCGCTCGCCCACCCAGACCTTTCGCCGCGCCGGGTCGACCACGATCTCACCAACCCGTCGCGGCCCTCCCCGTCCGGCCGCTCCGCGTCGCAGCACGGCGCCGATCCGCGCTCGCAGCTCCGGATGGTGGAAGGGCTTCAGCAGATAATCGTCGGCCCCGAAGTCGAGCCCGCGGACTCGGTCCGCGTCGGCGCCGCGGCCGGTGAGGACGATCACGGGCAGGTCCGGATCGAAGCGCGAGACGACCCCGTCGGCATCGCGGATCTCACGCAGCACATCGAGCCCTGAAGCATCGGGCAGGGTCAGATCGAGAAGCAGGAGGTCGGGGTGGTTGTAACGGCAGAGCCGCAGCGCGTCGGAAGCGCTCGGCGCCGGCAGCACCCCGAAGCCGTCTGCCACCAGGTGGTCGCAGAGCAACTCCAGCGTCGCGGTGTCGTCCTCGCAGACAACCAGGCTGGCGATCTCTTTTCGCTGCGGAAGCATGGCCCCCCTAAGGCGCCGGCGGCCAAAACTCTCCCCCCTGAACCACCGGAACCTCGAGCGCTGCCTTGGCGCCCACCCGGAAGACCACGCGGCGTGCCGGGATTTCGCGTCGCACCGCGAGCGGCTCGCCCGCTGCGTCCAAGAAATAGATGTCCAGTGCGAAGCGCATGCCGAACGTGTGGACACTCGAGCAATGAGGAATCAGCAACCCCTGGCCGGCCTCCTCGCAATCGAGATGGGCAAGGCCCGAGAGGCGGGAGCGAAACGTGGTCGCCGCTGGGACCTCCCGGCCAAGAACGGTGGCGATCGGCAGACGGCGCAGTCGCGCGGCTGGCTGGCGTTCGCTCATCCATCGTCAAGGCCGAACCGGACCGGCCTCTCCCCCCACCCCACTAGCCTCTACCGATGAGCCCAAACGCAAAAGTCACCGTCTTCGGCCCGCACCCGATGCTCGCGATCACGATCGAGGCGCTGACCAGCGAGGGCGGCGACGACATCCACGCGCACGCCGCCGGGCAGGGCGTCTGGGTCGCGCGGATGGCCTCCGAGCTCGGCGCCGATCCCACCCTCTGCGGCTTCATCGGCGGTGAGACCGGGACCGTGCTGAGACCGCTGCTGGAGCAGATGTCGGTGCGGATGCGCCTGGTCGAGACCACCTCGGCAAGCGGCTGCTACGTCCACGACCGCCGCGGCGGCGAGCGCGAGCCGGTCGCCCAGAGTGCCTCGATGCCGCCGTCCCGGCACGAGATCGACGAGCTCTTCTCGAGCACCGTCGCCGCTGCGCTCGACTCCGGCGTGCTGGCGCTCTGCGGCCCCTACCCAGGGGAGGCGCTGCCCCTGGAGATCTACGGCAACCTGGTCGCCGACGTGAAGGCCAACGGGACGCCGGTGATCGTCGACCTCTCCCCGCCCCGCCTCGATAGCGCCCTCGAGGGCGGGCCCGACCTGGTCAAGATCAACGACTGGGAGCTGGCCGGCTACATCGAGGGCCCGGTCGACGGCGAGGAGCGGATGCGGGCCGCGGCCCAGCGCCTGCTCGATGCCGGTGCCGGCGCCTCGATCATCACCCGCGCCGAGGAGCCGGCAATGGTCGTGCGCGGCGACGAGGCCTGGGAGCTGATCCCGCCCCGTTTCGAGCGCGGCTCACGCGAGGGCTGCGGTGACTCGATGATGGGCGGGCTCGCCGCCTGCATCGCCTCCGGCCTGGATTGGGAGGAGACGCTGCGGATCGGCGCCGCAGCCGGCGCCGCGAACTTCCTTCGCCACGGCCTCGGCAGCGGCTCGCGCCCGGTGATCGAGGACCTGGCGAAACGGGTTGAGCTGCGGCCGCTCGGCTAGACGAGAGGCCCGAACGGAAGGTGCAGGGCATCGCCCGCGACGATCGCTCGCGGTGCCGTCTCCCGCATCCACTCGACGTGGGGTGCGATCGACTCGATCCCGGCCAGGACCGCGAAGGGATCGCTCATCTGGACCGGGCGGCCGCCGAGTGAGGAGTGGGCGTCGCTGCTGAGCAGGTGGATCAGGCCCGCTTCCGCCAGGGAGCGCATGCCGGCGGCGGTGCGCTCGCGCAGGAAGAAGTCGGCCGTCGCCTGAACCAGTGCCCCGGCGGCGATCAGCGCCGCGATCCGCTCGTACATATCCGCCGAGAGGTGCCGCTCGGGATGGGCGATCAGGGCGCGCCGGCCGCGCTCGGCCAGGTGCTCGACGCGGCGGGTCAGGCTGTCGCTCAGCGGCCCTGGCGCCGGCTCCAGCAGCACCCAATCGCCGTCGCCGAGTGTGACCAGGCCCAACTCCTCCTCGCTGAGGCCCTCGACAGCAGTCTCGGCCACCTCGCCCCCCTGCAGGACCGTCACCGGCACGCCCTCGTCGCGCAGGCGCTGGTTGACCTCCTCGACCCGGCCGGCGAGCTGCTCGATGCGGACGTCGTGGTCGTGGCGGATGTGCGGCGTGGCGCAGATCGCCTCGATCCCATCGGCCGCCGCCTGCCGGCCCATAGCGACGCTGTCGCTGAGGTCGAACGCGCCGTCGTCGAGCGCCGGGAGGATGTGGCAGTGCAGGTCGATCAAAAAGCGGTCCGGCAAGGTTATCCGCGCCGTCGGGGCCCGCTGGGTGCAAACGCTCTTTCAGGCACCGGCCCGCGCAGGCATCGGACTACGATGACCGGCATGATCCGGCACCTGCTCCCGCTGGGCTGGCGAGAGCAGAGCGCTTCAACTCATGGATAAGAAAACGACCCGAAGAGGGAACTACGAGTCTGGCTCCGATTACGTGCTCGAGTACGGCGAGCTTCGCTTTGCCTTCAACGAGCAGGACTTCGGACAGCGGGTCGAGCAGGCTGCGGTGAAACTCGGCTTCGTCGACCAAGGCCTCAGCCAGGAGGAGCTCGACGACTTGCTCGATCTCGCCGTCAGCGGAGAGATCGCCGAGCCCAGCTCGCGCCTCGGCGAGCACATCAACGAGAACTGGGAGGACCTCGTCGGCCCCGCCAACCGCAGCCTCGTGCACTGGCTGCGCCGCCTCGTCTTCCGCGGCGCCTGGCTCGACCAGCGGGTCAAGGAGGGCGAGCTGGACGTCGTCTTCGACGAGCGCACCCAGACCTTCGGCTACATCCAGCCGGACCGCAGCGCCGACCTGATCGAGCTCAGCAAAGAGCCGAGCTGGCGCCGCATCGCCTACCGCCGCTAGGCGGACTCGCTACTGCTGCCGCTCGAGAGCCGCGACGACGGTCAGTGAACCGTTGCTGCCGCGAGTGAGGCTGAGGCCGGCATCGAAGAGCTCTTTGGCGGCCTCGGCGTCGCCGAAAGCCTCCTCGAGTCGACTCAGTGAGTCGACCAGGAGGATCACGTCTTCGCCCCCCTCGGCGCGACGGGCGGCCTGCGCCTGGGCGTCGCTGGCGTGGCGGGCCTGGCCTGCGGAGACGATCTCGGCCTGGGGCGCCTCGCGCTTCCAGTCGGCCAGCTCCTCGGGACTGGGGTCAATCAGCAGCGCGATCGGATCGGGACCCTCGGAGGACCCGGCCAGCTCGCCCGCGATCTCACGCAGCAGCGAGGTGCAAGCGGCGCGGCTCTCGCCGTAAACGAGGGCCTGGCGACCTGGCGGCGGCGTCAGCAGGTCTTGGACCCGCAGGCCCTTGTCTTTGCGGCCGAAACGGCGGCGGCGCCTGCGGCGCGGTCGCGCCGGCTTTGACTCGCTCGCGACTGCTGCGGCGGGCGCTGGTGCTGGCTCGGGGGTCGCCGGCTCTGGCGCGGGCGCCTCGTCGTCCTTAGCCGGGCGCTCACGCGGGGCGCGCTCCCCGGCCGGGCGCTCACGGCGGCGGCGCGGCGGGCGCTCGCGTTTCGGCGCGCTCTCACCGTTCGAGGGCTTCTCGCCCTCGTCCGGCGCCCCGCCGGCGAGCTTCTCGATCAGCTCCTCCCGGCGCAGCATCCGGTAGCGCGGCACATCCGCCTTGGCGGCAAGCGCGTGCAGGTCTGCGAGGTGCTTTGTCTCCAGCTCAGCCTTGGTCATGGGCGGCAGGTTATTGGAGCGGCTAGACGGGCGAGCGGGCGGGGTCGATGCCGGCCTCGGCCGCCGCCGCCGGCCAGGCCTCGGCCTCGCGTTTGACCTGACGACGGTTCCAGCCCAGCTCGGCTCCCATCGCCGCCGCCACCGCCCGCACTGAGTCGGCGTCGCGCAGTCGCGGAGCCGCGACCAGGCCCAACCGGGTGCGGCGCAAGATCACGTCGGCGACGCTGCGCGCCTGCTCGTGGCGGACGGCGACCACGGCCTCGGCGAGCAGGTCGGGACACCCGGGCACGATCGGCGCCGCCAATTTCGGGTCCTCGCGCGCGAGGGCGAGCACGTTGCGCGCGGCGTGGCCGTAACGGAAGGCAAGCTGGGCGAGCGACTCCTCCCCCACGCCCTCGGGTGCCTCCAGGTCCTCCGGCCGCGCCTCCATCCCAAGGGGAATCTCGGCCGTGTGACAGGCCGCCTCGCGGCCCTCGCGCTCGACCAGGCGGTCGACCGTCTGCTTCGCCATCCGCCGCCAGGTGGTCAGCTTGCCGCCGGTGATCGTCAGCATTCCCGACGAGGTCTCATACAGCTCCGCCTTGCGCGAGATGTCGACCGACTTCTTCGGGTCGCCGGTCGCGATCAAGGGCCGGACGCCGGCGTATGCGCCGACCAGGTCGGACTCGCCGAGCGAGACGCCGAAGAACTCGTTGACCGCGTCGAGCAGGTAGGTGACTTCGTCCCCGCCCGGTCGGGGGTGGTCGATGTCGCCCTCGAAATCGTTGTCGGTGGTACCGATCAGGGTGCGGCCGTACCAGGGCAGGGCGAAGATCTGGCGGCCCTCGCCGGCCGGGACGATGCAGGCGGCCGAGCCCGTCGAGAGCGCCTCGCGATCGATCAGCACGTGGGTGCCGCGGCTGGGCGAGATCCGCGGCAGGTCCTCCTCCTCGATCGTCTCCTCGGGGCGGATGCGGTCGGCGAAGACGCCGGTCGCGTTGATCACGTTGCCGGCCTCGACCTCGATCCGCTCGCCCGACTCCGCCTCGACGAAGGCAACGCCGCTGGCACGCCCGTTGCGCTCGAGCACCTCGGTCACCTCGGCCCCGTTCAGCATCACCGCGCCGAAGCGCTCGGCCTCGCCGAGGATGGTCAAGGTGAGGCGAACGTCGTCGGTCTGGCAGTCGTAGAAGAGGTAGGCGTTCTTCGGGTCGCGCGGCTCCAGCGAGGGCATCAGCTCCAGCACCTCATCGCGGTCGATCGTGCGGTGGCGGTCGGGCGACCAGTAGAAGTCCTCGTCGACTTCCTTCGAGGAGCGCATCTCGCGGCGGCTGCGACCGACCCGCGTCGTCGCCATCACGTCGTACATGTTGAGCCCGATCCCGAGCCGGCGGTCGCGGCGCTCGTCTCCCAGGGCCGGGACGAGGAAGGGCGTCGGGTAGACCAGGTGGGGGGCGAGCTGGACCATCAGCTGGCGCTCGAGCAGGGCCTCGCGGACCAGGCCGAGGTCGAGGTTTTGCAGGTAGCGCAGGCCACCGTGGACCATCTTCGAGGAGCGGCTGGAGGTGCCAATCGCGTAGTCGCCGCGCTCGAGCAGCGCCACCGAGTAGCCGCGCGAGGCAGCGTCGAGCGCCACGCCGGCCCCGGTTATGCCGCCGCCGATGACGACGACCTCGAAGCTCTGGCCGGCGATCGCCTCGATTGCTGTGGCACGGGTCAGCATCAGTCGAGGAAGTCGGTCGCTTGCTCGATCGGGGGCCGCTCGGGTGGCTCCTTCTCCTGCCGCGGGTTGCCCAGGTGCAGGAGACCAACGAAGCGCTCGCCATCCGGCAACCCCACCGCCGCGCGACCCTCGGCCGAGCGCAGCAGCCCGGGGGTGCGCCAGTAGCCGGCGAGGCCACGGGCGTGAGCGCCGAGCAGGACGATGTAGGAGGCGACCGCCGTCGTGTGCAGGTCCTCTTCATTTTGGACCGGGTCGTCGCCGAGCACACAGGAAACGACGACGAGGGTGGGCGCGCGGTCGAGCTTCGCCGCTCCCTCCGTCCCCGCGGCCTCCTTCAACCGCGCCAGCGTTTGCGACCCGATCACCCGGAAGCGCCAGGGCGCGGTCAGGTGATGGTTCGGCGCCCAGCGAGCCAGCTCGAGCAGCGCCAGCAGCTCATCACGAGCCAGCGGCTCGGGACCAAAGGCCTTGTGCGTGCGGCGCGTCCGGATCGCGGTCTCGACATCCACGCTTGCAACATAGCCACCCGATGGCGACGAGGGGTGCATTTAGCACCGCATAGGTGCCAAATGCAGCTTTCGTCCAACTACCAGGCGTAGCGACGGCCTAGCAACCAGGGGATGGCGATTGCTAGGGCGGTTGCGAGGGCGCCGATCCCGAGCGGGACCCAGGGCGAGGGGGTGGTTCCGGTCGCCGCGATCGGCTCGGGCGGTGGGGCGGTTGACTGAGCTGGGGTGGCTTCGAGTTCGCCTTCGGGGGTTTCGGCGCCACCCGTCCCGCCTGGAGCCACAGGCACCCCGCCGCTCGCCGGGGGCACGCCCGCCACGGGCGGGAGGCCCGTGGCGCCTTCCACGACTTCACCCGGCTGCGATTCTGGCGGCAGTTCAGCGGGCGGCGCGACCGGGACCGCCCCCGGCGCCGGCGCCGGCGCCGGCGCCGGTGACACCGTTTCGGGCGGCGAGACCGTCGTGGCTTTCTTTTCCCGCGGCGGCGGTGAGATCGGCAGGGCGTCGCCAGCCGCAGCGACCACTACCTCGCCCGTCACCCAGACCGGGGTCTGGTCGCTGGAGGCGGAATAGGCGTAGCTGCCTTCCGGAGACTGACGAGCCGCGAGGTAGTCGGGGGCGCTATTGCCCCCCGAGGTGATCGCGGCCGGATCGGCGCCAACGGCGATCATTCCCTGGATCGCCCACGCGGTCGACTGCGAGTTGACCCCACCCGCGATGCCGAGACCAAAGCCGCCGTCGGAACGCTGGTGTTTGCGCAGGTAGGAGAGGCCGCGATCGGCGGCCTTCGACTCCGGTATCGCCTGCATCACCGCGGCTGTCACATCGGCGTTGCTCGGCTGCTCCGGAACGTCCCCCCAGCCGCCGTCGTCGTTCTGGACGCTGCCCAGCCACGAGAGGGTCTTTTCGAGGCCACCGGCACCCGCGCCGCGAAGCGCGATCGCGCTGTACGCGGTGGTCCCGGGCCAGCCTTCGAATGAGCCGTCGGCGGCGCGGCGCTTGAGCAGCGCTTCGACCAGGTTGCGGCCGCCGAACGAGTGCGGGTCGATGCCGGCGCCCTCGAGCGCGACGATCGTCCGCGCGATGTCGCCGCTGCTGCTCACTTCGCCGAGATTCGAACGCAGGAAATCGACCGGCGTCGAGCCTTGACGGGCGACGTCGAGCGGGTTGCGGCCGGCGGCCTCGAGCCCCAGCATCACCCAGCCGGTGATCGAGGAACTGGAGTCCTTGCCGGGCGACGCGCCGAACCCGCCGTCGGCGTTCTGCACGGATTCGAGCCAGCCGGCCGCGCTTCCAGCGTCGGCCCTCGCGGGGCTGGGGATGACGGCGGGCAACACGACCAAGGCGACGAGCAGCGTCGCCGCGACGGCGGGCGTGCGCCACTCGAACCGCTCGCGGAAGCGGACCAGCATCCGCACCATCGCCGGCCCGGCGACGAGCGCGAAGGCGACGTTGCCGATCGCGTGGGCCGCGTCGAAGGGAATCGCGCGCGCCTCCAGCACGAGGAAGTGCCGAAAGGAGAGATCTCCGCCGTAGGTAGCCATCAGCGAGAAGTTCAACAACACACCGTAGGCGATCCCGGCGAAGCCGCAAACAGCGGCCAGCGTGAAGCGACCGGCGTTGCGGGTGCCGAGCGCCAGCGCCGCCCCCATCACACCGCAGAGCCCCCAGCCCGCCATCTGCCATGGGGTCCAAGGGCCCTGGCCGAACCAGAAGTTGGAGACGAGGCCGGCCAAGGCGCCGACCGCGAAACCGGGCGCGGGGCCGAGCGCGTAGCCGGCGAAGACGACGATGTCGGTCGTCGGCTTGACGTTGGGGAAGGCAGCGAAGGCGATCCGTCCGGCTATCGCCAGGGCCGCCAGGGCCGCAACCAGGGCCACCACCTGAGAGGGCGGCCGCGAACGCTCATACCAGGCGAAGCCGCCAAGCAGGACAGCGCCAAGTATCAGAAACGAAGCCAACTGCCAAGACATCAGCCGCCCCCCTCCCTCGGCTGACTTTGTCTTTTTTCGCCTATAGGGCGAGTAAGTGCGAACTCACCAGTTGCGCGCATGACCTCTGCCCCTTGCTCGGGGGTGATCACTCCCGGAAGGTCGAGGACCCTCGCCACCTCGGTGGCGAAGTACCAACCGCCGGAGAGAACCTCGGCGGCCGGGCCGTCGGCGATGACGACGCCGTCCCCCATCAGCACGACGCGCTCGGCGAAGGCGGCGGCGAACTCGACGTCGTGGGTGGCGACGAGGAGACCGGCGCCGCGGGCCGCCAGGCTGCCAATCAGCTCGACGAGGTCGCCCTTGCGGGCGCGGTCCATACCGCGGGTCGGCTCGTCGAGGGCGACCAAGCCCGGGAGTTCGTCGCCTTCCATGCGGCCAGCCAGAGCAATCGCCAGGGCCAGGCGCTGTCGCTCGCCGCCGGAGAGGTCGCGGGGGTCGGCCTCGGCCGCGTGCTCTAGGCCGACGAGGCGCAACGCCGCGAGACCCGCGTCGCCGGGGAGTTCGTCGCCGACCCGCTCGCGGACCAGATAATCGCTCGGGTTCTGGGTCAGCAGGGCGATGCCGCTCGGCACTTCGGTCTTGCCTCGGACCGAGTTGATCAGGCCTGCGGCGGTCTTCAGCAGAGTGCTCTTGCCGGCCCCATTGCGGCCCATAAGAGCTACGCGTTCGCTGCTCGTGAACTCTAGGTCGATGCCTTTTAGGACATCGCGGGGGGTCTCTCCTTGGGTTAGCTCTACCCATAGGCCTCTTGCGCGGAGGGCTGGGTTGGAGGGGGGACGGACCCCCTCCTCTCTCAACTTTTTCGGTGGAGAGGCGGCGGCTGGCCGTGGGCGGATTGCCGAAAAAGTACAAGCCGTTCGGAGGGGGTCCGTCCCCCCTCCATCCGCAGACCCGGCTGACGCGAGGGTTTGGCGTGCGTCGCGGACCCCGACCGGGAGAGGTTCGATGCCACAGAGCGAGAAGAGGCGGGCGGCCGGCGTCTCCAGAGCTTCGTCAGCATCTTGCGCCCAGGTGAGGAAATCGCGGGGGGCGCCGTCGAAAGAGATTGAGCCTGAGGCCATCGCGATGACGCGATCGGCGGCTGCGAGACAGCGCTCGAGGCGATGCTCGGCGAGGAGAATCGTCACCCCCCACTCCTCGTTGAGGCGGCGCAGAAGCCAGACCAGCTCATCCCCCGAAACGGGGTCCAGTTGGGAGGTGGGCTCATCTAGAAGGACAAGCTTCGGGCGGGTTACGAGGGCTGCCGCGAGGGCTACCCGCTGGAGCTCGCCGCCTGAAAGCGTGTCCACAGCCCGATCGAGCAGGTGTGGGATCGCGAGGGCCAGGGCAACCTCCTCGACTGCCCTTGCGCGGGAGCTCGGCTCATCGCCGCGCATCTCCAGTGGGAGCTCGATCTCGGCCGCGACGGTCGTGGAGACGACCTGGGTCTCCGGGTCCTGGGCCACGTAGCCGACCGCGGCTGCGAGCTCTCCCGGGCCGTGGGCTATCGCGTCGATGCCCGCTACCTCGATTCGGCCCTCGATCTCGCCGCCGTGGAAGTGCGGGACCAGGCCGCAGGCCGCTCTCAGGAGAGTGGACTTGCCGCTGGCGGAACGACCGGCCAGCAGGGCGAACTCGCCCGGAGCCAGATCGAGAGAGACGGCCTTGAGCGCCGGATGAGACGAGTTCGGGTAGGCGTAGGTGAGGTTGTTCACCGTGAGGGCCGGGGCCGGGCGTGTCGGCGTCGCGAGGTCAGACACCGGTGGCCTCCGGAGCCTGGAGCCGACCGCCCTTGCTCGAGCCTGCGAGGAGTGAGGCTGGGGCACGTCGGGCCTTGCGGCGCAGCGGCACCAGGCCGCTGAGGATCAGCAGAGTCGAGAGGACCAGGGTCGTCGCTCCGGCGCCGATCTCAATCGCCGGGTATTCGGCGAAGGCGTCGGCGCCAAGCAGCTTCGCGCCGATCGCAGCGACGAGAACCGCCGCGCCGGCCGCGTAGAAGCGGCCGTCGTAACGGGACCGGCTGGCGCGGTTCCTGGCGCGGGGGGCATCGAGCGAGTAGCCGCGCAGCTCCAAGGTCGCGGCGACGTCCACCGCCCGGTCCAGCGAGCCGGCGAGCAGCCGGCGCGCCAGCGGCGGCTTGCCGACCGGTGCCGCGCCCGGCCCCCGCAGCCGGGCGGCGTCGCGCAGCCGGGCGGCGTCGGCGGCGGCGACTGGGACGAGCCGCGAGACCAGGGTCGCGGTCAGGGCCGAGCGGCCCGCCAGCGGGCGTAGGGCGCGCAGGACGCGATCGGGGTCGACGCAGGCGGAGTAGACGGCAAAGGCGACCATTACGACGGCGGCGCGCAAGCCGAGGACCGCGCCGGCGGCAATCGCCTCCGCGGTCACGTCGACCTGACCGAGGATCGGCCACTCCCCCAGTCGCGCCAGCACAGTCTCGCCGCGGCTCACGACCAGGGCGTTGACGACGACGATCAGCAGGGCCAGCGTCAAGCCCATCCAGAGCGCCGCGCGGACGGCAGCGCGGGCCCCGGCGATGCGCCCCGCGAGGACCAGTGCGACACCGGTCGCAGCGAGCACGATCGGGTTCGAGTAGACGAAGGCGACCACGACCAGCGAGCCGAGGTAGACGATCGCAGCGGACGGCGAGGCCGCCTGCAACGGGCCGGGGCGCGGCGTGTAGGCAAAAGGCGATCTCATCGCGACGGAAGCGGCGTCTCCTCTCCCCCTTCGACCGCGACCGCGTAATGGTCATTCAGGTCGGCCGCGTTGAGCAAATCGGCCGCGGCGCCGACCCCTGCGGCACTGGCCCCAGTGACCACCCAAATCGGTGGCGATTCGTAGCGGCGCGTCGCCGCGACCAGGCCGGCGTTCGCACCGAAGGTCCGGCTCGGCCGGCCGTCTTCGTCGAGGGCCTGCAGCGAGTAGCCGCCGGCCCCAGCTCGAAACTCAGCGAAGACCCCGCTGACCTGCGGCCCACGATCGATCTGCGCTGCTGCCGGGTCGCGCCGCACCCGCGCCCAGGGGCCGACCAAAACCCGAATCGCCCCGTCGGGAGACCCAGGCGCAACGGAGACCCCGGCGCTTTCCAGGCTGCCACGCACCGAGGCGCAGGCGGTGCCGCCGCCGAGGCAATCGACAGCAACGGCTCGCCGTTTCCCGTCGTAGCCACCAAGGAAGGGCTGCGGCCAGGAGCCGACCACGGCCGGCACCCGCATCGCCGCGCCCCAGTCGCGGTAGTCCCACCAGATCGACTCCCCCCCGTGCAGCTGGTAGTCGGCGGCGCCCACCGTCGCCTCGACCCCGTTGACGTAGAAGAGCCAGTCGAGCGAGCGACCGGCGCTCTCCTGCGCTTCCAAGCCTTCGATCGACTGCACGAAGCCGCCGCCGTAGCGGGTCGTGATGTCGGCGCTGCGTTCGAGCGCCCGCATCACCGTGTCCGATTCGGTCACGTCGTCGAGCTCACGATGAAGCACGGGCACGGTCCCGTAGTCCCGCGTCACCGTCAGCTCGACGTCGCCGAGCCCCTTGCCGGGGCCGAGACCGCAGCCCGCGGTAACGAGCGCCGCCGCGAAGAGCAGCGCGCTCGCAACCGCAGTGCCGCGGCCCCGCATCGATCAGCCCCCGGAGCAGGCCCCGCTGAGGCAGACCGCGACCTGGTTGGACGGGATGTCCGTGCCGTCGGTCGCGGTAAGCACGCCCGGTGCGGAGAGCGTCACAGTGGTCGTGCCGTCAGCGCCGGTGGGAGCAGCGGCGCCAGTCACCGAGACGCCGGCAGCTGGGGTCTTCTTCCCTTTGTCGTCATAGGAGAAGACGCTGACCACGAACGGCTTGCCCGCCTCCGCTTCGTGCGGGGCAACCAGCGCCAGCTCGTCGGGGTAGGGGTAGGGCTCCAGCGCCCACAGCACTTCGTCCCCGGCGTGCAGCTTGACCAGTTCGCCACCCTTGTTGGGGTTCTTGTGGTTGACCTTGAGGTACCAGGAGAGCTTTTTGGTCGTCTGCGACTTGCCGATCCCGCACAGCCCAAGGCCGAATTCGGAGAGGAAGTGATCGGTGATCGACAGCGGGCGGAGCGAGGGCGTCAGCTTCGAGGCCTGGCCCAGAACGCCGAGCGCGGTAGGCCCCGGGACCTGCACCGACTTGCCGCTGCCACCGGTCCCCTTGCCGAGGCAGGTCGCTTTCGGGCTGGTCTTGATCGACGTCGTCTTCGCGTTGACGAACTGTTCGCTCAGCGTCCTGCCGGCCTTGCCGACCACGCGCAGGTCGACGCGCGGCGCCTTGGCCGCGGCGAACGAAGCGGTCGAGAGCACTATCAACAGGGCCAGCGCGCACGTGGCGAGCAGGCGGAACGGAACGAGTCTTGGCATTTAAGCCACCCTTTCCTCGAGGGTTGTCATGGCTGGCCGGGGACAGGTCTCCTGGCTCCCGGGGTGGTCGGCCGCGCCTTCCCGGGGAATCCGTGTCCTCCCCAGTGGCCGGCGCCGGAGCGCCCGCGACTTCCTTGACCCGGTCACAGTGGCGGGACCGCGCCGGCTTCACACCGGACTTCCCTTGACCACCGACCGATTACGCGGGCGAGTCTATCCGCTGCCCAGGGAGCCGAGCGGGCGCCCACGCCTTTGGTTAAGACAGAATTCTCTGATAAAAGAAATGGCTTCGATGGCCGACCAGCAGCCACTGAGCATGGAGATGGTCGTGGTGAAGGCCATCACCGCGGCGCCGATGTCCCGCGAGGGCTGGGAAGAGCTGCGCGGCCCGGACCTGCCGCCGATGAGCGAGCAGGAAGTGTTCCTCGAGAACATGACCGAGATCGTCAAACGGCACGGCGTCGTCATCGCCCAGCTCGCGATCGCCCCCGAGACCCGGGCGGAGCTGCAGGCGAGCATGCCCGACGCGGTCGAACGGGTGCCGGCCTGGCTGGAGGCGAAGGTGGACGGGCCGCCGCTGATGACGGTCCGCCTCTTCATCCGCGGCCTCGCCCAGTTGATGGGAGAGCATCGCGCGGCGATCGAGCGGGTCGTCGCCGAGCAGGTGCGCGAGCCCGAGCCGATCGTGGCCCTGCTGGCCGAGGCGCCGCTGCCGGCGGGGAGCGAGGGCGAATCCGACGGCGAGCTGATCGGGGCGATCGGGCTGGCGATCGGCGCCCACCTCGAGGCCCTGGTCGAGATCGCCCGCGATCTCGACCAGCGGATCGGCATCCAGGCCGACCCGCGCTGAATCGACTGACCGCTGAATTTTCGTCCAGCGGTCTTGGCTCTCCCCCGGGCCGTGGCTAGGCTCGCCGCCGCAAGCCGTTCTGACCGAAGGGGGAGATGATGAGACAGGGAAAACGCCTACCGTCGCCGGCACTGGGGATCGCGGCTTTAGCGCTGTTCGTCGCCCTCGGCGGCACGGTCTACGCGGCGAAGAAGGCAAAGGTCGATGGCAGGACGGTGAAAGTGAAATCGCTGCCCGGCAACCGCCTGAAGCCGCACTCGATCCCGGCGAACCGGCTGAAGCCAGGCGTCCTGCAGGCGGCCGGCGATGGCCAGAAGGGCGTCTTGATCACCGGCGCCGAAATCGACGAGCTCAGCCTCGGCCAGGTGCCGAACGCCGCTCACGCCGAAACCGCCGACGTCGCCAGGAGCGCGACCGACGCCCAAACCGCCCTCAACGCCGTCAACGCGATCACGGCCCAGTCCGTCAACGGCCACGAAGCGGGCTGCCTGCCCGGCACCCTGGCCTTCGCCGGCGCCTGCTGGCAGAGCTCGCCGAGCGAAACGGCGGTGAGCGCGTCGGCCGCGGCCAACTCCTGCGCGGTTCAGGGCGGGACGCTGCCGGAGGCGCTGCAGTTGGCGGCTTTCGCGCAGCAGCCTGGGGTGGCTCTTGACAGCGGCGAAGAGTGGTCGAGCGACATCACGAGCTATACGGGACCAGGCACCTTCAGCGTCGGACTCGTGTCGCCGGCAGGTGTCATCGCTTCAACCGGCTCAACCAACGCCCACAAATTCCGCTGCGTGATCCCGCTACTTAGGTGAGCGGGACTCCATAAGAGGATCCAGCCTCAGGTTTCGATCAAGCCGCGCTCGAGCGCGTAGCGGACCAGCTCGGCGCGGCTTGAGAGGCGCAGCTTCTGCTGGATGTGGGCGCGATGGCTCTCCACCGTGCGGATGCTGATGAAGAGCTTCTCCGCCACCTCAGCGTTGGTGTGGCCAAGGGCGATCAGCTGCAGGACATCGCGCTCGCGCTCGCTCAGCTCGTCGGCCTGGCGCGCCTCGGCCCCGGCCGCAAGCCTGGCGCCGAGCGCCGGCTGCAAGTAAGTGTCGCCGGCGGCGGCGCTGCGCACCGCCTGCACCAGCTCGGCGTCGGCGGCCTCCTTGAGGACGTAGCCGCGCACCCCCGCCTGCAGCGCCCGGCGGGCGAAGGCGGGCTCGTTCTGCATCGTCAGGACGACGATCTCGGTCTGCGGCGAGACCTCGAGGATCTCCGGCACCGCGTCGAGGCTGGAGCGCCCCGGCATGTTTAGGTCGAGCAGGAGCACGGTCGGTTTGTGGCCGCGCACGTAGCGCAGCGCGGCCTCGGCGTCTCCGGCCTCGGCGACCACCTCGAAGCCCGGCTCGGCGTCGAGCAGCATGCGCAGGGCGTTGCGGATCACGGTGTGGTCGTCAGCGAGGACGATCGTCGTGGTCTCCTGCGAGCGGTCCGGAACCGCATCGGCCGTCACGGTCGCGAGGTTAGCGGCGCCTGCGGTCTCGTAGCTGTCTGTCATTACTTCATCTAACCCGGCGCGAACGCTCTCGCCATCGGGGTTTTCCCGCGAATTACACCTAATCAGTTTGCTCTGAGCAAAAGGCCCGACGAGCGGTAGCATGGACATGCCAAAAGCTCGGAGGTGGGCTCGCAATGGCACAGGGTTATGACAGCGGGGCTTTGGACGAGCCCCGCCTGAGGGAGCTGATCGATGTCGGCCGTGGCCTCGTGGCGGAGCTCGATCCTGAGGTCATCTTCCGGCGCATGCTCGAGGTGGCCTGCGAGCTGACCGGGGCGCGCTACGCGGCGCTCGGCGTGCTCGACGAGGACCGCCACGAGCTGGAGCGCTTCATCACTCACGGCATCGACGAGGAGGCGCGCCGCACGATCGGCAACCTGCCGCGCGGGCGGGGCATCCTTGGCCTGCTGATCGAGCAGCCGCGGCCGCTGCGCCTCGGCGACGTCGGCAGCCACCCCCGGTCCTACGGCTTCCCCCCCGGCCACCCGCCGATGTCCAACTTCCTCGGCGTGCCGGTGATGATTCGCGGCCACGCCTGGGGCAACCTCTACCTGACCGAGAAGCAGGAGGGCGAGTTCGACGAGGCCGACGAGCAGTCGGCGGTGATCCTCGCCGAGTGGGTGGCGATCGCGGTCGAGAACGCCCGCCTCTATCGCAGCGTCGCCAGCCACGGCGAGGAGATGGAGCGGGCCGTGCACCGGCTCGAAGCGACGACCGAGATCGCCCGCGCCGTCGGCGGCGAGACCGACCTCGACCGGATCCTGGAGATCGTCGTCAAGCGCGGCCGGGCCCTGGTCGAAGCCCGCTCGCTGCTGATCCTGCTCCGCGAGCGCGACGAACTGGCGCCGGCGTCACTCGCCGGCGAGCGCGAAGGCCCGGTCACCGAGGCGCGGATCCCGATTGCCGGCTCGATCCCCGGCCAGGTCTTCGAAGCCAAGGAGCCACGCCGGGTGATCGACCTCGACCCGAGCCTGCTGGCACGGCCCAGCCGCCCAGAGGCCGGCGTCACCGCCCTGCTCGTCCCGCTCGTCTTCCGCGGCGAGGCCCTCGGCGTCCTCGTCGCACTCGACCCCCTGGGCAGGGACCAGGGCTTCAGCAGCGAGGACGAGCAGGACCTCGTCTCCTTCGGGACCAGCGCCGCGATCGCCGTCGCCACCGCGCAATCGATCGCCGAGGAACGCACTCGCGAAAGCATCGCCGCGACCGAGCGCGAGCGCGGCCGCTGGGCGCGCGAGCTGCACGACGAATCGCTGCAGAGCCTCGCCGGCCTGCGCGTGCTGCTCTCGGCCGCGCGGCGCAGCGACACCGAGGAGACCGACCGGCTACTGGCGCAGGGAATCGAGCAGACCGATAGCGCGATCGCCGAGATGCGCCGCCTGATCGCCGATCTACGGCCGACGACGCTCGACGAGCTGGGGCTGGGCGCGGCGCTCGAAGCCCTCGCCGAACGCCTCACCGCCAGCGGCACAATCGGGGTCGACCTCGACCTCGACATCGCCTTTCACTCCGGCCGCACCGAGCACCGGCTGGTCGGCGAGATCGAGGATGCCGCCTACCGGCTGGTCCAGGAGGCCCTCAACAACGCCGCCCACCACGGGCACACCGACCGGGCAAAAGTCGAGGTGATCGAGAGCGGCGAGAAACTCCGCCTGCGGGTATCCGATCGCGGACGGGGCTTCGACCCGAACGCGAGGACCGACGGCTTCGGCCTGATCGGCATGCGCGAACGCGTCGCCCTCGCCGGCGGAACGTTGGAGCTGGAGAGCGCGCCGGGAAGGGGCGCCACGATCATCGCCGTCCTCCCAGCCCTCCACCGCGAGGAAAAGGGCGAAAAAGCGGCCTGAGGCCCCCTAGGTCAGCATCGCCAGGTAGAAGCTGTATTCGCGACGGTCGGGCCGCAGGTTGGAGGCGAGCGCCAGGTGGTGACGGGCGCGCTCGGTCTCCCCCGTCTTGGCCAGCGCCCGGCCGAGGCAGAAGTGGGCGTAGTCGTTGACCTGGTGGCGCTCGACCACGGCCTTGAACTCAACCGCAGCGGCGGCGAAACGTCCGGAGCGAAAGTAGGCGCGGCCCAGCGCCTCGCGCACCGAGGCCTTCTCCGGCGCCCGTCGCGCCGCCTCCTCCAGCGGCGCGGCGGCCTCCTCGAAGTCCTCCTCCTCGAGCAGCTCGATGCCACGCCGGTAAAGCGTGAAGGTGGAGTCGACCTCAGGCTCCTTGGCCATCGGTCAAGTGTAGGAGGCCGGGCCGGCCGTCTCGCGGATTCGCTCAGGTCTGCGCGGCGAGCTCATCCGCCGCGACCGGCTTGCCATGGCGGATCAGGTCGGCGGCGCGCTCGGCGATCGCGATCGTCGGCGCGTTGGTATTGCCGCGGGGCACGGTTGGCATCACCGAGGCGTCGACGACGCGCAGCGCCTCGAGCCCCTCGACCCGCAGCTCCGAGTCGACCACCGAGCCGATCGCGCAGGTGCCGACCGGGTGGTAGATCTCGTAGGTGGTCTCGGCGATGTGGGCACGCAGGGCATCGTCGGAGTCATCGGCGGGGCCGGTGAAGGGCTCGGCACAGTAGGGCTTGAGCGACGGCTGGGCGGAGATCTCCGCCGCCAGACGCACCGCGTCGATCATCCGTGACATGTCGGCCTCGGCCTCGTAGAAGGCGTTGCGGATGATCGGCATCGCGCTCGGGTCGTTGGAGGCGAGCCGCACCGAGCCACGGCTCTCGGCCGTGAGCAGGCAGGGCGAGACCCAGACCCCGTGTGCCTGCGGGTCCCCCATCCCCTCTTCGACGATGTGGATCGGCGCGAAGTGGAACTGCACGTCGGGTGCCTCGGCGCCGGCGCCGACCCGGGCGAAGCCGCCCGACTCGGCCAGGTTGGAGGCGAAGGGGCCGGTCTGAGAGGCCTCGAACTCGGCCATCGCCGCGGGCTCCAGGGCGGCCAGCAGGCTCTCGGGCTCGGGCGTGGTGAAGACGGTGTAAGTGGCCGGGTGGTCGCCGAGGTTCTCGCCGACGGCCGGCTGGTCGAGCAGCAGCTCGATTTCGCGCATCGCCAGGTGTTCGGCCGGGCCGACGCCGGAGAGCATCAGCAGCTTCGGCGAGTTGTAGGCGCCGCCGCAGAGGATCACCTCGCGCTCGGCGCGCAGCTCCTGCGCCTGGCCGAGTTGGGTCGCCTCGACCCCGACCGCGCGCTTGCCCTCGAACAGCACTTTGTTGACGTGCATGTAGGGCATCACGGTCAGGTTGGGGCGCTCGCTCGCCGGGTGCAGGTAGGAGACAGCGGCGCTCGCCCGCATGCCGCCACGCTGGGTCAGCTGGTACATGCCGACGCCGTCCTGCTCGGCGCCGTTGAAGTCCCCGTTGCGGGGCAGCCCGGCCTCGACGGCGGCCTCGACGAAGGCGGGTGAGATCTTGTTGCCCGAGCGCTGGTCGGAGACCGCCAGCGGGCCGCCGACGGCGTGCCACTCAGAGGCGCCGCGCTCGTTGTCCTCGGCCTTGAGGAAGTAGGGAAAGAGGTCGTCCCAGGCCCAGCCCGGGGCATCCCAATCGTCGTAGTCGCGACGGTTGCCGCGGATGTAGACCATCGCGTTGGTCGAGGAGGAGCCGCCGAAGACCTTGCCGCGCGGCAGCGAGACGCGCCGGCCGTTGCAGTTCGCCTCCGGCGCCGAGGCGTAGTCCCAGTCGACCTCGGTGCGGGCCAGCGAGAGGTAGCCGAGCGGCACGTGAACGTTCGGGTTGACGTCCGGGGGACCGGCCTCGAGCAGGAGGACGCTGGTCTCCGGATCCTCCGAGAGTCGCGCCGCGAGAACACAGCCGGCAGAGCCCGCGCCGACGATCACGTAGTCGTACATACCGCTCCTTCCGTTGGTTCACCGGCACCCGATCCGGCTTGGTCGAGTGTACGCGGATATTGCGTGCGCACCAGGGAGATTTAGCGCGGCTGCTACGGTTGGAGGGTCGGGTTAGGCGCTTTCGCCACCCGAGAGGTTCCGTTCCCTCCGTGCGCTGCTTTGCATTTAGGGGTCGCTGGATCTCCCCTGAATCGCATAAAAAGGAGTCACAACATCGTGTCATTTGCCGACCTCGGCATTTCGAAAGCCGTGGTGTGCGCGCTCGCTGAGCGCGACATTACGCAGCCCTTCCCCGTCCAGCAGCTGGTTATCCGCGACGCGCTCGCCGGCCACGACCTGCTCGTCCAATCGCCGACCGGGTCGGGAAAGACCCTGGCCTTCGGCATCCCGCTGGCCGACCTGATCGAGCCCAACACCAAGGGCCTCTCCGCCCTGGTGCTGGCGCCAACCCGCGAGCTGGCGAGCCAGATCGTCGACGAGCTCGACGCAATCGTCCGTTCCCGCAACCTTCACGTCGCCGCCGTTTACGGCGGGGTCGGCTTCGGCCCCCAGGTCAAGGCCGCCCAACGTGCCGACATCGTCGTCGCCACCCCGGGCCGGCTCGAGGATCTGATCGCCCGCGGCGCAATCAACCTGAAGAAGATCCGCGTGCTCGTCCTCGACGAGGCCGATCGCATGCTTGACATGGGCTTCAAACCGGCGGTGAGCCGAATCGTCGCCCAGACGCCCGCCGACCGCCAGACGCTCTTCTTCTCGGCCACGCTCGAGGGCGCGACCGGCAAGCTCGCCGCCGCCTACACGCGCGAGCCGCGCCGCCATACCCATGAGGCGACCGAGCGCAGCGAGGCCGAGATCGAACACCGCTTCGTCCACGTCGACTCCCAGGCCGCCAAGCTCGACCACCTTGCCGGGCAACTGACCGGCCCCGACGGCGGCCGCACCCTGGTCTTCGTCCGCACCAAGCGCGGCGCCGACCGGCTGGTCAAGCGGCTTCGCAGCCGCGAACTGGAGGCCGTTGCGATGCACGGAGACAAGAGCCAGGGGCAGCGCGAACGAGCGCTCGCCCGCTTCGAGCGCGGTGACGTCGAAGTGCTCGTCGCCACCGACGTCGCAGCCCGCGGCATCGACGTCGCCGACATCGCCCACGTCGTCAACTTCGACGTCCCCGGCGATCGCGATTCCTACGTGCACCGGGTCGGCCGCACCGGCCGCGCCGGGCGCACCGGCGCCGGGACCAGCTTCGTGCTGACCGACCAGGCCGCCGAGATGCGGCGCATCGCCAAGGACCTGGGCCTGATCCAGGAGTTCGAGCAGAGCCTCGGCCATGTCGCGCCCGAAAAGAAGCCCACGGGCCAGAGGCCCCCTGGCGCGTCAGGCCAGCGACGCCGCCGGCGCAGGCGCAAGGTGGCGGCATGAGCCCGACCCAGACCATCGCGAAAAAATGGACCTGCGACCGCTGTGGTGTGACCGCCAGCCGCATCGACGGTGAGGCAACGCAGCCGCCCGATGCTTGGGCGAGCACCGACGACGGGCAGCTCTGCCTCGTCTGCAGGCGCGAGCAGGCGGCCGAGGCAGCGCTCGACTCGGCGCCAAGCGACAGTCCCGTCGCCGAGCGGGCAAAACTCCGCCGCGCCGCGCTGATCGAATTCGAGGTCAGCCGCACGCCCGAACACGCCGACGGCGTGATCGCGCGGGCCTGCCGCACCTCGGTCTCGGCGGTCACCAAGGCACGCCGGAACCTGGAACTGCCCGACCCGCCGCCGCCGAGCGCGGAGTCGCGCGCTAAGCGGCAGAAGACCGCCAGCCGATAACAGGAGCGTGGTGACGCTCCAGTGCAAATAGGAATCGGCCTCGCCGTAGCGGCGGCACTGCTGAGCAACCTCGCTTCGCTGTTCAAGCATCGCGGCTGCCACCGCGCTGCGCCAGTCTCTCTGCGCGAGCCACTGCGCAGCGCCCGCGGGCTGGCCCGCTCGCCCTGGTTCGCCGCCGGTTGGGGGCTCGCCGCGATCGCCTGGATCGTCCACGTCGCCGCCCTCTCGATGGCGCCGATCTCGATCGTCCAGGCCGTGCTCGCCGGCGGAGCGGTGACCCTTGCGGTGATGGCGCAGCGCCTCTTCGGCGACCCGGTCGAGCGGCGCCAGTGGCTTGCCCTGTTGCTCGGCGGAGCGGGCCTGGCCCTGCTCGTGCTCACCCTCCCCCACTTCAAGGGCGACGATTCGAGCTTCACCGTCGGCGGCATGCTTGGCTTCGAGGGCGGGCTCGTCCTGGTCGCCTCGGCCCTCGCGCTTGGTCACCGCTCCGAGCGGCTCGCCGGCCATCACCGGATCCTGCTCGCGGCGATCGCCGGAACGCTGTTCGGCATCGCCGGCGTTGCGATCAAGGGCCTGACCGGAATCGGTGACATCTCTGTCGCGGTGCTCGCCCCCTGGGTCCTGGTGACGATCCTCGCTGGCGTCGGCGCCCAGTACGCGACGGCGGCGGCCCTGCAGCGCGGCGGCGCGATCGAGACGATCGGCCTGATCGGCCTGGTCGCCAACGCGGCGCAGATCTGCGGCGGCATCCTCGTCTTCGGCGACCCGCTCGCGAACAGTCCGCTCGGCGTCGTCCTGCAGGCGATGGCCTTCGCGATGGTCTGTGGCTCGGCGCTGCTGATTCCCTCGCGGCGTCCCGCGGCGAGCCCGCTGGCCGCGGCCACCGCCTAACGACAAACGGAGCGGCGGACCTACCGGCCCACCGCTCCGTGCCCTTAAGGCGCCTCAGCCGCCGCCCGTTAGCAGCCGCTGATCTTCAGCGGCAAGTGGTTGTTCTTGATCTTCTTGCCGTTCTGGCCCTTCATGCTCATCACCGAGGAAAGCGGGGCTTTGCAAAGGCCTGTGGAGTTGACCAGGAGGCCCTTCTTCTTGCCGCCTTCCATGCGGAGGATGAACTTCTTCACCGGGACGTCCGGCAGGTTGTTGAACACCGTCTTGATCCCGCCGTTCTTGGAGCTGATCACGCCGCGCACCCAGATGTTCACTTGGCCGCGCAGGTTGGCGAGGAGATCAGGCAATTCGTGGTTGGAGGAAACCAGGTACACCGGCCCCTTCAACTTCTTTTCGAGCAACGGGCTCTTCGCTTCCGCGTGTCCGTAGATCGATGCCTTCGGACAGGTTTGAGAGGCCAGCTGCGGCCTCGTGCAAACGGTCCTGATGTTGCTCTGATCGAGGAACAGCGCGTGCGGCAGGGACACCGCGTTGCGCTGGATATTGGCATCGCCGTTGCGGGCTTCGAGAATCGCCCGCAGCTTCGGGTGCTTGCCACGGGTGGTGTTGCCCTTGGCGATCAGGCGCGTGAACAGCTTCGGCTTGAAGCCGAGCTTGTTGCACTGGGTCGCCTGGAACGGCGAGTTGACCGCGTAGGAGCTCCACGCCGCCGGCTCGGTCGGGTTGGCGCCGCCGCCGTTGAGGAAACCGGTGGTGGCCTGGGCGGCACAGTTGGTCGGGTTGTGCATGAACTTGGTCCGATCGACGTTGACGTCGATCGAGCGGATGTCCAGCTTCACCCCTCCGAACACATCCGGAATCGCGTCCGAGACCGCATTGACCTGGGCGGTTTCCGGATTGACGAACAGGGCGACCCTGACAACCACGGTGCCGAGGTCGAACGGGCCCTGCACGGCCGGCGTGACGATCGCCAGCGATAGCGGGGCCCCCTGGTAGGGACCGGCGAGGTATGCCGTGCCGTTGATTTTTGTCGGATTCGGTCCCGTGCCGCTCAGCGTCGTTGCCGTGCCGATCTGGCTCGCACTCGAGCAGTTCGGGCTGGCCTGCTCCGCTTTACCGCTGCTCGCCGCCGCCGCCGTAAGCGCCGACTCCGAGCAGTAGGGGACGCCGGTCAGATTGGCGGCGTGCCCTTTGGGCAGAGTCACGTTGACCTTCTTCAGCTCCTGCTGGCCATCGGGACGTCCGATGTGAACCCGGAAGGGACTGTAGGCATTGGCCTTCGTGCTGTCCGTTTTAGCCGTGTAACTCGGCGCAAACGGCCGCCCAGCCAGCGTCGTCGGGCAGGTACCGCCGCCCGGGTAGCTGGAAAGCGTGAATGTGCTGCTGACCGGTTTTTGTTCACCCGGTCGTGCCCACGGTTCCATGCTGCCGCTCGAGTCGGCCGGCGAACAGGTCGGCGGGCTGGTCAGGACCAGGTGCGGCCCGTCGAATTTGAGCGTCACCGATTCAAACGGGGCCTGTGGCAGGCCCTGCGGGAGTTTGCCCGCAAGCGGGCCGACCTCTTGTTCGTCGAACGTCGTGGTCAGCTGACCAGTCACTGGGTTGGCGCTGGTATTACCGACGAGTCTCACGACGACGCCGTACCTCGCCGACTTCGCTTCAACCAGAATCCGGAACTCTTCACCCGATTCGGGATTCGAGCTCTTCTGTTCGCCGACGTAGATATCGCCTTTCAGTGAGCTGGCCGGCAGCGGTGGTGTTTCGATCTCTGCCGTGCCGATCTTGGAGGCGGCAGGGCAGCTGTTGTTAACGACTCGCTGCCCCTTCTTGAACTCTGCGTCGCTACAGGCGACGAGACCGTTTGCGCCTGACGGATTGAGTCCCATTCCGGCTGGCAGCGCCACCTTAGCGCTGCGCAGGTGCGACTGCGAGATGTCGTTACCGCCTTCTTTGGGGACTTCGAATGGGACTTTCGTGGCCACGGTCGCCGCTGCGGGTGAGTCAACCGCGGTAGTGCCGGGATTGACGTCTACTTTGGGATTGAAGGGGACCGCATCACAGCCTTCTTGTTCAATCCCTGCCGGCAGACCTGCCTCAAACGGCGTCGAGCCGTTGGGGAAGATCGGGTTGGGTTCTTCGAACGAATGAGCTCGGTACCAAGTCGAGTAGAGGTGTTCCGTCGCTGGGTTTTCGGGGTTGAAGCATGTGGTGGGGTTGGTGATGTAGGTCCCGTTACCGGTTTTGGTTTTGTCGCCGAAGTTGACCAAGCGACTAATGATCGTCTGCAGTTCTGAGGACGAGGCCGGATGCAGGTGGATCGTGAAGCTCTCGTGATAGTCGCTTTCCCATGCCACCTCGGTTTCCAAGAAAACGGGCTCTTTGCCCGCGACAACGAAACCAAAGAGGGCGGGTTCACCTTGTTCTTTGCCCGCTTCGATGCCTTTGGGAACGAGGTTGTAGACAGGCACCTGGAAAACACCCGGGATCAAAGGCAGGCGCGTGCCCTTGTTAGCGATGATGTTGGTTGAGCCAGGCGGGAATTCGACGTTGGCTTTGTTGGTCACAAGGTTGGCCTGCTCTTCGCCGACTTTGGTCGTTTCGCTGCAAGCCGGCACGAAGGTCCCCGCCACCGGTTGGTTGAGGAAGTCAGTCAGCGAGCACTGTTCGTGTTCGGTCGCCTGCGGGTTGACCGTCAGGCCGGGCGGCAGGTCGACGCGCAGCGTCTGGATCGCACGGCCTTCAAGCGGTTCTTCGATTGGTTCGACTACACCTTCCACCACTTTTGTGTGTCGAATGATGTACTGGGTGAATCCGACCGGGGGGTGCCCACCGGCCTGCTTGAAGAACTGCCCAGGAGTCGACGGTGAGCATTTGCCGGGCACGGTGTCAGAAGTACAAGTGCCGGCTTGCCAGCCATCGGCTGCGGTCGGAGGTTCGTTTTGTTTTTCGATGATGTTGCCGGTGTCGGCCTGTGCGACCGGCACCGCCAGTACAAGCCACAGTGCCATCACCACGAAAGTGGTCAAGCGCCTAGTCATTCATGTCTCCTCATTCGCATTGGACGTAACCCGGTCCCTGCGCATGGCGCTATTACCTCTCCGCGCCTTTACGGTACTCCCCCATACCCGCCGCAAGCAAGGGGGGAAACCCGCAAATACAGTGGATGACATCGATCGATGTAGTCGATGCCCGCAAACGGCTTCAATTGGCCACCTCCGCGGAGGTATCGAATTACCGTCCACATAGGATCCCGAGCATGGGCACCGCCGATCTCCCCCACGTCGATGAGCATTCGATCGCGATCGAGGCGACGGCCGACGCCGCTTGGAACGCCTTGCTGCGCGTGGTCGAGGGCTCGTTCAACTCGGGCGCGAGCTCAGCCGGGGCGCGCCTGCTCGACTGCGAAGACATCGCCGCATCGGGATCTCGCCCGCTCGCGACAGGCTCGGTCCTGCCCGGGTTTCATGTCGAGACTGCTCAGCCTCCGCGGGAGCTGGGGCTGGCCGGCGGTCACCGCTTCTCCGACTACGCGCTGATCTTCCGCCTCGACGACCAGGGCGATGGCCGCACCGTGCTGCGCGCCGAGACCAGGGCGGCCTTCCCCGGCTTCAAGGGTCGCGCCTACCGCGCCATGGTCATCGGCACTCGCATGCACGTCCTGGTCACGCGTCGCATCCTCGCCGCCGCCAAGCGCAGCGCCGAGCGGCGCTGAGCGATCGTTATCCGAAGCGCGACGTAGCGACTCGACTAGCATCAGAGTCGTGACTCTCTTTGGACAGGAGCACGTCGAGCGCTACCGAGCCACCGACGGCGAGGAGGGACACGAGTGGCGTGGGACCCAGACGCTGCTGCTGACGACCAAGGGGCGCAAGTCGGGTGAGCAACGCACCACTCCCTTGATCTACGCGCCGTACGGCGACGACTACACGATCGTGGCCTCCAAGGGCGGCTCTGACACGCCGCCCGCCTGGTACCTCAACCTCTCGGAAAACCCCGAGGTCGAGGTGCAGGTGAAGGGTGACCGGTTCAAGGCCCGCGCCCGCACCGCGAACGCCGGGGAGAAGCCGGAGATCTGGAAGACGATGGTCTCCGAGTGGCCCGACTACGACGCCTACCAGCAGAAGACCGAGCGCGAGATCCCGGTCGTCGTGCTGGAGCGCGTTTGACGAAGACTCACCTCCTCGAGCGAAGCCAGCGAGTCGAGGTGCCGGTCGACCGAGCGTTCGAGTTCTACGGCGACAGCGGCAACCTCGAGCCGCTGACACCACCCTGGCTCCACTTCGAAGTGACGACGCCTGGTCCGCTGACACTGAAGGCGGGCGCGCTGCTCGACTACAGGCTGAAGCTGCACCGCGTGCCGATCCGCTGGACGACACTGATCGAGACCTGGGAGCCGCCGCTGCGCTTCGTCGACAGCCAGGCCAAGGGCCCCTACTCGCTCTGGGAGCACACCCACCTGTTCGAAGAGGACGGTGACGGCGCGACGATCATCCGCGACCACGTCCGCTACGCGATTCCCCTCGGCCCGCTCGGGAGCATCGCCCACCGGCTCTTCGTTCGACGCGACCTGGAACGGATCTTCGACTACCGCCGCGACGCAGTCGCCGAACGGCTTAGGCCGGGATAGCGCTACGCGTCGGCGTCTTTTTTGACCGGGGACGCTCCCGGCAGCAGGGTGAACGCCGCGATCATCTCCGACCCGATCAGAAGGTCCTCGCCGTGGGAGTTGAGGCAGACCTTGCCGTGCGGCCCGGGAGAGATCGCCGGATCGGCCTCTTTGAGCAGGCCGTCGACGCGATGGCCGGTGGTCGCCTCGAGCCTGACCGGCACGTCTCCCCCGCGCTGCTCGCGAAGGCTCTCGAGCACGTCGTGGAACCACGACGGCCCCTCGGCCGGCGGGCGCTCGTAGCGGGTCCCGATCTCAAAGCTCGTCGACATCGACCGGGAAATCTATCCACGGCCTGAGAAGCACGCGGCGCCAGTAGGCTCCATCGCGTGAACGACGACTGGCGCCTGCAGGTTGACCCCCGCGATCCGAGCCATGCTCAGGCGCTGGCCGAGCGGCTCGAGGCCCGCGAGCTGGAGCACGATCTCAGCGACGCCTTTCACGATCGCGTCATCGTCACCCGCGAGGACGCCAGGGTCTTCCTCTACGCCGGCTCGAGGGAGCAGGCCGAGAGTGCTCGCGAACTCCTGCTCAGCCTCGCCCAGCAGCACGGGTGGGAGCTGGATCTCGAGCTCAAGCACTGGCACCCAGCGGCGGAGGATTGGGAGGACCCCGACAAGCCACTGCCCGCGGACGATGCGGCCCGGGTCGCCGAGCACGCGGCCCTGATCGCGGCGGAGCGCAAGCAGGTCGAGGAAACCGGTCCCGAATTCGAGGTTCGGGTCGACCTACCGTCGCACCACGACGCACTTCAGCTCGTCGAGCGCCTCCGCAGCGAGGGACTGCTGCCCGTTCACCGCTGGAAGTACGTCCTCGTCGGCGCCACCGACGAGGACAACGCCAAGGCCCTGGCCGAGCGGATCGAAGCCGAGGCGCCACCCGGCAGCGAGGTCAAAGCCGAGGGCACCTGGCAGGCGGTCTACGCCGAGCGCCCGGCCAACCCGTTCGCGATATTGGGCGGGCTCGGCGGCTAGTCGGCTCTGGCCCCGTGAAAGGACGAGCACGGCAATGAGCACGGAGGGCCGCTACGTGCCCGCCGCCGGGCTGCGCGGCATGACCCGGTTCTACGACTCGGTCATCGCGATGACAACCCGGGAGCGCCTGTTTCGCGGTCGGCTTGCCGGACAGGTCCTGGAAGATCTGCCGAGCGGCTGTCGCATCGCCGACGTCGGCGCCGGGACGGGCACCTTTGCGATCGCGATCGCCGCCGCGGCGCCCGCCGCCGAGGTCATCGGAGTCGACGGGGACCCGGAGATCCTGGCAATCGCCCGGGCCAAGCTGGGCGCGGAGGCGGTCGAGTGGAAGCAGGGATTGGCCAACGAACTCCCGCTCGCCGACCAAAGCTGTGACCGGGTGGTGATGTCGCTACTCCTGCACCACCTCGATGCCGCCGGCAAGCGCGGTGCCCTAGCCCAGGCCCACCGCGTCCTCCGCCCCGGCGGCCGCCTCCACGTCGCCGACTGGGGCAAACCTCAGGACCCGCTGATGCGGGCGGGCCTCTTCACCCTCGCCATCTTCGACGGCTTCGATGGAATCCGCGACCACGCCGCTGGCCGCCTGCCCCACTTCATAGAAAACGCCGGCTTCTCCGCCGTCGAACGCCACGATCGGCTGCGAACGGCATGGGGCAGCCTGGAGCTTCTGAGCGCCGCGCGCCCAGTCGGCCCCGAGGCCGAAACAAGCACCGGCTGACTGAGAAATCAGTCTCCGCCGACTCGCCCGTAGCGATCGCTGAGGCGAACTACGTCATCGAGGTGCGGAGTTGAGACCTCGAAAATGACCGAGTCCTCAAGCGCCTCAATGGAGTGAATGGTGCCCGGCTCCACTCGCCAGCTCTGCCCGGGCTCGAGTATTTGCTCCTCGAGCCGGCTCTCCGCGGGGCCGCTCGTCAGCCGCAAGCGACCCGAGAACAAGTAGGAGCTCTCGTCCTTCTCGCGGTGCAGCTGCAACGAGAGAGCCTGCCCCGCCTGGACGACAAGAACCTTTCCGGCGTACTCCGGCGTCTCGGCCCACCAAATCTCATGGCCCCAGGGCTTCTCAACGCGCTTCGGCTCCCCAACTCGCATCATCTCGCGAGCAACCGCCGCAGCCTCAACATATGCACCACGGCGACGATCGCAAACAGGGCAGCGCCGATTACGTGAATCAGCCTGTCATTGGTCGACAGGACCGCGAGTGCCGCGTAGCAAACGCTGAACAACAGCGAGGCCCAAAAGGCAAGCCGCGTTTGCCGTGGAGAAAACTGACGATGCCCCTGTCCCCCCTCGAAGAATCCCGGCGTCGCGCCCGGCTCCGGGGTCTCCCCAAACCGCGGCAGCCAGCTTCGCGTGACATCGGCGAGATTGCGACGCAAGCCCAGAACGACGATGGCGATGCCAAGAGTAATCCCGACGACCAAAGCGGTGAGATCGCTACTCATCTACCCACCATAGACGAGCAGGTCGTGGATTCGGAAGGGAGGTCAGCGGCGCACCGTCACGGAATTGGTATTGCCCAGCGATTGAAGCGTTTCAACAAATTCTTCCCATGTAAGTTCCTCCGCGGGCGGCCCTGGCCCGTAAGAAATTTCCACCCCCACATGGGTTCCAGCGTGACCGATCAAATTCGAGCCGAGCGTCACCCATACCCTTCCTTCTGGACCAGAATACAGCTGAGGGCGGGGCGCCCAGATGTACTGTTCGAGAGGCGTCCCGCTGACGATCGGTCTCAAGTAGTAATAGTTGCCAGAGCCAACTCCACATTGGCAATCCGGCCAAGCAACGGTGACCTGCTCGTAGGGGCCGGCTTCTGCACACCTCCCTGCACAGGGGGCCTTCGACGTGATCCCAAACGTTCGATGAGCGAAATTCCCTGCGGCGTCTTGCGCAGTGACCGTGAAGGTACCGGTTCCAAGGGCCACCGGTGAACCGATGAGAAGCGCGGCATCCTCTGGCGGGTTCCCAAACACAGGGCTTTCAGGTTCATTGCCCAAATCAAATTCTTTAGCGCGGCGAAATTCGATCCCGTTGGGCGGGCTACCCGAGATCTGCCAGTCGACTTCACCTTCCGCGCCCACCATTTCAAGTACTTCCTCATAGTCACGCGTCGGTACAGCCGCTTCGAGACTCGTGGGCGTGATTTTCAATTCCCTTGGTTCGACTTCCAGGGTCGCCTGGCCTGCCGTGTCCGGGGTTTTCGCGGTCACGACATGTGGTCCCGAGTGCGACGGCGCGCAAGTTCCGGCCGCCTGATCGCAGCTGCCGTCAGGCGAAATCGAGAGGGTCGCCTGATTGGTGGAGGAGCCGAATGCCACCGACCGAACAGGCACCCCATCAAGCGTCAATTCCTTGGCAGTGTAGCCCTGAGTCTCCCCGGTCTTAATAGTGGCGCTAGCAGGTGTCAAAACCAGCTTTCCTGCACGCACATTGAGTCTGGCCGACGAGATAACAGGCGAGGTTGCGTTGGTCACCGCTTCCACAAAATGATTGCCCGCCGCCCCGGGGCTGCATCGCCCGGTTGCCTGGTTGCAGGTGCCGTCGGGGGAAATCTCTAGATGCACTCCGCTCGCCTCGGTGCCAAAGTGGGTCGTGACGAGGTTGCCGAAGCTATCCGTTGCGTAAACCCGATACGTGGGAGATTCCTCCCCCACGTCGATAGTCGCGTCGTTTGGATCCAGATCAAGATGGGCGATCGCGCCCGGCGTCACCTTGAACCTTCCGGTGGCGCCTAGGTTTCCAAATGTCGCCACGACGGACTGGTCCCCCACCACTTTTCCGTAGCAAGCCTGCATCTCTATGTCGCAGCTTCCGCCGGACATCCTGAGGGTGTCGATGCGAATTCCGCCCCAACTCGTGCCCTTCTTATCCTCCGCCAGAAGAGAAAACGATTGCGGTATGCCGGCCGCCCTGCTCGCGGGCTCCGGGACGATCTTCACCAATTTCGCGCCGCACTTAACCATCGCGTTCCAGGCCGCCTCAGCCAGCTTTTCTCCGTTGGCGACGCTCTCGTATATCCCCTTCAGCCTGCTCAGCGGAGCGAACACCTTCCAAGCCAGCGCTCTTCTCCCAAAGGCCGCATCCCAGTAGACCGCCTTGCCGACTGCCTTCTGAGTTGCCTCGGCTACCACGTCTCCCAACACCACGTCCGCGGTGACATCGAGGATCGTGGTCACCGAGGGGCCGATCGAACCCGAAGCGCAGATTCCCGAGGAGTGCGCCGTGTTTGGGCCTGGGCCGGCCTTCGGAAACAGCATGGCGAGAGCGATTGGCGGCAGGCGACGTATGTATCGATAGCCCGCTCGGCTTGCCAAAAGCGCTGCCCCACGAGCCGCAATGGACCGATCCCCCAACGCGTGCATAGGCCGATTCACCGCCGCTACGACCTCTTCGATCGGGGCCCGGCCTGGAGCAGCATCGAGGTCCCCCGACGGATGGCTAGATCCGGGTAGCTGCTGCCAGAGGTTCTCCAGCTCTGCAGGGTCATGCTTAAGCGCGATGCCCCGCCTGCGCAGTTCCGCGACGGCGGGGTTCGTCCCCAGTTGCCGGACTATGCGGCCCAGGAACTTGCGATCGGCCGCAGCGAGTCTCTTGTGCGACGAAAGACTCTCGTGAATGCGCGACATACGCGGCGACGTGAGAGTTATGACCAGCTCGAGCAGGTGCTTGTCGCCTTTCCCCAGTGTCCCTGGCAGACTCGTACCCAGGTCCGCAAGCGCAGGCGTTTCGGCAACCTCTCTCAATCCCGCTCCCACCCCTTCCGTTTCCGCCAGCTTTGCCAGCTGGGCAAGGCGAGCTCCAAACGGATCCGCCGCCGCGTTGCCGGCGCACTGAGAACCGAACAGGAATACGACGGCAGCAAAAGCAACGGCGACGCGGGACACGCTACCGTCGGTGGTGTCGGTGGTGGTGCCTCACTTTTACGCAGCGGACCTCGCCATGGATCCTGCGCTTCTTAAAGTGCCTGCGGCATTTCAAGGGCTTGTGCGTGACGGGCTTCGGCTGGACTCGGGGCCGCGCGACGTGGGTCTGGATTTCCGCCGTCTTCGGTGCCAAATATTGGCTATCGGCGGCGCGGTTAAGGGCCAGGGAGATCGTCTGTCCCTCAAGTTCTTCAGGCAAGGCCAGGGTGAAGGCCAAGGTGCCCTCGACGCTGACAGCGCTGTAGCTGGCCGAGCCATTTGACCAATTGGCCGTTAGAGTGAAGGTCGTACCGTTCGGCACCGGGGCCCCACTGACTAGTGCCGCGCTGCCTTGGATGACGCTGTTGGTGCGAATGTTCGGGCGCGGCAGCAGATTGACGCTCAGGCCATGCTGGGCGGTGACCGTGAAGCTGTACGGTCCCGGCGTGCCGTAGTCCGAACAAACTCGGAAGTACAAGGGCATGACACCAGAGATCGGGACGGTGTACTGCGCCTGGTTCTTGAGGTTGCTCGACAGCTCCTCGGATACGGCGGGATTGGTCTGGAATATCGTGTAATCCGTCGTTCCAGGCGGCATGACCTTCAGTTCGGTGCCAGCGACGCCTTCCCAGTTGATGGTCAACAGGTCGCCGGTCGTCACCGCCATTGACCAATACGAGCGCCAGCCGTCCCCAGCACCGAATAGCCCGGTTCCGCAGCTACCTTCGAGGAACTGCCCACTCGCCGTATTGCCGAACTCCTGCTGGCCGTAGACCACCGATGGCGCCGTCGAGATGGCTTTGCCGCCTTCTGCCAGGGCGCTGGCCGGCGCCAAGGCAAGCAACACCACCGTCGCCACCACTGCCACGCAAGCCTTGCCAAGACCTCGGGTGCCCCGTTTGCACGCCCCCCGCTCCCCAGTTCCGCTCATGCTCCGCCTCTCAGTTTGTCTCCGCCTGTGTCCGGGCCTTCACTTTGGTCCGCACCGAGGGCATACCAAGCGAAGCCCGTTCATGCTATTTGGTCAAAGCGACCCGAGCAACATCAACACCGGTTGAAAAACGGACACCTCTACCGGGGTAAAAGTGAACCACCCGGTGCTTCCAGGTCAGAGCGCTCCTCACGGACGCCGATGTCCGGCCTCCTCAGGGGGCTTCGGCCGAAGACCTAAGTTTGGATTCGATCCGGCCGGTTGCGTCGTAGATTTCGTCCGGCTTCGGCAGTTCGATTTTCGACACCGGCTTGAAGTCGAGGAAATCCATGGTCATGTCGGTGGTGGTGGATCCTTCCTCTCCCTCAGCGGAGCCGGAGACGATGACTGTCATCCGCCGCACCCGGGCCCGAGCGTCGATCCAAACTTCGACCTGCGGCGGCGAAACCTGGACTTCGACTCCGAACACTTCCTTCTCAGAAACCGGCAGGGTGCCACGGTAACGCGTGGCAGCCATTCCGCGGATGTCTTCCTTCCCGATTTCTTCCGCTCCGTCCATCTGTTCGAGCAGCTTCAGTCCCTCCTTCGGTCCGCGATCGGCCGGAAGCGACGACCTCGAGTCCGCCGAGGAAAAATCAACCTTTACCCATTTGCGCCCTTCCGGCAGCGAGCTGAACTGATCGGACTTCGTATACGAGGTGGTGCCGTCAGCGATGGCCTGGACCTTTGCTCGTCGGCCCGTCGTGTGGCCTCGGACCACCAACGTCCCGCGAGCGCGGCCGCCGTTTTCGAAGACGATCGACCCGGTCTCGGTTATTCCTTCGGGTGTGTCCGACGCCGTCACCGTGGCGTGGATCAACGCGTGCCCGCCCGCTTGGCGCTGCGTCGCTTCGGCCGCCTTGGCAATTGCGTCCAGGGGGCCACTGCCACTCCCACCTGCTTGCTCCAGGACAAAGACGATGGGGACAACGACCGCCACCGCCAGGCCGACCGCAATCCATCTGCGCACCCGCCTGCGCTCGGACCCCTCGCCATCGGCAACGCCAGATGTCTCCGTGTGCTCCAAGTCCGGAAAAGGTACTCGCTCAGTTCACGCCCGCCCGGGGCCTGCAGAAGAAAGAGCCCTGGGGGAGTAGTCGCGGCCTCGCGCGAGCCATACCGCTACAGCGTTTCGTCCCTAACAGAAAGGTCGTCGTGTCGAGCGACGGCGCTCAGGTCGCAGCGACCTGGAGCACCAGCAGAGTCGCGATCGACGCCAGGCACAGCAGATGGTCGCGGCCCACCGAGCGCGCCAGTGCACTCTGACGATCGACGGTGTCCTCACGAGCACCAAGCTGGACGGCCCTCGGCAGGGTGCGCGTGGCGGCAAGGGCAATTGGCGCGGCGGCTAGAACGAGGGAGGTCCACCCCACCCAGGCCGACACATCTCCGCGCACGATCTCGATAACGATGGCGGCCAACGTGACCAGCATGACCAGCGCGATCAGTCGGTCCATCGGCCGAGCCGTCGTCGTCACGCGTCTGTAGTAGCACGCGATCGAGGAGAGCACCGCCTCTGACAGCGGACCCTCACGGCTCCTCAGCGCCTGAACGTCGAACATGAGGTCGAACCACAGAACCGCGAGCAAGAAGCCTGCCCCGGCAGCCACAAGAGAATTCACATCGCCAGTATCCCGATACCGCTACGGGGATTCGAACCCCGGTTTCTGGCATGAGAAGCCAGCGTCCTAGTCCCCTAGACGATAGCGGCGAGGGTTGGTCATTCTAGCCAGATGGGTGGGTGGCCTGTCGCGTCGGTGGCCTCCGGCGTCGGGGCGCAACCGGTAGATTGCCTTGCCTCGCGGCTGTGGCGGAACTGGTAGACGCGCACGGTTCAGATCCGTGTGGAGGAAACTCCGTGGAGGTTCGACTCCTCTCAGCCGCACCAACCTTCGAAGTTCAGACCCTCGGCCCCAGAGAGCGGGCCGGGGGTTTCGTTCAGCGCCGATTCGGCAACCGCAACTTTTCATCGCTTAGTGTTTTTTTAGCGATGCCGAGGACAAACCTCGGGACGGGCTGGCGGGAGGCGCCGCAGGGGTGGCCATTCGAGAGAGAGGATCGAAGGGATGGAGCCTGGAGCAAAAGAACGCGAGGTGCCGGCCTCGACCGATCGGCGACGGGCGCAGGTGCTGGAGCACCCTCTCCGCGCGCGGATCGCCACCGAGATGGAGAAAGGCAGCGTGGACCCGCCGGAGCTGGCCGAGGCCCTTGACGAGCCGCTGCCCCGGGTCGCCTACCACTGCGACGTGCTGGCAGAGGCCGGCTTGATCGAGGCGCGACGAATCCGGCCGCGCTCAGGCGGGCTGCGTGGCGGGGGCCCGCCAGCCAGCTCTTGAGGCTGTGTCGACGATCTCGCCGACGAAGGTCGGCCAGAGCGCGCGGGGAAGGTCGTGGCCCATGCCCTCGACTATGCGCAGCCGGGCGCCGGGGATCGCGCTCGCGGTGGCGCGGCCACCGCTCGGTCGCACCAGGGGATCGCGGGTCCCGTGGATCACGGTCGCCGGCAGCTTCAGCTTGCGCAGCGCCGCGGTGCGGTCGCCCGAGGCGCTGATCGCGTGCATCTGGCGCAGCACACCCCTGGGATTGTGCGAGCGCTCGTACAGCCTCCCGGCCAGCTCGCGGAAGCGCTCCTCGTCCATCGGGTAGGCGGGCGAGCCGATCACCTTGAAGGTCTTGACGATGCGCTCGATGTAGGCGTCGCGGCCCTTCGGCGCCTCGGCCAGCAGAAGCCCGAACGCCTTCAGCGTCGGCGTCCCCACCCGGCGGCTGCCCGTGGTCGACATGATCGAGACCAGCGAGCGGACCCGCTCGGGGTACTCGATCGCCAGGGTCTGGCCGATCATCCCGCCCATCGAGGCGCCGACGACGTGGGCCGACTCGATCCCGAGGTGGTCCATCAGCGCGGTCGTGTCGGCGGCCATGTCGGACAGCAGGTAGGCGGCGCTGCCGCGGCGCCCGAGGAAGAGGTCGACGCGACCGGGAACCCCGGCGGATTCGAGCATCGTCGAGTGGCCGATGTCGCGGTTGTCGAAGCGCACCACGCGGAAGCCGCGTTCGGCCAGCTGCCCGCAGAACTCCTCGTCCCAGGCCAGCATCTGCGTCCCCAGCCCCATCACCAGCATCAGCGGCGCGGCGTCGGGGTCCCCCACCTCCTGGTAGGCGATCTCGATGCCATTGACGGGCGCCAGGCGCTCCTCGCTCAACTCGGCCATCGGCGAAGTCTAACCGGATAACTGGCTGACCAGCCAATGCGGAACGGCTAGGTTGCCCCGATGCGCACCGCGATCGTCTCCGACCTGCACCTCGGCAGCGCCACCGGCGAGGACGTCGCCCGCGATCCGGATATCCGCCGCGTCCTGCTCGACGAGGTCCGCTCCGCCGACCGCCTCATCCTGCTCGGCGATGCGATCGAGCTGCGTGAACTGCCGCTGGCCGACACGCTCAGACTCGCCCAACCCTTCTTCGAGGAGCTCGGCGAGGCGATGGCGGGACGCCGCGTGGTGCTCGTTCCCGGCAACCACGACCACCGGGTTGTCGAGCCGCTGCTCGAGGAGGTTGCACTCGCCGGCGGCACCCTCGGGCTTGAGCACCGCGCCCTGCCGGCGGGCGAGCCGGCCGAGCAGATCTCCGCCTGGCTCGGTGAGGCCGAGCTCAGCATCGCCTACCCCGGGGTGTGGCTGCGCGACGACGTCTACGCCACCCACGGCCACTACATGGACTGCCACATGAGCCTGCCGCGGCTGGAGTGCGTCGCCGCGGCGGCGATCATGCGGGCCGGCGCCCGTCTGCCGAATCCCGCGACCCCGGGCGATTACGAGCGCGTCCTGCGGCCGATCTACGGCCTGGCCTTCGGCCTCGCCGAGGCCGGCCTGGCCCGCGGCGCGACCCGACCTTCCGAACGCGCCTGGCGCTCGATGTCGGGCCGCCACCGCAACGGCGGACGGGCGCGGCAGGCGACGACCAAGGCCGCTGTCAAAGCCGCCGTCCCGGCAAGCGTCTGGCTGCTCAACCGCCTCTTCCGCACCGACTTCAGCCCGGACCTCTCCCCCGCCTCGATCACCCGCAGCGGGATCGACGGTGCCGCCGAGGTGGCGCGGCACCTGGGGATCGAGACCGACCACGTGATCACCGGCCACACCCACCGCGGCGGCCCCTGGGAGGGCGAGGCCGATTGGCCGCTCCCCGGCGGCGGTCTCCTCCACAACACCGGCAGTTGGGTCTACGCCGACGCCTTCCACCATCCCGGCTCGCCACCCGGTCCCTACTGGCCGGGAACGGTCACCTGGCTCGAAGACGAGGGGCCGCCACGCCGGGTGCGCCTACTGACCGATCGTGGCCGCGACGAACTGCGAGACGCTGTCGCCCGCGCCGCCCCAGCCAGTCGCGGCTAGAGCCACTCGGCGATGAGCCGGCCGATCTCCGGCCCGGCGTCCTCCTGCAGGAAGTGACCGGCATTTTCTATCGGGATCGGCGCTGGGAAGTTGAGCTGCTCGGAGACACGTTCGCCGACCGAGAAGGGCAGCACCTGGTCGGAGTCGGCCCAGAGGACGAGGGTCGGGCGCTCGTCGCCGCGCAGCGCATCGGCCACCCGCTTGCCCTCGGCGGCGCCGGGCGCATCGGGCTCGGTCGGCAGGATCAGCGGGAAAGCTCTCGGTCCGGCCTTCGACTCGGGGCTCGGATACGGCGCTTCGTAAGCGGCGATCACGTCGTCTCCCGGATCCTCCTTGCAACCACCGCGGACCAGCATCCCCACCGGCACGTCGGCGTTCTCGCGGACGAACTCGCGGAACTGAAGCCAGAGGTCGCTCATCCGCTGGTGGCCGGTGAACGGTCCCGTCTCCATGATTACGAGGCGCGAGAAGCGGTCGGGATGCTCGACGGCGAGCCGCAGGCCGATCGGCCCACCCCAGTCGTGGACGACGGCGGTGGCGTCGCGGACGTCGAGATCCTCGAGCAGCTTCGAGATCAGCTCGACGTGGCGGTCGTAGGTGTACCAATCGAGGTCGGTGGGCTTGTCGGAGCGGCCGAAGCCGGCGTAGTCCGGCGCGATGCAGCGGAAGCCGGCGTCGCGGACCGGCGGGATCACCTTGCGCCAGAGAAACGACCAGGTCGGCTCGCCGTGGAAGAAGACGACCGGCTTGCCCTCCCCCTCGTCGAGGAAGGCCAGCCGCACCCCGTCGATCTCGCGGTAGCTCGACTCGAAGGGAAAGTCCGGCAGCCCCTGCAGGCTCTCCTCCGGCGTGCGCACCAAGTCCATGGCGCGGAGACTATGCCAGATCCCGCTCCAGGGCAGGAAATGCGGCCTGTTCAGGGAATACCTGGCCGCATGTGTCTCTACCTATAGGGAACGGAAAGGGTTCGCAATGAACGAGGAGATCACTCCAAGCGGCTGGTGGGTATTCGCCGGCGTCCTGCTGCTGATCGCCGGTGTCCTGAACATCATCTACGGCATCGCAGCGATCGGCGACTCGAAGTTCTTCACCGAGAACGCCACTTACATAATCAGCGGCCTGCACACGTGGGGCTGGATCTTGCTGATCATCGGCGTGCTCGAGCTCGTCGCCGCCTTCTCGCTCTTCTCCGGAGGAGAGTTTGGGCGCTGGTTCGGCATCTTCGTCGGCTCGCTCAACGCGATCGGCGCGCTGCTCTCGATCCCGGCCTACCCGTTCTGGTCGCTGGCGATCTTCGCGCTCTCGATCATCATCGTTTACAAGCTCGCGGAGGGGCCGGAAGGCTCGGTCAGCTAGGCGACGATCCAGCAACGCGCTGCGACCGAAGGCCCCGGGATTCCGGGGCCTTCGTCGTTGCTGGGGCCTCGCCGGCGAGGACCTCGAAATCGTCGAGATGCGACCACGGGGCGGGCGTGCGCTCGTTGCCCTCGTAGACGACGTCAACCCCGCTCATCCGGTCGTCCCAGGCCCGGCGCCGCTCATCGAAGAGGATGCCGAGGAAGCCGAGGAAGAATGGAATCGCCGCCAGCGCCATCCCGATCAGGCGCCTGATCGAGCGGCCGAAGCGGAGCCCGCGACTCTCGACGTCGAGACGGATGCCGACGAAGCGCATGCCGGGCGTCTGCCCGGCGAGCGACCAGAAACCGACCAGGTAGAGGCTGCCGATGACGAACCAGAGCGTCGTGCCGGCGGCCAGCGCGACATTGGACACACCGTCACCGTTGCCGGTGAAGGCGGAGCCGATCAGCGCCGCGATCGCCGCCAGGCCGGAGAAGCCGAGGTTGACGATCAGCAGGTCGAGGCCGAAGGCGAGGCCGCGACTGGCGGCGCCGGCGCGGTCGGTCGGCTCGGCGCGGCGCTTGCGGAAGAAGATCCGCCGCACGATGCGCTCCAAGACCGCGTCGAGGCGGCGGGTGCCGTTGCCGATCGTGTGGCCGACGTCCTCGAGTAGGCCCATGCTCTGGGCGCTGATCGCGGCGCGGATCTCCGGCGCCTCGGCGATCCGCTCGACCAGCCGCTGCGCCTCGTCGCTGGCCAGCAGCCGCCGCCAGACCTCGTCGACCAGCTCGCTGTCGAGGGCATCGATCAGGGCGTGCTTGACCCTGTCGCTCTCCAGGGCCGAGTTCATCGCCTCTTCGACGGCCGGGCCCTGCAGCACCCGCGCGATCGCCCGTTCGACCGCCTCGCTCTCGACCGCGGCCACCATCGCCTCCTCGGCGGCGGTCTCGACGGCGCGATCGATGCCGGTCGCTTTGCTTACCTCGCGGGCACCGCGGATACCGGCGCCGAGCAGCCGGACCGAGAGCGGCAGCGGCGCGCCGGAAGGTCCCTCGCCCGGTGGCGGGGACTGGGAGGAAGGGTCGGGCGTCACTGCGGTACTCCCTCGCCCGGGTCCATCGGGTGCAGCTCACCCCTGGTCAGCGCCTCGGTGCGCAGATGGCCTATCGCCTGGTACTCGGCAGAGCTGATCATGTCGAGGAAGGCCTGGCGGGTCGGGTATTCGACCAAGACGACGAGGTCCCATGAGCCCTCGCCGAGCAGCGCCACTGCGGGGTCGCCGACGAAGACGATCCGGCCGCCGGCCTTCTCGAGCAGCGGGGCCACGGCCTCGCCGTATTCCCCGTAGCGCTCCCGCCCACCCTCGGGCTTGAAGGCGAGCAGATTCAGCATCACCAGGGGCTTGCCGTCAGCGGCGCGCTCGGCAAAGGCGGCGAATCCCTCCTTGTTGAGTGGCTCGGCCTCGGCCTCTGCGGTCATCTGACTTTCAACCTATCGAGAAAGTCCGCCTGCGCGGAAATGATCTTTGCCCTCGCCTCGTCGGGGCCGAACCACTCGGCCCGGTCGACCTCGGGAAACTCACGCTCGCTGCCGGAGCGCGGCGGCCACTCCATGCTGAAGGTATTGCTGCGCAGCTCGGCCGGATCGAAGTCGCCCTCGGCGGCCCAGCAGTGAACAACCTTGCCGGCCTTCTGCTTGATCGACCCAAGCTCGATCAGGTCCTCAACCTCCAGGGCGAAGGGCGAGCCCAGCTCCTCCTCCAGCTCGCGCAGCGCGCACGCCTGGAACTCCTCGCCGTCCTCCACGACACCCTTGGGAATCGACCAGGAACCAAGGTCCTTCTTCGCCCAGAAGGGACCGCCGGGGTGGACGAGCAGCACCTCGACCGCCTCGCCCGTGCGGCGAAAGAGCAGGATTCCGGCGCTGGTTACTGCCACCGCCGGGACGGTAGCGGCTATGCCGCGTTTGTCATCTCCGGCCTCTCGGCGCCGCTCGCGCCGAGGGCAAGGCGGGCAGCCTCAACCGCGCTGGCCCACGAGACCTCGGAGAGCAGGCCCGGCGCGGCAACCATGTCCCCCGCCAGGAAGACGCCGTTGCCGCGGTCGACGGCGGGGCGGTCGCGCCAAGTCTGGCCGGGACGATCCAGGGCGCCGGTGCGGGACCGCATCACCTGGCGGCGGCGCCAGGTCTCCCGCTCACGCCAGGCGGGCAACGAGGCATCGAGCAGGCGCTCGAGGCGAAGCGCCGCCTGGTCGGCGCTCTCTTCGGCACGGACCGGGATCTGCGCCTGGATCAGCTCCTCACCATCGGGAGCGAGCGAGGGGTCCGGCGCTGTGTAGCGCTCAATCCAACCTGCCTCATCGAGGTCGGAGACGACGAACGGGTCGCCGCGGCGGTGCTTGATGGCGAGGTCGATGCAGACCGCGTGCCCGCTGGCCCAGCTCAGCGAGTCATCGCCGAGCAGCTCCCGGGCCTGGTTTAGCTCGGTGGCAACGATCACCGGCCCCTCGGGCAAGGCATCGACGGTATGACCGGTCTCCACCTTGACGCCCAGTTGCCGCACCCGCGCCTCGAGCGCGTCGACCAGCGAGCTCCATCCGCCGATCAGGTAGCGCGCGGTCGGCGGCGGGCTGAGCAGGACGCGGACGCTGTGCTGCCAGACGAAGGCGGCCGAGAGCTCCCCCGGATCGTGGTGAAAGGTGTAGACGCCGGCGGCCGCAGAGAGCATCGCCGCCGTGCGCTCATCGGCGTGATCGGTGACCCAGCCGCGGAAGTCCCGGTCGACCGGCGCCTCGCGGCCGCGCAGGCGCAGGGTCGCCGGCACCGTTCCCAGTGGCGGCGTGCGGCGCACGGCGCCCTGCCAGCGAAAGCGGATCCCGGTCAGCGGCGGGCCGGCGTACGGAGGCAGTAGATCACGCTCCGCCAACCAGGCCCAGAACGAGCCGTCCTTATAAAGGACGTGCGGGCCGAAGTTCGCCATGTACGGACCGCCCGTGCTGCGGGCCCGACCGCCGACAGCCTCGTGCGCCTCGAGCAGCCGAACCTCCGCCCCACCCTCAGCGCAAGCGATAGCAGCGGTCAGCCCAGCCAACCCTCCACCAACAACCGCAACTCGCTTCATAGCACCGCCTCGCTTTCATCATCGCCGCACCACTGCTGACTTCGTCCTTAGTGCTGCATACGGGGTACAAAGGGCGAACTCAGTGGCTTGAAGGTCATCTTAGGAGGATGGTAGATAGGGACTGGTTCGGTATACAGGGCCAGTAATGGCGCACTTGAACGGACCAGTTGGCCCTGGCCTGCTGGTAGAGCTGGACCGCGACGGCGAGGTGCCGCTGCACGAACAGATCGAGCGCTCGATCCGTGAGGACATCCGCGCCGGTCGCCTCACGGCAGGTGCCCGGCTCCCCTCCACCCGCAGCCTTGCCTCCGAACTGGGGATCTCGCGCGGGGTGGTCAGCGAGGCCTACGGCCAGCTTGCCGCCGAGGGCTATCTGCTCGCCAGTCAAGGGGCGCCCACTCGGGTGGCGCGCGCGGTGCGGGTTGCGAAGGGCCGGGCGCCCGCTCGCTCACTGCTTCCCGAGTTCCGCCATCGCCTCGACCCGGGGGTTCCCGACCTCGCCGGCTTCCCCCGCGACCGCTGGCTGCGATCGCTGCGCGCTGCCTGGCGACAAGCCCCGATCGACGCCGTCGACTACCCCGACCCGCGGGGCGTGCCGGCGCTGCGTGAGTCGCTGGCCGAATACCTTGGCCGCGTCCAGGGCGCCGCCGCCGACCCCGAGCAGATGATCGTCTGCACCGGGTTTTCGCAGGGTCTCTCTCTGATCGCCCATTGGCTGCGCAGCCGCGGGGTCGAACGGGTGGCGCTGGAGGACCCGGGCTGGCATCACCACCGCCTCATCGTCGAGCAGGCCGGCCTTCGGGTCGTGCCGGTGCCAGTCGACGGTGAGGGGCTGGTCGTCGAGACCTTGGAGGCAACCGACGCCGCCGCCGTCATCGTCACCCCCGCCCACCAGTTCCCCACCGGCGCAGTGCTGAGCAGCGAGCGGCGGGCGGCGCTGATCGAGTGGGCTGAGCGCGACGAGAAGCTGATCGTCGAGGACGACTACGACTCAGAGCTGCGCTACGACGGCGGCGGCGTCGGCGCCCTGCAGGGGCTGGCACCGGAGCGGGTCGCCTACATCGGCTCGGCCAGCAAGCGACTGGTGCCGGGCATGCGCCTCGGCTGGATGCTGACCCCTTCCTGGCTAGGCTGGCCGCTGATCTCGGTCAAGGCCATTGAGGACCGCGGCTCAGAGGCGACCGGCCAGCTGGCCCTGCACGACTTCATCGCCCGCGGTGAGCTCGACCGCCACCTGCGCCGTATGCGCCAGCGTTACCAGCTGCGCCGTGAGGCCCTGCTCGAGGCGATCGCGCGCCACCTCCCCGAGGCTAGTGCCGGCGCGGGCGCGGCCGGCCTGTACGAGCTGGCCGAACTCCCGGAAGGCACCGACGAGGCCGCTCTGATCGGCGCCGCAGCGATGCGGGGACTCCGCCTCGAGGGCCTTGCCCTGCATCGCTTCCGCCCGAGCGGCCCGCCCGGGCTCGTCCTCGGCTTCGCCAGCCTCCCCGAGCCGGCGATCGAGCAGAGCATCCGCCTCGTCGCCGAGGCGCTCGCCGAAGGGTCGGGCTAGCCGACTGTCGCGGCTGCCTCCAGGGTCTGCTTGACCGTGTCGATCCCGCGGCCCATCAGTTCCTCCGTCACAGGGGCGGCCTCGTTCGGCAGCAGGTCGGCGGTCCAAACGAACCGTGCCGTCCCATCCTCATTGGCAAATACCTGCGCGGCGCCGTTGTGGTGCGTGTACGGACCGTCGACTATCGACCAGACCAGCCTCATGTCCTCATCGCTGAGGTCAATCAGCCGCTCGCGGGCCTCCGCGCCGTTGAAGAAGGTGACAATCCGATCCTCGCCATCGAGACGGGTGTCAGTGACGAACCCAGGGACGAGGCGCTCATGCAGCGCTCCCCAGTCGCGCAGCGCCGCCCAGCAGTCCTCCGGGCTCGCCGCGATTGTCCGCTCCAGATGAATTGATGCCATTCGGGTCTCCTCTCGTTCGCCGCCTTGCGCTGTCGTGCCAAGCATCGCTTACGAGACGTCCCTGCGGCGGGCGGTCATGAATCGGACTCGCGTGGCGTGAGTTGAACGATCGGGATCGTCCGGTTCACCTCCGCCGCCTGCCGGCGGTACGCCGCGTAGGGGGCGAAGACCTGATCGGCAAGTACCCACAGCCGCCGACGCTCTGCCTCGTCGCTCACCAACGTCGCCCGCATGGGGGCACCGCCGAGGGTGACGTCTGGGTTGGACCGAAGGTTGTGGAACCAGGCCGGATGCTCCTCCAGGCCAAGTTTCGAGGCGATGATTGTGACCCGGTCTCCGTCGTTGAAGTAGATGACCACGTTGCGCCGCAGGGCGCCGGTCTTGGCGCCCCGGGTTTCGAGCAACGCGGTGGGAATCATCAGATTCATCCCGAGGCGACCCTTGGTTACTCGCATCAGGAACGGGTCGACCTTCCAAACCACGTGCATCGAGAGAAACCTCCCCAGCCATGTGTTGGCAAACGCCGCATAAGTCCGGCTGAACACGCTGCGCGGACGGTGGGGATCCACGTACTTGAGCCGAGTCGGCATCGGGGCACTTTACCTTCGGGCGTCCGGGAGTAGGCTCGGCTTGCCAGGGTCTACCGAGGAAGAAGAGATGTAGCACGCGTGGTTCAGTGGGAAGGGGCGGACGCCAAAGCACTCGAAGACAGCGCCGCCGAGATTCGGACCCGAACGGAGGAGGCCGGCGGTCCACCACCGGGAGTACCGGCAAAAGAGTTCCTACTTCTCCACGACACCGCCGCCGGCAAGGCGATCGCGATCACACTGTTCGAGAGTGAGGAGGACTACCGCCAGGGCGATGAGACGCTGAACTCGATGAGCCCTCCGGGCGACGGGATGGGAAAGCGGATCTCGGTCGAGAAGCTTGAGCTCGTTGTCCGCGTGAACGCGTAACCGCGGAAGGCGGCCCGGAACCGGCTTTTCAGCTTGCTTGCGGGCCGCCGAAACTACGTCCCGGCCGTACTCTTATCTCGGCAGCTCTTCACCCCCGCGCTCACGCACCATGTAGAGCGCGTACCAGTCCGGCCAGTTCGGGTCCTCCTCGCCGGTTCGCTCCTCGTGCTTACCGTGTGCCGCGGCCGCGCGTCTCAGCGCCTCCGCCAGATCTTCCACGGACTCATAGATCGTCGCCATCAGTCTCTCCCTTCAGCGACCCGGAAGGCGGGTCTTGATCTCTTGCATCAGCCATCCGTTGCCATCCGGATCGCTAAAGGCAACAAACGAACCGTAGTCAGCGTGCTCCGGCGCCGGTCCGCTTACCCGCCCGTCGGCGCCGGCGTGATGAAAGATCCCCGTGGCGTCGTGGAACATCTCGCTGACCTGCACCCCGCGGGCGATGAGGTCGGCGCGGGCTGCGTCGATGTCATAGACCGAGAGCTGCAGCCCCTCAAGTGATCCCGGCGGAGCGGACGTGACCCCCTCGCCGAAGATGATCGAACAGGCGGAGCCCGGAGGTGTCAACTGCACCACCCGATAGCCGTCGTCGACCGCCAGGTCAGCGTCGAGACGCCACCCCAACCCTTCGTAGAAGCCCTTCGCCCGATCGACATCCGAAACTGGAACGACCACAACCTCAAGCCTCGCCTCCCCGGCATTGACCGGCGGGGTTCCCGCGGCACCTTCACGGCTCGTCTCTGCACTCATCTCGACCTCCATCCCGTAGCTGCCGTCAATCCCGTATCGCGTTGGGTATCACGAATCGGGGTCGCCGGCTGAGAATCTGTCGGTCGCTACTCAGGAGACGCCTGGATGACACTCTCAATTGCCAACGGCCACGGTGTCGGGGGCCTTGCTGAGGATCTGCGTGTGCTTGTGAGGGGTCGTTGCGAATACCGACACGCGCTTGTTGCTCTCCGTCAGCGCTGCTTCGAGACGACGCCCTCGCGCAGCGACCGGCCTGCCCGAAGATCGGCTCCTCACCCCACCCGCCGGTAGCGGATGTGCGTGGCGAGCGGCGAGTGGAGCACCTCGGCCGGCTCGAACCCGAGGGACTCGACCCCGTCGAACAGCCGCTCGCCGGACCCGAGCAGGACGGGGGCCACATCGAGCGTGAGTTCGTCGATCACCCTGGCGGCGAGCGCCTGACGGACGGTCGAGGCGCCGCCCGCGATGTCGACGCCATCCTCGCCGGCCGTCTCACGCGCCTGCGCGTAGGCGACCTCGAAGCCCTGGGTGACGAAATGGAAGCTCGTGCCGCCCTCCATCTCAATCGGCTCGCGGGCGTGGTGGGTGAGCACGAAGACCGGCGCGTGGTAGGGCGGCTCGGAGCCCCACCATCCATCCCAGTCCTCATCCCACTCGCCGCGAATCGGCCCGAACATGTTGCGGCCCATGACGTAGGCCCCGCGCGGCCGCATGAGCCAGCCTTCCGCCGTCGCGTCGGCGTCGTTCGCGCGCTCGTCGCCGAGGTGCCAGCTATGGACCTCCATGCCACGCTTCCCCAGCGGATTCTCCCGGCTCTGGTCCGGCCCGGCGGCGAAGCCGTCAAGCGAGATCGACATGTGGCAGGTGGTGTCCGGCATCGGCGTCTACGCGGGGCCATGCGAGCCCTCTGATCCAATCGGGGAGATAGAAACAACTTGGCTCTGCAATTGAGCTAACGACGACGATATATCACCCTGATATCACGACCGCACGCTCTCCAGATGAGCAAACCCTTGCTTGCTCATTGGCTTTCGGCCAGAAGCCCAGCCACCTCGTCGATCTCGCTTGTGGCAACAACCTCAGAGAGGCGACCGAGGCGGGCAATTTCCCGCCCTATGGCGGTGGGCTTCCAGCGAGCCAGCGAGCTGGTGTAGAAGCCTCCGCCCCCAATGGTTCCAGCCGGCGAAGAGACGCCTCCACCATCCTGCCCCACGCCGACAAGGCCCAAGGTTTCAGCCAGCCCCTCCATTTCTGCCGCTATTGGCGCGCTCGCCTTGGCATTTCCCTCCTCACCCTCTACCGCTGCCAACTCCCGTTCTTCTGAGCGAGAATCGTCCGCCAAATACTGAAGCGAGACGAGTTGCCGCCAGGACGCATCTCGGACGCGCCGCACATAGAGGAGAGCGTCGTCGATCGACGGAGTGGGGTCGAAGGCAAGCGATGCATAGACGTTCGCCAATACGGCGCACTTCCTATCCTCGGCGCTGTCGGCGGCCGCCGCGATGACTGCCTCGAAAAGCGCTGCGGCATCTCCGTTCTCGGGGTCGGCGAAATCCGGGCGTATTCTCTCGCCGGCAGCTCGCCGCTCTGCGACTTGGTCGGAGACCGAGCTCAAGGTGCGCTCAACTCTGCCCCCACGACGAGCATCAAGCCAGCCAGAAGCCATTTCGCCAGCCTGAGCGAGCACCTCTGAGGTCGCGGCAGCACCCTCCGGCCCGAGAGTAGATGCCAGAAGAGCCCCAGCACTGGCCGCGCCCACGCGGGCAATGATCGCGCCGGCTCTAGCCCTTGCTGACTCCTCCATCGACTTGGAATCTAGGCCATCTTCCTACAGGCATTGCGCCAGCGCTGGACTGCTACCAGCAATGCCGTTGGTCTGCAGAGGTGACACTGGATCCGAGCACTTCCCCGCGCACGGCACTGGCATCAAGGACCAGACAGGTTGAACTGGAAAGCTAAACTCTTAGTATTCCCGGGTCGTTTTTTTATATCCCAAAGAACAAGGAGCGCGCCAACTCCAAGGAGAAGTGGACTGGCAAGAGCAGGGTCTGACCCCAAGCCGAAAGCCAGTGACGCAGCCCAAGGCAATGCATATGGCGCGATCAGCTTCAGCACCACGAAGAGGGCTACGGCGTCCGTCAGCGCCTCAAGCCGTCTCTTGAGCCAGTGGCGGTCCATAGCTGAATCCTTGCAGCCCTCGCGCCAGTTGGCAGCATCTATCAACCCATGAACTTGCAGGATCTGGTTGCTGCAACTGACGGCGATGACGTTGCATCAATATCCCGCTGAGTCCGAGGCAGACCTGAGAATGAGCAACGAGCCGTGCAGACTGCACTGTCAAAGTCAGGAGCTTGAGTCCGAACACGAACCGACCAACTCGGGATCCTGCCTACTAGCAAGGGTTGGACTAGCAGGGTGAGGTTTCATAGCTGCCGTCCCGCCAACTAATCATTACGGTCGCCCTGAAACCGCGTGGGCGAATGGGTCCCTTGCCGGAAACGAGCTGAACAGGGCATCGTCGACCGCTCGTTGCAACTCCTGTTCGTCGAGTTGTGCCCGATGAGCTTCGCCGACGCTTTGCCGAGGGCCTTCCACGACGTTTCGTTCGTACTCGGCAAAGGCGACGTTCGCGATCACCCCGCGAACCCAGCGGCCCAAAAGGAAGCCGTGGAATCGAGGAGGCCAGCTGAAGTCGGCGGCTTCAAGCCTGCCGACGCGACTTACAGTGGCTTCGTCGCTACTCGGGAAAAGCTGAAACTCGAACCCCAGCACCTCGGAGCCTCTACGCGCGACGCCGACGATGCTCGGAACAGGCTCGTCTACATGCCGGATAAACCGAATCGCCAGCCCACTACGCTCGAGATGCAAGCGCAAGCTTTGGGCGGTGAGGCAATGCGGATCGGAGTTGGTCGCCACCTTTCTATAACCGCCACTCGCCGCCGTCACGGCCAATAGAAAGATCATTACGCTTACAACCACCCCGGATCGACGTAGCCGGCTCATCGTTATATGCCTTGTCTGAACCGAGGGGCGAAGAGATGGGTCAACGCTACGCTCACCCGTGTCTGCATCTTCTCCTCCGCGTCACTGCTCCGAAGTTCGAACCCTCTGCCAGCCACCGCGGGAGCCATAGGTTGAGTACGAATGGTGACATTGCCTTCAACGGTCGTCGCTCCACGAATGTCATAAGGAACGACGGCGGGCTGAGGATTGGCATGGCTACTTGACATCCCCTCATTCCCTCCAAGGTTGATTTCAACGGCGAACCCGACCCGGTGAGATCCCGACACCGCTTCCCCGGCTACGACTTCATAGTTCTGAAGATGCGGCGATTGCCGATAGCGAATGTCCAACCCTGTGCCACTGAGCGCCGCAACAACTGCCTGCTTGGTTGTTGTGTCGCCAAGGCGCTGGACGACAGCCTCACTGTCGCCCCCGCATCCACCTAGAATGCAGAGAGCTATCAGCATTGCGCTGAACCGAAATGCGGGACGTTGTATCAACGGTTCTTCGGCGGGATGTTTGCCGCTCTGTATGTAGGCCTCAGGATCCTAAAGCCCCATACATTGTGCCATTCCTTGTGTGTTGCCAAGTAATTGGCGACTTGCTTGCCAACATATTCGCTCCACGGGATTCCGTGCCTATTCGACGCCTCAGATGAGATATAGCGATGATCGCTTGATTCGTTGACGATCACCGCGTGGTTGTATTCCCCGTCGTCGCCCCAGTCGATGAGAATGATATCCCCTGTCTTCAGGTTTGCCGCGGTCGTTTCCGACGGTTTCAGAATTCGGGCTCGACCGGACTCCGTCATGTGATGTGCGAGCCCATTGACGTTAGTGAAGCTTTCGTTGTACTTGGACTCTTCCTCGGTTTCGTAGGCCTTTCCGCCCCACCAGATCAGACCGTCCCTAGGAACATGAATTCGATCCTTGGGGTAAAACTCATACATGAACCTCTGGCCGGCGGCATGCCATGCCTGGCTGACGAAAGACGTGCAGTTCGAACCGAAGGTCCAATAGTGCTCGGAATCCCTGAAGTTGGGGCCATCTTGGTCTTCTTCGGAATATTTGTAAGCATACTGCGCTGCCAGGTACTTTGTGTGTCCGTTCCAGGGTTCACAATGGTGCACCCCTCTCGGACAATCCGTGACATCGGGTGGCTTAGGATGTATCCAATCGGGCAGGTGACCCCAGGAATACGGTTCGACGCCTCTGAAGTCCGTTTCCTTTGGATCTCCGCCTGTCGTCGACAACCGCCAGACAGTCGGGTCCGAATACTGAATGAAGCCGCCGTCGCCAGCGCTCACCCAGGTCGCCGTTTCCTGACTCGCCAAGACTTCATTACCAACCACGGCAGGGGGTCCATACGTAACCGTTTCTTCGGGCACGATCGGATGGGGGTTCGTCCCATTGCTGTTCATCGCCCAGAGTCGGTGTAGGTCGCCATACAGAGGAAGCAGCTCTTCCCCATAGTGAACGACCTTTGGATTCGTGGGGATAGCGGTAAAGATGATTTCCGATCCATCGGCTGAGAAGCGCGGGTCAAAGGCGCTGGCAATGTTTGGTCCCAGGTCAATCTTTTTTGGGGTACCCTGGAGCTTGGCAAGGTAGATCCAAGTCTTATCCCATTCGAATTGCGGTTTGGCAGCCGGTTCGGTCTGCGCATAAATGATCGATTCACCGTCGGGCGAAAGATCTGTCGATCCCGCTTCGCCGCTTGATTCGAACACAGTCTGCGGTTCGAGGGCATCTGAACCGTCGGCAGCGACTTCGACGATCTTCCACGGCCCTTCTTCTTCTTCTTCGAGGTCACGCACGGTGAAGTAAAGACCGGTGCCATCTTCTGACCACTTGGGTTCGATCCCCGCTCCCAGCAGACGGGGTTCGGAGCCGTCGAAGTTCATCAGCATCACAGCCGGCTCTTCACCGGGAATCGCGTCGGCTTCTACCCCGACCGCGATCATCTCCCCACCGGGGGCGATGCGTGGCGCTGACAGAGTGCATTCCTCTTCGTCGACAAGAGATTGGCAGTTGGCGATTTCTTCGTCGGCTTCTCCTTCGGTTTCTTCTTCCGCTTCTTCTCCGGTTTCTTCTTCCGCTTCTTCTCCGGTTTCTTCCGCTTCCCCGAATTCGCCGAGGAAGACGCTTTCACGAGCCTCATCCAAGTACACGACCGATCCCGCTGCAGAGCCCTCGAATTCGCCGATTAGCGGACTCGGTTCAGATGTCGCGCTGAGACGCTCGGTGGAGTTTTCGCCCGTTACCTCCACCTCCATCAGAGAACCCGCGTCTTCATCGCCCAGCAGGTAGCTGCTGTCGTTGGCGCTTTCGATTTCTTCGCAATCCTCGCCTTCTTCGTCGCAACGCAACCACTGGTACTCAAGTTCTGATTCGTCGACGTCTTGCCAGGCCCCACCGTCCGTTACCACCGTCGATCCGACCGCGGCCGGCCCCAGAATCGTCAGGCTGGGGAGGCTCGAGAGTTGCGGTCCTGGGGCTTGTTCGACCGGCCCGACGAGTTCCGAAGCCGCAATTGAGCTGCCGCCGGCATTCGCCGCCGTGATGATGAGTCGCAACCATTGGCCGACCTCGAGTCGATCGAGGGGCAGGTTGGGTTCGGTAGCACCCTCGATGTCGAGGCATTCTTCAACTCCTTCGGACGCGCAGCCTTGCCATCGATAGCTGTAGGAGACAGGTTCGCTACCGCTCCACACGCCTGGCGCCCCTTCTGCCATGCCGAGCTCGACAAGTTCGCCAGAGATCGCCGGCTGTTCTTCGCTTTCCGGGGCGGTCGCCGCTTCCACGAGGGGGTACGGTTCGGAACTGGCGCTCGTTTCCAGCGGCCCACTGGAAACCGTCTCGACGACGCGCAGGGCGGAACCGATGTCAGCTGCTTTCAGCAGAAGGTCGGAGTGGGTCGCCCCGGAGATGTCAACGCAGGATTCGCCTTCTTCGTCGCAGCGCCGCCACTTGTAGGAGCGGGTGAGCGCCCCGCCGCCGCCGTGCCAGCTGCCCGGTTCGGCGTGGAGCGTCGCGCCGTCAACCGCTTCGCCGCTGATTTCGGGCGGAGTGTCGTTGGTTAGCGCCACTTCGACTTCGGAAGTGGTGAGCTGGACTTCAGTTGACTGCAGCACGCTCGCTTCGTCAGCGCGTAGCACCGAGACGGTCATCTCGACCTTGATGCGATGCCCTAGATCTCCGCCGCCGATTTCGTATTCCGATGATGCGCCGGCCTGCAGTTCTTCAGGACCTTCTTCTCCCAGCCGGAAGAAACGGTATTCCGTGGAGGTCGGCAACCCCGCCGACGGGGCTATTCCGCTGCTCGCTTTGATTTTTTGCCCCGGCACGGTCACACCCGCGTAGGAGGCTTTGCCTTTCTTCAGTTCCTCTTCGACCTCGCCTGGGGCGGGCTCGGAGAAGGCATGCACGGTTTCCCCGGGTACGGTCCCTGTTTCCTCCAAGCGAAGCCTGAAGCCGACATCGGCTGCTTGCGGGACGTAGCCTTCGGGATCCGTCGCGCCGCTGATGTCACTGCATTCCATTTCTTCGCCTTCGCCGGTGAGCGGGTCACAGCGCTGCCACTGGTAAGACACTTCCGGTTCGCTTTCCCAGCGGCCCAAGTTGGGGACTCGGTAAAGCTCGCCGAATTCGGGGGTCCGCCACCAGTACCACGAGGCGGTGTGGAGGTTCGCGATCGGTGGCGCCGGGGGCACCACTTTCGTCGGCCGACTCGTCGCGCTCACCGAGCCCCATCCATTGGTCGCCGTGACCTGAAGCCGCATGGTGGCGCCCACGTCGGCCCGCGTCAGGAGGTGTTCCCAAGGGAGATAGGTTTCGTCGTCGATCGGCGTGCAGTTGCGACCTTCGGTGTCGCAACGCTTCCAGAGATAGTCGTAGTTGATCGGTTCGCTTCCCCCCCATTCGCCGTCGATGGCGAAAAGCGCCTGGCCCACTTCTGGTGTCCCGGAGATTTCCGGCGCAGACAGGTTTTCGGGCTCGGTGGCAGAGATGACAACTTCACTCGGTTCGGTGACGACGGTTTGTTCGCCGAGACCGTTCAGGCCGGTGAGGGTCCCGCGCACGGTATGGCCGATGTCGATGACGCTAGGCGAGTAATGTTCGCCATGAAATGCGGAGATCGTCGAGCAGGATTCGCCTTCGGCGTCGCAGCGTTGCCAGCCTCTGACGAGCTCATCGGCCGCACTCCAGATACCGCGACCGATGGAAAGGGTGCTACCGACGACAGCATGGCCGCTCAGACTCGGCGGATACACGTTTTCTGGCGGCGATTTGAATTCCTCGAATTCAGCGGGTTTTGAGAGGCTCGAGTAGGCGACAGCGGAGCCGTGGCTGTTTTCAGCGGTCACCTCAACACGGAAGCGGCTGTGGTACAGATCGTAGGTGGAGGTAAACGCGCTCGTGTGGGCGCCGAACGTGTTGGTCATGTTGCCAATGTCTTCGCAGGTCCACGCTTCCGCCGACCAGCACGACTGCCACTCGTAGTGGAACGTGATCGGGTCATCCCCGACCCATAGACCGGGATTCGCCAAGATCTTTTCGGAGAGGATCGGGGGGTTGGCGCTCAGCGTCGGAGCTGTGACATTGAGGGGAGCTTCGGTACCGATGACTTCGGTCACTTCGGATGGCTCGCTAGGCGCTTCTTCTTCGCCGATGTTCCGGGCATCGACCACGGCTCGAATGGTTGCGCCAGCGTCGCCGATGCTGAGAGAGTATTCGCTGCCTTCCTCGCCTGAGATGTCCCCGCAATTGTCGCCATCGCTTGAGCAGCGCTGCCACTGGTAGGTGAATTCATCGGGTTCGGGCGCCCATTCGCCGCTGCTGGCGGCGAGGGTTTCGCCCACGAGCGGTGAGCCGGAAACACTCGGCGCGACGAGGTTCACGGACACAGGCGGCAGGACGCGCACTGCTTCGGCGGCCTGCGATTCGCTTCCGAGGGGTCCGGTGGCCGTGACCACCGAGCGCACCGTCTTGCGCGCATCTTCGGCAATTGCCGTGTAGGTCGCGGCTGTCTCGCCAGGGACTTCTTCGCATTCCGCTTCTTCTTCGTTGCAGCGTTCCCAGGCGAAATCGAATTCGAGCGGGCCGCTACCCGCCCAAGAGCCAGTGGAGCTTTCGAGTTCGGAGCCGACTCTGTGAACGCCTTCGGCAATCGCGGGCGGGGACTCGTTCAGCGGCGCCGCGGCCGTAATCGCTTCGCCGACTTCGGAGTCCTCTTTCGTTTCGCCGCTGCTATTCGTCGCGGTCACCTCCACCCGAATCCTCGCCCCAAGGTCACCCGAGGTCGTCAGATAGGTCTGCCCGGTTGCGGCGGGGATGTCAGCGCATTCCTCGCCTTCTTCGTTGCAACGCTGCCACTGGTAGGAGAATTCGATCGGTTCGTGGCCTTCCCATTCGCCGGGTTCGGCACTCAGCGTCCTCCCCACATACGGGAAGCCTTCAGTGATTGGGACCGAGCCGGCGAGCTGGGGCAAGAACGCCGGGGCGATGATTTCGCTCAGTTCCGAGATCGCTTCACCAGATCCGGCTTCGTTTGAGACCGTTACCACCACACGCAGCCGCGAGCCCACATCGCCATTCACGGCGACATACGAAGCGGCGTTCGCCCCGGAGATCGCTTCGCATTCTTCGCCTTCTTCGTTGCAACGCTGCCACTGGTAGGAGAAGGTCAATTCCGGGCTGCCCGACCAGTCACCTTTAGTCACTTCCAGCGTTCCTTCTTCGTAGGCTTCGCCGTAGATCCCGGGCGAAGAAGCGTATTCCGGCGGTGCCGCGACAACAGCTTTGCTCACGGCCGACCCCGCCGAGGCTGAGCCGGCCTCGTTGGTAGCGGTGACGACGACCCGCAGGGTCGACGCGATTTGATCGCTGTCGATGGCGAAGGTTTCTTCTTGGGCCCCGGCGCCTTCGATGTCTTCACATTCTTTGCCTTCGGCGTCGCAGGCTTGCCACTGGAAGGCGAATTCCAGGTCGCTGCCGAACCAGCTGCCGACTTCGGCGACGAGGACTTCCCCATCGATCGCACCGTTGCCTTCCAGCGAGACGACCGACGGCAGGGATTCGTTACTCGGTTTCGCCTGGGCAATCACATCGCTGGGCCTTGAGGCAACGACCTTTGCCCGCGATCCGTTGCCGGCCCTGACGGCGCCACGAACCGTGCCGCCAACGTCATCCGCCTGCAGGGCGTAGCTCGCTTCGTCGGCACCTTCGATCGCGACGCAATGCGTGCCATCGGCATGGCACCGCCACCACGCATATTCGAATGAGACCGGCAAATAGGAGCTCCAACTGCCGGAGGTCACGGTCAAGACCTGGCCCTCCTGAGCTTCGCCGCTGAGCGTAGGCAAGGACGTGTTCGCCAGCGAGTCTTCTTCTTGGCCGGGGAGCAGCGAAGGTTGGACTTCGCCGGTGGCTTTCGAGACCGCCGTCGCTTCGCCGCTCGGGCCGGTCGCGGTGAGGGCAACCCTCAGCGCGGCCCGGGCGTCGTCGTAGCCTGCGGTATATGTGGCTTTCGTGGCGCCCGAGATGTTCACGCACTCCGAAGCGCCGAGCACGCCACCACAGCGCTGCCACTGGTAGGCGTAGGTTTCCGCTCCTTCCCAGCTGCCGTTGCTGACGGTGAGCGTTTGGCCGGCTTCGGTTTCCCCCATGATCGCCGGCGGCGCGGTAGATACGGGGCCGGCCGCAGCGGAGATCGGCGTGCCCGCCTGCGAGCGCACTTCGGCTTCCCCGGCGAGGTTGGTGGCGGTGACCGAGACCCGGACCGAGTGGCCGACGTCGGTGCCTTTTAGTTCGTAGCTCGAGCCTTCCGCACCCGATATCGCGCTACAACCGGCGCCTGCGCTGTCGCAACGCAACCAGGCATAAGCGAAGGCAATCGGCGCTTCGCCATCCCAGGTTCCGCTCGTCGCGTTCAAGGTTTCGCCCACTCTCGACCCGCCGCTCACCGTCGGGGTCGTAACCTCGAAGGGGACGACGGGGTCGACCTCCCCGGTCTGGCTGGTGAGAGCAATCGTCTTGCCTTTGGCGTTTTCGGCCGTTACCGCCACCCTCAAGGTCTGACGGGCGTCTGCCGTGGTCAGTTTGTGGCTGCCGCCGGTGGCGCCAGGGATCGGCGAACAGCCGCCGGAATCGCAACGCTGCCACCTGTATTTGAAGTTGATCGGTTCGCCAGTCCAGGTCCCATGGGAGACCGAGAGAGTCGTGCCGACGCTTGCCGCTCCTTCGATCGAGGGCGCTTCGGTGTTGGCCGGCCCACCGGCCACCCGGATCGACTGCGAGCTTTCGGCACCCGCGCTACTCGAGGCTTCGTCTTCGGCGAACGCTGTAACCACAAGCCGAAGAAGGAAGCCGACGTCTTCGGGGGTCGGCACGTAGGCCGGTTCTACGGCACCGGCGATCGGGGTGCATTCCGGTGTGCCGATGTCGCAGCGTTCCCACTGGTAGCTGTATTCAGTGGCCCCGCTCCAGACGCCGGTGCTGCCGCCGAGTTCTTCGCCCACTTCCGGCAGCCCTGAGATCGATGGTGGCGAGATGAGGGCCGGGGGGACGCCGGCGGGCCCCGCCACGACCGCGGTGGGCGTCGACTGAGCGGCAGTGCTGCCCGCCCCATTGGTCGCGATGATCTCGAGGCGGATGGTCGAGCCCATCTCTTCAGAGGACAGTTCAAGTTCTTCGTCGTCTTCGGCGCCGGCAAGCGCTTCACACGCTTCCCCGAGCGCATCGCAGACCTGCCACTGCGCTTTCAGTCCGGAAAGCCCGATTCCGTCCCAGGTCCCGCGCGTGCCTTCGAGAGTACTTCCGGCTCGCGCCTGTCCGCTCACAACCGGAGCAACCACGCTCACTGGTTTCGCGGCTTTGAGAACCGAAGATGCCCCTGAGTTGGCTGCTTCGCGCTCGCCGTCGACAGTCGCGGTTACATGCACTCGTAGGGTCGAGCCAAGGTCATCATCACTGGGGATGTAGGTCTCTTCGCTCGCTTCTTCGACCTCGTGGCAATCGCCCCCTTCGGCATCGCAGCGCAGCCACCGGTAGCCGTAGGCGATTTCACCTGCCGCGGTCCAGGTACCCGGTTGGGCGACCAGCATGGTGCCGAATTCGCTGTAGGATTCGGTGAACGTCGGCGCTGCTGTGTTTTCGATTAGGGCAGCCGCGACGGGTTCGGTCGGTTCGGAGACTTCGGTCGTCGATCCCCCGCTCGAGGTCGCGGTGACCGCTACCCTCAGCGTTGCGCCGACATCAGCGGCCTGTGGCACGTAGCGGTCGGCTTCGGCGCCGGCAATGTCTTTGCATTCCCCGCCTTCGGGATCGCAGCGCCGCCACTGCCTGGTCAGGGTCGCTGTTTCGGGGAACCATTCTCCTTCGAGAATGCTGAGTAGCTTTCCCTGGGCGACATGGCCAAAGATCTGTGGTGCTGATTCGGCTTCAGGGTCGCCTTCGGTCACCGGTTGGGTAGGCGCCGAGCGAACCGAGGCTCTGCTGCCGGGACCCGCGTTGACGAGCACTCGGAACGTATGTCCTATGTCTTCGTATGTGACGCGATATTCGCGGCGACGAGCGCCTTCGATCGCTTCGCATTCCCCGCCACCTTCGTTACAGAGGAGCCACTGGTATTCGAACGTCGCCCGTCCCGACCCGGGCCAGACCCCGGGGTCGGCGGCGAGAAACTGCCCCCAGGCGGCCACGCCCGAGATCGAGGCGCCGAAGCCATCGAGTACCGAGCGATCTCGATCCTTCGCGATTTCCGTCGGGCTTAGTGCGCGGTCGTAGGCGCGCACCTCGTCGATCCTCCCTTTGAAGTACTGACCGAGGGCAGGACTGCCGCCGATCTGCAGGTCTCCGCCGGCTGCTTTTGCCGACAGCGTGGGGATCGTGTCTTTAAGTTCCCCGTTCACGTATAGGCGCAGGTCTTCGCCATCGGAGGTGACGGCCAGGTGTGACCATTCGCCGGCAGGCAAGCCTTCGGCAGCTTCAACGTGGGCGGTGGTCGATTCGCCTTCGGCGACGTAGAATGCGGGGCCGACGCCTTCACCCCGGCTGTAAAGGGCGTAGGAGTAGGGCACGGTTTCAGAGGTGTCCTCGTCGACGAGCAGCGGCGACCAAGCGTGACTTTCGGCGGGCCGCACCCATGCCTCGAAGGTGAATTCGCCGCCGAGGTTGAACGCCGAGGCGCCCGGCACGGTGAGGCGGTCGGCTTCGCCGTCAAAATCGAAGGCCGCTCCAAAGCGGCCCACAGCCGAGCGTTCAGCACCGTGGACGCTCGCGTCGTGACCGCCGATCGAGTCCCTGGCGACTTCTCCCCCTTCCTCGTCGAAGGCGTAGGCGGCGATCGGGTCGTTGTTGCCGACTTCGACGTCGAAGGAGGCCGTCGCCGAGGGGCCGAGCGGATTGACGGCCGCGAATTCGAACCGATCCGGGCCGAAGTATTCGGGGTCCGGGACGTAGGTCAGGGCACCGGTTTCCGGGTTCAGTTCGGTGATTTCGCCGTGTTCGGGGCCGGAGACGATTTCGTATTCGAGCGGCGGGCTTCCTCCGCAGCTGAGTTCGATCGGCAGCGGCTCTTCCCAGCGGGTCGATGCTTCGCCTCCTTCGCAGCCAGCGGGGTCACCGACCGCGATCTGGAAACCTGCTTCCGGGGAAATCCCCAGAGCGTTGGAGGCTGCGAACCCAAACGAATCAAAGCCGGCGAATTCGGAGTCCGGGGCGTAGGTCAGGGTCCCGGCTTCGGGGTCGAGTTCGGTGATTTCGCCGTGTTCGGGACCGGAGACGATTTCGTATTCGAGCGGCGGGCTTCCTCCGCAGCTGAGTTCGATCGGCAGCGACGTTTCAAGCCCGGTCGACGATTCGCCGGCCTGACATTCGGGACCATCGCCAACTTCGAGCCTGAAGGTGGTGGGACCGACCGATTCTTTTGCGTTGTGAACTTCAAACGTGAACAAATCAAGGCCCAGGTATTCGGAGTCGGGCGTGTAGGTCAAGGCGCCGGTTTCTGGGTCGAATTCGGTGATCGTGCCGTGTTCGGGACCGGAGACGATTTCGTATTCGAGCGGACCCTCTCCTTCACAAAAGCCCAGTTCCCCAGGTTCGAGGACGAGAGGTTGATCGACATCGGTATGAACGCTGCGTTCGCCACAGGTCAGTTCTTCGTGAATGCGCCAACGCTGGACGCGGCCATTGTTGGCATCGGCGATCCATAGGTGGCCGCTTTCGTCAGCTTCCACCCCGAAGGGGTAGCTGAAAGAGAATTCGCCAGGACCTGAGCCGCCACTCCCGAACTGCCCCAGGTATTCGCCGGTTTCATCGAACCGCTGTATCCGGTCGTTGTTTTGATCGCCCACCCAAACGTTGCCTTCGGCGTCTACGTCGATGGCATCGGGGCGGTTGAACTGGCCATTGCCCCAACCACTTGAGCCAAACTGCCGGACGAATTCCCCTTCTTCGTCGAAGACGGCAACCCGATTGTTCTGCCAGTCAGCGATCCAGACATCGCCGTTGGGCGCAATGTCGACATCGGTCGGTTCGCCAAGCTGGCCTTCGCCCGAGCCGTAGGAGCCAACGGCCTGAACGAATTCTCCTTCGGGGTCGAACTCCTGAACCCGGCCGTTGTAGGTATCGGCGACCCAGAGATTCCCTTCCGGGTCGATCGCGATTCCTTCGGGCCCAGAGAACTGCCCAATACCGGAACCGGAGGAGCCTACGGCTTCTAGGAGTTCCCCTTCATTGCTGAACTTCTCGATTCGGTTATTCCCGGCGTCCGCTACCCAGAGATCCCCTTCAGGATCGATCGCGACGGCGGTCGGGCGGCTGAACTGTCCCGGTTCGGAGCCGGCGGTACCGAACTGACCCAGGTATTCGCCTTCGTCGTTGAACTCCTGGACCCGATTATTTTGCTCGTCAACAACCCAGAGGTGCCCGGCGTTGTCGGAGGCGAGACCGGCCGGGTGTTCGAACTGGCCATTTCCAGAACCGTAGCTTCCAAAGGAGAGCTGGAAGGTCGGCTGCGCTGACGCCGATCCACACATGGTCGATGCAAGGATGGCGACCAACACGGCGAAACGTGCCGAGCGATACACCGCACCTCCACCTTTCATCGGCCTCTCCTCATTTGAGTTACGCGCTGCTAGAAACTTCTATAGCGTCAGAGAGTGATGTCAATACTAAGTATTTACTTATCTTTGTCCAAAGGTTGTTATGGGCCGTTCCGAAGGAGGTCTACCAGCCGCGTTCGCGGAAGACGTTGTTGGCGATCGGCACGATCGATGGGCGCCGACTAAAAGCCCACTTCTTAGCCGTTTGATCGACTGATCGACCAATGACGAGCTAGTGGCAATCCCTAAGAATCGGGATTCCTCAATCCTCGTTTCCAAGTGCTTCTCGGGCAAGTGGGTCCAAGGGGAGCTCCAACTCGCGCGCAAGTCTGGCGACCACAGCAAAAGACGGGGTAGCGACCCGCTTGCCCTCGATCGCCCGTACCTCGTCTACTGACACCCCTGCCCCACGGGCGACTTCGGCCTGCTCGCGTCCCAGCCCTTCTCGGACACCCCTTAGCCGAGAGGAAATCCGCGCGCCCTCGGCCCGTTGCTCTTTGGTCAAAGGCCGGCGCGCCATCCGATAACTATACTGGTATAATTATTACATGACGGCCGCACCACAGCCCAATCCCTCTCGGGCGCTGCGTCTACTGCAAAGTGATCCCCTCCCCCCACTGCCCAGCGTCGAAGATCTCCTCAGCCTGCGGGAGCCTCGGCGGCCGGGGGAGCTGCACGAGGCCCTTCCCCTGCCAGCAGACTCAGCACAAGCGATCGCAACGCAGGCCACCCATGCGGGGGTAGGGCTAGATGTAGCGGCCTCGCTAGTCGTCGAGGCGGGCCTGATCGCAGATGACACTCGGATGGCCGCTGGAGGGCAGGGACCGCAGCCCAGCCACGAAGCCCTTGCCCTCCCTGAGGCGAGTGCGCGCTACCTGCGCGCACTTACGGTTGGCAGGAGGCGAGGCGCACCGGTCCTTCCGCGGGGTTCAGTCGCAGTGCCGGTACGACTCGTCCCTCGTCTGGCAGCCGCCTCGACAGAGCGCCTAATCGGCGCCATCGAGCTTGAGGTTGCCATCGCTTGGGAGGTCGCAGCAGTGCGCCAGGGAAGAACGATGAGCGAGTGGGCGCTGATGCAGGCGCCAGCCCGCGTCTAAAAGTCGGCCTGTTCGCCGGCGGCGACAGCAATGCCGGCATCAAGGCCGGCAAAGAGAGCTTCGTAGCTGGGGGTGGCCGAGGCTTTTTCCGCTGCGATACCCGCATCTGCGGCGGCCCACGAGGCCATGGTCGAAGCGGCCAACAGCCACTCCCGGCGATCTGCGCGCTCCCCCTCCAAGGCCTCGCATGCCTGAGCTGCGCGCAATAGTGCCGCGTGCTTGGCGACGGCGAGCCCGTCGGGGGGCGTGCTCGCCGGGTGGCAATCACACTCGCAAGGAGCTGCCTCAAAGGCCCTCCGCGCGTCCTCGCTGGCAACCCTAAAAGAGCGGTGGAACTTCGGGTGATAGGCCATTCGGGTCCGACCGCGTCGCTTTTGGTCTTTGTCGGCCTTTCGCCAAGCTACGGGCACCCGGAACCGCTCTCCCTCCGCGAGCCCGATACTCGCCGCGAAGTCCTCGACAAGGAGGCCGAGGTGCAGCTGGCCGCAACCGCAAGAGACGACGGGCTTACCCCCTTCGCGCAGCGCGCTCAAAAAGGCGCCACCGTTGCGTACCTGCTCCGACCCAGAGCGCTCGTGAAAGCCTTCGATCTTGACCCAATAGCCGTCTGCCTCGATCCCGAGGTAAGCATCCGCCAAGGCTGCCCGGGTGCTCGGCGAGGCTAGATCGCTGACGTGGACGGCGATTGTCGCGTAGATCTCTCGCGGCACCTCGACCGCCGCGAAGGACGGCGGCTCTCGCATCCCCTCTTGGTGAAAGTGGACTACGCCGAGCTCGGCGAGCAAAAGCTCGATGTCTCGCCCGCGGGTACCCGGTGGCCCAGCCCGGTGAAAGGACGTGAGCAGCAAGGTGCCCCCGCGCCCGCGTGCCTCATTTATGGGATCCACTGCAAGAAGCAGGAGCTCCTCGTCAGAGAGCCGAGCGCTGTCCGGGTCATAGGGCTCGGGATCGTTCCCAAAGCTCAAAGCCCGAAAAGCAGTGGGCCTTTCAGCCCAGGCCTTCTGCCTTAGCTGAGTAACCGGATCGAGGACCGTTCCCATCTGTCGCCCGCTTGGCAGCAGGCTGAGCTCGGGGTTGTCGCGCAGGAAGTAAAGGGGGGCGACCGTCGTTTTCACCCCCCGAGGCTCGAGCAACTCGACCAGACCCTGCTGCCCATATCCAAGGCGTGGCAAGAACTGCCCCTCGCCAACCTTGGGGTGCGGTGAGAGAGGCTCCCGAAGTTCTTCTGCATCTAGCGCTGACACAGGCGCTGCACGATGACGGCAACTGCGGACGTCTCCACCCTATTTCTCCGTCCGACCGCCGCGCAATCGTATATCGGATGGGAACATATGTTCGTATTTGCCAGAGACCGCTCCTTCGGTCCCCTCACGCGCCCCACACGCGAATGAGGCCTGTCCGAGCTTCAGACTGGCGGCCGTGGTTGGATTCACGGGTAATGCCCAAGGACCACTTCGAGATTCGCGACCCCGTCCATAACTTCGTCGCCTATGACGCAGTCGCTCGCAAGGTCATCGACTCCGACCCCTTCCAGCGACTACGAAACATCCACCAGCTTGCCCTCTCCTACCTGGTCTATCCGGGCGCCTCCCATCGCCGCTTCGAGCACTCCGTTGGTGTAATGGAGGTCGTCGGCCGCATCTACGACACGGTCACGCGGCCCGACAAGCTGACTGACGAGGTGCGCGACGTCGTCCCAGAGAAAGGCAGCCTCGACGACAGGATCTCGCGCTCGCTCCTTTGCCTGGCCGCGCTTTGCCATGACATGGGCCACCTCCCCTTCTCCCATGCAGCAGAGGACGAGCTGCTACCCGAGGGATACGACCACGAGCGGATGACCTACGAGATCCTGCGCTGCGAGGAGATGCGGGCGATATGGCAATCGATGCCCCACAGGCCCGATCCTGATGAGATCGCAAAGATCGCCCTGGGTCCGCGCAAGCTGGAGAAGCTCGGCGGGGATCTCGTTTTCTCACCGTGGCAGGGAATCTTGGCCGAGATGCTGGTCGGGGACTCCTTCGGTGCCGATCGCATCGACTACCTGCTGCGCGACAGCCTCCATACCGGCGTCGCCTACGGGCGCTTTGACCATCACCGCCTGATCCAGTCGCTGCGCATCCTTCCCGCTGCGACAACGGAGCGCGGTGCCGAGCAGACGAAAGCCAAGCGGGAGCCTCAGCTCGGAATTGAGCGAGGCGGAATCGAGGCGGCAGAGGGACTTTGGCTTGCGCGCTATTTCATGTTCAGCCAGGTCTATTTCCACCACACCCGCCTGATCTATGACCTGCACCTGAAGGACTTCCTTGGCGCATGGCTTGAGCACGGCCACTTCCCCGTCGACGTCAAGGGCCACCTCGCGCTCTCCGACGCGGAGGTCACCGCCGCCATGCGCGCCGCTGCCTCGGACCCGGAGGCGCCAGGCCACGACCCGGCGCGCCGCATCTTGCATCGCGATCACTTTCGGGTCGTCTACCAGCGCCGGCCCGAAGACGGCTCTTTCGAGGTCAATGCAATCTTCCGCGCTGCCCAGGAGAAGTTCGAGCCGGAGAACGTCCGCTACGCCGGTAGTCCTAAGCGGGGCGACGCCGACTTCCCGGTGCTCGATCGCGACGGCGCCAGCGTGCCGGCAATTTCGCTGTCCTCCGTACTTGCGAATCTTCCCGTCTCGCGAGACGAATACGTCTTCGCTCCCAGGGAGCGACGCGAGGAGATCGAACAGTGGATAGAGGACAAACGCGAGCAGATCATCGAGGATGCGCTGAAGGCGCAAGCCGACGAGGAGGACATGTCCGCTGAGCCTCGGGGAGCGGGAGCGTGAATAAGCTCGCGCAAGAGGCGGTCTTGATCGGCCTTGCCCGTCGTCTGCGCGACGAGGGCTCCTGGGCCGGCGAGACCCACATCCAGAAGGCCGCCTACCTGCTCGATGAGCTTTTGGCGGTGCCGTTCGACTTCGCCTTCATCCTCTACAAGCACGGCCCCTTCAGCTTCGAGCTGCGTGACGAGCTCAGCGCGATGCAGTCAGACCGGTTGCTCGAGCGCGAAGCCCAGCCCCCTCCCTATGGGCCCCGTGTCCTCACAACGCCGCGCGGCGAGGAGCTCGAAGAGAGGTTCCAGCGGACGATGACAAAGTTCGGGCCCCGCTTGGACTGGATCGCAGGGGAGCTAGGCCAGAGCCGCGTCGTTGAGCTTGAGCGCCTTGCCACCGCCCTCTGGGTAACTCGCCAACTTGGCGCCGAGGCATCTGTACAGGATCGAGCCGAGGCTTTGAACAAACTCAAGCAGCACGTTTCCGTGGAGACGGCGGTGGAGGCCGTACGGGAGATCGATCGCTTGCTTAGCGAGGCCGCCAAAGCTTTCCCCAGCGCCGCCTAGTCCGGCGCGAACGCAGCGTCAACCTCCTCAAACGCGCCTATGTCTGCGTGCCCATAGGTTTCCAGCATCGCCGTGATCGTGCTGGGCTTCCAGCCAGCGATTGCGGCAATCGCTCGAGGAGAAAGCTTGAGCACGGTCCACATGTAGTGGACCCCGTAGTGCTTGGTCGCGTGGTAAAAATCGAACTCAAGCTCAGCACGCGCCTTGACCTGCGCCCAATAGCCCGAAAGCGTTGCCTGAGAAAGCGGCTTCCCGGTCTTCGACATGAAGACGTACTCGCGCCCGGTCGGCCTTCCTGCAATCGCATCGAGCGCGGGGCGGGTGAGCGCAACGGTGACGATGCCGGTCTTCGGCACGTCGTGTTTGCCCTTGTAGATCCGATCCTGCTTCCTGATTCGCATCTCGTTGAAGTCCATATGGGACTCCTTCAGCGCGTATAACTCGCTCGGCCGCATCAACTGAAAGGCGGCGAACAGCATCAGTTCCCGCATGCGAGGGGCATACTCACCCAGTGCCGAGCACGCGCTCAGCAACCGCTCGAACTCGGCCTCGGTGGGTGGCGCCAGCTGAGATCGTGCGCTCCGAGACCGGCGTCCAAGCCTGCGCGCCGGGCTGCGAGCGAGCGGAACGTCGTCCTCGTCAATCGCGTGGTTGTAGAGAGCGACGATGGTGGGGCGGTAGCCCCTCGGGACTGGCGGCTTGTGAGCCCAGATCCCCTCGCCGTTCATCCAGTCTTTGAGCTCGGCCCGCGAGATATCTAGCGAGCGGCCGGCGAAATCCTCTCGGAAGCGCCTCAATCCCCTCCTGGCAGCAATGAGCGAAGAGTCCTTGTGGAGATCTGCGTACTCGGCCAAGTAGCGATCCACGTATTCGTCGCAGCGAGGGAAGGGCGCTCGTCCCTCCTCGGCCTCGCGGTCCTCCCTTGCTTTTCGAACCGCCCTGTCGCGATCTCGCTTTCGGTCATATCTCCCGATGTAGTCGAAGCGCTGCTTGCCGTTCTCGTCTCGGCCGAGGTAGATCCGTGCTTCGTACTGCTTCCTCCGCTTTGCCATGAGGACTGCCCTCAATCCCACCATGCTGGATGAGTTCAACTGCTTAACCCACGGCCGACCCTGAGGATTCGGAATAGCGTCGACCATAATCATCCGGGTCTGCCCCGGGTCCGCTGACTCGGATAGGGCGCAGTAAGCCTCCTCCCGGAAAAGACCGAAGAAGCCTGGCCTCGCCATCTGACCAGAGGGCCGGCGCTCCAGATAGGCCCCCTGCCGGCGACAGAACTAGGCTTGATCACCGTGCGCCGAATCTCTGGCTTGCTGAAGGACAAGGCGATTTCGTCGCTGCGACGGGCTACGGCTGCCTTTAATGGCGTCGATGACGATGGTCGACAGACAACTGTGCTGCTGCACCTCCAGCACAGCTTCGAGATGTTGTTGAAGGCCGCGCTACTGGAGCAGGGCGTGAAAGTGTTCGACCGACGCAGCGGCCGCTCCATCGGCTTCGAGAAGTGTGTAAATCTCTCCAGCGAGTACCTCGGGCTCGGCGAGGCCGACCTCGGGGTCATGCGCGCGATCGACGCCTTGCGTGACGACGAGCAGCACTACCTGGCCAGCGTCAGCGAGGACCTGCTCTACGTGCACGCCCGCGGCGCGGTCACGCTCTTCGAGGAAATCTTGGACGCGAACTTCGGCGAGCGCTTGGCCGAACACCTGCCCGAAAGAGTGCTGCCGATCTCGACCTCTCCTCCGCGCGACATTCAGGTGCTAGTCGACGAGCAGTTCCGCCAGGTCACAAACCTGCTGCAACCGGGAAAGCGTCGTCGCGCGGAGGCCCGAGCACAAATACGCGGCCTGCTTGCGCTAGAGGGTCACGTCTCCGAGGAGGCCCAAGTCTCCGAGCGCGACGTGAACCGGGTCGAGCGCGGAATTCGCGAGGGCAAGGACATCGCCAGCGTCTTCCCACGCCTCGGTCAGGTGGGCACGCAGTTCTCCCAGGACGGGCCGACCCTGAAGGTGCACTTCACCCGAGGAGAGGGAGCCCCCGTCGAATACGTCGCCGCTGACGATCCGCGTCAGGCCGCAGCGGTGAGGGAGGTGGACCTGCAGCGCAAGTACTACATATCCAAGCCCGACCTGGCACGACGCCTGGAGCTGCGCCGCCCAAGGTGCTGGCACTGAGGCGACACCTCGGAATCGACGAAGACGAGGACTGCGTCCACGTCTTCGACTTCGACTCACAAAAACACTATCGCTATTCAGACAACGCACTACAGCGAATGGCGGAGGCGCTAAAGACTGTCGACATGGACGAAGTCTGGGCGAGGAACCGACCCCGCCGAGGGGCCAAGTAGGGCGGTTCACACACCAGCCCCAGGCGAATGGTCCTCGCCGAGGCCTCGAGGGCATACATTCCGAGGCATGAATCCGATCCCATACGTGCGAGGCCAGGTCATCGTCCTAGCGATCCTTGTCGCGAGCGCCGCAGCATTCGACGCGGCCAATATCGCCACCTTTTGTGGCATCGTGGCCCTCGCCTGGCTGCTGGCGTTGCGCGAGAAGTACCGTTGGGATCTGGTCCGAGCTGGGACGATGTCTGTTCCCTCCCACCGCGCGCGCCTTGACCGCATAGTCGCAGGTGACGCCCTTGCCGTGCTACTGCCGGCGACGTTGTTTGCAGCCCTATTCGCGACGACCATTGCGCACCCGCTCGCCGGTTACGACGCAATTCACGGCGCCACCGTGGCACTTGTGCTGGCCGCCGTCGTCGTTTGGGCGTCAAGCCTCGTCGACTGGTACGTGATCTTGCCGCGCGTAAGTGGCCAGCTTGGCTACCGTCCCTGTCGCGCGAGCGAAGAGGAAGAGTCCTTCACCTTTCCCTGGACTTGGAAGGAGGTAACCCGATGGTGGTACATCCACCGCGTCGTCGGAACCCTGGCCTTCCGCCTCGGTCTTTCCGCAGCGATAGCGGCGGTGCTCTGGGCGGTGACCGGGCTTGAGCTCGTGGCCCATGCGGCAGCTTGGATCGTGATGTTGACGTTCGGCGCCTATGCGGTGACGGCACTCATCCGAGGCAGCTTCTTGGCGAAGCAAGTCGGACAGGGCGGGCACGTCAAGGGAATCGTTGGACAGACGGTCACCGTAGAACGTCGCGCGGGGCGCCGGCCGTGGTGGCGTCTTTGGCGCAAGCTGGATCCCTTGTATATCGAGGGGCGCCGTTACGTGGTCGACGTGGCCCTCGAGGGCATCCAACTTGCCGCCATAGAGCCAAGGGAGGCGACCGAGCTCCCCAGTCCGCTGCGATTTGAGAAAGACTTCGACAGCGTGCCGATCGCCGAGGCGGATGCGATTCGTCAAGCGACTTCCAAGTTCTCCGGCTGCGCGGGCCGCTGTTCGGGCATCAACTGGTACTGCATCGAGAACCCGCGCTGCTTCAGGCCGAAGTAGGAGCCACGTCCCGGCTCACCTCGAACAGCCAGGCGGCCTGCCAGAGACAACCGACGGCGACTAGTGCGCGCTGCCTAACGCCAGGAAGCGGATCGCCCATCGCGAGCAGGACGACGCTTGAGGCGATCCCGATTCCCACCAGCGTCAAACCAAGGACGCGAATCGACCCGCCGCGTCGCACGGCACCGATCAGCGCTGCGGTGAGAATGCCCACGGTCGCCGAAGCCGCTGCCGCATCGTGGATCTGCCCGGTCAGCGTGGCGTGCGTTACAACGCCTGGGATCTCCACCCCCCTGTCGGTGGGAAAGATCGCCAACACGACGACCGCGACCGCGGCGAGCAACAGCGCCCCCGCCTGGAGGCAAGCCGGCCAATCGCCACCGCCGGGGGTCCAGTAGACATGGGCGATCAGGCTGGCGAGGACCGCCAGCGAGAGGGCCCAGCAGAGAAACCCGACCACCATCGCGGCACCAGCGGGGGAGTGAACGTACTCGGAGATCTCTTGACGGCCGGGATCGAAGCTCGGCGCCAACAACCCGCCCTGCGTGGCGACAACGGCAACGAAGATCACCAGCCCGACCACCGCGACCCAGATCCACGCTCGAAGCGACATGTCCGCAGAGTAGGCCTCCGAACCGGCGCTTAGAAATGAGATCGCTTATGGATCGCGGATGGCATCACCGCCCCTCATCGCGTGCATCACGCTGGCATCACATTCGCCCTCCGGGTAGGCCGCTGGCGCCCTTGACATCTGCGGGGCTATGCGGGCTCATGCGGAGCTATGCGGATCGGGCATCGGGGAGACAGAACCAATTCCGCTCCCAGACTACGTTTGCGGTGGGAGATATATCACTCTCGTATCACGGACTCCGATTGAAGCGACGGTGAGCGATCTCGTAAACGCTCGGCTTCCATTGCTGCGCGGGATGGCGCTCGCCGATGGTGATGAGGACAAGTGCCGCTTCGCAGATTCCTCGTCGCCAGCCAGGACAGCTCCCCACTGCCCGACGGGGAATGTAGAACTTCACGCAGCCTCCGAGGCGGGTCCCATCGTGGCCTTCCTCTTCGCAACGCCGCAGCCACTCAAAGGGCACGCCGTCGCGCCTGACCTCCGCGACCACCGGCTCGATCGCGGCTCTCGCCGCCCTCGTGCAGCGGGCAAGATCCTCAGCGAGAACCTTGTCTTCAAAGGTTCTCGCTGAGCGCGCCATAGTCGCGTAAACCAGCGCGTAGTAGTTGTTCTCCCACTGGTACGTGCTCTCACTGACAAAGACCAAGAGTTTCTCCCATTGCCTCGATCAGGTCTGCGCGGCTCAAGTCCTCGCCCACGATCTCGGTCAGGAACGCGGCCTTTTGCTCCTCATTTGGCTCTTTGAAATACCCGGGCTCATTCCCCTTCTTTCTCGTCTTCTGACTGCGAGCGTCGAGTGAGCAGCCAACTGGCCAGGCCGGATACGCCGGTCATTCCGACGAAGGGCACAGCAGTGATCTCATAGCCCGCGAGCTGACTGATCCCCAACAAGACTGCGAAGGTGATCACGCCGACAACCAAGCGGACCAAAGCGTCGATCATCATGCCGAAGGCATCAGGACCGCGCTGGCGAATGCCACCGACAAGCGCGTCATTCAGCTCAGTGCGGATCGGGCGAGATGGAGGGTTCAAACCATGCCCCTAGCCAATCCCATCAAGCAGGTTTAGTTTCCCGCTGTGCCGGGCGTTGCTCAGGGCATCTACGCCCTTAGGCCTGAGGACAACGCCCTTGCCAGAAGCACTCAAGAGACCTCGTTCCGCCAACGTAGTGATCCTGCGCCGAATAAGGTTGGTCGGATAGACGGTCCTGGTTTCTTCGGTAAGAAGCCTATGGAGGGCGTCCATATTCCTCGGCCCCCGCGTGGCAAGCCACATGAGGCTCAGGTCAAGCTGCTCAACCTGAGCCTCACTCATCGCTTCGGGATCGGGGCTATCCATCTCCTCGCGGATCAATTGCTGGACGCGGCCAACGCTCAAGCCGGTGATCGCCCGCGCTTCCTGACGGGTCATTTCGTCGGCGTGTTGGCGCAAGACCTCAGCTCGGTAGCTGGCTGCTTTATCGAGCTGCTGCTCGGCTTCTCGGAACTGACGCTCCGCGGCAGCTACCTGTTGCTCGGCTTCGCTGCCGTGGTGCTCCGGGGAGATCAGCGCGCCGGGAACCCGATCACGCGCCCGCCACTGCTCGTACGGAACCAAGACCTCAACCAGCTCGTCCCCATCAGTAATCAGCCTGCCCTCAGCGATGCACCAGTTGAGCAGCTCGGGCGCCGCCGCTATGTCGTTGCCGCTGACAACGACCCGCTCGACCTCCTCCTCGGCATCGATGATCAGCTTGGGGCGGAAGCGCTCGGTCAAGGTCACGTCTCGCGCTCCCGGAACCAAGATCCAGTTGTCGGCGTAGCGCCAGGCGCCGTCAGCGTCCCTGACAAACTCAATTCCATCGATCTCTGTCCGCTCGTATAGCGGCTCATCGGCAAGAGAAAAGTCGTTCAATGAGCTATCAGGCATGATTTTCACTCAACTGAATACAAAGGCTAAAGCATTGATGCACGGAAGGCAATCGACAAGCAGGCTTGGTCCCTGATTGGGGCTGCACGTGCTCCTCCCTTAAACCGGCACGGAAAAGACTGATCCGTCAAGGCGTATTCATAAAGGGATCTAGGCTGCCCATCCCTCAGCTACTGAAGGAATGGGCGCGCTACTGGCCAACGCGGGCGGCGATCTCAGCACTGGCCGCGCCCACGCGGGCGACGATCGCCCTGGCCCTAGCCTTGCCGACTCCCCACATCGGCTTGGATTCTAGGCCGCCTTCCTACGGGCATTGCGCCGGCACTGGACTGCCGCCCACACCGTTGCTTTGTTGGGGTGATGCTGCATCTGAAAACTCCCTCGCGCACAGCACTGTCACCAAGGGACCAGACAGGTTGAACTGGAATACTAAAATTCTAGTATACGAGGGTCATTTTTTTTATATCCCGAAGAACAAAGAGCGCCCCAGCTCCAAGGAGAACCGGACTGGCAAGAGCAGGATCTAACGTCAAGCCGAAAGCCAGTGACGCAGCCCAAGGCAATACAAATGGCGCGATCAGCTTCAGCACCACAAAGAGGACCGCGGCGTCTATCAGCGCCTCAAGCCGTCCCTTGAACCAGCGGCGGTTCATGGCTGGATTTTCGCAAGTTTCTTCACTCCATGTCGGAGTGCCCATAGATCTCCAGCGTCGCCGCCATCGTGCCGGGTTTCCAGCCCAGCCGTCAAACTCTTCGCCGGACGGCAACATGCGTGTGATTCGAACGTGATCGAGCCGGCGGCCCCCACTCCATCGCGTCCTCCTGGCGCACCTGGAGCCGACTACGGCCGCACTCTCCGGACGCCAGAAGGACAGGTCTACTCAGATGGTTACTCTCGATCGAGGATTGATCTCAACAGAACGCACCGAATTCGACGGGAATGAACACTTCATTAAAGGTGCCGGGGTTGGGCCTATCTCCGCCTGGGTTCATGCACGCTACGACCGATCCGTTTAACCGGATCCAGTCGGTCTTGTTGCCGCATCGATTTCGGGCAGATTTCCACGGTGCGCCTTCTGTCCAAATTTGGGAGGTTCCACACACAGGATCTAGAAAGTTGAGACTTTCGAATTTTACTTTGTGGTACACGCAAATCAGGTTGGCAGCACAGCCTTCTTCTGCAAATGGTTCAACTAGACTCGGTTCTTCCGCGGACGGTTCAACCAGACTAGGTGCTTCTGCGACCGGTTCTTCCGCGGGCGGTTCAACCAAGGCAGGTTCTTCCGGAGGCGCCGCTTCTGACGATGGCCCTTCAGCGCCAGCGATAGAAGCTCCTGCCAGCAGGCAGAGGCCAAGGATGAGCCCCACGGCAACAATCCAGTTTCGTCTCATTACTCTTCTCCATTCCAAGGCCTCCGGCCCAGCTGGGCTAGGCCGGAGATAAATTTATTATTCAATTTATTCTTAGCGTAATCCGAATCCCCTTGGCCTGGACTCAACGAAAGATTGAGGTTCTTACGGGGCGACGAATCGACAGCCAGGCGCACGGCTCAGAAGAAGAAGCCTGGAGGGGTGACTTCGACGTCGGCGTAAAAGGCGCGGGCGATCCGCTCGGCCTCCGGCCCGGGATACAGAGCGCCATCGTCGGCGGTCCAACAGAGCTCGTTGTCCCATTCCTCAGCGCCATAAACGTGCTTGTCCATTCGGAGGGCGATCAGATTCTCCGACGCTTCGCTAACGGTGCCCGTTGCACCAGCGGCGATCCAGAAATGAGGAAAGCGCTCGACAAGGCGACAGAGCCGCGCCCGATCGCCAGCATGCGGTAGCTCGGCCCGATCGTGTTTGTGTCCCGAGCCCATCATGCCGCCAGCTCCGTGATCGTCTGCAGGTGGCGGACTCGTGTGCCGCTCTTGCGAGAGAAGGCCTCGTCCACTTGCTCCATCGCCCCTACGTCACCGTGCCCGTAGGTTTCCAACATCTCAATGACCGTTTTGAGTTTCCAGCCGGCCAATGAGGCAATGGCTCGCGGGTGCATTCCCATTTCGACCCACATGAAATGAACGCCGTAGTGCTTGGTCGCGTGGTAGAAATCGAAGTCGAGCCCAGCCGCTGCCTTAACTTGGGCCCAGTAGCCCGAGAGGGTGGCCTGAGAGAGCCGTTTGCCTTCCTTCGACAGGAAGATCAACCCGGCGTCATTGGGGGTGCGGCCTGCGATCGCGTCGCAGGCCGGCTGGGTAAGCGGTATGAGGACAACGCCCGTCTTTGGCGCGTCGAGCTTGCCCCTATATAGACGCGCGTCCTTAAGAACCCTCATTCGCCGAAAATCGATCTTGGATTCCTTGAGGGCATAGAGCTCGCTCGGCCGCATGAGCTCGTACGCAGCGAACAGCATCAGTTCGCGCATCCTCGGCGCGTAGTCGCCTAGCACCGAGCAGGCATCCAGCAATCGCTGAAACTCCTCCTCGGTCGGCGGTGGCGTCTGCGACCGTCTGCTCTTGGTTCGACCCCCGAGTTTGCGCGCCGGGCTACGTCTAAGAGGAACATCGTCCTCATCGATCGCGTGGTTATAGAGCGTGACGATTGAGGGCCGAAAGCCTTTCGGGATCGGCTCGCGATGCGACCAATCCCCCTCCCCATTCATCCAATCCTTGAGCTCCGATCGGGGAATGTCCATGCGACGGCCGGCGAAGTCGGCGCGGAAACGAGCGAGGCGCTCGGTTGCAATATCGAAGGACGAGTCTCGATTGCGACGCGCGTAGTCCCTTAGATAGCGGTCCACGTATTCGTCGCAAGTCGGAATTCGTGCTTCCACCGCGCCTCGCGCTGCCTTCGCTTTGGCGACGGCAATATCGCGTTCTTTCTTTCTCTCGAACCAACCAACGTGCTCGAATTCCTGCTTGCCATCATCGTCACGGCCGATGTAGATACGGCCGAGATATTGCTTCTTTACTTTCTTGGCTTTGCGGCGTTTGGTGGCCGGCTTCTCTCGGGTTGCAATGGCAGGCGCGCTCATGCTGCATCACCCGCTCGATGCTCGATAAAGCCATGCTGATCGAGCCAGGGTTCAACCAGGCTTACTTTGAACTTTGCCCGACCGGCGATGTACTTGTGCGGCATCCCTTCGGCCATTCGCTCCTCGATCCAGCGAATGCCGCACGCGAAATGTTCAGCAAGGCCGTGCTTGTCTCGCCAGCGCTCGGCGTCGGGGCTTGGCGCGGTTCTCGTGACGGGCGCGACCATCACCGATACACCGCCGCGATCGCAGGATGCACGAGTACGGCACTTCTGTTGATGGAGTCCAACGCCGATCGGTCGACCTGATTGTCGGCCGACGATCGAACTGCCCGCGCGCCCTGCAACTTGACGGCAGCGCCTAGAGTGAACAATGGACATGGGAGCCAGTACCTCCTGTGTCTGAAGTGGCGGCCCGTCGCGTTCCAGCGCGGCGGGTTCGCCGTGTCGGGATCGCGCTTTTGAGGGCGCAGCATCCCCTTATTTATTGCCTCAAATCGTAGCCAGAGGGTAGCCCCGCCGCAAGCGCTCATTTGGCTTCCCCAAGCCAGTTCACGGGCTCGCCGGGAGCGCTTGGGCGATAGAAAATCGGCGCAAATGGACCGCACTCTCTGAGATCGTCGGCAAGGCAAACGGAGACCGAAACCTCGCGCGCCTCCGCAAGCTCGGGGTTGCTCCGCATGAGCGCGAGCGCGGTGTCTCGTCGTCGCTCGAGGACGGCTCGTGACGCCGCCGCGAGCACGCAGAGCACGGGCGGGAAGCGCGGGTAACGAGGTAGCCAAATGGGTCGCGCCCCATCCGTCGCGCGGTAGAGGCGCGCATAGCGACCCAACTCAGCCGCGAGGCTGTCCACCGACATGGTCGCGCGGTCGAGCTCTAGGAATCGTTGCTCGATCAATACCTCGTCGTCGGTAAGCCGCAGGTAAGTGAGCACGGCATCCGCGAAAAGTGTCCGCCGACTTCGACCCCGACCGCCGACACTCAGCGGGTGCGCCACCTCCTGTCGCCACGAGAGCGGGCCGAAATCGTCTCCCCGCTCGCGCGCAACTCGCAGGAAGCTGATCGCGGCATCGTTCACGGCCGCCGTGTGCGCCTGCAGCGGACCCGCGATTTCCTCGGCGCTAAAGAGACGCGGGTTCCCCTCCATCGCGCCGGCTTCCCTTGCGGCGCGTGCTCCGGCGTCGGTCGCAAACCAAAGGCGCTGCGGAGCGGTTGGCGTGCGGGCGTGCGCGAGCAAGCCTGCACGCTCGATCCGCGCCATAACGCGCTGGCTCCATCGCTTGCCCACGTTCGGCAGGTGGATTTCCCGAGCCTGTTGCGTGGAGAGAGCCCGATGCTGCGCAACCGACGCCACGATCTCGACGGCATTGGCCGGGAGCCCGCGATGGTCAGTGCTCACGATCGCCTCCGCGCGACCCGCACCGGCTCGAAACCTTCAGCCGTCTCGTCGTCGGCAGGCTCCGAAGCCGCCACGGCTTCGCTTCCTCGCCTCAGCCTGCGGAGCTCGGCAAGGATTTCGTCGTCTAGTCGCTCAAGGTGGGCCAGAGCATCGCGGGGCGACATTCGGGGCGTCACGCTGAAACCCTCGATTGCCTTAACCCGATCGGGTTTGCCGGCAGTAAGGATTTCCTCAACCCGAACGCCGCCAAGTGCGAACGGCTTACTCAGGTCGCCTTCGTCGGTTACCTGGGCGATGAAGCGATAGCGGGGCAACTTGCTAAGCGCCGTGGAGCTGGGTTCGCCACCCCACTCCTTCGTTAGAAGAGACGCGGCGTGGGCGTTGAGCGCCGTCGATATCAGGTGCGAGCGATTCGTCGTCAGTGCGTTGAGCGTCGGCCCGCTCAAGCGCTCTGGGTTCTGGTTGCAGAAAATGCCCCTCAGCCCAAACTTGGCCGTCTGCTCCACGAGCGCCGCGAGGTTTTCAGACGACCCCCCATCAAACGACTGGATCTCGTCAAGACAGGCAAAGAAAAGCCGACGCTGATTGGGGTCAAGCTCGCCCCGGCTCTTTGCACCATGAAAGAGATCGAAAACGAGGAGATTGGCGAGCAGTCGATCCCGCGTTCCGCCCGAGCCGGGACACGCCAGAACAATCAAGCCCTTGTCCATCGCTTCTCGTGCCCGGTAGCTGCTCTGGCTCTGTCCGAGAAGGGTTGACGCCGCCGAGGAGGCGCGCAGCCGGTCGATCATGTTGGTGAGTGGCGTAATCGCCTCCTCGGCCAAGCGCCCAAAGCGATCGAGCCAAAAGCTGCGTGACGCGGCTGGCAGGAATGGCAGCACCGCCTCGCGCCACTCGTCATTCGTCAAGAGCGTCGGTATTTGAAAGATCGTCGGAGCCTTCGCGGGCGGCAGCACTCGCGCGATCGCGGCCAATGCGGTCGCGGCCTGCGTCGTGAGATTGATCGCGCGCGTGCTGCGATCTCCCCATTCGAGTGCAGACGAGAAGGCGTCCACGACCGCTTCGACTCGCCCCTCCGCCTCCTCGGCGTTGCGTCCCTTCAGCTCAAATAGGTTCCAGCCAGGCTGCGAGCGCGAAGCGCTGCCGGGTCCAAGGTCGATCCGAACGACCCGACGGGCCAAAGCCGGCTCGGTGAGATAGGGAAGAATTCTGTCGAGGGCGTCGCCGTGCGGATCGAGAAAGAGCCCGCCGTGCCCACTCCTAACAAGGTGGACGAACTGGGCGATCGCGAGCTCGGTCTTTCCGAATCTGCTTCTGCCGGCGATGTAGCTGAAAAAGCTGTCCGCAGTCCGCACGGCGACGATCTCCTCGCCTGATTCTCTGACGACGCGGCCAAGCGGAATCAGCCTCTTGTCGTCGCGCCTAAATATTGGGAGAGGCGGCGCGGGAGCAAGCAACGCCCCCGAGCGAAGAACGTTCTCGGAGAGACAATCGACGGTCGGCGGCTTGAGGAAGCCGGCGAGCTCGTGCGCCGTGAGAATGTTCCTGCGTCTTGGGCGAAAGAGCCCCGAGTCAAATCGCCGGTCAAAACCACGGCGCAGCATCCAAGCGTCCGAGCCAATGAACGCCAGGCCAGGGATTGGGAGCCCGGACGCCCGAAGCCAGTTGCGAGAGGACAACGGACCGAACGCAGATAGAAGCGCCTGCATCGTGGCCTTTGCACGAGCGCGATCCTTGGCCCGAACGCGAACGAGAACCTGTGCCTCGAAAAGCGGGCCCGAATCTCGGAGCTTGGCGTCGAGAGCCGACGCTACGTCCCTCCGCTCTGCGAGCTCGGCCGGCTCGCGCGACTGGCCCTCGCCGCCGTTTCCGCCAAGCCATTCGGGAAGCTGGATTGGATTGCCGTGCCGGCGCTTCGCCTCGCGTCGAAGGACACGCCGCAGACGCGTTCGGCGCAGGCCGGCCGCCGGCAGTAGATCGAAACGCACCGACGCGTCGTCACCGTCGGCGGGTCGAAGGCTCCGCAGAGCGACGGCGAACGCCTGGAGCGGATCAGGGTCGAGACTCAACCGCGCAAGCGGCTCGATGCTGGGCTTCGCAAGGACGAGCTCGGTTCGCAGAACGGTTTCGTTGCTGTCATCCGAGCACACATTCGCGTCGTCAGCGAATACCGCTTCGCCGTCGCGCAGCTCAACGCCCTGATACCCCAGGAAAGCGCTCCTCAGCAGCTCGCGCGCGCGGCCCGGCACCGAGACGATGTAGGCGAGTCGGCCGTCAGCATCCGAGGAAAGCGAGACGCCGAGCGCCGACCCCCGACGATCGAACCAGCCTCCGATACTGCGATCGATCCGACTGATTTGACTAGCGAGGCGAAGAACAGAATCGATCGACGGTTTGAATTCGTCGGCCGGCACGACAGCGATCGAGACTCGTGAGTCGAGAGCCGCGCGAGTCTTGCGAAGCCGCTGAGTCGCCAGCGCCGTGGCGATCATGGTTCCGCCGAGTGAGAGCGGAGCCACTATCGACGGGCGCGCGAGGAGGCGATCGATCTGGATATTCGAGAGCGCCTTGCCGACTGCGAGCAGGATCGCGCCCGCGACGATTGCGAGCATGAGAGCCGGGTCCGATCGATCGCGCTTCGCCATCAAAGCCTGACCCGAGATTGACGCGGAGATTTCAGCGTTTTTGCGTCGGCGGAATCCCTTTTGCAGCGCGCCATTTGGCCGCGTTGTCGGGAAATCGGCGTGGCCCGTTGATCGCCCTGGAGGGCGGCCGCGAGGTCGCCCCCAGGAGTGGCCGCCGGGGCGTCCTCGGTGTCGAAACTCCGGCCCGCACAGCTGGCGCAGAGGACGCCTACTTTCTCGGCCGAGCGTCCCGCTGCTTGGTTGCCGGCGACGTCGTATCCGCCCCAGCGACACCAGCGGATTCCGCGAGCCTGAGCCTCAGCCTCTAGGGCTTCGATCGTGGCTGCCCACCAAGCCGGCCAGAACGCGCGCATTAGCGCTCGCTCCTCCTCTGCTTGGGCGAATGCTCCACAGTTGCACTCGCCTGAGCGATGCAGCAGGGCAGCCACGTCCGACTGAGGTAGATCGAACCGTGTCCGGTACGCCGCCATGTCGGCAGCGGTCCAATCGATCAGCGGATTGCAAAACTTCGCCGAGCCTCGCTCGTTCAATGGCTCGCGGCGAGCCCGCCGACGACTCTCGGATCGTCTGATTCCCGAAAGGAACAGGACTGCCGAATTCCGCGAATGGCCCTGCTTCGCCTGCCGGAGGACTTCTTCGATCCGGCGCTCCTTAAGCCGCGAGTACGCCTTGCCGTGCTGCCCCTTGCCGGGAAATCCATACGGCGCGTTGCCGTACTGCTTGCTTGAGGTGCGCCCGGCCTGCCTGTCCTCCGCGATCATCTGCTCGACCGTCAGACCGCCTTTGTGCGACTTGACTTCTTTTCGGTAGCGCCGCCACCAGAGCTCGTCACCGAGCACCATCGTTCGGAACGCGTCCCCCGACCGCCGGACGATCAGCGGCTTTCCGAGCTCGCGAGCGAACCCCCTAACGTGATCCTCAACGCCGCCGATCGGTGGCTCTCCCGAGGTCGGGATAGCGGTGCCCGTGTCGATGTAGAGCAGCGCGTCGTAATGGTCCCGGCATAGGTGCGCGAGCACTCCGGAGTCGCCGCCGCCGGAAAAGAGACAGAAGGTCTTGATCGGATTCCAGCGTCCCTTCGCCTTGCCGATCAGGCCAGCGGGCTCACGGCGGGCGTTCATCGTGCTCGCCTCGATGGACTCCCCTTCTCCGCAAGCCGAGTCCGAGCCATCTGAGCGTAGGTAGGGCTGAGCTCGACGCCGATGAAGTCGCGGCCCAGCCGCTCAGCAACGATCCCAGTCGTCGCCATACCGGCGAACGGATCGAGGACGACGCAACGGCTGCCGGGCTCGTCGTGCCGGCAGGTCGGTTCCCAGCCAACCGTTTCTCGGAGATTTAGAACCTTGCCGGCATGAACCCATGAGGGACTGCCGGCGCGGCCGGTGCGCAAGCCCTCGTCTGCGCTCTGCCTCCCGGACGGCGCGCTCTCGCCCGCGACCAGGCGCTTTGACTCAACAATGCGCCGCCAGGGAGCGCCGCAAACTGAACACGCCGTTGGCGCGGTGGCAGCGAGGATGCACGGCTCGACCAAGCCTTCCGGGAAGGTGGCGAAGTGTGCCCCTTTGAAGCATTGAGTCGCGACGGTCCAAACGCTGCGCCGGTTGCGTCCGGCTCCTCCGACCCATTCCTCGTCTTGACCGCGCGGCACTGACTCGCCGCCATAGCTCAGCCGCTGCGGCCGAACGTATCCGTTACCCGCACGGCCGCCCTTGTCTGGTTCGCGAACAGCGTCCGCGTCATAGAAGTAGCGACGACTCTTGCTCAGAAGAAATATGAACTCGTGGGAACGCGTCGGGCGATCGCTCACCGACTCCGGCATTGCATTCGGCTTCTCCCAAACAATGTCGGAGCGAAGCCACCAACCGTCTTCCTGAAGGGCGAGCGCAACCCGCCAGGGAATTCCGATGAGGTCCTTTGGCTTCAAGTTGGGCGGTACCCGTGAGCCAACCGAGGTTCCCGAGTCGCGCCCGATGTTGTCCGGGACCTGATAGCTGCGGCTGGCGGCGAAGCTGTCGCCCAGATTTAGCCAAAGCGTGCCGTCATCGCGTAGGACTCGGCGAGCCTCGCGCAGAACCGCGACAAGGTGCTCAACAAATAGATCGGGCGTCGGCTCTAGACCCAGGCACCCCCGCCACGCGCGGCATCGCCCGCAGAACTCGCCACGGCTGGCGGGCATCCAGCGGTGCCGGCAATCCTGATCCCCATTCCAGACACGCGGCGGCACGCCGTAATCGCGAAGACCCCAGTACGGCGGACTGGTTACGCAGGCATGAACGCTCCCGTCCGGCAACGTCGTAAGCACGTCGGGCGCATCGCCACAAATGAGCCGGCGACTCGGATTGCCCTCAGGTGGCGGGGGCGACTCTCCCGGCCGGGACATGGCGTGAGCGTCCGCAAGCACCGGCATCAGCGTCTGCTTTCTCGCGCCCGGAACACGGGAACATATGCGCGCCCGGCATCGCGGTAATGACGAAGAAAGCGCCGCCATCCAGCTCGCGCGTCGGCCAGGGTCGGCGCGCTTACCCGAACAACAGCGCGAGCACCATACGCGCCGACAAGATCGATCGCGAGCTTGCCCGACCGGTAAGGCACCTGTTGGAGAGCCCGGTGTGCCCTCAGGGCGCGACCGGCGCGGCTGGCGGCACGGCTCCCCTCTATGTCCTGGGGATCCTGATGCTTGGAGAACCAGAGAGGCGGCGCTTGCCCGCGAGCGACCTTCGCCTCAATTGGAGGCCGAGCTGCACGCGGCGGCGGCAACGCGACATGCTCGACCTGCTGCCGCGCACCATGCCCTTGACTGCCTAGGACAAAGAGTCCCGCTGCCCCGACAAAGATTGCTGAGGCGAGCACAGTCACCGCCCGAGCAACGCTTGGATCGAGCGGGCGATCAAGCAGCAGGCGCAGCCGATCAGTCATTGCCCGCCCCCGAAACCATCGGAGGATGCGCGTAGCCGAAGATCGGCGCCGGCTCGCCGGATTCGACAGCGCGAGACGGGAGGAACGGGCCGACACGAGCCACCCGGTCTGAGTAGTTGCCGTCGATCGTCGTGATCTGCCCGCCGGGAAAGACGCGCTCGACGATGCCGATGTGGTCGCTATTAGTCGGATCGGTGCCGAAGAGGACCGCGTCCCCGGGCGAAGGCGTCGCGGTCGCAGGCAAGACCCGCGCCCCGTTCGGCGTGGCGGTGGAGAACGGGGATTCGCCTGGAGCCGGACCGCCCGGAAGCGACGCCCCCGCTTCATGAGCCTTCGCCCATTCATAGATCGAGCCCGAGTAGGCATAAGGCGCGGTGCCGCCGCTCAGCGGAACACCCGCGCGCTCCCAGACCCAGGCGACGAAGAGCGAGCACCATTCGAGGCAGGGGCCGTAGGAGTTGCAGTTGGAGCCGAGCGGGCTCTCGGTGCGGCCGAGCTGGCTCTCGGCGATGCGGACGATCTCGTTGCCGCCGGCGCTGCCCGAGGTGCTCGCCCCGCAGGAAGAGACGCCGGCGCTGGTGACAGGTTCGGCTGCTGTGGCGTTGACCGGCGGTGGCGCTCCCTTGCCCGGGAAGCCGTAGGAGACCGCCCGCGCCATCACTTCGTCGGCGTAGTTGGCGATGCCGTCTCCGCAGGCGCCGTAGTAGCCGCAGGCCGCCTGGCGGTAGGCGGCATAGGAGCCGCCGGCCGGCGGGGCGCCGAGCACCTTGCGCAGGATGCGGGCGGCGGTGAAGATCGCGTCGGCGGGGTCGTTTACGTCAGTGGCGCCATCGCCGTCGCCGTCGAACTTGTAGGTCTCCCAGAGCGTCGGGCCGGAGCCGGGACTACAGGCCGAGCCCCGCACGTAAGCGATCTGCATCGGGCCGGCGCAGCCGGAGCTGTTGACCCCCGAGCAGTTGCCGGCGCCGCACTCCTGCTCGCCGATGCTCGCCAGGAAGGTCCAGTCGATGTCGATCCTGGTGCCGGCGGCCTGGAAGATCTGCAACCGACCCGGCGGGATCTCTTCGACGGCGGCCCGCGTCGCCGGGCTAGCTGCGGCCGTGCCGCCACCACCACCCAGGCAGGCGAGTTCGCCACCGAGGATCGCCATCACCGTGCCGGCGAGGGTCGCCACCATGACCGCTGCGACACCGGCTGCGAAGAGAGCCAGCAATGAGGCGCGCGAACGTCGCCGGCTCATCGGCCCCCGCCTTTCCGAGGCGAGCGCGGAGGAGACGAGGCACCCTTGCGGCGAGACGGAGGCCGCGCCTCGGGCGAATCGGCCGGCGCTTTTTTGTCAACCCGCTCGCGCTCGGCGCGAAGCTCCTCGCCAAGACTCGCTGCCGAGTCCCGAGAAGCATCCTTCCGAACCGATGCAGAACTGGGGGAAGGCACTTGCTTTTGCCCGCGCTCACCTGGGCGCTGGGGCATCGGCTTCTCCGCGTCCCCTTTGACCTTCGGCTTGCGAGCGGTCTCCTGCCGGGAACGGGTGGCCCGCCTACCGGCGCCTTTGGCGGAAGCTTCCCCCGCCCCCGAGGCCCGATCTGGGGACGCCGAGGCCGGGCGCGGCCGCTCGTCCTTGCCCTTGCCGGGATCGCCGGCAGCGTCTGGCGAGCGCCTGCGCTCGGCAGGTCCCGGAGCGTCGAGACTGGGCGCCGCGGGCGTGGCCGAGGCGCTGTGGGTCGCTGCGAAGGGCGGCCCGGATTTGGGCTTCGAGCCAGTCTGGGTACCGCCGCCGCGAGAGCCGAAGGCACCGCCGAAGAGGCGGCCTGGGGCGCTCATCGCCGATCGCGTGCCTCGCCGGATCGGGCGCAGCGCTTTGGCGCCGACTCGGGCGCCTGCGTAGAGCGCCAGCACCCGCACGGTCCCCTCGCGACCCGGCGCGCCCGGCCCGGTCGCGATCCCGATCAGGCTGTCGGCGAGCGAGCGCCTTTGTATGAAGACGGCCCAGAAGAAGAGGGACTGCAGGCCGAAGGACATCAGCCAGCCGAGCTGCGCGGTGGCACTCGCCAGAGCCCCCGCGACCGCAAGCAGGGTCGCCAGGATCAGCGAGTAGGCAGCCTTTCGCAACAGGTACCCGGCGAGCTTCTCCAGCCAGCCGCGGAAGAAAGCATGGCCGCGTCCTGGGATGGCTGCCGCCACAAGCGCGACCGGCGCGAAGGCCAACAGCAAGAGCAACAGAACCTGGGCAAGGATGATCCCGACCGAAAGCGAGCCGAGGAGCGCGATCGCGCCCAGCTCGCCGAAGAAGAGCAGGAGCGCGAGCAACAGGCGCTGGAACTGGCCGCCCTCCTCCATCGCATCGGTCGCGGGCTTGTCTGCGACCCCGAGGCGGTAGCCGGCCGTCGCCGTGTCGGCTTCGGGCAACTTCGAGGAGTCGCCGTCGTTCAGCGCGTCGTACTCGGCGCTGCGATCGTCGGACCCGTCGGCGCCGAGGCTGAAGCGCAGGAAGTGCGGCGCGTACTTGTTCGCGTTGTTGACGCAGACCTTGCCATCCGCGGCGATCTCGGTCCCGCCCGCCAGCCGGCGCGAAAGCTCTGCGTCGCGACCCGGGTTGCTCGACAACGGCCGCACAGGCGCCGATTCGGGATCGGAGTCCCCAGAACCGGTGCCCGCGACAGCGCAGTGTTCGAGACCGCCGAAGTTAAGAACGACCCAGGGCTTAAAGACGAGTAGGTCGAAGAGCTGATTGGCCGCGCCATCCTTTGCCTGCCCTCCGCCCGAAGGGCTTCCGTGGTCAGAAATCGAGAGGAACGCCTCCGACATCTGGTTCGTCCACCCCGTCGCGCTGCCGATCGTCGTGCCCGGCTGCACGACGAAAAAGAGCGCTAGGACGACGTAGATCAGCGACAGCGCCAAGGCGCCCGCCGTCTCGGAGTAGCGGCGCTGGACCAGGGCCTTCCACATCGCCCAGATCCCGGCGACCGCGACGGCGAGGACGAGCCAGGGAGCGCCGAGGACGTTGGAATAGATCGAGTGGATCGCCTGGGAGACCGGCGCCAGCGCCCCGGCTTCGCCGGTCGCCTGGGAGCCGTTGACCAAGTCGAGGCTGAAGGCGAAAGCGAAGAGGGTGATGAGCAGGTTCGCCAGGAAGCTCGTCGCCAGCCAGAGGATCGAGGCGAGGAAGTAGGCGATCAGCGCCGGAACGCCGGAGACGTCGACGCCGCCGGTCAGCGACGCGGAGACCGCATCGAAGTGCTGATCAAGGGTGTAGTGGCCGAGCGGGTAGCGGCCGAACAGGCCATCGCTCCCCAGCTGGGGAGCGGGGGCGACATTCCCCCATACGTCGCTTGCCGCACCGGCGAGCGGATGCGCCGCCAGCACGATCAGGACGCTAAGCGCAAGCGCCACGGCTACCGGGCGCCTCCAGCGGTGCGGCCTTTGCCCGGCGCTCACGCGCCGGCCGCCTTCGGCGTGTTGTCGAGCGCCGCCAGCAGCTCCTCGAAGACGAGATCGACCTGCACCTCGCCGACCCGGCCATCGAGATCGCGCATCAGGCAGAGGCCCTGGCGGTATTCGGTCAGCCGCGAGCGAAGCGCCGCATCCGCAGGGTCGAGATCGACCATCCGCAGCGCCCGTTCGGCCTCGGGGATCGAGTCCTGGCCGAAGAGGAAATAGACCCCGACCAGCTCGGAGAGATCTCCGAGGTCGGCGAGCCGCTGGGTCGCCAGCAGGATCGTCGCGTTCATGCTGCGCCCGAGCCGCACGAGGCGGTTCAGCAGCAGCCGGCCTTGGGTGGAGGCCAATAGAAACCACGCCTCGTCCAGCAGCACGATCTTGTGTCGTTGTCGGTTGCTGCTGACGAGGCGCAGGGCTTGGGCCGCGACCAAGGTGAGGGTCGCGACGGAAACTCGCTCAAGGCGCGAATAGGTCTCACGGGAGGCGCCCGGGTCGGGGAGCGAGAGCCCCGGTGTGCGGATCGTGATCACCGAGGGCTCGGCCGACATCTAGGCGGCCTCCTCGATCGGAGCGAAGCCGAGCCGCGCGAGTCCGAAGTCCGAAAGGACGTCGAGTGCCTCGCCGGCCTCGCGGGCGGCTGCGGCCTCCGATTCGCACAACCGCGCGATGACGCAGTTCAGGCTCCGCTCGCCCGCCCTCACGGCATCGCGGACGGCTCGGTCGATCGCGTTCTCCCAAGCAGGAGGCGGGTCGCGAAGAAGCTCAAGGAGATAGCTGGAGGCCAGCTCCTCGCGCAGCTCGGGCAACCCGATCGCCAGCGGGTCGAGCTTGCCCCGGTGGCGCGGGTCACCCGAGAGCTCCAGCACTTCGACCTCGCCCTCCAGCCCTGGAACCCCCTCCAGGTTGTGGTCGGGCTTGGGGTCGAAGTCGATGACCAACGAGCCGCGCCGCTGCGCGGCGAAGGCGATCGCCTCTGCGGCGAGCGTCTTACCCGAGCCGAGAGTGCCGGCGAGCAGAACGCCGGAGGGCCTGGCGGTGCGCGGAGCCTCGGTCGGGTCATAGCGCACCGGCCGCCCGGCACCGGAGGGGGTGTGGCCGATGTAGGGGCCGGTTGGCGAGCCGACTTCTGAGCTCGCCGTTGGGACCATCGCGCCGAACTGCTCGACTGTCATCTGCTGCAGGTAGTCGGGCACCGAGCCGCCATCGGTGCGCGGGAGGTGGTCGAAGAAGAGTCGATGCTGCAGGCCACGCGGGCGGTGCAACCGCACCTCGCCGAAGCGCTCGCGCAGCACCTCGACCCGACGCTCCAGCTCGCCGCGTTTCTGAGCACCTACGGCGAGCGAGAGGTAGGCGCGGAGCATCGGCGGGTGCGCCGAAGACTGCAAAACAGCCTCGTACTCGCGGGCCAGCTCGCGATCGTCCTCGGTCTGCCAGCCCGGCCCTGCGCTTGCGCCTTCTGATGCCTCGCGATAGGCATTCTCGACGTCGAGAATGCGCTTGCGGACCTGGCCAAGCGCCTCGCGGTTGCCGACCCAACGGACGTGCAAGGCCGCGTCGACCGGGAACCCCGCGCCTTCGAGCGGCGCGAAGAGAAGCTCGGCCGGGCCGGGAAACTCGGCCTCTTCGGCGAGCGATCCGGCGCAGAAGAATGCCTGAAAGGAATGCCCCTCTTCAGCCTCCACCTCAAGCGAGGGCGGCTCGCCCGGGTCCTCGGTCATCGGCGCGTTGGCACAGCGCCAAAGGTCGTGTTCGAGCGGCTCGTAGCTGAGCGTGCCTCCAGTTCCCTGCAGGACCAAGGCATCGGGCTCCCACGCGTGGTCGAGCGCCGGCTCGGCCACGCCGCGGCAGCTTCCGCGGCGCAGGAGCCACTGGAGCTCGGGCGTCGTGGCCTTCCGCAAACCCGCGACGTTCGCGAGGCGCTCGAAGCCCCGCTGCTCGGCCTCCGCCAGCGCCTCCAGCTCGGCGCCGGCGATCGGCCTTGGCGAGCCGACGCCTGCCAGCGCCTCGATCCGCCGGCGGGCGCGGTCCAGTGAGCGGAAGTGACCTTTGGCCGGCTCGCGCAGCGATACCGCGACATAGACCTCGGGCAAATGGGAGCCGAGCTCGGAGAGACGCGCCTGATGGCCTTCCAGGTAGCCGCGCCATGCCTCGGAGTCGGCGTGGAGCTTGTCCGCCGAACCCGCGAGATCCTCGGCGTAGCGCTCAGAGGGGTAGGCGCGTTGGACTCGCCAGATCGAGAAGTCGGCGCCGACGAGGTGCCCGAAGCGCTCCAGCCGATGCAACAGCTCCCACTTCTCGCCTGCCGGCAGAAACGGATAGGCAACCGGCTCGGCGCGATAGAGGGCGGCTGCCTCGCCCCCCGGTCCGATCAAGATGTTGCGCCTCGCGTAGCGCAAGGGGAAATCGCTCACGGGCGCACCTCAACGGCCTCGCCTGCGCCGAGCGCCAGTCGCGCGGCACTGAGATCTCCCCGCCGGGCTCGACTCTCGGCCGGCCTCGCGACAAGGCGACGCTGTCGCAAGCCGGCCCGCCGAACCCGCACCGGCCGGGCAAAGCCGACCGTGCCCGCTCCAAAGATGCGAGCCCGGCGCAAGATGGGCGAGTGCTCGTCCGGCCCGACCCATAGCTCTCCGCCGCGAAGCTGGGCGAATCCACTAGGCGGCATGGCCCGGCCCAGCGAGCGCCGACGCGGTGCCACTCGAAGCGCGAGCCAAGAGGCCGCGAAGCGGTCCGCGTGGCGCCCGTCAGGGGTCGCCTGCGTGGCGAAGGTCGCGAACGCGACCGGCACGACGACGAGGCGAAGTGGCCAGTCGAGCAGGCCCAGCGCCACGCCCCCAATCCAGGCCGCCACGAAAGCGGCGGCCGCGGCGGCCGGGGCCGCGGCACGGCCGCCGGCCACGAACCCAAAGCCGGCGCCCCCCGCCGCGATGAGCGCCGAGACCGCGACCGAGCCGGAACTGAGGGCGAGCACCGCGCCGAGTGCCCCGGTTGCGTAGGTCAGCCAGCGCAGCGGGACTCCGCCCGGCACCGGCAAAGCCCTGCCCTCCAGGTGGTAGATCCTGCGCTCCGGCCGAAAGATGCGCTGGTAGGAGCGAATCGGCTCATATCCCTCGCTCACGGAAATAGCTGCTGTCCGATCGCACGGGCCGCGTCGGCGACCTGATCAGGGCTGAAGACCAGCCAGCCGACCATGATCGCCGCGACAAAGAACATCCCCAGGTCGGTGAAGCGCCGGTTGAACAAAAAGAGCAGCCCGACCGTCGCCACGATGCCGCCGTAGACCTCGCCCGCGTATTTGCGCAGCAGCGAGCCGAGATTGTGCCCTACGTCATTGCCGGCCGCGAGCGCCGCCGGTGCGAGGACGAGGACTGCGAGCACGGCGACAGCCAGCGCGAGGGCGAATACCACTCGTCGGTTCATGCCGAGGCCCCTTGGATCGCCTCGACGTCCCAGCGGGCGCCCTTGACCAGTTCCAGGCGGTAGGAGAGCGGGTAAGTGGCTCCGCTCTCAGGGTCCACCACCCTGGCCGCCGCGAGCACCGCTCGCCTCGGCCCTTCACCGGAGCCGAGTTGGGTTACGCCGGAGACTTCAAGGAACCGAAGCGCCCCGCCGAGTGGCTGGACCGTGAAACCTGGCGCGACAAAGTAGGAGAGGTCGGATGCGGCGCTTGAGGAGACGTACTCGGGGAGGAACTTCGCCACGAGCGCCTGGATCGAGCCGGCGTCAGAGCCGGCGAGAGGCTGAGGCCGCTCTGAGACGGCCCCAGCCACACCCGGCGCCGCGACTATGGAGGGCACACCCAGGGCCGCCACCTCGCCCGCGCCCGAGCGGGCGATCGGGACGGCGACGTAGAGGGTGCGCGCGTCGCGGAGTTCGCAAGCGACGGTCAGAACAGCCCTGCCGTCGCCAAGTTCTTCAGTCGCGCTGACCTCGGCCTGGGCCACCTGGGACGCCCCCGCCGATGGCGAGCGGCCAGTAGCCACCCGCACTCCTTCGGCGAGAAACGGCCTCAGCGCCTGCGCCGATGGGTCGGCCAGGTAAGTGCGGGCAAAGCGAACGGCGAAGGCCGCGCTCGCCTGGTCGGTGCGTCCGCTTCCGGCACCGCCAACAGTGGGATCAGGTTCTGGAGCGCCCAGCACGGCGCCGAGCCCTCGCAGCAACAAAAGCGCTAGGACCGTCCAGATCGCGACCCGGCCGACCCTCCCAAGCGCCAACCTGACACTTGAGCCGTCCTGCGCTTTGTTACCTACCTCTTGCCTCACCTTGCATACGCCTCCTTGGTTCGCCGGTAGGTGTGTATGTGTCACCTCCCGGCGGTGTGTTTTTGTGTGCTGAGGTAGGAGTACTGCGACGAGTGCGAAATGGCTACAAACCCGCCTAAGCGCTTAGGCGGATAGGCGGCCAGGTGTGTGTGACCTGGCGGCCTCACCGGGTCGCGGCGAACACGCACCGCGACCGACCCGAAGCAGGCACCCGCCGGCGCGAGCTAAGCCCGGCCTCGATCAGCGCGGCTCTACCCGGCGGGCCGGTACGTGTCCAGCCCGGTGGGGCCTGACTGCACCCAGCCGGCGATCTGCTCCACGACCCACCACGCGCTCCAGTCGGCGACGGTGTAGAGGGTCAGGGCGCCTTCGCGGCGGCGGCTGATGATCCCCGCCTGCCACAAAAGGTGGAGATGGTGAGAAGCGTTTTGATGCGGCAAACCGACGCGGTCGGCAAGCTCTTGGACCGCGGCCTCGCCATCGTTTAGCGCCTCAAGCAAGGCGATCCTCGTTGCCTTTGCCATCACCCGAAGGCGCTGTGCGGTCAGCTCTATGACCTGTTCGGATAGCGGCTCACGCGACCTTGGCTCTCGGGCCGTCGGGCTCTTGTCGATTTTGCCCCTCATGCCTACTCGTCGCCCGAAACGTCCCGATCCGGCCAATCTCAAAAAAAGTTGCCGAATTTCGGTCCCTCGTTCGACGGATAGGCAGAGAGATCTGCGTCCCCCGACATAAGGCCAGAAAAAGGTCTAGGGAGATTGTTCTGATTGAAGCAAGCGGGTATAAACAAACCGGAGTCTCAATGCATGAGTCCGAATGAGCTTGAGCGACCTTTGGAGGCAGGGGCGCTTCGAGAGATCGAGCGCTCGCTACATGGCAAGCTGAAAGCGCACCGGCTCTCGGACTCATTCATCGCGCGCTACGGGGAGGAAGCCCTTCAAGAAGGGCTTGTCGAGTACTTCCGCGCAGTCAGGAACGGTCAGGAGATCGACAACCGCGATGCCTTCGTCGTCAACGCGGCCTTCTTCCGCGCGATCGACAAGCTGCGCCGCGAGGCGCGCCAGTCCGACAGCTCCGCGGTCGAGATGGTCCTCGAGAGCGGCCGCCTCGCCGCACCGGCGAGCGATGAGCTCGCTATCGAGCACCTGGCCGCCGAGGAGCTGCACAAAGCCATCGGCACACTTCCGGCCGAAGAGCGCCAGGTGCTGAGCCTGCACTACTTCAAGCAGCTGACCGATAAGCAGAGCGCCGAGATCCTTTATTGCAGCGAACGGACCTTCCGCCGCCGGCTGGCCAAGGCGCTTGGTGACCTCAGTCGGCGCCTGGGCGCCCCCGCCCCGGAGCCGGGCTCGGAGCTGGCAATCGAAGTCGGCCTCGCGGCCTGGGTCAGCATCGCGGGAGCGAAGGTAGTGCCGGCAACCGGTCTCATCGACCAAGCGGTAGCCGCGGCCGATACCACCCTCCATCTCCCAATGCGACTCCTCGGCCGCGGCCGCGACTTCGCCGCTCGCCTCCTCGCCAGCGATGCAAGCGAAAAGGTCACCGTGCTCGCCGGTGGCCCAGCGGTCAGAGCGGGCGGTGCCTGCGCCGGGGCGATCGCCCTGTGTCTCGTGACCGGAGCAGTCGGGCCCGGCGTCGGTGGGCTCGACATCGGCGCGGAACACGGCCGGCCTCATCAGGCGCACAATGCGACGACCCGGAATCCGGCGGCCTCGCCGGGCACGAAAAGCCGCCCCCCGATCGCCCCTGAAGCAGCGTCACCTCGGCCCTCTGCCGACAAGGGATCGGAGCAGACAGCCACGCCTTCTCCCGAAACCGCTCGGGCAAGCAAGCGGGAGCGTGAAGCTCGCCAAGTCAGGCGACAAGCCGATGGGCTTGCACGCGTGGAAAGCGAATCGACACCGGCCCCTGCGCCGCCGCCCGTCTCCACCCCGAGCACATCCGAACAAACGGAAACCGCAGCGGCGCCGCCGAGCGGCCCCAGTCAGCACTCCGAAGAAGAAGCGCAAGCCGAACAGCAATTCGGCGCATTCAAATGATCGAACCCGAACAGCAAGAGGGCGGAAGATGAAACGACTCAGAAGAACGGCGTGGCGCTGCAGGGGAATTGCCTTCATCGGGATCTGGTGCGCCATTGCGGTGCTGGGAGCGTCTGTATTGGCCTCCTACGCCAGCGCCGCCTCTAGCTACGTCTACGAGATCTGCGATCCCGCCATCCCCGGTGGCAGCACGGCGGGCGTGACGTTCAAAGGAGACCCCGCCTACGTGCGCGCCGTCAACGCCTGCGCGCAGCCGGGCGGCAACATCTCGATCTACGCGGTTACGTCCCGCTCGAAGGACACCGGCGCCGCGAATCACTGGACGCTGCCGATCGGGGCGCCACCGGGAGGAAGGGTCGAATCGCTGGCAATCTCCGCTGAGACCTGCGGCGCCTCGGGAATCAGCAACGACTTCGCATTCGAACCTGGCTGGCCGGGCAATTGCAGGGGCGAGTCACAGCGCACCTTTCACGCCACCCCGGAATCCCCGCTGTCTGAAGCCTCGGTCCACCTCGATTGCGTCAGCACCTGCGAACCCGGCGCCTGGATCTACGCCAGGTACCTGGCGGCGACGGAGGTCGATCCCGTCGCGCCGCAGCCCTCAGCCCCACAGGGCTCGCTGTTCGAAGGCGCCGTTGCGCGCGGGCATCAGAGCGTCAGCGCCGACGCGACCGACGTGGGTGGCGGTGTAAGAGAGGTCGAACTTCGGATCAACGGACAAAGCGTCGGGAACCCCAACACACCGCATTGCAACGTCGCTCAAGTCGCCAACCAAAGCATCGTCGGCCTGGTCGCGGCCGCCCCTTCGCCCTGCCCGGCGAGCGTCAAATCGACCTGGACCGTGGACACGGCCGCCTACCCCTTCCAAAACGGGTCGAACAGCGTGCAGATATGCGCGTCGGACTTCTCGACCCTGGGTGAAGCCAACTCCTCCTGCTCTGCCGCGCGGGCGGTCAATGTCGACAACTCCTGCACCGAATCACCAGTGGGCGGGGGCGTGACGCTCAGCGCCCAGTTTGCCGGATCCCAAGATGAAAAGATCACGGTCCCCTTCGAACATTCGGCCGAAGTTGTCGGGGCTCTAGCCAACGGATCCGGCGAAGCGATCACCGGGGCCACGATCTGCGTGCAGACGCAGACGCTCGGTAGCCCACAGGGCCTCGCCCCGGTCGCCACGGCAACCACGGATGCGCGCGGGCACTTCTCATACAAGGTTCCTCCGGGACCCAACCGCACCGTCCTAGTCGGTTACCGCCACGACACCTTCCAACTGGCGCGATCGGTCCGCTACTACGCGCACGCTAAGCCGACCATTCGCATCACTCCGAGCAAGACCAGACTCGGCGGACGGGTGCGGATCAGCGGCAAAGTCCCTGGGCCAACCGCAGGAGGACGAGGCGTGGTGCTCCAGGCGAGCGCCCTGCACTCGAACGTTTGGTTCCAATTCGATCGGGCAACCACAAACCAGCACGGTGTCTTTAGCAGCCACTACCGGTTTGATGAAACGAGACGGACGACGACCTATCGAATCAGGGCCGAAGTTTTCAAACAGCGTGGGTACCCATGGGCTGCCGGCGTCAGCCGACCCGCACGGGTCGAAGTGCGGGCCGGCGGCCCATCAGCCTCTAGCTCGGAATTCGTCAGCGCAAACTTTTTGCGCTCATTTGAGGCAAATAGCCTGGACTTCCGCGACAGCAGAACCGCCGGAGTTACTGGCGATGCGCCCCGACACGCCGTTCGCAGCTGGACTAATAAATGGGCGGACCTGGAGGAATGTCACTTCGCGATTGCCAGGGTTGCTGAAGCCGAAGCCACCGGAGAGCAAACGTTCACCGGGTGCACAGCTCGCGGTTTCGCTGTTGGAGGCGGTCCATTCGGGATTGGAGGGAATGGTGTCTAGATCGGCAATCGGCGTGACGTGAATGGTCTGGGTTCCCAAGGCTCCGCCGTAGACTGAGCCGGGCGCGATCGCCACTGAAGTCACCGCATTATTGGCAAGGGCATCGGGGGTCACGGAGCTATGGGCGAGAACATCAGCGGTCACAGATGCCTTAGCCAGCTTGCCTGCGCCGATCGCGCCAGCCGCTACTGCATTGGAATGCACGGCTCCCTTCGCAAGGGCCTTGGGATGCACGGCGCCGCGAGCTAGCGACTTGGCAGTCACAGCGCCAGGCGCGATGTCGCCCTTGCGGACCAGGGCGTTGTTGGGCCGGGCGCCGGCGCTGCTCGAAAGCGCCACGATCAAAGCGGCGAGACTAAGCAGGGCGGCAATCCCCCCCAGAACAGTCCCCGCGGTTGGATGCCTCAGTTCAGACCTGTACATGTCCCAGCCTCCTTGATCGCCCTTTCGGGCCGGCCGACCCGAGAGGGAGATTTTAGAAGACCAGGCGCCGCGACCCGAGGCCAGAAGAAAGTCCTCGATTCTTTGATGGCACGCTTAAGTTCCTGCTCTCCCAGCGGCATCTCGCGAATCGCTGTCGCGGCCCGGGGCTTCGACCAGGCCCTTGCCACAGCGTCAGGAACTTGGGAGGAGCACTTCGTAGATCATCTCACCTCTCAGCACTCAATCCGCCCCGCCTCGCGACCCGAACCGGGCTGCCAAGCCACACCGAAAAACGCGACGTCAAGCGACGGGCGCAAGACGAAACCCAAGCAGCTTCCATCCGCATTCACCTGCATCACCGCACTGCCATACCCTAGTTCTTCAGGTTCCGCCCGTTCCGGCAGGTAGCGCACGAAAGCCAAGCGCTCGCCTGATGGATCCCAACTCTGCGAAATATCGTTCCCAGGACTGCTGGTCACCCGTCGCAAGCCTCCACCGTCCGACCTGACCGTAAAAAGATCGCTCCTCGATTCCGACTTTCCATCACTTCGGTGAACGTTTCGCCATCGCACAAACGCGACTTTGCTGCCATCCGGCGAATACACGGGATCAACTGCCCGGCGCAAGAACACAGATGTCTTTCCGCTCGTCAGGTTGATCCTCACCACGCCCCACGATCCGTGCCGAGAAAAGCGGGTCGCCAGCAGGTCCTCCCCGTCCGGAGAGAACGACCCGGCATACATCCAAACGCCGTTGCGCTCAGGCGTGATACGGCGGGCAGAGCCACCGGACACATCAACTGCCCAAACACTCGCGCCGCTTCTCACGAATTCCTTCTTACCGTGGCCGTTCACCCGAGATCGATACCCATAGCGCGTAAAGAAGACCGTCCGGCCGTCGGGGGCAAACTTGGGTTCTTCCCCACCCCGGGTCCCCTTTATTGGTCTCACCTCAGACCCATCGGACGAACTGACGTACAGCCGCACCGCCCGTGGGCCTTGATCCAATCTCCCCGAAAGTGCCACAAACACGACCATCGATCCATCCGGCGACCAAGAAGGCAGCGTGAATTCTTCGGGAAGCGGCCTCGTCTTCGGGCCGCCCCCAGCCAGCCGCAACGGCTGGGCGCCGGTCTCGTCCACCGTCGTTAGGGCGAACCGATATGGGAAAAGCGTGTTCTCCACCACTGCGAGTCGCGGGCCGTCCGGCTCTACCAATTCGAACGAGGCAAAAGCTGAACTTGAAACAAGCGTTGTGAAAGCAAGCGCAAGGAACGCCGAAATCAAGAATCGAGCTACGCGGCCAGCCACCCTAGGAATCCTACTTCACAATCGCGTCTAATGTGGCAAGACTGGCGGTGGATACAAGGTGCCTCTCTCCTCGACGCAAACTACTGAGCCCGCGGTGTCAAACTCGGACAAGGATGCCGAGCGAGCAGAGGCAGCAAAGGACATGTATCCAATTGCCCGCCTCTGCGCTATCGATTGCGATTTCAGGATGCCGCGACTGTCCCGGCATTGAAGCGATTTAACGCCCGTTGCATCTTCTCTGGACCATAGAACCGGCGCGCCCACCATGACGATGGACGAGCGAGCCTACAGGCAACAACCCACCAAATTATTCCCACGAGAAGGAAGCCAAGAACAAACGCCACCCACCGACCCTTACTGCAAGTGATTCCGGCAGGAATCCCGACTGTGATCATCAGGATGCTCAGTACAAGCAGGCGTTCGATCATGTAATTCCCTCCCAATCAACGGGCGCTTTCCGGTTGTCCCCACAATATAGCCACCGGGTCGCAGTCCCCCGACGTGCCCCCGTTTTCTTCTGCCCAGCCGCTTTGACCGCTGAGCCACGCACCGCACTTCCAAGCCTGGATTAGTCGATCCGGGCTCCAGTATCCAGCCAGCTTGAAGGCATCCCCCGCTGCCCTAAATGCAGTTGACGGGGCTGTGACCTTCGCATAGACAGAACCTCCAATATGGAAGAAAGTAGTCTTTGCACCGTCCACGGCCCCAGACACCTTGTCCACAACTGAATGGAAGGTGGAACCTATACTCGAACTGGAGGCACCCCCACACCTCCTACAGCGCATAACAATTGATGCTTGATGAGGTGTCTTTCTAGCCAGGTTGCGCGCTGCGCGGCGTTCACGTTGTTCGCGCGGACTCGGCGGGCCGGAGCAACGACGGTTATGTGTCGGATGACAAGTGTCACCGTTTAGATCGATATTGTTGATCGGGTCCTGATTGGCGTAGTCATAGGCGTTTGCAGAACCGCCTTTGACGGGATCGGGGGTAAGGAAGCGACCGAGAGCGGGCACGTAGCTTCGCTTGCCCATTTGGATCACACCCGAAGGGAGCTGGGTCCGGCGGCCCTTGGAGCCGAGCCAGCCGTATTCGGCGTTGCCCCCGGTTAGGAAACCGCTCTGCAGCGGGTTGCCGAACTCGTCGAAGCTCCGGGTGCCCAGCAGTTTCGTTTCGGTCGGACTGAGCGCGGCAGTCGCGATCGTATCGCCGTGCATGTCCGCGAGCTGCAGAGTGATTTCGCCTGAACTCTTCTGCTGGGCCCCGAGGGAGCCGCCCATGGCGGCGATCGAACGGGTCCAGCTGGAGCCTTCCTGGGTCCAGGAAGGGGAGTCCGAGCCAGCGGCGTAGTGATAGATCGCGGTTCCTGCTTCAGAGCCGCCGGTGCGCACGCGTTCGCGCTCCCTGAGGGCGGCGTCGAGATTGTAGGTGTTGGTGATGCCGCCTTGAGTTTGGCTGCGGGTGAGATCGGTGACGTAATAGCTCGTGGTGAGTTCGCCTTCGTTTGCTATCGGCCCCGCCGCCTTGAAGCTGAGTGTTTTGCCTTTTTCAGCGCCGGAGGGTTCCCATGTTGAGCTGGCCGAGACTTCCACCGGGTTTGTCCCGAAAGTGGACTTGCCTGTGGATTCCACGAGCAGTTTGGACGCTTCTTCGTTGGAGAACTTGTGACGGAAGGAGGACAATGGCATTGTCATGTTGCCGAACAGACAGGAGCCCGAATTCAGGAATATGGACATTCCGCTTGCGGTTCCTTTGTAGCTCGACATTGACGCTGTGATGGTTCCGCATGAGAGTTTGGTGCCTTTTTTCCCTCCTTCGAGTGTATATAGCGCACAATTTTTCAGTTCGAAGGACTCTTCAATACCTTCATTACCAGAGAGTTTGCCGGAGGAGGGCATTTCGCACTCAAGCCTGACTGACAAACTCGGGAAGTTCAGCACCAGACTTCCTTTAGAGGTGAAGGTTTCCGATGTGAGTTTGCGTTCGGCCAGCGTTTTCCCGCCGAAGCGCCAGTTCTCCTGTGGTCCCGCGTACCTGTCGGGCAGCCTAGTGATGCGGCCGAGATTGTCGTATTCGACGCCGTCGCTGATAAGACGGTCGGCGGTGTCGTAGGTATATGCCTGTTTGGCCACTTCGGATTCCGTGGCACAACCTCCGCCTGTCCCCGGCCCATAGGTCGACCTGGAGGTGCGGTTGGAATCGTTGTCAAAAGCGTAGCTTCGCGTCGTGCAGCCTTCGCCGACCGGGGTTTCCCGGGCCTGGGTGAGCCTCCCGGCTTTGTCGTAGGTGTAGCTGTCGGTTCCCAGGGTGCCTTCTTCGTTTAGGACCTGGCCGTGGATCGAATCTTCGCGAGCGAAGGAGAGCCAGGTGCAGGCCGAGGAGCAAGCGTTCTTGACGTATTGCAGGGAGAGCGCGGTGCCTTCGGGGCCATATGCGATCTTCTGGGCGAGGCCGTTGGGCAGCAGCTGTTCGGTCATCTGCCCGTCCGCGTCATAGGTGGCTTTGAAGGTGCCGGCGGCGGAATCGGTCATTTCGGTGGCAAGGCCAGAGTCTTCGTCGTAGGCGACTATCTGGGTGCCCTTGCCGTCTGAGAGGATTGCTGGCCGCCCCAGGATGTCGTAGGCGACACCCGATTTATTGCCATCGGCGTCTAGGTATTCAATCGGGCGGCCCAGTTTGTCGTAGGTCGTCTTCGCTTCCTGAATGTCGAAGGCTTCGCATTTGCCTTCGCAGAGGAAGTACTGGCTTTCGGGGAGCCCGGTGTCTTTGTTGTAGGTGGTTTGAATCGCCGGGACTTCCGTGCCAGTGCCTTCCTGGCGGCTCGTGACCGGGCGACCGGCGGCGTCGTAGGCCACGGTCGTGCTTCGCACGATCCCGCCGTTGATTTCTTCATAGCTTTCTTCGAGCTGATCAAGCGTTGAATATTTGCTGAACCAGGTCCAAGGAATCCTCGGATTCCATTCGGCGGGACTAGGTTCCGCGACGGGCTTGGAAAAGCACGGCAAGCCGGCCCACTCCGGTTTGAGGCCGCATTTGCTTTGTTCGGAGTTGGCGAGGGCGGTCCAATAGATCGTCTTGGTGGTGCCCGCCTTTTTCCCTTCGGTGTCCGATGGCTGGCGTTCTTCGATCACCTGGCCAGCGGAGTTGTAGATCGTCTTGCTGTTGATGTTGAGGTTGCTCGGGTCGGTGATCTTTTCGGTCGGCTTGCGCAGTTTCCAGTTGTAGGCGGTTAGGCTCGTGCGCGGTTCGGAATCGCCTTTGCCGGAGATGGAAGCGGCGACGATTTCGGTGGTCGGCAGGCGCGGAGCGGTTTCGCCTTCTTTGAGTTTTTCGGCCCCTTCGTCGTAGTAGATCGTCGTGTGCTGGCGTGCTTGGACTTTTTCGCCCGCTTTGAGCCGCACTTCGTGCAGCGGGCCCCATGACTGCAGCATCTCGGTGCCGTCAGCCGAGTATTCAGAATGGGTGTCGAGCTGCTGGGAGCGTTCGACTGGGTTTGCCGCCTGTAGCGCCGCCAGGCGGTTCTGCGCGCTCAGTTCGCGCACCACGTTGCCGTGGACGTCGGTTTCGCTGGTCGTGATCGAGTCGCCTTCGACACCGGGAGGCGATGGCTGGGCGGTATTGACCTCATGCCCGTTGGCGTCCAGGTAGTGGATCGCGGCCTGGTCGTAGTCGCTCGGTTCTTCGCCTGCGGTCGGCGGGAAGATCGCCGTGGCGTCCACCGGGTAGTCGCTCTGACCCCATTTGGCGACCGCCGAGACGCCAAGGTCATAGGGGGCCGCTTCGCCCGAGATCGGCACGTCGTAGGCGACCGTCGTCGTCGCGGTCGCTGGGCCGCTTTTCAGGAGGCTGGCCCGGCTGACGCTCTTCAGCTTTGCTTCATAGGGGCCGCCGGAGCCTGCCGGGTAATAGGCGAACTGCCAAGGTTCCTGCCCGGCGGGAGTGAGGCTGGTCAGCCTCGCGTCTTTGGTCGATTCGTAGGCGTAGTGCTCCTTGAGGACTTCCGGCGTTACGCGCGGGTCCCACTCTTCGGAGAGGTTGCCCGAGGCCGAGAAGTAGCCGTATTTGGCGACGACCTGGCCAGTGCCCGAGCCGCTTGAGTCGTAATAGGTGATCTTTTCCAGGCGCTGCTCGGTGGGACCGCCTTCGATCGTGAAGCCGATGTAGTTGAAGTAGATCGAGCGGCAGCCTTTGGTTTCCGGGGCGTAGTTTTTTTCTCCTTCTTCCGCTTTCAACGGATTGCAGATGACCCCTTCCGGGGCGGGGCCGATCGCAGAGAGCAACCGCTTCTTTTTTTCCGAGACGGCGTAAGTAAGACGGGCTTGGCTTGAGGTGCCGGCGTAGGAGACCTTGCTCGGCACGTATTCGTTGGACGTTTCGTTTTGCGTGAATTCGGTTTTGGTGCCGTTGGCATCGGCGAGGATGAAGCTGCCGCCCGACCCGATCAGGGAGAATTCCTTGGCTTCTTCGGGCGGGACGTAGGTGTAGGGGGGTACGCTTCCGGTTCTTTCGAAGGGGATGCCCGCGCCTTCGTTGTCGAGCACTTCGACCCAGTTCTGTTCGGGGATTTCGGCTTCGAATTCCCATTCTTCGCAGGAGTGGGCTTCATCGCATGGCACGTTCCCGGCGCCGCATTCGACTTCTTGGCCTGCTCCGTTCCAGCATTCTTTTTTAAAGACGGCGGGCACTTTTTCTTCGTGACGGACCAGCAGTTTCTGCCAGGCTTCTTCTTCGTATTCGGCTTCCACCGGCGCCGAGGGCTGCCACATCTGACCTAGCGTTTTGCTGTTGGTTTTTTCGTTGGCGCCGTAGGCGGAGTTGTAGGTGCGGGTGAATTCGAGGGTTGCGTCAGAGCCCGGCACCGGGATCGAGACATCGGTCCGGGAAATCGTGAAGGCGCCGGTCAGGAGGTCGACGCTCCCCGGGCCGACTTGCCCAACCGCATCGGAGGAGCCGCCCGCGAAGCGGCTATAGGTGGCGGTAACGGGCTCAGTGGCGCCGGCAGCGCCGGTGCCGTTGAAGACCGCGCGCAGCTGCAGCCCTTCCATGACCGAAGGCCAGCTTTCGGCTTCGGCGTAGGCTTTGACGTCAAAGGAGACCGGCACGGACTTGGTGGCGCTTTTTTCGACTTCGAGCGCCCAGCCGGGATTATTTCCTTTCGAGTCGAGCAGGTACTGCGTCGGGATCGATTTGAAGTCTTTCCAGCTCGGTGCCTTCAGCTGGTAGGCGACCGAGCTTATCCCCGCGCTTTCGGCCGGTTTTTCCCATTCGGAGGTGAGCGTGAACTGGGAGCCGCTTTTAGCGCCTTCATCAGGCGTCACGAGCTTGCTGCTCGATGGCGCGGGAGGATAGATCGAGGGGTCAAACGTCCATTTCGCCGGCGTCGGGTCTGCCTGCCCTTCGGAGTTGACCGCGGCGATGGCGAAGGTATGCGGGCCGTCTTTGAGATGTTCCGGGAGGGTGTAGGGGGAGCTGCAGGGTTTGGTCGGAGTTTCGCCTTCGTCTAGGCCGCACTTGAAGGTCGAGCCCGCCTGGCTGGATTCGGCTTTGACCGCAGGCTCTTCGTGTTCTGTGTAGCTCGGCGTGGCCGAGGCGATCGTTGTTTGCGGCGGGTTGGTCGTTTTCAGCGTTTTGTCGGCACCGTTGACTGTGCCGGCGGAGTTCGAGGCGACGACGCGGTAGTGATACGTCGCGCCTTCTGTTAGCCCGCTGATCGCTTTGCTGACCGCGACCGCAGTGGTGCCTGAGCCAACCGATTCTGGGCTGAGCGGGACTTTCGTCCCATAGGAGATAGTCGTGCCATATTCGAACTGATAGGTGGTGGCGTTGCCGTTGGGGTTGACGGAGCCTTTGAGAGTCGCTTCGGTTTCTTTGACGCCAGTCGCTGCTTCTGTCGTAACCGTCGGCAGTTTCCCGGTCGTGAATGTTTTGTCCACGCCTACGGTCGTCCCGGAGGGGTTGGTGGCCGAGACGCGGTAGTGGTAGGTCGTGTTGCCTTTCAGGCCGCTGATGGCTTTGCTGAGCGCCACGTTGGTCGTGCCCGAGCCGGCGCTTTCGGCCGTGGTCGGCACTTTGGTCCCGTAGGAGGTCGTCGTGCCGTATTCGAACTGGTAGGTGGTGGCTGCGCCGTTGGGGTTGACCTGGCCTTTAAGGGTGGCGGTGGTTTCGAGGACAGAAGTTGCGGCTTCGGTGGTGGCGCTCGGTTTGAGGCCATAGACGACGGAGAGGTAGGGCCGCTTGGTCGAATCGGTGGCCGCGCTGCTGCTGAAGGCCGCCCAGCTATTGGTGCAGCCGGGAGGGACGCACCCTTCCTCGTTTCGCAGCTTGAGGAGGAGGCCCTGGTTGCTCATCGTCCCCGAGACCCAGCCCTGGACGATCGGCGCCATTCCTTTGCTGAAGTTCCACCAGCCTTCGAGTTCTTTGCGTTCGCTGGCGAGGATTTCGGCGCCTTCGGCGTTGAAGGTGCCGCCGGAGGTGGTCCAGTTGGTGGTGGCGTTTGCTTTCGTCCAGGTGACGCTGGAATCCCAGCTCTGGGTGGCGCGACGCAGCTCGACTCCGTTGATGCCCAGCGGTGCCAAGGGAGCGAAGAGGCCTACCGTGGCTTCGCTGACGATCGCTCCCGAGGGGATCGAGGAGGTGTCGAACTTCAGGACGGAGCGTTCGCGTTCCTGGACGGCTTCTTTGTAGGCGGGCTTGTATTGGGCTCGCAGCTTGTCGAAGCCCGTTGACCCGCAGCCGACGTTTTTAGCGGTCGTGGCGTTGTAGAGGAGGTAGTCGCAGTCGAGACTCGGGGTCGGCACGGTCAGGCTCGGGTCCAAGCGGATCGGCCAAACCCGTTCGGGGCTTTCGATCCATTCGCGGTTGGCTTCGATCGTGAGCAGCCATTCGCTTGTCCCCCGCTCTTCAAGCTGGTATTCGATCTCGTCTGAGATCGCGGGGAGCCCCGGTGTGGAGTCGAGCATGATCGGCGCCGGCAGCACAAAGGCTTGGTTGCCTTTCTCATCACCGAAGACGATCGAGCCGTCTTCGGCGCGCTGGGGCGTCAATCCCGCCGAGGCGCTCAGCAGGTAGGTGAACTTGCTCGGCTGGGAGCTGTCGGCGAGGACGATGTCCTCCTTGAGGCCGTTGGCGAGGCTCGACAGCTCGAATTCGAGATCGCCGTGATCTGCTTCATAGCTTGCGGAGTTGCTCTGGACTTCTGCGGCTTGCGTGTCGGCGCCGAGCAGCCGGCTCGAGATCCAGCCGTCGTCGCTTGAGACACGAACCTCCCCTGCGTCGAGCTGTTCGGGGAGAGCGAGGTCGAAGCTGTTTTGGCCGTTGGCGAGAGCCGAGCCGTCCCCTTCGTGGAGGTCTTCGTTGATCGGCTGCCAGTCGCCTTCTTCGTTGCGGTAGTTGATCGGGGCGGGGTAGATCCTCGTTTCGAGCCGGCCGTCTGGGAGGGCGAGGGTTTCGGAGTCGGCGGTGCGGCCAAGCAGGCTTTCCGCTTCAGCGGCAGGGTCGGTAGCGCCTTCGCCTTCGTCTTGAGCGGCAAGCGCAACGCTCGTAGCCGCTAGCGCAAGCAAGACAGCGGCAAACGCCGCGATAAGCCTGATCCCCTTCACGAAACATTCCTCCCCATTGAGTTGTCTAGATCCCTGCTTGAGCCCTGATGTGGGGCTCAATGCGCTTGACATCCCAAGCGCTAACGGCACCGCTCCCTAAAGATGGTTCGTATACCTATGCCCCTCTCACAAGGCGAAAATGAAGTTCGGGGCCGTAGGCCACCTCCACAACTCCTGCCATCATGAGTGTGCAAAGGTGGTACTCGAAAATCTCTAGGGACTTGGGCTCTGCCCAAATCTTCTGAAGTTCGGTGGAAGACACGGGGCTGCCGAGTTGCTGCATCACGGCGATAATTGCTCGCTTGGTCTGACTGACGATGAAGGGAGCGGACACAGCCCGGTCTAGGGTGCGCCCGCTCCCCCCTATTGCCTTTATCTCTTGCCCAGCGGGCAAACTGAATGGCGCAGACACGCGCCGCCGTAGCATCAGGAAAGCGGCGCAATGCTGCTGGGTAGAAGTGTGGTGTCTTAACATGTGACTAGTTTTGCGCCCCGGACGACCGACGATAAGAGTCATCCGGGGCGCATAGCACTGGGTCCGTCCTTCGGTTTGCTAACGACCGAAGCTGATAGCCAACCGAGAGATGGGAACGGCTCAGCTTGATACGTCCCCTTCTTTCGCTCCACCCAACTTCCGTCAGGTGGAGGGCGCGCGGGCATATGCCGGCGCCGATGGAAGCTGGCGACAGTGCGTCGCCGTGTGGAAGTGTGATTTTGATCGTCGAAAGCATGTAAGCGCGCCGAGTTACTCAGCCTCAGCGGATTACTGGATACTTTCATAGGAACGCCCGAAGTTCCTCATTACTATTCGAACCTGCGAATTCCTACTAGTCGAGTCGAATTTGACCTCTGCTATTTCGGAGGTACCGAAGGGGGCATCGCGATGAGGAACATCGCTGCCCTGGCAAGGATGAGCTCAGCGTCATCGCCGGCCTCGCGAAGGCGATCGACGCTCTCGACTTCGACCTCATGGATGGCGGCAAGCGCCTCGTCCTGAATGTCCTTGACCTTGCGCCAGCCTTGCTCATCAACGCGCAGGAGGGATCGACTGGTGTGTGTGTCAACGCGGGCCTGAAATGTTCTTGCCGTCCAGGCGCGTGCAACGTCAACCAAGAAAAGCTGGATGGCCCAAGCGGCATATCGTTCGCGTTCGTCTTGACTTAGCCGTTCCCATTCCTCGGTTTTCCATATCGGCCGCACCAAGGATCTGTAGATATGAGCGTCTTGCCCGCGGCGCTTCTCGGTGTCGACTTCCTCGATCAGGTTCATCTTCTCGAGTTGTTCGAAGCAGTAGATCGCCTGGCTGAGCTTGATTTTCAGTCTCACCCTAATGTCGCTAGGAGACCCCCTCTTCTCGATGAGGGAAACGAGAGCTTCGAGCATGTTCGGGTTCCTGAGCAGGCGATGGAGCTGGTCATCAATTCGAATCTCCGGCATTGTCTGTTCTGCCACTGCCCCGTTCTCCTCCTCGGTCATTTGAGCGCGAGACCTTAGCCGATTCCAAAAAGATTTAGTAGCGCTCTTGCTGGCCCTTTCTTTTAAGTAGATCTCGACTAGTACGAAAAGGCTCGACTAGTCGATTACTCTCGGTCACTGCTGACGACAGTAGTGAAAGGGGGTGAGAGAGATGCTTAAAAAGGTTGATGCTGTGATTCCGGCGATCTCCACGTTCAAGCCCGCCTAGCGGGCGCGGCCGGTCTCGATCGCCTGAAGACCGAGGCCGGCCGCCATTTCAACCCTTGCGACCCGCAAGTCTCGTCAGACTTAGGATCTTGTCGAAAATAGTTGATTAGTAGAGCCTTTTTAAGCTAGTCTCCGCGGCCGGGGAACTCATGGGAGACGCGACTACATCCGAGCGGGCCGGAGACTCGGCCAAGCGCGCCTTTGAGGCGATGGCAGCCGACTACGACGATTTCACCGCCCACTACGAATACGAGTTCTGGACCTCTCGCCTGCTGGAGGTCCTCGCGCGCAACGGCCTTCAGGGACAACACCTACTGGATGCTGGCTGCGGCACCGGCAAGAGCTTCTTGCCGATGTTGGCGCAAGGTTGGAAAGTGACCGGCTTTGACGTATCCCCCTCGATGCTCGCGCGGGCGCGGCAGAAGGTAGGCGAGGAAGCGCGGCTAGAGGTCGCTGACATGCGCGAGATGCCGGTGTTCGGCAAGTTCGATTTGGTTTGGGCTCTAGACGACGCGATCAACTACCTGCTGAGCCCGGAGGAACTGAACCGGGCGCTGCGGGGCCTCCGGGACAACCTTGCAGCCACAGGCCTGCTGCTGTTCGACGTTAACGAGCTTCCCCTCTACGAGGCCCTCTTCGCGGAGAGCATCGAAGTCGAGCGAGACGGGCGTCGCTTGGTTTGGGAAGGGAAGGGGACGGGTCCCAAAGGGCCCGGCTCGGTCAGCGAATTCTTGTGCGTTGCGGCGATCTCCAGAGATCGGAGCGCTGGCGAGCAAAGCAGCGTCTCGCTCCACCTTCAGCGCTACTTCTCAGAAGCCGAGATCCGGGCAGCGCTCGATCATGCTGGCCTTGAGTGCCTGGGGGTCTACGGCCAGAGCACGGACGGTATTCCTCGCCAGCCTCTCGACAACGCCGTCCACACCAAGGCGATCTACGTTGCCCGCGCCATCTAGTTCAACCGCATGGGAGCGACCGCGGATCAAGCGCACAACCGAGCAGCTGCTAGCCCCCAACGGCGACCTGTACTTGCGGAGGCCCAGCGAAACCTCCGACATCTGCATTGAGAACCCCAGTCCGGAGTTGAGAGAGCTTCTCGCAGCAATCGACGGCAGCCGTACTCGTTCAGAACTGAACGAGGAGTTCGGCGCAGAGCAGGTCGAAAGCCTGATCGTCCAACTCGGCGAGCTTGGTCTCGGAGAGGACGCAGCCGACGACGAGCTGATAGCTCCCGAGACGCGAGAGCGGTTTGACCGACAACTGCGCTATTTCAGCGACGTTGCTTGCGGGCAAACCCCCTCCGAATGCCAAGGCAAGCTGGACGAGGCGCGGATCGCTGTTCTCGGAGTCGGCGGGCTAGGTGGCTGGTCAGCGCTGGCGCTTGCCTGTTGCGGAGTCGGCGAGATGCTTTTGGTCGACTTCGACACGGTTGAGATCAGCAACCTCAATCGCCAAGTCCTCTACGGAGAGGGCGACATAGGCCGACCGAAGGCGACACTAGCTGCCAAACGCCTTCGCACCTTCCACTCCGCAATGCGACTTGAGGTTCTGGAAGAACGGCTCGACAGCGAGGCAGCAGTTGCGGCCGCGATCGACGGCTATGACTTGGTCGTCAACGCAGTTGACTGGCCCGCTCACGACATCGAGCTTTGGGTCAATTCCGCCTGTTTTGCCTCTGGCATTCCCTACATTGCAATGAGCCACTACCCCCCTATCGCTCGGGTTGGGCCGCTATACGTGCCGGGGGAAACTGGCTGCTATTCCTGCCAGGAGATTGGCTACAAGCGCTCCTACCCCCTCTACGACGCGGCGGTCGACCAACAAAGAGCCAAGCCATCGCCGGCCGCGACGCTAGGCGGAGCCTGTGCGCTGATCAGCGGTCAGGTGTCTTTGGACGTCATGCACCATCTCACTGGCCTCGCGAAGCCATCGACTCTTGGGGTCAGCCACCTTTACGACCTCCGAACCATGGAGGTCACACTAGAGCCGGTGGTTCCAGAGGCAGAGTGTGGCGTATGTAGCGATCTAGCCTACGGGCCCATCGGGTAACTCTGGCCCAAGCAAGACCAGAACCAAGAAGCCACGTCCGCTGGAGGACGCAACCGTCGCCCGTCCCCTGGAACCTCTTGGGGCCGACCGGTGCTCGGGGTCAAGCTCATCCAACAGTGCCCGGTCAATCCGCTCGACCGGATCTAGTGGGGGGAGTCGTACTGACCGCGATCCTGGGGCTGGCGTCTGGCTTCGGCTTCGCTGCTTTCTTAACAAAGCGCTGGCCGTTCGAGCCCGCTCATATCACTCTCGCCCCAAGGCTCGTATCACTCTTGTATCACGGATCGCCGCGCATCCCCCCGCATAGCCTCGCACGGGCAAATCGATTTGGCGTGGTGCGTGGCTATGCGAAGCCATGCGAGCCCAACCGTTGTATCGGGGAGACAGGATTTGAACCTGCGACCGCTCGGCCCCCAGCCGAGTGCGCTACCAGACTGCGCCACTCCCCGTGGCTGTCGTACATTCTGACGAAATCCACGCGGCGGTAGCTCAACGGTAGAGCCTCAGCCTTCCAAGCTGATGACGCGAGTTCGATTCTCGTCCGCCGCTCTCTCACCTGAGCGCGGGCACGGCTCAAGTTCCGGGGCTTGGAACCGATGCAAACGGCGTCGAATGAAGCCCCGCCAACCAGGAGGACGCACTGCACTCTCTCTTGCTCTCGTGGCTGGCGCGCTCGCGCTCGCCGGTTGCGGCGGCTCTTCTCGCGGCGGGGGGAGCGAAGCATCCAGTTCGGGGCTCGTCCCCTGGCCGCTCTTCGGCCGCGTCCCGGAGCGCACGCATTACCTGCCAGCCCCGCCGCGACGGGCGCTCGACCCACCGCTGCGCGAAGCCTGGTCGATCAATACCCACGCGCTGATCGAGTTCCCGCCCGCGGTCGCGAACGGCATCGCCTACGTCGTCAACAAGTACGGCAACGCGAAGGCAGTTCGGCTCAGGGACCGCAAGATCCTCTGGGAACGCAACACCGAGCCGAAGGACTCGGGCACGCCGACCGACGTCACCGCACCCGTCTACCACCAGGGCAAGGTCTTCTTCGCCTATGTCGACGGCAACCTCGTCGCGGTCGACGCGACCACCGGCAAGCAGGTCTGGACCCGAAAGCTCGCCGGCCATCTCGAATCCTCGCCGATGGCGGTCGGCAAAACGCTCTATCTAGGCACCGACAAGACCAACGTCGTCGCGGTGGGCGCTTCCGACGGCAGGGTCCTCTGGCAGTTCAACTCACCGGGCGCGATCAAAGCCAGCCCCAGCTTCCACCACGGCCGGGTCTTCGTCGCCGACTACGAGAGCGGGATGTTCTGCCTCGACGCCGGCGACGGAAAGCTGCTCTGGCGCACCAACACGTCGAAGGCGCCGCCCTTTGGCAAGGGCGGCTTCTACTCCTCCCCCGCGATTGCCTTCGGCCACGTCTACGCCGGCCGCGACGACGGCACGATCTTCGCCTTCGATGAAAAGACCGGCAAGGTCGATTGGTCCTTCCCGACCGACAACTTCGTCTACGGCTCCCCAGCCGTCGCCAAGGTCCCGGGCACTCCACCCACCGTCTACATCGGCTCCTACGACGAGCACTTCTACGCGCTGAACGCGCTAACCGGCAAGCAAGAGTGGCGCTACCCGGTCGGTGGCCCGGTGCCGGGCACCGCCACCGTGATCGGCCACACCGTCTACACCTCGAGCTTCAAGACCCGCGAGGCGATCGGCATCGACGTCCGCAGCCACCGCAAGACCTTCCAGCTGAAACAGGCCGGCTACACGCCGATGGTCTCCGACGGCCGCCGCCTCTACCTGATCGGCTACTACGAGCTGATCGGTCTGCAGCCGACGCGACGCTGACTCCTCCTGCCGAGACCGTCTCAACCCGCGATATACACGGGTTGAGACGGTCTCGCGAGCTCAGTAGCCGGGCGGGTGGCGAGCCACGAAGCCATCCGGCACAGCACCGGCGAGGTGCCAGCGCGGGCCCGTGCCGCTGGCGTCGCCGACGGTGTCCCAGCGCAGGCCGGCGATCACTGCGTAAGCGTGGGAGGCACTCGCGTAGACGGTCAGCCAGCGGCCCGGCCCCGGTGCGCCCCAGGACTCCAGCTGACCCGACGTGAGCGGGCTGGCGAGGAAGCCGCCGCCGGCTAGGGCGAAGCTGACTGCTCCGGAGCAGTCGTAGCCCTGCGAATACCAGGAGCCGTGGCCACCGCCCCAGATGTAGGGGCGGCCGACAATCGTGTTGGCGGCGTTGATCGCTCCGGAGATCCGTTCGGGAGCGTCGGGAGGAGCGAGGGCGATCCCGCTGACGTAGGTCGCGGTCGCCTCGGCCGCTTTCGGGTTCGATGGCGCCGGGGCACGAGCGACGAGGTGACCGCCGACGCCCGGCGCGGGCGGAGAGTGCGGCGTGCCGTTGGTGCCCGCCGAGGCTGGTGGCAGCGCCGACTCGCCGCCGACGCCCGCTTCCTCTGGGGGCTGCTGCTCCCGAGGCTCGGAAGAAGGACGGGCGGCCTTCCGAGCCGCTTTCCGGCTCTCATACTGGGCGCCCAGATAGACAAGGCTGCCTTCGATCGCCTCAAACGCTCCGCTGGCCTTTGCCGCGGTGACCGCGGTAAGGATCGCCTGATCGAGCAGATCGGATGGGGCGCGAGCCGAGGACGCACCCGACAAGTGACTATCTGCCGCCCTCGCCTCGGCCGCGACGGAGCCGTTCGGCGCGAGGTGGGTGCCCGAGGCCACCACGCCGGCAGCGAGGATCGCCGCCGTGCCGAGCCGCAACCGTCGCGCGGTGATCCAAGCAGGCCGGTGAGCCGCGACCCAGGCCCGGACCCCCGTGACCGCCGCCCCCGCCGTCATCGCGCTCGCCATGCACTGCATGCACATTGCTCTGCACTGTAGCCCGCTTGCGTGGCGGGAATCGCCAAACGAGAGCCGCTGGACAGGACCGAGGTCAGCCCAGGCCGAGCACCGTCATCGTCTGCGCCGCCATTTCGGACTCACCCAAGGCGTTGGGGTGCACGATCACGGGATTGGTCCCTTGCAGCACCGGCTCCACCCAGCGGACGCCGAGCGGCTGGCAGGCGTCATGGCCATTGGAGGCCGCACTGAGGTCCACGTAGGTCGTCCCGGTCGCCGCGGCGGCCCGCTGGACCGCATCGTTCAGCGTCGTCTGGATGCCCCGCACATAGGGAACGTCGCCAGCAGCAACCGGCATCTTGTCGAAGCAGCCGCCGCTCGCGGGCATGATCCACGGGTAGCCGAGGATCGCGATCCTCGCCGCCGGCGCCTTGGCCTTCACCGCGTTGAGCGATTTCACCAACGCGGGATAGGTGGCGGTGTTGATTGTGTCTTCGAATGAAGAGCCGTAGCGGTCCTTGCAGGGGCTGCCCTGCCCAAGCGTCGAGAGACCGGCCACGCCGCAGTCGAGGATGGTGCTTATGAAGACACCACCATCGTTGCCACCAATGGTCATGGTGACGAGCTGCGTGTCCTGCTTCACGGCATCGAGTTGCGGCGGCGTGCCCGGATACTGAGATTCGAAGAAATCGCTTGTTTCGGCCGCCCCGCAGGTGACGTCCTTCAGCTGCGCGCCGGTGGCGCCAGCGATCACGTGGGGGTAGTTGCGAACCGAGCGCAGGCACTGGGGCACCGAGAGATCAAGCGGCAGGACCCCGGAGGCAGCGCTGTAGGAGTCCCCGAGCGCCACGTACCGAAGCGCGGGGCCGGCCGCCTGGGCACCTTGCGCGATCAACGCCAAGGCGAGAATCGCGCCTAGGACAGAGATCGCTAGATGACGGGCGTGAACTGGACGACGTCGCACGGTAATTCTCCCTTCCTCGAAGATCCCTCGGACAGACTTTGCCCAGGCGGGACGAGGTCGAAACATGCCGCCTCGATGCTCAGACTTACCAGGCCGCCAACCTGGATCGGGCCGCCCATCAAACAACTACGCTCATCCGATGCTCGCCCCTGAGAGGTCCTCAAAACGTCGCCTGCCCGGATATGCCTTCGCCGCGCTTGGAGCAGTCCTCTTCGTTTGCGCGCTGCCCATGACGGCTACGGGGGCCAACTCGATCGCGCGTCCTGAGCCGAGAATCCTGAGCGCCTCGTGGGGTACCGACAACGCCGTCGGCTGTCCGAATGGCGAACAAGGCCTGGACAACATCCCCGTCACCTTCAACTGGTTCATCCGGCGCTCATCGATTCAGACCACGGACTTCCGGATCGTGCGGAACGATGGAAGCACCGCGACCCCGACCTGCGCCCTTCAGTTCCCGCCGGACGAGTCGGACGAGGGCCAGACGGTGAATCTGATTGGCGACTTCGGGGACGCGGAGAGCGGCCCGACGCCGGTTGCAATTCGCGTCGTCGGGGCGCTACAGGGCAGGGCTCCGCGAGCGACTCGATGGAGGCCGATCCCGCCCTTGCCAAAGGCCGACGTAGAGCCGCTGTCCGGAGGCCCGTACATCGTCGACGCATGGGCGCTCACGTCTGCGATCTACCACGGCGATGCCAACCGCTGCACGGTCGGCAAGACCTTCGTGCGCGTGATGTGGTCCAACGGGCTCACCGCCTATCCCACGGGCGCTGAGGTTGGCGCCCCCGTCATCGCGTCCTACCGCGCCATTTACAAGCTGCCGAACGGCAAGGTCGTCGCAGTTGCCCCACTCGATGTCGCCGATCTCCACGATCATCCGAGCGCGGCCAACGCCGACAACATGCACGACCTCTGCCTTCCGCGGCCCCCTCGCGGCGCGAAGCTCACGGGAGTGATAATCGGCGGTGGGCTGATTCAGGACCCCAACGGCGATCCGAACGTCGCGCAGAAGTTCAAAGCACCCCGTCGCACATCCCAACGGCTTCTTCTTGACAACCGTGACAGACACGCGCGGCAGCACCCTGGCAACGCTTCGGCTCGCAACCGGAGAGGATGAGTCGATGCCCCGACCGCGCGGCCCGAAAAAGAAGACCGAGCCTGTCGACTACGGCTGGGTGATTTCGTTCGGCTGCAAGGCGGCCGGCAAGATCCGACGCCTCAAGGTCGACTCCGACCCAGCTGCCGACACGCGCCCGATTGAGATTCTCTGCCCCTGTGGCGAACTCCACCGCGTGACCGTCTCCCCCTACCGGCGCCGGCGCTCCGCCGACGAACCCTTTGATCTCGAGGTCGCCTCGCTAGACGAGCTGCGCTGACTTGAACGGGGCAGCCAGGACTCGAACCTGGAATCGCCGGTTTTGGAGACCGCAGGTAATCCGCTGCAACGCGGCCTGTAGCGCCAAGCGATAACTCAGGGGAAAGCTGAGGGGAAAGAAACTCACTTCACGCTCCGGATCTTGGCTGCCGTTCGCTCGGTCAGGAATGCGTCGAGCTGGTCGCGGGCGCGCTCCAGCTCCCCGGCAAGAACGTGGGTGTAGCGGTTGAGGGTGATCGGCGCCGCTCCCGGCTGGCGCTCCGGCGTCGAGTGACCCATCCACTGGCTGTTGACCTTCGGCGAGACGCCGGCGTGGTCGAGCCAGGTGGCGCATGTGTGGCGGCACTCGTGGAGGTTGATCGGCGTCAGGATGTTCGGCTTGCGCCCCTCTTTCTTTGCCTCCTTGCGCTCGTCGATGTTGGCCTTGTCCCACGCCGCGTAGCAGCGCTTCAAGAGCTGCGAGGTGGACATCTCGCCCGACTTCGAGAATTTGCGGGGTGGGCAGACCTTGCCCGCTTTCGGCCGGCCCTGCTTGAGCCAGGCGGCCTTAAGAACGAGCAGGAGCGGCCGGCCGATCGGCACGATCCGCCGCGCCGCCGCTGACTTCCCGCCGCTGGCCGACAAGAGCATCACGAGGTGGTCAAAGTCGACGTCGGTCCAGTCGAGGCGGCGGATTTCCGAAGCGCGCGCCGAGCCGTAGGCGGCCAGCGAGTAGGCGACCTGGTCTGCGAGCTTCAATGGTCCCATCAGTTCGTTGAACTCGCACGGCGTGGCGACTCGATCGCGCGGCTTTGAATCGTTGGCGGGGAGCTGGATGTCAGCGGTCGGGTCGGCGGTCGTCCGTTCTCGGCCCCTCCCCCATCGGTAGAGACTGCTCAAGGCGTAGACCCGAGAGCGGATGCGCGAGCTCGAAAGCCCGTCGGCGATCCACTCATCGACCGCCGTCTGCACGTCGCCGGCGGTAACCCCGCCATCGAAGCGGCGACTTTTCCACTCGTCCGGCAGGTGCCCGAGCGTCCCTTTCAAATCCTTAGCCGCATCGTCGCGGTAGCGGCGGCCCTTGTTGGTCAGGGCTGTCCCAGCTTCGATTGCTTCCTTGAACTTCTCGACTGCGGCGTCGAAGCGCATTGCCGACGTACCGACCGGGCGCCCAGTGCGGAGCGAGGCCACTAGGTCGACGCGAGCGTTGCGGGCTGCGACTGCCTTCGATAGGTGTCGCGTCTTTCGGGTCTTCCCCGCACGCTTATCCCAGGCAACGCCGAAAAAGTTGCCATTGCAGTCGCAGGCTGAGTCGGAGAGCTCGCGCCCCTCGATCTGAGCCACGGTAAGAGAGCAGGCGCTTTCGTGCCGCTTGTAAACGCCTTGGTAGCGCGTCTTCGTGTCCTTCCCCGCCATCATGCGGCAGCCTGATCCCTCGAAAGGTTCTCGTCAATCCAGCGCTCAAGGTCGTGGGGCCGGTACTGCCGTAGCTGGCCGCTGTACAAGCACCGAACGTGCGGCTGCACATGGCGTTCGAAGTGGCTCAGGCTCATTCCGAGGCTTTCGGCAGCTTGCTGGCGAGTGAGCAGGAGCCTTTTCGGGGCGGTTGCTGCGCCCATCACCCCTTACCTCGCTTCTCGGCTGCCCGGTCAGAAAGAGGCACGTGGAGCTGGGCGGTGGCGAACGGGTCGCCGCCGAGAAGGTCCGGAGCGCCTCGGTGGCCGCACGAGCAGACCTGTGTGACGGTGTCGTCGTCGCCGAGGCGGCCGGTCTCGATCGAGACATCGTGCCCAGGGGCGACGCTGCGGATCATCTCCGCCTGCTCCGTGCTCACCCCTCCCCACCGCCCTTCTCTTTGGCTGCCAAGCGCTTTTGATGCGAGGCAAAGAGGTCGATGGTTTCCCGCCAGACCGCGTTTATCTCGTCAGCGATCTGCGCGGGGATCTCTCCCTCGAAGGCTTCGTCATGAGGCACGTGAGGATCGGCCGAGAAGCGCGCGAAGTTGGCCCCGCTTGGGTGGACCAGACCGATGGCGAGGGTGCCGTCGTCGAACACATCCGTGAACAGCACGCAGCGTCCAGCCGAGGTCTCCTTTACGAGCGGCTCGGTCGGCTCAAGCTGATCGATGTCCGGCACCGACCACGGGAACGCGGTCTCCTTACCAGCGATGTTGTCGCGCCAGCGAAGCTCAGCCACGATCCACCCCATCTACCTGCTCGTCTAGGTCTACCCAGGGGGTCTCGTGGCAGCTACAGCAACAGCGCTGGGCGCAGATCCAGTAGACGCAGTGGCCGTGGTCGCCGCGCTTGCACGCCTCGGACTCAGTGCGAGACTCGATCCGCTCTTTCATCTCAGCCCCACGATCCACCTCTGGTGTAGAGGTGGCCTGTAGGGCTTCCTGCACGGCGCGCCTCAAAGCGGCGGCCTCGTCGTCGCTCGGGCCTGCGTCGTCGTCGCCCAATGGGGAAGGCAGGAAGTCGTAGAGCGTGTGGATCGCCTTGTCGCTCAGTAGCCGATTACTGAAGTGCTTGTAGGCCAGGCTGGTGATCTCTTCGGCGACGGACCGGTGGCTGATCGTCTGGACTGGTTCGCCCGGCCGCCGGTCCTGCAAGAGGGTCCGCGTGCGCTGTTCAGCGGCGCGATCAAGAAACGTCTCCGCTTTGTCCACCAGCTCCGGCGGCACCTCTACCTGCTTACTCATGGTCGGTCCCCGAGTCAGTAGCCATAAAGCATCCGCCCGGTACGTCGGTCGAGGCAGTAGCCAGCGTGGCCAAGCGGTCGCGGTCGGTCGGGGCGGCGCTTCGCCCAGAAGCCGCCGGGGTCTTCCCGTGTGTAGTGCTGCGCGTAGGGCCGCTTGACGTGCAGGGTGCCGTTGGGGGCCAGGACGATCTGAATGCCGAGCATCCCATCTGTGTGTGGCTCCTCGGCTGCCCGGCGACGGTTGATTTCGTCCTTAGGTCTGTCGATGAGTCGGCCGAGATCGGCGGCCAGAAGCGTGTCGATCTCCTCGGCTTCAGCGGCCGCGACGATCTCCCGGTGGCATTCGGCCAGATGGTGGTTGAGGCGATCGGCTCGCTCGTTGCTGATCGTGTTCTCACTCGCCATCGCCTCCCACCTCCTTAGAAGAAGCAGCCCTGTTGATCGCGTCGATGGTGCGCTGCGAGCGCTCGCGTTCCTCGGCGTCGGTGTTCACGACGATCCAAAGGCCGTCGCTCTCACGCACGACCAGGCCGTAGGGTGGGCGACCGTCCCGGTCCTCGCAGTCTTCGGGGATCGGCCCTAGCCCGACTTCGTCGCCCTCGTGGATCAGGTCGTCGAAGACGAACTCGCCGCCGTCGGGTTTCGTGGCCGTGACCGGGTAGTCGTCGTCAACCTTCCACCGCTCTCGCTCCTCCTTGGAGGGATCGGTAGCGGGGGCCAACGCAGCGCGGACGACCATGTCGAGGACGTTGTTGATGCTGTTGGGCGTCAGGTAGGTCCAGCCCTCCTCTTTGAAGAGCACCCGCAGGCGCTCTTTCGTGGCCGGCCCTTCCAATCGTTCCCGCAGCCGCGTCTCCTCCCCCTCCTCCCCGGAGGGATCGAGGGTGTCTAGGGCGGCGCGTAGCTCTTGACGGGCGGTACTCGCAAGCTCGGCGTCGGTCGTCTGGTCTGGATGCATCCGACTCGGCTGCCCCTTGATCGGGTCAGCGATCTTGTCGAGCAGGTCCCACGCCTTCTCCAGCGCCTCCTGTATGCGCTGTCTCTCCTGGTTGCGGATGCGTTTGATCTCAGCCCAGGCATGTGGGGCGAGCATGGCGGCGGTGTGCGGGTCGCCTTCGGAGCCATCCCGTGGCGAGACCGCCTCGAACATCTCGTCCAGCGCTGAGCGGCCCGCCTCGTCCCAGGCAGCCTCCACCGCTTCCTTCGGCACCTCTTCCCTACCTGGCATCGCGATCTCCTTTCAGGGCGGTCCAACCGCCGGGCTGGGGCTCGTAGGTGGCGAGCACGAAGGGCGAGACGGGCCAGAGACGCTCAATTTCGGCGCGGCCCTTGTCGGTGGCGACTACACGCGGGTCGGCGTGATCACGACCGTTGCGACCGAACTCGACAAGCCCGCGGCGCACCAGCCCATCGGCGACCTGAAGCTCCCCGCCGTAGCGCCTCGCGTGGGTCCAGCCGTACTTGTGCTGGGCGACGGCCCAGAGCATCCGCCGCATTGGCTCCGTCAGCTTCTCGACGGTCGCGGCGCTCATTTGGCCTCCCCTCCTTTCAGGGCGGCTGCCTTCTCACGGCAGAGGGAAGCGGCCCATTCGTATGCCCTGGCGAGGCCCTCGTAGTAGTTCCAGGTGGCCTCGTAGGTGCCGTTCCCGAGCTTTCCGCTCGCCCGGTCGGCGTCTTCGTCCGCCTTGCATTTGGCGCGCCTGCGGGCGTACATTTCGGCTTCCCGCTCGAACTTGACTGCCAGCTCCTCCAGTACTGAGGGCTCGGAGGGAACAGCAGCGGGTAGAGAGGCAAGTCCCATTGCGCGCATGAGCCGGCGCACTTCGGCGTCAAGATCTTCGAACGGAACCGCTGCCCGGTCGGGGTCGACGCAGCCGGGGTCCTCGACAATGGCCTCTTGGCAACCGAACAGGGCGGTCCGGATGTCGGCCAGCATCTGCTTGATCTCCGCCGCCGCTGGCTTGTCCCCCTCTCCCTGAGTAGAGGCTGGATCGACGCAATCGGGGCAGCCGGAGCAACCAGCGGCAGAGGTCGCGCCGCGGCGGTCGGGGTGCGTTCGAGATCCGCCGCACCTGGCCTCCTGCCCTCCCTGAGAATCGGAGGGGGCTGGGAGCGCCAGCGTGATTGAGTCAAGATCCTCCGCCTCGAATTCAATAAACAGCGCGTTGTCGCTAAGGGTGATCTCTGCCGACTCGTACACCGAATCCCCGACGAGAACTCGGGCTCGTTGCAGCCGCTCCCGTAGCCTCGCTGCCTCTCCTGTTGGGGGCTGGGGCGAAAGGCCGTGGCGCTGCCGGTACTGCTCGTACATTTCGGCTTCATCCACGTGCTTGCCGAACCAGCCTCGCTTGCTCAGCGTGTGCCAAACGGCCTCCTCGATCTCCGAGAGCGTCTGTGTGCGGTCGCTCACTGGTCTTTGCCTCCTGCGAGAGCGGGTACCCGGTAGATCCAACCCACGGGGTCACGTTGGAGGTCTCCGGTCTCGACGAGGGTGACTAGGTTGTCCGTAGCGACCGGGAGCGTCCACGAGAAGGCTTTAGCAACCAGTAGATCCGAGCAGACGCCGCCCTGCCTGACGATCCAGGCGAGCAGCTTCCGCTTATCTGGGCTACTCACCTTGACCACCTCCTACCTGCTCAAGGCACAACGACAAGCGGGAGCAAGAGGACCACGACGACGAGAGCGACCCCAAGAGCGAGGGGAAGCTGGGTGGCAAGAGCGCCGAAGGCAGCGACAGTCGCCAGCCAGGCCCAGAACTCTGGGGTTGGCCCGAGTCGGCGTTTGTCTCGACGGTCGTGCATCTACCTGTTACTCCGTTGGACCCACCCGCTTTAAAGGTGCTCCAGGTGACACGGGTCGAAGTCGCGGCGAGGTAGAGCCGCATCAGGCTGGGGAACCTGGCCATGCCCTTCATGCCGCCTCCCCTGTGTCCTGAGAAGTGGAGGGCAAGCCCCCACCTCCTACGTGCTCTATGGCGGCCTGGAGGGCGGTACGCATCTCCTTGCGCCTGAGGTTCTTGTCAACGACTCTCTCCCAGGGAAGATGCCCGGGGCGACCATCCCACCAAGATCGACATGCCGCCTCTACAACCTCATCGGAGAGGAGGGCGGAGACGGGGACGTAGGTTTCGGCCTCGTTCTGGCAGCCGCAATCGCAGCCCGGAAACGCACTCATGTCCTGTGGCCGGTGGTACGGGGAGCGGCGCGTCATCTTCAAAGTCGGCCAACCGATCTCCGGCACCTTCGGACTGTCCTGGTGTGTGGAGGGGCTAGACATTCCGCGTCCTTACGAAGCGCGGGCCAGCGCCGATCCTTGACGGGCTGCGGTCAACTTCGGTCAGGTCATCCAGCCGGTCGAAGATGTGCTCCAGCGCTTTCGCCACCCGCTCCTGTCCCTCGGCTATTGCGAGGTTGGAGTAGACGAGGGCCTGCCCTCGATAGTGCTCGGCAAGCGCGGAGTCGGCGACCTCGGCTTTCTCCAACAGCCTCAGCGCTTCTGCACGGTGGTCTACCTGGGGGGTGTCTTTAGGCATCGGAACGACCGCCTGCCTGGACGCGAAGTTGCTCGTTTCGATGCTGCCTTTCCGCGGCTGATTTGGCGGCCGCGGCCCGCACCTCGGACGGGGCGCCCCTGAACCAAACCGTGGCGTTGCTTGGGGTTCCGTCGGGCGATAGGTAGAGCGTGCTCTTCGACTTGACGAGCTTTGAGCCCCAGAGCCGCAATTCCCACCCCCAGCCGTAGAAAGTGACCCGGTGGCCGAAGAAGGTGACGGGCGTCAGGAGGCTAGGCCTTAGCCGCTCCCGAAGAGAGCGGTGACCCAGCGACCACGGCCTCCGTGGAGAGTGTGCCTGCCACCCGCCAAACCAAGCGAGCCAGTGGAGCGCGCGGCGGAGCATCCCTTCGTCCTCGTACCAGTACTCGCCGTTCCAGCGCAATGCCTTCGGGCCGCTCAGCTTCTCAGCCATCAGTTCTTCTCCTTCGCTGGATCGAAATCGGGGTGCTTCGACTTCATGTGGTCGGCGAGTTGTTTGACGGTCCGTTTGCAGCAAGGGCAGACACCGGCAGCGGCGCGTTTGCGGGCGCGGGTCGCAGCGCCCTTGTGTGCTCGCGCTGACGCCTCAGCCTGTTCGCGTTCGGCGTCGATGCGAGCTGAGCGTTCACGCTCTTCGCGCACCTGGCGCTCCAGCCTTGTCGACCTGGACTCGCCAGCGGGCGCATAGGTGTGGCCGAGCGGGCAGTAGACGTAGAAGTCGCCGCCGTTGGCGTGCTTGCGCAGTTGGAAGTCCCGCATCTCGGACGGGACCGCGTGGCGCATCCCGCACCAGCAGGTGACGACGGTCAGCTCACCGACGAACGTCAGGGTGTCGCTCACTGGTTCTCCTTCGCTGTAGTGATCAAGAGGTCGGGGCAGATCACGCTGCGACCTCGGCAGGTGTGTTCAAAAGCGGCGCGTCATCACGGATGCGGTTGCGACCGAGCTCGACGTACTCGGGGTTCAGCTCTATTCCGATGAAGTCGCGGCCAAGAGCGAGCGCCACAACTCCAGCCGTCGCTGACCCGGCGAAGGGATCAAGAACCGTTTGACCCGGAAGTGACCCCGCGAGGATGCACCTCTCTGCGAGTGCCTCTGGGAACGCTGCGGAGTGGCTATTGCCGCGCTCGGCGGGGATCGTCCAGACGTCCTCGACACCCTCCAGGGCACCACGGTCGAAGTCATACCAGCGGCTCTTGGAGAGGAGGAAGACGTGCTCGTGCTGGCGGTGAGGGCGGTCCTTTGCGGTCGGCTCGGCGAAGGCGTTGACGCGGTTCCAGACGATGTCGCTGCGCAGGGTCCAACCCCGAGCCTGAAGCTCTAGAGCCATCCTCCAGGGGATGCCGATCAGCGACTTCTTCGTGATGCCCATGCCGGCGACGTCGACCGCACGGAGCTTCTTGCGCATGAAGTTACGGGAAGGGCTGCGGGGGTCAGAGCCGCGGGGTTGGCCGTTGCCCGAGTAATAGGTGTCGCCGAGGTTCAGCCAGGCCACACCGCGTGGGGCGAGGACTCGCTTGACCTCATCGAAGACAGCCGCCAGGGAGGCGACGAACGCCTCGGGAGAATCCTCGTGGCCGAGCTGACCGTCGACTTCATAGTCCCTTGCCCAGAAGTAGGGCGGGCTCGTGACGCAGCACTGGACGGACTCGTCGGGCATCTCGCGGAGGCGCTCTAGTGCATCGCCTTGGCGGATCTCCCAAGTCACTACTGCCCCACCGCCCTAAAGCCCTCAAGCTCCTGCTGGGCCTGTGGCTTCGTCAGCTTTTCCAGATCAGTGAGAGCGGCCGTCGCCTGAGCCGAGTTGAAGACGCGGGGCATCTCTACTCCGGCTTTGAGAGATAGACGCCTGAGGTGCCGGCGCTGCTCGACCGAGACGGGCTGACGAGAGCGACGGGCGCGCTCAGCCTTTCTGAAAGCCGGAGAGATCACTTGGCTGCGTCCCCGTCCATCGCCCAGCCAAGCTCGCTCGGCCCGGTTGGAAGCACCAAGCCGAGTCCTGCGCTGTAGGCGTCTCGGATGCCCGCGGTGAGCAACGATGGTTTGTCGTTCGTCCAACCCTGCTTGGCGGCGTAGGCGACGACAAGAGCGTCCCAAGCGGCCCAAGCGTCCCAAGCGGCCCAAGCGGCCCGAGCGGCCCAAGCGGCCCGAGCGGCCCAAGCGTCCCAAGCGGCCCAAGCGTCCCAAGCGGCCCAAGCGGCCCAAGCGGCCCGAGCGGCCCAAGCGGCCCGAGCGGCCCAAGCGGCCCGAGCGGCCCAAGCGTCCCAAGCGGCCCAAGCGTCCCGAGCGGCCCAAGCGTCCCGAGCGGCCCAAGCGTCCCGAGCGGCCCGAGCGGCCCGAGCGTTTTCGTGGCGTCGAAGCTCCCAGTCCAGACCTCGGACCTTGAGTGCCTTGCGCAACCCCGCTTCGACCTTCTCGGGATCGAACTCCGGCCGACCCAGGGCGACGTACCAGCGCATCTGTTCGGTGACCATGCCCCGGCGGTAACGACCGAAGGGCTTTGAAAGCTCGTGGACTCCTCGCTCGATTCCCTCAAGATCAAGCTCTCGGGTGAAGGTCAGCTGGGAGGCGCGGAACTTATTGCCACGCTGGAGTACATCGTCAGAGGGCTCGACCTCAAAGACTCGGGCGGGACGACCGTCGCGCCAGAGTCCGGCGATCTTGAAGCCCGTGGCCAAGTCATCAACGACGTGCCAGCCCGCAGCGCAACTGTCGGGGCCGGTGTCCAGCTTGACCGCCGGCGTCGTGTAGGGGAGCTGGCCCAGTGGAAGCGGGTCGCCACCTTGCAGCGGTGGCCGCAGGTCGTGGGTGAGGATCTTGTAGAAGGTGTCAGGCACTCCGTGCTCCTTCTGGAGCAGTCGTTACCGCCCCTGTTGTGGTTTGGGGGCTCTCAAGCTTCAGCCGCTCGTACATCGACTGGTGGCCGGAGTGGCGCTCGTCGATGCGTCGGCAGAACAACTTCGCCTCGTCGTCGAGCTCATGCCAGGCGATTACCTCGGAGCGGTTCTCCAGGGCTTCGTGATAGGCCCGGCACACTGGGGCGCCGATCACGGGCTCGTAGAGGATCAGAGCCAGGTCGTCGTCGGGAAGGTCGGCGAAGGTGCGGCGAATCCACTCCGCCGGCACGAGGTGGTGTGGGTCCACAGGTCCCCAGCACCGGTGGCCGGGGCGGTGTGACTTCGCCCAGCAGGGCCACTCGGTGACGAGCTCGGAGAAGCGAGTGTGGGCCTCGGCAACGACCGGCGGCTCGGACTTGGCCCGTGTCTTCATCCCCGGCTCGTTCTGCGCCCCGCATTCGGGGCAGCGCAGTTCGGAGTAGTGGAAGCCGCGGCTCAGGCTCGACTTGCCCTCCCAGGTGTGGCCGTTGCGGCAGGCGTAGTTGGCCATTACCAGCGCACCTCCTTGACCGGTACACACTCCGGATGCACGTACTGACCGGTGGAGAGGACTTCGACGATCGTCTCGCCTTTGCGGATGGCGGCGTTGCACTCCGCGCAGCGGCCGTTGTACTGGGCAAGGATCTCCGGGGAGACCTCGACGGCTACCTTCATGCCTCGGCGCTCCGCGGACTCGGAATAGGCGCAGGCGGGCGACATGAACCGGGCGGCAAGGCGCGGTCGCGGGGCCGCTCGGGGCGGGGCTTCTCCCGCCGCATGTCTGCGAGCAGCAGCTCCAGTCCTTCGACTCGGGACTCCAGCTCCCGGAAGCGCTTCGACCGCCTCACGATGCGGCCCCCCGAGAGGCGTCCAGGGCATCAGCCAGTGCGCGCCGCTGGCGTGCCGTGAGTTTTCCCACGGTTGCCGCCGAGCCGATCGGAACGGTGTGCATGATCCGCTGAGCCGCCCGGGGTCCGAGCCGCCGGATTGTTCGCAGCAGGCTTTCTACGAGGAAGCTGTCGAGGCAGACGGGCGGGCCGTCGCGAAGCAGGTCAGACACCCGGACCCCCCCCGCCTTGATTTCCCGTTTGATCGCGGCGCGTTCAAGGCGGATCACGTTCGCCCGGTCGAGGGCCTGAAGATGCTGGGGCTTCTCCGCTACAGACACGGCTCGCCCTCCCCCACGATCGCGACGTCGGAGAGCGCGCCTCGAACTGCACCGCGGACCTCGGCGAGGTCACGCAGCTTCTTCTCGAAGAGGCCGGTGATGTTCGGCGCCCGGTCTTGAGACTGGACGATCTCGCGGGCCTCGCGGGCGGCTTGGATGCAGAGATCGGAGTCGTACGCGGCGAGGAGGCGGCGAAGGGTGCCACGGACCGGATAGGGCCAAGGGTGGCCGTGGTCGTTCTCGGAGAGCGAATGCAACCCGCCGACGAGGATCTGCCAGACCTCACGGTGAACAGAAGGGGAAGGGCTACCAACAGCAATAGATCCGGAAAGCCCTACCCCTTTCTTTGGGTTCTGGTCTATGGACTCTGGGCTGGCATCGCTGACGCATACCGTTCCGCATGCCCCATTGCATATGCGCTCGCACTGCGTCGGCAATGCGCTGTAGATGCGTTCGCATTGCGTTCGCATCAGGCGGCCTGTGCTTTCACTTCGGCCTCTTTGCGCAGCCGTTCGCGATCCCAGCGAGCCTCGGCGGCTTTCCGCGCCGCCTCGGACTTCCCGAGAGCCTCGGTGCGCACCTCCTCCATCTTCAGGTTGACCAGCCCGCCGCCGCCGTCTGGGTGCCACTTGTGGGCAAAGGCCGGCCAAAGCTTCTTTAGGCGCTGCGGCGAGGATGTAAGGAACCGAGCGTTGGAGGCCACGTCCGCGAAGATCGAGCCCCGTTGCCAGGCAATCAGCAGGAGCTTCCAGTACGCACCGAACTCCTCGTCCGTCAGCCCCATCTCCAGCGCGTCGGCGAGCGCGTCGTCGACCCACAGCTTCATGAAGGGGAGGTCTGACGGCACTCAACGGCCCGCCCTGTCGGCTTGTAGCCATGGCACCTACGCCGCCCTCGGCTGGTCGTGATCGAAGAGCTTGGGTGACTCGGGGAACAGGGTCGGGCTGGACTCCTCGACGGTCCCAGTCACGGCCGCCGAGGAGTCGTCGCCCGGATGGAGGGAGGACCGGGACGCATCGGGCAAGCGAGAGGGAATACCCGATGCGCCACCTCCCTCCACCCCGGCGATTCGATTCCGCCCGAGTTCGGTAAGTCGATATTCCTGCGACGGTGAGCGCTTACGGCTTGGGATCGCAGACTTGCGGAGAACCCCGGTGCTGACGATCAGCTTCTTGTTCACCAAGGCCATGACGGCCAGGCTGATGACGCCCCGGTGTTGGTCAGGGATGACGTGCCAGAGATCGTCGGAGTGGAAAGGCACGTGCTGCCAGTCCTTGGGTCGGCCGTTCACCGCCGCACGGGGGACGCTCCGGCTGGCAGCCGGTCCTCGTGCGGTGTGCTCCTGTGAAGCGACCGGGTTCACGCTGCCGGCGTGCCCCGGTAGACGCGGTCGAACTTCTCGGCGAGCTTGCCGGCGACGCGGTCGAGGGCGTCCTCAACGATGCGCTCTGGCCGCTCCAGCTTGTAGCCGAGCTGGAGCTTGCCGCCGCCAGCCCTGTACCGGAGATTGGCGTCAATTTCGACCTTCTCCTCGCCGATGAACGGGGCTAGTGCCAGCGTGAAGGTGCGCGGAACGGCGATGTCACCGGCCGCAGTGGTCGCCTTCGCCTCGACCGACTCGTCGTAGAGAAACTTCACCTCACCGCTGGACCGATCAACCCCGCTGCGAAACTTCACCTGCGTGCTGGAGTGGAACTTCTCAGCGACCTCCAGCAAAGTCGCGCCATCCGGCTTGAGAATGTCCGGAAGCCCTTCCTGCAGCAACTCGGCGAAAGCCTCTTGGTCAAGGAGTTGGTTGTCGTGTTTGGTCCAGAACAACCACTCCGACGATGGCCTTAGGGTCAACTCGGCACGGTGCTGGCGGAAGGCGGGAACTTTGCCCGCGTGGTCGTCGAGCACCGCGACCACTTTGCCGCTGGTCTCATGGACCCAAAGCGTGGTGTGGTCGTCGATCTTGTGGTTTTCGACGTAGTCGACAAGGCTCTCGACGGTCGCTGGGTGGAACGTGCCGCGAGGGCGGTCGGGCTGCTCCCGCCGATCCTCAAGCTCCGCGAGTACGAGGCCGCCATTTGGAGTAACTACGGCGTAGTCCTTCTTGACGTCTATCTCTCGAAGCTCAAGTGCCTGCTGGGCAACGCGGATGATCTCCGCCGCCTCGGTTGGCTGGGCTGTGTCGGGCATGGGACGTTGGTCCTTTCGGTAGGTACTGGGTCGCTAGCTCGCGCTGGCGTCTCGGATGGGAAGCTCGACCTGACGGGGATCGCGGCGCGAAAGGTTCCCGTGGTCATCGCCGAAGAACAGGGACGGGTCAGGCACCGGCTCGGGGGCCTTTAGCTCCACCTTGTCGGTGACAACAACAGCGCCCTGAATGTCCGACGGGGAGATGTTGATCTTCACCGTGACGCTGCCTTTCCGCTGGTGCGCAAGCACGGCAGCGACGACTTCGGCCAGGCCCTCCCCTAGCTCGTTGTGTAGGCCCGCTCCGCGGTGCTCATGGAGGAACGCGCCGAACGGCTTGGTTGCGGGGATAGTGGTCGTCTCGGGCTCGGGGTCCAGGACGCGTGCTGCCTCAGACATTCGCTGCCTCCTTAGGTGGTTTTCTGAACTGCCGCAGGCCATAAAGGACGGTCGTGTGATCACGGTTCAACTCGCGGCCAATTGCGGGCAAGGAGTAGCCGGCCTTGCGGGCCTCGACCATCGCGATGCGCCGAAGATGAACGAGGTGTCGATCGCGACTTGGACCTCGAAGCTGGTCAACTGGCACGCCGGCGGTTCGGGCCACCCGTTGGACGATTTCCCGAAGGCCGTTGCGTGGCTGCCAGGGAATGGCCTTGGCCCCGGAGCCAACGACACAAAATGCATGTGCCCTCCAGCCGATCATGCCGGAACTCCTTCGAATGCCTCACGCGCAACCCGCCGCACTTCCGCATTGGTCACGACTTCGTCGTTGCGGTCCCAGCGGAGGAAGCGCCGGCCCTTCTGACGCACCCGTAGAACCTGCTCCCGGTGCGTGTCTTCGATCACGGCTACACGGTGCCCTCGGTTCTCTACTTCTATGAGGATGTAGCGGGGGCGCATCAGGACCTCACCGCCATCTCCGAGACCTGCTCAAAGGCGGCGCCGGGGATCTCCGGCGGCTGGCCGTTCTCCTTGACGCCCTCTCGCATTGCTGCGTTCAGCGCCTTCTCGTTGGGCACGAGGTACTCCGGCGGCAGCTTCTCGACGTTGGTCGTCATCAGCTTCCACACCTTCCGCGTAGAAATTCCCTCAGGTTTCGGAGCCGTCTCGACGACCGCTTTCGGCAGCGAGACCTCCGGCAGCGAGGAGATCGCCACCTCAGCCGTCTTCGCTTCGTCGGCCTTCTGCCGGGCCTCTTCGACTAGCTTCTCGGCGGCCTCGCGATCGGCAGCGTCCTTGGCCTTGCGACGCTCCTCCTCGGCTTCGCGCTCTTCCTTTTCGGCCTGCTCGCGCTTGGCGCGCTCCTCGGCTTCCTGCTTCTCGCGCGTCTCGCGGGCGATCCGCTCGCGCTCTTGGCGCTCCGCCTCGAGTCGGGCTTCCTCCTCTTTTCGGATTCGCTCCTGCTCGGCGGTGTAGACGCCCACCTTCCCGCGCACGACCTCATCGGCCTCGTCGTAGGGGGCCATCGCGTCCTTGAACTTCTGCATGATTCGACGCTTGGCCTCATCCAGTGGACCGGTCAATTCCTTGCGCTCGGCTTCAGCGGCCTTCCTCCGGGCAGCGATCTGGCGGAGCAGCGCGGCGGCCTGGTCGGCCTCGGCCGGATTGCGGACCTGGATCGCTTCCGCCTGAGCGCGGGCCTCTGCGACCTGGCGCTCGACCTCGGCGGTGCGGGCGTCTACGTCGGCCGGGACGAGTGCGGTTGAAGTGCTCATTTGTCGAACACCCCCAGGGCCGCTGCCGCCGCCTCGGCTGGCTCCTCGCGTCTCCGGCGCGCCTCTTCGCGTAGGAACTCCTCTGGGTTGCGCATCCGCCTATCGAGGTGCTTGCCCGACTGGCAGGCGAGCAGCGCCGAGTTGAAGTCGGCCTCCGTGGCGACGCACTCCTCCTCGCGGTAGGAGCCATCCGGCAGGAGAATCAGCGCGACCCTGCGCTCGCTCTCCCCCAGCCCGCATTCGATGTTTGCTTTCTCGTAGCCCGCGAGCTGCACGTGGTCGCCCTTGCGGACTGCGCCTTTCTCGCGGGTCTTCGCGTCAACCAACGTGCGGGCGCCGTCGACCGTGGCGAGAAGGTCGAACCGGCCGGCCACACTGAGGGCGTGGGCGACCGTGACCTGCTCGGCCGCGATCGGCTCGGGGCTGCGGTCGCGCCACCAGGCGAAGACCGCCTGGCCGTAACCGCGCTCCTCCTCGGTCAGGTCTGAGAGGCTGGGTGGCGTCGTGCCGGTCGCGAGCGCCTGAAAGATCCGCTCGTGGACGTTGGTACCCCTGACCGCGGCGCGGTCGCGGACGTGTGTCCACGTGGCCTCGGCCTCGTACAGCGCCGCCCTGATTGAGCCCTGCTCGCGTAGCCAGGTCAGATCGCCGTTCGAGTCGAGCGAGTGCGAGGCCAGCTCGGCGATCCCGATCTGGTCGAGTTTCGCCGCCCAGTGCATCAGCGGATCGGCGTTGGCATCGAGGTACTTGGCGATCGTCGAGACGCCGGTCAGGCGCGAGGACCGCACAAAGCTGTATCCACCCGCCGCCGATTTCGACTCTTTGATTTCGCCGAAGTACTGATGCTTCTCCGGCTCGAAGTAGACGACTTCGCCGTTGGGAAGCGTGTGCTCCTCGAAGCGGCCGACCATCCGTGGCTCACTCAGCATTGGACTCACCGCCCAGACGCTCGACCAGCTTCTGTAGCTCAGCGTCGAGAGCGCCGGCTTGCTCCTCGGTCAGCTTCGGGAGCTGCTCGGCGACCGGTATGCCCGGCTCGAACCCGTCGATTCCCAACGAGCCCAGCAGGACGTTGAGGCCATCGAGAGCGTTGACGCCGTTCTCTCCAAGCGCAGGCTTGGCCAGCTCGTAGCCTTTGGCGAGTTGCTCGACCTGCTCGGGGGTGAGGGTCGGCCCCGCCTCCTCCTCGTCCTCGACGACCTCGGCATCCACCACCAGCGGTTCGGTGATGACTTCTTCGACCTCCTCGGTCGAGTAGACCGGTGTGCCCATCGTCAGGTCGGGGGCGTGTACCCGTGCCCCCTCGGTCAGCGCCCGGTTGAAACACATGGCCCGCGGGTTTTTCACCCAGCCCCCGCGAGCCTTGACGAGTTCGGCTTCCTCGGCGTCCTCAACCGAGTAGGTGACCCTTCCCTCGTCTGGGTCGCCCTCCGGCGGCTCGCCGTCGATCGTGAACTGCAACGTGCAGTGCGCTTTGGTGCGCTCCAGAACTTTGAATTCGTAGCGCGGGTGCTGGCGCAGGAGCTGGGCGATCAGGTTGCCCCGGTAGCCGATGTTGCCCTCGATCATGGTGATGCCCTGCATCGAGGCCAGCGGGGTAAGACCAAGTTCCTCCCCGGCCGCCATGATCACGACCGCCTGAGCGGGCTTGTTCACGTGCTTCCAGTAGCCGGACTCCGCGAAGGCCCGAGCGAGCTGACCCGGATCGCGCAGAGACAATGGCTTGGGCTGCCTGCGAATGATGGTCTTCGTCTGCTCGTCGGCGGTCGGCGTGACCTCCTCCACCGGCGTCTCTGTCGGCTGGTCGCTCATCGGTCGCTCCCCTTTGAGAGCAGCGGGATATCGAGGATCGCCTGACGCAGCGCCGGGGTCTGCTGCCTCATCTCAGTGGCGCGAATCCCCAGCGCCCCGACGATGGCCCCGGCCAGCGTGTCGTCCCCAACGAAGCCCGTCAGGAAGGCCAAGGAGTTTTCGAGCTGACCGATCCCTTCAACCAACTCGGAGATGCAGCCGAGGCCCATTTCACGCGCCTTCTGATCGATCGCGTCAGCGGGAGCGCTCGCCCGTCGCATCACCTCGGTCGAATCGAGAGCCGGTGCCAGCGTTACTGGCTCGGAAGCCGGCACGTCCCTGGTGTAGAAGCAGAGGTTGCCCGCGGGGACCGGCGCCGGTGAGGCCGGCTCGGGGCACCTGCACTGGCTGCCGTCGAGTGCCGAGCGGAACGGTGCGATTGCTGACTCGCATCGACCGCAGGCGTGTGGCTGTAGGGTGACTGGGGCGTGCATGGGTTAGCTCCTTGCGCGTTGTGCGCCCGTGCTGCTCGAACAGCCGGGCGCTTTTTGTTGGAGAAGACGGTTGGGCCAGGGCCAAAGCTCCGGCGACCGGTCGGTGGTCCTACTTGCAAGCTGTTCGTCATCGCGCTTACAGACGGCGCGGCGGACGAGGAGAGCCCAGATGCTCAGGCAGACCGCGCCGGCGACAACTACCCAGGCAGAGAGGCCGGTGACGGTGGCGAGGGTCACGAGCGGGCCTCCTCAATCGCCTCGTCCTGCGGGTAGCGATGACGCTTCTCCCAAGGCTTCCGCTCGGTCTCGTTGAGGCCGCCCGCCTCAGCGACGAGATCGAGGAAGTCCACCCCGGCGACCTCGCACACGACGCGCAGGTGAATGTCGCAGGTGGGCACCGCTCCGACGAACCACCAGGCATCGATGTGGCATTTCTCGGTGCGCTCCTCCAGCGGGGCGTCAACATCGGGGGTGCCCGGCAGCACCGGCACGTGGCAAGGCAGGCTCAACCCGACGCGGGTGAACTCCATTGGGAAGCCGCCGCTCTGCTCGCTCACGAGACGTACCCCGCAATCAAGTCCGTCTCAGGCTCCCGGTACCAGTCGGGGCGAGGGGCGTCTAGCTCGCAGTGTTCGGCGAGGACCCAGCTATGCGAGCCGTCTTCGAAGCGGACGAAGAGTTCGTGGCCGACCGGGGTCAGCTTCTTAACGCTTCCCTCCACCACTCCTACACCGAAGGGGGTGTTGACAAAAGGGGTGGCGGGCGTCATGCCGTCTCGCCATCCCGAGGAACCCGGACGGTCTCGAAGCACTCGCGAATCTCGCCAACCTCAACGAGGTCAGGGCTCTCGATACGGCCAGAGCTCGTCTCGCGGATCTGGCCCACGGCTACGCCGCCGCCCTTGTGTCGTCGCGGTCCCAGCCCATTACGTGTGCTGGCTCGACCCCAAATAGATGGCCGAGCGTCGGGGCGTACTTCGACGGGATATTGGTCTCCGGGTTTTCAAGCTGGCGAACCCGGTCTTCGGTTACGTCGATCGCAACGGCAACATCGCGACGGCTGAGGTCGCTCGCGTCCAGGAGCTCCTTCAGTCGGTTGGGCGGGGTCTCGACCACGGGGCCAACCTAACAGGTTCCGGAATTAAATTCAAGAGTCTAATTCTGGAACTATTCCGCTATCAGCGAATTTCGTCTACCGTTCCGCCCGTGAGCACAGGATTGATCGGCGCCCTCGCTGGGGCGGCAAAGAAAGCGAGGGAGGAGTCCGGTGCCTCCCGCGCTGAAGTCGCGGTCAAGGTCGGCAAGACCGAAGACACGATTCGACTCTTTGAGAACGGGCAGACCTTCGTTGCCCTTAACGATCTCCTACAGGCCTACGAGGATGCGACGGGCGCTTCGCTCTTCGATCTGCTCGATGAGGCCAAGGCGACCCTGAAGACGAAGGGCTGACCGTCCCCCAGCTCCTCCGCGAGGAGCGCGAGCGTCGGGGACCACGGGGACTCGTCGCTCAACTCGCCGCCCGCCCGGTCAACGGCGGCACGAAGGTCGCGGAGAGCCAGTGCTTCTGCAGGAGTCACGTTGCTCATTCCCACCGCAGACAATAACATTCGTCAACCTCTCCCCTGCTCGCCATGCCCCGCACCCTTTCGGACGAGAAGCTTCTTGTCAACGGGAATTCCCTGACGAGTAGAATTTTCCTGAGCGGAGCTACTTACGAGAGTCCGACTTGGCTGGAAGCTCCAAGAACAGGATCGAAGCGGAGGCGCGTATCGGCTTCTCGCCCGACTTCGCGATTCGATTGGCGCTCTCGGCCTGCACCACGTCGATGAAATCGCTGGCGACCTCCTGAATGCGCTCGGAGATTTCGCGCCATCCCTGCTCGTCTATATCGAGGAGGGTTCTGCCCGCATACCAATCAGGACGAGTCGTCAAGGTGCCGCCGTCAGCGGCCTCGCGGTAGTCCTCGAGCAGAAGGCGCACTACCTGTCCGCAGCCGTCTCCCTGTTGGGCCTTCGACAGGCTTTCAAACGCTTTCATGTCGACCCGCGTCCGGGTGGTCGCTCGGTAGAAGTGCTCTATCGCTCCCCGCTTGGGCTCTTCTTTGACGAGCTGGATCAGTTTCCAATCGCGCAGCAACTTGATGTGGTAGCTCAGGTAGCGCACATCGTGGCCCAGGTCTTCGGCAAGTTCGGCCGGACTCGCTGTCCGTTCCGTGAACGCGGTCAGCACTTCACCTCGCGCCGGGTGCGCAAAAGCCTTGGCGATCAGACCATCGCGGGTCTTCTTCTTGGTCTTAGGCATTTCGAGCCTCGTGTCCCGCAGGGGTTTTCTGAGCGTTCTGCATACCTGAATTAAAGCGCCATCGCCCAAAAGCGTCCGGAACCAGTGGGAATCTCTCCACTGGTGGAACTTCTCCCACCGGTCGTAGGTCTAACAACCGCGGCTTCCTTTTCTGCTGACGAGAAAGGGGGTGAGCGCCATGAAGGTTTCCAAAGTGGAGACGACTGTTCCGTTGCTGAGCGTCTTCAAGACGAACTAGCAGCAGGCGGCGTGGGCTGGCCTCCCTTCTGTTGGGGGTCGGCCCCTTGCTCTCAGCTGCCACGATGCACGCGACCGTACCGCAGTGGAGCCCCGCCGACACCTAATTAGCGACCGGTCACCGGTCACCTATTCGTCCAGAGATTTCGTTGATCCGAGTCTGGGAGAGACCCGCGGCCTCTGCGATTTTCCGCTCGGACGAGCCCTGACGTAGTGCCCGGCCGATCAGCTCTTCGCGCTCAGGAATCAAGGCTTCGACGATCCTGAGCTGATCCCGGATCTCTCGCAGTCTCTTGAGGGGGTCGACGCGGGGCATGCCGTGGCTAAGAAGGACCCGGCGCCTCCCCCTCCCTTCAGTTGTAGCGGCAAGACCGAGGTTTGGCCAGCAGGCCGCACACCGCCGACGTACCTTGACCCCGGTGGGAACATCTGTTCGTATGGGACGCCGCACCCAATACCTAGGCCACTTCAACGGCGCCATCCAGAAGGGCCACCTCAAGGACGCCATCCTTGCCGCCCAACAAATGGCCGAGGAGGGCCCCCCGCTCGACGTCCACGAGGCGCTCGACCTCCTGCTCCTAGTTGCCCGCCAGCGAGACCGCCGTCTCCAAACCGCCTGCGATCTGTGGTGGAAGAAGTTCGAGGCCGAGAGTCCCCCCGCGTGCGACAAGGCCATCGCCAAGGCCGCGCTCGAGGGCCTGAAGGACCGGGACACGCTGCCGCGGTGCGAACTGATCCTTCGCGACCTCCTCTGCTGGGTCCGGCCCTAGAACGCAAAAAGCCCCCCGACTCCGAAGAGACGGGGGGCTGAAGTTCAGCGATCTGTGGCCGGCGCTATTCGGCGTACGTGAAGTACCCAGCGACCGTGTTCAGGAACGTCACCCCGGCGGCGGCGTAGACAGCAGTCGCCGGCACCGAAGTGAGCGCCGTGGCGACGGCCAAGCCGATGGTAATGACGGTGCCGACGATCGCGGGGACCTTGACCTTCGGGTGGAGATTGAGCATGAGGCTTCCTTTCACGTCTCCAGCGCATCCTTGTAGCGCCGGTAGAGCTTGTGGGCTAGGTAGATGAGGGCCGGTGCGGCGCCGACCGCTACGCCGAGCAGGAATGTCATCGGCCCGGGTGCAGGAACAGCCAGCGCTCCTCGCGCCGGCGGTTGAGCAGGCCTTGGACGACTTCGCCGCCGGCGTGGGACCACTCCAGGAACTCATTGGCCGCGCCGAGGTAGTTGCCGGCGTTGAGCTTGCGCTGAAGCGTTGAGCCTTCGACAGCGCCAGGGCCGCAGTTGTAGACCAGGGAGATCAGGGCAATGCGCTGGCGGACCGCGAGCTTGACCTTGATGTTGCGGCTGACCGCCCGCGCCGCGGTATGAAGGTCGCGCGTCAGCATCGCCAGGCCCTTGGCTTTCGACCAGACTTCGCCCGCTTTCACCCCGCCGGTGTGGCCGTAGGCGATCGTCCACACGCTGCCGAGGCTGTCCCAATAGGCCTCGGCCGACCAGCCCTCCCACCTGGCGACGAAGCGGGCCGCCCAAGAGAGGCGCCAGCGGATCTTGCCCTTCGGGGCGCGACGCTCGACCGGCTTCTCAGCGAAGTGCTTCAGCTCACGGGCGGACTTGCCGCTATGGCTGGCGCGGGTCACGAGTCCACCCGCTCGACACAGACGTCATCGCCGTCCGGCCCCTGCCACTCCACCCGGCCTACGGTCTCGGCAACATCGGTGCAGGCTCGCTCTGCGTCCTCTGGCCGGGTGAAGCCCTCGCCGCTGGCGACGATCTCGCCGTTGGCTGACTTCAGGCGCCAGCGCCACTCGGTGCGTTTGCCCTCGGGATAAGGCGTCGGATTGAAGTGCTGCGGATAGACCTCGAAGTGCGCGTGCCCGGCCATCTAGACCAGCCCCAATCGGACCAGCACCGGCTTGATCGGCGTCATCCAGTTCGAGTGCCACTCCTCGTCTCCGTATGTCTGGCGGATATCGAAGCCGACGGCGTTGAGAATCGAGCGGAGCAGGGTCGCGGCAGTGGTGTCGATGCCCTGCTGCCAGGCCGGGATCGGCTCTCCCGACGTCCCGATTACGTCGTCGCCCAGGCGCTGGTGCGTGCCCTTCCAAGGCGGGTTGGCGGGAGCGCCTTCGCCACGCTGGAAGAGGTTCCAGAGCGCGAGCTGGGTGGACTTGCCGAGACGCCGGAGCAGACGACCGATCACAGTCCGCCGGTCCCCCGAATTGACGACGCCGTCCCAGCCCTTCGACCGGGCGTACAGCAGCGCGATCTTCTGCTCGAGCGTGACCGGAGTTCCGTCGAGGACGGCGACCTTCTCCAGGTGCTTGCGCCGAGCAACGACCTTGGCGATCCGCAGCCGCAGGAACGCGACCTTGCGCTGGTAGCGGCTGGCCTTGCGAGTGTGCAGGCGCTCGTCGTGGCGAGCGCGCTTCGTCTTCCGCCGTAGGCGGTTCAGCTTCGGGTCGCGGGACACGCGGCCCTCCTTTCGTATGGAAGCCGCGCTCTGGCGGCGAGGATCAGCGCGAGCCGCGGTACTGGGCTGCGCAGTTCACGGGTGCGATCGTCGCCAGTCGCTTGCGCTTGGCTTCGATGCTTTCCCGGATCAGGCGATGAAAGGTCGCCGGGGGGATGTCGGGGAAGAAGCTGGCCGGCGTCTGGCGGGCCGAGGCGATCTGTTCGTGGAGCAAGCCCTGGACAGTGACCCGAAGGGGGTTGCCGTTGACCCGGCAGGATTCGATCAGGCCAGCCTGGAGGTCCGTTGAATTCTGGTTCGCCTTCTCAGCGCTGTCCTTGGCCGACCAGACGGAGTAGAGAGCAAAGCCGATCACGGCGACGTAGACGAGAATGCGTTTCGTTCGCGCCCTCATCAGTGGAACCTCATCCACAGGACCTCGGCGTAGGCGATAGCTCCGAGCCAACCGACGCCCCATTGATGCTTGAGGACCCAGAGCGTGATCACTCTTTGTCCTTCCCGAACATCGTCGGCGCGCCCATAAAGCCCAGGCCAGCGATGACGAGCTCGCCGTGGATATGCGGCCAGGTGCTGGCGCCGAGCAAGATCACGAAAACGCCGACGGCGCGAGAAAAGAAACCCGGCCCTAGTCGCAGCTTCATTCATGCCCGGCCTTTCTGGTCAGGAGTGGTCATCGGTCTCCGTGGAGTCGGGGTTGGGTACGATGCGCGGCCTTGTCTTGGCGAGGGAGAACACTTCTGGCGCTTGTGGCTGCGACTGCGCTACTGACTGGGTGCGGCAACGAGAGCGCTGCCCCGGCCCACCGGTCCCCACTCGCGAAGTCCGAAAAGGCAGTGGAAGCCGCTGCAGAGCGCGACGTTCAGCGGGCGGCGCTCTTCCCTGACGAGTGGATCGTCTATTCCGATTGCACGTCCCGGACCAGCTGCACCGCTGAACTGCGTTACGAGGGCTACCCCGTGAAGGCCCTAGCGATTGATCACTACCGCGTCAAGAGCGGCAAGGCTGTCCGGCAGGGGCCAGCACATATCGAAGTCACGCTTGCCACTGACGAAGTGACGGACTGCTCGGGCCGCTATGCCGGTTCTGGCGATCCAAGCGTGCTGATGGAATGTGCATCCTGAGCTTGCGCCGCTCAGCCCCAGGCTCTATGCTCCGCATCGTTCAAGCAAATGCCCCGGCAGCGCTAGAGACGCCCCGGGGCCGGCCATCGAAAGTTGAGGTTCCGATGACACGAGCACGATACCTACGGCCGCTCGCCGTGTGCATCATTGCCTGCGGCACGCTGTTGCTCTCCGCGCCGTCGACCTACGCAAAAACCATCTTGCGTTTGCAGGCTGATCCCCGGATGCAGTCATGGCACTCGCCGAACCGTCTTGACGACCATCACGAACTACGCTTTTACATCTACGTCAACGGAAGAAAAGTTGACCAGCAAGGATCTTTGATATCAAGGTGCCGGTGGATTCTCCTTACACGCCGACTCGATGTTGAAGTAAGAAACTGCGGCCGCTCACGTTTGACCATCAGATATCGAGGCGAAGTCGCGTTCACTTTCCTGTACCACACACGTCGCTCTCCATAGAATCAAACGCTGTGGGTCTGAAGCTGGAAACTCAACGTCTGTTGGCTTGAAGTCGCCGTTTTCCCGGAGTTGGTAACGCCAAAGATGTAGTACCCATCAGACGGGATCGCAAAGTCCCCCGAATTACCCTGGGCCAACGTTTTCGCAGCCGTAGAAGCAAAGGCTACGGTTGATCCTGTGATCACGCTCCCCAACGTGAGAAGACCGGCCCCAACCGCCGTGACCGGGTACATCCCAACCGTCAACGTTGTGCCCGGGCCAGCTTCGGACGTTATTTGCTGAGCCCGCATCCGCAATTTTTGAGTCTTCCCAGCTACTTCGTAGTCGGCTTTTGCGAAGTAAAATAGGATGGCGATACCTCCCAGGAGGAGTGAGATCGTCTGAAGGGTTCCGTTTTGAAGGAAGTATCTAGTTCCTTCTTTTTCACTTTCATAGACCCCTGTCCCCTGAGCCATGGTTCGATATGCAGAGTTGTTGGGACTCGCCAAGTCCGAGTCCGTGAGGCTCCCGTCCACCACCTCGCTGCTTCCCACCGAACTCGGCGTGAGCGTCAGCGTCCCATCCTGTTCCAGGTTCGCATCGCCTTTGATCGTCTTGTAGACGATCGACCCATCGCTCTGCACGATGGCGAGCTGACTTTTCGCCGCAGTTGCCGGTTTCAGAATCGAGTCGGCGAAGTCTTTGAAGGCTTGCGGAGCTTTTGCCCCGTCGCCTTTGCCTTTCGGCACCTTGAGTTTTAGTGGGCCGTATTCTTCGGGCATAGTGGGCTCCTTCTAAGGTTCGGGAAGCTCGGAGGGCAGGGTGTCTTCGAGGTCGTCCCAGTCGGTGAAAGTTGCAGCGACGGTGTCCCAGTCGGCATAGGAGGCTTCGATGTCCTCCCAGTCGACGCCGGAGATGGCCTCGTAGTCGAGGACCTCCCACGGCGGAAGCGCGGCTCGCAGTTCCCGCCGCGTACGTTCTTCATCGGGCGTCTCGCTAGCGAGGGTGCGGACGTAGTGCTCCCCCGGTCCCGGCGTCCGCGGCCGAATGATCACGCGCTTCGTCCCGGTAAGGGTCCGCTGCCCGGCGATCTTGATCGCCTGCGTCTGCCCCCGGCGCCAGCCTGTGGGCTCCCGGATCTCGTTGCGCTGCTGCTCCTCCGTCATCCCCGGCTGCAACACCACGCCGGGGAACATCGAGAGGTACGGCAGCGCCCACGCGGGGCACTCGTCAACGTCCCAGAGGATGGCCCAGGGCGGCGAGTCGTCGCGTTCGCGGACGATCTCGTAGATCGGCTCGAGCGGAAGGGTCAGCGCCGAGCAGAAGATCAGCAGCGGGTAGCCCTGGGCCTCGTCGTCTTCGGCGTGATAGCCGAGGTCGCGCCAGAACGCCTCGGCTAGATCGGAGACTTCAGGCAGCGGCATCAGGACACCGAGACGGTAAGCGTCCCCGCTTTCGGCAGGGCGGCCACACCGGCGAGTTCGACGTCTTCGGCTTTCAGGGCGGCGAGATGTTTCGCCAGTTTCACCGAGACGACGCGATCGACGCCGGCAACCTTGTCGAGTTCGGAGATCACCTCGTTGACGTAGATGTGGCTGATCGGCTCCCAACCGGTCGAGTTCGAGGCGTCGCCAGCAGAGGGCCGACCTGCATTGGCGGCCGAGAGCAGGGCAGCGAGGCGGGCCGCTATCGCCGCTTTGACCGTTTCCGGATCGAAGCCCGCCGCGACTTTGGCAGCTACTTCAGCGTCGACTTCGGTGTAGGTGGGTTTGCCGACGAAGTAGTTGACGCCGGAGATCAGCTTGGCTTCTTGGCGTTCGGCGAGTTCTTTCTGCACGCCAGCGCTGGATTCGATCCCGGCGTCGTCGATCGGCACCACCGTGAAGCAGAGCGGCACGTTTTCTTTTTTGGCTTCGTTGTCGTAGCCGGGGATGCACAGGGCGCGCTCGATCCCCGGGATGGCCGTGGCGTCGATCTCGAAGTCGCGGGAGAGGATCAGCGAGAGCGAGCGAAGCTGCAACTCTTCGCGGAGCCGCACCACGTATTCGTCTTCGTCCTCGGCGTCAACTCCGCCCGACGTTTCGCCTACGAGCGCGATCGAGTCGACGAAAGCGACTGAGCTGTAGGGCTGCGGCGCCGCCGTCAGTTTGTTTCCTTCGGCTCCGGATTCGGTGTCCTGAAGGAGAACCTCGCCCGCTTTGGTCACCGCACTCCCCGGCGCCACAACCACATCGCTGAGGACTTCGAAGATACGAACGTTGTCGCCGTCGATGGCGACCGACACCAGCGTGCCCGCCTCGATGGTGTGGCCTTCGGTATCGATCAAGGTCCAGGTGCTCGTCGCCGTTGCCGGCGCCGGGAGGGTCGGCGGTACTTCCGCAATCGTTTCGCCGAACTTCTTGAACACCGCCTTGGCCACGGAGGCGAATTGCTCGCGGGTGGTCGAGTGGGTACGCGCCCCCGTCTCCATGATCCATTTGGCGAGCCCCGCCCTTGTCGGGTCCCAGTCTTCGAAGCGAGCGCGGATATCGGCATGCATCGATTCGAGGATCGTCTGCGGGTCGTTTTCAATCAGCAGCTCCTCGAACTTAGGCACGCTCGTCCTCTCGCTCGATCAGGATCTCCTCAACCATTTCCTCCACCCGCGCCGTGCCACGCACCCGCGCTCGTGGCTCCCCTGCTTCGACGGCAGTCACATAAACATCGGCGCTCGGGTTGGGACCCAGCGTCCTGAAGGTCTCGTCCGGCCGGCCGAACTCCGGGTCCTCGATCCGCGTCCCGACCGGCGTACGTAGGACCGCCTCGATGCATTGGTCGATCTCGGTGCCAGAGTCCTGCTCAACCTCGGCGGGGCTGCCGCCGACAATCGAAAACGGCGTGCGGAAGTGAGGGGTGCGTACAGGCATGCCGTCCTCTCGGATCAGGGAAGGGGTACATCGGGCGTGGCGTCCGCGGCGGGCCACCACTCGAAGATCGCCGGGGGGCCGTCGACATGGGCACTGATCAGGGCACGGTCGCCACGCTTGGGCCAGTACTCCTCGCGGGCGATCGACACTGAGTTCCATGCCATCGGGTCGGAGGCGAGTTTCTTGTCGAGGAATGGCACGATGCAGCGGACCTCTTGGCGAGGTTCGGTCGCATCGTCGAGGACCGTCGCCTCGTGGATCTCGGGCGCCGGGATCTCGACGCTGCTCGGATGCAGCAGGGAGGCGTCGGTCATTAGAAGCCTTTCGGGTGGCGCTTAACAGTGAACTCGGCGAGGTAGGACGGATCGGGGTCGAACTTCGTCGCCCCGCCGCTGGCGCTGTTGTTGCCCCCGCCCCCGCTCTCGAAGAAGTCGCCTTCGCACTCAATGATCGTGTGTTCGGTGTGGGCGTCTCCGGTGCCAGTCTTCACGTAGACGGTGATGACGTCGCCAGGTCCAGCCTCGCCCCATTGCGCCAAGCCCTTCGTGTCCAGTCGGCCCTCCAGCCAACCTCCGACGTTGAGCCCCTTCGAAACAAAACCGGAGCAGTCGTAGCCGTCCTTGCTGAAGCCGCCCCAGATGTAGGGGGGGTTGCGTTTCGATTCTTCTTCGAGGAAGGCGTGAACCCGTTCGGTGGTCGCATTGCCGGAACCGTCGCCGCCACCGCTCGACACCGATTTCGTTTTGGCAGCGGGCTCAGGCAGCGGCGCGGTCGGCTTACGCGCCTTGATCGTGACCAGCCGTGCATCGGCCTCGTCGTCACGGATCGGACATTCGATCGACTCGATGATGTAGCGGGCGCGACCTTCGCCGGTCTTCGCATTGCGGTTGTTGCTCAACCCGGCCTTCTGGCCTTTCGAGTCGGCTTTGACCGCCGCGTCCCCGAAGCCGAGGCTGGCCGGACCGTATCCAGCCAAGGTGATCACGGCACCGGGTGGCACGGACCACTGGTCGGCGTAGGCGATGATCGTGACTTCGGTGACCGGAGCGCCAACGCGATACTTGAAGGTGATCTTCTCAATGCCCGGCGTTTCCCGGTCAATCGCTAGCCGCACCATGCCCCGGTACAGCTCCATCTCGTCAATGAAGAAGAAGCGACCGGCGACGAAGAACGCCCGCCAGTTGACCTGCTTAGCGAGGCGCTTGATCGCCTCCCAGTAGTTCTCGTCTTTGCCGACCTCCCAAACGCGGGCTTCGATTTCGGTTTCACCCGTGCCGCCGCCGAATTCGCCGCCTTCGAAAGCTTCAACCCATTCGCGTGCTTCGGCAACGAACGGAGCGTAGGAGCTAGCGCCGTCGCGGTTGCGCTGCACCGCCGTGGCGATGTCCGCCGGCTCGGCGCTCGGGTTGTGGTTGTAGTAGGCAATTGCCCCGCCTTCACCGTTGACGTAGCCGGTGAGGAAGCCGTGGACCGAGGCCTCGACGTCCATGGGGTCGAAGCCGCCCGCGGCAGCAGTCGTGTCGATCACCTGGAGGACGCCCTTGCTGGTTCCGTCCCCGCCCTTCAGATTGCGTGCTTCGGTCTCGGCGATGTCTGCGGCAACGACCGCGACACGCACCCGGAACGGCGCGCGGTCGTGCTCAGCAACGCGAAGGGTGCGATCGATGATTTCGCGCTGTTCGGAGTCGGCGTCATCGCCCTTGACCTTCAGACCCTTGGAGTCACCGACGCCCTTGCCGCGGTTGGCCTTCGCTTCGTCTTGAGCGGCTTTGCCTTGCGCCTTGGTTTCAATCGGCTGGCGCTTGTGAAGCTCCGGGCAGTAGGAGGGGATCGCCGGTTTGACCGACTTGATGAGGCTGCCGATGATGAACTCGGCGCGAGTGACTTCGTCGGGTTTGCCGCGTTTCGCGTAGACCTTCAGCGGGCCCTTCAGTTCGCGGAGCTTGGCGATCGCCCGTTCCTCCAGGGTCAGGGCGATGACCGGTTCGTCGGAGTCGATCGACTGCAGGCGGAACCAGAGGTCGTCTAGCTCGGCCTCGAACTTCTCGCCAAGCAAGCTCGACTGTACGAGATCCCCATCGGGGTCGTCGACCGAGAGGCTGATCGAGCTGGCCCCGCCGATGGTGCGCTTCAGCGTCGGCGTCTTGAGGATCGAACCGCCGACCCCGACCCGCAGCTCTTTCCCGTCGCGGAGAGTGAGGTCCGACAGACTCGACTCGATCCCTTGGACACGGTTCTCAGCTGGCTTCTTCTTCGCTGTCGCGGTGCTCACAGCGCTAGGACCCGGCCGGCGGGCAGCACGCGGTGCGGATCAGCAATGCCATTCTTGTCACCGATCTCCTTCCAGCGTTTCCAGTCGCCGTTGAGCTTCGCGGCGATCTTGACCAGCGTGTCGCCCGCGACCGTCGTGTAGGTGAGCGATCGGCCCGGGGCAACACCAGTTCGGCTCCGGTGCTTACGCTTTCCTCGGACCTTGATGGTGTCCGGGCGCCGGTACTCCATCAGGTGCAGGACGAACTCGATCCTTTGCCAGTCGCCGTCCTGCCGTTTGATCGGCTCAAGATCGCCTTCGAGGATCTCGATGCCATCCTCTGGAAGCACGAACGCCTTACCCGAGTAGTCGAGACCTGGCCCATACACGCGGAAAACCGGGGGCACGGTCTCGTCGCCATTGGGATCGCGCCCGAGCTTCTTGATCGTGTTCCACTCCCGCTGCACCGATCCGTGTGGGTAATCGTCGAGAAGCAGAACTACGTCTTCACGTAGGAGCGACTGTCCGTCCCAGTCGGAGACCGAGAGATCGTCTTGTCGTTCGACTTCCTTCCAGCCACCGAGGCCTCCGACGGGCTTTGCCGGCTGGCTGCCCATTGGAACCCAGATGTCGATCTCAGGATCCTTGGCAACGATGTGGACCGGCTTCACTTCAGGCTCGCTTCGAGATCGGCGATGTCCACCGTCTTTTCGGCGATCACCTTCCCGTCGAGCGGTACCTGCACGGTTACCGAGCGAAGGCGACTCCGGCCCCAACCGCGACCATCGCGTGGCAGCGACTGCGCGGGCAGGTGCTTAGCTCGTTGGGTGACCGCTCGGGGAAGGCGATTCGAGTGGCCGCCGTGGTGCTTGCCGTGGCTTCCCCCGCTGGCGGCGTGCTGCACCCATTTGTGCCCCTTCTGGCTCACGATCACGTGTTTGCCCGAGGGGGTCGTGGCCTGGAATTCGTGGCCGTTGATGTAGCCGATGTCTTTGTAGCCCCGTTCGCGGTACTTCATCGACGCTTCTTCGATGGAAGCGGCGTCGAGCTTGGGGGTGAAGACGAGATCGGGACCGAAGAGTTCTTCGCGGTGGGTGACAGCGAACGCAATCTCAGCCGCGAGGGCAGTGGCCGCCGCAAGTCCCATTGCCGTCCCAAGCAGGCCACCCGAGACGCGGAAGAGGGCAGTAAGACCACCCATCTGCGAAGCCAACGCCGCCCCTAGGCCCTCTACTCCCGCCTCGGCGGCGAAGTAGGGCGCCACGGTCGTGAGGAACTTCCAGCCCAGCGAGGTCGCGAGCTTTCCACCTACCCTCGCACCCACTACGCCGATGGCGCTGAAGCCGCCCATCGCGTGGAACAGCCACGCCCCGATCACCAGCTTGCCAAGGGTGTCGGAATGGATGAACCCGGTCCACAAGGCAACAGCCAACTTCTCCCCCAGCTCACCGCCGTGTTCAGCGATGGACGGCAACGCTGCGGTGAGAACGTCGAGCAGCTTGTCCTCCAGATGCCCGAACTGCCGCTCGATCGCAGCGATCTTTTCGTCGCCCGACATTTTCGGGTCGTTGAGGGTCTGGATGAATTTCTGAAGTTCGTGCTGGCCACCCTCGATCGCTGGCATCAGTGCTTTGGTGAGGGCGAGCTGCAGCCCGAGCGTGGCCACTTTGCTCTCGCGCTGGGCCTGGACCATGTCCATAAGGCTCTTGTTGGTTTTGCCGTCGAGCGTGACGCCGTACTTGTCCGCCCAGTGGAGCTGTTCCTGAAGTCCTTTGGTCCCTTCGGAGAAAAGCGGCAGGATCGCTTGGTACCCACGGCCGAGGAGTTGCTGAGCGGCCGCCTGACGTACGGAGCCTCCGTGTGCATCCCCGAGGGCTTTGCCCACTCGCATCAGACCCCACTCGAAGTCGTGCGCGCCTTTGGCTGCATCAGCTTGCGTGAGGCCAAGTTGGTGGAACGGGGTGAGGAGCGTGCCTCCGGTTCGCCCTGCTTCCACCATCTTCCGCGAGAGGGTGGTGAAACTCATTGTCAGCGATTTAGAGTCGATGTCACGCGCTTGAGCAACGGCGCCCCAGCGGGATGCAACATTCGTTTGAAGCCCGAGATTGCGGCTGAGACCAGTGGTCGTCTTCGCCAGTTCCTCGGAATGTTCAACCGCAGACTTCAGCGCGAAAACGCCGCCGACACCGAGGAAGCCAAGGCCCCATCGCGCCGTTTTGCCGAGGCTCTGGTAGGCACGGGTGAGGCCAGAGGTTTTTCGCTCGGCCCGACTGGCGGCGGTGCCCGCTTTCGTCGTCGACCGCCCCACGCTCTCCTGGGCTTTGTCGACGGATTTGAAGCCCTCGACGGTTTCCCGTACGCCCTTCAGCTCCAGCCTGATTGCAACGAGCTCGTCTGAGAGCGCCACGGGTCACCACCTCCTCAGCTCCCCTACATGGCGCGAATGAGCGCGTCGATGATGTAGTGGGCCTGCTCCTTCATCTGCTCGGTGCGCTGCCGGACTTGGGCGTCGATCACCGCAGAGTTGATTACCTGCCTCGCGCGATTACGCTCATCGAGGAAGGCATTGGGGTCGCTCGCGCGCGCAGCGGCCTTGATCCGCAGGTCGCGCGCGAGCGCTACTCGAAATCGGCGTCAACCCGTTCCCGGGCCTGTTCCATCCAGTTCGTGACGCGATTGTGGTGACGGATGATCAGGCCCTTTTCTGGCAGAACCTCGTGCACGATCTCCCGGGCGGTGTACTCCGAGCCGAGGTCGATCTTCAGGAACTTGGCCAGGCGAGGATCGCCCCACCGGATCGGGCCGCCCTCCAGGCCGGACTCGGCCTCCTCGAGCGGAATCGACTTGCCGTCGACCTTCGTGTAAAAGCCGACGCAGGAGGCGATCAGGGTCGAGCACATGGCAAACAGGGCCATGTCCACGTCCTCGTCAGCGCGGTTTGCCTGCAAGGCCTTTTCGCCGATTTCCTCGATTTCGTCGAGGTCGATCACTTTGTACATCGCGATCAGCTTGTCCCCGTAGGCAGGCAGTGGGAACTTGCGCGGCGTGCGTTCCTTCTTGATCCCCTCCCTGATGGCGGCCAGCTCGTCGCTCAGGCTGCGGGCAGGGGCTACTGCGCCGGTCTCGTCGGCGTCCATGTCTCTCTCCTTGTAGTGGTGTGCGCTAGCCGATTGGGCCGGCGGAGAATTCAAGCGTGAGCATCGCGACCTCGCCGTCCGAGTTCGAGTCGGTGTCCGGCGCCTCGACGCCTTCCAGCACGCCGGTGTAGGGAGTGGCTTCGCCGATCACGTTCATGTCGGCGTCGAGCGGGTGCTTGAGAATCGTCCACCCGTCGCTACTGCGGAGCCGATCCAGCTCCTTAAAGATCGGGTGGTCGCGCTCGAACTTGTAGGTCCGCGCGCAGGTGATCGGCTCGCGGTCCTTGGTGCCGCCAACGGGCTTCTTCTCGGCCTCCCCGCCCTCGCGGTAGCGCACGGTGTTGGTCGTGCCCTTGCCGCCCGAGAAGGAGTCGAATTTTCCGTAGTCTTTCCCATTGCGGGAAACCGTGATGAGGAACTGGTTCTTAAGCACTGGGGACTCCCCTCTTGACGTATTCGAGCAGGATCTTCTCGCCGAACGGGCTGCGGCAGGCTTCGATCACGGCCCTGACGTTGCCTTTCATCAACTCCTCCACCGGGTTGACGGTGTCCATGCCGGTGTCGACGGAGTAGGCGGCGTCGGAGTCTTCCCCGAAGAGCGCGCCGACTTCGTAGTAGGGCAGCAGGATCTCCGACTTCAGCGCGCCTTCGTACTTGCTGAGCTGGACCCCGCGGCCGTCGACCTGGCGGAAGTTGAAGCGCTCGCTGACGACTGCCGCCTTGGCGAGGATCGCCATGTCGATGCGCCGGTTGTTGAGCTTCCAATGCAGCGGTTTCGTTTTTTCGTCAGCCAGCGTGCGATACCCGTAGGTGACGACGCGCTGATTGACGACGCGCACCACGTTAAACCCGGCGTCGCTGAGCGTGCCTCGCTCGACGTTTGTCCACGGTTCCTGCGAGAGGCCGATAGCCACTCGCGAGACGCCAGCATCTTCGCCAGTTCCGGCGGCTGGCTCGTTCGGATTGCCTACCCCGAACCGCGAGTCGTAGGTGTCGGCGTCGCGCCGGGCACAGAGGCCCGCCTGAATGATCGAGTAGGGGATCAGCTTGGTCGTGTTCGCCACACTGCCGGGGACTTCCGCGAACGGCCCGAACATACCGCCACACCCGGCCGATTCCTTCACGCGTCCTGCCGCAGCGGACGCCGTGAGCGTTCCGACGGTGTGCGTGTCGGCACCGTCGAGCAGCGCCGTGCGGTCGTTCGCTTCGGCGAGATCGAGCAGCGAGCCGTGCATCGCATCCGTCGTCGCACCGGGGTAGAGCTTCTGCCCGGGGCCGAGATCCGGCGTGAACAGCGCCATGCCGGCCGCGCGGATTTCGTCGGTGATGTTCCCTCGGTCGTCTTTGCCCCCCGCGAGCGCGGTGGCCGCAGCCGCTTTGGGGTCGGCACCGCCGAGGTCTTTGAGGACGATGTAGGTAGACGCTTCGGTAACGCCCGCGATGGCCGCGGCGTTGTCGGCGTAGGGGCCGAGCGTCTCGACCGTTTTGCCTTCGTAGCTGACGATCAGCGTGAATGCGCCTTCCGCGGCCGTGACCTGAACTTTGATCGCGTCGCCCCACTCCCCTGGCTCGGTTACGCCGTAGCGACCGGCCAGGACTTCGAGGGTGTCTTTGCTGACGTCGGCGAGTTTCAGCGCCGAGACTTTCGCCGCCGGCCCGACGCGGCGAATGAACCACATGGGCGAGGAGCCGCGGCCGACCTCTTTGGGGATCCACTTCGCCGCATCCCACATGTAGCCGTAGGCCACCTCGCCGCCGAAGATCGCTTCGAACTGCGCGAGCGTCTGGGCGAAGACCGGCGTATTGACCGGGCCGCGTGGGGCCAGCCCCCCGATGAAGGCCGTAGCCGTATCGATCGGTGGGGCAGTCGAGACAGGGCTGTCTCGCTCTACCAGGGTTACTCCGGGGGCGCCACTCATCCTTGAACCTCCTGATTATCGTGGGCTCGCTCAACGTCTGCGACGGTGATCGCCCCCTTTGCTCCTTTGCCGTCGACCTTGAGCAGGTCGACGCTCAGTTCTTCAGCCTTTTTCTGTGCCGCCTTGCTCACCTTCGGAGGCTCATCCGACTGCACGGCGACGAAGCGCCCTTCAGCAATCTTCGCGGCGTCGAACGGATCATCGGGATCAATGCCCTCCGCCGTCTCGCCGGGCAGGAATGTCGCGCCGGTGTGGATCTCCTCGGGGCGCGTTCCTGCCACCCGATAGCCGTCGATCATTTCGCCTCCGTGGGTTTCAGTTCAGCCTCGACGTGTTTAGCGACGGGCAGGTCGGTTTCTTCGTAGGGTTCGTCGAGTGGTTTGCGTGGGCCAAGGCCGCGGGTGACAACGTTCTCGACCCGGACCTCGAAGACCTCGATCGAGGTAGCGAGCGTCCGCCGCGCGTCCGCCGGCAGGTCGCCGTAGCGCTCGCCTTTCCAGGTCGTGCCATTGGCGAAGCCCTGGAGCGTGCCCTGCTGCACAAGGAGGGCACGGACGGCGCCTGCGTAGTAGCCAGCTAGATCCGAAGTCGCAAGCTGGGAGTTCCCCGAAGCGACCACTGCAACGTTTACCGCCCAGCGTGCTGCGTACTCACCGTCGCCGTCGACCGCCGGCCGCTCCGCCGTGCCCGGCGACATGATGATCACGGCAGGCAACTGACTCTCGGGCCAGTCCTCAAGCCGGTCGTCCTCGCGGGTGATGTAGGAGCCAGGCTTGGGCACCAGAAGGGACCGTGGATCAAGTCCGGCGGCTCGCTCTACCTCGGCCAAATACGTTTCCATGAAGGCGCGGATGGTGCGCGCGACGGCGTCCTTCACGTGCTGGGGCAGGATGATCGGCCCGATGATGCTCACGCGACAGTGCCCTCCACGAAGTAGCGCTGCAAGGTGCGGATAAAGCCGCGGCGATCAAGCTCAGTGAAGTCGACGGGCTTACGAGCGGGCATCCGCGACGTGCCCTTCTGGTGATATTTGCCGTAGGGCACCGAGGAGCCGAACAGCAGGTGCTCGTCGCTGATCTCCTCTATGTGGTCGGACCCTGTTCCGGTCAGCGACTCCATCAGCGCGTGCGTGGCCTGGAGGATGTCCGGGTCCAGGCCCGCAGCGAGCTTTGCGCGCAGCGTCGACTCGGCTAGCTCCTTCCAGCCGCCGGAACCGCGACCGCCCTCGGTCGCGAACTGCTCCTCGATCTGGAGGCGCATGTCCTCCGCGATCTTGTGGAAGGCGGGCTGCGCATTACCGACATGCGCCGAGAAGCGCAGTAGGTCACGGCTCAGTTGCTCCTCGCCGAAGATGTCGAAGTCGAGCCTCACCAGACCTGCTCGCCAATCCCTGACGGGCACGGGAAGCTGGAGGACGGGACCGGGCCGTCGCCACCGACAGAGAGTCCGTCCCCGCCGCCATCGCAATTCTCAGCAATCGCCTCGGTGAGAGCTTCCATGCCCTGGTCGTACAGCTCCTTGTACTTCTCGTAGGGAGAGCGGTCAGAGCCAACCTGCTCGGGGAAGTAGGAGAGTTCGATCAGCATCGCCGTGTAGAGAGCAGCCATGCCGCGAGCGCGCGCCGTCAGCGCATCTGTACAGGGTGAGAGACCGATTCGCGAGGCAACGCTCGAGGTGGCGTAGGAGATCATTGATTCGACCTGATCGGCAGTCGGATTTGTCTGATCCGTAAAGGTGCCCAACTCTTTGCCGCCCTCTTCAACCCCTCCCCTGGTCCGGGCATGTAGCAACGCGCCCACCTCGACCAGTGCCGGGCGCCAGTCCACTTCAAGCGGGTCGGCCACCAGCAGGATCGGGTCATTCGTAACCCGAAACTCCTCGATCGCTTCGACCCCTTCGGAGTCGGCGATGACGACGCAGATGCCTTTGCTCTCCGGGAAGGTGATCCACTTCCGGTACGAACCGAGGGCGAATTCGGTGATGTCGGCCGTCGATCGCGCGCTCACGACCGTGTTGTTGGAGTCCTCAACCCGGATGCCAAGCGTCCCGACCAAGCCCTCTGGAAGGTTGGTCAGCGTGACCGGTCGGCTCTCACCCGGGGCAACCGCCTCCATCAGACCGTAAACCAGTTGACGCCGTTGCTGTAGACGACCAGCTTCCCGTAGTTGGCGTTGATCGTCTGGACTTCTGCCCCGTCGATCTTTTCGCTGGCCGGCGTTTTCGGCACTACTTTGATGTTTTTCGTCGCCGCGCCGCCGGACTCGTCCTTGACCGTGATGTAGGCCCCAGGTGGAACTTTGGCGGCTTCGGGGAGGGTCATTACCCGTTCCGCGGAAGTGCTGGTCACGGCGATCAGCTCATCGACGTTTTTGATGGTCGCCGAAATCGCCAACGCCCTGCGCGACAGGTAGTTGGCGCCATCGAACCCGTGATTGCGGCGAGCCCTCGAGCTAGGCCCGTTGACGATGATCGAGTGGCCGGTGCTCCCAGCGATCAGGTGGTTGCCTTCGATCAGGTTTCGGTCGCATTCGGATTCCTCGGCGATCCAGGCCGCGTTGGTTTCCGTCGCTTCGATCACGTTGCCGTTGACGGTGCAGTCCTTGGCGGCGTTGCTCAGACGCAGGACACCGGAGTTGCCGGCGGCGCCGGTCAGACTGTTGCCAGTGATGGGGCACCCGGGTGCGATCACGCGGAGGGCTTCGGTGGCTTTGCCTTCGAAGGCAAAGAGGCTGTTCCCCTTGATCGGTATCTTCGCTCCTTCCACGGTCGTCCGCCCGCCTGAGACGACATTGCCGTCGAAGGAGCCGCGGGTCGATTTGAAGAGCACCGTGGCGGTCCCACCGAGCAAGGTGATGTTGTTGTCGTTCATCTGGCAGTCGGTCAGGGTGCCCGTCCACTTGACACCTTGGTTGGCGACCGTCGCCTTGCACTTGTTGTTGTTGAAGCTGGTGTTTTCGCAGGTGAACTGCAACTGCACGATCGGAACGGCTGAGTTGTTGGCACCGATCAGGATGTTGTCGTCGATCACGCTATCGGTGATCGTGCCTTCGTTGATGATCGCCTGCGCGCCTTCTTCGGTCATCTGTGACATGTCGATCGTGTTCCCCAAGACCGACGACTTATCGATGGTCATGATGCGGATTCCGGGGACGCTCTTCATCCCGACGCGGTTGATGTTGTTATGGCACTTGATCTCGGTGCCGGAGACGTCGACGACGCCCCAGTTCTCGATGATGTTGTTCTCGATCGTGCCTCGTTTGACGTTCAGCGACGTGCTCATGATGATCGTCTCGACGCCGCCCAGTTCTTCCCGGGCGCTGTCGTGGATGTAGTTCTTGTCGACGCTCCAGTTGCTGGCAGGCACGCTGACCCGTATCGCGTTCCCGTAGCAGTGGTGGATCTCGTTGTGGTGGACGCCGAAGTAGGAGAGGGTCGTCCCATCGCCTTCGACGAAGACGCCTTTGCCGGCGAAGCGCTTGACCTCGTTATTGGCGATCTCGAACTGGGTCGCGCCCCAGACCTCGATGCAGTGCTGGTTTTCCTCGGCAAAGCCACCGGCGACCGCCGAGACGGTATGGCCGTCGAGCCGGAGCCCGAGGATCTTCCACTGTTCGGCGATGGATTCTTTGGGCGTGGCGATCATGCAGCGGTTGCGGTTCTGCACGACGATCGTGCCGACCGGGATCGGATGGACCCCGGTCTGGGTGATCGTGAACGAGGTGGCGCTTTTGGCCGACCAGGCTGGGCCGATGTTGCCGAAGTTGGCCAGGCTCAGCGTAAGTTTTTTGTTCGTTTCCGAGAAGCCCTGGGTGCTGGCGACTTCGAGGGCTTCCGCGGTCATCGGCGTCGTCGCTTCTTTGGTGACGATCGTCGCCACGGGCGCCATCGTGAACAGGTAGGAACCTCGGGAGCCGTCTAGGACGACTCCCGACTTCTCGATCAAGCAGCATTCCTGCGTGCCCTGCGTTGTCCCCTGGGCATAGCTCAGGAGGAACGAGCCATTGGGGAAGCGCACCACTTGGGGAGTGCCAGTCAGCAGGAAGGTCGCGTTCGCAGCGTCGATCGCTTTCTGGATCGCTTTGGTGTCGTCGCTCGCGAAGATCGCCTTCTTGGCTGCCACCGTCGATTCTGCGGCCCGGCTCAGCGTGGCTTTGCCTCCAGCCACGGAGGCGATGGTCGTCACGAGGGGCAGGCCGCTGCCCGGGCCGGCTCCTTCGACCTCGATTTCCTTACCAACATCTTTCGCGGTAAAGACCTGCGCCGATTCAAGAACGGCTGAGCCTTTGGTCATCGCCGCATCTGAGAGTTGGACACCGTCACCCTTAGCGCCGTAGCTCTTAGGGTTGATGACGGCGGAGGAGAGATTCGCAAGGGTTGGGTCGTCAGCAGCGAGGACCTTGCCGACTTCGCCGGCGGCACCGATTGCAGCGAGCGCTGACGTCCCGAGCCCGGTGACATCGGTCGAGGGATGCGTATGCGCTTTCGGTGCCCTCGCGTCGGTCGTCGTCGGGTCGTCGGCGTTGAGCACCTTCCCCGCAGACCCGGCCGCTCCGGCGTCCTTCGTCGCCGCGGTTCCAAGACCCAGATTCGACCGAGCGGTGCCAGCGTTGACCAAGTCGGAGAGGTTGGAGGTGGCGCCGAGCTTGCCAGCAACCGTGGCCGTAAGCGCTTCGACCGCGCTCTCGTCGGAGCCAAGACGGTCGGCGATCTCCTTCAGGGTGTCGAGGGCTCCAGGCGCGCCGTTGATCAGGGCCGCGATTTGAGCCGCGACGAACTGTTTCGTCGCAGGCTGAAGATTGGTCGTCGGGTCCCCGGCAAGAGTGAGCGGGCCCGACATGGTGCCGCCGGCCTTTGGCAGGGCAGCGTCGGCCGTGGCCGCGACGGTCGTGTCGGCCGCTTCGCGCGCCGTCCTCTCCCCTGCCAACTCGATATCCGTAGCGGCCGAGGAAGCATCTTGCTTGAGGGCGATGGCGACGTTCAGGGTGGCCACTGCACCGGCAAGCTCGGCGTCGGTCGCCGCAGTCGCTGCGTTCTGCTTGGTGGCGACCAGCGCTTCGAGAGAGGCGATTAGCGCCTGTGGTGAGACGACGTCCCCGTTCTCGTCCTTGGCGCTGAGCTGGCCGTCCTCGTCGATGAACAGGCGGACCTTGCCCTCAGGCGCGTTCTCGACATCAGCGGCTTCGCGTTTCGCCAGGACCAGTGCACCAGACATCAGCTCACCTCCAAAAGGTCGCCGTCGATCACAAGGTCTCCTTCAATGTCGATCTCCTCCGCGAACAGAACCTGCTTGCCCGCGGGGACCACGTAGGTCTCACCGACCGGAATCACCTTGGGAGTCCAAGCCGCCTTTTTGGCGAGCTCAGCGCGGGGGATGTCCGGGAAGCGAATGGCCATGAGCTAGTGCCCCGCAGCCGGGTTGCCGCGGGGCGTGTACATCGAGGGCTAGCCCTCGTCGCTGGAGGCGGGCTCGCCGATGATCTCGGTGAGCGCAGTGACCAGCGATTTCCGAGGCTCGCCGTTGGTCGCGTCCTCCTCGGCCGTCAGCACCTTGCGGGCCAGCTCAGCGTCCTCGCCAACGGCAGCCACGATCTCCTTGATCGTGGTGTCGCGGACGTAGTCGATGACCTGGGCCTCGGTGAGGCTGGCGGCCAGGGCGGTTACCTCGTCGCCCTCGTCGCTGGAGGCGGGCTCGCCGATGATCTCGGTGAGCGCAGTGACCAGCGATTTCCGAGGCTCGCCGTTGGTCGCGTCCTCCTCGGCCGTCAGCACCTTGCGGGCCAGCTCAGCGTCCTCGCCAACGGCAGCCACGATCTCCTTGATCGTGGTGTCGCGGACGTAGTCGATGACCTGGGCCTCGGTGAGGCTGGCGGCCAGGGCGGTTACCTCGTCGCCCTCGTCGCTGGAGGCGGGCTCGCCGATGATCTCGGTGAGCGCAGTGACCAGCGATTTCCGAGGCTCGCCGTTGGTCGCGTCCTCCTCGGCCGTCAGCACCTTGCGGGCCAGCTCAGCGTCCTCGCCAACGGCAGCCACGATCTCCTTGATCGTGGTGTCGCGGACGTAGTCGATGACCTGGGCCTCGGTGAGGCTGGCGGCCAGGGCGGTTACCTCGTCGCCCTCGTCGCTGGAGGCGGGCTCGCCCGCAGTGAGGGCGCCGAGCTCACGCATGCGCTCGGCCTCCCCCTCGACCACGTTGGCTGGCAGCGGCTCGCCCTTGGGCACCGCCACCACGCCCTCGTCAGTCTCGACGTAGGCCTTCAGGATGCGGACGACCTCCTTGCTAGGAGCCATTGCCGTTCACCCCCGTGACCTGCAGGACCGCCGCGGCGTTGTCGGCGAGGTAGACCGGGACGACCTCGAGGACGTACAGGTCGGTCTTGGCGTCGGCGTCGCGTTCGAACTCCTGATCGAGCGCCTTCTCGAACAGCATGTGGCCGACCTGACCGGCCTTGCAGAAGAGGGCGTTGCCCGCCGTCTGCAAGGGAGTCGAGAGCAGCTCGAGGCCCCATTCGGAGAGCAGAGCCTTGAGCTGTCCGTTCGGGTAGGTCAGGTTCAGGTAGTAGGCGTCGGCAGGATTGACGATCACCAGGTCCGGCCGGATTCCTGCTTTGTCTTCCTCGAACTGCTGGAAGACGGCGGCGATATCGGCCATCGCCAGTTTGGTCGGGTCAGCCTTCAGCAGGCCTTCGCTGAAGTCCTTCCGCCAGCCTTTGGTTGGCGCCGTGATTTCGCGACCCCAAGCAGAGACCGCGCCGATGAGCGTCGCGATACCCCGCGTCTGGAGCTTGTCCGCGAAGGAGTTCGCCGCCTGGCTGAACTGGCGCTGCACGGTGTAGACCTGATTACGCCGTTTCGCCTCGTCGTGAACCTCGATGGTGCCGGCATAGGACTCGGGCCGGCTGACCTTCGGGGTGTGACGGGTCGAACCGAGCCGCACGGCCTCTGAGCCGGGCGCGCGAGGCGCGATCGACTGGTCAGCCGGGAGGAAGTAGTCCTCCGGGAACGTCTCGGTGTAGATCACCGCGCCGCCCTGGACCGTCAGGCCCGGGGTGTTGAAGACGCGCTCGATGAAGTACCCCTGGTTCTCGGCGACCAGATTCCGGATGATCTCCGGGATGATCGTCGGCGGGTTGACCAGGGCGTCAACCGTGATTTGGGTACCGCTGACCGTCGCTCCACCAAGAGGATTGGCGACGGGATTCTGAACCGTAGTCATCGTTCGTCCTCCTAGTAGAGATCGACCTCGGCGAATGCTTCCGCCGCGGTCGTGGTGAGGCAGCGACCGACGGCCGGCACCTTCGTGATTTTTCCGGCTTTCACTTCGGCTTCCGACGGCTCTTCGGCTTTCACCGCTTTGCCGTTGGCGCCGATGCCGACCTCTTCGCCGGCGGTGAGTTCCACCCCGGCCTGAACGCGGGCGATGGCGCCGCGCCGTACGACGTTGACCCGGCGCTCGGCCGAGTTGGCGTCCTGCGTAGTAGGGCCAGAGTCCTGCTCGGCGACGCCGAGTGGACGCTTGCTGGCGGCCGTGGCGTGTTCGATCGGGTAGTCACCTTGGGCCGTCTTAGCCCCGACGACCGCGACGAAGCGCCCGGCGTTGACCTGGGCTTTTGCGAAGCCTGGGACGTTCTGCCCTGGCTTGTAGCGAGCGATCTGCTCAGACATGTGGACCTCCTAGATCCGGTGGTTTGCGCGGATCACCCGCGGTTGATGCCGAAGGACGCGAGGACGCGGTGGACCTGGCTGCCCTCAACCTCGTGGCTGGCGCCGACCTCGTTGACCGGCACGACGCCCTCAGCGAGCTCGTCGATAAATTTCCGAGTGGACGCCTCGATGTCGCCGCCCTTGTCGAGCTGCGCTCGGTAGCTGGCGGCGGAGGCGGGCGGGAACTTGCCCGCTTTCAGGGCCACGTCGATGATGCCGGCGCGTTCCGTCGAGAGCTGGGTCGTGCGAGCCTCGCGCCCGGCTTTGGCGTCAGCCTGCAGCTCGGCCAGCGCGGCAGGGTCAACGCTTGCGGCGACGGGCTCCGGCGTCTCAGCCGCAGGCGTCTCGGTTGTCTCCGGCGTTTCCTCGGCTGGTGTCTCCGGAGCCTCAGGCGTCTCTGACTCTTTGGCCAACGCCTCGTTGATCTGCTCCTCGGTCGCGTCGTCGGGAAGCCCGAGCCGGCCGCGGAGCGCTGCGAGATCGATATCCATCTCGTCCTCCTGTGGGTCAGGCTGCGAAGACGCAGCCGTTTTCGGCGCCGGCTTCTCCGGACGCTCAAGATTGCTGGCGAGTACCTGCTGGTCCTTGCGGTCGCGGAAGTTCGCGACGACGGAGGTGGCGGTGGCCGCGACGGGCACGAACTCCTCGCGCACCTTCTGCGGTTCGCCGAAGCTCACCTCGTCCTTGCCGTCCGTCTCGAACGGGATCAGCCAGAGCCCGCCGTCGTCGTCGTCGGCAATGATCTCGGTGGGATCGACGCGGACCGAGCGGCACCACCACCAGTAGGTGTCCTGCTCGAACTCGTTCTCCAGTGTCCACTCGAAGTTGAAGCGCTGCCGGATCGTGCCGGTGTCGACGCTCGCGTTGGTGCTCTCGGGCATCCGTCCCTCCTCAGGGTCGTGTGCGGCGCTCACGGCATCGAGGTCGGGTCCCTCGACCATGAATCGCTCCAGGTCGTCTAGGTCGGTGACGGCGGGAAGGCGGGTCCCGAGACAGGACACGGCCGTGATCACCATCGTGTACTTCTTGCCGCCCTCGGTGACCACGTCTCGGGCGGCCTCGATCGAGCGGCTGGGGAAGGCAGAGGGCGCGGCGTCAGCGAGCCAGGCAGGGATCTCCACCCAGTCCGCGATGATGGCCGCGCCGTCGTTGGTCAGGCGCAGGTTCGTGTAGAGGCCGAAGGCTGGTTCCGCGTCGCCCAACGCCTCGAATGGACTGACCGTTCGCAGCTCGCCGTTGATCTCAGAGGTGTGCCCGAGCTTGCCCCGGGGGATACGGATGTGTGGGTCGTCGTTGGCGGCGGTGACCGCGTCAGCGAGATTCTCGAACGTGAACGTCCCGTCCCCCGCGCTGGCGGGCCAGTCCATGCCAACGGTCGCCAGCTCGACACCCGTAACGGTGCGGTACTCCATGCGGGGTGTCTCCTCTCAGGCCGCAGGCAGGCGGTCGCGTAGCTTGCGCTCGGCGCGCTGAAGTGCGTTATCGATGCCCTTGGGCTTGGCCGCTACGCGATCAGAGATCTCGGCATAGCTTTCGCCGTTGACGCGCCCAATCAAGGCCTCGCGCTCGACTTCGGAGAGTGCGCCGTTGACCACGCTGGCAACGACCCGGAGGCGGGCACGACCGTGGAGCACGTCAACCGCCTCAGGTTTCCCGTCAGCGACAAGCTCACCGAGCGTCGTGTCATTCGTGTCGTCGGGTCCGATAACTGGCGCGTCTAGAGACCGGGCCTCCCTCTGAATCTCATGCTTGCGGCGGTTTGCGCTCCGAACCTTGGCGTGAAGGTGGCGGGTAACGACGAGCTTTGCGAAGGTGCGGAAATGCGACCTTCCAGGCTGATAGCTGACGACCGCCTTATGGAGTCCAATCAGCGCCTCTTGCCAAACATCGTCGTCGGAGTTGCTGACCCCTGGCAGGTAGTGAAGCGACGCGGCGTGCCGGAGGATGCCCTCGCACTCGCGCACGAGCCGCCGAAAGGCCAGCTCATCGCCGCCGCGCGCTTGGAGTACCAACGCCGCAAAGCCGGTCATTGACTCGGCGCCTCCTCATCGACATGAACCGCCACCAGCGTCCCCCGGCACCGCGGCCCGCCAAGGCATTCGGCATATCCACCGGTGGGGTAGTCCGCCTCCGCGTCTTCCAGCGAGTCGTATTCGGTGCCGTCGACCGCCGTGCATTCCTCGCAGGCGTTCTCGTCGAGAAGCTCGGAGGCGTACAGGTACTTCGGCGGGTTCTCGGCGAAGACGGCCTTACGGCCCGTGTTCATCGCCTGGACCGTGGCACCGGATAGCTGCTGTTGCAGGTAGTCCTCGGAGAGACCGAGCAGGTAGTCCATGGTCTGCGAGGCAACGTCACTCGCGCTGATCGCGCCGGACTCGCCGGTGAGGCTCAGGGCCTTGCGACCCGCCGCCTCAGAGAGCGAGCGCGAGAGCAGCGTGTCGACGGCGTTGGCCCGGCTGGTCAGCCCGGCCGTGTCGAGCTCCGGCACTTTCGCCGTGATGCCCTGGCGCTCGGCCTCACCTACGGCCTGTTCGACGCCCTGGGCCGCCATTTCCAGCATGGCGCTCTCCAGGACTTCGGCGAAGGCAGGGGCGGCCTCGATCTGCGCCAGCTTCGCTAGATCGCTGTCTGCGCTCTCGATGGCCGCCGCAAGCTCTGTGATCTGCCCTTCCTGTAGGGCCTTGACCTTGCCGACCAGTTCGTCGATCCGGCCCTGAACCTGAGCGTCCATCAGCTCGTAGTCGACCTTGGCCTGGACCTCCTGGGCATAGGGCTGGCGGCGCAGGGGGCGATCGGGCAGGGAGAGAGACTCGTCCGCCGCAGCCACCACCCTGCGCCGCTTCTCCCCCGCCGTCGCCTGGACAGCTACGGCAGGCTCGGGCGTGGAAGGCTCTGGGGCCACCGGTTTCGGCGGGTTGGCGGGGTCGAGCGGCAGGAAGCCATACCGGCGGCGGATCTGGTTCTCGATCGTTTCGTCGACCTGTATGGCTCCCGTTTGGATGAGGCCCGCGAGATCCTGCGCGGCCAAGTCCTCGCCGCCGGCTCGTTCGTAGGAGAGCTGAGGCGCTGGCTCGTCAGGTCCATAGTTGACGTCGACCCAGTACTCGATCACCTGTTCGGTGAAGGTGTCAACGACCCAGTCTGCGATGGCCTCCTGGGCGAAGCCGAAGAAGTCGAGGAAGTCGGAGCCCAGCGCCCTCGAGCCAGTCTTGGTCTGCCCGAGCTGCATGAACATCATCAGGAAGGAGCGCGCCATCTCCTCGTTGTGGAAGTTCATCGAGGCGACGGTGTCGGGGAGCTGGCCTTGGACCCCCTGCAGCGTGAGTTTGGCGCCGTTGGGGATGCCCACGCCAGCCGATTCGCCGCTGCGCGCTTCGGAGGCGATCTGCTGCATGGCGTTGATCTCCGGCTGCGTCCCTCCTGGAGGAGCCTCGCCGACCGGGAGGCCGAGACCGTTGCGCTGGTGCTTGGTCACGTCGACCCGCATCAGCTCGTCCTTGGAGAGCCAGCTTCGATAGCAGGCGCGGAGCATCGAAGTGCCGACCCAGCTCCCCGCCTCCTGTTCCCAGACGTAGGTCACGAGCCGGTCGGCCGGGATGTCTTGGTTCTGGATTCCGAAGAGCTGACGGACCTTGATCAGCTCGCCGCTGGGCTGAGCGAAGATCTGGCCGATGGTCCGAGGGTGGCGCGGTGCGAGCTTCGTGAGGTGCCACTTGCCATCGGTGCCGATCGTCCCCACCGGCTCGAAGTAGAAAAAGCCGTAGATCAGCGCCAGCAGCAGGTCCGTCAGGTGGTCGCCGAAGCTGAAGGCGTTCCGACGGCGTCCCGGGTGGTATTCGTCCTGGCCCTTGATGGGCATGTTGAGGTCTTTGGCCAGCGCTTCCACGACCTCGGGCCGGGCGTTGCTCGGGTCCAGCGGCCAGCGGAACCGGCGGATGGGCAGCACCGAGCCGAGGTAGAGGCCCTTGATCTGCGCGTCTGTGCGCATCCGGTCGAAGACCTTGATCGACTGCGGCCACTTCAGGTCCGGGGCGTACTCGCCTGTTTGGATGAAGGCCTGCCAGGGCACCGCTCCCGCATAGCCGTAGTCGGGTCCGCCATACCCAGTGGTGCTTCCTATCTCGCTGGTCGGCGCCGAGGCGCTGGAATCGGAAGCCACTCACCACTCCTTGGTCAGAAAGTTCTCATCGGCGCTTGCCTTGGCCTGGGACATCGGGGTCCCGAAGCCGGCGACCGGGATCGCGCTCATCGCCGCTGCGTCGGCGCGGTCGGGCGAGTGCAGGCCGCGTTTGCGCATGTCGTCCTTGGACTCGATGCCGATCCGTCCACGAGAGTCGAGGAAGAAGCGCAGCGATCCGAGCTGGGCAATCAGTTCGTCGTCCTCGCCGTCGGGCGCCAGGTCGACCTCGCTGTCTTCCATCTGCTCGCGTAGCGACCAGAACACCTCGGCGCGGCGGTTGACAAAGCGCTCTGCGTCGATCGGTTTCGACCCGGCGTTGAACTCGACCGCCGATAGGCCCTGCTCGCGGAGCCGATCAAAGACGCCGGCCCCAATGCCCACGGCGTCGATCTGGGCGGGCACTTCGCGGCGCTGGCGAAGCAGCTTGGCGATCATGCCCGTCGTGGCCATCGTGTCCTGCTTGGCCGCCGATTTGACGTGGCGGATCACCCCGCCCCGACTGCGGTAGATCTCGGTGCGGTCGTCGCCCATGCGAGCGATGTCACAGCCGTACTGACCGGGAGCAGTGCCGGGAAGTTCAACCTCTTGGGCGGCCCGCAGGAGCGACATTGGGAAGACCGTGTTGTCGTCTTCCTCGGGGAACTCGCCTGCGACCCGAATGTCCCAAAGCGGCGTGCCCTCCCACTTGCGGCGCTCCTCAACCCACTCCGGCGAGACGAGGCGGGCGGCTACATCCTCGGGGACCTCCTCGCCGGTGAAGGCAGGTGAGTCCAGCGCCGAGATGTGGATCTGGTTGTACTCGTCGAGGCGGGAGTTGAAGGCGTCGAAGAAGGTGCCCTGCGTTCGCGTCGGGTTCCCGATCAGCAGTTGCTTGGCCCCCGCCGTCGTCATGTAGCCCTCACCGGCCTCGTAGATCGGCTCGGGCACACCTGACGCCTCGTCGAAGACAAGCAGGATGTGCTGGGCGTGGTGGCCCTGGAAGCTCTCCTTGTTCTCGGGCTTGGCCGAGAGGCCGACTGCGAAGCGGCCGTCCTCCAACTCGATGCGTGTCTGGAGTAGCTGACCGCCGAGGGGGAAGAGCGCCTTGCCGTGCAGGCTGTTGATCTCGCGCCAGAGCAGGTCGCGGACCTGGGAGAAGGTCGTCGCAGTCGTGATCACGCGCGACTCGCGGAAGCAGTAGAGGAACCAGAGCACCGCGTCTGCGGCCGTATGCGTCTTGCCGACGCCGTGGCCGGAGCGGACGGCGGTGCGCCGGTTGTCCCTCAGCGACTCCAGAACCTCACGCTGCTTGGACCAGAGGAAGCCGCCGAGTACGTTGCGCACCCACCACACCGGGTCCTCTTGCGATCGCTCTAGGACCTGGCGCGCCTGCTCAGGCGTCGCCGTCGCCATCGGCCTTGGCGACCAGCTGGGAGAAGTCGAGCGGGGCGCCGTCCTTGCCGGTCAGCTCGTGGCGCGTTGTCTCCCGGTACTTCTCGGGCTTGCGCGCCTTCAGCATGAAGATCAGGAGGGTGTCGGAGAACTTGCGGACGGCACCGACTTCTTCGCCCCCGTGGAAGACCGGCTCGTCGACTCCCTCGACACCGCGCCGGTAGGCCTCGCGCTCCATTTCGTCGGTGGTCGCGTTCTCGATGTCGTCCCACGCCGTAGCGAACTTCTCGTCCTCCTTGCGGGCGTCGTACACCGTGGACCGTGCGACTTTGGCCTGCTTGCAGGCTGCCGCGACCATGCCGGTTTCAGCGAAGGCCTTGAGGAAGGCTGGCTTCCACTGGCGCCGTTTCTTGGCCGGGCCTTTTTTAGGCGTCCGTTTGGTCCGGCTAGCCACGCTGCGACGCCTTCCGCACCTTGCGGTTCCGGGCGACCCCGCACTCCTTGCATTTGGGTCCGCGGCCAAAGCGTCCTTTGCAGCGCCGGCAGTGCTTGGTGGTCACGAGGATCGCTCCTGATCGAGGACGTGGAAGAGGACAGGCCACGCGGTCCATGGGCTCCGCTGCCTGCTCACGCCCTCCAACCGCGGGCGTGCTTCGTGGAAGAGGTCCCGCCGCCGGTACGCGATCAGCGCCCGTCAGAGGGGCGCGGCACGGACGGCGGGGTGCTGCGGCGACGCCCTTCGACTAGCTCGAGGAGTTTGTGTCTGGGCGAAGACTCGAAGAGGAAGCTCAGGGCATAGCGGGGGCTAAGGTTCTTCTCGACTCCCTACCGTCTAACTGCTGCCGGTGGGGCGGCTACCCAGAGCTGAACTTGAAGAGAAGTCTAGTGGGAGGGCGGACGGAAGGATGTGCGAACTGCCTGCTGGAGCTTCCCGAGGTCACGCGAGTCGATCACGGTGACGGCTCGAACCGCCCTCATCTGCTCATCCAGCCTTTGGGTAATGCACGATGCCTCGACGAGCTTTTCAACGAACTCGGCACGGGTAACGGGCTGCGTGTCGCTCATGCCCACCTGCGCCTCTTCGGCCTGCTCAGCCCGCGCCCGCTGTCGTTTAGCCCGGCGATGCTCCGCCGCGATCTCCATCTCCTTGCGCATGCCCCGCTCTCGCTTGCGCTGCATGGTTCGCAAGCCGATGTTCCGGTCCCCGGCAACCGCTGCGAATTTGTTCAGCGTCTCGTCGTCTACCGCCGTCGCTGGCACGTACTGGCCATCAGCGTCGGACTGGTCGAGTCCCCGGCCTGCGCTGCCTCCGTAACCACGCTCGGTCTCGGGGGTCCACGCCTCCTTCTGCTCGGCCTTGGTCGGGACGCGCTTCTTGCGGATGACAATCTCGCCGTTGTGGTGGACGACGGCGGTGCCGGAGCGAGTCTTCAGCCCGGCTTCACGGGGATGCCCGCCGATGCCGCCGGCCAGCTCCCGGTTGGTCTCACGGAGATCGTGGATCGCCACGTCCGTCTGCCACTCCGTGCTGCCCTGCTTGAGGTGCCAACCCTTGATCACGATCCACAGACGGGGCTCCGGTGGAATGTCGACCGTCCGGCCGGTTGTGCGATCGACGATGTGCTTGCCGCCGCGGCTCTCGGAGACGACGACTTTGGCGCCGGCCTCCTGGTCGGGCTTGGAGGGACGACGCAGCACCTTGAGGGTGCCGTCGAAGACCTGCTTGCGCTCTTGGCGGGTGAGCTTGAAGTTCATGTGGCCGCTGCCTTTCGCCCGGCTGGTGTCCGGGTCGTTTGGGACTGTTCCGGGTGTCTGAGGTCCCGGAAGCCCCGTGCGAGAGCGCGGGGTTTTCTGCGTTCAGGGACCCAACTTCGGCATGGATGTCAGGTGGTAGCCGCTACACCGATCGCAGAGGTAAGCCCGGATGGGCACCTTGGCCCCAGCAGTCTTCGGTCGCCCTGCGATGAGCGATAGCGCCGCGACAGCTTCGTCTTGGCTCTCGTATCGGACCTTGTTCCCGCCTCGGCAGCGTGGTCTCTTCGTTCGCTTGCGGCGCGGGGGCAAGGGGCTCGACCGCTTGCCGCCCCGGACCGCCTTCTGCGATCTCATCGCGCACTTCCGATCCGGCGCTCAGGGGAAAGCCAGGGGAAAGACGCTCCGCAAATGAGGGCATTTCCTGACGTTCGTTGACGTGGGTTGACGAACTGAGCGCCGGGGTGCCGAAGTGGGCGCATTCGGCTTTGCCAAGCGCATTCCGGCCTTACGAGCGGGATTGCGGAGAACGGGGCAGCCAGGACTCGAACCTGGAATCGCCGGTTTTGGAGACCGGTGCCTTAGCCAGTTGGGCCACTGCCCCAGGGGAGCCATGCTAGCCGGGCGGCGACGCTGATCGCGCCCCGACAAAACGACTGAAGATCGCGATGCGGGCGGAGGGACTTGAACCCCCAAGCTCTTTCGAGCACTGGCACCTAAAGCCAGCGTGTTTGCCAATTTCACCACGCCCGCGTGGCTGCTCCGACCTGCGCCTTAACGCACGACCAATGCCGCAGCGTCGCTCTTAGATTCTATGATCGTTTGCGTGGCGGTAGGAGAGGTCAGGCCCGGCTACGAACTGTGGCGGCCAAATCGGGAGAAAGCCGAGTCGATCACGACCAAGTTCGTGCTCGTCATCCTGCTCGCGGTGACCTCGGCACTTGCCTTCCTGATCACGATCACCGGCTTCTCGCTGATGACCGGCGGTGGCGGCATGGGGATCGTCTGCCTGATCTACGCCGCGCTCTACGCCTTCTTCACCTTCCTCGTCTTCCGTTGGAACCGCGGCATCCTGCCGGTCGCCGCCGCGCTCTCGATGATCCTGGCGATCTTCTGCGCGACCGGCGCCGACAGCTGGTTCGCCCGCGACAAGACAGGCTTTGACGAGGGCCTGATCCCCTCGCCGCTGATCGGGCTGCTGGTCGTGATCCTCGCGGTCCTGCAGCTGATCCTGATCGCCGTCGCGCTCTACGCCTTCAACCAGAACTGGCACGTCGAGGAGGAGCGCCCGATCGGCTACGGCGAGGACTACGGCGCCGGCGCCTCTCCCGACGACAGCGCCCCGCCGCTGCCGGCCTGACGCTCCAACCCGCCTCTTCGCGTCGATACCGGAGGTGGGACTCGAACCCACAAGCCCGTAAGGGCAATCGATTTTGAGCCGATCGCGTATACCAATTCCGCCACTCCGGCGCGGGACAAAAGATAGAGCGGTCAGCCACGATAGGGGCACAAGTCCCGATCGGTCGGCTCGCGCCTGAATAGACTCATCGGCGGCATGCAGATCCACCACCTCAACTGCGGCACTCTCTGTCCCCGCGGGGCGCGGTTGATCAATGGCAGGGGTGGTCTGCTCGAGCAGGGCAGGAGCATCTGCCACTGCCTGCTGATCGAGTCCGACGACGGTCTGGTCCTGCTCGACACCGGCTTCGGCGCTGAGGACGTGCGCAACCCGAAACAGCTCGGACCCGTCTTCGCGCTGATGAACCCCCAGACCACGATCGAGGAAACCGCGCTGGAGCAGGTCAAGAGCCTCGGCTTCGACCCGGCCGACGTGCGCCAGATCATCACCACCCACCTCGACCCCGACCACAGCGGCGGGCTGCCCGACTTCCCGCAGGCCGAGGTCCACGTCTTCGGCCGCGAGCTCGACGCCGCCCTCCACCCCAGCCTGCGCGACCGTCCCCGCTACCTCGGCGTCCACTGGAAGCACAGCCCGCGCTGGGTTCGGCACGACGCCGAAGGCGACGACTGGTTCGGCTTCGAGGGCGTGAAAATCCTTCCCGACCTCGGCACCGAGGTCCTGATGGTCCCCTTGATCGGCCACACGCTCGGCCACACCGGGATCGCGATCAAGCGCGACGATCACTGGCTGCTGCACTGCGGCGACGCCTACTTCCACCACAACGAGATCGCCACGCCGCCAAGCTGCCCGCCCGGACTGCGCTTCTTCCAGAACCTCAACAACGCCGATCGCAAGCAGCGACTGGCGAACCAGGAGCGTCTTCGCGAGCTCGCCTCGCGCCACGGCGACGAGGTGCAGCTGGTCTGCTCGCACGACCCGGACGAGCTCGAGCTCGCGCAGGCGCGCTCGGTCGACGCCACGCCGGCGTGACCGGGCCGGCGCCCGAGAAGCTCTGGGACCCACCCGCAGAGCTGGTCGAGCGCTCTCGCCTAACCGAATACATGCGCTGGCTCGGGGCCGAGCGCGGCCTCAGCTTCGCCGACTACGACGAGCTCTGGCGCTGGTCGGTAGATGACCTCGAGGGCTTCTGGACCTCGATCTGGGACTTCTTCGGCGTCGAAGCCGACGGCGGCTACGAGCGCGCCCTGGGCAACCGCGCGATGCCGGGCGCCGAGTGGTTTGCCGGCACCAGCCTCAACTACGCCGAGCACGTCTTCGCAGGCAAGGACGACAGCGAGGCGGCGATCCTGCACGCCTCCGAGCTGCGCGACCTCGGCGAGCTGAGCTGGGGCGAGCTGCGTGCCCAGGTGGCCGCCACCGCGGCGGGGCTACGAGCGCTCGGGGTCGAACGCGGCGATCGGGTCGTCGCCTACCTGCCCAACATCCCCGAGGCGATCGTCGCCTTCCTCGCCAGCGCCAGCATCGGCGCGGTTTGGTCGAGCTGCTCGCCCGACTTCGGCCCGGCCAGCGTGATCGACCGCTTCGCCCAGGTCGAGCCCAAGGTCCTCTTCGCGGTCGACGGCTACCGCTACGGCGGCAAGGACTTCGACCGCCGCGAGACGCTCGCCCAATTGCAGGCGGCGATGCCGACCCTCGAGCACACCGTGGTGCTCCCTTACCTCGATCCCGACCCCGACCTCTCTCCCCTGCGCGACGCGATCCGCTGGGAGGACCTGCTCAGCTCGGGCCAGGGAGCCGAGCTCAGCTTCGAGCGTGTCCCTTTCGACCACCCGCTCTGGGTCCTCTACTCCTCCGGCACCACCGGCTTGCCGAAGGCGATCGTCCAGGGGCAGGGCGGCATCCTGCTCGAGCACCTGAAGAAGCTCCACCTCCACGTCGACGCCCACCCCGGCGACCGCCTCTTCTGGTTCACCACGACCGGCTGGATGATGTGGAACTTCATCGTCTCCGGCCTGTTGACCAAGGCCGCGATTGTGCTCTACGACGGCAGCCCCGGCCATCCCGACATGGGCGTGCTCTGGGACCTCGCCGAGCGCGCCGGGGTGACGATGTTCGGCACCAGCGCCTCCTATATCGCCGCCTGCATGAAGGACGGGGTCGAGCCTGGCGCGGGCCGCGATCTCAGCCGCCTGGGGGCGGTCGGCTCGACCGGCTCCCCCCTATCGCCCGAGGGCTTCGACTGGATCTACGAGCATCTGGGCTCCGACACCTGGCTCTTCTCGACCAGCGGCGGCACCGACCTCTGCACCGCCTTCGTTGGCGGCGTCGCCCTGCTGCCGGTGTATCGCGGCGAGCTGCAGGGGCGCGCGCTCGGCGCCGCGGTCGAGGCCTGGGACGAAGACGGCAACTCCGTGATCGGCGAGGTCGGCGAGCTGGTCGTCACCGAGCCGATGCCCTCGATGCCTGTCCGCTTCTGGGGCGACCCGGACGGCAGCCGCTACCGCGCCAGCTACTTCGAGCACTACCCGGGCGTCTGGCGCCACGGTGACTGGATCGAAATCACCTCCCGCGGCACCGCCGTCATCTACGGCCGCTCGGACTCGACGATCAACCGCTCCGGGATTCGCATGGGGACGAGCGAGATCTACCGCGCCGTGCTCGGCCTCGACCAGATCGTCGACGCGCTCGTTGTCGACATCCCCCGCCCGGGGACCGAGGGCTGGATGCCGCTCTTCGTCGTCCTGCGCGAGGGCGCTGAGCTCGACGACGACCTGCGCCGGGAGATCGCCCGCCGCGTGCGCAGCCAGTGCTCGCCCCGCCATGTGCCCGACGAGGTCTTCCCGATCGCCGAGGTCCCGCGCACGCTGAGCGGCAAGGTGCTCGAGGTTCCCGTCAAGCGGATCCTGATGGGCACCCCAGCCGAGCAGGCGGCCAGCCGCGACTCGCTCGCCAACCCGGCGGCGCTCGACTACTTCAGCGAGATGGCCGCGCGGCTGCCCAGCTGAGCCGGCCGGTCGGAGGGAGCTCCGGCGGCGAATCGCAGCGAGGCGAGCACCGCAAAGCCCCAGGCGCCGGCGACGAGGATGGCGCCGACGACATCGCTCGGGTAGTGCCAGTTGAGGACCAGCACCGCGCAGCCCATCGCCGCAACCAGGCAGGTGCCGAGGGCCGCGACGGTGGGAAGAAACCTACGCGGCACGACAAAGGCGAAGGCGATCGCGATCGAGGCGACGGCGGTCACGTGGCCGCTCGGGAAGCCGTCCCAAGCGCCGGTTTCCGCACCGAGGAGATGGCGGGCGCGCGGGTGGGAGAGCGCGACCTTGAGCGCCTGGGTCGTCAGGTTGGCCCCGGCGACCACGACCACGGCGGCGGCGATGCCGCGCGGCCGCCCCCGCGCCCAGCCGATCCCGCAGGCGATCGCCAGCAGCGACAGCAACGCGGGCATGTCTCCGAGGAAGGTCAGGCCGTTCGCCAGCGACTCGATCCAGCCACCCGACATAGCGATGAACCTGGCCGATATAGCGTTGTCAAGCCGCTGGGCGGACCAGGTGCCGTAGGCGAGCATCGCCGTCATCGCCAACCCGGCGCTGCAGGCGAACCACCCGGCAAGCGGGACTCTTAGGTTGCGTGCCACCCGTGAAACGGTAGCGAGAAGCCTTAAGGCGCCCTCAGGCGGGGGTCACGGGGTTGCGGCGCTCGGCAAAGGACCGGTCCTTGCTCGAGGCCATCGCAAAGCGCTTGATCAGGTCGGCGCGGAGGTCGCCGGGGTCAACCACGGCGTCGACGACGAGCTCCGAGGCGAGGTGGAGGATGTCGATGTCCTCGGCGTATTCCTCGCGCTTTTGGGCGACGAACGCCTCACGCTCGGCCTCATCGGAGATCGCCTGGATCTGGTTGTAGAAGACGGCGTTGACCGCTGCCTGCGGGCCCATCACCGCGATCGAAGCGCTGGGCAGGGCGATGCAGCAGTCGGGCTCGAAGGCCGGGCCCGCCATCGCGTAGAGGCCGGCGCCATAGGCCTTGCGCACCACGACCGAGATCTTCGGCACGGTCGCTTCCGAGACGGCGCTGATCATCTTCGCCCCGTGGCGGATGATGCCCTGGCGCTCGACCCCGGTGCCGATCATGAAGCCGGGCACGTCGGCGAGGAAGAGCAGCGGCAGGTTGAAGGCGTTGCAGGTCTGGATGAAGCGGGCCGCCTTGTCGGCCGAGTCGACGAAGAGCACGCCGCCGGTGTACTTGGGCTGGTTGGCGACGACGCCGATCGCCTGCCCGTCGAGCCGCCCGTAGCCGACGATCAGCTCCTTCGCCCAGCGCTTGTGCACGGGCAGGAAGCTGTCGGCGTCGAGCAGCGAGTCGAGCAGCAACTGCATGTCGAAGGGCTGGTTCTCGTCGGCGGGGACGATCTCGGCGATCGGCGTTTCAGACTCCGGCGCCGACGGTGCCACGGCCGGTGGCCGCTCGCGCCAATTGCCCGGCATGAAGGAGAGGTAGCGCTTGGCGAGATCGATCGCCTCCTCGTCGCTCTTGACCAGGAAGTGACCGCAGCCGGAGACGCCGGTGTGCATCTTGGCCCCGCCCATCTCCTCCAGCGTCACCTTTTCGCCGATCACCATCTCCGCCATCCGCGGTGAGCCGAGGTACATCGAGGCGTTGCCGTCGCGCATGATCACGACGTCGCAGAAGGCTGGGATGTAGGCGCCGCCGGCGGCGCTGGGGCCGAAGAGGAGGCAGACCTGGGGCACCTGGCCCGAGAGCCGTACCTCGTTGTGGAAGATCCGCCCGGCGCCGCGGCGGCCGGGGAACATCTGCACCTGGTCGGTGATTCGCGCCCCAGCCGAGTCGACCAGGTAGACCATCGGCACTTGCAGGCTCAGCGCCCGTTCCTGGATGCGGAGGATCTTCTCCACTGTCTTCGGCCCCCAGGAACCGGCCTTGACGGTCGGATCATTGGCCATCAGGGCAACGCGGCGACCGTCGATCGTGGCGAGGCCGGTGACGACGCCGTCGGCGCCGAGCCCCTCCTTCTCCCAATTGGCCAGCGCCGCCTCCTCGGCAAAGGACCCGGAGTCGACGAGACGCTCGACCCGCTCGCGCACAGGCAGCTTGCCCTGTTCCGCAGTCTTCTCGTGGTGGCGCTGGGGGCCGCCCGCGAGGGCGGCGTCGAGCGCTTTGACGAAGTCGGACACGGTGCGCGGAGCCTATTCGGACTGGCCGCGATGCCAGTCGACCGGTCCGGCGACTAGAACGTGCGAGCCGAGCGGCCGGCCCAGCGCCTGCTGCGCCTCGCGCGAGGCCCCGACCAGGGCCGGCAGGTCGATCCCCGTCTCGAGCCCCATCTCGTGCAGCATCGAGACCAGGTCCTCGCTGGCGATGTTGCCGGTGGCGCCGGGCGGCACCGGGCAACCGCCGAGCTCACCGAAGCTCGACTCGAACGAGTCGACTCCCTGCTCCAGCGCCGCCAGCACGTTGGCCAAACCCTGGCCGCGGGTGTTGTGGAAGTGGGCGGTCAGCTCCACCGAGCCGAGCCGCTCGCGGGCGGCGGCGAAGAACTCGCCCACCTGGCGCGGGTTCGCCATCCCGGTGGTGTCGCCGAAGCCGACCTCGGCGCAGCCCGCGGCAGCGAGGCGCTCGGCGATCCCAAGCACACGGTCGGGCGGCACCTCGCCCTCGTAGGGACAGCCGAAGGAGGTCGAGATCACCCCCTCGCAGCGCAATCCCGCCTCTCCCGCCACGGCCAAGGTCCGCTCCAGACCGGCCAGCGACTCCTCGATCGAGCGGTTGACGTTCTTGCGGTTGTGCGTCTCCGAGGCGGAGACGAAGACGTTGACCTCGTCAAAGTGCTCGCGCAGCGCCAGCGCCCGCTCCAGACCTCGCTCATTGGGGACCAGGACCGAGAACGCAACCCCCTCGCGGCGCTGCACCCCGGCCAGCACCTCCTCGGCGTCGGCGAGCTGCGGGATCACCTCGGGCCGCACGAACGAGGTCACCTCGATCCGCTTCAGACCCGTCGCCGAGAGCATGTCGACGAGGCGAACCTTCTCCGCCGTCGGGATCGTCTCCGGCTCGTTCTGAAAGCCGTCGCGGGGCCCGACCTCGCGGATGCGGACGCTTTGCGGCAGCGGATTCATCGCGGTCGAGGCTACGCGGTCGGCGGGCCGGCCTGGCCGACCACACGCCGCTCGTGGGTGCCGACGCCGATCGTGCGCTCGCCTTCGGTCACCTCGACGTCGAAGCGAAGCTTGCGCCCTTCGACGACCTCGCGCAGGGTGGCGCGGGTGCGGCAGGTCGCCCCCTCTGCCGCCGCCGCGACGTGCTTGACGCAGACCTCGAAGCCAACGGTCGCCTGTCCCTCGGGCAGGCGCTCGTAGGCGAGCACCTGAGCGCTGGCCTCCATCATCCCGATCATGCCCGGCGTCGAGAGCACGCCGGTGCCGATCGTGCCACCGACGTCGGTGACCAGCGGCGGCGCAACCGTGAACTCGTCGCTGCGCTCGAGCCCGGGAACGAGCTCCTGCGCCGGCCCAGCCATCAGACCATGCCCAGGCCGCCGCTCACGCCCAGGGTCTCGCCCGTCACGTAGGAGGCGTCGTCTGAGATCAGGAAGGCGGCGGCGGCGGCAACCTCGTCGGGCTGGCCGAGGCGGCCCATCTGGGTCGCCGACTTCATCGTCTCAATCACCTTTTCGCCGATCTCGCCGAACTCTTTGGCGCCCATCAACAGCGGCGTCTCGATCGGGCCCGGGGCAATCGAGTTGGCGGTGATCCCGTAGCGGGCGTTCTCCCGCGCGATCGCCTTCATGAAGCCGACGATGCCGGCCTTGGCCGCCGAGTAGACGGCCGAGCCCTTGGAGCCGACCCGCCCCGCCTCCGAAGAGATGCTGAGGATGCGGCCGTATTTGGCCTGCTGCATCACCGGCAGCGCCGCGTGGGTGCAGTTGAGGACGCCACCGAGGTTGATCGCGAGCACCCGTTGCCACTGCTCCGGGCTCGTGTAGGTGAAGAAGCCAAACTCGTCGGTGCCAGCGTTGTTGACGAGGATGTCGGGCGTCCCGACCGCCTCGACAGCAGCTTTCGCGGACTCGAGGTCGGTCACGTCGAGCTCGATCGCGTGGCCGTTGACCTCACCGGCGACGCGCTGCGCGCCGTCCGTGTCGATGTCGCCGACCCAGACCTCGGCGCCCTCCGCGGCAAGCCGCGCGGCGATCGCGGCGCCGATCCCGCTCGCGGCACCGGTCACCAGAGCCTTTCGTCCCTCCAGCCTCATGCGTCGAGCAGCATAGACTGGCGCGCTCGTGACCGATCTGCCCACCATCCCGATCGTCGGCGGCACTGGCGCCCTCGGCGCCGGCCTGGCCCTACGCTGGGCCCAGGCCGGGGCGCCGATCGCGATCGGCTCGCGCTCCGCCGAGCGCGCCGAGGAAGCGGCGGCGAAGCTGCGCGAGAAGGTCCCTGGCGCCAAGGTCGAGGGCCTGCTCAACGAGGACGCCGCGCAGCGCGGCGAAATCGTCTTCCTCACCGTCCCCTTCCGCAACCAGTCGGAGAACCTCAACAACCTGCGCGAGGCGCTGCGGCCCGGCCAGATCCTGGTCGACTGCACGGTGCCGCTCGCCGCCGCGGTGAGCGGCAAGGCCACCCGCTCGCTCGGCGTCTGGCAGGGCTCGGCGGCGCAGCAGGCGCAGGAGATGGTCCCCGAGGGAGTCACGGTTGTTGCCGCCCTGCACACCATCGGCGCCCCGACCCTCGCCGACGGCGAGGCCGAGCTCGGCGAGGACGTGCTCGTCTGCGGCGATCGCAAGGCCGACAAGGCGCGGGTGGCGAGGCTGATCGAGCTGATCCCCGGCCTGCGCGCGGTCAACGCCGGGGCGCTGGAGATGGCGCGGATCGTCGAGCAGCTGACACCACTGCTGATCTCCGTCAACGTTCGCTACAAGGCCCACGCCGGGATCCGGCTCACCGGACTGCCCGACACCGACCACTGGGAGTAGGTAGACCGCGATGAGGATCGCCCTGCTCGCCGGCGGCACCGGAGGCGCCAAGCTCGCCGCCGGGATGCAGGAGGAGATCGGCTCCGACCTCACGGTGATCGCCAACAGCGGCGACGACATCGAGACGCTCGGCGTCCACGTCTCCCCCGACCCCGACCTCGTCACCTACTGGCTCAGCGGCGAAATCGACGAAGAGCGCGGCTGGGGCCTCAAGGACGACAGCTTCACCGTCTTCGAGCGCCTGACCAAGCTCGGCATGCCGAGCTGGTTCGGCCTCTCCGATCGCGACCTCGCCGCCTGCCTCTACCGTCACCAGTTCGTCGAGGAGGGCGGCAGCTTCACCGACGCCCAGGCTCAGATCGCTCGCGGGCTCGGGGTCGAGGCGCGGGTGCTGCCGATGTGCGAGACGCCGGTGCGAACCAAGGTCCTGACCGCCGCCGGTGTGCGCGGCCTGCAGGAGTACCTGATCGTCGACCAGGGCAAGCCCGAGGTCCACGGGGTCGAGCTCGACGGGATCGAGGCGGCCGAGCCGAGCCGCGAGGTCCTCGAGGCCCTGCGCGGGGCGGAGGCGATCGTGATCGGGCCCTCCAACCCGGTGATCAGCATCGGCCCGATCCTCGCCGTGCCCGGCATGACCGAAGCGATTACCGCCTCACCCGCTCCGGTCGTCGCGGTCAGCCCCTTCGTCGCCGGCCAGGTCGTCAAGGGACCGACCGAGCGCTTCATGCAGGCCCTCGGCCGGCCATCGACCGCCGCCGGCGTCGCCTCCCTCTATACGGGACTGATCGATGGGATGGTCGTCGACGATGGCGACCCCGACCCGCCCCCGAGCGATATCCCGACCCACGCCGCCTCGACCTTGATGGAGGGCGCGGCCGGGAGAGCCCGCGTGGCGCGCATCGTGCTCGACTACGCCGCTAGCCTGATCAGGGCTTGAACGCAACCGCCGTCCTCCCCGTCAAGCGCTTCGGCGCCGCGAAGCAGCGGCTGGCGCCCGGCATCGGCAATACGCACCGCGCCGAACTGGCGGCGGCGATGATGGAGGACGTGCTGGAAGCGATTGGGGCGGCGCGCTCAATCGAGCGCACAATCGTCGTCACCAGCGAGCCGCGCGCGATCGAGCTGGCGAGGGAGGCCGGCGCCGAGCTGGTCGCCGATCCGGACGAGGGTGGCCACTCGGGCGCCGCCATCGCCGGGATCACCCGCGCGCGAGAGCTCGGCGCGGGCAGCGTCGTGCTGCTGCCAATCGACTGCCCGCTGCTGGCACCGCGCGAGCTCGAACGCCTGCTAACCGGGATACCCGAGCGCTACGTCGCGATCGTCCCCGACCGCCACGGCACCGGCACCAACGCACTCGCACTGACGCCGCCGGACGCAATCGAGCCCTCCTTCGGCGAGGGCAGCTGCGCCCGCCACGTCGCCGCCGCACGCGCGGCGGGCATCCCGTTTGGGGTCGAGGAGCTGCCGTCGCTCGCCCTGGACCTCGACACGCCGGCCGACATCGTCGCGCTCACGATGGCATTGGAGAGAGACCACAGCCGCGCTCGTCGCACCGCCAAGGCGCTCGGCATATGAACCCCCCTTCCGTTCCGGTGCGCCTTATCCCCGAATACCGGGGGAAAGGCGCACCGGAATGAGGAAAGTGGAGGCGATTGCGGTCGAGGGGCTTCCCGAGATCGAGGAGGGCGCACGCCTGGGGGAGCTGATCGCGGCGCGCGCCGAGCTACGCGAGAACGACGTCGTCGTGATCGCCCAGAAGGCGGTCTCCAAGGCCGAGGGCCGTGTCGTCCCGCTCTCCTCGGCGATCCCGGGCGCCGAGGCGCGGCGCCTCGCCGCGGTGCTCGGCAAGGAGCCGAACCTGGTGCAACTGATCCTCGACGAGAGCAGAGAGGTGCTGCGAGCCGAGCGCAACGTGCTGATCACCGAGACGCACCACGGCTTCGTCTGCGCCAACGCCGGCATCGACACCTCCAACCTGCCCGAGGAGGGCACGGTCTGCCTGCTACCGGAGGACCCGGACGCCTCCGCTCGCAAGCTCAGAGCTCAAATCACCGCCGCGATCTCTGAGGAGCCGGGGGCGGGCCTCCCCGGACACTCCCCGCTTTTGTCCGGGGAGGCCCGCCCCCGGCTCCTCCCCTCGATCGCCGTGGTGATCAGCGACAGCTTCGGTCGCGCCTGGCGCCTCGGTCAGGCCGAGGTGGCGATCGGTTGTGCAGGGCTCACCCCGCTCGACGACTGGCGCGGACGGCAGGACGCTCACGGCCGTGAGCTGGAAGCAACGGTGATCGCCATAGCCGATGAGGCTGCAGGAGCGGCTGATCTGGTCCGAAGCAAGGACAGCCGTGTGCCCGCGGTGATCGTCCGCGGGCTGGATCGCTTCGTCACCGGGGATGACGGCCCTGGTGCGGCTGCTCTCAGGCGCCCGCCCCATGAGGATCTCTTCCGCTGACGTTCAGTACGGCGGCGCCATGTAGCCGTCCGTCGCGGATCGAACTGAGGGCTTCGTTGGCTTCCGCCAGCGGGAAGACCTCGACCTCGGTCCTGACTGGAACCCGCGGCGCCAGGGCCATGAACTCCTCGCCGTCGCGTCTGGTCAGGTTGGCGACCGAGCCGAGGAGGCGCTCGCCCCAAAGGGCCTCGTAGGGGAAAGCCGGGATGTCGCTCATGTGGATGCCGGCGCTGATGATCCGCGCGCCCTTGGCGCTGGCGCGCAGCGCCGTGGTCATCAGGGCGCCGACCGGCGCGAAGATGATCGCGCCGTCGATCTCCTCCGGTGGCTGTTCGTCTGAGGACCCGGCCCACTCCGCTCCGAGCTCGCGCGCGAAAGCCTGGGTCCCCTCGTCGCCCTCGCGGGTGAAGGCGAAGACGCGGCGTCCCTGGTGGACCGCGACCTGACAGAGGATGTGAGCCGAGGCGCCGAAGCCGTAGAAGCCAATCCGCTCGGCATCGCCGACCAGGCGCAGCGCCCGGTAGCCGATCAGCCCGGCGCAGAGCAGCGGCGCTGCCTGCTCATCCGAGTAGCCATCCGCGACCGGGACGCAGAAGCGCTCGTCGGCGACCGCCAGCTCGGCGTAGCCACCGTCGACGTCGTAGCCGGTGAAGCGCGCGCGGTCGCAGAGGTTCTCGCGCCCCGTGCGGCAGTAACGACACTCGCCGCAGGTCCAGCCGAGCCAGGGCACGCCGACCCGGTCGCCGAGCGCGAAACGCTCCGCGCCCTCCCCCGCCTCGACCACGGTGCCGACGATCTGGTGCCCGAGGACGAGCGGCAGCTTTGGCCTATCCAGATCGCCGTCCACGATGTGGAGGTCGGTGCGACAGACCCCGCAGGCGCTGACCGCGACAAGCACCTGGCCCGGGCCAGGGCGTGGCTCCGCCAATTCCGCCGGCCGCAGCGGCTCGCCCTGCCGCTGCAGGACCATCGCGCGCATCAGCTCAGGGCAGGGTGGCTTCCGCGGCGTCGCCGGGTTCGGCCGGGACCGCACCGGGTTCGACGACTTCCGGCGATGGCTCGCCTTCGCCGAAGGGCACTATGTCGACCCGCACGCATGCTCCTTCGGAGACGAGCGTTTCGACCAGGCCGTGGACGTCGGACAAATCGCCGCGAAGTTCCAGTTCCTCTTCGCTGCCGTCGGCTGCCACGCCCTGGATCAAGATGTCGGCTTCGGACTGCCCGTAGCCTTCGTCGCCGGGTTCTTCCTCGAAGCTGACGGTGATGACGTATTCGCCTTCACAGCTCGGGCCCAGTTCGCCCCCGCCCACGCCGGCGGTCGAAGGGCCACCCGAAGTGGCTGGGGCTCCCGGGGCAGCGGGCTGCGGGGCAACGGCAAGCGCCGATTCCGGAGCCGGTTCGGTCACCGGCGCGGGCGTCGGGACAGCGGGCTCAGGCGAAGGGGCCGGCTCGGGCGCCGGCGTCGAAGGCGCTGGTGCGGGCTCGGAGACCGAAAGCGCACGAGCCGGAGCAACGGCCACCACCGGAGAGGCCGAGGCATGCCGCCTCGGAGCCGCCACGCCGGCGGGCGGAGAGACCGCTGCCGTCGGGACGTGAGCGGCAGTCCCGCCGTTCCCGACCTCGGGTGAGCTCGCCTGAGCCACGACGGCCGCGTCGCCCAGCGCCACTCCGATCGCCGGCGAAAGAGTCAGGTTGGGAGCCACCGAGGAGGTGGCCCACGGCCGCAAGCCGGCCAGCGCAACGGCGCCGAGCGCGATCGACAAACCGAGCAGCGCAAAGGCGGCGATCCCCGGAAACCCTCCCCTTGCTTCTGACCTACGCGAAGCGATCGATCAACGATACCGCTTGTTTAGTAGGTCTCAACTATCTCGTAGAGGGTCGTGCGCTGGGCCGGCTCACGACCGCCCGCACGGGCCGCCTCGATCAGCTGCTCGGGCTCCAACTTGACCCCGTGCTGGGAGCCGGCCATGCGCGAGATGTTCTCCTCCATCAGCGTGCCGCCGAGGTCGTTGACTCCCCAGCGCAGCGCCTCGGTGGCGGCGCCGAGGCCCATCTTCACCCAGCTGGCCTGCAGGTTGGGGATCGTCTTGCCGAGCGCCAGGCGGAAGGCGGCGGTGTGCTTGAGGTTCTCGGCATCGGAGATCTCCTCGATCCCGTGGGTGCGGCCGAGCATCGTGTTGAAGGGGATGAAGCTGAGCGGAACGAACTCGGTGATGCCGCCGGTGCGCTCCTGCAGGGCGCGGATCACCCGCATGTGGCGGGCGAGCTCGCGCGGCTCCTCGATGTGGCCAAACATCACGGTCGAGGTCGAGCGCAGGCCGGCCCGGTGCGAGGCCTCGATGATCTCGACCCAGCGGTCGGCAGGCAGCTTGTTCGGCGAGATCCGCTGCCGCACGCCATCGTCAAGCACCTCGGCCGCCGTCCCGGGAGTCGATCCCAACCCGCACTCGATCAGATACTCAAAGACCTCATCCGGCCCCTTCCCAGAGCGCTCGCACATGTAGTGGATCTCCATCGGCGAGTAGGCGTGCAGATGCAGCTGTGGCGCCACATCCTTAGCCAGCTTCAGCCACTTCCCGTACTCCTCCAAGGTCAGATCCGGATGGATCCCGCCCTGCATGCAGAGCTCGGTGGCCCCGAACTCGACCGCATCTTCAATCCGAGCAGCGAAGTCCTCCTCAGAGACCTCATAAGCATCCGGCGACCTCTTGCCCTGCCCAAACCCGCAAAACGCACAGCCAACGACGCAGATGTTGGTGAAGTTGATGTTCCGATTGACAACGAAAGTGACCCGGTCCCCCGCAAGCTCCTCACGCAGCTCATCCGCAGCGACCCGCATCTCCTCAATCACCTCAGGGCGCCCCTCGGAGAAGAGAGCTGTCAGCTCATCCTCGCTTAGCTCCCGTCCCTCGCGACCTTTCTCGATCGCCTGGGGCGCAAGCGCGCCGTCGATTGACTCGTCGTTTCGCCGCCCGGACCCACTGCGCGGGATGAAGCTCCAGTACTTCAGCTTGATCACATCGAGAACGCCCTGCTCCATCCACTCGCTGTCCATGTACTGCGGATAGACGCAAAGCCTCTCGGTGAGCGCAAAGCCTTTCGGAGCCAACTCCTTCCGAACCTCGTGCGGACTCGGAAACGCGTGCTCAGGCGAGATGTGGTCGCCGTTCGCCGAGAGCCCGCCGAGATCAGTAGCTCCAGCCGCAACAAGCTCCCCCCAAGCGTCCGACAAATTCGGCGGCACTTGGATCCCCACATCCGGCATCAGCCGCTTGCACTCCTGGATCAACCGCTTGATGTCATCCACCGAGACAGGCGTCGCCCAATCGGGAGTGACCGCCGGGGTCCCCTCCGCCGGGGCTCCCCCTTGAAGTCGCGAGGAAGGGGTCAGCGTTGGTGTGGGTCGCGAATTCCCGTCGGAGGGGACCCCGGCGGTCTGCCAGCGCTCACGCGCCGCGTCATCGGCTATATCGGCTACTTCCTGCCCGTAGTACTTGGGATGCGGAACGAAGTTCTGGAGAATGACCTCCTGGAGGTGACCGTAGCGCTCGTGCAGTTCCGCGAGCGCTACGAGTGACGCCACCTGCTCCTCCTCGGTCTCACCGATGCCCACGAGAATCCCGCTTGTAAACGGAATCTTCAGCTCGCCTGCAGCCTCGATGGTCGCGAGGCGCTGGGAGGGGTGCTTCGTAGGAGAGCCAGCATGGACCGTCTCCATCAGCCGCTCGGAGACAGACTCGAGCATCAGGCCCTGAGAGGCGGTCACCTCCCGTAGTCGTGCCAGGTCAGTGCGATCCAGGACGCCGAGATTGGTGTGGGGAAGCATGCCCCGCTCGAGAGCGCGTTCGCATGACCAAACGACGTACGACGTGAAATCGTCGTGACCCCATTCGGCAAGCTTGGCCGCGACCCCGGGATTGACCTCGGGTCGCTCCCCGGTGAGAACCAAGAGCTCCTTGGCATTCCTCTTCAGCGCTTGGTCGAGCTGCCGTTCGACCTCATCGGGAGCATGGATATGCGCCTGATGGGTCGCGAAGGCGCAGTACTTGCAGTAGCACTGGCAGGTGCGCGAAAGAGAGAGCGTGTAGTTCCGCGAGAAGGTGACCCGGCGCACTCAGGAGACGCTACCGCACGCGCCGTCTAGGTCCGGCGCGTGCGGGTGCTACTACCTACGAAGCTGCGGGTTTGACCCGCTCCGGCGACTCGGTCGGCGCCTTGGCACCGGCCTCGAGCACAAACTTGAAGACCGCGGCCGCAAGCAGCGAGCCGACGAGCGGGCCGACCAGGTAGGGCCAAACGCCGCCCCATTCGTTGCCGACCAGAGCCGGGCCGAACCAGCGGGCGGGGTTGAAGGAACCGCCGTCCAGCGGGCCACCGACCATGACGATGAAGCCCAGCGTGGTGCCGATCGCCAGCGGAGCCCAGTCCTTGAAGCTCTTTTTCGAGTAGACCGCGGCGAGGATCACGAGCACGAGGCAGAAAACGCCGACCGCCTCGATGATCGCCCCCTGGAAATTGCCGCCAAGCAGGGGACTGACGGAGGCCGCCCCGTAGTGGGTGGCGCGACCCTCGTCGAGCAGCAGCCCCTTGCAGAGCAGCGCTCCGAGCACACCACCCGAAAGCTGGGCGAGCATGTAGATCACACCGTCGACGGCCGAGATCCGTTTGATCACCATCGCCGCGAGGGTTACCGCGGGGTTGAAGTGTCCGCCACTGACCACGCCGAACATGACGATGAGGCCAAAGAGCAGAAAGGCGTGGACGAGCCCGATGACGGCGAAATCTGACCCGAACTGGGCCTGTTCGCCAGTTGAGACGAATAGCACTACGACGCTGGTGATGAAGAACACCAGCAGGAAGGTGCCGATTAGCTCAGCAAGATATGCCGCAAGTCCTCGTTCCTGCACTCTCTCTCCTCCTACCTAGATCCCTAATTCGACTGGGGCGGCGCCAGTCTACCCATATTGAGCGAATGAAATAGGTTGCCGCCTTCATGAGGTTGGTTGCCGCGCTGCTGGCGGCCGCCCTGCTGCTCACCGGCGCCGCCGGCTGCGGCGGGAGCGGCGCTGAACCGGGCGCGCCTGTCGGCGCGACGCTGGTGCTCGACTTCACGCCGAACGCGGTCCACTCCGGCATCTACGCGGCGCAGCGTCAGGGCTACTACCGCGATGCGGGGGTCGACCTAACGGTTCGCCAGCCCGGCGAATCGACCGACGCTCCGAAGCTGCTCGAGGCGGGCCGCGCGGACTTCGCCATCCTCGACATCCACGACCTCGGCATCGCCCGCGAGCGGGGTCTTGACCTCGTCGGCGTGAAGCCACTGGTACAGCGCCCGCTCGCCGCGGTGATCGCCCGCAAGGCCAGCGGCGTGAAACGGCCGCGCGAACTCGAAGGCCACACCGTGGGCGTGACCGGCCTGCCCTCCGACGAAGCCGTGGTCGACTCCGAGGTGAGCGCCGACGGCGGCGACCCGGCCAAGGCAAAGCGAGTGACGATCGGCTTCAACGCGATCAGCTCGCTGGCCGCCGGCAAGGTCGACGCCGCGACGGGATTCTGGAATGCCGAGGGAGTCGCGCTGCGGCAACAGGGCGTGCCGATCCGGATCTTCAAGGTCAACGAATACGGAGCGCCCCCTTATCCGGAGCTGATCCTGACGACGACGCGCAAGACCCTCGATCGCGATCCGGCTCTGATCAGCTCGATGGTGGACGCGACCAGGCGCGGTTACGAATTCACGGTCGATCATCCCTCGCGCGGCCTCGGCGACCTCGTGGCCGAAGTGCCGAGCCTCGACCGGGCCGATCAGAAAGCGCAACTGCAGGCGCTGCTGCCGGACCTCCACCCCCTGCCCTTCGACACCCCGGTCCTTAACGCCTGGGCCGCTTGGGACCTCAAGCACGGATTGCTCGAACGGCCGCTGGACGTCGAAGCGGCCTTCGCCGAACCCTAGGCTCGGGTCCCGATACGCTTCGGCCGTGAGCTTGGCCGCCGACTTTCAGCAAGTGCTCGACGCGCTACCGCCCGACTGGACGGACCTCGAGCTGGATCTGCGGATCGCGGACGAGAGCCGCTACGTCGATACCGCCGTGGCCCTCAGTCAGGTCAACGCAAGGCCCTACTCGCAGGCGGACTGGGACTGGCGACTGATCGTCGCCCACAGCTTCGGGCACGCGGCCGCTCCCGAAACGGTCAAAGGAGTGCTGGCGAAGCTCGACGCCGATGGCACCCGCGGCGAGATGGTCGTCCGCGAGGTCCGCGAGGGCCGGGCCGAGGTCGTGCAGATGTGGGGCCGCCCCGAGAGCGTTCGCGAAGAGTTCCGCGAACGCCGCTCGCTCTAGTGGCCCGCGTCGTAGCCATCGTCTCCGACCTGATGCTGGCCAGCCGCGTCAGCGAGAGCCTAAAAGCGGCGGGCCACGAAGTGTCGGTTGCACAGGCACTGCCCGATCCGCTCGAAGCCGACGTGATCGTCTGCGATCTCGACGCTGTCGACCTGGATTCGATCGCCGCCGCCCCCGTTCCAGCCCTCGGCTTCTACTCCCACGTAGACGTCGACACCAAGCAACGTGCCGAAACTGCGGACATCGCCCAAGTAGTCCCCCGCTCCCGCATGTCCCGAGAGCTGCCGAGCCTAGTAAGCAAGCTCCTCGAAGGCTGATAGCTGCCGGTCGGGCGGGCCTCTCCGGCGGGAATTCGCGACCCACACCCACCTCAGTCCCTCCCTCCGCAACCAGAGGGGAGCCCCGCTGGAGAGGCCCGCCCGACCCCAACCCTCAGCCGAAGAAGACCTGCTGCAACAGGAAGACGTTAAGCCCAATGATCATCGCCGCAAGCACCCCGGCGAACGCCGTCAGCCAACGGGGATTGACGAGATCGCCCATCACGCTCCTCTTCGCCGCGATCATCAACAGCGGCACCAGCGCAAACGGGATCCCGAACGAGAGCACCACCTGGCTGCCGACCAGGGCATCGGTCGGATTGAGGCCGATACCGAGCACCACCAGCGCCGGCGCCAGGGTGATCGCGCGACGCAGGAAGATCGGGATGCGACGGCGGATGAAGCCCTGCATCACCACCTGCCCCGCCATCGTCCCCACCGAGGAGGAGGCAAAGCCGGAGGCGAGCAGGGCGACACCGAAGACGGTCGCTGCGTTCATTGAGACCAGCGATTCGAGCCCGGCGTAGGCGCCTTCGATCGAGTCAATCCCGGCGAAACCGCCTTCGTGGAAAAGAGCGGCTGCGACGATCATCATCGAGAGGTTGATCACGCCGGCCAGCGACATCGCAATGACGACGTCGATCTTCTCGAAGCGCAGGATCCGCCGCTTCTCCTCAGCGTCGCGGCCGACGATCCGCCGCTGGGTCAGCGCCGAGTGCAGGTAGATCACGTGCGGCATCACTGTGGCGCCGATGATCCCGGTGGCTAGCAGGATGCTCTCCGTGCCAGCGAAACCGGGCACGAACAGATGCTTGGCGACTTCTCCCCCGTCTGGATTAGCCTCGATCAGCTCGAAGACGAAGGAGGCAACGACGACGCCGACGAGAGCGGTGATTGCCGCCTCCAGCCGCCGGAAGCCCATCTGCTGCAGGCCGAGGATGGCGAAGGCGCCGGCGCCGGCGATCAAGCCGGCCGGGAAGAGTGGGATGCCGAAGAGCAGGTTGAGGCCGAGCGCGGCGCCGACGACCTCGGCGATATCGGTCGCCATCGCCACCACCTCGGCCTGCAGCCAGAGCCCGATCGAGGTGCGGCGCGAGAAGGTCTCGCGGCAGAGCTCGGCGAGGTTCTTGCCGGTCGCGATGCCCAACTTCGCCGACTGGGTCTGGACCACCATCGCGATCAGGTTGGCCGAGAGGATCACCCAGAGCAGCAGATAGCCGAACTTGGCGCCGCCGGCGATGTTGGTGGCGAAGTTGCCGGGGTCGATGTAGGCGACGGCGGCGACGAAAGAGGGGCCGAGAAAGGGCCAGATGCGCGAGAAGCCACGGGCGTGGCCATCAAGCGAGCGGCGAGCGGCGCGGGCGACGGCGGCCTCGCCAGGGAGGACATCCTCGACCGTCGCCTCGCCGGGAAGAGCGTCCTCGCGGGGGGCCTCAACGACCGGCGGCGGCTTCACCGGCCGCTTGCCCCCTCTACTGGCGGAAGCAGGTCCGGGCCGGGAATCGGCGTTCCGTGGGGGTCGTGACTGGGTTCTCCCAGCTTGGCCGCGATCAGCAGCTCGAGCTCCTCGGATATGTAGTGCTCAAGAACCTCGGCCTCCTGGTGCACTCGGTCCTCGGGCATCCCCAGCGCCTCAGCGAGGTAGGCCTCGATCAGCCGGTGATGGCGGATCACCTCGAGCGCGACCCGCTCGCCCGCCGGCGTCAGGGTGACCCCCTTGTAGGGGAGGTAATCGACCAGGCCCATCTCGCCGAGCTTCTTCAGCATCGAGGTCGCGGTCGCCGGCGTCACTCCCAGCCGAGTCGCCACCTCGCCGTTCAGCACCGGCCCCTGCCGCTGCTCCGAAAGCGCGTAAATCGCCTTTGCGTAATCCTCGATCGCCTCAGAAGTTTTAGACATGTCTAAAAGAGTTTGACACATCTAAAAGACGGAAGAGGTGGCCTCTGGGATGACCCCGCCCGAGCAACAGCGGGGAGGCTCGGCCGGAGTCATCCCAGAGGCCCACAACCGTCGCTTCCTAGAATTGCCCTATGCCCGAAGCCGTGACAGTCGAGCTCGACGCTCAATACAGGCAACTGCGCGAAGAGTGCGGATTGCTTGATCGCTCGAACCGGGGCAAGCTCATCCTTCGCGGCGCCGAAGCGGCCGAGTACCTACAGGGACAGCTCACCAACGACATCGAGGCGCTTGAGGTCGGGGAGGGTTGTTACGCCGCGCTGCTCGATCGCAAGGGCCACATGCAGGCCGATATGCGGGTGCTGCGCACGGCCGACGATGAAATCTTGGTCGATACTGAGGCCGAGGCGCTGCCGGTGGCCCGTCGCCACCTCGAGATGTACAAGGTCGGCCGCGAGGTCGAGGTCGAGGACGTGACGGAGGCGCGCGCGCTTCTCTCTCTGATCGGCCCTCGCAGCGCCGAGCTCTCCGGCGCCCCCCCGCTGCCCGAACATGCCCATGAAGGGATCGCCGTTGACGGTGCTGAGTGCCTCGCAGTGGGAACCGCGCTCGGGATCGACCTGATAGCCAGTGCCGACGACAGCGAGCGCCTGCGTCACTCCCTCGCCGAGGCCGGCGCCATCGAGGTCAGCGCCGACGCAGTCGAGATCCTCCGCATCGAGGCGGGGACGCCGCGCTTCGGCGCCGAGATGGATCCCCTGACGATGCCCGCCGAGGCCGGCATCGTCGAGGCCGCGGTCAACTTCGAGAAGGGCTGTTACATCGGCCAGGAGACGGTCGCACGCCTGCACTACCGCGGCAAGCCGAACCGGCACCTGCGTGGCCTGCGCTTGAGCGCCCCAGTGGCGCCCGGCGCGGCGCTGCTTGCCGGCGAGAAGGAGGTCGGCAGGGTCGGCGGTAGCTGCGTCTCCCCCGCCCATGGGCCGATCGCGCTGGCGATCCTTCGCCGCGAGGCTGAGCCGGGCGCCGAGCTCGCCGTAGGTGAAGATGGCGTTACGGCTCGCGTAGTCGACTTGCCCTTCGGTTAGATTCCGCCCCGATGGGTCGCGGGAGAGGCAGAGTCGTCGCTTTGGGGTGCGCCCTCGGCGCGCTGACGTTGGCATCGATCGGTTGCGGCTCCGAGGAACACCCCAACGAACCGCGCCCGCAGCCTCCGACCCGGGTCAGCGTCACGCTCACCCCACGGGCAATCACCGTGCAGCCGGCGCGGATCGCGGTCGGTCCGGAACCGAGCCAGCAGATCCCCCAGAACCAGCATGCCGGCCAGCCGCAGATCCACTCCAATGCTCCGCTGAACGTGGTCTTCGTCACCGCCAACCTGACCGACGCCAACTCGAAGCTGGTGCTGCACGGGCCCAAAAATGCAACTTCCGGCCCACTCGTGGCCAACGGCAACGGCACGTTCCAGGCCTCGCTGCCGACCGGCGCCTACACGGTCCGTGCGGCCGGAATCCCAGGCGCAAAGCCGGTTCGCTTCGCTGTCGGCTCATATCGCAGCTCCTCGCAGAACGACGTGCTTCTGCCCTAAGAGCGGCTTTCTCACCGCCTCTGTCCGTCTGCTCCGCTCGTCACCATCGGCTGAGTGACCATCGTTCTCGCCATAGCTGTGCTCGCGCTCGTCGCGGCACTCGTCTACGTCGTCGCCTCGCGACCCGAGCAGCAAGCTCCGGCCGATCCCGGGCCGGCGATTCAAGAGGTGGCCTCGCAGGCGATCGCCGACCTGCTGCGGGTCAATGAGGAGTCGCGCAAGGTCGACACCCAGGCCGCCGAGGCAACGCTCGACAAGCGCCAGGCAGAGATCAAGGCGCTGACCGAGCGCATCGCCAAGGGCCAGGAGAAGATCGAAGCCGAGGTGCGCCGGCGCGGCGAGGCCGACCTGCAGACACGCACTCTGCTCGAGCAGATGGGCCAGACGGTCGGCAATCTGAACACCGAGACCGCCGGCCTGAAGAAGGCCCTGCGCCAGCCGCAGACCCGCGGCCAGTGGGGCGAGCTGCAGTTGCGCCGCTGCGTTGAGATCGCCGGCATGACCGAGCACGTCGACTTCGAGCTGCAGGAGACGATCCACACCGAAGACGGCCGGCTGCGGCCCGATGCCCGCTTCCTGCTGCCGGAGGGGCGCAGCTTCGTCGCCGACTCCAAGGTGCCGCTCGACGCCTTCCTCGACGCCCAGGAGGCCGAGGTCGAATCGCAGCGCCTGGTCGAGCTGGAGCGGCACGCCCGCCAGGCGCGGGAGCACATCCGCGCGCTCAGCTCGAAGGACTACCAAGGGCAGTTCAAGCCGGGCGAGATGCCCGACCTGGTGATCTGCTTCGTCCCCAACGAGCCCGCCCTGCACGCGGCCTTCGGCGCCGACCCAACCCTCTTCGACTACGCCCTGGAGCGCAACGTGCTGGTCGTCAGCCCGACCTCGCTGATCGGCCTGCTGCGGACGATGGAGCTGGGTTGGCGCCAGGAGCGGATGGTCGCCGAGGCAGCGGAGATCGCCGACGCGGCCGGCACCCTGCACTCGCGCTTCGCCAAGTTCCTCAGCGACTTCAACGCGGTAGGCAAACGGCTCGGCTCGGCGACCGGCGCCTACAACTCCGCCGTCGGCTCGCTTGAGGGTCGGCTATTGCCGCAACTGCGCAAGGTCGAGGATCTCGGCGTAGCGGCGGGCAAGGAGATCGACGAGCCGGCACCGATTGAGATTGCGGTGCGGGCGATTTCGGCCCCGGAGCTGCGAGAGCCAGCCGAGATCGAAATGCGCGACGAGCGCGCCGAGGCCGACGCGGCCTGAGGCGCGGCGGCATCGTCCTCTGAACTAGGATTCGCCGCCCGTCATCAAACGAGTAACCGCGGAGGGTTCAGTTGGCCGTTGACACGAGCGCACTTGCGAAGTTGGACGTCGAGCCCGGCGAACTGCCGGAGACGATGGCAGCCTGGGTAATTCGTCAGGAGCGTGAGGGCGAGCCCAAAGACGCCTTCCAGCTCGAGCAGATCGAGGTACCGGAGCCCGGCGCCTTCGAGGTGATCGTCCGCGTCATGGCCGCGGGAGTCAACTTCAACAACGTCTGGGCGGCGCTGGGCAAGCCGGTCTCGGTCTTCCCCTACGGCGACCACCCGGAGTACGGCCACCACATCGGCGGCTCCGACGCTTCGGGGATCGTCTGGAAGGTCGGCGAGGGCGTCACCCGCTGGAAGCCCGGCGACGAAGTCGTCGTCCACTGCAACCAGGCTTCCTATGAGGACGTTGAGGTGCACGGGCTCGATCCGCTTGCCGCACCCAGCCAGAAGATCTGGGGCTATGAGACGACCTGGGGCTCCTTCGCCCAGTTCACCAAGGTGCAGGCGCAGCAGCTCCTCCCCCGCCCCCAGAACATGAGCTGGGCCGAGGCCTCCTCCTACGGGCTGACCTACTTCACCGCTTACCGGATGCTGATCGACCAGTGCAAGCTGCAGCCCGGCCACAACGTGCTGATCTGGGGCGCGGCCGGCGGCCTCGGCGTCTTCGCCGTTCAGCTCTGCAAGGCGGCCGGCGCCAATGCGGTCGGCGTCGTCTCCTCCGAGGAGAAGGGCGAGCTGATCAAGCAGCTCGGCGCCGTCGACTACATCAACCGCGGCGAGTTCGGCGAGATGATGCGAACGCCGGAGAACCTCGCCGACCCGGCCAAGGACAAGGAGCGCTTCAAGGCTTCCAGGGGCTTTGCCAAGCGGGTCAAGGAGATCCTCGGCGACGCCCCCGACATCGTCTTCGAGCACGTCGGCCAGGCGACCTTCCCGACCTCGGTCTACACCGTCAAGCCCTTCGGCAAAGTCGTCATCTGCGGCGCCACCTCGGGCTTCCAGCTCGACTTCGACGTGCGCTACCTCTGGATGCGCCAGAAGCAGATCATCGGCTCGCACTTCGCCAACGCCTACGAGTGCATGAAGGCCAACCAACTAATGGCCGAGGGCAAGGTCCGCCCGGTGATCTGGCAGACGATGGGCTTCGACGGAGTCGCCGAGGCGCACCAGCTGCTGCACGAAAACAAGCACCTCGGCAAGATCGCGATCCTGGTCGGGGCCGAGTCCGAGGAGGACGGCAAGAACGAGAGTGGCCCGGGCGCGATCCGGGCGGAGGTGGGAGCCTGATGAGCGAGGTATGCGTACTGGACTGGCACATCGCCCCCTTCCGGGCGGACCGGTGGCTTGACGTCTGGGAGACCGCCGCGGCGCGGATGCCCGCCTTCGGGGCCAAGAGCTGGTCGCTGACCCGCTCCAACGACGACCCACTGGCCTTCCGCCAGACCTCGGTCTGGGAGAGCCGCTCCGACTTCGAGCGCTACTGGTTCTCGGAGGAGATCGAGACGGCCCGCACCGCGGTCATCGACCTCTACGACCTGCCGCTGCTGCCCTCCTGGCACACCCTGCTAGCGGCGGAGTAACGGGTCAGCGGCTAGCGCGGTTTTTTCGACAGAACCGTCCAACTGAACGCCACTGGCCTGCCCTGGCCGCCGGGACCCATCGCGACGACGATAAAGGTGTGACCGCCCGGCCGTAGACGTCTGTAGACCCGCGGAGAACGGCACCCCTTGAAGGCACTGTGGTCGAGCTTGCATTTGAATCCGCCGGCCGCCTGGCTCGATTCGAAGACAAGCCTCGCGGTTGAACTGTGGGTCCGCTTTGACGGATGACTCTTCAACCGCACCCGAGGAGCGGGTGACCTGATTGTGGGCGGAGGCTCAATCGGCATGGTCGGAAGAGGCACAACCGAGTAGCGGGCGGTGTAGTCGGTCGACTCGTTGGCTATGACCGAGTGCGTGCGGGCACCGCCATCCGACCAGCTTTGCCAGGTGTACGTCCTGCCGTTGAGCTGCGCCGTCGGAGGTGCGGCAAGCGCCTCGGTCGAACCTTCGATTGCCGTCACCGAGAACGGTGTTGAGCCAGAGCCCGGCCCGGCCGTCAGCAGAATGCCGGCCGGGTCGGAATGGATTCCAAGGTCGACCGTTCGCGGCTGAATCTGAATCGTCTTGCTTGCCGCCAAGCCGCGATCGTCGGCGGCTCGCAGGGTTATTTCAAGATATGAGGGCGTGTCGTGTTCCGGGGCGAGGAAGCTGCCTTCGTCGACTCCGGAGAAGGTCTGCAGCGGGTGCTTGTGACAGTGTTCCGGGTCGATCGGGCAATGGGCGATCCGCATGCTCCAGTAGAAGTTGAGACTGGGCAGATCGTGCCCTTCGGAGTCGAGGGCCGTGCCAGCGAAATCGATCTGATCGCCGACCCTCCAGGTCCGGCTTGGGTCCGGGGCGTCGATGGTCATCAACGGCGGGCTGTCCCCGGGGTAGACGGTCACCCGGGCGATGCTTTTGTTGCCTTTCCCGTCTTTGACTCGCACGGCGACCACCCGATTCGGGCTTCCTTCCTCTTCTTCTTCGCTTTCTTCGATTTCTTTTTCTGTATAGGTGCGCGTCTTGACGGCTCCCCCATGCGTCTCAAAGGTCCCGTTGCCATCGAGGTCCCAGTCGTATTCGAGCGCTTCGTCCTCGGGATCGGTCGATTCCGAGGCGTCAAATTCCACTTCCACCGGAAAATCAGCTTTGTACGGAGGGGTCGCGGTAAGCCGCGCCGTCGGCGCACCCGGGTTGTAGGAGATCCTGTGGATCGCACCGGGCCCGGCTTCTTCGTCGCCGAAGAGGTCGGCGTAGTAGAGCTTGCCTTCCGGCCCTTCCTCTATGTCGACCCCCGGGTAGATCCGGCTCTCGCGCATGAATCGTTCAGTGGTCTCGGGATTCGGGCGACCATCGGATCCAGGGAACATCACCCAAGCACAGCCCCGGACCGAATCGCCGAAGAACAGCGCGCCTTTGTATTTAGGCGGGAAGTTGTCGCCCTCATAGAAAGACAGGCCCGAGATCGCCGAGCCGTATTCGAGCGGGCATTCGTCTTCCGGCACGACCGACTGTCGGTGGCTGTAATAGAAGAGCGGTGGCGAGGTCGATCCAGGCTCGGAGTCGTAGAGGCTCTGGCACACCGTGAGTCCTTCGTTCTTGAACTCGAACTGCCGGCCCGGTCCCTCGTAACAGGGCCAACCCGAGTTGTAGGCGGTGTTCAATGCGGGGGCGAAGTGGTCGATCTCCTCGATCTCATAGGAGCCAACGTTGCCGGTGTAGATCTCGCCTGTAACGGGATCGATTGCGAAGCGGAACGGGTTGCGGAATCCATAGGCGACGATCCGCCGAGTGTTTTCGTCAAGGCTGGTGATCGCGAAGGGGTTGTCCGGCCACGCTTTGCCGGTTGCGGGATCGACGCGGATAATCTTTCCGCTTAGGTTGTGCAGGTTCTGGGCTCGCAGTGAACCGCCTTCGGCGCCGGGTGGAGACAGAGCCGTACCGGCGGGACCCGGGGGGTCCCCGCATGGGTTCGGCGGCGTGCCCAGCTGGCCGAAATCGACGTTATTGAAGCTGGCACCATCGCCGCCGCTGGCGTAGAGAGCACCTTCGGGCCCGAACTGCAGGTCGCCGATCGAGTGCGAGGAGAACTGCTGGCACCACCCTTCTGTAAGCACTTTCTCTTCTGGGGCGGCGGCCGAAGGCAGAGCATGGTTTTCGCTCGGGTCCGCGGTCAGCCGAACCAGGCGGCCACTCACTACACAGTCGTCGGCGCCATGGGGTTCTTTGCATTCGTCGCCACTGTGGTTCGGTTCACCCCACCGGGGAGCCGGCGCCGATTCGCCAAGCACGTGGTCGTAGGTGTAGAGCGCATAGACATACGGCGTTTGCGGAAAGTTAGGGTCCAGGGCCAAGCCAAGCAGCCCGCGATCAGCATGGTCGTAGACCTCGGTGCGAATATCGGCGAAGAGGTCTGGTTTGGTGTCTTCGAGACCGTCATAAACCACGATTTTCCCGGACTTCTCGGCAACGAAGATCCGGCCGTCCGGCGAAAAGCGGAAGTTCGTCGGCTGTTCAAGACCGCTGAAAACCACTTCGTCCTGAAACCCTGTCGGCAGTGCCGGCTCCGCCAGCGCTGAGGAGGCAAACAGGGCCAGGATCAGCCAAATGCCGAACAGCGTGCCAGCGACAGCCAGCAGGCTGCGTGGCGCCCTCACGAGCGCTCGAGCGGCGCCATAGTCAGGCCCGCCGCCTCGAGTTGCTGCCAGTAGTGCTCGGCCGGCTCACGTTGCCCCGACCAGACGATCGCTTGCCCCTTGCTGTCGATGCTCTCGGCAAAACGGTGGCCCTGGTCGATGGTGACGCCCGGCAGCACGCGCGCTAGCGTCTCGGCGACGTGGTCGAAGGTGTTGTGGTTGTCGTTGCGAACGATCACGCGCCAATCTCCACCAAACCCCGAGCCCGGTCCTTCGATGCGGGGCCTCTCCACCGTCGTCGTAGACATTCTTCCCCGCATTATGCGTTATGCGGGGATTTGTCCCGCTCGGGCAATCGTCCACTGCCCCTTGCCCCACGACCCCTACTAACTTTAAAGTCTACTTAACTACTCAAATTAGTTATGCCTTAGACTGCCCGAGGAAACCCGCAACTGACACGGAGGCTCGGATCGCGATGGCACCGCGTCCAATTTCGATCGACCAGCGCCTCGCCAAGGCCCTGTCCAGCCCGCTGCGAGCGCGCGCCCTGGCCTTGATCGGGGAGGGCATCGCAAGCCCCAAGGCGATTGCCGTTGAGCTCGGCCTCGACGTTCGCGGGGTCGCTTACCACGTCCGCGTGCTGCGCAAACTGGGCTGCATCGAGCTGGTCGAAACGCAGCAGCGCCGCGGCGCGATCGAACACATTTACCGGGTGGCGGACGGGGTCTTGGAGAAGGACTAGAAGGGGCTCGGAACGCGCACGACAACGTCATCGACGCTCGCCTGCGCCCCTTTGGCGCTCTTCGTCGAGCCGACCGAAAAGCCCGACGCGCGACCGCTGAGGTCGCCGGCTCCTTCATCTGTCGCTTCGGCGATCTGTTGGCCACCGATGAAAGCGATCAGCTGACAGTTGCCCTTTGCGTCACCCGAGGTGACGTTGAAGGCTTGAAGTCGCAACTGATTGGGTTTGTCAGCCCCACCGATCCCCGCCACGTTCTTGGCGATCGCGAGGTATTCGATCGTGCCGTCGGCGAGCACCTTGCGAAGCTGCGCCTTGCGCTGCAGCGGGAAGACGGCGAGTTGGTAGCGAGCGCCTCCGCCGGCGCGCAGATCCACTGAGAGGTAGGCCGAGCGCAGCACCGGCTTCGGCGTCTTGCTGAGCAGGCTCTCGGTGGCGGCGATCTCGAGGTCGCGGCCGAGCACCGGCGTGCGGTAGGAGCACTCCCTCGTTTCTTTGCCGACGACGATCAGAAAGGCCCCTTCCGAGCCGCTGCGCCCGCAACGCTTGCCGGAGAGCTTGACGACCTGGGCGAGCTGGGCCTTCGATTCCATGCTGTTGCGGTAGACGCCGATCAACGCCGCGCCTGCGCCAGAGGCAAAAGCGAGCGCGCCGGCAAGCAGCAGGGCAAATATGGCGGTCCGAAGCAGTCTCATTGTCTCGCAGCCTAAACACAGGCCAGGGGGAAAGCTGCGGCCCAGACGCGCATGAACGGCGGATTTCGAGCCGAGCCAAATATCATGGAGAGATGAGCGAGCACCGCCTTCCCAAGCCCGACCGCCCCTGGGTGATGCGCACCTACGCCGGCCACTCCGACGCCAAGCGCTCCAACGAGCTCTACCGCGGCAACCTGGCCAAGGGCCAGACCGGCCTCTCGATCGCCTTCGACCTGCCGACCCAGACCGGCTATGACCCCGACCACGTCCTCGCCCGCGGCGAGGTCGGCAAGGTCGGCGTCTCGGTCGCCCACAAGGGCGACATGCACCAGCTGCTCGACGGGATCCCGCTCGATGAGATGAACACCTCGATGACGATCAACGCCACTGCCGCCTGGCTGCTCGGCCTCTATGTCACCGTCGCCGAGGAGAACGGAGTCGAGCGCGCCAAGCTGAAGGGCACGACCCAGAACGACATCATCAAGGAGTACCTCTCGCGCGGCACCTACGCCTTCCCGCCGGAGCCCTCGATGCGGCTGATCGCCGACATGGTCGCCTTTAGCGTCAACGAGGTGCCGAGCTGGAACCCGACCAACATCTGCAGCTACCACCTGCAGGAGGCCGGGGCGACGCCGGTGCAGGAGATCGCCTACGCCCTCTCCACCGGGATCGCCGTGCTCGACGAGGTGAAGGCGCGCGGCCAGGTCTCCGACGCCGACTTCCCCAAGGTCTTCGGCCGCATCTCCTTCTTCGTCAACGCCGGCATCCGCCTGATCGAGGAGATCGCCAAGCTGCGCGCGATGGGCCGGCTCTGGAACGAGATCGGCCGCGAGCGCTACGGCGTCACCGACGAGAAAATGCTGCGCTTCCGCTACGGCGTCCAGGTCAACAGCCTCGGCCTGACCGAGGCCCAGCCGGAGAACAACATTCAGCGGATCGTGCTCGAGGCGCTGGCCGTGACGCTCAGTCGTGACGCCCGCGCCCGCGCGCTCCAGCTGCCCGCCTGGAACGAGGCGATGGGCCTTCCCCGCCCCTGGGACCAGCAGTGGAGCCTGCGCATCCAGCAGGTCCTGGCCAACGAGACCGACCTGCTTGAGTACCCCGACATCTTCGAGGGCTCGGTGGTGATGGACGGTTTGGTCGACGAGCTGATCGAGGGCGCCCGCGCCGAGATGGCGGTTGTCGAGGAGCACGGCGGCGCGGTCAAGGCCGTCCCCTACATGAAGTCCCGCCTGGTCGAGTCCCACCGCGAGCGGGTGGCCCGGATTGAGAGCGGCGAGCTGAAAGTGGTCGGCCAGAACAGCTTCACCGAGAGCGAGGACTCCCCGCTCACAGCCGGCGCCGACGGCGGCATCCTCACTCCCGACCCCGAGGTCGAGCGCGAGCGGATCGAGGCGCTGGAGAACTGGAAGGCCGAGCGCGATGAGGACGCCGTGCAGGCCGCGCTGGCGGAGCTCGGTCGCGTCGCCGCCGACGACGGCCAGAACATCATGCCCCCGACGATCGCCGCCGCCAAGGCGGGCGCCACCACCGGTGAGTGGTCAGAAGTGCTGCGCGAAGCCTTCGGCGCTTACCGGGGGCCGACCGGCGTCAGCGGCGCCGCGCCCGCTACCGATCGCGAGCAGCTGGAGGCGATCCGCGGCAAGGTCGACGAGGTCTCCAAGCAGATCGGGCACCGGATCAAGATCTTGGTCGGCAAGCCGGGCCTGGACGGGCACTCGAACGGCTCCGAGCAGATCGCCCTGCGAGCTCGCGACGCGGGCATGGAGGTGATCTACCAGGGCATCCGGCTCACCCCCGAGGAGATCGCCGAGTCCGCCCTGCAGGAGGACGTCGACGTGGTCGGCCTCTCGATCCTCTCCGGCTCGCACCTGGAGCTGGTCCCCGACGTGGTGCGGAGGCTGCGTGACGAGGAAGTCTCGGTTCCGGTCGTCGCTGGCGGCATCATCCCCCCCGCCGACGCCGAGCGCCTGCGCGCCGCCGGAGTCGATGGCGTCTACACCCCGAAGGACTTCGACATCAACAAGATCATGGGCGAGATCGTCGACTTGGTCGCCCGCAAAGCCGGCACGCCCACGCCCGCCTGAGCCGCCGCGTAGCGCCGAGGGCGCGACCGCGCGACAATGGAGCGATGAGCTCGCTCAACGGAGACCGCTCAGCCTGGCTGCGCTGCTATCGCTGCTGGTCCCAGAGCCTCGAGATTCAGATCCACTACGACGCGATCCGTCGCATCGACCCCGAGAGCGGCGCCCTCGCCGAAGGCATCGACGAGATTCAGGAGGCGCTGGTCCAGTGCGTTGACTGCATGCACGATCAGCCGCACCTGACCTTCCAGGACAACCAGGTCGTCCCGATCGAGGACCGCTGGGAACGGATGGTGGCTGGCACCCCCTGGGTTGCCTCCTGCACGGTCCGGGTCGACCAGGACCGGGTCGAGACCTGCTCCGGCCCGGAAGCGACCGAGTTCCTCACCTATGGCGCCTTCGGCGACGCCGGCGTGCGCGAGTTCTTCACCCACGTCCGCTTCCACAAGCACGACGAGGAGCAGATCGTGATCCACATGCTGGTCGAGCTCTACGCCCGCTCAGCCGAAGAGGCCACCGACGTGCTCGAAGCGGCCGCCCACGGCCCCCTCGAGATCACGTCGCTGGCAGAGGAGTCACGCCCCCCGGCCCACGCCTCAGGCGAGGCGCACTAACTACTCGACGTCGCCCTCGGCCTTGGGAGCCTCGCCGGGGTTCTTGCGCGGTACCAGCACCAGGCGCTTGAACTCGGCGACGAGGACGCCGTCCTGGTTGAGGACCCGGGTGTGGACCTTGACCACGCCGCGGTCGGGCTTTGATTTCGAGGGCTTGACCTCGAGCACCTCGGTCTCGCAGAAGAGGGTGTCGCCGTGGAAGACCGGGTTTGGGTGGCTGAGGTCTTCGGTCGCCAGGTTGGCGATCGCCTTGCCGGAGACGTCGGAGACCGACATGCCAAGCGCCAGCGAGTAGACGAGTGGGCCGACGACGACGTTTTTGCCCTGCTGGGAGCCCGCCGCGTAGACGTCGTTGAGGTGCAGCGGATGATGGTTCATCGTGATCAGGCAGAAGAGGTGGTCATCTGACTCGGTCACCGTCTTGGCCGGCCAGTGCTTGTAGATCGCGCCGACCTCGAACTCCTCGAGGTAGCGGCCGTAGGCGTGGGCGCCGGACGCCTCGCGCTCGGCCTGGTCGGTGGTCAGCTCGTAACTCTGATCGCTCATTTCTCGCTTTCTTCTCCTGTCGGGGTGGCGGCGCGGCATGCTACAGGCCGCCGCCGCGTGCCCGCTGGCGGCGAGACTAGACTCACGCGCCATGAAGATCGGAATCATCGGCCTTGGCTACGTCGGGCTGCCGCTCGCCGTGGCCTTTGCGGAGAGCGGACACTACGTCGTCGCCCTCGACGCCGACCAACGCAAGATCGAGAGCCTCGAACGGAGCGAGAGCTACATTGAGGACATCGCCGACTCGGCGCTAGCGCCGCTCGGCGAGCGCCTGCGGCCGACCAGCCGCCACGCCGACCTCGCCTCCTGCGACGCCGTGATCATCTGCGTGCCGACGCCGCTGACCGGTTCGCGCGAGCCCGACCTCACCTACCTCCTCGACGCCGGCACGGCGCTTGGCCAGGTCCTCCAGCCCGGCCAGCTGGTTGTGCTGGAGTCGACAACCTACCCCGGCACCACCCGCGAGCGGTTGGCGCCGATCCTCGAGGAGTCAGGCCTCACCACCGGCACCGATTTCCACCTTGCCTTTTCGCCGGAGCGCATCGATCCGGGCCGCACCGACTACACGGTCCGCACCACGCCAAAGCTGGTCGGTGGCATGACCGACGCCTGCACCGAGCGTGCTCGCTCGCTCTATGCCTTGATCTGCGACGAGGTCGTCGTCCTCTCCTCTCCCGAGACGGCGGAGCTGTCCAAGCTCCTGGAGAACATCTTCCGCTCAGTCAACATCGCCTTCGTCAACGAGCTCGCCCAACTTTGCGACCGGCTGAAAATCGACGTCTGGGAGGTGATCGACGCCGCCTCAACCAAGCCCTTCGGCTTCATGCGGTTCGACCCGGGGCCGGGCATGGGCGGCCACTGCCTCCCGATCGATCCCTTCTACCTCGCCTTCAAGGCCCGCGAACACGACTTCTACCCGGAGTTCATCGAGCTGGCGGGGAAGATGAATCAGGCTCAGCCCGCCTTCTGCGTCGAACGGATCGAGCGCGCCCTCAACGAGGCCGGCAAGCCGGTCAAGGGCTCCAAGATCCTCATCCTCGGGGTTAGCTACAAGGCCGGCGTCGGCGATACCCGCGAGTCCCCGGCGCTGAAGATCACGACCCTGCTGCAGGAGCTGGGCGGCGAGGTCTCCTACCACGACCCCCACGTCGCCGAGCTCCCCAAGCTCGGCCTCAGCTCGGTCGATCTCGACACCGCACTTGCCTCGACCGACCTGGCGGCGATCGTGACCGCCCACCCGAGCCTTGACTACGCGGCGGTCGCTGAGGCGGCGCCGGTCGTGATGGACTTCCGCGGCGTCACCCGCGGGATCGACGCCGAGAACCTGGTCCGCCTGTAACGGTCCCTAGTGGGCCTTTTTGAGCCGGGCGCGTTCCTCGTGGCGTTCGACCACCTGGGCGATCAGCTTCTTCACGTTGGAGTCGCCAGTGGCCTTGATGTGGCCCGTCTCATACGCCTTGCGGTAGCTCTTCGCGGTGCCGTTTTCGGCCAGCTCGTTGAACTGGGGGCGGTCGATCTGGACCAGCACCCGCTCATCCTGTGAGAGGTCCTTCTTAATCACCGGGCCCGGCACCTCGACCCGGTAGAGCTGGATGTCGTGTTTGGCCTTCAGTTCCAGGCCGAAGACCAGTTTCAGCTTCTGCAGCGCCGGGACCTCGGCCTGAAATCTCTCAACAGCGGTTTTGATCAGGTCCGGGGTCGATGCCATGCGTTTAGAGGCTCCTCATCTAGATCTTGTGCCTTTGCAAGAGCTTCTTGCCGATCACCATGCGCTGGATCTCCGAGGTTCCCTCGCCGATCAAGAGCAGCGGCGCGTCGCGGTAGAGGCGCTCGATCTCGTACTCCTTCGAGTAGCCGTAGCCACCATGGATACGGAAGCACTCCTCGACGCACTCCTTGCCGGTCTCCGAGGCGAGCAGCTTGGCCATCCCGGCCTCGAGGTCGGAGCGGGCGCCGGCGTCCTTCATCCGCGCCGCCTTGCGGGTGACGAGGCGGGCGGCCTCGATCTTGGTCGCCATGTCGGCGAGCTTGAATTGGATCGCCTGGTGCTGGGCGATCGGCTTGCCGAAGGTCTTGCGCTCCTGGCTGTAGCGCAGCGCCAGCTCCAGGGCCCGCTGGGCGATGCCGACGCCGCGGGCGGCGACGTTGACACGGCCGACCTCGAGGGCGTCCATCATCTGCACGAAGCCCTCGCCGACGCCCTCTTCGCCGCCGAGCACACGCTCGGGCGGACAGCGGTAACCGTCGTAGACGAGCTCGGTCGACTCGACGCCCTTGTAGCCCATCTTCTTGATCTTGGGCGGAACGTTGAGGCCCTTGAAGTCGCCCTCGCCGATTTCCTCCCAGGGCTTCTTCTCGGTGATGAAGCAGGTCATCCCCTTGTAGGCCGGTTCAGCCTTGGGGTCGGTCTTCATCAGGACGAAGACGACGCTGGAGCCGAGGCCGTTGGTGACCCACATCTTCTGGCCGTTCAGCTCCCAGTTACCGTCCTCGCCCTTCTTGGCCGTGGACTTGATGCCCTGGACGTCGGAGCCGACCTCGGGCTCCGAAAGTGAGAAGGCGGCGCGGATCTCACCGGTCGCCATCTTCGGCAGGAAGTACTCCTTCTGCTCGTCGGTGCCGAACTTCATCAGCAGGTAGGAGCCGATGAAGTGGGTGTTGACGACGCCGGAGATCGAGATCCAGCCGCGCGAGAGCTCTTCAACGATCATTGCGTAGGTGGTCAGGTCGAGGCCCATGCCGCCGTACTCTTCGGGAATCGTCACCCCGAAGAGGCCGAGCTCCTTCATTTCCTCGACGATCGATTCCGGGTAGGAGTCCTCGTGGTCGAAGTGCTCGGCTTGGGGGATGATCTTCTCGTCGGCGAACTGGCGCACCATTTCGGTGATCGCCTGCTGCTCATCGGTCTGCTCACGGAAGGCGGCGGTGTCTACGGCCATGGCTCCTAGCTCGTCGGTGTCGGGGACAGTGGGCGGCGCCGGGATTGGTCCGGCGCGGCGGGAGAGGCGAAGGATATCGACGCGCCGGGGTCGAGAGCTGCGGCCGGCGCCGCGGCCTTGAGCAGCATCTCGGCGATCTCGGCCTCGGGGTCCGAATCGACCACGATCGCACCGCCGGCGCCGATCGACGCGCGCTCGCCGTCGAGGACGATCGTCCTGATCGCGACGCTGAGGTCGCAGGCCCCGCCGAGGCCCAGGTAGCCGATCGCCCCCGAGTAAGGGCCGCGAGCCTCGCCCTCGAGCTCGTCGAGGATCTCCATCGTGCGCAGTTTCGGCGCCCCGGTCATCGAGCCGGGCGGGAAGCAGGCGCGGATGCACTCCACCAGGCCTACCCCCTCGCGCAGCCTGCCGCGCACGCTGGAGACGAGCTGGTGCACGGTCTCGTAGGTCTCGACCCGCATCAGCTCGGCCGCTTCGACCGTTCCCAGCTCGCAGACGCGGCCGAGGTCGTTGCGCAGCAGGTCAACGATCGTCACGTTCTCGGCCCGGTTTTTCTCGTCTGCCCGGAGCGCCGCGGCGAGGCGCTCGTCCTCGTCCGGGGTCGAGCCGCGTCGGCTGGTTCCCTTGATCGGTCGAGCTTCCGCCCTGCCCTCACCGTCGACCGCGAGGAAGCGCTCGGGCGAGGAGCTGAGCACGGCCAGGTCACCAAAGCGCAGGTAGGCAGCGAAGGGCGCTGGGTTGGCTCGGCGCAGCGCCCGGTAAAGCGTGAGCGGGTCGGGGCTCGCCTCCGCGACGACCTTGTTGGTGAGGCAGATCTCGTAGCTGTGCCCGGCAGTTAAGTAACGCTTGCAGGCCTCGATCTCCTCGCGGTAGCGCTCGGCTGAGCGACGTAGGGAGAGCTTCAGCGGCGCCTCTCTGACTTCGGGCTCGCCGAGCGGCGGCAATGCCGCGAGCCGCCGGCTCGTCTGCTCGACCCAATCCTCGGCCTTGTCGGTGCCGTCAGCGGCACCGAGACTGAGCACGTAGCTGCACCGCTGCTCGTGATCGAAGGCGATCAGCCGGTCGGCGAAGACGAAGGCGGCGTCGGCGGTCGAGGCCCGGTGGGTGGCGGCGGCGGCGCAATCGGCCTTGAGCTCATAGCCAAAGTAGCCGGCGAAGCCGCAATCGAAGTCAAACGGCAGCCCGGCTGAGAGTGGGCGCAGGCGCGACAGCTCGCGGCCGAGATAGTCGAAGATCGATTCGTCATGCACCTCCACGCCCTCCCGGCGCTCGACTCGCACCCGGCGGGCGTTGACGTCATACGTGACGACGGCGCCAAGCGGGCCTTCGCTGTCGCCGATGAACGAGAAACGGCCCCGCTCCCCCCCACGCTGCTGTCGAGCCAGAACGCGTTCTGGCTCGACCCGTAGAGATGAACGAAGGCGCTCTCGGGGTCCGCGAGGGAGTCCAGCCGGCGCACGAGCAGCCGTCGCTCGTCGTCTGTCGCCCGGACCTCTGTCTGACTCGCCAGCGACATCGCGTCAAGATATCCCGGTGTGAGAGTCAGCCTCACTCCCGATCCCCAGCGCGGCGTCTTCGAGACCATGCTCGTGCTCGACGGCGAGCCGGTCGAGCTCGATGCTCACCTGAAGCGACTTGCCGGCAGTCTGATGACCCTCTACGGCGAGGATCTGCCGAGCGATATGGCAGATCAAGTGCGCGAGGGGGCTGGCGACGTCTCACACGGGAAACTGCGCATCACGATTGCTCCCAGCATGGCGCGGCTGGAAATGCGAATCGCCACAGCCCCGGTCGACCCAGCCACGGTGTTTCCCGGCCCCGCAAAGGGCGTCGCGCTGCGCAGCTTCACCGTGGAGGGCGGCCTTGGCATGCACAAGTGGGCCGACCGGCGATTGCTGGAAGGTGCGGAGTCCGACCTGGCGCCGGGGGAGCTATCGCTGCTGGTTGACCGCGACGGCGCCGCCCTCGAGGCCTCGCGTGCCAGCCTCTTCGCGGTCGGCGATGGGTGGCTGACCACGCCCCCGGCTGACGGTCGCATCCTGCCCGGCATCGCTCGCCGGCGAACGATCGAGACCGCCCGCAGCGCGGGAATTGAGGTTCGCGAGGAGTCGCAGCCGCTGCAGAGCCTCAGCGGTCGCGAGGTCTTTCTGGTGGGCTCGGTGCGTGGGATCGAGCCGGTGCTGACCCTCGACGGTGCAGCGCTACCGCCGCCGGGAACACTCAGTGCGCAGGTTGCGGCCGGCCTGCGACGCCGCTGGCTTCAGGTGCCACAAGGGGAATCCGTTGCAGTCCTCGCAGGCGGGCGACGAGCCGATCCGCCCGCGCGCTGAAGTCGTTGAGGCTGTCGTCAACCTGCTCAGGGCCCCCCGCAGGCTTCTCCGGCGCCGCGGATGCGACCCTCCCGCTCGCATCGAGGGCGGCGATACTGGCCCGCTCCGCCAGCTCGGCTGCGCGCCGTGCCTGCTCGGCGGCGTCGAGCGCGGCTGCTCCGACCGTCGCCACCGCGGCCTCGGAGGCCCGCGCCGTAGCCAGGGCAAGATCGATGCGCCGCTCCAGCTCGCCGACCAGGGGCGGCCTCGTATGCTCGGGCAGCAGCCAGTCCTGAGTGCTGTCGGGCGCGGCGGCGTCCATTGTTCCCAAGGTACGGCGACGAGCGCCGAACTCCTTCGCCTTGCTCCGCCACGAACGGGCGTTCGGGTAGATTCCCCCGCACAGAGACCTGACGACCGAGGAGCAGCGTGAGAAACCCCAGAGACTTCTTCCAGCCACAGGCGATCGGCGCCCCCGAGCCGCTGCGCGAGATCCCCGTGAAGCCCTCGCGGATGATCCATTTCCTCGACTTCTCCAACGAGAAGATGGTCGAAAAGGCGGCCGGCATCGCCGAGAAAACCGACATCCTGCTCGGCAACCTCGAGGACGCGATCCCGGTCGACCGCAAGGAGGCCGCCCGCGCCGGCCTGGTCCGCGCCGCCAAGGAGTCGGATTTCGGGCAGACCGCGCTCTGGACCCGGGTCAACTCGCTGGAGAGCCCCTGGGTCCTCGACGACCTGACGACCCTGGTCACCGAGATCGGCGATCAGCTCGAGGTCGTAATGGTGCCCAAGGTCGAGGGTGCCTGGGACATCCATTATGTGGACCGTCTGCTCGCCCAACTCGAGGCCAAGGCCGGCCTCGATCGTCCGATCCTGATCCACGCGATCCTCGAGACCGCCCAGGGCGTGGTCAACCTCGAGGAGATCGCCGCCGCCAGCCCGCGCATGCAGGGGATGAGCTTCGGCCCGGCCGACCTCGCCGCCTCGCGGCGGATGAAGACGACCCGCGTCGGCGGCGGTCACCCCGGCTACCGGGTGATGGAGGACCCCACCGACCCCGAGAACCCCGAGGCCGACCGGGTCAGCGCCCAGCAGGACCTCTGGCATTACTCGATCGCCCGCATGGTCGACGCCTGCGCCGCGACCGGGATCCTCCCCTTCTACGGTCCCTTCGGCGACATCAAGGACACGGCCGGCTGCGAGACCCAGTTCCGCGCCGCCTTCCTAATGGGCTGCGTCGGCGCCTGGTCGCTGCACCCAGTGCAGATCGGCATCGCCAAGAAGGTCTTCAGCCCGCCGCCGGAGGAGGTCAAGTTCGCCAAGAAAGTGCTCGAGGCGATCCCCGACGGCCGCGGCGTCCACATGATCGACGGCAAGATGCAGGACGACGCCACCTGGAAGCAGTGCAAGGTGATGGTCGAGCTAGCGGAGATGCTGGCTGCCAAGGATCCGGAGTTGGCCGAGACATACGGCCTTTGAACCATTCGGGTTCAAAGAACGAAGAACCTGACAGTTCTATTTTTGGACCGTTACAGCCATAAAGGCTCGTAGCAAAGCCCCATGCAGTTTCCGCCAGGCGCTAACGTGATTCCGAGCGCCTGCCGATAGGGGGGAGGAACAGGAATCGGCGCATGTAGTTATGGAATTCGTTCAATAAATCTCCCCAAAAAAAGGTACCCCTCCCTCCCATGCACAGCTCGACCGACCTTCCCCTAGATCGCACCTTTTCACCTGGCGTGCCGCAGCGCGGCGCCCTGGTCCAGGACCGCCCCACGCTGGGTAGCCTGCCCCGGGCCCGGAGGGGCCTTGGCTGGTGGCTCCCGCCGGCCCTCGATCTTCTCTCTTCATCGGTCGCGCTGATCGTCGTCGCCCTTGCGGCCGGCTCCAAGGTCGTCCCGGCGCTTCCCCTTTCCCCACTTCTATTGATCGTCGTCTACGGCGCGCTCGGTGTCTACGGTGCCCGCAACCAGCGCGGCGGTCTCGGCGGCGAGGACGGGATGGCCTGGCCGGTGATGCGCCTTCTCGTTGCCGCCCTCTTCGCTTGGTCGGCGTCGCTGATGATCCCGCTCAGCGGCGGCGCCCAACTGGCACTCTGGGGACTCTTCATGATCATCGACACCGCAGCTCGCAGCTTCAGCTCGCCGCTGCTGCGCCGCCTCGACACGGTCGAGCGCTGGGTGCTGGTCGGCGACGAGGTGACCGCGTCACGACTGAAAGCGTACGAACCGCTCCGCGCCTACGCCACGGTTGTGGCCACGGTTCCCCCCGGTGATGAGGAGGACGAAGCGAAGGCCGCCGACCGCGTCGCCGCGCTCCAGGTCGTCGACCGGTACCGCGCCGATCGCGTCGTGATTGCGACCCGACACGCCGACGACGAAAGCCTGCTCGACCTCGTGCGCGCCTTCAAGTCGATCGGGGTGCCGGTCAGCCTCCTGCCCCGCCCTCTCGATCTGCTCGAGGCCCCCGCCGCAAAGCCGAGCCAGGTTGGCGGCGTGCCGCTGATCGACGTCGAGGCACTGGCTTCGCGCGACGCCGTCCCCTACGCCGGACCCGACCGCCGTGCCGACCGCAAGACACTGGTCAGCGTCGTCGTGCCGGCAATGAACGAGGCGGAGAACATCGGCGTCGTGCTGGCGCGCCTTCCCAAGGGCCTGCACGAGGTGATCCTCGTTGACGGAAACTCCAAGGACGAAACAGTTGAGGCCGCGCGGCGCGCCTATCCCGAGATCCGCGTCCTCACCCAGAGCGGTCGTGGCAAGGGCGACGCTTTCCGCACCGCCTTCGCCGCCGTCACCGGCAACCTCGTCGTCATGCTCGACGCCGACGGCTCGGCCGACCCGGCCGAGATCCCCCGCTTCATCGAAGCGCTGGAGGCAGGGGCCGACTTCGCCAAGGGCTCGCGCTACCTCGAGGGAGGCGGCAGCGCCGACATCACCGCCCTGCGCAAGCTCGGGAACAGCGTGCTCAGCGGCACCGCCAACCTCCTGCACGGAACCCACTTCACCGACCTCTGTTACGGGTACAACGCCTTCTGGGCCCGCTGCCTGCCCTTCATCGCGCTTGACGTGCCGGGCTTCGAGGTCGAGACGCTAATCAACCTGCGAATCGCCAGCGCCGGGATGAAGATCACCGAGGTCCCCAGCTACGAGGAGAACCGGATTTCCGGGCAGAGCAACCTGCGGACCTTCCGCGACGGCTTCCGCGTGCTGGGAACGATCATCGGCGAGGCCCGCCGCCGCCGCACGATTCAAAACGGGCACCATGTCACCGGTGACGCGGCGGCCGCCAAGCAAGCCGAAACCGCTTCGGCCATCTGATCGTAGACACCCCCGGCCAGCACGGGAATCGGTGGAGCGACGCCGAACATCCTCAGCAGATGGCGACCAGCGCAGAGCAAAACACTGTCTCAGTCCTGGTCCCGGCCTGGAACTCGGAGCGACGCGACGAACTGGCGGCGTGCCTGCGCGCGATCGAGCGGCAGACCCTGCCTCCGACAGAGGTGATCGCAGTGATCGACCACAATCCCGAGCTGCTTGCCTGGGCTCGCGAGACCTTTCCTGGGGTGATCGCCGTCGCCAACGCCCACGAGCGAGGGGTGGTCGGCGCCCGCAACACCGGCGTCGAGCTGGCCCATGGCGAGATCGTCGTCCTCACCGACGACGACACCGAGGCCGAGCCGACCTGGATCGAAGGTCTCGAGGCCTGCTTCGCCGACCCTGAGGTTGTCGGCGTCACCGGCGAGCTGATTCCAAACTGGGCCGGCAGCGAGCCGCACTGGTTCCCTCCCGAGTTCTACTGGGTGTTTGGCTGCAGCTATAGGGGCTTGCCAACAGAGATCGCACCCGTCCGCAATCCGATTGCGGCGAATATGGCGGTGCGGGGACGGGCGCTACGCGAAATCGGTGGCTTCCAGCAGGGGGTTGCCCCGAGGGAGATTCATTACCGCGGCACCGTCATCGCGGGCGGGCATGCTTTGGAGGACACCGAGCTCGGCATCCGCATCGGGCGAAGGTGGCCAAATATGCGCTGGCTCTACCAACCCCACGCAACCGTGCATCACACCGTCAACCCCGAGCAAGCAACGCTGGGCTACCTGGTGCGGCGCAGCTTTGAGGAGGGCGCGGGCAAGGCCCAGCTCGCCGAGGCCGTGGGCTCTGAAGAAGGCCTGAGCTCCGAGTTTCGCCATCTTTTCGCCACTATCCCCCTCGGCTTTCTCCGCGGCCTAGTGGATGGACTTCGCGGCGACCGCTTCGGCCCCTTGCGTTCAGCTGCCCTCCTGATCGGCGTGGCGGCGACAGGATTCGGCTTCCTCGCCGGATCCCTCGCACGGGTGCGACGGAAGCCAGGATGAGTCGCGGTCGGCGCCACACCGGCGGCGAGCCCGATTCGCCAGATTTCGTCCCCACGCGTGTGGTCGACATAGAGATAGGTAAGCCGCTACCCACCCTTTCCGCCACGGCAGAGGCCTCCCCCGCGACCTACGGCGCGGCGCTCTGCCTTGTCCGACTGCACGGTATGCCGCTAGGGTCGATTCGCGCCGAGCTGACCCCCGAGGGTCTGGATCCCGAGGCATTGGCGGGCCAGATCCAAGCCGAGCTCGGCAACGAGATCAAACGCCACCTCAACCAAGATGGGTTCGGTGACCGAACTCTCGGCCCCGAAGGAATCGAAGAAGCGGATGCACCGCCGTGCAGGGATGATCTCAATGCCTTTTACGAGGCAGCGCCGAGGGCGTCCGTGGTCATCCCGACCCGCAACCGCCCAGACTCGGCAATCGAAACCCTGCGCTCAGTGCTGCAGTCCAACTACCCCGGCGATCGATATGAGGTGATCGTCGTCGACAACGCCTCGGGCGACGATGCGATGGTGACTCTGCCCAACAACCTCGAACGGGGCGACGTTCCGGTGACCCTCCTGCAGGAACCCGCGCCGGGGGGCTCCAACGCCCGCAACAGAGGGTTGTGGGCTGCCACCGGTGACGTCGTCGCCTTCACCGATGACGACATCGACGTCGATCCCGAATGGCTGGCCAGGATCGTGCGTCCCTTCGCTTGCGACGACCAGGTAGGGGGTGCCGGCGGATTGACCATGCCGCGCGGTCTGGAGACCCCGGCACAGGCCTGGTATGAGAGCTTTGCCAGTGGCCAACGGGGATTTGAAAGCCGCCTCCTCGACCGCCGTAACCCTCCCCCCGATCGACCGCTCTTCCCCTTCACGATCGGCGATCTGGGCACCGGCGAGAACATCGCCTTCCGCCGCGACGTGCTGGCCCGGCTGGGGGGCTTCGACTCGGCCCTCGGCACGGCCACGCCAACCCTCGGCGGCGAGGATGTCGAGGCGATGCTCCGGGTTCTGCTAGCCGGCCATCGCGTGGTCTATGAACCCGCTGCAATTGTCCGCCACGCACATCCGCGCGAGTACACGCAGTTCGAACGTCGGGTATGGGGCTACGGAGTGGGTCTTACAGCCTGCCTAACCAAGGCACTGATCGAACATCCGGGACTGCTGCCCCGGCTGGCACTTAAGTTGCCTGGAGGGCTGATCTACGCGCTTGCCCCGAGCTCAGCGAAGAATGAAAGCAAGCCAGCCGACTATCCCCGCCGGCTGACCCGGCTCGAGCTGCGCGGGATGCTCCAGGGACCACTGGCTTACGCGCGAAGTCGTCGCCGCCAGCGCAAGCTTGGCCGGCACAGCCGCCAAGAGGCTCCGACGCCCGGTTCCGCCCCGCTGCGCGTGCTGATCGTCTCCGACTCCTACTGGCCGATGATCGGCGGTGCCGATCGCAGTGTTGAACTGCTGGCGCATAACCTCTCCCGGCAGGGGCACACCGTGACAGTGGCAACGGCCTGGCAGAAAGGGGCGGCGGCTGTCGAGGACCAGGGCGACGTCCGCATCCACAGGCTGCGCGATCTGACCACCCGCATAGAGTGGATCTCGGCAGACGCCTATAAGCACAATCCACCCCCGTTTCCGGATCCAGAGGCGATTTGGCGGCTGCGCCGCCTAATTGCCGAGTTCGAACCGGATCTGGTCCACTCCTACGGATGGCTCACCCACTCGACTGCGGTTGCCATGTTGGGCAAGAAGATTCCGCTGCTGATCTCAGCACGAAGCTACGCGAACATCTGCGCGGTGCACAGCCTGGTGCGCGACGGCGAGATCTGCGACGGGCCGTCGCCGCTGAAGTGCCTCGCCTGCTCGAGCCGCAATTACGGAGTCGTGAAGGGATCGGTGGCTGTCGCCGGGGTCTTTGGCTCCGGCCCAATACTGCGGCGCAAGACAAACGCGATCCACAGCGTCAGCCGCTATGTCGCCGCGAAGATGGATCGATTCCTTAGGGTCGATGGGGCGCCCAACGTGGTCGTGCCCAACTTCCACGAGGATATGCCCGGCCGCCCAGTGGACGAGGAAATACTGGCCCGCCTGCCGCAGGAGCCGTTCATCCTCTACGTCGGTGCCTTTCGGGAGATCAAGGGAATCGTCGAGCTGTTCGAGGCCTACGAACAGCTCGACGACCCGCCACCGCTGGTGCTTGCCGGGACGCGGGCACCCGACACGCCCGAGCGGTTTCCCGTGGGAACGACGGCACTGGAAGACGTGCCCTACCCGACCCTGCTGGCGATGTGGGAGCGCGCCCTCTTCGGCGTCTTTCCAACCAAGAACCCGGAGCCACTGGGGAACGTCGTGCACGAGGCGATGAGCAAGGGGTGTGCGGTGATCGGAACCAAACCCGGTGGCCACGAGGACATGATCGAGGACGGAAAGAACGGCCTGCTGATCCCAGTCGGAGACGCCGATGCGCTTGCCGCGGCGATGGCACGGCTTGCCGACGATGCGCCGCTGCGCGAGCGCCTTGGCGCAGCGGCACTGATGCGAGCCCTTGATTTCACGCCCGAGGTCGTGATGCCGCAGATGGAGCACCTCTACTACCAGACGGTGGCGGAATATCGCAAGGCGCAAGCATGAGCCACAGGACAGCGCCGAGATCGCGAGACCTCGCCCTGACATCCGCTGCCGCCGTCGCTTCGTTTGCCCTATCCCTGCTCGCGAGCGGCGGGCTGCCGAAGGCGATCGTCCTGACGCCCCTGGTCCTGTTCCTCCCCGGCTACGCGCTGAGCGCGGCCATGTTCCTGCCGGGAAAGACAACCCCGGAGGAGCGCCTCGTCTACGCGGTCGGCATGAGCGTCGGCGCCGCCGTACTCAGCGGCCTTCTTTGGCAGCTGCTGCTTGGGCTTGACCGCTTTGCCTGGACGCTCCTGCTCACCGCGATCACCCTGATCGCGTGTGGAGTCGCGCAGAGCCGGCGAATCGCATCGCCGATGCGCAAGACCGAGCTCCCGGGGTTCCCACGCCTCGGTTGGCTGACCTCCCTTGCGATCGTCGCCGCCATCGCGCTCGCGGGCGTAGCGGTGAACACCGCCACGGAAGGGATCGAAGACCAGCGCGGCATGTCCCACTTCAGCGCACTCTGGATCGTCCCGGCCGAGGGCGAAAACGGCGCGCTTGAAATCGGCATCTGGAATCACCTCGGGACCGAGCACGATTACCGCCTCCTCGTCGACGAAGAAGGGCGGGTGCTGCGCAACCGGCCGCTGCGCCTGGGTCCGCATCAGCGACTGCAGATGACCATTGCCACACCGCAGCTCACGACCTCAGAAATGCCGGGGAGGGGACGCGTGGTTGCGACGCTGTACAAGGACGGCGTGCCCTATCGGCGCGTGGAGATCGAACCCAAGGCCAAGACTTGAGCCAAGCTGCTTCGTCGAAGCGTTTGGGCTCGAGGGCAGGCGCCGCAAGCGCAACCGCGCTATCGACCCGCACGAAGGGCGGCTGGCGAGCGAGGCAAGCGGGCTCGTTCGGCGCCGTCGGCTTCCTCGCCCTGCTGGTTGCCGCTGGGCTGTTGCTGGTGGCGCTTGGGAACAACGCCGCGCGCGAGAGCGCATCGGACGCTCAGCCGCTGTTCTGGGGTGGGCTGGTCTTGATCTACGCGCCGATTGCCTTCCGCCTCGTTTCTCGCTCCGCCTCGCGGACAGAGTGCATCGCCCTCGCGATGCTGCTTGGCGCCGGGCTGTTCGGAGTCAAGATCCTCGACAACCCGACCGGCTTCATCCCCCACGACGAGATGGCGACTCTTCGCCAGACATGGGAGCTGCTCGAAACCGGCCACTACTTCTCGGCGAATCCGATTGTCCAGGGCTACGCCGGTTACCCCGGGGTGGAGGCGGTGACCGCAGCCTTGACACAGATTTCGGGCCGCGGGCCGTTCCTCGCCGCGATGATCGTGATCGGCGTCGCGCGAGTGGTGCTGATGCTGGCCCTGTTCCTCTTCCTCGAGCGGGTAAGCGGCTCCTACCGGGTCGGCGCGATCGGGACCGCTGTCTACGTCTGCAATCCCAGCTTCCTCTACTTCGATTCGCAGTTCGGCTATGAGTCACTGGCGCTTGCCATCGCCGGGGCGCTCCTGCTCGCATCGCTGCGCTGGGCCAACGCCACCTCCTCAGAAAGGAAGTTGAACACCAGGGGCCTGATCGCCGCGATGGTCGTGCTTGCGGCCACCCTGGTGACGACTCACCATCTGACTACCTACGCGATGCTGGCATTCCTCTTGGGCTGGGCAGTGCTGCTCTGGATAGGGCGTCACGGGCGCACACTAGGGCGGCGCGGCCACCCCCTGGTCCAGATTCCGTCGACCTTTCGACGGGACCCGTCGGGGATCAGATGGTACGAGGGCCCCGCCCTGCCGGCGCTGCTCCTAACGGTGATGGGCGCGATCTGGCTGATCCTGGTTGCCGGGGACGTCACGAGCAGCGAGCTCGGCTCCGTTTTCATCGACGCCTTCCACTCGGTTGCCAACCTGATCACCGGCCAGTCCGGATCCAAGGCGCTGTTCGAAGCCGGCAACGGGCAGACCAACACCGTCGCGGCCCGCATTCTCGGGGTGGCCTCGATCGTCCCGCTGCTCATCGTGATCCCGTTCGGCCTCTGGCGAACCTGGCTGCGATCTGACTCGAGTGCGATCTGGCGACTGCTCTCCCTGGTCGCACTTCTATACCCGGTCACCCTGGGACTGCGCCTCACGCAGGCGGGCACCGAGACATCGCAACGAGCCTCAGAGTTCGTATTCGTCGGGCTGGCCTTCGTCACCGGGCTTCTGCTCGCCGCCATGCCCCTGGCCGCCGGCCGGGCGCGGCGGGCTGCGAGGTCAGCGGCGATCGCAGCGCTTGGGACCATCCTCTTCCTCGGCGGCTTCATCATCGGCGAATCGCCGATCACGCGCCAACCCGGGCCGTTTCTCGTCGCCGGAGAGGCGCGCTCGGTCAGCCCGCAGGGCCTCGCCGCGGCCGAATTTGCCGCCGGGCACTTGCCACCCCGCAGTCGCATCCTCATCGACCGTGTCAACGGAACGCTGATGGCCGCATTCGGCCACCTCGATCCCGTAATCGGCTCGGTAAATGGAACTCCGGTCTCGCGCGTGTTCTTCAGCCGGAAATATGACGACAAGGACCAGCAGGTGATCAGCGAGGATGCAATCGAATACATCGTCGTCGATCGCCGCTTTGTTGACGCTGCGCCCGTCTCCGGCTTCTACTACGAACCTGAAGAGGAGTCCGGCGGTGTGCCGATCAGCAAGGAAGCCCTGCAGAAGTTCGACGGTCTTGACCGCCTCCAGAAGATCTATGACAACGGGGCGATTGCGATCTATGACACGGCCGCCTTGAGGTCTCGGCCAAAGTGAGGCGACTGCAGATCGCAGGCGTCGGCACGCGCGTAAAGAGGCTCGCCAGCGAGAACCGCTCTCTGCTTTCCAACGCAGGCTCGATGGTGGGCACGGCCCTGGTCACCTCACTACTCGGGGCGGCTTTTTGGTTGGTGTCCACGCATTACTTCACGCAGAACTCGGTAGGCATCGCAAGCGCCGCCATCTCAGCGATGACGCTGCTCGGATTCATGGCCACCGTCGGCCTCGGGACCTTGTTGATGGGGGAGCTTCCCCGGCTCGAGGTCGGTCACCGCTCGCTGATCAACGCCGCTCTCATAACCACCGCCTCGATCGGATCGGCCCTTGGCCTTGCCTTTCTAGTGATCGCGCCGCTTGTGTCCGCGAACTTCGACGCGCTGCGCAGTGGCTGGGTCGCCGCCCTCGTCTTTGTGATCGGGGTCGGGCTGACGGCGCTGACCTTCGTCCTTGACCAGGCGCTGATCGGGTTGCTGCGCGGCGGGCTGCAACTCAGCCGCAACATCGTCTTCACCGTGGTCAAGCTCGTCGCCTTGATCCCGGTGGCGGCGCTTGTATCGGATGCCGGCCCGCAGTGGATCTACGCGACCTGGACTGCCGGAATCGCGGCGTCGCTCGTCGTTCTGGCGCGCTTCTACCGACACCGGGATGGGGCCTCGTTGACCCCAGACTTCAGCCGGCTGACGCAGATGCGCGTGTCCGCAGCAACACACCACGCAGTCAACGTCGCCTTGCGTACTCCTGAGCTGACGCTGCCCACGGTGGTTGTCATCTTCCTCTCCGCGTCTGCCAACGCCAGCTTTTACATCGCCTACATGGTCACCAGCTTCATGTTCTTCGTGCCGCTCTCGTTGAGCACGGTCCTCTACGCCGTTGGCTCGGGCGAATCGGAGCGCCTAGCCGACCGCTTCCGGCTGACGGTCTATGTATCGCTTGGCTTCGGCGTGATTTCCAACCTAACGCTGCTGGTGATCGGTGGGCAACTGCTGGAAATCTTCGGCAGCAGCTACGCAAGCGAAGCGACCAACACGCTGCACGTGCTCGCCCTCGACATCTTCCCCTCGACGATCATCAGTCACTTCATCGCCCTGCGCAGAATTGAGCGCCGGCTGGCCACGGCGGTGCCGATCGTTTGGGGAGGAGCTTTGCTTCAGGTCGCCGGCGGGGTGGTCGGCGCCTTGCTAGGCGGCCTGAACGGGGTCGCGATCGGTTGGGTCGGCGGGGCGACCGTTGAGGCGATCGTGATGGGCCCCGAGGTGCTGAGAGCACTGAAAGCGACCCATCTTGGAACGGGTACCGATGGCTCGACGGAGGATGAGGCGGAAGCAGTGGCGGCGTTCGACGCAGCCACTACCGATCTGATTTAGCCGCGAGCGCTTGGGACGACGATTCGGAAGCCGTGGTGGCGAGGCTCGGAGCGGCTGCCCGAGGCACTGAACGCGGTCACCGAAACCCGGTAGTCGCCACGACGCAGATTTCGCTTGCCAATCAGCTTCGTGAGGGCAACCCGCTTGTGGCCGGCATTCTGTTCGGCGGTAAAGACCAGCGGCCTCGCGTTGCTGTGGCGCTGGCGCACCGCGATCCGGACGGCCGCCTTGTGCGAAAGCTTGTATGTGATCCGACCGTGCACCTCGATTTGGCGCCGGTGCTTATGCGAACCGAGGGTGGGAGGAGGAACGGGGACCGGGGTCACTTTGGGGGTGATTGCAAGTTCCTTGACGGTCGGAGCTTCCTCCTTTGGCTCCGGGAGAGCTTCGCTGCCGCCGTAGAGGCTCGAGGCGACCACCCTGCGGTAGGCATCCAGGGACGACTGGGAAGAGTCGACCCGCCAATCGCGCTCCTTGCTCTGATCGAACCAAACAACCGCCTGGACGCGGGGCATTTTCTGCGGAATGGTTTTGAAAAAAGTGTCTTCGATCCATCCCGCCTTGCTGCCCCCAATTTCACTCGAGGAGGTCTCGGTGATGATCACCGGCTTGGTGCTGAGCTGGGTGATCGTTGCGTAGGAGGAGGAGAAGAGCCTTTCAAAGGTTTCCCAGGATTCGCCTTCGGAAGCACCGAGGTTGTATGCGTCCAGGCCAACGTAGTCGACCCATTCGTCGCCGGGGAAGTACTGGGTGAAGGATCGTCCGCCGTAGTCGACGTTGGGCGCCCAAACCCACTTGACGTTATTGGCGCCCTCTTCGCGGAAGATCGAGACGATGTGGCGCCAGGCTTCGACGTAGCTGGCGCCGGTATTGCCTGCCTTGCCCGGTCCCCAGTCGTTGCTCGGCAGGTTCATCTCGTGCGCGAAGCGCAGCATCACCGTCATGTTCAAACCCCGCAGCGCGTCAGCTTCCTTGCGGAAGTAGTCATCGTATTTCCCGGCGGCGATGTCGGTGAAGGCCGCCATGCCGCTGCCGGCGTAGGGCTCCAGCGTGACGAGGGGCGTCTCGCCGCGGGCGCTCAAGTTGGTGATCTCGGGCGAGTAGAGGAGCGGCCCGTTGAGACTTCGAAACATCATCACGATGTCCGGCTGGCGGCCGACCATTGACGAGTAGCTGTCGAGAACGCCCGCGTCGCCAGGGGCACCGGGGACGTAGGCGCCGAGCTGGATCGGCGTCTGGGCAGCTGCCTCGACGGGCTGGGCGGCGGCGGCAACGAGGGGGATGCCGAGCGCGAGGATCGAGAGAGTCAGGGCAATTTTTGGGCGGGCATTTGAGAGCACACCCTTTCCTCGGCGGAAGCCGGCTCAATTGAAGCGATGTCAACCCTTCTGGACGTATGTTCGAGGGTGCCCGGAGCGCATTACAGCCCCAGCCGCAAGCGGCTGAAAGCCAGTCCCGGTGCCGGTTCTAGGCCAGTGAGGCGTAGGGCCTGGAAACGCGAATCTTGCGCACAAGCCTGGATGTCTTGGCAATGAAGACCGGCCAGCCCGTAGCGCGATAAATCGCCTCACGGGGTATCTCGAGCGGACCGCGTCCCCGTAGTGAAGCGGCGATGTGCTCGTCCAATGTGACGGCTGCCCGGTACCCCGCTGCGGCGACCAACTCCATCACCGCTGCGTCATAGCTCCCGAACGGATAGGCCAGCGACGTGCAAGGAAGCTGAAGGTTCTCCTCACATGCCTCGCGCGAGCCGCTCAGCTCCGCCGCCACGCGCTCCCGCCCGATCTCTGCCAGGCGAACATGCGAGCAGGTATGCGAGCCGATCTCCCAGCCCCGCTCGGAGAGCCGGCGCAGTTCCTGCCAGGACATGCAGCGAAGCTCGTGCTCATGCTCGGTCCCTACCCATGGCCCCAGCTCCGACCAGGTCATCTCGGCAGAGTCGCTCGCTGCGTCCGTCGGAACGAAGACCGTCGCCGGCACCCCAAGCGCGTCGAGCACCGGCAGGCCCTTCGCCAGAATCGAGCGGTACGCGTCGTCGAAGGTGACGACCACGGTCTTTCTCGGGGCGTCATGGTCCAGGGCGGCGGTAAGCGTCAGGGGGTGGTAACCAAGCCTGAGCAGCAGGCGGAGCTGGGCATGAAGTCGATCGGGGGCGATGGCTGCCGGGCTTGGCCAGGAATCGCTAATCGCGTGGTAGCAGAGGACCAGAAGTTCGCTCACGACCGTCGCCGCCGATAGAGCGCGACCGCCGTCGCCCCAATCGCAAGCAAGAGCCCGGCGAGGATCCCGAGAGCCAGGAGCAGGTACTTGCCGTGGAGCTTGAGCCTGAGTTCTTCCAGCCATGACGGCGCGCCATACCCGCCGCTCGGCGGTGCCGGCGCCCGGCCGCCCGCGGGAAGCCGCGCGGGCGTCGAGAGCAGGGCATCCCGGGTTGCAGCGTAGATCGGCGATGTCGCCGCGCGTCGAAACGCCCTCAGCGAGGTAGCGCTGCTATTGACGCGAAGATCGGCATGTGGGTCTTCGCCGTCAAACCAGACGAGACCACGCAGGTGGGGGAAACGCGGGGCCTCGCGTTCCAGCGCGCTCGTGATCCAGGCAGCCTTGTCGCCGCCCTCCTCCCCAGCCCCAGTCTCCGCGATCAGGATCGGCTTTGAGGTCATCGTCACGATCCTGTCGTAGGTACTGCCGAAGATCGAGCTGAAGGATGGCCAGCCAATCGACCCGCCCCAGCAGAAGCCGTCGAGACCGACCCAGTCGACGAACTCGTCACCTGGATAGAAGATCGCCAGAGGATGGCCGCCGCCGGCGTCCTCGTTTGGAGACCAGACCCACTCGACATTGTCGGCACCGCGTTCGCGGAAGATCGAAAAAATGTGATGCCACGCCACCCGGAATTGGCGGGGCGTATTGCCATCAACGCCGTAGCCCCAGGGATACCAGTTGCCGTTCATCTCCTGCGCAAAGCGGAGCAGGAGCGGCCTCCCCCACGCGGCCGCCGCCGTGGCCGACTGTCGGATGTAGCGGTCATAGCGACCGTTAGCGATCGCTCGCAGCGGAATACCTCTGCCACGGGCGGTTTCCGGCTCCCAGGTGACCAAAGGCACCGCGCCCCCCTTCCACACGCGCTGGAGTTCGGGGGGATAGAAGGGCGCGATGCTCCAGTTCTTATAGGAGACGACGATAGTCGGCTGGCGCCCTACTTCTTTTCCATATTCCTTGATCCGCTGCGGATGTTCGTACACGCCGGGAACGAAGACACCGAGAGCAAGCGGAACTGCCCTAGCGCCGACCGGCATTGCCATCAATCCAAGGACAGCCGCGACAAGCACACCGGTTCTCAGGGTCCCGCGCCGCCGTCTCACCGCGATGTCGAGCGACCCGGCCGTGCGAAGCGACTCGGGGTTTGCAGCAGCAGGTTCCGGCTGGATGCATACAGCGGCTGATTCGTCCAGTGGCGAAACGCACCCAGAGCCCCCGCGGTTGTGTCAATCCGAAGGTCACCCTTGGGGTCGGCGCCGTCGAACCAGACCACTGCGCGGAAGCGCGGCATCTGGGGAAGGTCGCTGTGCAGCATCTGGCGCAGCCACCTGCTCTTACTGCCGCCGTTCTCACCGCAACCGACCTCGCCGATGAGCAAAGGCCGCGAAGTTACCCCCAGGAGCTGCCGATAGGAGCTCGCGAACAGCTCGCGAAACGACTGCCATGGATAGCGGCCGCCCCAGTTGTAGCCGTCCAAGCCAGCCCAATCGACGTAGGCGTCGCCAGGATAGAAGCGCTTGAAGGGCAACTGGCGATTGGCATCCACGTAGGGGGTCCAGACCCACTTGACGTTGCGCGCGCCTTCGCGCCGAAACAACCTGACAACGTGACGCCACGCCGCGATGTAGTCGCGAGCCGGGTTACCGGCGGCGGGTGACCACGGGTACCAGGCTCCGTTCATCTCCTGACCAAAGCGGATCATCAACGGCTTGCCCCATTCTGCAGCGTCATGTGCGGCGTTGCTCAGGTACCCGTCGTAGCTGCCATCGGCGATCCTGGCGAGCGCGATCGAGCCTTCGGTGGAGGTCTGAGGCTCCCAGGTGACCATCGGTACCGAGCCATGTTCGCGGATCCCCCTCAGCTGGGGCAGGTATATGGGTGCCTGGTCAAAGGTCTTGAAGGAGTTGACGATGACCGGATTCCAACCGACCTTGGCAGCAAAGGCTTCAATCAGGGACGGGCTCTCATCGGCCCGGGGAACGTAGGCACCGAGGGAAACTGACTGCGGGCGGCCCGTGGCGCTGGCCGGGATCAGCGCGCAGGAAACAACGATCAGTGCTCCGATCAGACAGCTGCGCTTCATCGTTGTCTTTTCGGCTTCAGAGTTCGAAGAGGTTAGCGACTCGCGAAGAGCGAATTTGCCTAGCTGCTCTTGACGCCTTCGCTCCGAACCTGAACCGACCGTCGCGACGATAGATCCCCGATCTGAGCAGCTCGTGAGCATTACGACTGTCGGCCCTGGACCCAGGCAGGCTTGCCCTCGGGATGGCGACGTGGTTATCCAAGATCACCGCCGTGTCGTACCCAGATGCTTTGGCGAGGTCCATCACCCGCCGGTCGTAACTCGAAAATGGGTACGCGAGCGTCGGACAAGGCCGCTGAAGCTCGTTCTCGCAGTCTTCGCGCGAGCCGCGAAGCTCGGCTTCCAGCTCAGCGTCGGCGAGCGAGGTCAGGTCCTGGTGCGAGCGAGAGTGCGAGCCGATCTCCCATCCCGCTTGCGCGAGTCCCCTCAACTCATCCCAGGACATGGGATCCAGCTCCCGCTCAAATGGACCGCCGATCCACTTCCCCATCTCCGCCCACGCCATCGGCTCCTGAGACGTCGCGAACACCGTGGGCACATAGACCGTCGCCGGGACCCCGAGTCGCGCCAACACCGGATATCCCTCGCTCAGAACGGATCGGTAAGCGTCATCGAAGGTAACGACCAGCGTCTTTCCGCGCGGGCGCTCATCGATCGCGACCGAGAGCGTGTCGGGACGATAGCCACGTCGCAGCAACGACTGGATCTGTGCCTCGAGGTGCCGTGGATCGACGGCGAACTCGGTAGGCCACCGGGCGCTGACCGCGTGGTAGCAGAGAATCAGGAGGTCGTTCACCTCGTGGGCCGCGCGATCGTATTAACCGCCGCGGAACCGGTGCCGGGCCTCGCCCGATTCCTGCGCTCGAACCCGGGGTTGAACGCCACCACCAGCGCCGCCAGCAGCAACGAGCCCACGAAGGCCGGATAGGGAATGGTGGCCACCATTCCCGTGGCGGGCCAGAAGAACGGCACGCCTGGCCCAGTGGCCAGATCGCGCAAAAGGTGCGCCCCGACACCAAAGGCGATACCTAGCCAGATTTGCCGGCGATCGCGGCGCTTGGTCAGGGCACCGACCGCCACCAGCACCACAACAAGTAGGAGGCTGTGCGTGTAGGGGCGGGGCATCGATCCAGTCAGCAGATGGGTGCCGAGGTAGCCCGGGAGGTGATCGAGATCGATCGCGACGCTGGAGATCAGCGCCGCGCCGACGAAACGCGGCGGCAACCGGGCGCCGCTCAGCGACAAGGCGGCCAGCAGCACGATGGCGCAGGTCGCCAGGTGTGCGGGCTCGTCGATCAGGCCGTAAGCGATCGAGCCTGTGGAGTCCTCGATCAGACCCCACAGCAGGTCGAGCACCAGTACGACCGCGACGAGCGCGGCCACCGGTAGCGTCAGGTCAGCGCGGCGCGAGGACAAGCACTGAAGATAGCTAGAGGTCAGTTGCGCAACTAAGAACTCTCGTCCAGGCGGCGTTCGAGGCCTGCCAGCTGCTCGCGCAGCTCAGCGGGCAACTGATCGCCGAACGTTGCGAGGTGCTCCTTCAGCTGCGGAAGCTGCTGGCGGACCAGGTCCTCGTCGACGGAGAGCAGCTCTCGCATTGCCCCCTCGTCGATGTTGAGGCCCTCGGTGTTGATCGCACCCTCTGCCGGGAGCAGGCCGATCGCGGTCTCGATCGCGTCCGCCGTGCCCTCACAGCGGCGGAAGACCCACTCGAGCACGCGGCTGTTCTCGCCGAAGCCCGGCCAAAGGAACTTGCCGTCGGCGTCCTTGCGGAACCAGTTGACGTAGAAGATCCGCGGCAGCTCGGCACCCTCGCGTTCGCCGGCCTTGAGCCAGTGGGCGAAGTAGTCGGCCATGTTGTAGCCGCAGAAGGGCAGCATCGCCATCGGGTCGAAGCGCAGTTCGCCGACGTTGCCGGAGGCGGCTGCGGTCTTCTCCGAGGACATCGTCGCGCCGAGGAAGACGCCGTGCTCCCAGTCAAAGGCCTCGTGGACCAGCGGCACCACGCTGGCGCGGCGGCCACCGAAGAGGAAGGCGTCGATCGGCACGCCGGCCGGGTCTTCCCACTCGGGCGCGATCGTCGGGCACTGCGCCGCCGGGGTCGTGAAGCGCGCGTTGGGGTGAGCCGACGGCTTCTCGGAGTCGGGCGTCCACTCGTTGCCGTGCCAGTCGATCAGGTGCTCGGGCGGCTCGCTGGTCATGCCCTCCCACCAGATGTCGCCGTCGTCGGTTTTGGCGCAGTTGGTGAAGATCGAGTTGCTCTCGATCGTCCGCATCGCGTTCGGATTGGTGCCCTCGCCGGTGCCCGGCGCGACGCCGAAGAAACCGGCCTCGGGGTTGACCGCGTAGAGGCGGCCGTCCTCGCCGAATTTCATCCAGGCGATGTCGTCGCCGACGGTCTCGACCTTCCAGCCCGGCAGGGTCGGAATCAGCATCGCCAGGTTGGTCTTGCCGCAGGCTGACGGGAAAGCGCCGGTGACGAACTTGACCGCGCCCTCGGGCGAGGTCAGCTTGAGGATCAGCATGTGCTCGGCCAGCCAGCCCTCGTCGCGGGCCATCGCCGAGGCGATCCGCAGCGCGAAACACTTCTTGCCGAGCAGGGCGTTGCCGCCGTAGCCGGAGCCGTAGGACCAGATTTCGCGCGTCTCGGGGTAGTGGACGATGTACTTGTTGTCCTCGTTGCAGGGCCAGGAAACGTCTTCAACCCCTTCGACCAGCGGCATGCCGACCGAGTGCACGCAGGGGACGAACTCGCCGCTCTCACCGAGCACGTCGAGGGCCCCCTTGCCCATCCGGGTCATGATCCGCATCGAGACGGCGACGTAGGGCGAGTCGGTCAGCTGCACGCCGATGTGGGCGATCGGTGAGCCCAACGGGCCCATCGAGAAGGGAACGACGTACATCGTGCGGCCGACCATGCAGCCCTGGAAGAGGCCGTTCAGGGTCGTCCGCATCTCGGCGGGATCGCGCCAGTTGTTGGTCGGGCCGGCGTCGGCCTCGTTCTCGGCACAGATGAAGGTGCGGTCTTCGACCCGGGCCACATCAGCGGGGTCGGAAAGGGCTAGGTAGGAGTTGGGGCGCTTGGCGTCGGAGAGACGCTCGAAGGTGCCCGCGTCGATCAGGGTCTGGGCGAGGGAGTCGTACTCCTCGGCCGAGCCGTCACACCAGTGGACGGCGTCGGGCTGGGTCAGATCTGCGATCTCCCCGACCCAATCGAGGAGCTTTGTGTGCGTGGTCGGCGCTGCGGCCGCGATGGTTTGGCTCATTCTCCTGACTCTATTCATTGGATCCGCTGAGTTTGATCACGCTCACGTCAGCGTCCTTGTTGAGGATTTTCAAGGTTGCGGTCGCTTCCTTGCCTTTAGGAAGCTTCACCTTGCAAGTAAACGTCGCACCGGCTTCAACCTTTTGGTCGGACGGACATTCGACCGTCGAAACCTTTTCTTCGAGCGACTTGGAAAGGTTCGCCTGAAGCGCTTCCTCAGTCTTGGTGCTGTCGATCACGGTGTCGCCACAGCCGACGACGAACACCAGAATCGCGAGTAGCCCAAGCAAAGCGCCCGAGCACTTGTAGAAGCTCATCCTCTCCCCCTTTCGCCGGGTCACCAGCCGGAAGTATCCCAAGAGGGCCGGGTGCCCCTCCCGGCGGCTTGTACTTTTTTGGCGATCCATGCGCGGGCCAGCCGACCACGACCCACCAAAAAAGTTGAGCCGGGAGGGGCACCCGGCCCTCTTGGGCTCTCTTGGATAGGGTTCCGCGCCGCTGATGAGGTTCTTCGAGTACGAGGCAAGGCAGATCGTCGAGGCGGCGGGGATTCCCGTCACCAAGTACGGCTTCTGCACGACCGCCGACGAGGCACGTAAGGCCGCCGAGGAGATCGGTGGGCCGGTGGTGATCAAGTCCCAGGTGCTGAGCGGCGGGCGGATGAAGGCCGGCGGAGTCAAGTTCGCCGACACGCCTGATGAGGCCGCGGCCCACGCCGAGGACATCCTCAAGCTCGAAATCAACGGCCATATGCCGCGCGGCGTCCTCGTCGACCCCAAAGCCGAGGTCAAGCAGGAGTACTACGCCAGCGTCGTCTGGGACGGCACCGCGAAGCGGCCGCTGATGCTGTTCAGCGACATGGGCGGGATCGACATCGAGGAGGTCGCCGAGACCCACCCCGACCACGTTGGCCGCGGCCACGTCTCCAACCTGCACCCGATCTTCGACTTCGAGGCCAAGCAGGTCGTCGCCGCCACCGGCGTCACCGGCTCGCAGCTAAACCGGGCGACGCCGGTCCTGGCCAAGCTCGCCCGCCTCTTCCGCGACAACGACATGACCCTGGCCGAGATCAACCCGCTGGCCGAGCTCACCGACGGCAGCTTCGTCGCCCTCGACGCCCACATGGAGATGGAGAACGAGGCGGTCGGCCGCCAGAAGGGCCTGCTGCGCAAGCGGCTCGAGATCGCCGAGGACGACACCCGCGAGACCTACGAGCCCTCCGACTTCGAGCGCAACGTCGCCGCGATCGACGCCGCCGACCACCGCGGCGTGATCCAGGGCAAGGACCACGGCTTCGAGGGCAACCTCGGCCTCGTGATCGGCGCCGGTGGCGGCTCGCTGACCCTGACCGACGCGGTCCGCAGCCAGGGCGGCAAGCCGGCCAACTACTCCGAGATCGGCGGCAACCCCTCAGTCGCCAAGGCCTGCGGCCTGGCCAAGGAGGTGCTCGAAAAGGACGGCGTCGAGAAGATCGCAGTGATGATGTCGATCGTCTCCAACACCCGCGTTGACATCGTCGCCCGCGGCGTCATCAAGGCCTGCCTCGAGCTCGGCAAGGACCCCGGCGAGACGATCGCGATCTTCCGCATCCCCGGCGCCTGGGAGGACGAGGGCTTCAAGATCCTCGAGCGCTACGGGGTCGAGTCCTGCGACCGCTCGGTCTCGCTCTGGGAGGCCGCCGGTCGCGCCGTCGCCAAGATCCAAGGAGCCTCCGCGTGAGCATCCTCCTCAACAGCGAGACGACCTTCATCGTCCAGGGCATCACCGGCCGCGAGGCGGTCAACTTGACCAAGGAGTGCCTTGACTACGGCTCCAAGGTCGTCGGCGGCGTCACCCCCGGCCGCAAGGGCCGCGAGGTGCACGGCGTGCCGGTCTTTGACACCGTCGCCCAGGCGGTCGAGAACCACGGCGGCCCCATACATGGCTCGGTGGTTACGGTCCCCCCCGCCTTCACCAAGGACGCTGTGCTGGAGGCGATCGAGAACGGGATCAAGCTGATCGTGATCGTCACCGAGCGCATCCCGCGCCGCGACGTCGCCCAGATGGTCGAGCTGGCCGACCTGCGCGGGGCGCGGATCATCGGCCCCAACTGCCTCGGTCTGATCGTCCCCGAGGTCTGCAAGATGGGCGGCATCGGCGGGCCCGCCAAGGACGCCGCCAAGGCCTACGCGCCCGGCCCGGTCGGCGTGATGAGCCGCTCCGGCGGCATGACCACCGAGATCTCCTCCTCGCTGACCCAGGCGGGCCTCGGCGTCTCCACCGCCGTCTCGATCGGCGGCGACGCGATCATCGGCTCCACCTACGCCGAGCTGATGCCCTACTTCGAGGCCGACGAGCAGACCCAGGCGATCGTGATCTACACCGAGCCCGGGGGCCGGATGGAGGCGCAGCTCTCCGAATGGGTCAAGGAGAACAACTCGCGCCTGCCGATCGTCGCCTTCATGGCCGGCAAGTTCATGGATGACGAGGAGATGAAGGGGATGAGCTTCGGACACGCCGGCACGATCGTCGAGGGCGTCGAGGACACCGCGACGGAGAAGATCGCCCGCCTCGAAGCGGCCGGCATCCGCGTGGTCGAGCGGATCGATGAGATCCCCGACGCGGTCAAGCAGAAGCTGGGAGCGACCGCCTGATGGCCGAGACCCTGAACAAGGTCTTCATCGACGTCGAGGTCGACGCCTCGGTCGCCGGCGACGCCGAGCTGGCGAAGAAGCTGGAGGAAGTCTGCCCGGTCGACATCTTCAAGGCGACCGACTCAGGCGTCGAGATCGTCGAGAAGAATCTCGACGAGTGCGTCCTCTGCAACCTCTGCGTCGACGCCGCGCCCGACGGCACGGTGCGCGTCGTCAAGCTGTACGAGCAGTAACGAGCAATCCGCCGCCCACTGCGGCCAGCGCTTCCTCGCGCAGCCGCTCGGGGAGGACCACGATCGAGCGCAGCTCGTCGAGCAGCTCGCGGTCACCCTCGATATCGACCCCCTCCTCGCCCGCATCGCCGGCGACCAAGGCGGCAATCACGCCGATCGGCGTGCCGGCCAGACTGAGGTCGCTGCGGGGGGCGGCGCCGCGGGAGGCGTCGATCCAACCGCCCGCTATGCGCAGCGTGTAGGACTGGCCCTCGCTGCGCAGCGCCAGCGTCGCTGTCAGGTCCGCAGGCGGACGCAGGATCACCCGGATCGCGTTGGGCAGCGATGACGGCGCCAAGTCGATCACGTCCTCGAGTTTCTGCAGACCCATCCCCCAGCGACTCAGCTCGACCATCGGGCCTTCCAGCCCGTGGCCCAGCTCGGTCAACTCGTAGACGGTCGTCGAGTTGGGCGGATCGAGCTCGCGGCGCTCGACGATCCCGTGCTGCTCGAGGTCGCGCAGGCGCTTGGTCAGGACATCGGTGGGGGCGCCGCCGACCGAGCGGGCGAGGGCCGAGAAGCGCAACGGGCCGAGCGAGAGCTCGCGCACGATCAGCAGCGTCCAGCGCTCTCCGATCCGATCGAGCGCGCAGGCGAGACTGCAGGCTTGGCCGTATTCGCGTGGGGTCATAGGACAAGAGTAACAGCGTAATTTGGAATTCAAAGTGAGTACTTTGAATTCTGGTACAGTCCGCCGCCGTGACCCGGCTCGCAGATCTGACCTGGAAGCACCCGAAGCTGGTGCTGGCGGCGGTGGCAGCCTTCGCCCTCTTCGCTGTCGCGATCGGCCACGACGTCGAGAAACACCTGAAGGCGGCCGGGTTCACCGACCCGAGCTCGGAGAGCGAGCAGGCGACCGACCTTCTCCGCGGCGAGCTCGGCTACGACCCCAACCCGGCGATCGTCCTCGTCGTCCGCTCTCCCGATGGTGGCCGGCTGAACCTGGCCGACCCCTCGGTGCGGAGCCAGGTCAACCGGCTCGGCGACGGCATGGCGAAGGTTCAGTACGTCGGCCGTGTGCTCAACCCGCTGCGCAACCCCCGGGCCGGCGCCGAGCTGATCGCCAAAGACGGTCAGTCGCTGGCGATCGCCGGCTACCTCTCGACCAACGACATCGAGGACGCGGGCGGCATCGCCGCCGAACGGGTCAAGGTCCTGGCCGACGCCAGCCCGCTCGACGTCGCCGAGGGCGGCTTCGCGCAGGGATTCAACGAGACCAATGACCAGACCCGCAAGGACCTGACCACGGCCGAGCTGATCGCCTTCCCGGTGCTGGCGCTGCTCCTCCTCTTCGTCTTCCGCGGCGTCGTCGCGGCCTCGATCCCGCTGCTGATCGGCGGCGTCTCGATCGTCGGCACGCTCTTCGTCCTCCGCGTGATGTCGGGCTTCGTCGACACCTCCCTCTTCGCGCTCAACATCGCCACCGGCCTCAGCCTCGGGCTCGCGGTCGACTACGCCCTCTTGATGGTCTCCCGCTATCGCGAGGAGATCGCCAGCGGCGGCGCGACGCGTGAGGCGCACAGGAAAACCGTGCAGACGGCGGGCCGCACCGCGCTCTTCTCCGGCCTCACCGTGGCCTCGGCGATGGCGGCGCTGATCTTCATGCCGCAGCGCTTCCTCTACTCGATGGCCGTCGCCGGCGCCTCGGTCGCCGTGCTCTCCTCGGTGATCGCGGTCCTCGTCGTCCCCTCGCTACTGCGCTTGCTCGGCACGCGCATCGACGCGCTCTCGATCCGCCGCGGCCCGGCCGTCTCGGACAGCTCCGACGGCTGGTATCGCCTGGCGCGCGGCGTGATGCGCCGGCCGGTCGCCGTCGCCCTGGCCAGCTCGGGGCTGCTCCTACTCGCAGCGGCGCCGCTGCTCTGGACCACCCTGACCGGGCCCAGTGCCGAAGCGGTACCGCCCAAGGAGCCGTCCTACAAGGCCTACAGCTACCTCGAAGCGCATTACCCACGCGACGTCACCGAGGCGGTCACCGTCGCCGTCGACGGCAGGGCCGCCAAGCCCCAGCTCGCCGCCTTCCAGCGTCGGATCGAGGCAGTCGACGGCGTCGTGCGCGGCACTCCTTTCGTGCCCGCCTCCCGCCAAGCGTCCTTCGCCAACTTCGCCCTCGCCGGACCGGCGCTGAGCAGCGCCTCCCAGGACTCGGTCGAAGCGATCCGCAAGCTGAGCCCACCGGGCACGACGAAGATCCTGGTCTCCGGCAACACCGCCCGCTTCATCGACCAGAAGCAGAGCCTGCTCGAACACGCGCCACTGGTAATCGCGATCATCGCCCTCACCACCCTCGTCCTGCTCTTCCTGCTCACCGGCTCGGTGCTGCTACCGCTGAAGACGCTGCTGATGAACTCCCTCACCCTGGGCGCAACCCTCGGCATCCTCGTCCTCGCCTTCCAGGCCGGCTGGCTCGACACCCCGCTTGACTACACCGGGCCCGCCGCTGTCGAGGTGACGAGCCTGGTCTTCCTCTTCGCCGTCATCTTCGGCCTCGCCACCGACTACGCGGTGCTGGTCATCGCCCGCATCAAGGAGCAACACGACCTCGGCGAGAGCAACGAGGAGGCGGTGGCGATCGGCATCGGCAGAACCGGTCGCGTGATCACCGCCGCCGCCGTGGCGATCGCGATCGTCTTCCTCGCCTTCGGCGTCAGCAGCGTCTTCTTCGTCAAGCAAATCGCGATCGGGATGGCCTTCGGCGTGATGATCGACGCCACCATCGTCCGCGCCCTGCTCGTCCCCTCGCTGATGCGCCTGCTCGGCGAGTGGAACTGGTGGGCACCGAAACCGCTGCGCCGCATCTATCTACGCCTCGGTATTTCCGAGGCCTAGCGGAAGCAGAGTTCTTCGCCGGGCTCCGCGGGCGGGCGGATCGCGCAGACCGGGGGCAGGAGGAGGATCATTGCCGCGGGCGCGCCGGCAATCCGCACCCGGTGCGAACCGCGGCCGAGGTAGGTCCCAACGGCGGCCGGGATCAGCCCACTCTCGTGCGGCCCGATCCATAGCTCATAGTCGCCGGCCAGGATCCGGATCGCGGCCGCGCCGGCGTGCCGCGGCCCGATCCCGGTGTCGTTAACGAAGATGAGCCGTTCACCGGGCGCCACTCGGGCGCAATGCCCGGCGTCGGAAAAGATGTGGATCGTCGTCGTCCCGTTCCTGCCAAAGGTCCCGCAGGGACTCGCAGGCAAAGCCTGCGTGCCGGGCTCGACCCGCGCCGGTCCGAGCCGGTGCGCGACGACCGTGCGCCGCCCCCGCGGCTCCCTCGGCGGCGACGGTTCGTGCACGGGCTTGCCCTTCGCTTCCAGGATCGCGTTGCGCGCGCAGTCTTCGAGCACTAGCAGCTGGCCGCGGATCGAGGCGGTGTTTTCCTTCATCACCCGCAGGATCTGGCGCCCGTACCGTCCTGCGGGAATCGGTTTGGTTCCGCCTTCCCGGTTGGAGAGCGTTCCCCGCCGGTGCGCTAGCGCTTCGAATTCGCGACCGATCCCGGAGATCCCCGCTTCCAGCCCGGTCAGCGCCCTTGCGGCGTCGGAGACGTCGCAGACCGGCAGCCCCAGCGTCCGCACCTGGTCGGTCGTGCCGTCCGCGCCGCCGCCGCAGCCGCCCAGCGCCAGCACCGCCGCGAACAGGGCGATCACACCGGCGCCGATTCGCAACCCAGCACGCATCGGGAACCCCGTACCCGATCTCCCCTAATTGCGATCGAGTCTGCCGTCCTCGCCTCTCACACCCAACAATCTAGGTGCGATAGATCACGTTACGCATATATAAATTTATATCTGGGTAATGTAGCCACTGATGGCTGCAACACCGACTCGTTCCCGGCTTTCGAAGGCGGATCGCATGGAGCAGGCGCTGGTCGCCGCCCATGCTCTCTTCGCCGAGCGCGGCTACGCCGACGTGACCATGGACGAGGTCGCCGCCGCCGTCGGCGTGACCAAGCCGCTGCTCTACAACTACTTCGGCAACAAGGAGCGCCTCTACACCGCCTGCATGGAGCGGGCCGGCGATGCGCTGGTTAAAACGATCCTCGAGACAGTCGGCGAAGCAAGCGGCCCCAGCGAGGCGCTTAACGCCGGCCTGCGCGCCTTCTTCGCCTTCCTCGACGCTGACCGCGATGCCTGGGCGGTGCTCTTCGACGAGACCCTGCCCCACAGCGGCGAGGTCGCCGACCGGGTCGCCGAATACCGCGGCCGCCTGATCGCGCTCGTCTCCGAATCGCTGCTTGCCGAACTTCCCGCCAAGCGGCGCGCCGCCGCCCAGATCGAAGTCGAGGCGCTCTCCGCCGCCCTGCTCGGCGCCGCCGAGGCGCTGGCGCGCTGGTGGCTGCGGACCGAGGCGACAACTGCCTCCGAGGCAGCCGAGCTGCTGATCGCGACGATCGAGCCCGGCCTGCGCCTGCGCTCCACCCCCTCTGCCAAATCCTCCCGACCCAAACCGAAAGGTGATCGCAGTTGATCGATAAACCACGCCGGGTCGCCGTCATCGGCGGCAACCGGATCCCCTTCGCGCGCTCGAACTCCGTTTACGCGCACGCCTCCAACCAGGACATGCTGACCGCTGCCCTCGACGGGCTGATCGACCGCTTCGGCCTCGACGGCGAGCGCATCGGAGAGGTCGCCGGCGGTGCGGTGCTCAAGCATTCCCGCGACCGCGACCTCGCCCGCGAGAGCGTGCTCAGCACCCGGCTCGCGCCGGAGACCCCCGCCTACGACGTGCAGCAGGCCTGCGGTACCGGGCTGGAGACAACGATCCTGGTCGCCAACAAGATCGCCCTCGGCCAGATCGACTCCGGCATCGCCTGCGGCGCCGACACCACCTCCGACGCGCCGATCGCGCTCAACGAGCAGCTGCGCGAGACGCTGCTTGACGCCAACCGCCAGCGTTCGACCGCGGGCAAGCTGCGCACCCTGACCCGGGTCCGTCCCGGCCACATCGTGCCGGCGATCCCGCGCAACGAGGAGCCGCGCACCGGCCTCTCGATGGGCGAGCACTGCGCGATCATGGCCACCGACTGGGGTATCGGCCGCAGCGAGCAGGACGAGCTCACCGTCGCCAGTCACAAGAACCTCGCCGCCGCCTACGAGCGCGGCTTCCTCGATGACCTGCTCACCCCCTACCTCGGGCTCGAGCGCGACCAGAACCTGCGACCGGACTCCAGCCTCGAGAAGCTGGCCAAGCTGAAGCCGGTCTTCGGCGGCCCGGAGGGAACGATGACCGCGGCCAACTCGACCCCGCTCAGCGACGGCGCCTCGGCGGTGCTGCTCGCCAGCGAGGAGTGGGCGAAGGAGCGCGACCTGCCAGTCCTCGCCTACATCACCGACGGCCAGACCGCGGCGGTCGACCACGTCCACAAGCGCGAAGGGCTGCTGATGGCTCCCGCCTACGCGATGCCGACGATGCTCGACCGCGCCGGCATCGGCCTCGACGAGTTCGACTACTACGAGATCCACGAGGCCTTCGCCGCCCAGGTGCTCTGCACGCTGAAGGCCTGGGAGGACGCGGAATTCTGCAAGGAGAAGCTCGGCCGCGACAAACCGCTGGGCTCGATCGACCGCGCCAAGCTCAACGTCAACGGCGGCTCGCTTGCCGCCGCCCACCCGTTCGCCGCCACCGGCGGGCGAATCGTCGCCGGCCTCGCCAAACAGCTGCACGAAGACGGCAAAGGCCGCGGCGTGATCAGCATCTGCGCCGCCGGCGGCCAGGGCGTCGTCGCGGTGCTCGAGAGCGCCGGGGGTGCCTCATGAGCGACCGTTACTCACAGGTCGTCAATGCGCCCGTCGTCTCCACGCTCGCCGGCCAGCTCGGGCTGCCGCGGCCGGTCACCCTCGACCGCTATAAGGCCGGAGCGCCGGTCGTCTCCGGCCGGGTGCTCTCCGGCGGCGCCCCGGGCGGCCGTCTCGGCAAGGCGGTCTCCGCCTTCCTCGATCAGATCAAAGCCGAACGGGCGGGCACCGAGGGCCCGGCCAAGGCGCTGATCTTCGACGCCACCGGGATAAGCGACTCGACCGAGCTGGTCGAGCTGCAGCGCTTCTTCTACCCGGCGGTCGGCCGCCTGCAGCGCAGCGGCCGCGTCGTCGTGCTCGGCACACCGGCAGCGGAAGCGGGCTCCGTCCGCGCCGCCACGGCCCAGCGGGGGCTGGAGGGATTCACCCGCTCGCTCGCCAAGGAGGTCGGCGGCAAGGGCTCAACGGTGCAGCTGGTGCTGGTCGAACCGGGAGCCGAGGACGAGCTCGCCTCGACCCTGCGCTTCCTTCTCTCGCCGCGCTCGGCCTACGTCTCCGGCCAGGTGGTCAGGGTCGGCAAGGCGGTCGCAGCGACCCCCGAGATCGATTGGGAGCAGCCGCTGGCGGGCAAACTGGCACTCGTCACCGGCGCCTCGCGCGGTATCGGCGAGGCGATCGCGACGACGCTGCGCCGCGACGGGGCCGACCTGGTCCTGCTCGACGTGCCGGCGCTCTCGGCCGACCTGAGCAAGGTCGCCGAGCGGCTCGAGGCGGAGACGATCGAGCTCGACATCACCGCCGAGGACGCGCCGGCGCAAATCGCCGAGCAGCTCTCCGGCGGCGTCGACATCGTCGTCCACAACGCCGGCGTCACTAAAGACCGCACGATCGCCAAGATGCCGGAAGAGCGCTGGTCGATGCTGATGGAGATCAACCTCTCCAGTGAGGAGCGGATCGACGACGAGCTGCTCGGGCGCGGACTGTTGCGCCCCAACGGTCGCATCGTCTGCGTCTCCTCGATGAGCGGCATCGCCGGCAACTCCGGCCAGACCAACTACGCGGCCTCGAAGGCCGGCGTGATCGGCATGGTCGAAGCGATGGCGCCCGAGCTCGCCGAGCGCGGTGTGACGATCAACGCCGTCGCCCCGGGCTTCATCGAGACCCAGATGACCGCGGCGATGCCGATTGCACCGCGCGAAGCCGGCCGCCGCCTCAGCAGCCTCTCGCAGGGCGGCCTGCCGGTGGACGTCGCCGAGACGATCGCCTGGTTCGCCAGCCCCGCCTCGACCGGGGTCAACGGCAACACGGTCCGCGTCTGCGGCCAGAACCTGCTGGGGGCGTGATGACGGCGCGCACGCTCGAAAGCTCGCCCAGCATCCTGCCACTCTACGCCCGTGCCGCGGCGCCGATGATCCCGGGCGCCTCGCTGCTGCCCTTCGTGCCCGGGGGCGGCGGCGAGATCCCCGACCTCGAGCTCGACCTCGCCGGGGTGCGGGCCAAGCCCGAGGACGTCGCCGCCTACGCCAAGGTCTGCGGCTTCGCCCTGCGTGACCACCTCCCTCCCACCTATCCGCACGTGCTCGCCTTCCCACTGCACATGGCGGTGATGGCGGATGGCGGCTTCCCCTTCGGCGCCGTCGGCCTCGTCCATGTCGAGAACACGATCGAGCAGCACCGCCGCATCGGCGTCGGCGAGGAGCTGGCGATCAACGTGCGGCCGACCGAGCTGCAGCCGCACTCCAAGGGCCGCACCTTCTCGCTGCTGACCAAGGTGAGCGTCGACGGAGAGGTGGCCTGGGAGAGCACCAGCACGATGCTGCGCCGCGGCAAGAGCGACGACAGTGCCGGCGGAGGGAAGTCCTTTGACTCGCTGCCGGCCGATACGGCAGCGAGCGCCGAGTGGAAGCTCGGCGGCGACCTCGGCCGCAACTACGCCGCCGTCTCCGGCGACCGCAACCCGATCCACATGCACTCGCTGACCGCGAAGCCGCTCGGCTTCCCCGGCGCGATCGCCCACGGCATGTGGACCAAGGCCCGCTGCCTTGCCGCGCTCGACAGCCGCCTGCCCGACGCCTTCGCCGTCGACGTTCGCTTCCGCAAGCCGATTCTGCTGCCGGGGCGCGTCGAGTTCGCCAGCGCCATCGAGGGCGAGGAGATCGCCTTCGCCGTGCGCAACGCCAAACGACAGACCCCTCATCTCGATGGCCGTATCCGGCCGCTCGAGTCCAAGCCCAACGCCAATACCGGGAGGAAGTCCAAGTGACCACCAGCACCGACACCGAGCGGAACGCGAGCGTCGCCGAGCGCGGCATGGGTTTTGGCCTGCGCCAGCTCAATCGTCTCGCCGGCTCTGACCTGCTCGACCGAATCCGCCTTCGCAAGCAGGTCGAGCGCGCCCTCTTCCAGGGCACCAAGAACGGCTTCCGTTCGGCAACCGCCGCCGGTCGCACCTTCAAGGCCGCCCAGCAGCTGGGCAAACCCGCGCGGCAGAAAAAGGGCAAATCCAAAGGCCTGTTCGACCTCGGCCCCGACGACGAGCAGCAGATGTTCCAGGAGGCGGGCCGCGATTTCGCCGCGGCGAAGATCCGCCCCGCCGCCCACGACGCCGACGACGCCTGCGAGACACCGGCCGAGCTGCTGAACGAAGCCGCCGAGCTCGGGGTCAACATGCTCGGCGTCCCCGAGGAGCTCGGCGGCGTCATGCACGAGCAGGCCGCGGTGACCAGCGTGCTGATCGGCGAGGCCCTCGCCAACGGCGATATGGGCATCGCCTACGCGGCGCTCGCCCCCGGCGCCGTCGCCACCGCGATCGGCCACTGGGGCAGCGCCGAGCAGGAGGCCACCTACCTGCCGGCCTTCACCGGCGAGGACGTCCCCGCCGCCGCCCTGGCCATCCTCGAGCCACGTCCGCTCTTCGACCCGCTGAAGCTGGAGACCACCGCCAAGAAGAAGGGCGGCGAGTGGGTCCTCAAAGGCGCCAAGTCGCTGCTTGCCAGGGCCAAGGATTGCGAGCTCTTCGTGATCGCCGCCGAGGCCGAGGGCATCGGGCCGGCCTTGTTCGTGGTCGAGTCCGGCGCCAAAGGCCTCTCGGTCGAAGCGGAGCCGGCGATGGGCCTGCGGCCCGCCGCCACCGGTCGCCTGCTGATCGAGAACGTCAAGCTGCCGGCCAGCGCCCTGCTCGGCGAGGACACGGCGAAGGCCGAGGACTACGTCGATTGCATCAACCGCTCGCGAGTCGCCTGGTGCGGGCTCGCGACTGGGACCGCCCAGGCCGTCCTCGACTACGTCATTCCCTATGTCAACGACCGCAAGGCCTTCGGCGAACCGATCTCCAACCGCCAGGGAGTCGCCTTCGGCGTCTCCGACATCGGCATCGAGAGCGAAGGGATGCGCCTCGCCACCTACCGGGCGGCCAGCCGCGCCGACCGCGGCGAGAAGTTCGCCCGTGAGGCGGCGATCGCCCGCCGGCTCTGCGCCGTCAAGGGAATGCAGATCGGATCCGAAGGAGTGCAGCTGCTCGGTGGCCACGGCTTCGTCAAGGAGCACCCGGTCGAGCGCTGGTACCGAGACCTGCGAGCCGCGGGCGTGATGGAGGGCGCCCTGCTCGTCTAGGCGACCGCCGAGACTCGAAGCGAAAGGCAACGATGATCAATCTCGAGATACCCAAGAAGTTCAAGCCACTGGCCACGCAGGCCAACCAGGTCGCAACCGAGGTCTTCCGGCCGATCTCGCGCAAGTACGACGAGGCCGAGCACTCCTACCCGAAAGAGCTCGACATGCTGGCGTCGCTGATCGACGGCATGAACGAGGGCTCCGACATCGGCGGCGCCGGTGCCGCCGGTGTGCGCCGCGAGAAGAGCGACGACGGCGAGAACCGCAACGGCTCCAACCTCTCGACCGTGCTCGGCATCATCGAGCTCTGCTGGGGCGACGTCGGCCTGCTGCTCTCGATGCCGCGGCAGGGCCTCGGCAACTCGGCGATCGCCTCGGTGGCGACCGAGGAGCAGCTGAAGCAGTACGGCGGCAAGTGGGCGGCGATGGCGATCACCGAGCCGGAAGCCGGCTCGGACTCGGCGGCGATCCGCACCACGGCGGAGCTCGACGGCGATGAATACGTGCTCAACGGCGAGAAGATCTTCGTCACCTCGGGCGACCGCGCCGACCTGATCGTGGTCTGGGCCTCGCTCGATCGCTCGAAAGGGCGGGCGGCGATCAAGTCGTTCATCGTCGAGCGCGACAACCCCGGCCTGAAGCTGGACCGGCTCGAGCACAAGCTCGGCATCCGCGCCTCCGACACCGCCAACTTCACCCTGCAGGACTGCCGGGTGCCAAAAGAAGCGCTGCTCGGCGACCCGGACGTGAAGGAGAAGGGCTTCGCCGGGGTGATGGAAACGTTCGACAACACGCGCCCGCTGGTCGCGGCGATGGCGGTCGGTGTCGCCCGCGCGTCCCTCGAAGAGACCCGCAAGCAGCTGAAGGTGGCCGGGGTCGAGGTCGACTACGACACTCCCGCCCTCTCCCAGCACGCCGCCGCGGCGCGCTTCCTCGAGATGGAGGCGGATTACGAGGCCGCCTGGCTGCTGACCCTGCAGGCCGCCTGGATGGCCGACAACAACAAGCCCAACTCCTTGCAAGCCTCAATGGCCAAGGCCAAGGCGGGGCGCACCTGCGTCGATGTCGCCCTCGGCTGCGTCGAGCTCTGCGGCAGCGTCGGCTACGGCGAGAACGAGCTGCTCGAGAAGTGGGCTCGGGACGCCAAGATCCTCGACCTCTTCGAGGGGACTCAGCAGATTCAGTTGTTGATTGTGGCTCGGCAGTTGCTGGGGAAGAGCTCTAGCGAACTGCGGTAGCGCTGGGAGGTCCGGTGCCCCTCCCCCGGAGACCGTCGCGCAGCTGGGGCCGCGGCTTGGGCTCAAGCGTTTGCGCTGAGCCTCCGGGGGAGGGGCACCGGACCTCCCTCCCATCCCAGCTTCACGGCGTAGCTTCGTAGGGCAGACTCCTCGCCGTGAACTTCGTCGAGGATGTGATGGAACGGTCGCCGGCTTCGCGGCTTGGGATCGTTGCGATCGATTCGGAAGGGAACAGGCGGGACTGGTACTTCGGCGAATTGATTGCTCAGTCGGCCGGGCTCTCGGGGGCTTTTGCGGCTCGGGGGGTGCGGCGGGGCGACGTTGTGATGACGCTGGTGGGCAATCGCATCGAGTGGGTGCTCTCTTTGCTTGCTTGTTGGCGGATGGGGGCTGTGGCCTTGCCGTGCAGCACGATGTTGCGGCGACAGGATCTCGCGCTGCGGGTGGCCGCTGCTGATCCCAAGCTCTGTGTTGGCGAAGACGGGCTGCTTGCCGAACTGCCCGATGGTGTGGCGACGATGACTATGGACGAGGTCGCTGCGGCGCTCGATGAGGATCGGCCGCAGGAGACCCCGGCCGCGATCGAGGCGATGGAGGCTGAGGATCCGGCTCTGATCGTCTTTACCTCGGGCACCACGGGTGAGCCGCGTGGGGTTGTGCACGCATATCGCTACTTGCTCGGCCAGCAGGGGCAGGCGGAGCATTGGTTCGGCTCGCGAAAGGATGAGCTGGCCTGGTGCACGACCGCTACTGGCTGGTCGAAGTCGGCTCGCAACGTCTTCCTTGCCCCCTGGCTGACCGGTGCTGCGGCGGTGATCCACGATGGGCGCTTCGATCCGGCTGAGCGGCTCGATTTTGCCGAGGCGCTTGGGGTCAACGTGCTCTGCCAGGCGCCTACCGAGTACAGAATGCTCGCCAAGCGCACCGCCCTGCGCCCCCTCCCCGCCCTGCGTCGGATGGTCTCGGCCGGCGAGCCGCTGGAGGCGGAGACGATCGCCGCCTTCCGCGAGGCGACCGGGCTCGAGACAGCGGACGGCTACGGCCAGACCGAGACCGGCCATATCAGCGGCAACCACGTCGGCGTGCCGATACGCGCGGGCTCGATGGGCAAGCCCCTGCCCGGCCTCGAGATTCGCCTGGTTCCGCCGGATGGCTCCGACGACAGCTCGAGCGGCGAACTGCAGCTGCGCGCCGCCTCCTCCCCCACCTTCTTCTCGCGCTACCTCGACGGCGAGCGCTTCGAGGGAGAGTGGTGGCCGACGGGAGACCTGGTCCGCGAGGACGATGACGGCTACCTCTACTTCGAAGGGCGCGACGACGACATCATCCTCTCCTCCGGCTACCGGATCGGCCCCTTCGAGGTCGAGTCCGCCCTGCTCTCCCACCCCGACGTCGCCGAAGCGGCGGCGGTCGCCGCGCCCGACCCCGAGCGCGGCGCCGTCGTGAGGGCGATCGTCGTCCCCCGCGATCGCCCGCCCAGCGAGGAGCTGGCCCGCGAACTGCAGGAGCACTGCAAGCGCGAAACCGCCCCCTACAAGTTCCCCCGCATCGTCGAGTTCGCGACGGAGCTACCGAAGACGACCAGTGGCAAGATCAAGCGGGCGCAGCTGCGACAGGGGTAACCTGGGCTGATGGCCATCAACAGCGACGCGACCGACACCGCCAGCGTCGCCCGTGGCTACTTCGAGGCCGTCGGCAGGCGCGACCTCGATGCGATGACGGCCTTCTACAAGCCTGGGGGGACGGGTGAGATCTACGGCCTGGTCGAGTTGGAGGTGCCCCACTCCTACCGAGCCTGGTTCGGCAACCTCTTTCAGGCCTTCCCCGACTTCAAGCTCGAGATCATCGAGGTGGTGTCTGCCGGCGAGAAGGCGGCGGTGCGCTGGCGCGCCACCGGCGTCTTCGATGGCACGGCGCGATTCGAAGGGCTCGACCCCAACGGCGCCCGCATCGAAGTTCAGGGCTGTGACGTCTTGACCGTCCGCGACGGCCTGATCCAACGCAACGACGCCTACATGAACGGAGCGGAAATGGCGCGGCAGCTCGGCGCCCTGCCGCCCGCCAACTCGGCGCCGGAGCGGATGCTGATGGGCGCCCTCAACCTGAAGACCCGCCTGATCAAGGCTCTCCGCGAGCGCCGCCGCTGAGACCGGCGGCGCCCCCCGGCTAGGCTGACACCGTGGAGGAGATCGACAGCAAGCGGATCGCCGCTCTGACCGAGGCTCAGCAGGAGCAGTTCCGCAACAACACCGGCGCCTCCGCGAAGACCTACGAGCGGGCGGTCAAGGTGATGCCCAACGGCGTCCCCTCCTCCTTCCAGGAGAACGACCCCTGGCCGATCTACATCGAGCGCGGCCGGGGCAGCCGCGTCTGGGACGTCGACGGCAACGAATACACCGACTTCCACAACGGCTTCGGCGTGATGGCGATCGGCCACGCCAATCCCACCGTCGGCGCCGCGGTCAAGGCGCGGATCGATGAAGGCACCCACTTCGCCGCCCCGACCGACGGCTCGATCGTCGTCGCCGAAGAGCTGACCCGGCGCTTCGGCCTTTCCCAGTGGCGCTTCAACAACTCCGGTACCGAGGCGACGATGGACGCTGTCCACCTCGCCCGCGGCGCCACCGGCCGCGACACCCTGCTTAAGATCGAGGGCTCCTACCACGGCCACCACGACTCGGTGATGGTCTCGGTCTACCCGCCGCTGGAGGCGCTCGGCGCCCGCGACGACCCGATCAGCGTCCCCTACGGCGGCGGCACGCCGCGGGCGCTGACCGAGCTGACCCGCGCCGTCCCCTTCAACGACGCCGAGGCGCTGGAGAGCGTGCTGGAGAAGATCGGCGACCAGGTCGCCGGCCTGATCATGGAGCCGGCGATGATGAACATCAACATCATCCCGCCGCGCGAGGGCTACCTGCAGCGGGTGCGCGAGCTGACCGCCAAGCACGGCGTCAAGCTGATCTTCGACGAGGTGAAGACGGGCGCGACGATCTCGGCCGGCGGCGCCACCGCCCGCTTCGGCGTCGTCCCCGACATGATCACGCTGGCCAAGGCCAGCTGCGGCGGCTACCCCGGCGGCGCGATCGGGATGAGCGAGGAGCTGGCCGCGATCGTCGCCGACGGCACGGTCAAGCAGTACGGCACCTTCAACGGCAACCCGCTGGTGATGGCAGCAGCGCAGGCGACCTTGACCGAAGTCCTCACCGACGACGTCTACGAGCGCTTCGAGGCGACCAACCGGCGCCTGCTCGACGGCTGCCAGCAGATCATCGACGGCTACGACCTCCCCGCCTACACCGAGGGGCTCGGCGCCAAGGGTTGCGTCGTCTTCTCGCCGACGCGGATGTACGAGTACCGCGACTACCTCTCAGACGTCAACGACGAGCTCTCGACCCTGGCCTGGCTCTACCACATGAACCACGGCATCTTCATGACTCCCGGGGTCGAGGAGGAGTGGACGCTCTCGATCGCCCACTCAGACGAGGACCTGCAGCGCTACCTCGACGCCTTCGAGGCCTTCGCCCGCAACGTCACCGCGAGCTAGAGCGCCTCGGCGATATCGACCGGGCGGCCGAGGTGGTAGCCCTGGGCCATGTCGACGCCGTATTCGCGCAGCATCTGCGCGGTGATGTCGTCCTGGACGTACTCGGCGATCGTCGTCTTGCCGAGGCCGCGGGCGATCTGGACGATCGCCTGCACGGTCAGCTGGTCAGCGTCGCTGTTGGGCATGTCGCTGATGAACGAGCCGTCGATCTTGATCAGGTCGAAGGGGATCTGCTTCAGGTAGTGGAAGGGCCCGAAGCCGGCGCCGTAGTCGTCGATCGCCACCTGGCAGCCGAACTCGGTGAGACGGTCGGCAAAGCCCCCCGCCGCTTCGTAATCGTGGACCCGCGCCGTCTCGGTGATCTCGAAGGTGCAGCGGGCCGGGTCGGCCTCGCCTTCATCGAGGCGGCGCTCGATGAATTCGAGCACCGAGAGGTCGGCGACCGAGGCGCCGGAGAGGTTGACGTGCAGCGAGACGGGCTTGCCTTCCTGCTCGCGCGAGGCGAGCAGCTCGAGGGCGCGAACGACGACCCAGCGGTCGAGCTCCTGGACCATGCCGGAGCGCTCCGCCGTCTCGATGAAAGAGGCGGCCGGCAGCAGTTCGCCGTTGTCGCCGGTCATCCTCAGCAGCAGCTCGTAGCGCTCGATGCCGCCCGAGGCGAGGCTGCGAATTGGCTGCGTGTGGAGGCTGAGGCGGTCGTTGGTGAGGGCGTCACGAATCCGCGCCGTCGTCGTCTGCCGGCGCTGGTGGTCGCGCTTGGGCTCGCCTGGATCCTGGAAGAGGGCGATCTGGTTGCGCCCGTCCTCCTTGGCCCGGTACATCGCCTGGTCGGCCGCGAGCAGAACCGCCTCGGCGCCGATCCCGCGCTCGCCACCGAACATCGTGATCCCGACGCTGATCGTGGTCGCCACGTCGGGGTCGGGCGCAACGCTCTCGGCGACCTGGGCGCGCAGGTCCTCGCCGAGGTGCAGGGCGCCGGTGGTGTCGGTCTGCGGCATCAAGACCGCGAACTCGTCGCCGGAGAGGCGAGCGACGATGTCCGTGGTCCGCACCCGTTCGCGCATGATTCCGGCGACGCGGCGAATCAGCTGGTCGCCGGCGTGATGGCCGTGCGAGTCGTTGACAGCCTTGAGGCCATCGATGTCGATGATCATCACCGCGCCCTGGCCGCCGTAACGGGCGCTGAAGGAGACGTACTGGTCCAGCTCAGAGCGGAAGCGACGGCGATCCAGCAGCCCCGTGAGCGCGTCGTGATCGGCGATGTAGCGGAGCTGGGCCTCGGTCTTCGCCGCCTGCGCGAGCGCGTCGTCGATGACTTGACGGTCCTCGGGATCGAGCTTGGCAAGCACTGACTCGACCGCCGAATCGCTTTGGATTGGAGGTTTTTCGCTTCGCACCCACTGAAGTTAGAACTTTCCGCAGACGTTCGGATCGCACCCCACGCCTAGGCCCTGAGATTGCATCCAAATTTCAGCTTTTCGCGCTAATCATTAGTGAGCGTTCAAGCGTCCACAGGTACTGTGAGGCCATGTCGAACCGTCTGGCGCAGGAGACCAGCCCCTACCTGCTTCAGCACCGCGACAACCCGGTCGACTGGTATCCGTGGGGAGAAGAGGCGCTGGCCCGCGCCCGCTCGGAGGACCGCCCGATCCTGCTCTCGGTCGGCTACTCAGCCTGCCACTGGTGCCACGTGATGGAGCGCGAGTCCTTCGAGGACGCCGAGACGGCCGCCTACATGAACGAGCACTTCGTCTGCATCAAGGTCGACCGCGAGGAGCGCCCCGACGTCGACGCCCTCTACATGGAGGCGGTGCAGGCGATCAGCGGCCAGGGCGGCTGGCCGATGACCGTCTTCCTCGACCCCGAGGGCGTTCCCTTCTACGGCGGCACCTACTTCCCGCCGGACGAGGGGCGCGGGATGCCGAGCTTCCGGATGGTGATGGAGGCCGTCGTCGATGCCTTCGAGCGCAAACGCGACGAGATCCACGAGCGGGCGCCGCAGATGCGGGCGCGGCTCGCCGCGATCGCCCAGGTCGAACCGGCCCCGGACACGCCGCAGGCGCCGATGCTGATCGAGGCGGTCGCGCAACTGCGCGCTGCCGCCGACATGAAGCGCGGTGGCTTCGGCGGCGCGCCGAAGTTCCCGCCCGCCTCGGCCCTGGAGCTGCTGCTCGCCCGTGGCGAGCGCGAGGTGACCGAGAGGACGCTCGACGCGATGCTGGCCGGCGGCATCTACGACCAGCTCGGCGGCGGCTTCGCCCGCTACTCGGTCGACGCCAACTGGCTCGTCCCCCACTTCGAGAAGATGCTCTACGACAACGCCCTGCTCGCCCGCGCCTACCTGCACGGCTGGCAGGCGCTCGGGCACGAGCGCTACCGCCGCGCCTGTGAGGAGACGCTCGACTGGGCGCTGCGCGAGATGCGCGGCCCCGAGGGCGGCTTCTACTCAGCGCTCGACGCCGACTCCGAGGGCGAGGAGGGTCGCTTCTACATCTGGACTCCAGAGCAGATCAGCGAAGTCCTGGGCGACGGCGCCCAGGACGTGATCGACTTCTACGGCGTCAGCGAGAGCGGCAACTTCGAGGGGCGCAACATCCTCCACCTCGCGGGGGGAGTCGACGCAGCGCGACCCGACGGGCTCGACGAGGCCCGCCAAGCCCTCTACGACGCCCGGACCAAGCGTGTCTGGCCCGGCCTTGACGACAAGCGGCTCACCTCGTGGAACGCCCTGATGATCAGTGCCCTGGCCGAGGCCGGCGCGGTCCTGGAGCGCGACGATTACCTCGACGCCGCCCGCACCTGCGCCGGGTTCATCTGGGAGCAGATGCGAGACCCCGACGGCAACCTGCTGCGCACCTACAAGGACGGCCGCGCCCACCTCAACGCCTACCTCGAGGACCACGCCTTTCTGCTCGACGCCCTGCTCACCCTCTACGAAGCGACCTTCGAGCAGCACTGGTTCGAGCGCGCCCGGTCGCTCGCCGAGACGATGATCGCCCGCTTCGCCGACGGCGAGCGCGGCGGCTTCTTCAGCACCTCCGACGACCACGAATCGCTGATCGCCCGCCGCAAGGAGATCGGCGACCACCCGATCCCCTCCGGCAACTCAGCGGCCGCGATGGGCCTGCTCCGCCTCTCCGCCCTGACCGGCGAGCGCGCCTACCGGACCCAAGCCGAGTCCATCTTCCGTCTCTTCGCCCAACCGGCCTCCCAGCACCCCGAGGCATTCGCCCACCTGCTGAGGGCAATCGACTTCCACCTCGCTCCGACCAAAGAGGTAGCCCTGATCGGCGACAACCTGACCGATCTTGCACGCGTAGTCCGTGCCAAGCACCGCCCCCACCTGGTCCTCGCCGGCGGCCCGGAAGGCAGCACCGTCCCTGAGCTGCTCAGAGACCGGCCAACGATCAACAGCGACCCGGCTGCTTACGTCTGCGAAAGCTTCACCTGCAAGCAACCTGTTACTGACGCCCCGTCCCTGGCCACACTGCTTTAGGCGTCCTCTCACCCACGACAGGACCCGCGCGCCGAGTGCGTCTGATACAGATGCACGACCAGTGCGAGGCTCATTCTTCACCTTCGCAGCAGGTCGTCGCTCGAAGTGGATCGTCTTTGGGATCTGGTTCGTGGTGATCTTCATCGCCTCCAGCGCCAATCTTCCGGGCAAGTTCGAAGACGCCGAAAGCAACGAGGCGACCTCCTACCTGCCCGGCAGCGCCGAATCGACCCACGCGCTGCACGCCACCGAGTCGCTGCAGAAAGGCGAAATCGCCCCCGCCGTGATCGTCTTCCGGCGCGAGTCGGGCCTGACCGCCGCCGATAGCCGCACGATCGTCGAAGACGTCGAAAAGATGACTGCAAAGCGCTTCCCCGGCGTGGTCCCCGACGGTGCGACCGCCGCCGCGGGGGGCAAGCCGCAGGCGTCCAAGGGCGGCTCGCCGCCGATCGCCGAAGGCCTCAAAGCCGGCTGCGGCAGTCCGACCACCACGGTCCCCGGCCAGCCCGCCGACTACGCGCCGTTCGTCGGGCCGATCTGCTCGCAGGACGGCAAGGCGGCGATCGTCACCGCCTACATCAAGGGCAACGGCGAGGGCGAACGGATCGTCGACCCGGTCAAGTACTGGCGCGAAAAGATCCCCGACGACAGCGGCGGTCTCGAAGCCAAGATCACCGGTGGCGCCGGCTTCTCCGCCGACGCGATCGAAGTCTTCGAAGGCATCAACGGGACCCTGCTGCTGGCGGCGCTCAGCCTGGTGATCTTCCTGCTGATCGTGATCTACCGCTCGCCGATGTTCTTCCTGATCCCGCTGGTGGCGGTGGTCTTCGCCGAGTTCCTCTCGCGCTCGCTCGGCTACGGCCTGACCGAGCTCGGCGTCACGGTCAACGGCCAGTCGAGCTCGATCATGTCGGTGCTCGTGCTCGGCGCCGGCACCGACTACGCCCTGCTGCTCGTCTCCCGCTATCGCGAGGAGCTGCACCACACGGTCGACAGGCACGAGGCGATGCGCACCGCCCTGGCCTCGGCCGGCCCGGCGATCTTCGCCTCGGCCGCGACCGTGATCGCGGCCCTCTTCTGCCTGACGCTGGCCAAGGTCAACGGGACCGCCGGCCTGGGCCCGATCGCAGCGATGGGCATCGCCTGCGCGGCGCTCTCGATGCTCACCCTGCTGCCGGCGCTGTTGACCATCTTCGGCCGCCGCGCCTTCTGGCCCTTCGTCCCGCACACGCCGGAGACCGCGCCGGGCCCCAGCGACACCTCCGAACGAGCGCGGGCGAAGATCGTCGACGGCGGCGCCTTCGGCGCGATCGCCAGGGTCGTCCTCGCAAGCCTCCTCGTCCTGATCCTGCTGCCCCTGGTCCTGATCAACTGGCTGCTGCGTGTCCTCAGCCGCCGCAAGATCCCCTCGCTGATCGTTGGGCCCCTTGACCGGGCGATCTTCACCCCCTATGAGGCGCGCCGGCACAGGCTCGAGCACGCCGCCGACGCGACCCATGGCTTTTGGAAGCGGCTCGGCGACCGGATCGCGATCTCACCGCGCCGCGTCATGTTCGGCTCGATCGCCGTCCTGCTCGTCCTCTGCTGCGGCCTCGCCTTCTTCTCGACCGAACTGACCAGCGAAGACACCTACCGCAGCGAAGTCGAATCGGTCGAAGGCCAGCACCTGCTCAACAAGAGCTTCCCGGCGGGCACGACCGCGCTGACCGACGTCGTCGTCCCCAAGCGCGGCGAAGTGCCAGCGGTCAGGGCGGCGGTGGTCAAGGTCGACGGCGTCGAGGCGGTCTCGCAGCCGGTCGCAAACGGGCCGCCCGGCACGCTGGTCCAGGTCACGCTCGAACCCAACCCCTATTCGACCGACGCCTTCGATCTGGTCAAGCCGATCCGCGAGGCCGTGCACAGCGCTTCCCCGGACGCCCTGGTCGGCGGCCCAACCGCGGTCGAATTCGACGTTCGCGACGCCGCCAGCTGGGACTCGAAGGTGATCCCACCGATCATCCTGCTCGTCGTCTTCCTGATCCTGATCGGCCTGCTGCGCGCCGTCGTCGCCCCGCTGATCCTGATCGGCACGGTCATCCTCAGCTTCGGCGCTGCGCTCGGTGTCGGCTACTTCGCCTTCGAATTCATCTTCGACTTCCCCGGGTCGGACCCCTCGCTGCCGCTCTTCGCCTTCGTCTTCCTGGTCGCCCTGGGGGTCGACTACAACATCTTCCTGATTGCCCGGGCGCGCGAGGAGACGATCAAACACGGCTCCAAACAGGGCATCCTGCGCGCCTTGGCGGTAACCGGCGCCGTCATCACCAGCGCCGGCATCGTCCTCGCCGGCACCTTCTCGGTGCTCGCCGTCCTCCCCCTGACCTTCCTCACCGAGCTCGGCTTCGTGGTCGCCTTCGGCGTCCTGCTGGACACCTTCCTGGTCCGCAGCGTTCTCGTCCCCTCCATCGCTCTGATTGCGGGCGACAAGTTCTGGTGGCCCTCAGCGCTTTCGCGCGGCGAGGGCGGCGCGCCGCCGCCTAGAGAACCGGCAGGAACTGCTCAATCTCATACGGGGTGACCTGGACGCGGTAGTCGTCCCACTCCTGCCGCTTGATCTCGACGAAGCGGCGAAAGGTGTGCTCGCCCAGGGTGCGCAGGACCAGCTCCGAGTCGGCGGCTACCTCGATTGCCTCGCCCAGGGTCGCGGGCAGCTGCTCGATCCCCTGGTGAGCCAGCTCCTCGGGCGAGAGGTGGTAGAGGTTCTGCTCCATCGGCTCGGGCAGCTCGTAGCCCTTCTCGATCCCTTCCAGGCCCGCCTGCAGCATGCCGGCGAAGCAGAGGTAGGGATTGCAGGCCGGGTCCGGACAGCGCAGCTCAACCCGAGTGGCGCTCTCCTTGCCGGGGTGGTAGAGCGGCACCCGGATCAGCGCCGAGCGATTGCGCCGCGACCAGGCCAGGTAGACCGGCGCCTCGTAACCGGGGACGAGCCGCTTGTAGGAGTTGACCCACTGGGCGAAGAGCGGTGAGATCTCGCGCGCGTGCTTGAGCTGGCCGGCGATGAAGGCCTTCGCCGTGGGCGAGAGGAAGTACTGGTCGTCGGGATCGAAGAAGGCGTTCACCCCGTCTTTTTCAAGTGACTGGTGAACGTGCATGCCCGAGCCGTTCTCGCCGAAGAGCGGCTTCGGCATGAAGGTCGCGTGCCAGCCGTACTTCATCGCGTACTCCTTGACGACGATGCGGTAGGTCATGCAGTCGTCGGCCATCGCCAGCGCGTTCTTGTAGCGCATGTCGACCTCATGCTGGGAGGGACCGACCTCGTGGTGGGTGTACTCGACGTGGATGCCCATCTTCTCCAGCGCCAGCACGGTGTCGCGGCGCACGTCGGAGCCGGCATCAAGCGTGGTCAGGTCGAAGTAGCCACCCTCGTCGAGCACCTCGGGGATGCCGTTGGCCGGCTTGGCCGAGCGGAAGTAGAAGAACTCCAGCTCGGGGCCGATGTTGAAGGCGTCAAAGCCCATGTCTTCCGCGCGTTTGAGGGCGCGCTTCATGATCCAGCGCGGGTCGCCCTCGTAGGCGTCGCCGCCGGGAACCTGGATGTCGCAGAACATGCGGGCGACAGCGTTCTCGCCCTCAGGCCGCCAGGGGATCAGGGCGAAGGTCGCGGGATCGGGCATCGCGATCATGTCCGACTCCTCGATCGGGTTGAAGCCGGTGATCGAGGAGCCGTCGAAGCCCATGCCGCCGTCGAAGGCGTCCTCGAGCTCTGCGGCGTTGATCGAGAAGCTCTTCAGCTGCCCGAGCACGTCGGTAAACCAGAGGCGGACGAAACGGACGTCGTTTTCCTTGACGATCTGGGCGACGTCAGCGGCACTCTTCGGTTGCTCTGCCATGTTCGGGGGCCTCCTGGGCTCGCGCTTTGTCCGCTCGGGGCCGCAACGATAGGCGAAGTGAACCGGATGGGTAGAGGTCCCCGTATCCGGGTAAGACAAAGGTGCTCCGAGGTGGGGCACCGCAGGGCACAGGCAAGCCGACAGAGGTCAGGGGGGCGGGCTTGCAGGGCAAGCCAAAAGCAGGTATAACTTACCAGACGTAAGTAAATGGCTGAAAGTAAAGTAAAGGCCCAATAAAGGCTCTATAAAGCGGAATTCCCCCCGAATCAGAGCCGGAGGCGGATGCAAGTGACAGTTAAAACAGACGTGAGCAGGTTCCAGATCCACGACGAGTTGACGGCACCTGACGAGAGCGCTCCCCTGATCAAGACGATCCAGGCCACGGGTGGCGCCGTGACCAAGTTCGTCGGCGTGCTCGCCGGTGCGCCCGCCGTCCTGCGTGCCTACACCCGGATGCGCTCAGAGCTTCGCGGCGGCGTCCTGCCGCGCGCGACCCGCGAGCGGATCGCCCTGGCGGTTGCCGAGTACCGCGAGGACAGCTACAGCATCGCCCAGCACGCAAAGTCGGCACGCAGCGCCGGCCTCGGCCTCGACGAGGTCTCCCGGGCCCGCAGCTTCAGCTCGGCCGACCCCAAAGAGGCGGCATTGCTCGAGTACCTCCACGGCGCCCTGGAGGCAAACAGCCACCCCCCACTCCACCTCCACGAGGAGGCAAGGGAGATCGGCTGGACAGACGAGGAGCTCCTAGAGGCAGTCGCCCACCTGGTGCTGAACGAGTTCCAAAGCTTGATCGCGGGCGCAGCGGAGCTTCCTAAAGACCAATCCGGTCCTCGGGTTCTGCCCTCGGTGGCTTAGAACGTTTGGGAGGGGCCGGGCGCCCCTCCCAAAACGAGCGGCCGGAGGCCGCTCTTGGAGTGTTTTGGGAGGGGCGCCCGGCCCCTCTTCCATGCTTCGAAGTCGCTAGTTCTCTACGACCGTGACGGTGTAGAGCAGGCGGGCGGTTGAGTAGCGGCAGCCGTAGGTGGCATTGCTGCCGATTCGTAGCTGTGGCTCGCCTTGGCGGACGTCGGTGGAGTTGGTGCATTTGCCCGTTTCGCGGCTGGCTCTCCAAGCGTTGTTGCTAGGGAGACCCTGGGCGAAAGCCGGGGCCCAGGTTGGGACGGTTAGGCCGACTATGTCGCCTTCTTCTACCGGGAGGGAGGCGCCGAATTTGACCGTTTGGCCTAGGTAAGGGCTGAGCACCTTGATCGAGCCCTGGGCGCGGAGGTTGTAGCGGGGCGGGTTGGTGCCTGGGACGCGGCGCAGGATCGCCAGGCGCGCCTCGGGCGGGGTGCCGAAGAAGCTGTTGAAGAAGGAGCGCTGGCTGCTCGTCGGCTGCGAGAGAGTCAGCGTCCAGGAGGTGATCTTGCCGCTCTTGCGCACGCTGAAGGGCATCGACCCCTGGGCGGTGCTGACCTGGAAGCCAGTGACGCTACCGATCGCCTGGCAGGGCGACTCGGGGCAAGAGGGATCGGGAACAGTGGCCGTGTCACCCAGGACTACGGTCGTTTTAGCTGTCGTCGCCGCGCCGGCACTCGCCCCCAGTGCGATGAGGAGCGCGAGGCAGCCCGCAAGCCCTATTACCAGCGCCAGCCTGCTGCGAATTCCAGCCAATCCGGCGTTGACAGCTCCGTGCGAAGACCTCGACATGCCCATGCTCCTCTCGTTGAAAAAACCAGCCCGAGCGGGCAGATTAGCCTTTGGAGCGGCCGCTCCTGCGTAAAGAGAGCGTTACGGCTGGCGGGCGTACTGGACGGGGACCGCATAGCGCAGACGCGCCGAGCCGTTGAATTCAAGCGCCTGGCGAGCGCCGTTGGTGAGGTCGAAGGCGTTGCCGGGCGTGAAGGGACCGCGGTCGATCACCTGGGTGACCAGGGTATGGCCGTGATAGGTCAGCTTGACCGTGGCGCCGCAGGGGAGCGTGCGGTGGGCGACGCCGATTGTTTCCGGTTCCAAGGTCTCGCCACAGGCGGTCTGTTGACCGTAGAGGCCTGGGCCGTACCAGGTGGCACCAGCAGTGCGCATCGGGCTGAAGACGATCCCGCCCGGGGTCGGTGGCACTTCGGTGGTGGTGACCGAAGCGCCTCCGGTGCCCGCCTGGGCGGAGACAGCACCAAGCGCCAACGAGGCAAGCACCGCGAGCAGGCCTGCCCAACGCAGCCGCCGCGAGAGGCGCTCGCCGGTCGCGCGCCCGTGCACTCGATGATCTTTCCGCCCGTAGCGGTTTCTGACTGTCGTCATTGCTCTTTACGACGCTTACGGGGTTAGCTGACGGGCTCGCGCTGAAAGAGCTGCGCTACGCGGCAGATGCCGGCGATTCGCCCCAACAATTGGGTCCCCCGCTCTTCGCGATATGTAGGCGAAGATTCAGCGGAAGTTGGCGGCAGATTAGCAAACGCTAAGACAGAAAAGTTGCAGGAATGGGAAAGGCCCCCATTTGGGGGGCCTTTCCGTTAGCGGGCCTGTAAGCCGGATCCTGTCTTGAGCGGCCATCTGTCTCACCGGGACCGAAGCCCCGGGGGGCCACCGAAGCGGCCCTGCGGCCTACCTGGACCTCGCCGGGCTGGGTCGACGGTCCTGCTTGGCCTTGCACCTGGCGGGGTTTGCCTGGCCGCCGCGTCACCGCGGCGCCGGTGCGCTCTTACCGCACCATTTCACCGTTGCCTGTTCGCGACTCACGTGTGGCCGCGCCATCGGCTGTGTATTTCTGTGGCACTTTCCCGCGGGTTTCCCCGGGTGGGCGTTACCCACCGCCATGCCCTTTGGTGTCCGGACTTTCCTCGAGGGGTTTTCTCTCCCCCCGCGGTCGCTCGGCCCGCATATTCATGGTAGTCCTTGGCTATGGGAACGGCCGTCGTCACCGGCGCGGGCAGTGGCCTTGGTCGCGCGATTGCACTTGAGCTGGCCGGCCGTGGGTTTCTGGTCCACGCGACCGACCTCGACGTCGACGCGGCGGCTCGAACCGCCGCCGATATCGGTGTCGGCGCCCGCTCCGCGGAGCTCGACGTGTGCGACGAAGCGGCCTGTCGGGCACTTGCCACAGAGGTCGCGACGCGCGGGGGCTCGCTCGACCTCTGGGTCAACAACGCCGGGGTGCTGTTCACCGGGCCGTCCTGGGCCCAGGACGAAACGGCACGCAAAACGATGCTCGAGGTCAACGCCCTGGGGACAATGAACGGAACCGTCGCGGCGCTGGAGCCAATGGTCGCCGCCGGCCGCGGCCACGTGATCAACGTCGTCTCCCTAGCCGGCATCGTCGCCGCCCCGGGCGAGGTCGCGTACTCGGCGAGCAAGCACGCGGCGATGGCCTTCACCCTCGGCACCCTCTTCGACCTGCGCCGCGCCGGAATCGACGGCGTCTCCCTCTCGGCGGTCTGCCCCGACGGGATCTGGACGCCGATGCTGGAGGACAAGCTCGATGACCCCGAGGCGGCCGGCTCCTTTTCCGGTCAACTGCTCACCCCCGAGCAGGTGGCAGCCGAGGTCGGCAAGCTGACCGAGCGTCCCCGCCCGATCCTGATCCTGCCCCGCTGGCGCGGACCGCTACTGCGCCTCTTCGACCTCTTCCCCAGGCTAGGGCTGCGTCTGCTGCCCTGGGTGATGCGGGACGCAAGGCGAAAGCAGCGGCGCTACAAGCGCCTAATCGAATCCGGAAAGTGGCCTAGATGACGCGCGCCCAGACGTTGCCAGGCAAGGACGCAGGGAGGCGAAGCGTGCTCTGCACGTGAGCGGACCGAGGACGCCGCATGGCGGCGCCTGGGCGCGCGTCATCAGATCTTGCGGAAGACGCCGACTACCTTGCCGATGACCGAGGCCTCGGTCGTCCGGATCGGCTCCATCGTCTCGTTCTCGGGCTGGAGGCGAATGTGGTCGGATTCGCGGAAGAAGCGCTTGACCGTGGCCTCCTCGCCGATCAGGGCGACGACGATCTCGCCGTTGGCAGCGTCATCGACCGGGCGCACGACCACGTAATCGCCACCGAAGATGCCGGCGTCCTTCATGCTCTCGCCGCGCACGTTGAGGATGTAGTCGCCGTCCTCGCCGCCGATCACGTCGGGGACTTCGATGTACTCCTCGACGTTCTCCTCGGCGAGGATCGGCTCGCCGGCGGCGACCTGGCCGACCAGCGGCAGCCCGTTGCCGGGCCGGATAGCGCTCTTGGCCTTGCCGAAGAGCAGCTCGATCGCCCGCGGCTTCGAAGGGTCACGGCGCAGCAGGCCGATCTTCTCCAGGTTGGCGAGATGCGCGTGCACGGTGGAAGACGAATGCAAGCCGACCGCTTTGCCGATCTCCCGCACCGTCGGCGGGTAACCCGTCTTGGCGGCGTACTTGCCGATGAAGTCGAAGATCTCCTTCTGCCTTTTGGTCAGATCAAGCTCCACGCTGGTTCCCCTCCCGGGACTGCTGCCGAGTATCGATTCGTTCGAACACTTGTTCGCAAGCGTACCGCTCATCCCGGACAGCCGCAACCGAACCAGCGCCCCAAGCCCCCGGCATCTAGAATCGTCGCCCCTCGAGCGGCTGTGGCGGAACTGGTAGACGCGCAAGGTTGAGGGCCTTGTGTCCCTAACGGGACGTGATGGTTCGACTCCATTCAGCCGCATCGAAAAGCCCCCGCGTGCGGGGGCTTTTTCGTTCTCGGGATCGCCTTGCGCGAGCGGTGCGGCGGCCGAGGACCGCCGCACCAAGACCGGACTTCCTACTTCTCGAACCAGACGACGAAGTCGCTGTTCGTCAGCGCGTTGTTGGCGGTGTTGAAGATCTCCACCCGCGTCTGTCCGGGAAGACATGGAGTGGCAGTGACTTTTGGATTGCTGTTCGGAAAGACCCGCGCACCGAGCGGGCTTGGAGCAACATTGACCGGATTTGCCAGCGCGCTCCTAATCGGGAAGGAAAGCCCAGAAAAGCAGTACTCGCCGGTTGCGGGACGCGAAACATTGGCGTTCGTGACATTGAGCGAAAGAGTCGCGTCGACCGACCCGCTACTTTCGACATAGGCATAACCGGGGGCGATGCCAGCGACTCCTTCGGGACCTCGCGGACCCTGCGCCCCCGTGGCTCCCGTTGCACCTTTCGGGCCAACCTGCCCCTTGAGGCTGGCCTTGGCGGCTTTGCTCAGCTTTTTCGGGGTTACCGCTCCAGTTTTCAGCTGTTTCGTGCCGACGCTGTTTTTCGGCAGCATTTCGGTTGCCGCGTAGGCAGCGCCTCCTCCGAGGAGCAAGAAGAGGCAGAGCGTGGAGACGACGTTCGCGTAGCTGAGCTTGCCCCGCAGGGTCTTCATCATGAAATTCCTTCCGGACACTTGAGTAGACGGCGAGAGCAAGCGAATCTTTCACTTCGCTGCCCGGAAAACAAGTCGCCACCTTGACCCCAGCCCATCACTATCGTGGCGCGCGTGAGGCAGAGGCACAGCACACTTGCGGCCGGGGCTTTCTGGCGTGACCTCGACTACTAGGGCCTGAGCGATGGCGATTGTGTTGGCGAAGCTGCTGCTGGCTCCACTCTGCGTGGTCGCCGTGTCGCTTGCCGGCCGCAAGTGGGGAGTCGCCGTGGCCGGCCTCCTCGGCGGACTGCCGGTGGTCGCCGGTCCGATCCTGGTCGTGCTCACGCTTGTCCATGGCCCCCAATTTGGAGCCGATGCGGCCGCGGGCACGTTGCTCGGCTTGGCCGCGCTGACGCTGTTCGTCGTTGTCTACGGGAGGGTGTCGGAGCGAAACGGGCCGGTGCTGAGCGTGTTCGCCGGCTGGGGCGCGTTCCTGGTCGGCGTTGCCTTCCTGTGGCTGCTCGACCTGCCGCTCGGGTTCTCATTGATCTTCGTCGGGGCCGGCTTTGCCATTGGCCTCGCCTTCCTCCCGCCGCCCGCGACGACACCGACGGTCATCGCGGCGCCTCCATGGTGGGACCTGCCCGGGCGGGCGCTTGCGGCCCTGACATTGGTGGTCGCGCTCACCGCCGCCTCGGGCGCTCTCGGACCACACCTGAGCGGGCTTCTGGCGCCGTTCCCGATCGTCACCAGCGTGTTGGCGGTATTCACGCACGCCCACGGCGGCTCTGCTCAGGTCAGGGTTCTGCTGCGGAGCTTCCTCATCGGCTTCTACGGCTTCGCCACCTTTTGCTTCGTGCTCGCCGCCTGCCTGGATTCGCTCGGAGGGCCCGCCGCGTTCGCGGTCGCGCTGGCAGCAGCGCTCGCGGTGCAGGCGACGATCCTCGCCTTGCGCTCGGGCCGTCTGCGACCACAGGCGGCAGAGGGGTAAGCAACAGGCTGGGCTACGGTGAGCTCGTGCAGATCATCGGGCTTGACCACGTTCAGGTCGCCGCGCCGATCGGATCCGAAGGCGAGGCCCGGCGGTTCTACGGAGGCTTGCTGGGGCTCTCCGAACTGGAGAAGCCCGAGGCGCTCCGGGATCGTGGCGGCGCCTGGTTCGCCTGTGGCCCCCACCAGCTTCACGTCGGCGTGACGCAGGACTTCTCCCCCGCGACCAAGGCCCACCCCGCGCTCCGGGTCCGCCTCGCCGATCTCGACCCGATCGCCGAACGGCTGACGGCGGCAGGAAGCCCCGTGGACTGGGACGATGCGATCCCCGGCGCGCGCCGGTTCTACACCGCCGATCCATGGGGTAACCGAATCGAGCTGATCGGCGCGGGCTAGGGCTGAGGGCGGCTGGCGCCGCCTGGCATAGTTTTGAGGCATGCGGGAAGCGCGAAGCGAACGCCGCCGTTGGCCGGCGTGGAAGAGAGCCAGAGCGTGAGGTTGCTGGTCGGCTTCGACGGCAGCGACGGCGGGCGCGACGCGCTCGAGTTGGCGCGGCTGCTCGCCACGGAGGCGAACGGGAGCGTCACGATTGCGACCGTCCTCTTCTCGGGACCGCTGCCGATCGACCTCGCCGGGCTCGACGAGGAGGAAGCACGGGAGGCCGAGCCGGTCTTCGAGGAAGCGCGCGCCGTCCTGGGTGACCTGATCGTGGAGGCCCACGCCTTCGGCGGTGGCTCTGCGGGCGCGATTCTCACCGGTCTCGCCGAAAGGGACGAATTCGACGCGATCGTCGTCGGCTCGCCCCATCGTGGCGCCGTCGGCCGGGTGCTGATCGGCAGCGTCGCCGGAAGCCTGCTCAGCGGCGCGCCCTGCGACGTGGTCGTTGCCCCCAAGCACTACGCGGCGGAGCGGCACGACGCGCTGCGCACGATCGCGGTCGGCTACGACGGCACCCCCGAATCGGAACTGGCGCTGCGTCGCGCCGAAGAGCTGGCGCGCCCCGACAACGCGATGTTGAAGATCCTCACCGTCGTCGCGCCGCCGGTTGTGATCTCCGGCGTGGCCGGCTACACCCCGGTGCCACCGCCGCCCGAGCCGGACGGGATCCTCAACAAGGCCCTGGAGTCGGTCGACGCGAAGCTGGGCGCCCAAGGACAGCGGCTGGACGGCGCCCCGGCCAGCGCCCTGGTCAAAGCCTGCGAGGACGACGGCGTCGACCTGCTGGTCCTCGGCTCGCGCGGCTACGGCCCGCTGTCCCGGGTCCTGGTCGGCTCGGTCTCGCGCAGGGCGGCGCAGGAGTCTCCCTGCCCGGTCTGGGTCGTGCCGCGCCCCCACCCCGGGCACCGGGACTAGCATCGCTGCATGGAGATCCTGATCGTCGAGGACGAGGCGGCGATCGCGGACTTCCTGGCGCGAGGCCTCGAAGCGGAGGGCTTTGGCGTCACCGTCGCCGGCGACGGGATCGAGGGAGAGCGCCTGGCGCTGGCCGGCGGCAACGACCTCGTCGTCCTCGACCGGATGCTTCCCGGGCGCGACGGGATCGAGGTGCTGGCCACGCTCAGGCGCGCCAAGCCGGCGCTGCCGGTGATCATGCTCACGGCCAAGACCGACGTCACCGACCGGGTCGAGGGCTTCGACCTCGGCGCTACGGACTACGTGACGAAGCCGTTTGCCTTCGCCGAGCTCCTGGCCCGCATCCGGGCGCGGCTGCGAGTGGCGGACGACGCCTCGGAGACAACGTTGGAGGCGGCTGGGATACGGCTCGACCTGCTCAGCAGGGAGGCGACCCGCGGCGACCGGATCGCCAAGCTGCCAAACCGCGAGGCCGACCTGCTCGCCCACCTGATGCGAAACGCCGGCAGGGTCTGCACCCGTGAGGAGATCCTCGCCACGGTTTGGGACTACGAGCACGATCCCGGCACCAACGTGGTCCAGGTCTACGTCGGCTACCTGCGCCGCAAGCTCAGCCTGCCGGGCTCGCCGGCGCCGATCGAGACAGTGCGATCGGTCGGGTACCGGTTGAGGGATCGCTGATGAGAGCCGCCTGGGTGAGGCTCGGCCTCCGTGGCAGGCTGGCGCTTTCGATCGGGGCGATAGTCGTAGTCGCCTTCGCCGTCGTGCTCGTCGCGGTGCGGGCGGAGATGTCGCACGAGTCGGATGTGATCAAGCGGGAGGAGGTCAGGGAGCGAAGCGAAGCGGGGCCTTCGGAGCGCGAGTCGAGCGACGGCCTCGCGATCTCGCCGATCGAGGATGCGCAGTCCGACGTCGAGAAGACGTTTCTGCTGGTCGGCGGCGCCAGCCTGCTCGCCGCCCTGCTCGCCGGCTACCTGCTCGCCGCCAGGACCGCCTCGCCACTGCGGCGGTTCGCCGCGACCGCCTCCGAGATCGATGCCGGCGACCTCACTCCACGCCTCGAGTCGGGCCCGGCCGACGCGGCGGAGCTGCGCACCCTGGCCGAGGCCTTCAACCACATGCTCGACCGTCTCGATCGAGCCTTTGCGCAGCAGCGGCAATTCGTCTCCGACGCATCGCACGAGCTGCGCAGTCCGCTGACCGCGATCCGCGGCCAGATCGAAGTGCTCGCCCGCGGCGAGGATCCAAGCGCCGCCGAGATACGCCGCGTCGAGGCGACGGTGATGACCGAGATGGGACGGGTCGAACGGCTCGTGGACGACCTGCTCGCCCTCGCCCGCCTCGACGAGGGCATCGGCCCGGTCCTGCGCGAAGTGCCGGCACGCCCCCTTCTCTCCGAACTGGCGGGCGGCAGCCCGGCCGAACCCACCGAGACCGGCGAGCTTGCCGAGGGGACGATCCGCACCGATCCCGACCTGCTGGCGCAGGTCATTCGCAACCTGCTCAGCAACGCACACCGGCACGCCGGCGCAGGGGGCCGGGTATCCCTCGCCTCACACGCCGAGGCCGGCCGGCTCGTCATCGATGTCGATGACGACGGCCCCGGGATCCCGGCCGAGCAGCGCGAGCGGGTGTTCGACCGTTTCCACCGCAGTGAGCCGGGGCGCGAGCGGGCTTCCGGAGGAAGCGGCCTCGGTCTCGGCATCGCCCGCTCGATCGTCGCGATGCACGGCGGCCGGATCTGGGTCGACGACTCGCCGCTGGGTGGCGCGCGGGTGTCGGTCGAGCTGCCCGGCTTCAGGCCGGCGTAAGAAATCTCTCACCCGACGCTTAGGCAACGGCAAGCCGGGCGACCGAGCATCCCGGCTGATGTATCGGCCGAACGAGACGAAGACCCGCGACGGAGTCGCCGGCAACGCCCGCCTGACCGGCGGGATCGCGGCGGCCCTGCTGGTGCTTTTGGCGGCGGAGGGCGCGACGATTCCCTTCATCGGGCAGCTACTGGCCCCGCACATCTTCATCGGCATGCTGCTGATACCGCCGGTTCTGCTCAAGCTCGCGAGCACCGGCTACCGCTTTGCCCGCTACTACACGGGCAGCCCACCCTACGTGCGAAAGGGCCCACCACATCTCTTTCTGCGCCTGCTCGCGCCGGGCGTCGTCCTCACCACCCTGGCGCTTTTCGGCACCGGCGTCGCCCTGCTGGTCGACGGCCCCCCGAGCAACACCCTCATGTTTGCTCACAAGCTGAGCTTCATCGCCTGGGTGGCGCTGATGACGCTGCACGTGCTCGGGCATCTGCTCGAGGTGCCGTCGCTGGCGCTGCCCGACTGGCGGCGTCACGGCCCGCGCGAGGCCCAGTTGGCCGGCGCGGGGGCGCGGACGATGACTCTGGGGCTGGCGATCCTCGCCGGAGGCGCGCTGGCGCTGCTCACCTACTCGGCCGCCCGCCCGTGGTTTTAAGAGAACTCTCAGCGATCGCTTAGGGGGCGTTTTCGGCCCCCGGCAACGATCTGAACATGAATTCGATCGAAAAGCAGCAACGCAAGCGGGAGGCGCACCGGCGCCTTCGCGCCCAGCGTCAGAGAGCTGGGCAACTGCGGGGCCGCGTCGTGACGATCTCACTGCTTGCCTTCGCCCTGCTCTGGGGCGTCGTGTTCGTGCAGATGGCCACCGGCAACGACCCGGTCCTCGGCAGCTCGTCCTCGACCGCCGCCGTCGCTTCACACCGCGGCGAACCGGCTCGCCGCAGCCGAGCGAACGCGACGGAAAACGAAACGGTCGAACCCGAATCCGAAGAACCTGAAGCGATCGAAGCCGAAGTCGATCCGGTGGAAGCCGAACTCATCGAAGCTGAAGCCGCGGAAGCGGAAGCGATCGAAGCGGAACCGGCACCGGTGACGACGAGCCAGTCGTGAGCGCCGAAGTCCACCGCAGCTTCGACTGCTTCGGCGGCACCGCCTCGGTCCACGTCCGCGCCGCGAGCATCGAGGAAGGCGAGCGAGCGGCGGTGCGGGCGCGCTCGCACCTGCTCGAAGCCCATTGCCGGCTCTCGCGGTTCAGCGCGGACAGCGAGCTGACCCAGCTCAACCTCGACCCCCGCCGGGAGGTGCCGGCCACGCCGCTGATGCGCAGGCTCGCGGCCGCGGTCGTGATGGCGGGCTCGCGCAGCGGCGGGCTTGTTGACGCGACGCTCCTCGCCGGCATCGTGCGGGCCGGCTACCGCCACTCGCGCGACGATCAGGCGCCACTCCCACTTTCCGAAGTGCTTTCGGGATTCTCCGAGCGGGCGCCGGGCAGGCCGAATTCGGCCCGGCGCTGGGGCGCGATCGGCGTCGACGACGACGCCGGGACGGTGAGCCGCCCGCCCGGCGTGATGATCGACAGCGGCGGTATCGGCAAGGGCCTGCTCGCCGACCTCATCGCCGCCACCCTTCGCGACCACCCGACCTACGCGGTCGACTGCTGCGGAGACCTCAGCGTCGGCGGCAGCGCCGGGCTCGAGCGGACCGTGCTCGTCGACGATCCCTTCGGCGGCAACCCGGTCCACGAGCTGCGCCTGAGCAGGGGAGCGGTGGCGACCAGCGGCATCGGCCGCCGTTGCTGGCCGGGTCCCGACGGGCGCCCGGCTCACCACATCCTCGATCCCCGCACCGGCCGGCCCGCCTTCACCGGGATCGTGCAGGCGAGCGCGGTCGCACCCTCGGCCCTGCTCGCCGAGGTCTACGCCAAGGCGGCACTGCTCTCCGGGCCCGGAGGCGCCGCCGAGTGGCTTCCCCACGGGGGTGTGCTGGTCGACGACAGCGGTGAGGTCGAGGTCATCGCCGCCGCCCGGCCGCTCTCAGAGGCGCTGGTCTCCGCTTGAACGTCGCTCCCCACCTCTTCTGGATCACCAGTCGCGCCGCCGGCGGGGCCGCCCTGTTGCTCTCCAGCGTCAGCGTCGCCCTGGGGCTGATGATGAGCTCGAAGCGAAAGGCGGCGAACAAGCGTGACCTGCGGGCCATTCACGAGGCGCTCTCGCTGACGACGCTGGCGATGGTCGCCCTGCACGGAGTCTCACTCCTTGGCGATGCCTTCCTCAACCCCGGCCTGGCCGGGATCGCGATCCCCTTCGCCGGCGCCTACAGGCCCATCTGGACCGGCATCGGGATCATCGCCGGCTATGGGCTGGCGGCGCTCGGCCTGTCCTATTACTTCCGCGATCGCATCGGGGCTGCGCGCTGGCGGCGCCTCCACCGGCTCACGGCGGTCTTCTGGCTGCTCGCGGTCGGGCACACGATCGGGGCGGGAAGCGACGCGGCTGAGTGGTGGTTCCTGGTCGTCAGCGGCGCTATGGTCATACCCGCGGCCCTGCTCCTCACGCTGCGCTGGCTGGGACCCGCCGCGGAAGCCGAACACGACGGCCCGGGCCCGCAGCTTCAAGCCGAGCGGCCGGGCTAAGCGGGCGGCTGCTCGACCTTGATCCGGCCGTCGTTCGCCGCGGCCTTCAGCGCCGCGTAGTCGCGCTCGTTCTGGTCGGCGTAGGTCTCGGCGAAACCGGCGATCGCCTTGTCGAAAGTGTCGCTCTTGCCGAGGTAGGCGGCGATCGCGACGCGGTCGCCGCTGCGGGCGTGGGCGTGGGCCAGGGTCGTGCCGCAGATCTTGGCGTAGGCAGTGAGGGAGCTGGCGTCCATGTTCTCGACCTTGGCCGAGCCCTTCTGATCCCAGAGCTGGCGCACGTAGAAGTCGCGCAGCTCGCCGTCGATCCCTTTTACCTTGACCCAGCCGAGCAGGATGTCGCTGGCGGCCTGGGTTAGGCGCTGGCCCTGAACGACGCGCTCGCCCTGGTTCTCGAAGGCGCTCGGTGCCGCGTGGGGCTCGAGCACGGAGCGCTGCGCTTCCTTGGCCTGCAGGAACAGCGGGTCGCCACCGTCGCGCCCCAGCATCAGCACGATGAAGGCGCGGGTGCCGACACTGCCGACGCCGACCACCTTCAGCGCCGCGTCGACGAAGCGGTAGCCGTCGAGCAGAACGCGGCGGTCCTCGGGGAGCGTCTCGCGGTAGTCGGCGATGATCTTCAGCACCACCGCTTCGATGTCGGCGTCCTCGTCGACCAGCTCGTCGAGCGGCACGATCAGCGGCGGTTCGCTGACGATGCGCAGCTCGCCGTCAACTTCGCGGGTCAGCTTGGAGAGGGCGCGCATGCGGTCCTTGGCGCGGGTCTTCTCGAGATTGCGGCGGAAGGTCGCGACCTCTTTCTCACCGGCTGCCGCCTCCCAACCCCTGGCGATCGCCTCGACGTCCATCTTCGTGTACCAGACCTCGAGGTTGCCGAGGCCCGCCATCCGCCGCATCGCCTCCCGGTATTCGGCCGCCATCGCGGCGACGATCGCCAGCCGCTCGCGGCGCTTGAAGCCACGCTCGCGGCCGGCGACGGAAAAGCTCGCAGCGAGCCGCATCACATCCCACTCCCACGGACCGGGCAGGGTCTCGTCAAAGTCGTTGACATCGAAGACGAGCTCGCGGTCGGGCGAGGCGTAGGCGCCGAAGTTGGAGAGGTGGGCGTCGCCGCAAAGCTGCACGTCAAAGCCGCTGTTGGGGGCGCCGGCGAGGTCCGCCGCCATCACCGCGGCGGCGCCACGGTAGAAGGTGAAGGGCGAAACCAGCATCCGCCCGTAGCGCAGCGGGACCAGCTGACCGACGCGTGAGGTGGCCTGGCTCTCGAGCAGCTCGACCGGGTCGGGCCGATCGCTTGCCGGGGCCCACTCGCCGTAGCCCGATCGCGGCGCCTCGTTGCGCGCTGCCTTGCCGGCGGCGGTGCGCTCAGCCGGCGTACGATGCCCGTGCTTGGGATCGAGCATGATTAGACCGTAGCTGGCTCTGGGTCGAGCCGCGGCGGATCTGGCCCCGCCTGCAGCTGATCGAAGCGCTGCGTCGGCAGCCGCCGCGTCGACCAGAACGACGCCAGCGTGAGGAGAGCGGCAAAGAGGAAGGCGGTCTTCAGCGCGTTCAGCTGCGCGTCTTCGTAGTGCTCGACCAGAACGGCGGTGGTGGCAGAGTCGACCCCGGCCGCGGTGGCGCTCGCCCTCACCTCCTCCGCGGAGACAAAGCTCCCCCCCGCGCTCAGCTTCGTTTCGACCTGGCCCTGGACATCGCTGGAGATGCGCGCATCGCCGGCGATGTTGGTGGTGAAGGCCGCGATCAGGCCGGTGATCACGATCGCCCCGAGCAGGGCGGTGCCGAGTGAGGAGCCGAGCTGCTGCGAGGTGCTCTGCAGCCCCCCGGCCTCGCTGCGATCGTCGTCGCCGACGGCCGACTGGACCACGTTGCCGAGCTGGGAGACGATCAGGCCCATCCCGATGCCGAGCACCCCCATCGCGATCAGGAAGGAGCCGTTGTCGAGTTCCGGTTCGATCGTCGCCATCAGCATCAGGATCGAGGCGAAGACGATCCCCAGCCCGGTCCGGACCAGTGGCCGCGGAGCGAAGCGTTTGGCCAGGGCAGAGCCGGCGAGCGCGGCGAAGAAGAGGCCGGCCGAGGCGGGCAGCATCCGCACTCCCGTTTCGAGCGCATCGAGGCCCTGCACGACCTGCAGGTAGAGCGGGATCGTGAAGAAGACGCCCATCAGGATCAGGTTCTGGGCGAGGAACATCGCGACCCCGCCGCGCAGCTGGGGGATGCGCAGCAGTGGCAGGTGGACGAGCGGTTCGAGGCCGTGCTCTTCGCGGCGCCGCTCCCAGGCGGTGAAGGCGGCGAGGATCAGCCCACCGGCAGCGATCACGAACGGTGTCAGCGAGAAGCCGAACGGCTCGAGCGGCGAGCTGCGCGGCTGCAACCAGCCCCAGTTGCTGGCCTGCAGGACGCCGAAGACGAGCACGGCCAGGCCCGCGGCAGAAAGCACGCTGCCGACCCAGTCGAGGCTGGGGACGCTCTTCTCGCGCTCGGGCTCCTTGATCCAACGCGTGCCGAACAGGATGCCGATCGCGACGACGACCTCGCCGATGAAGACGACCCGCCAGCTCAGCTCGGTCGTCGCCCAGCCGCCGAGGATCGGGCCGACCGCGATCCCGGCCCCGGCCACGCCCCCCAGCACTCCGTAGGCAATCGCGCGATCGTTTCCTTTGTAGTTGCCGGCGACGAGCGCGATCAGGGCCGGGATCACGAGCGCGGCACCGATGCCCTCGAGGATCGACCAACCGAACATCAGCGAGGGCACGCTCCAGGAGGCGGCGGTCAGCGCCGAGCCGACTCCGTAAATGACGAGGCCGATCGTGAAGGCGCGGCGGCGTCCCCAGATGTCGCCGAGCTTGCCGCCGGTCAGCATCAGCCCGGCCATCACCAGCGCGTAGAAGGCGATCACCGCCTGGATCGTGGTGACGGTGGTGTCGAAGTCTTCGACCAGCTGGGAGATCGCGACGTTCATCACCGCCTGGTCCAGCACCATCAGGAACTGAGCGGCGCCGAGGACGACGAGGACTCCCCACTTGGTCACGGTCAGCTCACCAGCCCGGCGATGCCGCGAACGATCAGGAGGGCGCCGAGCACGAGGGCAACGTATACCCCGGCGCGACGGCCGTTGCGGGCGAGCCAGTCGCGAAAGCCGTCGACGGCGCCCTGAGTCGACTCGGGCCTGAGGATGTAGCCGACCAGGGGCACCTCGAGCAGAAGCTGCTGAATCAGGCAGAAGGCGATCACCAGCAGCACCGTCGGCGCGACACCGGCGCCGAGTTTGTCGATGTGACTGAGCCCGGTCAGGTAGGAGACCCCGGGAAAGCTGAGCAGGAGCCCGACGACGAAGGCGATCCGCGGCGAGCCCCGGCCGAGCAGGCGCATCGGCAGCGGTTCTTTCTTCTCCCCGTTCTTGGCCTGCTTGGCAAGCTTGCGTTTTTCGCGGCGCTCGCGCAGCGGCCGGGCGCGGTCGGTGGCCAGGACATAGGCGACGAGCAGCAGCAGGGCGCCGATGACGAGGTCCTCGACCGGCCCGATCGTCTGCTTGCTCGTGCTGACCACATCGGAGTCGTGCAGAGCGAAGACGATCGCCAGCCCGATCGTGATGCTGGCCGTGTAGGCGCCGAGCAGGTAGCCGAGCATCAACCGCTTCGGGTTCTCGGTCAGCAGCATCAGCGTCACCGCGGCGAGCAGGGTCGGGTTGAACATCGCCAAGAGCGAGAGCAGGAAGATCGTGCCGAGGTCGCTCATACAACGACCTCGCGCGCCGATCGCCACGGACTCGAATGACCGGCTGCCACCGTGGCGATCGGCGCGCTCACTGACAGCGCTCGCAGAGGCCGCGCAGGACCACGTCGTGGTCGGTGACCTCGAAGCTGATCTCGTCCGAGAGCTTGGCGATCGCGCGCTCGAGCGAGGAGTCCTCAAAGGGGACCATGCGGCCGCAGTGGCGGCAGATCGCGTGGTGGTGGTGCTCGCCCCCGGGCTCGATCCGCTCGTAGCCGGCGGTGCCGCGGGTCACCTCGAGCCGCTGCACTAGGCCTAGCTGCTCGAGCTGCTCGAGCGCCCGGTAGACGCTGGCCCGGCCGACCGCGGGCTTGCGCCGGCGCAGCTCGTCATCGAGGTCGAGCGCAGTGACGGCACAGTCGTGCCCTGCGAGCGCCTCGACCACGGCGATGCGAGCGCCGCCGCGCCGGTAGCCCGCCTGGCGCAGTGCATCCAGCGCGTGCTCGGCCCAGGCACTGTCAACCTTGGTCGGCATTTAGCTGACTGTAACCGCCGCCGGGATAGGCGGCTTGCGTCGCCCGACGCGGATCCGGGACGCCGGTATCGAGAGGGCGTATACGACGACGATCGCCAGCGCGATCGAGGCACCGCCGGCGGTGCCCGCGTAGTAGGAGAGGTAGAGACCGGCGACACCGGCGAACACGGCGAGCCCAGCGGCGAGCAGCATCATTGGAAGCATGCGGTCGCTGAGCCGGCGCGCCGCGGCGGCCGGGCCGACGAAGACGGCGACGACGAGCAGGTTGCCGAGCCCCTGAACGGCGATCACGATCCCGGCCGCGAGCAGGACCAGCAGGGCGGCGTCGGCAAAGGCCGGAGAGACGCCGAGCGAACGTGCGGTGCCGCGGTCGAAGCCGGCGACCAGGAGCCGGCCGTGGAGCAATCGGAGCGCGACCGCGACCACCACGGCGAGGCCGGCGGCGGTCGCCAGGTCGGCGTCGGTGGCGCCGAAGACGTCGCCGAAAAGCAGCGACTCAACCCCGGGCGGCGACTGCGGCGAGAGCGCCAGCAGCACGCCGAGGCCGAACATCGTCGTCACCACGACCGCGACCGCTGCCTCGCGGCTGACCCCGGCGATCCGCGCGCAGAGCGCGATCGCCAGCGCCGCGACGACGATCGCCGGCGCCGCGCCGAGCAGCAGCGGCACACCGGCGATCGCGGCGAGGACAAGTCCCGGAAAGATCGAGTGGGCGAGCGACTCAGCCGCGTAGGAGAGGCCGTAGAAGACGACCCAGCAGCCGAGCGCCCCACCCGCGGCGCCGACGAGGACGACCTCGGCGAGGGCGCGCTGCATGAACGGTTCTTGCAGGGGCTCGAGCATCTCAGTGGTGGTGATGGTGTGGCGGCAGGATCGCCCTGCCGCCACTGCCGGGGATCTCGACGATGGCGCCGCCGTAGGTCGCTTCCAGCACTCCGACATCGGCGAGCACCTGATCGGGACGGCCGCAGGCAACCTGGCTCTTGTTGATGCAGAGGACGAGGTCGCAGCCGCGCGCCTGCTCGAGGTCGTGGGTGGCGATCACGATCCCCCGCCCCTCCCCCGCCAGCTCGGCGATCAGCGCTTCCAGGCCCTCGGCGCTGGGGCGATCGAGCCCGGAGAAGGGCTCGTCGAGCAGCAGCACGCCGGCGTCCTGAACCAGCGCCCGGGCAATCAGGACGCGCTGGCGCTGGCCGCCGGAGAGGCGGCCGAAGGTCTGATAGGCGAGGGCGCCCAGGCCGACCCGGTCGAGCGCCCGCGCCGCCGCCTCGCGCTCGGCGCGGCCCGGCCTTCGCCACCAGGGCAGGCGCGAGAGCGTGCCCATCGTCGCCACGTCGAGAGCCGAGACCGGGTAGTCGAGGCGCGAGCGCTCGGTCTGCGGCACGGTGCCGCAGGTGGCGCCGACTCGGAGGGTCCCCGCGGCCGGGCGAAGCTCGCCAAGCACGGCGCGCAGCAGGGTCGTCTTGCCACCGCCGTTGGGGCCGAGCAGCGCCAGCGTCTGTCCCGCGCCGAGCGTGAACTCGACGCCCGAGATCGCCGGCGCGCCCCCGTAGCCCGCCGCCAGGCCGGCGGCCTCGATCAGGGACTCAGATCGCATCCGCGCCTCCCCCCGGTGAAGCCACTGACCATCGAGTTCGCGTTGGCCGCCTCCATCTGCAGATAGGTGGCGCCGTCGGAATCCGCCGGCCCGAGCGTGTCCCCGTAAAGCGTGTGGTCGGCGGAGGCGCCGGTCTGATCGGCGATCGCCTCAGCGACCTTCGGGCTCAGCGAGCTCTCCGGAAAGATCGCTTCGACCCCTTCGCGTTCGATCAGGCCGGCGAGGGCGCTGAGGTCCTTGGCCGAGGGCTGCGACTGGGTCGTCTGCGAGGGGATGACCGCGCCGACGACGTCGATCCCATAGCGCCGGGCGAAGTAGCCGAAGGCGTCGTGGTCGGTCACCAGCTTGCGCCGCGAGGCCGGGACCGAATCCACGCAGCGGGCGATTTCACCGTCGAGGGCGCGCAACTTGGCGAGGTAGGCGCCGGCGTTGCGGGCGAACTCGGCCTTGTGCGCGGGGTCGGCGAGCGCCAGCCGGCGCTCGACCTCGCCCACGGCGGCCTCGGCATTGCGCGGGTCGTGCCACCAGTGGGGGTCGTACTTCGATGCCTCGGCGCCGCTGGACTCACCGGGCAGGCGCACCGGCACGGTCGCGCCGAGGTCGACGATCCGGGCGTCGCTGCCACTGTCGGAGACGACCTGATCGACCCAGCTGTCGAGGTTGTCGCCGCTGGCGAAGACGAGCTTCGCTTCGGCCGCGTCGGCGACGTCACTGGGCCGCGGCTCGTACTCGTGCGGATCGGTGTTCGGCTGCAGGATCTGATCGACCGCGACCGCGTTGCCGCCGACCTCGCGCACCCAGTCGCCGATCTGGGTCGTCGTCGCCACGACCTCGATCTGGCCGTCGCGTGCCCCGGTTCCGCCGCCACAGCCCGCTGCGAGCAGGACGAATAGCACCAGGCCCGCGGCGACGAGTACCGGCGCCCGTGGCGCCCGGGCCAACGCTCGCCCAGCGGCCGCGAGGACGAAGACCGCCCCTGCGACGACCGCGATAGTCGCCCCAGGCGGCGCGTCGGTCTTGACCGAGAGCCAGAGGCCGACCGTACCCTCGGCGGCGACGAGGATGACGCTGGCGAGCTGCCAGCTCAGCATCCGCTCGATGAAGAGCCTGGTCGTCAGGGCCGGCACGACAAAGAGGGCCGTAACCAGCAGCGCCCCGACCACGGAGAGCGCCGCCGTGGTGGCAAGGGCGATCAGGCCGAGCAGGGCGAGGTCGAGGCCGCGTCCGCCGGCGCGCATCAGCCCCGCCGCCCCGGGATCGAACCCGGCCGCGAGCCAGCGGTGGCCGAGCAGCAGCGAGGCGGCCAGGGCCGCGCCGGCCGCTACAGCGGCCAGGGCGATGTCGCCGCCGTCGACCAGCAGCAGGCTGCCGAAGAGCAGGGTCTCGATGTTGGCGCCGGAGCCGAAGACGTCGCTGGCGAGGATCACCCCCGCGGCGAGGCAGCCGACGAGGACGATCGCGACGGCGCTGTCGCGCCCCTCCTCGTCGCGGCGGCTGAGCAGCGAGGCGCCGAGGCTGAAGACGACCGCCGCGCCAAAGGCGCCCAGCGGCGCCGCGAACCCCAGCCCATCAGCCAGCACCAGCCCGGGGAACGCCGCGGTACCGACCGCGTGGGAGAAGAAGGCGAGGCCGCGCAGGACGATCCAGGTCCCGAGCAGGCCGGCGGGCACGGCGAGGATCAGGACCTCGATCAAGCCACGCTGGACAAACGGCAGTTGGAACGGCTCGAGCAAGTGCGGGATTAAATCAAAATGAGATCCATTTTTATTTTCTTCTCCACCCCACCGTGTACCTTGCGCCGATGCACGGGAGGTCGAGTTGAGGGCGCTGGTCCAGCGGGTCAGCCAAGCCGCGGTCGACGTCGAGGGCGAGCGCGTCGCCCAGATCGGCCCCGGGATGCTCATCCTGCTCGGAGTGCGACGCGGCGACACCGCCGCCGACGCCGACCGGCTGGCGGACAAGGTGCGGGCGCTGCGGATCTTCGACGACGCCGAGGGTCGGATGAACGAGCCCCTGGGCGAGCGCGAGATCCTCTGCGTCAGCCAGTTCACCCTCTACGGCGAGACCCGCAAGGGCAACCGCCCCAGTTACCTCGAAGCCGCCCCCGGCCCTGAGGCCGAGCCGCTCTACGACCGCTTCTGCGAGCGGCTAGGCGCCGCCAAGGGCATCTTCGGCGCTTGCATGGGCGTGGCCCTGGTCAACGACGGGCCCGTGACTTTGATGCTCGAGGTCTAGGGCGCCAGCCGCGAGGAACGCCACTCGCCGTCGGCGGCCTCGAACAGGCGGCGCTCGTGGAGGCGATCGGGAGCTTCCTCCCAGAGCTCGACCCGGTGGGGGACGATTCGGACCGCGCCCCAGTCGGCCGGGCACTCGATCGGTTGATCGACGGTCTCCTCTCGCAGGCGCTCGAGGCGCTCGCGCAGCGGCTCGAGGCTCTCGATCGCCTCCCCCTGGCGCGAGGCAAGCGCCTGCAGTTGATGGTCACGCGGGCGCTCCGCGAACAGCTCCTCGGCCAGCTCGCGCCCGGCGATCTCCGCCCGTCCCTCGACCCGCGCCTGGCGCCCGAGCTGCGGCCAGTAAAAGACCGCGGCCACGCGGGGATTGCCGCGCAGCTCCTCCGCCTTGCGGGTCCAGAGGGCGGTGGTGAAGACGAGCGCGCCGGGGTCCAGCCGCTTGAGGGAGACGACGCGGGCCGAGGGGCGCCCATCCGCCGTCGCCGTCACCAGGGTCATCGCGGCCGGGGTTGGAAGCCGCGCCTCGCGGGCCTCGTCGAGCCAGCCGCCGAGGATCTCGAGCGGGTCAGTCATCCGGCCCGGCCGTTCGCGGTGCGCCGGCAGTCCGCGGCTCGCGAGTCGCAACCATCCCGACGAGGGCAAATGCCAGTGCGAGGACCATCAGGATCGTGGTCGTGGGCCCGCAGATCGCCGCGATCCGCGGCCAGGGCTGCGTCACCTGCCCGCCGAGAACCAGCGCCAGCGAGACGTTCTGCAGGAGGTCAGCCGCGGCTGCCAGTGGACCGCACCAGGCCAGCAGCGTCGCGAGGCGCTGTAGCCGGGGCTTCCCGACCTTCGCCGCGCGGCGCGCCACCGCCGCGCAGGCCCCGGCTGCGAAGAGCCCGTAGCCGATCAGGAAGGGCGTGTCGAGCGCCAGCTGCCACCAGGCGGCCGTCTTTCCCGGGTCGCCCCAGCCGGCGAGGATCTCCTGGCTGCGCGCCACTGATCCGGCGCTCTCAAAGGCGAACAGCGAGGCGCCGTGACCGGCCATCGTGCTCATCGCCGGCAGCATCGCGGCACCGGCGATCAGGGTCAGCGCGGCAAGAGCCCAGAGCGACCGCGGCCTGCCGGCCCAAACGAAGAGGCGCGGCATCCGTCCCTCCCGCAAGTCCAGCGTCGGCCTCGGTTCCATATGGGATTGGTACCATAATTCAAGTTGTATTCATAATCTGAATGACGAGCGAGCCGAAAAGAGAGACCCGGGCCGAGAAGCAGGCGCGCACTCGCGCCGAACTGCTCTCCACCGCCGCCAAGGTGTTCGCCCGGCGCGGCTACCAGGGCGCCTCGGTCGAGGAGATCGCCGAGGAGGCGGGCTACTCGCACGGCGCCGTCTACTCGAACTTCGACGGCAAGGCGGACCTCTTCCTCGCCGTGCTCGAGGACTACATGGCCGAACGGGCGCGGGAGCTCGCCGGGACCCAAGCCGAGCTCGCCGAGGACGCGCCGATCGAGCTCCGCGCCCGGGCGCTTGCCGACCAGTGGATGGAGCGCTTCGCCAAGGACCGCGAGTCCTTCCTCCTGCACATGGAGTTCGTCGCCCACGCCGGTCGGGATCCCGAGCTGGCCCAACGGTTCGGCACCCGCTCTGCTGCCCTGCGCGAGGCGATTGCCACCTACATCGCCCACTACCAGGAGCTCGAGGGGATCGAGGCCGACCTCACGCCCGACGAACTGGCGCTGATCCTCCGGGCGCTCGGAATCGGCCTCGCGATCGAAGCGCTGGTCAGCCCCGGCGCCGTGCGCGAGAACACCTACGGCGACTTCGTCGAGCTGCTGGTCAAGCTGTTGCGTGAGCACGGCTCCGCAGCCAAGGCGCCCGGCGACAAGGGAGCGCGATCCGCGCGATGAGCAGCCCGGCCTACAACCGCATGGGCGTCAACTACAGCGACTTCCGCCGTCCCGACCCGCGGATCGAGGCGGCGATCTGGGGCGCCCTCGGCGACGCCCGCAGCGTCGTCAACGTGGGAGCGGGCACCGGCTCCTACGAGCCGAACGATCGCGAGGTCATCGCGGTCGAGCCCTCGCCGGTGATGATCGCCCAGCGACCGGCGGACGCCGCGCCGGCGCTCGAAGGCGTCGCCGAGGCCCTGCCGCTCGACGACAAGAGCGTCGACGCCGCGATGGGCGTGCTGACGATCCATCACTGGAACGACATCGATGCCGGCCTGGCGGAGATGCGACGGGTGGCGCGACGGCGGATAGTGCTGCTGACCCTCGACCCCGATGCGATCGAAGAGGTTTGGATCGTCAAGGACTACTTCCCCGAGGCGGGAGTCCTAGACCACGAGGTGATGCCGTCGATGGCGGAGCTGCGAGCCAGGCTGCCGGGCGCGAGCATCGAGACGTTGCCGGGGCCGCGCCGCTGCCTCGACGGCTTCTCGATCGCGCTCTGGGACCGGCCCGAGCTGGTTCTCGACCCAGACGTCCGCCGGGCCGCGTCGATCTGGCACCGGATGCCGGCCGAGGCGACCGAGCGGGGACTCGAGCGCCTGCGGGCCGAGCTCGAGAACGGGCTGTGGGACGAGAAGTACGGCCGCCTCCGCGATCTGCCCGAGCTCGACATCGGCCTGCGCCTGGTTCGCGAGGAGCTTTGAGCGGGACCGAGCCCGTCCGCGAAGCGAGCGAGCAGGATGCCGCCGCGATCGCGGATCTCTGGACCGCGGCCTACGTCGACGAGGGCGAGGGCGGCCGGACCGTTCCCTACTCGGAGGCCGACCTCCTCGAGACGGCTGGCCGCGGCCGGGTGTTCGTCGCCGAACGCGACGGCGCGGTGGTCGGAGTCGTCGCCCTGTCTCCGCCGGGAGCGCCAGGCCAAGCGGTTGCCCGAGCCGGCGAGGCGGAGCTCTCGCGGCTGGTCGTCTCGGCGCCGGCGCGGCAGCTGGGGACCGGCCGCGCCCTGGTCGGCCACTGCCACGAGCTGGCAAGGGCCTCCGGCTGGAGCGCGATCGCACTCTGGAGCCGCGCCTACCAAACGGCCGCCCACCGCCTCTACGAATCGCTCGGCTACAGACGCCTGCCCGAGCGCGACCGGATCGACGACAGCGGTCACGAGAGACTGGTCTTCCGGCTGGAGATCTGACGCCCGCAGGCCCTTGGCAGAATGGCCGCCGTGGAGAACCTGACCACACGACTCGAGGGATCGATCGTCGTTCTCGAGCCCTTCGCCGAGGAGCACGTCGACGAACTCTGGGAAGCGACGCAGGCCTACGAGATCTGGACCTGGCTCGCGCCCCTCAACCAGCGCGAGATGTTCGACAAGTGGCTCGAGCTCACCCGGGAAGCGGAAATCACCGGCGATGAGGGCACCTTCGTCACGCGCGACCTGCGCAGTGGCCGCGTCGTCGGCAGCAGCCGCTTCCTCAACGTCCGCCCCGCCGACCGCGTGGTCGAGATCGGCTGGACCTGGCTCAACCCGAGCGCCTGGCGCAGCGGCGCCAACGTGGAGGCGAAGCTGCTGATGATGCGCCACGCCTTCGAGACGCTCAACTGCCTGCGGGTCGAGTTCAAGACCGACGCCCGCAACGAGCGCTCCTGCGCCGCGCTCGCCGCGCTCCCCGCCAAGTTCGAGGGAATCCTGCGCAATCACAAGATCACGCCCAGCGTCGGCGTGCGCGACTCGGCCTACTTCAGCGTGATCGACTCCGAGTGGCCGGACGTCAAGGCCAACCTGGAAAGTCGCCTGGCCCGGGCGGGCCGGCCGGCGGAGCCACCGAGCCCCGGGGCGGGCCTGACGCTGCGCTACGCCGACGCGGTCGAGGAGCTCGCCACCCTGGAGCCGGTCTGGAACGCCCTGCAGACACACCACGCCGAGATAACCCCCGAGCTCGGCCCCGGCACTCCCCCACGCGGCGACGCCGACGCCTGGCGGATCCGCCGCTCGAAGTACGAGCGCTGGCTCGAGGATCCCGACACCTTCTTCGTCATCGCCGAGGCCGAAGGAAATCCGGCCGGCTACGCCTGCGTCACGGTCGGCATGCCCTACGCAAGCTGGGAAACCGGCGATCGCCTCGCCGAGCTCGAGACCCTCTCGATCCTGGCGGACCAGCGGAGCAAAGGCATCGGGGCAGCGCTGCTCAAAGCCGTCTGGCAACGCCTCGCCGAGCTCGGCGTCGAGGAGATGGCGATCACCACCACAGCCACCAACGTCGACGCCCAGCGTTTCTACGAGCGCGAAGGCTTCAGCCAAAGCTTCGCCGTCTATTACGGCAAGTCGCCCGAGTCGCGATAACCGGCGAGCTCAACGAGAACCGGTCGGCGCGGGAATCCCCAGCTGCCGACAGATGCTGCGGGCGAGACGGTGGTCGATCTCCCGATGACGGGGAACAGCGGATCGCGCCCACCTGGACCGATCCAGCGCGAATGACTCCCGCCTTGATCCAGATGACGGCAGCCGTGTAGGCGCAGGTGCTGCTCGAGCTTTCGACGCTTCACGCGCTGGTCAGATGCAGCAACTCGCGCTCGCGCTCGTCATCGGCCTCGATCGGCTCAGGAGAGAGCATCAGCGCTAGAGCGTCAAGAACGTTCTCGCGCGCCTCGGCACGAGTGCGTCCCTGGCTCGAAGTCCCAGGTACCGCGGGAATAGACGCGACGATCCAGCCGTCCTCACCTTGCTCGTAGAGGATCGTCAAATCGAACTCGGGCATATGGGCAACGATACCTGCGGCTAGCGAATCGGTCATCTCAATCCTTTCTCGAGGAAAGAGACAAGCCTGGCTGGGTCGACCTCACGAGTGGCCCGCCAAACGTGACGGGATTGAGCTGAAACGCGAGAAGAAGACGCGAGGCGACTAACTAGCTGCCCAGCGCCTTGTCGATGAACGGGCCGAGCAGCTCGCCGGCCTGGATCGCGGTGGTCTCCGGCGGGCCACTGGGGGCGGTGATGTAGCTGATCGCGAGCCGGACCAGGGACTCGGCGAGGAGGGCGGCGTCGTCGGCCGGGGCCTGTGGCCAGCCCTCCTCGATCGTGGCTTTGAGCCGCGCCGTGGCCCACTGGACCACGGGCATGCCCTGGGTGGTGACGAAGGGGAGCATGCCGCCGGTGCCATCGTCGCTGAGCAGGATGCGGACGAGGGGGTCTTCGCCGGCGGCACTGAGGAAGGTCGAGAGGGCGGCGCCGACGGCGGCGCGGGGGTCGTCAAGGTGCTCGCGGACCGCCGCCTCGACGTCGTCGAGGAAGCGTTCGCCCTCGTGGATGACGAAGGCCTGGCCAAACTCGTCACGGCTACCGAACTCCTTGTAGAGGGTCTGGCGGCTGACGCCGGCGGCGCCGGCGATAGCGGACATCGTGATCTCCGACCAGGCGCGACTCTGCAGCTGGTCGCGGGCGGCGCCGAAGAGCGTCTCGCGCAGGAGCGCCCGCGCGGCTTGGGGATAGGGCGTGCGTACGGTGGCCACCGCTGGAATCGTCTCAGCGGAAGCGGTCACTCGTCGGCTCCACCCTCGTCCGGCTCAAAATCGACCTTGTCGCGCACGCCGCAGTCGGGGCAGGCCCAGTCGTCCGGGACCTCGCTCCAAGCCGTCCCGGCTGGGAAGCCCTCGCGCGGGTGTCCCGCCTGCTCGTCGTAGACGTAGCCGCAGGAGGGGCAGCGCCAGCGGCTCACGACGCGGCCCCGTAGCGGGCGAGGATGCGCTCGCGCTTGCGCGGCTGGATGTTGGCCCGGGTCAGGTCGCCGTCGAAGTGGTCGACCAGGCGCGGGTCCATCACCCGCCGCCAGAGCGGCGGCACCCAGGCGAGAACGATCATCCCGGCGTAGCCCGTCGGCAACTGCGGCGCCTCATCGACGTGGCGCAGCGCTTGGTAGCGCCGGGTCGGGTTGGCGTGGTGATCGCTGTGGCGCTGCAGGTGGTAGAGCAGGACATTGGAGGCGACGTTGTTGCTGTTCCAACTGTGCTCGGGGAGGCAGCGCTCGTAGCGACCGTCCTCCTTTTTCTGGCGCAGCAGGCCGTAGTGCTCGAGGTAGTTGACGACCTCCAGCAGCGAGAAACCGAGCACGGCCTGGATCAGCAGGTAGGGCAGCACGACCGGGCCGAAGACGATCGCCAGCACCGCGAACAGCGCCACCGTCATCGCCCAGGCGCCGAGCAGGTCGTTGTGCCGCGACCAGTGCGACTTGCCGAGGCGGTCGAGGCGGGCGCCCTCGATTCCCCAGGCCGAGCGCAGGCTGCCGGCGACGGTACGCGGCAGGAAAGCCCAGAAGCTCTCCCCCAGTCGCGAGCTGGCTGGGTCTTCGGGAGTGGCGACGCGAACGTGGTGACCGCGGTTGTGCTCGATGAAGAAGTGGCCGTAACCGGTCTGCGCCAAAGCTACGCGGCTGAGCCAGCGCTCCGAGTTCTCGCGCTTGTGGCCGAGCTCGTGGGCGGTGTTGATCGCGATGCCGCCGACGACCCCCATCGTCACCGCCAGGCCGAGGCTCTCCAGGACCGAGAGGTCACCGCTCGACCAGAGCCAGCAGGCGAAGACGAGCCCGGCGTACTGGACCGGGATGAAGAGGTAAGTGCACCAGCGGTAGTAGCGGTCCTGCTCGAGCCACTTGAGGATGCTGTCGGGCGGGTTGGTCGGGTCGACCCCGATCGCGATGTCGAGCAGCGGGAAGGCGACGAAGACGAGCAGCGGCCCGAAGAACCAGAAGACCTCGAAGCCGGTCACTTCGACGCTGGCCCAGGCGATGAAAGGGGCAAAGGGAATGACCAGGCCGAGCAGCCAGGCGTAGCGCTTGGCGTCCTTCCAGGTCGCCGGGTTGAGCTCGATCGCCGGCCCGTGATCGTGGCTATGCGTTGCGGCCTCCATCGCTGCTCCTCCTTGTCAAATCACCCGAGAACGTCTTCTTGGTTGACAAGATAGCGATCTTTGTCAACCAGCGCAACAAAACCCCGGACGATGTCAGCTACGCATCATCATTCAGGCCGCTACCATCCGCCGCGTGGAAACCTTCCTCGGCTTTATCCAAGTGATCATCTCCGTCGTGCTGATCTTCCTGATCCTGCTGCACTCCGGGAAAGACACAGGCCTCTCCGGCGCCTTCGGTATCGGTGGCGGCGGCGGTGGCTTCAGCGGCGGCTCGATGGTCGAGCGCAACCTCGACCGCGCCACCATCTTCTTCGCGGTGCTGTTCGTGGTCAACACCATCGCCCTGCTGAAGGTCTAGTCGTCTAGACCGACTCGGCGGGTCGCTCGACGCTGTCGGGGTGGCCATTGGCGCCATTGCCGCTGGACCCGTTGCCGCTGTCGAGGATCGCGACCGCCTCGTTGCGCAGCTCGGCGTCGAGCAGGGCGAAGTCCTCGTCGGAGAGCTTGCCGGCCGCGTGGTCGAGTTCCGCGTCGCGGATCTCGCGGTACTTGGCTTCCTTCAGCGCCTCCAGCTCGGGATCAGCGACGAGGGCCGCCCGGCGGGTGCGGCGGGTGGGCCAGAGGCCGATCAGCGCCCCGGCGAGGGCGATCAGTCCGCCGATCCACATCCAGGTGACCAGCGGGTTGACGATGACGCGGAAGGTCGCCGACGCTCCTTCGGCGACATAGCGCTTGGCAATCTGCTTTGCCGTCGCCACCTGCAGTGTTTCGATCTGGGCCAGAGCAGCCGGCATCAGGCGCGGGTTGGTGGCGGCCGCCCGCATCATCGCCGCCACCGCTCCGCATTGAGGCGGCGTGCCGGCTGCACCGCGCATGCATGCTGTGAACCCTTTGTCCGCCGCTCGGGCCCCCGCCTGCACACCGGTGATGCTGGGCTGTATCGCAGTCCAGAAATCGCGCAGGACTCCCGCCTTCAAACCGATGTCGCTGTCCGATTCGCCGCCGAAGTAGTTGGAGATCGTCCCCCCTTCCACCCCGGTCGGGCGGTAGAAGCGACGGTCCGGGTGCAGGGTGAACGCCTTGCCGTCCTTCTCCACTCGCAGCACCGCGCCCGCGGTGAAGGCGAGGCGATCGACCGTGGCCGTCGGCCGCACGTAGGTGACGTTGTAGCCGTCGATCACGGCGCTTTCGCCCGGCCTCAGGTCGACGTCGCGGTTGGTCTGGAAGCTGGAGGAGGCGGCGATCCCGATTAGCAGCACCGCGATGCCGATATGGACGATGTAGCCGCCGTAGCGGCGCCGGTTGCGGGTGACGATCCCGATCAGCGCCGTCGCCATCGAACCGCCCGTGAGCGAGCGACGGGCTGCGGCGCCACGCCAGAACTCCTGCAGCAGCCCGACCAGGGCGAAGGTGGCGAAGACGAAGAGGGCGAACGCCCACGGCTTGTGCGCCACGTCGGCGAACAGGACAAGGGCGACGCCCACCGCGGCGGCGACCAACGAGGGCACGAGGAAGACCCGTTTGGCGGTGTTCCAGCTGACCCGCCGCCAGGCCAGCAGCGGCCCGATCCCGGTGAAGAGGACGAGCAGGATCGCCAGCGGCGTCGTGTAACGGTCGAACCAGGGCGCCGCCAGGGAGGACTTCGTCCCGGTGAAGAGTTCGGAGATCAGCGGGAAGAAGGTGCCCCAGAAGATCGTCGCGCAGAGCGCGACCAGCAGCAGGTTGTTGATCACGAAGACCGCCTCGCGCGAGGCGAGCGAGTCGATCCGCTTCGGCGAGCGAAGGTCGTCGAGGCGGGAGACGATCAGCGCCGTCGAGCCGATCAGGACCACGGCGATCAGGCCGAGGATGTACGGCCCGACGGTGCTGTCGCCGAAGGCGTGGATCGACTGCAGCACGCCGGAGCGAACGAGGAAGGTTCCGAGCAGGGCCAGCGAGAAGGTGGCGACGATCAGGCAGGCGTTCCAGACCTTCAGCATGCCGCGCTTCTCCTGGACCATGATCGAGTGCAGGAAGGCGGTGCCGATCAGCCACGGCATCAGCGCCGCGTTCTCGACCGGGTCCCAGGCCCAGTAGCCGCCCCAGCCGAGCTCGGTGTAGGACCAGCGGGCGCCGAGCAGCAGGCCGAAGCCGAGGAAGGCCCAGGCGATCAGGGCGAAGCGGCGGGTGGCGCGGATCCAGGAGGCGTCGAGGCGGCGGGTGATCAGGGCGCCGATCGCGAAGGCGAAGGGGATCGTGAAGGCGACGTACCCCGAGTAGAGCATCGGCGGGTGGATCATCATGCTCGGGTGCTGCAGCAGCGGGTTGAGGCCGATCCCGTCGACCGGCGCCCCCGGGCTCTTGGCAAAGGGGTTGACGCCGCCGGCGAACAGCATCAGCCCGGTGAAGAAGCTGGCGATCCCGGCCATCACCGCGGTCGCGTAGGGGACGATCTCGCGCAGCTTGCTGCGGGTCGCGTACAGGGCGAGCGAGGAGGCGATCGAGAGCACCCAAGCCCAGAGCAGCAGCGAGCCTTCCTGGCTCGACCACATCGCCGCCAGCTTGTAGAAGATCGGCGTCTCGATCGAAGAGTGCTGCTGGACGATGTTGAAGGAGAAGTCGTCGCTGGCGAAGGCGATCTCGATTAGGACGACACAGAGGGTGAGCAAGCCACAGGCCCCGTACACGGCCCGCCGCGAGGCGAGGACCCAGCGCTCGTCGCCCTTGCGCCCGACCAGCGCCGCGACCACGGCGAAGAGCATCGCCAGAAACGCGAGCAGCAGGACGACGCTGCCGAGGCCGGCTGTCATTCCGAAGTAGTGAACTTCGATGGGCACTTGGTCACCAGCGTGTCGCGTTCGCCGATGAAGGTGCCGTGCTCGACTTCCCCAGTGAGGACGATCTCGCGGCCGCCCCGGAACGGATCGGGGACGGTGCCGCTGTAGGTGACGGGCAGGGTCGGGCCGCCGCCTTCGCGATCGGCGACCCGGAAGCGCAGTTCCTGGCCGTCGTGGCGGATCGAGCCCGGCACGACCTTGCCGGTGAGGTCGTAGCTGGTTCCGGGCGCGGCGCTGAGCAGTTGCGAGGGCTCCTTCGCCTCGCTGGCGGCGCTGAAGGAGGTGTAGACGAGCGCCGCCGCCAGTAGAACGGCGACGCTGAGGGCGACTACGAGCCGGATCTTCCGCTTGCGCTGGGGATCCACGGCGAGGGATTATCGCAAGAGGTGATGGGGAGCGAGCGGGCGGGGGTCAGCGGACGCGCTTCGCGCAGAGTGTCCGCTGACCCCCGCCCGCTCGCTCTCGACGGCCCGAGTGCGAGAATCAGCGCATGAGCGATGACCCAGTGCTGCTTATTACGGGAGCTTCCAGCGGTATCGGTGCTGCCACCGCGCGAGCTGCGGCGGCCAAGTATCGGCTCGTCCTTGCCGCGCGGCGGTTGGAGCCGCTTGAGGAGCTGGTTGCCGAGCTTGGTGGCGAGGAGCGGGCGCTTGCGGTGCGTTGCGATGTCACTGAGTGGGACCAGGTTGAGGCGATGGCTGCTGCCGCTATGGAGCGCTTTGGTCGTATTGACGTGGTCTTTGCCAACGCCGGCTTCGGTGCCTCGCGCGGGTTTCTCGAGGAGTCGCCCGAGCACTGGCGCTCGATGGTCCTTACCAACGTCTACGGGGTCGGCTTGACGATTCGCGCCACCCTCCCCCACCTGCTCGAGCGCGGTGACGGGCACTTCGTCATCACCAGCTCGGTGGCCGGGCGGCGGGCGCTGCCCGGCTCGATGTACTCGGCGACCAAGTGGGCGGCGACGGCGATCGGCGAGGCGCTGCGGGCCGAACTGCGCCAGATCCACGAGAACCGCGACATCAAGGTGACATTGATCGAGCCGGGAATGACTGACACCCCTTTCTTCGACAACCGTCCGGGAGAGTGGGCGCTACAGGACAGCGACATCGCTAAAGCTGTGATCTATGCGCTGGAACAGCGCCCGGGCGTAGACGTCAACGAGATCCTCATCCGCCCCACCAGCCAACCGATCTGAGCAACGCCAGCCCAGCTAGCGGTGGTGGTGCCCGCCCTTCGCCTTACCCTTGCCGTGCTTCTTGTGGCCTTTGCCGTGCTTCTTGCAGGGGGTGCGCAGCTTCGGCTTCTGGTTTGCCTTCTTGCCGTTCTGGCCGGTGAAGCGGGCGATGACCTTGTATTTCTTCGCGCAGAGGCTGGATGAGTTGACCAGCAGGCCGCGCTTCTTGCCGCCGCGGATCGTGACGACGAACCTCGAGACCGGCACGTCGGGCACCGTGTCGAAGGTGGTGCGCAGGCGACCCTTGACGCTGTCGATGCGGCCGTCGAGGACGATGTCGACCTGGCCGTTCAGGGCGGCGACCATGTCCGGCAGTTCGTGGTTGGAGGAGCGCAGGTAGACCGGGCCTTTCAACGGTCCGTCGAGCAGCGGCGTGGTCGCTTCGGCAAAGCCGTAGATCGAGTCCTGGGGACAGTTGTTGGCGGCGAACTGCACCCGCGTGCAGACGTTGGCCAGGCTGGCCTGTTCGAGGATCAGCGGCTTCGGCAGCTTGACCGAGGCGCGGCCGATGTTGGCGTCGCCGTCACGGGCAACCAGGACAGCGCGCAGCTTCGGGCTCTTCGCCCGGCGCGTGCCCCCGAAGATCCGCATGAACAGTTTCGGCTTGAAGCCGAGGTCCTCGCAGCCGTTGACCTTGAACGGCGCCGAGACCGGCACGGTGCTGAAGGCGGCCGGGTCGAGCGGGTTGGCACCGCCGCCGTGAAGCGCCCCGGCGAAGGTCATCGCCGAGCAGTTGGTCGGGTTGAGGGCGAAATTTTTGCGATCGAGGCTGACCGAGATCGAGCGCAGGTCGACGAGGGCGCCGCCGAAGACATGCGGGATCGGATCGGAGACGGCACGCACCCGCGCCGTTTCCGGGTCGACGAACAGTGCCACCCGCACCACGACCGTTCCGAGATCGAACGGCCCGGCCGTGGCGGGGGTGATCACTGCCAGGGAAAGGGGGGCGCCCTTATAACGCCCTGCGAGGAAGGCTTTTCCAGTCAGGTGGAGCGGGTTCGACCCACTGCCGGCAAAAACCGAAGCGCTGCCGACGAGGCTCGAGTTGGGGCAACTCGGATCGGCCGCCTCAGCCGCGCCGCTTTTGGCTGCCGCGGCGGCGATCGTCGCCGGTGGGCAGTAGCGGACGCCGGCCAGCTTCGCGGTCAGCCCGGGCGGCAGGTTGACGTCGACGCCCTTCAGCTCCTGGTTGCCGTCGGCGCGACTGGCATTGACGACGACCTGTGTGTAAGCGCCGCCTTTCGGGTTCGTCGATTTGGCTCCGAAGCCGGGGGCGAACGGTCGGGCCGCCAGGGTTTTCGCGCAGGGACCGCCACCGGGCGCGTTGGTGAGGGTGAAGCCCGGGTCCTGGGGTCCGCTGTCCGGCGTGCCCGACCAGGCAGTCATCGCGTGGCCGGTCTTGTTCGGGCCGCAAGTGGGCGGGCTGGTCAGGGTCCCTTTGGCGCCATCGAGGGTGACGCGCACGGAGTCGAATGGGAGCTGCGGAGCTTCGTGCACCTGCGCGGTCAGCTGGCCGGTCTGCGGGTTGGCGCTGACGTTGGCCAACAGCCGGATCGAGAGGCCGCGACTGGCGGACTCGGCATCGAGGAAGACTCGGTACTCGTTGCCCGACGCCGGGTCGCGGCTCTGCTGCGTCGCCAGATAGACGTTGCCGGTGAGGGTCCCGTTGGGAAGCGGCGGTGTGTCAATCGCCACCGTGCCGATTTTCGACCCGGCTGGACAGCTCACGGCATTGCGAGTTCCTTTGCCGAACTGAGCGTCGGTGCACGCCTGCAAGCCGCTCGCGGCCGACGGATTGAGACCCATCCCCAGGGGAAGTGAGACGTCAGCGTTCTTGACGTTCGATTGAGCGATCGAGGCCGACGGTTCAAACGGGACTTTGACCTCGACCGTGCCGCCCGTCGGCGAGTCGGTCTGGTTCGTGCTGGTACTTCCGGAGGTCGACGGTTTGAATGGGACGTTGTTGCAGCCCGTCGGCATCACCCGGGCGCCGCCTCCGATCCGTGGCAGGGGCGATTCGAGGAACTCGGATCCGGTGAGGAAGGCGGCCGAGGGCGGCGCCGGTGCAGCCACGTCGTAGTTGTTGCCGGGCGCTTCTTCCTCAGCCGAGTCGGCGTGGAGAGTCGTGTTGTAGATCGTCGCGTACTGCGCGAGATTGGGGTTGAAGCAGGTGCTCGGCGAGGTGAGGAAGGGGCCCCCGCCTTCCGAGGGCAATCCGTGATTGCCGATCGTGCCGTCAAAGACGAGCCGGTTCTTGAGGATCCTCACGGCCGGAATCGCGGGAACGTGGATCGTGAAGTACTCGTGGTAGTCGCCGTCCCACTTGACGCCGGCATTGAGAAAGACTTCGCCGATATTGAGCGGCAGGTTGAAACCGAACCGCGCCGGTTCGCCCGGCCGCGGAACGAGGTTGTAGACCGGGATCTGAGGGACCGTCACAGGCGGGGTCGTGATCGGAGGAATAGCGGCGGCCGCGGTGACGTTGCTGTAGCCGACTTTGGTGTCGAGGGGGCAGCCCGCGATCGGGAATTTGCCGCCTTCGAGTTCGCACTGCGGAGTCGCCTGGGGATTGACGCTCAGGCCCTGCGGGAGATCGACCAAGACCGTCTTCAGATTCCCCACCGGCGTTTCGAAGAGGCCGGAGTGCTTGACGATGATCTGGGTGAATCCCGCGGGCGGATGGCCCGCCGCCTGGGTGAAGAACTGTTTCGGTTCTTCCGGCACGCATTCGGGCGTGTCGGTCGTGCAGGTGCCGGCCTGCCAGCCCGAGTTTTTCGTTTCCGGCTGCTCTTCTTCGATGATGTCGACCGCACCCGCCGGTGCCGCGACAGCGAGCGCCAGTAGAACAACGGAAACCGCAGTCCCAAGCCAAATTCTGGCGCCCTGCCCCATTGATCTCTCCCTTTCGTTGACCGTCATCTGTCCCCAGCTACCCGATTTTGTGGATTTAGACCATCATTTTTTGGTATGAATACCTAGAAGTTGGTAAAAATCCATTGAACCAGACGGAGGAATCCCCATGAACTGGCAGCTCCTGGCTCGGGCCAATACCCACCCGCTGCGGATCTCAATCTTGGAGGTGCTGGCCATCGACGGCGGTCGAACCCTCTCCCCCAGCGACCTCAGTTACGAGCTGCGGACCCCCCTCAGCAACGTCAATTACCACGTCACCGAGCTTCATCGCACAGGCCTGGTCGAGCTGGTCGGAGAACGCCCCGTGCGCGGCGCCACCGAGCACTTCTATCGCGAGGCCAAGGGCACGGCACCCCGCACCAACGGCAACTTGCGCAACGGCCACCGGCGCAAGCGGGCCCCGCGGATTCGCACCAGAGCCGCCCTCGCAGACTAGGCGGGTCAAAGCGGACGACGAGTCTCGAACTCGCGACCTCAAGCTTGGGAAGCTTGCGCTCTACCAACTGAGCTACGTCCGCGTCAGGCGCTGATTCTACGGGCTGCCGCGCAGTTGCCGGAGGCCATGGCTATCTAGAGTCCAGCGCCCGTGAGCACGCGATCGTTCCTCGCCTTCCTCGCCGTGCTGGCCGTCGTCGGCCTGCTCGCCTTCGGTCTGCTCAGCAAGGGCACGACGAAGATCGCTGTCGGCGAGCCGGTGCCCGACCGCACGCTGCCGGCCCTTCCCGGTCCCGGCCACGGCTCAATCGCCGAACACCGGGGCGAATGGGTCCTGGTCAACCTCTGGGCCTCGTGGTGCATCCCCTGTCGTGAGGAGGCGCCCGTGCTGGAGCGCTTCTACCGCCAGCAGCACGCTAAAGACACGACGGTCGTCGGCATCAACGTGCAGGACAACCGAGACGACGCCGTCACTTTCCTGCACGATCACCCGACCACCTACCCGCAGCTGCGCTCGGTCGGCGACGAGCGCAGCTCCGCCTTCGGCTCGACCGGCGTGCCCGAGAATTTCCTCGTCGACCCGCGCGGAAAGCTGGTGCTGATCTGGCGCGGGCCGGTCGACGATCGCTTTCTGAGCGATCGGGTCGAGCCACTGATCAAAGGTTCGCAGTGAGGCGCGCGGCGGCGTTGAGCGCGATCGCGGTCGGCCTGCTGGCCCTTGCCGCCTCCGCGGTCGCTTTGCCGGCCCGGCAGACGACCGTCCACGACATCGAAGACGAAGTGATGTGCCCGATCTGCGGCACCCTGCTCGAGCTGGCGGACTCGCCGCAGGCGAAACGGGAGAAGGTCTACGTGGAGAAGCTGGTCGCCTCCGGCAAGACCAAGGCCGAGATCAAGGACGCCCTCGTCGCCCAGTACGGGCCGTCTGTGCTGGCGCTGCCCAAGGCCTCCGGCTTCGACCTCTCGGCCTACCTGGTCCCGATCGTCGCGATCGTCGTCGCCGCGATCGCGCTCGCCTTCAGCGTTGCCCGCTGGCGCCGCGACGGCCGCGGCCCGCCAGCCGGGGAGAAGAGCGCAGCCGCCGGGCCAGAGGGCGAGGACGCCGAACGGCTCGAGGCCGACATCGGCCGATACGACCTCTAGCCAGGGTCTCAGTCGAACAGCACGAGCCCGGTGACCGGGACCGGCAGGCGCTTCGAGATCGCGCCCGGCTCGCCGCAGACGATCGTCGCGTCGACCTGGTCAGCGAGAGCCCTCAGCGGCCCGCTGCCGGGACCCGCGGGCGGGCCGTCAATGACGAGCAGGTCATAGGCCCGGCGCAGCTTGCCGGTTGCCTGGATGCAGCGGTCGGAGTCGAGCAGCGCCGCCGGCTCGGGCTCGGGCGCACCGGCGACGATGCAGGCAAGCGGCTCCGTCGCCCGGCCCGCCGCGGGGCCGGCGAGGACCAGCGACTGCAGGATCTGCGGGGCCTCGACCTCGCCGCGCAGGTACTCGCTCAGGCCAGGAGTCGCCGAGAGGCCGAGTAACCCGGCCAGGGCCGGCGAGGCAAGGTCGCACTCCAGCAGGGCGACGCGGCGACCCTCGGCGATCGCCGCAGCGGCGAGGCCGAGCGCCACCGCTGAGCGCGCCGGACCGGTGGCCAGCACCGACCGCGACCCAGCCAGCGCCGCAGCCAGCCCCCTGCAGGCGTCGAGCTCACCACGGCCGAGGGCGCCCAATCGGGGGCTTGGGCCCGTCGGCGCCGGAACCTGGGCCAGCACCGGGGGCTTCTTGCGCCGGCCAAACATCACATCCGCTCGGGGGCGGAGATGCCGAGCAGGCCGAGCGACCCGGCGATCGTCTGCTTGGCGAGCTGGGCGAGCGCCAGCCGCGAGCGCTCGACGCCCTCGCCCTCGGCGCCGAGGACCTGGCAATCGCGGTAGAAGGCGTGGAAATCGGCGGCGACCGCGGTCGAGAAGGTGCAGATCCGGTGCGGCGCCCGCCGCTCGGCGGCCTCGCGCACCTCGCCGGGGAATTCGAGCAGGCGCTTGATCAGCTCACGCTCCGCCGGCTCGAGCGGTGTTCCTGGCGTCGCCGCACCGGCCGCGTCGGCGGCCTGCTGCGGCTCAACGCCGGCCTTGCGCAGGATGCTGGCGATGCGGGCGTGCGCGTACTGGACGTAGTAGACGGGGTTGTCGTTGGACTGGCGGCGGGCCAGCTCAAGGTCTAGGTCGACCGTCGTGTCGTGGCTGCGCCAGAGCATGAACCAGCGCGCCGCGTCGACGCCAATGTCGTCAAGCAGCTCGTCGAGCGAGACAAAGTCGCCGCTGCGCTTCGACATCTGCGCCCGCTCGCCGCCTTCGACGATGTGCACGAGGCGCATGATCAGCGCCTCGAAGCGGTCCGGGTCGGCGCCGAGGCCCGCGATCGCCCCCCGCAGACGGGCGACGTAGCCGTGATGGTCGGCACCGAGGATGTCGATCAGCCGCTCGAAGCCGCGCTCGAGCTTGTCCCAGTGGTAGGCGACGTCGGCGGCGAGGTAGGTCGGTTCGCCGTTGGCGCGGATCAGCACCCGGTCCTTGTCGTCGCCGAAGGTCGTCGTTCGCAGCCAGAGCGCGTCATCGCTGCGGTAGCTATGCCCCTCCTGCTCGAGCTGGGCGAGGGCGGAGTCGACCTCGCCGCGGCTGTAGAGGTCGCGCTCGGAGAACCAGTTGTCGAAGCGAACGCCAAATCGCTCGAGCGTCGCCCGCACCCCCTCGAGGACCAGCTCGACCCCGCGACTGCCGACCGCCTCGAGATCGTCGTCGTCGATTCCGTCGGCGGCGATCCTCTCGCCCAGCTCACCGACGTAAGCGCCCTCGTAGCCGTCCTCGGGGACCTCCTCGCCGCGCATGCGGGCCGAGATCGAGGCGGCGAAGCGGCTGATCTGACCGCCAGCGTCATTGACGTAGAACTCGCGCTGGACCTCGTGCCCGGTCGCCTCGAGCAGGCGGACGAGGGAGTCGCCGTAGGCCGCGTGGCGACCGCCGCCGACGTGGAGCGGGCCGGTCGGGTTGGCCGAGACGAACTCGACCAGAATCCTTTCCGGCGACTCGGCCGGCGCCTGCTCTAACCCTTCGCAGTCCGCGGCGAGGTTCGACATCGCGCGCCGGTACCAGTCGTCGGCGAGGAAGAAGTTGAGGAAGCCGGGGCCGGCGACCTCGATCCGCTCGACCGTCCCGGGCCCGAGCTGCTCGCTGAGCTCGGCGGCCAGGCGGGCGGCGACGTCGCGCGGGTTTTCACCCAGGGGCGCTGCAAGCAGCATTGCGGCATTTGAGCTGTAGTCGCCCAGCTCAGCCTTGGGCGGGCGCTCCAGGGTCGGCTCGGGACCGGTTGCCTCACCGTCGCGCAGCGCGAGCGAAGCTCGGCTGACCGCGGAGCGCAGCTCGGCGATCGGGTCGGTCGCAGCCATCATCGGGCTCATCGTATGGAGGGGCGAGCGCCGAAGTACGCTGGCCGGCGTGCGCATCGCCGCAATCACCGACATCCATTCCAACCTGCCCGCCCTCGAAGCGGTCCTCGAGCAGATCGAGGCCTCCGGCATCGAGGAGATCTGGTGCCTCGGCGATGTGCTCGGCTACGGGGTCGAGCCGGACGCTTGCGCCGACCTCGTGCGGGAGCGATGCGCCACCTGCCTGGTCGGCAACCACGACCTCGCGGTCCTCGGCGGCCTCGACATCTCATCCTTCTCCGAGGCGGCCGCGGTGGCGGTCGAGTGGACGCGCGCCAACGTCTCCGAGCGCACGCTCGAGTTCCTGCGCGAACTGGAGCCGAACGGCGAGCGCGCCGAGATCGGCCTCTACCACGCCTCGCCCCGCGATCCGGTCTGGGAGTACGTGCTCTCCGGCGAACAGGCGGCCGCCGGCATGGACGCGAACCCGCAGCGAATCGGGCTGATCGGCCACTCGCACGTCGCCCTCTTCTTCTCCAGGCCGGAGGGGAGCAGCAATGGCGAGGCGCGCGGTGCCCAGGCCAGCGACGGTGCCCTGCTCGACCTCGGCCAGGGCGGTTGGCTGCTCAACCCCGGCAGTGTCGGCCAGCCTCGCGACGGCGACCCGCGGGCCGCCTGGCTCGAACTCGACACCGAGGCCGGGACGGCCTGCTTCCATCGCGTTGCGTATGAGATCAAGCGGGCCGCCGAGCCAATCGCCGCGGCCGGCCTGCCCAGCCGCCTCGCCGACCGTCTCTACACCGGCCAGTGACGCTCAATTGCAGGGAAAATCCGCATCAGAAGTCGTTCTCTAGACTCGCAGCAGTGCGCCGGCCGATCGCATTCGTCCTCGCCCTTGCCCTCGGCGTGACCGCGGCGCTGGCCCTTGTCTCCTGCGGCGGCGGCGAAGACGCCAAGCTGCTGCCCGGCAACACAGCGCAGGAAATCTCCGAAAACCTCGACAGCGTCGAGCAGTTCGTCAGCGAAGGCGAATGCGTCGGCGCCGAGAACGCGGCTCAGGAAGTCAGCAGCCAGGTTGAAGCGCTCGAAGGGGTCGATCCGAAGCTGAAGCAGGCGCTGCAGCGCGGTGCCGAGAAGCTGGGCGAAGTCGTCGTCAGTTGCGAAGAAGCCGAAACGGAAGCGGTTGCTCCAGCCGCCGAAGCGCCGAGCACCGAAGAAGAAGACGAACTGCCGCCCGGCCTCGAGAAGAAGGCCGAAAAGGAACGCGAAAAGGAAGAAAAGGCGCTCGAAAAGGAAGAAGAGAAGCAGGAAAAAGAAGTGCCGCCGCCGACCACTCCGACCACCCCCACCGAAACAACTCCGGCCGAACCTCCACCCACGCCGACCACGCCGGCCGAAGGCGGCACCGGGGCCTCGGGCGGCGTCGGGCCCGGCGCGCCCGTGGAAGGAGGGGACTAGTGGCGAGCGGAATCCTCTCCGGTCGCTACGAGATCGGCGACCGGCTCGGCTCCGGCGGCATGTCGAGCGTCCACCAAGCGACCGACCTGATCCTCGAGCGCACGGTCGCGGTCAAGATCCTCGCCGAGCACCTCTCCGATGACGAGCGCTTCGTCGCCCGCTTCCGCCGTGAGGCGCTTGCCGTCGCCAAGCTGATCCATCCGAACATCGTTCAGGTCTACGACACCGGCATCGACGACGGGCGCCACTACATCGTCATGGAGTACGTCGAGGGCCGCTCCGGTGCGCAGATCCTGCAGCGACAGGGGCCGCTGGATGGCGAGACGACCGCCGAGATCGGCGCCCAGGCCTGCGCCGGGCTCGACTACGCCCACCGGCGCGGGATCATCCACCGCGACGTCAAGCCGGGCAATCTAATGGTCTTCGGCGGCCCGGTCGGCGGCGGCGAGATGACGGTCAAGCTGACCGACTTCGGCATCGCCCGCGCGGTCGAACAGACCCGGATCACCCAAGTCGGCTCGGTCGTCGGCACTGCCGCCTACCTCTCGCCCGAGCAGGTGCGCGGCGAGGAGGCGACGCCGGCCACCGACGTCTACGCGCTCGGGGTCGTCCTCTACCAGTTCCTCACCGGGCGGCTGCCCTACGAGGGCTCGACCTTGGCCGAGCTGGCGGTGCGCCAGCAAAACGAGCGGCCGCTGCCGCCGAGCACCTACAACGACGAAGTGCCTGAGGCGCTGGGGGCGGCGGTGCTGCGGGCGCTCGAGGGCGATCCGAATCGCCGCTACGCCAGCGCCAGCGAGCTGGCCGGAGGGCTGCAACTGGGGCTTCAGGGCGAGGACGTGACCCTGCCCTTCGACGACGACAACACGCCGACCCGGATGCTCGGCGGTGAGACCGCCACCCGCCGCCTCGACCAGACGGCACAGACCGAGTACCGGCCGGCGCCCTCGCAGACCCGGCGCCCCGTGGCGCGAGCGCCGCAGCAACCGCCGGTAGCCCCACCGCCGCCGGTACAGGCCCAGCAGAAGCGAAGCGCGTTCTCGCGCTTCGCCAGGTTCGTGATGGCCCTGGTGGCGCTGGTCCTCATCGCCGCCGCTGTAGCCGCGGCGGTGATCTACACGACGGACAAAGCGACGGGCGTCAAGGCCACCGAAGTCGCCGGCAACACCGTCGACAAGGTCGTCGAAGAATTCAAGGACCTGGTCAAGAAGAACACCGAATAGCGGCCCAGGGGGGCTGGCCGCCCATGACGGCCGTTGAGTAGCCACTGAAGCTTCCGGCGGAGATGGCGGTTCGGGCGTGGGTCATCAGCTCGTGCAGGTAAGTGAGGTTGTGGAGGCAGAGGAGGCGGACTGCTGTTAGCTCCTCGGCTCTTGAGAGGTAGCTGATGTAGTCGCGGTCGTGGTGTTGGCAGGCGGGGCAGGGACAGCCTTCGGCGATCGGGTTGCGGTCGCCTTCGTGGCCGGCCTTGCGCAGGTCGAGGCGGAAACGGTTGTCCGGATCGGGGACGAGGGCTACGCCGTGGCGGGCGAGCCGGGTCGGCACCGCGCAGTCGAAGACGTCGAGGCCGAGGGCGATGCCGGCCAGCAGATCGTCGACCTCGCCGATGCCGAGCAGGTGCTTGGGCGCCGCCTCGGGCAGCATCGGAGCGGTCATCGCCAGCACCTCGCGCATCTCGGCCTTGTCGCGGCCGAGGGTGCCGCCGATCGCCAGGCCGTCGACGCCAGCCGCCGAGATGTACTCGGCCGATTCGCGCCGCAGGTCTTCGTGGACGCCGCCCTGGACGATCCCGAAGACCGCCTGGCGCCCCGGCCCGTTCTCGCCGTGCCAGGCGAGGCAGCGGTCGAGCCAGCGATGAGTCCGCTCGGTCGAGCGCGCCGTGTAGTCGCGGTCGGCGTGAAAGGGGGTGCACTCGTCAAAGACCAGCGCGATGTCCGAGCCCAGCGCCGCCTGCACCTCCATCGATACCTCGGGCGAGATGAACAGCTCCGCCCCGTCCCGGTAGGAGCGGAAGTGCACGCCCTCCTCCTTGATCGAGACAACCGAGCCGTGGGCGCCACCCTGTCGCCCACTCCCCTTCACCTCATTCGCCACGCCACCGTGCGCGAGCGAGAACACCTGGAAGCCGCCGGAGTCGGTGATCAGCGCCCGCTCCCAGCCCATGAAGCCGTGCTGTCCTCCGGCCTTGGCGATCCGCTCCGGCCCGGGAGAGACGAACAGGTGGTACGTGTTCCCCAGCACCATCTCGTAGCCGAGCTCCGCCACCTCGCGGGATTCGAGGCCACGCACCGTCGCTTTCGTCGCCAGCGGGATGAAGGCCGGAGTCTGAACCGGCCCGTGCGCCGTCTGCAGCACCCCCGTGCGAGCGGCCCCGTCCCGCGCCTCGATCTCGAAGCTGAGGCGGTTGGCGTCGCTTCTCACGCGATCAGCGAGCGGCCGGTCATCGGCGCGGGCTGAGGAATGCCGAGCAGCTCCAGGGCCGTCGGGGCGACGTCGGCGAGGATGCCGCCGTCGCGCAGCGTCACACCCTCGGCGGTGACGATCAGCGGCACCGGATTCAGCGAGTGCGCCGTGTTCGGCGAGCCGTCGGGCTCGAGCATGTGGTCGCAATTGCCGTGGTCGGCGGTGACGATGCAGGCGCCGCCCTTCGAGGTCACCGCCTCGATTACGTCACCGAGGCAACCGTCGACCTCCTCGACCGCGGCGACGGCGGCCGGGATCACGCCGGTGTGGCCGACCATGTCGGGGTTGGCGAAGTTGATGATGCCGAAGCGGTAGTCGCCGCCCTGCCAGTGGCTGACGAAGGTGTCGGCGGCGGCGCGGGCGCTCATCTCCGGCTTGTGGTCGTAGGTCGGCACGTCGCGGGGCGAGTCGACCAGGTGGCGCTCCTCCCCCTCCCACTCCTGCTCGCGGCCGCCATTGAAAAAGTAGGTCACGTGGGCGTACTTCTCGGTCTCGGCGACGTGCAGCTGGCGCCCACCCGCCTCCGAGATCGTCTCCGCCAGCGTCGTCTTCGGCCGCGCCTCGGGATAGGCGACCGGATACGGCCAGCCCTTGCGGTACACGGTCATCGTCGTCAGCTCGAGCAGCGGGCCGCCGGCACGGGAGAACTCGTCGAAGTCGGGCTCGGACAGGGCAAGCGTCATCTCGCGCGCCCGGTCGGGGCGGAAGTTGATGAAAATCCCGACGTCCCCCTCGGCGACACCGTCGTAATCGCCGATCACCGTCGGCTTGACGAACTCGTCGGTCTCGTCGCGCTCGTAGGCCTGTTCGATCGCCTCCTCGCTGTTCGCCGCGCGCAGGCCCTCGGCGTGGACGATCGCGTCGTAGGTGAGCTTGACCCGCTCCCAGCGGGTGTCGCGGTCCATCGCGTAGTAACGGCCGCTGACCGTGCCGACGCGGCCGGCCTGGCGCAGCCAGCGCTCGAGCTCGTGCAGGTAGCCCTTGCCCCCGTGCGGCAGCGTGTCGCGGCCGTCGGTGAAGGCGTGGAAGACGACGTCGGGAACCCCCTCCTGCGAGGCCAGCTCGATCGTCGCCTCGATGTGCTCCCAGCCCGAGTGCACGCCGCCGTCGGAGACGAGGCCGAGCAGGTGCAGGCGCCCCCGGGGGCTCTCGCGAGCACGCTCGCAGGCGGCGAGCAGGGCCTCGTTGTCGAAGAAGCTGCCGTCGGCGATCGCGTCGTCGATCCGTGCCAGGTCCTGCTTGACGATCGCTCCGGCACCGAGGTTGAGGTGGCCGACCTCGGAGTTGCCCATCTGGCCGTCAGGAAGGCCGACGTCGCGGCCCTGGGCGGAGAGCTGAGTGTGGGGAAAGCCGTCCCAGAGGCGATCGAAGACCGGCGTCTGCGCCAGCGAGATCGCGTTGCCGGGCCCGGGCTCGGCCAAGCCCCAGCCGTCGAGGATGACCAGCGCCAGCGAGGGAACCGTCACTGCAGCCCCTTCCGGTGCGCTTTATGTGGGCATAGACCGCAAAAGGCGCACCGGAAGCTCATGCGGCCTTGACTATCTCGGCGAATTCAGCCGGGTCGAGGCTGGCGCCACCAACCAGGGCGCCGTCGATATCGGGCTGGCCGAGCAGCTCGGCGGCGTTGCCGGGCTTGACCGAGCCGCCGTAGAGGATCCGCACCTCGTCGGCGACGGCGCCGTGCTCACGCAGGATGTCGCGGATGAAGGCGATCGTCTCCTGGGCCTGCTCGGGCGTGGCCGTGCGGCCGGTGCCGATCGCCCAGATCGGCTCGTAGGCGATCACGACCCCGTTCAGCTGGGTGCCCTCGAGGCTCGCCAGGTCGGCCTGCAGCTGGCGCTGCAGCACCGCCTCGGTCTGTTCGGCGTCGCGGGCCTCCTCGCTCTCGCCGACGCAGAGGATCGGCTCGAGGCCGGCGGCGAGCGCGGCCGGGACCTTGCGCGACAGCGCCTCGTCGGTCTCGCCGAAGAACTGGCGGCGCTCGGAGTGGCCGAGGACGACCGCCTCGACGTCGAGCTCGACCAGCATCTGCGCCGAGACCTCGCCGGTGAAAGCGCCCGAGTCCTCCTCGTGCATGTTCTGCGCGGCGACCTTGACCGCGGTGCCGTAGCGGCGCTCGACCACGGCGGTCAGCGCCGTGAACGGTGGGCAGATCACCACGTCGCTCTGCGTCGCCGCGATCTGCGGCAGCAGCGCGTCGACGAACTGGCCCGCCTCGGCGACGGTCTTGTGCATCTTCCAGTTGGCGGCGATGTACGGCGTGCGGCTAGGCATCTGACAGCGCCTCCACTCCAGGCAACTTCTTTCCCTCAAGCAGCTCCAACGATGCTCCTCCTCCGGTCGAGAGCCAGTCCACTTTGTCACCGAGCCCAAACTGCTGCAGGGCGGCGACCGAGTCGCCACCGCCGATCACGGTCGTCCCCGGCGCCTCCGCCACGGCCTCGGCGACGGCGCGGGTGCCGGCCGCAAACGGCGCCAGCTCGAAGGCACCCATCGGGCCGTTCCAGAGCACGGTGCCCGCGGAGGCGATCACCTCGGCGTAAGCCTGCGCGGTCCGTGGTCCTACGTCCAGCCCCATCCAGCCGTCGGGCACCTCCACCCCGTCGCTCTGGCGCGGCTCGGCGTCGGCGGCGAAGCGCTCGCCGAGCACGAGGTCGACGGGAAGCCGAAGTTCGCAATCGGAGGAATCGGCCCGCTCCAGCGCCTCGGCCGCCAGCGTCACACCCTCCTCCTCGACCAGCGAGTTCCCAGTCGCGATCCCCTGGGCGCGGAAGAAGCTGAAGCACATCGCGCCGCCGATCAGGATCTCGTCGGCGACTTCGAGGAAGCGGTCGATCACGCCGACCTTGTCGGTCACCTTGGCACCGCCGAGGACGACGACCAGCGGTCGCTGCGGAGACTCGACCACCCGCGTCAGTTCGTTGAGCTCGCGCTCGAGCAGGAGCCCCGCGTAGCCGGGCAGCAGCGCGGCGACGCCGGCGGTGCTGGCGTGGGCGCGGTGCGCAGCGCCGAAGGCGTCGTTGACGTAGACGTCTGCAAGCTTGGCGAGCGACGCGGCGAGTGCCGGATCGTTCTCGGTCTCGCCCGGCTCGTAGCGAACGTTCTCCAGAAGCATCACGTCTCCCGGACCGAGTTCGTCAGCCATCGCCTCGACCTCCTCGCCGGCCACCGCGGGCGCCTGCTTGACCTCGGCCCCGATCAGCTCGGCGAGCCGCTCGCCCACCGGCCGCATCGAGAGCGCCGGATCGGCCTTGCCCTTGGGGCGGCCGAGGTGGGAGACGAGGACCAGGGAAGCACCGCGCTCGCGCAGCAGCGCGATCGTCGGCAGCGCCGCGCGGATGCGGGTGTCGTCGCTGACCCGCCCGTCGTCGAGCGGGACGTTGAAGTCGACCCGGACCAGGACCCGCTTGCCGTCAACCTCGGCGTCGCGGACGCTGGCCTTGGCGAAGCTCACCGCGACCTCCGTGCCGGGCTCAGAGAACCTTGCCGGCCAACTCGACGCAACGGTTGGAGTAGCCCCACTCGTTGTCGTACCAGCTGATCACCTTCGCCAGGCGACCGTCGCCGATCACCATCGTCGACTGCGCGTCGACGATCGAGGAGTGCGGGTCGCCGACGATGTCGGTGGAGACGATCGGGTCCTCGGTGTAGGCGAGGATGCCCTTCATTGGGCCGTCCGCGGCCTCCTTCAGAGCTGCGTTGATCTTCTCCTTGTCGAGCGGCTCGGGAGTCGTGAAGACGAGATCGACGGCCGACCCGGTCGGGACCGGTGCACGCATCGAGAAACCATTCAGCTTGCCGTTCAGCTCCGGCAGCACCAGCCCGACCGCCTTGGCGGCACCGGTCGTCGTCGGGATCAGGTTGAGCGCCGCCGCGCGCGAGCGGCGGGGGTCCTTGTGCGGCATGTCCTGCAGGCGCTGGTCGGCGGTGTAGGCGTGGATCGTGGTCATCAGGCCTTGCTCGATTCCAAACGCCTCGTGCAGCACCTTGGCCAGCGGAGCGAGGCAGTTGGTCGTGCAGGAAGCGTTGGAGATGACATGATGGCTGGCGGGGTCGTAGGTGGAGTCGAAGTTGACGCCGAGGGCGACGGTGACGTCCGGTTCGGTCGCCGGAGCCGAGATGATCACCTTCTTGGCGCCGGCCTCGAGATGCTTGGCGGCGTCCTCGCGCTTGGTGAAGAAGCCAGTCGACTCAATCACGACGTCGACGCCGAGATCGCCCCAGGGCAGCGCGGCCGGATCGCGCTCGGAGAGCACCTTCAGCTCCTTGCCGTCGATGCTGAGCCCGCCGTCGCTGACCTCGACCTCGCCCGGGAACCGACCGAGGATCGAGTCGTACTTGAGCAGGTTGGCCATCGTGCCGGTGTCGACGAGGTCGTTGACCGCGACGAACTCGAGGTCGGACCCGGCAGCATGCGCCGCGCGGAAGACGTTGCGCCCGATTCGCCCGAAACCGTTGATGCCGACCTTCACAGCCATTGAGTCAACCCTCCTGGGAGTTATTTGGGGAGATGTACCGATGTTATGAAGCGACGCCGTTCGGCGGCCGCCGAAATTCGTCTAGTCGGTCCCGATCGTGATCTCGATCTCGTACCCGTCCGGGTCCTTGACAAAGGCCGAGTAGGAGCCCGAGCCGTAGGAGCGGCGCTCGCCCGGCTCGGAGACCTTGGTGCCGCCGGCGTTCATGCCGCCTTCCCAGGCAGCCTTGACGGCGACGATCCCAAGCCCGGAGAAGCTGAGCAGACCGAAGCCGGCCTTGGGCTCGTGGTGGGAGGCGATGAAAAAGACCGGTTTGGCAATGCCCCAGCCGATCGTTTCGTCTTCCTCGAAATGGCGCCGCCAGCCAAGGGGCGCGAGCAGCGAGTCGTAAAACGACGCGCTCCGCTCAAGGTCAGAGACCTCCAGTAGAACGTGATGCAACATTCGAACCAGGAGGCTATACGGGCGGGCGGATCAGCCGCCGCGCGGGGTCCAGCGGAAGAAGCGGATCGCGAGCAGCAAGCCGGCCACGCCCCAGATCGCGACCACGGCGAGATTGCCCCATTGCAGCCCACCCCCCGAGCTGCCGGGGTCATAGACGTCGAAGAAGGCCTCGAAGAAGTGGCGGATCGGGAAGATGTCGGCGAAGTGGATGACGCCACTCGGCAGTTGGTCATCGGGGATGAAAACTCCGGAGAGGAAGTAGAGCGGCAGCAGCAGCGCGTTGACGATCGGCGCCGCCGCGTCCTGGGAGGGAATCGCCGCGGTGAGGGCGATCCCAAGGCAGCAGAAGGCGGAGGCGCCGACGAGCAGCGTGACGACGATCTGCGGCATCTGGCTCCAGGGGATCGCGACGCCGTAGAGGATGCGGCCGATCGCGGCGAGCAGCGCCAGCATCAGCAGCGCGACCACGGCCGAGTTGCCAACGCGGCCGGCGATGAAGACCCAGGCGGGCATCGGCGTGCCGCGGCCGCGCTTCAGCCGCCCGTCCTCGCGGGCGATCACCAGCGACATCGCCAGCGACTGCATCGTCGCCGAGATCACCGCCAGGGTGATGATCGCCGGCACGTAGTAGGCGGTCGTCTTGATCCCGCCGCGCACGTCGACCGTCTGGCCGCCGAAGACGGTGGCGAAGATCAGCAGCAGAACCACCGGGAACATCACGGTGAAGAAAACTGCGGCCGGATTGCGCCAGAAGGCCTTCTGGTCGTAGCGGAACTGGTGGGCGAAGAGGGCGAGTCCGCTCATCCTTCCTCCCCCTCCGAGGTCAGCGAGAGGTAGACGTCCTCGAGGTTGGGACGGGTCACTTCCAACCCCTCGATCTCCAGGCCCTGATCGACCGCTCGCCCGGTCAGCTCGTGCAGGTCGGCCACCGGAGTCGTCGTCTCCACCGAGACCTCCTCGCCGCCGAGCCGGTAGCTGATCGTCGTCGGCAGGCTCTCGCGGTCGCCGAGGTCATCGGGCGTGCCGCTCGCCACGATCTGCCCGCGCGAGATGATCGTCACCCGGTCGGCAAGCCGCTGTGCCTCGTCCATGTAGTGGGTGGTGAGGAAGACGGTCTTGCCGAGGTCGCGCAGGCCGGCGATCGTCTCCCACGCCTGGCGCCGCGCCGAGGGGTCGAAGCCGGTCGTCGGCTCGTCGAGGAAGAGCAGCTCGGGGTCACCGATCAGCGCCATGCCGACGTCGAGGCGGCGCTGCTGGCCGCCGGAGAGGCCGCGAGCGCGAGCGTCGGCCTTGCCGCTGAGGCCGACCAGCTCGATCACCTCGTCAACCGGCCGCGGCGCCCGGTAATAGCCGGCGTAGAGCCCAAGCGACTCGCGCACGGTCAGGTACGGGTCGAGCCGGCAGTTCTGCAGGACGATCCCGATCCGCTCGCGCCAAGCGCGGTCGCCGTGCTGCGGGTCCTCGCCCAGCACCGTGACCTCTCCCCCACTGCGCTTGCGGTAGCCCTCGAGGATCTCGACCGTCGTCGTCTTGCCGGCCCCGTTCGGCCCGAGGAAGGCAAAGACTTCCCCTGCCTGCACCTCGAGATCGATGCCGCGCACCGCCTCGAACTCGCCATAGCTCTTGCGCAGAGCGCGGATGGAGATGACGGAGTCGGGCAAAGCCGGGCGATTCTATGGACGCTCGGCGTCTGGCTCCGTGTCGCGGTGCTTGACGTGGACGATTACGTCGTCTCGTCCGGACAGCTCGCGCTCGATCCGATCCGCCACCGTGATCGAGCGGTGGCGCCCGCCGGTACAGCCGATCGCGATCGTCAGGTGACTCTTGCCCTCGGTGACGTAGGCGGGAACGAGGAACTCGAGCAGCGGCAGCAGGCGGCCGTAGAACTCGCCCGCCTGGGTGCCCGCCTCGACGTATTCGCGCACCCGGGCGTCAAGGCCGGTCAGCGGGCGCAGGTCGTCGACGTAGTGCGGGTTGGGCAGGAAGCGCACGTCGAGGGTGAGGTCGGCGTCGCGGGGCGGCCCGTTCTTGAAGCCAAAGGTGAGCAGCGTCAGCGCCATCTTGCCGCTCTCGTGGCCGTCGAGCATTTCCTCGCCGATGCGGCGGCGCAGCATGCCGCCGGTCAGGTCACTGGTGTCCATCACCATGTCGGCGCGCTCGCGCAGCGGCGCCAGCAGCTCGCGCTCGGCGCGGATCCCGTCGACGATGCGGCCTTCGGGCGCAAGCGGGTGGCGGCGGCGGGTCTCCTTGTAGCGGTCGACCAGGGTCTCCTCGTCGGCCTCGAGAAAGAGCACGGTCGGTTTCAGCCCGTCGGCCTGGAGGTCGTCGAGGACCTGCAGCAGATCGTCGAAGTAGTCGCCGCCGCGCACGTCGGAGACGACCGCCGCGCATTCCACCCCGCTGCCCTCATGGCGGAAGAGCTCGCCGAGGCTGCCGATCATCCGCGGCGGCAGGTTGTCGACGCAGAAGTAGCCGCTGTCCTCGAAGGCCGCGATCGCTTCCGACTTGCCGGCGCCCGAGTGGCCGGTGATCACGACCAGGGTCACCTCGCGGCCGGGCGCATCGCCGTCGCGCTGTGCCTCCACTTTCTCGGCTTCTCCCGTCTTCGCCATCAGCCAGTCCTGTTGAGTTGCTCGTGGATCTCACGGGCTACCTTGCCAGGCACGCCGGGCACCATTTCGAGTTCCTCGCGGCTGGCGGCGACGAACCGCTCTGGAGAGCCGAAGTGCTGCAGCAGTGCCCGCTTGCGGACCGGCCCAACGCCCTTCAGCTCGTCGAGCACCGAACCGGTCATCGCGCGGTCGCGGCGGCCGCGGTGGTGTTCGATCGCGAAGCGGTGGGCCTCGTCGCGGACCCGCTGCAGCAGCTTCGACGCTTCCGACTCGGCGGGCAGGTCTATCGGGGCCGAGCGGCCGGGGACGAAGACTTCCTCCTCGCGCTTGGCGAGGCCGATCACGGTGACGCCGCGCTCGACGAACGGCTGCAGCACCTTCATCGCCGCCGAGAGCTGGCCCTTGCCGCCGTCGATCATGATCAGCGACGGCAGCGAGGCGAAGCTCTCGTCGCGTTTGCCGTCGTGCGGCGAGAGGTCGACCTGTTCGAGGTAGCGGTTCATGCGCCGGCCCAGCACCTCCTCCATCGAGGCGAAGTCGTCCGGGGTCGAGTTGCGGGCATGCTCGCCCTTGACCCGGAAGCGGCGATATTCGGCCTTCTTCGTCGCACCCCCCTCGAACACGACCATCGAGGCAACGGTGTGCTCGCCGCCGAGGTTGGAGATGTCAAAGCCCTCGATCCGCACCGGCAGCTCCTGCATGCCGAGCGCCTGCTGCAGGTCGGCGAGTGACTCGACCCGGCGTTGGCGACGGTGCTCGCGGCGCAGGCGGTCCTGGTCGAGGGCGAGGCGGGCGTTGCGCTCAGCCAACTCGCGCAGCCGCCGCTTGTCGCCGCGCTCCGCCACCCGGACCTCGACCGCGCTGCCGCGGCGCTCGCTCAACGCCGCCTCGAGCAGCTCGACCCGGTCGCGCAGGTAAGGACCGACGACGATCGTGCGCGGCATCGCCGGCGAGGCCGAGTAGTACTGGCCGACGAACTCCTCCGCCACCTCGGCCAGGTCGCGTTCGGCCTGGTTGTCGAGGTAGAAGCTCTGGCGCTCGGCGAGGATGCCGTCGCGGACCTGGAAGACCTGGGCGTTGGCGTCCTGCCCCTCGGCGGCGACGCCGATCAGGTCGGCCGTGCCAACCGTGCCGCCAGCCACCCGCTGGCGCTCGAACAGCGACTGGATCGCCTTCAGCCGGTCGCGGTGCAGGGCGGCGCGCTCGAACTCGCGCTCGGCCGCCGCCGCCTCCATCTTCGCCTGCTCGTCGGCCTCGACCTGGCGGTAGCGGCCGGAGAGGAAGTCGACGATCGCGTCGATGTTGTGCCGGTACTCCTCCTGCGTGACGTAGCCGACGCAGGGCGCCCCGCAGCGCTTGATGAAGTAGTCGAGACAGGGGCTGCCGGAGCGGCGTCCGGGCTCCTTCCCCTCGCAGGTGCGGAACTGGAAGAGCTTGCCCAGCAGGTCAAGCGTCTCGCGCACCCGCTTGGCGCTGGAAAAGGGACCGAAGTAGGCTCGGCCGGGACGGTGCTTCTCGCGGGTGAAGTAGACCCGCGGGTAGTCCTCGTCGAGGCTGACGCAGACGTAGGGGTAGGACTTGTCGTCGCGCAAACGGATGTTGAAGCGCGGCCGGTGGCGCTTGATGAAGCTCTGCTCGGCCAGCAGCGCCTCGGCCTCGGTCGAGGTGACGAGGCACTCGATCCGGTCGATCCGCGAAGTCAGGCGCGAGTCGCCGCCGGAGAAGTGCGAAGCGATGCGCTTGCGGATCGAGCGGGCCTTGCCGACGTAGATGATCTCGCCGTCGCCGGCGTGGAAGAGGTAGACGCCCGGCGAGTCGGGCAGCTCGCGGCGCTGCTGCGCGATCCGTTCCGCGCGCGAGAGCCCGTCGTTGTCGCCTCCGCCTGGCACAGACCAAAGGGTAGGCTCCTGGCCACCCGGCCAACTTGACGCAAGATCACGGAGAGAGCGCGATGACCACGCAGACCGAGCCCCTGACCAGCAGCCCGCCCGAGCTGAACACCCTGAAGATTGAAATCGATGACGGCGCCAACATAGGCACCCTGACGCTCGACCGGCCCGACGCCTTCAACGCGATGAGCCCGGAAATGATCGGCGAGATGACCGTCGCCTTTGCCTGGCTCGCCGACCGGGCCTCGCTGCGGGCCCTGATTATCACCGGCGCGGGCAAGGCCTTCTGCGCCGGCGGCGACGTCAACTGGTTCAAAACCGGGGTCGAGAACGATGAGATCGACCTGCCCTCAGAAGTGCGCCGCGGCGCCGAGGCACTGCACGCGGCGATCGTCGACCTGCGCCGGATCCCCTACCCGGTGATCGCGGCGATCAACGGTCCGGCGGCCGGGGCGGGCTTCTCGCTGGCGCTCGCCTGCGACACCCGGATCGCCTCCGAGCAGGCCTTCCTCGCCTGCGCCTACGGGCGCATCGGCGCCTCGCCCGACGGCGGTATGACCTACTTCCTGCCCCGCGTGGTGGGGCCGAGCCGGGCGCTGGAGATCCTCCTCAACGATCCCAACATGACGGCCCAGGACGCGCTGGCCGAGAAGCTCGTCGCCGAGGTTGTCGCTCCCGACGAGCTGATGGACCGCGCCCGCGCCAAGGCCGAGAAGCTGGCGGCGAAGGCCCCCCACTACGTGCGGATGGCCAAGATCCTCGTCGGCGGCAGCATCGAGCACACCCTCACCGAGCACCTGCAGCTGGAGCGCCACGGCATCGCCGACAGCATGGCGACCGAGGACCTGCGCAACGGCGTGGAGACCTTCTTCGGCGGCGGCACCCCCGAGTTCAAAGGCCGCTGAACCGGCCTCCCGACCGGGTCGTATGCAGCTACTAGAGTCTCTTTTGAGTATTCCCCTAGGAAAGGATTCCCAGCCATGAAGAAGGTCGCGGCGCTACTCGCGCTAGCTCTCGCATCGGTCGCCCTAGTCGCCTGCGGAAGCAGCAGCAACGACAACTCCACCACCACGACCAGCGGCGGCGAATCCACCAGCGGTGCCACCTCTGGCGGTGGCAAGGAAGAAAGCAGCGGAGGCAGCAGCTCGACGGTCAAGTTCGAAGCCGACCCGGGCGGAGAACTCGCCTACACCACCACCAAGGCGACAGCCAAGGCGGGTCAGGTAACGATCGACTTCAACAACCCCCAGGCCCTGACCCACGACGTCCAGATCGAAGACGCCCAGGGCGAAGAGGTGGGCGGGACCGAACTGATCGCCAGCGGCGAAGACTCGACCACGGTCGAACTCAAACCGGGCACCTACACCTACTTCTGCAGCGTCCCGGGCCACCGCGAAGCCGGCATGGAAGGCACCCTGACCGTCAAGTAGCGGGGCGCTTGGCGCCCGCCGACCGGCGGGCGCCAAGTGAGATCACGGCCTCACCTCACTGGTCCTTGCTTTTAGCTAGGCGGTCTCGAGTTGAGACCAATCGCCCCTCGCGAAGCCACTCAATTCCTGGCTTGTCCTCCGTCGCGCGCACGATCATCTCAATCCTTTCTCGCCGAGTAGGGACGATCTCCGTCGTACTGACAAGCGAGCGATCCCTGGGAAGCCGGAGCAGCAGCGCGAAACCGCTGTAGTCAGGATGAGACCGAACCTCCTCCGGGACGAAGATCCGCGCCGCTTGGGAATTCGGTTCGCGCAATGCCCCCCAGATGCCGGCAATGCACGCGCGAGACCCTCCAACTAGCGGGATTAAGACGATCAGCGGGGCATCAATCGGCATCGTGCACTCGAAGGGCATCCAGCTTGGTGGCTTCAGCAGGGCTACCCCGACAACGGGATGCTCGTCGGCGACAACTAACAGTTCGTCGTCCTTCTCGAAAGCGCTCGGTGGTGGAATTGAGCTTGGGGCCAGCTCAAGCGCGGCTTTGCGCGCCGCGTTCTCCAAGGCCATCACCGGATCAGGCTCGACGGGGTGTCCGATTCCTCCACCGTGCGCGATCAACGCCCGGCGACCGTCATCGATCGATTCGATGCTTATTCGCAGATCCTCCTCGTCCTCGTCACTGAATGGCTTCGCCTTGCCCGCCTCGGCACGGGCCGAACCATTCAGCTCACGAATGATCTGGTAGGAGCAGGCCACCTCCTCCCAGAGCTCGTCCGGGACGTCGGCGTCGGCAAAAACGGGCTCGTACTCGTCCCAGCGCTCGGTCCGCAACTGATCTTCAGGGTGGCTCCACCAGGCGCGCTGCTCTTCGACACCGTTAAGGAGGATGCACAGGTCTTGGTAGATCTCCTCCTGCACAAGGCGCGACGCCCGCTTGAACTCGCGGCGCCGCACTCGCCTGCTGCGAGAGACATCGACAAGCCAGCTGGCCAAGCCAGTCACAAAACCGCCGACGATCACCCCTGCGAGTCCAACTGACAGTTGTGACATCCCGGGGTGAGATCTACCCGGTCAGCGAGGATCGACGCAAGAACTAAGTGGAGACCCCGTGGATGGCGCTGTCGTCAGGCAGCCGGGGCCATCACGCGGGTGACTGAGTCACCGACGAAGCAGGGCTTCTCGTTGCCCTCGACCTCGAGGGTGAAGCGGGTCACTACCTGCCACCAGCCGCCGCCCTTCTCTTCGACCGAGACGACCTCGGCTTTGCCGCGGACCTTGCTGTCAACGGGAACCGGAGCGGGGAAGCGGATCTTGTCCCAGCCGTAGTTGACGCCGAGGGCGAAGCCGGTCGAGGAGATCAGTTCCTTGCGGAAGCCGTCGACCAGCGAGAGGGTCAGGTTGCCGTGGGCGATCGTGGTTCCGAACGGGCTCTCGTTCTTGGCCCGCTCGACGTCGACGTGGATCCACTGGTCGTCGCCAGAAAGGGCAGCAAACGTGTCGATGTCCTCTTGGGTAACGGTGCGCCACTCGCTCGGGCCGATCTCCTGCCCAAGCAGCGCCTGCATTCCCTCGACACCCTGTACCTCGACGCTTGTCATCGGCGCGGAGTCTACGTCAGAACTCCAGCCGCAGTGGGCGCATGCGGCCATCAAGGAGCATCATGGTCCGGGGGTCTCGTCCGGCGAGCGAATCTCGCCGAGGTCTCCAGACCAGCCGGCTCCCTCAGCCGCACGGGCATCCTCGCCGACTTCAAGGTACTCGCGTAGAGCCCGACGGATCACCGACGAGGTGGCTTCGTGATCGCGATCCGCCCGCTGAGACAGCGCTTGGCGAAGCTCGGGATCGAGTCGGACCGACTCAACCTTTGCCGGACCGGAGCCCATTGCCGGGCGGCCGCGCCGGCGACGCAGGATCTCGTCTACCTCGAAGCCTTTCTCGGCTTCCTTGCTGAGCTTCTCGATTAGCTCATCGGTGATCGGCACACCGCTGACTGTCTTTCCGTAAGTCTTCTTGGATGCCATGCTCATTCCCCTGGGAGCAGCCGTCGATACTTTGGCGTCATCTTCATCGCGTGAATCGCAATCTCTGAGTGATCGTCCCGCACGACCGTGACCACCTCAAGCAATTCTGCATTGCGAGCGGCTCCGAGATACAGCCGGGTCTGATTGTCGCGGTCGTCGATGCTCATTGCATGGCTCACGGCGTGTTCGATGTCGGCGTCAAAAAGACCGTGCTTCCGAGCCGACGGATGAATAGTAAATATCGTACTACGAAATTTGGCCATCAGGCCACCAGCCTCACTTCGAAGGTCGGAGCGGCCAGGGCACCGGCGCCGCCGAGCAGGGCAAGGATGCGGCTTACGTAGGCGGTTGTCTCGGGAATCGCGGGGACGCAGCCGCAGGCTTCGACCGGGGCTGGGCCGGCGTTGTAGGCGGCGAGGGCGAGCTGGGGCGAGCCAAGCTGGTGGATCAAGTCAGACATCAGGTGAGCCTGGGCATCGATCGCCGCGACGGGATCGAAGGGGTCCGCGAGGCCGTAGGCCGCCGCAGTCGATGGGATGAACTGGGCGATGCCCTCCGCCCCTGCCGGTGAAGAGGCGAAGGGGTTGAAGTTCGACTCGGCCATCAACTGGGCCGCGAGCAGCGCGGCGGAGACGTTCCAGCGCGCGGCAGCCCGCAGCAGAGGCGCGCGAAAACGATCCGGTACGAACCTGGGTAGACCCGCCACGCCGGAGGCCGCGCCGTCGCCCCCGCTGCCTCCAACCGCGTTCCCCGCCTCCGAGCACGGCGGTGGCCCCGCGTCGTAGCCGTAGTGCCAGCTCTCCCAGCTGTAGCGCTGAACGAAACCGAAGCGGCTCGCATTGGCCGCCAGCCAGCCGTAGGCGTTTTCCGATCCAAGGTCGAGCTCGGTGGCGCAGCGGTGCAGCGACTGCCCCGGCGGCGCCACCCACTTCGGGTCGGGGTTGGCGGCGAAGAGCGCCGCCTGTTCGGCGTCGGAGCGGAAGCCCGAGTTGACGATCAGGGTCAGGCCCGCGCCGGCGGCCGCCGCGGCCATGCGGTCGAAAGCGGCGGCAACATCGGGGCGCATCCCCTCCCCCTGCCTGTAGACAAGGGCGCCGTTGTAGCCGCCGCCGCTCGCGGTTGCCGGCATCGCCCCCGAACCCGATGCTGCCGGCGGCGCCCCGGCTTCCGCTACGGCCGATGCCTCGACACCACCACGGCCGTCGCCGACGGAGAGGTCCGCGAGCACGACTGCCCTGACCCGAACCGGTGCGAAGGAGACCGCGTCGGGGAAGTCAAGTCTCAGGTGCGTCGCGCTGACTTCATTGGCCCGTGCGGCTTCGAGCGCAGCCCGCCGCGCCCGCGCCAGATACGCCGCCTTCTCCAGATGACGGGGGTTCGGCAGGCCGTTGGGCAAAGCCGGTGGAGAAAGTAGTCGTGACAGGTCGTCGCGCATTGAGCGCGCCGCCGAGATCGCAGCGAGGTCGGCCGCCCGCTGCGCCCGCCCCTTGCCGGTCACCGCGCCGGCGATCGCCACCAACGCCAGCGCCGCCGCGATCAGGGCGAAGGCCCCTCCCAGCGCCAGCGGCAGCGCCTGCCCGTCCTCTCCACGTACCTCCATGCTCGTAACCTGGCGTGCGTGGACGCGCGCGTGGCGCGTCAGAGCGAGTGACTTCGTGCCGAGTCTGGACCGAACCTTTTCGCGGTCCCAGCCGTAGACCGGGCGAGCCACCAACCGAGCCGAGGAGGCCCCCGATGCCACAGTCCCCCGCGTTTAGACCGCCGAGCAACCGCATCCGAACCGCCGGACTGGTGGCCCTTGCGCTCGCCGTGGCAGCGGCCATGCTCGCCGCCGGCGCCATCGCCCAGGGCAGTGCAAGTAAGCGCGTGGCGAAAGAGGCTCAGAACGCCACTCTCGGCAAGACGGTGCTGACGAGCATGTCTGGGCGCACCCTCTACAGCCTCAGCGTCGAGAAGAACGGCAAATTCATCTGCACCGCCTCCTGCCTCTCGATCTGGCATCCACTGACCGTTCCCGCCGGGGTCAAGCCGACCGGTCCGGTGACGCTCGGAACGATCAAAAGGCCTGAAGGCGAAGTTCAAGTGACCTACAAGGGTCGCCCCCTTTACCGCTTCGGTGGTGACACCAAGGCCGGCGCAGCCAACGGCGAGGGGATCAAGGACGTCGGCACATGGCACGCGGCAACGGTGCCGCAGGCGGCGGCCGAACCGCAACCGCAGCCGCAGCCCGCTCCCGAAAACCCGTACCCCTACTAACGGCTCCTCGCCAAGCCCTCAGCGCGAGCGGACGCTCTCGATCGTCTGCCTCAGCGTCGCGCGAGCGTCGTGGTGGGGCATCCAGTGCAGCTTGCGCCGGGCGCGGGCGGTGTCCATCAGTACCGGCCGGCGAACCGCCTCGATCCAGGCCGCCTCGTCGGGCAAGAACGGCATCAGGGACACCGCCTCGGCGGTGGCGGCGACCGCCAGGTGCGGCGCCGGCACAGCGTGCCAGCCCAACGCGTGGGCGAGATCGGTGATGGTCAGCTGCCCGGGACCGGCGAGGTTGTAGACGCCGGGCTCTCCGTGGCCGACGACCGCGGCGCAGAGGGCGGCGGCGACATCGTCGTGGTGGACGAGTTGGAAGGGCACGCCTGGGTCGGGCAGCACCGGCCGTAGCTCGGGCACCTTGCCCAGCGCCCAGCGCAGCGGCCCGGGAATCCGCTGTCCGACCGCGAGCAGCGGGATCAGGTCGAGCAGCAGCGTCGCTTCCGGCCCGGCGACGATGCAGGGGCGGAAGACGTAGGCCTCGGTGTCGGAGTCATCAAGGGCCGTGACCAGCTCGGCCTCGACCGCGGCCTTGTGGGCGGAGTAGGGATGGCGCGAGGTCCCGCGCACCGGCTCGTCCTCCTCGAGCAGAGCAGGCATGCCGCGGTGAAATCCGTAGGCGGCGACGGAAGAGGTGTAGACGAGCCGCTTCGCCCCCGCGGCCGCGGCGGCCTCGAAGACGTTGCGCGAGCCGGTCAGGTTGACCTCGCGGCTCTCCTTGCCGCCGGCGACGATCGCGAAGGCGAGGTGGACGACCACGTCGGCTCCCTCGACCAGCTCGTCCACCGCGTCGCGGTCGAGCACATCGCCGCGCCGGTACTCGGTCTTCTCCCAGCCGTGCCCGGCCATGTCGAAGGGACGCCGAGCCATGCCGATCACGCGCTCGACTTCAGGCAGTCGCTCCAGGGCGGAGATGAAGGCGCGCCCGATCTCACCCGTGGGGCCGGTCACTGCGACGGTCAGCATCGCCCGATTCTGGCGAAATGCGAGGCGCGGCGGCGAGAGGCCGAGCCACTGCAACGAAGGCTCCTTCAGGCGGCGACGTCGACGATCTCGATCAGGTCTTCGAGACCATGGAGATCCTTGGGGTTCAAGGTGTAGAGAGGAAAGTCGTAGGCCAAGGCGGTGGCGGCGATCATCAGATCGGCGGCGCGGGACCCTCGCGCTTTGCGGCCCTTGGCGACGACCGCCACGTAGATGGGACCGTAGGCGCGTGCGCAGGCCGAGTCGAAGGGCACCGCTTCCACCCCCGTCTCAAAGCGCTGGAGACGATGTTGGCGTCGCGCTCGTTCCATCTCCTCGGCGACAGCGTGCGGCCCGGCGGTCAGCTCTGCCAGCGTCAAGGACGAGATCGAGATCTCGGCTGGAAGGCGATCGGGGTCGACCTCGTCGATGCCGATCACCACCGATGTATCGATCAGCCCGCGCCCCCGTGGGGGCTCAACCACGGGGCGTAGGATCCTGATCGGCGTAAGCGTCGAGGTCTCGCCGGAACTTTTCGTAGTCGATATGCGGAGCTCCCTCGAAGGTGGCAAGAAAGACGTCGCGAGGGATGTACTGGCGCGGCCTGTACGGGCGCAGCTCACCGACCGGCCTCCCGTTGCGGGTAACGATGAAGTCCTCGCCTTCGTCCAGGGCTCTCATGATCTCGCCGCTGTTGTTGCGAAGTTCGCGTTGGGTCAATTTCTTCGTCATTCATCGTAGCACCGGTGCTCCAGTCCATTTTCGTTTTCCAAGAGGGGTTCGGTCAAGCCAGAGGGGAGGCTCCCCGGAGTGGCCGGAGCCAGGACGCCAAACAGGGCACGGCGACCTGGGACCCAGCCGAGAGCGTGCCTGAGGACCTTCGTGCGCAGACCGTGGCCGACCAGAGCGCGGACCGCGAGAGCGGTCAGAGCGCGATCCTGATCGAGGTCGGCGCGGAGCATCGCGGCCGTGGATCGGATGCCGGGATCGGCGAGCGCGTCCTGTAGCCGGGCCGGCGGCAGATGGACAACCGCAACCGAGTCGCGGACCAGCGGCAGCGCCGCGCGCACGCTCTCGAAGGCCTCCGGTACGTCGGCGACGGCGAGATGGCAAGTCTGCCCGCGCGAGGCGGCGCGCAATCGCGGCAGGTGAACCGCCAGCCGCTCCTCCAGCTCGCGCGCCGCAGCCGAGGCGACGAGGGTCGGGCGCGGGGCGCGGCCGCCAACGTCGATCAGCAGCCCGGGACGGTCTGGCGCCGAGCCCGCGCAGGCGAGCGCCGCTGCTGCCGCCTTCGAGCCGCCCGCTTCGCCGACGGCGGTGACGAGGATCACGGCCTCGCTCATCGCTCCGCCTCCCTGGCGAAAGCGGAGCTGCTTACGGCAAGGCGATCGGCCAGCGCCGGGAACGGCGAGGGTGGGACGAGGCGCACTGTCACCTCTCCCCCGCGCACCGAGATCACGGCGTCGCCATCGGCCCAGTCGGGCAAGGCTCCCCGGACCGCGCTTTTCGCCGGCCTGCCGGCGGCGAGCGCCAACGCCCCGGCCTCGGCCGCCCCGTCGGCGAGCGTCAAGGCATAGCCGGTGGCGAGAAGCTGCAGGGCGAGAAGCCCGGCAAGCAGCAGCGCCGGGATTGCGGCAACAAGCTCCACGGTCGCCTGACCGCCCTCCCTACCCATCGCCCAGCTCCGTCTTCGCCCCGACCATCAACCGCGGCATTCCCGGCAGCAGGCGCGGAATCGCCACTCGCACGGAGACTCCACCGGAGTCGTCCACCCGGGCGCCGGAACGCATCGCCGCCGGCAGCGTCCGCCGAGCCGCCGCGGCCGCGTCGCCGCCGACCAGGGCGGGCGCGCGCTCCCGCCCGCGCTGCCACGGCCGCCGACCACAACGCCTGTCCGGCAAGACCGATCTGTGCCGCCACCAAGACCACCAGCAGCAGGAAGGGAACCGCCGCGATCAACTCAACCGAGGCGGTTCCTTCCTCCCTGTGGCCTGCGCTGCTGGTGGTCCGTGGCGGCACACGGCGACCGTCGCAGCCACGAACGCGCGTGTGGCGCGCTCAGGCGCGCGAATCAGCCACAACTAAGGGTCAGTAGGAGTTGGCGTCAACCCAGATCCGCCAAATTGCCGCGATCGAGGCGCCGAGAAGGAGGATCCAGACCAGCGTGCCGCCGCCGCTGGAAAAGAGCTTGTCGCTGCCGGCGACAAGCAGCGCGAGCACGCCCAGCGCCGCGTAGAGGATCGCCCGCCGGGCATCGCTCAGCGTTGCCAGGGTGAGCTGATTCTGGCGACCGAGCACGAATAGCATCCAGGCAATCGCGGCGAGGAAGCCCATCGTGATCGCCGTCAAGACCGCTTCGGCGAAGTTGCCGCCCGAGGGAGCGAAGGCGACGAAGAGCGCCAGGGCCATGATGATCGCGACATCGCGCAGGGTGCGCATGGGGAAAATTCTACGCACCGGCTGAAAGGCCCCTACTTACTGGACATGATCACGATGCCGAAAGCGACCGCCGCCAGGGTGGACAGCGCGGCCAATCCCGCCAGCGCCGCTGCGGCCCCCGCCGCCAGGGGCCGCTCGTTGCGGCTGAGGTCGGCGAAGCGGCCGACGCCCCAGATCGCGACCGAGAAGATGACGGTCACGCCGACGCCGGCGACCAGCGAAACGATCACCGTCTCCAGCAACTGCTTTGTCTCGACCATGACCGCCATCGCTCAGCCGGCGGGCACCGGCGCACCCTCGCGCGAGCGGCGGGCGAAGACGGCGAAGATCAGCGAGAGCGACATCAGCGTCACCAGCACCGGGCCCAGGGCGCCGCTGCCGAAGATCGCGGTCAGGCCGTAGGCGAGGGCGCCGATCGCCGCTGCGGCCGGCAGGGTCAGCAGCCAGGCCGTGACGATGTTGCCGGCCACGCCCCAGCGCACGGCCGAGATCCGCTTGCCGGCGCCGGCACCCATGACGCCACCGTTGATCACGTGGGTGGTCGAAAGCGGGAAGCCGAAGTGGGTCGAGGCGAGGATCACGGTTGCTCCCGCCCCCTGGGCGGAGAACCCCTGCGCGGCGTCCATCTTGATGATCCGCGTGCCCGTCGTGCGGATGATCCGCCAGCCACCGCTGTAGGTGCCGAGGGCGATCGCGGTGGCGGAGGCGATGATCACCCAGAGCGGCGGGTCGGCGTCGGCGCCCAGCGTGCCGTTGGCGACCAGGGCAAGCGTAATCACGCCCATCGTCTTCTGCGCGTCATTCGTGCCGTGCGCCAGAGCCAAGAGGCCGCCGGAGATGATCTGCCCGTAGCGAAAGCCGCGGGTCACCATTCCCGGTCGTTGCCGGCCAACAACCCGATAGACCAGCCCGATCGCGACCCCGGCGACGACGAAGGCAAGGATCGGCGCGATCACGGCTGGGATCAGGACCTTGCCGACCAGGCCGTCGGCCAGCACGGCGTCGAAGCCCGCCGCCGCCACGGCCGAACCGACCACGCCGCCGATAAGCGCGTGGGAGGAGCTGGACGGCAGGCCGAAGGACCAGGTGATCAGGTTCCAGGCGATCGCCCCGATCAGCCCGGCGAAGACGACCGTCGGCGTGACCACGGCTGAGTTGACGACGTCGTTGGCGACGGTCGCGGCAACCGAGATCGAGATGAAGGCGCCAAGGAAGTTGAGCAGCGAGGCGACTCCGATCGCCACCGAGGGCCGCGCCGCCCCGGTCGAGATCGAGGTCGCGACGACGTTAGCCGTGTCGTGAAAGCCGTTGGTGAAATCGAAGGCGAGGGCCGTGCCGACGACGATGACGAGGATGACGTCGGAGCTCACGAGTTCTTGATGACGATTCCCTCGATGATTTGAGCCGCCGTCTCAGTCGCGTCGATCGCGTTCTCGAGCACGGCGAACATGTCCTTCCAGCGGATCACGACCATCGGGTCGATCCCGTTGGAGAAGAGCGAGGCGACGGCGTCGCGTGAGATCCGGTCGCCCTCGTTCTCCAAGCGGTGGATCTCGATCCAGTATTTGTCGAGCTCCTTGAACTCAGGCAGGTGCTCCAGGCCCTCGGCGAGCTGCTCGCATGCCCCGACTAGGACTTTGGTCAGCGCCTGCGCCTGCGACATCGGCGCCTCAATCTTGTAGAGGCCGAGCAGGTCCGCCGCCTCCTCGGTGTAGTCGACGATGTCGTCCATCTGGGTCGCCAGCCCGTAAATGTCCTCGCGGTCGATCGGGGTGACGAAGGTCGAGTTGAGGCGCTTGATGATCGCGTGGGTGATTCGATCGCCCTCCGTCTCCGCCTCGAAGATCTCCTTGGCAAGATCGTCGGCATCGGGCCAGGTGCCCATCATCTGATCGAGCAGCCGCGACGCCTGAAGGGTGTTCTGCCCGGCCTCGATGAAGAGGTCGAAGAAGGTGCGATCGCGAGGCAGAAGAGAGAGGCGCACGACCCGGCAATCCTATTGATAGGAGCGGGCGCGCTCCGATCAGCCCGTGGTGGTGGCGAGCTGCTCGGCGGCGCGCGCGGCGTGGCGCTCGCGCAACTCCTCCTGGACGCTGCGCCGCTGCCCGTTCGCCGGCACCAGTCGAGTCCAGACGCCCTCGGCGTCGAGCTCCCAGGCGTTCGCGTTCTCGGCGAAGCAGCGCTCCAGCACGTCGAGGAGTTCGGCTTTCAGACCAGGGTCCTCAACCGGCGTCACCAGCTCGACCCGGCTCTCAAGGTTGCGCGGCATCAGGTCGGCGGAGCCCATCAGGACGCGGGTCTCCTCGCCGCGCCGGAAGGTGTAGACCCGCGAGTGCTCGAGGAAGCGGCCGACGATCGAGACCACGCGGATGTTCTCCGACACCCCCGGCACGCCAGGCCGCAGGCAGCAGATGCCGCGCACGTTGAGGTCGACCCGGACGCCCGCCGTTGACGCCTCGTAGAGCGCCCGGATGCAGGCCGCGTCGACCAGAGAGTTCATCTTCAGCGCGATCCGCGCCTCCTCGCCGGCGCGGTGCGCCTCGACCGTCGTCTCGATCTCCTCGAGGATGTTGCTGCGCATCGTCGTCGGCGAGACCAAGACCTTGCGGTACTCGGCCGGGCGCCCGTAGCCGGTGAGGAAGTTGAACATCTCGGCAACGTCAGCGCCGATCTCCTCATCGGCGGTGAAGAGGCCGAAGTCGGTGTAGAGGCGGGCTGTCTTGGGGTGATAGTTGCCGGTGCCGATGTGGACGTACTCGCGCACCCTGTCCCCCTCGCGGCGGGCGACGACGATCGCCTTGACATGGGTCTTCAGCCCAGGGATGCCGTAGACGACGTGGACGCCGGACTCCTCCAGCGACTTCGCCCAGTGGATGTTGGCCTCCTCGTCGAAGCGGGCCTTCAGCTCGACCATGCAGACCGCCTGCTTGCCGCGTTCGGAGGCGCGGATCAGGCCCGGCACGAGGGGCGAATCGTCGCTGGTCCGGTACACGGTCTGCTTGATCGCCAGCACGTCGGGATCGGCCACGGCCTGCTCGACGAAGCGCTCGACCGAGGTCGCGAAGGAGTCATAAGGGTGATGGACGAGGATGTCCGCCCGGCGAATCTCGGCGAACATGTTGACCTGCTCCTCGTCCTCGCCCTGCAGGCGCGGCTGCGTCACCGGGGTCCAAGGTGGGTAGCGCAGCTCGGCGTGGCCGGACACGTCGGCGACGTCGGTGAGGTCGGCAAGGTCGATCAAGCCGTCGATGTCATAGACCTCGCGATCCTCGAGGCGCAGAGCGTCGATCAGCTGCTGGCGTAGCTTTGAGTTCATTCCCGCGGCGATCTCCAGCCGCACGACCTCGCCGAAGCGGCGACGGCGGATCTCGTCTTGGACCGCCTGCAGCAAGTCGTCGGCCTCGTCGGAGACGGTGAAGTCAGCGTCGCGGGTGACGCGAAAGTAACCGTGCTCAACCACTTCGGTCCCGGGAAAGAGAACGTCGAGGTTGGCGGCGATCGCCTCCTCCAGCGGGACGAAGGCCTTGCCCCCCTCCCCCACCGGCAGGAAGCGACCGAGCAGCTCCTTCGGAACCTTGACCCGGGCGATGATCTCGGTGCCGCTCTCGGGGTCGCGCAGGAGCACGCCGAGGCTGAGCGAGAGGTTGGAGATGTAGGGAAAGGGACGGCCGAGGCCGATCACCAACGGTGTCAGCGCCGGGAAGACCTGCTCGTGGAAGCGAATGTCGATTTCGCGCAGCTCCTCCTCGCTGGCGGTGTCGAGCGAGACGATGCGGATCCCCTCCTCCTCCAACGCCGGCCGCAGGGTGCCGTTGAAGCAGTTGTGCAAGCGCTGGTCCAGCTCCAGCACCCGCGCCTGGATCGCGTCGATCTGCTCCCCGGGGCGAAGACCGTCGGGCCCGCGCGCGTCGATGCCGGCGTCGATCTGATCGAACAGCCCGGCCACCCGCACCATGAAGAACTCGTCGAGGTTAGAGGCGTAGATCGCGCAGAAGCGGACCCGCTCCAGCAACGGCACCTCGGGGTCCTCGGCCAGTTCCAGAACCCGCTGGTTGAAGTCAAGCCAGGAGAGCTCGCGGTTGAAATAGAGAGCGGGATCGTCGATCCGCTCATCGTACTGGCGCATCGACGCCGTTCCGGCCAGCTCAGGCGGCGCGGGCGGGCGCTTGCCCCACGGCGGGGACGAGGCCAAGGGCCCGGCGGTAGCCGCCTGCGAGCTGCTCCAGAGCACGCTCCCAGGAGTGGTCGCGGACGGCGCGGACGGCGGAAGAACCGAGGTGGCGCCGCAGCAGCGGCGAGGCCGCGAGCCGCAGCACGGTGCCGGCGATGTGATCGGCGTCGGGCCGACAGAGCATCCCGGTGTGGCGGTTCTCGACCAACGAGGCCGGACCGCCCTCGGCCACGGCGACGACCGGTAGGCCGCTGGCCCCCGCCTCGAGCACTACTTGGCCGTATGTGTCGGTGGTTGAGCAGAAGAGGAAGATGTCGGAGCTGGCGTAGGCGCGCGCCAGGTCCTCGCCCTCGAGCCAGCCGAGGAAGGTCGCGTGCTCACCGAGCCGCTCCCGCAGCTCAGCCTCCTCGGGTCCGCCGCCTGCAAGCAGCAGGTGCAACCTTGAGTCGGCCGCGCGGGCGCGCAGGAAGCTCTCCGCCAACAGGTCGACCCCCTTCTCGCGGGTGAGCCGGCCGGCGTAGAGGACCTTGATCTCGCCGGGATAGTCCTCGCGGGCAGCCTTGCCGGGGTCAAAGCGGGAGACGTCGACGCCGCGCTCCCAGCGGGCAAGCCGCCCTCCGTCGACCCCGAGCGCACGCAGCGAACCATCCGCCGCGGGGCTCGGCGAGAGCACCAGCGAGGGCGCCCCGTAGAAAGCTCCCAGCGCCGCCTGCGCGATCGACTCGAGCCCGCCGTCGCCGCTGCGCAGCCCCGCGTAGGCACCGAGCTCGGTGTGGTAGCTGGCGATCAGCGGCGTGCCGGCGATCCGGTTGAGCAGCGTCGCTGCAACGCCGGCCGGGCCCGGAGCGGTGACGTGAACCGCGTCGTAGCGACCCTCGGCAAGCGTCTCGACCAAGTCGGGAAGACCGGGAACGCCAAGGCTCATTCCGGGATAGAAGGGAACCTCGAACTCGGCAGCCGCGGGCAGCCGCCGATCGACCCCAGGGTCGGTGCCGACCACCTCGATCTCAAAGCCGGGCACGCCGAGCTCGCGGATCTTTTCGATCGTGGCGGTAACACCGTGCGTGGCGCCAATCCCATCGGTGACCAACGCCACCCGCGGCCGCTCGCCTGGCCGGGCGGCGAGCTTCGCCTTCTCGGTGCCGAGGAAGGCAGTCGCCGGCGCGTAGGGCACGGCCGGGAGGACGGCGTCGAAAAGGTCGCCGAGGGCGGCGCCGAAGTCACCCCGCGCCGCGGCGGCAGTGCCGGCTTTGACCGCCCCGCGCAGGCGCCGCTCGTGGATGCGGCGAGCACGCCGGTAGAGATCGGCGTGGGAGAAGTCGTCGGCCTGCAGGTAGTCGAGCAGATCGCGACCCCGCAGGTCGAGCTCGATCGAGCCGAGCCAGGCCTCGAGCAGCGCCCGGGCGTCGTCAGGACCGATGTCCGCTGCGACCTTGCCCTCCCGAGCAGCCCCCTCGGCGATCGTCCGCTGCGCAATCTTCAACACCGCGGACGGATCGACCGTTCCGGTGCGCCTTTCCCCCTCATAAGGGGGATAAGGCGCACCGGAGCCAGGGAGAGCCAGGGCGCGGGTCGCCAACGCCATCGCCGTGTGGGCCCACTTGGCGGCGCTGCCCTGCTCGCCACCTGCCTCGGCGTTGCCGGCGCGCAAGTGGCGCAGAAACTCTTCCGGCGTGGCGGCCGCGGACACCTCGGTGAAGGTGCGGCCGATATCCACGCCGGCGTGATCGTCAGAGCCACCGATCCCGGTGCCGCCATGCGTCTCGGTGTAGATGGCGGCGGGCATGTTCAGCTCAGCGGCCCGCGACCCGTTGCGCACCTCCCAGACCGGGAAGAGCTCGGCGAGCAGTCGCCGGTGCCGGGGCGTCAGCGGCGCCTCGACGCTGTAGAACGGGTGCGCGAGCGCGCAGGCGATCTCGTTGTCCTCCAGGTATGCGGCGCAGGCCTCAACGTCGCCGGCGTGTGCCTGCAGCCACTCGTGGTCTCCGGGAGTGATCCCGTAACAGAGGACGTGAACCGCCTGGGGCTCGCCGGCAAAGCGTGCGGTCAGCTCCTCGGAGACGAAGCAGTCGGGACGGCCGGCCAACTCGAGGCAGCCGTCGATCGTGTCGTGGTCGGTGATCGTGACGAAGTCCATCCCCCGTCGCTTGGCCAGTTCGTAGACCTCCTGCGGTGGCGTCGCGCACTCGGGCAGCCCCAGCGAACGCTGGACCCCGAGCCGCGAGAGCTGCGAGGCGGTGGAATGGCAATGCATATCTACACGGGAAGTCATCGGCGTCTCCCTGCTCTAGTCGTTTCTGTCACCTCCAGAGTTCGCCATGAGCAGGGAAAACTTGTGAACGTGGCGGAAATTCGCCGTGAAGATCCAGTGACCGAATTCCAGTGACTTCGTGTTTCCTCCCGGTATTGGGGCAAGAAACACGAAGTCACCGCGAGGGGATCAGAGGGCTCTTTCGAGTGCCGCCCAGGTGCCCTTGCTCGCCTCTGCTTGCCAGAGCTCGGCGAAGTCGTGGAAGAGACGGCTGCGCCGCTCGCCCAGCAGGGCCGCGGCCGAATCGATCTGCTCGACCTTCGGCAGCATCAGATCGCAGTCGTGGAGATCTCCGAGCACCGACTGCAGTTGCTTCGTTGCGTCGCGGGCCACCTTGGCCTCCTCGCCGATGCAGGGGCCGACGATCTCGAGCACGTAGCGCAGGCGCTTGGCGGCGATCCGCATGTTGTGCTGGGCCGAGCTCGCATCGGGCGCGAGCGCCTCGTCAGCGAAGCCGTGCAGCTCATCGAGCCGGGTGCGGATGATGCTGGCCGCGTTGGGCCGAAGCGCTCCACCCGGATCGAGGCCTTTGACCCGGCGCGCCTTCATCGCTTCGCCGCCTTGGCGAGCTTGACCAAGCGCCGGCGCAGCTTCTTCAGCCGCTTGGCGGTGACGAAGGGGGCGAGATCCTCGTTGGCTTGCCGCTGCCGCGTGCGCAGATCCGCGATCAGCGCTTCGAGCGCCTCTCGATCCTCCGCGGCGACTTCGTCCACAAGGCCTTCCAGAAACTCGATCTCAACGTCAGCGTCGCGCCGCTCGCCAAGCGCGTCGGCCAGCGCCTTGACCCGCTTCAACGCCTTGCGGTGGCGCTTGTGGGGGAAGCATTCCTCGAAGACCTCCAGCGCCGCCCGCAGGCGCCGCGTGGCGACTCGCATGTCGTGGACCCGCTCGACCTCGTCGAGGTCGAGCACCCCGTCCACCTGCTTGAAGACCTCCTTGGCGCGGACCTTGACCACGCGCCGGGCGGCGCCCCCGAACGACGCTTCGCAGTCGAGCTCGACCTTGCGCGCGCTTGCCACAGGGTGAGGCTAAAGGAGAGCGGCCGTCCGCTCTAGGCGACGAGGCGAAGCTTGGAGCCGTTGAGGCTGCCGTTGAGCATGTCGAGGACGACGCCCTCGCGCAGGCCGCCCTTGCCGATCTGCAGCGGCTGGCCGAGCAGCTCGGAGACCTTCTCCAGCAGCAGCACCCCGGTGGCGAGGATGCGCACACGTTCGGGGTCGAGCTCGTAGCGGCGAGCGACGTCCGCCGCCGGATCGCCGCAGAGGACGCGAATGCCACGCTCCAGGGTCTCGTACTCGAGCACGGCGCCGACCAGCCGGCGCAGCGAGGTGGCGCTGCCGCCCACCGCGACGGCCTGCGCCGGGTGCTCGATCTCGACCCCCTCGAAGATGTCGTCGATGCGGTCGCGGACCTTGCGGATCTCGGCCGCCGACGGGGGGTCCGAGGAGATCAGCTCGTTTGCCAGCACTCCCGACCCGACCCGCCAGGAGCGAACCTCGCTAGCGCCACCGGGGACCGTGCCGAGGATCACCTCGGTCGAGCCGCCGCCGACGTCGACGACGCCGACCCTGCCCTCGACCGGGTGGCCAAGCGTCTTGGTCGCGCCGATGAACGAGAGCCTGCCCTCCTCCTCGTCGCTCAGCACCTCGACCCGGACGCCGGCGGCCTCGCCGATCGCTGCCGCTACCTCGTCGCTGTTGGAGGCCTCGCGCACCGCGGCAGTGGCGACGGCTCGAATCTCTTCCGCCCCGAGCTCTTTCGCCAAGCGCACCTGCGTAGCGACCACCTCACAGACTTCGTCAACCTTCTCGCCCAGGATCGCGCCATCGGCATCGAGCGCCTTGTTGATCCGCGTGTACGCACGCTGCTCCATCACCTTCTTCAACTGCCCCCCGACGGGCTCGGCAACGAGCACGCGGGTCGTGTTGGACCCAATATCTATGGCGGCACAGAGCGTCACGGGCGTTCTTTCATGTTCCCAGACCCGCCGGATCTCAAGCGCCCTCACACGCTGGGATGCGAGGCGTCCTCGAACTCCCGGAAGAGCCCGGTGACGACGAAGGCGACCTGCTCGCCGATATCCACGGCGTTGTCGGCGATCCGCTCGATCGCCCGCGCCCCAAGCAGCATCGTCATCGCCCATTCGCGGCGGTCGGCGTCGTCGCCGATCTCCAGGGCGAGGCGGAAGCACTCGCGGTTGAGGTTGTCGACGACGTCGTCCTGAACCACCAGGTCGCGGGCCAGTTCGACATCGCGGTTGCTGAAGGCCCGCTTGGCCTGACCGATCAGCATTCGCGTCTGGCCACCCATCGAGAGGATCAGCTTCACCATCTCCCGATCCGACGGCGGCTCGTTCCCCGAGAGGGGGATCATCTTGCAGATGTTCACGCACTGATCGCCCATCCGCTCGACGCACTTCAAGACGTGCAGGAGGGCCGAGATCAGGCGCAGATCGGTCGCCACCGGCGACTGCGTGGCGAGCAGGGTGATCAGGCTCTGATGAACCTCCAGGTAGCGGCCGTCGATGCGGTCGTCGTCGGCGACGACCAGCTGCGCCAGCTCGACGTCCTGGTGCTCGACCGCCTCCAGCGTCCGTTCCAGCGCCGAGTTGACGAGGTCGAGGCCACCGAGGGCACTCTCCTCGAGGCGGTCCAACTCCTCCTGGTACTGGGTGCGCGTTTCGGTCGGCATCAGCCGAACTTCCCGGTCACGTACTGCTCGGTGCGATCGTCGTCGGGGTTGGTGAAGACCTTGTCGGTGGCGCCGACCTCGACCAGCTCGCCGTTGAGCATGAAGACGGTGGTGTCGGCGACGCGCGCCGCCTGCTGCATGTTGTGGGTGACGATCACGATCGTCACCCGCTGCTTGAGCTCGCCGATCAGCTCCTCGATCTTCAGCGTCGCGACCGGGTCAAGCGCCGAGCAGGGCTCGTCCATCAGCAGCACCTCGGGCTCGACCGCGAGCGCGCGGGCGATGCAGAGCCGCTGCTGCTGGCCGCCGGAGAGCCCCACCCCGGGACCCTTGAGCCGGTCCTTGACCTCGTCCCAGAGGCCGGCCCCGACGAGGGCTTCGCGGCCGCGGTCCTCCATCTCGCCGCGCGAGGCACCGGTCAGCCGCAGGCCCGCGGTGACGTTGTCGATCACCGACATCGTCGGGAACGGGTTCGGCTTCTGGAAGACCATGCCGACGGCCCGCCGCACCGCGACCACGTCGATCGCGTCGTCGTAGAGATCGAGGCCGTCGAGCAGCACCTCGCCTTCGGCGCGGGCACTGGGGATCTCCTCGTGCATGCGGTTGATGCAGCGCACCATCGTCGACTTGCCGCAGCCCGACGGGCCGATGATCGCGGTGACCCGGTCGGAGTCGAAATCGAGGCTGACCCCACGCACCGCGTGGGTCCCGCCGTAGTAGGCATCGAGGCCCTTCAGCTCGACGTGTCCGATGTCGCGCCTCTTGCTCGCCGGCCGCGGCGCACTCGCCCCGGGGATCGAGATCGCGCGGCCCTTCTGCTCGGTGCGGGCCTGGGGCTCTGGATTGGGCTCGGTCATGACTGGGCTCTCGGTCGAATCTCTGCTGTCCATCCTAGGACTCCTCGGGTGGCGGGCTGACGCGCGGGGATCATGCCCCCATGCGCTGGCGGGAACGGGCGTAGAAGGCACGGGCGACGACGTTGAGGACGAGCACGAAGGCGATCAGGATCAGCGCCGCTGCCCAGGCCTGGGTGTGCGCCTCGGGGCTTGGCGACTCCGAGGACTGGAAGATGAAGACCGGGATCGAGGCGAGGGCTTCGTTCGGTTCGGTCAGCACGCCCTGGCCGAAGATCGAGCAGACCAGGATCAGCGGTGCCGTCTCACCGGCGACGCGGGCGACGGCGAGCAGGGCCCCGGTCAGCAGGCCGCCGGCCGCGGTCGGCAGCGTCACTCTCAGCAGGGTCCGCCAGCGGGCGATGCCGAGCGCGTAGGCAGCCTCCTTGAGCGTGCCGGGGACGAGCGTCAGCACCTCTTGGGCGGTGCGGGCGACGATCGGCAGCATGATGATCGCCAGCGCTACCGAGCCGGCAAAACCGCTCTGCTTGTTGCCGGCGACCATCAGGCCGTAGACGAAGATGCCGGTGATGATCGTCGGCACCCCGTTGAGCAGGTCGAGCACGAAGCGAATCGGGCCGCCGATCCGCTTCGAGGCGAACTCGGTGGTGTAGATCGCGACCAACAGGCCGACCGGGATCGCCATCAGCGCCGCGATGCCGACGATGATCGCGGTGCCGACGATCGCGTTGGAGATGCCGCCGCTGGTGTCGCCGAAGAGGCCCATCGGCGTGGTCAGGAAGTGGAGGCTGATCGCCCCGATCCCCTTTGAGACGACCGAGCCGACGACGATCAGCAGCACCGCGACAGCGAGCAGGGCGGCGATCGTCGAGGCGATCTCGACCAGGCGATTGACCCGGTTGCGCCGCTTCAGGTTGCCGCGGTCGAGCAGCAGCGCGTGGGCCGATCCGTCGCTCACAGCGCCTCGGCCTCCGTCGGCGTCACGTCGACGTCCTTCAGGGTCCCGCGGCGGACGATCAGGCGGGCGATGACGTTGACGATCACGGCGAAGACGAGCAGGATCACGCCGAGGTAGGCGAGGGACGGCTTCTGCAGCGCCCCCGGCGCGCCCTGGAACTGAGCGGCGATCTGGGCCGCCATCGTGCCACCGGTGTGGAAGAGGGAGACGTTGATCCCGGTGGCGCCGCCGATCACCTGGGCGACCGCGATCGCCTCGCCGATCGCCCGGCCCAAGCCGAGGATCGTGGCACCGACGATTCCAGCCCGCGAGTAAGGCAGGACCACCTGCCTGACCATCTCCCAGCGGGTCGCGCCGAGTGCGTAGGCGCCCTCTTTCAGCTCACCGGGCACGGTCTCGAAGACCTCGCGGGTGACGCTGGTGATGATCGGCGTGGTCATGATCGTCAGGATCAGCGCCGCCGTGAGGTAACTGAAGGCGGAGGGATCGCCGCTGAAGATCGGCAGGAAGCCGAAGGCGCTCTTTAGCGCCGGCTCGATCGTGTCGTGCATGAAGGGCCCGAGGACGAGGATCCCCCAGAGCCCGAGGATGACGCTGGGTATCGCCGCCAGCATGTCGACCAGGGTCGCGACCGGCCGGCGCACGCGGGCCGGTGCCAGCTCGGTCAGGTAGATCGAGATCGAGATCGACAGTGGCGCGGCGAAGAGCAGCGCGATCGCCGAGGTCACTGCCGTCCCGTAGATAAAGGGAGCGGCGCCGAAGCGTTCGGTTACCGGGTTCCAGTCGTTGGTGGTGATGAAGCCGATGCCGAAATGCGTGATCGCCGGCCAGGCGAGGTGGATCACCTCGTAGGCGATTCCCAGGATTACAACGACCGCGACCCCCGCCGCGAGGCCGGAGAGGCCTCGCAGCAGGGGGTCGCCGATGCGATCTACTCGGTTGCGCCGGGCCCGCAGGACTGGGTTGCTGAGGGCGCCGGCCTCCAACTAGCTGCCGATCTTCGCGATCGCCGTTTTGCCTGCGGCGACGACCTGCTTCGGCAGCGGCGCGAAGTCGAGGTCGGGACCGAATTCCTGGGCCGCGGGGCTGATCGCGTAGGTGATGAACTTCTTCAGCGCTTCAGCCTTTTCGCTTTCCAGCGGCGCGATCACGTAGGTGTAGGTCGAGATCGGGTAGGCGCCTTTCGCCGAAGCCGGCAGGTCCGCCAGGGAGATTTCGTTGTTCGGACCGACCTTGCTGACCGCGTCGGCGGCTGCTTCGACGCTTTCCACGCCCGGTTCCGGGAACTCCCCGGCCGAGTTTTCGATCAGCGGCATGCTGAGTTCGTTTGAGAGCGCGTAGGCGAGGCCGACGTAGCCGATCGCGCCGTCGGTCTGCGAGATCGCCGCCGCGACGCCATCGTTCTTTTCAGCGCCGACGCCGGTCGGGAACTTGACCGTGGTCGAGGTGCCGACCTTCGACTTGAAATCGGGGCTGATCGTCGAGAGGTAGTTGGTGAAGGCGTAGGTGTCACCGCTGCCGTCGCTGCGGTAGACGGGCGTGATCTTCGTGCTCGGCAGGCTGGCGCCGGAGTTGAGCTTGGCGATCGCCGGATCGTCCCACTGGGTGATTTCGCCGAGGTAGATGCCGGCGAGGACTTCGCCGCTCAGTTTCAGGTTCTTGGGCGCGCCGCTGACGTTGTAGGCGGGCACGGTTCCGCTCAGGGCCCAGGGGATCTGCTCGACGCCGTCTGCTTCTTCGAACTGTTCCGCGGTCAGCGGAGCGTCGGAGGCACCGAAATCGACCGAGCGCGAGGTGATCTGGTCGATCCCGCCACCGCTGCCGATCGCGCCGTAGGTGACCGTTTCTTCGGCCGTGCTGGCGTAGTCGGATTGCCACTTCGACATCAACGGGGCAACGAGGGTGCTGCCGGCGCCGACCAGGGGCGAGCTGGACGATCCACCGCTGCTGTCCGACGACGAGCTGCCGCAAGCGGCAACGGCGACGGCAAGAGCCAGCGCCACGCTGACAGTGAGAAGTCTCTTGGTCACGCGTATCTCCTTAAAGTTCGGGAACCGAATTTGGCTTTCGGCGCCACACTCTCAGCAGCCCTCCGACAGCTTGTTACTTGCGTGTATCGAGGTTGTGAAAAAGATGTAAAAGCCGCTGCTTGGTATCCGGAGCTCCTCATCAGCCGTCGGGCGAGAAGCGATAGCCGATGCCGCTGTGGGTATGGATCAGCCGCTGGCCCGGCAGCGCGTCGCTCAGCTTCGAGCGCAGGCGGCTGACGTAAACGTCGACGGAGCGGTCGTCATGGCGCGGTTCCCGGCCCCAGACCTCGGCGTAGAGCTCCTCGCGGGTGAGGATGCGCTGTGGGTGGGCGGCCAGCGTGGTTAGTAGCTGCAGCTCGCGCATGGTCAGGCTCAGGGGCCTGCCGTCGACCAGCGCCGCGTGCTCTTCAGGCCGGATCTCCAGCATCGCGACCGAGGATCGCCGCCATCGGCGGGGAATCGGTTACGCGACCGTAAAGCTGCTGTGAACTACTTGTGAATTCTCAACCTGCCGGTCGAGGCTTGCATCCACCTCGTCGGCCAGCTCGGGAGCAACCCCGCCGACCGCCTCGGGGTCGAAGCGGTAGCCGACGCCGAAATGGGTGTGGATGTAGCGCCAACCGGGCGAGCGCTTCTCGAGCTTCTGGCGCAGCTTGCGGATGAAAACGTCGACCGAGCGGTCGCCGTGGGCCATCGCGTAGCCCCAAACCCGCTGGTAGATCGCCTCGCGCTCGAGCACCTGGCCCTTGGCGTCGGCAAGCAGCTGCAGGAGCTCGAACTCGCGGCGGGTTAGGTCGAGGCTGCCGTCACCGGCGAAAGCTTGGAACTGGTCGGCGCGAATCTCCAGCTCGCCGACGACGACGGGGCCGGCTTCGACCCCGGCGCGACTGCGGCGGCGACGGCGGGAAACGGCCTCGATCCGCGCCATCACCTCCTCTGGATGACAGGGCTTGGCGATCCAGTCATCGACCCCGAGCCGCAGACCCCGCACCCGCTGGGCCACGGTCGAGCGGCCGGTGCAGACGATCACGCCAAGGTCCGGCAGCATCGCGCAGACCCGCTCCATGTAGCTCCAGGCTTCGTCGCCCAAGACCGTCGGGTCGAGCAGCAGCGCGTTCAACTTCATCGCCACCAGCTCCTCGGGCGGGATCGCGCTGCTCAGAACCCGCTGCTGCCAGCCCGCTGTCTCGGTTCGCTTCGAGAGCACGGTCACGAAGCCGCTGTCGTTATCGATTACCGCGAGCCTGGTGGTCTGCTGTGCGTTCAAGTGGCGAGCGCCGGGTCAGCTGAAGGAGTGCCCTTGCTGAAAGACGGTGCGATTGTATGCATCAGCGACGGCGACCGTCCCGCAAAAGCCCTGCGTTCACAGGATTTTCACAGCTGAATCTGCCGAAATAGCGGGAAAGCAGTGCGAGGACCCTTCTCCGGATGTTCACCGCGGGGTCTCCGGATGTTCACCGCGCAGGCTCGACCGGCCAGCAGACTTCGATCTCACGAGACTCCTCTCTCGTCACCGCGAACGGCCCACTGCCCCGGGCCGTTCGCCATTTCTGGGGCCGCTAACTGATTGCGCCGGTCGCCGTCAGGACCAGAACCAGCGTGCCCAGGGCGATGCGATAGATGACGAAGATCTCCAGCGTGTGGGTGCTGAGGTAGCGCAGCAGCCAGGCGATCGCCAGGTAGCCCGTGACGAAGGCGACGAGCGTGGCGACCGCCGTCGCCCCGGCCGAGGGAGCGCCCGCTTCGCCGACCTTGCGCAACTCGAAGAGACCACTCAGGACCACGGCCGGCACCGAGAGCAAGAACGAGTAACGGGCCGCGGCGACCCGGTCGAAGCCACGGAAGAGGCCGGCCGAGATCGTCGCTCCGGAGCGTGAGACTCCGGGGACGAGGGCGAGTGACTGGGCGACGCCGATGAAGAGCCCGTCGCGACCGTTCATCGTGTCCAACTCCCGCTGTCGCGTGCCGACCCGCTCGGCGGCGATCATCACGAAGGAGAAGAGGATCAGCGCCGAGCCGATCAGATAGAGACTGCGCGCGCCCGACTCGATCTGGTCCTTGAAGATGAAGCCGAAGATCGAGATCGGGATCGTCCCCAGGACGATGAACCAACCGAGCTTCGCCTCCTGGCTGGCCTGGCGGATCGGCACCCGCAGCTCGCGCAGCCAGGCCGCGGCTATGCGCCAGAGGTCGGCGCGGAAGTAGATCAGGACCGCGGCCATCGTCCCGAGCTGGATCACGGCGGTGAACCCCGCTCCGGGGTCTTCCCAGCCGAGCAGCGCCGGCACGATCCGCAGGTGGCCGCTGGAGGAGATCGGCAGGAACTCGGTCAGCCCCTGCACGAGGCCGAGGACGATCGCTTCGATGGTGCTCATCGCGCCGGCGAGGTCAAGCGCTCGATTTCCTGCTCAGGCATTGGCGGCGCATCCTATGTCAGCGCTTAAAGGCCAGATGAAACCGATTGGCGCCGCTGCGTTGCGCTAGATTCTCAGGCGTGAAGGTCCCCTCGCGCCTAACCGGAATCGTCGCCGCCCTCTTCGCGACAGCGCTCTCGATGCTGCTCGCCGCCCCGCTGGCGCTGGCCGACAACGGCGTCGGCCTGGCCGGGCCGACGACCGACAAGACGGTGACCTTCTTTTGCTTCGGCGTTATCGGCTTCTTTGCGGTCCTGGTGATCGTCCTCTCGATCGTCCAGGGCAAGCTCGAGAAGCGCAAAGAACGCCGGCGCTACGATCTAGAGCGCTTCGGCTAAGCCGCTCAGTCGAGCCTGAAGCCGCTCAGCAGTCGTTTCTCGCTCTCGCCCTCGATCTTGGCGACGACTTCCACCTTGCCCTCCAGCGGGGTGTCGCGGATCTTCGTCGCCAGCAGATCATCGACCTGGAAGATGCCGGCCGAGTTGTTGAGCTCGATCTCGATCCGCACCGGCCGCTCCTCCCCCGCCTCGATCCGCACCTCGTCGACGGCGGCGGCGGAGATCGAGTGGATGCCCTCCTGGCCGGCTTCGATCGGCAGCCGCGTCCGTCCCTGCGCCATATCGAGAGCGTCAGCAACTCGCACCACCCCGGCCTCGAGCGTGTAGGGCTCGCCCCGTCGCCGGTGACCGATGATCGCGTGCAGGATCTCGGAAGCGACGACCGTGCGCTCGGGCTGCTTGTAGGAATCGGCTAGCAAGCGTTCCAAGGCACCGTTCGCGAGAAACAAGCTGTAGGCCTCATGGTCAACCCGGTGTATGGACATACCTACGTCGTGCAGGAGCGCGCCCCCAGCGACAACCACCTCCGCGTCTTTCGCGGACATCCCGTGATCGGCTACGACCACGGGCTCAACTCCCGCCTTTACCAATAGACGCAAGAGACGAAGCGCGATGTTGAGCACGATCTGCATGTGCACCCATGAGTGGTCCGACATCCCCAGCCGCTCGGCGTGCACCTGCGCCATATACCACCACGCCCGCACTTGGTCGTCCTCATTGATGGCACCGAGGAAGCTCTCAAGCTTGCGGTTGCCTCGCGTCGGCGCCCGCACCTTCGCCTCAGCTATTGCTTCCCGAGGCGGCTTGCGGATAGGTCCCTGAGGATCAGGAGTAGGGACACGCTCGCCGTTCATCGCGATGATCGTAGGGGAAGGGTCGGGTACCACTCCCCGCTCAACTTTTTCGGTGATGCCGCAGCGACTGACCGAGATTGAATCGCCGAAAAAGTACAAGCCGCGGGGAGCGGCACCCGACCCTTCTCTCAGGGTTCAGCCGCAGACCGGCCAGGGGCTCGAGCCCGAAGCTGCGTAGAGAAGTGCCGCGCGGTAGTCCTGCTCTTGTTCCGACGCGGCGGCAGGGTCGCCGGAGCCGCCCATCGATTCCCAGGTGCCGTAGTCGAACTGGTACTTGCCCCGGTAGGTGCCATCGGAGGAAACGGCTGTCGGATCGCCACCCGACTCGCAAGCGCCTATGGCGTCGAGCGTTTCCTGCGAAACGCCGCCGGGAAGCGAGGCGTAAAGCTCGCGGCGTTCGCGGCGGAGCTCGGCGCGGTGGACCGCTTCCAGGTGTGCGACGGTGACGCGGATCGTCTTGTGGAAGCGCGCCACCGGCTGCTGCAGCACCGCCAGCTTGGCCGGCCTCGCGTCCGCTACGCCGATCCGCGACGACGAAGAGTCGTGGTCGCTGGCCGCGAGGGCTGCGGCGGGGAAGGCGATGCAGGCGATCAGGACGGGAATGAAATATGTGCGTTTTGTGAGCAAGCGCGGAACCGTGGCGGTATTTGCGGCTTCGGAAGGTGATCGCGCTCACATTGCTCACAAAGCTTGTGCCGTCTGGCACGACGCCAGGCACGGAATCCCTCCTGCCCGCAAAGAATGAATTGCTTCTTGCGGCATCGGTCGAGTCGATAGCGCCTGGCGATAGCCGGGATGATTGGTCAATCGCGGATCACCCGACATCGCGCTTGCTGCTTGCTTGCCCCGATCAGCCGGGCCTGATCGCGGCGGTCAGCGGCTTCCTCGCCGAGGCCGGTCTCAACATCGTCGACGCCGATCAGCACTCCAGTAACGAGGGCAGGTTCTTTATGCGAATGGCCTTCGACGCCGCTCCCGAGGGCGAGCGTGAAGCGCTGCGGCAACGCTTTGAGCATGAGCTTGCGGGACGATTCGAAATGGACTTCCGCTTCGCCGAGTCGAGCGAGCGCAAGCGGGTCGCGATCATGGTCTCGCGCGAAGACCATTGCCTCTCCGACCTGCTCTGGCGCTGGCGCAGCGGCGAGCTCGGCGCCGAGGTGGTCGCCGTCATCTCCAACCATGCCGACCACGCGGCACAGGTCGAATCGCTCGGCCTGCACTTCCACCATGTTCCGGTTGATCCAGCCGCCCGCGACGAGGCTGAGGCGCGGGTCCTGGAGCTGCTCGCCGGCGTCGACCTGCTCGTCCTCGCCCGCTACATGCAGATCCTCTCCCCCGAGTTCCTGCAGCGCCTCGATGCCTCCGCGATCAACATCCACCACAGCTTCCTGCCCGCCTTCGTCGGCGCCGACCCTTACCGCCGCGCCCACGAGCGCGGCGTCAAGCTGATCGGCGCCACCGCCCACTACGTGACCGAGGAGCTCGACGCGGGCCCGATCATCGACCAGGACGTGACCAGGGTCAGCCACCGCGACGAGGTCGGGGACCTGCAGCGGATCGGCCGCGACATTGAGCGCCTCGTCCTCGCCCGCGCAGTCAGCGCCCACCTAGACGACCGCGTCCTCCTCGACGGCGCAAGAACAATCGTCTTCTAGCTGCTGACTTCGTCTTTGGCGCTCCGTATGCGCCCATAAGGACGAAGTCACGGTGGAGGGCCCGAACTGGCTGGTCAGCCAGTCGATGTTCTATGGTGACGGCGATGGAGCAGGCAACGATTTCGCGCGGCCCCACCGTCGTGGCCCCACGTACCGCTTTGCCTCCCGGCTCGAAGGCACCGTCGCTGCTGCAGGCGCTGCGTTACGCCCGCGACCCGCTCGGCTTCCTGGTCAAGCTGCAGCGCCGCCACGGTGACATCTTCACCCTCTCCTTCCCCTTCTTCGGCCGCCTCGTCTACGTCGCCGACCCCGCACTGGTCAAAACGATGTTCACCGGCTCGCCCGAGGGCTTCCACGCCGGCGAGGCCAACGCAACCGTGCTTGGGCCGGCGCTGGGGCCCAACTCGGTGCTGACCCTCGACGACGCTCCGCACATGCAGCAGCGCAAGCTGCTCCTGCCCCCCTTCCATGGCGAGCGGGTCCGCGGCTACGGCGAGCTGATCCGCGAAACGACGCGCAAGCAGATGCAGACCTGGTCGGTGGGCGAGCCGTTCGCGCTGCGCCCCCACACCCAGCGGATCACCCTGGCGGTGATCATGCGCGCCGTCTTCGGCGTCCACGACGAGGATCGCCTGGCCCGTTTTGAGGTGCTGATCGACGACTTCAGCAAGCGGGTGGGCCTGATCACCACCTTCCCCGCCCTGCGGCGCAACTTCGGCCCCGGCAGCCCCTGGCCGCGCTTCCTGCGCTCGCGCGAGGCGCTCGACAAGTTCATCTACGAGGAGATCGGCCTGCGCCGCGCCGAGGTCGAAGCCGGCGAGGAAGGCCACGATGACGTGCTCTCGCTGCTGCTCCAGGCCCGCCACGACGACGGCAGCCCGATGAGCGACGAAGAGCTGCGCGACGAGCTTGTCACCGTGCTCGGCGCCGGCCACGAGACCACCGCGACTGGGCTTGCCTGGGCGATGGAGAGGCTGCTGCGCACGCCGCGCGTCCTCGCCAAGCTGCGCGAGTCAATCGCGGCGGGTGAGGACGACTACCTCGACGCAACCGTGAAGGAGACGCTGCGGGCGCGGCCGGTGATCGTCGACGTCGCCCGCAAGCTCACCGCGCCGGCCGAGGTCGGTGGCTATGAGCTTCCCAAGGGGACCTTCCTGATGGCCGCGATCGCCGCCCTTCACTACCGCGAGGACCTCTTCCCGCAACCGGAGGAGTTCCGACCCGAGCGCTTCCTCGAGGGCAAGGCCGACAACTACGCCTGGATCCCCTTCGGCGGCGGCGTGCGGCGCTGTATCGGCGCCGCCTTCGCCGAATACGAGATGCGGATCGTCCTGCGCGAGATCGTCGCGCGCGCCGACCTCAGTGCTCCGAATCCCAAGCCGGAGAAGGCCAAGGTCCGCAACATCACCCTCGCCCCCGGCAAGGGCACCGTGGTCAGACTGGATCGCCCGCTGCGCTGACCGCCCGCTCGGCCTCCTCCCAGCGCTCGAAGAGCTCCGCCAGCTTGCGTTTTGCCTCTTCGTGGCGCTCTTCCGCCTGCTTGATCTTGACCGGGGTCGACCAGGCGACGGGGTCCGCAAGGTCCTCCTCGACCCGGGCCAGATCCGCTTCAGCCGTCTCGATCTTCTCCGCCAGCCGGCTCGCTTTGCGGGCGGCCTTTTTCGAGACTGTGCCGGGGCTGTGGCGATTGCCCGTTTTCTTGCCCTCACGCTTCGCCGCCGCGGCCGAGGCCGACGCCGCTTCGGCGCGTTCGTCGCGATCGTGCTGGTAGGTCGCCCAGCCGCTGTCGTAGCTGCGCAGTTCGCCGGCCTCACAGACCAGGGTGCGGCTGCCGACCGCCTCCAGCAGGGCACGGTCGTGGGAGACGAGGATCACCGCGCCTTCGAAGGCGAGGAGCGCGTCCTCGAGCGCCTCGCGGCTCTCGATGTCGAGGTGGTTCGTCGGCTCGTCGAGGATCAGCACGTTGGCGCCGGAGGCGACCAATATCGCCAGCGAGAGGCGACGCTGCTCACCACCGGAGATGTCTTCAAGCGACTTCTCCGCGTCGGCACCGGAGAAGAGGAAGCCGCCGAGCAGGCGGCGTGCCTTGGGACCGCTGAGCCCGGTCTCGCGCTGGGCCGCTTCGAGCACCGACCCCTCCCCCGCCGCCGTCTCGGCGTGCTGTGAGAGGTAGCCGACCTTGACGTTGTGGCCGGTGCGAACCGAGCCGGCAGCGGGCTCGCGCTGCTCCGCCAGGGTCTCGATCAGGGTTGTCTTGCCGGCGCCGTTGGGGCCAACCAGGACGACGTGCTCGCCGCGTTCGACTTCGAGGTTGGCGCCGGCCAGCAGGGTCCGCCCAGGCACCTCGATCGTCGCGTTGACGAGTTTGAGCACGATGCGACCGGGGCGCTCCGGTTTGACGAAGGAGAAGCGCAGGCTGCGACGATCCTGCGCCTCGGCTTTGGCCCCGTCGCGCTTGATCTTGTCGATCTGCTTCAACCGCGACTGCGCCTGTTTGGCCTTCGTCGCCTTGTAGCGGAAGCGCTCGACGAAGCGCTCCATCCGCTCGATCTCCGCCTGCTGGCGATCGATCGCCTTGCCCAGGGCGATCGCGCGGGCCGCTTGCTCCTTGCGCCAGGCGTGCCAGGGGCCGGCGAAGAAGCGGCCGCGCTGGGCCTCCAGCTCCAGCACCGAGGTGCCAACCGCCTCGAGGAACCAGCGATCGTGGGCGACGAGGACGACGGCGGCGTCAAGGTCGACCAGGTAGCGCTCCAGCCACTCCAGCGAGGGAATGTCGAGATGGTTCGTCGGCTCGTCGAGGAGCAGGAGGTCGGGACGGGTGGCGAGGGCGCGGGCGAGCGAGGCGCGGGTCAGCTCGCCGCCGGAGAAGGTCGAGAGCTGTCGTTTTGCCGCCTCCTCGCCGAAGCCGAGCCCGCCGAGCACGGCAAGGACGTCGTCGCGCCAGCGGTAGCCGCCGCCGGCTTCGAGCCGCTGCTGCGCGGTCGCGTAGGCGCGCATCGTCTCCTCGTCGGGCGTGCCTTTCGACATCGCCTCCTCCAGGCGCGCCAACTCCGCCTCGATCTCCTGCATGTCGGTGCGACCGGAGAAGACGTAGTCGCCGAGGGAGACCTCGGCGTCGCGCGGTGGTCGCTGGTCGTGCAGGGCCACCCGGGCGCCTTTCTGCAGGGCGATGCTGCCCGACTCGGGTGCCCGCTCGCCCGCCAGAACCCGCAGCAACGTCGACTTGCCGACCCCGTTACGACCGGACAGCGTCATCCGCTCGCGCGGCTCGAGCTTGAAGGAGACCTCCTCGAAGAGCAGCTTGCCGCCCGCGTAGAGGTCGATTGATGTGGCTGTGGCGATTGCCATGGGCGATCCCTGACATTACGCGGCTTGCGGGGATACCGGCGTGAGTAACCTCCATCGCGTGAAAGGCGAGGAACTGCGCACGATCCAAGCGCCGCTGAAGGAGCGCTACCGGGACGACCCGAACGCCGCGGTGGTGACGCTGTCGGCCGACGGCAAGTTGGGCGAGGGCGTCTCCTGTTCCGTGCGGACGGGCCAGGCGATCGCCGAGGCCGGGCTGCACCCCGCCTCCGGCGGCGACGGCAGCCTGCTCTGCTCCGGAGACATGCTGCTCGAGGCGCTGGTCGCCTGCGCCGGCGTGACGCTGCAGGCGGTTGCGACCTCGCTCGGGATCGAGGTCGAGTCGGGAACGGTTCGCGCTGATGGTGACCTCGACTTCCGCGGCACCCTCGCCGTCGACCGCGAGGCACCGGTCGGCTTCAGCTCGATCCGCCTCTCCTTCGAGCTCGAGACCGACGCCGACCGCGAGCAGCTCGACACGCTGCTGAAGCTGACCGAGCGCTACTGCGTGGTCTTCCAGACCATCGCCGGCTCGCCGCAGCTCTCGACCACGCTTCAGACCGCATAGGCCCTGCGATGCCCTGGCCCTCGGTCGTGTCGAGCTGGGGAACGAGCGCCGCAGAGCGGGCCGAGCCGTTTCCCTGCGACCGGCTCAACCCGACCGCGGACGACACCCTGTTTCGTGCAATCGACGTCGAGGCGCCTGCCGAGTTCACGTTTCGCTGGCTCTGCCAGTTGCGAGCCGCTCCCTACAGCTACGACAAGCTCGACAACCTCGGCCGCCGCAGTCCCCAGACGCTGACGCCGGGCCTCGAGCGGCTCGCGACGGGGCAGCGTTTCCAGACGATCTTCCGCCTGATCGAGTTCGAGCCGGGACGATCGCTGACGATGCTCAGCGAGGGACCGGTGTTTGGCCGGGTTGCCTGCACCTACCAGGCCGACCCGCTCGGCGAGCGACGATCGCGGATCGTGGTCAAGTTGAGCATTGTCTATCCAGGTATGCCGGTCGGCCCGCTCCTGCGGCTGGTCGGACCCCCCGGCGACCTGGTGATGATGCGGCGCCAACTGCTCAACCTGAAGCAGCTGGCGGAGCGGCAAGCGATGGCGCCGCTATGACCGGGCCGCTGCGACACCTCGGCGAGCTGGCCAAGGCGCGCGCTACGCGACGGGCGTCCGAGCGCGAAGACGGTCAGGTCCTGGGCGAGCTGGAGGCGATGCCGCTGCAGTTGCCGCCGGGCCTCGAGCTCGAATGGCTCGGCGTCTCCGGCTACCGGATCAGCTTCGAGGAACAGACGCTGTTCGTCGACCCCTATCTCTCGCGTGTCCCATTCATCGATCTGCTGCGGCGACGGCCGACGCTTCCCGACCCTGCCGCCCTCGATCGCTTCGTCCAAGCGCCCGGAGAGGTCGCGGGAGTGCTCGTCGGCCACACCCACTTCGACCACGCCGTCGACGCGCCGGCGATCGCGCGGCGCTTCGGCTGCAAGGCGTACGGCTCGGACTCGCTGCTGACCCTGATGGGACTTCACGGTCTGGCGGAGCAGACGGTCGTGGTCGAGCCGTATAAGACCTATGAGCTCGGGCCGTTCGCGGTTAGCTTCACGCCGAGCGTCCACTCGAAGCTGCTGCTTGGTCTCGCCGTCCCCTACGACGGCGACCTCACCTGCGAGCACCTCGACGCGCTCTCGCCGGCCGCCTACCGTTGCGGCCAAGTCTGGGGGATCTCGATCGAGGTCGCCGGGCTGCGCTTCTACCACCAGGGCAGCGCCAACCTGATCGACGAGGCGATCCGCGAGCGCGGCGTCGACGTCTTTCTCGCCGGCGTCGCCGGCCGTGGCTTCACCGAGGACTACTGGAAGCGCATCCTGCCCCGCCTCGATCCCAAGGTGGTTGTCCCCACCCACTACGACAACTTCTTCCGCCCGCTCGGCCAGCGCATGGAGTTCGTCTCCAACGTCCAGCTCGCTTCGCTTCCGCAGGAAATCGGCTCAGTCAGCGCCGACGCCCGGCTGGCGGCCCTGCCCCGCGCCGATCTCTAGGCAGTCAGCCTGGCGACGATCTGGTCGACGGTGCCCTTGGTGCGCATCGTCCAGGGGCCGACCGCGGACTCGATCGTCTTCAGGTCAAGGTCCGAGTCGGAGATGCCGCCGCTGGGCAGCCAGTAGAGCTCGCGACCGTCGATCACGAGCCGGTCCTCGTCGCTTGCCAAAGCGAGTGCCTGCTTTTTTGCCTTCGCTTTCGGCGGCGATGGCAGGAACGCCACTTGGAGCTTTCCGCGCGACGCGCTGACGAGCTTGGCGTCAAATATCTCCACTGTGGAGACCGCTTCCAGCTCGGCCGCATTGCGGAGGAACACCGGCACCTCGTAGCCGAGTGCCTCACCCAAACCAGCTTCGATCCGTTGCTTCAGCTTCTCCTCGCCCTTCTCCCCCGTCGCGAAGATCACGTTGCCGCTGGCCCGGAAGCAGGAGACATCGTCCAGGCCGAGTTGCTCGAACTCGCGCTTCAGCTCCTCGTTCTTGATCCGGCGACCGCCGAGGTTCATCCCGCGCAGAAAGGCGACGTAGCGCTCCATCCACCGAACCATACGAGTGCGGTCCGCTGAGCGGCCTGCGACGATGGCGCGATGGGCGCCGACTACGGCCAACTGCCTGCGGACTTGCCGGTGCCGGAGGACGACGGCGGCGCTGATCACCTCGAGGGAATCGCCGTGCCCGGTCTGAATCTGCCCTCAACCCTGGGCGGATCGATCGACCTGGCCGAGGCGGCCCGGGACCGCTTGGTCGCCTACGTCTACCCGCGCACCGGAACGCCCGGAGAGCCGTTGCCAATCGGCTGGGACGACATTCCCGGCGCCCGCGGCTGCACGCCGCAGAGCTGCGCCTATCGCGACAGCCTCGCCGAGTTCTCCTCGCTCGGCGCGACCGTGGTCGGGATCAGCGCCCAGAGTCCCGAGGAACAGGCGGAGTTCGCCGAGCGCGAGCACATCCCCTTCCCTCTGCTCAGCGACAGCGGCCTCCGACTCACGGACGAGCCGCGGCTGCCGACCTTCGAGGCCGGCGGGATGACCCTCTACAAACGCCTCACCCTGATCGCCGAAGGGAGCACGATCCGCAAGGTCTTCTACCCCGTCTTTCCGCCCGACCGCAACGCCGCCGAGGTTCTCACCTGGCTGCGCAGCGGCCCTGCTGATGGAGGCGGCCGGAATTGAACCGGCGTCCGAGGTCGTAGTGCGATGGCGTCTACAGGTTTAGCTGGCGCTTGATTCTCGTCTCCCGGGGTCCGCGCCAGCGGGCACTACGGAAGACACAGCCCTCTGAAATTTCCCCTGGAAGACGGGGCGATCCGCCTGGGTAAGCCCGCGTTTTGAAGCCGGCTGCCCTTCCTGCGGGCGAGGAAGGACCGACTCTCATTACCTAGGTTCTAGCTAGGCAGCGAGGGCGAACTCATGGTCCGCACGTATTGGTTTGTGCCGGGGTTTAACGAGGCCTCCGGCAACCTCGACCTGCAACCGTTCGCACGGACCGACCACGTCGAAGCCTGTCGCCCCCGTGCCTGTTGCACATCGATTGTACGGAGTCGGGTAGGAATACCTGCATGAGCGAGCGCCAATTCGATGCGATCGTGCTCGGCGCCGGGGCGCCGGGCGAGGTCTGTGCCGGGCGCCTCGCCGACGGCGGCATGTCAGTGGCGATCGTCGAGCCCCACCTGGTCGGCGGCGAGTGCTCCTACTACGCCTGCATGCCCTCGAAGGCGCTGCTGCGGCCGGCGGGCCTGCTTGAAGAGGCACGCCGGGTGCCGGGTGTCGCCGAGGCCGTGAACGGCGAGCTCGACCCGCAGGCGGTGCTCGAGCGGCGCGACGAGGTGATCCACGACCTCGACGACTCCGGCCAGCTGCCCTGGCTCGAAGAACGCGGGATCGAGCTCTTCCGCGGCGAGGGGAAGCTCGACGGCGAGCGGCGGGTGCGCGTCGGCGACGACGTATTGATTGCGAATCGTGTGGTCGTCGTCGCCACCGGTAGCGGTCCTCGAATGCCGCCGATCGACGGCCTCGACTCGGTGCGGGCTTGGAACAACCGCGATGCGACTACCTCCAAACGCGTGCCGGAGAGCATGGTCGTCCTCGGCGGCGGGCCGGTTGGCTGCGAGCTCGCCCAGGCCTGGTCGACGCTTGGCACCAAGGTGACCCTTGTCGAGGGCGGTGAGCATCTGCTCTCACGCGAGGAGTCATTTGCCGGGGAAGAGGTGGCGGCGGCCCTGCGCGAGCGGCACGGCGTCGACGTGCGCACCGGCGTTCAGGCCCAACGCGTCGGCCCCAACGACGCCGGGGTCACGGTCGACCTTGCCGACGGCAGCACGGTCGAAGCCGGCGAGATCCTCATCGCCGTCGGCCGCAAGCCGCGGACCGCAGGCATAGGCCTCGAGACAGTCAACGTCGAGCCCGGCAAGGGTGGCTTCCTGGAGGCCGACGACCGGCTCCGAGTCGATGGACGCGACTGGCTCTACGCAGTCGGAGACGTCAGCGGCCGAGCTCTCTTCACCCACATGGGCAAGTACCAAGCTTGGGTCGCCGCCGAGAACGCGCTCGGACGCGAGGTCGAGGCAATCGCCGAAGGCATCGGCTCACCGCGGGTCACCTTCACGGACCCCCAGGTGGCTGCCGTGGGCAAGACCCTCGACCAAGCCCGCGAGGCCGGAATCGATGCCAAAGCAGTCGACGTACCAACGGACGGCACAGCCGGCGCCAGCTTCCAAGGCAAGGAAACCGGCGGCACATCCCGGATCGTCGTCGACGAGGACAGGCAAGTAATCGTCGGCGCGACCTTCACCGGCTTCGAGACAGCCGACTTCCTCCACGCGGCAACCATCGCGATCGTTGGAGAAGTCCCCCTTCCAAAGCTCCGCCACGCCGTCGCGGCTTACCCGAGCAGAAGCGAGATCTGGCTCAAGTTGATTGAGGCATACGGCCTGTAGGCCGTTTAGACCGTCGAACGACTCTTCAGGTCTGCCAGAACGTCCTCGGGAAAGCCCGGCACTTCGTCTAGCTCGTCGACCGAACCGAAGCGACCGAGCCTCTCGCGGTGAGCGAGCAGGCGGGTTGCCTGGGTTACCGAGAGGTTCTCGGCGCGGAGCTGCTCGAAGGTGATCGAGTTGAGGTCGATCGCGCCGCCTGACGAGGCGGCAGCCGGGGGCGGCTCGGGTGGTTCGGGAGCGGGCGTCGGCGGCAGCGGTTGCGGAGCCGGTGGCTCCGGTGCGGGCGGTGGCGGCGGTGTCGGCTCGGGAGCCGGCGGCGGCGTGGGCTCGGGAGCCGGCGGAGGGGGAGGAGTGGGGTCGGACGGCGGAGGCGGCGTGGGCTCGGGGGCCGGCGCGGGTGGCGTCGGCTGTGGCGCCGGCGGAGTCGGCTGTGGCATCGGAGGCTGCGGCGCAGCTGCCTGAAGGCCCGGGGACTGGACCGCCTGGATCACCGCCTGCTCGGCTTCGACCGCGCGGCGCTCGGCCTCGCGGGCGCGCTCCTCGGCCTGGGCGACGCTTTCGCGGATCTCGTTCAGGCGCCGCTCGCGCTCCTCTTCCTCGGACTTCAGCTTGGCCAGGCGCTCAGCCTCGGCGGCGCGGCGCTCGGCTTCCTTGGTCCGCTCTTCAATCTGGCGCAAGCGCTCCTGGGCCTCTTCCATCGCCCGCTCCTGAGCTTCGCGCCCCTGCTGCAACTGGTGCTCGGCAGTCTGCAGATCCGCGGTCGGACCCGGCGCTGTCGGAGACGGAGGAACAGCGGCCGGCGACGGCGGCGAAACGGCCGCCATGCTCTGGGTGACTTGGCCGGTCTGGGCTCGGGCGGTCCTTTCGTTTGCCTCGCGTTGCAGCCGTTCGGCCTCGGCGATGCGACGGTCCGCCTCGGCCCGGATCCGCTGCTCCTCGTGCTGGATTTCCTCGACCTTGGCCTGGACCCGCTGTTCAGCGGAGGCGGGATCGTCGTAGCCGGGCGGCGCCCCGGGCTGCTGAGCAGCCACGGGAGGCAGCGGGGCGACCAGGGCAGCCTCGGCAGGCACGGGTGGAGCCGGCGGCACGGCCCCGGCGCCCGGGGGCGCCGAAACGGCAACGGGAGGCAGCGGGGCGGGCGGAACGGGCTGTGCGACCTGTCCACCCTGTTGAAGTTGTTCGCGCTCCTGCGCCGCCCGGACCTCGGCCAGTTGGCGCTCTGCCTTCGCCGCTTCCTTCCGTGAACGCCGGCTGTCGGCGCGGCCTCCCCCGGCTCCGCGGCCGGCACGTTTCGCCACCCGCTCTTCCTTGCGCCGCTTGGCCTCGGCCTGCCGGCGTTTGCGATGCTCGACCCTGGCGGCGCGCTGCTGATCGCGCGCCTGCTTGCGCTTCTCCTTCGCGCTCAGCGGAGCGCCCGTCGCGGACACCGCCGGCGCGGTTGCGGGAGGGCCGGGTGGCGGCGTGACCGGAAGTTGGGTGGTGGGCCTCTGCGCAACAACGGCGCCCGGCGGCGGTGGCGGCGAAGCGCTCGTGGGTGCGGCGCCCTTCTTTGCGGCCTTTTCCTTAGCCCGGCGCTGGGTGATGCTGACGACCAGCAGCAAGAGCAGGATCGCGGCGACGAGACCGGCGACGAAGTACTGGATGTTGTCGCTGACGAAGTTGCCCGCGTTGTTCGGGAACGAATCCGCGTTGGCCTGAGCGGGTGCGACCAAGGCCACCAAGAGCGCCAAAAGCGGCAGAACCAGGGCAGAACGGGAGCGCATTACCCCGAAGCTACCTCATCCTGCCCTTGAATTCGCGCTCGACTTCGCGCCGCACGTCGCGGTCCGCGATCTGGCGACGGCGGTCGCGGCCCTCCTTGCCTCGGGCCAGCGCCAACTCGACCTTCGCCCGCGAGCCCTTGAAGTAGATCCGCAACGGAATCAGGGTCAGGCCTTTCTCCGCGGTCTTGCCGATCAGCCGTTCGATCTCGCCCTTGTGAAGGAGCAGTTTGCGCGGCCGCTCGGGCTCGTGGTTCTCGCGACTGGCCGGCTCGTAGGGCGGAATGTGGAGGTTGCGCAGCCAGACCTCGCCCGCTTCGACCACCGCGTAGGCGTCGGTCATCTGCGCCTTGCCGTTGCGCAATGACTTGACCTCTGAGCCGCGCAGCACGATCCCCGCCTCCATTTTCTCGATCGGTTCGAATTTGTGCCGGGCGCGGCGGTTTGTGGCGACGTCGCCGGAGGCCGGCGTGCGCTGCTTCTTCGCCTTCTTAGCCATCGAGGGCCTCCAGATCGACCCGTCCCCGGGCCGCCTCGACCCCGCTTACCCGGACGGATATCGGATCGCCGAGCCGCAGAGTGGCGCCCGACTCGCGCCCGACCAGCGCCGTCTCGGCCTCGTTCAGCTCGAAGCGCTCGCTGCCCATTGTCCGGGCGGGGACGAAGCCCTCGTAGACATCGCCGAGCTTGCCACCGAAGCCAACGAAGGCACCGGCCCGGATCATCCCGGACACCTCGCCCTCAAACTCGGCCTCCGCCCCACGCTCGCGCAGCTCGCGCTCGAGCAGGTAAGCGGCGCAGATGTCGTCGGCGTCGCGCTCGACCCGCGCCGACTCGCGCTCGCTCTCACTGCAGTGCCAGGCCACCTCGCGCGCCTCCGCTGCCCGCGGCGCCTCCTCACCCTCGCCGAGCGTCGCCAGCAACGCTCGGTGCACGAGCAGGTCGGGATAGCGGCGAATCGGCGAGGTGAAGTGACAGTAGGCGGGACTGCCCAGGCCGGCGTGGCCGCTGTTGCGGTCGCTGTATTGCGCCTGCATCAGTGAACGGAGCACGAGCGATGTATACGCCTCGCGGCCGTGCCCGCGCCGTGCCGCCTCCTCGACCACCAGCCGGCTCGCCTCCGCCGCGACCGCGCCCGCCTGGCTCGGCGCCAACCCTTGGCCCAGCGGCGGGGTCGGCACACCGAGCGCGTGCAGCTGCTCGACCATCCGCTCAACCCGGGCGGGGTCGGGCTGGGCGTGGACGCGGTAGATGGCTGGAACCCGCTTGCGCTCGAGCAGCTGAGCCACCTGTTCGTTGGCGAGGATCATCAACCGCTCGATCAAGCGATGGGCCTCGGTCTGCGGGACCGAACGAGCCGCAGTCACATTGCCGCCCGCGTCGAAGCGGAACTCGGGCTCGGCCGACTCGACGTCGAGGCTGGTCGCGCCGCGCCGTTCGCCCAGCGCCGCCGCCGCCTCGCGGGCGATCGCGAGGGGCTCGGCAGCAGCCGCGGGCGCGACCGCCTTCCCAGCGAAGATCAGGTCGAGCTCGTCGTAGTTGAGGCGAGCGTCGGAGCGGATGCGACTGCGGTAGAAGCGCGCGGCGCGGGGACGGCCGTCGGACCCCAGCTCGATCTCGGCCGTGACCGCCAGCCGCTCGACCCCCGGGGCCAAGCTGCAGGCGTCCTCGCTCAGCGCCCGCGGCAGCATCGGCTCGACCACGCCCGGCGCGTAGGTGCTGTTGGCGCGCCGCCGTGCCTCGAGGTCGAGCGGCGATCCGGGCCTTACGTGGGCGGCGACGTCGGCGATGTGGACCCAGAGGCGCAGGCCGTCGTCCTCGCGGCGTGCCGAGACGGCGTCGTCGAAGTCACGCGCGGTCGCCGGGTCGACGGTGAAGGTCGGCAGCCCGGTGAGGTCGTGGCGAGGCGCGCTGCTGCTCTTGGCGGCGTCCGCGGCCCGTCCCGCTTCGTTCTCGATCGCGGCCGGAAAGCCGCGTCCCTCTAGGCGCTCGGAAAGCAGCCGGTCGACCGCCACACGCGCGTTCTTCGGCTCAGCCCGTTTCGCCGCCCTGCCGCGACCACTCATCCTTCCGATGCGAGCACTTCGAGTGCGCGTTCAAGCCCCTCGTCGCGCTTCGTCCGCAGCAGGTTCGGGGCCTTCACGTCCGGGTGTATGCCGTGGCTCTTGGCGAGGTTGACCCCGTCGGGGGTGAAGTACTCGCCGATCGTCAGCTTCAGCGCGCCGCCATTGGAGAGGTCGATCTCCTGCTGGAAGACGCCCTTGCCGTAGGAGCGCGTGCCGACCGTCTTGGCGCCGGCGTCGTCGACCAGCGCCGCGGTGAGGATCTCCGCCGCCGACGCTGTGTTGCGGTCGATCAAGACGACGATCGGCACCTTCGGCAGGTTGTCGCCGACGGTCTTGTAAACGGCGTGGCCCTGAGTGCGGGAGCTGGTGGTGACGACGATTTCGTCCTTAGGCAAAAAGACGCTCGCGGTCAGCACCGCCTCCTCAAGCAGGCCGCCGCCGTTGCCGCGCAGGTCGAGCACGATCCCTTCTGCCCCTTCCTTCTCGACCTTCTGCACCGCTTCGCGAAGCTGCGCGTGAACGCCTTCGCTGAAGGAGGCCATGCTGACGTAGCCGAGCGTGCGGTCGCCGACCTTCTCAACTTTGCTCGTCACGTTTGGCAGGGAAATCTGGGCGCGCTCGATCTTCAGTTCGTGAACCTTGTCGCCTGGCGACTTCTTGACGCCGATCGTGACCTCGGTCCCTTCTGGGCCTTTGATCTGCTCAGTCGATACTTCGCTGCTCTCGCCGGCGATCGACTTGCCTTCGACCGAGACGATCAGGTCGCCGCTCTCGAGCCCGGCCTTCTCCGCCGGCGAGTCGGGGAAGACCTTTTCAATTCGCAGGCCCTGCTTCACTTCGGAAACGGTGAGGCCGATCCCGGAGAAGCGGCCGGCGATCTCGTCGTTAAAACGGGCCAGGCTTTCCGGCGAGAAGTAGTCGGAGAAGCGGTCGTGATGTCGCAGGCGCAGCTCGCGGACCATGCCCTGTAGCGAGCTGTTGGTCAGCTCGCTTGAGCCGACCGGACGGAAGTAGTTGTCCTCGATCAGTTCGGTCGCTTCGAGGTTGAGCCCGGCGGAGTCGTCGACGAAGCGGTCGCGGAGGAATTCGGGCAGCTTGGCGGGATGGCCGCCGAGCCAGATCCCGGCGCAGAGAACAGCCACCAGCGCGACCACGAGGGCCGCGATCCCCCAGCCCCTCACGCCCGCATCAGACCTTGAGGAAGCGGCGCAGGGTGACGCCGGAGCCGACTGCCGAGACCAGTACCGCGGCGCCGAAGAGGATCGCCACCAGGGCCGGGAAGGAGAGGGTGCTGTTGTTCTGGGCGGCGAGGAAGGAGATGCTGTTGCCCAGCGGATCGACGATCGTGATCTTGCCCAGCCACAGGATCAGTATGGCGATCAGGCCGCCGGCGAAGCCGACGATCACCCCCTCGATCATGAACGGCCAGCGGATGAACCAGCGGGTCGCGCCGACCAGCCTCATCACCTCTACCTCGCGGCGACGGGTGTAGATCGAGAGCCGGATCGTGTTGCCGACCAGCATCAGCGATGCGGCCAACAGCAGCAGCGTGATCACGGTCAGGACGATCTTCAGCGCCCCGGTCACCTGCTCGATCTTGTTGGTGTCTTCCTGGCGATCGAAGACTCCGTTTTCGGCCGGGATGATCGAGGAGATCGGCTTCGGCTTGCCGTTGGGGCCGGGTGGCGTGACCGCCGCCCGCACCGCGGCGAGGTTGGCGGCGTCGTCGGCCTTGACCGCGAAGTTGCGTGGCAGGGGGTTGCGGTGGACCTGAGCGAGCAGGTCTTCGCTCTTGCTCTTACCGAGGTCCTTTTCGAGTTCGCGCAGCGCCTCGGCCTTGTCGATGAAATGGACCGAAGCGACGTGCGGGATCGCCAACAGCTTGCCTTCCAGCGCGTTGATTTCGCCCTGGGTGGCGTCGTCGTAGACGGCAACGCGGAACTCGAGGCTTTCGCGCACCTGGTCGCTCTTCGCCTGCGCCGTCTGGAAGACCGGGATCAGCACGCCAAGCAGGATCACGGTGGTGACCGTGGTGACGATCGCCGCCACGCTCGGCGCCGCGTTGCGGCGCAGCGCCCGGAAAGCCTCCTGGATGAAGAAGAAGAGTCGTGACATCTAGAAGAGCGAGTCGTGGGAGTCGTGGCCGTTGGTCTGGCCCTCGGGAGCGACGCCCATCTCGGCCCGCATGCGGACGCCGAACTCGGTCGTCGACTCCTCGGTGTAGCCGCCGCTAACCTCGTCGCGGACGACGCGGCCCTCGTAGAGCTCGATCACGCGGCGGCGCATGTTGTCGACCATCTCGCGGTCGTGGGTGACGACGACGACCGTGGTGCCGGTCTTGTTAATCCGGTAGAGCAGCTGCATCACGCCGATCGAGGTAACCGGGTCGAGGTTGCCGCTGGGCTCGTCGGCGAGCAGCAACGGCGGGTGATTGACGAAGGCGCGGGCGATTGAGACGCGCTGTTGCTCACCGCCGGAGAGCTGATCGGGGTAGCTGTGCAGCTTGGTCGAGAGGCCGACCAGGCGCAGCGTCTCCGGCACCTGGGTGCGAATCTCGGCGCGACTGGCGCCGATCACCTGCAGCGCGTAGGCGACGTTGTCGTAGACGGTGCGGTCGGGCAGCAGCTTGAAGTCCTGGAAGACAGTGCCGATGTTGCGCCGCAGCTGCGGGATTTTCTTCTCCGGCAGGGCGCCGATGTCGCGGCCGGCGATGCGAACCGCGCCGTCCGTCGCGGCCTCGTCGCGGATCAGCGTCTTGATCAGGGTCGACTTGCCGCAACCGGTGGGGCCGACAAGGAAGACGAACTCACCGCGGTCGACTGCCAGCGAGACGCGGTCGAGCGCCATGTGGCCACCCGGATAGACCTTGGTCACATCGCGCAGCTCGATGATCGGCTTGCCTCCCGGCCGCCGTCGCTGCGGCTCCTCGCCGCCCGTCTTTCGCTTTCGCAATCTGGCCATGCCCGCGTGCACTTCTGCGAATACAGAGTGACTCCTGCGCCCCACCGGGCGCGCAACTCTGCGCCCATTTGAGTTAAGCGGCAGCTTAGCGAAGTATTAGCGATTCTTCACAGAACACAGGCAGTGCCCGGTGGCAGGCCGTTCGCTAGCCCTTCGCCTTGCAACTCCGATTGAGGGTTGAAACCAGAGTCGGGCCGCCCGCAAAGTCAAAGCTGGTTCGCGCCAGCGGGAAGACCGCGCTTGGGAAGCCCGGCGGCGCCGGACATTCCGCACTCAAGTAGCTGCGACCCTTACCGCGGTATTCGAAGAGGCGCCTCAGGGTCATTTTGAGACCGGTCACGTAGCCCCAGTCCCCGGTTGCCTGGGGCAGCGACGCTTCGAGCACCGTGCCGTAAGTGCCGTAAGTGCCGTCAGTGCCATCGATCAGGAAGGGCAGCACGGTAGAGGTCGGCGCCGGCTCGGTCCCGTATATATGGGCGAGGATCGCGGGCTTGCCGTGCAGGCGACCGTTGAAGGCGAGCACCTTGCCGGCGGAGGGGAATGGAGACTGCTGGGGCAGCTTGACATTGGCCGAGAAGTGGCCTTCGCCGACCAGCGAGGCGCGGCATGCGGCCAGGGCGTTGACTGTCGTCGAGGGTTGAATGTCCTGCAGACGACAGACCGGCAGGCCCTGGGTGGTGAACCGACCGTGGCGGTTGATCGCGATTGCGATCGTTCGCAACTGCGGCGGCGACCCGTCCCCCGTCGCCGCGATCTTGGCTTCGATCGCGATCCCGACCGGTGCTGCGCCGTGTCGAGGGAGCGCGCGAGGAGTGAGCTTGCCGTTGAAGCTGACCCGGACTCCGCGGCGCTGGACGATCTCCGAGGCCGAGGCCCCAGGACCGGCGGCAGCGTCTGGCTGGTCCGAACGGCGCGCAGCGGCCGCGGCGCTCGCCACGCCAGAGCTTTCACCGGCGGGCGGTTTTGCCAGAGGCCCCGGCGCCACATACGGACCGTAGGCGTAGACGTTCGCCTTTTCATCATTGCCGGTGGTGACGAAGAGCTCGCCGCTGGAAGGCTTGACGGCGAGGCCCGAAGGTTCGCCATCGATTGGCCCACCCCCTTGTATGCAGCCATATGTCGGCGGCGTTGGTCTGCAGCTGGGCAGCTGGCTCAAAAAAGTGCCCGAAGAGTCGAACTCGTAGATCGCCGCCACGGGGTGCTCGAAGCCAGGCTGCGTGTTGTCGACCACGAGCAGATGGCCGTTGGTGGGATCGACCGTGACCGCCGCATCGACCAGCGAGACGAAGCTGCCTCCCCCGGGGCCATCGATAGTGAAGGACGGGTGAATCGGATCGGCAGCAGGTTCGTACACCTTGATCGTGTTGTCTGAGGCATCGGGGACGTAGACCTTGCCTTCAAAGGCGGCGACGCCGTAAGCATCGCCGAGGGTGGTGGCGCCAATCCGCATTGTTTCGGCGCCAGACTGGTCATAGACGGCGACGTAGGTTCGATCGTCGACGTAGATGTTGTCATCCTCGTCGACCGCGACCCCGGTGGAGTTGTTCGCCGGCCCGATTGGATCGGCGGGGTCAAAAACCTGTTCGCTCGGCGTCAGCCGCAGCACCCTCTCGTGGAATTCGTTGGCGTAGAGGTTGCCAGCGGAGTCAAAGGCGAGACCGCAGACGCCGTCGAGAGTGTTGACCCCGAAGACCGGATTGACCCCCGGCAAGACGATCTGAGATTTGTATCGGCCTGGAAAATTGAAGGCATCGACGCGACGGTGGTAGAAGTCAGAGACGTAGAGCGCCTCGGACCCCGGAGGAATAGCAAGACCACAAGCGCCTTCAATCTCGCCGTCGGGAGGCGGGCCGTCATCGCTTGCGAGAAATTCTTCCTGCCCTTCCATGTAGCCAGTCTTGAGGACCCTGTCCGCTTGAGCGGGCCCGGCTCCAGCCATCGCCGCTAGGAGCAACGCAACGAACACATAAATCACCGCTGCCTTGGCCCTCATCGTCCGCTCCTCTTCCCTTTGCCCTGACGTTTTTGATTCTCGTTGCCACACTTTGCCTTCACTCGGGGGTGAACGTGCCAGCCGTGGTTTGCCTGGCCGATGAACCTGGCGTCCGCGAGCTGTGTTGCCGCACAGAGGTTTTCGGCATTGACAAGCACACCGCGCCGACCCGCCTTCATCTTCAGCACGAACTTGGTCACCGGCGCGTCGGGAATCGTCGCGAAGGTGCCACGCAGCCCACCTTTGATCGCGTCGATTTTGCCGGCAAGATCAACCTCGATCCCCTGCCCCCGCAGGGCGAAAACGAGGTCAGGCAGGGTGCTGTTGGAGGAACGCAGGTAAGCGGGGCCTTCCATCGGCGCACCGAGCAGGGGGGTGAAGGCGCGGACGTGGCCGTAGATCGACCCCGCCGGGCACTTTTTGGCGGCGAATTGGGTCCGGGTGCAGATCGTCTTGATGTGCCCCTGGTCGAGGAAGATCGAATCGGGCAGGGTGACCTGGGAGAAGGCGATGTTGGCATCGCCCGCCCGCGGTCTGACGACAACTCTCAGCGAGGGATATTTGCCACGCTTGGTCCCTCCCTCGAGCCGCATCGAGATCCTCGGTTTGAATCCGAGCGCGGAGCAGTTGGAGACCTGGAAGGGGTCAGGGGCAATAGCAAGAGTGTCGTCGCTTTGATCGGCGAAGCGTTGGCCAGCTCCGTTGAGGGCCGAGGCCAAGGTGAAGCGATCGCAGCTGGTCGGGTTGAGGGTGACGTTGGGGCGGTCGATATAGGCGCGGACGTCACGGAGATGGATCGGGATGCCCTTGATGATGTGCGGGATCGGATCCGTGCCAATGGCGTCGATCGAGGCCTGCGCGGTCTGCGGATCGATGCGGATCGCCGAGCGCACGATCACGACGCCGAGATCGAAAGGACCAACCAGCGCCGAGTCGACCGCCACTACCGAGAACGAGGAGCCACGGTAGGGACCGGCCAGGTAGAGGTTGCCGGGCGCATAGGCAGGCACCGTGCCGACGCCGTAACCCGAGGTGGTGTGGCCGATCAGGCTTGCCGCGGGGCAAGAGGGATGATCTCGCTCATCTACGCCGGAGCGCCGTGCTGCCGCTTCGATCGCGGCGTCGGGACAGTAGGGAATGCCGGCGATCTTGCCGAGCAGGCCCGGCGGCAATTGGGCCGAGTAGGAAACGATCTCCTGTTCGTTGTCCTGCCTGGTCAGGTGCAGGTAAAAGGGAGTGTACGAACCGGCATTGGAGTTGAGCGTGCCGCCTTTCGCCTGCGGATTGAAGGGGGCGAGCCCAGAGGGACAAGGACCCCCGCCGGCGCCGGCGTCTATCGAGAGCGGCAGCGAAGCGTGCCTCGCCAGGCTCGAATCACGCCAGGCGGTGAGATCGGCCTCAGTCGAGAAGCTGCCACAGGCCGCCGGGGTGGCGAGGGGGCTGCGCTGGCCTTCGCGGAAGTGAATGCTGAGGTCTGAGTAGGGCAGCTGGGGCAGCTTGTCGAAGGTGGCTGTGAGTCGCCCGGTGTTGGGATCGGGCTTCAGTTCGCCGGCGACCTTGACCAGGATGCCGCGGTCCAGCGACTTGGCGACCAGATAGACAGCGATCAGGCTGCCGAAAGGATTTTGGTAAGGCGCGGCAAGAAAGATCGAACCGTCGACCGAACCGGAGACGCCTTCAATCGGGCTGGGGACGATCGGGCTCGCCACGCTGAAATCGCCAATTTTCGATTCTTCCGGACAGCCCGCCCCGGGCAGCGAGGACGGGGTCTCGGCGTTGAACTGGTCGGGCGTGCAGACTCCAAGTCCCGAACCAACCGAAGGGTTGATCGACACTCCGTCCGGCAGCGTGACAACCGCCTTTCGCACCGGAGAAGGGGCTGTGCGCTTGGGCTCGGTCACGCCAAAAGTGTCGACTGCGATGTCGAACCTATATCCCGATGGTGAAGAAGCACGGGGGTCACTGAACTGAGCCAATGCTTGCGGTTCGAAGTCGAGTTCCTGACAGCCTCCCAGTGGCGGGTTTTCACTGCTCCGCAGCAGCGGCGCAGGCTCTTGCCAGGACTCCGCGATCGCGGTGAAGTTGATCGGCTCTTCGCACGAGGTGGGCATGGTCAGATAGGCGACCGGATCGCTTTCGCCCTTGGCGGGGCGCCCAACCGAGCATTTGGCCCAACCAAAGGCCGGTTCGAGCTCGTTCAGGCAGTTGCCACGCTGGGCGTTGTGAAGGACCGACCACGGCGTGCCCCAGATCGTCAGCGTCAGGCCGGAGAGATCGATGAACTGCGCCACGTTCTTGGTCGCCAGAGTGATGCCGTATTCGCCGTCGGACTGGCGGATCGAGGGGATGAAGATGATCGGGTCGCCATAGGGGTTGATTCCGAGCTCCGACGGCACCCCAGGCGGGGGCGAGAGGTTGAAGATTCCAAAGCTGCGCGTCGTGCCCCCACCAAAGGAGGAGCGCAGGGTGGCGATCCCAACCTGGGTGTTGTCCTTGCAGGTCTCACCCGAGAGGCTTTTTTCCCAGGGTGATTCGCGTGGGGTGTGAAAATCCGCCTGGCTGCACTTCCGCACCGCGACGGGGTTTTCGATCAAGCCAGGGGGCAGTTCGAGGCTAAGGTCGCGCAGGTCGTCCTGGGTGAAGGGGCCGCCACTATCGGTTTCGAAATTGAAGTCGGCGGTGAGCGCAACCGGATGGGCTCCTGCTTGAGTCTCGATCTGCCCGCCCTCTTTGTAGACGTGAGCATCGAACCCGGCGGTGCCCGGGAGAAAATCGAAGCCCAGCGCGGACGACGGGACGAGCAACGCGACCGCGACAACCGCGGCCAGCGCACAAGCCAAACGCGCGTTCATCGTCCCCGCCCTGCGTGGCGCTTGCCTGTGCTGTGCGTATGCCCATGGCCTTTGTGGTGCCTAAGGCGTAGGTGCCTCTTCCGCTTCGGGCCGACGAACCGCAACGGCGGGTTGCCAGGTCCCGGAACCAGCGTGCTCGGGGTCGGATCTTCAGGGGGGGAAGGCAGGCTCTGGCAGAGGTCGCCGAGGCAAGAAATCCGTTGCGGCGCTTCACTGAAGCCACCGTTCACCCTAGCGTCGTAAGCGTCGACTGAGTCTGGGGGGTCTTCTCCAACCAGTGCCTCGCTGGTGAGGAAGAAGACATCCGATCCGTCGGCGGTGGCATCGAGGAAGGAGGCGCCTTCCGTGCCTATTCCACTCGAGATCAGGTTGACGCAGCCGGGGGAGCGCTGGCAATCCCCGACGCCCTGCAGCTCCCACTCATAAACATCGGAATGCGAATTTTTGTCCTGCGCCACGAGCTCGTCTTCGGAATCGAAGAAGAGGCGTGTGCCGTCGCTGGAAAGAACCCGTGGCTTATATGCATGGATAGTGCCGTTGGCGGGGGCCCCCAGGATCGTCGAGGAGCCACCGGCGCGTTCGCCGGTGGGATTACAAGAAGTGCATACAAGCTCCGCGAGTCCACCCGCAGCGGGCGGGCCATAGAGGTAAAGCTCGATGTCCGGCAAACCTGTGTTGGCGTCGATATTTTCGTAGCCGCCCAGTTCGGCTTTTGAGAGGAAGGCGACGTGGGCTCCGTCAGGACTGACCCGAGAGGTCCCGGTGGCAACTGGGTAGTCACTCGCGATTGTGGCGTCAGCCCCCGGGGCGACCGTCGTGATCGTGTTGTTGTGCCAAAGCTCTAGCCCACCCGCGTCCTGGAAGTAGACCGAGGCTCCGTCGGCGGAGGCACCAAGAACGCCCACCATGCCTCCCGCCGGTGTGATGTCGATGGCGGAGTGCGTCGCGAGTGTGTAGCGGTACAGGTGCCCGGCCTTACTGAAAAAGGCGACCGAGCCGTCAGGTGTGGCGGTCTGGAAGGTCCCCCCTCCCCCTTGTGCAGCGTCGACCTGAACGGTTTGGATGCCATCGCGCAGGAAAAGGTTTCCGCCCTGGACCCAGTAGACCCGCGAGCCGTCCCTGGAGACGGCGCCACTTGGAGCGGCGATTTCGGCATTCGGGGTCCCGTGGTTGATCGATGCAAGGCCAGCGGTCGACCACTCGTAGAGGTTGGGGGCGTTCGCGTTGCACCGTTCGGGCCCAGCGGGTATCTCGTTGGCGTCAGCGGTCAGCTTTGCGCAACTCGACAGCACGACGTGAGATAGGTCGGGGCTAGCGGCGGCAAGCTCCACTTCGAAAGCCCGGGGTGAGACCGCACTGCGGGCGACGTCAGTGGATCTGAGCAGCGAGGTGAGAGAGCCACTGGCGTTGTCGCGCATGTAATAGGCCATGTAGCCGACGGGCGCGCCGGCACCGGGAAGCGGCTGGTTCGGTGCCTGGCAACTTTCCAACCCCCCTCGACAGGCCAGCCCACCGAAGAGCAAGGCGTGCGAAAGGTCGGAAGAAAAAAGGCGATAAGGGGCGCCATCAGGGTTATCGCCGTAAGCGCCAGAGTCCAGCGGAGTCGAAATATTCCCGGTGCGCCAGCCCGAGCCGGTTCGCAGCGACGTGTATTGGCTGGCAGGCGGTGCGCCAGCGGCGTCACCAAAAGAAGTGGCGGAGCCGTAGGTGATGGCCGGTGAGTTCGAATCCGGCGGAGCAACAGCGGCAGCTTGGATTGCGCCGCCGCCAAAAAGCGCTTCGGGGGCCGCAATCGCACCACCGTCCTTGTCGGCCGGAGAGACCAGCTCCCAGCCGCGATTGTCGGGCAGGCGGAATACTAGGACGCTTTCTTGTGTTCCCAGGACGCGTTCCAACCCCACTACAGGCGGCCCAGCCGCGTTGGTCGCTACTGGCCGATAGTGGTACACCGTGGCAGGGGTGAGTGGGCCGACATGTTCGACTACCGAGACAAAACTCGTGCTCGAGCCGACCCCCCCTTCTTTCCCGGACGGAGCCTGCGCCGCACCAGCGAAGCCTTCTCGAGGCGGGACCGCTTCCAGGTTCGCTCGGTACGCCGCGTCGGTGATGTATTCGAAGCGGTAGCTGGTTTTGAGGCCGCTGGGATTTATTTCGGTCCGAAGCTTTGCTCCGGTTGCGGTGACTTCGGTCACCCAGGAGACTTTGATCTGAGGAGGACCAGCAGCCCCTGCCAGCGCAGGGGCAATGAGGATTGCCGCACACGCAGTTAGCAAGACTTTCCCTAGACGCCCCAAGCCCTCTCCTTACCCCTTGATCCAGCCGAGGAGGAACCTTACGGTACGCCTAAGGTCTTATCAAGGCAAGCTTTAGGCGCTGCTTGTCGCGGACGCCTCTACGGCGCGCTCAACGGCGGCGACAATGTGAGCGGCATCGATCCCAGCCGCTGCCAACAGCGACTCCGGCGGGCCGCTGCCGGGCCTGCCGGTCACTGCAAGTCGGGTCAAGCGCGTCCTCGAACCGGCTTCGGCAAGTACGCCGGCGACGGTCTCGCCGATACCGCCCTCCGCCCAGTGGTCCTCGACGGTGAGAATCGCGCCGGTCTCATCGGCTGCCTTGACGATGGTCTCTGCGTCAACCGGCTTTACCGAGTAGAGGTCGATCACGCGGGCGGCGATGCCCTTGGTAGCGAGCTCGTCGGCGGCGGTGAGGCATTCACGCAGGGTGATGCCGGCCCCGATCAGGGTCACGGCGTCCTCGCCGCTCGAGCGAACCGTGTGGCTGCCGCCGATCTCGAAGCTCTCATCCGCCCCGTAGAGCACCGGCGTCGCCTCGCGGGTGGTGCGCAGGTAGCTGACGCCGCGGTGCTCGCGCATCGCGTCGAGCAGCTGCACCGCCTGGTTGGCGTCGCTCGGGTAGAGCACGACGCTGCCGAAGACGGCGCGCAGCGAGGCGATGTCTTCCAGTGCCATCTGCGAGGGACCATCGGGGCCGATCGAGACGCCGACGTGCGATCCGCAGAGCTTCAGGTCGGCGTCGGAGATCGCCGCCATGCGGACGAAGTCGTAGGCGCGGCTGAGGAAGGCGCCGAAGGAGGAGGCAAAGGGCTTCCAGCCACGGGTCTGCATGCCGACCGCGGCGGCGACCATCTGCTGCTCGGCGATGTACATCTCGAAGAAGCGGTCCGGGTGCTTGGCGGCGAAGCGTTCGGCGTAGGTCGAGTTGCCGACCTCGCCGTCGAGCGCGACGACCTTCTCGTCGATCGAGCCGATCCACGCGAGAGCGTCGCCGTAGGCGGCCCGGGTCGCGACCTTCTCGCCGACCTCGTAGGAAGGTCGCTCGACCGGCGTCTTCGCGATCTCGAACGGCTTCGGCTCGGGCGGCGAGTTGACCTCGACGCTGAGCGAGCGGATGCCACCCAGCTCCTCGACCGCGGCCTCGGGATCGGCGAGCGGCTTGCCGTGCTGGTTCTCCTGGTCCTCGACCGCGGCGACGCCGGATCCCTTCTTGGTGCGGGCGAAGATCGCCGCCGGCCGGTCGGCCTCGACCGCCCGTCCGTAGGCGGCGTCGATCGCCTCGAGGTCGTGCCCGTCGATCTCCTGCACGTCCCAGCCGCAGGCGCGTGCGCGCGCCGCCAGCGAGGAGGTGTCCCAGCCGTGCATGGTCTGGCCGCGCTGGCCGAGCCGGTTGACGTCGACGACGGCAATCAGGTTGTCGAGCTTCGCGAATCCGGCGTGCTCGAAGGCCTCCCACATCGATCCCTCGGCCAGCTCGGAGTCACCGCAGAGCGCCCAGACCCGCAGGTCAGAGTGCTCGAGGCGGTCGGCGGCGAGCGCGATCCCGACCGAGATCGGCAGGCCCTGGCCGAGCGAGCCGGTGGCGACGTCGACCCAGGGAAGTTCAGGCGTCGGGTGACCCTGCAGGCGCGAGCCGAACTCGCGGAAGGTGAGCAGCTCCTCGTCGTCGATCGCGCCGGCCGCCTTGTAGAGCGAGTAGAGCAGCGGCGAGGCGTGGCCCTTGGAGAAGACGAGGTGGTCGTTCGCCGGGTTCTCGGGGGCGTCGAAGTCGTAGCGCAGGTACTTCGTGAAGAGCACCGCCATCAGGTCCGCCGCCGACATCGAGGAGGTCGGGTGGCCGGAGTTGGCCGCGGCGGCGGCGCGGACCGAATCGACTCGAAGTTGCTGGGCTAGCTCGTGCACGGGCGAGGACAATATCTGGCGCTAGCCGATCGCGACCATGCGCTCGATCGGCAGCTTCGCCCGCGCCGCGATCTCGGCCGGCACGCTGACCTCGAACTTCATCTCGAGCAGGCTGTCGCGCAGCTTCGGCAGCGTGATCATCTTCATGTACTTGCAGAAGGCCATCCGGTTGGCCTCGACCAGGTTGGCCTGCGGTGCCGCCTGTTGGAGCGGATAGAGCATCCCGTTCTCGGTGGCGACGATGAAGCTGCCCTCGGGGTTCTCTTCGACGTGCTCGAGCATCCCCGAGGTCGAGAGCATGTGGACGCCGTCGGGCTCGATGTCCCCGGCGGCGACGTACTCCATCGCCTGGGTGGCACAGCCGCACTCGGGGTGGATCAGCAGCTCGGCCTCGGGATGTTCGGACCGCGTCTGGGCGATGTCGCCGGGGCGGATGCCGGCGTGGACGTGGCACTCGCCGTCCCAGATGTGGAAGCGGGCGCGTCGCTCGGGGTCCTCGCGAATCCCGGTCTCGCGCTCGACAAAAGCGCCCAGCCACATGTCCGGGCCGAAGAGGATCTCGGTATCGGCCCCGTGCTCCTCCCAGATGTGCTCGACGACCTTGACCGCATTGGAGGAGGTGCAGCAGTAGTCGGTCTCAGCCTTGACCTCGGCCGAGGTGTTGACGTACATGACGACGAGCGCGTCGGGGCGCTCGGCCTTCCAGGCGCGCAGCTGGTCGGCATCGATCGAGTCGGCGAGCGAGCAGCCAGCGTCGAGATCGGGGATCAAGACGGTCTTCTCCGGCGAGAGGATCGAGGCTGTCTCGGCCATGAAGTGGACACCGCAGAAGGCGATCGCGTCGGCGTCGGTAGCCGCGGCCTCGCGCGAGAGCCCGAGCGAGTCGCCCATGTGATCGGCAACGTCCTGGACCTCGGGCAACTGGTAGTTGTGGGCGAGGATCACCGCGTTGCGCTCAGCCGCCAGCGCCCGCACCTCAGCGCTCAGGGCAGCGATCCCTTCGGGCGAGAGGGCGTCCGGTGTCGTGGGTTGGATCGTCGGGAGCTCTTGCATGAGCCCTTCCTTTCCTGATGTTCGCTGGCCCGGCACGGTGCCTTGAACCAGTCGAATGAACGTGGCTCAAGTCTACCCTCTTGACATGCCCGAGCTTCCAGAGGTCGAGATCACCGCCAGGAGACTGAGCACCGCACTGTCCGGGACCTCGGTCGAATCGGCGCTCGCGCCGGGGATGAACGTGATGAAGACCTTTGACCCGCCGCTGGAAGAGTTGGTGGGGCGGAAGGTGACCGGCGTGAGAAGGGTCGGCAAGATGCCCGTCGTCGAATTTGGGGATCTGGCCCTCTTGATCCACCTGATGTCGGCGGGACGGCTGCGGCTTTTCGACAAGCGGGCCTCGGCGAAAGACCGGGCCTCCCGGGTGCTGGTGCGACTCGAGGACGGGCGAGAGCTGCGGCTGCGCGAGTTCGGGACCAAGCAAAGGGCCTGGGCAAAGCTGCTGAGCGCCGATGTCGTGGCCGAGGATGAGATGGTCGCGAGCCTCGGTCCCGAAGCTTGGCCCGCCCCCCCACTCGACGCCTTTGCCGCGCTGATCGACCAGCCGCGACACCTTCACCCGCTGCTGCGCCACCAGCGGGACATCGCCGGCATTGGTCGCTCCTGGGTCGACGAGATCCTCTGGGAGGCACGGCTCTCGCCGTTCAAGAAAGGCTCGGAGCTCGACGACGACGAGGTAGAGCAACTACATGCCGCACTACACGTGCTCGGCGACGCGATCGAGCACTACGAGGAGACGATCAGCGAGCAGCTGCCGGACAAGGTGCCGATGCCGCTGCAGGTCCACAAGCGGGAGGGCCAACCCTGCCCGCGCTGCGGCACCACAATCGAGGCGGTCTTCTTCTCGGAGCACCAGACCAACTACTGCCCAAGGGAGCAGACCGGCGGCCGGGTGCTCAAGGACCGACGCCTTTCTCGCCTGCTGAAGTAGCTAGGCGAGCTCGATCAGCATGCTGAAGTCGAGCGTGGGAGCCGAGTGGGTTATGGCGCCGACGGAGATCAGGTCGACGCCCGTCTCGGCGATGCCCCTGATCGTCTCCAAGTCGACGCCCCCCGAAGCCTCCAGTGAGGGCCCCTTGCCGGCGGCGGCGTTTTCGTCGCGCAGCCTGACCGCTCCGCGCAGTGTCTCGAGGTCCATGTTGTCGAGCAGGAGGATGTCGGCGCCGGTTCCCAGCGCGTAGGCGACCTCGTCGAGGTTGCGGCACTCGACCTCGACCGCCAGGTCGGGATGCTTGCTGCGGGCGCCGTAGACCGCCTTGGCCAGGCTGCCGGCAAGGGCGATGTGGTTCTCCTTGATCAGGATCGCGTCGTAGAGGCCCATGCGGTGGTTGCGCCCGCCTCCGGCTAGGACCGCGGCCTTCTCCAACTCGCGCAGCCCCGGCGTCGTCTTGCGCGTGTCGAGAATCGCCGCTCCCGTGCCCGCCACCTCCTCGACGAAGCGCGCGGTCAGCGTCGCCACCCCGGAGAGGTGGCCAAGGAAATTGAGCGCTGTCCGCTCCGCCGCAAGCAGTGCCGCTGCCGGACCGCTGGCAAACAGGACCTCGGCGGGCACGGAATCGCGCCACTGCCCCTCGACCACCAGATTGTCCACGTCCTCGACCCCACACTGCCGCATCGTCTCCCCAACAAGCTCCAGCCCAAAAACAACGCCGGGCTGCTTCTGCACGATCCGCGCCCGCCCCCGAGCCTCCGCGGGCACCGTCGCCTCTGAAGTCACGTCCCCCGAGCCAACATCCTCGGCCAGCGCCGCCGCCACCAGCTCCCGAAGATCAGCCATCAGCGCACCCTAGATCAAGAGCCGACTCGGCCCGATCGAGAGACGGATGCCCCTCCCCGGAAGGCTTGGCGACCCCGCCTGAAGCGCCACAAGCGACCTGCTGCGCAACGGTCTTCAGGGGAGGGGCATCCGTCTCTCACATCCGCCCGTCTCGCAGCGTTTAATCCCACGAGTGACCAAATTGCCTCCCTTCCAGACACTCCTCGAGGAACACGCCGCCGACGTAATGGGCGTCCTGCGCGGCGCGGTCGGTCGCACCGACGCCGACGACTGCTTTCAGGAGACCTTTCTCGCGGCGCTCCGCGCCTACCCAAAGCTGAAGGACACGAGCAACCTGCGCGGCTGGCTGCTGACCATCGCCCATCGCAAGGCGATCGACCACCACCGCGCCAACGGCCGCCGTCCACTGCCGGTCGCCGAGGTCACTGAGGTGGCGGTCAGCGATCCCGAGCCCGTGGATGGGATCTGGGAAAAGGTCGGGGCGCTGCCGCCGAAGCAGCGGGCCGCCGTCGCCCTGCGCTACGGCAGCGATCTCCCCCACGACGAGATCGCCGCCGCGCTCGGCTGCTCGCCGGAGGCGGCACGGCGCAGCCTGCACGAGGGAATCAAGCGACTGAGAAAGGAGCTCGCATGAAGGCAACAATCGAACGTCTCGCGGATCGCGCCAACGATGAGGGCCTGCTCGACGTCGCCTACACGATGTCCGACTCGCCCTTCGGGCCGTTGCTACTCGCGGCAACGCCGCGCGGGCTGGTCAAGCTGAGCCTGCCCGGCCATGACCCGGAGGACGCGCTGGAGGACCTGTCCGCGCGGATCTCCCCCCGCGTGCTGGAGGCGCCCGCGCGTCTCGACGAGGCGCGCCGCGAGCTCGACCTCTACTTCGAGGGCAAGCTGACCGAGTTCGACCTGCCGCTTGACTGGCAGCTGAGCAGGGACTTCCGCCGCCGCGCCCTGCGCGCGATCGATCGCATCCCCTACGGCAAGACGCGCAGCTACACGGAGATCGCCCGCAGCGCCGGCAACGAGCGCGCCGTGCGCGCCGCCGGCACTGCCTGCGGCGCCAACCCGATCCCGATCGTCGTCCCCTGCCACCGCGTGCTGCGCACCAGCGGCGCGCTCGGCGGCTACGGCGGCGGCCTGCCGATGAAGGAAGCGCTGCTGAAGCTCGAGGGGATCCGCTAGGCGGACGCGGCTACGGGCCCGAACAGCTCGCGCGCCCGCTCGATCACCAGATCCGGCTGCTCCTCGGCGACGAAGTGGCCACAGCGCTGGACGACCTCAACGCTCATCTCGTCGGCGTAGGGCTCGAAGCCTCCGAGGATGTCGCCCCGGATCACCGGATCTGCCACGCCGGCAAGAATGCGGGTCGGCACCGTCAGCCGCTGCGAGCGGTAGTGGCCCTTTCTCAGGCGGGGCAGCTCCCGCAGGAGGAAGCTCCGGTACACGTGGGAGGAGGCGAGCGCGTGGTCTCGCCGGCGAAAGCTCTGCGCGAAGCAGTCGAGCTCTGCCTCGGTCCAGCGCATGTCCGGGTGCGAGCCGCGCTTGTGCACGAGCTTGACGAAGCCGGGGGCGTGGCGGAGAACGCCGCTGCCCAAGCCGGGGCTGGCGAGGACGAACTGGTAGGCGGTCCGGTTGAGCGCTTGCGGCGACGGCTTCGGCGGCTCGAACCACGGGTGGACGATGCCGAGCGCGAGGTAGTGACGAATGCGCTCGGGCGCTTTCAGGCAGAGCAGGAAGCCGGCGTAGCCGCCCCAGTCGTGGCCGATCAGCTCGACCTGCTCCAGCTCCAACTCGTCCAGCAGGGCAAGCATGTCGTCGGCGAGTTCCTGGATTTCGTAGCGGCCGGCGGGCGCGTCGCTCCAGCCGAAGCCGCGCAGGTCCGGGCAAATCACCCGGTGCCCCTCGGACAGCGCCGGAATCACCTTGCGCCAGACCCACCAGTGCTGGGGCCAGCCGTGCAGCATCAGGATCGCCGGGCCCTCCCCCGCTTCGGCGACGTGCAACCGCGTGCCGTTCACATCGACGTAGCGATGAGTCACACCGTCGAGCTCGGGAGGCGGTCCGTACATCTCCGGGGAATCTACACCGGGAAATCCACAGGCTGACGTTCTCGGCTCAAGTTGAGTGGATGGCCGGCCGATCTTTGCCGGGATGGACCACTCCCGCCACCACACCTCTCCCGCGCCGCGGCCCCTGACCAGGCTCGCCACCTTCGCCTGGTCCCTGCTTGCGATCTGCCTGCTCGCGGCGCTGCTCTTCCTGCGACAGGCCGAGGCCGCTACCGCCCGCGCCTTCACCGCCGCGTCTCCGGCAATGGCCGGCAACGTCGAAGACGAAGGCGAATTCGAAGAAGAAGACGAATGGGACGAAGGCGAAGAAGAATTCGAAGACGAAGAAGACGAAGGGCTCGGCAGCGAGGGGCCCCTCTTCCTGCCTCCCGAATGCCTGGTGCACACGGCCGAAGCCCAAGTCTCAGCATCGGCCTCGCGCGGCGTCGTGCAGCTGACCATCCACTACACCTCTTACGAACCCACCAATGTCAACGTCGAGTACTGGCTCAAGGGCGGCAAAGGCTCGCTTGCACTGGGCGAGACCAAGCGCCACTTCAGCCGCCAGGGCGTCTTCCGCGAGGACACCCACGTCAGCGATCACGCGATGAGCAAGGTGCTCGCGGCACGCACCTTCATCGTCCAGCTGGGAATTCCGGCAGCGCCCTCATCCTGCGCGAAGTACGCGACCCAGCGCCTCACCGTCAAGCACGGCGGCGGTGGCCACGCAAGCTGGTCCCGGCCCAGCTAGCGCAGAGCCTCGAGCCAGGCGGCAGCGGCACTGAGGTGGGCGGGGTCGATCTGGTGGCCGATGTCGGACTCGTGGTACTCGACCTCGAGGCCGCCCGCCTCCAGCAGATCCCGCGCGCGCTGCCCGAAGCTGATCTCCATGATCGGGTCGCGGCGCCCGTGGGCGATGAAGGCACGCGTGCCCTGCCGATCGTCGAACCGCGGCTCCCAGCCCTCGACGGTCGGGACGAAGCCGCTGAAGGCGAGGATCCCCGCAACCGGGTGCCGCTCAGCGCTCAGCGCCATCGCGTAGCTCATCACCGAACCCATCGAGAAGCCGCCGAGCACCGTGCGATCGGGCTCGATCCCGGTCTGCTCCCAGAGCCCGTCGTGCAGCTCGGCCAGCGCCGCGCGAGCAGCCTGGAAGGTGTCGCGGTCGGGATAGCCGACCCGCGGCACCAGGTACCAGTGATAGCCCGGCGAGCCCTCAAGCGCCAGCGGCGCCCGCGGCGTCACCACATGCAGCCGCCCCTCCGGGTCGAGCGCGTCGGCAAGCCCGAGCAGGTCCCGCTCGTCGGTTCCCCGCCCGTGATGGAGCACCAGCAGGCCCTCCGGCTGACCGGCGGCCGGACGCTCCAGATAGGTCAGCGGGGCGATCGTCCCAATCCCTAGTTCGCCGACGAGGCCGCGGTTTTATTGAGGTAGTCGCGGATGAAGTCGTCGAGGTCGCCGTCGAGCACCCGCTGGGCGTCACCGGCCTCGTGGCCGGTGCGGTGGTCCTTGACCCGCTGGTCGGGGTGGAGGAAGTAGCTGCGGATCTGCGAGCCCCAGGCGACGTCCTTGACCTCGCCGCGCACCTTCGCCATCTCCTCGGCCCGTTTGCGCTCCTCCAGCTCGATCAGCTTCGAGCGCAGGAACTGCATCGCCACCGCCTTGTTCTGGGTCTGCGAGCGCTCGTTCTGGCACTGCACGACGACGCCGGTCGGGATGTGGGTGATCCGCACCGCCGAGTCGGTCTTGTTGACGTGCTGACCGCCGGCGCCGGAAGCGCGGTAGGTGTCGATGCGCAGGTCGTCCTCGACGATCTCGACCTCAACCCCCTCGTCGACCAGCGGGCCGACGTCGAGCTGGGCGAAGCTGGTGTGGCGGCGGGCCGAGGAGTCGAAGGGCGAGATCCGCACCAGCCGGTGAACGCCGCGCTCGGCGGCGAAAAGGCCGTAGGCGTTCTCGCCGCGGGCGATGAAGGTGGCTGACTTCAGCCCCGCCTCCTCCCCCGGCGAGGCCTCCTTCATCTCGACCTCGAAGCCGCGCCGCTCGGCCCAGCGCAGGTACATCCGCAGCAGCATCTCGGCCCAGTCCTGGGAGTCGGTTCCGCCGGCGCCGGCGTGGACGGTGACGACGGCATCGCCGGCGTCGTACTCGCCGCTGAACAGCCGCGCCTCTTCCAGGCCAGCGAGACGGCGCTCCGCCGAGGCCAGTTGCGAGCCCAGCTCCGCGGCCATCTCCTCGTCCTCCGCCGCCATCTCGGCCAGGTCGTCGAGGTCGGCGACGTCGGACTCGAGCCCGCGAAAGGTCTTCAGCCGGCGCTGCGCGCGGGCATGCGCCGCGGAAATTCGAGCGGCGGTTCCCTGGTCATCCCAGAAACCGGGGCGCTGCATCTCCCCCTCGAGCCGCTCGGCCTCGGCTTCTAGCGCAGCCGGGTCAAAGGTAGTCCGAGAGCAGGGACAGCTGCTCGCGGACAGAGGCCAGGCGCGGTGCGATCGATTCGGTGGAGGCGGCGTCGGCCATCAATGCAGCTTATCCAGCGCCGCGGCACGGTCCTCAAACGGTCGCCAGCTGCGGATCAGGTGGCCGCGCAGCTCGAAGAACCAAGCCATCTCGTCCTCCCCCGCCGAAGAACCGTCCTCATCCCAATGCCAAACCCGCCTGATCAGCGCAACCGCCCGGTCGGTGTCCTCGTAGAGCTCGTCCAGCTCGATCGTCTGTTGCACCCCTCCGGGCTTGCGGGTCGCCCAGAGCCGAGCGGCGTCACTGCCCTTGCGCAAGCCCTTCATCGAGTGCAGTTCGACATCCGGGTCGAGCACGGCGACGAAAGCATCGAGGTCCCGCTCGTTGAAGGCGCGGATGAACTCGCGCACCGGATCGTGGCTCAAGGCTCGCTACGCACCGTGGCACTTCTTGAACTTCTTGCCTGAGCCACACCAGCAGGGGTCGTTGCGGCCAACGTTCTCGTGCTCGCCCTTGACCACGGTCTCGACCACCTCGGTGGCGCCGTTGCCGCCGGCGCCCGCGGCGACCATGTCGGCCGCCACCGCACCCCCCGCTCCCCCCGCCGCGGCCTCGCGCAGCGCCGAGGGCTGTCCGGCCTGGGTCCCGCCCGAGTAGTCGAGCGCCGTCGGCTGGGCGGCGCCGTTGGGAGCAAACGCTTCGTGCGCCTGCGAGGGATCGATTTCCACCTCGACGTGGAAAATCGACTTGCTGAACTCCTCCCAGATCGAGTGCATCAGCTCCTCGAACATGCCGAAGCCCTCGTTCTTGTAGGCGACCAGCGGGTCGATCTGGGCGAAGCCACGAAGGTGGATGCCCTCGCGCAGGTAGTCCATGTCGTAGAGGTGCTCGCGCCAGCGGTTGTCGATCACCTGCAGCAGGATCGAGCGCTCGAGATAGCGCATCAGCTCCTCGCCGAAGGTCTGCTCGCGCTCGTCGTAGGCGTTCATCGCGTCGTCATCGAGCGCGTCCTTGAGCTTCTCGCGGTCGAGCGCCTCCGGAGCCACCGAGCCAACCTCGACGCTGACCGGCCAGATCTGCCGCAGCTGGTTCTCCAGCTCGGGCATGTCCCAGTCCTCGAGCACGTCGCCGGGCGTGTACTCCTCGACCAGGCGCTCGATCACGCCCTCCATCTCATCGCGGGCGATCTCCGACATGTCGCGGCCCTCGAGGATCTCGCGCCGGTACCGGTAGACGATGCGGCGCTGCTCGTTCATCACATCGTCGTACTCGAGCACCCGTTTGCGGATCAGGAAGTTCTGCTCCTCGACCTTCTTCTGCGCGTTCTCGACCGTCTTCGAGAGCATGCCCGCCTCCAGCGGCATCTCCTTGCCGTCGTCGTCGACCGGACCGAGCCGGTCGAGGATCTTGTAGATGCGGTCGCCGGCGAAGAGCCTGATCACGTCGTCTTCGGCGGAGAGGTAGAAGCGGGTCTCGCCCGGGTCGCCCTGGCGTCCGGAGCGACCGCGCAGCTGGTTGTCGATCCGGCGCGACTCGTGGCGCTCGGTGCCGCAGATGAAGAGTCCGCCCAGATCGCGCACTTCATCCGCCTCCGCGTCGCAGCGCGGCTTCAGCTCGGCGGTCTTCTCGGCCAGCGCCTCCTCATAGCCCTCGTCGCCGGGGGTGATCCCCTTCTTCTTCAGCTCGTGGATCGCCAGCTGCTCCGGGTCGCCCCCGAGCTTGATGTCGACCCCGCGGCCGGCCATGTTGGTCGCGATCATCACCGCGCCCTTGCGGCCGGCCTGGGCGATCCGCTCGCCCTCTCGCTCGGCGTGCTCGGGCTTGGCGTTGAGCACCGCGTGCTCGATGCCCTGGCGCTTCAGCTCGCCGGAGATCATCTCCGAGACCTCGACCGAGACCGTGCCGACCAGGATCGGCTGGCCCTTCTCATGCCGGGCGAGGATCTCCTCGAGCACCGCTTTCCACTTGCCGTCTTTGGTCTTGAAGATCTGGTCGTTCTGATCGGCCCGAACCATCTGGCGGTGGGTCGGGATCTCGACCACCGGCACTTTGTAGATCTTCATGAACTCGGTCGCCTCGGTCAGGGCCGTACCGGTCATCCCGGAAAGCTTGTCGTAGAGGCGGAAGTAGTTCTGCAGGGTGATCGTGGCGAGGGTCTGGTTCTCCTCGCCGATCGCCACGCCCTCCTTCGCCTCAACCGCCTGGTGCAGCCCCTCCGACCAGCGCCGCCCGTCGAGGATGCGGCCGGTGAACTCGTCGATGATCTTCACCTCGCCGTCGATCACGGCGTAGTCCTTGTCCTTCTTGTAGAGCGACTCCGCCTTCAGCGCCTGGACCAGGTGGTTGACCAGGCTGCCGTGCTCGCCGAGGTAGAGGTTGTCGACGCCGACGAACTCCTCGGCCCGTTTGACGCCCTTCTCGGTTGGCGAAACCGTCTTGTGCTTCTCGTCGAATTCGTAATCGTGCTCGGCCTCGGAGGTGTCCTTCGATTCGCCGAGCGAGCGCAGCTTGTCTTTGGCCTGCACGCCATCCATCTGTTTGGCTAGGCGGGCGAAGGTGTAATAGGTCTGGGCGGCCTGTTCGGGCTGGCCGGAGATGATCAGCGGCGTCCGCGCCTCGTCGATCAGGATGTTGTCGACCTCGTCGACCACGGCGAAGTTGTGGCCGCGCTGCACGCACTGCTCGAGCGAGGGCGACATGTTGTCGCGCAGGTAGTCGAAGCCGAACTCGGAGTTGGTGCCGTAGACGATGTCGCCGGCGTACTTGGTTTGCCGGGTAGCGTGATCGTCGCCCTCCTGGATCGAGGAGACGCCGACGCCGAGCATGTCGTAGATCGGTTTCATCCATTCGGCGTCGCGGCGGGCGAGGTAGTCGTTGACGGTGACGACGTGGACGCTGTCGCCGGCCAAGGTGTTGAGGAAGACCGCGAGGGTCGCGGTCAGCGTCTTTCCCTCCCCCGTGCGCATCTCGGCGATCGCGCCGTCGTGCAGGACCATGCCGCCGATCAGCTGGACGTCGTAGTGGCGCTGACCGATCGCGCGGCGCGAGGCCTCGCGGGTCAGCGCGAAGGCCTCGGGCAGGAGGTCATCGAGCGACTCTCCCTCAGCCGCGCGCTTGCGCAGCGCGTCGGCCTCTTCGCGCAGCTCGGCGTCGTCGAGCAGCTCCATCTCCGGCTCGATCCGGTTGATCGCCTCGGCGCGCTTCTCGTAGGCCTTGAACTTGCGTCCCTCGCCGACCCGCAGCGCGCGCGTGACCATGTCCCTTGCAGCAGGCATTGCTCAAGGGTAGCGAGGGTGGTTAAGTGAGGGGGCTAGGCGATGCGGCCCCGCATGCGACCGACGGCGCGACGGGTCTGGGTGCGCTTGCGGCGCAGCTCGCGATGCTTCTTCACCTGGCGGCGGATGTCCTCGGCGAGGGCATGGATCGTGTGCAGCATCTCGGGCGAGGCCTCGCTCGCGCGCAGGGTGACGCCCTTGAGGCGCAGCGTCGCGCCTGCGACCTGGCTGTTCTCGATCGAGGGATTGCGCTCTTCGTGGAGCTCGACGTCAAGCGTCGCCAGCTCCGAGACCTGCTTGCCGACCCGGCGGAATCGTTTAGCCACATGTCTCCGCAGCTCGTCGGTTACCTCGACGTTGCGACCACGTATCTCGATCCGCATATGTTGCCTCCTTGGGTGTCGGTCGAACGATGCTACGCCCTTACAGGCGCCGCGTAAAGGTGATTGCAGCTACCCGGATCGCACCGGCGCCACGCAGGGCCCGGGCGCAGGCCGAGAGGGTCGCACCGGTGGTCAGCACGTCGTCGATGAGAAGGACGCTGCGCGGCACCGCCCCGCGCGAGCTCACCTGCGGAGGGCGGCCGATGCGCTCGGCCCGGCGCCTGCCGACCTGGCGGCCGCCACCGTGTCGGACGAGGCAGGGGCGCAGGGGCGCGTCAAGTCGCTGCGCGAGGACGGCCGCGACCTCGGTGGCCGGATCGAAGCCGCGCGCCAAGGAGCGCAGCCGGGCGGCGGGCACTGGGACGAGCGAACCGCTGAGCATGCTCGCCGGGGCCAGCCACTCGATGCGCTCGGCGATCAGCTCGGCAAGGGGCAGCAGCCGGCGGAACTTGAGCGCTACGACCAGGTCCCGCGCGACCCCCTCGTGCGCCGCCGAGGACCAGACGCAGTCAAGTCCCGGCGGGCCGCCGCCGGCGATCGGCTCGGCGGTGGCAAGCCGGCGTGAGCAGCGGGTGCAGAGTCGCCCACCAGGGCGGGACGAGCGCCCGCAGGCGGCGCAGAGTGAGGGGATCAGGGCCGAGGAGACGGCGTGAAGGGGCTCCATGCCCCGATCCTGCGGGCCATGGGCGCACCCGTGGCGCGCCGAGTGTCAAGAAAGCGTCAGGGCTGTGAGACGCGGCCCGCGATGGCGCCGATCAGCATTCCCTCGGGCGCCAGCTCGGTGCCGGCGAGGAGGATCGAGTCACGCACCCATGCGCCGTCGCCGATCCGACAGCCGTCGCCGACGATCGCCGGCCCCTGGATGCGGACACCAGCGCCCAGCTCGACCCCGGCTCCGAGCAACACCGGGCCCTCAACCTCGGCGTCGCCGAGTGGGCTCGCCGAGCGGATGCCGTCCGCTACCTCCGGCGCCCCCGGCTCGACCCGCACCGCGCCGCTGAGCGCGTCGAGGTTGCCCCCGCGCAGCTCATCGAGGTTGCCAATGTCGTTCCAGTAGGCATCGATCTCGTGCGAGTAGAAGGCGACGTCGCTCTCCAGCAGCGCCGGGAAGACGTCCATCGCCCAGTCGGCAAAGCCGGCCGGATCGTCGGGCCCCGCGGCCTTGCTGGTGCCCGGTTCGGGGAAGAAGTCGAAGATCTCGGAGCGGAACATGTAAATCCCGCAGTTGGCCAGGTCGCTGAGCGCTTCGGCAGGATCGGGCTTCTCCTGGAAGCCCTGAATGCGGCCGTCGGCGCTGGTGATCGCGACCCCGAATTGGCTGGTGTCGCGCACGCGCTTGGTCGCGAGCGTAGCGATCCCGTCATGCGATTCGTGGAAGGAGCGCATCGCACCGAGGTCGATGTCGGTCAGCGCGTCGCCGGAGATCACCAGGAAGCTGTCGCCGAGGAAGCCGGCGGCGTTGCGGACGCCGCCGGAGGTGCCGAGCAGCTGCTCCTCGCGGCTGTAGGAGAGCTCGAGCCCGAAGTCCGAGCCGTCGCCGAAGTGGCCCTCGATCGTCTCCGGGAACCAGTGCAGGTTGGCGATCGCCTCGCCGAAGCCGTGGCCGGCCAGGAGGTGGACGATGTGCTCCATCACCGGCCGGTTGAGCACCGGCACCATCGGCTTCGGCACCGCGTAGGTGATCGGGCGCAGCCGCGTGCCGAGCCCGGCCGCCAGGACCATCGCCCTCATGGGGTGTCCCCCAGCGCCAGCTTGAAGCCCTCGATCGCCTCGACCGGGAGCGGGTCGACCCCGCGGGCGTCGGCAAGAGCCAGTGAGACCAGGTCGCCCAGCATCGTCGCCCAGAGCAAGCGGGCGACGCGGGTCTCCCCCTCGGTCTCGACCCTCACCACCTCGGCCCCGGCAGCGGCGATTGCCTCGGCGGTCAGCTCGAAGCGACGGCGAATGCGCGGGTGCTGATCGGCGTCCTCGAGCAGGACCGCTGAGAAGGTGGAGCCGTCCCAGCCGCAGAGCTCATTGTGGTCGGCCTCGGGCAATTCGGAGAAGAAGGCGGCCTGCTTGGCGTTCTCGTTGACCTGGGTCTTCCAGCGGCGGGCGACCGGCGCCGTCAGCCCCGCTCCGATGACGATCGGGGCGCTACCCACCAGGCGCGCGGCAATCTCGGTGGCGCGTGCTTGGAGGTCCGCCGTCCGCTCGGAGAGGAAGGCGGCTGCCGCGTCGATCTCGGTGTGCAGGCGGGGAGCAATCCCGGCCAGCGCAGCCACCTCCGCCGCGACCACGAACATGTAGGCGACCGCTGCGCGGGGCTGCAGGATGCCCGGCAGCCCGACCACGGGAACGCCCGCCTCGCGCGCGCCGTCGACCAGGGCACCGCCGGTGCTGGCGACGAGGCGGCGGGCACCGAGCGCCTCGGCCGCGGCAAAGCAGGCCAGCGTCTCCTCCGTATTACCGGAGTAGCTGGAGCAGAGCACGGTCCACTCCGGCGTCACCCAGCTCGGCGGCTCGTAGCCACGGACCGTGATCAAGGGGGCGGTGAGCCGGTCGCCGATCGCCGCCGCGGCGAGGTCACCGCCGATCGCCGAGCCGCCCATGCCGCAGACCATCAGGCCCGCCGCGCCGGCCGGCTCGAGCCGCGCCGATTCGATCCGCCAGATCGCGTCGCGAAGGTGATCGGGGATTGCGAGGACGTCGTCGAGCATCAGGCTAGGACCGTCTCATCGGCGCCGACAACGGCGGACTCAAGGACTGCACCGGGGGCGACCTCAACCCCGGCGGAGAGGATCGAGTCGGTGACCCTGGCGCCCTCGCCGACCACGCAGCCGTCGAGCACGACCGAGTCGCGGATCGCGGCCCCCTCCGCGATCTGGCAGCCACCGCTGAGGACGACGCGCGGGCCGATCGTCGCCCCGCTCGCCACCTCTGCTCCGGCGCCGACGAGCATCCCCGGCGCGGTCGGCCGCACCCGCGTCTCGACCCGCCGCTCGAGGATGTCCCAGCTCGCCTGCAGGTAGCGCTCGGGCGTGCCGATGTCCATCCAGTAGCCGTCCAGCCGCAGGCCGAAGAGGCCGTCGCTGACGAGCCGCGGGAAGACGTCGCGCTCGATCGAGACCTCCTCCCCGGGCGGGATCAGGTCGAGGACCGAGCGATCGAGCACGTACATGCCCGCGTTGATCTCACCCGGCACCTCCTCCCCGGTCTTCTCGAGGAACTCCAGCACCGCTCCCTCCGGGCCGCTGTGCACGAGCCCGTAGGCGGAGGAGTCCTCGACCGGGTACAGGCCGAGGGTCGCGCGCGCGCCGCGCTCCTCGTGGGTGCGCAGCAGGGCGGTTAGGTCGAGGTCGGTGAGAACATCGCCGTTGAGGGCGAGGAAGCGGTCGTCAAGGCGCTCGCCAAGTTCGTCGGCGGCGAAGCGGATTGCCCCGGCGGTGCCACGCCGCTCGGGCTCGACCACGTATTGGATCGAGACCCCAGCCCGCTCCTCCTCACCCGCGAGGGCCTCGCGCAACACGTCGGGCAGGAAGCCGCAGGCAAGCACGACCTCGGTCACTCCGTGGCCGGCGAGCCACTCGATCATGTAGGCGAGGAAGGGCCGGTCGACCAGGGTCAGCGCCGGCTTCGGCACGGTCGCGGTCAGCGGCCGCAGCCGCGTTCCCTCGCCACCTACAAGAACGATCGCCTGCATCTATTCCGGCGTACCCGCGGGGACCGTTCCGTCAACCGCGCGACCGATCCCCTCGTACTCGAAGCCCGCGCCTTTGAGCAGAGCCGGGTCGAGGAAGTTGCGACCGTCGATCAGCAGCGGCCGCGCCATCCGTTCGGCGGCGGCGCTCCAGTCCAGCTCGGCGAACTCGGGCCACTCGGTCACCAGGATCGCCGCGTCGGCGCCGTCGAGGGCCTCGAGCGCCGAATCGCGGAACTCGACCGAGCCGAGCAGATCGCGGGCGATCTCGCCGGCTACCGGGTCGTAGGCGGCGACCTCAGCTCCCTCGCCTTCCAGCCGCGCCGCTAGCACCAGGCTCGAGGCCTCGCGCATGTCGTCGGTGTGCGGCTTGAAGGCGAGCCCGAGCAGCGCCACCCGCTTGCCCAGCAGCGAGCCCAGGTGCTTCTGCAGCTTGCCCACGACCCGCCGCTTCTGCAGCTCGTTGACCTCGATCACCGCGTTGAGCAACTGGAAGTGGTAACCGCTGTTGCCCGCCAGCATCTTCAGCGCGCTGACGTCCTTGGGGAAGCACGATCCGCCGTAGCCGATCCCGGGACGCAGGAAGGCGGGGCCGATGCGCTGGTCCAGACCCATGCCGCGGGAAACCTCGGCGACGTCGGCGCCGACCTCCTCGCAGACGTTGGCGATCTCGTTGACGAAGGAGATCTTGGTCGCCAGGAAGGCGTTGGAGGCGAGCTTGATCATCTCGGCGCTGGCGACGTCGGTGCGGACGATCTCGCCGCCGAGCGGCTCGTAGAGGCGGGCGACGGCGTCGCCGGAGGTCTCGTCGCCGGGGTCGGCGCCGATCACCACCCGGTCGGGGTGCATGAAGTCCTCGACCGCCGAGCCCTCCTTGAGGAACTCCGGACAGGAGACGTAGGGGACGCCGGGTAGGTCGCGGCGGATCGAGTCCCCGGTGCCGGCAGGCACCGTGCTCTTCATCACCAGCGTGTGGCCGCCACCGGCGCTCAGCTCGCCGACCACGGAACGGACCCGCGAGAGGTCGGCGTCGCCGGAGACCGTCGGCGGCGTGTCGACGCAGACGAAGAGCAGGCTGGCGGCGTCGAGCAACTCCCCCATGTCGGTGGTGAAGGTGAGGCGCTCGGCGTTGCGCGCGAGCAGATCGGCGAGCCCCGGCTCGTGGATCGTGATCTCGCCGCGCGAGAGCGCCTCGACCTTCTCGGGAAGGATGTCGCGGGCGATGACCCGGTGGCCGACCTCGGCGAAGCAGGCGGCCGTAACCAGGCCGACCCATCCGACCCCGATCACGCCGATCGCATCTCTGTCCCCACTCATCGCTTCGCTCTTCCCTTCCTTGGCTTTGGATTGGGAATTATCACGTTTGCCGAGCGCGCAATCCCAATCATCTGGTCGTTGGTCAGCGTATTGAGAAGATCGTTGGAGACCCAGTAGGTGTTGTCGCCGCGGTGCCAGGCGACGATCGGGATGCGGTCGCCGTCGACGAAGATCTCGTATTCGCGGCCGTGAATCGTCTTGGTCAAGCTCGGATTGGCCAGGATCGGCGGGTCCGACCAGCCCTGGATGCCCTGCATCCCGAAGTAGTGGATGCCGTCTGAGAGCGGCCACTCGACCACCATCCGGTAGGCGCCGTGGCGGTGGTTGTCGGTGTCCCTGAGGTGGTAGACGCGAGGGTCTTGAACGTGTTCGTAGGAGTTGCTTTCGACGTAGGTCGCGCCTGACGGCAAGCGGGTCGGGTAGAAGACGGGGAATCCGGCGCTGACCTTGCGCGCCGCCGACTTGGCCTCGAGCTCGCCTGCTTCGTGCGCCGAGACCAGTTCGTCGCTTCCCGGCGGCTTCGGCGGCGCCAGGTGCGGCTTTTGCTTCTTCTGCTTCTTCGACTTCTTGCCGTGCTTCTTCTTCTTTTCGGAGCGGTCTTCCAGCGATCCACGCGGGCCGTTGCTTGCTTCGATCCCGAGGAACTTTTCGACCGCTTCGTTGATCGCTTCCGGCGAGGCGTAGACGTAGCTGGGCCCGAGTTCGGCCGGGAAATGGACCTCCTTGATCGCCGCGTTGCGCGAGGCGACGAAGAGCTTCAGCACCTGCAGCATCGTCTCCGCGTCGCTGATGTCGGAGGTCGTGTACTTGGTGAAGATGTCGATCAGGTCGTTCTGGCCGAAGGCGAGCTTGGAGATCGGCACCCGCTGGCGGGCGGCGCTGAGGAAGTCCTGCTGGCGCGCGGAGCGGACGATGTCGGTGTCGGTGTGGCGGTAGCGGACGTACTCCAGCGCCCGTTTCCCGCAGAGCAGCTGATAGCCCGGTTTGATGTTGATTTCCGAATACTGTTCGGAGGGAGGCAGGCCGACGTTGGAGTGGTAGTAGCGCCGGTCGACGTCGACGTAGACGCAGTCGATCGCGTCGACCGCGCGAACGAAGCCGAGGAAGTCGACGTTGACGACGTGGTTGATCGGCAGCCCGGTCAGTTCCTTGACCACCCGCAGGGTCAGTTTCGGGCCGCCGTAGGTGTAGGCGGCGTTGAACTTTTCCGTACCGACGCCGGGGATTTCGACCTTGAGGTCGCGCGGGATCGACATCACCGCGATCGCGTTGCGGTCCGGGTCGAGGCGCAGCAGGATCGTCGTGTCCGAGCGCCCCGGGTCTTCGGCCAGGTTCGCCCGCTTGTCGGAGCCGAGGATGAGGATGTTCTCGGGCTCCCCCCCGTTGACCTGGGAGAGGTAGCGATTGAGTTTGTCCTTGTAGATGTTGTGGTGGGAGAGCGCCGTGGCGATGCTTTCCACGTAGAGCAGGATGCTGGCCGAGGTCGCGGCCGCAACCGCAAGCACGATGATCACCGAGCCGAGGCTGAATCGCCACCAGTAGCGCTTCGGCTTGGGCGGCGGCTCGTGGTCGCCCTCGGGGGGCGGCTTGCTGAAGACCGGCTCAACCACGGGCGCTCAGGGGTCGAGTCGATCGGGGAGCAGGCGCAGAAAGGTGTCGAGCGTCTGCTGATAGGTGTGCAGCGAGGAGATCGAGACCCACTCCTCCGGGCCGTGGTGGCCTTCTCCAGCCGGCCCGAACTCGACCGCCGGCACGCCCACCCGCAGGAAGGAGACCGCGTCGGAGGCGCCATCGCGACCGACGCTCATCGGCTCGCCGTGGTGATGGGTGGTCGTCGCCTCTCGCAGCGCACGCACGTAGGCCAGGTCGCGGTCGACCACGGCCGGTGGGCGGGCGAAAAGCGGTTCCACCTCGGCCGCCGGCACGCCCTTGACCTGCTCCAGAATCGAAGCTGGGTCCTGGTCGGGCAGGTAGCGGATGTCGACGTCGATGGCGCATCGGTCGGGCACCTTGTTGAGCGCGTCCCCACCCAGGATCCGGCCGAGATTGATCGAGGGGCGGTCGAACAGCTCTGAGGAGTGCCGAGCGAACGGTAGCGACTCGATACTGCGGAAAACGTCAAGCGCCCTGAGAATGGCGTTATCGCCGAGCCAAGGCGTGGCTCCATGGGCAGCAACGCCGCTGACCTGAAGGCGCAGCGCCAGCACTCCCTTGGCCTCCACGCCGATATGAAGGTCGGTCGGCTCCCCCGTGATCGCAAAGTCCCCTAGGAACCCGCTGTCGACCAAATAGTCGCTGCCGCGCTCGGCCTCCTCCTCGGACTCCTCGTCGCCGACGATGCCCAGCCGCACCCGAACCCGCTCCTGATCGCGCATCGCGGCGGTGGCCAGCATCATCGCCGCGATCGCGCCCTTCATGTCATAGGTCCCACGCCCATAGAGCCGATCCCCCTCGATCCGCGGCTCGAACTGCTCAGCGTGCCCGGGGACGACGTCGATGTGCCCGTGCAGGACCACGGTTGGCGCGTCCTCCGGCCCGACTTCAGCCTTCAAAACCGGCAGGCCCCGAACCTCGTCATGCGAAGTCTCAACCCCCCGCGCCTCCAACCAGCCTTTGACGAAGCCGGCGGCTTCAAGCACCGCGTCAGGCGAAGCCGTCTCGAAGCCGACCAGCCGCGAGGCAAGAGCGACAAGTTCATCGCTCACCGGGCAGCCCCCCGCAAGAGAGGCGCCGGGGATCGTCTTTCCCTTCGAAGGCTCATGGGTGCAGCGGAAGGTATTTGAACCACGAAATCGCCGCCGAGACCGGCTCACTAAGCAGGGTGTCTGCGGAGATAGTTCCCACTACATTGATCTGATGGCCAGTCGAGGGAAGCGAAGGAGGGAACGGAAGAAGCGCACCCGCAAAGAGAAGAAGGCCCGTGGGCTTGAAGAAGAGGTGACCGTCATGACCGCAGGGCCAATCGAGTACGTGCTCGCCGGCAAAGAAATGTCGCTGCGGGTAGACCGCGACCATCCCGACTACGAGGCTTTTCACGCAGGGATGCTTGCCCAGGTTGAGGCGTCTCCTGAGGCGGTCCTGGATCTACGGACCGAGATCGCCGAGCTTTGCGCCCCCTACCAGGCATTCGACGTCCTTTTCGCCGTTTGGATGTCCTACAACGTTGTCTACGGCGAGACCCTAAGACCGCTTGTGCAAGGGCCAACACGGGTTCCGGAATACGTCGCACACGTCCTACTGGACCGCCCGAACCCGCTACCGACTCGAGCGCCCAACGAGCAGGAGCAGATCAATATCGTCGATCCCAAGAAGCTCGGCGATCTGGTTGTCAAGATCCTGCAGTGGCTGCCGCTCTGGTTCGACTTTCGCCAGGCTGGCGATACCGAGGACCGCGACCCCTGGCTTGAGCTGCGTACCCGGTTCTTCATGCACCGCTTGCTGCTCACATCGTTCACATACGAGTGGCAAGAGCGTCAGACCCTGCGCGAACTCTTCGGACCATTTGATGACGAGCTCCGAAAAGCGATTGGCATGACAGTTGACGAGGCGATCGGCCTCAGCGAGGCCCTCGCCCGCCTACCTCGAAAACGAGCTTCGATTCGCGGCAAAAATGCGCGCGTTCAGGCAAAAGAGCTGCTGGTCGAGGCGGCGGCCTGCCGCCGCGGCGACCATGCGGCAGATCACCCCTTCATGAAAAGACTGGCAGACATGCCGGAGGCTGATGCAGAACAGTGGATGAACTCAATCGCAATGGGCTGGATGTCCATAGGTCTCGGATCAGCAGCCAGTTTCACGCCGGTCGACTTGGCGACGGAGGCCGAAGTGTCAGTCGAAGCGGCTACGAGCTTTCTCGACGCGTTTTCGGTGGACTTCGGCGACCGTGCCGATCGCCGCTTCTGGGAGAAAGATCCACGGCGTGCAATCGGGAGCGAGATGGAGACGATGCGGGCGCACCCAATTCTGCATGACGGCCGGGGTCGGTATCTGCCGTGCGCCACCGACACAGTCTTCTTCGGCATTAGGGATGTCCTCTCCGAGGCACTCAAGACGGACACGGGGACCTGGACACGCTTTGACCGCGAGCGCGCCCGGCTCCTAGAGCGCCGTGCCGTCGCTGCACTTGCCTCGGGACTCGAAGCCGATTGGTCCCAGACCGGCGTCAAATTCCGCTTCATCGACGAGAACGGCAATGAGCAGGAGGGTGAGGCCGACGGTGTAGTGCGGGCCGGCACGATCCTTGTCTTGGTTGAGTGCAAGGCCGGATCGCTTGCTCCCAGCGCTCGTCGTGCGGCCCCCGACCGCCTCGAACGCGGCCTCAAAGATCTCATTGGGAAGGCTCACGAGCAACTCTCACGGTCCCACCGAGCGTTGGTAGAAGGTGCAGCGACCGAGATCCGCGACTCCGCGGGCACACCGCTCACGCTTGACCTAGGCCAAATCAGCCGCACGCTGACGATCGCAGTCAGCCTAGAGGAGCTTTCTCCGCTGGCACCTGCCATATGGCAGCTGCAGGCAGCTGGCCTCCTTCCCGAGGAGGAGCAGATTCCTTGGGCGCTTGGAATCCACGAGCTCGAGCTGATCTGTGAGCTCGCTACGGGTCCTGGCCAGCTGGTCCACTACGTGCTCCGGCGCCTTCGCGCAATTCGTCAGCGGATCTGGGCGATGGACGAGATGGACTTCTTTCTCAAGTACCTCGACGACGGCCTCTATTTTGACGACGAGCAACTTGATGGTGTCCAAGCTGAGATCCATAGCTACACCGATCGTCTCGATGAATATCTCTACGGTGAGCAGGGGCTTCGTCCGAAGACCAAGCTGCCAAAGCAGAAGATCGACTCAAAGACGCGCGAGCTGCTGCGCCAGCTCGGCGAGCTGCCCTCGCCAGCTCGGATCGAGGCGCAGGTAATGATCCTTGAGATGGACGAAAAAGGCCGGAGGCGGATTTCTTCGGGACTGCGTCAAATGGCAAACCGGACGGCACGCGACGGCGAACCACACGATCTCAGTTTGATCTTCGAGGGTGACTTCGGGGTAAGCATCCACAGCGTCCCGCCGGAGCTTCAAAATACGCTACCCGCTCGGCTACATAGCCATGGCTATGGCCGTTCGGAAAAATCCGATCTGCGCCGTTGGCTTGGCCTCGGCGTCCTCTCAGGCAAGGGAGGCAAGGTGGTTGCCATGGCGGTGCTGGTCGATCCCCGGGAGGTCGGGAACTACTAGTTCAAACGGACGAGCTGGACGTGAACTAGGACGGATAGAGATGCAGGCTTCGTGGAAGCCGTCATCCCTCGGCGATAGCCAGGAATGCTTCGGCCCGGTCGCGGTCCTTCTCTGCCCGCGCGCGGGCGCCGCTGCCCTCCTCGGACTCTTTGAGGCGCTGCTCGGCGTCGGCTAGCTGCTCTTTCAGCGTTGCCGCGTCGAGGTCCTCGGGCGCAAGCGCCTCCTCGACCAGGAGCTTGGCGTGGTTGCCGAAGACCTGTAGCCAGCCGTGCGACTGGGCGTAGCGCTTGGTCTCCGAGTCGCTGATGTGCAGGCGCAGCTCGGTCGGCTGTAGCGACGCCAGCAAGGGCGTGTGGTTGGCGAGGATGCCCAGTTCGCCGACGGCCGTGCGGGTCGAGACCTGGCGCACTTCGCCATTGAAGACCTCGCCCTCGGGGGTGAGGACTTCGACATCGACCATGTGCTCGGCGGCCATCGTCTCCCCTACGCGGCCGCGGCCGCTCCGGCGTCAGCGGTGACCTGGTCGATGCCGCCCTTCATGTAGAAGGCGCCCTCGGAGAGGTCGTCGTGCTCGCCGTCGAGGATCTCGCGGAAGCCGCGGACCGTCTCCCCCACCGGCACGTACTCGCCGCTGCGGCCGGTGAACTGCTCGGCGACGAAGAACGGCTGCGAGAGGAAGCGCTCGATCTTGCGGGCGCGGGTGACCGTCTGCCGGTCCTCGTCGGAGAGCTCGTCGATGCCGAGGATGGCGATGATGTCCTGGAGCTCCTTGTAGCGCTGCAGCACCTCCTGGACCTCGGTCGCCGTGCGGTAGTGCTCCTCGCCGACGACGTCGGGCTTGAGGATCGTCGAGGTCGAGTCGAGCGGGTCGACGGCCGGGTAGATCCCCTTCTCCGAGATCGCACGGGACAGCGTTGTGGTCGCGTTGAGGTGGGCGAACACCGAGGCCGGAGCCGGGTCGGTGAGGTCGTCGGCGGGGACGTAGATCGCCTGCACCGAGGTCACCGAGCCGCGCTCGGTCGAGGTGATCCGCTCCTGCAGTTCCCCCATCTCCGTCTCCAGCGTCGGCTGGTAGCCGACCGCCGAGGGCATGCGCCCGAGCAGCGCCGAGACCTCGGAGCCCGCCTGGACGAAGCGGAAGATGTTGTCGATAAAGAGCAGCACGTCCTGGCCACCCTGCTCGCGGAAGTATTCAGCCATCGTCAGGCCCGAGAGCGCGACGCGGAGGCGGGCTCCGGGGGGCTCGTTCATCTGGCCGAAGACCAGCATCGTCTTGTCGATGACGCCGGACTCCTTCATCTCGAGCCAGAGGTCGTTGCCCTCTCGCGAGCGCTCGCCGACACCGCAGAAGGCCGAGAGGCCTTCGTGCTCTTCGCCGATCGAGCGGATGAGCTCCTGGATCAGCACGGTCTTGCCGACGCCGGCACCGCCGAAGAGCCCGACCTTGCCGCCCTTGGCGTAAGGCGCGAGCAGGTCGATGACCTTGATCCCGGTCTCGAGGATCTCCTGGGTCGGAGCCAGGTCGGAAGCTTCCGGAGCCGGGCGGTGGATCGGCCAGCGCTCCTCGGTCTGCACCGGCTCGCCGAGGTCGATCGGCTCACCGAGCAGGTTGAAGATCCGGCCCAGGGTCGCGTCGCCGACCGGAACCGTGATCGGGCCGCCGGTGTCGATCACCTTGTCGCCGCGCTGCAGGCCGTCGGTGGCGTCCATCGCCACCGTGCGCACCCGATTGTCGCCGAGGTGCTGCTGCACCTCGCAGACCAGCTCGGTCGCCTCGCGGTCCTCGTCGCCGGCCATCTCGATCTTCACCGCCGAGTAGATCTCGGGCAGCTTCTCGGGGAAAACCGCGTCGACGACCACGCCGGTGACCTGCTCGACGTGTCCTACGTTTGCTCCGTTGCTCTCAGCCATTGGTTCCTTTTCTTGTTTCGCAGTCTTACCCGAGCGCCTCGGCGCCGGCGACAACCTCGAGGATCTCCTGGGTGATCTCGGCCTGCCTCGCCCGGTTCATCTCCAGGGTCAGCGAATCCATCATTTCCTCCGCGTTCTCAGCGGCACTGCGCATTGCCGTCATCCGCGCTCCCAGCTCGGAAGCAGCCGACTCCAGCAGCGCCCTGTAAACCGAAATATTCACGTACTCCGGGATCAGCTGGCCCAGCAGATCCTCGGCCTCGGGCTCGTACTCCCAGGCCGAGTGGCTGTGCGCCTTCTCGATCTCGGTTTCCTCGCCCTCCTCTTCCTCCTCGGCGACGCCCTCGCCGATCACGTCGGCCTGCTGAAGCGGCAGCAGCGTCTGTCGCCAGACGTGCTGGGTCAGCGGCGAGACGTAGCGGTTGTAGACGAGCTCGACCCGGTCAAGTTCCTCGTCGACGTAGCGGGCGGTCAGCTCCTCGCCAATCTCGCGCGCGTTGGCGAAGCCGGGCCGGTCGGTGAAGCCGACGTAGGAAGTGCGGGGGTCCTCTTTGCGGAAGGTGAGGGCGCCGACGCCCTTGCGGCCGACGGCGGAGAAGACCGCCTCCTTGCCCTGCCCGCGCAGCTCGCCCTTGAGCCGCATGCCGTCGCGAATGATGTTGGTGTTGAAGGCGCCGGCGAGACCGCGGTCACCGGTGATCAGGACGATCCCGACGCGTTTCTCGTTCTCGCGCTCTTCCAGCACCGGCACCCGCGGCAGGCCGCCCGCCTGCTCGGCGGCACGGCGGGTGAGCTTGCGCATCGACTGCGCGTAGGGGCGCATCTGCTCGATCCGCTGTTCGGCCCGGCGCAGGCGCGCCGCGGCAACCATCTCCATCGCCCGCGTGATCTTGTTGATGTTCTTGATCGACGCGATGCGATTCTTGACGTCCTTCTGAGAGGCCATGACGGGAACCCGGCGCTAGGCCGGGGTCGCCTCCTTCTCGGTCTCCTCGGCCTCAGCCTCGGCGACGCGGGGAGGCTTCGCCCGCTCCTCCTCGGACTTGATCCGGTCGGACTCGCCGGCCTCGATCGGATCGCCGTGCTCGTCGAAGTCAGCGCCGAAGTCGTCGACGACCTCGGCGATCGCCGCGCCGAGCTCCTTCTCGTCGGCCTCCTCGAGCTTGCCGCTCTCGGTGATCCGCTTCAGGAGGTCGGCCTTCTCGGAATGCAGGCGGATGCGCAGGTCGCCGAGGAACTCGCTGACGCGCTCGGTTTTGATCCGGTCGAGGAAGCCGCCGGTGCCGGAGTAGATCGCCGCCACCTGGTCGGCGACCCCAAGCGGCTCGCGCTCCTTCTGCTTGAGCAGCTCGACCAGCCTTTCACCGCGGCTCAGCGTCTTCTGCGTCTCAGGGTCGAGCTCGGAGCCGAACTGGGCGAAGGCCTCGAGGTCGCGGAACTGGGAGAGGTCGAGGCGCAGCTTGCCGGCGACCTTCTTCATCGCCTTGGTCTGCGCGTTACCACCCACCCGCGAGACCGAGATGCCGACGTTGATCGCCGGGCGAACGCCCGAGTAGAAGAGGTCGGACTCGAGGAAGATCTGACCGTCGGTGATCGAGATCACGTTGGTCGGGATGTAGGCCGAGACGTCGGAGGCCTGGGTCTCGATGATCGGCAGCGCCGTCAGCGAGCCGCCGCCGAGGTCGTCGTTGAGCTTTACCGCGCGCTCCAAGAGGCGGGAGTGCAGGTAAAAGACGTCGCCCGGGTAGGCCTCGCGACCCGGCGGGCGCCGCAGCAGCAGCGACATCTGGCGGTAGGCGTAGGCGTGCTTGGTCAGGTCGTCGTAGACGCAGAGGGCGGCCTTGCCGTTGTAGAGGAAGTGCTCGCCCATCGCGCAACCGGCGTAGGGAGCGATGAACTTGATCGGCGCCGCCTCATCGGCGGGGGCGGCGACGATGATCGTGTTCTCCATCGCGCCGTTCTCCTCCAGCACCTGCTTGAGCTGGACGACGGTCGACATCTTCTGCCCAATCGCGACGTAAATGCAGATCATGTCCTTGTCGCGGTTGTTGATGATCGTGTCGATCGCGATCGCCGTCTTGCCGGTCTGGCGGTCGCCGATGATCAGCTCTCGCTGGCCGCGGCCGATCGGGATCATTCCGTCGATCGACATCAGCCCGGTCTGCACCGGTTCGGTGACCGGCTGGCGCTGGACGACGCCGGGGGCCTTGAACTCGGCCGGGCGGGTCTGCGTCGTGGCGATCTCGCCTTTGTCGTCGAGCGGGCGGCCGAGCGGGTCGACCATGCGGCCGAGCAGCTCGTCGCCGACCGGAATCCGCAGCAGGTGGCCGGTGCGCTTGACCGTGTCGCCCTCGACGACCTTGTCCCACTCGCCGAAGAGCACGGCGCCGACGTTGTCGGACTCGAGGTTGAGGGCGAGGCCGGTGACTCCGTGCGGAAGCTCCAGCATCTCCAGGGCCATGCACTTCTCCAGGCCGTGGATGCGGGCGATTCCATCGGCGACCGAGAGCACCGTGCCGACCTCTGAAAGGTCAGCGCTGCCGGTGTCCAGTCCCTCGATCCTCTCGCGAAGGATTGATGCGATCTCGTCGGGCTTGATCTCCACTGCGGTTCTGCCTCCTTACGCCGCTTGGGCGACGCTCTTTCGAAGTTTGTCCAAGCGACTGCGGATGCTCGCGTCGAGGACCATGTTGCCGACCTGCAAGACGATGCCGCCGATGATCTCGTCATCGACGCGGCTGGCCAGCTCTACTTTCTGGCCGGTCTGGCGCTCGATCTCCTCGCCGACTTTCTCCACCACCGCGGGGTCGAGCTCAACCGCGCTGGTCACAGTCACGTCGATGCGCCGGTTCTCCTGCTTCCAGAGCTCGTCGAGCTGGTGACGGATGCGGAATACCTCCTGCATCCGCCCCTTCTCGATCAGCAGCTCGAGGAAATTGAGCAGCTCCTGGTCGGCGCCGCTGACGGCGCGCTTCAGGCCCGCCACCTTCTCCGCCGTGGAGAAGTAGGGGCTGAAGAAGAAAACCTGCAGCTCGTGATCGCCGTCGAGCGCGTCGGCGAACTGGGCCAGCTCGCCGCGGACCGCGTCGAGCTTGCCCTTCCCCTTGGCCACGTCGAAAAGTGCCTCGGCGTATACGCGAGCTGCCTCCGCCATCAGTTCCTCGACTCCTCCGCTCCCGATAGAGCAGAGAAATCGACCTCACTCAGCGCCTCCTCAACCAGGCGACGCTGATCTGCCTCGTTGAGGGACTTGCGGGTGACCTTCTCGGTCGCCAGCACGGTGAGGTCGGCGACCTCTTTGCGGATCTGCTGCAGCGAACGCCGCGTCTCGGCTTCGATGTCGCGGGTGGCGGCGGCGACCAACTCCTCGCGCTTCGCGTTGCCCTCCGCTTTTGCCTCTGATTCCGCCGTGTCGGCTGCTTTGCGGGCGCGGGCCATGATGTCGTCAGCCTGCTCGCGGGCCTCGGTGAGGCGCTGGCGGTACTCGGCGAGCAGCTCGTCGGACTCCTTGCGCTGGCGTTCCGCCGCCTCGATCGACTCACTGATCGTCTTGGCACGCTTGTCGAGGGCCTCCTGGATCTTCGGGAAGGCAACCTTGCTCAGCACCCACATCGTGAAGAGGAAGAGGACCAGCGTCCAGATCATCAGGCCGAGGCCCGGTGAGACCAGGAAGCTGCCGCCTTCTTCAGACGCCTCCTCGGCGAGGGGGATCAAGCCGGCTATGTGGCCAAAGAGCTCCACGCGATCGGCCTAGAGGAAGAAGGCGATCAGGCCGAAGATGAAGGTGTAGAAGGCCACGGCCTCGGTAAGGGCGAAGCCGAGCCAGCGGATGCTCTGCAGCTCGTCTTTCATCTCGGGCTGGCGGGCGACCGACTCGATCTCCTTACCGAAGATGAAGCCGATGCCGATGCCGGCGCCGATCGAACCAAGGCCGGCACCGACGCCGAGGGCGATCGCCTTACCGGCCGATTCGATCCCTTCGTCGGAGATCGCGGCGGCTACAGGGGACAGATCCATTTGAAACAGCGCTCCTTTTCTAGTGACTTGCGGAGGTGGCTCCGCCGATGTAGATCGCGGTGAGGGTCGAGAAGATAAACGCCTGAAGCGTCGCGACCAGACCCACCTCGAAGATGAAGAATGCGAACGCCATGGGGAATGTGAGCGCCCCGAGGGCGGCAATGCCGAGCAGAACGGCGAGCCCGCCACCCATGAAGAGAAGCAGCAGGTGGCCGGCGAGGATGTTGGCGAAGAGACGTACTGAGAGCGAGATCAGCCGCACGAAGTGCGAGATCACCTCGATGATGAAAATCGCCCCCTTGCCAATCGGGTTCATCTCCTCCAGCCCCGGGGGCAGCCAGCTGGCGAAGTAAGGAATGAAGCCCTTGGAGCGGATCCCTTCGACGTGGTAGGAGACCCAGACGACCAGGGTCAGGACCAGCGGGATCGAGATGTTGGCCGTGGCGGCGTAGAGCGCGAAGGCCGGTATCTCCAGGCCGAAGATGCTGACCGTGTGCTCTGTGTTGGTCGGCAGCGGGATGAAGCCGATCATGTTCGAGAACCAGATCCAGAAGAAGAGGGCGGCGAGGAAGGGAAACCAGCGCAGCGCGGTGGCGCCGTCGAGGTTGCCGCCGGTGATGTTGTTCTTGGTCAGGTCGTAGGCGACTTCGATCGCGGTCTGCACCCGGTTCGGCTTCTGCGCCATGCGGCGGCTGATCCAAACCATCGTGAAGATCGTCAGCGCGCTCGCCAAGACCAGGTAGAGCACCGCCTTGTTGATGCTGAGATCGAGGCTGCCGAGGTGAATCGAGACCCACGGTTCGAGCTTGAACTCGTTCTGGGGCTGGAAGGATTCGAGTTTGCCGGAGCTACCAAAGATCAACAGCATCAGGATCGCGATCCCGAAGTAGACGCCGAGCCCGATCAGCACCTTGGTTTTGGTCTTCATGCTTTGCCCGCCTCCGGTTCGCTGAAGAGGTGGGCGATGCCCGAGGCGGCGAAGGAAACGGTGAAGAGGGCGAGGACGAGAACCGCCGAGGAGAGTCCGGCTTCGCGATCAGACAGCCCGACCAGCAGCACCACCGTCGCCATCAGCCAGACGCGGCCGAGCGTGGTCGCGGCGACTATGCCCATCGCTTTCTGGCGATTGCCGGCAGCCAGTTCGGCGTTGGCGCGGCGCGTGGCGATGGTCTGGATCCCGCGCTGGGCCAGCCATGCCGCCGCTCCGACCGCGTATCCGAGCATGGGCAGCCCGCCGAGCAGAAAAACGGCGAGTGCAGCGGCAAGGACCAGTAGGTCGACGTACTTGGGAGGAGACATAAAATTCGCCCGTCTTTCGGAAGGCGGGCGGACTGCCGACTATATCCGAAACGGCCGACGATCCGCTTTCTAGAGCCAGTTCGTGAGGCTTGTTACAACCTGTTACTAACTCCGTCAACTACTTTGCGGGCGATTATTCATCGAGTTCGATCGCTTCAATTTCGCCGGTTTCCGGATTGAGCCGGCCGCGCCGCAGCTTGAGGATCTCCAGCACGTAAATGAGGTAGACGCTGGAGGCCAGCGCGACCAGGCCGAAGGCGACGATCACCGCGGTCCAGAGCGCGTTGAAGTGGCCGTGGTCGTCGCTGTAGGGGACGAAGCGCAGCGCCAGCGCCAGGCCGGCGAGGGCCAGGGTCCAGCCGTAGAGATAGGCGAGGGTGCGCCGCTGCGAGAAGCCGATGTTGGCCATGCGGTGATGGAAGTGCCAGCTGTCGGCCTGGTAGATCGGCTGGCGGTACTTGAGCCGCTTGGCGACGACGAAGCTGGTGTCGAGGATCGGCACGGCGAGGATCACCAGCGGGAAGGCGAGGGCGACGACGGCGTTGGTCTTCAGCGCCCCCTGTACCGAGGCGACGGCGAGCAGGTAACCGAGCAGGTTGGAGCCGGTGTCGCCCATGAAGCTGGAGGCGGGCGGGAAGCCGTGGCGGAGGAAGCCGAGCGCACCGCCGGCGGTCAACGCCGCCAGCACGCCGGCGGCGTTGCGCTCCAGTGAGAGCGCGATCACCGCCAGCGCGATCGCAGCGATCGTGCAGACGCCCGCCGCGAGGCCGTCGACGCCGTCGATGAAATTGATCACGTTGACGACGGCGACGATCCCGAGCACGGTCAGCGGGTAGGCGAGCCAGCCGAGCTCGAAGCCGCCGACGAAGGGCAGGGTGAGATTGTCGACGCGGACGCCGCCGAGCACCGGGATCAAGGCCGCGCCGATCTGCCCCAGCAGCTTCGGCAGGGCGGGCAGGCCGCGCACGTCGTCGATCACCCCGACCGCGGCGATCGCCGCGGCGCCGAGCAGGATCGAGCGGCTCTCGCCGTCGCCGGGCAGCCAGATCCAGCCGGCGATCTCGACCGCGGCGAAGATCGCCAGGCCGGAGAGGCGCGGCATTGGTTTGTCATGCAGGCCGCGCTCCTTCGGCATGTCGATCGCGCCGATCCGGAACGCCAGGCGCTCAGCGTAGGGAACCAGCAGCCAGGCGATCGCGGCAGCTAGGAGAAAAGCGAGGACGGCGTCAGTTGTCGATGCCATTCGCGGAGCCCGGTGGAAAACGGGCGCCCAGGCTACTCGACGCCCTCGACAGCGCCGAGCGCGCCCTCGACCAGCAGCTCGGGGTCGCGCGGGTTGAGCACGCCCGGCGGCGTCTCGCGCTTGCGCAGCGGCAGATCGGCCGGGTCGGCAAGGACCCGGAGGCGGCCGTCGGCGATCAGCGCCTCATCGACGCCGCCCATGCGGCCGGCAAAGGTGGTGAAGACGGGGGTGCCGAGGGCGACGGCCTCGCGGTTCATCGTCCCCCCCGCGCTGACGACGAGGTCGGCATAAGCGATCAGGCTCTGCGCGTCGATCGCGCGCTCGGGCACGATCAGGTTGGCGGCCTGCATCTCTCGCACCTCTTTGCCCTGGCGCTCGGTGCGGGGAATCACGACGGCCTGGACGGAGTTGGACTGCGCGAGGTAGCGAATTGACTCGCCGTAGACATCGTTGCGGGCGTGATACTCGGAGGTCTCCGGCGGCGGCCGCACGACGACCAGCACCTTCTCGCGGTCGAGCCCGAGCTCATCGAGGACCGCAGCGTCCGGGGTGAAGTCAGCCAGGTAGTACTCCTCCTTGAGACCCGGATAAGGGACCAGCTTGCGCTTCTTGGCGCCGATCTTCTTCAACCTGTCGAGCGGGATCGAATCGGGCATCAGCACCTTGCTCGCCGCGCGGAAGGCGATCTGGCGCTGCCAGCCGGCGAACTCGTAGTCCTGCATCTGCGCCGAGGGGATGCGGAAGAGCGAGGAGACGACGGCGAGGTCGACCGAGCCGTGGGCCAGCGCCAGCTGCGGCCGGCGCTGCCAGACCACTTTTGCCAGCTTGGTCGAACGCCCGGCAAGCGCCCGGCCCTTGCCCAGCGCCGAGGCGCCACCGTGGCTGCCAACCGCCGTGTAGGGGATGCCGAGCCGGTCGAGGATGCCAAGTGTCTGGCCGTACTCCCGCGCGGTGACCATCACCTCGTGGCCGCGAGCTTCAAGTCGCTCAATGACTGGCCGCAGGACGAGCGGATGAGCCGCCGCCGTGCAGTCGACCCAAACCCTCAAACGGCAGTTGGCGACAGCTGCGGGTAGAGCGGGTAACGGTCCATCAAGGTGCGGGTGCGCTCGGCGAGGGCGTCCTTCTGGGCGTCGAAATCATCGGAGAGCGCCGTGGCGATCACCGCGGCGATCTCGGTCATGTCGTCCTCGACCAGGCCGCGGGTGGTCAGCGCCGGGGTGCCGATGCGCAGGCCCGAGGGGTTCATCGGCGGCCGCGGGTCGAAGGGAATCGCGTTGCGGTTGACCGTGATGCCGACCTCATCGAGGCGGTCCTCCGCCGTCTGGCCGTCGAGGCCGGTCGGGGTCAGGTCGACAAGCACGAGGTGGACGTCGGTGCCGCCGGTGAGGACCGGGACGCCGCCGTCTTCAAGTCCCGCGGCGAAGGCCCGCGCGTTGGCGATCGTCTGGCGCTGACGGGCGGCGAACTGCTCGCTGGCAGCGATCCACAGCGCCACCGCCTTGGCGGCGACCGTGTGCATCAGCGGCCCGCCCTGCTGACCGGGGAAGACGGCCTTGTCGATTGCCTTCGCGTGCTCCTCTTTGCAGAGGATCATGCCGCTGCGGGGCCCGCAGAGCGTCTTGTGGATCGTCGTTGTCACCACGTCGGCGTGCGACACCGGGTTGGGGTGCTCGCCGGCGGCGACGAGGCCGGCGAAGTGGGCCATGTCGACCATCAGCTTGGCGCCGACCGAGTCGGCGATCGCGCGGAAGGCGGCGAAGTCGAGCTGGCGCGGGTAGGCGGACCAGCCGGCGACGATCAGCTTCGGCTTGTGCTCCTCGGCAAGCGCGGCGACCTCGTCCATGTCGACCAGCAGATCGTCTTTGCGGACGTGGTACGGGACCGGGTTGTAGAGCGTGCCGGAGACGTTGATCTTCATCCCGTGGCTGAGGTGGCCGCCGTGATCGAGAGCGAGGCCGAGGAAGGTGTCCCCTGGTTCGAGCAGCGCCATGTAGACGGCGTTGTTGGCCTGCGCTCCGGAGTGGGCCTGGGCGTTGGCGTGCTCGGCGTCGAAGAGCGCCTTGGCGCGGTCGATCGCCAGTTGCTCGGCGACGTCAACCTCCTCGCAGCCCCCGTAGTAGCGGCGGCCGGGGTATCCCTCGGCGTACTTGTTGGTCAGCACCGAGCCGACCGCGTCGAGCACCGCCTGCGGCACGAAGTTCTCCGAGGCGATCATCTCCAGCGTCCCTTGCTGGCGTCGCAGCTCGCCGTCGAGCACGGCGGCGATCGCTGGATCGACCTCGGAAAGAGGGGCGGTTTGGAAGTTCTCGGGCAGCTCGCTCACGGCAATCGACGATAGCAACGGTCATGGATAGCCTGCGGCCGGTGAAGGCTCGCCTTTTGCTCTCGATCGCGGCGCTCTGCCTCTGCCTGACCGCCACCGCAACGGCGACGGACGCAACAGAAGATCCCTGCGCGGGACCGGAAGCGGCGCACCTGCTCTGCCCCAACCTGAGGATCGGCCCACCCTCCGACCTCTACATCGAGCACAGCGGCGGCCGCACCCTGCTGCGCGCGACCAGCGACGTACGCAGCCGCGGCCTCGGCCCGATGGAGCTGCGCGGCAATCGCAACGGCCCGCGCTCGATGCGGGTCCACCAGCGGATCTACCGCAAGGGGGGCGGCCACATCGACGTGCCGACGGACGCCAGCCTGCACTTCACCGACGTCGGCAGCTACTTCGGCGGCAGCTACTGGAAGGCTCACCAGCTCGCCCACTTCGAGCTCTGGTCAGTCGACGGCCACCACCGACTCCTGCACCGGGTCCGCAGCGGACCCAAGCTCAACTACTGCCTGCGCGACCTCGAGCGGACTCGCCCGGGCAAACGCTCGCCCAGCCACTTCCACTATCCGGGCTGCAACCAGGACCCCTACCAGGACAGCATCACGCTCGGCACCTCGGTCGGTTGGTCAGACATCTATCCGGCCGACTACGACAAGCAATGGATCCCAGTTGGCGGCCTGCGCGGCTGCTTCGCCTTCGTGATGACGGTCGACCCCAACGGCCTGCTCTTCGAGTCGAACGAGAACGACAACACTTCGCGCCGCCTCGTCCGCCTTCCCAGCGGCAACGCCGGCTGCTAGCCGCCGATTGGGGCGCGGGGGTTTGATCCCCAGAAGACGACCGTGCCGAGCATCCCGATGATGTGGACGAGGATGATGTTGACCACCATCGATTGAGCCGTCGCGGTGCCGACGCCGACCGGGCCGCCCGAGGCCGTGTAGCCGTAGTAGCAACCGACAAGCACGATCGCAGTCGTCATCACCATCCCCTTGATCAGGCTGAAGATCAGGTCGGGCGGGCTCTGGAACATCCAGAAGATCAAAAGGTAGCCGCCAGAGGACACATCACCTACCTGCTGGACCACGGCGATGTAGCTGGCGAAGTAGGCGACGCCGATCCCGACCAGGTAGAGGAAGGGGATCGCGATCCAGGCGCCGAGCAGGCGGGTCGCGGCGAGGAAGGTCACCGGCGGGATCCCCATCACCTCGAGCGCGTCGATCTCATCGGAGATCCGCATCGCACCGAGCTCGGCGACGATCCCGGTCCCGACCTTGGCCGAGAGGATGTAGCCGAAGGCGTAGGGCAGGCCCTCGCGCAGGTCGCAGTAGGCGGAGAAGAGGCCGGCCAGCGAGGGCGCGCCGATCGAGCGGTTGAAGTAGGCGCCCTGCAGTCCGCACTGCAGGCCGAGGATGAAGACGAAGGCCCAGATGATCAGGGCGGAGCCGAGGATCAGGATGCCGCCCTGACGCAGGCTCTCGCCGAAGAAGCGCAGGACCCGACCGCTGAAGACGAGGCCGGCGACGCGGGTGCCGAAGCGGGCGATCTCGCCGAAGGAGTCGAGCCAGCCGCGCGGTACGTCGAGCCAGCCGATCACCGGATGCTCTGAAGTTCTGGGTTGGTGGCGAGCAGGATCGAGGTGACGACGAACTGGAAGAAGAAGACCGCAACGAGGGCGATCACCACCGCCTGGTTGACCGCGCGGCCGACGCCCGCCGCCCCGCCAGAAGCCGACATGCCCTTGTAGGAGCAGACGACGGCGATGATCGCGCCGAACATCGTGCACATCAGGACCGAGGCCCAGATGTCGGTGACGGTGGCGTTGGAGAAGAGGGTGGCGAAGAAACCGCCGAGCGACTGGTGGTAGAGCAGCTCGGCCGCGATGCCGGCGGAGAGGCCGAAGACGATGGCGAAGATGTCGAGCAGGCCGGTGATCACGAGCAGGGCGAGGAAGCGCGGCACGACCAGGTTCTTGACCGGGTCCACCCCGAGCACCTGCAGGGCATCGAGCTCCTCGCGGATCTTGCGGGCACCGAGGTCGGCGGTGATCGCCGTCCCGGCGACGCCGGCGACGACCACGGCCGTCACCAGGGGCCCGATCCAGCGGATCGCGGTCAGCACGAAGAAGCCGCCGAGCCGATCGAGGGCGCCGAAGAGCGAGAGCACGCCGGCGGCCTGCAGCCCCGGCGCGCCGAGGCAGAGGGCGAAGGTCGAGATCAGCAGCGGAAACCAGGAGAGCTTGAGCACGAAGAGGAACTGCCAGACCAGCTCCTCGCCGTAGGGGTAAGGAGGCCTGACGGCGGAGACGATCGTCTTCGCGGTGAGGATCATCATCTCCCCCACCTGCTCGAAGGCCGCTTTGGTGGGCCCGGTCGCCCGCGCTAGAACTTGCCCTGCCACCAGCTCATCACCCCCTCGCCTTCCCCATCAGCGCAACAGTACTGTCCGCTGCTGTCATAGCTAATTAGGGCAGCATTAAAGGTCTTTTAGCCGTGCCGCGAAATCCCCAGGGGACATCCCTCCCTCGCGCAGAACGGTCCAATCGCCGGTCGCGTCGAAGGCGGTCAGATCGACAACTGAAGAGGGAAGACCGGTCAGCACGCCGCCATCGATCGCAAGGTCGGCCGCCTCGACGATCTCAGCCGGCAGATCGGAGAAGCGCGCGGAGGCTGACTCGCCGCTGCGATTGGCGGAAGTCTGGAAGACGGGGCACATGGCGCCGGCCAGCGGCCCGCCGATCAAGCGCACCCCGAGCCGCTCCGGATCCTCACGGCAGGCGAGCGGGTAGCGATGCGCCGGATTGTCGACCACGAGGGTGACCGGGCCCGGCAGCAGGGCACCGGCCGCGGCCCGGGTGCGCTCGCCGAGGCTCTCGACCAGCTCACGCATCGCCAGCGGCGAGAAGTAGAGGACCGCGGACGGCTTGCCATCGTCGCGCCCCTTGATCCGGTGGATGCGCCCGATCGCCTCCGGGCTGAGCGGGTCGCAGGCGAGGCCGTAGAGACCGTCGGCGGGGAAGACGGCCACCCCGCCCCCGGCAATGCACTGCTCCAAACGACGGCGGGCATGCTCCGCGCCGGCCCGCTCGATCGACACAAACTCACTCATTTGACGCTGACTTTGTCTTTTTGGGTCCTATAGGACGGGAAAAGGCGAAGTCAGCGGAATGTGCTGATCCCGCCACAACCCGCTCGATCCCCGCTAGATCCTTCCGCGTCCTTACCGACGCGAATCCAGCTGCGCGCAGCAGCTCGCCAACCGCAGGGGCCTGCCCCTCTCCGACCTCCAGCGCGACGATCCCATCCGCTGACTTCGTCTCGGAGAGAAACCAGCGGATCGCATCGAGGCCGTCCGGGCCGGCCAGCAGCGCCTCGCGCGGCTCCCACTTGGTCACCTCCGGCTGCAGCGAGGGCCAGTCCACCTCTGCCACGTAGGGCAGGTTGGCGATGATCAGGTCGAAGCGCTCATCCGGCGGCAGCGACCCCTCGAGGAAGCGGACGCGATCCGCCAAGCCGAGCCGCTCGGCGTTGGCCCGGGCGACGTCAAGCGCGCCGGCGGAGGTGTCGGTCGCGGTCACCGCGCAGTCCGGCAGCTCCGCGGCGACCGCCAGCGCGATCGCACCCGAGCCGGTGCCGACGTCGAGCAGCCGGGCCGGCCGCAGCTCCAGCGCCAGCTCAACCAGCATCTCGGTCTCCGGCCGCGGGATCAGCACCCGCGGGTCGACCGCCAGCTCAATGTGCCGAAACCCTTTGTGACCGAGGATGTAGGCGACCGGCTCGCGCCGCAGTCGCCGCCGCACCAGCTCGCCGAAGCGCCGCGCGGCCGCGGGCGGGATCTCCGCCTCCGGGTTGGCCGCGAGCCGCGCCCGGTCCCAGCTCGTCGCCTCAGCCAGCAGCAGTTCGGCGTCGAGCCGCGGATCGTCGATCCCGGCGGCGCGCAGGGCATCGGTCGATGCCGTCAGCGCTTCGCGAATCAACCGACCGTGGCGGTCTCGAGGCGCTGGCGCTTCTCCTCTGCCGCCAGAGCCTCGGTGAACTCGGCGAGCTCGCCGCCGAGGACGCCTTCGAGGTTGTGCGAGGTGTGCTTGATCCGGTGGTCGGTAACCCGGCCCTGGGGGAAGTTGTAGGTGCGCACCTTCTCCGAGCGCTCGCCGCTGCCGACCTGGGCCTTGCGCTCCGAGGCGATCTGCGCCTGCTGTTCGGCCAGCTCGCGCTCGTAGATGCGGGCGCGCAGCACCCGCATCGCCCGCTCCTTGTTCTGCAGCTGGGACTTCTCGTCCTGCATCGAGACCACGATCCCGGTCGGCTTGTGGGTGATCCGCACCGCCGAGTCGGTCGTGTTGACCGACTGTCCCCCGGGGCCGGAGGAACGGTAGACGTCGACCTGGAGATCGTTCTGGTCGATCTTGACCTCGACCTCCTCGGCCTCCGGCAGCACCGCCACGGTCGCGGTCGAGGTGTGAATGCGGCCCTGCGACTCGGTCTCCGGCACCCGCTGCACGCGGTGCGTGCCGCCCTCGTACTTGAAGACCGAGTAGGCGCCCTCGCCCTTGATCGCGAAGGTGACCTCCTTGAAGCCGCCGACCTCCGCATTCGACTGCGAAAGCGCCTCCGTGGTGAAGCCCTTCTCTTCGGCGTAGCGGGTCAGCATCTTGTAGAGGTCACCGGCGAAGAGCGCCGCCTCGTCCCCCCCGGTCCCGGCCCGAACCTCAACCAGAACGTTCTTCGAATCGTTGGGGTCCCGTTCGACCATCGCCAGCCGGATCTCCTCTTCAAGGGCCTCGATCTGCTGAGGAGCGTCATCGACGACCTTCCGCAGCTCCTCGTCATCGCCCTCGGCCAGCAGCTCCCGCGCCCCTTCCAGATCGTCCTTCAGGGTTCGGTAGCGAACTGCCAGAGCCTGGGCCGGCTGCAGCTCGCGGTACTCGCGCCCCACATCGGCATAGCGCTCTCGGTCGCCAATCACTGCGGGATCGGACATCTGCCCCTCGAGCTCGGCGAAGCGCGCCTCGATCTGTTCAACAAGCGAATCGATCACGCAGACAACATAGACGGGTACGGCTAGGCGACGATCTCTATGTGCTGCCCCGCCGCCGCCTGCTCGGGCGACTCGCGCGCCAGCACCGCTTCCAGCGAGGCGATCGCCACCGCGAGCTCTTCTTCGTCGGGCTCGCGCGTGGTCAGGTTCTGCAGCATCAGGCCCGGCCACATGATCGCCCGCACCCAGCGCTTGCGGCGGTTTTTGCCAGCCCACTTGATCACCTCGTAGGAGAGTCCGGCGATCAGCGGGATGCCAAGAATGCGCGAGGCCACCAGCCAGTACCAGGCGGGCAGGCCGAGCGGGGCGAAGACGAAGATCGCCAGCACCATCACGATTAGCAGGAAGCTGGTGCCGCAGCGCGGGTGCAGCCGCGAGTAGAGCTTCGCCCGTGCCGGGGTCAGCTCGTCTTCGGCCTCATAACAGGAGATCGTCTTGTGCTCGGCACCGTGGTACTCGAAGACGCGACGCAGGTCTTTGAGGCGACTGATCGCGGCGATGTAGCCGATGAAGATCCCAGTCCTCAGCACTCCCTCGACCAGCCAGAAGAGGATCGGCGATCCGAGCTGGTCCTTGATCAGGCTGGTCAGCCCGACCGGGATGACGAAGAAGAGGCCGACCGCCAGCAGCATCGAGAAGGCGATCGTCAGCCCCCAAACCCAACCGCCGATCTCTTCGGGCTCGCCCTCATCGTCATCCTCGAGCTGGGCGTTGGCGGAGAGCGCCAACGCTCGGAAGCCGATCTTCAGCGACTCGCCGAGGGCGACGATGCCGCGCAGCACCGGCAGGCGCCAGAGGCGGTGGCGCTGAGCCCAGGGCTTGATCGACTCGGAACTGATCTCGATCTCGCCGTCGGGGCGGCGGCAAGCGACGGCCCAGACCGTGACCCCACGCATCATCACGCCCTCGAGCACAGCCTGACCACCGACCGGCGCGTCGCGCTTGGCGACCAGCGCACCGTCGGGCATGCGCAGCGCAGCTGTCCCGTCGCTTAACGGGGCAGTTTCAGCCTGGGGTGAGCCCACCTCTGGGCTCACCAGCTACCGTCCGGCCTTGGCGTGCTTGGCGGCGCGGCGCTGGAAGCGCTCGACCCGCCCACCCGTGTCGACGAGCTTCTGCTTGCCGGTGTAGAACGGGTGGCACTCCGAGCAGAGCTCGACGTGGAGATCCGACTCGGTCGAGCGGGTGTAGAACTGGTTCCCGCACGAGCAATGCACGTTGGCGAGGGTGTACTCGGGGTGGATTCCGGTTTTCATCTCCATGCATTCTAGATGAAGTGGTCAATTTGCCCTTTTAGGGGTTTGGGAATCGCCATTTGGTGCCGATAGCTCACCAGTGGAAACCACGGAGACGACCCCCATCCGCCCCGGCTGGACGCGCGTCGCCCGCCGCGTCCTCGCCGTGCTCCTGCTCGGAGGCACGGCGATCGTCGCCATCCACGACTGGGCCGACGTCGGCGGCAGCTTTCACTTTGCGATCGGCGGGCCGCTCTACGACGCGGTCGTGGTCGGAGCGGGGATCGCCTGCCTGGTCCGAGCGTCGGACTACAAGCGCGAGCGCTGGGCCTGGCTGATGATCGGCCTGGCGATCCTTTCCTGGGGGGCCGCCGAGATCTACTGGACCGCCTTCATCGAAGGCAACGCGTCGGCCCCGTACCCGTCACCGGCGGACGTCGGCTACCTCGCCTTCTACCCGCTCGCCTACGCGGGACTGGCGATGCTGGTCCGCGCCAGGGCCCACGAGATGAACTGGCGCCTGTGGATGGACGGCGTGATCGCGGCACTGGGCACCGCCGCGCTGGGCGCCGCCTTCGTCTTCGACTTCGTCGCCGAAAAGGCGACTGGCACGCCCCTTCAGGTGGCTACCACGCTTGCCTACCCGCTCGGCGACATCGCGATGGTGGCGATGGTCGTCGGCGTCTTCGCCCTGACCGGCTGGCGGCCAGGAAGGACCTGGTCGCTGCTGCTGGCAGGCCTCTCCGCGCTGGTCATCGCCGACATCGCCTTCACCCTGCAGTCGACCGACGCCACCCTGCCGGGGGGCGATTGGATCAACCCGATTTACCTGATCGCCGCGGTCTGCCTCGGTGCTGCCGTCTGGCAGCCCGCCGAAGCGGCGGAGATCACCTCGCCGAGGCGGGGGGACCTGCGCCGCGAGATCTTCGTCCCGGCGCTCTTCGCCGCGGTGATGATCGGCCTCTTCGCGATGCAGTACTTCAGTGCCACCAGCGGCCTCTCGACGATCCTTTGGGCGGCGACGATGACCGCGGTAATCGTCCGCCTGGCGATGAGCGACAAAGAGAACAAGGAGCTGCTCGAGCAGGTGCGAACCGACCCGCTGACCGGGCTCAGCAACCGCGGCCGGATGCAGGTCGACCTCGAAGACGAATGCGAGCGAGCGAGCGATGAGAGGCCGGCGATGCTTTACCTCTTCGACCTCAACGGCTTCAAGCGCTACAACGACACCTTCGGGCACCCCGCCGGAGACGAACTCCTGGTCCGGTTGGGCACGGCCCTCCAAGAGGCCGCCGGCGAAGACGGAACCGCCTACCGAATCGGTGGCGACGAGTTCTGCCTCCTGCTGATCTGCCCGCAGGATCGCTTCGATGCTGCCGCCCGCCGCGCCGCGAAAGCGCTGACGGCCAGCGACAGGGGCGTCGACGTCGGCGCTTCCTGGGGCTCGGCGATGATCCCCGGGGAGGCAGCCGATCCTTCGGCGGCGTTGCAGCTCGCCGACGTGCGGATGTACGCGCAGAAGGAGTCACGCCGGGCAGCGCAGGGCGGCCCGATCGATCTCCCCCCGGTTGCTAGTCCCGAGCCTTCGGTTCACCGGCGCTGAGCGCGGCGAGCAGCGAGTCGAGGGTCCCGCCCACTTCGGCCCGCATCGCCTCGGGATCCTCCGCACGGGCGACCAGCATCGCGGCCTCGTCGAGAGCTCCCATCAAGACGTGGGCGAGTGGACGCACCGGCTGCGGCCTGATCGCCCCGGCATCGACCGCCGCCTGCAGGGTGGCTTCGATCAGGCCGAGGCCGTGCTCGGTCGCGATCTCCCGCCAGCGATCCCAGCCGAGCACCGAGGGGCCATCGAGGAGGACGATCCGCTGCGTCTCGGGCTCGGTCGAGGCGACGAGGAACATCTCGGCCCCCGCCCGCATCGCCTCCATCGGCGATGCGGCGTTGGCAGCCAGGGCGCCGGCGGCGATGCGCTCGGCGAGCTCGGCCTCGATCTGCTCGTAGACAGCTTCGAAGAGCTCGCGCTTGCCCTTGAAGTGGTGGTAGAGGGCGCCGCGCGTCACTCCCGCGGTGCGGACGATTTCTTCGGTGCCGACACCGGCGTAGCCGTGCTCGGCGAAAAGACCGCGTGCCGCCGTGATCAGCGCTCCCCGGGTCGACTCCGAGCGCTCCGCCTGTGTTCGTTTGACATTCATACTGTCTGTATGTATCTTACGCGCTTCCGCCGCCGATAACAAGCTGCCGAGGAGATGCAATGAGCCAATCAGATCAGCGCCATGAGATCGAGCTTCCCGCGGGTCGCATTCGTTACCGCGAAGCCGGCGAGGGCAAGCCGGTCGTCTTCGTCCACGGCTTCCTCGTCGACGGCCGCCTCTGGGACGGCGTCGTCGACCGCCTCTCCGACCGCTGCCGCTGCATCGCGCCGGACTGGCCGATCGGCGCCCAGCAGATCGCGATGAAGCCGGATGCCGACCTCTCCCCTCCCGGTATCGCCGCGATCATCGACAGCTTCCTGACGGCGCTCGACCTCGATGACGTAACGATCGTCGGCAATGACTCAGGCGGGGCGATGTCGCAGGTTCTTGTCACCCGTCACCCCGAGCGAATTGGCCGCCTCGTGCTGACCAACTGCGACACCCATGAGAACTTCCCGCCGGGGATCTTCAAGGCGATGGTCCCGCTCGCCAAGCTGCCCGGTGGCATGACCGTACTGGCAGCGCCCTTCCGTATAGGCGCCCTTGCTCGCGGCGCCTTTAAGCCCTTTGCCAAGACCAAGATCCCCGACGACCTGATCGCTTCTTGGATGAGCCCGGTTATGCACGACGCCGGCGTCAAGCGCGACGCCAAAAAGGTCACCGCCGGGATGCACAAGCGCTACACCTTGGAGGCCGCCGAGAAGCTGAGCAGTTCCGACCTGCCGGTCTTGCTCACCTGGGCGCCGGGCGACAAACTCTTCCCGATCAAGTACGCGGAGCGACTGGCGCGGGAGACGCCGAACGCGCGCATCGTCCAGATCCCTGACGCGAGCACGTTCGTGGCACTCGATCAGCCGCAGCGATTGGCCGACGAGATCGCATCATTTGTCGAGTCAATGTGAGGCAGAACACGCAAGCTGCGCGTTCTTTTTCGCTACTTGCATGTTTTTCGTCTGACCCGGAGGGCATCCTGTCGCAACGCCCCCTACAGGACGGAGAGCCATGGCTCAGGAGATCTTCGACCAGGACAGGCCCAGGAGCACGATGGCGCAGCGCCTCGACGAGGCCTTCGCCGGCTGCGAGCATTGGACGATCGCGCCGCCTTCTCAGCGGCGCAGCGAGGTCGTCTTCAGCCCGCGGCTGTCGAGCTCCTCGAGGATGAGCGGCAGCGCTGCCGCCGTGCGTAGCCAGGAGCCGCGCGCGCTGTAGTAGTCGGCGTCGTGGAGGAGGACGATGTCGCCGGCCCGGATGCCGGTACTCGCGCGACGCGCGATCGACTCGGCAGTAGCATTCCTGCGCCAGTCCTTCCCCCAGCGTGACCAGAGCACCGGCCGCCAGCCGCGGCGGCGCACGGCGCGCAGGGTCGCGGCACTGAAGATTCCGTAGGGCGGCCGATAGTCGGCGATCGGCTGCCCGGTGGCTTCCTCGATCGCGGCGCGGCCGCGCTCGGCGTCCTCGAGGAACTGGCGCACGCCGAGGCGCAGCAGGTTGCGGTGACGGTGGCAGTGCAGCTCGACCCGGTGGCCGGCGGCGACGATCTCCGCCGCCAGCGCCGGCCGTCGCACAACCTGCTCGCCGGCGAGGAAGAAGGTCGCGGTCGCCCCCGCCTCGCGCAGGGTGTCGAGCACGATCGGGGTGCCCTGCGGGTGCGGGCCGTCGTCAAAGGTGAGCGCGACCCCGTCCACCCCCTCTTGACGGAGCTCAATCTCCAGCGCCGGGCCGATCCCCGGCACGATCGGGGCGAGCGCCGGCCCGGCATGCAGGACCGCGGCCGCAGAGGCCCCGGCGCCGAGCAGGGCTCCGATCAATTGCCGCCGGCGGCGGCCGGTTGATGCGCCGCCGCGGGCTTCGGCTGGGCCGGCTGGGAGCTTTCGACAGCGGGTGTCTGGGCCTGGGCGTCGTTGTCCTTGCCGAAGTGAATGCGTCCCTCCAGCGGCTTGGCGACCACCTTGTAGGGGGCTTCGCGGTCGATCACGGTGAACAGCATCACCACCGCGATCAGCGCCAGGACGACGGCCGTGGCCACGCGCTCGGTGCGCACACGCCAAACCGGCTGCGGGCGCACCCGCGGGCGCACGGTCAGCACCCGCGACGCGAGCGAGGGCAACGAGGCGAAGGAGGAATCCGGCGAGCGGCGCTCACGGGTGACGTGGCGCAGGACCGACTCCAGCTCGTGCTGGGAGCCCGCCACCTCGGCCAGGCCGAAGCGCTCGAAGGCGGCGTTGTTGGCGCGCAGGTGGCCGGCCGAGAAGCCGTAGGAGACGACCGGGCAGCCGCGGATGTGGGCCTCGAGCACGGTCAGACCGGCGGTGGCGTGGATCATCGCGTCGGCAGCGGCCATCCAGTCGCTCATCTGCTCGGTGAAGCCGAGGATGCGGACCTGGTCGTTGTCGGCGAAGCTGCGCTCGAGCTTCTCGCGAGCGACGTCGTTGCGGCCGGTGATGCAGACGACCAGGGCGTCCTCGGAGAGGGCCGAGTGGATCGCGCCCTCGAGGTCGCCGATTCCCCAGCCGCCGCCGGAGACGAGCACGACCCGCGCGTGGGCGGGAACATCGAGCGCCTCTCGCGCGTCGCGGCGGGTGCGCGGCATGAGGAAGTCGCGGGAGATCGGCGGGCGGACCCACTCGACGGTTCCGGGGCCGACCAGCTTCTCGACCTCCTCGATCGACTCCGGGTGGGTGACGTAATGAAGGTCGACTCCGGGATGGGCCCAGTAGCGCAGCCCGGCCAGGTCCGTGATCGCCGATTGAACCGGGACATCCAGGCGCCGGTTCTCGCGCAGCATGCCCAGCACCGCGGTCACTCCGGGGTAGGTGGAGATCACGGCGTCGGGGTCATAGGCCTCGACGACCTTGAGCAGGCCGCGGCCCGAGAACCAGTAGCCGAGGTGGTGAAAGAGCCAGCGGGCCGGGGCGAACTTGGTGATCAGCCAATACTGGATGTCGAACAGCCAGGGCATCCAGCGAAAGGTCAACTTGGAGCCGTTGCGAAGGACCGTGGCGGAAAGCTTTCCCATCGCCTCGAGCCCGTTGGCGATCTCCACCTCGATCCCGGGAACCTCCTCTTCGAGGTCAGCTTTGATGATTCGCGCCGGCAGGTCGTGGCCCTCGCCGATGTCGGCGCTCAGGATCAGCACCCGGGGCGAGCGCTCCTCGGCGCGAGCAGCACCGGCGAGCAGCGCGCCGGCCGCGTGTTCGTTGCCGTTGAGCGAGGGCTGCTTGCCGGGGATCGGGTCGGGCGGACGGGTGGTGTTGCGGACCCACTCGACGTACTTGCGGACGCCTTCCTTGAAGCTCGTCTCCGCTTTCCAGCCGAGCTCCTCGAGCGCCCGCTCGTTGGAGATCGCCTTGCCGGGAAAGTCACCCGGCCGCGGCGGCGTGTGTTCGATCTTGCAGTCGTCGGTGTTTTCCTGCACCCGCTCAGCGATTTCGAGGATCGTCACGACCTCCTCGCCGGAGAGGTTGTACGTGCGGCCGGCGGCCTCGGGTGCCAGAGCGGCGACGATTCCGTCGGCGAGGTCCTCGACGTAGATGAAGCTGCGGGTCGTCGAGCCATCGCCGGCGATCGTCAGCGCCTTGCCTTCGAAGACGAGATCTGTGAACTTGGCCACGACGCCGGCAGCGCGGGCGCGGGGGCCGTAAGGAATGCCGAAGCGCAACACGGTCGACTCCAGGTCGTAAAGCTCGGCGTAGCCGGCGCAGTAGGTCTCCCCCGCCAGCTTGGTCGCGGTGTAGAGGTGGCGTGGGGCCGGGATCGGCGTTTCCTCGTCGACCTCCTGCTCGGGGCAGTCGCTGTAGACCCAGGTGGTGGAGCCGTAGACGACGCGCCCGACTTTGGCCCGGCAGGCGGCCTCGAGCACGTTGAGGGTGCCGCGGGTATTGACCTCCTCGGCCAGCACCGGATCGGCGAGGACGTGCGAGACGTCGGCGACGGCAGCGAGGTGGATGACCGCGTCGCAGTCGCGCATCGCGAGGTCGAGGTTGGCGGCGTCGGTGATCGAGCCGGTGAAGGTCTCGACCTCGAGCGGCGAGTGGTACGGCGAAGCGCTGAGGTCGAAGATCCGCGGGGTGACGCCGCGATCGAGCAGGCGGTCGACCACGTGGGAGCCGATGAAGCCCCCGCCTCCGGTTACCAGGACTCTCATGAACCCTCCTTGGGGGTTATCGCTGCCTCGCGGCTCTCAGGCCGGTAGTAGAGCGGCACGCACCAGTGATTCTCGGCCACCCAGTCGGTGTTTGGCAGGTCGTCGGAGCGCCCCATGATGCGGTGGCAGGGGTCTTCGTAGACACGGCCGGTGGACTTCTCGATCGGATCGAAGACGAGGTACTTGTAGAACCCCGAGACCATCCCCTCGGGGAGCTCGAGCCGGGCCGGGTGCGTGGCGTCGAGATGCTCGCGCGCATAGTCGTTCTTCCAGGCGACGATCTCCTCCATGCGGTCGGCCTGGACCAGGCCGAGGGCGGCGGTGAACTCGCTCATGCGGAAGTTGAGGCCGTCGACCTCATGCTCGAACTTGCCGTAGTTGCGGAACTTGCGGGCGAACTCGATCAGGTCCTCGTTGGCGGAGACGAGCACGCCGCCCTCCCCGGTCGAGACGGTCTTGGTCGCGTAGAACGAGTAGACGCCGGCGTCGCCGAAGCCTCCTGGCTTGCGCCCGTTCCAGGCGGCACCGTGGGCATGCGCGCAATCCTCGAGCAGGAAGATCCCGTTCTCGCGGCAGTAAGCGGCGATGCGCTCCGCATCGAAGGCGATGTGGCCACCGATGTGGACGAGGATCGCGGCCTTGGGCTTGTGCTTCTCGGCCTTTGCCTCGAAGTCGTCGAATGACATACAGAGGTCGGTGCGGTTGCAGTCGACGAACTCAACCTCGGCGCCGGCGTTGATCGCGGCCAGCGGCGTCGCCATGAAGGTGTTGGAGGGGCAGAGGACCGTCTCGCCGCGAACCTCAGCGAACTCGAGCGCCGCCAGCGCGCCGCCGGCCCAACTCGAGAGGCCGACGCTGGGCAGCCCGTTCCAGTCCGCCCAGCGCTGCTCGAACGCGTCCAGCATGCGACCCTCCGACCACTGCTCGGAATCGAGAACATCGGTCCACAGCTCGAACAAGCGGGTGCGGTCACGATGGTCGAACCCGATCGCGAACTTGGTCGCGTCGGGCCGGATTGTCTCTGCGGACCCTACGGTGGCTCCTTGGTGAGTGTGGCTGGGAGGTGCCTCGCGGGACGAGTTGACTGCATACAGCCGCGAAGGCGCCGCAAGGCTAGCAGCGAACGCGGACTCGAATCGGTTGGAATTCAGCTGGAATCGCTGGAATGTGCGCTTTCGATGACCGCGCCGACCGTGCGCGAGCCGGCGAGCAGGATCGTTCCTGCCACCGCGACCGCCATCGAGGCGACCAGCGCAACCCCCCCGAGCGGCGTCGATCCCCACGACTCACCGAAGATCAGCGGGGCCAGGAGGACCGGCACGAGCACCTGCACCGCGAACATCACCGGGGCGACGTGGGTGGCAGGACGGCGCTGCAAGGCGCTCATCTCGCTGAGCAGGGCCAGGCCCTCCGACGCTGCCGCGGTGGCCAGCCAAGCGACGGCGACCACGAGCGCGCCCGTGGCCAACTCGTCGGTGAGCAGCTTGCTGGCGATCGCGGTCCAGGCATAGCCGAAGCCCGCACTGACGACGGGTAGCCATCCAAGCGCGGCAGCCCGTCCCCGCAGCGCGTACGGCGCGGCAATTGGGATCGCAACCAGACCCAGCGCCAGAGCGATCGCGCCGGTCCCGGCATGATCGGTAGTTCGATCCGGCGCCACCAGCGCCACGCAGGTAACCCCAACCACAATCGCCGCCACGGCCGTCCACTCACGCCGCCCCGGAGCCTCCCCCAGCTTCTTCGCCCCCAGCCAGAGCAACAGGATCAACCCACTCGCCAGACAGGGCTGCACGACAGTGAGCGGCGCCAGCAGCAGCGCCGCGATCTCCAGCGGCCACCCAGCGAATCCCAGCGCCGTCGCCCCAAGCCAGCGCTTGTTCCGCAGCAGCTTTCCGATCAGGGAGGGCCGCAACGAGTGCTCCCCAGGCACCTCCCGAGCCTCCAGCGCCTGAAATGCAATCGAGGCGTTGTAGAGCAACGAAGCTCCAACCGCCGCAACGATCCCGAGGGCAATCACGAACCGACCCTACCCAGCGATGCAGAAGACGAGGCCGGGCCGACCTCGTCCCCGCTACGTCTCTTGGTAAAGCGGCCCGTCGCCACCCTCGGGGAGCGTCAGGCGTCCACCCTTGGCGGTAATCGCGCCGCACTGCACGCAGTTGGAAGCGGTGACGTGGACGTCAACCTCGGCGGCTCCGTTCTCGAGCTGCTCGTCGGGGATCTCGTAGACCTGCGCCGGGCACATCGAGACCCAGGTCTGGGCGATCTCGCGCGGCACCTTGGTCTGGATGCGGACGTGGTTGGGCGCGTCGTCGCGGGTCGCGTTGCCGGAGAGGAAGACCGAGTCGAGCTTGGCGAAGGTGAGCTCGTTGTCGGGCTTGACGTACATCTCGCTCGCCTTGCCCAGATCCATCTCGACCTCGGAGTCGTGCTCCTGCTTCCAGTGGCCGCCGGGGAAGTTGCCTTTGGTGACCGTCATCGCTGAGGCCATGGCGCCGCCGAGGAAGAAGCCTTTGGAGAAGGGCTGGCGCATGTTTCGCGATTCGTAGAGGTCCTTCTCGATCAGCGATTTGTGGACCTTCTCGTCGTAGGCCTCGAAGTTGACCGAGTCCTGCTTGAGTGACTCGACGATCGTTTCCGCCGCGTACATGCCGGCGTGCATCGCGTAGTGGACACCCTTCAGGGTCGGCACGTTGACCATGCTGGCCGCGTCGCCGGCGACCACCATGCCGGGCACTGCGAGGCGCTTGGGCATCGCGAAGTAGCCGCCGGAGGGAATCGTCTTGGCGCCCCAGGCGACCCGTTTGCCGCCCTCGAGCAGGTCCTTGATGAAGGGGTGGGTCTTGATCAGCTGCAGGGCGTCGTGGACCGAGAAGGTCGCGTCGGTGTAGTCGAGGCCGGCGACCAGCCCGATGCAGAGCTTGTCCTCCCCCATCGGGTAGATGAAGGTGCCGCCGAACTCGTTGTATTTCGGCGACTTGCGCAGCGGCCAGCCCATCGTGTGGATCACGCGGTCGAGCGGCTTGGGAACCTCCCAGACCTCCTTGACCCCGAGCTCCCAGCGCATCGGGTCGGCGCCGTGCATGTCGAAGTAGTCGTAGGCGGCGTAGGTGAGGTGGCCGACCGTGCCCTCGGCCAGCACCGTCGCCTTAGCGACGACGTCGGAGCCGGGCTCGAAGTTGCCGAGCTCTTCGCCCTCCTTTCCACGGCCGCGGTCGCCGGAGCGAATGCCCTTAACGACGCGGTCCTCGACCAGGAGCTTGGTCGCCGCGGTCTCGGAGAGGATGTAGACGCCCGCCTCCTCGGCTTTCTCGGCGAGGAAACGGCCCAGCTTCGAGACCGAGGTGACGTAGTTGCCGTGGTTGCGGAAGTTCGGCGGCATCGGCTTCAAAGGCAGCGCTGCCTTTGAAGTCAAGAGGTAGACCGCGTCCTTGGTGACCTCCTGGAAGACCGGCCACTCCTCCTTGGGCAGGTCGGGGAAGAGCTCTTCCATCGCCGAGGGCTTCATGTTGGCCCCGGAGAGCAGGTGCGCGCCGGCGACCTTGCCCTTCTCGATCACCGCGACCGGGACTTCGCCCAGCTTCTCGGTCAGCTCCGGCTCGTCCTCGAGCAGCTGCATGATCTTGTTGGCGCAGGCGAGCCCGGCGGGCCCGCCGCCGACGATCGCGATGCCGACCTCAATGCGCTCGTCCTCGGCGTCAGTCGGCGGGCCGATCACATCGGCCGGGTCGAACGGCGGCGGGAACTCACTCGGTGCTACTGGCGGCATCGCTTACTCCAATCGTCGTCAGGTGAACGAACGGCACCCGGGGAGCCGAAGCCCCCCGGGGGAAACGTCAGCCGCCCTTCTTGGCCTTGATCGCCTCGGTCAGCTTGGGGACGATCTTGTGCAGGTCGCCCACCACGCCGAGATCCGAGAACTCGAAGATCGGCGCGTTCTGGTCCTTGTTGATCGCGAGGATGTTCTCCGAGCTCTGCATCCCGACCTTGTGCTGAATCGCGCCGGAGATGCCGGCGGCCAGGTAGAGCTTCGGCGCGACCGTCTTACCGGTCTGACCGATCTGGGCCGCGTAGGGGTACCAGCCGGCGTCGACCACGGCGCGGGTAGCAGCAACCGCCCCGCCCATCGCCTCGGCCAGTTCCTCGCACTGCTTGAAACCCTCGGCGGCGCCAAGACCGCGGCCACCTCCGACCAGGATCTCAGCGTCCTCGATGTTGACGTCGGCGCCGCGCTGCTCGCCGCGCTGGACCATCTTGGCTTTCGTCGACCAGGGCGAGAGCTCGACCTGGATGTCGATGACCTCAGCCGTGCCGCCGCTCTCATTCGCGTCGAAGGCGTTGAGGCGACCGATGATGATTCCCGGCTCAGAGACGTAACCGACGTCGGCGATCTGGGAGTCCTGCAGGATCGGGCGCTCGGCGACGAGCTTGCCGTCCTGCACCTTGACCTCGGTGACCTCCATCGTCACGCCGGCGTTGAGGCGGGCGGTGAGGCCGGCGCCAATCTCGAAGCCGAGCAGGCCACCGCCGAAGAGGGCGTAGGAGAAGCCCTCGTCCTGGATGACCTTGGCCATCGCGTCGATGATCGGCTGAGCCAGGCCCTCGGGCACGTCCTTGGCCCGGTAGACCTTGGTCGCGCCCCAGTTGCCGAGCGCGGCGCAGGCGTCGTCAGCGATGTCGCCGACGACCATCACGCCGGCGTCGCCGCCGATCTGGCCGGCCAGCTTGGCCGCCTCGGAAATCGCTCCGAGTGAGTTCTTGTTGAAGTTGCCCTCGTCGTCGTGGAGGGCGTAGGTCAGGATGCCTGCCATCTAGATCAGCTTCCTCTCGTCGAGCCAAGCGACGATCTTTTCGACCGTCTCGTTGGTGTCCTCGTCCTCGATGATCTCGCCGGCCTGCTTGGCGGGCGGCGGGTTGAGGGAGAGGACCGATGTCTTGGAGCCGCCCTCGCCGACCATGCTGGCTTCGATGCCGACATCGCCGGTCGCCTTGGCGTCGAGGGGCTTCTTCTTCGCCCCCATGATCGCCTTCAGGCTGGGGTAGCGAGGCTCGTTGATCGCGTCGCCGACGCTGATCACGGCGGGCAACTCGATCTCGACCGTGTCGTAGCCGTACTCGGCCTGACGCTCGCAGCGCAGCTTGCCGTCGGTGACGTCGATCTTGATCACCTGCGTCAGCGAGGGCATCTGCAGGTGGTCGGCGACAACGGCGCCGATCGTGTAGCACTCGCCGTCATCGGACTGCTGGCCGAGCAGGACCAGGTCCGGGCTCTCTGACTCGAGCACCTTGGCCAGTGAGTAGCCGGTGGCGCAGACATCCGAGCCGGAAAGCGCGTCGTCGGAGAGGTGCACGGAGCGGTCTGCTCCGAGCGCAACCGCCTTATGCAGAGCGCGGACCGCCGAGTCGGGGCCCATCGTCACCGCGACGACCTCCTCGACCGGGATCGCCCCGCCCTCCTTGATCTGCATGGCGGCCTCAATGGCATGTGTGTCGAAGGGGTTCAGGTTCTTCTCGCCGCTGCGGTCCAGACGCATCGTGTTGGAGTCGATGCGCTTCTGAACGGCGGCGTCCGGAACCTCCTTGACCAGGACGCAGATCTTCAAGTTCAAGCCTCCTTGGCTGTGTTCTGCTGAGTTCTCAAGTTGGTTGACTGACCAGTCAATCAGTCTATCTATACAAGGCGCGGCGGGAGGTTAGCGGGCGCAGCAACAAGCCGTTGTTGCGACTTGTCGTGGCGCTAGACGTCGTCGCGCTCGGAAGCGTTGTCGCGGATGAACTCGACGATCTCGTCGGTTCCCGCCCCGGGAGTGAAGACGGCGGCGACGCCGAGCTTCTTCAGCTCGGGGATGTCCTCGGCCGGGATCGTGCCGCCGACGGTGACGAGGACGTCATCGACGTCCTGGGCGGCAAGCAACTCGACCACCCGCGGCACCAAAGTCATGTGAGCCCCGGAGAGGATCGAGAGGCCGACCGCGTCGGCGTCCTCCTGGATCACCGTCTCGGCGATCTGCTCCGGCGTCTGGTGCAAGCCGGTGTAGATCACCTCCATCCCCGCGTCGCGCAGAGCGCGGGCGATGATCTTGGCCCCACGGTCGTGACCGTCCAAGCCGGGCTTGGCGACGACGACGCGGATCTTGCGGGCGGTTGCGGTGCTCATCAGCGGGCGGAACCTTAGAAGACCGGCGACTCTGTGTACGTCCCGAAGATCTCCTGCATCGCCGCGATCATCTCCCCCTCGGTCGCGCGGGCGCGGGCGGCGGCGATGATCGGCGGCATCAGGTTCTCCTCTGTGGCGGCGGCGCGCTTGAGCTCGGCGAGGGCGCTCTCGACCGCAGCGCCGTCGCGGCGGGCGCGGGTCGCCGCGAGCCGATCGACCTGCTTTTTCTCGAGCGCCGGGTCGATGCGCAGGATCGGCGTCGGCTCTTCGCCGTCCTGGACGAAGTCGTTGACGCCGACGACGATCCGCTTGCGCTCGTCGAGCTCGCGCTGGTAGGTGAAGGCGGCGTCGGCGATCTCGCGCTGGGGGAAGTTGCGGCGGATCGCCTCGACCATCCCCCCCAGCTCGTCGATGCGGGCGAAGTAGCCGTATGCCGCCTCCTCCATTTCGTCGGTCAGCTTCTCGACGAACCAGGAGCCGCCGAGCGGATCGGCGGTGTTGGTCACGCCGGACTCGACCGCGATCACCTGCTGCGTGCGCAGGGCGACCCGGACGGCCTCCTCGGTCGGGAGCGCCAGCGCCTCGTCGAAGGAGTTGGTGTGCAGGGACTGGGTGCCGCCAAGCACCGCGGCCAGCGCCTCCAGCGAGGTGCGGACGACGTTGTTGAGCGGCTGCTGCGCGGTCAGCGAGACCCCCGCGGTCTGGGCGTGGAAGCGCAGTCGCATCGACTCCTCGCGCTTGGCGCCGTAGGTGTCGCGCATCTCGCGCGCCCAGATCCGGCGCGCCGCCCGGTACTTGGCGACCTCCTCGAAGAAGTCGATGTGGGCGTTGAAGAAGAAGGAGAGCCGGGGGGCGAAGTCGTCAATGTCGAGGCCGCGCTCAAGCGCCCGCTCGACGTAGGTGAAGCCATCCTTGAGGGTGAAGGCGAGCTCCTGCTGCGCGGTCGAGCCTGCCTCGCGGATGTGGTAGCCGGAGATCGAGACCGGGTGCCAGCGGGGCATGTGCTCGGAGCACCACTCGATCATGTCGGTGACCAAGCGCATCGCCGGCTCGATCGGGAAGCACCACTCCTTCTGGGCGATGTACTCCTTGAGGATGTCGGTCTGGATCGTGCCGCCGAGCTTCTCCGGCGGCACGCCCTGCTGCTCGCCGACGAGGACGTAGAAGGCGAGCAGGATCGCCGCCGGCGCATTGATCGTCATCGAGGTGGTGACGCCGCCGAGCGGGATGCCAGCAAACAGCTGCTCCATGTCGTCGAGGCTGTCGACGGCGACGCCCTCCCGGCCGACCTCGCCGAGGCTGCGCTCGTGATCGGAGTCGTAGCCCATCAGGGTCGGCATGTCGAAGGCGGTCGAGAGGCCGGTCTGGCCGTGGTCGAGCAGGTAGTGGAAGCGCTCGTTGGTCTCCTCGACCGTGCCGAAGCCGGCGAACTGACGCATCGTCCAGAGCCGCCCCCGGTACATCGAGGGGTAAGGGCCGCGGGTGAACGGGTACTCGCCGGGCTCGCCGATCGTCGCCTCGGGATCGGCGGGCGCGTTCTCCGGGCCGTAGAGCGGCGCGATCGGGTGGCCGGACATCGTCGAGAACTCAACCTCGCGCTCTTTGTACTCCGGCTTCTCCTTGGGCTCAGTCGCCATCGCCACACAGTCTAGGTGCGGCCATCGTCGCCGGGGTGTGGCGAGTTTCCCGTCGTATAGACGGATAAGTCGCCAAGCCCCCCTCAGCGACGGGACGAAAAACGGCGCGGTGGCTGCTTGCGCCGGGCGGCGATGCGCGAGCCGCCAAAGCCGGCGACGGTCGCCAGCAGGGTGATCGCGATCGCGACGAGACGACGGCCGAGCCGCTCGAAGCGCAGCGTCTGCCAGCCCTCGTCGCGGGCGACCTCGGCCAGCGGTGGGTCCGGATTAACGACCACCGGGTTGCCGACGGCGCGCAGCATCGGCAGGTCGGAGATCGAGTCGGAATAGGCGTAAGAAGCGGCGAGGTCGATGTCGTGCTCGGCGGCGAATATCCGCATCGCCTCGACCTTTCCCTTGCCGTAGACAAAGGGACCGTCGAAGCGCCCGGTGAGGGCGCCGTCCTCGCCGACTTCGTAGCTGGTCCCCACGCCGCCGTCCATGCCGAGCACGTTGGCCAGCGGCTCGACCACGCCGCTGCCAGCGGCGCTGACGATGAAGGTCGGGCGGCCGGCGTCCTGGTGGCCGTAGACCTCGTCGAGCATCTGCGGGTAGACCCGCGGCAGGATCGCCGCCATCACCTCGGGGTTCATCCTTTCGAGGCTGCGGGCCGGCACCCCGGCAATCAGCTCGCGGGCGACCTTCAGCACCTCGGTCGTGCGCTCGTCGGTGGTGCCGCGCAGGCGGTAGTGCAGGTGCTCGAAGCCCCAGCTGGCCAACTGTCGCCGACTGACGAGCCCGTGCCGCGTCGCGACACGGGCGAACTGCATTCCCGAAGACCCCGCCATCAGGGTCTTGTCCAGATCGAAGAATGCCGCTGCGCGGCTCACTGGACTACTGGCCGTTGACCTCGATCACGATCGCGTCACCCTGACCGCCGCCGGAGCAAATCGCGGCGACGCCGATGCCGCCGCCGCGCCGGCCGAGCTCGTGGACGAGCGAGCCGACGATGCGGGAGCCGGAGGCGCCGATCGGGTGGCCGAGCGCAATCGCGCCGCCGTTGACGTTGACGTTCTCCTCGTCGACACCGAGCATCCGCATCGAGTTCAGAGCAACCGAGGCGAACGCCTCGTTGATCTCCCAGAGATCGACGTCCTCGGGGCTCTTGCCGATCTTTTCCAGCGCCTGCTTGGCGGCGTTGGCAGGAGTTTTCGCCAGGTAGGGGAAGTCGTCGGCGACGGTTCCGTAGGCGAGAACGCGGGCCAGGGGCGTGCGCCCTTCCTTTTCGGCCCACTCTTCGGAGGCGACGATGATCGCGCCCGCTCCGTCGTTGACGCCCGGAGCGTTGCCGGCGGTGTGGGTGGCGTCTTCGCCGCCGATCGCGCGCAGGCCGGAGAGGGTCTCGACCGTCGTGTCGGCGCGAATTGCCTCGTCGGTCTCGACCGCGTGCTCGCCCTTGCGGGACTTAACCGTGACGCCAGCGATCTCATCGGCGAGCCTGCCGGCGTCGGTCGCCTCGGCGGCGAGCCGGTGCGAGCGCTCGGCGAAGCGGTCCATGTCGGCGCGGGTGATCTCGAGCTCGTTGGAGACCTCGCTCGCCTCGTTGATCATCTGCTTTTCGGTGAAGGGGTTGGTGAGCCCGTCGTGGACCATCGCGTCGATCGTCTCGACGTGGCCCATCCGGTAGCCGAAGCGCGCGCCGGGCAGAAGGTGAGGGGCCTGGCTCATCGACTCCATGCCGCCGGTGACGGCGACGTCGGTGTCGCCGGCGCGGATCGCCTGATCGGCGAGACCGATCGTGCGCATACCCGAGGCGCAGACCTTGTTGATCGTCTCCGAGGGCACCTCCTTGGGGACGCCGCCCTTGATCTGGGCCTGGCGCGAGGGGATCTGCCCCTGGCCGGCCTGCAGGACCTGGCCGAAGACGACCTGCTGGACCTGCTCCGGATCGACGCCGGAGCGCTCCAGGGCGGCCGCAATGGCGTGGCCGCCGAGGTCGGTGGCGTCGAGGGACGAGAGGGTCCCGCCCATCTTGCCGAAGGGCGTGCGTGCGGTTCCGAGGATGACTGTGCTGGGCATGGCTGCCTTTCTCTGAGTGTTTATGCCGGATCTCGGCTCGATCAGGGCCGCCTGGCCCACACTTGGGACGATAGCGGGGGGCTGGGGCCAGCCGCCGTGCGCAACGTCATAGACTCGCGCCTCAATGAAGGTCTCCGTCAGCCAAGTTGAGATCGCCGCGGTCGACGCCGACCTGCTCGTGGTCGGGCTCCTTGATGGTGAGGAGCTGCCCGCCGAGATCGCCTCGGCCCGTGGCGCGTCCGACGCCAAGGGCTCCTTCAAGAAGCTGACCGTCGTCCACCCCGAGCAGCCTGCGCGCGCCCTCGTGGTCGGGCTGGGCAAGCGCGGGGAGCTCAGCGCCGAGCGAGCTCGCGTCGCGGCGGCGCTGGCGGCCAAAGAGGCCGGCAAGCTGAGGGCTGGATCGCTTGCCTGGGTGGTGCCCGAGCACGACGATCAGGACGCACTGGCCGAGGGCCTGGTCACAGGCACGATCCTCGGCACCTACCGCTTCGACCGTTTCAAGAGCGTGGACGCCGATGACCCTAGCCCGGCGGCGCTCGAGTCGCTGACCCTGCTGGGACCCGCGGACCTCGCCACAGCGGTGGAGGTCGCGCGCGTCTGCGCCGAGGCCCAGAACCGCGCCCGCGACCTGCAGAGCCTGCCCTCCAACGTCGCCACGCCCAGCTACCTGGCCAGCCGTGCCGAGGAGATTGCCGCCGACCACGATGCCCTCAGCGTCGAGGTGCTTGGCCGCGATCAGATCGCGGCCAAGGAGATGGGCGGCCTGGTCGCCGTCAGCCAGGGCACCGCCGAGGAGCCGAAGCTGATCACCCTGCGCTACCGGGGTGGCGGCTCGGGAAAGACCCTGGGCCTGGTCGGCAAGGGCGTCACTTTCGACACCGGCGGCATCTCGCTGAAGCCCGCCGCCGGCATGCCCGACATGAAGATGGATATGTCGGGAGCGGCTGCGGTGCTGGAGACGATCGGCGCGGTCGCCGAGCTGGGACTGGAGGTCGAGCTGATCGCCGTCATCCCTTCAACCGAGAACATGCCCTCGGGCACCGCGATCAAGCCCGGCGACATCATCACCCAGTACAACGGCAAGACGGTCGAGGTCAACAACACCGACGCCGAGGGCCGGCTGATCCTCGCCGACGCCCTGGCTTACGCCGTCGAGCAGGGCGCCGAGCGGGTGATCGACATTGCGACCCTGACCGGCGCGGTGATGATCGCCCTCGGCTCGACCTACGCAGCGGTGATCTCCAACGACGACGATCTGGCCGCCGAGGTCGAACGGGTCGGGCAGGAGACCGGCGAGCTGGTCTGGCGCCTCCCCCTCCACCCCGAGTACAAGCAGCTGACCAAGGGCTCCGTCGCCGACCTCACCAACTCCTCTTCGAAGCGCAAGGCTGGGACGATCTACGCCGGCTCCTTCCTCGAGGAGTTCGTCGGCGAGACGCCCTGGGCCCATCTCGACATCGCCGGCACCGCCTGGGACGTCGGCCGCGAGTACACAGGCAACGACGCCAGCGGCTACGGCGTCCGCCTGCTCACTGGCCTCGCCCGCTCGCTCTCCGCCTGACCTGAGTCCTCAGCCGCCGAGGACCATCAGGGTGGCGACGGCGTGTGCCAGGAGCTTGCCACTGTCGGCCGCGGTGAGGCGTGCCTCGGCGGTCGCCTGGCGACGGCCGCGGTACAGAACGTCGGCGGCGCAGAGGACGCGTCCGGTGTCGCGGGTGATCGGGCGCACGTACTTCGCCTCGAGACCTAGCGAGGTGTAGCCAACGCCTGCGGGAAGGGTCGTGTGCACGGCGCAGCCGAGCGCCGAGTCGAGCAGGGTCGCGGCGTAGCCACCATGGACGACCCCGATCGGGTTGTAGTGCTCCTCGCCCGGCTCGCCCTCGAAGACGGCACGGCCGTCGCCCAGCTCGATCGGGCGCATCCGCATAGTCACCGCGATTGGCGGCGGCGGCATCTCACCGGCGACGATCGCTTCCATGTACTCCATACCGGTCATCGTCGCCCCGGCCGCCGCCGTCGGCACCGGGTCCTGCCAGACCAGGGTGCGAGTGCGGGTCGTCTCGGGGCTGGACTCGGCGAAGGCCAGAGCGGCGTCGACGGCGGTGCCGCCGTCTGCGGCGACGCTCTCAGCGCTCACCTGACGACCCCGCGAGCGCGCGCGCCGGCACCCTGCTGCCGGGTCATGCGGGGGCTGGCCGGGTAGATCAGGTCGGCGGTGATCTCCGCCTGGCTGATCGAGATCCGCGGTGCCTTCGTGTGGTGGTTGTGCCTGTGCCTAGGAATCAATCTCATGGTCACTGCCTCCGTTCTGGCCCCCACTCGGCTGACTTCGTCTTTTTGGGCGCATACGGGGTCTGAACCACGAAGTCAGCGCATGGGTTGCTTGAAGCAACTCTCTTGACCCAAACCCTAAACCAGTGAGTTGCTTGATGCAACCTTGTGTGCCAAGATCACTCTGTGTTGCGCAACGACTATCCGGATCAGATCTGCTCGATCGCTCGGTCGCTGGAGGTGATCGGGGAGCGCTGGTCGCTGCTGATCGTGCGCGACGTGATGAACGGGAGGCGGCGCTTCGACGAGCTGCAGAAGGGGCTCGGCGTTGCCCGCAACGTGCTCTCGGCCCGCCTGCAGCACCTGATCGAGGAGGACATCCTCGAGCGGCGTGCCTACCAGCAAAGCCCAGAGCGCTTCGAGTACTTCCTCACCGAGAAGGGGCTCGGCCTCTGGCCGGCGCTCGTCGCCCTGCTTGCCTGGGGCGACCGCTACTCCCCGGACCCGAACGGGCCGCCGATGCTGATCGTCCACAAGGAGTGCGGCGGCGCGGTTAGCGATCGCGGCATTTGCGAAGGGTGCGGCAAGGTCCTGAACGCGCGTGACGCGCGGCCGGTGCCGGGGCCCGGCCTGACCGCGGAGCTCGAGCCGGTGCTCTCCGCGGCCGAAAGCTGACGACCGGGGGCATGTCCCCCCTATGGTGTGGTCAAATCCATAGCGGCGGGGACAACCGGGTGAACGAGGAGGGCTGATGGCAACTGCAGCGGAGCTTCAGACGAAGGACAAGATCTTTATCGGTGGCGAGTGGGTTGAGCCCGAGGCCGCCGAAGCGCTCGAGGTGATCAACTCGACCAGCGAGGAGGCGATGGGGACGATCCCCGCCTGCTCGGCCGCCGACGCCGATCGCGCCGTGATCGCCGCCCGCGACGCTTTCGAGTCCTGGTCGCAGACCTCGCGCGAGGAGCGCGCCGGCTACCTCAGCGCGATCTCCGCCGGGCTCGCTGAGCGCATGGACGAGATCGCCGCGACGATCTCCCAGGAGCTTGGCATGCCGCTGACGCTGAGCAAGATGATCCAAGCCGGCCTGCCGATTGCCCAGTTCGGGGCGATGCCGAAGCTGATGGAGGAAGTCCGCTGGGAAGAGGAGATCGGCAACTCGCGGGTACTGCGCGAGCCAGTCGGCGTGCTCGGCGCGATTACCCCCTGGAACTACCCGCTCAACCAGATCGCCTGCAAGGTGGCCCCCGCCCTCGCCGCCGGCTGCACGGTGGTGCTGAAGCCGAGCGAGGTCGTGCCGCTCAACGCCTTCATCCTCGCCGAGGTGATCGAGGCCGCCGGCCTTCCCGCCGGCGTCTTCAACCTGGTCACCGGCACCGGCCCCGTCGTCGGCGAGGCCATCGCCGGCCACCCGGGCGTCGACATGGTCTCCTTCACCGGCTCGACCCGGGCCGGCCGTCGCGTCTCCGAGCTCGCCTCGGCGACGGTGAAGCCGGTCGCGATGGAGCTCGGCGGCAAGTCGCCGAACGTGATCCTCGACGACGCCGACCTGAGCAAGGCCGTCCCCGACGGCGTCGGCAAGTGCTACCTCAACTCGGGCCAGACCTGCAGCGCCCTGACCCGGATGCTGGTGCCCCGCGAGAAGCTGGCCGAAGCCGAGCAGATCGCGGCGCAGGCGGCGGAGACCTTCACCCCGGGCGATCCCTTCGCGGACTCGACCCGGCTCGGGCCGCTGGTCTCCGACGTGCAGCGCGAGCGCGTCCGCGGCTACATCGAGAAGGGCGAGGCCGAAGGGGCGAAGCTCGTGACGGGCGGCGCAACGGCGCCGGAGGGCCTGGACAAAGGCTACTTCGTCCGCCCCACCGTCTTCTCCGAGGTGACGCCGGAGATGACGATCGCCCAAGAGGAGATCTTCGGTCCGGTGCTGGCGATCCAGCCCTACGACGGCGAGGACGATGCGGTGCGGATCGCCAACGACACGGCCTACGGGCTGGCCGGTGGCGTCTGGTCGGCTGATCAGGACCGCGCGATCGGGGTCGCGAAGAAGATCCGGACCGGGCAGATCGAGATCAACGGCGGGGCGTTCAACCCGCTCGCTCCGTTTGGCGGGTACAAGCAGTCCGGGCACGGGCGCGAGAACGGTCGCTACGCGATCGAGGAGCTACTTCAGGTGAAGAGCCTTCAACTTTGAGCGGTGGGAGGGGCGGGGGTGTCCCTCCGGTTGCTGGGGTTTTCGCCTGGCGCGCTAACGCTCTCGTTGAGTGATCTGTGCGAAAACCAGGACGCCGCTGCCCGGAGGGACACCCCCGCCCCTCTTCTCCGGGCTCAATAGGCTGCCTCGCATGAACTTTGAGCTAAGCGACGAGCAGAGACTGTTGCGCGACACGGTGCGCGAGTTCGCGCTTGCCGAGGTGAAGCCAGTGGCCGAGGAGTTGGACCGGACTAAGAGCTTTCCCTACGCGATCGTGGAGAAGCTTGGTGGGCTCGGGCTGATGGGGATTCCGTTTCCGCAGGAGTACGGCGGGGGCGGTGCGGACACGCTCTCTTACGTGCTGGCTGTGGAAGAGCTGGCGCGGATCGATTCCTCGGTCTGCATCACGATGGCGGCGCACACTTCGCTGGGGACGATGCCGATCTACCTTTGGGGATCGGATGAGCAGAAGTCGGAGTGGCTTCCCAAGCTGTGCACTGGCGAAAAGCTCGCCTCGTTTGGTCTGACCGAGCCTGAGGCTGGGTCCGATGCGGGCAACGTGCGGACTACGGCGAAGCTCGATGACGGCGAATGGGTCGTCAACGGGGCCAAGCAGTTCATTACGAACTCGGGGACGGACATCTCCGGCTGCGTCTCGATCACGGCCGTCACCGGCGAGGTGAACGGGCGCAAGGAGATCTCCAATTTGATCGTGCCCAACGGGACGCCGGGGTATGAGATCGGCGAGGGGTACCGGAAGATGGGCTGGAACGCGTCGGATACGCGGCCGCTCAGCTTCGAGGACTGTCGGGTGCCCGAGGGGAATCTGCTCGGGCGCCGGGGTGGGGGCTTCAAGAACTTCCTTCACATTCTCGACGGGGGGCGGATCGGCGTTGCCGCGATGGGAGTTGGGCTCGCCCAGGGCGCCCTTGATGAGGCGATCGCCTACGCCAAGGAGCGCCAGGCGTTTGGGCAGGCGATCTCCAAGTTTCAGTCGATCCAGGCCAAGATTGCCGATCTCTCGGCGCAGATCGAGGCGGCCCGCCTGCTCACCTGGCGCGCGGCGCTGGAGAAGGACGCCGGTAAGTCGTTCACCCTCACCGCCGCCCAGGCGAAGCTGATCACCGGCCGCCTCGCGGTCAGGGCAACCGAGGAGGCGGTGCAGATCCACGGTGGCTATGGCTTCATCGAGGAGTACCCGGTCTGCCGCTTCTACCGCGACGCCAAGATCCTCACGATCGGCGAGGGCACCGACGAGGTCCAGCAGATGGTCATCGCCCGCCAGCTGGGTTGCTAGGTCGGACCCGGGGCCATCGGGAGCCCCTTCCCAGGCCGCTTCGCGGGAGTTCCTGGGAAGGGGCTCCCGATGGCCCGACACGCAACCCGCGCCTGAAGCTTCTAAGGGTTAGGCCGCGCGCAGGGTAAAGCGCACGCGCGTTCCCGGGGCGCCGTCGTCGAGCCAGATGCGGCCGCCGTGGGCTTCGACGATGGCGCGGGAGATCGCCAAGCCCAGGCCGGCGCCGTCCTCGCTGCGCGACTCGTCGCCGCGGTAGAAGGCATCGAAGACCCGCTCGCCGTCGGCCGCTGAGATGCCCTCCCCCTCGTCGGCGACCTCGATCTCGACCCCGTCGCCGGCGGTCCGTGCCCTCACGGTGACGCTGCCGTCCGCCGGGGTGTGGCGGATCGCGTTCTGGATCAGGTTGAAGAGGACGCGCTGGACCTTCTCGGCATTGGCCCGGGCCAGCACCTCGTACGACGGCAGGTCGGCGCTGAGCGCGACTCCGCGCGACTCGGCCGGCACCCGCATCGCGGCGACGGTGTCATCGATCAACCCGCGCAGCTCAACCTGCCGCATCGTCCAGGAGATCTCCCCCGCCTCGATCCGCGAGAGCTCGAAGAGGTCGTCGATCAGCGCGGTCAGCGCCTCGACGTGGGTGCGCATCTCGCCCAGGTAGCGCTCGCGGGTCTCTCCCGTCGCCACTCCGTCGTCGATTGCCTCGACCAGCAGGCGCAGCGAGGCCAGGGGCGTGCGCAGATCGTGCGAGACCGCCGCCACCATCTGTCGCCGCGCCTCCTCGATCTGTTGACGCGAGCGCTCCTCCATCGCCAAGCGGACCGCGAGAGCGGCGGCGAGCGCCGCGCCCGCCAAGGCCAGCGCGACTAGGACCACCTGCGCCATCCCCATCCAGTGCGGCACGGCGACCGCCGCGGCGCCGGCGAGGAAAGCGGCGATCGCGATGACGGCGGCGCGCTTCACGGTCGCAACCTGTAGCCGACTCCCCAGACCGTCTCGATGAAACGGGGCTCGGAGGGGTCGTCACCCAGCTTGGCGCGGAGGCGGCGGACGTGGACGGTGACGGTGCTGGTGTCGTTGAAGGACGGGTAGTCCCAAACGGCATCCATCAGCTGGTCGCGCGAGAAGACCTGGCCGGGATGGGCGGCGAGGTAGGCGAGCAGGTCGAACTCACGCTGGGTCAGCGAGACCTCCTCGCCATCGAGGGTGACCGTTCGCATCGCCGGGTCGACCCGCAGCGGCCCGACCTCGATCGCTGCCGCCGCCTCCTCGGCCGGCGGCGAGACGCGGCGCAGCACCGCATCGACGCGCGCCACCAGTTCCTTCGGAGAAAAGGGCTTGACCACGTAGTCGTCGGCGCCGCGCCGCAGGCCGACCAAGCGGTCGGACTCCTCGCCGCGCGCGGTCAGCAGGATCACCGGGACCGGCTTCCCGGGCCGTTCGTGCAGTTGCCGCATCACCTCGATCCCATCGATCCCCGGCAGCATCACGTCGAGCACGATCAGGTCGGGGCGGCCCTGTTCGGCAGCCCGCAGAGCCCCGGGACCGTCCGCCGCCTCGAGGGTCTCGTATCCCGCTCGCTCCAGGTAGCGGCCGACGACCTCGACGATCGTCGGCTCGTCGTCTACGACGAGCACGGTGCCATGCGAGGTCTCGGCCATTGCCGGGATTGTGGCCGAGTCGCCGGTGCTAACCGAAAGTGAAGGCATAACCCGTCACCCCCGCTTGCGGCTCCAGGGTCAGGACGTGATCTTCGACCCGGGGCAGGTTGACCAGGTTGTAGAGACGCTGCGCGGTGATCCTGACCACGCCGTTGTGGACGTCGGAACCCGCGTCGGCGCTCGAGATCGGGCGGCCGTCGAGCAGCACCCGCATCGTGCGCGGATGCCCCGGCGAACCAAGCACAAGGTAGGCCCGCCTCGCGCCGAAGTTGAGGTCGAGCGAGCCGCCTTCGGCCGTCGCCGAGTCGAGCGTGATCCGCCAGCGCCCGTGGTAGGCGAATTCGCTTTCCGGCAGAGATGCGGGCGCCTTGAAGTTATGGCTGCCGGGCGAGAGCATCGGGTTGGTGAAGCGTTCGGCGCGTGCCGCCCCAAGGTAGGTCTCGGGCGTGGCCACGGTCGCCGAGGGAGTGATCGCGCGCACCCGGGTCTCTTGCCCCGGGACCTTCCTGCCCGCTTCGGCGAGGAGCTGGCGGATGATCTGCTCCTTCTTGCCGTACTCGCCCTCGCCGAAGTGGGCGTAGCGCACCCGCCCCTTGGCGTCGATGAAGTACTCGGCCGGCCAGTACTGGTTGCCGTAGGCGTTCCAGGTGGCGAGTTCGTTGTCCTGTGCAACCGGATAGTGAATCCCGTTGCGCTCGATCGCTTCTTCGACGTTGCTCGCCTCCTTCTCGAAGGGGAACTCCGGCGAGTGGACGCCGACGATCGTCAGGCCGTCCTTGCGGTACTTCTTGTCCCAGGCGGTCAGGTAGGGCAGCGTGCGCAGGCAGTTGATGCAGCTGTAGGTCCAGAAGTCGACCAGGACGACCCGGCCGCGCAGCGAGCTCAGGGCCAGCGGTCGGTCGCCGGGGGTATTGAACCAGCGCTGGTTGCCGACGAATTCCGGGGCGGGACCGAGCACTGGCAGGTTGGTCTTCCCGTTTGCGGCGGTCTTGGGCTGCGGCGCACTCGCAGCCGCGGCGCCGACGCCATGGGCGGATTCGCCGCGAACATCGTTGAGAGCGGCCCGCGCCGACGCGGTGTCCTCCAGGCCTTCAGTGGGGTTGACCAGGAAGCTGGGCAGGGAGCTGGCGATGTTGTTCTGGAACTTGACGTCGTAGTTGCCCAGCATCGCCAGGGCGACGACCACCATCACCGCCCCCATCGCGATCTGCAAGCCGCCACCGCGGCGGGCGAGCGGCGCAACCAGGCGCCTGCCTCCCAGCATCAGGAAGTAGAGGACAACAGCGGAGCCGATCCCGTAGCTGAGCGCAACAGCAAGACGCCCGCTCGTGAACGGCTGCGAGGCGGAGACCGTGATCACCCCGGCGAGGATTGGGCCGGCGCAAGGCGCGTAGACGAGGCCGAGGCTGGCCCCGACTGCCGTCCCCGACCAGAAGCCATCGCCGCCCCCGCCGGCAACTCCGGCCCGGCTCGCGAAACGGCTCAGCCAGGCCTCGACCCGGGCCGCCAGCGGCGGGATCATCAAGGTGACGCCAAAGGCGAGCAGCACCGCGATCGCCAGCTTGCGCAGGAGGTCATCGGGCAGGCCGAGGGCAGAGATCACATAGACCAGCGCCACCGTGGCGAAGGTGAAGGAGACGGCCAGCCCGACGACGATCCCGAGCGGACGGCGCCGCCCGCCGGTCGCGCCCGCGGACAGCGCGATCGGCAACACGGGCAGCACGCAAGGCGAGAGCGCGGTCCCCGCGCCCGCAACGAAGCCGAACAGCATCAGCAGGGCCATGGACTCAACCTTTCCACCTGAGGATTACGAGGAGATGACGGCGCTCGGTTCAGTGGCTCATCTGGTCGCCGCTCGAAGAGCCTTCGTGCTTCATCGCCTGATCGTCTTCGTGCTTCATCGCCTGATCGTCTTCGTGCTTCATCGAATCGCCGTGGTCGTCCTTCATCGCCGCGCCGTGATCGCCCTTCATCGCGCTGTCTTCGTGCTTCATCGCTTTGTCGCCGGTTGTCGCCGCAGCGTTCTTGGATTGCTGTGCGGTTTCGTCGCTACCTCCCGACGAGCTGCCGCCACAGCCACTGACCGCGACCAGGCCGGCAATTACCAAGACCGCCACCGTCGAGACTGCCAGTACTCGCTTCACGCGCATCGCTCGCTCCTTCGTAGGGATCTGAGCGGCGCACGCTAAGGCGAAAATGTGACGAGAAAGAAACGCTACAAGGCGGGCTTGGAGGTAACGGAACCCTCGGCGCGGCCCGCCACTTGGTGGCACGGCCGGCCCGCTCATCATGCCGTAATTCAGTACTCGCTAACTGGACATCCTGTCTGTAAAGCGGGAAACACCCCGTTCAGTCAAATTAATTCTTTTGAGCGTTAAGGATTTTCACCGTCAGGTCGATATGGCCAATTGCCAAGCCAAATCGACGAAAGGGAACCGTGAGCAACGCCGGCAAAATCATCCGCACCGCCCTGATCTTGGGCGCTGTCTGCCTGGTCGGCGCGATCGGCGCCTTTTCGGCTTTCTCCAGCCAGACCGACAACCCGGGCAACGTCGTCGCCGCCGGCACGGTGGTGCTGGCCGACAACGACGCCGGCGCCAGCCTCTACGGCATATCCAACGCCAAGCCGGGGAGCAGCCAGACGTCGTGCATCCGGGTCGTCTACACCGGTTCGCTCGACGCTGACGTGCGGCTCTACACGCCGAGCACGATCGGCGCGCTCGGCCCCTACGTCAACCTCAAAATCGAGCCCGGCGCGCAAGCCTCGCCCAGCTTCCCGAGCTGCACCGGATTCACGCCAGACGCCGGCGGGGCGATCTACGACGGCGCGCTTTCGAGCTTCCCGACGAGCTACTCCGGAGGCGTCGTCGACTACCCCGGCAGCAGCTCCAAATGGACCAAAGAAGACTCCGTCGTCTACCGCGTCACCGCATCGGTCTCCGCCAGTGCGCCCGACTCGGCGCAGGGAGCCACCACCGGGAGCCACACAATCCGGTGGGAGGCGCAAAGCCAGTAATTCTCATGAAGGCGGATCTCGGCAAGCTGGTCGCGACGGTCGCCGGCGTCGGCCTCTGCCTGCTGGCCCTGGCCGCTTGGCGCCTGCCGACATCAGGCTCGCCGCCGGGGCTCGACCTGCGTCTGATCGTGGTGCCACCGGGTGAGCTGACCGTCGACACGGCCGGGGTCATCGCCTCCGCTCGCGCGATGCAGGCGGGCGACGAGGCCGCCCAGGGAGCCATCGAGATGAGCAACATCGCCGGCCGCGACCTCCTCGTCCGCCCGGTCGCGCTGCCCTCGGCGAAAGGACTGGCGAGAACCGTGCGGCTGCGCGTCTCCGGCGGCGGTCGGACCCTCGCCGCCGGCACGCTGGCCTCCCTCGAGCGGCCGCGGGGCCCGGGGATCGAGATCCCCGCAGGGACCTCCCGTCGGATCGAGGTGAGCGCTTGGATGCCGCCCGAGGCGATCGGCTACCGCGGCCGCATTCTCGACGTGACGCTCGAACCGCGCTCGCAACCGCTGGGGGGCGGCCGGTGAGCCGCCTGCGACTCGCACGTCGGTCGCTGACGCTGGCCGGCTGGCTCGGGGCCGGCTTCGCCGCGGCCCTGCTGCTGGCGATCGCCGGGTCGCTGCTGCTCGGCGAGCGCGCGGTCGTCGTCCTCTCCGGCAGCATGGAACCTGCCTTCTCGCCCGGTGACGTGCTGATCGAGCGTGGCATCGAGCCGCGCCAGGTGAAGATCGGCCAGATCGTCACCTTCCACGAGCCGGGCAGCGACAGGTCGATCACCCACAGGGTGCGCAGCGTCGAGGCCCGTGGCCAGAAGCTCGTCTTCACCACCAAGGGCGACGCCGACAACGGGGTGCAGCGCTGGTCGATCGGCGCAGGCGGAGAGCTGGGACAGCCGCAGTGGCGGATCCCGGCGATCGGCTACGTCGTGATGCTGGTGAAGACTCCCCTTGGCCTGATCGCGATCGTGCTGCTGCCGCTACTGCTCCTCGCCGGCTGGGAGATCTTCAGGGTTTGGCGGCCCCGCGGGAGCCCCGGACCGCGGGCGGAGGCCCACGGTGCGCCCTCTTAGGCTCGGCAGCGCCCGGCTTCCGCTCGCACTCGCCGCCACTGCGCTGATCGTCTCGGTGGGATCTACCGCCGCGGCCTTTCGCTCGCCGACGGACAGCCCGGGGAACTTGGTAACCGCGGCTCCGGACTTCCGCGCTCCGGCGGTAGCGCCTTCGGCGATCGGCAAGACCCAGGGTGGCAGCACCGGCTTCGTCAAAAAAGGCGGCACCTACTTCGCCTACGCCAACGTGACCGACAGCGGCAATCCGGCGAGCGGGACGGCCGGCGTCACGGCCAACCTCTCCAGCCTCACGGCCGGCGCGAGCGCGGTACCCCTCTCCCCCGGCTCATTCAGCGCCGGCGGCCAGAGCTACAACTACCGCAGCGCCCAGCAGACCGCCGACCTCGCCCTTCCGGGGGGCGGCGTCTCCTATTCGATCGAAACCGTCGATAAAGCCTCCAACGCCGCCAGCACTAGTTGGCCGGCGACGGTTGACAACACCGCGCCTCTCGGTTCCGACATCCAGGCGACCAATACCAGCGGCGGCACCGCCGGCAGGGCCGAGCAGGGCGACACGGTCATCCTCACCTACAGCGAGCCGATCGAGCCCGAATCGATCATCTCCGGCTGGAACGGGAGCCCGACCAACGTCGTAGCCCGCGTCACGACCGGGATCGCCCTGCTCGGCGGGCTACTGGGGCAGACCGAGGGCCTGCAGGTCTTCGACGCGACGAACACGACTGCGCTGCCGCTCGGAGCGGTTGACCTCAAACAGCAATACGTGGCGAAGACGCTGGCGCTGCTCAACGGGACGATGACCTTCGGCGCCTCCGGCGTCGCCTCGACGATGTCGATCTCGGGCGGGGTGGTGACGATTGTCCTCGGCACCCACGCGGGGAATAACGCACTGACCGTGACGACTCCCAGCACGATGGCCTGGGGCCCGGCGACAACTCCTTACGACCGCTCCGCCAACGCGGTCTCCGGCGTCACTGCCAACGAGTCCGGCGCCGCCGACGTCGAGTTCTAGGAGGGTTTGGAAGTGACCGAGGAGGCGGGCCGCCCGACCACCTCGGCGGCGCGGCCGACGCGCTCGCCGATGCCGTAGTGGGCACAGATCGTCAGCTCATGCTCGCGCAGCAACGGACGGGTCGGATCGACGACCGGCGCGTCGCGGACCGTCTCGCGATCGTGGGCGACCCAGACCCGGCCGGGCCAGGCGGCGCAATCGCGCAACGGGATCGCCACCATCGGCCCGCGGCGGCGTCCCTGCTTGGCGATCAGCCAGGTCGGCGCGTCGCTGGCCGCGTCGGCGAAGATCCCGTGGACCTCGCCGATCTCCGCTCCGTCGGCATCGTCGACCTGGCTGCCGACCCAGCCCCTCGCCTCCGTCAGCGAAAGCGGCGCGACGGCCACGGGCTCACTCACCAGCCTGCCGCTCCAGCAGCTCCGAGGCGGCGCTGGCGGGATCGAGCTCTCGGCTCACCACCCGATCCAACAGCGCCTCGGTCTCGGGATCACCGGCGGCGGTCGCCTCCATCCGCCGCCGCATCCTCGAGGTCGCGATGCCCAGCACCTCGTTGCGCAGGTTGCGGGCGCGCCGCTCGTCCAGGGTGCCCGCCGCCTCGATGAAGGCGCGGTGCTCATCGATCGCCTCGGCGAGCTCGGCCACACCCTCGCCTCGAGCTGCCTCGGTGCGCAGAATCGGAACCTTCCAGCCCTCCGGGTCATGCGAAAGCGCCAAAACGCCGCGGACCTCGCGCACCATCGTGTCGGTCATCGGGTGGTCGGCCTTGTTGACGACGATCACGTCGGGGATCTCCATCACCCCGGCCTTCAGCGCCTGGATCGAGTCGCCCGAGCCCGGCATCAGCGCCAGCACGATCGTGTCGGCGTGGTCGACGATGTCGATCTCGGCCTGACCGACGCCGACGGTCTCGATCAGGACGTCGTCCTTGCCCGCCGCGTCCATCGCCAGTGCCACCTGCAGCGCCGCCTCAGAGAGGCCGCCGAGGGCGCCGCGCGAAGCCATCGAGCGGATGAAGACGCCGGGGTCGAGGAAGTGGTCGGAGAGTCGGATCCGGTCGCCAAGCAGGGCACCGTGGGTGAAGGGGCTGGAGGGATCGATCGAGAGCACCGCGACCTGGCGCTCGGCCTTGCGCAGCTCCGCCGTCAGCGCTCCAATCAGGGTGCTCTTGCCGACCCCGGGCGGGCCGGTGAAGCCGACGATCCGCGCCTTGCCCGTCCGTGGGTAGACCTCGCGCACCAACTCCCAGCCGGCGGGGTCGTCGGACTCGATCAGCGTGATCGCCCGCGCCAGGGCACGCTTGTCCCCGGCAATGAGCCGCTCGGAGAGCGGCGCGGTCTTGGCGACGTCGGTCAAGGCCCGGTGAGTCTAGAGTCCTCGCCGCCGTGATCCGAACCATCCGCTTCCTCTCCCGCAACGGAATGCTCAACCACCGCTACGGCCAGCTGCTGTGGCGCTACTCGTGGCGGCGGCTGCTGACCGCCGCCGGCCGCCGCTGGAGCACGAACGGCCTCGTCTTCCTCGGCCGCGGGCTCGAACTCGAGATCGGCCGCAAGGGCAAACTAGATCTCGGCCGCTTCGTCTGGATCGGCGACGGGACCAAGATCCGCTGCCACGAGGGGCGGGTCGAGATCGGCGCCAAGACGGTGATGGGGCAGGAGTGCACGATCTCCGCCTACCAGCGGGTGCGGATCGGCGAGCAGTGCGTGATCGCCGACCGGGCGATGTTCATCGACTTCGATCACGGCGTGGTCGAAGTCGAGCGCCCGATCCGCGTCCAGGGCATCTACAAGCGCGACGTCGAGGTCGGCTCCAACGTCTGGATCGGCTACGGCGCCTGCGTCCTGCGCGGCGTCAGCGTCGGCGACAACTCGATCGTCGGCACCAACTCGGTCGTGACCAGGGACGTCCCGGCCAACGCGGTCGTCGCCGGGATCCCGGCCCGCGTGATCAGGATGAGGGATGCGCCAGAGGAGCTGCGCTGGTCCGATCCGGTCGAGCCCGATCCTTCCGCCTGGACCACCCTGCAGCCTCCGGACTAGAAGCAAGCCGCCGTGCGTCAGTTGAGCCTGGCCGGCAGGGTCCGCAATCCCTGCTCGCGGGCAGCGCGGTGCAGGTCGGCATCCCAGGTGACGAACGTAGGGTCCTCGTCGGTTACCGCCAGCGCCGCCGCCAGATGCAGGGCGTCAAGAGTACGAAGCCGGTGGCCGACCGCAAGCGCAGCGGCGTGCTCTGCCAAGGCCCTGTCGACCTCGATCACGTCCACACGACTCCAGTCACTTTCCACTCTCTCGACGTCTTCCGGCTCGCCTCCGCGGGCAACGGCGCGAATCGTCTCGACGAAGCCGATGCGACACATCTTGTAGGCGCTCGCGCGACCCATCACTTCGATGACCGAGTCGCTGCCGACCTCCTTCACGTAGCGCTTGACCAACGCGCTCGAGTCGAGATAGAGCGTCAACGCTCTTCTTCGCGCTCGGCGAGGATGATTGCCGACGCCGACCGGCCCGTATCCCTGGGCGATGGCGGGCTCATAGGGAGGGGCTGGGTTGCAGGCGTGACGCGGCCTTCGGCGATCAGTTTCTTCATCGCCCCACCGTGCTCGGGCACCGCCGGCACCAGGTCGGCCACCGGGCGGCCACGCGAGGTAACTCTCACCTGCTCGCCCGCCTCGACATCGCGCAGCACACTGCTCAGATTCGCCTTCAACTTCCCGACTCCGATTTCTCGCACTCAACAAGGTTAGGCATCGACGACCTCCTCGATTTTCACAACACAACGCTATGCAAGCAGGCTATCAGAAATGCAGACAATCGTCTGTAATCTGATAGGTTCCGCCAAGCGGGTTCGGCGGAGTGGCCTAAGGCGGATAGCCGCAGAGATGAAGGTGGAGGCAACCGCCCTAGGAAGGATGATGCCGTGGACATCGCCGCCCGCTTCGGAGACAACCTGGCCCGCTGCCGCAAGCGCGCCGATCTCTCCCAGGACGAGCTCAGCGTGCGCGCCTCGCTGCACCGGACTGAGATCAGTCAGCTTGAGCGCGGGCTGCGGCTGGCCCGCGTTGACACGCTGATCAAGCTGACCGGTGCGCTCGAGGTCTCGGCTGACGAACTGCTCGCCGGCATGACCTGGGATCCCGGCGGCACCCGGATCGGGAAGTTCAAAGAGGAGGAGTAAAGCCGGCCTCGCCGCTCAGGCGGGGCCCAGCTTGGCACCGGCAAGGTCGGCGTAGACCGCGGCGGTCTGCTCAGCGACGTCGCCCCAGTCGAAGCGACGCAGGTGCTCGTAGGCTTCCTCGACCAGGCTGCGACCCAGCTCGTCGTCGGAGAGGACGCGGATCGCGACCTCGGCAAGGGCTTCGGGATCGTGGGCGCGGAAGCGCAGGCCGGCCTCCTCGTGGGGAACGACCTCGCGCAAGCCGCCGGTGTCGGCGACGATGCAGGGGCAGCCCGAGGCCATCGCCTCGAGCGCGACCAAGCCGAAGGGCTCGTAGATCGAGGGCACCACGGTGAGGTCGGCGATCCGGTAGAGCGAGTGCAGGACGTCGTCACCGATCCAGCCGAGAAAGGTGCCGTGCTCCATCAGGCCCAGCTCCTCCGCTTGCTTGTGCAGCTCCGCCTCGTGGGTGCCGGAGCCGGCAATCAGGAAGCGGGTGCCGGGGACCTCCTCGATCAGCCGCGGCATCGCCTCCAGCGCCAGCTGGAATCCCTTCTCGTAGACGAGCCTGCCGATCAGCAGCACCAGCTTCTCCTCCGGAGCGGCGAACTCCGCCCGCAGCCGGGTCAACTCGGCCGGGTCCTGCGGCTGCAGGTCGTCGGGGTCGATCCCGTTGGGAATAACCGAGACCCGCTCCTCGTCGACGCCGAAGATGTCGGCGATCTGCTCGCGCATGTAGTGCGAGCAGGCGATCACGCGGTCGGAGCGGTTGGTAATCCAGCGCTCGACCCCGTGGATGTAGGTCTGGGGATGCTTGTCGACCCAGCCTTGGTGGCGGCCGTGCTCGGTGGCGTGGATCGTCATCAGCAGCGGCGCGTCGAAGCGCTTGGCGAGGTGGTCGCAGGCGTTGGCGACGAGCCAGTCGTGACCGTGCACGAGATCGAAGCTGTAGCGATCGCCGAGCTCGACCCCGGCGGCGAGCATGTCCGAGTTCATCCGCTCGACCCAGGCGACGAACTCGCCGAGGTCAGTCGGGCGCTTGGGCTCGCGGATGCGATGGATGAAGACACCGCCGCGGCGCTCCTCGGCCGGCGACTCCTCCCCCCCGCGGGTGAGGACGTGGACCTCGACGTCGCGCTCGACCAGCGCCTCGGAGAGCTTGCGCACATGGCGGGCCAAGCCGCCCTCGATCAGAGGCGGGTACTCCCAGGAGAGAATGAGAACGCGGGTCACGGCTGAAGGAGCGGCGAGAGGCTCATGTCAGGGGCGAGGGCGCGCATGCGCGGGTCGGCGATGGCCGGAGAGTCTATGGCCTCCAAGGCCGCTTCGGCGTGGGAAGTAGCGCGCTGGAAGGCGTAGTCGCCCGCCTGGCCGCGTTTGTCGAGGAAGGCCCAGTCGCTCGCCTGCGCCGCCAGCAGCTCGCGCGTGGCGCGCCGCGCGCCGTCGCCGCGCAAGCCACCGCGCAGGGCCCGCAGCAGCCGTAGCTCCAGGCGTCGCGCGCCCCAGGCCAGGTCGGCAACCGCGGGCGAATCCCAGGTGCGCAGGTCCTTGTCCTCACCCCAGGTCGAGGCGCGGAGCGGGCGCCCGATCGGCTCGTGCTCGGCGAGCGCCTCGGGCACGGTGAGCAGCCGCACACCAGCCGCCTCGGCGCCGGAGAGGACCTCGCGCAGCCAGATCGTTCCCTCCGACCACCAGTGGCCGAGCAGCTCGGTGTCGATCGCGAAGACGAGCAGGCCGCGGCGATCGCGCGTGGCGGCGAACTCGCGCAGGCGGGTGGCGGTCGCGGCGAGGAACTCTCCGGCCTGGCGCCGCGCCGCAGCTTCCGCCGCAGCGGGGTCGTAGGCGCCACCGCCGACCTTCCAGATCCGCACCCCGCGCAGCGACTCTCCGGCGAACTGGGCATGGGCCGGGTCCGAGGGATAGCCGTCGAGCGACCAGAGCCACTGGATCGCCTCCCAGTCGATCGGCAGCGCCACCGGCCCGGCCTCGGTCGCAACCGGGCTGAGCGCGTCCAGCGGCTGCTCGTAGCGGCTCTGGTCGACGCAGAACCAGTTCACGCCCTGCTCCGCCAAGCGGCACTCCAGCCCCGGCACGTAGGCGCACTCGGGCAGCCAGAAGCCCCCGTCCCAACCAAAGCGCCGCCGGTGCGAGCGGATGCCGGCGTCCAGCTGCAGGCCTAGCCCCTGGCGCGTGGCAAGCAGCGGCAGGACCGCGTGCGTCGCCGAAGAGGCGGCAAGGGCGATCCGTCCCTCCTCGCTGGCCCGCCGGAAGGCGCGCAAGGGACTGCCGTCGTCGGCGTCGAGCAATTCCAGCGCGTGCCGGTAGCGGACCAACTCCGCCTCGCAGGCATCGAGGCATTCCGGGTCCACCTCGCCCTCGTTGACCTCCGCTTCGGCGGCGCCGATCCGCCACTCGCGCAGAAACCGGCGCAGTCGCTCCTGCACCCCCTCGTCCTCCAATTGGTCCGCCAGGACCGGGGTGATCGTCATCGTCACCCGCTCGGCCACCTCCAGCACCGGCAGATAAGAGCGGATCACCGCGTCGAACAGCCACTCCTCGCCGAAGGGGTAGGTCCCAAAGCCATCGACGTAGGGCATGTGGGAGTGGAGGACGATCGCCAGGTCGCCGGCGCTCTCCTCAGGCGGCATGACAGACGGCGAGGAAGTCCAGCGCCCGGTCGAGGTCGCCCTCCTTCAGCTCGAAGTCAGAGGCGGCGATCGCGGGCGTGAAGCGGTCGTAGAAGGGCTTGGTCAGGTGCAGCGCCTTGTGGACCCGGTCCCAGCCAAGCTTGATCGCGAGCTCGTGTACGCGCAGCTTGCGAGCGTGGAAGAGGCCGAGCATCTCGACCCCGGGGAAGTGCTCCTCGCAGAGCTGGCGGAACTCGGCGGCGCGGTACTCGCGCACGTGCCAGGGGTTGTCGGACTTCTCCGCCCCCGGCGGCGCCAGGGTCAGCAGGTTGGGAGTGGAAACGTAGGCGACGCCGCCCGGCGCGAGCATCGACTTGAAGTGCTCGAGGATCGCGCCCGCGTCCTGGACGTGCTCGATCGTCTGCAGGAAGACGACAGCGTCGCAGGGCTCGGCGAAGCTTTCGACCAGGTCGCGCTCGAAGCGAAGGTTGGGACGCACGTAGCGCAGCCGGGCATGCTCGTGGGCCTCCGGGTTGGCGTCGACGCCGACGACGCTCGCCGCCTTGCCGGCCAGGACGTTGGAGCCGTAGCCCTCGCCGCAGGCCATGTCGACCACGCGCTTGCCCGCCGTCCGCTCAGCGATCCACTCGTAGACGACCAGATGGCGCCGGTACCAGTAGTTCTCCTCCGGCACGTCGGGCAGCGTGCGCTCGCCGGTGAGCGGCAGCGGCGGCACCCCGTCGGGCTGGTCGAGCTGGACATATTCGCGCGCCACAGGCCGGGACGGTATTGGGGGCCTGCGCTCCGTGCGTTGCGCCGATCCGCATAGAGTTCCGCGCCATGCCCGCCTCCCCCACCGCCACTCCCGAGCACATCAAGGACGTCAACACCCGCTACCACGACGCGGCCGCCGATGAGTACGACGCCAAGTGGGGCATCGACTTCGGTGAGACCGGCCAGGCGCAGGTGCACCAGAAGCTGGTCAAGGCACTGGGCAGCTGGGACGGCCAGGGCCTCGGCGCCGGCCTGGAGATCGGCTCGGGCACTGGCTACTTCTCGCTCAACCTGCTGCAGCTCGGCGCGATCCAGAGCCTCACCGCGACCGACATCTCGGCCGGGATGCTGAAGCGCCTCGCCACCACCGCCGACGGGCTCGGCCTCGAGGTCGAGACGGTCCGGACCGAGGCCGAGGAGCTGCCCTTCGAGGACGAGAGCTTCGACCTCGTCTTCGGCCACGCCGTGCTGCATCACATCCCCGACCTCGACAAGGCGTTCGCCGAATTTCGCCGCGTCCTGCGCCCCGGGGGCGCGATCGCCTTCGGCGGCGAGCCCTCCCGCTACGGCGACCGCCTCGCGGCGCTGCCCAAGCGCGCCGGCATGTTCGTCGCGCCCGCCTGGCGCCGTGCCGTGGGCGCCCAGCCCCGAGCGATCGCCGAGGCCGAACAATCCGACGGCCACTCCCTGGAGGGCGAGGTCGACGTGCACGCCTTTGCCCCCGCCGACCTGCGGCGCCTGCTCCGCGACGGCGGCTTCGAGGACCGCCGCGTCGGCGGCGAGGAGCTGCTGGCCAACGCCTGGGGCTGGGGCCTGCGCACGGTCGAGTCGAGCGCCGAGCCCAACTCCGTCTCCTGGGGCTGGCGGAGTTTTGCCTTCCGCAGCTACATCGCCCTGCAGAAGGTCGACAGCCGGCTGCTCGAGCCGCACCTCCCCGCCGAGCTCTTCTACAACCTGCTCGTCTCCGCCCGCAAGTCTGCCTAGCGTTTTTTCGGCTCGCGGCGGGCGCGGAAGAGCTTGACGCCGGTGTCGATGCCCTTCAGCCGGCGCTCACCGGCGAACGAGTAGGAAAAGTCGTCGCCCGCCGCCTCCTTCGCCGCGGCGTCGACCAGCACGCTGCCGGGACGGGCGACGGCGGTGAGGCGGCTGGCCAGGTTGACGGCGCGACCGTAGTAGTCACCCGACTGGGCGAGCGTCGGGCCGACGGCCAGCCCCGCGCGCAGGAAGGGGAACTCCTCGCCTTCTCCCTCGGCGGCCTCGATCAGTTCGAGCGCCGCGTCCAGCAGCGGCTCGACCTCAACCGAGACGAGCATCGCAGCGTCGCCGATCATCTTCACCAGCCGCACGGGAGGTTCGGCCACGGCGGCTGCCATTTCCTCGAAGCGCCCGGCCACCAAGCCCAGCTCCTCCGGTGCGATCTCCTCGCCGAGCCGGGTGAACTCGACCAGGTCGGCGAAGCAGACGGCGCGGTCGACCGAGCCGCGGATCTCGCCCGAGGCGAGGTCAGCGGCGCCGATCACGTCGCGGCGAATCTGCTCCAGGGTGTGCGCCCGCAGGGCGTAGAGCAGGGTCGGCTCGAAGACTGGCAGCATGTTCTCGGCGGCATCGGCAAAGCGCAGCGCCAGGTCGCGCTCCGTATCGCCGGGCTGCATCAGGGTGCGGATCATCAGCTCGCGGTTGCCCTCGGCGATCCGCGCCGTCGCCATGCCGATCGTGCGCGCCACCTGCAGGATGCCGTCCTCGGGCAGGCCGGCGTCGTAGAAGGCCTTGGTCCGCTGCGCCGCCTCGAGGTCGGCGTCGGTGAGGATTCGCTCGTCGGGGTCCGGATAGGGCAGCCCAAGCGCGGCCGAAGCACGCTGCAACAGGTCGAGGTCGGTACCGGCGAGCTCGGCGATTTCACGCGGCGAGTAACGCGGGCCGTCGCCGGCGATGCTGCGCTCGACCGGCAGCAGCGTCAGCCGCCCGGCGCCCACCGCGTCGCGCAGTTCCTCCAGCGTCACCCCTTCTCCCGCCAACTGCTCGAGCAGCGTCAGCCGGTCACGGCGCGCGTCGCCTTCGAGCCCATCGAGCAGTCCCTCGGCCTCGAAATCGATCATCGCCACGTGGCCATTCTTTGCGATTGGCGACTTATACGTCATATGGACGGAAAAGTCGCCAGTCAGGCCACCGCGACAGCGCCCCCACGGCGGGGGTCGCCGCCGCCGCCCATCCCGCCGACGCGGTTACGCGCGACGGCCTGGGTGCCGCCAAAGAAAAGGTTGATCTCGGGCCGGCGCAGGACAGGGACGCCGCGACCCTCGATCCGCGCCAGGGCGGCCTCGTCGATCCCCGGCTCGGCCTGGACGACTCCCTGCTCGAAGTGCAGCCGCGGTGCCCGCACCGCCTCGTCGGCGCTCATACCCTGCTCGATCACGCGCACGATCGTCTGCAGGATCGCCGAGCGGATCCGGTTGGAGCCCGCACTGCCGAGCCCCATCTCGATCTCGCCATCGCGCAACACGACCGTCGGCGCCATCATTGACGTCACCCGCCGTCCAGGGGCGATCGAGTGGAAGCCAAGCGGGTTGAGGTCCTCCTCGCCGAGCATGTTGTTGAGAATCACGCCGGTGCCCGGAACGAGCACGCCGGAGCCGGAGCCGTTGGAGCAAGTGACGTTGGCGCACATCCCGTCGCGATCGAGGGCGGAGATGTGGGTGGTCGAGCCGAGCAGGTCGCCGGCGGTCGAGTCGAGCAGCGCGGGATCGAGCAGGCTCCCCTCGAGGCCACTGCCGTAGAGCGCCTCGGCGAAGGCCTCGCCGCGGGCCTCGTTGGCGGCACCCATCGCTGCCACCAGCTGCTCCGGGCCGCTGCTCTCCCCGAGCCGCTCTAGCAGGCCGAGGCAGTAGGCGATCAGGATCCCGCCCGAGGAAGGCGGCGGGTTGGTGAGGACTTCGGCCCCGCGGAAGCTCGCCCGGATCGGCTCACGCTCGATCGGCTCGTAGCCGGCGATGTCGTCAAGGCCGAGCGTGCCGCCGTGCTCGATCACGTAGGTGCTCAACGCCTCCGCGACCTCGCCGCGGCAAAAGGGCTCGGCGCCCTCGGCGCCGTAGCGCTCCAGCGCTTCGGCCAGCGCCTCGAAACGGAAGGCCTCGCCCTCGCGCAGGGTGCGCCCCGCCGGTGCGTAGAGCTCGCGGGTGCCCTCGAGCCGGGCGTGGATCGGCTCGAGGATGTCGAGGATGTAGGCCTGCTCGGCATTGACCGGAGCCCCCTCGCGGGCTAGGCGCACGCCGGGCTTGACCAGCTCGGCGAGCGGCAGCGAGCCGAAGCGCCGCAGCGCCTCCTCCAGCCCGGCCGCAGTGCCGGGAACGCCGCAGGAGGCCGGCCCGACGTAGAACGTCTGCACCGTCTCGACATCGAAGTGGACCGGGACCGGGACCAGCTCGGCGCCGCGCTCGGTCCCGTCCCTACCGGGGGCGGCGACGAAGAAGTCAAGCAGCGTGGTCTCGTCGCCGCGGTGGACCATCATGAACCCGCCGGCACCAAAGCCGGTCAGCGGGCTCTCGACCGCAAAGGAGGCGAGCGCGGCGCAGACGGCAGCGTCGACCGCATTGCCACCTTCGCGCAGGACCGCGGCCCCCGCCTCGGCGGTCAGTGGGTGGCCCGCGGCGACTACTCCGCTCATCGGCCCGAGACCGGGACTATCCGGGCAGGAACTCTGGGACGTCGATGCCGAGCTCGCCGGAGCGCTCGGAGCGGCGCGGCCCGGGGGCGTCTTTGGTGCGCCGGATCATCGGCTCGGCGACGCGGCGGGGGGGCGCCGGGCGGCCGTCGAAGCGGGTCGCGACAACCGTCACCCAGACCTGGTCACCCAGCTCCTCGTCGACGTTGGCGCCGAAGATGATGTTGGCGTCGGGGTGGGCTGCGTCGCCGACCAGTTTCGCCGCCTCGCTGATCTCGACCAGCGAGAGGTCGGCGCCGCCGGTAATCGAAAGCAAGATCGCCCGCGCGCCTTCCATCGAGGTCTCCAGCAGAGGCGAGGAGATCGCTTTTTCGGCCGCCAGCACCGCCCGGTCGTTGCCGTGGCCCATGCCGATGCCGAGCAGCGCCCGGCCGGCCTCCGACATGATCGTGCGCACGTCGGCGAAGTCGAGGTTGATCACGGCGGGCAGGGTGACGAGGTCGGAGATGCCCTGGACTCCCTGGCGCAACACGTCGTCGGCGACCTGGAAAGCCTCGACCATCGAGGTCTGCTGATCGAGCACCTCGAGCAGGCGGTCGTTGGGGACGACGATCAGGGTGTCGACCTCGGCGGCGAGTTCCTCGATGCCCTTGTTGGCCTGGTTGCCGCGGCGGCTGCCCTCGAAGCTGAATGGCTTGGTCACGATCCCGACCGTAAGCGCGCCGACCTCGCGAGCGAGGCGGGCGATTACCGGGGCGGCACCGGTACCCGTGCCACCGCCGGCGCCGGCGGCGACGAAGACCATGTCGGAGCCCTTGAGCAGGCGCTTGATCTTGTCCTGTTCCTCGAAGGCGGAGCGGTGGCCGAGCTCGGGATCGGCGCCGGCGCCAAGCCCGCGCGTCGCCTCCTCACCGATGTGGACGGTGACGTCGGCCATGCAGAGCTGCAGCGATTGAAGATCGGTGTTGACGGCCATGAACTCGACCCCGGGGATCCGCGCCTCGACCATCCGGTTGACGGCGTTGACACCACCGCCACCCACGCCCACAACCCGAATGACGGGCTGATGCGGCTCACCGCTGCCGGGCGGCTCGTACTCCGGCTCCTCGCGCCCATAGCGAGGGGCTTCGACGATCGGCTCAACCTCGCGGCGCTGGGGCTTGGGCTCCTCGGAGAAGACGCGCTTGAGGCGCTCGGGGGGAGTCTCTTCCGAGGACTCCGCGGCAACAACAGAAGGCTCCTCCTCGGGCTGCTGGCGCTCCTCCAGCTCGGGAGGATCGGCCGGCGCGTCGTCGGCGGTAGACCGGAAGAGGTCCGAGAGAGGGCCCTCGCGCATGCTCGCGCGTTTGTTACGCCGGCTCATTGTTCGCCAGAACCTCCTTCGCCAACTCGCGGTAGTAGTTCGCGGCGCTGCTGCCGGAATCGTACTTGAGCACGCTGGCTCCCTTGACGGGCGCCTCGGCGAATTTGATTGCCTTGCGGATCCTGGACTTGAAGACGAGGTCGCCGAAGTTCTCTTCGAGGATCTCCACCGCCTCCTTGGCGTGGACGGTCCGCGTGTCGAGCATGGTCGGCAGGATGCCCTCGATCTTCACAGCGGGATTGAGGTTCTCCTGGATCATCTTGAGCGTGTTCTGGAGCTGGACCAGTCCGCGCATCGACAAATACTCGCACTGAACGGGGACGATCACCTTGTTCGCCGCGGTCAGAGCGTTGATCGTCAGTAGCCCGAGGCTGGGCGGCGTGTCGATGCAGACGAAGTCGTAGTAGCCGGCGACTTCTTTCAGTGCCTTCTCCAGCGAGCGCTCGCGGCCGATCTTGGTGCTCATCGCGATCTCGGCCCCAGCCAGGTCGATTGAGGCAACCGCGATGTCGATCTCGCGCTCGACGATGATCTCGCTGATCGGCATATCGTTGACCAGCACGTCGTAGAGGCTCTTCTCCACCTTGTCGGGATCGATGCCCTGACTCATCGTCAGGTTCCCCTGCGGATCGAGGTCGATGCAGAGCACTTTGTAGCCGGACTCGGCGAAGGCAACGGCAAGGTTCAAGGTAGTAGTGGTCTTGGCCACCCCACCCTTCTGATTCGCAAAGGCAATGACGTCGGCGTGCTTGACGGGCGCTTCAGGCTCAACCCGCTCAACCACAACCTCATGCCGCGAAGGCGCCAGCAGGTCCCGAGGCATAAACCGCTCAGGCTCATCGCTAACCGGCTCCGCCACAGCTACCCGCGCGCTCGGTCCCTCAGAAGCTTCAGCAGCATGGACGGCCGGGCCCGACGGCTCAGATGTCTCAACGGTCGGCACCGAAGACTCAAACGCCTCATCCGCGGGTGGCGTGGATGATGGGGGGGTCGAGGACGGGTCCGAAGGGCCCGCCCGCAGCGCCTCCCCTTCGTCCGCGACAGGACCCGCGGCCGAGGCGTCGGGGCCTTCGTCGTCCCAAGCGTCGCCATCGGTACCCTCGTCGTCCCAACGGTCCTCCAGCTCCGGCACCGCTTCCTCCATCCGCTGCAGCTCCTCCACAATCGGATGCGGTTCGTCAGCGACGGCGGTCGGCTTGGGCTGCTTGGACTTGTTCTTGCGGCTAAGGAATCCCATTGCGCGGGTATTCGCATGAGCGCCCTCTTTTCCTGCCGCCCCGAGAAATTGCTAGGAATTGCCCGGTTACCGATCTCCTTGACAAGCGCGTGGTCTTCGTCACCGGCAAGGGCGGCGTCGGCAAGACCACGGTCGCGGTCGCCCTCGGCCTGCGCGCCGCCGCCGAAGGCAAGCGGACGATCGTCTGCGAGGTATCGGCGCAGGAGAATGCCTCGCGGATCTTCGAGCACACCGAAATCGGCTTCCACGAGGTCGAGGTGGCGGAGAACCTCTGGTCGATCTCGATCGACCCCGATGAGTCGATGCGCGAGTACGTGCTGCTGCAGCTGAAGGTGCGGGCGATGCGCGACATGCTCTTCCGCAGCCGCATCTTCAACTACCTCGCCGCGGCGACTCCGGGCCTCAAGGAGCTGGTCACGATCGGCAAGATCTGGGAGCTGGCCCAGCTCGACCGCAAGGTCAAGAGCGGGCGCAAGTACGACCTGGTGATCGTCGACGCGCCCGCCACCGGCCACGGGATCGGCTTTCTGCAGACGCCACGAACCTTCGCCGCGATCGCCCGCGTCGGGCCGATCCACTCCCAGGCCCAGCAGCTCGACCGCCTGATCACCGATCAGGAGCACACCGGGGTGGCGATCGTCGCCCTGCCGGAGGAGATGCCGGTCAACGAGTCGGCGGCCCTCGAGCACGACCTGCGCGAGGAGGTCGGCGTCGCCGTTGACCGCGTCTATATGAACGGCCTCTACCCGGAGCGCTTCTCCAACCAGGAGGCAGAGCGGCTCACCGAGCTGTCCGGCGGCGAGGACGGCGCCGTGCGCGCGGCGGCGCGGGCGGCCCTCTCCGAGCACAACCGCGCCCGCTCGCAGCGGGCCCAGCTTGCCCGGTTGCGGCGCCGGGTCGAGGCGCCGGTGAAGACCCTGCCCTTCCTCTTCGAGCCGGACCTCGGCGTCGAGGCCGCCGGGCAGCTGGCGAAGAGGCTCGGCTGATGCCCGCGGTCGGCGAGATCCTCGAGGGCAAGGACATCTGCATCTGCGCCGGCTCGGGCGGGGTCGGCAAGACGACGACCTCGGCGGCAATCGCGCTGGGCATGGCGTCGCGTGGACTCAAGGTCTGCGTGCTGACGATCGACCCTGCGAAGCGGCTCGCCGACTCGCTCGGCCTGAAGGAGCTGGGCAACGAGGCGCGGCAGGTCGATCCGAAACTCTTTGCCGAGCAGGGCGTCGAGGTCGAGGGCGAGCTCTGGGCGATGATGCTCGATGCGAAGGCGACCTTCGACGAGCTGGTCGCCCGGCAGGCGCCCGACGAGGAGTCGCGCGACCGCGTCCTCAACAACCGCATCTACCAGCAGATCTCCAACGCCCTGGCCGGCTCGCAGGAGTACATGGCGATGGAGAAGCTCTTCGAGCTGCACACCGAGGGCCGCTTCGACCTGCTCGTGCTCGACACGCCGCCGACCCGCAACGCGCTCGACTTCCTCGACGCGCCGAAACGCCTCACCCAGTTCATCGAAGGTCGCTCGCTGCGCGTCTTCATGAAGCCGACCGGGATCGCCGCCAAGGTTGCCGGGCGCGGTGCCTCGGTCGCCCTCGGCGTGCTCAAGCGGATCGTCGGCTTCGACCTGCTGTCCGACCTGGCCGAGTTCTTCAACGCCTTCAGCGGCATGGTCGACGGCTTCCAGGCCCGGGCCAAGCGGGTCAACAGCCTGCTCGGCGACAAACGCACCTGCTTCCTCGTCGTCTGTGGCCCACAGGGGGAGCCGGTCGACGAGGCCGTCTACTTCCACCGCAAACTGGTCGAGGCGAAGCTGCCCTTCGGCGGCGTCATCGTCAACAAGGTCCACTACCCGACCGAGAAGCTTCGCGGCGAAGGCGACAACCTGCCGGCTGCCCTGGCCGAGAAGCTCGGCGACGAGGACCTGGCCGGGCGAGTGGCGGAGAACTTCGCCGACTACCAGGCGCTGGCCGAGCGCGACGCCCAGAACATCGAGCGCCTGGCGAAGGAGCTGCGCACGCGGGGCGTGATCCGCGTCCCCTACCTGGACGAGGACGTCCATGACCTCGCCGGCCTGGCCGAGATCAACCGTTACCTCTTCGCGAGCAGCGAGGAGAGAATCGAGATTGCCGCGGGCCGCGCCTAGCTGGCGTTATGACCGTAGTGGTCGTACTTCAGCTCGCTGACATCCCAGTCAGCGTCCTCGGGCACCGGAAATAGGTGGCGCACCCGGGGGGTGTCGATCCGTTCGCGGTGCTGCAGGTCTCCCTCGATCGCCGGGAAGTCGAGTGTGCTGTCAGGGGCCTCAACCTCGTCCAGCCAAGGCGTCGCGGTGATGCGGATCTCGTCCTCGCCGGGAATCGGCTCAAGGATGCGAGTCGGCTGACCATCGTGCTCGTCCTCCGGCTCATGGTGTGCGGCGTGATGTGACGTCACTGTCTCCTCCACCTCTCCCGTGTCGGGTGTCTCCCAGTCTGTTGGCATGCCGACGATCGCCCCGTCGCCGGCCTCGAGGCCGGTCGCGATCAGGGTCTCGTCGGCGGCGGTGTTGAGATCGCCGTTGAGCTCGCCGAGGGCGGCCTCGCGGAGGATCCGGCGCACTCCCTCCTCCACCCAGGTGGCGAGCGCGAGGCCCGGCATTGAGGGGGCGCCGTTCATCAGCGAGCGCTCCAGCTCGAGCGCGTGCTCGATCTGCTCGCGGGCCTCGATCCGGTCGTAAGTCTGATCGGCGATCAGCGCCGAGGCGCGCATCGGCAGCGAAGCGCCCACCGGGCCCTGGCCGTCGAGCACCGCGCGCAGCGCCAACAGGTGGTCGCTGAGGCCCTCGAGGGCGGAGTCGCGCCCGCAGCCCAGCTCGAAGCGGCCGACTGCCCAGGCAAGAGCGCCGTCGGGGTCGGGACGGGCCTCGAGCGTGCCTGCGAACTCGGCCAGCGCGATCGCTTCTTGCTCGTTCAGCTCGTAGCCGCCGGCCCGCGTCGAGGGCGCGCCGGTGGGCAGGCGGGCCCAGCGCTCCTCGCCGGTCGGGGCGAAGGCGTGGGGACCGAGGCCGATACTGCCGGCCTTGAAGAGGTGCATGACGCTGATCAGCTCGCGCAGCTGCTGCAAGGCGGCTTCGGCGCTCTCGCTGCCCTCGCCCTGCTCGGCGATGGCGAGGAACTGCGGTTCCCAAGCAGCGCGGCCCATGCCGCCGCTCAGTTTGGCCTCGGCCGGGACCTCGATCGCGTCGGCTCGGACGATCTGCACACCGTGGGGAAGCTGCAGGCGGGGCAGCGGCATCCGCAGCCCGACCAGCGGCGCGATCAGCACGTCGGCCTCCTCGACGCCCCGGGTCTCGGCCTCGAGCACGGTGAGGGCGTTGCTCAGCCGCTCGTGGTCGAGCGAAAGTTCGGTGGAGCCATCCCAGAGCCTGGCGAGGAAGACGACCAGCATCTGCGCGGCACGCTCGCCAGGCTCGGCCGGAACCGGCTCGCCGCGAGCTTCCAGGTAAGCGGGTGCGATACCGGCCGCGGCAACCGCGTCGCGGGCCGGAGCGAAGGCGTCGAGTCCGCGCAGCTCGGCCCCACGCTCGCGTACGTACTCCGAAGTCAGGGGCCGGTAGCTGTAGAAGAGCGAGTCGTCCCCATTGTCGGCGTCGACGTCGAAGGGGATCTGGTCGCCGGCGGCGACGAGCGCGCTGAGCCGGATCGCCGCCTCGGAGGCAAGCCGGGTCAGGGCATCGTTGATGAGTCGATCACGCACGCCCCAGGCTTCCGCCCCAGGCACGGCGCTCCTGCGCCTGCACGGACGCTTGCAGAACGTAACCCCCGTCCGAACTTAACGCGAGACCGCGTCAACCCGCGTAATAGGCGGGTTGAGACGGTTTCGGCGTTCAGACAGCGGCCGGCTCGGGCTCAGCGGCGTCTTCGAAGAGCCAGCGAGTGCCGTAGCGGCGCATGTCCTCGACCAGCGGCACCAACGCCTCGCCCTTCTCGGTCAGCGCGTACTCGACCCGAGGTGGGACCTCGGGAAAGGTATGGCGCTCGACGATCCCCTCCTCTTCCAGTGCCCGCAGGCGCAGGGAGAGCGTGCGCGGGCTGATTCCCTCCAGCGAGCGCTCCAGCTCGCAGAATCGACTAGAGCCTTCGGCCAGGTCGCGAATCACGAGGAGGGTCCACTTGCCGCAGACCACTTCGGCCGTGCGACAGACGGGACATTGGGAGTTTGAAGCGGCACTCATAGGCGTAAGCGAGACCGGTTGTGTCGATTGCCTCGCTCCAGCGAGTGTACCGATCTCGCTTCACTTACTGAAGTTTTGGCCGAAGCCAGGTGAGATGGGCGTCTGCGGGCCCTCGGCAACTAAAGCCCAGGCGTCGGGCGGTCGATGGGAACGCCATGACGCCACCTGGGCGGAGAACCCCTCCTGCCGAAGACGGATTCGTGCTGATCGAGGTTCTCGTCAGCGCGATCGTCGTCGCGATCACCGTCGCGGGGGTCTTCTCGCTGCTGAACACGAGCGCTCGCTCGGCCGCCGAGGAGCGCCACCGCTCTGAAGCTTTCTCAGTCGCCCAGGAAGACCAAGCGCGCCTGCGTTCGATGCGAGTCTCCGAACTCAATCGGCTCAAACAGACCAACACAGTCTCCGTCGACGGCACCCCTTTCGAAGTCAAATCGACGGGCGTCTTTGTCAACGACGCCACCGCCAACGATGCATGCGAAGACTCGGCCGACTACGTGAGGCTGACCACGACCGTCAGCTGGCCCAGTCGAAAAGGCCGCCCTCCGGCAACCATCCAAAGCATCGTCTCGCCTGCAAACGGATCGCTCGATCCAAACCATGGAGCGTTGCTGGTTACTGCCGTTAACGCCGCAGGCAATCCGATTCCAGGCATCGGCATCTCCGCCTCGGGCGCCGGCACGTTCACGGGCACCATCGACGCCAAAGGCTGCGCGCTGTTCACCGACCTGGCGCCCGGCAACTACTCCCTGACGCCGTCCGGTGCATCCGTCGGGCTCGTGGACAAAGACGGCAACCCCGCCCCGCCGATACCAGCGAGCGTCACCGCCGCGGTGAAATCGCCCGCCCGGTTCGAACTCGATCGCCCGGGCTCGATACCGGTTTCATTCCAGACGAAAACGGCAGCTGGTCAGATGGTGCCGACCACGTCCGACTCGATCGTCGTCTACAACGGCGAAATGAAAGCGGCAAAGGTTTTCGGCGTGCCCGCCGGTACTCAGCAGCTCAGCTTCAACGCCAACAACCTCTTCCCGTTCAAGCCGCCATCAACCGATGCCGTCTATGCCGGCTCGTGCAAAGAAGACAACCCTGATCCGAAAAATGAACTGAACCCTCCCGCTGCGATCGCCTACGTCCAGGTGCCGGCAAATAGCGCAGCTCCCGCGGTTGTCCTAACGCTCCCGGCCCTGTACCTGACAGTGAAAAAGAACAGCTCGCTGCTAGTCGGCGCGAGCGTCGCAATCACCGATACCGGTTGTGGCGTCAGACGCAATTACACAACCATCGCCGGGGGCACGCTTCCCAATCCGGGGATGCCTTGGGGCACCTACACCATCTGCGCCGCAGCCGAAAATCGCCATAAGTCCGTTACCGGTCAAAAACTAGAAAGCGTTGTCACCGGTAAGTCCGTGACGATCGACCTCGGCTCGGGAACATCAAGTGGGCCATGCTGATGCTTCGCCAAACGCTCAGAGACGAGAGGGGAACGACGCTGATTGAGCTAATGGTCGGCATGGCCGCCGGCTTGGTGATCCTCTTCGCGATAAGCATGGTGCTGATGGTCTCCCTGCGCGAGAGCCACCGGGTCAGCGCCAGGGTTGACGCGGTCCAGCGCGCCCGTATCACCCTTTCAAAGGTGATGGAAGAGCTCCACTCGGCCTGCATCGCCCCGCAGATCGCGCCTGTCAAGGAAGGCACGGGGACCTCGCTCACTTTCATCCATCAGACGGGCTCTGAAGTCGTTCCCAAACCGATCCGCAGCACGATCAGTCTCTCAGAAGGAAAGCTCTTGCAATCGGACACCCCATCGACTGGCGGCACAGCCCCCGAATGGAGCTGGGGTTCGCCCTCACCGAGCCGTGTGCTGATGACGGGCATTGGCCCAACCCCTCCCAGCGCGAACATATTCACCTACTACACCTACGTCAACGGCCAGCTGTCTGCCCCGCTGACGACGGTCGACGAACAGACTGGGCGGCGCGTGACGCAGGTTCACGTTGCCTTCACGACCGAACCCTCCACCACCCCGGTCGCCGATTCCAACGCTCCCGCGAGCATCCAGGACACCGCCACGCTCCGACTCACCCCCCCGTCCTTCAACCCAGGGGCGATCAACCTCCCGTGCCAATGAGCAGGTTCAGATCGCAACAGGGCTTCACGATGATCCCGACGGTGATCGGCATGTCGGCGATCGCCATGATCGCCTTGGTCGCCGTCACCGCTGTGAATGGCGACCTACATCTGACCCAGAACGACCTCGCGCACAAGCAGGCCTACGAGGCCGCCAAGGCCGGGATCGACGACTACGCCTTCCATCTGCACAGCAACGGGAACTACTGGGCCTCCTGCTCCGGAAATGCGGTCAACCCGCCCAACAACACCGAAAAACGACGGCCGGTCCCGGGCAAAACAACGGGCGCCGAATACGCGATCGAACTCCTCCCCGCCAACGGACACGCGGAATGCGAACCGCTGCATCCGACGACAAGCATGATCGAGGCGAGCGGAGCGATGAAGGGCACCTTCAGGGTCCGCTCGACCGGCTTCGCCGAAAAATCTCAAGTCTCGATCACCGCGACATTCAAGACCGCCAGCTTCCTCGACTACGTCTACTTCACCCAGCTGGAGACTCCGGATCCTCTCACCTATGCGTTCAAAAAAGAAGAAGAATTGAAAGAAGCAAATATCAAGTGCGGGATAACGATCTGGGAAGGGCGCACCAACAAAAACATTCCCAACACGAACCCGGCTCGGCGGTGCGAACAGATCGTCTTCAAAAGCGGCGACAAAATCAACGGGCCGGTCCACAGCAACGACACCATCGCGATCTGTGGGACCCCGACGTTCGGGCGCAACTCGCTGGATGCGGTGGAGGTGAGCGCCCCCAGTCCGGGTTGGGTCGCCGGCGAAAACGCGGGGAAATCCGGCTCGGGCTGCCCAACTGCCGCGCCTGAATTCAAAAGTCCATTGGCCTTTGGCGTACCAAAACTGGTACCCCCGCCCTCCAACAGCGAACTGGAAAAACTGACGGATGCCAGCTACAAATTTGTTGGTCAGATCAACGTCTGCCTCGAAGGAAATCAAATGAAAATCGGCACGGCCAAAAACTGCGTCGGTGGAACTACCTACCTGTTCCCGCCAAAAGGGCTCATTTACGTGTCAAACAACGGATGCTCGGGAGCCTACTCCCCTTGGACCGCTGTATATACATCGCCATCAACCTGCGGAAATGTGTATGTGCACGGAACTTACTCGGGACAACTCACCATCGCCGCCAGCAACGACATCATCATTGACGGCAGCTTGACTCACACAGGAACGGGCCTGCTGGGGCTGATCGCCAATAATTTCGTCCGCGTCTTCCACCCCTACCCGACCGAGAAAATCAACTCGGAAAACGGCGCGATCGAATGCGGCACTGGCACTGGCGAGGAAAAAATCGAAAACATCACGATCGACGCCGCCATCCTCTCGATTAACCATTCGTTCATCGTCGACCACTACAACTGCGGCGGATCGCTGGGCACGCTGACCGTCAACGGAGCGATCTCGCAGAAGTTCCGCGGCACCGTCGGCACGTCCGGCGGCACCGGTTACACCAAGAGCTACAACTACGACGACCGGCTCAAGTATCTCGAGCCCCCAAGCTTCATCGAGCCGGAAAAACTGCCGTGGGTGATCGGCCGGGAGACGATCGGGTGACCTCGATTTCTTCTAATTCTAGGTAGGTCAGGGGCAAAGGTTCTTTGGCCGTTTGGTCGATTCAAGACTGCGGCTTCGTGCTCCAGCATCGCCGCACCCAAGATGATCCTGAAACTTCCAAAACTCCAGACAAGCCGCAAGAAAAAGGACGCCACGCTGGTCGGGCTCGAGATCGAGGCCGGCAGCATCGGCGCGACGGAAGTGCGGGCAAACGGAACCGTGCAGGTAACCGCTGCAGCGACGGGAGCTCTGCCGCCCGGCGCGTTCCACGACGGGGAGGTGACCGACCCCGAAGGCGTTTCCGAAGCGCTCCGCTCGCTCTTCTCCGAGCACAAGCTGGCCAAGAAAGTGCGTCTGGGAATCGCCAACCAACGCGTCGTCGTACGGACCTTGCGCCTGCCGGCGATTGACGACCCAGCCGAGCTCAAAGCTGCCGTCGGCTTTGCCGCCCAGGAGCAGATCGCCATGCCGCTTGAACAGGCTGTGATCGACCACCGCGTCGTAGGAGGAGTCGGCGCGATCGAGGGCGCCGCCCCACAGATCGACGTAATCGTCGTTGCCGCGCGACGGGACATGATCGCTGCTTCTCTCAAACCCCTGCGCGACGCCGGCCTGGAACCGGTCGGAGTCGACCTTTCCGCCTTCGGCATGATTCGCGCCCTCAGCGAACCGACAGCGAACGTCCAGACGGGCGACGACGCTCAGCCCATGCCTTCCGCGGCGCTCTACTGCAACGTCGGAGATGTCACGAACCTAGCGGTCGCCAAGGGCCACTCCTGCCTCTTCACCCGCGTATCCCCGGTCGGCCTCGAGGACATGGTCGGCGGCTTTTCGTCGGTCACAGGTCTGAGCCTCGAGCACGCCCGACAGTGGCTGGATCATGTCGGGCTGAGCCAACCCATCGAGCAGGTCGAGGGCGACCCACAAACAATCGAAAAAGCCCGAAGCTCCCTCGAGAACGGCGCCTCGGCGCTGCTCGACGAGCTCCGCCTCTCGCTCGACTTCTACGGCGCCCAGGAAACGGCCGTCCCGGTGGATCGCGTCGTTCTCTGCGGCCCAGGAAGCACGATTCCTGGGCTTGTCGAGCGGATGGAACCGACCCTTGGCCTACCAATCGCCATCGGCCGCCCCGAGGCGCTCTCCGGCCTCGATGCCACTTCAGCCGCTCGACTGACCCTCCCCTACGGCATCGCCCTCGAGCGCTAACGATGCGGCCCGTCAACCTCATACCCGCCGAGGAGCGTCCCGGTGAGCGCCGGCCGATGCGCGGTGGCCCCCTCGCCTACATCGTCGTCGGCGCCCTTGCCGCCGCCGTCATCGGCGTCGCCGTACTGGCAGTCACCAGCAACCAAATCTCCGACAGCAAGACGGAAATCGTCAAGCTCGAAGACGAAAAGGCTGCGGTGGAAGCGCAAGCCCAGGCGCTTGACGCCTACACGCAGTTCCACACACTGCGCGAACAGCGCGTTGCCACTGTCGCCAGCCTCGCCGACAGTCGTTTCGACTGGCAGCGCGTGATGCACGAATTTGCCCTGGTCCTTCCCTCGGACGTGTGGCTGACCAATCTGAGCGGATCGGCGAGCCCCCAGTCCACGGCCGAGGGCACGTCCAGCGTTGCCCTGCGTAGCGAGATCCCTGGTCCAGCGCTAGAACTGGTCGGCTGCGCCACTAGCCAGGAAGCGGTTGCCGGCTTCGTGCAGGCGCTGAAGGCGATCGATGGCGTGACACGCGTCGGAGTGGAATCCTCGACTCTCCCGGCATCAAGCGGCAGCTCGGGCTCGACGACCGCTTCGGGCTGTCAAACGCGTGACTTCATCGCGCAGTTCCAGATGGTCGTGGCTTTTGATGCCGCGCCCGTGCCGACTGAAAGCGGCGAAGCCGGCGCGGCCGAAGTCGCGCCTGCGCCGGCGCCAGAAGCCGCCCCGACTTCTTCCGCTTCCACCCCGACGGAATCTACGCCGCCTGCGTCGGAAGGGAACTAGATGAGCTCCTCCAACCGCCTCATCGTCTCAATCCTTGTGGTCACAGCCCTCGCGCTTGCATTCTGGATGATGGCTCTCGGCCCCAAGCGCGAAGAAGCCGACGAACTCGCCGGCCAGGTCGAACAACTGCATGTTTCGCTCGCGGAAGCAGAAAGCAAAGCCTCCGAAGCGGCGGCGGCAAAGCGCGCGTTCCCCGCCGACTACCGCCAGTTGGTTGTGCTCGGCCAGGCGGTGCCGGCGGGCGACGAAACCTCTTCGCTGCTGGTCGAGCTGAACCAGGTCGCGGCCAGCTCGAAGGTGAAATTCCAGGGCATCAAGCTCGACAGCTCCGGCGAATCTTCCCCGCCGGCCGCCGCTGCTGCCCCGCCCGCCACGCCACCGGCGAGCTCCGCTGCAAACGCGGTGCCTGCCTCGTTGACCGTCCCGCCCACCGAGGCGGCCGCCTCGGTGCTGCCCCTAGGGGCCTCGTTGGGCCCCGCCGGCCTTGCCGTGATGCCCTATAGCCTCACCTTCAGCGGCAATTTCTTCCAGATTGCCGACTTCATCAAGGGAATCGACTCCCTCGTTCACACGGGTAGTCCGGAGGTTGCGGTGGATGGGCGCCTGGTGACCCTCGACGGGTTCGCGCTCAACGCCGACCCGGGCCTCGGCTTCCCCCATCTGAACGCGACCTTCGCGGTGACCACCTACGTGACACCGCCAACCCAAGGCCTCACGGCCGGCGCTACATCCAGTGCGCCGGCACCCTCGATAGCGACCCCGGCTGGTGCCAGCGCAGCCGCAACCGGATCCTCAGAAACGGTGGCGACCACGCCATGAACATGCTGAAAAAGGGCCCGGAGTTGAAACTGCCCGAGATCAAAGTCCCCGATTTTCTGCTCGACATTTACTACGACCTGCGCGAGCGCCACCTTCTGCCGTTGGTCGCCATCCTTCTTGTGGCCATTGTCGCCCTGCCGATCGTGCTCAGCAGCTCTTCCGGATCAGACTCGGCGGCATCCGAAGCAAGTCCCGCGGCGATCTCCAGTCTCTCAACCCCCTCGAGCAAGCTTGTCGTGGCCCAGGCAGCACCGGGGCTACGCGACTATCACCATCGCCTCGGCACTGGACATGCCAAGGATCCCTTCGTTCAGCAATACGCCGAAATCGAAGGCGAAGAAGGGACGACTGGCCCCAGCGTCACCGAAAGCGCTTCGCCGAGCAGCTCCGAAAACTCGTCAGTCACGGTCGAATCCACGTCGACCGAATCGACTTCGACGTCACCCGAAACGACCACAACACCGGGTGAGAACGGCAACGGCGAACCGACGGACACCGAACACCTGAGGTACTACTCCTTCGCGATCGACGTCCGTATCGTCCCGGTCTCTTCGGATGCGAGCACCAGCAAAAAGCCCAAACCGTCAATCCGGCACAACCTGCCCGAGCTGACGATGCTCCCCGGCCGCACTGAGCCGGCGCTGACATTCATGGATGTGAGCAAGGACGAAAAGAAGATCCTGATGCTCGTATCTGACAAGGTCACCGGCCTCTTCGGCGACGGAGTCTGCGTGGTCGGCTCTGAACGCTGCCAGCTCCTGGCCCTCGAACCAGGCATTCCCGAGACCGTCGTCTACGGCCCCCAGGAGCACACCTTCCGCATTGAGCTGCTGAAGCTTCACCTCCTGACCACCGACAAGCTCCACAAGGCCCCGCTCAGCAAGCCTCAGCAGGAAAAAGGCGGCAAGCCAAAGTCGCCAAAACGCCCCGCTGAATAGCGTCGGGCGCCTCCTCTCCGAATCAACCGAGGTAGAGGTCGATCAGCTGGTCACCCACCAGCAGCCCGATCACGCCGCCGAAGGCGAGAAATGGGCCAAAGGGAATTGCCATCTTGCGAGCCTTGGACCCGTAGCGAGCGAGCAGGGCAACGCCGACGAGACTGCCGGCGAGCAAGGCGATCAGAATCGCCGGCGCAACCGCACGGCCGAGAAAGAGGCCCATCGTCGCAACGAGCTTGACGTCGCCCAGACCCATGCCGGCCGGATAAGCGAGAACGACAAGGAAGAGGACCCCGCCTGCCCCCGCCGCCGCGATCAGTCGCTCCGGCAACCCGCCGGGATCAGTGGGAGCGGCGATAGCCACGCAGATCACGGCGGCCACGATCAACACCTTGTTCGGGATGATCCGCTGCTCAAGATCGGTCAGCGTGACGATCGCCAACATCGTCACGAAGACCAGCCCAATCACGGCCTCGGCCGGCTCGTGCTTGTAGACGAGCACCGTGGCGGCGAACAGCAGCCCAACGCCCAGCTCCGTCAATGGATAGCGCGGCGAGATACGCGCACCGCAACAGCGCGCCCTTCCCTTCAGCAGCACCCATGAGACGACCGGAAGGTTGTCGTAGGCCGCGATCTGCGCCCCGCAGGCCGGGCACTGTGAGCGCTCAAAGACGACCGAGACACTCCGTGGCACCCGGTGCGCAACCGCAGTCGCGAAGCTGCCGGCGGCAAGGCCTGCCAGGAACGCGATGAGGGCTACGCCGACCACTGGGCGAGAGTTCTATCCCGGCCGCCGGTCAGAGCTCAGTCGCGAAGATCGACAACAGGGCAGGAAGGCTGTCAGCGCGGTCGATGATCACCGGATCTCCGGTCAGGAGCTCTGCCCCATTGGCGTCTGCGACGGCGATCGCGAAACAAATCGGCCAAGGCGATCGGGTGCTTTACCTTGAGCCCCGCGACCGCGCATCGTCGAGACCCCCGGTAGATCCTCGGCCACCTCTGATCGAATTTCGGCGAGCGTGCGATCGGGCTCCGCCTCTCCGTGGTCGCGTGCAATGCGGCAGCGAAACTCAGCGAGTTGATCCAACTCATCGTGGGCCGCGACCGTCCAGCGCTTTGGCGACGGCGGCCGCGGCAGGTTCGTCTCCATCCAACCAAGCAAGCGCGGCCCACGAGTCAAGGCACTGTTTCAAGCGCTAGTAGAACCGCTCGTTCCGGCGATCGTCAAGCAGACGAGAGGCCATACCGCTGCCGGAAAACCTTCCCTGCAGCGACGTGCCGCGATCGGCTCGACGGATGACGATCCCGTCCTCGACCTGCTCGAACGAAACGTCATCGCCAAGTCCCAAACCAGTTCGCTCACGCAGATCCACCGGGATGACAACCTGGCCCTTTGTTCCGATGCGCTGAGTCATACCAACCCAGCATGACGTGTGTTAGTGGACGACCTTGAAGCGGCGCTTGGCGCCTTTGGCCTCTGCGTTGCCGACCGAATCGACGGCCTTGACTCGGACTAGGTAGCGCTTCGCACGGAGGTGGCGCATCTTGAAGGGGGAGTTGCATTGCATCCACTTACGGTGGTTGACCTTGCAGAGGAACGTGGTGCCGGGGGGATCTTCTGTCGTGTCAGCGAAGCGGAAGACGGCCTTGTGCTTGCGGGTCTTTACCCCTGGGCCCATCGTAATCCGGGTGCGCGGGGCAGTTGAGTCCTCGATGTAAATGACAGAGGCAGAGCAACTTGACTGACTACCAGAGGCAATCGCCATACCAGAAAATTCCGTCACCGAATTGTCGGCGACTCGAACCCCCAGCCCGGAAGCCAGCTGGTCGGCCGTGCCTTCAGCGGCCGGCGCGCCATCGCAGTTGGGGTTGGCGAAAACCTTGACGGTTCCGGCCCCAGGGGCGGCGCCGGTGACTATTGGCGTGTTGTCGTTTGCGCGCCCACCAGGGACCGTACGGAGATGCGGGGCATCCGGACGAGTGGCGCTGCTGCCGCCGACTGGCGGACTGCCCGGCCCGGCAGGCAAGCCTCCTAGGCCTTCCCCACTAGGGTTTTCTTTGGCCGGAGGAGGAAGTTCTTTGACGTGTTCGTATTTGAGCGGATTGGAGCAGCCCGAGGGGCCTTCAAGTGGATCTACCTGGCGGGCGTAGATGAAGTTCACTTGTTCCGGTTTGACCTGCGCCGGAATTCCGTTTTTGTCCAGTTCTTTGGCGGTTCCTTCTCCCGCAACCGGGCCGCTGCATTTGCTGTCCAAATAGAGAAAGATCGTGGCTTCTTCTTCGCCTTCTCCGGCAAGGCGGATGGGGCCCAGCGACGACAAATGGACTCTGGTCGGAATCACGCCGGCGCCGGTGGAGTCACCAACGACAAGGGGGCTCAGATCGATACCGGGTGAGTCGGGAAGCGTTTCGAACAGCACTGGAGTTGGCGTCGCAGCCGAGGCGACCGACGCAGTGAGCAAAGCCCCGGCGAGAAGAAGCGAGAGCAGACACAGCGAAGGGCGGGCCAAATTGGCCCGCCCTTCGCTAGTGCTGACTCCTGGCTTAGGCATAGCTAAGCGATTGGCTCAGACTTTGGCCTGATTAGCCTTTGCCCCATTCAGCCGGTGCGGTTCCCACGGCCGCCGGGCAGCCACCGGTGCCACCGGTAGAGCACGGGAATGTCAGCGTGCCTTCGACATTGACGATTTCGAACGTATTGCCATTCGAACCATCCGCCTCGAGCGTGTAGCCCGTTTCTTCGGGACTCACTTCGATTTCAGTCGATGTTGCCGAGATTGTCGGCTCAATGCCGTTAAGTCCAGTCTGGGTGCAGTTGGTTTCGTCGTACAGGCCGTTGTTGTCTGTTGCGCAAGTCTCCATCGCAACCTGCATTGAGTGCAGGGTCTCCTTGGCCTTGGCGTCGCCGGCCTTGTCCTTCTGGTTGAAGAACGCGGGCAGCGCGATTGCGGCCAGGATTCCGAGGATGAGCATTACGACGAGGAGCTCGATCAGCGTGAAGCCGGCCTCGCTGTCGCCGTTGAGCCGGGCGCCAACCTTGGCCCGGAGATTCTGGAGAAACATTTAGAGACCTCCTATGGTCTTCTCATTGTTTTCGCCAGAGCCCCGTCGCGTTGCAGCCACGTGGTGTCTGTCGACCCCGGTGGTAGCCCGGCCGGCTCCCGGATGGGAGCCCCGTTGGCTTTGCGCCCCCGCTTCACAGCGGGTTTGCCTTTGGCACCGAAGCACTGGCAGATTCATCACCCACTCCTAATCGGCAGCCACCCCGATCACTTAATCCTCGAAATTTGGGTTTCGTGGCCCAAAAAGTCGTGGTTCGAGAGCAAAGCCCTGGATAACCTGTAAACCAGGATCAGCTTGGCCTGGACACAGCAGGCCCCTGCTCGGCAGCGGCAGCGCCCAAGCGCTGGTCATAGGAGCAGCACCTCCTGCTCGCCCTCTTGAAAGCGGCAGCTTCACGTAGGCCGAGCTATCCAGGTAGGCCAGCCGCCGGGCTACAACCGCTCCTCGCGCAGTTCATCCAGGACTTCCAGACTGGGCTGACCCTCGGCGGGGGGCAGAGTCGAGCCGCGAACCCGTGAGAGCAGGTCTCCGCGCGGCATGGTCGCGCCCCGCTCTGCCGCAAGGCGCGCTATTGGGGAGTCGACGGGACCCGATGGAAGGAGCCTGGCTACCTCTCGGCCTCGCTCGGTGACGATGAAGCTCTCCCCCGCCTCGACCTCGACGAGGTACCGCGAAAGATTCTGCCGCAACTCCCTGACGCCCACGTGATTCATGTGCGCCACGGAAGCACTTGGATCGTCAGCTCAGCGGATGTGTTCGTAGATGCTGAACATCGGCAGGTACATCGAGATCACGATGAAGCCGACCATGCCACCGACGAAGACGATCATGATCGGCTCGATCAGGGCGGTCAGGGCCTTGACCTTGGCGTCGACCTCGGTCTCGTAGAAGTCGGCGATCTTGCTCAGCATGTGCTCGAGCTGACCAGTCTCCTCACCGACCGCAACCATGTGGCCGACCATCGGCGGGAAGATCGGGTTCTCCTCGATCGGGCCGGCCAACGAGCCGCCGCCCTTGACCGAGGCATAGACGTCGTCCATCGCTTTCTCCACGACCGTGTTTCCGGCCGTGTCTCCGGTCAGCTTGATCGCCTGCAGCATCGGCACGCCGGACGAGACGGCGCCAGAGAAGGTGCGCGACCAGCGAGCAAGCGCGACCTTCTGGATCACATCGCCGATCTTTGCTGGCAGGCGCAGCTTGAAGCGGTCCCAGAGGTCGTGGCCGCGGTCGGTCTTCTTCCATTTGAAGAAGACAAAGAAGGCAAGGACGATGCTGGGGATGATCACGAACCAGTAGCCGGTGATGGCGTTGGAGGCGCTGACGCAGAGCTGTGTAGGCATCGGCAGGCCGGTAGCTTCTTCGGGATGTTCTTCGGCGAGTTCTTCGAAGATTTTCGCGAAGACCGGGATCACGAAAGCGACGATCGCGATCAGAACTACGCCAGCAAAACCGAAGACCAACGACGGGTACATCATCGCCGATTTGACCTGGCGCCTGAGCCCGTCGGCCTTCTCGACCTGGAAGGCGATCCGGTCCATCGCCTCGTCGAGGCGGCCCGACTGCTCGCCGGAGCGGACCATGGCGCGGAAGAGGCGGTCGAAGACCTTGGGGTAGCGCTCCATCGCCGACTCGAGGGAGCTGCCAGCCTCGACATCGGAGCGCACACCGGCAACCGCAGCCTTGATCTGTTCGTCCTGGGTCTGCTCTTCAAGCGTGTGCAGTGTGCGCAGCATCGGCATTCCCGAGGCGATCAGGGTGGCGAACTGACGCGAGAAGATCGCCAGTTCGCGCATGTCGACGCCCTGCCAGCGCTTGAAGAAGTCCTCGATCTTGAACGGCTCGTTCTTCTCGCTGACGTCGAGGACGATCAGGCCACGCTGGCGCAGCTGCTCGGTGACTGAGGCCTTGGACTCGGCGTCGATCTCTCCCGCAGAGGCCGTCCCGGCCAGATCCATGGCGCGGAACGAAAACGTTGTTGCGGCAGCTGCCATTGGCTACGCCCCCCCGTTGTAGACGGGCGTCGCACTTGGGGGCGGTGCGCCGTCGGCCGACGCTGCAACCGCGGCCGGCATTGTGGCAGCCACCGGCGCACCACCAAGCAGCCGGGTGAGCTCCTCGGGCACCGAAGCCCGCTGCTCGGCCAGTGACCGAGTGATCTTCCCGGAGCGGACCAGGCGCGCCAGGTCAGCGTCCATCGTCTGCATGCCGACCGCGCCCGAGGTCTGCAGGGCGGCGTAGATCTGGTGCGTCTTGCCCTCGCGGATCAGGTTGCGGATCGCCGGCGTCGGCACCAGCACCTCGGTGGCGACGACGCGGCCCCTGCCATCCATCGTCGGCAGCAGCTGCTGGGTGACGATGCCCTGCAGGGCAATCGAGAGCTGCGTCCGCACCTGACCCTGCTGCTCGGGTGGGAAGACGTCGATGATGCGATCGACCGTCTGCGCGGTCGACTGGGTGTGCAGGGTGGCGAAGACGAGGTGGCCGGTCTCGGCGGCGGTCAGCGCGGTGGAGATCGTCTCCAGGTCGCGCATCTCGCCGACGAGGATGACGTCGGGGTCCTCTCGCAGGGCGGCGCGCAGGCCGAGTGAGAAGTCCTCGGCGTCGGAGCCGACCTCGCGTTGGTTGACGATCGAGCGCTTGTGCGTGTGCAGGAACTCGATCGGATCCTCGATCGTGAGGATGTGGTCCTCGTGCTCGGTGTTGATCACGTCGAGCATCGCCGCCAGCGTCGTGCTCTTGCCCGAGCCGGTCGGCCCGGTGACGAGGACGAAGCCGCGCGGTTTCTCGGTCAGCTCGCGCAGCACCTGCGGCACGCCGAGCGTGTCGAGAGCGGGAATGTCCTGCGGCACGAGGCGGAAGGCGGCGCTGACCGAGCCGCGCTGGAAGAAGCAGTTGACGCGGAAGCGGGCGACGCCGGGGATCGCGTAGGCGAAGTCGAGCTGCTTGTGGTTCTCGAAGCGCTTGCGCTGGTCGTCGTTGAGGATCGAGTAGACGACGTCGCGGGTCTGCTGCCCGGTTAGCACCGGGAAGCCGTCCATCGGCTGGATCTTGCCCTTGTCGCGGATCGCCGGCGGGAAGCCCGCCGTGATGTGGACGTCGGACGCGCGCGCCTCGACCATGCGGCGCAGCACCTCGGAGAAGTCGAAATCATGCTGTGACACGGAGCACCTCCTCGAGGCTGGTGACCCCGGATCGAATCTTGACCACGCCGTCCTCACGCAGGGTGAGCATTCCCTCCTCGCGGGCGACGGCGGCGATTTCCGTCTCCGGCGCGCGAGCGATCGTCATCTGTTTCAAGCGCTCGCTGAGGCTCATCACCGAGTAAATCCCGACCCGGCCCCGGTAGCCGCTGTTGTTGCAGCGGCCACAGCCGGCCGGCTCGTAGGCCTCGACCTCGGTGCCGACCCTGATCCCGGCTTCGTGCAGTGCCGCGACCGGAATGATCGAGCGCCGCTTGCAGTTCGGGCAGAGCTTGCGGGCGAGCCGCTGGGCGACCACGCAGTCGACCGCCGAAGCGGTGAGGAAGGTCTCGATCCCCATCTCGTTGAGGCGCGCGATCGCGCCGGGAGCGTCGTTGGTGTGCAGCGTGGTCAGCATCATGTGGCCGGTCAGGGCGGCCTCGATCGCGATCCGCGCCGTCTCGGCGTCGCGGATCTCGCCGACCATCACGATGTCGGGATCGGCGCGCAGGATCGAACGCAGCCCGCGGGCGAAGTCGAGCCCCGCCTTGCGGTTGACGTTCATCTGGTTGACGCCGGGGATCCGGAACTCGACCGGGTCCTCGATCGTGATGATCTTCTTCTCGATCTCGTTCAGCTCGGCCAGGGCCGCGTAGAGCGTCGTCGACTTGCCCGAGCCGGTCGGCCCGGTGACCAGCACGGCGCCGTAGGCCTGTTGGAAGGCATCCTCGAAGCGGGCGCGGGCCGACCCGTCCATGCCGAGGTCGTCGAGCGTGCGCTGGGCGTTGCCCTCGTCGAGGATGCGGATCGTCGCCCCCTCGCCGCGCGAGGTGGGCAGGGTGGTGACACGGAGGTCGATGCGGCGCTCCTCGATCGAGACGCTGACGCGCCCGTCCTGGGGCACCCGCTTCTCGGCGATGTCGAGCTCGCTCATGATCTTCAGCCGCGAGATCACGGCGCTGATCATCCGCTTCGGCACGTGCGCGGACTCCTTCAGCACGCCGTCGACGCGGAAGCGGATCCGCAGCTCGCCTTCTTCGGGCTCGAGGTGGATATCGGAGGCTCCCTCCCCCACCGCCTGGGCGAGAATGCTGTAGACGAGCTTGATCACCGGCGCGTCCTCGGCGCCGGCCTGCATCGAGCTGACTTCGGCGAGGCCGGCGTCCTCTTCTTCCTCGACCTCGTCGACCCGGTGCGCCTCCTCGACGATCGCGTCGGCGGCGGCGCTCTGCAGCGTGCCGAGGCGCGCCAGCAAGGACTCAACGTCGTCCTCGGCGGCGACCGCGATCCGACAGTCGAGGCCGGTGGCGATCTGAATGTCGTCGACGGCGAGCACGTTGGCCGGGTCGACCGCGGCGACAAGCAGCGTTTTCTGGTCGACGAAGCCAACCGGGACGGCCTTGTAGCGACGCGCCATCGTCACCGGAAAGAGGGCGGCCGCGGCGACGTCGACGGGGTAGGCGGAGAGATCGACGTGATCGAGGCCGTAGCGCTCCGCCGTCGCTCGCGAAAGCTGATCGGCGCTGATCACGCCCAGCTCGACCAGCAGTGCCTCGGGCGGGCGGGCGGCCGTGCGCGACTCCTCGACCGCCACGTTCACCGCCTCCGCCGTGGCATAGCCGAGCTCGACCAGCACGTCGGTGATGAAACCGCGCGAGTGGCCGCGGTGCTGGGGTGAGGTGAGGCCCGGCGTGCCGCTCGCCTCGGGGCCCGGCAGCGCCGGAGCGGCTGAGCCGCCCGACTCGGGGACCGGGCGCAGGTGCATCGGGTACGGAGGTCTGTCGGCGCTCATCGGCCGGCTCAGTTCGGGTGGTAGGTGACTTCGCGGCCCTTGTAGTTGGCGTCGAGGACCGCTTGCACGACGGTCTGCGGAGTCTGGATGCCGTAGTCGACGCTGGCCTGGGGCGTACCGCCGCTGAGCTTCTTCGGCTTCATCACGACCAGGGCGGGGACCCGGTTGACGTCGAGGCCGACGGTGATCGCCGCGTAGCGGGCGATTTCGCTCGCCGGGACGATGAAGAGCGAGACGTCTTGGAAGGGCGCCAGCAGCAGCGACGAGCGGGCGGTGAAGGCGCTGTCGATGCTGCCCTTGTCGACGATCAGCAGCACCACCGTTTTGCCTGCGTCGTAAGCAGTCATGAGTCGCTTCGGTGGTGACGGGGCCGGGACAGAGGCGGGGGCTTCGGAGGAGACGCCGGCAACGGCGCCTTCTTCAAGCGATTCGACCGCGCCTTCGACCGCTTCGCCGGGACTGGAGCCGGTGGCCGTAACGCCGTTGACGGTCGCGACCGTTTCGCCCGACGACGATTCTTCTTCTTCGCCACCGCCAGAGCTGCCGATGAACATCACGACCGCGACGATCGCCAGGACGGCGATCAGACCGACCTGGGCGATCGGATTCTCGTTCAGCTTCTCCCTCACGAGGCCACCGGCTCGTTGCTGAGCTGCTCGATCCCGCTTGCCCGTTGGCCGCCGGCGGCCAGCATCAGTTTGAAGTCGTGCGGGCTGGAGGCGTAGTCGAGCGCGACCTCCTCGCTCACCTTGCCCTCCATCACGTAGTGCAGCAGCGACTGGTCGAAGGTGCGCATGCCGTAGTACTCGCCCTCGCCGATGACCTCGGTGATCTTGCCCGTTTCTTCGGGGTTGAGGATCAGGTCCTGGACGCGGCCGGTGACGACCATCACCTCTGAGGCCGCGACGCGGCCGTCGCCGGTCACGTCGGGCACGAGCCTCTGCGCGATCGCCCCCTTCAGGGTCGATGCAAGCATCACCCGCGCCTGCTGCTGCAGGTGGGGCGGGAAGAAATCGACGATGCGGTTGATCGTCTCGGTCGCGTCGAGGGTGTGGACGGTGGAGAGCACGAGGTGGCCGGTCTCGGCCGCGGAAAGAGCCGTCCGCACCGTCTCCTCGTCGCGCATCTCGCCGATCAGGATCACGTCGGGGTCCTGGCGCAGAACGCGGCGCATCGCGCGGCTGAAACTGACCGTGTCGGAGCCGACTTCGCGCTGGTTGACGATCGAGCGCTTGTCTTCGTGCAGGTACTCGATCGGGTCCTCGAGCGTGACGATGTGGTGCGCCCGGGTCCGATTGATGTGGTCGATCATCGCCGCCAGCGTCGTGCTCTTGCCCGAGCCGGTGGTGCCGGTGACGAGGATGATCCCGCGCGCCTCTTCGGCCAGGCTGGTTACGACCGAAGGCAGGCCCAGCTGCTCGACCGAGCGGATCTCGAAGGGGATCGCGCGACAGACGATCGAGACCGAGCCGCGCTGTTTGAAGACGTTGACGCGAAAGCGCGCCAGGCCGGGGATGGCATAGGCGAAATCAGCCTCGCCGTCGGACTCGAACTCGCTCAGCGAGCGCGCCTCGGCCATGTGGTGAAAGGCCTTCTCGGTTTCCTCGCCGTTGAGCGCCTGGTAGCCCTCGAGGTGCGCCAGTTCGCCGTGCATGCGGGCGATCGGCGGCGAGTTGACCTTGACGTGCAGGTCAGACCCCTCACGCTCGATGAGCGTGCGCAGCGCTGTATCGATGTCGAACATCCCGACCTGTATCGGCCGGGATGTCCCCCATCCTTAGTCCTGAAGCGTCAGGTGACCTCGCGCAGCTTCTGGGCTTCACCCAGCTGCTGCAGCTTCTTCAGGCTCTGGTTCTCGATCTGGCGGATGCGCTCGCGGGTGACGTTGAAGGTCCGCCCCACCTCGTCCAGCGTGCGCGGGTGCTCGCCGCCGAGGCCGTAGCGCAGCTCCAGCACGCGGCGCTCACGGTAGGAGAGATTCTCCAGCGCCTCCTTCAGCGCCTCTTTGGTCAGCAGGTCGGCCGCCCGGTCGAAGGGCGACTCCGCCTTCTCGTCGGCGATGAACTGGCCGAACTCCGACTCCTCCTCGTCGCCGACCGGCTTCTCCAGCGAGACCGGGGCCTGGGCGGAGCGCTTGATCGAGTCGACCTCCTCGGGGTCGATCCCGGTGACATCGGCGATCTCCTCCGGGGTCGGCTCGCGGCCCAGCTCGGTGACCAGCTTGCGCTCGGCGCGGCCGATCTTGTTCAGCTTCTCGACCACGTGGACCGGGATGCGGATCGTCCGTGCCTTGTCGGCGAGCGCGCGGGCGATCGCCTGGCGGATCCACCAGGTCGCGTAGGTCGAGAACTTGAATCCCTTGCGGTAGTCGAACTTCTCGGCCGCGCGGACCAGGCCCAGCGTGCCCTCTTGGATCAGGTCGAGGAAGGGCAGGCCCTGGTTGCGGTAGTTCTTGGCGATCGAGACGACCAGGCGCAGGTTCGACTCGACCATTTTCTGCTTCGCGTCGAGGTCGCCGCGCTCGATCCGCTTGGCGAGTTCGACCTCCTCCGCCGCGGTCAGCAGGCGGACCTTGCCAATGTCCTTGAGGAACAGCTGCAGGCTGTCCGTGGTCATGTCCGGTTTCAGGTCCAGCGCCGCTTTCTGGCGACGGCGGCCTTTTTTGCCGGTATCAATCGGGAGGGCTTCGGCGGCCGCTTTCTGGGCCGGGTCCATGTCCTCGACAAGCTCGATACCCGACTTCTCGAGGTGCCCGTAAAGGTCCTCGACGTCGGACTCGTCGAGATCGACCTCCGAGACCGCGGAGGCGACGTCGCCGAAGGTCAGCACACCAAGCTGCTGCCCTCTAGTTATGAGGCCTTTGACCTCCTCCAACTCCTGAAGCTCAGCTACCAGCATCCTGTATCTACCTGTTTCCTTGCGCTCGAAATTTTAGTCCTGCCCACAGAAATACCATCGCGGGGCGGAAAGTCGCGAAAAAATGGACCGGCGAACCGGTCCGCGAAGCCAACTAGTCTGCGCTGCACTGCCCCAGGACGGCGTTTCGGTACCGCTCAAACGTCTGTTCGCATGATAATCGCTTCAGTTTCTGAAGTCAATGCCCAAAGCTATGCACCACTCCCGTCCCTGGCTGAGCGCCTTTTGGCAGCGCGCCTACCGTGAGAACGTCACCGGGCTCTCGGCGATGGTCGCCTACAACCTGATGCTGGCGGTCTTCCCCTTCGCCCTCCTGGTCCTCTTCATCTTCGGCCAGGTGCTGAAGATCGGCGGCGTCGAGAGCAGCGTGCTCAGCGACCTTCAGCGCCTCTTCCCCAACGTCGAGCAGCACACGCTGACCGACGTGCTCAACCGAATCGAGGAAAACTCGACCACGATCGGGATCGCCGCCTTCTTTGGCTCACTCTGGATCGGCGCCTCCTTCTGGGGCGCGATGGATACCGCCTTCTGCCGCATCTACCACGTCGAATGCCGCGGTTGGGTCGAGCAGAAGCGCTTCTCCTTCACGATGCTCGCCGTCGTCCTGCTCTTCATCGCGGCCAGCATCTTCCTGCCGGCGATGGAGAGCGCGCTCGTCTCCAGCACCGACCGGCTGCCGTTCGGCCTCTCCGACATCAAGGTGATCGACACGACGCTGCTGCTCGGCGCCGCGATCCTGATCACCTTTCTGATCTGCTGCGTGATCTTCTGGGCGGTGCCGAAGGGCCACATGCCCTGGCGGGCGGTCTGGCCCGGAGCCGCTTTCGTGACCTTCGGCGCCGGCATCGCCAACTGGCTCTTCCCGATCTACCTCTCCAACGTCTCCAGCCTTTCGCGCTTCGGCTCGACCCTGGGCTTCATCCTGATCGCGCTGCTCTGGTTCTACGTGCTCAGCTTGGCGCTAATGGCGGGGGCGGTGATCAACTCGCTGCGCCACGAGTTGCACGACACTGGCGAGATGCCTTACGCGGGCTCCAAGACCGAGGAGCGCTCCGGGGATTGCGGCTGCGCCGACTCGGCCCCTTCGCCCTGACCCGGCATCGAGAGCGGATCGGGCGAGCCGAAGAAGGAGAGCACGAGCTGGGTCAGCTCCGGGTGAAGACCTGGGAGCTTCCGGGTTTCGCCAGCCAGAACCAGCTGCCTGACTCGCGAAACGACCGCGCCGGCGATCGCGGGCTCGAGTGCCGGGCTCGGCTCGGCGACGTCGGGGCTGCCGACCACGGCAAGCCGCAGCATGCGGCTGTAGCGGTCCAGCCAGGCCTGGTGACGCGCCAACATCGCCTCGCCCGCTGCCGGCGCCTCGAGAACGATGAGCCGCGCCAGTCCCGGCTCGGCAGCCAGTAGATCCAGGCCCGCCCCCAGGGCGGCGCTGATCCGCTCGGTTGGGACCAGCCTCGTGTAGCACTGGAAAGTGAGGACGCCGAGCAGCCGCTCCTGGGCGATCTCGTAGGCAACGGCAAAGCACTCTTGCTTGTCGGCGAACTGCTCGTAGAACGCGTTGCGCCGAACCTGCGCGATCCTGACGATCTGTTCCACGGTCGTCCCCGCGAAGCTTTTCTCGGCGATCGCCTGCGGCAGCGCCGCGAGCAGTCGCCGCCGCTGGTCCGCCGCCACGGCGTTGGCAGCGATTGCCTGTGGCCCGCGGGGAAGCGGCGGCTCAGCTGACTGGTGCGGGGCCTCAGTGTTTGACACGGGTATTGGTACTAAGAAATTCTAACAAAGAACAGGCGAGTTCTATGCTAAAAACTCTTTGCCCAGCGCGCCACGCCGTAGGAATGCCAGCGTTCAAAACAGGGCGTTTCGACAGGCCGCGACGTGGAAAGTGAGAGGCAGCTGATCGCGATAGCCAACATCTATCGCGACCGGTGGCCGCCCTTCGGTGGGTGACGACGGCATTTCGCCGGAGGGGCCTTGCGTGCTCCTCCGGGAAGCTGAAGTTTTGGGGAGACACCGAAAAGGCGAGCGTCAGATGGCGCAAGAGTTCACAAGGCTGGGAATGAGCGGAAACGGCGGAGCCGTGGCCGGATCCAGCGTGCTCACACCGAGCCTTCCCCCGGATATCGGCGTTCGAGCTCAGCAGCAGCGCATCCTCGAGGCGATGGCGAAGAGCGTCGCCGAGAAGAGCATCTCGGCGACCACGATCGCTGACATCGTCGGCTGCGCGAGCATCTCTCGGGCAACCTTCTACAAACATTTCGTCAACAAGCAGGAGTGCTTCTACGCGACGGCCGACTCCTTCCTGGTCGAGCTTCAGGGCACCGCGGAGACCGCCCACGCGGAGAGCGAGGGCTCACGCATAGATTCGGTCCGCGACGCGATAGCGGCGGTGCTCGAGATCCTGGTCGCCAAACCCGACTACACCAAGCTGCTGCTGGTCGAGGCGCCCATCGTCGACCCCGAGATCGTCCGTGACTACAGGAATCTTGCGATGGTCGCGCTGGAACGGCAATTGACGAACGAGGATGGAGACGACGCACCGCGGGCAAGGGCGGACCCGGAAATCGCCTTTGGACGGGCCATGGTTTTGATCGCGGACTACGTTGCCGCCAGTCAGGTCGAAGCGCTTCCCACACTTCTGCCCGAGCTCGTCTACATCGCCCTGCTGCCATATGCCGGGCAGGACGCGGCGTTGGCGCAAGCGCGATTGAGTCTATGAATCCACCCGGGGACGCCGAACCGCCCCCTCCCCCCTCGACCGGCGAGCCTCCAGCGGACCTCCACCTCTGGAAGCTGCCCCGAGGCCGTCACGGCCTGCCCCGGGAGGTGGTGGACCAATCCCAGCGCCAGCGCCTGCTGGCTGCCGTTGTGCGCGTGACCGCGGCAAAGGGGTACCAGGCGAGCTCGGTCGCCGACATCCTCAAAGAGGCCGGGGTCGGCAGGGAGACCTTCTACAAACACTTCAGCGACAAGGAAGACTGCTTCCTCGCTGCAAATGACGCGCTGGTAGTCGAGCTCGAGGCTGAGGTCCAGCGAGCGTATAAGCAGCCGGGATCATGGCCGCAGAAGGTGCGCCGCGGCCTCGACACGACGCTCCGCTGGTTTGCTGCTGGCCCTGAGATCGCCCGCGTGATGATGATCGAGATGGGGACCATCGGGCCAGTTGCAAGCACGCGCTTTCGGGAGACGTTCAGCCGCTTCACGACGCTCCTCGACGACGGCAGCGAGCTGATTAAAGACGCCCCCTACTTGCCCAACATCGCGAGTATCGCCGGCGGTGCGGTATTCGCCCGTGTCTATGAAGAAGTGGCGCTCGGCAACACGGCGAACCTGCCTCAGCTACTGCCACAACTGACCTTCGAGCTGCTGCTCCCCTACATCGGCGAAGAGGCAGCGGCCGCGGAACGCGACGCGGTGGCAGCCGAACAGCCTGAAGCTCAGCCGTAGCGCTCGCCGATTATGGCTCGCAACTTCGAGCGATCGTGGCGGGCGTGGACGCGCCGGACGGTGCCGGAGCGTGAGCGCATGACCAGCGATTCGGTGGTGGCGCCGGGACCGCGGTAGCGGACGCCCTGCAGCACGTCGCCGTCGGTGACGCCGGTGGCCGAGAAGAAGACGTCCTCGCCGGAACAGAGGTCGTCGGCGGTGAGGATCCGAGCGAGGTCATAGCCGGCGTCCACCGCTGCGCTGCGCTCCTCGTCGTTGCGGGGCCAGAGGCGGCCGAGGAGCTGACCGCCCATCGACTTCAGCGCCGCCGCGGAGAGCACTCCCTCGGGCGTGCCGCCGATCCCCCAGAGCAGGTCGACAGGAGACCGTTCGCTGACAGCGAGCAGGGCGGCGGAGACGTCGCCATCGCTAATCAGGCGCAGGCGGGCGCCCGCCTCACGCACTTCACGCATCGCGTCCTCGTGACGCGGGCGGTCAAGCATCACCACGATCACGTCACCGACGCTCTCGCCCTTGCGCTCGGCGATCAGCTTCAAGGTCTCGGGGAGCGGACGGTCCAAGTCGAGTAGGTCGGCGATCTCTTCGCCGCCGGCCATCTTTTCCATGTAGACACAGGGGCCGGGGTCGAACATCGAGCCGCGCTCGGCGAGGGCGATCACCGCTAGCGCGCTCGGCATGCCGCGGGCGCAGAGCGTGGTCCCCTCCAGCGGGTCGACCGCAATGTCGACCACCGGTGGGCTGCCGTCGCCGATCTGCTCGCCGTTGAAGAGCATCGGGGCCTCGTCCTTCTCTCCCTCGCCAATCACGACTACGCCGTCCATCGCGACCGAGTCGAGAACAAAGCGCATCGCATCGACCGCGGCGCCATCGGCGGCCAGCTTGTCGCCGCGACCGACCCAGCGCGCGGCGGCAAGCGCCGCAGCCTCGGTGACGCGGACGAGCTCCAGCGCCAGGTTTCGATCCGGCTTTACGGGCGAGTTCTCGCTCATCGTCACGGCAGGCTATAGGCTCGCCCGGTGGCTAGCCGATGGGGATTGACCTTGCCGCTGCCGGGCACCTCGCTCGCGGCCCACGAGGAGCTGGTCAAGCGGGCCGAGGCGGTCGGCTACACCGATTTTTGGAGCGGCGAGACGAACGGTCCCGATGGCTTCACGCCACTAGCGCTAAGCGCCGCCTGGACTGAGCGAGCGCGGCTCGGAACCGGGATCGTCGGCGTCTTCCAGCGCGGTCCCGCGCTCCTGGCCCAAGAGGCAGCGGCGCTCGCCGATGCCTCCAACGGCCGCTTCGTGCTTGGCATCGGCTCTTCCTCGGACCGAATCGTCGAAGGCTGGAACGGCATCCCTTTCGAGCGGCCACTGAGCAGGGTGCGGGAGACGCTTGACTTCCTGCGCACCGCGCTCGACGGCGATCGCACAGCCAGTGGCTTCAAACTGGAGACCGCGCCGGCGCAGCGGGTGCCGATCGTGCTGGCGGCGCTGCGCGGCAAGATGCTCGAGCTCGCGGTCGAGCGCGCCGACGGCGCCTTCACCAACTTCCTACCGCTCGGCGGGCTGCCCAAGGTGACGGCGCAGCTTGACGGCGCGCCCGAGGACTTCGAGCTTCTCTGCCGCTTCTTCTGCCTGCCGGGCGAGCGCGAGGCGGTCGAGCCGCTGGCCCGCTTCATGTTCTCCTCCTACATCACCGTTCCCGTCTACGCCGCCTTCTACCGCTGGCTCGGCTACGGCAATGAGATCGACGCGATGGTCGCGGCCTGGGCGAGCGGCGATCGTCAGGCGGCGGCCGCGGCGGCACCCTGGGACCTGATCGAGGCGATGTTCATCTTCGGCTCCCCCGCTGAGATGAAGGAGCGCATTGGCGCCTTCGTCGAGGGTGGCATCACGCTGCCGATCCTCACCCCGATCACGACGCCTGACAAGTTGGGCGATCTGATTAGCGCGCTCGCGCTACCCTGATTGGGCCCGTTTCTTCACGGGTACCAGCGTCTTTCAGGCAGGCAATGGGAGAAGCAGGTTCGGAGGTAAACATGGCCGAGACGAAAACACGCGCCGCGAGTAAACGTGGCAAAGCGACGAAACGCAAACCGTCGAAAGCGCGCAAAGCGAGCACGGCGAAATCGTCCAACGGAGCGAGCGCTTCACATACGACGAAATCGCGGACGTCAAAAGCAAAACGCTCGTCGTCGTCCAAAAACGGAGCGGCCCGCGTGGATGCCGCGCGCAACGCCGTCGAGGAGACTGCGAAGCACGCTGGACACTCAGTTGGCGACGCCGCGAGCAGCGTTGGGCGAGTCGCAAGCAAGGCAAAGACCCCTCTGCTGGCTGGCAGTGCTGCCGTAGCCGGCGTGGCTGGCGGCATCGCCTTGGGACGTAACTCCAAGGCACGACCTCGGCGGCCCACGGTGAAGATCGACTCGCATGATCTCGCCAAAGCGGCAAAAGAGGTTGGTCAGTTCGGCATAGACGTCGGACAGCTGGCGGCGGAGCTGCGAAGGAACCGCGAAGCTGCACATGGGACGAAAAAACGCTCCCCGATCGAGGTGGTTCTCGAGGGCCTCACAAGTCGAGGCCACAGCTCCTCCTAGGGTCTACAAAGGCCTAGCGAGGCTCAGCGCGTAATCGCAGTCGGCGTCGGTGAACCAGCCGCTGATGGCCAGGCCGGCCTCTTCGTAGACCTCGGTGAGCCGCTCGTAGGTGAACTTGGAGGAGATCTCGGTCCGCATCTCCTCGCCGCGGGCGAAGCTGACGTCCATCTCGAGACCCTCGACCCGGATCGTCTGCTCCTCGAGCGAGCGCAGGCGGATGTCCATGCGCGCCTCCTCGGCGTCGTAGAGGGCGACGTGCTCGAAGGTCTCGAGGTCGAAGTCGGCACCGAGCTCGCGGTTGAGCACCCGCAGCACGTTCTTGTTGAACTCGGCGGTGACGCCGCTGGCGTCGTCGTAGGCGGCCTCAAGCCGACCGTGCGCCTTAACCAGGTCGGTGCCGAGCAGAAGGCGGTCGTCCGGGCCCAGCAGGCCCGCGAGGCGGGTGAGGAAGTCGCGACGGGCTGCCGGGTAGAGATTGCCGATCGTGCCGCCGAGGAAGGCGACCAGGCGGCCGCCCTCGCCCTCGGGGATGCGCTCCAGGTCGTGCTCGAAATCGCAGACGAGGCCGCGCACGACGAGGCCGGGGTACTCGCCCACCAACGCCTCCGCCGTCTCGTGGGTGATCTCCTCGGAGATGTCGACCGGGACATAGGTTCCAAGGCAACCGGCGTCTCGCATCGCGCTCAACAGGTGCCGGGTCTTGTTGGCGGAGCCGGAGCCGAGCTCGATCAGCGTCTGGGGTCGGCCTGCGGCGGCGAGGATCTCGGCGGAGCGCTCGGCAAGGATCGAGCGCTCGGCCCGGGTCGGGTAGTACTCGGGCAGCTCGGTTATCTGCTCGAACAGCTGCGAGCCGCGCTCGTCGTAAAAGTACTTCGGTGCCAGCTCCTTGGGCTCGGTCGAGAGGCCAGCGCGGACGTCGCGCCGCATCGTCGCGGCGGCGTCGGCGGCGAGGTGGACCTCGATCGCGATCATGCGTCCCTCGCGCAGCGGATGCCGGAGAAGATCTGGCGGCGCTCGGGCAGGTCCCAGTTGCGGAAGCTCGGGCGCATCACGCTGCCGTGGGTCGCCCAGGAGCCGCCGCGAAGCACCTTGTAGGTGTCACCGAAGAAGACCTCCGAGTACTCGCGGTAAGGGAACGCCTCGAAACCGGGGTAGGGCAGGAAGTCTGAGGACGTCCACTCCCAGGCCTGGCCGACCTCCTGCAAGCCGGCACGGGCCGCCTCCCACTCCTGCTCGCTCGGCAGGCGCTTGCCGGCCCAGCGGGCGAAAGCATCCGCCTCGTGCCAAGAGACATGGAGGACGGGATGGGACGAATCGACCGGGTCGCGACCCCCTCTTGCGCTCCGCACCCACCCCCCACCTGCATCGCGCTCCCAGTACTGGGGGGGCTCAGCGGCGGTCTCCTCCATGAACTGGATATACGCGCCGATCGTTACTGGGGTTCGATCGATTTCGAAGGCCGCCAGTTCGACCGTGTGATGGGCGCGCTCGTTGTCGTAAGCAAAGCCATCGGCAGGGGCGCCTACCCCGTGCTCTCCCCCCTCGATCTTGATCATCTCCGGACCAGGGACCTCGGTTGCGGACGGGCCAAGCTCGATCTCGGCGTTCTCGTAACCGTCGACCAACTGCAGGAGCTGCAGCATCGTCTCGTTGTGCTGCAGCTCGTGGGCGAGCAGCATCTCGTAGACGAATCCGCCCCGCAGCAACGGGTCCTCGACATCGGCGCCGATGTCGACCTCGTCGAGCACCTCGAGCGTGCGCACGCGCACATCAGCGAGGTAGGAGCGCAGCTCGGCGTCGCGCAGGATCGGCAGCTCGCCCCGCGTCTTGCGCGGGTTCTCGATCGCGTCGTAGAAACGGCCGAGCTCACCGTGCAGCGGCTCGCGACCGCCGATCGTCTGCACCAGCCAGAGCTCCTCGAAGTTGGCGATGTGTCCGAGGTCCCAGGCCAAAGGACTGAGAATCGGCGAGTAGACGCGATTGAGCTGCTCATCGTCGAGCGGCTGGACCAGGTCCAAGGTGCGTGTGCGCGCCTCGCCGAGGCGTTCCACGATTGCGCTCTTGGTACTCGACTTCACCTCGGTGGCGATTCGAAAACCCTAGCGAGGTCTGCTTACCGGAGTGTGAACTGCCGGCGTACCGCTTTGTTCGTGAAATAAGAGAGAAAGCAGTACGGGACAGATAGGGTGCGCGGCGATGGAGCTTGCAGGTAAGAGTGCGCTGGTTGCCGGCGGAGCCTCCGGGCTTGGCGAGGCCACGGCGCGACTCCTCATCGAGGCCGGCGCCGCGGTGACGATCGCCGACCTCAATGCCGAGAAGGGCGAGGCGCTGGCGAGAGAGCTGGGGCCGAGCGTGAGCTTCGTCCAAGCTGACGTGACCGATGAGGCCGCGGTCTCGGCGGCGGTGGCACGAGCGGCCTCGCACGACGACGGCCTGCGCGTCTCGGTCTGCTGCGCCGGGATCGGCTGGGCCGAGCGGGTCGCCCACAAACGCGGCCCGCACAACCTTGAATTCTTCTCCAACGTGGTCAAGGTCAACCTGATCGGCAGCTTCAACGTGCTGCGCCTGGCAGCTGCGGCGATGAGTGAGAACGAACCCGACGCGGAGGGCGAGCGAGGCGTCTGCATCAACACCGCCTCGATCGCCGCTTACGACGGCCAGATCGGCCAGATCGCCTACGCCGCCTCGAAGGGCGGCATCGTCGGGATGACGCTGCCGGCGGCGCGCGACATGGCCGGGCGTGGCGTCCGGGTTATGACGATCGCCCCGGGCCTCTTTGACACCCCTCTGCTTGCGGCGCTGCCCGAGGAGGCCCGTACCGCCCTCGGCGCCGGCATCCCCTTCCCCTCGCGCCTCGGCCGCCCTGCGGAGTACGCCCAGATGGTCGGCCAGATCGTCGCCAACCCAATGCTCAACGGAGAGACGATCCGCCTCGACGGCGCCCTGCGAATGCCGCCGAAGTAGCGGTCACGAAAGCTGCATTTGGCACCTATAGCGTGCTCAATGCAGCTTTCGTGAGTCAGTCGGTCCCCGCGGCCTCCGGGTCGCGCCAAACCTTCTTGCGCCAGGGCGGTTCGATCGTGAAGCGGTCGTCGCTGGTGATGGCGATCGGCTCGAGCGGGATTAGATCTACGCGGCTGCCGGGGGCTAGGCGCTCGATACTGCGAACGTCAAAGGCGTTGCCGGCGTGGCTGCCGCCGGAGACGAAGAGGAGGTGGGTCTCGGGGCCCCAGCCGTCGACGGGCCGGATGCCGGCGGCTTCGGCGAGGCCCCTAAGAGTCCCGGAGCCGATGTCAGAACCCCAGTTGGCCGTGCCCTCGTCGTAGTTGTAGCCGTCGTGCGAAGAGGCGCGCTCGTCGATGCTGCCATCGGGTCGGATACGAATTTGAACTCCCTCCCAATCGTCGGAGTGGTAGCCCTCTTCGCCAACCACGGGGATGCTTCGCAGCGTCGCCGAGTCCGCGTAGTAGGTCCAGTACTGGATATAGAGGTTGCCGGCGCGTTTGCCGGAGCAGTTCGCTCCCTCTGACTCAGAGGCCTCCGCCGCGTCGGGCCGGCAATCGACGACGTGAACGAAGGCGGAGACCGGCAGGCCGGCATCGGTGCGGCGCACATAGCCATGTTCGGCGGCGTCACCGCAGACGGTGCTGCGGCAGCGTCGAAAATCGACCGGAACGGCACTAGAACCGCGCTCGAACAGCAGCGACGGCATGTGCGCGCGGACCAGCTTGCCGATTTCGGTCCCGTAGGCGGCGATCAGAACCGGGTCGCCACCGTCGCAGCTCTCCGCTAGCGATGCGGCGCAGAGGATTCGTGAGGCGATCCCTCGCGCCAACGCGGCGCCAGGGACCCGCACCCCAGCAGCAATGAGGCCGGCCAGGAGTAGAACGACAAGCAGCAGCAACCCGACCCACTCCACCGTCGACTGCCCCCGCTCGTCTCGCATGAGACGAGGCTAGGAACGTCGCTGCTACAAGTGGCTATCTAATGCGCCGAGAGGCGCGCGGAAAGCGCTAGAGATTCTGGATCTCGGCGGCGATGTCGGCCGCGGCCTTCTTCGCGTCGTCGAAGAGCATCGAGGTGTTGGGCTCGTAGAAGAGGTCGTTGTCGATGCCGGCGAAGCCGGGGCTGAGCGAGCGCTTGATCACGATCACCTGCTGGGCCTGGTCGACCTCGATGATCGGCATCCCGGCGATCGGGCTGTCGGGGTCGTTCTTGGCTGCCGGGTTGGTGACGTCGTTGGCCCCGACCACGACCGCGACGTCGGTGCGCGGCATCTCGGGGTTGATCTCCTCCATCTCCTTGAGCTGCTCGTAGGGCACGTCGGCCTCGGCCAGCAGCACGTTCATGTGGCCTGGCATCCGCCCGGCGACGGGATGGATCGCGTAGTTGACGGTGACGCCGCGCTTTTCCAGCTCGTCGCCGACCTCCTTGATCGCGTGCTGGGCCTGGGCGACGGCGAGGCCGTAGCCGGGCACGATCACGACCGTGTCGGCGTAGGCGAGCTTGATCGCCGCGTCCTGGGCGCCAATCGAGACGTGGGGGCGTTCCTCGGTGCTACCCCCGCCACCGCCGGCCGGCGCGCCGCCGAAGCCGGCGAAAAGGACGTTGGCGACCGAGCGGTTCATCGCCGTCGCCATCTCCATCGTCAGGATCGTTCCCGAAGAGCCGACCAGGGTGCCGGCGACGATCAGGGCGACGTTGTCGAGGGCGAAACCGGCTGCCGCGGCGGAGAGGCCGGTGAAGGCGTTGAGCAGCGAGATCACGACCGGCATGTCGGCGCCGCCGATCGGCAGCACGACGAGGTTGCCGAGCAGCCCAGCGGCGAGCAGGATTGCGATGAAGATCGCCTGGTTGGGATCGTCGTTGTTGACCGCGATGCTGACGCAGGCGGCGAGAATCCCGATCAGCAGCACGACGTTGATCACCTGCTGCCCCGGGACCGCCAGCGGGCGGGTTGGGATCAAGTCCTGGAGCTTGGCGAAAGCGATGTTCGAGCCCCAGAAGGAAATCGAGCCGACGACAGCGGCGAAGAGAACCGGAATCAGCGTGTCGAGCGGAATCGTCTCGCCGAGGGAAATCCCGTGACGGATCTCAGACCAGGCGATCAATGCGACGGCGCCGCCGCCGACGCCGTTGTAGAGCGCCACCATCTGCGGCATCTCGGTCATCTTCACCCGTACCGAGGCGATCACGCCGACGGCGGTTCCGATGCCGAGCCCGAGCGCGATCAGGCCCCAGTTGCCGACCCCGTCGAGCAGCAGGGTGGTGACGACGGCGACCGCCATACCGACCGCGGCGACCAGGTTGCCCTGCTTCGCGGTGGTCGGGTGGGTGCCGCGTTTGACGCCGAGGATGAAGAGTGAGAAGGCGACGATGTAGAGCGCGGTGGCGGCGTCTCCGCCGGGCTTGAGCACGGCCTCGACGATCATTTGCCGGCCTTCCCGTCAGCCTCGGCCTTGGGTTTCGGCTTTTTGGAGAACATGCCGAGCATGCGGTCGGTGACCATGAAGCCACCGACGATGTTGATCGCGCCGAAGGCGATCGCGATCGTGCCGATCACGTACTCGAGCGGGTCGTTGGCGTAGCCGACGACGATCAGCCCGCCGAGCATGACGATGCCGTGGATCGCGTTGGTCTGCGACATCAGCGGCGTGTGCAGGGTGGTCGGCACCTTCGAGATCACCTCGAAGCCGACGAAAGCGGCGAGCACGAAGATCGTGATCTCGGTCATCAAGCTCATGGCTACTTAGCTGCCCTCTCGTTCTTGATCTCGCCGCCGTGGGTGATGCAGGCGGCGGCGATGATGTCGTCCTCGAAGTCGACGTTGAGCGTGCCCTCGTCGGTGATCAGCAGCCCGAGCAGGTTCTCCAGGTTCTTGGCGTAGAGCTGCGATGCCGGGCGCGGCATCTCGCTGGCCAGGTTGCTGGGGCCGATCACCTTGACGCCGTTCTCGACCACGGTCTGGCCGGCCTCGGTCAGCTCGCAGTTGCCGCCGGTCTCGGCGGCGAGGTCGACGATCACTGAGCCGGGGGCCATGCCGCGCACCGCGTCGGCGGTGATCAGCAGCGGCGCCGGGCGCCCTGGGATCGCGGCGGTGGTGACGATCACGTCCTGTTTGGCGGCGTTCTCGCCGAGCGCGTCGCGCACCTGCGCGTTCTCCTCGTCGGTGAGCGGGCGTGCGTAGCCACCCTCGCCCTCCGCGTCGGGGATGAAGTCGAGTTCAAGCGGGCGGCCGCCGAGCGAGGCGATCTGCTCCCAGGCGGCGCGGCGGATGTCGAAGCCGGTGACGATCGCGCCCAGCCGCTTTGCGGTAGCGACAGCCTGCAGGCCGGCGACGCCGGCGCCGAGGACGAGCACCTTGGCCGGAGGCACCGTGCCGGCGGCGGTGGTCATCATCCCGTAGAAGCGGCCCGACTCGCGGGCGGCGATCAGACTCGCCGCGTAGCCCGCAGCGGCGGCCTGCGAAGAGAGCGCGTCCATCGCCTGGGCGCGGGTCGTGCGCGGGATCGCCTCCATCGCGAAGCTGGTGACGCCCGCGGCGGCCAGCGCCTTGTTGGTCTCAGCCGCGGTCCACGGCGAGAGGTGGCCGATCAGAAGTTGGTTGGAATTGAGGCGACCGATCTCGGCGGCGGAAGGGGCGGCGACGCGAAGGACCACGTCGGCGCCCCACGTAACCTCGGCCTCGACGACTTCGGCGCCGGCATCGCTGTACTGCGAGTCGGGATGACCGGCAGCCTCGCCCGCTCCGGACTCGACTACGACCGAGACCTTCTCGTTGGCGGCGAGGGACTTGACCACGTCAGGGACTAGCGCGACCCGGCGCTCTCCCTCGGCGGTCTCTTTCGGCACTCCGATCTTCATAGACGCGGCGGCGGAGACTATGCGATGAGCGCCGCGAGGCGCTGCAAGGTGTGGAGTTGCTGACTTTTCTCGGCGTGAACCGGCGAAACGATCAGGCGGTCGATGCCGGCGCCGCGGAAGCGCTCGACCCGCTCCGCAACCTCGGCCTCGGTGCCGACCAGCGAGGTCGCCTCGACGACCTCGTCAGGGACCGCCTCGAAAGCGCCGGCGCGGTCGCCGTCCTGGAAGCGCTTCTGGACCTCATCGGCGACGTCGCCGAAACCGAAGCGGTGGGCGAGGTCGACGTAGAAGTTCGTTTTGCGGCTGCCCATGCCGCCGAAGTAGAGGACCAGGCCGGCCTTGACCACGGCCTTGGCCGCCTCGAGGTCGCCGTCGATCGCGACCTGCAGCGAGGGCGAGACCTCGAGGTCGGAGCGCTGCCGCCCGCCCTTGGCGAAGCCGGCCTCCAGGTGCTCGCCCCAGGTCTGCTCGAAAGCGTCGACGCTGAAGAAGATCGGGATCCAGCCATCGGCGATCTCGGCCGCCATCTCGACCGACTTGCGCCCGATCGCGCCGACGAAGACCGGTATCTGGTTGCGCTCCGGGTGGAAGTTGAGCTTCAGTGGCTTTCCCTCGCCCCCGGGTAGAGGCACTTGGTAATGCTCGCCCTGGTGATCGACCTTGTCCTCGCGGGCGATGATCTCGCGTACGACTTCGATGTACTCGCGGGTGCGGCCCCAGGGCTTGGAGTAGGGGACGCCGTACCAGCCCTCGGAAACCTGCGGCCCGGAGGGGCCGAAGCCGAAGAGGAAGCGGCCGCCGGAGAGCTTGTCGATCGTCGCGCCGGCCATCGCCGCTGCGGCGGGCGGGCGGGCGGGCACCTGCATGATCGCGGCGCCGAGGTTGATCGTCGTCGTCTGTGGCGCCAGCCAGGCGAGAACGCTGACCACGTCGGAGCCGTAGGACTCGGCTGCCCAGACGGACTCGAAGCCGGCCGCCTCGGCGGCAAGCACCACCTCGAGGGCGTCGTCGCCAGCTGGGCCGATCCCCCAGTAGCCGAGGTTGAGTCCGAGCTTCAAAGCCATCCGGCTCGCACCCTATTGAATAGTCCCAATGACTGACGCGGCGATCGAGCAGGGGCTTTCCAGCGCAACGGCGGCAAAGCGACTGCGCGAGCTGGGCCCGCCGGCGGAGGACTCCTCGCGCTCGACCTCGAGCATCGTCGCCGGCAACGTCTTCACGCTCTTCAACGCGATCATCGGAGCCTTCTTCGTCCTCGACCTCGGACTGGGGCTCTACGCCGACTCGATCTTCGGCCTGATCGCGGTGATCAACTCCTACATCGGCATCCGCCAGGAGCTGAAAGCGAAGCGCACCCTCGACGAGCTGGCGGTGCTGGTCGCGCCGCGCGCCAAGGCGCTCCGCGACGGCGCCGTCGTCGACCTGCTCGCCGACGAAGTCGTCCCCGGGGACGTGATCGCGATCGAGCCCGGCGACCAGCTCGTCGCCGACGGCGAGGTGATCCGCAGCCGCGGGATGACCCTCGACGAGTCGATGCTGACCGGCGAGGCCGACGGCGTGCGCAAGGACCGCGGCGACCAGGCGCTCTCCGGCTCCTTCTGCATTAGCGGCTCCGGCTACTACACCGCGTCGGCCGTGCGCGAGGAGAGCTATGCCGGACGGCTGGCCGGCGAGGCGCGCGCCTTCCGCCATCCCCCCTCGCCACTGCAGGAGGAGGTCAACCGCGTGATCCTCGCCTGCGTCTACGCGATGGTGCCACTGGCGATCCTGTTGATCCTCACCCTGAAGCTGCGCAACACCGGCATCGATGAGGCCGCCCAGACCGCCACCGCGGGCCTGGTGACCCTGGTCCCCGAGGGCCTGGTGCTGCTGATGAGCGTCACCTTCGCCGTCGCCGCCGTGCGGCTGGCGAAAAAAGACACGCTGGTGCAGCAGATGAGCGCCACCGAGAGCCTCGCCGCGGTCGACACGATCTGCGTCGACAAGACCGGGACGCTGACCGACGGTGAGCTGCGCCTGCTTGGCGCCGAGGTCGCCGAGGGCGTCGAGCAGGCGGCGGCGCACGCGGCGCTGGGCAACTTCGCCGCCAGCGCCGGCGACCGCAACCGCACTCTCGAAGCGGTCGCCGAGCGCTTTCCCGGCCAAGCGGAGAAGGTCGCGAGTGAGGTGCCGTTCTCCTCGGAGTGGAAGTGGAGCGGCCTGCGAATCGGCTCGACTTCTTACGTGCTCGGGGCGCCCGACGTGCTCGGCAAGGCGGGGGCTCTGTCGCTCCCCCTGGCCTCGCCCGGGTGCTCGAGCGCGAGACCGCGGCGGGCCGGCGCGTCGTCGCCTTCGGCGAAAGCAGCCAGCCGCTGCCCGCCGATCCGGGCAAGGAACCGGCACCGCGACTGGAGGCGGTGGCGCTGGTGGTGCTGGAGGAGACACTCCGTCCCGACGCCGCCGAAACCGTCGCTTTCATGCGCGAGCAGGACGTCGACCTGAAGCTGATCTCCGGCGACGCGCGGGCGACGGTGACCGCGGTGGCCAGCGCGGTCGGGGTACCACCGGACGCCGGCGTAATCGAGGGCTCGGAGCTGCCCGAAGACGCCGAAGGGCTGGCCAAAGCGGCCCTCGCCAACACCGTCTTCTGCCGGATCAAGCCCGAGCAGAAGCGCGACCTCGTCTCGGCGCTGGCCGCCTCGGGACGCTACGCGGCGATGATCGGCGACGGGGTCAACGACGTGCCGGCGCTGAAGCGGGCGCGGATGGCGGTGGCGATGGGCTCGGGGGCGCAGGTGACCAAGGGCGTCGCCGACGTCGTCCTACTCAAAGACGAATTCGCCCGCCTGCCGCAGGCGGTCGGCGAGGGCCGGCGGATCGCCCGCAACATCCATCGCCTCGGCCGCCTCTACATGACCAAGACGGTCTACGCCGCGGCGCTGATCGTGCTCGTCGCGATCCCCGGCTTCGCCTTTCCCTTCCTGCCCAGGCACCTGACCCTGGCGGCCTTCCTGACGATCGGCATCCCCTCCTTCGTGCTGGCGCTGGCGCCCTCGGACGGGCCGCTCTACCGTGGCCGCCTGCTGCGCGCCCTCTTCGCCTTCGCCCTGCCGGCGGGGCTGGCGATAGCGCTCGGCTCGATCCTCTCCTTCTTCCTCGTCGACACCGTCTTCGGCGGCAGCCTCGAAGCCGGGCGCACCGCGGCGACCACGACCCTGATCGTGCTCGGGCTCAGCTTCGTGCTGCTGCTCGAGCGCGGGCCCGGCCGCGAGCACATCGCGATCCAGAGCTACATGCTGGCCCTCGTCGCCGGCCTCGGCGCCCTCTACGCGCTGATCCTCGCCGCGGCACCTGTGCGCGACTTCTTCGAAATGACCCTGCTCAGCGCCAGCCAGTGGTTCCTGGCCCTGTTCGCGGCGGCGGCGGGGCTGACGATCGCCAGTGCCCTCTGGCGCCTGCCGATCGTCGAACAGATGGAGACGCCGGTCGACCTGGAAGGAGCGGCCGCCGTCAGTCCTGGTGAGGCGGCAGGACGAACTGGCTGACGATCATGTTGGCGGCCAGCTTCGGCTCGCCGCCATCTCGAATCCGCTCGATCTTGACCTCGATCACGACGGTGCTCTTGCCGGCGTGCAGGGGCGTTCCGGTGGCGACGATCTCGTCGCCGAGCAGCCCGGCTGAGAAGACGTTGAGCTTCAGCTCAATCGTCGTGAAGTTGTGCTCCGGCGGGATGTTGCGGAAGGTCGCCCAGGCGGCAACGGTGTCGCCGAGCGCGGTCCAGACGCCGCCGTGGACGTAGCCGCCGGGGTGAAGGTGCCGCTTGTCGACGACGATCCGCCCGCTGGCGAAGGAGTCCTCGATCTCCAGCGGTTCGATCCCGAGATCGCCGGGGAAGCTGCCGCCGATGAAAGCGCGGACGTTCTCGGGGGTGAACACCTCGCTGCGAGGGGACTCGCTCATCGCGGCGGGACCCTACCCGAGGGCGCTTGAGGCGACCGGCCCCGCCGTGCCGCTCAGCTCGTACGCGCCCGCGGCGAGATGCTCCGTGCGGCGCCGGTAGGCGCTCCAGGTCCAGGGCCAGTTGTTGGGATCGTTGCCGTTCTCGTCCACGTACCAGTTGCTGCAGCCGCTCTGCCAGACGGTTCCCGCGAGGGCAGCGCGTAGCTCTCGGTCGAAATCCTCGGCGGCCCCTCGCCTCACCTCGATCCGCTCCGCACCGCTCGTCTCCATCTCGCGCAGGGCGGAGAGCAGGTGGCCGATCCCGCACTCAAGCGTGTTGACGACCGAGCCGCTGCCGCCATTGGTGTTCGGGCCATAGAGCAGGAACATGTTGGGGAACCCCGGCACGCTGATTCCCAGGTAGGCGCGCGCCACCTCGGCCCAGGCCTCTTCCAGGGTCTGCCCTTCCCTGCCGGCGATCTCCATCGGCGCGACGAAGTCGTGGCTGGCGAAGCCGGTGGCGAGGACGATCGCATCGGCCGAACGCTCGACCCCGGACGCGTCGCGGATGCCGCCCGGCGTGACCCGGTCGATTCGCCCGGCGACGAGCTCGACGTTGTCGCGGGTCAGCGTCGGGTACCAGTCGTCGGTGAGCATGATCCGCTTGCAGCCGAACTCGTAGGTCGGGGTCACCCTGCGCCGCAGCTCAGGATCGGAGATGGCCGACTTGATCTGCCGCGTGCCGAGGACCCGGAACAGCGGCAACAGCCAGCGGTGGCGGGTGAAGGCCGCGGCGGCGACCTCCTGGAAGGCGTAGACCGAGGCGCGGTCGAGGCGGCGCAGCGCCGGCATCCGGCGGAACAAGGCGCGGGCCCAACCCGAGTAGGCGTAGTCGCCCTTGGGCAGGGTCCAGCCCGGCGAGCGCTGGTAGACGTCGAGCTGGGCGACTTCGGGCTGGATCGCCGGACCAACCTGGATCGCGCTGCAGCCGGTGCCGATCAGGGCGACGCGCTTGCCGGCGAGGTCGACGTCGTGGCGCCACTCGGCGGTGTGGAAGGAGGGGCCTTCGAACTCGTCCAAGCCGGGGATGGGAGGCGTACTGGGCACCGAAAGCTGCCCGCAGGCGGTGACCAGGACGTCGGCCACGTGCGGCCCGGCGCTGGTCTCGAGCAGCCACTTACCGTGCTCCTCATCCCAGCGGGCGCTCGCTACCTCAACGCCGGTGCGGACCTTGTCGAAGGCGCCGAAGCGGTGGGCGACGCCCTCGATATAGGCGCGGATCTCGGCTCCGGGAGAGAAGCGCCGCGACCAGCGGTTGGGTGCGAAGGAGTACTCGTAGAGATGGGACGGGATGTCGCAGGCGGCGCCCGGATAGGTGTTGTGCTGCCAGACGCCGCCGACGCGCTCGCCCTTCTCGAAGACGGTCACGTCCTCGTAGCCCTCGCGCTTCAGCATCACGGCAGCGCCAACGCCGCCGAAGCCACCGCCGACGACCGCGACCGAGGGCCGGCCGCTCATACGCCGAACCCCTCCATGCCGAAGTCGCCGTAGGGCTCGTCACGCTCGCGCACCGCCTCTTTGAAGCCCGACTCGGCGGCGCGGCGGACAAAGCCGTGGCCCTCCTCGGTGTGGCGGGCGATGCCATCGAAGAAAGTCCCCAGCAACTGGGTCTGGTGCAGGCCCTGGGCGTAGAGGCTCTGGTTGACCAGCATCTTCATCATCACCAGTTGGTTGATCGGCATCCGCGCCACGCGCTCCAACAGGCGCTCGAAGCGCTCGTCCAGCTCGGCGGCCAGCGGCGCCTCGGTCGCCAGCCCCCACTCCTCCGCTTGCGCGCCGGTCAGTGAGTCACCGGTCAGCAGCAGCCGCTTGGCCCGCATCGGCCCGATCCGCGCCGTCCACATTGCTGTCGTCGGCGAGCCCCAGACCCGCGCCGGCGGGTAGCCGATCTTGGCCTCGGCGGCGATCACCAGCAGGTCGGAGCAGAGCGCCATGTCGGTTCCGCCGGCGACGCAGTAGCCGTGCACCTTGCAGAGCACCGGCTTCTCGGAGTGAAAGAGACTCATGAAGCCCCGCACGTTGCGCGACATGAACTGGAAGTCGGTGACCGGGTCCCAGTTCGACTCGGGCGCGTGGTTGGCGCCGATCGTCGCCGGGTCGAGCGGCGATCCGGGCGGCGCCTCGGACCCACCCAGCTCACTCATGTCGCCCTCGGCCGAGGCGACCAGGTCATAGCCACCGCAGAAGCCGGTGCCGTTACCGGCCAGGGCGATCGCATGGATGGCCGGGTCGAGATTCGCCCGCTCGACACAGGCCGCCAACTCGACCGGCATCCGCGGCGTTATCCCATTCCCTCGCTCCGGCCGATTGAGCGTAAGCCTCGCAACCCGGCCGTCGGCCTCATAGGTCAGCGTGTCCACGAGCGGACCTTAGAGCCTGACCCGGTAGGGGTGGAACGTCTTGTACTTTTTCGGCGCGCGCTTGCGGCGCCAGCAGGTTCCGCCCCACCGAAAAAGTTAAGTGGAACCCCTACCGGGTCAGGCTCTCAGACCCTTTCGACGATCATCGCCTTGCCTTGGCCACCGGCCACGCACATCGTCTCGATGCCTACCTGGTGGTCGTCGGTCTCCATCACGTTGAGCAGGGTGCCCATCATGCGGGCGCCGGTCATCCCGAAGGGGTGACCGAGGGCGATCGCACCACCGTGGGTGTTGAGCTTCTCCAGCGGGATGTCGCATTCGTCCATGATCGGGATCACCTGGGCAGCGAAGGCCTCGTTGAGCTCGACCGTGCCGACGTCCTCCATCGTCATCCCAGTCCGCTCGAGCACCTTCTTGATCGCGCCAATCGGGGCCACACCCATGTACTCGGGCTCGTTGCCCCAGGTGGCGGCGGTGATGATGCGGGCGCGCGGGGTCAGCCCCAGCTCCTTTGCCTTGGTGTCGCTCATCAGCAGCACCGCCGCGGCGCCGTCGTTGAGCGGGCAGGAGTTGCCGGCGGTGACGCCGCCGCCGCCGAAGGCCTCGGGCAGCTGGCTCAGCTTCTCCAGGGTCGAGGAGGCGCGCGGGCCGTCGTCCTTGGCGACCTCGGTGCCGTCGGGCAGCTTCACCGGGACGATTTCGCGGTCGAAGAAGCCGTCCTCCTGGGACTGGACGGCCAGTTCCTGGGAGCGCTGCGCGATCTTGTCCATGTCGGCGCGGCTGACCTCGTAGTGGTTGGCGACGTTGACCGCGGTCAGGCCCATGTCGATGTAGGCGTTGGGCTGGCCGTTCTCACCGATCAGGTTGGGGTTGCGGTCGTCGGCGCCGGCGGGCTCGGTGCGCTCGTTGAAGCGGCTCACCCACTCGACCCCGGCGGCGATGTAGACATCTCCCTCGCCGGCCTTGATCGCGTTGCCGGCGTGGCGGATCGCGTCGAGGCTGGAGGAGCAGTAGCGCGAGACGGTGACGCCGTTGACCGTCTGCGGCAGCTTCTCGGAGAGCAGCGAAATGATCCGGCCGATGTTGAATGCCTCCAGGCCCTGCGGCATGCCGACGCCGCAGAAGAGGTCCTCGACCAGGGCCGGGTCGACGCCCGGGTTGCGCTCGAGCAGCTGGTCGACCACGAAGGCGCCCGTCTCCTCCGGGCGCAGCTGAGCCAGCGAGCCCTTGAAGGCGCGGCCGATCGGAGTGCGGATGGTGTCGACGATTACTGCCTCGGGCATGCGGGTCTCTCCTTGAAAGCTGGGGTCGGGAAGATGCGGGCCGCAGGGTAGTGGATCGGGGGCAGGCTCTAAGTTAGGGCGATGTCGCTGGACGGACTGCGGGCGTGGATCGGGCTGGTTGAGCGCAAGCTGACGATGCGCACGCGCGTCTTCCTCGTCCTGGTCGCGATCGCGATCGGCGGCGCCGGCGCGGGGGTCTACCTCGGCATCGAGGCACAGAGCAACAAGGTGAGCGAAGCGGACCTGCAGACGCTGCAGACCGAACTCACGACCAGGATCGAAGCGCTCGAAGCCGAGAGCGCCGGCGGCACGGCGGGCGCAGTTGATCCCCGTGTCACCGCCCTCACGGCGCAGGTCAAAGCCCTCCAGGCGAGGGTCGCAAGCCTCGAAGGCGGCGGCGAAGGGAAGTAGGACGTTTGTGCCAAACGGCACATTCTTTGCCGCCATCGTCCCCCCACTGCGTTACATTCGCCGCAATTCGATCTCGCGACCACCGCGAGCTCTGCCGCCAAGGCAGTGAAAGGACGGCCACTGATGCCCGAGGGTTACTGCGTCAAGGAGCGAAAGAAGGTCGAGATCAAGGACGCCAAACAGGTGACGATGAAGAATGGTCGCCCGGCGATCCAAGGTACGTGCCCCGACTGTGGCACGAAAATCTTCAAGATCGGAAAAATGGAGTAACAAGGCTTCCGCGTTTGGCCTGAACCCGCGCCGGCGGCTGTTCGTATTCCGGACAGTCGTGATCTGCATACCTGCTCCAAGATCGGCCTGAGATGGCACCCGGTGCTCTGACCCGCGAGCGGGATGTGCGCGAGGCCTACGCGGCGCACGCGGCAGAGCTGTACGGCTTCGCGGTTCGCTCGCTCGCCGACCCTGGCCTCGCCGAAGAGGCCGTGCAGGAGACATTCCTGCGGGCCTGGCGGGCCGGCGAGCGCTTCGACCCGCAGATCGGCTCGCTGCGCACCTGGCTCTTCGCGATCCTGCGCAACGTCGTCATTGACCTCGGCCGCGCCCGCAGCTCGCGGCCTTCGGTTGCCGAGGGTGGCGTCGAGCCCTCGGTCGAGCCCTTTGACGAGGCGCTGCTCTCCTGGCAGATCGAGGAGGCGATGCGCAGAATCGGCGACGATCACCGCCGCGTGCTGGTCGAGACCTACTACCGGGGCCGTCCCTACGCGGAGGTCGCCGAGGAGCTCGGCGTCCCAGAGGGAACCGTGAAGAGCCGCGTCTACTACGGGCTGCGGGCGCTGCGGGTCGTGCTCGAGGAGATGGGCTATGAAGACTGACAACTGCCGCGAGTGGCGCGAGAGCCTGGGCGCCTACGCGCTCGGGCACCTCACCGACGACGAGCGGGCGGGCATGGAGGCCCACCTTGAGGGCTGCCCGGCCTGCCGCGCTGAGGCCGACGCGCTCGGCTCAGTGGTGAGCCTGCTCCCCCACGCCGACCCCGAGCGCTTCGGGCCGGCCCCAGCGCCGCCGCCGGAGCTGGGCAAGCGGATCGCGGCCACGATCGACGCGGAGCGGCGCTCGAAGCGACAGCATCGTCGCCTCCGCTTCGGACTCGGCTTGGGCGGTGCGGCCGCAGCTGCGGCCGCAGCCGTCCTTGCGATTTTCGTCCTTACCGGCGACAACGGCGGCAGCCCGGAGCAGCACGTCTCTTTCCGCTCGCTGCCCGCGGGAGTGAAAATCGCCGCGGCACTGGAGCCGCAGGCGTACGGCACCGAGATCCACATGTACGTGAAGGGCATCAGCTCGGGCACGCTCTGCCGCGTCTACATGCGCGGGCCGGGCGGTCGCGACGTCTCCGCCGGCACCTTCCGCTACCGCTGGGGCGGGGACGCCTCGGCGGTGCTCAGCGCCGCACTTGATCTCTCCCGCGCCAAAGCACTCGTCGTCCACGCGGGCGACCGAACTTTCGTCGCGCCGATCGGCGCCGGCGACACAGCCCTGCGCAAGCAAATCCGACAGGAGGAACCGACGTGAAGAAGACCTTTCCCGCATTTGCCGCCCTGGCGCTGATCGCGATGCTGGCGATTGCCGGCTGCGGAAGCAGCAGCGACAACAGCAGTAGCAGCAGCTCTAGCTCTGGCGGCGCCTATGGCTCCGGCGAAGAATCGACGACCAAGCCCGCCGCCGCGACAAGCGAAGGGGCGCCGATCACGGTCGGTACCGCAAAGGGGGTCGGCAAGGTGCTCGTCGACTCGAACGGCCTCACCCTCTACTACTTCCAGAAGGACCAGAACGGCGAATCCGCCTGCTACGGAGCCTGTGAACAGGGCTGGCCACCGCTGACGACGGAAGGCAAACCGCAGGCGGGCGAAGGCGCGATGGCCTCGAAACTGGGCACGACCGAACGCAAAGACGGCACGATCCAGGTCACCTACGCGGGCTGGCCGCTCTACACCTTCGTCGAGGACAAAAAGCCTGGCGAAGACAACGGCACCGACAGCAAGGCCTTCGGCGCCTCCTGGTACCCGCTACACCCCAACGGCGAGAAGGCGGGTCACTAAGAGCGCCGGGTGGGAGGGGCCCTCCACACGCTCCTGCAGAGACGGAGCTTCGAAGCGAAAGCGCGAACCAAGAGCTTCGAATCAGCGCTGCGGAGCCGAAGCTTGGAAAAGTTTCGCGCGAAGCCGGCGCTCGAACGGAGCCCTCTCTCGAAGCTTCGGATGCTTTCGAGAGGGACGGCGGGTGCGCCTCTGGGGGAATGTCGCGAAGCGGCCGCTGCACTCGTGGTTCTAGGCGCGGCGAAGCCGCGCTCTCAAATTGTCGCTAAGCGCCCGCAAAGCGGGCGCGTGCGACATCAATTCCCCCAGAGGCGCACCCACCGTCCCACCCGACCGCGTCGAAGACTAGGAGCGCTTGCGGGCGGAGATCGAGGGTGGGACGAGCGCGCGGATCTCGGCCAGCAGCCGGACCGCGAGCTCTCCCGCCTCCTCGCCAGGCTGGGCCTGACCGCCGGCGGGCTCGAAGAAGCGAATCCGCAGCTTGGGACGCTTGGGGAATCCGGTGAGGTCAGAAGTGCCCTCGATCGCGACGCAGACGAGCTTCGCCTCGGGGACTTCGAGCGCGAGGCGACCGATGCCGCTGCGCGCCCGCAGGACTTTGCCGCGCGAGCGGGTCCCTTCGGGGAAGACGCCGATGCAGGCGCCGCGGCGCAGTTCCTCGATCGCCCGGGTCAGCGCCCCGGCATCGCCGGAATCGCGTTGGATCGGAATCTGGCCCATGCCGTTGAGCACCGGGGCGAGGCCGCGCACGTCCCAGAGTTCCGCCTTGGCCAGCGCTTTGATCTGGCGGCGGCGGATCGCCGAGATCCCGACCATCACCGGGTCCCAGTGGCTGTCGTGGTTGCCGACGACCAGCACCGGGCCGCTCTCGGGAATTGCCTCGAGGCCCTCCACCCGCATGCGGCCCCAGAGCGCCACCGGCTTGCAGACCGCCATCGCCGTCCTGTACATCGGGCTCGGCTCCTTCGCCGGCTCGAGCGGAAGCGCTGTCTCGTCCTGTGGTTTCGTCGAAGCCTCCATCGGGGAACCGGACCGTATTCGATACCCGGGCCAACAGCGAGGATTCAAGAGTGACGAATGTCACGCAGTTGGAGCCGCCTGGGATCGAAGGTACTCGTCTCGCTTCTGCGGCACCAACTGTCTTCTCTCACCCGGCTGTGTCGATCCCAACTATCTAAAGTGTCATCTGTGACGCAGAGGCCCCTCGAGCTGATCCTGGCTCGCAACTTGATGTCTGCGCTCTCGACCCCGGCCTTCCTGGTCGACGAGGGCGGGGTCCTCGTCTTCTACAACGAGGCCGCCGGCGCCCTGCTCGGCAAGCGCTTCGAGGAGTTGGGAACGGTCGGCGCCGAGGAGTGGGGATCGATGTTCGGTCCTTTCGACAAAGCGGGCGAGCCGATCCCCTACGACGAGCTGCCGCTGGTCGTCGCGGTGCGCAACGGCCGCCCCGCCCACGCCGACTTCGAGATCAGCTCAGCGGATGGCGCCCGCCACCAGGTCGAGGTCTCGGCCTTCCCGATCCTCACCCCGCACGGCTCGCAGGGAGCGATCGCGGTCTTCTGGCCCGCCGGCTCGAGCAACGGGGCGGGTCGCTGAGATGAAGGTCAAGCTCTGGGGCACCCGCGGCTCGATTCCCTCCCCCGGCCCGGAGACGATCCGCTACGGCGGCAACACCTCCTGCGTCGGCGTCACCCTCTCCGACGGTTCGCTGCTGGCGCTCGACGCCGGCACCGGCATCCGCAGCCTCGGCCTTGCGCTCGCCGCCGAGCCGGCCCGCCTCCACATCCTCCTCACCCACCTCCACCTCGACCACATCCAGGGCCTCGTCTTCTTCGCCCCCGCCTTCCGCGCCCAGACCGAGATTGTGATCTGGGGCCCGGCCTCGCCGGAGGCCTCGCTGCGCGATCGCATCGCCCGCTATATCTCGGCGCCGCTCTCGCCGGTTGAGGTGCGCGAGCTGCCCTGCGACGTCTCCTTCAAGCACTGCCCGCAGACCGAGTGGGAGATCGGCTCGGCGCGGATCAGCGCCGCCTCGGTCGCCCACCGCGGGCCGACGCTCGGCTACCGGATCGACGACGGCGACTCCTCGCTCGCCTACATCCCCGACCACGAGCCTGCTCTCGGCGCCGACATCGACGCGCTCGAGGAGGACTGGATCTCCGGACTCGGACTCGCCCGCGACGCCTCGTTGCTGATCCACGACGGCCAGTATGCCGACGCCGAGTACCCCGACCACATCGGCTGGGGCCACTCCTCGCTCTCGCACTCGATCTCCTTCGCCCGCCGTGCCAATGCGGCGCGCACGGTTCTCTTTCACCACGATCCGATGCATTCCGACGAGCGGCTCGACCAGCTCGGGGCGGAAGCGCAGCAGCGCTGGCTAGCCCTGGGCGGCGGCGCGGACGAGATCGAGCTGGCGGTGGAGCGAGCGGAGTACGACCTGCCCGCGCACGCCGCGAGCACCGCGTCTGCAAGTTAGGCACCTGAGTTAAACACCATGGTTCACCAGGGCTCGGAGTCCCGCTACCCTGGCACGCGGGATGTCGTCGACCTCTGGAATCGACGCTGCAGTCGAGAGATCTGATCTGGTCAGGGACGCGCTGGACACGGCGCGACGGGCCCACGCGGGCCAGCTTCGCCGGGGCAGCGACGGGCACCCCTACATCGACCACCCGGTTGCCGTCGCCGAGATCCTGGTCAAGCACCGCTACGGCGATGAGGTGCTGGCGGCCGGCCTGCTGCACGACGTGGTCGAGAAGAGCGAGATCGGGATTGACGAAGTGCGCGAGCGCTTCGGTGAGGTCGTCGGCAGCCTGGTTGAGGCGATGACCGAAGACGAGTCAATCGAGGACTACGAGGAGCGCAAGGAGGAGCACCGGCTCCGGGTCGCGCGCGCCGACCCGGCGGCGGCTGCGATCTTCGCCGCCGACAAACTGACCAACGTCGCGATGCTGCGCGAGGCCTACGCCCTGATCGACGAGCGGGTCAGCGACGAACTCGCGGTCTCGCTCGACCTCAAGATCTACATCTGGGAGGGGGACCTCGAAATGCTCTTCGAGCACTCCCCGAAGTTGGCGCTCACCGACGAATTCGCCGACGAGATGGTCGCCCTCTGGGGCGATCGCTTCAGGGCTGCCGGTTCCGCTCCAGACTGAAGCGGCGCCGCAGCGGCAGCACGTACCAGAGGGTGACGAACATGGTCGCCGCGGCCACGCCGGTGACGATCGTGGTCGCCGCGGTGCCGAAGAGCACGTCGGTGATCAGGACGATCGCGCCGGTCATGGCCAGGGCGAGGAAGGAGAGGCCGGCGATCGTGAAGCGGTTGGCGAGGAAGATCAGCTCGTGCTTCTGCTGCAGGTGGAAGGTGAGCCGGTGGTAGGCCGAGGGCGCGATCAGAAACGCCGCCGACATCGCCGTGCAGAGCAGGGTGGCGAAGTAGACGTCCTTCTCGAAGGAGGTGATCTTGGTGAAGTTCTGCTGGAACGGGACGGCGAGCAGGAAGGCGAAGAGGACCTGCACCCCGGGCAGGGCGACGCGCAGCTCCTGCAGCAGCTCGCTGAGGTTGCGATCGAGTCGCGCGTCCTCGCTCTCATCCCTTCCTGACGGCCGGTCCGTCACATCTTCACCATAGGCGAAGTGAGCACCGCCATCGTTCTCTTCAACCGCGATCTGCGAGTGCACGACAACCCGGCGCTCGCGGCGGCTGCCAAGGCGGAACGGACCGTGCCGTTGTTCGTGCTCGACCAGGCGCTGCTCAGCTCCCGCTTCGCCGCCCCCAACCGCGTCGCCTTCATGCTCGAGGCGCTGCGCGACCTCGACGACTCACTGCGCCGCGCCGGGGGACGGCTCCACATCAGGCGGGGCGACCCGGTCGCCGAGGCGATCTCGCTCGCCCGAGAGTGCGACGCCGGGGAGCTACACGTGAGCGCCGACTGGAGCGCCTACGCGCGGCGACGCGAGCAGCGCCTGCGCGATGCCTGCGAGGAGGAGCGAATCGCCTTTCGCAGCCACGGCGGCACGACGATCGTGGCGCCGGGAGTCGTGACCCCGGCGGGCGGCGACCACTTCAAGGTCTTCACGCCCTTCCATCGGGCCTGGGAGGACGTGCCGTCGCGACCGGGCTCCGCGGCTCCGCGGCAGCTCCAGATGCCCTCGCGCCTCGCCGCCGGGCGCCTGCCGGCCCTGCGCTCGCTGCTGAGCGGGACCGTCTCTCCCCGGCGAACGAGGGGCGGCGAGAGCGAGGGACGGCGGCTGATGCGCGCTTTCCTCCGCGACGGCCTCGCCGGCTACGAGGCGCACCACGACGATCTGCCCGGCGACGCGACCTCGAGCCTCAGCCCCTACCTGCGCTTTGGCTGCATCTCATCGCTGGAGCTACTGGGCGAGGCACGATCGCGCCCCGGCGCCGCCGCCTACGCGCGTCAGCTCTGCTGGCGCGACTTCCACCACCAGGTGCTGGCCGCCTTCCCCTCCCTGCCGAACCGCGACTACCGGCCGCGCGGCGACCGCTGGTCGCGCTCACGCCGCGCCTTCGACGCCTGGCGCGACGGCCGCACCGGCTACCCGATCGTCGACGCCGCGATGCGCCAGCTGCAAGACGAGGGCCGCATGCACAACCGGGCGCGCATGATCGCCGCCTCCTTCCTGACCAAGGACCTCTACCTCGACTGGCGCTGGGGAGCGGGGCACTTCTGGGACCTGCTCAGCGACGGCGAGATCGCCAACAACGCCGGCAACTGGCAGTGGATCGCGGGCACCGGCAACGACACCAGGCCCAACCGCGTCTTCAGTCCAATCCGCCAGGCCCACCGCTTCGATCCCGATGGCGAGTACGTGCGTCGCCACTTGCCCGAGCTCGAGGGGGTCGCGGGTCCGACTGTGCACGAGCCGTGGCGGCTATCCCGTGGACAGCGTCGCCAACTCGACTATCCGCAGCCGATCGTCAACCACGAGGACGCCGCGGCCGCCTTCATCGCAAAGCGGTCGTAGCTTCCGCCGCCTGCGGCGGAAAGTGCGACATCAGGGGCGAGGCTAGGATCGAGGCGATGGGACGACTGGCGGTGGTGCTTGGCAGCAGCGCGCTCAGCCCCGGCGGCGAGACGATCGCCGTTGCGGCGGCCGAGCAGGGTGCGGCGATCGTGCAGCGCCACGGCGAGGGCGACTATCAGCTGCCGCACGAGGTCGACCATGGTGCCAACCTGCGGGCGCTGGCCGAACAAGGCTGCGACCGCGTGCTCGCGGTGGGCTCGGTCGGCTCGCTCAGTGCCGAGCTGCCGGTCGGCAGCCTGCTCTGCCCGGATGACTTCATCGCCCTCCACCTCGGCCTCTCGATCTTCACCGACGAGCGCGCCCACCGGGCGCCCGGCTTCGACCCCACCTGGCGCGAGGAAGTCCTCTCGGCCTGGCGCGCGAGCGGCGGCGAGCTGCGCGACGGGGGCGTCTACTGGCAGGCGATCGGGCCCCGCTTCGAGACCCCGGCCGAGATCCGGCTGATGGCCGCCCACGCCGACGTGGTCGGCATGACGATCGCCTCCGAGTGCATCGTCGCCGCCGAGCTCGGGCTCGCCTACGCCGCGATCTGCGTCGTCGACAACCTCGCCAACGGGATCGGCCCACGGCCGCTGCAGATCCTCGAGCTTGAGGCGGCTCGCGCCGCCAATGCCCTGCAGCTGCACGATGGCCTGGCCGCGGTCTTGCCACAGCTGGGCGCGGTCGGGCCGTGAGCGTGGCGGCGCCGCTGGCGATCGCCGGCGCCGTCCTCGACGGCGAGACGGTGGGGCTGCGCTGCGTCGACGGGACGATCGCCGCGCTCGGCCCGGAGGTCACGCCGGAGCCCGGCGACGAGACGATCGAGGCGGCCGGCGCGCCGCTCGTCGCACCGCTCGTCAACGGGCACACACACGCCGCGATGACCCTCTTCCGCGGCTACGGCGGTGACCTGCCACTGATGCGCTGGCTGCAGGAGGTGGTCTGGCCGGTCGAGGCAAAGCTGGAGCCGGATGACGTCTACTGGGGGGTGCGCCTGGCCTGTGCGGAGATGATCCGCACTGGCACGACCCGCTTCTGGGACATGTACTGGCACCCCGGAGCGACCGCCCGGGCGGTCCGCGACGCGGGGCTGCGGGCGACGATCGGCGGGCCGCTCTTCGACATCGACGGCGAGACCGCGGCGATGCAGGAGAAAGCGCTGGATAACCTCGAGGAGCTGGCCCGCTTCGGCCCTTCGATCGGCAGCGCGCTCGCCCCGCACGCGATCTACACCGTCAGCGAAGAGCTGCTGCGCTGGACGGCCGAGCTGGCCGCCGAGCGCGAAGTCGCGATCCAGATCCATCTCTCCGAGACCGAGGGCGAGGTCAACGACTGCCTCGAGCAACACGGGGTCCGCCCCGCCGCCTACCTCGATCGCCTCGGGATGCTGAGCGAGCGGACCGTCCTCGCTCACGGCGTCTGGCTCGACCGCGCCGAGCTGGAGCTGATCGCCGAGCGCGACTGCACCGTCGTCGCCAACCCGGTAGCCAACATGAAGCTGGCCGTCGGTGGCGTCCTCCCCTACCCTGCCGCCCGCGAGGCTGGCGTCGCTGTCGGGCTCGGCACCGACGGGCCCGGATCGAACGACTCGCTCGACCTCTTCTCTGACCTGAAGACCTTCGCGCTGGCGCAACGCCACGCCAGCGGCGATCCGACCGTGCTGCCGGCCGAGGAGGCCTGGCAGATCGCCACCGGCGGCTCTGCGCCACGGCTCGGCGCCGGCCCTCTCGCGGTTGGCGGCCCAGCCGACTTCCTCCTATTGCGAGCCAACTCGCCGGAGCTGGGCCTCGGTGACCTGCACTCCGATCTGGTCTACGCCGCAAGTGGCTCGATCGTTGATACGGCGGTGGTCGCGGGAAAAGTGCTGATGCGGGACGGTGAGGTCCCCGGCACCGGTGAGATCGTTGCGCGCGCCGCCGAACGCGCGCGACGCCTCGGCATCGGCTGATTCCTCAATACCCCCGGGGGGTATCTGGTACGGTGCACCAATGGCTGACGTACTGGGCACGATCGCCGAAGGCTTCAAGCAGTCCTTCCTGATGGCCTACGAGGTCTGGTGGGCGCTCGTGCTCGGCTTCGCCATCTCCGGGATCGTCCAGGCCTGGGTGCCGCGCGAGCGGATTCAGGCGACGCTCTCCGGCGGTGGCCCGCAGCCAATCGCCTGGGCGACGGGGCTCGGCGCGGCCTCGTCCTCCTGCTCCTACGCAGCGATAGCGATCGCCAAGAGCCTCTTCCAGAAGGGCGCCTCCGCCGCCTCTGCGCTCGCCTTTCAGTTCGCCTCGACCAACCTGGTCTGGGAGCTGGGCCTGGTGCTCTGGGTGTTGCTCGGCTGGCAGTTCACCCTTGCTGAGTACGTCGGCGGCCTAATCATGATCGTGCTGATGTCAGCGACGCTGCGCCTCTTCGTCTCGCCGCGGCTGGAAGAGCAGGCGCGCGCCCACGCGCAGGCGGCGGACGCCGGCCACCAGCACGACCACGGCCACGCCACCGAGAAGCAGCCGGGCTGGCGCCAGCGCCTTCTCTCCGCCTCGAGCTGGACCGAGGTCGCCGCCAACTTCCGCGGCGACTGGCAGATGCTCTGGAAGGAGATCTCGATCGGCTTCCTGCTTGCCGGCTTCATCGGCCTGCTCGGCAACGACTTCTTCAACGGGCTCTTCATCACCGGCGCGCCGGGATGGGTCAACGCACTGGAGAACGTGCTCGTCGGGCCGCTGATCGCGGTGCTCAGCTTCGTCTGCTCGGTCGGCAACATCCCCCTCGCCGCGGTCCTCTGGTCGGGCGGGATCAGCTTCGCCGGGGTGATGGCCTTCATCTTCGCCGACCTGATCGTGCTGCCGATCGTGCTCGCATACCGCAAGTACTACGGCTGGACCTTCACCCTGCGGATCGTCGCCCTGATGCTGCTGACGATGATCGTCGCGGCGCTCGCGGTGGACGGCCTCTTCAGCACCGCCGGCCTGATCCCGACCACGCGGCCGAGCCGCGCGGACATCTTCGGCTCGGTTGAGCTCGACTACAAGCTGGTGCTCAACCTGATCGGGCTGGCGATCTTCGCGGCGCTCTTCTGGCTGAGCAGGCCAAGCAGGGCCGGTGTCTCCCCCTGCCCCGCACACGAGTGACTCCGGCTCCTACTGGGTATAGGCTCGGCCTAAGTGCCCAGCGAAGAGGTCACTGACGAAGGGTCAAATAGCGGCGCCTCCGCGGTCCGTTACGAGGGCGCCACCAAGCGCTACGGCGGTTCCGCCGTCGCTGCCGTCGACGGGCTGACACTGGAAGTTCCCGCCGGCGAGATCTGCGTCCTGGTCGGGCCCTCGGGGTGCGGCAAGACGACGGCGATGAGGATGGTCAACCGCATGGTCGAGATCACCGAGGGCGACATCCTGATCGGCGGCGAGTCAGTGCGCAACCGCGACGCCGCCCGACTGCGGCGGGAGGTCGGCTACGTGATCCAGCAAGTCGGCCTCTTCCCGCACCGCACGATCGCCGAGAACATCGCCGCCGTTCCCCAGCTCCTCGGCTGGAAGAAGGAGCGCACGCACGCACGCACCGCCGAACTGATCGAGCTGATCGGACTCGATCCCGAGCTCGGCGAGCGCTACCCGGCGCAGCTCTCCGGCGGCCAGCAGCAACGGGTCGGCGTCGCCCGCGCACTCGCCGCTGATCCACTGGTGATGCTGATGGATGAGCCGTTCGGCGCGATCGACCCGATCAGCCGCGAGCGCCTGCAGAATGAGTTCCTGCGGCTGCAGGCAGAGATCGGCAAGACCGTCCTCTTCGTCACCCACGACATCGACGAGGCGATCAAGATGGGCGACCGGATCGCGGTCATGCGCGAGGGTGGCAAGGTCGCCCAGTACGCGACTCCGGCCGAAGTGCTGATGGACCCGGCCGATGAGTTCGTCGAGGACTTCGTCGGCGCCGACCGAGCGCTGAAGCGGCTGGCCTTGATGCGGGTTTCCGACATCGACCTCTGGGAGGCCCCGCTGGCCTACGTCGGCCAGCCGACGGCCGAGGTCAGGGCGAAGCTCGCCTCGCCCGACGTCGAGGTCCCCTACCCCCTCCTGGTCGACAGCGAGCGCCGCCCACTCGGCTGGCTCTCCGAGCGCGACCTCCGCGCCGACGTCGTGCCGAGCCACCCCGACTCCCCGCTCGGTCCCCTGCTCGACCGCGACGACATCATGCGCGACGCCCTCGCCGACCTGCTCCAGGGCGAGGCCCAATATGCGGCGGTCGTCGACCACCAGGGCCGAATAACCGGCGTGCTCTCGGTCGAGATCATCTCCGAGTTCCTCAAATCGCCAAAGGCGAAGATGGAGGAACACGGCGCGGTGGAGAGACCCCATGGCTAGCGGCGTCCTACTCGCAGCCGCCGGCGAAGTCGGCAAGGGCTTCATTCACGAACGCACGGCCGAGACGCTGCCCTGCCAGGCGAAACCGAGCCACCTCTTCTGCTGGGACTGGGCGCGCCAGAACATCGACCGCTACGGGACACCCGCGCTACAGCAGTTCGAACTCGTCGCGATCTCCGTCGTGCTCGGCTTCGCCGTCGCCTTCGCCCTGGCGCTGCTCGCACACCGTCGCCGTTGGTTGCGGCCGCCGCTGCTGGCCGGGACCGGGGTCCTCTACGCGATCCCGAGCATCGCCTTCTTCCTGTTGTTGCTGCCGATCACGGGGCGCAGTCGCGAGACGGCGATCATCGCCCTCAGCGCCTACACCCTGCAGATCATCTACCGCAACGTCACCGTCGGCCTCGACAACGTCCCCGAGTCCGCCAAGGACTCCGCCCGCGGAATGGGCATGACCGAGCGGCAGGTCCTCTGGCGGGTCGAGTTGCCCCTGGCCATCCCGGAGATCATCGGCGGCCTAAGGATCGCGACCGTCAGTACGATCGCGATCGCGACGCTGGCGGTGTTCGCCGGCGCCGGTGGACTCGGCACCCAAATCCTCGGCGAAGGCAACCTCCGCTTTCCCACCACGATTCTTATTGCAGGGGGGATCGTGGTCGCGATGGCGTTCTTCTTCGACGCCATCCTGCTGACGATCCAGTACTTCGCGACACCCTGGCGCAGGGCGGTTGCATTGTGACCGCCACGCCGCTGCTCGCCTCCTTTGGCGGGGCGTTCGAATTCATCTTCACCCCGCAAACCTCGAACGTCACCGGCGGCAAGAGCGTCGGTGGCCTCGACCAGGTCATTGAACTGACACTCAACCAGCTCGAAATTACGCTGCTGGCGCTGGCGCTGGCGCTCGTGATCGCGCTGCCGGCCGGTCTCTACTTCGGCCACCGGGGGGCGGGTGAATTCGTCGCCCTCGGCGTTGGCAACGCCGGACGTGCGGTGCCCGAGCTGGCGCTGATCGCGCTAATGGCAGCGGTGGTCGGCGTCGGCTTGCTGAACCTGACCGTCGCCCTGGCGATCCTCGGCATACCGCCGATCCTCACCAACACCTTTGTCGGCATTCGAGAGGTCGACCGCTCCAGCGTCGAAGCCGCCCGTGGCATCGGCATGACCGAGCTCGAGATCGTGCGCAAGGTCGAGGCGCCAATGGCCATACCGAGCATCTTCACCGGCATCCGCACGGCCACGATCAACATCGTCGCAACGGCGACGATCGCACCGCTGGCGGGCGTGGCGACGCTCGGAGAATTCATCCTCGGCGAAAACGTCTACGGCACCAATGGGGTGCTGGCGGGCGCGATCATGGTCGCCCTCCTCGCCCTCGCGCTCGAGTTCTCGCTCGCCGGGCTGCAGCGCCTGCTCACCTCGAAGGGGCTGAAGCTGAGCCCCACCTGAAATTTGACCAAGCAAATGAATGACAAGAGAGGAATCAAATGAGGACCAAGTCCACTCGTCTGCGCGCAGCTGGGGCACTGCTGCTCGCGCTCGCCCTCAGCCTCAGCGTCGCCGCCTGCGGCAGCAGCAGCGACGACAGCTCGAGCGAAACGGAAGAAAGCAACGGTGCCGGTGCAATCGTCTCCAACCCCGACAACGCCAAGGTCAGCCTGACGATCGGCTCGAAGAACTTCCCCGAACAGGAAATCCTCGGAGAAATTTATACCCAGGCCCTGGCCGCCGCCGGATACAAGGCGAAGAGCGACCTCAGCCTCGGCTCCGAAACGGTTGCCCATAAGGCGGTCAAGTCCGGCGCGGTCTCGGGCTACCCGGAGTACGCGAGCACCGCTCTGACCTCGTTCTTCGGCCTCGAACCCGAAGAAGTCCCCTCCGACGCGAGCGAAGCGTGGGAAAAGGCGAATGAAGAATTCGAAAAGGAAGGCCTCGTCGCCTTCGAACCGACCCCGTTCGCCAGCGCCAACGCGGTCGGCACACTGAAGAAGACGGCTGAAAAGTACGGGCTCGAAGACATCTCGGACCTCGAAGGAGTCTCGAAAAAGCTGTCCCTGTACGGCTCACCTGAGTGCCGCCAGCGGATCGACTGCCTTGCCGGCCTCGAAAAACTGTACGGGCTCAAGTTCAAGTCATTTCACCCGGTCGACATCAGCCTCCGCTACACCGTGCTTGAAAAGGGACAGGCTGACCTCTCGATCCTCTTCACGACCGATCCGCAGCTCTCGGCGGAAAAGGACAAGTTCGTCATCCTCGAAGACGACAAGGAAGTCTTCCCGGCCGGAAACGTGATCTTCGTGACCACTCCCGCGGTCGTGAAAAAGGCCGGGCCGGACTACGAAAAGACGATCGTCGAGGTGCAGAAGGGCCTGACGCTGCCGGTGATGCAGGAGCTCGACGCGAGGGTCGAACTCGAAAAGCAGACGCCGAAGCAGGCGGCCGCCGCTTACCTCAAGTCGGCTGGGTACACCGGGTAGGGATTTAGGCACCGGGGAAGAGGGGTTCGTCGGACAAAAGCGGGGAGTGTCCGCCAGACCCCTCTTCCCCGGCGCTTCAACACGTAGCGCGGGCTTCCGCGGTAGTCAGGCCGCCGCGGGAGCTTGTTCTTGCTCAGACCTGGCGCGGATGCGGGCGAAGCTGATGTGAGCCGCCCAGGCTGCTGAGAGGCCGGTTATGCCGGCCAGGAGGAGGGCGACGCGGGGGTCGTAGGCCTCTGAGAGCCAGCCGGTTAGGGGGCCGCCGATTGGGGTCGAGCCTAGGAAGACGACCGAGTAGAGCGCCATTACTCGGCCTCGCATCTCCGGCGCAACCGCAAGCTGCAACGAAGAGTTGATCGTCGCGGCGAAGGTCACGGCGGCGGCGCCGAGCAGGGCCAGCGTTGGTATCTCCAGCGCCAGTGAGGGCATCGCTGCCGAGAGCAGGGCGCTGATGCCGAAGGCGAGCGCGCCGCCGGCGATCAGGCGCGGGCCGGTGCGGCCGTGGTGGCCGGTGACGAGGGCGCCGGCGATCGAACCCACCCCCATCGCCGAGACCAGCACCGCATAGGCGCCGGCACCGCCGTCGAAACTGAACTTGGCCAGCATCGGCAGCACCACCTGGAAGTTGAAGCCGAGCGTCCCGACCAGCGCCATCAGCGCCAGTGGCACCATCAGCTCGGGGGTGCGGGCGACGTAGCGCAGGCCGGCGCGGATCGCGCCCGGTTCGCGGGCGGCGACGGGGGCCGCGTGCAGCCCGCTCGGGTCCATCCCCCAGAGGGCAACGATCATCGCGATGAAGGTAAGCGCGTTGAGGGCGAAGCAGGGAACGACGCCGAAGCCGGCGATCAAGAGGCCGGCGAGGGCGGGGCCGGCGATCCGCGCCGCCTGCACGATGACGCTGTTGAGGCTGACCGCGTTGACGACGCGGTCGGGGCCGACCATCTCGATCACGAAGCTCTGCCGGGTCGGGTTGTCGACGGCGTTGACCGAGCCCATCGCGAAGACGGCGAGGTAGACCATCCAGGGAGCGGCGATGCCGGCTGCCGTGACGGCGAAGAGGCCGATCGCGGGAATCGCCATCAGCGCCTGGGTCGTGATCAGCAGGCGCCGCTTCGGAATCCGGTCCGCCAGCAGACCGCCCCAGGCACCGATCAGCAGCATCGGCAGGAACTGCAGCGCCGTGGTCAGGCCGACGGCGATGCCGCTGTCGGTGAGGCTGAGGATCAGCCAGATCGCCGCCACCGTCTGCATCCAGGTGCCGGAGAGGGAGATCAGCTGGCCGGTGAAGTAGCGCCGGTAGTTGGGTACCTCGAGCGAGTTGAAGGAGCGTCGCAGGGCCGCGCTCAACCCCGCTCATCCTCCCGCATCTTCTCGAGGATCTCGGCCGCCCGCTCCAGGGTCTCGATATCGGCAGCGGGAAGGTCGCGCATGCGCCGCGCCAGGTAGGCGTTCTTGCGGCCGCGCAGGCGGCGCAGCCGCTCGCGGCCGGCGGCGTTGACGGCGACCAGGGCACTGCGGCCGTCGGTGGGGTCGGGCGTACGCTCGACCAGCCCCTCCCTTTCGAGACAGCCAAGCGTGCGGGTAACCGTCGGCCGCTTGACCCGCTCGATCCTTGCCAGCTCGCTCGGCGTCAGCGGGCCGTGGCGCTCGATCGTTGCCAGCGCCGCGGTCGAGGTCGGCGTTAGGCCCGTCGCCTCGGCGGCCGCCTCCTGGCGCAGGCGACGGGCCGTGCGCACAATCGCCATCCGCAGCCTGGCGGCCGAGTCGGTGAGGGATATGTCGGTGGATCTCGAAGTCATTAATTAGCTTAGGTAATTAGTTTAGCAAACTACCTTCCGGTGCGCTTTATGTGGTCTATGCCCGTATAAAGCGCACCGGAGCGGCCGGTAACCACTCTTGGGTAGTTTTGGGGGATGAGTGAGGCGGCGATCAGCGTCAGGGGGCTGCGCAAGTCCTACGGCGAACACGAGGCCGTCGCCGGAATCGAGTTCGAGGTCGCCGCGGGCGAAGTCTTCGGCTTCCTCGGCCCCAACGGCGCCGGCAAGACAACGACGATCGAGATCCTCGAGGGCTACCGCGAGCGCAGCGGCGGCGAGGTCAGCGTGCTGGGTGTCGATCCCGGCGTGCCGACGCGCGAGTGGCGCAGCCGAGTCGGGCTGGTGCTGCAGGAGTGCGAGCTCGACCCGCTCCTGACCGTGCGCGAGGCGATCTCGCTCTTCGCCACCTTCTACCCCGCGCCCCGCTCGGTCGACGAGACGATCGAGCTAACCGGATTGGCCGAGAAGCGGGAGGCCCGGATCGGCTCGCTCTCGGGCGGGCAGAAACGCCGGGTGGACGTCGCGATCGGGATCATCGGCGATCCCGACCTGATCTTCCTCGACGAGCCGACCACGGGCTTCGACCCGACTGCAAGGCGCGAGGCCTGGAACACGATCGAGGGACTGAAGCAACTCGGCAAGACCGTCTTCCTCACCACCCATTACATGGACGAGGCCCAGCACCTCGCCGACCGGGTGGCGATCCTGCGTGAAGGCCGGATCGTCGCTCAGGGCGCGATGGAGCAGCTCAGCGCGGACCTCGGCCGCAAGACCGTGATCGGATTTCGCCTCAACGGCGGCCTCGGCCTCGACGACGTCAACTCGCTCGTCTCCGCTCCGGTCGAGGCCGGCGGCGGCGAGGTCAGCATCGAGACCGAGCAACCGCAAGAGGATCTCTACCGGCTCCTCACCCTGGCCGAGGAGCGCGGCGTCACCCTAGAGAGCCTCGAGGTGCGCAGGCCGAGCCTCGAGGACATCTTCCTCGACCTGACCAAGGAGAGCCCGGAGTCGTGAGCGAGCGTCGCATCGTCCTCGCCCAGGCCCGTGCCGCGATCGTCGTCGCACTGCGCACGCCGCGCGCGCTCGTTTTCACCTTCCTCTTCCCGCTGATCTTCCTCATCCTCTTCAACTCGATCTTCATCCAGGGCGGCGACCAGACCGTGACCCTGCCGACCGGGCTGAAGCTGAGCGCCCAGGCCTACTTCATGGCCGGGATCACCGCCTACTCGATCTCGCTCTCCACCTTCACCACCCTCGCCGTCTCGATCACCACCCAGCGCGAGCGCGGCCAGCTCAAGCGCCTGCGCGGCACGCCGATGCCGGCCTGGACCTTCATCGCCGGCCAGGTGCTGCGAGCGACCGCGCAAGCCCTGGCGATGACCATGTTGCTGGTCGCAATCGGGGTCATCGCCTACGGGGTCGAGTTCCCGGGCTCGAGCTTCCTCGGCTTTCTCGTCTACGTCGCCCTCGGCACGACGACGCTTTGCATTCTCGGCATCGCCCTCACCCCGTTCACGCCCACGGTCGACGCCGCATCGACGATCGCCCCCTTCACCGTCGTCATCCTCGCCTTCTTCTCCGGCGTCTGGATCCCGATCGACCAGCTGCCCCACTGGCTCGAAGAGGTGGGCCGCGTCTTCCCCCTCTTTCACCTCGCCGTCGGCCTGCAGAGCACCCTCTCGCCGGAAGCAAGCGGCACCGGCCTCGAAGGCGGCAACGTCGCCGTCCTCATCCTCTGGGCCCTGGCCGGCACCTGGATCGCCACCCGCCGCTTTCGCTGGGAACCGCAGGCTGGGACGGGGTGATCCACACGAAAGAGTCAACCTCCTCGACCCGCTCCGGCGGGTCTTGTCGTTTCTAGGGCTCGAATTCGACCCTAGAATCGGCGCGTGGCGAGCGAACCGACGGAGCAAGTGCTGGCGGAGTGGCTGCGCTTTCAGGCGGACGCGTGCGGCCAACTTGGATCTGAGCTCTACGCGGTCCTGCTGACGCGGGCCGCCGAGGATGTCGAAGCGCATGGTCCGACCTGGGACGTCTTGCGCGGACACGAAAACGACTCCCCCGGCTCGGTTCCGGTGCTGCGCCTGATGGGCGCGGTGAACCGACTCGTGCTGGCCGGTGGAGAGCCCGCGTTGGCTCGAATCTACGAGGAGCCGAAGGCAGATCCATCCGCGGCCTGGGATGCTTTCAGCGCGGTGCTGAGCAGCAACCGCGACGAGCTGCGGGAGCTGATCGACCTGCCGGTGCAGACGAACGAGGTCGGCCGCTGCGCGGCGCTGCTCTTCGGCTTCCTCGCCGTGGCCGGCGAGACCAACCTGCCGCTGCGCCTGCTCGAGATCGGCGCCAGCGCCGGCCTCAACCTGCGCTGGGACCGCTACCGCTACGAGGCCGGCGGCTTCGCCTGGGGCCCGGCTGACTCCAAGGTGCGGATCGAGTTCGAGCTCGACGGGGAAGCGCCCGGTCTTCCCGCAGATGTGGAGATCGCCGGGCGCCACGGCTGCGACGCCGCCCCGATCGACCCGGGCAGCCCTGAGGGCCGCCTGGCCATGCTCGCCTACATCTGGCCCGACCAGAAATTCCGCCTGGAGCGGATGCGGGCCGCACTTCGCCTCGTCAAAGAGGTACCGATAGAGCTCGATCGCGAAGCCGCGGCCCCGTGGGCAAAACGCATGTTGGCCGAGCCTGCACCAGGAGCCGCGACGGTCATCTACCACTCAATCGTCATGCAGTACCTGGGGGATGGGGAGCTGGCGGCGTTTCACGATCAGATCGAAGCTGCGGGTTCGCGCGCGACGGCGGACGCTCCACTGGCCTGGCTGCGAATGGAGCCCGGGGGCGACCACGCCGACCTGCACCTCACCATCTGGCCCGGTGGCGAGGAGCGCCACCTCGCCCGCGCCGGCTACCACGGCACCCCGGTCGGGCTGCTTCCGGGCGCCTGAAAACCGGTAAAGACCACTCGACCTTACGTCCAGAGGCACCGGCTTCCTTCAAGGCCCGCCGAACGTCGCCGAGGAGTCCAGTTAAGGCCGAGGCGGCCGATCACCGGCATGGCGATTCCCCAGGCGACAGCGAGCGCTTCAAAGCCGAAGCGGCACCGCCGCCACAGGCACGCGCATGCCTGGAAGGACAAGCACTACCGCTGGGTCCCCGAGGGCGACTGCGGCTGGCGCGTCCAAAGCTACGTTGTCCGCCACAAGCACAAGCCCGGCCGGCACCACCATCGCGGCCCCGGGCCCCGGCCCGCCGACCGCTGCGCCCCCCCACCGGCCGTAGCGATCGACCGCGACCCCCGTCCGCCCGGCGCCTACCGGGGACCGTTCGGACCGGCGCAAGCGAAGCGGCTGCTGGACCGGGCCGGCTTCGGCGCGGTCCCTGGCCAGGCCGAGCAGCTGGCCACGCTCGGTCTCGTCGGCGCTGTCCAGTCCCTGACCCGACCCAGCGGCGCCGCGACGCTGCATGGCCCCGCCCCGGTCGACGACGACAACAACCCGATCGCCCCGGCCGACGCCTACGGCCACGACCACCTCTGGTTCCTCGACCGGATGGTGCGCAGCGACCAGCCACTGGTCGAGCGGATGGCGCTCGTCTTCCACGACTGGTTCGCCACCTCCAACGCCGGCGTCTCCCGCCAGCAGCAGATGATCGACCAGTCCAACCTCTTCCGCTCGGCCTGCTTTGGCTCCTTCCTCGACCTCTTCCGGGCGGTCACCGCCGACCCGGCGATGCTGCAATGGCTGAACGGCGCCGAAAACACCAAGCAGGCGCCAAACGAGAACTACGGCCGCGAGATGATGGAGCTCTTCTCGCTCGGCGCCGACCGCGGCGCCTACAGCGAGGACGACATCCGCGAACAGGCGCGGGCGCTGACCGGCTGGACCTACGAATGGTCAAACGAGCTCGGCTCCCACAATTTCCACTTCGAGCCCAAACGCCACGACACCGGCAACAAGACGGTGTTCGGGCGGACCGGCAACTGGAACTGGGAAGACTCCTGCCGGCTCTGCGTCGAAAACCCCCTCCACCCCTCCTTCTTTGTCGAAAAGCTCTGGAGCTACTTCGTCCCGCAGCCCCCTTCGGCCGGCGTCAGGGACGGCCTGATCAACACCTACCGCGGCTCGGGCTGGGCGATCCGGCCGGTGCTCGAGGCGATCCTGCTCAGCCCCGACCTCTACGAAGGCCCGCCGATGGTGAAGCCGCCGGTCGTCCAGCTCGCCGGCATGCTGCGGGCAACCGGCCGCGGCATCGACACCTACGCCTGGGTCTGGCTCTGCGAGCAGGCAGGGCAGCAGCTCTTCTGGCCGCCCAACGTCGCCGGCTGGGACGACAGCCGCTGGCTCGACACCTCGCGGCTGCGGGCCCGCTGGAACAGCGTCGACTACGTGCTCGACAACATCTCGGTCAACGCCTGGAGCGACCCCTACAGCACCACCGAGACCGCCGATGAAGCGCTCGCCCGGGCGCTGGCCTCGTGGGGCTCGCCGGCACTGCGCGACGAACACCGGGCCGAGCTGCTCGATTTCGCCCGCCGCAGCGAAAAACTCGCGACAGCTGACTGGCAACAGGGCCCCTACCGGGCGCTGCGACAGAACGCGCTGCTGCAACTGATCGGCGTCAGCCCCGACCTGATCCTGCAATGAGGGAGCGCCGATGACCAGGCATAACTGCTGCAACGACTACACCCGTTCCCAGCTGCTGCGCTCCGCCGCGGCAGAAGCCGGCCGGGGCCTGCCGGCGATCGAGGTCGGCATGCCCGAGCCGGCCGGGACCGGGCTCTCGCGGCGCAGTTTCCTCTCCTGGAGCGCCGGCCTGGCGCTGGCCGTCTACGGCGCATCGAAGATCCCGCTCGCCGCCTTCGAGGAGGGCATCGCGCAGGCGGCGGCGAGCGACAAGATCCTCGTCTCGGTCTTCTTCGACGGCGGCATCGACGCGCTCAGCGTGCTCGCCCCGACCGGCGACCCGCGCTACGCCCAGCTGCGGCCGAACCTGGCGCTCGCCCCCGATGCGGGGACGGAATTCAGCGAGGACCCGACCCTGCGCTGGCACCCCTCGGCAGCCGGCCTGGCGACCCTGCACGGGGAGGAAAAGGTCAGCGTCTTCCCGGCGATCGGCTACGACCACCCCGACCAGTCGCACTTCACCTCACGCCACTACTACGAGATCGGCGAGCTCGACGTCGGCTTCCACACCGGCTGGCTGGGCCGCTACATCGACCAGGTCGGCGGTGACGACAACCCGCTGCAGGGGCTCTCGATGGACGGCTCGCTCTCGCCGATGATCGCTACCGCGGAACGCCCCGTGGCGGCGATCGACAGCGTCGACGGCTACGACCTCTGGTCGCGTGTCGACCAGCCGATCTCCGACGAGATGTACAAGAGCTTCGCCCGCTTCGGCTCTCTGCCCTCCGACTCAGCCGGCCTGGCGCAGGTACGCCGCGCCACCGCGCAGACCGACAAGCTGCGCACGGACCTCGGCGGGCTCGGCGACTTCACCAGCCTGGTCACCTACCCGACGACGAACTTCGCCCACAAGCTCGCCGGGCTCGCCGCCTTCATCGACGCCGGGCTGCCGATGCGGGTCGTGACCATCCGCGCCTCGGGCGGCTACGACACCCACGCCGACGAGGCCGAAGACCTCTCGCGCGGCCTCAAAGAGACCTGCGAGGGGATCCTTGCCTTCCAGCGCGACCTCGAAAAACGGGGGCTGGCGGACCGGGTCCTGATCCAGATGTGGAGCGAGTTCGGCCGCCGCCCGGAGGAGAACGGCTCGCTCGGCACCGACCACGGCGCCGCCGGCTGCGGCTTCGTCGTCGGCTCCAAAGCCAAGGGCAAAATGGTCGGCGAGTTCCCCGGCCTGGCGAAACTCGACGCCAACGACAACGTCCGCGTGACCAGCGACTTCCGCGCCATGTACTGCGCTTTGCTGGAGCAGTGGCTGGGACACGAAGCGGCCTCGATCATCCCCGGCGCCTCCTCCTTCGAACAGCCGGTCCTGGTCAGGGCATGAGCGGGGCGGCCAGAACGCCGGTCCGCCTGGGACTGACCACCGCGATGGCGATGGCGGCCGGCCTGCTCGCCCTCGGCGCCGCCACCGCCTCGGCCGAAGGCTGCGCCTGGCAACGCCACTCGAAGCCGGTCGTCAAGCAGGTCAAGCGGCACGGGCAGTCGCGGCGGATCAAGCGCCTCAAGCATTGGTGGACCTGCGATGCCCTGCCGGCGGCTGCCCTCGCCCCCGCGCCCGCCCTGCCGCTGCCGCCGGCGCCGGAAACGCCCCCGACCAAAGAACCCGAACCTCAGATCTCCCGCCTGGGAGTCAAAGCGGTCGAGTACAGCTACACCCTCTCACGCCCCGAAGTGAGCGCCGGCGAAACGATCGTCGAGCTCAACAACCAGGGTGAAGACCCTCACAACCTCAAGCTCCAGCTCGAAGGCAGTGCAGAACCGCCGCTGGAAGTCCCAACGGCGGCGACCTTAGAACAGACGAGCGCCCACTTCACCCTGACGCCAGGCACCTACCACCTCTACTGCAGCCTCTACACGCACGACGCCAAAGGCATGAACGCGACCCTGGTGGTCGCGCCCGGCTGACCGGGCGCGACGCGGCGGGCCTAGTAGCGGTAGTGGTCGGGCTTGTAGGGGCCCTCGACCGGGATCCCCAGGTAGGCGGACTGATCGGCGCTGAGCTCGGTCAGGTCGACGCCGAGGGCCGAGAGGTGCAGCCTGGCCACCTTCTCGTCGAGGTGCTTGGGCAGCACGTAGACCTGCTTGGCCTCGTACTGATCGGCCTTGCTGAAGAGCTCGATCTGGGCGATCACCTGATTGGTGAACGAGTTCGACATCACGAAGCTCGGGTGACCGGTGGCGTTGCCGAGGTTGAGCAGGCGACCCTCGGAGAGGAGGACGATCGAGTGGCCGTCGGCGAAGCGCCACTCGTCGACCTGCGGCTTGATGTTGATCCGCTCGACGCCGGGATGGGCTTCGAGGCCGGCGACGTCGATCTCGTTGTCGAAGTGGCCGATGTTGCCGACGATCGCGTTGTGCTTCATCCGCGCCATGTCGTCGGCGGTGATGATGTCCTTGTTGCCAGTGGCGGTGACGAAGATGTCAGCCGTCTCGACGACGTCGTCGAGCTTGCGCACCTCGTAGCCCTCCATCGCCGCCTGCAGGGCGCAGATCGGGTCGATCTCGGTGACGATCACACGGGCGCCCTGACCGCGCAGCGAGGAGGCGCAGCCCTTGCCGACGTCGCCGTAGCCGCAGATCACCGCGACCTTGCCGCCGATCATCACGTCGGTGCCGCGGTTGATCCCGTCGACCAGCGAGTGGCGACAGCCGTAGAGGTTGTCGAACTTCGACTTGGTGACCGAGTCGTTGACGTTGATCGCCGGGAAGAGCAGGTCGTCGGTCTCGGCCAGCTGGTAGAGCCGGTGGACGCCGGTCGTCGTCTCCTCGGTGACCCCCTGGATCGCCGCGGCGACGTTGGTCCAGCGCTGCGGGTCCTCGCCCAGGGAGCGCTGCAGCGTTTCGAGGATGATCTTGAACTCGCCCGACTCCGCCGTCTCGGGGTCCGGCACGGCGCCGGCCTTCTCGAACTCGACCCCCTTGTGGACAAGCAGCGTCGCGTCGCCGCCGTCGTCGAGGATCATGTTCGGGCCCTCGCCCTCAGGCCAGAGCAGCGCCTGCTCGGTGCACCACCAGTACTCCTCCAGCGTCTCGCCCTTCCAGGCGTAGACCGGGATGCCGGCCGCGGCGATCGCAGCGGCGGCGTGGTCCTGGGTCGAGAAGATGTTGCAGCTGGCCCAGCGCACCTCAGCGCCGAGCGCCGTCAGGGTCTCGATCAGCACCGCCGTCTGCACCGTCATGTGCAGCGAACCGGTGATCCGAGCGCCCTTGAGCGGCTGGGAAGCGCCGAACTCCTCGCGCGTCTGCATCAGGCCGGGCATCTCGACCTCGGCGAGCGCGATCTCCTTGCGCCCGAAATCGGCGAGGCCGATATCGGCGACCTTGTAGTCCTGCGTGGCGGTGCTGGTAGTCATCGAGTGCGCGTCTCCTGGTCGATTGCTTGCCCGACCATGGTACGAAGCCGCCGCCGAACGCGCCGGGAGACCCACGCCGCAGGCGACTCATTGCCTGCCGTTGGATCCAGTTCGAGTCCGGTGCCCTCCATATATAGGCCGCCAGAGCGATCGAGGTCTGGCGCGGACCACCGGTAGTAGCCTGAGCGGTGGGTATCGGCCGCGTGCGGGGTGGTTCCCGCTTCAACCAGACTCGACCCGCTCCGGCGGGTCTTGTCGTTTCTGGAGACCCGCCACGCTCTTCCATTTCGCGCGAAGCGGAACCCGGACTAGGACACGTAGGCCTCGCGCACCATGGCCGCCGTCCATCGTTTCGTTCCGTGAAACGCCGGGGTCTTCTTGCGGTTCAGCGTGTCGGCGATGTCTTCCAGTGATTCGCCTGCAAGAAGCAGCGCCCCGATCTGCTTCCGCCGCGTGTGGTCACGCTGATTGCACTCGATATGGGACAACCGAACGTTGTCGGCACGCAGCTTTCCACCGGCCGAACTGAGGATCGGGTAGTGGTCGCGCGAGGGCGCCCACAACCTGCGCTCCGTCGCGAGCGATTCGAACTTGTCGCGTCCGTTGGGGTGATAGCACTGCGGCATCTCGCACTTCAACTCAAGAATCTGCCCACGTTCGGCCATCTGCACGAGGATGCCTTTCACGCCGAATCCGCGGAGTTGGTCCGCGACCGATTTATCTGCCATGCGGCGATCCTGACACAACTGCTCTCGCGTGAAAGCGAAACGCGGGTAGGCACCTGGGCGCGGGCGTCGAATCAGACCCGGATGGAGCCCGAGGCGCAGCAGGAGCTCAAGATCTACCCGCCGGGGATGGACGCGCGCAGCACGCGGGTGGCCGAACGGCTGAACACGCCGATGTTGATCGCGGCGGCGCTGACGCTGCCGATGGTGGCGATCAGCGAGTCTCATCCGGGCGGCGCGCTGGAGGACGTCGCTCGTATCCTCAACTGGGTCACCTGGAGCGCCTTCCTGATCGAGCTCGTGGTGATGCTCGCCGTCGTCCCCGACCGTCGCAAGTGGCTCCGCCACCACCCGCTCGATCCTTTTCTCGTCATCTTCACCCCGCCGGTCCTGCCGGCCGGTCTGCAGGGGCTGCGCGTGCTGCGGCTGTTGCGCTTGACCAGGCTGCTGCGCTTGGCGCAGCTCTCGCGCGAGGTCTTCTCGCTGCAGGGGCTGCACTACGCGATGTTCCTCGCCGTCCTCACCGTGATCGGCGGCGGCGCCCTCTTCGTCGCCTTCGAGAAAGGTTCCCAACATCTCAACGACTGGCAGGGGATCTACTGGGCGGTGACGACGATGACTACGCTCGGCTCCAGCATCTACCCGACCACGACCGGCGGCGAAATCGTCTCGGTCGCGATCCTGATCGTCGGCATCGGCTTCGTCGCCCTGCTCACCGGCGCCTTCGCCCAACGCTTCCTTAGCCCCGAAATCGTCGAGGTCGAGGAAGAGCTGGAGGCCGAGCAGGTCAGCGCCGAGGCGCTCGCCCTGCGCGAGCTGAGGAGCGTGCAGGAACAGCTGCAATCGCTGGAGGTCGCGGTCCAGCGCCTGGTTGACGAGCGCAGCGGTTAGACGTCAGTCCTCGTCGTCGTAGTCGCCCATCTTTCCCTCGAGTTCTTCCATCACGCCGGGGTCGCGCAGCGTCGTCACGTCGCCCAGGGCACGGCCCTCGGCGATGTCGCGCAGCAGCCGGCGCATGATCTTGCCCGAGCGGGTCTTGGGCAGTTCGTCGGCCCAGACGATCCGCTTCGGGCGGGCGAACTTGCCGATCCGCTCGGCGACGACGCCGCGGATCTCCTCGACCAGCTCGTTGCTCGGCTCGGTGTCGCCGCGCAGGGTGACAAAGGCGCAAATCGCCTGCCCCGTCTGCTCGTCGGACTGGCCGATCACCGCTGCCTCGGCGACCTTGGGATGGGCGACGATCGAAGACTCGACTTCGGCGGTGGAGAGCCGGTGGCCGGAGACGTTGACGACGTCGTCGATCCGCCCGATCACCCAGAAGTAGCCGTCCTCGTCCTTTCTCGCCGCGTCGCCGACCAGGTAGGTCTCCTTGCCGAAGCGGGAGAAGTAGGTCTCGATGAAGCGGTCCTCCTCCTTGTAGAGGGTGCGCAGCATCGAGGGCCAGGGCTTGGTCAGGGTCAGCAGGCCCTGACCCTGCTCGACCGGCTCGCCGTCGCTCTCCCCCACCACCTCGGCGGCGACTCCGGGGAACGGCTGCGTCGCCGAGCCGGGCTTGGTCGCGGTGATCCCCGGCAGCGGCGTGATCATGATCGCGCCGGTCTCGGTCTGCCACCAGGTGTCGACGATCGGACACTTTTCCGCGCCGATCACCTTGTGGTACCAGAGCCAAGCCTTGGGATTGATCGGCTCGCCGACCGAGCCGAGCAGCCGCAGCGAGGAGAGATCGGACTTTGCCGGGATGTCCGCGCCCCACTTGATGAAGGTGCGGATCGCGGTCGGCGCCGTGTAGAGGATCGTTACCCCGTAGCGCTCGACCAGCTCCCACCAGATGCCCTGGCTCGGGTAGTCGGGCGCCCCCTCCCACATCACGCTGGTGGCGCCGTTGAGCAGCGGCCCGTAGACGATGTAGGAGTGGCCGGTGACCCAACCGACGTCCGCCGCACACCAGTAGACATCCTCCTCTGGCTGCAAGTCAAAGACGTAGCGGTGGGTGGCGGCGACGCCGGTCAGGTAGCCACCGGTGGTGTGAAGGATCCCCTTCGGCTTCGCTGTGGAGCCGGAGGTGTAGAGGATGAAGAGGGGATGCTCGGCGTCGAGCGGCTCGGCCGGGCACTCGGGGTCGGCGGCCTCGAGCAACTCGTCGTAGAAGCGGTCGCGCCCCTCGCGCATCGGGCAATCGACGCCGGTGTGGCGGACAACGACGATCGCCTCCAGCGTCTCCAGGTCACCCAGCTGCTCGTCGACCTGCGGCTTGATCGGCGCGACCTTGCCCTTGCGGCGGGCGCCGTCGACGGTGACCAGCGCCTTCGCCTCGGAGAACTCCATCCGCTCGCGCACCGCTTCCGCCGAGAAGCCGCCGAAGACGACGTTGTGCATCGCCCCGATCCGGGCGCAGGCCAGCATCGCGACAACTACCTCGGGGATCATCGGCAGGTAGATCCCGACCACGTCGCCCTTGCCGACGCCGAGATCCTTCAGCGCGTTGGCGAAGCGCTGCGTGTCGGCCAGCAGCTCGGCGTATGTGACGTCGCGCTCCTCGCCCTCCTCGCCGCGCCAGTGGTAGGCGACGCGCTCGCCGCGGCCCGCCTCGACGTGACGGTCGAGGCAGTTGTGGGAGGCGTTGATCTTGCCGTCGGCGAACCACTTATAGAAGGGCGGGTTGGAGGCGTCGAGCCCCTCGCTCGGCGCCTCGTCCCAGTCGAGCAGCTCGGTCGCCTGGCGCTTCCACCAGGCCTCCGGATCGGCCGCCGCCTCCTCGTAGATTGCGGGATCGCTCCAGAGCGCACCCTCGCGGAACTCCTCGGGAGGCTCGAAGCGATCGACCTCCAGCAGGGTGCTTAGCTCCTGCTCCAGGTCCGCCGATTGTGGTTCAGCTGCCATTCCGCCTCCCTCGCTCAGTGACCTAGTGGGCGGACCGGCAGGACCGTCCGTCCGAAGGTCGAGTTGACGACCGCCGCAAACGATGCATACCAGGCCGCCACCGCCGTGGCCAGCCCGAACCAGCCGCCGGCTTCGACCATGCCGCTGGTTTCGTTCGCGTTGCCGATCCCGAGCAGGAAGAAGGTCACGGCAAGCAGGAAGAAGACGACGGCCACCGCCGCGTTCGTGCGCAGCGAGGCGACGAACATGTAGGTGGTGAAGATGCCCCAGGCGATCAGGTAGAGCCCGACCGAAGCGGCGACGTGCGCGGCGGGGATGTCGCCGGCGAAAAAGGTCACCAGCGCCCAGTAAGAGAGCCAGAAGGCTCCAAACGAGGTGAAGGCCACCGCGCCGAAGGTGTTGCCGGTGCGGAACTCCCACATCCCGGCGAGGATCTGGGCGATGCCGCCGTAGCCGAGCGCGAGGCCGAGGACCACGGGCTCACCCGCTTTGCTGACCAGATCGGCGTTGAACATGCTGAGCACGAAGGTGGTGAGCGCGAAGGCGGCGAGGCCCAGCGGCGCCGGATCCGCGGGCGTCCAACCCTCACGCACTTGCACCGCGCCGACTGGCTGCTGCCCTCCATTGCCGACGGCCGGTTGGTGTGCACGGATCGAGGCTGACTCCATGGTCCTCTCCTTCGGTCGCCCGCTCCGGCCGGGCCTGTCCCGCCCGGGACACGGGAACTGCGCTGCCACTTAAGTACCCGGTTTGCGCCGTCGCTACCCTGATCCGATGCTCTTTCGGCAGGTAATTCACGAGGACCTCGGCTGCGCCTCCTACCTCGTCGGCGACACCGCCTCCGGCGTCGCCGCCGTGGTCGACCCGCAGTGGGATATCGACCCCTACCTGCACCTCGCGCGCCTGCACGGGGTGCGGATCGAGCACGTGCTGGAGACCCACAACCATGCCGACCACGTCTCCGGGCACGGCCGCCTCGCCCGCGCCAGCGGCGCCACGATCCACGTCCACGAGCTGGCCGAAGCGGAGTACCCACACGACGCCTTCAGCGACGGCTGGATCTTGAAGCTGGGCGATGGGGCGACGATCGAGGCGATCCACACCCCCGGCCACCGCCCCGAGCACACCTCGTTCCTGCTCCGCGATGCCTCGCGCGGCGACGATCCCTGGGCGGCGCTGACCGGCGATTGCCTCTTCGTCGGCGACGTCGCCCGCCCCGACCTCGCGGTCGAGCCGCGCGAGGGCGCCGCCGACATCTTCCGCTCGCTTCACGAGCGCCTCCTGACCCTGCCCGAGGAGACCGAGGTCTGGCCCGGCCACCTCGGCGGCTCGCTCTGCGGCAGCTCGGGCATCGATCTCAAGACCTGCTCGACGATCGGCTTCGAGAAGCGTCACAACCGCGCGCTCGAGTTCGAGAGCGAGGCCGAGTTCGTCGAGGACGCCGTCGCCTCGATCGGCAGCAAGCCACCCAACGTCGCCCACATCGTCTCGCTCAACCGCGGCCCGCTGGTCGAATCGATCTCGGCGCCGACCCAGCTCACCCCGCACGGCTTCGAGGCGGCGATCGCGGAAGGCGCCCTGGCGATCGACTCGCGCACCAACGAACAGTTCGACGAGGCCCACATCCCCGGCGCAATCAGCGCCTCCGGCTATGACACCGGCTTCGCCACCAAGGTGGCGCAGGTCGTCCCGGTCGACGCCGAGCTGCTCGTCGTTGCCGCCTCCGACGGCAACGAGCTCGAGGGCGCCGAACTGCTCGCCGCGGTCGGTCTGCGCGTGCGCGGCTTCCTCGGCGGGGGCATGACCGCCTGGCGGGCCGAGGACCGGCCGGTGGAGCGGATCGAGGCGATCGACCTGGCCGAGCTTGCGCGGCGCCTCGACGGCTCCGACGGCCCGCTGGTGCTGGACGTGCGCAACGCTGCCGAGTTCGAGTCCGCCCACATCCCCGGCTCGCTCCACATCCCCTTCGGCCAGCTCCGAGAGCGCATCGACGAGGTGCCGCGCGAGCGCCCGGTGGCGACGATCTGCAAGGCGGGCAAGCGCAGCGGCCTGGCTGCCTCAATCCTGCAGCGCGAAGGCTTCGAGGGCGTGATCCACGTCAGCCGCGGCAACGCCGCGAACTGGGCTACCGCGCTGGTCTAGTAGCCCGGCGGGTGGCGGGCGATGAAGCCTTCGGGCGAATCAACAGGTGAGCTGTGCCAGCGCGGGCCGGGGCCGCCGACGGTGTCGAAGGCGAGGCCGGCGATGATCATCCAGGCGTGTTCGGCGTTGGCGTAGACGGTTATCCACTGGCCCGGGCCAGGTTCGCCCCAGGTCTCCAAGCCGGTCGAGTCGAGCGGGCTGGAGAGGAAGCCGCCGCCGTTGAGGGCAAAGCTGACCGCGCCCGAGCAGTCATAGCCCGACGATTCGAAGGAGCCGTGGCCGCCGCCCCAGATGTAGGGGGTGGTGGCGATCGAGTTGGCAGCTTCGATCGCACCGGCGATGGCGGAGGGCGCCTCGCTCGGCACGCTGGCCTGGCTTTCGGAGATGTAGCTGGCGCTCTGGCCCGGGGTCAGCGGCGCTGGGGTGCCGGTCACCGGCGCGGGCGCCCCGGTCGTGCTGGCGATCTGTTCTGAGATCGCCGCGAGGTTGTTGCTCAGCGCTTCTTCGCGCGACTCGAGCGATTCCATCGCGGCACGGCGTTCGGCCTGGGCCGACTTCAGTTCGGCGAAGCGAGACTCGGCTTCCGCGCTGGCAGCGGCGACTTCGCGCTCCTTGACCGCGATCGCGTCGCGGGACTCCTTGATCTGGCGCCGGACGGCGGTCATCCGCTTGACCGTGGCGCGCGCTTCGTCGCGCAGCCCCTTGACCCGGCCGGCGACCGAGTCGTCGTATTCCTGCACCTGGCTCAGGTACTCGGCGCGGGTCGTCACTTCCGACCAGCTGGCCGAGTCGAGGACCACGTTGAGCATGTCGGGGCTGCCGGCCTCGTAGATCGCGACGAGGCGCTGGCGCAGGACCCCGAGCGCGCGCTGCAGGCGTTCACGGACCAGGGCCAGTTGGTGCTTGTCGGCGGCGAGCTTTGCCGTCGCGCTGTCAAGTTCATCCTGCTTCGCGTTCAGTTCCGACTCGACCGCGGCCTGCTGCTGGCGCAGGGCTGAGACTTCGCCGATCATCGAGTCGATCGCCTTGTTCTGTTCGGCGATCGTCGCCGCCAGGGAGCTCTGGCTTTCGCGCACGTGGCTGAGCTTGCCCTGCGTGGCGTCGAGCTTTTCTTCGAGGTCCTTCGCCGGGGCCGAAGTGGCCACGCAGAGGACGGCGAGGAGCAGCGCCGCGGGCAGCAGCAGCCGCCAAGAGTTACCGCGAAGGGGAACGCGCATCGACGGCGCAAGGTAGCGAAGACAGCGCCTAAATGTTAGGAATCGCTAATAACTTGCAACTTTGGTTGCAGAAAGCGACTCCTTGCAGGAGAAATCTGAACGGCGGCGAGGCCCGGGGACGCCGCAGCGCCCCCGGGGAGAAGCGCTAGGCCAGCAGTTTGGCCTTCGCCTTATCGAACTCCTCTGAGGAGAGCGCGCCCTTTTCCTTCAGCTCGTTGAGCTTGTGCAGTTCGTCAGCGGGCGTGGTGTGGGCCTGTTCGCGGACGTATGAATCGAAGTGCTGCTTGGCCTCAGCCTGCGCCTTGATCGTGCGGTCGCGCATGCCGCTGCCGCGGGCGATCAGATAGATCAGCGCCGTCAGGAACGGGATGAAGACCAGGAACAGGACCCAGGCCGCCTTCACCCAGCCGGAGGTTTCGTGGTCGCGGAAGAGGTCGGTGAGGATTGTGATCAGGATCCAGATCCAAATCACGAAGAAGAAGACCTCGAATGCAATGAGGAGGGCTTCTCCGATGTTGATATCGGCAAACGGCAAGGCGGCGTCCTTTCGATTGGTTGACCAACGGAGCGGCCAAAACGCCGCGCCTACATGTTCCGCAGGCTATGCCTTGTCCCTGCTTGATGCATCCGTAATTTTTCGCAATCCCCGCTGAGGGTCCAGCGAGCTCAGCCGACGACGATCTTGCCGTGCATGAAGGGGTGGATTTCGCAGTGGTAGCGGAACGTCCCCTTCTGTTCGAAACGCACCGCGACGGATTCGCCGGGCTTGATGACGCCGCTGTCGAAGGCGCCCTTGTCGGTCGCGGTGTGGGCGGTGCCGGAGGAGTTGGAGAAGACGACCTTCGTGCCCTTGGCGACTTCGAGGGTCTTTGGGTGGAATTTGAAGTGATTGATGTCGACCGTCTTTGCTCCGCTGGCCTGGGCCGGCCCGGATTGCGCGGCGGGCGCGGCCTGACTGGTGAGCAACGCCACGGCCAGAACCGGGATGAGAAGGGCGACGATTCGCTTCATTGGCCCGGTCTACGGAGCCGTGCCCGGCGAGGTTCAAAGGCGCCGCGAAAAGAGCACCGCGGCGACCGCCGTAGCGAGGTTGAGGCTGGAGACGCCCTCCCGCATCGGGATCGCGAGGCGCTCGTCGGCGCGTTCAAGCAGCGCTTCGCTGAGCCCGTAGCGCTCCGTGCCGAAGGCGAGGATGGCGCGAGGCGAGAGCGCCCGCAGGTCGCTGGTCTCGCCGTCGGGATCGATTGCAACCAGGGGGCGGTCGCTTTCCGGCAGCTCCTCGACCGGCGCCACCGGCAGGGCGAAATGCAGGCCCGCCGCGCCGCGCAGCGCCTCGGGGTGCCAGGGGTCATTGCTGCCGGTCGTGAGTACAGCGGCCGCATCGGCGGCAGCGGCGACCCGCACGCACGCCCCCATATTCCCCATCGAGCGCGGGTCCTCGAGCAAGACCACCGGAGCCGCCCGCTCGTCGGCCAGCGCCGCCGCCAGGTCGACCACCGGCCGGCGGGCGATCGAGATCACACCGGTGCGCGGCGCGTGCGGTGCCATCCGTACCAGGACCTCGGCTTCGACCGGCGTGACCCGCTGGGCCAGCGAGCCGACCAGGTCGGGTGCAAGCTCCGCCGCCAGCCGCTCCAGCTCCTCGCTGTCGCTGGCAACCGCCTCGACCAGCTCAGCACCGAAGCGCAGCGCGTGCTTGAGCGCGTGGAAACCCTCCAACACCGCCAGCCCGCGGTCGCGGCGGGCGGCTCGGTAACGCTGCACGAGGGCGTCGCTCACCGCCCAATCAAACCCGAATCAACGGGCCGAAGGCGAGCCGACGCTCACGGTGGAGCTGCTCTCGCCGGCGAAGGCGCGAAGGAAGGGTGTGATGTAGCGACCTGCCACCTTGCCGTTCCGCAAGGGCCACTGGGGCCGCTCGCTGAGGCTCGAGGTCTCGCCGTGGCCGCCGGTCGGACGACCGTAGAGGTAACGCGGCGCGGTTCCGGCCCAGAGCACGCCGCGCAGGATCGGATCGAAGGGTCGCGGGTGTATCTCGACGCCGGCCTCGGCGGCGATCGTTTCGGCGACGCAGTCCGCCTGCTGCGTAGCGACCCCTCCCTGCTTGATCGGGAAAGTGGTGACGTCCCCGGCGGCGAAGACCCGCTCGAGCCCAATCGCCTTGCCGTGCTCATCGACACCGATTAGTCCGTCGGGGTCGTGGGGAATGCCCTCGATGCGGCGGCCCTCCAGGCGGGGGAGGCCGATCACCGCGTCTGCCTCGATCTCCTCGCCCGGGGCGATCCGCAGCCGGCCGCCGTCGAAGTGGACCGGGTGGGCGTCAACAAGGACCTCAACGCCGCGCTCCTCCAGCAGGCCCATCATCTGTTTGCTGGCGCGAATCCCGAAAATCTCCAGCGGCGCGTCCTCCGGGGTGACCACGGTTATCCGCGTGTGAGTCGCGCCCCCCTTCTCCAGCGCTGCCGCGCCCATCAGCGCCAGCTCGTAGAGCGGCAATGCCCAGCTGTGGCCACCGGGCATCGTCAGGACCAGGCGCCGCAGCCTCCCGCCGCGCAGGGCGGCGATCACGGCGCCGACCTGACCTTCGTCCGCCACCCCCCAGAAGGTGACCGCGCCGGGCACGGACGAGAGCATCCGCACGCCGCACGCCACCAAGAGGTGGTCGTAGGACAGGCGGTTGCCGTCGCGGCTGATCGCGATCCGGCGCCCGGCGTCGACCGAGACGATGCCATCGGCATGAAAGGAAGCGCCACAGCGCTCGGCGAGCTGTCGCAGGTTGCAGTGAAAGATCCTTGCCGCGCCGTATGGCTCGCCGACGGCAAACGGCCTGAAGGCAAATTCGCGGCGGGGGTCGTGCAGGCGAACCTCAACCAGGCCCCCGGTCAGGTCACGCAGGGCAAGGGCCGCCTCGAGGCCGGCAATTCCGCCACCGGCGACAAGCACCCTCTGCTTCGCGCCGCGATGGCCGTTTTCCGTCATGACTTCGACACTAGGGCCGCGCCGGTACTGCTCCATCCGCAAGAAACCGCCGATCGGCTGCGGATTTCCCGCGGTCGCTCAGGCCGTGGGGCGCCTGGCCGCGCCCAGCGCGGCGATCACCTCCTGGTCGTGGATCTGGGAGAAGTCCCGGTACCACTGCCCCACTCCCCTCAGCTCTGGCGGCGCCATCAAGCAGATCATCTCGTCGGCCTCCCGGCGCATGCGCGCCACCGAGTCGGGCGCGCAGACCGGCACCGCGAGGAGCAGCCGGCGCGGCCGCTGGCGCCGGATCGCGCGGATAGCCGCGGTGTCGGTGACGCCGGTCGCGACCCCGTCGTCAACGACGATCACAAAGCGGCCCCGCAGCGGCAGCGGCAGGCGTCCCCCGCGGTAGGCGACGACACGGCGGCGCAACTCCTCGCTTGCCCGGGAGACGATCGACTCCAGCACGCCACCATCGACGGCGAGCGCAGCCAGTGCCTCGGAATCGAAGATACGAGTGCCGTCCTCGACGATCGCCCCGATCCCGTACTCGGGGTTGTGAGGAGCACCGAGCTTGCGTACGGCGAGAACGTCAAGTGGGGCGTTCAGCGCGATCGCTATCTCGCGGGCGACGGGGACGCCACCACGTGGCAGGGCAACCACGACCGGATGTTCGCCCGCCAACGGCAATAGCTGTGCCGCGAGCCGCCGCCCCGCCTCGCGGCGGTCAGCGAAGCGCGCGAGCCGGGTCTTCCCCTCGGCCGAGAACATCGTCGATGCGAATTCTCTTGGCAGCGTCGCCCGCAGTCATCCGGGTATTTCCTCAGATTGCTTGCGGGTTTCCCCCGATGCCCACCGGATTGACCGAACAGGCCGACTGCGGCGCCGCGCTACTTCGACCTCCCTGCTCGATGGGATAATTCAGGCAATGCCCGACTCCATCGCCGCCCTCGCATACGACGCCGTCTCGGAGTTGCGCCACTCGAATCGACCGCGGTATCTGATCGGCATCACCGGACAACCGGGCGCAGGAAAGTCAACGCTTGTTGAGGCGCTCGTCAAGGCCTGCTCGGTAGAGCTAGGCCCGCAGCGCGTAGTGGGCCTTCCCATGGACGGGTTCCATCTCACCAATCAACAGCTCAGTGGCATCGGGCTACGCGACCTCAAGGGTGCACCGACCACGTTCGATGCCCACAAATTTGCATCTGCCCTGGAACAGTTGGTCACCCCGACAGCAACAGTAACTTGGCCTGCTTACAGCAGGGTGCTCCATGAACCAATTCCTGATGCGATCGCCGTACTACCAACCGTGCAATTGATCTTTGTCGACGGCAACTACTTGCTTCTGCAAAGCTCGCCTTGGGACGCGATCAGAGCCCTGCTCGACTCGGTCTGGTACGTCGGCGCCAACTTAGAGACCATTAGAGAGCGGCTTCTCAAACGCCAACTCGACGCCGGCCGGTCCTTGGCAGATGCAGAGGCGCACGTGCTCGGCTCAGACATGGAAAACGCGCGCCAGATAGCCGCGACCGAAAGCTTCGCCGACCGAGTTGTCGAAATCACCCAGGCCGACCCAATGCTTCGGGGCCTCAAAGATCCCGCCACAGGGCGCCTGATCTTGCCTGATCGGGACGACTAGACGGCCGCAGCGGAGCCATCCGTATGGATGGCCTCGAGCTTTACCCGTCGCTCGGTTGCCGATGGCACCGAAATCACCGCCACGAAGTCCTCGTCTCCAACTTTGTGGTGCAGGTGACGCCACTTTTCGGACAGATACCACGCTGCACCAATGGTTCCTACGGGCCCCACCCCCGCGACTAGAAACCACTTTCTCTCCGGATTATCCTCCGGTTCGGGAGTGTGCCTGAGGATAAGACCCGTTTGTCGCTCGACATCGCTCTTGAACTCCGATCCATCGGGCAGCCTCACGAACTCTGAGTCACTCGTGTCAGGGACGATCTCAAACAAGGGATTGTCGGCGGTAGACAGATACAAGTGCGTGCAGTCATTACTGCTCAAGCCGACTGACACAAAGCTGCAGTCGCATCGGTGGACCGCGGCGGTGTCGGGGCGCAGCTCAAACCGGCGCCCGTGATTCGATTCGAAGAGACCCGCGAGGTAGACCAATGCTTCCATGTCATTCGCGGCGACAGCCCGCGGGATATCTACCCGATGCACGGTGCTTACGAATTGTTTCTTCGACTTAGCGTAGAGCCGCTGGGGATTGTGGGCTGTCAAGGAATCCATCACCTCGGGCGCCAAAACAAACTCCGGGAACACGAACACCGCGCACTTCTCGAGCAGCTCGCGGCCGAAGAAGGCATTCGAAACCGTATCGAGGTACCGCCTGTGAAACGCCTGCAGCAACAACAGTGACGTCATAAAGATGAAGGACGAGGCCACCGCCACAAGGATTTCGCGCCATGGGGTGGGCAGGGCCAGCGAGACGATGATCAGCGAGACCGCTACCAGCGCGCCGAGCATCTCCACGTTTATGAGATGTTCAAATCGATTGCGCCGCACTTTGCTGGTGCCCCTACGAATTGAGTGGCGTGGGCGGGACCAAATCGGGCCGAGGGCCGCGCAGTTCACACGATCGCGCTGCGATTGACGTCGCCTTTTCAAGCGCCTCTCGAAGCGTCACTCCGGTCGACACGTAATAGGCGTACGCACCGTGCAAGACATCTCCTGCACCGACGGTGTCGAGTGCTCGTATATGGGGCACCGGCACCTCAAATCGCTGGCCGTTGATAGCGGCAACGGTTGGCTCTGAGCCGGCGGTCACTGCCGCGAGGGTTACATCGGGGCGCTGCAGGCGGTCAAGAAGCTCGTGGGACGGCGCCGTGGGATCCAGAGATGTCGAAGCGATCACGTGGTTGCAGCTTGCCATCAACTCAAACACGTGCGGCTTGTGGCTGCCGGGGTCGAAGATGATGGGCACCGGTCCCCCGGGGAGCCTGCCCAGGGCCTGCTGCACCACCTGGGGATAGTGGGAGTCGACCACCGCGACATCGACCCGATCGAGATCGGGAATGCGCGCGGACATGACCTCATCATCGAACCCTTGGGCATTGAGCGATACCACGGTTCGATGCCCCGACTCATTGACCACGACGCTGGATGTAGGGAGATCGCCATCAGCCGCAAGATCAACGACCTTCACCCCGAGATCTGAAAGGTCAGCGAGAGCAGCTTGCGGCAGCGCCCCGTTGCCTACCCCCGTCAAAAGAGTGGCGTGCCCGCCCAGTGCGGCAAATGCAACCGCGGCGTTCGCGGCGGGGCCACCGGCACCGGTCCAACGGGCGACCGCCTGAATCTTCTCGTCGTCGCGAGGAAAGCGCTCTACATAGTGAACGAGATCAAACGTCGTGAGGCCGACGAAGAGGCCCGATGGGGTATCACTGGCCGCCACGGGCTGGGGAGCCTAACGAGTTGCCTCAACTTCGGCGCTTTCCGATCAGGCGACGCGGCTAGTCGCCACCGTTTTCTTTGAGCAGGCTCGGAGCGAAGGACTTTGTTTTGGTTGCGCTCGCCAGACCGAGGGGATCAAGGCCAAAGAGATCCTCGTTCGAGCGGAGGATCGAGTACGGGTTATACGGCGCGGCGTCGGTGGAGCCCGGGGTCAGGAAGGGCGAGAGGAGAAGGGCGCCTACGTGCAACGGATCACCGGCCGGCGTCGGTGCCGCTTCCGGCGTGGTGACCGGTGGGTTCGCCGCGGCGAAGTTGACGATCAGCAGGCCGTCGGCCTTGTAAGCAGGCGAGGCGAGGATCTTGGGGACCCAGGTCGAGAGGAAGGCATCGGCAGCCGCGGCGCCTTCAGTCGCTCCCGCGGCGCACTGGCCGGTCGCGCCTGAGTTGCACAGGGTCGGCGCGATGAAGGAGAAGCTCGGCGTCTTCTCGGCTTTGCCCAAGTCCGCGTTCAGCCGGTCGATCGGTAGGTCGTTGCTGGAGCAGTCGCCGAGGTCGAGCAGCGAGTGGAAGTAGACGAAGGGGTTCTGCCTGGCCGTGTAACCGCCGGGCACCACCGTTTCGACTTCTTCGGGGCCGGGATGGACGCAGTTCGCCGGGCTGCCGGTGGTGTCAACCATGCCGTCGATGTAGGCGCCCCAGGTCAACCGACTGCTGCCAAGCTGATCGGCGAAGGTCAGCGTTTCGACCGGGTAGATGCAGCCGGAGCCGCTGAGGGCCCCGTTCGCACTCGCTTTTGCCGTCGGCGGGAACTCGCCGTAAGTGGAGCAGCCCGCGGTGGTCGACGCGTTCGGCGGCTGGCCACTGATCGCGGCGATCTGGTTGGGGAGCCCCGCTTCGCCGAGCAGCGCGTAATTGCTCAGCAGCTCACCCTGCGGGCGCAGGGTCGCTGAGAGGTAGGGCATCTGCGATTGCGCACCGAGCGACTGCTCGTAGCCGGGGCTGGTGAGCGAGATCACGAAGACGTGTTTGACCGGACCCGCTTCGGATTCCGGAGCCGCGGGCGTTTCCGCGGGTTCTTCGGCGGCGGGTTCTTCGACCGGGGCGCTCGCCGCCGGGGCCGGGGCTGGTTGCGGCGAAGCGAGCGGCGCGCCGGCCGAGGAGGCCGAGCCACTCGGAGCGGGCGCGGACGATTCACCTCCTGAAGGCGACGGCGCTGGTTCCGGCGCGGTCGCGACTGGGGTGTTGTTGGAGGCGAGGCTGCGACCGACCAGCGCCGCCAGGGCACCGCTGCTGCCGGTGCCCGTCATCGCGCTGGCGACTATCGCCGAGGTGGCGACGACAGATGATGCGACCAGGAGCCCGAAGCGCTTCCCGGTAAGGGTGGCCGCGGCCGCCATCGCGCGCCGCAACGGGCTCAGGAGTGCTGCTTTCACGCCGGCACCTCCGCCGCCACGAGCGAGTGACCGCACTGGGCGCAGAAGCGCACCGCGTGGCCGTAGGGCGAGCCGCAACTGGGGCACATCCCAGCAGCGTCGGAGCGTTCCAACTCGAGCACCCGCTCGACCGAAAGCAGCTCGGCATCGACCCGCTGCAGCTCGGCCGCCTTGCGCGTCAGCACGTCCATCCGCACGTGGTCGCGGATCGCCATCTCATAGAAGGCGCCGCCAAGGTCGGCCTGCATGATCGTGAACTTCTCCAGCAGGCGGTCGCGCTGGGCGATCAGCTCGGCGTTCTCGACCTTCTCCTCTTGGGGTTTGGCCTGCTCGGCTTTCGGCTTAGCGGGCGCCGGCGCGGTGCGCGCGCCCTTGACCGCGTCGACCGGCCGTCGCAGGATCTCGCTGAGCTGGCTCATGGCTGGCCACTCCCGGTCGGCGCGGCGGGGGCTTCGCTGGGGTCGCCTCCAACCACCGTCACATCGGGCAGGTTCTGCTGTGCCTTGATGTAATTTTCGCCCGACTGTTCGGGGTTTTCCGCGACTATCGCCGTGTCTTCTTCGGTCTTCTGCTTGGTCGGTTTGAAGCCCGTGACCTCGTGGACGGTCCCGTTATCTGTGTGTGCCACGACTTTGCCTCCCCCCTTGTTTGACGCGTCGGCCTTCTTGGCTTTGGCTTTTTTGCCGGTGTTCGCCGCTGTCGTCGCGACGCCGGCGGCGGGCGTGCTGGCCTGCGCCACTTCCTGGCGGTGGAGCGCTTCCAGCAGCGCCTCGTTTTCACCGCTGTCGTTGCCGCTGCGACCGACGACGACGCCGATCGCCACCGCGATCGGCAGCAGTGCGAAGAAGGCGACCGCGGCCGCCCGGCTGCCAGAGCTCGTTTTCACCGCCGAGGGACGCACGGAGGGCCGCCGGGCGCGCTGGCTCATCGCCGCGAAATAGCGCGAAGACGGGTTGGCGCCGTTGCCGCGGCGGGCCGCGCAGTTGACGCAGTAGCGCTGCTGCGGGTCGAGCGGCGCGCCGCACTCTTCGCAGGGCTCGTACTGACTGCGGCCGTTCATCGCCGCCGTCTGCTCGCTTGAGGCCTTCATTGCTTGCTGCTCCCGTGGTCGTGCGACTTGGATCGCTGCTTCTTCGCCTGCTTGTGCGCGCGGCGCTCGAGGATTCGCTTGGACTGGGCCTGCTTTTGCGCCGCGGTGTCCTGCGTCGTCGTGCAACCGGAGACCCCGGCCAGCAGGAGCAGGCCGCAGACGGCGAGCAGCCCGAATCGGAATATGCGACGGCTAGCCGAAGGCACCGCTCACGTACTCCTTGGTCCGCTGCTCGCGGGGCGAGTTGAAGAGGGCCGTCGCGCTGCTGTACTCGACCAGCTCACCCAGGTACATGAAGGCGACGTGATCGGCGATCCGGTAGGCCTGCTGCAGGTTGTGGGTGACGATGACGACGGCAACGTCGTCGCGCAGCTTCACGATCAGGTCCTCGATCACCTGGGTCGACTGCGGGTCGAGCGCCGAACAGGGCTCGTCGAGCAGCAGCACCTCGGGCTCCGCTGCCAGCGCTCGGGCAATGCAGAGCCGCTGCTGCTGGCCGCCGGAGAGCCTCAGCGCCGGGTGGTCGAGGTTGTCCTTGACCTCCTCGAAGAGGCCGGCGCGGTCGAGCGCGCTGTGGACCTTGGGCTCCAGCACCTTTTTGCGCTGGCGTCGCGAGCCCTGCTCGCGCAGCACGTAGGCGATGTTGTCGAAGACGCTCATCGGGAAGGGGTTGGGCTGCTGGAAGACCATCGTCACCCGGCGCCGCAGCGAGGTCGGCTCGATCAGGGTGATGTCGACGTCGTCGAGCAGGATGCGGCCGCGCAGCGTCGCCGTCCGGGTCAGCTCGGTGAGCCGGTTGAGCGAGCGCAGCAGCGTCGTCTTGCCGCAGCCGGAGGGACCGATCATCGCCAGCACCTCGCCCTGGCGGACCGGCAGCGAGACGCCTTTGACCGCTTCGCGATCGGAGTAGGAGACCGAGACGTTGTCGATCTCCATCCGCCGGATCGAGAACTGCGGCGCACTGATCGAGCGCCGCGCCGCGGTGAAGCCACTGGGCGCGGTCGCGCCGCCGCTGTCGGTTGCCGCCGCCGGCGGCGCCACCTGAGTCGCCGGCTCGGAGTCCTCGAGTGGCAGCCTCCGGATCGGCGGCGGGTAGGGGGTGGCTGAGCTGACCCCCCCTATTTGGCGGTCAAGCTCAGGCACGTCAGGGGCTACGAACTCCACGTTCCTCCCTTTCTCGCACGGCGATGGATGACGTCGACGGCGGCGTTCAGCACCAGCACCATGAGCAGCAGGACGAAGGCCGCCGCGTAGGCCTTCTGGGGCTGGTTGAGGTTCCCCGTCGGGGAGGCCTCGTAGACGAAGTTGGTCAGTGTCGTTCCCGCTCCGCGCAGGTAGTTGAAGGGGAAAGCGGCGCCTTCGACCGGGGCGAAGTTCTGGGTGGCGCCGAGCAGGACGACGATGATCGCCGTGTCGCCGATGATCCGGCCGAGGCCGAGCATCGCTCCCGTCGCGACCTGGGGGCGCGCCGCCGGCAACAGGATCCGCCTCGTCGTTGCGATCTTGGTCTTGCCGACCGCGTAGGAGGCCTCGCGCACGTGGCGAGGAATCGCGTTCAGCCCCTCGCGGGTGCTGGCGACGATCAGCGGCAGGGCGACGAGGGAGAGCATCGCCGAGGCGGCGAAGAAGGAGCGACCGAAGACGACGCCATCGGACGTGCGGCTGAGGAAGCCGAGCGCGGTGCTGGAGAAGATCACCGTGCCGAAGAGGGCGAGCACGATCGAGGGGATGCCGGCGATCGCCTCGATCGTCGACTCGGTGATCCGGGCGAGGGCGGTCGGCCGGCCGTACTCGACCAGCCAGACCGCGATGCCGATGCCGGCCGGCAGGGCAATCGAGATGCCCATCACGGCGACGATCAGGGTGCCGAGCAGGGCGTCCGAGAACCCGCCGCTCTGACTCTGGCTGAACCCGGCCGTGGCCGGCGTGAAGAGCATCGAGAGTTTCAGGTACTGCAGCCCTTGCACCATCAGGTAGATGACGATCGCCACGGCGATCGCGCAGAAGAGCAGCCCCAGCGCCCAGCAGATCGCCAGGCCGATCCGGTCCGAGAGGCGCCAGGCGGCGCTGCCCTCAACCGCGTCCTTGCCAGATTTCGGCGGCCCCATGCGCGGCTGGCGCCCGCCCGCGGGCGGCGGCGTTGCGACTGAAGCCTCCACTACGCCGTCGCCCCGTATTTGCGCATCGACCGCCGCGCCGCCCAGCCGGCCAGCGAGAAGAAGGCCGCCGAGAAGAGCAGCACCGCGGCGATCGCGAACAGCGTCGCGTTGGCCGGCGGCGAGCCGAGCGAGTCGATGTTCTTGACGATCGTCGGCGCCAGCGGCCGCGAGGGCTCGTAGATGAAGATCAAGCCGTCGGCTGGGTTGGGCGCGAAGGCGACTGAACCGGAGACCATCGCCAACATCACCGCCTCGCCGATTGCCCGCGCGACCGCCAGCACGGTGCCGGCGACGATCGCCGGGCGGGCGGTGCGCACGGCGATCTTCCAGGTCGTGCGCCAGCGGTTGACGCCGAGCGCCAGCGAGCCCTCGAGCCAGCCCGGGCGCACCGAGCGCAGGCCGTCGGAGAAGATCGAGACCATCAGCGGCGCGATCATCACGGTCAGGATCAGCACCGCGGCCAGCAGGCTGTAGCCGCTGAGTGAGATCACGCCGGCGACCGATGCCTTCTGCGACTCCGTCACCAAGTGGTTGCCGATGAAGGGGACGATGACCAGCACGCCGAGCAGGCCGTAGATCACGGAGGGCACGCTGGCGAGGAAGCGGACCACCGGCTGCAGGATGTTGCGCATCCACTCGGGCGCGAACTCGACGATGAAGACTGAGACGAAGAGCGAGCAGAAGAGTGCAATCGTCACCGCGCCACCAGTGATCAGCAGCGTGCTCCAGATCAGCTGCCAGCCGTGGAAGGTGTAGACGTAATTGGCGCCGCTGAGGCCCGAGAGGTAGATCTGGTTGAGCTGTTCTTCGACGCTCCCCCCCGCGCCGAACCAGGCCAGCCCGTTATGGGCAAAGGACGGCCAGGCCCGCGCGAAGACGGTGATGATCATCGCCAGCAGCAGGCCGACGACCGCACAGACCAACGCGCCGAGCAATCGCTCGGCGCGTTGGTCCGACCACTTGGGGCCGTACTCCTGGAGGTACTCCTCCTCCATTGACTACTTCTTGGCTTTCTTGTTGAAAGCGGGGACGCCGCCAGCCTTGGCGATCACTTCGCCGGCAACCGGGTCACGCCGCGCCCAGTCAATGAACTTAGTCAGCGCTGGGTTGTTGACCCCGGTCGGCAGGACCAGGAAGAGGTAGCGCGAGAGCGGGTACTTGAGCGGTTCAACGCTGATCTTCGACGCTTCGCAGGGGACGCCGTTGACCTTCAGCGCCTTCTGCCCCTTGCCCTGCCAGGCGAGGCCGTCGTAGCCGATCGCGCTCGGGTCCTGCTTGACCGCGTTGACCACGAGGCCGTCCGCGGTCAGGGCGTTGACGTTCGATGACGGTAGTTCGTTGTTGAGCACCGCCTGGAGGAAGAAGTTGTAAGTCCCTCCATTGGTGTCGCGACCGACCGGGTCGATCGTCGTTTCAAGTCCCGAGCCCGGCACCTGGGTCCAGCTGGTCAACAGCCCCCGGTAGATGTCGTGGGTCTGCTGGATGCTGATGTCGGTGAGCTTGTTCTTCGGGTTGACATCAATGCAGAGCCCGTCGAGGAACATCTTGATGTAGGTCGTCCCGGCGTCGCTGGGGAGCGGCGTGCGGGCCTGGCCGGCGAACTGGCTGACGCCGTTCTGGACGTCCTTGACGCCGGCGTTTCCTCCATTGGCGGTGTAGACGAAGTGGACCTTTTTGTTGACCGTCTTCGTGTAGGTGCTGAACAGCGCCTGCAGCACTGGCTGCGCGGCAACCGAGCCGGACCCGATCAGGGTTACGGCGCCGGCGGAAGCCGGAACGGCAAGCGCCGCCAGGGCGATCACCGATATGGCAAGGGACTTGATTCTCATCTCGATTGTGCTTCCTTTCCTGCCGGGTAGAGAAGTTTCTTGATTGCCTAACTCGACAAGACCCTACCACCTTCTGTACTTTATTGACCTCTTTACTAAGAAAGGCTCACCCGGCGGCCCTGGAGGCCACTCCGGCGGCCCTGAATACGGAGGTTCAATTGCTCAGAAGAAGACTCCCCACGCCCCGCGCCATCACCGCGGTCGCGCTGGCAGCGGTGCTGGCCGCGGCGGTCGCCGTGACGCCGTCGTTCGCCGGCTCGTCGATCACCGGCGCCTTCATCACCAAGAAGGCGGCGTCGCAGGTCTACGTCACCAACAAGAAAGCGGCGACTCTGTACCTGAAGAAAAAAGCCGCCGCCAACACGTTCGTGCAGAAAGCCGACGCGCCGTTGCCGCCGGTCGTCGGGATCGCAGCGGGTACCGCTGTCTTCGGCCCGAGCGGGGCGACGACCCCGGGGTACATCCCGACCGCGTTCACCTCGTTCGCGACCCCCGGGACCGCCCCGGCCGTGATCACGTTCTCCGGCAACGCGACCTGCGTCGCGGCGAAACCGACGGTGGAACTCGCCTGCCCGATCCAGATCCTGGTTGACGGCCAGACAACCGGCAAAGTCAACTTCGCCCCGGCGACCGCGGCCTCGCCGAACCCGGCCCCGCTCGCCTACACCGTGATGCAGACCACGGTTCTGCAGAAGGGCGGCCACACAGTCGCGATCCAGTACGCCGGCGCGAAAAACGTGGTCTTCACGCTGAAGAACTGGAACCTGGCGGTCCAGGCCTATCCCGAACTGCCGGAAGAGGTCCCGACGGCGGACACCGGCACGACAAAAGCGGGCAAATAGCCCGTCGATTCGACCCGACCGCGCCGCGGCGCGGTCGGGTCTCGAGCGGTTAGTGCCCGCGGAGCTGGAAACGCCCGGGGCGCTGCAGGGGCTCGCCGAGGATCAGGCGGGCCCGATAGTGGAGAGCTTCGAACGTCTGGGTGTCGAGCTCGTCGACGCTGTGCTCACGCCCGGGCTGTGTGGCGCTGGCTTCGACCGGCCCTCCTCCTGAGGGACCTTGGCGAAGAACGCCATTCAGCCTGCCGCGCGAGACGAACGTTGTGTGGGGGGGTGGGCCGCTCACCGGATCTCCTTTCCTGGGTTTATTGACCATCTAAGTCAAGATTAGCATCCTGTGTGCGGAAGGACGATCTGGGTAGGACGAATGGATGGCAAAGCTCGTCCTTGGCCCCCTGCTCCGCTACGTCTCCGAAACCGAGGCAACGATCTGGGTTGAGACCAGCGCGCCCTGCGAGGTTGGAATCCTCGGCCGCCTCGAGCCGACCTTCTCGGTTGCGGGACACCACTACGCGCTGGTCAGGATCGAAGACCTGGAGCCCGGCGGCTTCTACGAGTACGAGGTCGCCCTCGACGGCGAGCGCCGCTGGCCGGAGCCCGAGCACGACCTGCCGCCGAGCGCCATCCGCACGCTCCAGGCCGGCAAGCCGCTCGACATCTGCTTCGGCTCCTGCCGCGTCGCGGTCCCCCACGAGCCGCCGTACACCCAGACCAAGGACGAAGACCCAAACGGCTTCGAGCCCGACGCCTTGCACGTGCTCGCCACCCAAATGGCCCGCGGCGACCGCAGCGAGTGGCCGGAGTTGCTCTTCCTGATCGGCGACCAGATCTACGTCGACGAGGGCTCGCCGCGGTCCCGGGAGAAGATCCGCGCCCGCCGCGACACCAGTGAGCCACCCGGCGAGGAGGTGATCGACTTCGAGGAGTACGGCTGGCTCTACGAAGAGAGCTGGAGCGACCCGATGATCCGCTGGCTCTTCTCGACCGTCTCCGTCTCGATGGCCTGGGACGACCACGACATGAGCGACGACTGGAACATCTCGCGCTCCTGGCACGAGGAGATGGATCGCAAGGACTGGTGGCACGAGCGCGCCATCGACGGCATCGCCAGCTACTGGATCTACCAGCACCTCGGCAACCTCTCACCGCGCGAGCTCGACGACAACGAGCTCTACGTCAAGGTGAGGGGAAACCGCGACGCGACCGCGACGCTGCGCGGCTGGGCGAAGGAAATCGACACCACCGCAGCCGGCACGCGCTGGAGCTTCTGCCGCGACATCGATGGGGTGCGGGCGATCTTCATCGACTCACGCGCCGCCCGGGTGCTGAGCGACGACGAACGGGCGATGTTCGACGAGGACACCTGGGAGTGGATCGTCGACCACGCCACGGGCGACTTCGACCACCTGATCGTCTGCACCACCGTGCCGTACCTCCTCTCCCCCGGCTTTCACTACCTCGAGGCCTGGAACGAGCAGCTCTGCGACGGCGCCTGGGGCGGCCTGGCCGCGCGCGGCAGCGAGAAGCTGCGCCGCGCCGTCGACTTCGATCACTGGGCCTCCTTCCAGCACTCCTTCCAGCGCCTCCGCGAGCTGCTCGAAGAGGTCGGCTCCGGCCGCCGCGGCAAGGCCCCGGCCTCGATCGTCCTGCTCTCCGGCGACGTGCATCACGCCTACCTCTGCGACATCGCCTTCCGGCCCGACGCGCAGATGCAAAGCCCCGTCTACCAGGCGGTCTGCTCGCCCTACCGCAACCCGCTCGAGGCAAAAGAGCGCCGGATCGTCAAGGTTGGCTTCTCCCCCGTCTTCGCCAAAGCGGTTCGCGGCCTCGCCCACCTCGCGGGCGCGCCGGACCCGGGCATCCGCTGGCGCGCGCTAGAGGGCCCGTACTTCGACAACCAGGTCGGAACGCTGCGCCTTGACGGCCCCACCGCCACCGCGCGACTCGACAAGACGGTCGCCGGCGGGGAAGATGAGAAGAAGCTCGAGAAGACGTTCGAGCGTCGTCTGGTTTAGCGGCGGTTGGGGCGGGGCGCCACCCGGCAAAGCGCACCCCGCCCCTCGCCTCTTCAGACGGCTGCAGATACCTCTGCGTCACCGCCGTCCTCAGGGCCACGGGGAGTCGAGGCCCCGTGGCCATCGGACGATGGGACATCACCGTTGAAGCTCTTTATCTGGCCGGGCCGGAGGTAGACGATCTGCCCCTCGCGCAGCTCCAGCTTCTGCAGTTCGGCGCGGGTCAGCTGGGCCCAGACCTCGGTGCCGTCGCCGAGCACGAACTCGACCCGGATCTCGAAGCCGAGGGCGACGATGCGCTGCACCATTGCCTCCTCGGCCCCCTCGTCGCGGTCGAGCGCGACGGACATGTCGTGCGGGCGCACGTAGCTCTCGCCGAGCCGGTTGACCTCGCCGACGAAGCTCATCACGAACTCGGTCGCCGGCTGCTCGTAGAGCTCGTCGGCCGTTCCCGACTGTTCGACCCGGCCCTCGTTCATCACCACGAGCTGGCCGGCGACGTCCATCGCCTCCTCCTGATCGTGGGTGACGAAGATCGTCGTCACGTGCATCTCCTCGTGGAGGCGGCGCAGCCAGGTGCGCAGGTCCTTGCGCACCTTGGCGTCGAGCGCACCGAAGGGCTCGTCGAGCAGCAGCACCTGCGGCTCCACCGCCAGCGCCCGGGCCAGCGCCATGCGCTGCCGCTGCCCGCCGGAGAGCTGCGACGGATAGCGATCCGCCAGCCCGTCGAGCTGGACCAGGCGCAGCAGCTCGTGCACCCGATCGGAGATCTTCGCCTTGTCCCACTTGCGGATCTTCAGCCCGAAGCCGACGTTCTCGAAGACCGTCATGTGCTTGAAGGCGGCGTAGTGCTGGAAGACGAAGCCGACTTCGCGCTTTTGCGTCGGCTTTTTCGAGACGTCCTCGTCGTCGATCAGGACGCGGCCGCCGTCGAGCGTCTCGAGCCCGGCGATCGCCCGCAGCAGGGTCGACTTGCCGCTGCCGCTCGGCCCGAGCAGGGCGGTCAGCGAGCCGTTGGGGACGTCTATCGATACATCGTTGAGGGCCTGAAAGTCACCGAAGCTCTTGCTGGCTCCCTCGACTGTGATTCCCATCAGGCGTCCTCCTTTCTCTTTAGGACGTTCATTGCGAGCAGGGTGGTGAGGGCGAGCACGGCGAGCAGGACGGAGGCCCCGTACGCGCCGGCAAAGTTGAAGTTGTCGAACTGCTTCTGGACGAAGAGCGGCAGGGTTTCGGTTTCGCCCGACCTCGAGCCGGAGACGATCGACACCGCGCCGAACTCGCCGAGCACGCGCGCCGTGGTGAGCACTACGCCGTAAGCGACGCCCCAGCGGATCGCCGGCAGGGTGACCCGCCAAAAGGTCTGCCAGGCGTTGGCGCCAAGGGTCGAGGCGGCCTGCTCCTGCTCGGTGCCGATCTCCTGCAGCACCGGGACGGTCTCGCGCACGACGAAGGGCAGTGAGACGAAGATGCTGGCGAGGACCATTCCGGGGACCGAGAAGAGGACTTCTATCCCCGCTTCGGCAAGCCCAGGCCCGAACCAACCTTTTGTCCCGTAGAGGAGGAAGAGCGAGAGGCCGATAACGACCGGCGAGATCGCGAAGGGAAGGTTGATGATCGCGTCGATCACGGCGTTGCCCTTCCATTTGTGGCGCACCAGCAGGAGCGCGCAGCCGACGCCGAAGATCGTGTTGAGCGGCACCGCGATCGCGACCATCAGCAGGCTCAGCTTCAGCGCGTGGAGGCCATCGGGCGAGGTAATCGCGTCGATCGGCGGGGCCAAGCCGTGTTCGAAGGTCTTGTAGAAGATCGTCACCAGGGGCGCGAGCAGGAGCAGGGCCAGATAGCCGAGCCCGAGGGTGCGAAGGCCCCAGCGGCTGGGTGCGGAGCTAGCGGTCCTCACTGTCGCCCCCCGGTCCGGCGAAGTTCTCGCCGCTCATCGGCATCACGGTCAGGCCGTCGCCGCTGCTTCGCTCGTGGCGACTGCCCCAGCGCTGTACGAGGGTGATCACGGCCAGCATCGCCAGCGCCGCGACAAGCAGGACAACCGACACCGCAGACGCCCCGGTGTCGTTGCCCGACTCGATCTGGCTGCGGATGAAGACGGAGGAGACCTGCGTGTCCGGAAGGCCCCCGGCGAAGAGGAGGACTGAGCCATACTCGCCGAGCGCCCGGGCAAATGCCAGGGCAACGCCGGCGGCTAGGCCAGGCAGGAGGTTGGGGAAGATGATCCGCCGGAAGACGGTGAAACCGCTGGCGCCCAGCGAGGCCGCCGCCTCCTCCATCTCCCGATCCATCTCGATCAGCAGCGGCTGCACCGCGCGGACGACGAAGGGAAGGGTGACGAAGAGGAGGGCGACGACAACGGCTGCCCGAGTCAGAGCGATGTCGATGCCGAACGGGCTGTGATTCCCGTAGAGCTCCAGCAGGATGAGGCTGGCGACGATCGTCGGCAGCGCGAAGGGCAGGTCGATCACCGCGTTGACGACCGACTTGCCGGGGAACTCGTCGCGGACGAGGAGCCAGGCGATGATCGTGCCGAAGACCGCGTTGATCGCGACGACGATCAACGAGCAGCCGATCGTCAGCTCGAGCGAGCGGACCGCCTGCGGGGACGTGACCTGGGTCCAGAATGTGCTGAGCCCGTCTTCGAAGGCTTGGCTGGTCAGCGCCGCCAGGGGCAGCAGGACGATCACGCTCAGGTAGAGCACAACCGTCCCGCGGCCGAGGCCGGCGCCTACCCAGGGCAGGCGCAAGCCCGCCCTGGGTGGAACCGCGACTGGTGGTGCGCTTGCCGGGTGCGCAGACATCAGCCTGAGGTGGAGACCCCGAGTTCAGTCTCGATCTTGGCGACCGAACCGGTTTCGTCATCGAAGAATTCGTCGTTGACCTTGCCCCAGCCGCCGAACTGACTGATCTTGAAGAGATCCTTCGGCGTCGGGAACTGCTTCGCGTCGACGAGCTTCGGGTTGACCGGCCGGTAGCCGTTTTCGGCCCAGATTTCCTGCCCTTCGTCGGACCAGAGGAACTTGAGGAAATCTTCCGCTGCCGGCTCCGGGGCGCTTTCGGTCACCGCGATCGGGGTTTCGATCTGGATCGTCGAGGACGGCACGATGTATTCGACGTCTTCGCCTTCCTTTTCGGCCTTGATCGCCTCGTTCTCGTAGCTGAGCAGCACGTCGCCCTCGCCCTGGGTGAAGGCGGCCAGCGCGTCGCGGCCGCTGCCCGGCTGCGCTTCGGTCTTTTCGAGCACCGTCTTGACCGCGTCCAGCGCCTGTTCGGGCGACTTGCCCTCGTTGATCGCGGTGCCGTAGACGGCCACGATGTTCCACCGGGCCGAGCCGGAGCTGAACGGGTTCGGCGTGACGATGCCGACGTCCTTGGTCTGCAGATCGTCGAAGGATTTGATCCCCTTCGGGTTGCCCTTGCGGACAACCAGGACTACGACCGAGTCGGTGGCGATGCCGCCGTAAGGCTGTTTTTCCCAGTCCTTGGAAACAAGTTCGCCTTCTTCAACCAGGCGTTCCATATCGCCGGCCTGGGAGAAGTGGACAACCGATGCGGGCTGGCCGGCGACGACCGCGCGGCTCTGATCACCGGAGGCGCCAAAGGAGTTGCTGAAGCTGACCCCTTCGCCCGCTGAGGTCTTTTCGAACGCCGGCTCCAGGCTTTCCTGGTAGACGGATTCGGGAGTGGAGTAGCCGACCACGTCGAGCTTTCCTCCGCCCGACGAGCTTGAGCTTGAGTCCGAGCTACTGCCACAACCAGCGACGAGCCCTGCGATCAGCAGCGCGAAAAATGCGACCACGGGGGCCGCTTTAACGCCTCGCCGCCGGGTTACCTTGCGAGCGTTCCGCATAAACGGATTCCTTCCTATGTCGACTAACTTGCTTTTTTGACTGACTTACTTCTGAAAGTGAGCCCGGCAAGGTAGCACATTGTTGATCGGCAAAGTCGGAAAGGGCAAAATGAATCGACTCCGCGCCTGACGAAGGCCAGGCCAGAACTCGCAGCGGTTCCGAGAGACGGAGAAGAGCGCTAGCGAGAGAAGGTCAGGTCCGGCCAGAGCTCGGGCTGCAGCCCTTCGGGCGGCGCCCCGACCCGCCGATGCAGGACGACGCGTCCACCCTTGGAGGGGGCGAGAGTGGCCCCCACGAGCCTCATCTTCTCCTCCGGTGCTTCGCACGGCGCGAGGCTGAAGCGCTGCAACATCTGCTTGAGCACGATGCGGATCTCGCTGTTTGCCAAGGGCGCACCGACGCAGCGACGAACGCCGCCGCCAAACGGGGTGAAGGAATAAGGCGCGGGCTTGCCTTCCAGGAAGCGGTCCGGGCGAAAGGCAAGCGGGTCCCCCCAGACGTCCGCCCGGCGGTGGGTAAGGCAGAACATCGCGCCGACGTGCGTGCCGGCGGGAACCGTGTAGCCGCCGAGTTCAGTGTCCTCGACGGCGATGCGGACCGAATCGATGACCGGCGGGCGGCTTCGCATCGTCTCCTGGATCACCGCCTCGAGGTAGGCGTCTCCGCCTTCGTCGAGTTCGCCTGCCAATTGCTGCTGGACCGCTGGGTGCCGGGAGAGCCGCTCGCTCGCCCAGGCGAGCGCGGTGGCTGTCGTCTCGTGCCCCGCTCCGAGCAGGCCGAGCAACTCGTCGCGCAGCTCGTCGTCGCTGAGCGGCCGGCCCTGATCGTCGCGAGCGCCGATCAGCAACGAGAGGACATCGTCGCGATCGCCCGCCCTGGGGTCTTCGCGGCGCCGGGCGATCTCTTCGAAGATCAGCCGGTCGACCGGATCGCGCCGCGAGAAGTAGATGCGACTGGGACTGAACCGGCCGCCCCGCTTGAACATGAAGGGGAAGAAGAGCATCGGCGAGAGCCGCGGGTCGAACAGCCTCACCATCGCGGCGTTGAACTCCGCCACCTTCGCCTTGTCCTCGATGCCAAAGACGAGGCGGCAGATCACCTCGAAGGTGATTCGCTGCATCACCGGCCGCAGGGCGATCCGCTCGCCTACCGGCAGGCGATCGAGCTCCTCAGCGGCGATCGCCTCGATCTTCTCCGCCCAGCCCCGCACCCGCTCGCCGTGAAACGGCGGCAGCAGCAGCTTGCGCTGGCGCAGGTGTGCCCCGCCCGAGCTGACGATTACAGAACGCTCGCCGACCAGCGGCACGAGGAAGCTGGCTGCCTCGCCGCCTACGAAGCGCTCGCGGTCGCAGAGGATCGCCTGTATGTCCAACGGCGCCGTGGCGACGACGACGGCGTCGTAGGGAGGGACTCGGATCGTGAAGACCTCCCCGTAGCGCTCCGCATTCGACGCCATGAAGTCGACGAAGTCGGCGTTGAAGCGCCACAGCTGGTGCAGGCGAGGCGTCGACGGACCGGGCGGAAGAGAGCTCTGCCTTGGCATGCCGCCATGCTCGGCAAGCAGCCCGGCTTTCGCTACGGGGTCAGACCCCTGAATTTGCCTCGGAGGACCCCGCCAGCAGCGGGCCCAGCGCCTCGGGAAGCGCCCCGCGCGCGCCGCGGCCGGAGATGCCGAGCTTCGCGTAGGCCCGACCCAGGGTCCCCTCCACCGTCTTCAGGGTGACGTAGAGCTCCTGGGCGATCTCGCGGTTCGTCCGGCCCGCGGCCGCGAGCAGGGCGACCCGGGTCTCGGTCGGAGTCAGGGCATCGACACCGTCGCGAACCGGCCGTCGCGGCCGCGCGCCGCAGGCGCGAAGCTCCGCCAAGGCCTGGGTCACCACCGCGCCGCCGCCACAGCGATAGGCGAGGTCTAGGCCCTCCGCGAGCGGCTCCCGCGCCGCGGCGCGCTCGCCGCGACGCCGCAGCAGCGCCCCCAGCTCGACCAGCGAGCGCGCGTACTCGAGCCTGAACTGAGAAGGGCCCAGCACCTCAACCGACTCGCGGAGCAGCTCTAGCCCTGGCGCCGGCTCGCTCACGGCCGCCGCCGTGCGCAGAACGCTGCCGAGATAGCCGGAACCGCCGAAGCCCCGTGCGTATTCGAGCTCTTCCGTCGCCAAGGCCCGGGCCTGCTCCACTTCTCCACGACGATGGGCGAGGATCGCCCCGACGGGGCGCCAGAGATCCTCTACGGCACGCAGCCCCGAGGGGACGGCGCCGGCGCGAAGTCTCAGCTCGTCGAGATCGAGCGCTGCCTCGTCGAGGCGGCCCTGGGCGATTCGCAGCTGTGCCCGGGCGAAGAAGAGACTGAAGCTGCCATCCGCCCCCTCGTCCCAGTGCTCGGGCAAGGCGGCTTCGAGCGCCCGCTCGACCGCATCCAGGTCCCCGGTCTCCAGCAACGCCAGCGAGTTGATCCCGTGGCCCCACGCCCAGTGCGGGCTTGGCACCACGATCGCCAGCACTGCCTGCGCTCGCGACACGGCCGTGGGGATGTCGCCGCGACGCAGCGCCGCGAAGGCAAGCGTGGACTCGATCGCGAAGATCTCGCGCATCTGCCCCTTGCGCCGGGCGGTGACGAGCTCGCGCTCGCCAAACGAGCGGGCGAGGTCTGGCCGGTCGGAGAAGACCGTCACCCAGGCGGCGAGCGTCCAGGTGTCGGTGCTGTACCCACCGCTCCTGATCCCGCCAATACGCAGCGCTCGCTCGGCGAACGCCGCCGCCTCGGCAGCCGGCTGGCTGGTCAGTGTCGCGGTCATGGCCATCGCGGCCAGCACCGCCTGCGCGGCCGGTCCCTCGGGCACCTCGCCGCCGTAACGAGCGAATCGCTGCACGGCGCTCTCGCTGACTTCGCGGGTAAGCAGCCCGCAGGCGATCAGCTCGGCGTCGATGCGTTGCTCCAAGGTGGGGTCGCCGCCGTCCAGGGCCGCCAAGCCCTGCTCGAGCACCCCAACCGCATCCCGAGCTCGGTTCGCCTGAACCAAGATCTGTCCCTGGTCGATCGCGATTTCGGCCCGCTGGCGGCCGTCAGCGGCAAGCCTCAGGGCCTCCTCGAGGCGACCAAGCGCTGCCGGGAATTCGCCCAGAGCCTCCTCGGCGCGAGCCATCTCGCGCAGCAACGGCAATCGCTCCTGCTCAGTAAGCGGCTCGGCGAGCGCTCGGCGCAACGCCTGCGCGGCCGCCTCGGGAGCCCCGTGGCCAAGCACTGCGCCGGCAAACTCCCGCAGCCGCTCGACCACCCAGCCGTCTCCGTCGGGCTGGCACTTCATCAGGTGTCCGGCTACCTCGCGGACGTCGGCGCCCTCGCGGTCGAGCAGGCGAGCGGCAGCGCGATGCCAGCTGTCGAGCTGCCCCGGCGAAAGCCGCGCCTCGACCGAGGAGCGGACGACGGGGTGGGTGAAGCGTGGCGGATCGGTTCCCTCCAGCACCCCCTGCCCCACCAGGCCGGCAACGATCTCGACGACTCTCGCCGCGGGCAGATCGCCGAGCAGTCCGATCCGGCCCGGCGCCGCACTCCCTCCGAGGACTGAGACCAGTCCGACCACGGCCCCGGCTTGCTCGTCGACCGACTCGACCCGCCTCCAGACGTGCCGGGCGAGGTCCTCGGCGTCGACGTTCTCGATCTCCCCGGCGGCCTCGTCATCTGGATCGGCATCGCGCTCCCGCATCACGTGCAGCAGCTCGCCGAGGTAGAGCGGGTAGCCGCCGGTCTGCTCCAGGCAGGCGACAGCGAAGCTCGCAGTGGGTGCCCGGCCGAGGGCTCGCCGGATCAGCTCGCCAACGCCGTCGAGGCTGAGCGGAGCGGGTTCCATCCGTGCTGCGGCGATTCCGCGCAGGTCGTCGAGCGCCGGCCGCGGCGGCTCGCCGCTCCGTTCGGCCAGCAGCAGGAGGACACCGAGGTCATCGAGGCGGCGGGCTAGATAGAGGAAGTGGCGCAGGGTGGGCTCGTCGCACCACTGGACGTCGTCGACGGCGACCAGCAGCGGCGCCTCCTGAGCCAGGTCGGCAACCAGCCAGTAGAGGCCCTCGAGAACCTGAAAGGAAACGTCGAGACCATCGTCGCCGGCGCTCGGTGGTCCGAAGAGCGAGTCGATGGCGCCCGGTGAGGCGGGGTCGGCGGACTCGGCATGGACTCGTCGGTAGAGCTGTCGCGCAACCCCGAAAGGGAACCCGCGCTCGAGTTCGGTCCCGGTCGCGCTCAGCACCGTGAAGCCGTGTGACTGCCCCAACTCACCAGCGGCGTCGAGAAGCGCCGTCTTTCCGATGCCGGCCGGGCCGGAGATGAGGCCGAGGCTCCCGTTCCCCACTGCCGCCTCGGAGAGCGCCTCCTCGATCGGCGCGAGATCGCCCAACCGCTCGATCAGATCGACTGCATTGGACACGGCCGGAAGCTATCGCGCTAGATGATTGCCAGCAGCGCGTAACGAAGCCCGAGGACCAAGGCGAGCGCCCCCAGACCGCGCCTCAGCAGCTCCTCCGGCAGCCGCGTCTGAAGACGGGCGCCGAGGTAGGCGCCGGCCAAACCGCCGAGTCCCATGCCCACTCCGAGCGCCCAATCGGGAGCGATGTCGCCGCTTCCACCGATGCTGAGCAACGCGTAGGCGCAGACCCCCGCGATCGAGGTCAAGAAGGTCGCGGCCAAGGCGGCCGGGGCGACCTCGAACACAGTGAAGCCGAGCCCGACGAGGATCGGCCCCAGGATCGAGCCACCGCCGATCCCGTAGATGCCGCCGACCGTGCCAACCGCCAGCGCCAGGGCCACGATCAGGCGGCGCCGCGTGCGATCCGGCGAGCTTGCGGCCGCGGGCGGACTCGCGAACGCAAGCCACGCCCCAAGCGGGATCAGAACTGCGGCAACGACGAGCAAGAAGGCGTTGCCCTGATCCAAGAGCTCAACCCGGATCACCGCCCCGGCGACGACGCCGGGAAGGGTGCCAAGGATCAGCAGGCGGGTCAGCGGTCCGACCAACCGCTGTTCACGGTGGAAGCGAAGCAGCGCACCCGGAATCGCGATCAGGTTGTAGAGGAGGTTGGTCGGGGTCACCGCCGGGCTCGGCGTGTGCAGGACGCTGATCTGGACCGGAACGAGGAAGACCGCGCCGGAGACACCGACGGGTGTGGTGAAGACGGCGATGCAAAACGCGATCGCCGCCCCGAGGGCCGCGTCAGCCAGCATCGCGGCAGGGTAGCCGCGGCTAGGCGAGAGAGGCCATGACCCGACTCTCATCACTCGGTCCCGGCCTCAGGATCAATACCTCGGCCGGAGCGCGCTGCAGCAGCCAGACCATGTCCTCGCCGGTCAGGCCGGTACTGCCGGCCGAGCTGGCGGGCACGACTACGCGATCGAACTGCTCCTCCTCGAGCAGGCGTCGCAGCGCGTGGCGGTAGCTGCGACCGCGCTCGATGCGGGCGTCGACCGCGACGCCCTGGCCGGTCGCCCGCTGTTCGATCGCCTCCAGCATCGACATCGCCTTCGCCGCCTCGTTGGGGATCGCGCAATCGAGCGGCAGTTGCTTGGGGACGGCGGCGAGGTAGGCCGGCATCAGCGTCGCGTCCTCGGCCCGGGCGAGGCGCAGGGCGGCGTCGACGGCGCGGCGCGAGATCTCCGTGCCGGTGAAGGGCAGGAGGATCTGGTGAACCGCTTTCGGGCGCTCCGAGCGCTTGCCGCGCCAGCGCGAGCTGGCGATCAGGTAGCCACCGAAGAGGCCGAGCAGGAGGGCGAAGCCGACGAGGAAATGCTCGATCACGACTCGCCGTCCTTGTGACCGCGGTGGGCGACGATCCGCACGTCGACCCCGGGCGGCGTCGCCCGCATCAGCCTTTGCGGCAGGGGCGTCCGCAGTCGCGAGAAGCCCTTCGCGGGCAGCGACTCGCCGACCATGATGTAGGTGGAGCCGCGCTCGCGAACGACCCGCGCCACCGCGGCGACGACGTCGTCGTGCTCCTCGATCAGCAGGGTCGCGCCGAGCACCGAGGCGAGCTGACGCAGCGCCGTCACCTGGCGCTCGACCTCGCCCTCGATCGGTTTGCCGGGCGGCTTGACCCAGAGCAGGTCGAGGTCGGTGCCGAGCCGCTGCGCCGAGCGCCAGGCGCGACGGACCAGCCGCTGCGAGCTGGGCTGCGGGCGGATCAGCGCAAGCAACCGCTCGCTGACGGCCTTCGGGACCTCTTCGGCGACCCGGTCCTCGCGGGTTCCGACTTGATCCACCTGGTGCAAGGTCAGCCGCTTGGTCTCGACCTCCTCGGCCACCTGGCGGAGGCTGACCTCGCGCAGCGCCGCCAGGTTCTCGATCCGGAAGAAGTTGTTGAGGGCGGCGTCGATGTTCTCGCCCGGGTAGATCTTGCCGGCGCGCAGGCGGGCGATCAGCGCCTCGGGCGTGAGATCGATCAGGACCACCTCATCGGCCGTTCCGAGCACCGAGTCGGGCACCGTCTCTCGCACGGTGACGCCGGTCAGCTCGGCGACCCGGTCGTTGAGCGACTCCAGGTGCTGGACGTTGACCGTGGAGAAGACATCGATCCCCGCCGCCAGCACGTCGGCGATGTCCTCGTAGCGCTTCTCGTGCTCGAGCCCGGGAGGGTTGGTGTGAGCGAGCTCGTCGATCAGCGCCAGCTCGGGACGGCGCGCAAGCAAGGCCGGCAGGTCCATCTCCTCGACCGTGACGTCGCGGTAGGAGACGCTGCGGCGCGGCACCAGCTCGAGCCCGCGGGCCTGCTCCGTCGTCTCCTGGCGCTTGTGAGGCTCCAGGTAGCCGATCGCCACGTCACGACCGCCGTCGCCCTCGGCATGGCCCTCCTGCAACATCCGGTAGGTCTTCCCCACTCCGGCTGCCATGCCAAGGAAGATCTTGTAGTGGCCGCGGGTCATTGCCGCGCCTGGCGCTCAGGCCCCCAACAGGTTGTGGATGACCAGGTCGATCGCCTTGATCCCGATGAAGGGGACGATCAGGCCGCCCAGCCCGTAGATCAGCATGTTGCGGCGCAGCAGCGCGGTGGCGCCGATCGGCCGGTAGCGGACACCGCGCAGGGAGAGCGGGATCAGCAGCGGGATGATCAGCGCGTTGAAGATCACTGCTGAGAGGATCGCCGACTGCGGGGTGCCCAGCGACATCACGTTGAGGGCGTCGAGCGGACCGCTGTGGCCGGCGAGGGCGTAGGTGGTCGCAAACATCGCCGGCAGGATCGCGAAGTACTTGGCGACGTCGTTGGCGATCGAGAACGTCGTCAATGCACCGCGGGTGATCAGCAGCTGCTTGCCGACCTCGACGATCTCAATCAGCTTCGTCGGGTTGGAGTCGAGGTCGACCATGTTGCCCGCCTCGCGCGCCGCCTGGGTGCCGGTGTTCATCGCCACGCCTACATCGGCCTGGGCGAGTGCCGGCGCGTCATTCGTCCCGTCCCCGGTCATCGCGATCAGGCGGCCGTCGGCCTGCTGTTCGCGGATCAGCTCCAGCTTTCGCTCCGGCGTCGCTTCGGCGAGAAAGTCGTCGACCCCGGCCTCCTCGGCGATCTTCGCCGCGGTCAGCTTGTTGTCGCCAGTGACCATGATCGTGCGGATTCCCATCGCCCGCAGCTGGTCGAAGCGAACGTTCATCCCCTCCTTGATCACGTCCTTGAGGTAGATCACGCCGAGCACGCGCTCGTTGCGGGCGACCGCGAGCGGGGTGCCGCCCTCACGGCCGATCCGGTCGAGCTCGGTCCGAAGCTCGGCCGGGGCGCGGCCGCCCTCGGCGCTGACCCAGTCTTCGATCGCATCGCCGGCACCCTTGCGCAGGCGGGTTCCGTTGTAGTCGACGCCGCTCATCCGGGTCTGGGCGGTAAAGGGGACGAAGGCGGGCTCGTGACCGGAGAAGGTGTGCTCGCGGATGCCGAAGCTCTTGGCGAGAACGACGATCGAGCGACCCTCGGGCGTCTCGTCGGAGAGCGAGGACATCTGCGCCGCCTCGGCCAGCTCATCGACCTCGACCCCGGGCATCGGCACAAACTCGACCGCCTCGCGGTTGCCGAGGGTGATCGTGCCGGTCTTGTCGAGCAGCAGCACGTCGCAGTCGCCGGAGGCCTCGACCGCGCGGCCCGAGAGGGCGAGCACGTTGCGGCGCACCAGGCGGTCCATACCGGCGATCCCGATCGCCGAGAGCAGGGCGCCGATCGTGGTCGGGATCAGGGCGACGAGGAGGGCAATCAGGGTCGTCTCGGAGAGTTCGGTGCCGGCGAAGAGGGCGAAGGGGCGCAGCGAGACGACGACGATCACGAAGATCAGGGTCAGGGCGGCCAGGAGAATCCCAAGGGCGATCTCGTTTGGGGTCTTGCGGCGGGAGGCGCCCTCGACCAGGGCGATCATCCGATCGAGGAACGATTTACCGGGTTCCTGGGTGATCTCGACCACGATCCGGTCGGAGAGCACCTTGGTGCCGCCGGTGACGGCCGAGCGGTCGCCGCCGGCCTCGCGGATCACCGGCGCCGACTCGCCGGTGATCGCCGACTCGTCGACCGAGGCGATGCCCTCGATCACGGTGCCGTCGCCCGGGATCGCCTCCCCCGCCTCGACCACGACGACGTCGCCGCGCACCAACTCCGCGGCGGGCTTCTCACCGCCGTCGCGCAGGCGAGCGGTCGTCTCGGTTCGCATCGCCCGCAGGCTCGCCGCCTGGGCGCGACCGCGGCCCTCGGCCAGGGCCTCGGCGAGGTTGGCGAAGACGACCGTCAGCCAGAGCCAGACGGTGACGCTGAAGGTGAACCAGGAAGGCTCGTGACCCCCGCCGAGCGGGCTACCGCCGAAGACCTGGATCAGCCAGGCAACGGTCGTGATCAGGGCGCCGATCTCGACCACGAACATGACCGGGTTGCGGGCCTGCACCCTCGGGTCGAGCTTGACGAAGGACTCGAGCAGGGCCGGGCGGAGGATCTCGGGATCGAAGAGCGAGCGGGCCTGGGTTTCGGTGGTCATCTCAGCGGTGCTTCCTTATCGAGGGCGATGTTGAGTTCGAGGACGTTGACGCCGGGCTCACCGAACAGGCCAAGCGAGCGTCCGTCCGTGTTGGCGGAGATCAGGTCGTCGACCTGGGTAAGCGGGATGCGGCGAACAGCGGCAATGCGGTGCGCCTGAATCCGGGCATTGGCCTCGGAGATGTGGGGGTCGACCCCCGACGCCGACTGGGTGACCGCGTCGACCGGCACCCGATCCTTGCTCAGGCCTTTGTCGTAGGGCTTCTCGAGGGCGACGTAGGAGGCGAGGTTTTCGCGGACTTCTTCGCGTGCTTCGACGCTGTTCGGGCCGGCGTTGCCGAAGTAGGTGACGTTGCCCGAGTAGCCGGTCGCCGAAGGGCGGGGTTGGAAATAGCCCACGTCGGGGGCGAGGATTTCTTCTTCTTCATCGTCGAGCTTGGGCTTGCCGTTCTTGTCGAGCACGGGGTGTGAGAAGGACTGTCCGATCAGGCTCGAGCCGACGACCTTGCCGTCGACGCTGACCTTGGAGCCGTTTGCCTTGCCCGGAAAGAGCACCTGGGAGATGCCGGTGATCGCCAGCGGGTAAACCAGGCCGAGGAAGACGGTCAGCACGATCACCGCAAGCAGCGAGGTGATGAGGTCCTTGCGCATCTAGAACAACCTCGTGGTCAGGCTCTGGACGATCGGCCCGAGCAGGATGGCGGGGAAGAAGGTGAGGGCGCCGACCAGGATCACGACACCGACGAGGAGGAAGACGAAGGTCGGGTTGTCGGTGCGCATCGTCCCCAGGCCCGCCGGCGAGACCTTCTTGCCGGCGAGGGAACCGGCGACAGCGAGGACGAAGAGGATCGGCAGGAAGCGGGCGCCGACCATCACCGCGCCGCCGAGCAGGTCGGCGAAGCTGATCCCGAAGGCGCCGACGTTGCCCGGAGCGTTGGGCTGGAGGAAGCCGGTGTAGCCGGCGAGGGCGGAGCCGTTGTTGTTGGCCTGCGAGAGGTAGGCGTAGAGGGTCTCGGAGAAGCCCTGCGGGTTGACGCCGGCGTAGAGCGAGCGCGTGCCCAGCCTGGTCGCCGAGGCGAGCCCGGAGGCGAGCAGGGTGAGCAGCGGCGTCACCAGCACCCCGAGGGCGACCAGCTTGATCTCCTTCGCCCCGATCTTCTTGCCGAGGTACTCCGGGGTGCGGCCGACCATCAGGCCGCCGATGAAGACGGCGAGGATGACGTAGAGCAGCATTGAGTACAGGCCCGCGCCGACGCCGCCGAAGATCACCTCACTGAAGCCAAGATTGGCGAACGGGACCGCCTGTCCGAGCCCGGTCAGCGACTCGAAGGCAGCGTTGACGGCGCCACAGGAGGTGACCGTGGTCACCGCAGTCCACAGCGAGGAGTCGGCGATCCCGAAGCGCTGCTCCTTGCCGGTGAGGTTGCCGCCGGTGGAGCCGTCGAAAGCGTGCGTATGCAGGCCGGCGAGGTGCTGCGCGGGGGTGCCGTGCTGCTCGGCGATGTAGGCGACGACCACGCCGCCGACGAAGAGGGCGAACATCGCCGCGAAGATCGCCCAGCCCTGACGCTGGCTGCCGACCATGCGCCCGTAGGTGTAGGTGAGGGCAGCCGGGATGACCAGGATCAGCAGCAGCTCGAAGAAGTTGGTCAGGCCGCTGGGGTTCTCGAAGGGGAAGGCCGAGTTGACGTTGAAGAAGCCGCCGCCGTTGGTGCCGAGCTCCTTGATCACCTCCTGCGAGGCGACCGGTCCCTGGCCGAGGATCTGGCTGCCCCCGGTGAGGGTGTGGATCACCGTGGCGTGGCTGAGGTTCTGAATCACGCCCTGGGAGACCAGGAAGAGGGCGCCGACGATCGAGACCGGCACCAGGATGTAGAGCAGGATGCGGACCAGGTCCTGCCAGAAGTTGCCGATCGCTTCTCCGCTGCGGGCAGCGATGCCGCGGATCAGGGCGACGACCACCGCGATCCCGACCGCGGCCGAGACGAAGTTCTGCACGGCCAACCCGGCCATCTGGGAGAAGTAGGAGAGCGTCGTTTCGCCCCCGTAGTACTGCCAGTTGGTGTTGGTGATGAAGGAGGAGGTCGTGTTGAAGCTGAGATCCCAGGGGCCGGACTTGAAGCCTTCGGGGTTGAACGGGTGGATGCCCTGGGTGCGAAGGATCAGGTAGAGCGCGATCCAGAACAGCAACGAGAAGACGATCAGGCTGCGGGCATAGCCCTTCCAGTCCTGCCCTTCGTCGGGCCGCACGCGCAACGCCCGATAGGTGATGCGCTCAATTGGCCCGACGACGGGAGACAGGAAGACCCGCTGGTTGCTGAAGACCCGCGCCATGTAGATGCCGACCGGCTTGACCAGCGCCACCACGACGGCGATGAAGACCGCGATCTGCAGCCAGCCCTGCGCCATCAGAGGTTCTCCCCGCGCAGCAGCGCGTAGACCAGATAGACGCAGACCAGCGCCGAGACGATCAGGCCGAAGAGGTCAGCGCCGGAGAGCGTTGCCAACGGCAGCAGAAAGCTCATATCACTGGATTCGCGCCCAAATCGACACGGATCAAATTCCCGGAAGTCACCGTGTCGATTTGGGCGCTCATATCCGGTCGATCAGGTCGATCGCCCAGTAGAGGAGGGCGAAGAGGCCGACGGCGATCGCTATCGCGAAAACATCGGCGGCCGGACTACCGCCCCCGGGAAAGATGTCGGCGAGAAAGGACAAGACCCACCGATAGTGCGCCGAACCCTGTCAAGGCCGCATGAACAAAGGGCTCCGCCGCATACAGATTTCATAAAGACCGCTGACTTCGCCTTTCACGCGGTCTACGGAGGCATAAAGGCGAAGTCAGCAGGCGCTACGCGGCGAAGCGGTAGCCGACGCCCGGGTCCGTTCTTATGTACCGCGGTCCATCCTCCGGCTCGATCTTGCGGCGCAGGTTGGCGACGTGGGCGCGCAGGACTTGCATGTCGTCGGCGTACTCGATCCCCCAGACCTCGACCAGCAGGGTGCGGTGGGTCATCAGGCGGCCTCGGTTCTGGGCCAGGGCGCGCAACAGCTCGAACTCGGTCGGGGTCAGGTGGACCAACTCGCCGTCGCGCCGCACCGCGCGCGCAGCGAGGTCGATCTCGAGGCCCTCGGCGACGATCGTCGGCTCCGACGCCTCCGGCTTTGCCCGCCGCAGCACCGCCTCCAGCCGCGCCACCAACTCCGGCGGGCCGAAGGGCTTGGTCACGTAGTCATCGGCGCCGGCCGCCAGCGCCCGCACCTTTGCCTCCTCCTCCCCCACCGCCGAGAGCACGATGATCGGCATCTCGCTCCACTCGCGCAGCCGTTCGGTTACCTCGACGCCATCGATGTCGGGAAGCATCAGGTCGACGATCGCGGCCGCGGGCGGTTTCACCGCGGCGAGGTCGAGTGCCTCCTCGCCACACGCAGCCGGAACCGCCTCGTAGCCGGCGTCGCGCAGGATCACCTTTAGCGCCCGCAGGATCTGAGCCTCGTCATCGCAGACGAGCACCCGCGCCGCGGCGTTCACCCATCCTCCCGGTAGGGCATCGAGACAACGAAGCTGCTGCCCTGCCCCGGCAGCGATTCGACCGCGATCCCACCGCCGTTGGCCTCGACAAAGCCCTTGGCGATCGCCAGCCCGAGGCCGGTGCCGGTCTGCGCCCCGTTGGCCGCACCGCGATGGAACGGCTCGAAGATCCGCTGCCACTCACTTTCGGGGATGCCGGGACCCTGGTCGACCACGCGCAGAGTGATCTTGCCACCGATCAGCCTTGACTTGACCAGCACCGGGCGGCCACCGCTGTGGCGGATCGCGTTCTCGATCAGGTTGGCGAAGGCGCGCTCGAGTTGGGCGGCGTCGGCGTCGACGATCGGCAGTTCGCGGTCGAGCGTCAGCCGCACCAGCGCCGGCTGCGTCGTTGCTTCGCGGGCGGCATCGAGCACCTCGGCGAGGTCGATCGCCTCCCGGTGCGGCTCGGCCTTGCCCGCTTCCAGCCGCGACATATCGATCAGGTTCTCGACCAGGCGCGAGAGGCGCTCCCCCTCGGCGACGACCGCCTCGCTCAGCTCCGCCCGCTCCTCGGCCGTGGGCGACGCCGAACCCAGCGCCGCGCCACTGGCGATCATCGAGGTGAGCGGCGTGCGCAGGTCATGCGAGATCGAGCGCAGCAGCGCGGTCTTCAGCTCGTCGCTGCGACGCAGAGCCTCCGCCTCGACCATCTCGGCCTGCTTGCGGTCGCGCTCAAACGAAAGCTCGGTCAGCGCCCGGTCGGCCTCCTCCCTGCCCCGCTCCGCCTCCACCGCCTGCGCCCGCGCCAGCTCGGCGACCGCACTGCTGATCACGGCCACGGTCACGAAGATCAACAGTGCGACCCAGTTCCCTTCCTCAGAGATGGTCAGGCGGTGCAGCGGCGGGAGCTGGAAGAAGTTGTAGGCGACCGCGCTGGCCAGAGAGGCCAGAAGGCCCAGCCGCGCTCCCCAGACGATCGAGATCAGCAGGATCCCGGGCAGGTATACGACCCCCAGCGAGACCACCGGCGCGACCGACTTCAGCGGATAGACGACCAGCGTGCCCACGGCAACGGCAGCGAGGGTTGCCAGGAATCCGAGCCACGCCGCCGGCGGCTCCCCGCTCAGCCCCAACGGAAATCGGCGTCGAGACATGCGGTCAGGGTAAGGCGCGGTCAGCCTGGGCTGATGCCGCCACCGGCTGACGGCGGCGCGGCGGGGGCTTCGGGAGTCGGCGCTGCTTCAGGCGCGGCTTCCGGGGCAGATTCGGCTTCCGGAGCCCCTTCTTCGTTTCCGCCCTTCCCCTTCGACGGTTCTTCCGTCGTTTCTTCTTCTTCGTATTCGTTGTATTCGTATTCGCTCGACGACGAGCCGGAGGACCCCGAGGTGTGTTCGCTGTCGAGGCCGGAAAGTTCGGGCAGGCTGGCCGGTTCGGAGAATTCGGGGCAGTTGCCGGCCGCGGCCGATTCCATGAACGAACGCCAGATCGGCCCGGCAGTCGGGCCACCGAATCCGGTCGCTTCGCGCGACTGCGGATGACCGACCCAGACGGCAGTCGAATAGAGCGGCGTGTAGCCGACGAACCAGGCATCGGACAGGTCCTCCGAGGTCCCGGTCTTGCCGGCCTCGGCACCGCAGCCCATGTAGGTGTAGCCCGCACCGGTGCCCTGGGTGATCACGCCCTCGAGGATCCTGGTCACTTCGTAGGCCTGGCCCTCAGTGAGCACCCGTTCGCCGGCGTCGGTGTCGGTTTCATCGACCTTGCCGCTGGGGAACTCGACCCTGCTGATCGCGGTCGGATCGTGGTGGATGCCGCCGCTGGCAAGCGTCGCGTAGCCGTCTGCCTGTTCAAGCGGCGTGACGCCTTCGCGGAGACCGCCGATCGCCTCGGCGGGAACCGATTCGAGGTCCGCTTCGATGCCCATTTCGTGCGCGGTCTGGGTCACCGCTTCGGGCCCGACATCGAGGTCTAGCTGGGCGAAGATGACGTTCACCGAATCCCAGGTGGCCGATTCAAGCGACATCGTGCCGCCACCGGGCTCGGCGTTGTTGACGGTCCAGGTGCCGCCGCCGGGCAGGTCGAGCGTCATCGGCGAAGTACCGCTGTAGTAAGTCGACGCGGGGTCGATGCCCTGCTTGATCGCCGTCGTCAGCACGTAGGTCTTGAACGAGGATCCGGGCTGGCGGTGCGCCTGCCAGGCGTAGTTGAATTCGCTTTCGCTGTCATACCCTTCGGTCGAGGCGAGGGCGACGATCTCGCCGGTCGAGGGATCGATCGAGGCGAGGCCCGCGGCAGGGCCGCCTTCGGGGTAACAGACGCTGCAGGAGTCGACCGCTTCCTGCGCCCGTTCCTGCAGTTCGGGATCGATCGTCGTGTAGGCCTTGAGCCCGCCCTTGCGCACGGTGTTGATCCCGTATTTGTCGATCAGCTCCTGCTGGACCAGGTCGAAGAGGAAGGGGTCGCGGATGACGCGGTACTTGTGGCCGGGGTTGAGGCCGAGCCCGCTGTGCACCGCCTCGCGGTATTCGTCGCCCGTGATGTAGTCCTGGTCGTGCATCGCCGCCAGCACCTCGTCGCGGCGCTGCAGCGCCGCGTGCGGGTCGAGGAACGGGTTGTATTCGGAGGGCGCCTGGGGCAGGCCGGCGATCAGCGCCGATTCGTTCAGTTCGAGGTCTTTGGCGGGCTTGCCGAAGTAGGTCTGCGCAGCCGCCTCGACGCCGACCGCGGTCTCCCCTTCGACCGTCCCGTACGGGGCCGTGTTGAGGTAGGCGGTGAGGATCCAATCCTTGGAGTGGGCGTCCTCCATCTCGTAGGCGAGGTGCGCTTCGATCAGCTTTCGCTTGAGCGTCTCCTGGGGGTTCTGGATGTAGAGGTTGCGGACCAGCTGCTGGGTGATCGTCGAGGCACCCTGGACCGGCTTGCCCCCGGCCAGCAGGTCCTTCCAGGCGGCGCGCGCTATCCCGGTGGGGTCGAGGGCGCCGTGGTTGAAGTAGTTCTTGTCCTCGATCGCGACGGTGGCGTCGCGCAGCGTCTGCGGCATCGACCGTTCTCGCACCGGCTGGCGGATGTTTTCGGACTGGATGAAGCCGATCAGGCTGCCGTCGGCGGCGTAGATCGCCGAGGAGCGGCCCTTCTGCACCGGCTTCAGGCTGGACAGCGGCGGCGCCGACTCGTACGTGCTCACCGCCCAGCTCCCGGCCACCCCGCCGGCGATTACGGCCACGGCGAGCAAGATCCCCAGGGGGACCGTGATCTTTTTCCACTTCGAGGTATGCGACCTGCGTCTCCGCCGTCGCGTCCGGCGTGCCATTCGACTGCAAATTGTAGGGAGGCCGGTAGCCTTGTTCCCCGATGACGACCTTCTTGCACACCTGCTACCGAATCGGCGACATCGACCGCTCGGTCGCCTTCTACGAGAAGCTCGGCTTCGAAGAGTCCGGCCGGATGCCGATCGGCGACGAGGCGATCAACGTCTTCATGAACCTGCCGGGCGAGAACCCAATCCTCGAGCTGACCTACAACCACGGCGTGACGGGCTACGAGCACGGCACCGGCTACAACCACATCGCCCTCATGGTCGACGACCTCAACGCCACCCTCGAGCAGCTCTCAACCGAAGGCATCGAGCCCGAAAAGCCCCCCTACCGCCCCGGCGGCCGCACCGAGGGCCACCTCATCTGCTTCCTCCGCGACCCAGACGGCTACCGCATCGAGCTAATCGGCGCCTAGCGTCATAGCGCCGATTCACCCAGAAGTGCCGTAACCGCGCTCGAGGCCGCGGTGTATCTCTCTCGTAACTATCCGCATTATCTCCTTAGGAGGAAGAGATGGAGATGGTCAAGCGGTTTGAGCCCGTCGCCCTGCTGCTGATGGTGATCGGCGCTCTCAACTGGGGGATGGTCGGGCTGTTCGACACGAACGTGATCTCGGACGTCTTCGGGAACGGCACGCTCACCGACATCGTCTACGTCCTGGTCGGCGTCTGCGGCCTCCTCTACATCCCGAGGCTGCTCGACAGCCTCCACATCGGCGACCACACGCCGCACGTGCGCGGGGCCTGAGCGGCGCCACCAAAATCACGCGGACCCGGGCCCCTCATGGGCCCGGTTTCGTTTTGCCCAGCGCTGGACCGATCGGCTACCGAACGACCTCGAACTGAGCCATCAGGCCGTGGTCCTCGTGGTCGAGCATGTGGCAGTGGATGATGAACTTGCCGGTGTAGTCGGCGAAGCGGCCGGCAAGGAGGATGCGTTCGCGGGGGTAGACGAAGAAGGTCTCCTTCAGGCAGTCTTCCCAGGGCGGCGGGGGCTTGCCGTTGCGCGCGAGCAGGTACCAGTCGGTGGCGTGGAGATGCATCATGTGGGCGACTTGGGTGCGATTGACGATCTCCCAGGTCTCTGTCGCCCCCAGCTTTGGATGGGCGTCGGCGCGGGCGGGGTTGAAGGTCCGCCCGTTGATCAGCCAGGTCGTCTTGAAGGCACCGCCGATCGAGATCTCCCAGCTGTGCGTCGGCTTGTGGGAAACGTGCTTGGTCCAGGCCGGCAGCGGCCGCAGCTTGCGCGGCACCCGGGTGCGGTCGGGCAGGCGCTGGGAATCGACCCGGAACTGCATCAGGGCACCGACATAGGGCCGCGTGCCGAGTGGGTTCCTGGCGCCGTGGCGCGGCCCGCTGCGCAGCTCCACGCTCTCCCCCGCCGCGCCGGCGAAATCGACAACTACCTCGACCCGCTCGGCCGGCCCCAGCATGATCTCCACCCGCCGCACCGGCTTCGGCATCAGCCCGCTGTCGCTGCCGATCTGGATCATCGGCGCGCCATTGGAGAGATAGAGGTTGTAGGGACGGAACTGGGAGACGTTGAGGATCCGCAGGCGGTAGCGCTGCGCGCTCACCCGATGGTGCGGCATGTAGGCGCCGTTGACGAGGACGTCGTGGGCATTGACCCCGTCGTACGGGGGCCGGCGGTTGGTGAACGGGTCGGTGAGCTGGTTGTGGCGATCGAAGGAACGGTCGGCGATCATCAGCGGGACGTCGCGCTCGCCGCGCGGCAGCGGCAGGGCCGCCTCGAACTCGTCGTCGACGATCCACATTCCGGCCAGGCCACGCCAGACGTTGCGTGCGGTGTGGTCGAGGCGGTGGTCGTGGTACCACTGGAAGGCGGCGCGTTCGGGCCCGCCGTCCTCCATCAGGTCGTAGACGTAGGTGCGCTTCCCGCCGGGCTCGAGCAGCACATCGTTTCCCGATTGCCGCGCTGAGAGGCCGCGTGGGATGTCGCAGTAGAAGGAGCGGGCGTGCGACGGCGTCAGCCCACCCGGCTGGCCATCGAACTGGGTGCGGTTGTGGCCGCCGTGCAGATGGACGGTCAGCTCGCCAACCGACCGCGGCAGCTCGTGATGGAAGGTGACCTCGGTGCGGTGGCCGGCGGGGCGCCGGATCGTCGGGCCCGGGAAGGTTCCGCCGTAGGTCCACATCCGCGTCGGCCGGCCCGGCATGAGCTGGACCTCGGCCTCGCAGATTGGGATCGTCAGGCGGTCATCGGTCAGTTCCTCCGGGATTGGCAGGCGCGCTCGAAAGGGCTCGGGCGGATGCGCGCGCGGCAGCGGCCCGCCCCCGCCCAGGAGAGCGCCGGGACGCACTCCCAAAGGCAGGGCCGTGGCAAGAGCACCGCTGCCCAGGGCGCCGAGGAAAGCCCGGCGCCCCAGGCGCGGTGAATCTGAAGCAGAACCAGGCGTGCTCTAGACCCCTGGAACCCCTGTGCTCGGAGCCACAACTTCAATCGACCCTTGCATGAACGGGTGGATCGCGCACATGAAGTAGATCGTGGTCCCGGCGGCTGCCGAAACCGGCTGCACGACCGAGGTTCCCGATTTCTTTTCGCCGGTGAACCAAGAGTCACCCGTCTTGGTCAGGCTGCCGAGCGTGTCCCAGCCCGGGAGGCCCGCTTTGACGGGGTTCTTGGTGACCGGGCCTTTGCCGTTGGTCCCGTGCCACTTGGCGATCGCCATGCAGATGTGTTTGGGGGTGAAGCAGTTGTTCTGAGCTGCTTTGGTCTTGGGGAGCGAGCCTTTGGTGACCAGCGAGAAGGTGTGCGGACCGACCTGGCGTGGGTTGGTCTGGTTGAGCACCTCGAGGTCTTCGCCGGCGACGATCGTCTTCGGAGCGACGAAGCGCAAACCGCCCTCGGGGCCGCTGCCGCCGGTCTTGATGTAGACGGTGTTGGCCGGGCCCAGATCCGTGGCCGCACTGGCCAGGGCGGGTGCAAGGGCCATGCAGGCGGTCAGCCCGACGGCGATTGCGATTGTGCCCCTGATGGAACCGAGACGGGAAAGTCGTTGCTTCAACGTGCCTCCTTTTTCGGCGCCTGCTCTCCGCAGCTCGCCTGGACGAATAGACCAGGAAGCTACATTGGAAATAGTGAGCATTCAAGCCCCGGGCGTGAGCTGATCCTCACCTGCCGTCTGGGAACATGCCGCGCGTGCCCGGCGAGAAGCCCAGCAGCGGCAATCAGGAGCGCCCGGACCTCGCCGAGGTGTTGGCCCGCCAGGCGCTGACCCGCGACGAGGCGCGCGACGAAGCGGTCGAGCGGCGCCACGCGGCCGGCGCCCGCACCGCTCGCGAGAACATCGCCGACCTCGTCGATCCCGGCTCGCTGGTCGAGTACGGCCGCTTCGCGATCGCCGCCCAGCGGGGCCGGCGCGAGCTCGAGGATCTGATCGCGAAGACCCCGGCCGACGGGCTGATCGCGGGGACGGCCCGGATCAATAGCGAGCTCTTTGGCGAGCGCAGCGCCTGCGCGGTGCTCTCCTACGACTACACGGTCCTCGCCGGCACCCAGGGCGCCCTCGGCCACCGCAAGAAGGATCGCCTCTTCGAGCTGATCGAGCGCATGCGCCTCCCCACCGTCTTCTTCGCCGAGGGCGGCGGCGGCCGCCCAGGCGACACCGACTACCCGGTCGTCTCCGCCCTCGACACCCGGGCCTTCGCCCTCTGGGCGCGCCTCTCCGGCCTGGTGCCGCGGATCGCCGTCGTCGCCGGGCGCTGCTTCGCCGGCAACGCCGTGATCGCCGGCTGCTCCGATTTGATCGTCGCCACCGAGAACGTCTCGCTGGGCATGGGAGGCCCGGCGATGATCGAGGGTGGCGGGCTCGGCAAGGTCGATCCGGACGAGGTGGGACCGATCGCAATGCAGGCCGGCAACGGCGTGGTCGACCTCGTCGTCGCCGACGAGGCGGCCGCGGTCGCGGCGACCAAGCGCCTGCTCGGCTATTTCCAAGGCCCCACCCCACCGGGCCCCGCGCCGGACCAGTCCGTCCTCCGCGACGCGGTCCCCGAACGCCAGCGCCGCGCCTACGCGGTGCAGCCGATCATCGAGACGCTCGCCGACGAGGGATCGGTCACCTTCTTGCGCGAGCGCTTCGCCCCCGAGATGGTCACCGCCCTCGCCCGCATCGAAGGCCGTCCACTCGGCCTGATTGCCAACGACACCCGCCACACCGCGGGGGCGATCACCAGCGACGCCGGCGACAAGGCGGCGCGCTTCCTGCAGCTCTGCGAGAGCTTCGGGCTGCCGGTCGTCTCGCTGATCGACACGCCGGGGATGATGGTCGGCCCCGAGGCCGAGGCCACCGGCCTCGTCCGCCACGCCTCGCGCCTCTTGCTCGCCGGCGCCGCGCTCACCGTGCCCCTGGTCGCGGTGATCCTGCGCCGCGGCTACGGCCTCGGCGCCCAGGCGATGGCGGGCGGCAGCCTGCACGAGCCGCTGCTCACCGTCGCCTGGCCATCGGCGCACCTCGGGCCGATGGGCCTCGAGGGCGCGGTCAGGCTCGCCCTGCGCAAGGAGCTGGAGGCAATCGAGGACGAGGGGGAGCGCGAGCAGCGCGTCCGCGATCTCACCGCCGCCGCCGAGGAGAACGCCAAGGCGCTCAACGCCGCCGCCCTCTTCGAGCTCGATGACGTGATCGACCCCGCGGATACGCGAACCATGATCGCCTCAACCCTCGCCGCCGCCGCGCCCGGCCGCTCGGCCGGCGGCAGCGGGCGCTTCATCGACGCCTGGTAGCCACCCGGCTCAAAGATCGACCGGGGACATGTCTGCGTAGCGGTCGCCGGACGCCGAGCCCCTCGGCGCCGCCTCGTCAAGGCGGCGCAGATCCGCATCGCTCAGCTCCACCTCGACGGCCGCGACGTTCTCCTCCAGATAACTGCGGCGCTTGGTCCCCGGAATCGGCACCAAATCATCGCCCTGGGCCAGCACCCAGGCCAGCGCCAGCTGACCGGCGGTGACCTCCTTCTCGGCGGCGATCTCTTCGACCCGGCTGACCAACTCCAGGTTACGGTCGAAGTTCTCCCCCTGGAAGCGCGGGCTTTCGCGGCGGAAGTCGTCCTCTGGCAGGTCGTCCCGGGAGCGGAAGCGGCCGGTAAGGAAGCCGCGCCCGAGCGGGCTGTAAGGGACAAAGCCGATCCCCAGCTCGCGCAGCGTCGGCAGGATCTCGTCCTCAGGGTCGCGACTCCAGAGCGAGTACTCGGTCTGCAGCGCCGTGATCGGGTGCGTTGCGTGGGCGCGGCGGATCGTCTCCGGCGCTGCCTCGGAGAGGCCGAGGTGACGCACCTTGCCCTGCTCGACCAATTCCCCCATCGCGCCGACGGTCTCCTCGATCGGCACCCCGGGGTCGACTCGATGCTGGTAATAGAGGTCGATCGACTCGATTCCGAGCCGCTGCAGCGATGCCTCGCAGCACTCGCGCACATAGTCGGGGTCACCGCGCACGCCGAGCCGCTCTCCCCCAAGCCCGCGAACGTTGCCGAACTTGGTCGCCAGCACGACCTCGTCGCGGCGGCCGGCGATCGCCTCGCCGACCAGCTTCTCGTTGGTGAACGGCCCGTACATATCGGCCGTGTCGAGGAAGCTGACGCCAAGATCCAGCGCGCGCCGGATTGTCGCCGTCGCCTCCTCCTCGTCGGCCGAGCCGTAGAACTCCGACATCCCCATGCAACCGAGGCCCAGGGCGGATACCTCGAGCCCGTCGCTGCCAAGCGTCCTCTTCTCCATCAGCTCGAGCTGGTTCGCGACTCGCCTGAGCGCGCCTTTTCCTTGTTGACGGTGCGGGCGGCGATCTCCTCGGCACGGCTCTCCGAGCGGCCCGCTTTCTTCTCGCTCTTCTTGACCTCCTCGTACTGACGCGCCCTCTTGCTGCCTTTCTTCACTCCTCGCGGCGGCATCTGCGCTCACTCCTCCTCTCGACTCGCTTGCAATGCACATGCGGGTTACCCGGACCGCTGCGCTTCAATCGCGACTGTCGTAGGCTCAGGGAGTCAGATCTCCGCCAGGGAGGCTTTGAAATGTCAAGCGAGCAGCGCGATATCGCCGACGGCACGCTCGTCGTGCGCACGGCCAAAGAAGGTGACACCCACGTGATCTCCCTCTGCGGAGAGCTCGACCTTGCCAACGCCGGTACCGCCGAAACTGCCCTGGAGGCATCGCTCGCCGAGAACACATCGCAGGTCGTGATCGACATGCGCGAGCTGGAGTTCATCGACTCGACCGGGATCGCCCTGCTCGTCGCCGCCCTCGGCAACAACAACGGCGGCGAGGAGAAGGTCCGCTTCATCCCCAGCGCCGCGCCCGCGGTGACCCGGGTGCTCGAGCTGACCGGGCTCTCCGAGCGCCTGCCACTCGCCGACGCTTAAGGCGTCTACGCGCGCAGTTTGTAACCGCGCGAGAAGAGGCGCAGGTTGATCGCGAAGAGCCCGGCGGTCGCCGCGGTGAGGGCGAGCAGCGAGAGCGGGATGCTGACTTCGGTGAAGCCGACGAAGCCGTAGCGGACGAGATTGATCATGTAGTAGATCGGGTTGAAGTGGGTCAGGGTCTCGAAGGGCTGCGGCAGCAGCGTCGCCGAGTAGAAGACGCCACCGAGGAAGATCAGCGGCGTCAGCACGAAGGTCTGGACGAAGGCGACGTCGTCGAACTGCTCCGCCCGCACCCCGGTCAGCACGCCGAGCTGGGAGAAGAAGAAGCCGACCAGAAAGAGCGAGGGGACCAGGACGAAGACGTTGTCGACCGGCAGGTCGACCAGCAGCGAAGCGGCGATAAAGGTCAGTCCAGCAACGATCAGGCCGCGCATGAAGCCGCCGAAGGTGAAGGCGAGCAACAACTCCAGCGGCGAGGCGGGCGAAGAGAGCTGGTCCTGGATCGCCCCCTGGAACTTCTGCTGCAGGATCGAGGAGGAGTTGTTGGAGAAGGAATTGATCGCGAAGGACATCATGATCAGGCCGGGGATGACGAAGACGATGTATTCGATCCCGTGCAGCTCTTTGATTCGCGAGCCCAGCGCGGCGCCGAAGACCGAGATGTAGAGGAAGGTTTCCAGCAGCGGCGCGCCCAGCGTCTGCTTCTTGATCTTCATGAAGCGGTTGACCTCGCGGCGCCAGAGGGTGGCGAAGCGGATCTGCGCGGCGCTCACGAGACCACCTCGATCTTCGAGCGCGAGAGCTCGTTTCGGCCGACCAACGCAAGGTATGCGTCCTCGAGGTTGTCGACGCCGTAGCGCGCGGCCAGCTCCGAGCTGGTCCCCTCGCCGACGATCTGGCCGTCGTTGATGAAGGCGATCCGGTCGCAGAGCTGCTCCGCCTCCTCGAGGTAGTGCGTGGTGAGCAGGATCGTCGTCCCCTCCTGATTGATCCGCTGCACGTAGTGCCAGAGCTCCAGCCGCAACTCGACGTCGACGCCGGCGGTCGGCTCGTCGAGGATCAGCAGCCGCGGCCGGTGCATCACCGCGCGGGCGAGAATCAGCCGCCGCTTCATCCCGCCTGAGAGGGTGCGGGTGCGCTCGTCGGCCTTCTCGGTCAGCGAAAAGGTCTCGAGCAGCTCCTTGGTCCGTTCGCGTCGTTCGCGCTTGGGCATGCCGAAGTAGCCGGCGTGGTAGTCAAGCGACTCCGCGACGGTGAGGAACCAGTCGAGGTTGAGCTCCTGCGGGGCGAGGCCGACCGCCTGCCGCGCCTTGCCGTAGTCGCTGATCGCGTCGTGGCCGAAGACGTGGATCGAGCCCGAGGTCGGCTGCGCGAGGCCGGTCGTGCAGTGGATCATCGTCGACTTGCCGGCACCGTTGGGCCCCAGCAGCGCGAACAGTTCGCCCTCCTTGATCCGCAAGGAGACACCGCGCAGCGCCTCCACCCCGGTCGGGTAGCGCTTGACCAGATTCTCGATTTGCAGGGCGTCCTCAGGCACGGGTCCAACCTAGAGGACGGGCGGGCTGGGCTATCGGGCCGCCCGGTCGAGTTCGCGGTTCATCACCCTCATGATCAGGGTGTACGGAGGGGAGAACTTGCGCTGGAACCAGTGCAGGATGCGCCCGTCGGGCGAGGTGAAGACCATGTAGCGGTTGCGTTCGATCGCCTCGACGATGTGCTCGGCGACGCTGTCCGCGGTTACCGCGCGCTTCTCGAAGAGCGCGATGAGCTTGCGCATCTTCGGGCTCTCGCGATCGACCCCGACTATGTCGACGGTGCCGACAAGCGGCGTCTTGACCGCTCCGGGACAGACCAGGCTGACGCCGATCCCGTGTTTGCGCAGGTCAAAGCGCAGCACCTCCGAGACCCCGCGCAGGCCGAACTTGCTGGCGCTGTAGGGCGCGTGCCAGGGCAAGCCGAAGAGGCCGGCGACCGAGGAGACGTTGACGATGTGGCCACCGCGCCCGGCCTCGATCATCGGCGGCACGAAGCACTCGAGCACGCTGATCGGGCCCATCAGGTTGATATCCACGGTGCGCCGCCAGTGCTCGTGTTCGAGCTCCTCGATCCGCCCCCAGGTCGAGATCCCGGCGATGTTCATCACCACGTCCATGTTCGGGGCGAGCGCGTGCACCTCCGCAGCCAGGGCAACGATCGCCTCGTGGTCGGCGACGTCTGCCGCACCGAAGTAGGTGACGGTCCCCCCGGCAGCACGGATCTCCGCGGCGACCTTCTCCAGCCCCTCGCCGTCGCGATCGGTCAGGAAGAGCTCGGCACCGTGGCCGGCGACAGCAATCGCCGTGGCGCGGCCGATCCCGCTCGCGGCGCCGGTGATCAGGCAACGCTTGCCCGCCAGGTTCTCGATCCCGAGCTTCACAGGCGCGCCGGCAACTCGGGCTCGACTTCAAGCGTGTTGAGGGTCATCGCCAGCATCTCGTAGTGGCCGATCAGCATGCAGAGCTCGATCAGCAGGACCTCGTCGAGGTGGCGGCTCAGTTCGGCCCAGAGCTCGGTGCCGATCTGACGCTGCTCGTGCATCTCATCGGCAGCGCGCAGCAACAGCGCCCGGCGCGCCGACCAGCCGGGCGCCTCGGCGCCAACCCGCACCCGCGATATCTCCTCCTCGCTGAGCCCGGCCCGCCTGCCCATGCGCTCGTGCTGGCTCCACTCGTATTCGCTGCCGGTGTTGTGGGCGACGCGCAGGATCACCAGCTCGGTCTCCTCGCGCGGCAGCTTGCCGCCCGGCATCAGCGCCCCAGCGAACCAAAGCCAGCGCCGGAAGAGTCGACGATTTCGCCCCAGCGTGGTGAAGATGTTCGGTGGCTTGCCGCGTGTGGCGAGGCCGGCCAGCTTGGCGAAGCCGAAGTTGAGCCAACCGAGCTGGTGCCGGTTGCCCGGGGCGATGCGGGGTCCCCTACCGTCTCCCATTGCGGTGACGGTACCCAAACGAGCATTCTCGCGAGTCCGCGAAAACCCTCGTGGAGCAAGGGCTGACGCGGACTCGGCGAGTGGGGAGTCGACGACGTAGGCTGCGCAGGTGGCCCAGCCGCTGCTCGCCGTCGACACGCCCTCGATGCTCTTCCGCGCCTTCTACGCGCTCCCCGACTCGATTGTCGGGCCGGACGGCAAGCCGGTCAACGCGCTGCTCGGCACCGCCAACCTGATCCTGCGCGAGATCGAAATCCACCAACCGCGGGCCGTCGCACTCTGCTTTGGCCCCGACGCCGCCTCTTACAGAACCGAGCTCTACCCCGCCTACCACGCCGAGCGCGAGGCGGCGATGCCCGACGACCTCTCCCCCCAGTTCGCCGCCTGCCCCGACTTCTTCGCGGCCTTCGGCTGGACCGTGGCGACCAGTGAAGATCTCGAGGCCGACGATCTACTCGGCACCTACGCTGCGAAGGAGGCTGAGTCCGGCGGGCGGGCGCTGCTGATGACCGGCGACCGCGATATGTACCAGTGCGCCGCCGAGCGGGTCACGGTCCTCTACGTAAAGACGGGGGCAAAAGGCAAAGGGGCCGAAGAAGTGACGCCGGAGGGGGTTGAAGAGCGTTACGGGATCCCGCCCGAGCTCGTTCCCGACTTCATCGCCCTGCGCGGCGACCCCTCCGATGGCCTCCCCGGCGCCAAGGGCGTCGGCCCGAAGACCGCGGCGGAACTGCTGCGCCGCCACGGCTCGCTGGAGGCGATCCTCGACAACGCGATCCGCGAGCACCGGCCGGCCCTGCGCGCTTCCCTGATCGATTCCGCCGACGACCTGCGTGCCTTCAAGGACATCGCCACCCTGCGCGACGCGGGCGTCGAGCCGCCCGCCAATCGCGAGACCGACTGGGCGGGCGCCGCCAAGGCGGCCCACGAGCGCGGCATGAACCGGCTCGCCGAACGCCTTCTCGCCGAGGCCTAAGCGCCGCTCCGTGGTACTACTTCGATCATCTTGATCGAAGCCGGTCCAGACAAGATCGTCGACCTCTCGGTCACCCTCTCAGAGCACTTGCCCGCCACCTGGCCGGAGCACATGCCGTTCGCCCACAAGAACTGGAGCTGGTTTGACGAGGGCGAACTGCCGACCGGGGCATGCAGCTGCTCACTCGGCCCCTACGTCACCCACTTCTTCATCCTCGACGAGCACGCCGGCACCCACGTCGACGCCCCATCGCACTACATCCCGCCGCCGCGCTCGGGACTGCCGGAAGCAGGACCGCTTGGAGAGACCAGCGCCGAGAAGCTCGACCTCTCGAAGCTGATCGGCCCGGCCGCCGTCATCGACGTTCGCGATCTCGACGGCAAGGCCGAGCCCGGGGCCAGCCCGGCGATCACGGTCTCCCACCTCGAAGCGTGGGAGGCGGAGAACGGGCGCTTCGAGCCAGGCGAGGTCGTGCTCCTGCACACCGGCTGGTCAAAGCACTACGTCCAAGGCGAAGCCGGCCGCGCCTTCCTACACGAGCCGGTGGTGCTGCAGTCGCGCCCCGCCTGGCCCGCCCCGGAGGCCGCCGTCGCCGTCTTCCTCGACGAGCGTGGCGTCACCACGATCGGCATCGACGCCCCAAGTATGGGCTCCGCCGAGGAGGGCAACGAAGTCCACCGCGCCGGCCTCAGCCGCGAAATGCTCTTCGTCGAGGGTCTGACCAACCTCGACAAGCTGCCCGCCCGCGGCGCCTCCTTCGTCTTCCTCCCGGTCAAGATCGCCGCCGCCAGCGGCGCCCCCGGCCGCGCCGTCGCTGTGCTGCCCAGCTGAGCGACTCCAAAAGACTTGACCTTTTGGCTCCGAGGGGGGACTATTTCCGGCCGCGATCCGCGGGCATGGATCTGAAGGAGGCTGCGAATGAAGGGAAACGCAGGTACCCAGAGGACGGCGGGCGGGCGTCAGCGCAAGCCCAGCAAGCTGTTGGTCGCGCGGCGTAGGCGAACTGCACGCAAAGCCGAGGCCTACATCGCCTCGTACACGTTCCCGACCCACATCTCCCCCCGTGTCCGTCGTCGCAGTCAGCTGAACGAAGCCGACTGGACGCTGGTCGAGCAGGGTCTGCGCGAGTGGTTCGTCTGCTGTGCTTGGCGCGGCCGGACGATCCTCGGCATGCCCTCGCGCCTCGTCGATGAGGCCTGGCACGAGTTCATCCTCGACTCGCTCTCCTACACCCGCTTCTGCGAGGCGGCCTTCGGCGGCTACCTCCACCACACCCCCGACGAGGCGATGTCGACGCCAATGGGCGACGCTCTCGGCGACACCGTTCGCGCCTGGGACCGCTCCGCGATGGGTTCAAGCGAGGAATCCGTGCTCTGGGACCTCGACGAGCGCCTCGGAGCCTCCGAGCCGCTCGGCGTCAACGGCCTCCAGCTGGGTGCCGCCCGCACAAGGGCCACTTATCCGCTGGCCGCCGGATGGGCCTGCGCGGGCGGAGTCGGCGGTGGGCTCGAAGGCGGCGCTGGCCACCATGGAGGCGGCCATCACGGCGGCGGTTGCAGCGGGTCGGGCTGCAGCGGTGGCTGCTCGGGCGGTGGAGGTGGCTGCTCAGGGGGAGGTGGCTGCGGCGGAGGCGGATGCGGCGGAGGCAGTTAGAGAGAGTGCTCGCCGAAGCGAGAGTTGACCCCTCTATAGGTGGGTCAACTCTCGCTTCGAGGTCGTCAGACCCTGTACTCGGGATTTGGGAAATCGAAGCTGCAGCCGGCGTCCCACTTGGTGCGCTGGTTGCCGTGGGCGGGGATTCCCCCGGCGTCCTTGAGCATGCGCGCCAGGTGCAGCATGTTCCAGGCGGCGAAGGTGGTGTTGCGGTTGGTGAAGTCGTTCTCGGGGCCGCCCGAGCCCTCGTCGAGGTAGGACGGCCCGGGGCCGGCCTCGCCGATCCAGCCTGAGTCGGCCTGCGGCGGGATCGTGTAGCCGAGGTGCTGCAGCGAGTAGAGCGTGTTCATCGCGCAGTGCTTGACCCCGTCCTCGTTGCCGGTGACGAGGCAGCCGCCGACGCGACCGTAATAGGCGTACTGGCCCTCGTCGTTGAGCAGGTGCGAGTTGCCGTAGAGGCGCTCGACGACCTGGGTCGCGACCGAGGACTTCTCCCCCAGCCAGATCGACATGCCGAGGACGAGGATGTCGGCCGCCATCACCTGCTCGAAGATCGCCGGCCACTCGTCGACGTCCCAGCCGTGCTCGGTCATGTCGGGCCAGACACCGGTCGCGATCTCGTGGTCGACCGCGCGGATGCACTCGACCGCCACCCCGTTGCGGCGCATGATCTCCATCGAGATGTCCATCAATCCCTGGGTGTTGGACACCTCGGGGCTGCGCTTCAGCGTGCAGTTGATGAAGAAGGCCCTCAGGTCCGAGTAGTCGGTCTCGCTCTTCTCGCACAGCTCGGCCTGCATCTCGGTCAGCTCGGTCACGTCGTCTCCTCATCCGCCGCGGGTTTGCGGAGAGCAGTCTATGAGCGGCCTTGGGCGCTCAGCCGACGGGCTCGAGCTGCTCCGCTTTGGGAGCGGAGGTGGCGAACTGCATATCGCCGTCATCGATCGGGCTGTGCCTGATCGCCCGCGTGTCGACGATGTAGTTCTGCCGCAGCTTCCACGGCTCCTTCGAGCCCTGTTTCGGCAGTTTGTCGAGCGCGCGCAGGACGTAGCCGGAGTTGAAGTCGAGGATCGGCTCCTCGACCACCGAGGGGTCGGTTACCTCCGGCACACAGCGCTTGTAGCCGTGGGCGTCCATGTGGTTGAGCAGCCGGCAGACGTACTCGGAGGTGAGGTCAGCCTTGAGCGTCCAGGAGGCGTTGGTGTAGCCGAGGGTGAAGACGAAGTTGGGGATGCCGTTGAGCATCATTCCCTTGTAGGCCATCAGCTTGGAGAAGTCGACCGCCTCGCCGTCGATGGAGATCTCCATACCGCCGAGGAAGAGCACGTTCAACCCGGTCGCGGTGATGATCACGTCCGCGTCGAGCTCAGTGCCCGACTCGAGTTTGATCCCGCCCTCGGTGAAGGTCTCGATCCGGTCGGTGACGATCTCCGCTTCCCCTGAGCGGAGCGACGCGAAGAGGTCGCCGTTCGGCACCAGGCACATGCGCTGATCCCAGGGGTTGTAGCGGGGCTTGAAGTGCTTGTCGATGTCGTAGCCGGCCGGCAGCAGGCGTTCGTTGCCCTTGCGGATCATTCTTTTGACGAAAGTGGGACGGCTTTTGCTGAGCTTGTAGACCGCCATCTGCATCAGCACGTTCTTCCAGCGGATCACCGCGTAGGCGGCCTTCAACGGCAGGAACCGCCTCAGCACCTTGGCGATTCCGTCCTCGCCCGGCATCGCGACGACGTAGGTGGGCGAGCGCTGCAGCATGGTCACGTGCTCAGCCTCTTTCGCCATCGCCGGGACCAGGGTGACCGCGGTCGCGCCGCTGCCGATCACGACCACGCGCTTGCCGGCGTAGTCGAGGTCCTCGGGCCAGTGCTGTGGATGGACGACCGTGCCGGCGAAGCGCTCGCTTCCCGGGAACTCCGGCGTGTAGCCCTGGGCGTAGTCGTAGTAACCGGTGCAGTTCCAGAGGTAGCCGCAGGTCAGCCGCACGGTCTCACCGCTGTCTGTGCGCTCAGCCTCGATCGTCCAGCGCGAGTCCGCCGTCGACCACTCGGCCCGCACGACGCGGTGGCCGAAGCGGATCTTCTCCTCGATCCGGTTCTCACGCGCCGTCTCGCGGACGTAGTCGAGGATCAGGTGGCCGTCGGCGATCGCTTTCTCGTCGGTCCACGGCTTGAACCGGAAGCCAAGCGTGTGCATGTCGGAGTCCGAGCGAATGCCGGGGTAGCGGAAGAGGTCCCAAGTCCCACCAAGGTCGTCGCGCGCCTCGAGGATCGCGTAGCTCTTGCCCCGGCAGCGCTCCCCCAGGTGGTAGCCGGCACCGATGCCGGAGATACCGGCACCGATGATCAGCACGTCAAGGTGCTCGATGGACTCCCCGTTCGCAGTCAAGACCCAGGCATTCTGACATGCTGGCTGGTCAGCCAGTCCTTACGTGCGAATGTCACACGCCGGGCATCGCCTAGGCTGGCTCGCGATGAACGTCCTGATCGCCGCCGATATGGAGGGAATCGCGGGGATCGACGACTACGGCGACTGCCTTCCCTCCCATCCCGGCGCCTACGCTCGCGGTCGCACCCTGATGACCGATGAGGTGTTGGTCGCGATCGAGGCCTTGCGCGCCGCCGGCGCCGAACGCATCTCGGTCGGCGACTGGCACATGGTCGGGACCAACATCGAACGTGATCGCATCCCATCCGCGGTCGAGGTGCGCCCGATCGCCGACCTAGCCCTGGTCGAGGCCGAGCCGTCGCTGACGAAGGCCCACGGAGGCCCGCTCGACGCGGTCGTCTTCATCGGCCACCACGCCAGCACGCCCAACCCGCGCGCGTTTTGCTCGCACACCTTCGTCTGGGACATGGAGGTGCAGCTCGACGGTGAATCGCTCAACGAGGTGCAGGTCTACGCGCAGGGCCTGGCCGCCGAGGGCATCCCGGCGCTGGCCGTCGCCGGCGATCGCTGGATGCTGGAGGAGTTCGGCGACGACGAGCTCGGCGGTGCTCCCCTTGTAGTGACCAAGGAGGGTCAGGGACGGGCGCGGGCCCGCTCGCGCGACGTCGCCGCGACCCGCAAGGATCTGGCCGAGGCGATCGGCGCCGCCTTCGCCGCGCCGCCCGACCCACCCCCCGCGCGCAGCTACCCGGCGGAGCTGCGGATCACGGTCGAGGGCAAGGAGCTCGCCCGGACGACTGTGACCGAGCCAGCGGCCCTGCTCACCGAGATCGCCACTGTCTTCCGCACCAGCCAGGTCTCCCGCGAGTACCGCCAGCTGGCAAAGCTGCTCCCCGCCGGGCACGACTCGCGCCTGCGCGGCGCCCAGCGCCGCTTGGGCAGCGTCGTCGCCACACCGGTGATGCGCTCCAAGGAGCGGCACTGGCTTGCCTCGAGCAGCAGCGCGGAGACGAACCCCTAAAGGGTCAGAACGTGGGCGCTCTTGGGCTCGACCCGGCCCTCGAGCACGTCGAGGTAAGCCGCCTGGACCGCATCGAAGCCCTGCCCCTCGATCGTCTGCAGCCAGCCTCCCGTCCACTCGCAAAACGGGTGCCAGGCGTCGGCGACGCGCTGCTCGAGGCCGGCGCGGCCCCAATCTTCGGAGCGCTTGACGACTCGGTCGGGAGCGAAGAAGAGGGCCGGCGTCGGTCCCGGTAGCTCGCCGGCGCCGCCGGATCCAAGCTCCTCCCAGTGGGTGACGCCCACGGTCATGCTGGAGAGGAGATCGTCGCCGTAGTGGGAGTGGACGGCGTGGCGCACCGCCCCGTCACCGGCGATGTCGACAAAGGTCGACGGCCGCGATTCGAGCGAGTCGATCGCGTCGTAGGTGACCGTGCTGCCGTAGATCCCGAGGCCCTCGACGAACTTGGCGCTGCGCGGCGAGGTGAGGCCGACGAGCTCGACGCCCTCGCGCTGCCCGAGCAGGAAGGCGGCGGCGATCGCAGTCTTGCTCGAGGCGCTGGAGATCACCACCGGCCCGCGCGTCGCCAGTCCCTCGTCGTCGAGCTGGTCGTCGATCAGGAACGAGGTGAAGAAGAGCGGGCGCAGCAGCATCTGGATCGCCTCGGTGTCGGCGCGGTAGAACGAGTCGGCTCCGGTGGTGAGGTAGCGGTGATACGCCGAAGGCAGCGCCGCCCGGTGCGGCGCGCCGTCGACGAAGCCGCTCGCGTCGGCGTCGACCGGGGTGACCAGGAGGTGTGAGGAAGGAGGCAGGTAGCCGTACAGACGCGTGCCCGGCTCGACCCCGTCAGCCGCGCTCCGCTCGACCTCGGCGAAGCCCCACATCGGCACTCGCCCCCAGCCGTCCTCGGCCGGGAAGAAGTCCCAGTAGGACATCGCCTCGCCCATCACCGCGTAGGTGACGTTGTTCGCGGTCAGGCCGAAGGTCTTGACCCGGAGCAGCGCCTGTCCGGGCTCTGGGTCCGGCGGATCGCCCTCGGCGATCCGGCACTGGCGGAGGTCGTCGCGCTTGACCAGGAAGTCGGTCATCAGCTCGCCGACCCCTCGTAGGGCGCGTAGCGGTTGTGGAGCATTAGGTCGTTGCCGTCCGGATCGGTGAAGAGCGCCATGTGACAGACCCCCGTGTCGAAGGTGTCACCGTTGAACTCGACCCCTTTCGCTTCCAGCTCCGCCCGCGCCGTCGCGACATCGTCGACGTGGAGCGCCGGATGGGCATTTTTCTGCGGCGCGAACTCCATGCCCATTTGCGCCGGTTCCCAGATCCCGAAGCAGGTCTCCCCCACCCAGAACTCGAACTTGCCGCGCTCGTCCGGCCGCAGGCCAAGCGTCTCAACGTAGAAGCGCCGCGACCGCTCGGCGTCTTGCGACGGGATTCCGACGAAGTCGATCTTGCTGATCACAACTCCTCCAATCTGAACACGTTTGATCGTGAACCTCCCGGCCAGGGTAGCGCCGGCGCGGAAAGGGAGCTGACGCTCAGGGCGCCTTGCGGGCGTTGAAGATCGTGCCGCCCTCGCAACCGGCGCGGCGCTCGTAGACCCGCACGGTGTAGCCGTTGGAGCTGTCGCCCTGGACGCTGGCAGTGATCCAGGTCGGGGGATTGCTCGTGTTCTGCTGGGCAATTTCGAAGCTGCCCTGGATCACGGAGCCACCCCCAAGGATCGTCACGGCCGGGATCTGATCGAAGTGGATCGTCTCCAGCGGTGCGCTTGCGGGGAAGGGGAAGCCGCAGACGACCCTGAAGCTGGCGTCGAACCCGGTGACAACCTTGCCGTTGGAGAAGAACGAGATACCGGCCCCGACCGTCTTGTCGAGGTCTTCGCTCGCCTTGTAGACCTTCGTCGGGGGCGCGGCGGGCTGGGCTGGCGGCTGGGTCAGCGGCACGACCGGGTTTTTAACCACCGGGATGCCGCCCGGCTGGACCGTCGGTGGGCCGGAGGGGATCGAGGGTTGGCCCGCGGGCGGGCTGCCGACCGGCGCCCGGCCGATGCCGGTGATCTGGGTGCCGTCGGTGAAGCCCGCGACCGGATAGACGATCGGCGTGCAAGTAATCACCAGCGGGTCCTTGACCACCTGTGCCGCCGAGCTGCTCGCCTTGCCCTTCTTCGGCTTCTTTTTCAGCAGTTTCTTCCCCTTGGGAGTGAGGTTGAGCGGGATGATGTGGGCGCCCGAGCCGTTGGCGTAGATCGTCACCTTTTCGATCAGGCCTTTCTTGCTCTTCTTCGGCTTCTTCGAGGCGAGCGCGCTGACCCCAGCCGAGCCGGCGACCGCTTTCTCGACCGCGGTCAGCCTGCAGGATCCGCTGGTGTCCACCGCGAGGCCGAGTTTGCCGCCGGGGAAGACAATCGGGGTCTTGCTGAAGCTGAAGGACCCGTTTGGCTGCAGCGATTCGAGGATCGTCCGGTAGAGCGGGCTGTTGAACAGGGGACCGGGAGACCCGCCGGGGGCTTTGGGGGACCCGCCGGGAGTGGTGGGAGTAATCGGAACAATGGTCGGCGGGCCGATGACCGCGAAGACTGAAGTGCCGGCGCCGTCATAGCCGACGTTGACCGGGTTGCCGGTAGTAAAGGCCGGGTCGGCGAGTGAGCTGGAGAACGCGCCAAGGCGGGCGCTGCTGTAGTCGATCACTTTCAGGGCGTCACCTTCGTTGGGGGTGAAGTAGACCGACTCGGGAACGATTCGCAGCGTTCCGCCCAGGTCGACGTTGTGTTCGACGATGAGGACGTCGTGCTGCGAGCCGGCTACGCCCTGCGCCTCGATCGCCAGGGTCGCGCCCGCGCCCTGCGTGTAGTCACCGGTGATCGTCATGCTGCCGATCCCGACCGCGGGGTTGAGAATGCCGGAGGCGTTGATGACTTCGCCGAAGATCGGGCCGGCGCCGGTGATCTGGCCGCCGTGGTTCATCAGCGTGCCGGTGTTGAGCTGGGCGCCAACCAGGATGTTGCCACCGGTGGCGTCAAGGAAACCGCCGCTGTGGCTTGTCGGGGCGGCGATGTCGAGCAGGCCGCCGGCCGCGGTCGTGATGTTTCCGGTCAGCGATGCCGCGCTGGTCGTCCGAATCGTTCCCTGGTTGATCAGGGTGCCCGTTGGGACCGCCAATGTTCCCCCGGGCATCTTGATTGTCTGCCCGGGACCCACGGTCCCGCTTGCGTTGATTCCCTGACCGGGCCCGTAGGCTGAGATTTCAGCGGTTGATGCGGCCCCGGTCATCGTCAGGTTGCCGCGCATCACAACTGGAGCGACCGGACCGCCGACGCTCGTGTTGCCCGCGCCCTGGATGAAGTTCCCGGAATCGATCTGGAGGAACTTGCTGCCGCCGTGGTTGGTGATGTTGCCGCCGGCGCCGTTGATGAAAGTGTTTTCGAGCGTCGATGAGTACATGCAGACGGCACCTGTGCAGGTGGTCGACATGCTGATCGTGCCTTTGTTGGTGAAGGTGTCATTCGTCGCCGAGTCCGCCCACCAGTTAAGGAAGTCATCGACCTGGAACGTGCCAGTGTTGGTGACGTTGCCCCTCAGCGAATTATTGGCGGCATTGCCGGGACCAGCGCTTATGAAGGTGCCGGCGTTTGCGAGCGCGTCGGCCGCCGCGCTAGTCACCGTCACCATCGCCTGTGGACTCCCACAGGTGGTGTGGCCGGGGCAGTCGAGCTGGATCGTGCCGTTGTTCTGAATCGTGACCGCGGTAAGGGTGGGCGTGGGCGAGTCCTGCAGCTTCAGCGTCTGACCGAGCCCGACCGTGAGGTTTTTGACTTCCGAATTGCCAGAGATGATCACCGGGGCCGTGGCAGTGCTGATCACGGCGTCACAGGCCGCCGAGGGACTCCCGTGGTCCCAGTTGGCTTCGTTCCCAAAGTTGTTGTCGGCGGCGCCGGCGATCCAATTGGTGGTGCCACTGACACACGCCGCAGCCGATGCCGAAGCGGGCTCGAACGTACCCAGCGCCCCGGCAAGGGCCATGAGCACACCCACGAAGACAATGGTTGACCTGCCTCTCATCTAGTCCCTTGCCGTTCCGCCCAGCGGCGAGTAAGGGCTGTCGATTGAGGGTCTCGCCACAACCGGCCGAACGCTATATCGCCCCCACCCCGACCGTCAACCGATTGGGAGGAGAACCAGCCGATCTTCAACACACACCGTCAACGCCCTGGTGCGCACTAGTCGCAGTGCGCCAGGGCGTTGACGTAGAAGCGCTGGTAGTCGGACCAGTGCTCGTCCCAGTAGCCGCCCTCGTGGGCGCCCGGCCACGAGTGGGCGGTGAGGTTGGTGCTCCCCGCCCCCATCGCTTCGACGAAGCCTTCGTCGTAGACGCGGAAAGGGTCTTCGGTCCCGTAGTCGATCCAGACTTTGGCGTCGCCGAAGGCGTCGGGTTCGGCCTGGGTCGTGCCGACGACGTCGTTGCGTTCGAAATCGGCGGCGTCGTCGAAGGCGCCCGGCGCGGTTTCGCCGCCTTCGAACCAGAGCGCCGGCGAGTGGCCGCCAACGGCGCAGAACATGCCGGGATGGTGGAGGGCGATGTCGAAGGCGCCGAAGCCGCCCATCGAGATCCCGCCGATGGCGATCCGGTGTGGGTCGACGCCAAAGCGCCGAACCACGCGCGGGATGACTTCGTCGACGACGTAGGTGTCCCAGTCCCCGTCGGCCCGGTTGTGCCAGTAGCCGTGCACGCCGCCGGCAGGAAAGGCGATCACCGGCCCGTGGCCGTGCAGCAGCGGCAGGCCCCGCAGCACCGCGTCGTTGAAGGTCCCCTCGTAGCCGCCGCGACCGTGCAGGTAGACCAGCAGCCCGCGCTTGCCGCGCGGCCCGGCGAGCGGCGGGACGATCACGTTGACGCCGAGCTCCCTGCCGACGGCGCGGCTGTGGAGGTCCAGGTGGGCGAGCCGATCGCCGTTGTCCCGCGCGATTTCGGCATTGGTGGCGCCGAAGATCGTCCTCTGGAACACGAGCAGCCCGACCGCGACCAGGGCGATGCAGAGCAGGGCGACGGCAACTCGCCGCCGCCGCCTCGCCTGAGCCCGTGTTGGAGGCCTCACCGCGTTCACCCCCTTCAACCTACGATGGTGGGATGACGCGGGGGGGAATCGTCGTCGCCTTGGTCTCCTTGGCGCTGCTCGCGCCGCAAGCTGCCGCGGCGCGAGGGAGGGCCGCCGTCGATGGGCAAACGGGGGTCGCCAGGCAGGCGACCACCATCGGCTTCTGGGCGGGCGAGTCGGTTCCGGGCACAGACTGGAGCTCTCCGGACACCTACTGGATGCGCCGGGACACCCACGCCTACACCCCGTCCCTGTGGCGCGTTCTTCGCCGCAACCGAATCCCGCTCTACTTCAACCTCCGCTACCGGCGGGACTTCGGGCCCGTCCCCCCCGGCGAGCCCCACCGCCACGACGCGTTGTCGGTCATTCGCACGGCCAACCGGCTCGGCGTGCCGGTTTGGGGCTGGGTCCTGATCCCGTACGAAGACGGCTACTGGGCCTGGGAAGGAGCCGCGGCCGAGCAGTTCGCCGCGACCAGGGCACTGGCGGGCTGGGCGAAGAAAAAGCACGTTCGGCTGCGCGGCCTCGTCCTCGACCCGGAGCCTCGCGTTCGCACGCCCCCCGAGACATTGGGGGCGATCTTGGGGGGCAGCGACGACGACGCGCTCTCCTCGCTCTTCGAGCAGACGATCGACCCCTCCGAGCAGTGCGCGGCCTGGCGTGGCTACACCGACATCGTGCGTTGGGGCGTGCGCCACAACGTCAAGGTCACGGCCGCGCCCATGCCCGCGGCGCTCGACGACATCGACGACGGCAACCTCGCGCTCCAAGACGCGGCCGGGTTCATCGTGCCGAACGCGCCCTGGAGCGATCTCTACTTCCAGGCCTACCGCAGCGTCTTCGCCTACCACTCGGGTCGAGACCCCGGCTCCGGCATCGTCTCCTCCTACCTCCGCTCCGCCCGCCGCGAGTTCGGCAGCGTCGGCCAGGTCAGCCTCGGATCCTCCGGCCGCGGCCCCTACCGGCGCTTCGCGAGCCTGATCCACGACGTCCGCCTGGCCGCGACCCTCGGCGCCCGCGAAGTGCCGATCTACTCGCTGGAGAGAACACTGCGCGCATACGGAGGCCCGCCCGCCGTGACGCGCCTGGTCAAAGCGGCACAGCACCCGTTTGCGGGACCGGCGGCGACGAGGTCAATCGTGCCCACGTCCAAAGCAGGCGACCTCCGCGCCGCGATCCACCGCTCCGACCGCGCGGCCGCGATCAACACCCCACTGATCACCGCGAGCCACGGCGTCTCGCTGCCCCCCAACCGCTGGCCCAACGCCTGCGGCCCCTAGCCTGATTTCGTCGAGCCGCTTCTCCCCCGGCGGGGCGGGAGTCCGCACGCCGGCGTGCCGCCGGGCAGCCGGTAGCGGTTGTCGGCGACCCATCGGTAGGCCTTTGCCGCCATCCACGAGACCCCCGGCAAGAGAAGCACCCGGCCTGCGATCGTCCAAAACCGTCCCGCCGTGCCCAGCATCGCGGCGATCGCTTCGTGGCCCGAGCGGACCGCGCCGTCGACCTGGACCCACTGCACTGCCTCGCTCGCCTGCTCCCCCGTTACCCCCAGCTCGGTGAGGTCGGTGAGCTGCCAGGCGACGATCTCGGCGTCGGGCCCGATTCTCTCGATGAGACGCGCGCAACTCGTGCAGAACGCGCAGTCCCCGTCATAGAGGAGCACCGGGCGCGTTCGATCGCCCACCTCAGTCCCACGACTCGCTGAGCAGCCGGTCGGCCGCGAGCTGCAATACCTGGGCCCGGGTCTTGTCGCCGTGCTCCACCGCGATGAAGTAGCTGCCTATGAACAGAGAGAAGGCAAGCATGCTGCGGGCCTCGACCTCGTCCTCATCGGCGCAAAACTGCCCGAACAGCAGGCGCAGGTACTCCATGCGCCGGGTATCGATCCGGCGCAGGCGCTTGGCGACATCGCGGTCGCGGCGCGCCCAGTCCCGCAGCGCCAGCTCGACCGCAAAGTCGACCGACGGGGCCAATTCAAAGAGCTGCTGCAACTTGGCGCGCGGGTCAGCCGGCCCGCCCTCGATCCTCGTGATGACGTCCCCGACGACGGTCTTTTCCCAGGCGTCGAGCATCTCCCCCAGCAACGCCTGGCGGTCGCTGAAGTGCCAGTAGAAGCCGCCCTTGGACACGCCCAGGGACGTCGCCAGGGCCTCTACACGCACGGCGTCGGGACCGCCCGCGCCAAGGGCTTTCAACGCCGCTTCCACCCATGCGCCCCGCGGAGTCCGAACATTGGCCATCGGCATATCTATACGGCACCGTATTGACAGATGCAAGCGCGCCGCCTAGCATCCATACGACACCGTATGGACCGAGGAGGCAACAGCATGAAGATCCCGAACTCAGAGCACGAATCCCGTCCCTGGCGAATCCGCGAGATCGCCCGGGACTTCACCCTGGAGGACGTCTGGACGCTCCCCGTTCCCGGCGGTCCTGAGGACTTCGAGACGCTGATCCAGCTGGGGACTTCCTTCGATCCGGCCAAGACGAAGTCTCGCCCCACTCGCGCGCTGTGGAATGCCCGTGACCGCCTCGGAGATTGGTTCGGCCTCGGCAGGATCTCGGTCCCGGCAAAAGATGATCAGAACGAAAACTCACTTGCCAAACGACTGCCCGATGACCTCCGCAACACCGCGGACGATCTGCATTTCGACTCTCTGCCTTTCACGCCCCTCTACCGCACCAACGACGAGTTCGCCGCGGAGGTGTCGAACTCGACCATGGACGGCGTGATGCACCTGGCCTGGGTCGATCAGGCCGAAGGCCGCTACCAGGCGCAGATGGCTGTCTACGTCAGGCCACACGGGCTGCTCGGCAAGGGATACATGGCCCTGATCAAGCCGTTCCGATATTTGATCGTCTACCCGGCGCTCACCCGCGAAATCGAACAGGCGTGGAGGACGCGCGTCTCCCAGTAGCTGCTCAGGCGGTGATCGGGACAACCCCTGGCTCAGCCGCTATGCGCCCAAGCCATGCCCGCACCGCCGGATACGGCTCGAGATCGAAGTCGCCCTCGGGCGCCGCGTGGGTATAGGCGTAGAGCGCGATGTCGGCGATCGTGAAGCGCTCACCGACGAAGTACTCGCGGTCGCCGAGATGGTGCTCCATCACGTCGAGCGCCAGGTAGCCGGCGGCGCGCCGGGCCTCGATCTCCGCCGCGGGCGGCGGGTCCTCGGAGTATGCGACCCAGAAGCGAACGACCGCGATCCCCGGCTCGTGCTTGTACTGCTCGAAGAACATCCACTGCAGCACCTGCGCCCGCTCATATGAATCGTCGGGCAGATAACGGGTGCCATCGGCGAAGCACCAGAGGATCGCGTTCGACTCCCCCAGCGGCCGGCCGTCCTCAAGCACCACGGTCGGCACGTTGAGGGATGGACTGAGGCCGCCCAGCACCGCCGCTCGATCCGAATGATCGACAACCGACAGCTCCCGCCGCTCGAACTCGATGCCGAGCAGGCCGAGGAGCAGCCGAACCTTGTAGCAGTTGCCGGAAACCGGGTTGTCGTAGAGCAGCACCGCCACGGGCGGCCCCGAGCCTACTCCGAGCTTGTCGCTACTCGCGCCGCCTCTTCGACTCCGAGGTACGGGGTCAGAATGAGCTGGACGAGTTCGGGCTTCATCGCCGGGAGGCGATCGGCTTGATCGGAGAGCAGCCTGTGGCCGATCACCGAAGCCGTGGCGCCGATCTGCGCCCGCTCGGTCAGCTCCGGGAGCGAGGCCGCCCAAGGGCATTCTTCGCGGCCGTTGCGCAGCAGGCCGACAAGGAAGTCGTTGGAGGCAACGACCCGTAGCGCCAGGCTCGGCTCCGCCGCGACAGCGTCAACGACGAGCAACTGGGCTTCCTCGGGCGAGCGCACCGCGAAGTCGATTGCCCGGCCGATCGCCGCCACCACCTTCGCCGACCAAGTGGACTGCGCCGCGCAGGCTCTGAACAGTTCGGCCGTAAAGCGATCGAAGACCTCTTCGTGGGCGACCATTATGCATTCGCGTTTGTTACTGAAAGTGCTGTAGAACGTAGTGCGGGAGACTTTCGCTCTAGCGATGATGTGCTCTACGGAAAGTTCGGCGTAGCCGATCTCCGCCAGCGCAACCGCGGCGGCGGCCAGTATCCGCTGGCGCTGGTGATCGACGACCACCTCTTTCGGCAGTTTGTGGCGACCACGCGGCATCTGCCAGGTACCGTCCGCGCTCGCGTCCGGAGGTCTGCTCGTCGGCAGCGGCTTGGAGCTCATGGCTCACGCCTCGGCCAGCCGGCGGACGAGCCGGGCGCCGGGGCCCCCTTGACCCCAGCGCCCTGCCGCCTGTTACTCACGACCCCGCCCAGGGAGGCGAAGCCAACTTTTGGATTCCCGTGCCATAGCGCCTTCTCCCGCCGTTTGTCAAAGGCAGTACATAATGTAATGGCTGGTACATAGCCTGTCAAGTCCTGCTCACGAAGCAGACGGTCAGCCGTGCACACGGCAGCTGCGAGTCAGGCTGCTCGAGAGCGTGCGGCCGTCTTCGAAGCTCATCGAGGCACGCGCGAAGGGGAAGATCGCGCGGGTGAAGCCGGGCGGGGCCGCGCAGGCAGCGCTTATGTAGGTGTGCCTGCGACCGCGGTAGGTGTAGTTGCGATGCAAATCGAGGCTGAAGTGAGTAACGGAGCCATAGGGATTGGTCGATTTCGGCAGCGAGCCGGTGAGGGTGGTCCCGTAAGTCCCGCCGCTGCTGCGGATGCGGAAAACGATTAGGAAAGTCTGGACCGGATCGCCTCCGTGTACGTGGGCAAGGATCGCGCGTTGGCCACCGACGACTGAGTTGAAGGCGAGAATCCGTCCCTGCGAAGGGAATGCCGTCTGTTCGGGATACACCGCCGTGGCTCGATAGCGGCCTTCGCCGACGAGAGCGGAACGACAGGTGGCGAGGGCCGCGAGGTCGTCGGTCGCGCGGATGCGGACGACGGGGCAAGCGGGCAGCCCATAGGTGTCGAGATGGCCGGCGCGATTGAGGGCGATCGTGATCCGACGCAAGGGCGGCGGGTGATCGCCAGAGAGCACCCTGACCGTGCTGGAGACCCTCACCTCAACCGGCGCCGGCGCGTGGCGAGGCAGCGCGGTCGGGGCGATACCCCCAGCGAAGCGAACGAAGAGGTCACCGCGGGTGATGAGCTCGGCCCGGGCCGAGCAAGGCAGGGCGAACAGGAACAGGGTGACCGCAAGGAGGCTTCTTATCCGCCTCGCGATCAGCCCTTGGCCTTGCAGGTGCGCGTCAGCGTTGACTTCAGCACCGGGCCGCCCTTGAAGCCGATCGATGCTTCGGCAAACGGGAAGACCGCCTTGGAGACGCCCTTCGGGGTGGGACAGGAGGCGGTGAAGTAGGAGCGCCCCTTGGGCTGGGAGATGAAGCTCTTGCCGAGCTTCAGCGAGATCCCGGTGATGTAGCCGGAGCCCTCCTTGGCGGGGGGAAGCGTCGCTCTCAGGGTCGTGCCGAAGGTCCCCGCCGAACGGGAGATGAGAAAGGCGATCGTGTAGGAGGCGGGGGCGGGCTTGGTCCCGTAGACGTGGGCGAGGATCGCCGGCTTGCCTTCGACCTCGCCGTTGAAGGCATAGATCCTGCCGTCGGAGGGGAAGGGGGCCAGGCCCTTTTGCAAGACGGTGGCCAAGAAGCGGCCTTCGCCGACCAAGGAGCGCTTGCAGACGGCGAGGGCGTCGTCGGTGGTGGCGGGCTGGATGTCTTCGAGCTCACAGACCGGCAGCCCGGCGGTGTCGAGGTGGCCGTATTTGTTGATCGCGATCGTCATCCGCTGCATCGGCGGCGGTGCGGCGGTGCCGGTGGAGCTGACGGCGGCCGAGACCGAGACGTCGACCGGGGTCTGCCCCGAGCGTGGCAGCGCGCTCGGGGAGATCTTGCCTTCGAAGTTGACCCGCAGGTTGCCTTTCTGGGCAACCTCGGCGGAGGCGATCGCCCCGAGAAAGAGCAGGGCCGAAAGCAGGAGACCGCTGAGCGCTAGCCGCCGCATTTGATCCTCGTTTTCCTCATCTTGTCTCCCTGTTGGTGGGCTTGGCGCTCATGGCTTTTGCGCCCGCAGCGGTGGCGCAGATGCCTGGCGCGAAGACGATTGGCGGCCTTCGGCCCGGGCGCCAGTGCCGCAGACGCCGTTCCTTGGCCTGCGTCCTCGGCCTGGGCACCAGCGGCCCGAGCCGCCGCAGCGGAGCTGCCCGCGCCGAGCACCGCGGGCGCGGGGCCAAACTCGGCATCGACGCTGGTCGCTGCGCCCAGTGTCACCTGGCAGCTGCCGGTCCCCGTGCAGGCACCCGACCAACCGACGAAGGCCGAGCCCGGCGCCGGGGTGGCGGTCAAGGTGACGACCGCGCCGGCGTTCAGTTCTGCTTCACAAGCCCCCGGACAGGCGATCCCCGCCGGGGAGCTCGTGACCGTCCCTTGCCCGCTGCCCGAGGTGCTCGCTTCGAGGATCTGGCCTTCGCCGGAGGGGCCGAAGGCATAGAGGGCACCGAGTTCTGAGGGGGGCGGGCCGCCGGAGGGCGGAATGACGATGCTCGAGCCGTTGCCGGAGGTGACGTAGAGGCGACCGTTGGTCGCGGTTTCGGATTCATCGAGCGCGATCCCGGTCGGTTCGCCGTGGATGATCGTGTGTTCGAGCGAGCCGCGGTAGACGCCTTTCGCGTTGAACTCATCGACCGCCGCCAGCGGGTGCTCCGCGCCCGGCTGGGTGTTATCGATGACGAAGAGGTGACCGTTGCTTTGGTCGATCGCGAGGCTTGCGTCGAGGAGGGAGACGAAGCGCCCCGCCGCTGTGCCTTTGCCGTCGATGATCTGGACCGGAACGTCGGGCTGGGGTGCTGTCGGGTCATAAGCCTTGACCGTGTTGTCCGCGGCGTCGGCGACGTAGACGTAGCCCGCGGTCGCGGCGAAATCGGAGACGGCGATCCCGTAACCGTCTTTGAGCGCGCCTTCGGGGCCGGGGTCGATTTCGAAGGCCGGTGCGTCGCCGGGACTGACCGGGGCCTCATAGACGGCGATCGAGGTGCCGTGGTTGATGTAGAGGTCGAAGGTTTTGGGGTCTACCGCTATGCCAGTTGAGGGCTGGGCGCTGATCACGCCGGTGGCGGTGTTGACTACGCCGCCGTGCCAGTAGTTGGCGTAGAGGTTGAAGGGGTCGGCGGCCAGGGCGCAGGCGCCGTTGTCGGGGAAGTAAGTGGGCAATGAAGGGACGCCGAAGATCGTGCGCCGGTAGTAGTCGGAGACGAAGAGGCTTTTCTCGCCTTCGGGGCCGACGGCGAGGCCGCAGGGTGCTTCCAGCTTTGCCTTGGGTGGAGAGCCTTCGGTGCCACTGATCAGGGCTTTGATGAAGGGGTGGTTGCGCGCTTCGGCGCCCTGGGCGGGGGCGCACAGCGCCAGGGTCAGGAGCGCGGCGCCGAGGGCTGCGCAAAGAGCGCGGGCCCTGCGCCTTGGATTTGACCGCTTGGCAGGGCTCATCTCCCTCCCCCCTTTGCTTTCGTCGGCTTGGCGGCGCCCTTGCCGGTCTTCTTGACCGCCTTCTTCTTCGGGCACTTGACCTTCATCGGCACCCGCAGGTTGCGGTTGGCGTTGTTTTGGCCGACGAACTTGGCCGTTGAAACCTGCGGGTTGGAGCAGGTGTTGGTGGCGTTGACGATCAGGGCGTGATCGCCGCCCAGAAGCGACATCGTGAACTTGCTCACCGGGGCGTCGGGAAGCACGTCGAATTTGGCCCGCAACCCGCCCTTGAAGGAGTCGATCTTGCCCAGCACCTCGATTTCGATGCCGCGGCCACTGATCGCCGCGACCAGGTCGGGCAATGGGCGTTCGTCGCCGTTTGAGCGTAGATAGACCGGGCCGCTCAGCGGCTCGTCCAATAGCGGTGTGATCGCCGTGGCCGAGCCATAGACCGAGCCTTTGGGGCAGGTCTTTGCGGCGAACTGGCGCTGGGTGCAGACGGTTTCCAGGTGCTCTTGGGCGATGAAGAGCTTCGGCGCCAGGGTGACCGTGGCCTTGCCGATGTTGGCGTCGCCTTCGTTGGCGGTAAGAGTCGCCTTCAGGGCCGGGTAGGCGCCGCGGCGGTGCCCGCCCTTGAGCGCGAGGGAGAGCTTGGGGCTAAAGCCAAGCCCCGAGCAGTTGGAGACCTGGAAGGGCGAGCCAGCGGTGGCGGCTTGGTCATCGGCGGGGTTGCCGAAAGAAGCGCCCGCGCCGGTCAGAGTCGAGGCGATCGAGAAGGGATCGCAGTTGGTCGGGTTGACCATGAAGTTAGGGCGGTCGATGTAGATGCGGATGTCTCTTAGGCGCAGGGGGAAGCCCTGGAGGATGTGGGGGATCGGGTCCGAGCCGGCGGAGTCGATCGCGACCTGGGCGGTCTGGCGATCGACGTGGATCGCCGAGCGGATCACCACCGTGCCGAGGTCGAAGGGGCCGACCTTGGCCGAATCGATCGCCACCACCGAGAGCGGTTGGCCGTGGTAGGGGCCGGCGAGGTAGAGCGTTCCGGGCGCGTAGGAGAGGGTCTGCCCGACCCCGTAGCCGGTTTCGGTGTGGCCGATCAAAGAGGCGGCGGGACAAGCCGGGGCGGTTGCCGACTCCGCCCCGCTCTGTCGCTTTGCCGCCTCGATCAGCGCCTCGGGGCAGTAGGGGACGCCGGCGATCTTGCCGAGCAGCCCGCGCGGCAGCGTCGCCGAGTAGGAGGTGATCTCCTGCTCGGGGTCGGTGCGGGTGAGGTGCAGGTAAAAGGGGCTGTAGGCGGAGGCGTTGGCGTTCAGCGTGCCGCCGACGGCGCCCGGGGCGAAGGGCTCCAGCGCCCCCGCCGGGCAGGGGCCGCCGCCTACCCCGGCGCTGAGGCTGAAGGGCGAGGACTGCCGCAAGACGAAGCCGGGGTTTTGCCAGGGGCTGGTCTGGACCTCGGTCGCGTAGGTGCCGCAGGCCGAGGGGGTGGCAAGGGGGCTGCGCTGGCCTTCGCGGAAGTGGACGTTGAAGTGCGAGTAGGGCAGCTGGGGCAGGTCGTCGAAGGTGGTGGTCAGCTGCCCGGTGGCCTCGTTGGAGTCGACTCGTCCGGCGACCTTGACCAGGATCCCGCGCTCGGGGTCCTTGGCGACCATGTAGAGGGCCAGGAGAGTGCCGAAGCGGTTGGCCCTGGGGGTGGCGAAGAACATCGAGCCTTCGATCTGGCCTTCGACCAATGGGCTTTCAACTGTCAGCTCGCCGATCTTGGAGACGTTGGGACAACCGGCGCCGGGGGCGGAGTTGACCGTCTCTGCGGCGAACTGGGCCTCGGTGCAGGTGCCGAGGCCCGAGGCGACCGAGGGGTTGACTGTCATCCCCTCGGGCAAGACGACGACCGCCTTCTTGGCCTGGGAGGAGGCGCGCGATGCCGGGTTCAAAAGTGGCGCGCTTGAGCCGTCAAGGGTGAAGTCATAGCCGCTGGGCGAGCTGGTGCGATCGGTCGAGAGGCGCCCGCGCGGGACCGGGTTGAAGGAGAGCGTGTCGCACTGCGTCAGCGTTTCGCCTGAGGTCCAAGAGCGAGACACCGGGGCCGGCTGTTGCCAGGAGGTGGCGGTGATGTGGAAGTCGAGTGGTTCCTCGCAGGCGCTCGGCAAAGTCAGGTAGGCCTGTGAGAGGTGCGGCGGGCTGAGCTCTGAGACCGGGCATTTGGCGTGGCCGAAGGCGGGGTTTTCCTCGTTTAGGCAGTTGCCACGCTGGGCGTTGTGGGAGAGGTCCCATGGGGTTCCCCAGATCACTAGGCGAAAGCCGCTGACGTTGATCAGCTGGGAGAAGTTCTTGAGGTCGAGGGTGAGGCCATATTCGCTGCCGGCTTCGCGCACGTGCGGGGTGATCGTGACCGGCTCGCCGTAGGGCGAGAAGCCAAAGCGCGAGGGGGCTCCGGGTGGCGGGGCGAGGTTGAAGACGCCGAAGGTCCTCGTTTCTCCGCCGGCGTGGGAGCTCTTCAGGGTGATGACGCCGATCTGGGAGAGGCCCGAGCAGCTCTCGCCCGAGAGCGCCGCTTCGAAAGGCGAGCTGCGCGGGGTGGCGAACTGCTCGGCGCCGCAGGTGGGGACCGAGGTCGGGTTTTCGATCAGCCCCGGCGGCAGGTCATAGGTCAGGTCCCTGAGGTCGCCGTCGGAGAATTCGCCGGCTTTGTTGAAGTTGACTTCGGTGACGAGCGAGTAGGGGTGGGAGCCGGCGAGAGTGGCTACCCCCGCCCCGCCTTCGGCGGTGGCGGTTGCCTTGAAGCCGGCAATGCCCGGGAGGAAGCCAAAGTCGGCTTGGGCCGCCGGCGTCGTAGTGGCAAGCAGGAGCAAGCCGAGCGCAAGCGCCAACCGGATCGGGGCCGCGATTCTCATTTGTGGCCTCCGGTTTTGTTCTTGGCGGTCTTCTTTGGCTTTTTGTGGCGGGTCTTTTTCTTCACGCATTTGCCGAGCTTCTTGACCTGGCCTTTCTTGCAGTGCAGCGCTTTGGTCACCAGCGTCGTCAAGTTGCCCGAGGGCTTCGAGCGCCGTGTCCCCGTCGCCGGGTCTTCGGGCGCCGGCGGCAGCGCCTGGCAGGCATCGCCGAAGCAGGGGATCGCCGGATCGGCGCCCGGGGAGCCGCCGCCGACGCGGGCGTCATAGACGTCGCGCTCGGCGGGGTCGGCTGGGACCAGCGAGCCGTCGGTGAGGAAGAAGGCATCGGAGCCGTCGGCGGAGGCGTCGAGGAAAGAGGCGCCGCCTTCGGCGCGGCCGCTGGAGATCAGCTTGACGCAGCCGGCAGCCCTGGCGCAGTCACCCGAGCCGGAAGCCTCCCACTGATAGACGTCGCGGTCGCGGTTGGTGTCCCCAATCGCGATCGCGTCGAGCGTGTCGAAGAAGATGCGTTTGGAGTCGGCGGAGAGAACCCGGGGCTTATAGGAGTGGGGCGCGTTTGGGCCGGAGCCGTTGGAGCTCGCACCGGGCAGCGAGGCGGGGCCGGTGGGACGTTCGCCGGAGGGGTTGCAGGAAGCGCAGACGATCCCCGCCCCGGCGGTGCCCGGCGCGGTGAAGAGGTAGACCTCCGGCTCGGGGACATCGGTGGCGATGTTGCGGTTGTCATAGGGGGTGAGCTCGGCGCTGGAGAGGAAGAGCAGGCGGCGCCCGTCGGCGCTTACGCGGGCGCTGCCGCTGGTGGGCGGGACATTCCCCGCCTCGGCCTGGGGGGAGACCTGGGTGGTCGTCCCGGTGCTGCGGTTTAGGTAGAGCCCGGCAGAGGTCAGGTAGTAGACGTAGGTGCCGTCATCGGAGGCGCCGAGCACTCCCGCAAGGCCGGCGGCGGGGGTCAGGGGCAGTTCGGCGGCGGTGCCCGATGCGGCGGTGTAGCGGTAGAGGTGGCCTGACTTGGAGAAGAAGGCAATCCCGCCATCGGTGCTGGCGGTCTCGAAGTGGCCCCCTCCCCCCTGCGCCGCATCAACCTGTTTGGTGGTCGTGCCTTCGCGCAGGTAGAGGTTGGCGTTCAAGGTGAAGTAGACGCGCGTCCCGTCGCTGGAGATCGCCCGGCCCTGGGCGGCCAGGGCGGCGCCGGGGGTGCCGGTGGAAGCAGCGGGCAAGAGGTTGATCAGCCTCAGGCTCGAGCCTGACTTCTCATAGAGGTTCTGTTTGGACGCATCGCATTCGCCTTCGGATCCCGGCACTTCGGTTGCCTCGAGCGTCAGCGCAGCGCAAGTGGAGAGGATCGTGTGGGCGAGGTCGGGTGTCGCCCCGGCGAAGGCAAGTTCGAAGTCCTCGGGGCCCAGCGGCAGGCTGGCGATGTCGGCGCTTTTCAGCAGCGCGGCAAAAGAGCCGCCCGAGCCGTTTCGCAGGTAGTAGTTGCGGTAGCCCGCCGGCGCGCCGGAGCCCGCAAGCGGCGCGTTTTCGACCGGGCACTGGGAAGTGACCGAGGTGCGGCAGCGGCGCCCGTTTGAGACCAACCCGCCCGAGAGATCTTGGGAGAAGAGCTGGTAGGGGACGCCGCTGTCCGGCGCTTCGGGATAGGTGCCCGAGAGCATCGGCAGGGTGACGTTGTCGGTAGTCCACTGCGGGCCCGCGCCGCGGGTGGAGAGGTACTGGTTCGGTCCCGGCGAGCCTTCGGCGTCGGCGAAGGAGGAGGCCGAGGTATAGGTGATCGCTCCGCCCTGGGCGGCGGCCTGGATCACGCCGCCGCCGCGGTTTTGGCCGAAGCCCTGGATCTCACCGCCGTTCTTGTCGAGCGGGGAGACCATCTCCCAGCCGCGGCCGTCGGGCAGGGTGAAGACCGGCGCCGGTTCGTCGGTCTTAAACGAGCGCAGCGGGCCAACGGTTGTGTCGGTGTTGGTGGCGACGACGCGGAAGCGGTAGGCGGTGTCGGGCGCCAGGCCACGGATGCGCTGGAAGACCAGGCCTTGGCCGATGCTGATCCCCAGCTGGGGCTGTTTGGTCGCCCCGATGAAGCCTTTGACGCGAAATTCGGCTTCGGTGGTGTATTCGAACAGGTAGGTGGTCGCCAGCCCATTGGGGTCGATCTGCGCCCGCAGGGTGGCCGATTCGGTGCCGACGTCGGTCGGCCAGGAGCCGATCACAATCGGTTTAGCGGCCTGTGCCGCCGCCGGGGCAAAGGCCAGGGCGAGTAGCGCCACCGCGATGCAAAGCGCCCGCCTCACCTGCCCCTCCCCCGCTCCGGGCGCCTCTTGGCCTTGCCCTTGGCGGCCTTCTTGCAGTTACTTGTGAGCGCCGGGCTCTGGTCGGCGCTGCTGGCGTTTTGGCCGTCGACCTGCACCTTTGCCTTGGGCGGGCGGACGCAGAGGTTGGCGGTCGCTTTGAACAGCCCTTTCTTGGCGCCTGCCAGCTCGAGGCTGAACCTGGAGATCGGCGCATCGGGCAGATCTTCGAAGGCGACCGAGACCGCGCCGGCCTTGCTGGTCGCGATCTGGCCGCTCAAGACGACGTCGATCCCCCCACCCCGCAAGTCGATCGCCAGGCCAGGCAGCTTGCCGGTGCCTTTGCGCAGGTAGACCTTGCCCGCAAGCGGCTCGGCCAAAAGCGGCGTGGTCGCCTTCGCGCTGCCGTAGACGCTTGCCGGCGGGCAGGCGGCGATCTGGGCGGCGGCGCAGATCGCCCCCAGGTGGGCTTTGTCGAGCCCCAGCGCCTTAGGCAAGCTCACAGACAGCGCCGCGACGTTGGCCGGGGCGCCTTTGGCGGGGTAGGCGATGCTCGCCTTGAGCGCCGGGTGGGCACCGCGTTTGGTCCCGCCCACCAAGGTCAGCTCGAGCTTGGGCTTGAAGGCGAGGCTGTTGCAGTCGCCGACTTGGAAGTGGATGCCCTGGAGGCCTTCGAGCGCCAGCGGGTTGCAGGAGGTCGGGTTCTTGGTGAAGGAGGGCGCGTCGAGGCTGAGCGCGACCGAGCGCAGGTCTGTGCCGATCCCCGCAAGGCTTTGGGGCAGGGGGTCGGAGAGGACGTGGACCCTGGTGGTGGCGGGGTCGACGTATAGGGCGGTGCGGTTGACGACGGTGCCGAGGTCAAAGGGGCCGGCAAGGGCCGGGGTGATCGTGGCGATGCTGAGCGGGGCGCCTTTATAAGGGCCTGCCAGGTAGGCGGTGCCGGTGAGGCTGTAGGGGGTTGGGCCGGCGCCTGCCGCTATTGCCACGGAGCCGACTCGCGAGGCGGCCGGGCAGCTTGGGACGGCCTGCTCTGCGCCTCCGCTCTTTGCCGCCGCGGCGGCCAGGGCGCCCTCGGAGCAACTCGAAAAGCCGCCGAGGCGGGCGAGCAGGCCCTCGGGCAGGGTGGTGTCGATCACGCCGAGCGCCCGGGCGCCGTCGGGGCGGGAGAGCTTCAGGCTGAAGGGCGAGTAGGTGCCCGCGATCGGGTCGATCGTGCCGGCTTCGAATCTCGTCAGGTCCGGCGCAGCGGCCTCGCTGCCCGGGCAGACGCCGCCGCCGGCTCCCTGGCCGATCCGGAAGGAGTCCTTGGGCGCCGCCAAGCCGGCTTCGGGGGCCGACCAGGGGGTGAGCTCGCTCCCGACCGTGTAGGTGGCGCAGGCGATGCCGGTCTTGAGCGGCGCCGCGGCCCCCTTGAAGAGTTCCACCTGCAGGTCTTCGAAGGGAAGCTGCGGAGCTTCGGCGACCGTCACGACAAGCCGCCCGGCGCCGTCGGTCTCTATCTTTCCCGGCAGCTTCGCCACCAGGCCCGAGGCGGGGTCTTCGAGCACGAGGTAGACGGCGAGCAGCGAGCCGAAGGGGTTTTGGCCTTGGCTTGCCAGGTAGACGTTGCCAAACAGCGGGTGATCGAGGACCGCCGGCGAGTCGACCCGCACCGTGCCGATCTTCGAGGCATCGGGGCAGTTGGGCGCGGCGGCGGTGAACTGTGCCGTGCCCGGCGCGATGCCGCCGAGGGTGGCGACGCTGAGCTGGCGCGGCGGCGGCGGGTTTTGGGGAGTGATCTCGACTTTCGCCCCGGGGCCGGTGAGAGCGGAGGTAGAGCCCAGCGCCGGTTTGGTCCCGGTCAGGTCGCCGGCGAAGATCACCCGGTAGGAGCGGGTCGATTCTTCGCTGCCGACGGCGCTGACGAAGACGTTGCCGGGGAAGAGGTTGCCGAGGCCGAGGGCGGGGATCGCCGCCAGCGCCTGCTGGATTTCGGTGGCTGAGGCGTCGAAGGGCAGCGGCGCGGTTTCCACGCCGCCGAAGCTGAGCCTGTAGGTGCCGCCGGTGGCGGTCACGGCGATGATCTGGCGCGGGTTGTCGGTGACGGTGCCTTCGAGTTGGGGCACGTCACTGGCGGCCAGGGCGCCGCTGAAGCTGACCAGCCAGCCACCCTGAGCGCCGCGGAGGCTGACGTTGCCGGCGAGGCCGGGCAGGGTTTCGATCGCCGCCCTGACCTGGGCGGCGTTGGCGGTGGCCGAGATCTGTGCCGTGCTTTTGCCGCCGAAGGAGACCGTGAAGGAGCCCGAGAAGCTGACCGGGGGCAGGTCGTAGCGCAGCAGCTGGCGCTCGTTGGCGACGCCCGTCAAGCCGATCTGGCCGGGACTGCAGGCGCCCAGGCCGCCTGCCGCGGCGGGGTTCGGCGAAAGCCCGGGGAGCGTGAGGCGGGCCGTGCGCAGGTGTGCGGCAGCGGCGCCGTCGGGGTCTTGGTTTTGGGGCAGGTGGAGGTGGAAGTCCAGGCCCGAGGGCGAGTCGGCGAGGTTGGTGGTCGGCTTGGCTTCGATTTCGGGGCTGAAGTCGAGCTGGTTGCAGCCACCCATCGGCGGCGCTTCGAAGGGAGCGGCGGAAGTGGTCTTAGCGGGCGCCTGCCAGCTACTGGCTTCCATGCTCGTTACCAGCGGCCCGTCGCAGGAGGTCGGGTTGGAGATCAGCGGCCGGTAGGGCGGCGCTTCGGGGTAGGGCCCGGGCGCAGGGGCTCCGTTGCCGGCGAAGCGCTGGGCGTCGTGGAGGGGATCGCCGGGCACCCCCCAGATCCGCACCGAGGAGGTCAGCAGGCCCGCCGCTGCGCTTGCGCCGCGCACCTGTGCCGTGGCGCCGTAGTCGCTGCCGTTGCGGAAGCGGAAATCGATCTGCACGGCGCTGCCGGAGGCACGGAAGGCGAACTGCGCCGGCATTCCCGGCGGCGGGGCGATGTTGAAGACCGGGGCGGTGTCGCTTTGGGCGCCGGCGGCGAGGCCCAGGTCGGCAATGCCGACCTGGGTCGCGGTCGGGCAGGCGCGGGAGCTGAACGATTCGGCGGCGCAGCGGGGGAAGGTGGCGGCGTTTGCGACCATGCCCGGCGGCAACTCGAAGCGCAGGTCGCGGACGTTTTCGGCCGGGCCGGCGAGCCCTTCGAGGACCGGGGTCTGGCTCAGGGCGAAGATGTTGACCACCTCGAAGGGACGCCCGCCGGGGACGCTGGATGGCGAGAGGTCGGGGTTTCGGCCCGGGGCGAGAAAGCTCGGCACTTCGAGGTCGCGGGCGCCGGCGGGGGCGGGGGCGAGGCCGCCCAGGCAAAGCGCCGCCGCACTCAGGGCCAAGGCCAGGCGCACTGTTTTTTTGAGCGCGCTCACTTGCCCGCCCCCTTCTTCGCGGTGGCTTCGAAGGTGAGCGAGGCGTTGGCCCGCGAGACGCCGGCCGCCGATTTGAAGCTGACTTCGATTTCGGTTTTGTAGGTGCCGAATTTCTGGCGCTTGCGATCGGCGCCGGGCTTTAGCGTGAGCGTCAGCGCCACCGAGCCGGCTTTGGAGACACGCTTGCTGAGCGGCACGGTGCCCCGGCCGGCGATCGAGATCTCCCCCGCGCCCGGCGCGATCACCCGCAACTGGGCCTTCTTGCCCTTGAGTGCCTTCGGGGCTGCGAGCGCGACCCGGCCGGGGGCTTCGAAGCCGGCCGAGCCGGGTCCTTCGGTTTCGGGCGCGGCGGGGACGCCGGCGCGGCAGGCTTCCCCCTGGCAGCCCGCCGTCTCAGTCGGCGGCGCCACGCTGGCGCCGACGCGGGCGTCGTAGATCGCGAAGACCTCGCCCTGGCCGCGGGGGGCCAGTTCTTCGAAGCCGGCGATGAAGATGTCATCGCCTGAGGCGCTTGCGCCAAGGAGCAGCGCCGCAGCACCGTCGCCGGGGGTCAAGAGGTGGACTTCGCCGGCGGTGTACTCGAAGACGTTTGTCTGGCCGCTTTGGGCCTCGGGGAGGATCCGATCGGCGCTTTGGAAGAAGAGCCGGGTGCCGTCATCGGAGAGCGAGCGAGCGGCGATCTGCGCACCGGCGCTGGGCGCCTCGCCGCTGGGCCGGCACGAGGCGCAGGCGAGGCCGACCCCGTAGGTGTACTCATAGGCCTGGGCGAAGCCGGCGTTGTCATAGCCGGTCTGGGGCTCGGTGGAAGTGAAGGCGGCGTGGGTGCCGTGGGGGGTGGCGTAGAACTGTTCGTCTGCCGTACTGGGGTCGGTGCCGACGAACTCGATTTCGCCGTTGTGGGCGAGGTAGAGGTTGCGCTCTCCGGAGGTCGCACCTGCGGCGAGGTTGCCGCGGGCGACGAAATAGATGTAGGAGGCGTCTTTGGAGGCGCCCAGTACCCGCTCGACGTTTGCCCCGGTGAGGGCGTCTTCGGGGTCGGTATCGACCGTGAGGTCGGTGAGGACTTTGCTTTTGGTGTCGTAGGAGTAGAGGTCGGCGCCTTTGTCGTTGGCTAGGCCTGCGCTGCGGCCGGTATAGGCGTCGTTTGTGAGCTCTGAGGCTGAGGTGAAGAGGACCTTGGAGCCGTCGGCTGACATTCCCGCCGCGATTGCCTCGGCGGGCGGGTTGGGGTCGGGTTCTGTCGAGCGCTGGGTGGCGGAGACCTCAACCGTTTCGGTGGCGTTGGTGCGCAGGTAGAGGCCTTTGTCTCCTTTGGCCTTGAAGAGGACCTTGGAGCCGTCTTCGGAGACCGAGGGCAGGGCGCCCTGCGGCAAGGTGCCGCCTTCGGGCGCGAGCGCCCCGCCGGGCAGCACCGCCACCAGCTTGAGGTTGCCGTTTGCCCATTCGTAGGCGTTGCCGGCGGCGATCGGGTCTTCGGGAAGTTGTTTTTCGGTCGAGGCGATGAAGAGGCGTTTGAAGTCCTTCGAGGAGCCGAGCAGCTCGCCGCCTGCGCTGAAGGCCGGGGCGCCGACTTTGGTCAGGGCAACGAAGGAGCCGTCGGCGCGGCGCAGGTAGAGGTTGGTGCCCGCCGGCGAGGAGCCGCCCGCGAGCGGCTGGTTTGACCACAACACCGACTGGGTCAGGTCGGCGGAAAGGCCTATCGTCGAGCGGGCGGCGGCGAAGTCGGTTCCGCTGGGCAGCGGGGTCGGTGCGGAAAGACTCTTCGTGCTCCAGCCGCCCGCGCCGCGGCGCGCCACCAGGGTGTCGGTGGTGGCGGTCGAGCCTTCGGCGTTCTCGGGCGCATCGGCGGCCCGAAAGGCCACCGCGCTGCCGTCGGCGAGGATGCCTTCCACAGCGACCTGCGGCCAGCCCTCGGCCGGGGCGGCGTTGCCCAGGCCCGGCGTGGCGAGTTCATAGACGCGGCAGTCGGGCAGGTTGGCCGAGGCTCCGGTCTGCGAGGCGGCGTTGGGGCACGGCGGCGGCGGAGTCGGCTCGGCCAGCGTGGTGAAGGTGCGATCGGCGCCGAATGCTTCTGCGCCGGTTTCGGTGTTGGTGGCGATCACGCGGTAGTGGTAGGTGCTCTGCGGCGAAAGCCCGCTGAGCGGCTCGGCGACGACGTGGAAGACGTTGTCGGCGAAGGCAAGCGTTTTGGCGCCGACGGGGGCGAGGTTTCCGTAGGCGAGCGTCGGGCCCCACTGGAACTGGTAGGTGAGGACCGCGTTACGGGGGTTCAGCTTCGCCCCCAACTGGGCGGTGGTGACCGCGGCCTGGGCGCCGAGGGTGCGGGCCAGGGGCGGCAGCGAATCGGTGGTGAAGGTGAGCGGGCCGGCGGTGGCGCTCTGCCCGGAGTTTGTGGCGATCAAGCTGACGCGGTAGAGCGTGTTGGGCTCCAGGACGGCATCGGCTGAAACCGGGTGAGAAGAGTTATCGGGGGCGATCGGCGAGCCGGAGAGCGGCTCGCCGCCGGGGCCGAGGCATTCGGGTACGCACTGAAAGCGCCAGTTGACTTCGTAGAGCTCGGCCGGCCCGGCGCCCAGTTCGGGGTTGATTTCGCCCGAGAAGTGGGCCGAGGTGGCGGTCACCGCGGTAGGGGCGGCGATGCTTGCCGCCGGTGGGTTGATCGCGGTGGTGGTGAAGGTGTCTGTCGCTACCAGCGAGGAAGTGCCGGCGCTGTTGGAGGCGGTGAGGCGCAGGTGGTACTCGATGTCCGGTTTCAAGCCGCTCAGTTCGGCGCCGACCGGGTTGGGGCCGGGGACGGTGAGCGGATCGGTGTCGCAGGGAGCTGTGCTCGCGGCTTTGAAGCCGGCGCCGCGAAACTGGGCGTCGCTGACGTATTCGAATTCGCACTCGGCATTAGAGGCGGGGTCGGGATCGGCGGCGCGCTGCACGATGCCTGCGGTTTCGGCGGTGGTGTGGGTGACAGCGGTGGCGTCTTCGATGCTGAGCACGGTGGGTGCTTCGGCCGCTGCGGCAATGGCGGGCACGGCGGCCAGGGCGAGTGAGGCAACGCCTACCACCAAGGCGGCGAGGGCGCTGCGGCGCCGGCCGGCGCGGCAGCCCTCGTTCCTCCCTTGTGGGTGACGGTTCAACAGGTCCCTATTTGCCTTTCAGGTCTTCCCGGAGCGCCCGTGGCTAGCGGGCGCTGCGCTTATGGGACTTGCCCTTGGCGCCTTTGCTCTTCTTTGGCTTCTTGCAGCTGTTGGTAAGCAGCGGCTTGGTGTTGTAGCTGAGCCCGTTCTGGGCGTCGAGGTCGGCGATCACGTGGCTGTCGGCCTTGCAGATGTTGGTCGAGTTGACCAAGAGGCCCTTCTTGCCGCCCTGCATCTCCAAGGTGAACTTGCTCACCGGGGCGTCTGGGACCCCTTCGAAGGTGGTGCGGATGCCGCCTTTGATCGAGTCGATGCGGCCGACCAGGGCGACGCGGATCTGGCCGTTGAGATCGGCGACCAGGTCGGGCAGCTTGTGGGAGGAGCTGCGCAGGTAGACCGGGCCCGAGACCGGTGCGTCGAGCAGCGGCGAGATTGCCATCGCCTTGCCGTAGATCGAGGCCGCCGGACAGGCGCTTGCGGCGAACTGGACCCTGGTGCAGATCGTTTTGATGTGGCCCTGTTCGAGGAACTCGGAGTGCGGCAGGGTGACCTGGGCTTTGGCGATGTTGGCATAGGCGCCCGAGGGGTAGTTCAGGGTCGCTTTCAGGGCCGGGAACTGACCTCGTTTGGTGCCGCCCTTGAGGGCGATCTTCAGCTTCGGCTTGAAGCCGAGTTTGTCGCAGCCTGCGACCTGGAAGAGGTTGGAGGGGTTGGCGGTGGCCCCGTTTGAGCTGCCGATCTTGGCGCTTACGCTCATCGCGGAGCAGTTGGTCGGGTTGATCGTGAAGTTGACGCGATCGAGGCGCGCGGTGACCGATCGCAGCCGCAGCGGCACGCCGTCGATGATCTGGGGCAGCGGATCGGTTTTGGTCGTCACCTGGGCGGTTTCGGGATCGACGAAGGCCGCTGCGCGGACGACGACGGTGCCAAGGTCGAAGGGCCCCGCCACTGCCGGGGTGATGAAGGCGAAGCTGAGCGGGGCGCCCTTATAAGGGCCGGCCAGGTAGGCCTTGCCTTGGGCGTAGTAGGGGTTTGAGCCCGGGCCTGCACCCGCGGTGACTGTGCCGATCTGGCTTGCCTGCGGGCAGGAGGGGCTGGACTGCTCGGCGAGGCCGCTCTTGCCTGCCGCAGCGGCGATCGCCGCATCGGAGCAGTAGGGGACTCCTGCCAGCTTGGCCGAGAAGCCCTTGGGGGTGCTGACGTCGATCGTGCTCAGTTCCTGTTCGCCGTCAGCTCTGTTGATGTGGAGGACGAAGGGGCTGTATTTGCCCGCTGCGTTTGACTCCATGCCGGCGCTGAGCACCGGGGCGAAGGGACGCGAGGCGAGGCTGAACGGGCAGGGTGCTCCGTTCGGGCCCGAGCTGACGTTGAAGCTCGAGCTTGGGTGCGCAGTGGCGACATCCGGCGTGCCCCAGGGGACCAGGTCGGTGGTGGTGGTGAACGTTCCGCAGCTGACCGGGCTCGCCAGCGGCGCTCGCGGGCCCGACTTGAGGTTGACCTGGACTTGGCTGGAGGGCAGCTGCGGGTTGCCGGCGAAGGTCGCTGTCAGCTGGCCTGTGTTCTTGTCGGCAGTGGCGATGCCCGGGACCTTGATGTTGATCCCGTAGCGGGGGTTTTCGAGCTGCAACAGCAGGCGGAACCTGCCGTCTTGATTGCCGCCTCCGATCGGCAAATCGCCGGGGTGGGGCTTCAGCAGATAGACGTCGCCGGGGATCGGCTCGGGACCGATGACTTTAGTGTCGTCAACGGGGTCGCGCAGCGCCAGCAGCGGCGAGGTGGCAACGGCCGAGCCGATCTTCGAGGAGTCGGGGCAGGCAACCGGCTTGGTGTTGTCGTAGTGGACCTGATCGCCGGCGAGATCGGAGGCCTGATCGGAGCAGGCGCCGAGGCCGTCGGCCGAAGAGGGCGAGACCGCAAGGCCGGCGGGAAGCTTGGCCGTGATGTCTTTGGGCGCGGGGGTCTGGGGCAGCGAGGGATCGAAGGTCGTGTTCAGGTCGGTCGGATCGTTGGTCTGGGGGAAGTCGAGGTCGACCGCGAGGCCGGTGGGCTGGTCAGCCTGGACCGGGCCGGGGCCTTGCAACGCTTTTGTGGCGATCGCCGGGTTGAATTCCAAGACCTCACAGCCGGTTACCGGCGGGGCCAGTTCGGAGTCGGTCTTCCAGTCGGGATCGGTTAGGTCGGGGACGCCGAGCGCGCGCAGGGCGCCAGCATGTTCTTGGCTGTCGATCGCAATGCTCCAGGTCGGGTTGGCGTTCAAGCAGTCGAGCGGGTTGGTGAGGAAGGGAGAAGCAGAACCTGAAGGGAACTTGCATTTGATGGCGGGGGCCACAATTTCGATACCGCCGGAGCAGAAGTTGATCTTGACACTGGTGACGTTGGCCGCGGGGATGTTCGGGGTGGCGACCGTCAATCCGTAAGACTCGGTGCGCGACTGCGGGAAGACCGAGATGACGGTCGGATAAGTGGAGAGCTTGAATACGAATTGGGCCGGATAGCCGCGCTCGGGCGGCAGGTTGTAGATCGGAATGTCGGTTGTGTCCACACCATTCGGGTAGTCACCATTGTCTTCGCCAGTAGGATTCAAGGCGACGGTTGCGAAGCCAACTCGGGACTCAGGCAAGCAGGCGGCGGGGAGCGCAATTCCAATCGGTGGAATATCGCTGACAAGGCAGCGGGGAGCGGCGGCGGGATTGCCGATGAACCCCGGCGGGGGCTTGACGTAGGTGGCGTTGAGGTTCTCGACTCCATTTTTCGACAAGTCATTGCGAGCTCGCGGAATCGTGAACGAAGTCGTGTTCTGGTCGGGATGCCCGCCGGCCTGGGTGTAGGGAGTGCCGTTGATGTCGGTGGTGTGATTGCTGAAGGTTTTGAGGCCGTAGGGCTCATCTGCGGCCGCGGGCTGCGCTACAACTGCAGCAAGTACCAAGCAGGCGGCGGCCGACACTGCGCATCGCAGCGTCATCGGGGTTCGAAAGAAACTGGAAAAGTGACGGATGCTGGCCATGCAAGGGTTCTCCTTGGTTACGGTGGAAGTGGTCGATCGGCCGGTCTGAGCGGTGTTCACTTTCCACCTCCCTGCTTATGACTGGCTTTTTTGCCGTGGTGCTTTTTGCCCGAGTGCTTTTTAGGCTTCTTGGCGCACTTGCCGTTCTTCTTGCGGACCTTGCCTTTGAGACAGGGCTTGGGCTGAGGTGGGTTGCCGGCGCCGGGCTGGGCCGAGAGCGGCGCTTTTTGGGGCGCCGCGAGGGTGGCATCGGGCTGGCACTTTTCACCCGTGCAGATTGGCTTTTGGGCGAAGCTGAAGCCGCCGCCGATGCGGGCGTCGTAAACGTCGGCGAGCCTGTCGCTGTCGGCCGGAGTGAGCGGCTGGGCGGATTCGAAGTAGACGTCTTCGCCCGAGGGGTCAATGGCCACACGAGGGTTCCTAATGTTGCCTTGGCCAACTTCTTCTCTGGGAGCAAAGCCGGAGGAGCCGGTGGAGATGAGGGAGACGCGGGCGGGGGTCCAGAGGTAGACGTCCGGTTCGGCGTTGCCGTCGGCAGGTGAGAGCGCCTCGGTGGTGACGAAGACGATCTTGGTGCCGTTGTCGGAGATGGTGGTGCTCGGATGATGTTCGGTCGGTGCGGCGATCGTGGCATCGAAGCCTTCGCCGTTGCCGGCGACGCCGGAGATGTTGGTCGAGACGCGGGTGAGATCGCCGGTATCGGCGTCGTAGCGGTAGACGTCGCGGTAGCTGTCGGTATCGGTGTCGAGGAGCGTACTGGCGGTGCTGAAGACCAGGTAGCGGCCGTCGGGGGTGGTTTGGGCTGTCAACTCGAGATCCCCGTTCGGCTCTTTGACGCTGTCGAGCCTGCCGACGAAGGCAGTCTGGCCGTCGGGGTGGGAGGCGTCGGTGCGCCAGACGTAGAGGTTGTGGTCGCCGGCTACCGCTTTTTCGCCGAGGGCATCTTTGTTGTCGGCCAGAACTCCCTTGGCGACGAAGAGGACCGTGGAGCCGTTCTCCGAGGTCGCGTTGACGCTCTCGACGTCGGCACCGGTCTGAGCACTGGAGACCTGCATGAAAGCGGCGCAGTGATTGGCTTTCTCGGCACTCGGAGACAGGTCGCCGGACGGGATGTCGCAGGCGTAGATGTCGTTGGTCTGGTCGGTGTCGGCATTTACGAGCTGCTGGGTGGTGGTGAAGAAGACGCGGGAGCCGTCGGGGGTGGCGGCGGCGAACTTGGCAGTACGGCAACCAATTCCCTCAATGTCACCTGTATTTGCACTGAAATCTTCGACGCAGCCACCGGGCTCGGTCGGGCCGTTGCAAACGCCGCCGGGGTCTGCGGCGGTGCGGTTGCAGTGGGAGGCTGAAACATCGAAGCTGGTGGTGCCGTTGACGCGGGCCCAGATCTCACCGGCAGGTAGATTGGCGGCGCCGCAGCCTCCGAAGGCCCTGAGGAAGATCCTGCTGCCGTCGCTGGACACGGAACGAATCTGGACGCGGCCGAGCACAGTGGTACAGGCGGAAATCGGGGCGCCAGAATTGTCGACGTCGACGCGGCGGGGCTGAGCCATGCCGGTGCCAATGTACTCGTAGACGCCCGGACCCGTACCACTGCCATTCCAAGGAGTAACAACGTGAGAAAGATCGGCCGACGCCACAACGGCAGTGTTTACTCCGCCTCCGCTTTGAACGCGCGCAAAGGTCCCATCAGGGCTGCGAAGCTGCAAAGGTAGCCCTTCCGCCGCGGCGCTGGAGTCGGATTCACCCTGCCGGTGCAGGGACCAGATCGACGAGAGGAGATCTGATGAGTATGCGCGGAAAAGCACATTAAAGGCGGAGTCGACATTCGATGGGGCGTCTCGCAGCGATCCGGATGAGCCGTTGAGGTTGGGAATCGTCTCCCAGCCAGACTCAGTGCGAGCGGCCACGTATTTATTGAGCTTGGCGGCAGCGGCCTGGCCCGATTTCGCGATGTTCCCGGCTCTTGATTCATAGGCGAAACGAGCGCCGCCGTCGTAGGTTACGAAGAGTGCGTTAAAGCCTTCCTTGCCGGGGGGCGTGACCATCTCATAGGCCCGGCATTCGGGGAGGGCGAGGGAGCTGTTTTCGGTGCGGAGCTGTTCGTTTGCGGGGCAAGCTTCCTTGGCGGAGAGGGTGGGTTTGAATTCCTGCGACTCGCCACTGTCTGCTTTGAGGCCGGCGCCGTAGGTGACGACGAGCAGGGAATGATAGATAACACCGGGGGTGAGGCCGGTGAGATGGGCTTCGACTGTGATCGGGACGTTGGTGCCGCCGTCGGTGAACGTGGAGACGACTACAATTCCGTTCAGTGGTTCAGTCCCACTTTCACCTTGGAGCGGGGGCAGGTTCGTACCGGCCAGAGGGCCCGAAAAGGTAATGTCATAGCGTTGAATCGGAAAATCACTGTTTCCCCTCACAACGGTGCGAGTGACTTGAGAGATCCCGGAGGGGCCGATCGAGGACAGTGCTTCGAGTTCGGCTTGCACCACGGAGGGCTGCGCAGCGAAAGCCATGTCGCCAGTGGTCTGACCACCGAAGGACAGCCTGAATTGACCGGATTCCTTGCTGTACACTTCCACCCTTTGTACCTCGTCGCGACCCCTAGGCAGCGGCGAACAGGGGGCGCTGAAGGCGAATTGGTTGGCGTCGGGCCCCCATTCGAATTTACAGTCGGTAACTGTTTCGTTATGGGGGTTGACGACACCCTGGAGGACGTAACCGCCGGTGCCGTCGGAGGCGCCGGTTTCCTGTTTGACCGAGGGGGGGCTTTTGGAGGTGTTGAAGGTTTCGACTACGGTTTCACCGCCGCCTTCGCTGCTGACGATCAGCGAAACTTCGTATTTGGTGTTGGGTTCGAGGCGTTTGGCGTCGCCAGCGACGGTCTGGGCTCCTTCTTCGCCCTGGACGGTGCCGCTGATCACGTTTTCGTTGACGTCCAAGCACTTGGGGGTGCACTCGAAGTGCCATTTGGTCGCGAAGGCTTTTTTGCCGAGCTCCGAGAGCGGGCCCGCTGGGGCGTGGGGGTCGACGGTGGCGGAGAAGTGGGCGGAGGTGCCGGTGACGTCGGTGACTGCGAGGTTTTCGGTGGTTGGCGCGAAGAGGGGCTCGGTGGTGATCGTTTTGATAGGGGAGAAGGCGACTTCGCCATTGGCTTCTGCGTCTGAGCTCCCTGAGTACGTGGTGGCGATGCGGAAGAAATATGTGGTGACTGGCTGGAGGCCGGTGTAGTCGTGTTGCCTTATTCCGTCATCGGTGCCGGGAGGTGAGCAAGTACACACCCCGCCCACTTCGAATTCGCTCCAATTGACACTATCGGTCGATACCTCGAAAATGACTCTGGCATATTCATAGCCGGGATCATCGACTTCGACTGTTCCAGACACGTGGGCGGTGGTAAAAGTACCACCTTCGACGGGGTCGATAGTGACGGTCGGAAGGTCGGCCGGGAGGGTCGTGAAGGTGTTGGCAGGGTCTTTGCTGTCGGTACCGCCGCCGTTTTCAGCGGTAAGGCGGAGGTGGTAAACGGTTGCGGGTTTGAGGCCGCCGAGCTGGCTACTGACTTTCTGCTTGCCTTCGCCGTTGGCGCTGGCCGCGGTGATCGGGTTCTCAGCACAGGGGGACGAGGGGGCGCCGTCGGGGAAAGCGTTGGAGTTGGCTTCCCATTCGCTTTGGGTGACGTATTCGAAGCGGCATTCGATGTTGAGCGCGGGGTCGGCGCCGGCGGGGCGCTGGACTTCGCCTTTGACCGTCGCCTCGTGGATAGTGACCCCTGTGGCGTCCTCGGTGGCGATGACGGTCGGTTTGTCGGTCACTGTGGGCAGGGTGGTGAAGTTGGCCGCATCTTTGGTGACGGCGCCGGGGGCAGCGTTTTCGGCGACGAGGCGGAGGTGGTAGTCGGTGCTGGGACTGAGGCCGGTCAGGGGCGCGGTGACTTCTTTTTCATCTTGAAGGTCGACATCGACCTTTTTGACTGGGTTCTGCTCGCAGGGGGCCGAGGTCGCGCCGGTGAAACCAGGCTGAGAATTGACGTTGACATTTTCTTCGAACTGGTCGTCGGTGACGTATTCGAAGTGGCAATTGACGTCAAAGGCAGGGTCCGCGTTGGCGGGGCGTTTGACCTTGGCGGTCGCGGTAACCGAGGTGGAGAAGACCGGGGAGGCTTCGACGGCGCCGGGGATCGACGGCTGCTCAACGGTGAGGGTGGTGAAGGAGAGAGCGGGCGTCGTGATGGACCCGAAGTAGATGCCCACACGGACGAAGTATTTGGTGCCGCCTTTGGGCACGGCGAAATGTTCTTCTTCTACATCGAGTGGGCCGACTCCAACGAATTTCACGGGGCCGGAGGTCCAGGGTCCGGATTCGGAGGTGGCGTATTCGAAGGCGTAGGAGTTAAAGCCCGGTTCAGGGAAGTTGACTTTGCCTTTGACCGTGGCGGAGGTATAGGACGGGTTGGTGATCGAGACCATTTCGGCGGTGGGGTCGGCAGCGAGGGCCGGGGCGGCGAGGGCCAGACTTGTGAGTAGCGCGAAGGCGGTGATCGCGAGGGCGAGGGTGCTGCGGGCGCGGCGGGATGCGGGCGCACCACTCCCTTTGGCGCTGATGGAGGCAGCACGGGTGGCAAAGGCACGGCGGAAGAGGCCCCGGTCGTTGCCGGCGCCTTCGATCGATCCCGCGGACGGTGCCTTCGCGTGGCGTTTCACGTATCGCTCTCCTTGCTCTGACCGGCCGTTTTCCCGGCCCTCCGAAAATCTTTGGAGAGCTCAGGCCCCTGGCCCGGTCGTTTACAAAACCCAATGTCTGCTTCCCGGCAGACAAGGCACTTATGCCAGATCAGAAGAGGCATGTCAAGGCTGGTACGCAATAAATTGTCAAAGTGGGTATCTGATCTGGCAAGGCGAGTACATCAGTTCGTCAAGCTGAGTACATGTTTCTTGGCTTGGCTCTGACTATCGTGGGCGCTGGGATGGCGTCAAAGGACTCAGCACCGCAGCCGACCGTGCCGCTTTTTCCAAGATTGAGCAGCGGGCCCGGGCGGATGCCGCCCGCCCGGGTCGCGCGCCACCAGAAGGCGCGTCTGGAGGGAGCGATGGTCGAGGCCGTGGCGCGACACGGCTTCGCCGGGACGACCCTGCGCGAGCTGGTCGCCCTGGCGGGCGTTTCAAGAACAACCTTCTACGAGCATTTCGAAAGCAAGCAGGACTGCTTCCTCGCTACCTTCGACGAGATCGTCGCCGTGGTAGGTGAGCGGGTCGGGCAGGCCTACCGCGAGCCCACGGACTTCCGCGGGCAACTGGTGGCCGGCCTGGCGGCCTTCATGAACCTGGCGGTCGAGGAGCCGGCGGCGGCGAGGCTCGCCGCGGTCGAGTCGTTGACCCTGGGCGCGGCGGGAGTGGAGCACCGCGAGCGAGGCTCGCAGGCCTTCGAGCTGATGATCGCCCAGAGCTTCGAGCACTCCCCCACGCCGCGCGAGGTTCCTCCGATGACGGTGCGTGCGATCGTCGCCGGGATCCGCGGCGTCGTCTACCGGCGCCTGCGCGCCGGGCGCCAGGAGGAGCTGCCGGGCCTGGTTGAGGAGTTGGTCGACTGGGCGCTGCGCTACCAGGAGCCCGATAACAAGGTGACGGCGCAAGCCTGCGCAGCAGCCGCGATCGCTCCCGAGCCGGCCCCGCTGGAGGATGGTGACGAAGGACAAAGCAGCGGTGAAAAGCTCGACTGGAGCGAGCCGCCTGACTCACCCCTCAGCCGGGCCGAGCTGACCCAGCGCGAACGGATCGTCCGGGCCGCCGCCCGGGTGGTGGTCGAGAAGGGCTACGAGACCCTCAGCATCCCGACCATCTCCGCCACGGCGGGAACCTCCAACCAGACCTTCTACGAACACTTCCGCAACAAGCGCGAGCCCTTTATCGCCGCCTTCGAAATCCTCAGTGGCGAGCTGCTGCAGGTGACCGCGGCGGCCTTCGCGGCGGCGGGCGATGGGCCGGAGGCGATCGGGGCGGGTGCCAGGGCGATGCTGGAGCACATCGCCGCCAACGAGTTGTTCGCGCGCCTCGCCTTCTTCGAGCTGCCGACGGCGGGACCGGCGGCGCTCGATTACGCCGACACGGCGATGGATCGCTTCACCGCCTTCCTGACGCCGGAGGGCCTGCCCAGCGGAATCGAGGGGAGCGTTCCGAGCGCGATCTTCGAGGCGATCGGCAGCGGCATCTGGGCGGCGATCCAGCACGAGATCGCCCATGGACGCGAGGCGGAGCTACCGGAGAAGGCGCCGGAGATCACGCGAATTGCGCTGGCGCCGCTGAGCTAACAGTGGGGAGGCCGCGACGGCCTCAGCCGAGGGCGACGCGCTTGGCCTCGGCCTGTCCCAGATAGGGGATGAGGACCAACTCGATCAGCTCGGGTTCCAGATCGACGAGAACCTGCGGCTCTTCGGCAAGCAGGTGGCCGGAGATGATCGAGGCAATGCCACCGACCAGGGCGCGCTCTGTGGGTGCAGGCAGCTCCGCCGCCTGCGGATATAGGTCGCGGCCGCCGCGCAGCAGAGTGGCGAAGTTCTCCAGGGCAGTGAGCTGCCGCTCGGTTGCGGCGAGGCTCGCGCTCGCCGCCTCGACCGCGAACATCCGGGCGACCTGGCTCGCCTCAGCCAGGTAGGAGAGGGTCACGTCAACGGCGGCCTTGACCTTCTCCGGCCACACCGCGTCGGTTTCGCAGACAGCGGAGACCTCCAGCCAAAGGCGGTCCAGAAAGGCATCGAAGGCAGCCATCAGGCCCTGCTCCTTGGTGGAGAAGTGCTCGTAGAAAGTGGCAACGGAGACGCCCGCATAGTGGACGACCTGCTCGATGGTGAGCTTGTCATAGCCCTGCTCGGCGGCGCCGCGGGCGATCGCCGCGACCAACCGCTCGCGCTGAGCATCGGGGCTGGACCACTCTGAGTCGTCTTCCCTGGCGTACCGCTGAGATCGTCCGCCCCCCACGAGCGGCAGCTTAGGCGGATTCGGGAGCAGGTGTCAAGCCGGGTACATATCTCACCCCTCAATAGGCGGAAAAGACCCGCTCAGCCCGTGAGATCGAGCTCGCTCAGCCGCCGACGTACTCCGCGAGGTGCTCGCCGGTGATGGTGGAACGAGCGGCGACGAGGTCGGCCGGCGTGCCCTCGAAGACGATCCGGCCGCCGTCGTGGCCGGCGCCGGGGCCGAGGTCGACGATCCAGTCGGCGTGCGCCATCACCGCCTGGTGATGCTCGATGACGATCACCGACTTGCCCGAGTCGACCAGCCGGTCAAGCAACCCGAGCAATTGCTCGACGTCAGCGAGGTGGAGGCCGGTCGTCGGCTCGTCGAGGATGTAGACGTCGCCCTTCTCGGCCATCTGGGTCGCGAGCTTGAGCCGTTGCCGCTCGCCGCCGGACAGCGTCGTCAGCGGCTGGCCGATGTTGAGGTAGCCGAGCCCGACGTCGGCGAGCCGGCCGAGGATCTTGTGCGCGGCTGGCAGGCGCGCCTTGCCATCTGCAAAGAACTCCTCGGCCTCGATCACCGACATCGCCAGCACCTCGCTGATGTCCTTGCCGCCGAACTCGTACTCGAGCACCTCGGCCTGGAACCGCTTCCCCTCGCACTCCTCGCAGATCGTGGCGACGCCGGCCATCATCGCCAGGTCGGTGTAGACGACGCCGGCGCCGTTGCAATTGGGACAGGCGCCGTCGGAGTTGGCGCTGAACAGCCCCGCTTTGACGCCGTTGGCCTTCGCGAACGCTTTGCGGATCGGGTCGAGCAGCTTGGTGTACGTCGCCGGGTTGCTGCGCCGCGAGCCGCGGATCGCGGCCTGATCGACCGTCACCACCCCATCCCGCCCGGACACCGAACCGTTGATCAGGGAGCTCTTGCCCGAGCCCGCCACTCCGGTGATCACGACCAGCACCCCGAGCGGAATGTCGAGGTCGACGTCGCGCAGGTTGTGGGTCTTGGCGCCGCGCACCTCCAGCGCCCCCGACGACGTCCGCACCGAAGGCTTCAGGGAGGCGCGATCGTCCAGGTGCCGCCCGGTGAGCGTGTCGCTGGCCCGCAGGCTCTCGACGCTGCCCTCGAACACCACCTCTCCCCCCTCGCTGCCGGCACGCGGACCGAGGTCGACGACGTGGTCGGCGATCGCGATCGCCTCGGGCTTGTGCTCCACGACCAGCACCGTGTTGCCCTTGTCGCGCAGTCGCAGCAGGAGCTCGTTCATGCGCTCGATGTCGTGCGGGTGCAGCCCGATCGTCGGCTCGTCGAAGACGTAGGTGACGTCGGTCAGCGACGAGCCGAGCTGGCGGATCATCTTGGTTCGCTGCGCCTCGCCGCCCGAAAGCGTGCCCGAGGCCCGATCGAGCGAGAGGTAGCCCAGGCCGATCTCCACGAACGAGTCGAGGGTCTCCCCCAGCGCCTCGAGCAGCGGCGCCACCGACGACTCGTCGAGACCGCGGACCCACTCGGCCAGGTCGGTGATCTGCATCGCGCAAGCATCGGCGATGCTCTTCTTCTTGATCTTCGACGAACGGGCCGCCTCGCTGAGCCGTGTGCCGCCGCACTCGGGACAGGTGGTGAAGGTAATCGCCCGGTCCACGAAAGCCCGGATGTGCGGCTGCATCGCCTCCCGGTCTTTGGAGAGGAACGACTTCTGGATCTTCGGGATCAGGCCTTCGTAGGTCAGGTTGACGTCGTCGACCTTGATTTTGGTCGGCTCCTTATGGAGCAAGTCGCCCAGTTCCTTTTTGGTGAACTTGCCAATCGGCTTGTCGGGGTCGAAGAAGCCGCAGCCCCTGAAGATGCGGCCGTACCAGCCATCCATGCTGTAGCCGGGGACCGTGAGCGCACCCTCGTTGAGCGATTTGCCCTCGTCGTACAGCTGGGAGAGGTCGAAGTCGGTGACCGACCCCCGGCCCTCGCAGCGCGGGCACATGCCGCCGGTGCGGGAGAAATTAACCCGCTCGGACTTGCCGTCGCCTTTCTTGAGCATCCCGGACGCCTCCACCGAGGCGACGTTGAAAGAGAACGCCTGGGGCGAGCCGATGTGCGGTTTGCCGCGCCGGCTGAAGAGGATGCGCAGCATCGCGTTGGCGTCGGTGACGGTGCCGACCGTGGAGCGGGCATCGGCCCCCATCCGCTCCTGGTCGACGATGATCGCCGTCGTCAGCCCGTCGAGCACGTCGACCTCGGGCCGCGCCAGGGTCGGCATGAAGCCCTGCACGAAGGCGCTGTAGGTCTCGTTGATCAGCCGCTGCGACTCGGCGGCGATCGTGCCGAACACCAGCGAGCTCTTGCCTGAGCCCGAGATGCCGGTGAACGCCGTCAGCCGGCGCTTCGGGATCTCGACGCTGACGTCCTTGAGGTTGTTCACGCGCGCACCGTGCACGCGGATCAGATCGTGGCCGTCGGCCGCGGCCGCCGTCGACGACCGCGCGTCCTTCGTCTTGGCCTTACTCACCGGCTTTATGCGGCAGGCGGCTGGTCAATGCGCACCAGATTGCCGGACGGGTCGCGCACGGCGAAGTCCCGCGTGCCCCACGGCTGGTCGGTCGGCTCCTGCACGATCTCGGCGCCCGAATCGCGCACCTTCCCGAAGCTGGCGTCGAGGTCGTCGGCGTGGAAATGGACGCCGTTGAGGGCGCCCTTGGCGATCAGGGCGGCGAGCGCGTCCTGGTCGGCGGGGCTGCCGTTCAGGTAGTTGGTGAGGACGATCGCGACGCCGGGCTGGGAGGCGGCGCCGACGGTGAGCCAGCGGAAGTCGCCTTTGGCGACGTCGTTGCGCAGCTCGAGGCCAAGCGTGTCGCGGTAGAAGGCCAGCGCCAGGTCGGGGTCATGGATTAGGACAAAGCATTGGGAGAGAGTGAGGTTCATGACCCCAACGTTAGGGAGCCAGCGTCCCCTGCGTTTCTCCATTCCTGCTCGGTTCGCGACTCGGGCGGGTGAGGTCCTTGGCGATGCAGCCCGGCACGCCCGCGAGCGCGCCATGGTCACGGGCACGGTAGGCCGTCGGCGTCTCCCCCACCAGTTGGGTGAAGCGGGCGCTGAACGAGCCGAGGGACGCGCACCCCACCTCCATGCAGACCTCGCTGACCGACATGTCGCCAAGGCGTAGCAGCGCCTTGGCCCGCTCGATTCGCCGCGTCATCAGGTACCCGTAGGGCGTCTCCCCGTATGCCGCGCGGAACTGCCGCGAGAAGTGCGCGGTCGACATCAGCGCGGCGCGGGCGAGCGCGGGTACGTCGAGTGGGCGCGAGTACTCGCGATCCATCAGGTCACGGGCGCGGCGCAGGTGCGCGAGGTTGGCGAGATCCTCCGGCGTCACAGCCCTAGCGCGGCCCATCGGTGTGGACGAACAGCACCGGGTCGAGGAGACGGCCCTCCGCGCGCAGCGCCAGCAGGCCAGCCATCGCCTTCGCGGTGTAGACGGGGTCGAGCGAGAGTCCCTCCTCCGCAGCGAGAGCCGCGGCCCGCCCGGCGGCCTCCGTGGGATGGCCGTAGCCAGCTCCAATCTGATCGCGGGTCAGGTCGAGCATGTCCGGCTCGAGATGGAGCCGGCCCAGGCGCGCCCCGCGGCGCTCCAGCAACTTGGCGGTGCGCCGCGCGAGGCGCGCGAACACCGGCGCGTCGAGGCGGAGCTGGTCATTGACCACAACGCCGACGACACGGCTGCGCAGGCCGGCGAGCTGGAAGCCGAGCGCCAGGCCGGCCGCGGTACCGCCGGTGCCGACGGGGACGACGACGTTCGCCGGCTCGGGCAGCGATCCGTCCTCGACCTGGGCGGCGATCTCCAGCGCCGCCTCGACATAGCCGAGCGCTCCAACCGGAGAGGAGCCGCCCGCCGGCAACAGGTACGGCGGTCGGCCACCGCGGGCGTTGCGGGCAAGCAGCCACGGCAACACCGCCACGGTGCGCGCCTTCGTGTGCGTGCGGTAGATGCGCGCCCCCGAGGCATTGAGCCGAGCGAGTTGAGCGCTGACGTGATCGTCGATCGGCTGATCGACAAGCGCAAGCGCGGTCTCGAGACCATGTTCGCGGGCGTAGAGCGCGGTCGCGAGCCCCCAGTTCGTGCCGAGCCCGCCGAAGGTGAGAATCGATCCGCGACCGCGACGCCGCGCGTCGGGGATCAGCCACTCGAGCTTGCGCACCTTGTTGCCGCCCCATCCGCCCGAGCCGAAGCTGCCGTCTTCCTTTACCCAGACGCCGAGACCGGCCAGCTCGCGCACGGGCGTCGGACGCTCGGACAGCACCAGATGGGGAAGGGTCTCGGTTAGCCCCGGGAATCGCTGATGTAGACGGGGGGTCAAAGAAGCGATGCTATTTGCCCTCCCGCTCGAAAACTGGCCAGCTAGCCAGTAGTATCCGCGGCGGTGGCTGATCAGGCGAAGAGCCCGAAGGCGGTGCGGAACCTCGAGGACGAGCTTGTACTCGAGCGCAAGCACTGGGTCGACGGTCCACCCCACGCCCTGTTTGAGCAGATGCGCGAGGGCTGCCCGGTTCACTGGACCTCTGAAGTAACCGAGCTGCCGGAGGCGGCGGGCTTCTGGTCGGTGACGACGGCCGACGATGTCCATGCAGTCAGTCGTGATTGGGAGACCTATTCCTCCGAACTCGGCGGCGTCGTCGCAATCGACGAGGTCTTCCCGATCGAGCTGGCGCGGGCGATGTTCATCGGCATGGACCCGCCCAAGCACGACCGCCTCAAGGCTCTCTTCCAGGCCGGCTTCACACCGAAGCGCATCGCCGCCCATGAGGAGTCGATCCGCAAGATCGTCATCGACGTGCTCGATCGCCTCGAGGGTCGCGAAAGCTGCGACCTCGTTACCGATGTCGCCCAGCCCACGGTGTCGCGGGTGATCGGCAGCTTCATGGGCATTCCGGAGGAGGACGACGCGGCCTGGGCAGAGTTGATGAACAAGGCCCTGGCGGCGAGTGACCCGGACTACAGCCCCGACGGCCCCGACAGCATCGAAGCCGTGATCCAAAAGGCGGTCACCGAAATCTTTGCCCGTTGCAGCACGATGATCGCCGAGCGACGCGAAAACCCGACCGACGATCTCACCACGGTGCTCGTCAACGCTGAGGTCGAAGGCGAGATGCTCGAGGAGCACGAGATCGTGATGGGCTTCTTCCTCCTCGTCGCCGCCGGCAACGACAGCACCAAGGCGACCTATTGCAGCGGGATGCGGGCGCTGCTGGAAGACCCCAACCAGCGCCGGCTCGTCCTCGACGACCCGGCTTTGATCCCCGGCGTGGTCGAGGAGTCACTGCGCATGTTCCCCGCCTTCGCCCATTTCCGCCGCACCGCGACCAAGGACACCGTCCTCAACGGCCAGGAGATAAAGCAGGGTGAGAAGGTGGTGATGTGGTACGCGTCCTCGAATCGCGACGCCAGCCGCTACGAGGACCCCGACCGCTTCGACGTCCTCCGCAATCCGGATCACCAGGCCTTCGGCGCCGGCGGCCGCCACTTCTGCCTCGGCACCGCACTGGCCCGCCTCGAGCTGAAGATCCTCCTCGAGGAGACCCTCGCCCGCTACCCGGACATGACCCTCGACGGCAAGCCCACCTTCGTCGAGTCGGCCTTCCTGAACCAGCTCAAAACGCTCCCAGTCCGACTCACTGCCTAGCGGCTCTCCTTCTGCGCATCAAGGCTCGTTCGCCCCGTCTCGGCGCAATTTCTTGTCTGGGTATCCGTTACTTTCCTGGCCGCCCGACAGGGGCTCCAGAGCAAGAGCTATGCCCAGCGAAACAGGAGAGGTCTTGGTTACCACCAGCGCAGCTATCCGTACTCATGCTTACAAGGGGGCGACGCTGTTGATGGCAGCCATCTTCCTTGTGCTGCTCTTCGCCCCAGGGCGCGCAGCCGCGGAAGAATGGTCGAAGCCACAGCGGATCGCCGCACAGCTCCCGCTTGAAGATCCGGCTCGCCTCAAGGGTGTGTCGTGTCCTACCGACAACTTCTGCGCCGCCGCTGACAGCTTCGGCAACGTCGTCACCTCGACAGCGCCAATGGGCGGGGCCGGCAGCTGGACGCTAACCAGCGCCAAGGAAACCGACAGCGCCAACGGCTTCTCGGGCATCTCTTGCCCCTCGGCCTCGTTCTGTGCCGCCACGGATATCGCCGGTGGTGTTTCGGCCTCGGCCAACCCGACCGGCGGCCCCACCACTTGGAACCTGCACTACGTTCCCGACAGCTCGGCGCTAGAGGGGATCTCCTGCCCCTCGGCCAACCTTTGCGTGGCCATCAGCGGTGGCGAACTCGGGATTTCAACCAACCCGACTGCCGAAAGCTGGTCGGCTCTGCAACTGTCGGGAACGGAAGGCGCCCGTGCCATCTCTTGTCCCTCGACCACGTTCTGCGCCGCCGTCACCAGCGGAGGCAAGGTCTACACAACCTCCAACCCCACTGGGGGAGCCGCCGCCTGGACCCCGACCACTCTGGCTGGGTCTGAACTCGACTACGTCTCCTGCTCCTCGGCCTCCTTCTGTGTCGCAGGTTCGTCGTTCGGCACGCTCTACAACTCAGCCAACCCGACCGGGGGCGCTGGGGCCTGGACTGGCGTCAGCGTCGGCCTCAACACGGTTTCCTGCCCGACCGCCAGCCTCTGTGTCGGCGCGCGCAACAACGAAGTCGTCACCTCTACAAACCCGACCGGGAGCGCGGGTGAATGGACCGCCGTCGCCGTTGACGGCGCCCTCGGCTTCGGCATCAGCTCCGTTTCCTGCACCGCCAGCGCTCACTGTGTCGCCGTGCGCGAAGGCAAAGTCATCACCTCTACCAATCCGACCGGGGGCGCCGGGGCCTGGGCAGTGGCTCAGATCGATTCGGCCGGCTCGACCATCGTTCAAGACCTGTCCTGCCCCTCAACCAGTTTTTGCGCTGCGGTCGATACCAAGCGCCACGTCATCACCTCGACCAACCCGATCAACGAAGCGGCGACCTGGACCAGTTTTCACCTTGACCCGAGCGACTTTCTGACCGCCTCGTTCTCAGCCCTCTCTTGCCCGACGTCCAGCCTTTGTGTGGCGACGAGTGGCAGAGAAATCTCCACCTCGCTCAACCCGACCGGGGGCGCCGGCAGCTGGAGCGGGGCCGTGATCGATTCCGAATCCTCAACCACGCTCTACGACGTCGCTTGTCCCTCGGCCAGCTTGTGCGTGGCCGTGGGGCTGGGCAAGGTGTTCACCTCGACCGACCCGACCGGCGGGGCCGCGGCGTGGTCGAAGACAACGATCAACTCGACCACTGAATTCCGAGCCGTGTCCTGCCCCAGTACGACCCTCTGTCTAGCCGTTGACCGCGATGGGAACGTGTGGCGCTCGACCGACCCGACCGGCGGAGCCGGAGCTTGGTCGTCCGTGGCGATCGCGCCGGGAACCGAATTCAACGACATCTCCTGTGTCAGCACACTGTGCGTGGCCATTGCCTCGTACCCGAGCTTCAACCTGGCGACGACCTCGAACCCAAGCGGCGGCGCCGCCGCTTGGACTGTCTACCCGCTGGAAGGCATCGGTGGTGCGGTCGTCTCCTGCCCGTCGACCAGTCTCTGCCTGGCCGGTGGCTACTACAACGGCAACTACCTGGCCGCATCGGCCAATCCGCTCGGCGGGGCCGGCACTTGGGCGGTGGCGACTCCGGATCCGAAATTCAAGGGCGACCACTACATCACCGCCGCCACCTGCATCTCGAACTCGTTGTGCGTAATCGGGGACAAGCTCGGGCGGGTCTCCTACGGCACACCGAAAACGGGTGGCGAAGGAAGCAAAAAAGAAGAACCCATTTCGAACCCCGGCAATACCTGCACGAGCAACTGCTCGCCGGCCACCCAGCCGAACACGCAACCTGGCAAATCACCCACTAGCGGCGCCAAAGCGATCATCGATGCCGCGGCACTCGTCGTCGGTGGAACCGCGCAGTTGCAGGCTCACTGTGCCGCTCAGGAAACATGCGCGGGTATGGCCAAATTGACGATCAAAGCATCGGGCGCGACCGCCAGTGGCAGCAAAGCCAAGACCGTGACCATCGGCAGCAGCCACTTCAATATCCCGGCTGGAAAAAATAAGACGATCAAGATCCGTCTGACCACACAGGGGAAGCAGCTACTGGCGAAAGCCGGCCCCAAAGGGCTGAGCGCTCAGTTGATCGGCACCGGCTTGAAGACGCGGACGATCAAACTGAAAGCCGGCAACGAGCAACACTGATCACTGCGCCTCACCACCGCGCAGGCCCGCTTCGATCCCGTCGAGGAGCAGCTCGAGGCCGCGCTCGAAGCGGTCCTCGTCGAAGAGCAGCTCGGCGATCCGCTCAACGCCTACCTCCATGTCGTCGCCGAGGAACTCGCGGATGTTGGGGAACTCGCCGCTGTCGAGTTCGCGCTGGAAGAACTCGAGCACCTCGGAGGGGAAGCCGCGCCGGTGCTCCTCCCTCTCCTGCGCCTCGCGCAGGCAGAAGCCGAAGACGTAGTCGTCGACGAGGCTGATCAGCTCGAACTTGCGCTTGTCGGAGATATCGAGCGATGAGACGGCCGCCAGGGTCTGCTCGAAGTGGCGGACGCCGTTGGGACCGGGGCGACCGTCGCCGAGGCGGTCGAGGGCCCAGCGGTGGCGGTGGAAGGCGGTGCGGGTGCGCCGCGCGATCTGCCCCATCACCGGGCGCCAATCGCCGCCCAGCTCGTCGTCCGGGACGAGAACCTCCCCCATCACCTCGTCGGCCATCAGCGTGATCAGCTCGTCCTTGTTGCGGACGTAGTGGTAGAGCGTCATCGTGCCGGCGCTGAGCCGCTCGGCGACGCGGCGCATCGAAACTGCCTCGTAGCCCTCCTCGTCGGCGATCGCCAGGGCGGCGTGGGCGATCTCGGCGCGAGTGTGCGAGGGCCGCCGCGTGCTCGGCTCCTCGCGCAACCAGATCAATGCCTGCTCGAGGCGCTCGCTCTCGGAGCTATCTCGGGAGTCTGTCGGCATCTCGTACATCGTACTGCTAAGCTCGGCGTACGATGTACGAAATCAACGTACGAGGTACGAATGAATCCTAAAACCCAAACTCCAATGGCGATTTACGCCAGTGGCCTCGGCAAGCGCTACGGCGAGCAATGGGCGTTGCGGGACTTCGATCTAGAGGTCCCCGCCGGCTCGGTGCTCGGCCTGCTCGGCCACAACGGCGCCGGCAAGACGACGGCGATCCGCATCCTCACCACCCTGGCAAAGCCCAGCGCCGGGCGCGCTGCGATCGATGGCTTCGACGTGGTCCAAGAGCCCGCCCATGTGCGCGAGCGGATCGGGCTGACCAACCAGGCCGCCACCGTCGACGGCCTGATGAGCGCCCGCGCCAACCTCGAGATGATCGGCCGCCTCTACCACCTGCCCCGCCGTATCGCGCGTGAGCGCGGGCTCGAGTTGTTGGAGCGCCTGCAACTCGCCGATACCGGCGATCGGCTGGTCCGCGACTTCTCCGGCGGCATGCGCCGGCGCCTCGACCTCGCGGCCAGCCTCGTCGCCTCTCCCCCCGTGCTCTTCCTCGACGAGCCGACGACCGGGCTCGACCCGGAAAGCCGCAACCAGCTCTGGGCGCTACTGCGGGAGTTGGTCGGCGACGGCACGACGCTGCTGCTGACCACCCAGTACCTGGAGGAGGCGGACCGCCTTGCCGACCGCATCCTCCTCCTTGACCACGGCCGGACCGCGGCCACGGGCTCGCCGGCCGAGCTCAAGGCTCGCCACGGCGGCGAGCGGATCACCGTGGCGGTCGCCGCCGCCGGGCAGCTCGCGAGCGCCGCGAGCGCCCTCGAGCGGGTCGCCGCAGGCCCGGCCGAGGTCGACGCCGAGCGCTCGCTGGTCACCGCGCCGGCGGACGAGTCGACGCGGCTGATCGAGGTCGTCCGCGCGCTCGACGAGGCACGCGTCGAGGCAACCGACGTCCACCGCCGCGAGGCGACGCTCGACGACGTCTTTCTCTCCCTCACCCGTCCCACCGAGCGCCAGGAGGTTTCCGCATGACCACGACAACCCTTCCCAGGACAGCCCCTGGTGCGGCCCGCCTGCGCTGGCTCGCCAGCGACACGCTGGTCCTCGCCGGGCGCAACCTCGCCCACGTCCGTCAGATCCCCGAGAAGCTGCTCGACGTAACCCTGCAGCCGCTGATGTTCGTGCTGCTCTTCGCCTTCGTATTCGGCGAAGTGATCGCCGTGCCGGGTGGCGGCGATTACCACGAATACCTGATCGGCGGGATCCTGGTGCAGACCCTGGCCTTCGGCATGATGGGCCCCGGAGTCTCGATGGCGACCGATCTCGGCGAGGGAATCCTCGACCGCTTCCGTTCGCTGCCAATGTCGCGCCCGGCCTTCCTGCTTGGCCACCTGACCGCGGAGTTCGCCGCCTCGATCTTGGCGATCGCGATCATGGTCATCAGCGGCCTCGTCGTCGGCTGGCGGATCCACAGCGACCCGGCCGAAGCACTCGCCGGCTTCGCCCTGCTCGGCCTGCTCGCCATCTCGATGCTCTGGCTCGGCACCCTGATCGGCGTCCTCGCCCGCACCCCCGACGTCGTCCAGGGGGTCGCCTTCCTGGTGATCTTCCCGCTCACCTTCGTCGCCTCCACCTTCGTCCCGGTCGCCGGCCTGCCGTCGGGCCTGCGCCAGTTCGCCGAATACAACCCGGTCAGCGCCTGGGCGGCGGGGGTCCGCACCCTGTTCGGCAACCCGACCGCGACCCCGGCCGACGCCGCCTGGCCGCTGCAGCACCCGGTCCTCTGCTCGGTGCTCTGGTGCGCAGGGCTGATCGCCGTCATCGCGCCGCTGACCCTGATGGCCTACAGGCGCCGCACTTCGGGCTAAGTCCCCGCCGCCGGGCGAGACCTGACTCGCTTACATCGGCGCTCAGTCAGCGGCGATGACGCCGGCCTCGGCGGCCGGCGCCGCATAGGCGGCGGCGAGCGTCGCGACGGTCTCGTGGGCGTTGAGGCCGCTCGGGTTGGGAACCACCCAGAGCGCCGCGCCGGACCAGCGGTTCGCGCTATCGAGCGTGTCCGGCTGGCGGCCCAAGGCCGCGCCGCGCTCGCCGAACGCGTCGCGGTAGGCGGTGACGCCGGCGATCGCGACAACCGCGGGCCGGTGCTCGGCGACGAACCGCTGCAGCCGCGCGCCGCCCTCGCGCAGCTCCTCGCCCGAGAGCTCGGAGGCGCGCGCGGTGGCCCGCCCCACGAGGTTGGTGATCCCGACGCCACGCGCGACGAGATGCACGCGATCAGCATCGGTCATCCCGGCAACGCGATCGACCTCGTAGCCGGTGATCCCGGCCGCGGCCAGGGCCGGGTAGAAGCGATTGGTGGGATGCGCGAAGTGGGTTCCGACCGCGGCCGTCCACAGCCCCGGATTAATGCCGACGAACAGCAGCCTCAGCCCCGGCCCGACGAGATCGTCAACCTCGCAGCCGCGGAACTCCTCCAGCTCCAAACGCGTGAACCTCATGGTGCGCGCTACTGCTTTTCGATGTCCCTACCGGGGCCGCCGACCAGCTTGTCGCTCCCGCCTTCGCCCACCAGGGTGTCGCGGCCGGGCCCACCGAGCAGCTTGTCCGCCGCAGAACCGCCGCGGAGAATGTCGTTCCCGGGCCCGCCGTCAATCTTGTCGCTGTCAGCGCCGCCGCTCAGGCTGTCGTTGAGGTTGCCGCCGGTGATGGAGTCGAAGCCGATCCCTCCGTCGAAGATGTTGATGTGACCCGGAGCCCCGATGAACTTGTCGTCGGAGAATTCGGTCGGATCGCTTACCGTGGAGGTGGCGTGGATCTCGATCGGCCCCTGGCCGCCGCCGAGGTCGTCGGGCAGCTGCGAGAAGTCAAAGAGGGTGGACACGGACGACGAAGCCTCGATCTTCCTCAAGTCGCGGCAGTAGACAGGACCGTTGTCTACGAAAGCGCCGCTAACGGTGATCTCGCCGTCGCTCGCGCAGCGAGGGACGATTTTCCCCTCACCACCATTGATCGTGAGCACACCGTTGGCGAAGGTGCCAAAGGCATCCGCCCTGGCCGGCATGAACACCGCGATTGCCAGCGCAAGCGTCGCGCCGATCAGCACCCAGCGAGATGATCCAACGAACCGAGGCTGAAGTGCTGCCATAGATCGGAGCTTAGCCCGAACCGCCTTGCCAATCCTGCTGGCTCGACTCGGTCACATCTCTGCCCTCTGCTCCGTCATACCTGTGAGACGAAGAAACGGCTGGCCAAAGAGGCGGCCTCGGACTGAAAGGAAGCAGCCATGGCAAGTGAGAAGAAAATCGCTGTCGCCGGTGCGACCGGGCGCCTCGGCCGCCCCACCGTCGAGATCCTGCGCGAGCGGGGGCACGAGGTGGTGCCGATCTCGCGCGGCGAGGGCGTCGACGTGATCAGCGGCGAGGGCCTCTCAGCCGCGCTGGAGGGAGTCGACCTGATCATCGACGCCGCCACCGGCCCCTCGCCCGACCAGGCGGAAGCAACCGAGTTCTTCGCGACCGCGGCGCGCAATCTGCAGCAAGCCGGTGCGGAGCGCGGCGTCAAAGGCATCCTCGTCGTCTCGATAATCGGCACCGACCACTTCAATACCGGCTACAACGCCGCCAAGGTGGTCCAGGAGCGAGCCCACCTCGACGGGCCGGTTCCGGCTCGCATCCTGCGCGCCGCCCAGTTCCACGAGTTCGTCGCGGAACTGATCAAGTGGACGACCAAGGGCGACACCGCCTACCTACCCCCGATGCGAACCCAACTCGTCGCCGCCCGCAGCGTTGCCGAGGCGCTCGCCGACCTCGTCGACGAGGCGGATTCCGCACCTATCGGCAACCCGGTCGCCGAAGTGGCCGGGCCTCGCGAGGAGAACCTGCTCGAGGCGGCGAAACTCCTCGCCGCCAAGCGCGGCGACGGCCCGCGCATCGAGGCCGGGGAGTTCTTCGATGACCCGGAAGGCCTCTATCCGGCCGGGGCCGTCCTCCCAGGACCGGTGGCCAAGCTCGCCGGCCCCACCTACGAGGAGTGGCTCAACCAGTAGCGCCGGGCCGAGCGCGCGAAAATGGCGAATCCAGGTGTCCCCGTTCGTTTCATGGGTAGAGGGAGATCAGAGCGAGCTCCCTCTACCGAAGGAGAATCGAGATGGGAAAGCTGATCGCGACAACGCAGGTCACCCTCGACGGCGTCATCGACCCGGTCGGCGAGTGGGTGCAGCCGGACGGAGACCACGGCGACTACTCGTTCGAGCGTCAGGCGAAATCCAGCGGGATGCTGCTGGGCCGCAAGACATACGAGGGGCTGGCGGGATATTGGCCTAGCCAGTCGGGCAGCTGGGCCGACATGGTCAATGCGATGCCAAAGTTCGTCGGGTCCAACACCCTGTCCGGGGACCTCGAGTGGAACGCGACCTTGCTCGAGGGAGACCTCGAGGACTCGATCCCGAAGCTGAAAGACGAAGTCCACGGTGACCTCTTCATGCACGGCAGTGGCGAGTTCGCCTACACCCTCGCCGAGAAGGGCCTGATCGACGAGTACGAGGTCTACCTGAACCCCCTCGTCTGGGGCAAGGGGAACGTCCACATGCTCGGCGACAGGGGGACCGTCCGAATGGAGCTCGACGAAGTGAAGCGATTCGACTCCGGAGTGGTCCTCCTCACCTACCGCCCGGCGTCTTGACCGCCTCGCGGGAATCGGGTCCGAGCTGGGACGGGTGAGGATTGCCCCTACTGCCTCACGGTCACCGGCACGCCGGCGCCAACGCGCCTGGCCAGCCAGGTGATGGCGTGGGTCCCGAGTCGAACGCAGCCGTGTGAGACAGCCGTGCCGAGCGTGCCGGTGAGGTTGTCGGTCCCGTGAAGCGCGATCTGCCCCGGGCCACCGTCGAATTCGTGCAGGACATTTGAGCGGGCGCTGGTGGCCAGCGCGTAAGGCCCCCCGGCTTCATGAGAAGAGAGCGCCAAGGCCTCCTCTACGAAGAAGGCCCCGCGTGGCGTCGGGGTAGAGGGCTTGCCGACGACCGCGCGGAAGCGTCGTACCGTGCGACCCGAGCGGGTTACGGTGACCCGCCGGGCGGAGAGCGAGACGAAGATGCGCCACTCGGTCACCGTTGCGCGGGTCCCCTTGGCGGCGATCCATCCGGTGTGACTATTGGGTCGCCCCGGCAACCGCACCCGCAGCCAGCTGTCGCCGCGGCCGCTGTGACCGAGCACCGGCAGGACCGTGGGCACCCGGGTCAGTGGGCGCCGCCCGGCCACCGCTTCGATCGCGTGGGCGTCGGCATTCGGCGCCGAGCGGGCGACGTGGGCGCGAAGCAGCACAACCAGCGGCTGAGACGCCGCTGCCGCTGCCGGGGCCGGGGCCGCGAAAGCGAGCGCCGAGAAGGCAAGGACCGAGACCAGGGCGGCGACCCCCCGGCGAATGCCGAGGGGTCGATCGTGGCCGCGGCGCGAGGCGCTCATCCGGTGAACTGCGAGGAACCGTGGCGCGGGTGGAGCACGGGGAAGGGAACCCGGAAGGTGACCTTCTCGGTTTGCGGCTTGGTCGAGTTCCCGAACGTCACGTGGGCGCTGACGACGTGGGTGCCAGGTGTGGTCGGCACCTTGGTTTGTGTCTTGGAGGTATTGGGGAGCCGTTTGCCGTTGTCGGTGAACACGACGCTCTTGATTTCGCGCCCGTGGACCGTGACTCGGGTTCCGGCGGTGGTGGTCCTGCCGCGGCCGATGGTCGCGGTGCCCTTGTGAGCGGTGTGCTTGCCGCCTGATTTGCCCTTGCCCTTTCCATTTCCGCCGCCCTTGGAGGTGGCGGGGCCGGTCGCCGTAGGCGTCGAGCCGATGGCACAGTTGGGCGTGCTGAGCACGTCGTTGATTAGCGTCACCGCCCCTTCGCGGGCGAGCAAGCGGCCGACAACGGTGACCCCGTTGTTGACCGAGATGCTGGCCAGCGACATCAGGTTGCCCGCGAACGAGGTGGTCGAACCGAGCGTTGCCGAGCTGCCGATCTTCCAGTAGACGTTGCAGGGGGACGCGCCGTTGACGAGGATGACCGAACTGGCCGAGGCCGTGGTCAGGGTCGAGCCGACAACGAAGACGAACTGAGCGTTGGGGTCGCCCTGAGCGTCGAGCGTCAGCTGGCCGGTGAGCTGGGCGGAGCTCGAGAACCCGTAGGCCCCGGGGGTCAGTTTCAGGTTGCCGAGGTCGGTGCCGGTGAGGTTGTTGCCCGGCGAAATCGGCTGCCCGGCAGCGACGTTGTAGGCGGTGGTGAGGTCGGACTTGGCCCCCGCGGCGACGGCGTCGTTGACGTGGGTGACACCGTTGACGACGGCGGGCCCAAACCCGGTCACCGAGCTGCCCGGCGAAAGGCCCAGATCGCCATTGAGAACCGAGGCGCCTTCGTTGGTGACGGTCGAGCCACCGAGGACGACAAACGGTGAGACGGTGCCAAGGTTGACGGCAGAAGCCTGGGCTGCAACGGGTATCGCCGCGAAGACAACGACCATTGCAAGGGCGATACCGGCAAGCCGGCCGCGCCTGAAATCGGATCGGTTGGACATTGATGTCCCCCCTCTATGTCGAGCAGTCCTGGCGACTTGCGGATTCGTCTCGCGACGAAGGTGCCTGTGTCGAAAGGGGCTTGCCCTGGTGTCCTGCTCCATCGGGACCCAAGGCCAAGGCATGAGCCAGACGACCAGGACCGGACAAACGTTCCTGAATGTCTTGTCCTGACTGACTTAACCGCTGCGGTGCGGATGGAGCGGGCCCGATGCAGTCGCTGTGGCTGGCGAGTGGGGCTTCAGCACACGGAAGTGCTTGATCGCCGCCGGGCCGCGAAGCCCGGTCGGGCCGATCGCGCGCACGCGCAGTGCGTGTCGCCCGTGCGCTGCCCAGTAGCGCAGCGGCGCATGGCAGCGGCGGTAGGGGCCGCGGTCGCGCTTGCATTCGAAGCCCCTGACCTTGGTCGGAGAGTAGAAGCGAAAGCGGGCGCGGATACGGCGGTGGCGGGTGGTGGCGACCTTCCAAAAGTGTTCGGCGAAGACGAGCACCGTGCGGGGCCGCAGCGGAGCGTGGCGGTTCCGGTTGCGACCAGGGGGGTCGGCGGGCGCAGAGAAGGGATCGGTGGCGGTGAAAATGCGACCGTCGGGGCCGACCAGGGCGCAGAGCGAGGTCGAGGCGCAGGAGGCCGAGAAGAGCGCGTTTCGCGGCGGTTCTCGTTCTCCTTCTTCCTCGGTGGGCTGAAAGGGAATGAGGTTCTCGAAGTGCCAGGAGCCGGGGCCTCCGGTCGGATCGGTCGAGGTGAGGACGTCGCCGTTGTTGTCGACCGCCACGCACTGAAGCGCCGTTGGGCAGGAGACGCCGGTGATCTGCACCGAGCCGCCGGCGTTTGCCTCGCTCCAACTCGCGCGGCCGGCGGCAGGATCGGTAGAGGTGAGGATGTTGCCCGTCAGGTTGCCGGCGGCGCAGAGTGAGACTGCGACACAGTCGACTCCTTCGAGGTCAGCGGGACCGCCCGGGGTCCCCGCTTCCGTCCAGGCCGAGGCGCCGCCGGTGGGGTTGGTCGAGACGAGGATCCGGCCTTCCCGCGCGACGGCGACGCAGAGCGAAGGGGTGCCGCAAGAGACGCCGCGGAATTCGAGCGAGCTGCTGAGCTGGCTCACCTGCCAAGCACCCGAGGTCGGGTCGGTGGAGGTGAGCACCTTGCCGTTTGAGACGTTCGAGATTCCAAAGCCGCCGGCCACCGCGACGCAGAGCGATGGCGAGGGGCAGGAGACCGCGTTCAGGTGTATCGCGCCGCCGGCATGACCTTCGTTGAAGACCGTCGGCGACCAGGTCCCGGCTGCCCCGGTCGGATCGCGGGAGACGTAGATGAATCCGTCGTAGCTGACCGCGACGCAGAGGCTCTGCGAGGCACAGGAAACAGCCGTCAGCGCGCCCTTGCGCGATGGGCAGCCCGGTTCTCCGTCGAAGCAGGCGCCTCCATTGCCGTCGGGGTAGGGCGGATTGACCACATGCCACTTTTCAACACCGCCGGTCGGCGCTTGCGAGAAGGCGAGCGTGTCCCGGCCGCCGACGGCGACGCAGAGTGAATCGGTCGGACAGGAGACCCCGGACAGCGGCGGCCCCGCCACTTCGCCAGAGGCCGGGGGCAGCTGCTGCAGCGTCCAGCTTGAAGCCGCGGCGGCGCCGGCGGGCGCGGCGAGAGTCGCGATCAGGGCGAGTGTGGAGCAGGCGGCGATAAGGATGTGCTTCAGCGGAGGAGCCGTCATTTCGCGCGTTCGTGCGTGGAGTCGACGATCCCTGACTGCAGGTAGGCGGTTTCGCGGAACACGGTTTTGGGCGGAACGCCCTTTTCCGCGGCGTACTTTCCGCCGAAGATCATTTCGGCTCGGGCGAGGATCCTGCCTGTGTGCGGATCGAAGATGAATCTGCGGCCGAATCCACGTTCCCTGACCCAGCCAATCGCGTCGCCGGTGCGCCCGGCGGCATCGGTCACATCGCGCTCGAGCCCGATGCCCGGAATTTCGGCCAGGGCGTTGAAGGCAGCCGCGCGCAGCGCCGAGCTCGCCATCGGTTCGCTGAGAATGTTCAAGAGCCTCTCGACCGTCGCACCGCCTCTCAACGAGTCCGCCGGCGAAGGATCGACCGACGAGCTCCCGCGGCGGTTTTCAACCGCCAAGCGCAGTGCTTCGGGCTCGGTCGGAAGCTGGGAGAGCCGTGACATGTAAGAAAATTCATGGCGGCCCCTGAAGGCCTTGGAGGCGAAATCCTTCACCAGGCGCCCGGAACCGTCGCGGCCGACATGGTGTTCGTCGGGGTCGTAGGCGAATGGGGGCGGTGAGCCCGCCTCTTCCCAGCGCCTTTGGTCGGCGGCGGAGAGGAAGGCGACTCGGTCGAGGGTTTCCCGCTCGCGCGTCGTCCCATCGGGAGCCGTCCAGACCTCCTTCAGCGTCGGAACCAGCGCCGGCATCGCGTTGTCGGCGCCCAGCTGCCTATCCGTGAAGTACCTCGGTTTCGTTTTCGAGCCAGATGCCGGGCCGTCTGGATCCCAGGCTTCGAGATGAACCTCCATCGTCTTCGTGTAGAGAGACTGGCCGGGACCGGGCGGCGCTTCGACCTGGGGTTCGGAGTTTTCGGCGGCGACGGCGGCCCGGCGCAAATCGGCGGCGACGGCGGTCTGGCTCAGGGCCTTGTCGCCGCGCGGGGTGTAGTCGGGGCCGCCTTCCTCGCTCAGCCCGAAAGGACCTTCGCCGCTGGGCGGTGCCGGGACCAGCTCGCAGGGTTCGACCGGGCCTTCAGCCACTCCCATCTTTGTGATGCTCCCCCCTTCCGGGTCACCGGCGTAAGGGACGGGCGTTCCGGAGAGAACAACACTCTGATTGGGGTTAAACGCTTTCGGGTCCAGATTGATGTTGGCGACCGAGTTGCGCATCTCCTCAGCGGAAATTTCGCCGCGCCTGTACTTCCCAAGGCTTTCGCGCGACGCCTTGGTGCTGCCAATCCCGATCGTGATCCCGCCGGGACCCCCCATGCTCATCCCGCCGAAGCTGCCGCCACCCGGAAGGTGCACAGCCGAGGGCTTGTAGTGCGGTTCGCGGCAGACCTTGCCGGCCGGCAACCAGGTCACCTGGGACTTGATGCCGGCTTCCTCGAGGGCTTCTTCAAGGCCCGAGGCGTCTTCGAGGCTGTAGATCTTGATATTGACTCCGCCGCCCTCCTGCGGTTCGACCGCGAAGGCTTTGGAGGGGTTGTCGCCGCCAGCGCTGACGATCAGCGCGGCCGCTACGCCAACGAGGGCAATGGCGCTGCCGAGCGCCAGGCGCGGACCGCGGCGGCGCCAGGCGGGCGCGGGTTGCTGGTCTCGCCCACCGGGGCCGACCGCGTCGACGAGCTCCGATCGCCGCGCCTTCAGGGTGGCATCGTCGGGAAGAAGGGGCGAGAGGTCTGGTTTGGACTTGGTCACAGGGGTTCCTCCGCGGGTCTGGCTGCGGTTGCGTCAGGAAAGGCATCGCCGAGGCGGGTGCGGGCACGGGCGAGGCGGGAACGCACGGTGCCGATCGGCAGCCCGAGTGCCTCGGCGATCTCGCCGTAAGAGAGATCGCTCCAGGCGAGCAGGGCGAGCACCTCGCGCTCGCGCCGCGGCAGCCCGCGGATCGCCTTGCCGCCCTCGCGCAGCTGCCGGATCGCATCGACGCGGGCAATCGCCTCCGCTTCAAGGTCGTTCGGCGCCTGGCCGACGCTTCGCACCCGCTCGAGCGCGTCTCGGTAGCGTCGCTGGCTGCGCCACTGGCGGCGCACGACGTTGTTGGCGATCCCCAGCAGCAGCGGCGCGGCGGAATCCGTGCTCAGGGTGAGGCGCTCGCGCTTACGCCAGGCTTCGAGGAAGACCGTCGCGGTGGCGTCCTCGGCGCTCTGCAGGTCGGCAGTACGCCACAGGCAGTAGGACTGGACCGAGCGAGCATGGCGCTCATAGAGATCGCCAAAAGCCTCGGAGTCGCCGCCGCGGGTCCGTTCCCACAGCTCTGGATCGTTTGCCATCAGAGGTAGATGCCCGAATGGCCGGATCCGGTTCCCGATTTCTTGGCCGGAGCCTCAGCCGATCTCTTCGGCCAGCTCGACGATGATCCCCTCCGGGCCGCGGACATAACAGAGCCGATAGATGTCCTTGTAGCTCTCCACCTCGCCAACGAGCTCTGCACCGTGGGCTCGCAAGCCGGCGACGGTCGCATCGAGATCGTCGACCGCGAAGGTGAGATGGCGGATGCCCGGGGCGTTCGACGGCGCGTGCCGGTCGCCGCCCGGGCCCGACGGAGCATGAAACTTCGCCAGCTCAACCCGTCCGTGGCCGTCCGGGGTCTCCAGCATCGCGATCTCCGCCCGGACGCCCTCGAGCCCCACGACGCGATCCACCCAACCGCCCTCGACCGGCCCCCCACCCTGCAGCTCGAGTCCGAGCTCGACGAAGAACGCCGTCGCGGCTGCAAGGTCGTCGACCACGATGCCCACGTGGTCCATGCGTTGGATCGTCATGCGCTCGACTGTAGCGCCACGACGGCGCCAGCTACGGGCGCCTCTCGGCCGTGCGCTCCGTGGTCACGTCAGCGCCCCGCCACAGTGATCGCGAGCGCCACCCAGCCGATCGTGAAGCCGGTCAGCACCACGGTGTTGATCCCGCGGTAGAGGCGCGAGCCCTTCTGCATCTCGGAGTCGAAGGCGAGGATCCCGAGCAGTAGCGGGGCGAGGAAGGCGCCGAGGACGAGGAGGAAGCCGATCCAGGTCGGCAGTGGATCGACGGCAAAACCGACCGCGATCAAGATTACCCCCTGCATCAGCAGGTCGAGGTGAGCCTGGCGGATCCGGTTCAGGTGGCGAGCGCCTGCCCGCCGCAGCAACTCGGGCTTCTCGATCGTCATCACCATCACCCAGCCGGAGAGGACCCCGAAGGTCAGCTCGTAGACGCCCAGTTGAGAGAGAAGAGGCATGGTCTCCATCCTTTCTAGAATGAAATTCTAGTTTCGAATCCTATTACAGTTTTGCTAGGATCGGCCGGTGTCGAAGGCGCAAGCACCCGCGTCGCCGCCCTCCGCCTCGCGCAGGGAGCGTCGAAAGGCGCGGATGGCGGCGGCGATCCTCGACGCGGCGGAGCAGCTCTTCCTCGGCCGCGGCTTTGCCGCGACGACGATGGAGGACCTCTCCCGCGCCGCCGACGTCGCGATCGGCTCGATCTACGCGCATTTCGGCGACAAGGAGGGCGTCTATGCGGCGCTGATCGACCGCGCCCTGGCGCTCGATCTCAAATACAGCGAGGCGGGCTTCGCTGAAGGGAATTCACCGCTTGAACGACTGGTCGGCCTCGCCGAGGGCTACCTGCGCTTCGCCCGCGAGTTCCCCGGCTACTTCCGCCTCTTTCGCTTCCCGCCGCACGACCGGCCGGGGTCAGATCGCGCGGGCGGACCGGAGGCCAAGGTGGCCGCGCGGATCGGCGAGGAAACCACCCGGATGGCGGGCCTCCTCGAGGAAGCGATGGCCGAAAGCATCGTGCGCTCGATGGACCCGATAGCCACCGCCCGCTTCCTCTGGGCGGCCTGGGACGGCGTCATCGCCTCACACCTCGGGCCGGCCAACATGGAGATCAGCGACGAGGAGTTCGAGCAGGTCCTCAACCGGGCGCGAGAAACGTTCATCCTCGGCATCGCCGAGCCCGCCGCGCTCAAGCAAGAGCCCTAGGGCGAAGTTAGTCAGCCCACCAGTCGCGCTGGCCCTCCACGTCATCGCGCGGATTCTCGCCAAGGTTTGGGGCGCCGATGACGAGGATCTCAAGGCCCTCCGGGCCGGCCTCGTAGCCTCGCCACGTACCGGGCTGGACTCGCACCGCATCCCATTCCTTGAGCTCGACGATCTCGTCGTCGAGCTTCATCCGGCCGCCCCCGCCCAGGACCACGTACACCTCCTCCTGCTTCTTGTGCGTGTGGCCGTACGGAAAGCGATAGCCAGGCGGGATGCGCTGGTAGCCCAGGCCTGACTTCTCGAGCTCGAGTGGCCCGGTCGCCAAGCGGAACTCCAGGCCTGGCGCGCCGTCGAAGTTGGACCCGACGTCCTCCAGATCCTCCTTGAGGTTTCTGAGAGTAAACGGCACGGCTAGCGGACCGTCGGGATGTAGACGAGCTGCTGCATGCGCCCGTCGAAGACCCGCGAGTCGACAAGCTCCAAGTCGATATCGGGCAGATCGGCGAGGATCGGATCGGATCCCGAAGCCCCGGTGATGACGGGGAACACCATCAGCTCGAGCCGGTCCACCAAGCCGGCCGCGAGGAGTGCGCGGTTCATCGAGATGCTGCCGTGGCAACGCAGTGGGACGGGCGATTCCGCCTTGAGGCGCGGGATCGCGTCGAGCGCGTCCTCGGCGATCAGGGTCGAGTTCTTCCAGGTCAGCGGCTCCTCCAGCGTGCGCGAGATCACGATCTTCCGCGCCTCGTTCAACGGTGAGTGACTCGGGTCGTCCTCTGCCGGGGCGAAGCGCTGGAACAAACGATAGGTGTTCGCCCCGAACACAAGCGTCTGCTCCTCGTTGCCATAGGTCTGGGCCCGCTGCTCACGCAACTCAGGGCCATCCTTGCCCCAATATGCCTCCGGCCCCGAACCGAAGCCGTCCAGGGTCGTAAACCAGTCGACCGTATAAGTCGCCATCGTCTTACCCGCCGACGTCGGCAAGGAGCCGGTCGATCTGGCCGAGCGTTTCGGTGAAGCCTTGCTCGAACCCCATCTCGATCGTCTGTTCCATCGTCTCGCGACTGGCGAAGCGAGACTCGATCGACATCGTCGTGGTGCCGTCGACCTCGGCGATCGTCACGGTCATCTCCGCCGGCCCCCCATCGCTCGGCCTTCCCTCGTCGTCGGTGTCGTCGTCGGCGAAGCGCAGCCGGTTGGGTGGCTCGACATCCTCTACCCGCCAACGGCCGTGAACCTTCTCGCCCTCCGGCCCGGTCATGAAGTAGGTGATGCGCCCGCCGGCCGAGAGGTCGTAGTCGACGAAGGTCGCCGGATGGGACGGCGGCCCCCACCAGCGCTCCAGCTGCCGCGGGTCCGACCACAGCTCCCAGGCGCGGTCGGCGCTGGCGTCGAGCTCAGCGGTGATCGTCATGGTCAGGGCGGCGAGATCTTTGTTCGTTTCGGTGACGGGCATCAGCTGCTTTCTTTGTCGGTTTCGAGGATCTGGTCCATCCGCTCGACCCGGTCGCGCCAGACCGTCTCCAGGCGATCGAGCGCGGCATGGGCGCGGATGAGGGCGTCGGTCTCGGCGCGAACGATCGACTCGCGACCGACTCGGTGCTTGCTCACCAGTTCGGCCCGCTCCAGCACGGCGACGTGCTTCTGTACTGCCGCCACGCTGATCGGGTACTCGCGGGCCAGGGCCGAGACCGAGAACCGCCCTTCGTGGGCGCGGCGGTAGATGTCGCGGCGGGTCGGGTCGGCCAACGCCCCGAACAGCAGGTCGGAGGCCTTCTCATCGGCGCGGCTCGTTTCTCTACTTACAACCATCTGGTTGTAGGTTAGCAGCGACGGGCGAAGGGAGGGTGAACACCACTGACCTGGCTTGCTTCGTGGATCGGCACACCGACGCCTGCCGGATGTCGTGCGAGGAAGGAGCGCCCGGCCGGGTCTCCCAGGCCGCACATGGGTTCAGCTGAGCCGCCGGGCAGCCCGATGATGCGCTCCGCGATCGGTCCGGCTACGGCGCGGTGTAGGCCCAGGTGCCGCGCAACAGGCCGTTTGATTGGTTGCTCCGCCAGGTCATGACTCCGCTCAACGGCCCGGCGTAGATCGACCCTGGCATCGTCGAGATGAAGGATTCAAAAGTCATGCCTTCGTTGAATGACTGATAGACGCACATGTAGCCGGCCGCGGCCTGGCCGGCACCGGGGCATTGGACCGTCCCCTGGCCGCCTTCCGCGATCACGATGATGTGTCCTTCGGGTAGCGATTCCGGCAGATGCGGCCAGAACTGGACGAGCACCGTGCCCGCTTGGCCGTTGGCCGCCGCGGCGATGAAGTCGCCTGCCTCGGTCTGTCCCGCCTGCAGGACGGAGTCGGCGGTCATGTAGTGGTCGGCGGGCTGACCGCCGAGGGCTTGGGCGTCTTTGGAAGTGGTGGCCAGGTCGGCGGTGGCGGCGTCCCCGGCCGAGTCGGCGTACGTAGCGGAGTCTGCCTTCGTCGCCGTGGCGGCGCTTCCGGCCGTGCCTGCTCTGTCAGCGGTTTCGGCGTGCTTGACGCTCTCCGGGGTCGAGGTGGTCGTCGTCACTGCCGGCGCGCCACCCACGGGCACGAGCCGTTCGCGGACCCCCTGAGCCAGCTTCACGGCGGTCACCGCGTCGTCGGCGACCTTGCCGGTGCGGACCGCTTCGGCCTGGATCTGGTCGACCCCGACGCTTCCTTTCGGCAGGGCCGTAGCCGCATAGCTAACGCCGCCAAGCGCCGCGAAGAGGGCGATGCTGGCGACTACGTTGGCGTAGGTGAACCGAGGGCGGGAAAGCTTCATGGACAGGATTCCTCCAGGAGTTGTGGATGCACCCATCGGCCCCCTCGAGACCGAGCTTGAACTCCGCAGCGAAGCTTCTACTTCGGTGCCGGGGCCCCGGGGCGTTAGCGCGCCGGGGCATTCATCTGGCGTTTGTCGCGGCGAACTTAGGTGGATCGGAGGGTTTAGCCCTCTCGACGATCATGTAGCCCTCGCGCAGGCAGGGCGATCGTCTGATCGGGGGTCGGGCCGTCGGCCTTTGCGGTAGCGACCGACCTGCTTGGCGTCGCTGGAGCCGACGAGGTGAGCCGCGATCCGCTGACCGAGCCGCGGCCCAATTCACGGCAACGCTGCCCAGCGCCGATAAGGCGAGCATGAAAAAACTCACCGCGGGCCTGACCTACGCCAACGTCGTCTCGACCCTCTGCCTGTTCCTGCTCCTCGGTGGCGGCGCGGCCTTCGCCGCCACCCAGTTGCCCAAGAACAGCGTCGGCGCCAAGCAGATCCGCAAGGGCGCGGTGACCCAGGCGAAGATTTCCAAGGGGGCCCAGGCGGCGCTGCGCGGTCAGACGGGCGAACCGGGTCAGCGTGGTGCGACCGGCGCGCTCGGGGAAACCGGTCCGCGCGGAGAGACCGGCCCCCGCGGACCGGTGGGCCCGACCGAAGGCCAGTCGCTCGGTGAAAACATGATTGGCGCCCCCGAGCTCTCCTTCAGCAAAACGGTGACCACGGCAACCTCCGGCAAGCTCTACACCTTCGCCCACTTCGACCAAGCCGAAGTCAACTGCTCCGCCCCCGGCCCAGTGGAAGTCGCACTCTTCGTCAACGGCGTCCTCGTCCCCGGCACCACCTGGGGCATGGGCTCCGAAATCTTCAAAAGCATCGACTTCGCAGGTGTCACCACGGCATCGGTCCCCGCCGGCGTCCAGAAACTCGAATGGGGGGCCCAGTGCCTCGGCGCGAGCGTGGTCCAGGGGATGCTGCCGGGGCTCTACGGATTCGGGGCCGTCGTCCTGGGCTGAGGGCGACGGCAAGCTGCGGTTGACCAGGGACCGAACGCCGAGACGCTCAGCGAGCGGGAGATCGAGTCGGGTCAGACATGGCGAAATGAGCCAGGCACTGTGCATTCGCATCGCAGCGCAGGTCTGCGGAGACGGGCCCTGACGCGATCCGATCAAGCTGCTTCGGGATTCGCGGCCGAACGTAGGGGGACCGGAGACGCCGCGCGAGGGCCTCTCATCGACCTCTCTCAGACCTCATGTTGTCCCAGGCGTTGCCCCAGGGCCATCTTTCGCCGATGTTGAGGTTCTCCGAAAACACGAGAACCCGCTTTATAAGCGGGTTCTCGACCTATAGCGGGGGCAGGATTCGAACCTGCGACCTTCGGGTTATGAGCCCGATCCCGTGGCCCCGCTGGGCTACGTGAGGCGCGGTTCAAGCGGTTCTCACGATATCGAGCTACGTGGAGATCGGCTGGAATCTGTGGGGCTTGTTGCCCCATGTGTTGCCCCATCTGAGCTGGAGCTTGCTCATCCGGGCAAGTCCGCCACGGGTCCTGTCCGTAAGCCGACCAGATATCAACCATCGCCATCGCGGTCGATGCGGGCTGACGGTATCGACCAGGCGCGGCGCAGGGCGATCGCTCGTAGCCCGAACGTCAGCAGGACTGGAATCCACAACGCCGCGATCGGGCTGATCGAGGTCCGCAGCAACAGGACGTAGGCGACCGCTCCGGCAATTGCTGCCAGGGCGTAGATCTCGCCAGTCAAGACGACAGGCGTTCTGGTCAACAGGAGGTCACGAATGACGCCGCCGGAGATCCCTCCCATCACTCCGAGGATCACCGCGACCACGGAGCTCGTACCTGCGTGCAGCGCCGTATCGCAGCCGAGAACCGTGAACAGCCCTAGCCCCAGCGCGTCGGCGGCCAGGACGATCTGCCATTGGTCGACCGCGGTGGCCCAGCGCCTCGCCGGTGGAATCGTGAGCAGAGCAACGCCAGCGGCAAGGAAGACGGGCCAGGGCCGCTGGATCCATGAGACCTCCAGGCCGAGCAGCAGGTCCCGGACGGTGCCGCCGCCGACAGCGACGATCACACCCAAGACGACCACGCCGAACCAGTCCAAGCGGTGGCGAGCGGCTGCCATCGCACCGGACACCGCCCACGCCACGGTGCCGAGGACGACGACCGTGTTGGTCAGGAGATCAGAGGTTTCGATCAGCGTGTCCATAGCCCGCCACACCTATGCCTCGTTCATGATCGCGCGTGGGGTCAACGCCAAGGCGCTGTCGTCTTTCATGGGACACGCTTCGATCACGGTCACCTTCGGCCTATACGGGCACCTGATGCCAGGGACGGAGGCGGAAGGCGCGGCTCTACTTGACGCCTTTTTGGATTCTCGGCCGTCCTGGCCGCCAGGTTGACGCCTGGCGTGCCTTCGACGGCCCTTCACTACGTGGCTGGTGCATCGCCGGTCGGGGCGCGGGCCTTCTCGGAGGCGCTTGCGGTCGGCGGGATTATTCGGACCGTTCTCGGGGAGGGCATCGGGTCGGAATCGCTGGCGACGATCCGTCGCCGCCGGGTCGATCGTGCTGAGCGGCCTGCTCGCTGCGGCCCTCCTCCAGCCGCGACCTAACCGGCTCAAGGCCGTCTATACGACGGCAAGCTCCGTCCCGTCGGGCGAGTGGTCGGCCATCGCGACGCTCTGGATAGCCGGATCCTCGTAGGTGTTCCAGTAGTAGGTGTTCGTGCGGGACGAGAAGAGTCCCGTGTAGATGGTCTTCTCGAACTCGCCCGAGCCCATGGCTGCGCATCCGTCCACCATCGCGACCTGCTGCAGGGTGTGGAACGCGCGGCTGACGTTCTCTTCCTCGGTCGACTTCTCCGGATAGTGGGCGTTGACATACGCCGCACGCACGAACCGAGACGGTGAGTAGTAGTCCCCCGGGATCCCCCGCATGTGCGACCCCGAGCCGAAAGGCTCCAAGTGCGCTCGGCCGAGCACGGTGTCCTCGGGGAAATCCGGCGTCGCGTTGAGGTAGTTCCGCAGGTTCTCGTGGTGCCAGGAAAAGCCCGGCTGGTTGGCGAGGACGTCGACGTCGTCGGCGAAGACGTGCATGCCGCCGGCGGTGTACTCCACCACGATCGCGCGCTCCGAGTCGCCGATGATCCAGTGGAGCAGGGAGCTCGGGTACTTCTCGTTGATCGGCCGATCGACGATGGCGACATCGCGTAGCGCCGCCTCGACCTCGTCGACGCTCTCGAACTGCGAGGCCACCCAGAGCGGGAACTCGAACGCGGCGACGTTGGTCGCCCCCTCGACAGGCTCAGCGGCGTACTCGGCGTACCCCGGGAAGTTGAGGCCCGCCACGGCGACGCCGGCATCGTTGCCGCAGTCGAAGTAGAGCGGCGTGTCGTCCTCCACGATGCCCATCCCGATGACCGCATGCCGGATGCCGGCCACCGCATCGAACGGTGACTTGGGTGCATACCCCCGAGGCGTCATGACGACCTGCTCTCCATAGCCGCTCGTCCAGTCGAGGTTGCGCGCCAGGTAGAGATGGCTCTCCCCGTCGCTGAACCGGATGCCCGTGCACATTTTGAACCTCCTTTAGCCCAGATTTCTTGACCTACCCCTGCGCCCCGAACCCAAACCGGTTCGGAAGGCTCCTCAAAGGGAGCCGCTCAACGGGTCGGGCTCACCGAATCGTGAAGCTCTTGGATGGGCGAACCGACGTTTGGTTCAAATGCCGTCCAGTAAGGGCGATTCTTCAGAGCTGGCCTGGGAGCGGGGCTGGACGATCGCGCGCTTCACGCGCCCGACCGATGGAGCGTCCAAGGGATCGGTCCGGGCGGGCTTTCTAGTAGGCCGCGACAGGATCGGGCCCAGCATCACCCGCGCCGACATCGCCGACTTCTTGTTGTCCCAGGTGGACGATCAGCGGTTCATCCGGGCGGCGCCGGCGATCAGCAACTGAGACGTTCGGCGCCACCTTTGTTCGCGGGACGCCGTAGACGAAGCCGACGAGGCAGAGTCAGCGACCGTCGGGTTCCTACACGGACAGTCCGCTTATGAGCCCGATCCGGTGGACCTGCCGGACTACGCGGAGCGCGTCCTAGAGCAGTTTCCGCCCGATCGTATTCCACGGGAGACAGAGCGAAGCGGACGCTGGTGCCCGACTCGCCGGGAGCGATCCAGATCCTGCCGCCGTGGGTCTCGACGATCGCGCGGGAGATCGCCAGGCCGAGGCCGGCGCTTGTTGAGGTGGTAGCCGGGGATCACGGCCGCATGGGCCTCACGCATGCCTCGGCCAGTCGCGGCTCGCACTTGAGGCTGACGCGCAGCGACTCTTCCGCGAGTCGTGAGAGCGCGAACATCTTCCCCCCGACCTTTGAAAACCGAAGCCTCGGGGTTCAAGGGGAACGTTTCTTCGGCTCCCGAGAACGAGAGACAGCACTCGCGGAGCTCTTCAGCCGTCATCTACTCATCATCGTCGACCCCGTCCCCCTATGCGATGCCTCCGAGTCGATCTCGCGCGGGACGGCTCTCACACATTTCGCAAAATTGTGACCCGATTGTGACCCGCAGCGCCTGTGGCGAATGGCCCTAGACACGAAAAAACCCCGCCTTTGCGGGGCTTTCTCTAATAGCGGGGGCAGGATTCGAACCTGCGACCTTCGGGTTATGAGCCCGACGAGCTACCTGGCTGCTCCACCCCGCGGCGGTTTGGCCATGCTAGCAACGTAGGAGCGGTGTGCGGAGGGGCTCTTGGGCTGTGCAGGCGCGGTTGCCCGGCGGCGCTGTCTAGAGTGCCGCCCGCATGACAAGTGATTCCCACAGAGTGGCGGTAGTCGACATCGGCTCCAACTCGACCCGGCTGCTGATCGCCGACGTCGATGCGGGCCGGGTGTCCGAGGTGGAGCGGCAGAGCCGGGTGACCAGGCTCGGCCGCGGCGTCGACCTCTCCGAACAGCTTTCCGCCGAGGCGATCGAGGCCGCTTGCGAGGCGATCGCCGACTACGTGGAGATCTGCCGCGAGGCCGGCGTCGAGGCCGTCGAAGCGATCGCCACCAGCGCGGTCCGGGACGCCTCCAACGGCAGCGCCTTCGTCGCCGAGCTGCGCGAGCGCTTCGCGCTCTCGGCCCGGGTGCTCGACGGCGAGGAGGAGGCGCGTCTCACCTACGTCGGCGCCACCTGCGAGCGATCGCCCAGCGAGCCGACCCTGGTCGTCGACATCGGCGGCGGCTCGACCGAGCTGATCGTCGGCACCGGTGACGAGATCGCCTTCCACACCTCGCTGCAGGCCGGCGTCGTCCGCCACAGCGAGCGGCACATCAGCAGCGACCCGCCGACCGCGCTCGAGCTCGAGGCGCTCGCCGCGGATATCCGCGCCCTGATCGAGGGCGCGATCTCAAACCAGCCCGGCGCCGCCGCCCGAACCGGGATCGCCGTCGCCGGCACCCCAACCTCCCTTGCCTCGATCGAAATCGGACTCGAGCCATACGATCCGAAGCAAGTACACGGCCATACTCTGACCCTGACATCGATCCAGCGATTGCTCTCGCAACTGGCATCTGCCCCTCTGGCTAAACGGGTGGAGATCGTCGGTTTGCACCCTGATAGGGCGCCTAACATCGTCGCCGGGGTGGTCATTTTGGTGGAGACGATGCGCGCCTTTGGCCTAGAGCGGATCGATGTGTCGGAGCACGACATCCTCTACGGCGCCGCGATAGGCGCTGTATCCGCTCTAGATTGCGGATAACCCCGTATTCTCAATCGTGGGCAAATACGTGGCCCGCGTGGACAGTCGGGCTTCACAAGCCGCTACATATGGGTGAAGGTGGCCCTCGAACCCATAAAAGTTGGTAGCCTCATACAGCGAATTACTGGTAGCTGTCTAAGAGGCAACTAGACGTAGCGGATAGCTAGGCAGATAATCCGCATATCGGGAAAGAGGTGGGGCAACCACCACAGACCCGGTACAGGGCTCGGACGATTGCCGCATCATGGCGCCTCCCGCCGTCTGAGTCCACCAAATAAGAACTGGTCCCTGAAGACGTACCCCTGCCCGTCCTGAGGGACCAACTTGAATCGGCCGCCAGCGATGGCGGCCGATTCTTTGTGCGAAGAGAATCGGCCGCTTTTGCCTCGGTCAAGCCAAATTCGACTTGCGCGGGTAAACGACCTCGGGATCGGTGAGGACGTTGACCAGGGTCGGCCGGCCCGACTCGAAGGCCCGCTCCAGCGCCGGCCTCAGCTCGCCGGGCTCGCGCACCAGCACGCCGTCGCAGCCGAGCGCTTCGACCATCTGCTCATAGCGGGTCTCCGGCCGCAACTCCGCCGCCACCGAGTAGCCGTAGAGGAACTTCATTGGGTGATGCTCAAGCGCCCAGATGCCGTTGTTGCCCATTACGCCAACCACCGGCAGGCCATGGCGCGCCATCGTGTCGAACTCCATCCCGGCGAAGCCGAAGGCGCCGTCGCCGAGCAGCAGGCAGACCTGTCGCTCGGGATGGGCCAGCTTGGCGCCGATCGCCTGACCCGGCCCGGCACCGAGGCAGCCGAACGGCCCCGGGTCCATCCAGCAGCCGGGCTGGAAGGTCTCGACGAAGCGCCCCGCGTAGGAGACGAAATCGCCACCGTCGCCGACGACGATCGCATCGCGTTCCAGCACTTCGCCCAGCTCCTTGTAGATACGGACGGGGTGCAGCGGCGAGCGCGAGTCGTTCAGCTCAGCCTGCTCGGCAGCGCGCTTCTCGGCCTCGACCTTGCGCAGCTCGGCCAGCCAGGGCTCGGTCCGGCGGCTCCCCTCCCCCACGGTCTCAACGATCGCGGCCAGGCTGGCGGCGACGTCGCCGACCATGTCGACATCGGCGGCGCGGTTCGCGCTCAGCGCGTTCGGAGCCACATCGAGGCGGATTAGCTTCGCCTCCTCGGCGACGCTGGCGCCGAAACCAAGGCGGAAGTCAAGCGGCACACCGATCACAAGGGCCACGTCGGCGCCACCCAAGCCCGCGCCGCGGGCCCGGCTGAAGGCGAGCTCGTGATCGGCAGGCAAACAACCGCGCCCAAGTCCATTGAGGAAGACGGGGATCCCCAGCGCCTCGGCTAGCGCCCGCAGCTCGTCCTCTCCCCGCCCCCAGTAAAGGCCAGACCCGGCCATGATCGCCGGACGCTCGGCCCCGGCAAGCAGCGCCGCTGCCTCCTCGATCCCCTCCGCCGCGGTCGGCTCCACTCTCGCCGCCGCCGGGACCTCCAGCTCCGCCTCAGTGAAGACGACGTCGAGCGGGTAGTCGACGAAGGCCGGCCCGTAGGGGGCGGCAAACGCGGTGTCGAGCGCCGCCGCCGTGCGAGCCGCGATCTGCCCCGGCTCCTTCACCGTCTCCGCCGACTTGACCAGCGGAGAGACGAAGGGCAGGTGGTCGATCTCCTGCAGCGAGCCGGACCCCCAGCGCACCTCCGGCGCCCGGCCGCCGAGCACGCAGACCGGCGAGTTGTTGGCCTGCGCCCCGGCGATCGCGCTGATCCCGTTGGTCACCCCCGGCCCGGCGGTCAGCGCCGCGACCCCAACGCCGCGCGTCGCCTTGGCGAAGCCCTCGGCCGCGAACACCGCTGACTGCTCATGGCGGACGTCGACGATCTCGATCCCCTCAGCCTTGCAGCCGTCGTATATAGAGAACAGGTGTCCCCCAGAGAGGGTGAAGAGGTGGCTGACTCCCCGCGACTTCAAAGCCTTGGCGACGATCCGCCCCCCGTGAGCCTCCATAAATTTGAGCCTATAACGAGTTCCTGGCTACCATCGCCATGCCCGGGTGGCGAAACTGGTAAAAGCGGCGCCCTTAAAAGGCGTTGCCCCACTGGGGGGCTTGCGGGTTCGAATCCCGCCCCGGGCATTGCTTTTGGATACATAAAGTTGCACTAAAAACTGCCGAGGTACCGCAACTACCTCGCTGCTACGGTGTCTCTTGAGCTAGAAGACAAACGCCTTCCCTGGTCATCGGAGGATTCGCTTGGAGGCTTCAGCTCTTACACACGCCAGTCGCCGCGGACTTCTCGCCCGGCGTTCACCGCTGCTCAAGCTTCAAGGCGACGACCACCTGATCGCTATGGCCCGCGCCGGCAACCCCGGCGCCTTCGAGGCCATAGTCGACCGCTACCAGGGCCGGCTGCTCGGCTTCTGCCGCCAGATGCTCGGCTCAACCGAGGACGCGGAGGACGTCCTGCAGGAGGTCTTCGTCAACGCCTACCGGGCGATGCTGGCCGACGAGCGCGAGATCAACCTGCGCCCGTGGCTCTACCGGATCGCCCGCAACCGCTGCCTCAACCACCTGCGCAAACCGACCGCCGACGCCCAGGAATCGATGGACATGGTGCCGACGGTGGAGGCCGCCTCGACAGCCGAGAAGGTCCACAACCGCGAGGAGTTCCGCCAGCTCCTCACCGACGTCAGCAAGCTGCCCGAGACGCAGCGCTCGGCACTGCTGCTGCGCGAGATGGACGCGATGTCCTACGAGGAGATCGCCCAAGCGATGGAGACCAGCGTGCCCTCGGTCAAGTCGCTGCTGGTGCGGGCGCGGATCTCACTCGCCGAGGCGAGCCAGGCGCGCCAGCTGACCTGCGGCGAGGTGCGGATCGACCTTGCCGAGGCGTCCGAGGGGCTGCGCAAGCTCTCCGGCCCGGTACGGCGCCACGTCCGTGACTGCGAGGAGTGCAGCGACTTCCGCTCCCAACTCCGCTCCAACGACAAGGTGCTCGCGGCGCTGGTTCCGGCCGCGCCGCTGCTGGCGCTGAAGGGCTTCATCGCATCCAAGCTTGGCCTGGGAGGAGCGGGTACCGGTGGCGCTGCGGCGACCGCAACAGGCGCTGGCGCCACCGGAGCCGGCGCTGTCGGCAGCGTCGGTGCTGCGCTCAGCTCCGGCGGCGCGGCAAGCGGACTCGGAGCGGTCGGCGGCGCGATCGGCACCAAGGCCGTCGCCGGGGTCGTCACCGCCGCGGTGCTGACGGCAGGGGCGGTCGAGGTCAAGCAACAGGTTGAACCTACGCCCGTGAACCACGGCGGCCCCGCCGCGATCTCGCAGGTCCACACCGGACCCACGGTCGCGCTGGCGCAGGCCCAGCACGTAAAGGTGGCCCCCGTTCGCCCGCACACGCCGGCGCAGCCGATCGAAGTAGCCGTTGAGCCGGCACCGGTCGAGGCCGAAGCAACGCCGCCCGCCGAACAACCGCTTGACGACGATGCGACGGGTCCGTCGAGTGGCGGCACGGAAACCGCCGAAGCCACTCCACAGTCCACCGCCAACCTTGAAAGCGCCACTCCGTCCGGCACTGCAGCCGGCGCTCCGGCGGCCGGCGGCACCGTGGTCGTCACGGTCGGCGGCGACAGCACCACCGTGACTGCCGCCCCGGCGCCGCCTGCGGAAACCACGCCGCCGCCCGCGGCTCCCCCCGCCGAAAGCACACCGCCAGCGGTCGAAGAAACGCCGGCCACCCCCGAAAGCGCGGAAGGCTCGGCAGCGCCCGAAACCGAAGGCTAGGTTCCGCCAGGCCTTCCCTCCTCGGCCCTACTGGAGGCCGATCACCTTGAGGCGGCGCATTAGGCAGGTGCTGGCGAATTTGCGCGTGTCGGCCAGCGAGTAGCCGAACAGTTCCCAGTCATCGCCCTCGGGCGCCCAGGGCGGCGAGAGCACCCCGTCGGCAACCGGCAGCGACTCCTCCAGCGTGCGCTGGATCGCCCGCTTGTAGCGCTCGTCCTCGTGCGCCTTCTCGCGCAGGAAGACGGAGCCGAAGGCGACGTGGCGGTGCTCATCGCGAGCGACGTTCTGGAAGCCCTCGACAAAGGTCGGCAGCGTCCCTTCGCGTTCGTTGTAGTCCATGATGAAGTGCTGCCCGGTGAGGGCCAGCATCCCCTCGATCACCATGTGGTAGATCGTCACCGCCTCGACCAGGGCCTCGGTGTCCTCCGGTTCGACCGAGAGTCGGTCGGTCCGCTGCTTCAGCATCTCGTCGAAGAGCCGGCCAAAGTTCTCGTTCAGATGCTCGGAGGTCTGCACCAGCATCTGCGAGAGCTCGTCGGACTCCAGCACCCCCACCTCGCGGTAAAAGCGCTCGAAGAAGCGCACGTGTCGCGCCTCGTCGGCGATCTGCGTGCAGAGGAAGATCCGCTGGTCCTCGGTCGGCGCCGCGCGCATGATCGGCCCCAGCTCCTCGGCGACCTTCTGCTCGCCGATGAAGAAGGAGGAGAGCCCGTACATGCGCTGGAAGCGCTCTTCGTCGCTGAAGCGCTCGTTCCAGTCCTCGCGATCACGGCTGAAGTCAAGCTCCTGGGTCTGCCACTGCTGGCGCTCCCAGAGCAGGTAGAGCTCCTCGTAGGTGAGCAGCTTGATGTCAGCGGTGCGGTCGGCTGCCTCGTTCAGCGCCGGATCGGCGGTCGCCTGAAAGTCGGCGCGCTCAGTCCGCGTCTCGGTCCCGGATGCCTCAGTAGTTCCCATCGCTGCTCTCCTCGGCTCGGCTGGCGGGGTCCGAGCGAGACTAGCATCGGGCTGGCTGGTCAGCCAGTCGTGTGGGACTCGCCGGGGGCAAGCACAACCACGGTTGAGGAGGTCTTCGCCTCGACGTCGGACTTGAACGCTCCGGAGTCGGTCTCGACCGGGGGAAAAGTGTCGAAGTGCATCGGGATCACGGTGCCGGCGCCGACGAACTCCGCTGCAACCACGGCGTCGTGGCGGTCCATTGTGTAGTGACCGCCGATCGGCAGCAGGGCGACGTCGACCGGGTTGCGTTCGGCGATCAGCTTCATGTCGCTGAAGAGACAGGTGTCGCCGGCGTGGTAGACGGTCACGCCGCCGAGGTTGATCAGCAGGCCGGCGGGGGTGCCGGTGACGGTGCCCGGGGTCGGGCTGAAGGGCGCCTCTTCGGAGCCGGCGATCGTGCTCGTGTGCCAGGCGGGCACGAGCTTGATCCAGCCCCAGTCGAAGCGGACCGTGCCGCCGAGGTTCGGGTCGGAGACCTTCTCGACGCCCTGCTCTTGGAGCCAGTTAGCGATCTCGACGATCGCCACGCACTCGGCACCGGTGCGCGTCGCGACGCCAACCGCATCTGCCATGTGGTCGACGTGGCCGTGGGTGATCGCGATGTGGGTCGGGTCGACGTCCTCGGCGCTGGCCAGGGCCGCCGGGTTATTGGGCTTGAGGAACGGATCGACCAGGACCCTCGTCTCGCCCTCGCTCAATTCGAAGCAGGAATGCCCGTGAAATCGAATCTCCATCTCTCAGCCCTCTCCTTGCGGATCGTTGGTCTCGGTCATCTCCCCGTGAAGTGCCCAGCCGACGGCAACTCCAACCATCATTCCCATCCTCGCCTCCTCGGCGAGCAACGAGCGCACCGCCAGCACGCGCTCGTCGGGATCCGGCGTGGTCGCCGCCTTCAGTGCCTCGGCCTCGTGCGACTCGCCGAACCAGCCGCCCTCGGCAAGCGCCGCCGCGAGCACCTTCTGCAGCTGGGGCGCGGCGCGGGCGACGATCCGCTCCGCCTCAGCGAAGCGCTCGGCGTCGATCAGCCGCTCGATCGCGCCCTCAAGCTGCTCGTCGTCGTACTCGGCTGCCACGAAAACTGAGACTAGTGCGATTCGCGCAAGGCGGAGGCAGCCAGACCGGCCAGGCCGCCCACCGCGCCGCCGATCAGGCCGGCGAACGGATCGGCTGTGGACTCAAAGATCGGCAGGGCGAGCAGCACCGCCGCGGCGACGATGACGCCGATCAGGTCGTAGTCGTCGTCGATCGCGCCGTGGGCCTCGGCCCGCCGGATTGCGAACCAGGCGGCGACTGCTCCCAGCGCCATCCCGTTGCCGCCGGCGATCACCTGGAGTTCGCCCTGGGCGTTGGCGATGCCGCTGGCGACGAGCATCCCCAGCGAGCCGCAGGCGAGCAGCAGCACCGCGGTCGGGATGTTGCCGAGGCGGCGCTCCAGCCCAACCCCGAAGATCGCCAGCCCGACCGCGACGACGAAGAGGTAGCCGACGTCGACGTAGGCGAACGGAGCGGTGAGGAAACGCCACCACTGATCGTTAAGCGGGACGACGAGGCCGCCGAAGGTGCTGAGCGCGTCGCCGGTCGCCTTCTGTACCAGCAGCAGCACCGCCGAGCCGAGGATCACCGCCATCGTCGCGTAGGGACGGAAGGGGCGAGACGCTTCGGAGCGGCGAGCACGGAGGAATTTCGGCCGGGCGCGCCGCCGCGGCTTTGCCTCCAGCCCGTCGCCGCGGCGCTCCAGCTTCGGCGCCCGCTTGCGCAGGCGAGCACCGCAGTACGGGCACTCGGTTACGTAGGGACTGACCTCCGAACCGCAGTTCTTGCAGATGACGCTGAGCTCAGTCTCGCTCATGGTCATCCGAGGATAACCCCCCGCTGGCGAGCGCTCGAATCCCGCTTGCGATGCCATACTGAAAAGACACCTATCTCCGAGGAGGAAAACAGCGTGGAGTTGAAGAGCCTGACCGAGCAGAAATCACTGCTGGCGACCCTTGCCCCCGGCAAACGAGCCCGCCTGCGGCGCCTGCTCTTTGAGTTCGGCCCGGGTAACGGCACCCTGATGCTGCTGCCGATCGACCAGGGCATCGAGCACGGCCCGCGCGACTTCTTCCCCAACCCCGCCTCGAAGGACCCCGACTACCAGTTCCGGCTCGCCGCCGAGGCCGGCTACTCGGCCCTCGCCTGCCAGATCGGGATGGCAACCAAGTACTACCCCGACTACGCCGGCCAGGTTCCGCTGATCCTCAAGGTCAACGGCAAGACCGACGTCCCCTCCTCCGCCAAGGCTTTCTCGAGCTGTAACGCCAGCGTCGAGGACGGCGTGCGGCTCGGCGCCGACGCGATCGGCTACACGCTCTACGTCGGCTCGCCGCGCCAGGACGAGGACCTCGCCCAGCTGCGCCAGGTGCGCGAGGACTGCGACCGCTTCGGCATGCCGCTAATCGTCTGGTCCTACCCGCGCGGCGAAGCGATCGAAGCCAAGGGCGGCCCCAACTCCTTCTACGCGATCGACTACGCGGCGCGGATGGCGATGGAGATGGGCGCCGACGTGGTCAAGCTCAACATGCCGAAGATCGACGCTGACAAGGACAAGGACGCCCCGGCGCCCTACAACGAGATGCAGATCGACGGCGCCGAGGCGATCCGCCAGTGCGTCGAATCGGCCGGCCGTTCGCTGGTGGTTCTCTCCGGCGGCTCCAAGGTCGACGATGAGACCGTGCTCGGCCACACCCGCGACGTGATGCAGGCGGGCGGCTCCGGCGTGATCTTCGGCCGCAACGTCTGGCAGCGCGAGTGGAACGAGGCGCTGGAGATCATCGGCCAGATCAAAGAGACGCTGCTCTCCAGCGTTCGCCGCATCCCGTAGCGCGGGGGGAGAGAACGCCCACCCTCGCGCCTTGAGCGGGGGTGCGGCGTGATGTCTGGAGACGCGGTCAGCTCGGCAGCCTTGCGCTGCTGCTGATCGCCGCGCTGCTCATTGTCCGGCCCTGGGAAGGAACCGGGGCCGGCGGAGGGCCGGCAAGCGCTAAGGCCTTCGTAACGCGCGTCGTCGACGGCGACACGATCGAAGCCCGGATTGACGGCCGCGAGGAAGACGTGCGCTACATCGGCGTCGACACGCCGGAGACGGTCAAGCCCGACACGCCCGTGCAGTGCTTTGGCCCACGCGCCTCGAGCTTCAACCATGCCCTGGTCGAGCGACGGCGGGTGCGCCTCGTCTTCGGTGTGGAGCGCCGCGACGTCTATGGCAGGCTGCTCGCCTACGTCTATCTGGGACGGCGCTTCGTCAACGCGATGCTGGTCCGCCGCGGCCTCGCCCGCTCGCTGACGATTGCGCCGAATAACCGCTTTGCGCCGCTGTTTCAGCGCCTCGAGCTGCGCGCCGCGCGGACCGGCCGGGGCCTCTGGGGAGCCTGTCCGACCTAGGCAAGAGCCCGAGCTGTCGTGACCGATCGCACATTTCCTTCCCCTGCAAGCGCCCGTTCGCCTTTGCTACGGTCCCCCGCGGCCCCCGGGCCACCCTGATCTATGCGAATGCGACAAAGCATCTCCCAGTTCGAGACGGCCTTCGAGCAGGAGACCAGTTTGGAGCGCCGCCGCCGCGAGCAGCTTCGCCGCCGCGCGGCAAACCGCTCGCGGGCGCGCCGAATCACCCGCGTCGAGCAGGAGAGCAAGGTGCGCTTCAGCGTCCTCGCCGTCTGCCTGACCGTCACCGTGGCCGTCGTCGTCGTCTCGATGTTCGAGGCGCTTGCCTTCCTGATGGCGTAGCGGCCATGCGTGCTACCGCCCCGGTTGAATAGACTCGCGCGCCGATGGCACGACGCTCGCTGAAGCCGCAGTTGAACCAGATCCGCGCCTGGGTCCGCCAGGGCCGCACGGATGCATGGATCGCTCACCAGCTCGAAGTCAGCACGTCCGAGCTGCGCGAGTTCCGCAAACAGCACGGCTTCACCCCTGACGAGGAGGACTCGGCCTCGGGCGAAGTCGATCTCCGCGACGAGATCGAGGCTGAGATCGAGGCCGCCGCCGCCGAGGAGCCCGAAGAGGATGAGGACGAGGAGTCCGACGACGAGGGCGAGGACGGCGAGAAGAAGGAGCGCGCCGGCGGCGAGGGTGGTGGCGACCGGCCGAAACGGCGCCGTCGCCGCGGCCGTCGCGGAGGCCGTGGCCGTCGCAAAGACCTTGAGGCAACCTTCGATCACGGTGAGACCGACGGCTACGGCCTTTGGCTCGACCCGGCTGTGAAGGACAACCCGGTATACGCCGAGCATTGGGCCGGCAAGCGGGAGGTCACGGTTCGGATCGACGCCGACCAGATCGTTATTCGGCGGCCGGGCGCGCCCGAGCCTGAGTCTGAGTCCGACGACTCGGGCGACTGAGCGTCCGATCTCAGTAGGTCTCCACTTAACTTTTTCGGTGGAGACGAGCCTGCTGGCGCCGCTTGCGCGCGCCGAAAAAGTACAAGACGTTCCGACCTACTGAGATCGGACGCTGAGGTGCGTGTCGGGGATTCGGTGTAGGGGCGCGTTCGCCGGGCCGCAGGCCGAGGGATCCAGCTTGCCGTTGATTCGCCAGATGGTGGTGGGACCGTCGCGCTTGATTGGGGTGGCAGCTTTGGAACTGTGCAGCCAGGCTGCCTCGGGGGAAGAGATCGGGTCTCCGGTGTGGATGAAGTTGAGGAATGGTGAGGTGACCAGGTAGTCGAGGTCTGCTGCGTTGACCGCTGTGCGGAAGGCGGTGCAGGTCGGGATCGCGTTGTAGGCGCCGTGGGGCCCCTTTTTGCCTAGGTAGATGACGGGGTTGGAGAGGTCGGTGCCGTAGAAGCCGTATTGGAGGAAGCCGGCGGTAGTTCCGGCGAGGCCGATTCTCGTGTCGCTCTTATCGCGTGCCCAGACGTAGGCGGAATCGAGATCCAGCCCGGGAACTTCGGAACCGGAAGCGAAGCGGTCGTTGAGGTAGTGACGCTGCACCGGGTAGCCGATCGCGAGCACGAGCAGGGCGAGGGCGGCGAAGCCGCCGATGACTACCCCGCGTGCGGCGCCGCGGGAACGAGCGAAGAGCAACCCGGCTGGAAGAAGGACAGCGACGACTGCCAGCGGGATGCCGAAGGTCCGTGCCGGATCGCGCAGTGCGGCGTCAGAGCGATCGGTGAGGAGAAGGATGAGCAGGAAACTGATGAGCAGGGTCCATTCTTCCCAGCCCCAACGCGGCCAAAACGAAGCAGTCGGGCGCTCGGTCGTCCTTTGCCTGCCAACCCAGGACTGGGAGGCCAGAAGCACCATGCCGAGCAGAAGCGGCGGGATCGCGTAGCGGATGTTGATGCCGAAGCCGACCGGGGCGCCCTCGGCACCCGCAGCGCTTAGGGGGGTGAAGAGGTAGGCGACGAGGCCGAGCAGCGCCACGGCGCCCATCCAGCGCAGGACGCCGTCCCTGGCGCGAAAGAGGGCGAGGAGGCCGCCCAGCACCGCGGCGGCGATCACCAAGGGCCAGAGCGCTCCGAAGGCCTGGTGCAGGCCGGGCTCGAAGTAGTCGCGCCAGACGCCGGTGTCGGTCGCGTAGTGGACGATGCTGAAGTCGGGCCGCCCTTCCTGCAGCCGTTCAGGATGCGGCAGCGAGATCGGCCCAATGCTGGTCGCCTGCGGCAGCGGATTGCCGGCGACGATCAGGTTGCGCAGGTACCAGTAGCCGCCCCCGAGGAAGGCCGGGATGAACCACCATCCGGCCGCAGCCCACCTCCTCCCCGCCGGCGCGAGCACGAGCACGGCCAGCGTCAGCCCGGCCGCCATCGCGACAGCGGTCGACTTGGTCCCCACGGAGAGACCGACCGCAAGCCCCGCGGCGGCAAGCGGCCAACCGACGGGCAGTCCGCCTCCCCCCTCCCCTTCATTGGCATCGTCGCCATCGGAGCTCCGAGCCCAGTGCGCCGCCCAGGCATTGACGAGGATCGCCACGGCGGCAAGTAGAAGCGCAGCCGCTACGAGGTCATTCTTGGCAGCCCCCGGCTCCCGAACGACCAGCGTGTGGCACTCCAAAACGACCGCGGCAGCAACCACGGTCAGATGCCCCCGGCCATAGGGCCTGCCGATGCACCACGCAGCGAGGAAGCTGAGAGCGAGGAAGCCGAAGTTCAGAAAGAGCGACAGCGTGTCGCGGTGCGTGAGCAGGATCCCCGTCGCGTGGAGCAGCTCCGAGTTCTGCGGGTAAAACCAGTTCGTGAAGACCGTCTCGGTGTAGTGCAGCCCGGTTACGGAGTGGCTCTGCACCATGTCCGCCGCGAAGGGCATGTGGTACCAGAGCGAATCGAAGTTGAAGATCCCTCGGTCCAATGCGTCCTTGGTCGTGAGTCCCCAGTGCGCAAAGACGAGGGCAATAACCCCAACGGTCACGATCCACGCCAGCCCAGACGTCCCGCTCGCGGATGGCGCGGAATCGAGGACGGACCGTGGCCCGCCCGCAGCGGCCCGCTCCCCCTGCGACTGAACCCGCGGCCAGGCGGCTGAGCCTGCTGCGAGCACCAGCGACGCTGCAATAAGGGCCCACGCATAGAAGAGCCCGACGGTCCCGAGCACCTCGCCGAGCCAGATCAGCAACGCGATACCCACCACAGCCTCTACCAGCCGCGCAGGAGCGCCCTCCCAGGCTGGAAGCAGCCTCCGACGCAGTCGGAACGCCGTGAAGCCCAGGGAGAGCCCTACGGCGGCTAGGGCGAGGGCGCTGAGGATGTAGGAGCCGGCGCTAACCACCGGGTGCTCCGAGAGCGGGGACTAGAGGCCGCGGACGACCACTGGCGTCTCTTCGGGCGCGACCATGCCCTGGGCCCTGGCCTTGGCGTCGAGGACGATCGGGTCGCCGGCGTGCTGGATGCGCCAGTGCAGGCGGGTGTTTTCGCGCTGGGCTTCGTGCAGCTTGACCCTGGCCGCGGTAGTCGCCGTGTAGGTCTTGACGAAGTCGATCACCGGATTCAGGTACGAGTAGGCGACGAAGAACAAGACCAGCGTCAGGGCGACGCGGCCGACTCGATCCCAGTTGACCCGGCTTGCGCTGCGCCGCGCCGCGGGCTTGCGCCGCGCCGCCGGTTTGCGCCTGGCCGTCGCTTTGCGCGTGGTTGTTGGACGGCGTTTGGCACCGCTGGCGGTCCGTTTCCCCGCGTGGGTGCGTGCTGCCATGCCCGGACCTACGAGGCCGAGCCCCGCATTCCTTCACTAAGTCGACCGTTGGTGGAACGCCTGCAAGCCGGGAAATTCGGCCGCGGAGCCCAATTCCTCCTCGATCCGCAGCAACCGGTTGTACTTGGCGACGCGGTCCGAGCGCGACGGAGCGCCAGTCTTGATCTGACCGGCACCAGTCGCTACGGCCAGGTCGGCAATAGTCGTGTCCTCGGTCTCACCCGAGCGGTGCGAGATAACGGCGCTGTATCCCGCCTCCGAGGCAATCCGGATCGCCTCCAGCGTCTCGCTCAAGGTTCCGATCTGGTTGACCTTGACCAGGATCGAGTTGCCGACGCCGAGCTCGATGCCGCGGCGCAGGCGCTCGGGGTTGGTGACGAAGAGGTCGTCGCCGACCAGTTGGACGCGGTCGCCGAGCTTCTCGGTCAGCAGCTTCCAGCCGTCCCAGTCCTCCTCGTCCATGCCGTCCTCGATCGAGAGGATCGGGTAGCGCGAGCAGGCATCCTCCCAGTACGCGGCCATCTCCTCAGGGGACAGCGAGCGGCCCTCGTGCTCAAGTACGTAGGCCCCGCCCTCGAAGACCTCGCTGGTCGCTGGGTCAAGGGCGATGAAGACATCGGCGCCGGGCTCGTAGCCAGCCGCCTCGACGCCGGCAAGCACAGCTTGCAGGGCCGCCTCGTTGGACTCGAGGTTGGGGGCGAAGCCACCCTCATCGCCAACCGCGGTCGAGTGACCGGCGGCTGCGAGGCTCTTCTTCAGCGCGTGGAAGACCTCGGTCCCCACCCGCAGGCACTCGGAGAAGCTAGCCGCCCCAGCGGGCACGACCATGAACTCCTGGAAGTCGACCGAGTTGTCGGCGTGGGCGCCGCCGTTGAGCACGTTCATCATCGGCACCGGCAGCAGTCTCGGCTCGGCGCCGCCGTAGAGCTTCGCCAGGTAGCGGAAGAGCGGTTCGCCGCCGACCATCGCGGCCGCCTTCGCCGCCGCCAAGGAGACCCCGAGGATCGCGTTGGCGCCGAGCCTGCCCTTATTCGGGGTGCCGTCCAACTCGATCATCTTCGCGTCGAGCCCGGCCTGGTCCTCGGCATCGGCGCCCTTCAGCGCCGCGGCGATCTCGCCGTTGACGTTGCCGACCGCGCCGGAGACGCCCTTGCCCGCCCAGGCGTCGCCACCGTCGCGCAGCTCGACTGCCTCAAACTCTCCCGTCGAGGCGCCCGAGGGCACCGCGGCAAGGCCTCGAGCGCCCGACTCGAGCGCGACTTCGACCTCGATCGTCGGGTTACCGCGCGAGTCGAGGATCTGGCGGGCGTGGATTGATGCGATAGCGCTCACGGAAGCGCCATCCTATTCATCCAGCCGGAGTTATTCCCCTTCGGGGATTGCTCCAGCCGGCAGTTCGGATGCGCCTTCCGGAGCCGCCGATTTGATGTTCGCCGGGATCGGCCGCTGGGCCAGTTTCTGCCCTTCGCGGTTGAGCGGGCTGACCGTGCCCGGCTGTGCCGGTTTGACCTGGGGGATCGGCGCCGGACATGCTTCCGCCGGAGTTTTGGGATTGGCTTCGTAGCAGGCAGGATCGGCTTCGGCGGGCCGGCCGTCACCCTTGAAGTTGCGACAGCGGGAGATCAGGAAATCCGCGGCGCAGAAGGTGCGCGACTGCCACTTGGCGCCGTAGTGGCGCACGAAGCGAGCGAATGTTGCCTGCTTGATCTGTTCGGCGAGCTGGGCGCTGATCTGCGACTTCGCTTCGTCCAGTGACTGGACTTTTTCGGGGGTGATTCGCATCACCTCGAAGACTGTGTTGGTCGTCGCTTCCTTCAGCGGCCCTTCAATCTGACCCTGCGGCGCGTCGAAGACGGCTTTGTCGAGCGGTTCGGCCAACTGCCCCGCGGTCACGCCGGCCTGCAGGCCACCGCTGGATTTGGTCGTGTCGGTCGAGTATTTCTTCGCGACTGCGGCCCAGCTCTTGGTCGAGTCGTCTTTTTCAAGCGCCGCTTTCGCTTCTTCGACCTTGGCTTTGTCTTTGTTCTTCACGACCCGGATTTCGCGCGTTTCGCCGGTCGTGTACTGGCTCGACTTCGCCGCCTCGTAATAGTTTTCGATTTCAGACTTGCTCGGCTGCGGCGCCCCTTCGGTGACCTGTTTTTCGATCTTGCCGCTGAGGATTTGGAGCGTCACGCGCTCGTTGACGTCGGCGATCGTGAAATGCGCTTCCTTGAGAAATTCTTTGTACTGCTGTTCCGTTTTGAAGGCCTGTTTCTTCAGTTTCGCCAGTTCGTCAGCGATTTCTTTTTTCGTCAGGACGATGCCCATTTCCGCCGCCTGGCCCTGGATCCAGATCGAGTCGAGGACTTCGCCGAGCGCCGTTTCCTTCAGTTCGTCGTATTTTTTGTCGCCCGGTTTCGGAACAGGTTTGATCTGTTTCTGGGCGGCCGCCTGAACTAGCGCGTGACGGAAGTCGGCTTCGGTGACGGGACTGAGGCCGTCGGGGGCGTCTTCAACGATCGCTGCGTCGCCCGAAGGAACGCTGGGATTGCCGATCCCCTGGGCGATGGCGAAGATGACGAAGAGGAGGATGAAGAGCGCGCCGAAGGCAAGCAGCGCAAGGCGCTGCAACCCGGCTGACTTGGTCCCTTGCCCCTTAATCGATGCCACCGATCGGGCAGCATAAATCAAATGCTCGGTGAAAGACCTGCCCTGCCCGGGAAGATCAGCCGGCGACGTTCGTCTCGGCGGCCTGGGAATGCTTCGCGTCCCTGATTGCCGCCGCCATCGCCAGCACCGCGTTCAGCCTCGCCTCCGGCTCATCCGGCACGCGAAGCCCAACGGTCTTCTCTCGCCACTCGTACAGTGCCCCCTCGAGCTTCTCGCTCATAACCCCGGCCGCCTCGGAGTCGAGCTCGATCCCGGTGACGCTCAGTCGCCCGCCGCGGAACTCGACGCTGCGGGCGCCGGCCAGGCCCAGCTCGATCCGCGCCCGCTGCAGCGCCAGCAGGTTCTCCGCCTCCGGCGGCGGCGGCCCGAAGCGATCGCTGATCTCGTCGCGAATCGCCCGCAGCTCGCCCGGCTCGCGAGCGGCGGCGATGCGACGGTGGACGTCGATCTTCGCCGCCTCGAAGGGGATGAAGGCGGCCGGCAGGTAGGCGTCGACCGGAACGTCGAGGCGGACCGGCTCCGGCGCCTCCCCCCCGTCCCCGTCCGCCTCGCGCGCCTCCCCCACGGCCTCGTCGATCATCTGGCAGTAGAGCTCGAAGCCGACCGCGGCGACGTGGCCGGACTGTTCCTCGCCGAGCAGGTCGCCGGCGCCGCGGATGTCGAGGTCGCGCATCGCGATCTTGAAGCCGGAGCCGAGCTCGGTGTGGTCGGCGAGGGTCGAGAGGCGCGCGGCGGCGTCCTCGGTCAGCGCCTCCGCCGAGGGATAGAGCAAGTAGGCGAAGGCGCGCTCGCGAGAGCGGCCGACCCGGCCGCGGATCTGGTAGGCCTGGGAGAGGCCGAGCTGGTCGGCGCGCTCGACGATCAGGGTGTTGGCGCTGGGGATGTCGAGTCCCGACTCGATGATCGTCGTCGTCACCAAGCAGTCGGCGTCGCCGCGCAGGAAGCCCAGCATCGTCTCCTCTAGCTGGGTCTCGTCCATCTGCCCGTGAGCTTCGGCAAAGCGGGCTTTCGGCAGCAGGCCGCGCAGCCGCTCGACCGTCTCCGGCAGCGAATCGATCCTGTTGTGCAGGAAGAAGGCCTGGCCGCCGCGCTCGAGCTCGCGCTCGATCGAGTGCCGGACCAGGTCCTCGTCGTAGGGGCCCACATAGGTGCGGACCGGGCGGCGTCCCTCGGGCGGGGTCTCGATCGTCGAGATGTCGCGCAGGCCGGCCAGGCTCATCTGCAGGGTGCGCGGGATCGGGGTCGCCGAGAGCGCCAGCACGTCGACCTTCAGCTTCAGCTGGCGCAGCAGCTCCTTCTGCTTGACGCCGAAGCGCTGCTCCTCGTCGACGATGACGAGGCCGAGGTCCTTGGCGCGTACGTCGCGCGAGAGCAGCCGGTGGGTGCCGATCAGGATGTCGACCTTGCCCGCCTCGTAGTCGGCCAAGACCGCTTTCACCTCGGCCGGCTTGCGCAGCCGCGAGATTCCCTCGACCACGAAGGGCAGGTCGGCGAGGCGCTCGCGGAAGGTGCCGAAGTGCTGCTGGGCGAGGATCGTCGTCGGCACCAGCATCAGCACCTGCTTGCCGTCGGCGGCGGCCTTGACCGCGGCGCGCAGAGCCACCTCGGTCTTGCCGAAGCCGACGTCGCCGCAAACCAGGCGGTCCATCGGCTGGTCTGCCTCCATGTCGCCCTTGACCGCCTCGATCGCTTCGATCTGATCGGCGGTCTCGCGGTACGGAAAGGCCGCCTCCATCGTCATCTGCCACTCGCCGTCGGCGCCGAAGGCGTGGCCCTTGCGGGTTCGCCGCTCGGCGTAGAGGTTGAGCAGCTCGCCGGCGATCGCGCCGGCGGCTTTACGGGCCCGCGCCTTCATGTTCTGCCAGCGTTTGCCGCCCAGCGCGGAGAGGCTCGGTTCGCCGCCGGCGCCGACGTAGCGGCTCAGCTTGGCGAGCTGGTCGACGGGGACGAAGACGCGGTCCTCGCCCTTGTATTCGAGGTAGAGGTAGTCGCGGGTGACGCCGCCGACCTCGCGCGTCTCAAAGCCGGCGAAACGGGCGACGCCGTGGTCCTCGTGGACGACGTAGTCGCCGACTTTCAGATCACTGAAGGCGAGCCGGCCCCGAGCGGCGCCAGGCGCGCGAGCTTCGGCCCGGCGGCGCCGGTGGACGAGCCGGCGGAAGGGATAGACGGCGAGGCGCAGCTCGGGGCTGATGAATCCCTCGCGCAGGCGCGCCTCGGCGAAGGTGAGGTTGGGCTTGGGCGAGAGGCGGCCACCGTCGAGCAACGCCGCGTCGAGGCGGTCGAGGCCGTAGCGCGTCCGCTCCGCCTCACCGCGATCGCTGAAGGCGACAACGGTGCGGTAGCCGGAGCGGACCTGCTTTTCGAGCTCCGCCTCGGCCTCCTTGACGCTGCGGGCGGGGGACTCGGCGCGGGCGGCGCGGAAGGCCTCCTCGTCGTCGTCACTGGCCGACCTGAAGGAGAGGGCGGCGCGGGCGGCCAGTGGCTCGGCAACGTCGACGTAGAGCCTCTGGGCGTCTTCGGCGTGCATCGACGTCGTCGCGTCCTCCCAGTGGTCGCGCAGCGCCGGCTCAATCTCCTCGGCGGCGGCGAGGATCACGGCGGCGGAGTCGGGGACGAGGTCCAGCGGCGCACCGAAGCGGTCGAGCGGCAGGACCTCGGCCAGACTCGGTGGCTCCTTGCCCTCCTCGGCGGCCTCCATCGCCGCCAGCTCGGCCAGTTCGCGGTGCTCAGCGTCGAGTTCCGCCGCCGGGGCGAGCTCGACCCGCTCCGCATCGCCCAGCGAGCGCTGGGTGAAGGTCGAGAACCAGCGCATCGACTCGACCTCGTCGCCGAAGAGCTCGATCCGCACGGCGCGCTCCTCGGTCGCGCCGAAGACGTCGAGGATGCCGCCGCGCACGGCGAACTGACCGCGCTCCTCGACCTGCTCGACCCGGTGGTAGCCGGCGGCGTCAAGGCTGCGCAGGACCCCGTCGAGGTCGATCTCCTCGCCGCTTGCGATCGCGAAGCCGGCCGGACGCAGGGCGGCGTCGGGGACGGCCTCGGCGAGTGCCGTCGCGGAGGCGACGACGACCGCGTCCGATTCGCTGCGCAGTGCGTCGAGGGCGTCGATCCGCAGTCCGATCAGGTGCGGGGGCGGCGTCACGTGCGAGGCGAAGCCGGTGCCGCGCGAGGGGTAGAGGCGGACGCGCCGCGGCGCCAGGTAGGCGCGCAGGTCGTTGGCGAGGTCGCGGGCCGAGCGGTCGTCGGGGCTGACCAGCAGCGCCGGGCGCCCGGCGAGGCCGCGATCGTCCTCCAGCAGCGCCGCCAGCAGCAGCGGCCGCAGCATCGTCGGGGCCGGGACCTCGACCTTCTCGCCGCCGTCAACGGCATCGCGCACGCGTCCGGTGAGCGCGTGGACGCGCTCGTTCTCGGCGGCGATCTCGATCAGTGGGCGGAGAGACATGGCAGGCGAAAAGCCCGGACAGGCTCGTCCGGGCGGGTCGCCGATTCTACGAGGCCGCGATCGGCGCCTACACTCCCCCGCGGGCGTCGATGAAGCTGAGGAGCACAGCTGAGGGAGTGATCGTCAAGGACGAGGCGCGCGAGCGCTGGGTCTCGTTGCCGTGGGACGACGATCTGCTCACCGTGCTCTCCGCGGGCGCGGGGCGGCGGGCCGAGATTGCCGCCCTGATCGAATCTTCGGCCAACGACGAGAGCGTCGCCGCCGACCCGGCGAGCGCCGGACTCCCCTTCGCACCGCGCTCGATGCGCGCCTTCAGCCTCTGGCCCTCGCACTACGAGGGCTCGGCGCGAATGCTGGTCAAGCGCTTCTTCCCGCCTCCGGTCAAGCGCCTCGCGGCCGGGTTCGAGCGGGCCACGGGCAGGACCTTTCCGCCCTTCAAGCCCAAGGCGAGCTTCTACGAGACGCCGGCCTTCTACCTCGGCAACCACACGGCGATGCTGTCTGACGGCGAGGAGATGCCCTGGCCCTCCCACACGGAGTACCTCGACTTCGAGCTCGAGCTTGCCTTCGTCCTCGCCGCCCCGCTCGCCGATGCCACACCCGCGCAGGCCCGCGAGGCGATCGGCGGCTGGTTCGTCCTCAACGATTGGAGCGCCCGCGACGTACAGGCGGAGGAGGTTCGCCACGGCATGTTCGGGCCGGCGGTCAAGTCGAAGACCTTCGCCAACTCGATCGGCTGCGACGTGCTCAGCGCCGACGAGCTTCCCGACTGGCAGGCGGTCACCGGGCGGGTGCGAGTCGACGGCGAGGTCTGGTGCGAGGGTGGCACGGCCGGCGCCACCCATGACGTCGGCGAGATGCTCGCCCACGCCTCCGCCGGCGAGCGGCTCGACGTCGGTGACATCGTCTCGACCGGGACAATGCCGGGCTGCTGCGGGCTGGAGCTCGACCGCTGGATCCGGCCGGGGCAGACGGTCGAGCTGGAAATCGACGGGATCGGAGCCCTGGCCAACGAGATCGGAGCGCGATGATGAGACGCTTGCTTGCAGCTGGATCGGCCCTCGGCCTGTTCGCCCACAACGCCTTCGAGACCCGCGCCGGAGTCGGCCTCGTCTTCGAGCCGTTCATCGGCCGCCGCGGTGCCTACGCGCTCTGGAGCGCCTACTTCCCGCTAATGCTCGCCGCAGCCGCCCGCGACGGCGAGAACGCGCGCCGCCTCTCCGCCTTCAGCGCTGGGATCGGCGTTGCCGGGGTCGCCGTCCACTTCAAGGCCTGGCCCTGGTCGCTGCACAAGGGCCTGCCGATGCTCGACGAAGCCGAGGGGCTGAGCGAGGATCAGCTGCCCGCCTACAACGCCGTGCTTTGGTTCTGGCTCGTCTGCAGCGCGCTCAGCCTGCCCGCCGCAAACCGTCCGGGCGCACGACGCTTCGCGATCGCCGGCCTGCTCAATTTCCCGATCCTGCTCGCCTCGGCCCAGCACCACTTCCGCTGGGCCCGCGAGCAAGCGGAGCTTGAGCCGGAGCGCTGGAGCCCGGCGCTGCGCGAATAAGGCCGATGGGCCTGAAAGTCGAGATATAGGTGGCCCTGAGTCCCGCCGGCCTGCTGTCGCTCACTTTCGACAACTTGGGTGAGGCGGCGGAACTGGAGATGGGCGCGCTGTCGGAGGACGCGCCGCTGGGGCGCCACGCGACCGCGCTCGAGGTGGTGCCGCGGCTGCTCGGACAGCTTGATCAACGGGGAATCGCCGCGACCTTCTTCGTCGAGGGACTGAACGCGGAGCTCTACCCAGACCTGCTGCGCGAGATCGACTCCCGCGGCCACGAGGTCGCCTACCACGCCTGGCGCCACGAGCAGTGGGCGGACCTGACTGCAGCCGAGCAAGCTGCGAACCTCGACCAGGGCACCGCCGCGTTCGAGCGGATCGGCCTCGAGATCGCCGGGCTGCGGCCGCCGGGCGGCCAGCTCGGCGCGGGCGGTACCCGGGCCCTGCGCGAGGCGGGCCTGCGCTACTGCTCGCCGGCTGGCGCCGGGGCCGGCTTCGAGGGCGGCGTCGCCCTGCTGCCCTTCGAGTGGCGCCACCTCGACGCCAGCTGCGTGCTGCCGCCGCTCGCCGCCGCTCGCGAGCAGATCAACGGCTCGGGCGATCCGATCGAGCCGGCCGGCTTCGTCGCCTGGCTCACCGCGGAGATCGAGGGACTGGCCAAGACGGGCGGCTACATGGCGATTGTCCTGCACCCGTTCATGCTCGGCTGGCTCGGCGACGAGCACCTTGCGGCGCTGCTCGATCGGGTTGCGGCAGCCGCGGCGGGAGATGAGGTTTGGGTCGCGCCCTGCGCCAAGGTCGCCGACCATGTGGCAACCCACTCCGGCGAGTTTGGGAACGGCGCGGTGCTCGATTCGGCCAGCTGGACCTAGTATCTCCGGCATGTCCGCGCTGGGAGACGTGGCGGCGGCGATTCTGCCGCCGGAGGCAGGAGGGCCCGACCCCGAGCGGGTTGCGACCGTCGCCAGGCGGATGGTCTCGCGCATGCCGACGGCTTCGCGCGTGGGCCTGGGGGCGGCGCTGGTCAGCCTCGAGGCGTTCTCGCTGGCGCGCAATCGCCGCACGATCGGAGCTGCCTCCCCCGAGCAGCGCGAAGCGCTCCTGAAAGAGGTCGCTCGCCTCGGCGGCGCGCCGCTGATCGACTCGGTCAAGTCGATCGTCTTGCTCGCCCACGGGGCCGATGCGTTCGCGGCCGAGATCGCCGCGGTGGGCTCGCGTCACGAGCCGTCGCGGCCCGACCCGCAGATGGCGATTACCGGGGCGCCCGACTGGCCGGGCAGCTCCAGCTGCGACGCGATCGTGATCGGCTCCGGCGCCGGTGGTGCCTTCGCCGCGCGGGCGCTGGCCCGAGCCGGGCACGACACCGTGATCGTCGAGGAGGGCGAGCGCTGGACCTCGGAGCGGATCCGCGGCGCGCACCCGCTCGACCGCTTCTCCGGCATCTACCGCGACGGCGGCACGACGATGGCGCTGGGCAACCCGCCGATCGCGCTGCCGCTCGGTCGCGCCGTCGGCGGCACCACGGTGATCAACTCGGGCACCTGCTTCCGGCCACCGACCGCCGTCGCCACCGCCTGGCACAAGGAGCACGGCCTGGCCCTCGCCGACCTCGAGCTGCTCGGCGCCCGGATCGCCGACGTCGAAGCGACGATCGGCGTTGCCCCGGCGCCGATGGAGGTGCTCGGCCGTAACGGCGAACTCGCGCTCGAGGGCGCGGCGGCGCTGGACTGGCAGAGCGCTCCCCTGCGGCGCAACGCGCCGGGCTGCCGCGGCGCCTGCCAGTGCGCGATCGGCTGCCCCAACAACGCAAAGGGCGGCGTCCACCTCAACGCCCTGCCCCAGGCCTGCGAGGCCGGGGCGCGAATCGTCTCCGGCCTGCGCGTCAAGCGGGTCCTGAGCGAGGGCGGGCGGGCCACCGGCGTCGCCGCCGAGCGCTCCGATGGCAGCGAGGTGCGGATCTCCGCGCCGATGGTGATCGTCGCCACCGGCGCGATCCCGACCCCGGCGCTATTGCGCCGCAGCGGCCTCGGCGGCCACCCCCGGCTCGGCCGCAACCTCTCGATCCACCCTGCCACCGGGATCACCGCCGGCTTCGAGGAGAGGGTGGTGCCCTGGAGCGGCGTCATGCAGAGCGTCGGGATCGAGGAGCTGCACGAGAGCGAGGGGGTCCTGATCGAGGCAACTGGCAGCCCGCCGGGGATGGGTGCGATCTCCGCTCCCGGCTACGGCACCCACCTATTGGGTCGCCTTGATCGCGCCCCCAACAGGGCAATGCTCGGCGCGATGATCGCCGACGAGCCCTCCGGCCGGGTCTTCGGCTCCCGCGCCCCGATCGTCTCCTACCGACTCGCCAAGGCCGACGAACGCCGCCTCGCGATCGCGATCGAGGCGATGGCGCGGGTGATGCTGGCCGCCGGCGCCGACGACGTCGACCTGGGAGGCGGCGCTCCGGCGGTGCGCTCGGAGGCCGAGCTCGCCACGGCCATGCAACGGCTCGACGTGCGCCGCCTGCGCCTCGCTGGCTTCCATCCCAGCGGTACCGCCGCCGGTGGCTCGGACCCCGCCCGCCACCCGGTCGACCCGCAAGGACGACTGCGCGGAGTCGAGGGAGTCTGGGTCGCCGACGGCTCGGTCCTGCCCAGCTGCCCGGGCGTCAACCCCCAGGTCTCGATCATGGCGATCGCGGCCGGGGTCGGCGAGGCGGCGGCTGAAATGGCGCGACCCTGAGGTCGTCAGGCAAGGACGCAGGGAGCGTGGCGTGCTCCGCACGCAAGCGACTGAGGACGCCGCCTGGCGACCTCAGGGGCCGCCATCAGGCTTTGTAGGGCAGGCCGGGGCCAGAGCGCTGCCACTCGACCTGGACCTTGCCCTCGGCGGTGGAGCGGCCGACGACGTCGTCCCACTCGTGCAGCATCACCTTCAGCCGGGCGACCGCCTCCGGCGGGTGGCCGGCGACCTGGATGGCCAGCTCCAGCGCCGAGTCCTCGGTCGCCGCGGCCGGCGCGACGCGGTTGACCAGGCCCAGCCTCAGGGCCTCGTCGGCGCCGATCGTGCGCGAGGAAAGCAGCAGGTACTTGGCGGCGGCGAGGCCGCAGAGCGTGACCAGGCGGGCCGGGCCGACCGGCACGCCGAGCGCCGCGCCCGGAAAGCGCATGCGCAGGTTGGAGCCGCCGACGCGCATGTCGCAGGCGACCGCGACCTCGGCGCCACCACCGACCACGTCGCCGTGGCAGGCGGCGATCGTCGGCTTGGGGAAGGCGACGATCTGGTCATAGACGTCGGCGAAGAGCTGCATGCGGCGAACCTGCGCCTCCTCGTCGAGCTCCTCCTTGACGTCGGCACCAGCGGAGAGGCCCATGTGGTCGGCGGAGCTGATCACCAGCACCCGCACGGCCTCGTCGGCGCGGGCCACCGCGAGGTGCTCGAGGATCTCGACCAGCATCTGGGTGTTGATCGAGTTGCGCGACTTCGGCCGCAGCAGGCGCAGCACCGCGACGCCCTGCTCGTCGACTTCGTAGCTCGTGACTTCGGTTGTCGGCTCGCTCATCTGCAGCGCAATTTATTCATCGAGCTTCTCGACCAGCCGCTCGGTCTCCCCAGCGGCGCGCTCGACCAGGTCCGCGACCTCCTCGCGGGCCTCGCGGAAGCGCCCAAGCACGTAGGAGGCGACCACCTCGGGGTCGGTCGAGTCGGGACGGCCGACGCCGACCCGCACGCGCCAGAAATCCGTCTCGCCGAAGCCGCGCTTGAGGCTCTTGAGGCCGTTGTGGCCGGCGAGGCCGCCGCCGAGGCGAACCTGAATCTCACCGAAGGGAAGGTCGATCTCGTCGTGGAGGACGACGACCCGCTCAAGTGGCACCTTCAGCGAGCCGCGCGCCGGTCCGGCGGAATCGCCGGAGGCGTTCATCTGCGTCTGCGGCAGCAGAATCGCCACCCGCGGCCCCCCCGAACCGGCCCGCCCTTCGCTGATCAGACCGCCGAACTTCTGCTTCGCCCCCGGCAGGTCCCAGCGCCGCGAGAGCTCGGCGGCAACCTCGAAGCCGACGTTGTGGCGGGTCGCGGCGTAGCTCTCGCCGGGATTGCCAAGGCCGACGATGAGGATCCGGTCCCCCTGCTGCTCGCCCTCGCCGCGGTCGGCTCGGCGGCGAAAGAGGGACAGGAGTTAGTCCCCGCCGGAGTCGCCCGAATCGCCGTCGCCACCCTCGTCGGCGGCGGCCTCGCCGTCCTCGCCGACCAGCTCGGTCTCCTCCTCGACCTCGGGCTCGACGACTTCCTCGACCCGGGGCGGAGAGAGCGTGGCGATAGTGACCTCGTCGAGATCGTCGGCGACGAGGGTCACACCCTCGGGCACGGGGAGCGCCGAGAGCTGCAGGGTGTCGTTGATCTCCATCGCCGAGACGTCGGCGATGAGACGGTCGGGAATCTCGGCGGGGAGCGCTTCGACGGTGACTTCGCGGGTGACGTGCTCGAGCACGCCGCCACCCTTGACGCCGGGAGCGACCTCGGTGCCCTCGAGCTCAACCGCGACCTCGGCCTGGATCGCCTCGTCGAGTCGCACCTCTTGCAGGTCGATGTGCTGGAGGCTGCCGCGCACTGGATGCAGCTGCTGCTCCTTGACCACGACCGGCACCGTCTTGGCGCCCTCGATCTCGAGGTCGAAGAGAGCGGCGCCTTCGCCGAGCACGTTGCGGACGTCGCGTTCTGCCACCTGGAAGGCGTGCGCCTCCGAGCCACCGCTGTAGACGACGCCCGGTACGAGGCCCTCGCGCCGCAAGCGACGGGAGGTCCGCGAGCCGAACTCGGTGCGGGGTGCTGCCTTCAGGGTTTCGCGTCCACGGGCCATTCGGACGGGAGAGGATAGAGAAAGCGCGCGTGTGGCACCCTTCGGCCATGGCCGACGGCTCGAAGATCCCCAAGGGCCGCATGAGGCGCTCGGCAAAGCTCGGTTCGATCGTCGGCGTGCAGAGTGCCCGTTACGCGGGTACCAAGGCGACCAACGTCGCCCGTTCTGAGGAGGGCAGCAAGGAGCGGCTGGAGCAGCGCCACCTGGAAACGGCGATGAAGATGGTCGGCGCCCTGGGCCAGATGAAGGGCGCGGCGATGAAGCTGGGGCAGTTCGCCTCCTTCATCGACACCGAGTTCATCCCCGACGAGTACCGCGAGGTCTACCAGGAACAGCTGGCGAAGCTGCGCACCGACGCGCCGGCGATGCCCTGGGAGAAGGTCGAGCACGTGCTCGAGGAGGAGTACGACGGCGAACCGCTCTCCGAGCTCTTCGCCGAGTTCGACAAGGAGGCGTTCGCCGCCGCCTCGATCGGCCAGGTGCACCGGGCCGAGCTGCCCGACGGGCGCAAGGTCGCGGTGAAGATCCAGTACCCCGGGATCGCCGAGGCACTCGACGCCGACCTGCGCAACGCCGGCACGATCGTCCGCCTCGCCCGCGCCCTCGCCCCCGGCCTCGACGCCAAGGCGATCGCCGCCGAGCTGCGCGAGCGGGTGATGGAGGAGCTCGACTACGAGTACGAGGCGCAGAACCAGCGCAGCTTCTCGCGCGCCTACCGCGACCATCCCTTTATCTACGTGCCGGACGTGATCACGCGACTCTCGCGGCGGCGCGTCCTGGTCACCGAGCTGGTCGAGGGGCTGGACTTCGAGCAGATCAAGGAGCTGCCGCACGAGGAGCGCAGCCGCTTCGGCGAGATCGTCTTCCGCGGCAGCTTCGGCTCGATCTACCACCTGCGCCACTTCAACGCCGACCCCCACCCGGGCAACTACATCCTGATGGCCGACGGGCGCGTCGCCTTCCTCGACTTCGGCATGACCAAGAAGCTCACGCACGAGCAGATCGTGCTCGAGCAGCGCACGATCGACGCCGCCTTCCACAACGACCCCGAGGCCTTCCGCGACGCCCTGCACGAGATCGGTTTCATCAAGAACCCCTCGAAGCTCGACGCCGAACGGCTGATCGAGCACATGCTCGCGGTCAGCGGCTGGTTCGTCGAGGACCGCGAGGTCGAGATAACGGCGAAACGGGTGATGAAGATCATCGAGTCGACCAACGACCCCCGCTCCGAGTACTACGACCTAATGCGGCGCGAGTCGGTGCCGGCCGACGAGCTGATGGGACGGCGGATGGAAATCGGCGTCGTCGCCGTGCTCGGTCAGTTGCGGGCGAAGCGCAACTGGCACCGGATCATGCGCGAGTGGATCTACGCCGATCCGCCTTCGACTGAGCTTGGCGAGGAGGAGTGGGAGTACTTCGAGGGAAGGGGCATGCTGCAGACTCCGATCGTCGAGAAGTCGCTAGAAGGAGAGCAACTATGAGCCGGATCAAACGCGGTTGGCAGCTGACCAAGAAGAGCTGGGCGCTGTTGCGTGAGAACCCCGAGTTGCTGCGCTTCCCGCTCTACGGCGGCGCGGCGACGATCGTCTGCGCGATCATCGTCGTCGGTCCAGGCGTTTACCTGATCGCGGACGACCAAGCGGTGTTTGGCGGCGCCCTGGCGGTGATCGGCTTCTACCTGCTCGCCGTGATCGGCACCTACTTCAGCGTCGGCCTTGCCGCCGCCGCCGACATGATCTTCCACGGCCAGAAGGCGAGCGTCGGCGACGGGCTGGCGGTGGCGCGAACGCGCTTCTCCCAGATCGCCGGCTGGGCCGCCGTCTCGACCACGATCGGCCTCGCCCTCAGCGCCCTGGAGAACCAGGGCTTCGTCGGCCAGATCGTCGGCCGCCTGCTCGCCATCGGCTGGTCGCTGATCACCTTCCTCGCCGTGCCGGTTATCGCGCTCGAGGGAACTGGCCCGTTCGAAACGCTGAAGCGCTCGTCCAGCCTCTTCAAGTCGCGCTGGGGAGCCCAGGTGACCGGCAACATCGCGATCGGCGGCGCTGTTTTCCTCTTCGGCATGCTGCCCTCGGCGCTGCTGATCTTCGCCGGCTTCCTGATCTGGGCCTCGGCCAGCTTCGCCGGCGCCCTGCTGCTGGTGCTCGGCGTGATCGGCCTGGCGATCTCGGTCCTCGTATCGAGCGCGCTCAGCAACATCTTCGGTGTCGCCCTCTACCGCTACGCCCTCGACGGCGAGGCGCTCGGCGGCTTCACCGCCGACGAGCTCAACTCAGCGGTCAAGAGCAAAGGCGGCCGCAACGCCCCGCCGACAGCCACCCCCGGCACGATCTAACCCCAACCGGGGGGAGACCCCCGCTCCGGTGCGCCTTATCCCCCTATGGCGGGGGAAAAGCGCACGGGAAGCTCGGGACACGCGATTGCCAAGCTGGCAAGCCGGCAGCACGGGGTTGTCGCGCGGAAGCAACTGAGGGGACTCGGGCTTCGTGACCGGGGCATCGACGACCGGATCGCGGCGGGGTATCTGCAGCCCCTCTTCCGTGGAACGTTTGCGGTTGGCCACCGGGCGGTAAGCCGGACAGGTTGGATGTTCGCCGCCGTGCTCGCCTGTGAGAGCGACACCGTCCTCTCGCACGGAAGCGCTGCAGAGTTGCTTGGCCTGTCGGATAAGCGACTTGCCGTCGCCCATGTGATTCCTCCGGACTGGTCCGGGCGCAAGATCCCGGGCATTCGCTGGCATCGAGTACGCCTGCCGCTTACCGACGAGCTCACCGTCCGCGACGGAGTTCTATGCACCACGATTTCCCGCACCATCGTGGACATGGCGGGGCAATCAGGCTGGGGGCAACTCCGCCGCCTGGTAGAGCAGGCGGCGATCCTGCGCCTGCTCGACGTCAATGAGATCGATCGGGTTCTCTCCCGCGGACGGCGATTGGGCGCACCTCGACTGCGGACGATCCTTGCCCCGTGGCGAAAGGCGGGAGCACAGCGCCCGATCATCAGGAGCCGCCTCGAGGCGCGCCTCCTGCCTCGCCTGATCGAAGAAGGCCTACCCGCTCCCCGCACCAATGTGAAGCTTCGCGTCGAAGGACACCGTTTCGAGATCGACATGCTCTGGGAGGAGCAACGACTTGCGATCGAGACAGACGGCGAAGAGACGCACGGCACTCCCGCGGCCTTCGAGCGTGATCGCAAACGCGATCAGATCCTCACCGCGGCCGGCTACCGCACAGCGCGGATCACCTGGCGGCAAGTCACGGACGAACCCAACGCAGTGGTCCATCGCATCGCCCGCATGCTCAACGTCGCATGACACTCTTCCGGTGCGCCTTATCCCCCTATATCGGGGAAAAGGCGCACCGGAACGGGTGGGGCCTGCGGGTGGGCGGGACTATTGGTCGAGTTGGGCGAAGAGGCGGGGGTCGTTGGAGACCAGGCCGTTGACGCCGGCGTCTACGAGGCGCTGCATGCGGGCGAGGTCGTCGACGGTCCAGGCGATCAGCTCGACGCCGGCCAGCTTGGTGATGCGAGCGAGGCGTGCACTGACCAGCGGGTGGTAGACCCACATCGACTCGACCCCAAACTTGGGCAGCTTCTCGGCGGCGAGGCCGGGGAGACGGTGGCGCATCGCCACCAGTGCCGCCAGCATCGGTCCCTTCGCCCAGCCCTTCGAGGTCCAGTCCTTGGTCACCTTGGGGTAGGTCCAGCCACGGCGCAGATTCGGTTCCAGCTCGAGGATGCGCCCGAGCGAATAGAGCTCCATGGTCGAGACCATCGCCCGTCCGACCAGGTCGCGCTCGCGCAGCGCTTCGACGATCTCCTCCTCCCTACCCTGCAGCTTGATGTCGATGTCGATCTCGACCTGATCGAGCGGCGGCTCGAGAAAGGCATCGAGCGCCTGACCAAGCGTCAGCGGCGTGCGACTTTCCGCGTCGTGCCAATCGTGCGCAACCACCAGCTCGGCACGCTGCTCGAGCGGCAGGTGAGCGTCACGGAGCCAGAGAACATCGAGCTCAATCGTGTCGACGCCCGCCTCGACCGCGGCACGAAAGCTCTCGACCGTGTTGCCGGGCGCGATCAGGTCGGCGCCCTTATGGCCGACAAGGCGAAGCGTCGGCGTGTCTCCCTGACTGGTCATCGCCGCTGGCTCAACAGAAGGCTCCACTGGAACTGGCCAGGCCGAGCAGGCCGACGAGGGGATAGGCGAACAACGCAGCCCCGAAGAGATAGAGGGGCAAGAGCAAGCCAACCTGGTTGGGACGCACTCTTGCCGCCCAGGCGGTCAGAAGCACCAAAAGGGCCAGGCCGGTCAGCAACATGCCGGTCGCCGGCAGGATCTGGACTCGGGCCCGCGGCGGCGAGGCGACAGCCGCAAAGGCCAGGATGGCCGCCACACCTCCGCCGATCATCAGGTCTCGGGCCGCGCTGAACGCATTTGCGCGGCCCAGGTCAACCAGCCTCCACAGCGCCGCTCCCGCCGTGGCAAGCGATGCCGCTGCGACGAGGACGATGAGCGCCACTTCGCCTTCTCCGGCATCGGTTCCGTAGCCATCGCAGTCGGAGGCCGGCATCGAGAGCGCCGCGATCCAGATCACCCCCCAGGCGAGCAGCGGCAGGCAGATCCATAGTCCGAGCTTTTCGGATAGGCGTTCCTGCATCGGGAGTCCCAGCGCTGTCCGCGCGAACCTCAGAAGAGCTGGTTCTCGCCGGCGAAGATCTCGGAAACCGAATCGTCGGTGAAGATGCGGCGGATCGAGTCGGCGAAGGTGCCGGCCGTCGAGAGCACGGTGATGTTGTCGGGCGCGCCGGGGCGCAGCGGGATCGTGTCGCTGACGACGATCTGCTCGATCCCGGAGTTCTCGTAGGCGAGGCGTTCGTAGGCGGGGCCGGAGAAGACGCCGTGGGTGGCGCAGGAGATCACCCGGGCCGCGCCCTCGTCGAGCACGGTCTGCGCCGCCGCGCAGAGCGTTCCGGCGGTATCGATCATGTCGTCGACCAGGACCGCGGTCTTGCCCTTGACGTCACCTACGACGTAGCCGATCTCGGCGACCTGCTGGGCCGGCCGCTCCTTCTCCATCACCGCCCAGTGGGTGCCGATGCGACGAGCGAAGTTGCGCGCGGTCTTTACCCGGCCGGCGTCGGGCGAGACGATCACCAGGTCCTCGGCCGGGTGCTGGTCGGCGAACCACTGGGTCAGCATTGGCATCGCGGTCATGTGGTCGACCGGAACGTGGAAGAAGCCCTGTACTTGGCCGGCGTGGAGGTCCATGGTCAGCACCCGATCGACGCCGACACCCTCCAGACACTTGGCGACGATGCGGGCGGAGATCGGCTCGCGCGGCGCAGACTTCTTATCCTGGCGGGCGTAGCCGTACCAGGGCATGACGGCGATGATGCGGTGGGCGGAAGCACCCTGGGCGGCGTCGATCATCGTCAACAGCTCGATCAGGGAGTCGTTCGGCGTCATTTCCGACTGCTCGTTGGCGCTGGTCGACTGGACGATGAAGACGTCGGCGCCGCGGATCGACTCCTCGTAGCGGCAGTAGACCTCACCGTTGGCGAAGGTCTTCAAGGTGACCTGGCCGAGATCGACGTCGAGCTTGCCGGCGACCTTGGCGGCCAGCTCCATCGAGCTGCGCCCGCCGAAGACCATCATCCGCTTCGAGTAGTCGTGGGTGATAGCGCTTGACGGCACCGTCTCGGGTCGCTCCTCGATCGTGCTCACGGGGTTTGCTCCTCCTGCATCTTGGCGGCCTTGCGGGCGGCGTAGCCCTCGATGTTCCGTTGCTCGTTATCGCTGACAGCGAGCGCCCCCTCGGGCACGTCGCTCTTGATCACTGCCCCGGCGCCAGTGTAAGCACCGTCGCCGACTTCTACAGGCGCGATCAGCATCGTGTCAACGCCAAGGCGCGCGTTCTCCCCAATCACAGTCCGGTTCTTGCGGAAACCGTCGTAGTTGGCGGTGATCGTGCCGGCGCCGAGATTGCTGCCGTCGCCGACCTCGGCATCGCCGACGTAGGCGAGGTGCGGGACCTTCGCCCCCTCGCCGATCCGCGAGTTCTTGATCTCGACGAAGGTGCCGGCCTTGGCGCCGGGCTCGAGCACCGCACCGGGGCGCAGATAGGCGAACGGGCCGACCAGGGCACCATCGCGGACGTCGCATTCGACCAGGTAGGAGTGCGGCACGGAGACGTCCGCGCCGAGCTTGGAATCGATCAGCGTGCTCAGCGGGCCGACCGTGGAGCCGGCGCCGACCTCGGTCAGACCTCGGAGGCTGGTGCCGGGCTCGATTCGCGCGTCGGCGGCAATCTCGACCTCGGCGTCGACCCAGGTCGAGCCGGGATCGACGACGGTGACGCCGGCGAGCATGTGCGCCTCGAGAATGCGCCGGCGCGCCTCGCCCTCGACCGCGGCCAGGTCGGCGCGGTTGTTGACCCCCATCGTCACCGCGAGGTCGTCGGCGAGGTAGGCGCCGACCATGTGGCCGGCCTTGCGCAAAGCTGGAAGGACATCGGGCAGGTAGTACTCGCCCTGGGCGTTGTCATTGGAAAGCCCAGCGAGGGCCTCGGCGAGGGGACCGGCCTGAAAGACGTAAGTGCCGGCGTTGATCTCGCGGATCGCCAACTGCTCGGGCGTCGCGTCGCCGGCGGTCTTCGCCTCGACCACGCGCTCGACCTCGCCGGAACCGGTGCGGACGACGCGGCCGTAGGAGCCCGGCTCGTCAAGCTCGATCGTCAGCATCGTCGCCGCCGCACCGGAGGCCGCGTGGGACTCGAGCAGGCCGGAGATGGTCCGCGCTGAGAGCAGCGGCACGTCGCCGGAGAGGACCAGCACGGTCTCGGCCTCCTCGATCAGCGGCAGCGCCGCGCGCACCGCCCCGCCGGTGCCGTCGGGCTGCGGCTGGGTGACGATCTGGACCTTGTCGGGAAGGCCGGGAACGATGTTCTGGTTGGGCGAGACGATCGCCACGACCTGCCCCGCCCCTGCCTCTCGCGCGGCGATGATCGGCCAGGCGACCATCGCCCGTCCGCAGACGGGATGCAGCATCTTCGGCAGGCTGGAACGCATGCGCGTTCCTTCGCCCGCTGCCATAACGAGCACCAAGGGAGACTCCACAGACAGATCGTAAGCGCTGGCGGGCGGGTGCTGCGCTTGGACTAGGCCCGCGAAAGGTCTCGCCCGACCAGCGCCACGCTGGTCAGCGTCCAGCCGGCGAAGATCAGGTCGATGCCGACCAGCAGGCCGATCGCCCAATCTGCCGAGCTGGGGAACTTGGCGAGGACGAGGATGCCAATCAGCAGGCCGCAGACGCCGCTGAGGCCGACCAGGCCTGCGCCCTGCTGGCCGCGACCGGCGAAGGCGACGGCGATCCGAGTCAGGCCCATGAAGAGGAAGTAGATGCCGAGGATCAGGGTCAGCGTCAGGGTTCCGTTGTGCGGTTCAACGATCAACCAAAGCCCGACGATTACGGTCAGCAACGCCCAGATCAGGCGCAGGACCACCGAACCGATCGAGTGCGCCATGAACGCCGCGGCGACCAAGAAGGCACCGGCGATGACGAGGATCCAGCCGATGAAGATCGCGGTCCCAACCGCAGCCACCTCGGGCACGACGATCGCCACGCAACCGATGAAGATCGCCAGGATCCCCACGGTCATCAGCGCCTTCCAGCTGCGCCGCAGTCCCTCACGAACCTCCGGATCCATCTGCACCGCATTCATCTCCATGCCGAAACCCTAGGCGCCCCCACGGACACGATCAACCGTCGCCTGTGACGCTAGTCTCGGAGCCCGGTCCGGGGTGGTGTAATCGGCCAGCACGCTTGGTTTTGGTCCAAGAAGAGAGGGTTCGAGTCCTTCCCCCGGAACCTTCGAGGGCCTACTCGTCCGAAGATCGCGGCACTTGGCCCGCTTCGGAGCCGGGCTCCATTGCCGGCCCCTGCGGCGAGGCGATGCCGAGGACGCGCATGGTTTTGAGCCCGAGGCCCAGCTTCTCGCGGCCCTCGGTGGCGGAGACGTCATGACCGCAGAGCTCTTTGACGCGCTCGAGCCGGTAGCGGATCGTGTGGCGGTGGGTGAAGAGCTGTTTGGCGGTGGCGGCGACGTTGCCGTCGTTGTCGAGGTAGGCCTCGACAGTCCTCACCAGCTCGGTCTCGTACTGCTCGTCGTAGGCCGAGAGCGGCGCAATCGTCTCGGCGTAGAAACGTTCGAGCTCGCGCGGGTCCTCGCTCATGGCCGGCAGCAGCAGGCGGTAGGAGCCGGTGTCCTCGAAGGCAAGCAGCGAGCGGCCCTCTGCCTCGCCGACGTTGACCGCCAGCCGCGCCTCGTTGCCGGATCGGTAGAGGTCGACCGGGTCGGCGGCGTGGCGGCTGCGGCCGATCGTTAGGTGAAAGCCGGAAAGGCTGTCTTCGAGCTCGCGCGCCAAGCCGGCGGCGGCGCGCTCGAGCCGCGCGTCGTCCTCGGCGGGGACGATCGCGGCGATCTCGGCGACGTCCTCCCCACCCGCGCTTGCCAGCGAGCCCGGCGCGAGGGAGCGCAGCGCCCGCTGCGTCAGCGTCATCACCCGCGCTCTCCACTCGCCACTCTGCGCCGCGCGGGGCGCCGCGTGCAGGATCAGCACCCCGGCGCCCTGGTCAAGCGCGGCGCCGAGCTCGGCGCCGCGGGCGAGGATGTCGCCGCGGTCGGTCACCTGGCGGGCGAGGACGGCGGCGACGAATGCTCCCGCCACCTCCTCGCTCTCCCACTCCGGTGAGCGCGAGCGCTCCAGCTCCAGCGCCAGCAGCGTCGTCACCATGCGGGTGATCATCGGCTCGGGCGGCGAGGCGCCGCGGTAGCGCAGCTCACCGACGGCGCTGTCGGCCACCCGCAGCTCGACCCGGGTCACCTCATCGCCCCCGGCGAGCAGCTTTTTCTCCTGGTCCGGCGAGGCGCCGGCCACGGCGAGCACGGCGCTTGAGCGATCGATCAGGACGACGCTGGCATCCAGCACTTTGGCCGCCGCGCGCGCCACGGCGGGCAGGCCAGCACCTGACTCGACCGCGTCCGAAAGAGCCTCGAGAGTCCCTTCTTCCCCAAGGCTTGCAGGCGCTTTTCTCCCTTTTGAGGCCGCCGGCATGACCGCATTATCCCCAGGCACCGACTTCAGCGCTAGACGAATTCAGTTAGCGCTAACGATTCTGTGAGCCGAGCACTGCCGCTACTTGCCGTGGAGAAGATTGAGAATGTCGTTGTAGTAGTAGACGACGGCGAGGCCGATGACGACGCCGGTCAGGACCAGGGCGGCGAGGACGAAGAGTGAGACGAAGCCGGCCGCTGCCTTCTCCCAGATGCGACCGTAGGAGCTGACCGCCGGGACCAGGATCAGGCCGACGAAAGCGACCAGGCTGACCAGCCCGGCCGCGCCGAACAGCAGGTACTCATTCTCGATCTTCTGCAGCGCCAGCGGCAACACGGGGCTCATTCTGCCGCACAGTGGTGATGACCAGGGCGACGGCGGCGCAGAAGGAGAAACAGGCGGCGCCCAGCGCCCAGCCGGCGCTGACGTCGCTGAGGTAGTGGACGCTGAGGTAAACCCGCGAGAGGCCGACCACGGCGGTCAGCACGATCCCGGCCGCGATCACGGCGGCGCCGCGCGCCATTCCGACCCGCAGGCGCATCACGATCGTCACCGCGAGCCAGACGTAGAAGGTCGAGTAGGCCGCGTGGGCGCTCGGGAAGGACGAGCCCGAGGCATCGATCAGGCCGCCTCCGGGACGGGGCCGGTCGACCGCGTCCTTGAGCTCGTGCACGCCGATGAAGATCAGCGCGGCACCGGCGACCAGCACGCCGAACTCCGCCCAGCGGCGGCGCGCGGCTAGCAGCGCGGCGGCGAGGATCGCCATCAGGCCGGTCACCGCGGAGGAACCGAGGTGGGTGAAAACCTTGGAGAAGCTGGTCAACCAGCTCGCCTGCAGCCGTTCCGCCAATTCGATCGCCGTCGTGTCTCCCGGCGTCGGGCCCGGTTCGCCGTTGACGATCACGGTGTAGGCGACGAGGACGAAGGTGGAGACGGCGAAGATCGCCATCAGCGAGGTGAACTCGAGGCCGAAGGTGCCGCCCGGCGTCACCCGCCCCCAGAGGAAGTCGAGCTGCGGGCGGAAGCGCCTGGTGAGAACGACGAGCCAGCGGGTTGCCGCGTGGCGTTGCATCCAGGCGACGGTGGCGCGCCGGTTGCCTTCGACCCGGAAGAAGCGGACCGCCGTGACGACGGCAACGATGACGACGATCGTCGTCGCCAGCACGAAAGCGCCCGTGCCCGCGTACTTGGCGGCGCTCTCGATGCTGCGCGAGAAGAAATAGCCGACCAGGATGTGGGCGCTGGCCCAGAGTCCGGTGCCGAGGATGCTGTAGGGGACGAAGGCGCGGTAGCGCATGCCCGAGCTGCCGGCGATGAACGGGGCGAAGGCGCGGACGAGGCTGATGAAACGACCGATGAAGATCGTCTTGCCGCCGTGGCGGGAGAAGTAGTCCTCGACCTTTTCGAAGCGCTCGTGTCCGATCCCGAAGCGCGGCCCGTGGGTGAGCACGAACTCGCGGCCGAGCCGGCGGCCGATGAAGAAGCTGGTCGTGTCGCCGGCCCAGGCGGAGAACCAGGCAATCGCGATCAGCAGGTAGATGTCGATCGCGCCCTGGCCGGCGACGGCGCCGCCGAGCAGCATCACGGTCTCGCCGGGGACGACGAGACCGACGAAGGCGCCGGTCTCGGCGAAGGCGAAGACGCCGACGAGGAGGTAGGTCCACGCCCCCAGCGTGTTGGAGACGTCTTCGAGCAGGTTCTGCAGATCGAGGCTGCCGAGCTCGCGGCTGATCAGGTAGTAGCCGGCGGCGACCACCACGGCGGCGATCCCGATCAGCAGGCGTTTGCGGTTGCCGCCGCCCTCCCCCGCCAGCTTCACCAGGCCACCCCCGCCTCGCAGACGATCGCGTCGTCGCGGTCGAGCGCGGCGGCCGCCGTGCGGGCCGCGGCGAGATCCTCGAAGAGGCCGAAGGCGGTCGGGCCGGAGCCGGTCAGCAGGGCGTGCGGCGCCCCGGCCGCGCGCAGGGCGTCGAGCGCCTCGCCGATCTGCGGCCTCAGCGAGCGCGCCGCGGGCTCGAGATCGTTGACGAGCAGCTCTGGGTAAGACAGCGGCGACGCGCCGGCTCCAGCGACGCCGCGAAGCTGCTCGGCCAGCCCCTCCAGCTCGGCCGCGTCGCGACCGCTGCCAAGCCGGTCGGCCTCGGCGAACACGGCCGCGGTACTGAGACCGCCGCCGTCCGGGAGGAGCACGACCGCGTGCGGCGTCGGGGCTGGCAGGCGCTCGATCTTCTCCCCGGAGCCGCGGACGAGCGCCAGCGCGGGCAGCAGCTGCGAGGGCACATCGGCGCCGAGGCCGGCCGCGATCTCCTCCAGGCCGGCGACCTCGCCCCGCGCCAGGCGCAGCACCGCCGCCGCGTCGGCGCTGCCGCCGCCCAGGCCGGCGGCGACCGGGATCCGCTTCTCGATCTCGATGCGCAGCGGCGGGCCGTCCCAGCCGCGCTCGCGCAATGCCGCCAGCGCCCGCGCCGCGAGGTTCTCACCCTCGACGCCGGCGCAGACGACTTCGTCGCGCTCGGCCTCGGCGACGACGATCGGGTCCGCCAGCGCTAGCGGCTCGAACAGCGAGCAGAGCTCGTGCAGGCCGTCGTCCCGGGTCGGGCCGAGGTAGAGGCAGAGGTTGAGCTTGGCGGGGGCGAGTGTCTGCATCGAGGAAGTCGCGCTTAGGCGCTTGCTCGCAGCTTCGCCGATAGCGCGGCGAAATCGTCGGGCGAGAGCGACTCGGCCCTGGCGTCGGCCGCCAGCCCCAGCTCCTCCAGCGCCGCCCGGGCGGGGGCAAGCGACCCCGGCCGAACGTGCTCCAGCGAGCGCGCCAGCGACTTGCGGCGGTGGGCGAAGGCGGCGCGGACCAGCTCGCGGGTCGGCGGGTCGGCACCCGGGCCGGTGCGGCGCAGGCCGAGGATCGCCGAGTCGACCCGGGGCCGCGGCCGGAAGACGGCGGGGTCGACTTTGCGAATCAGCTTGACCTCGCAGGCGAGCTGGGCGATCACGCTCGGCGAGCCGTAGGTGCGGCTGCCCGGCGCGGCGCGCAGCCGGTCGGCGATCTCGCGCTGCACCATCACGGTCCAGCGCCCCACCGACGGCAACTGCTCGATCGTGCGCAGGATCAGCGGCGTCGCCACCGAGTAGGGCAGGTTGGAGACGACCGCGGTCGGGGTGGGCTCAAAGGAAGCGAAGTCCAGCTTCATCGCGTCGCCCCAGTGCAGGGTGACGTTCTCCCGGGCGGCGAGCGCGGCCAGGGCCGGCTCGAGCCGGCGGTCGAGCTCGATCGAGTGAAGATGGGGCACGGCGTCGGCGAGGCGCTCGCTCAGCACGCCTTCCCCGGCGCCGACCTCGAGTACGACGTCCCCTTCGCCCAGCTCGGCGTCGCGGACGATCGCGTCGAGCAGGTTCGTGTCGGACAGGAAGTTCTGCCCGAGCCTAACCACGCCTACCAGCCGAAGAGCGAGCGCGCGTTGGCCTCGACCGTGCGCTCCAGCTCCGCGTAGGTGACGCCGCGGACCTCGGCGACGACCTCGGCGGTCGAGACGACATAGGCCGGCTCATTGGGCTTGCCCCGCACCGGCTGCGGCGCGAGGTAGGGAGCGTCGGTCTCGACCAGGACGAGCTCGTCGGGAAGCTTCGCGGCGGCCTCGCGCAGCTCGGCGGCGCTGGGGAAGGTGACGATCCCAGAGAAGGAGCAGAACCAGCCGCGCTCGATCGCGTCCTCGACCCGCCAGGGAGCGAGGAAACAGTGCAGGATCACCTTCACCCCCTCGCCGCGCGCGTCGAGGATCTCGAAGACGTCGTCGATCGCGCCGGTCTCGTCCTCGGGATCGCGGGCGTGGATCACGATCGGCAGATCGCGGTCTCGGGCGATGTCGATCTGGGCCTCGAAGGCGCGGCGCTGGTCGGCCTTGCTGGCGCTCTCCCGGTAGTAATCGATCCCGGTCTCGCCGATCGCCCGCACCTTCTCGTGCTCGGCGGCGAGCGCGGCGATCGCTTCCGCCCGCGCGTCGTCGAACCCGGCGGCCTCGGTCGGATGGCAGCCGGCCGTGGCGAAGACCGCGTCGTAGCGCTCGGTCGCGGCGATCGCGATCTTGTTGGACTCGCCCTCGAGGCCGACGTTGAGCATCCGCTCGACCCCCGCCTCGCGCGCCGCCGCGACAACCTCGGCCTCGGGCCGGTCGCAGAGGAAGAGGTGGGTGTGGGAGTCGATCACGTCCCCAGAGCCTATCCGCGCGCTCTGCCCGGATAGCCTTCCGAGCGCATGGCCGATTTCGCCGACTACTACCGTGAGATCTACGCCCGCGGCCTCGGTGGCGAGATCCCCTCGATCCCCGTTCCGGTGGCCGAGCTGGAGCGCCGCGCGGCCGAGGCAATGGACGAGCGCGCCGCCAACTACGTCTTCGCCGGTGCGGGCAGCGAGGGCACGATGGACGCCAACCGCGAGGCCTTCCAGCGCCGCCGCATCGTGCCGCGGATGCTGCGCGACGTCGCCGCGCGCGACCTCTCCACAACCGTGCTCGGCACGGCGATGCCGGCGCCCGTGCTGCTGGCGCCGATCGGCGTGCAGAAGGTCGTCCACGAGGAGGGTGAGCTGGCGACGGCAGCAGCCGCAGCTGAGCTCGGGCTGCCGCTGATCGCCAGCACCAACTCGCACTTCACCCTCGAGGAAATCGCCGAGGCGGGCGGCACCGCTCCCCGCTGGTTCCAGCTCTACTGGCCCAACGATCGCGACCTTGCCGCGAGCCTCGTCGGCCGCGCCGAGGCGGCCGGATACGGCGCGATCGTGCTCACCGTCGACACCTTCATCCCCGGCTGGAAGCCGCGCGACCTGCAGCAGGCCTGGTTGCCCTTCCTCAACGGGATGGGCGTCGCCAACTACTTTCAGGACCCGGTCTTCCGCGCCGGCCTGGAGCAGACGCCCGAGGACGACGTCGGAGCCGCTACCGGCCACTTCCTCGGCGTCCAGGCCAACCCCTCGCTCAGCTGGGACGACCTCGACTGGCTGCGCGAGCAGACCCTGCTGCCGATCGTGGTCAAGGGGATCCAGCACCCCGACGACGCGCGCGAGGCGGCGACGCGCGGCCTCGACGGCATCATCGTCTCCAACCACGGCGGCCGCCAGGTCGACGGCGCGATCGGCTCGCTCGACGCGCTGCCGGCGATCGCCGAGGCGGCGGCCGACGACCTGGTAGTCCTCTTCGACAGCGGTATCCGCGGCGGCAGCGACGTGATCAAGGCGCTGGCGCTCGGTGCCGACGCCGTCTGCCTCGGCCGCCCTTACATCTGGGGTCTCGCGCTGGAGGGCCAGGCCGGAGTCGAAACAGTGCTGAAGATGGTCCTCGCCGAGTTCGACCTGACGATGGCCCTCTGCGGCTACACCGAGCCGGGCCAGCTGGGCCCGGACGCGCTCGCGTAGACCGCCCCGCCCAACTCGCCGCCTTCTACGCAACCAGTATTCGAAAAACTCGATATAAGTCGAGCGCTCTTATCTAGTTGCGCATATAACGAGGGGAGAAGCCGGTGCCATCATCGTTTCGTTCGGGGGGAATGTCGTCGACGCGCCGGGTGGCGATAGCGCTCTTCATTCTCGCTGGCCTGGCCGCGACCTCAGTCCCCTCCGCTGCGACAGCAAACGAAGACGTCCACCTCGGCGGCACCCTGCGCGACGCCGAAGGGAGCCCGGTTCCCAATGTAGAACTCAGCCTCGAATCCGGCGTCAATGTGCTCACCACCCAGACCGGCCCCGACGGCCGCTACTCCTTCACCACCGCTCCCAACAACAACTTCTTCCTGGTGGGGCACGGGGAAGGCGGGCCCTCCTCGAACCTGCCCCGGCACTTCTTCTTCCTCGCCGGCAACTTCCGACTGGAATCCGACCAGGAACACGACATCGAACTGCCGCCCACCTCGACGCTCACGATCGAAGCCCTGGGTAACGACAACGCGCCGATCAGCGGAGCGGCCGTCAGCCTCCCCGAGATCAACGGCTCTGCCGACTTTGGCTACTTCCAAGACCAGTACCTGCAGTCGAACCTCCTCGAAGGCAAAACCGATGAATCGGGCCGCGTCTCCTTCACCGTCTTTGACGGCGCCCCGAACGGCGGCCAGGAAGGATGGCTCACGCCGCCGCCCTCGAGCGGCTACGGGCCCATCCATTTCAAAGTGCCGACGATCAAAGGCAACACGACGGTGGTGGTGCGCCCCAACGAAGACGTCCACCTCGGCGGCACCCTGCGCGACGCCGAAGGGAGCCCGGTTCCCAATGTAGAACTCAGCCTCGAATCCGGCGTCAATGTGCTCACCACCCAGACCGGCCCCGACGGCCGCTACTCCTTCACCACCGCTCCCAACAACAACTTCTTCCTGGTGGGGCACGGGGAAGGCGGGCCCTCCTCGAACCTGCCCCGGCACTTCTTCTTCCTCGCCGGCAACTTCCGACTGGAATCCGACCAGGAACACGACATCGAACTGCCGCCCACCTCGACGCTCACGATCGAAGCCCTGGGTAACGACAACGCGCCGATCAGCGGAGCGGCCGTCAGCCTCCCCGAGATCAACGGCTCTGCCGACTTTGGCTACTTCCAAGACCAGTACCTGCAGTCGAACCTCCTCGAAGGCAAAACCGATGAATCGGGCCGCGTCTCCTTCACCGTCTTTGACGGCGCCCCGAACGGCGGCCAGGAAGGATGGCTCACGCCGCCGCCCTCGAGCGGCTACGGGCCCATCCATTTCAAAGTGCCGACGATCAAAGGCAACACGACGGTGGTGGTGCGCCCCAACGAAGACGTTGGACCTCCTCGCCTGGAAGATCTCTCCATCGAACCCGAAACGATCGACACCACAGACGAAAGCACGGCCGTTTACGTCACTGCACACATCACTGACGATCTCTCGGGCTTCAAAGAAGGGACCGTGACCTTCGTCTCGCCCAGCGGTGAACAAACGACCGCAACCGCCGGCTTCAAACTTCTCGAAGGCTCGACCACCAACGGGGTCTTCGTCGGCTCGGCGGTCTTCGAACGGCTCAGCGAAGCCGGCGAGTGGGAAATCGAGGCAATCGAATTGGTCGACAACGCCGGCAACGAAACCGTCATCGATGCCGGCCAGACGAAAGAACTCGGCTTCCCACACACCGTCAACAGCGTCAGCCCGCCGCCGGCGATCACCGGCGTTACGCCCAACTCCGGATCCGAAGCGGGTGGAACGGAAGTGCTGATTTCGGGCAATAACCTTGGAGGCGCGACCGACGTACGTTTCGGCTCGACTCCGGCAAAATTCTCAAGCGAATCGCAGCACTCGATCGTGGCGATCTCCCCGCCTGGAACCGGTCCCGTCGACATCACCGTGACCACGTCCTACGGAACCAGCGCACTCGTTCCGGTCGACAAGTTCCGCTACTCGCCACCGATCTCGCTGACAAGCGCGCCCAATCCATCGACACACGGGGAGAAAGTGACCTTCACGGCGAAACTGTCGCCTCTCGTGGCAGGAGCACCACCGACGCCGCTCGGCACCGTCACCTTCTTCCAAGGGCCAATTGCGCTCGGCGTCGTCAATCTGAACAAAGGCACGGCGGTCTTCCGCACCACCTCCCTGGGTGCGGGCAAACACGAAATCGTCGCCGAATACAGCGGTGACTCCTACTACGCTGCCGCCAGGTCCACGCCGACCTTCCAGACCGTCTTCGTGGCCTCCACCCAGCTGGCGCTTTCCAGCTCGCTCAATCCAGCTCCATACGGGTCCACGGGCACGCTGAAAGCGACGGTCAAAGCCGTCGCCCCCGGGGCGGGCACGCCAACCGGGACGATCACGTTCTCCGAGGGCGAAGCGACCCTGGCGACCGTGCAGCTCTCCGGTGCAAATGCCAGCTACTCACTCAAAGAGCTAGCTCCCGGCGAACACAAAATCAAGGCGGCCTACAGCGGCGATCCGAACAACCAGCCCTCTGAATCGGCGTCGATCCCGCAGACGATCGTCAGGGCGTCGACTGCGACCGCTCTCTCCAGCTCGCTCAATCCCGCGCCATACGGGTCAACCGGCACGTTGAAAGCGACGGTCAAAGCCGTCGCCCCCGGCGGCGGAACGCCGTCCGGTACGGTCACCTTCAGCGAGGGCTCGACGGTTCTGGCAAACGTGGCCGTCTCATCCGGAGTCGCCAAATACCCGTTGAAAGCACTCTCTCCTGGCGAACACAAAATCCTCGCTTCCTACAGCGGCGACTCGAACCACGAGGCGAGCGAAACCGTGGTCACACAGTCAGTTGTCCGTGCTTCCACCGCTGTCGCCCTGGCAAGCACGAAAAATCCGGCGCCACACGGGTCCACCGGCACGTTGAAAGCGACGGTCAAAGCTGTCGCCCCCGGTGGCGGAACGCCGTCCGGTACGGTCACCTTCAGCGAGGGCTCGACGGTTCTGGCCTCATTCCCCTATTCCGGTACCGCCGTCACCTATCCACTCAAATCGCTGTCAGCGGGAACGCATGTAGTTACCGCAACCTACAGCGGCAGCAGCAGCTACGAACCGAGCAAAGACACGATCGAACAATCAATCACGCCATGAGTGCGCAGCGGTGCTGGCCGAACTCGATCTAGCGCTGTGCGGGTACGCCGCTCCCGGCCAACTGGACCGAATGTGCTCCCTGACAAGCTAGGTGCAGCGCGTAATCCGCCCCATGGGGGACGAGGCGCTGCACCTCGTTAGAGGTCGCGCCTGGCGAAGATCGCCGCGGCGAGGGCGAGCACGCCCAGCATGTAGACGAAGGCCCAGGCGATCAGCCCGGGCGCGGCGGCCTCGGAGCCGCCGAACGGGCCCAGCTGCAGCACGACGCCGGTCAAGCCCGAGGTGTTTGAGATCAGGGCGTGCAGGCCGGCGGCGTAGAGGCCCTCGAACGGCAGCGCCCAGCTCGCAACGCGCCCGATCGTGTGCAGCGAGTCGGAGTTGATCGCGTTGCCGATCTGAGCCAAGAGACCGGCGGTGAGGCCGGCGCCGAAGACCATGAAGACGACGATGCCCTGCGCGGTGACCGTGAGCAGGGTCGAAGCCAACAGCGAGAGGGCGGCGATGATCGCGACGCCGAGGGCGAGCGCCAGCGCCGGCCCGAACAGGTGGTCCGGCGACCAGTGGCCGGTCGCCCGGGTGATCCCCCAGACGGCGAAGTAGACGACGAGCACGTAGGCGGCCGAGAGGATCGCGGCGCCGGCGAAGCGCGCCAGCAGCATCGTCGTGCGGCCGATCGGGCGGACGACGAGCGGCTGCAGCAACCCCGTCTCGGCGTCGCCACGGACCACGCCGAGGGTGAGGAATACAGCCAGCACGGCGCCGAGGAAGAGCGTCGCGAACATCGCCATGCCGAAGATCGTCGCGCCGGTGAACGCCTTCGGGTCGAGGATCTTCGCTTCGCCTTCCGCGAATCCGCCGGCATCGCGGAAGGCGAAGTGGGCGCCGAGCGCGTAGAGCGCGAGAAAGCCCAGGGTCAGCACCAGGACCGCGAGGAAGACCCGCTTGCGGACCCCCTCCTGGATCGAGAGCCCGATCACCGTGATGGCCGAGCGCAGCGGCGAGGGCGTCATCCCGTCTGCCCCCCGACCGCCTCGAGGTAGACCTCCTCGAGCGAGCTGTGGCGGACCTCGACCCGGTAGACGCTCTCCCCGGCGGCGACCAGCTCATTGACGATGCGCGGCGCCTGCTCGCGGCCGGCACCCTCGAAGACGCGCACGCCGGAGGCGGTCTCTACCTCGACCCCGCCGGGGCCGGCGAGCTCCTCCGGGCTGCCGGCCTTGATCAGCTTGCCGCGGGCGATGATCGCGACCCGGTCGCAGACCAGCTCGACCTCGCTCAGCAGGTGCGAGTTGAGCAGGACGGCGACGCCACGCCCGCGGACCTCCTCGAGCAGGCCGCGAACGATGCGCCGGCCGACCGGATCGAGGGCGCTGGTCGGCTCGTCGAGCAGCAGCAGCCGCGGCGAGCCGACCAGCGCTTGGGCGATCCCCAGTCGCTGCTGCATCCCCTTCGACATCGCCTCGATCCGCTTGCCGGAGGCATCGCCGAGGCCGACCATCTCGAGCAGCTCGGCCCGCTCCGCGGCGCCGCCGCTGGAACCGACGAGCCGCTGGTGCAGGCGCAGCAGCTCCTCGGCGGAGCACCAGCCGGGGAAGCGAAAGAGCTCCGCCAGGTAGCCGAGGGCGGCGCGGGCGGTTGGCGATCCGGCGGGCTTGCCGAGCACCTCAGCCTGCCCCTGGCTCGGGCGGACGAGGCCGCAGGCGATCTTCGTCAGCGTCGACTTGCCGGCGCCGTTGGGGCCCAATAGCCCGACCAGCTCCCCCGCTCCGACCTCGAGGTCGATCCCCGCCAGCGCCTCCTGCCCCCGGTAGCTCTTGCGCAGGCCGGCGATGGCGAGCACCGGGGCGTCCATCAAGTCGGCGGCTCGATCTTCGGGAAGAGCGCCGGGATCCGCTCGACCGCCTGCCCACCGGGGCGCGACCCGAGCTTGGCCAACCCGCGGCCCTCTTCGGCCAGCGCGGCAAGCAGCGTCTCGCAGCTGCGCGGCAGGTAGGGAACGAGCAGCAGCGTCGTCACCCGCAGCCCCTCGACCAGGTTGTAAAGCACTTCGTCGAGGCGCTCGGGATCGGCCTCGTCCTTGGCCAGCACCCACGGCTGCGTCTCCTCGACGAAGCGGTTGAGGCGGCGCACCAGCTTCCAGGCCTCCTCCAGCGCCTGGCTCAGCTCGGCTCGATCGAGCAGCTCGCTGAAGCGCGGTACAACGCCCTCGAAGTCCTCAGCGAGCACGGCGTCGACCGCGGCCTCGGGCACGACGCCGGCGCGGTAGCGCTCGACCATCGCCAGGACGCGGCTGGCGAGGTTGCCGAAGTCGTTGGCCAGCTCGGTCTCATAGCGCGCCTCGAAACCGGCCGTGGAGATCGAGCCGTCCTGGCCGAAGCTGACCTCGCGGAAGAGGTAGAAGCGCAGCGCGTCGGCGCCGAAGCGATCGATCACCTCGAACGGATCGAGCACGTTGCCGAGCGACTTCGACATCTTTTTCTCGCCCATCAGCAGGTAGCCGTGGATCGTCATCCGTCGCGGCGGCTCGATCTCGGCGGCCATGCAGAGCGCCGGCCAGATCACCGCGTGGAACTTGAGGATGTCCTTGGCCAGCACGTGCAGGCTGGCCGGCCAGAAGCGCTCGGTCAGGTCCTCCCCCTCGCGGGCGAAGGTCAGCGCCGTGACGTAGTTGAGCAGGGCGTCGAACCAGACGTACATCCGCTGCTCGGGGTCCCAGGGCAGCGGCAGCCCCCATTTCAGCGTCGGCCGCGAGAGCGAGACGTCCTCCAGCCCTCCCTTGATGAAAGAAACGGCCTCGTTGCGGCGGAAGTCAGGCACGACGAAGTCCGGCCGCTCCTCGTAGAGCGCTTCGAGCCGCTCCTGAAAGGCAGAGAGGCGGAAGAACCAGTTCTCCTCACGCACCTTCTCCAGCGGAATCTCGTGGATCATGCAGGTGTTGCCGGGGCCGAGCTCCCGCTCGGTTTTGAAGTCGGCGCAGCGCGGGCAGTACCAACCCTCGTAGACCCCCTTGCTGACCCAGCCGTTGTCGTAAACCCGCTGGATGATCTCGGCAACCTTCGCTTCGTGGCGCGGGTCGGAGGTGCGGATGAAGAAGTCGTTGGTCGCGCCGATGATCGGCCCCAGCGCCTCGAACTTCGCCGCGTTGCGGTCGGCCAACTCCTGCGGCGAGATGCCCTCGCGCTCGGCCGCCGTCTCGATCGGCTCGCCGTGCTCGTCGGTGCCGGTGAGGAAGAAGACGTCCTCGCCGCGCTGGCGCATGTGACGGGCCAGCACGTCGGCCGCCAGAGTCGAGTACGCGTGGCCGAGGTGCGGCTCCGCGTTGACGTAGTAGATCGGAGTGGTGACGTAGTAGGGCATTGGACATCACCGGAGGAAATTCCATTGATGAAGAAACCTCCGTTGATGGTGAGGCTATCTACGCGGCTCGCGACCCGTCAGCGCCCGGTAGAGGTCGTTTGCCCGCGTCCCGGTCAGGGCGGCGACGACGCTGGCGGCGGCGCGGGGCCGGGCACCGGACTGGACCAGGTGGCGCAGGGCGTCGACGGCGAAGCCGATGTCGTGGTCGTGGTCGCCGGAGGCGGCCGGGCCGATCACAAGCACGATCTCGCCCTTGACGTCGCCGCGGAAGCGCCGCGCCAGTTCGGAGAGCGAGCCGCGGGCGACCTCCTCGTGCATCTTGGTCAGCTCGCGGCAGACCGCCGCCGGGCGTTCCGGCGCGATCGCCGCCAGCGCCGCCAGCGACTCCCCCACCCGCCGCGGCGACTCGAAGGCAACCACGGTCTCGGCCGAGCGCAGCACGCGCTCCATCTCACCGGAGCGCTTGGGCAGGAAGCCCTCGTAGCGCCAGCGGTCGGTGGGCAGCCCGGAGGCGACCAGGGCAACGGGAACGACCGAGGGCCCGGGCAGCACGGTCACGTCAAGGGCGCGTTCGATGCAGCGGTGGATCAGCTTGAAGCCGGGGTCGGAGATCGCCGGCATGCCGGCGTCGGAGACGAGGGCGACGGTGTCGCCGCGCTCGATCCGCTGCGCCAGCTCGGTGGCGCGGGCCGCTTCATTGCCCTCGTGATTGGAGATCAGCGGCGGCGCCGGGCGGATGCCGAGCTTGTCGAGCAGGCCTCCCGTGCGCCGGGTGTCCTCGCAGGCGATCCAGTCGGCGCTGACGAGGGCGTCGCGGACGCGCGGGGTGACGTCGTCGAGATTGCCGATCGGGGTCGGGCAGACGATCAGCTCGCCCGGCATCAGCCGGTGCCCCGCTCCAGCTCGATCCGCGCCATCGCCGCGGCGCCGATCATGCCGGCGTCGGCGCCCAGCTCTGCGGCGACGACGGGAATGCCCTTCATCGGCGGCAAAGCTCGTTCCTCGAGCACGCGGCGAGCCGGGTCGAGCAGCAGGTCGCCAGCCGCGATCACGCCGCCGCCGACGACGAAGACCTCGGGCTCGAAGATATTGGCGAAGCTGGTCAGGGCGACGCCGAGCCGCGAGCCGATCAGGTCGAAGACGCCGCGCGCCGTGGCGTCGCCCCCCAGCGCCGCCTCGGTGACCGCCTTGCCGTCGACCGTCTCGCCGTCGGCGAGCATCGCGCCCAGCGCAGAGTCCGGCTCGCGCTCAGCCGCCGCACGGCCCTCACGCCCGAGCGCGGTGCCCGAGGCAAGCGTCTCGACGCAACCGCGGCCCGGACAGTTGCCCTGACAGGGCGGACCGTCCGCCTCGATCACCACGTGTCCCAGCTCCGCCCCAGCCCCGGTAGAGCCGCGGTAGATCTCGCCGCCGAGGATCAGGCCGCCGCCGATACCGGTGCCGATCGTCAGCATCACCGCGTTTTCGGCCCCCCGCGCGGCGCCGTAGAGATGCTCCGCCAGGGCGGCGACGGTGGCGTCGTTGTCGACGAAGGCGGTCAGGCCGGTGCGCTCGCGAACGAGGTCGCGGATCGGCAGGTTCTCCAGTGGCAGATTGACGGCGGAGACGGCGATGCCCTTGTCGTGGTTGATCGTCGCCGGGATCCCGAGGCCGACTCCCGCCACATCCGAGCGGGCGGCATGGGCCTCGCCGATCTCGCGGATCAAAAGCTCGACCAGCTCGTCCTCGGTCTGCCCGGTCGAGGCCTCGCGGCTCTCCCAGAGCACCTTCGAATCGGCGTCGAGGACGCCAAGCAGCATCTTCGTGCCGCCCAGGTCGACCCCGATGATTTCCCCTGCACTCACGCGGGGATCAGACAGGGGTGGAGGCGGTCGACCGCGGGCATCGGCATGATTCCCGCAGTCTTTCATGGCCGACAATGGCGAGCAGCAGCCCTCCGGGCCGCCCGAGTACAAGGTCTACCGGTCCAGGAAGGGCCGCTTGTCAGGGTTGCGGTCCCCCGATCTCTCAGGACTCAGAGAGCGGACCCCGCGCGCGCCGAAGTGGTGGCGGCGCGACAAGGGCGAGAAGCCCGAGCGCACCGGGCCACCGCGCCGCTGGAGCGCCAAGCGGGTGCTCAAGTGGGTAGGGATCGCCGCCCTCGGCTGGATCGTGCTCAGCTTCCTCGCCTTCGCCGTCTCCGCCCAGCTGCAGTCGTTCAAGCTCTCCGGCGAAGCCAAGGACGCCCTGCACGGCAATCCCCTCCTTCTGCCCAGCGCCCAGACGATCCTCGTCATCGGCACCGACGCGCGTCCACCTGACACCAAGGAGCCCGGCGCGCCCCACTCGAAAAAGTGCTTCGAACAGCAGTCGCACGGCGACGCCCCCCACGACGGCTGCGAAGCGGGCGAATACCGCGCCGACACCCTGATGCTGATCCGCGCCGGCGGCGGCGCCTTCCGCAAACTCTCGATCCCGCGCGACAGCTACGCCGAAATCCCCGGCCAGAGCCCGCAGAAAATCAACGCCGCCTACTCCTTCGGCGGCGCCAAGGCCCAGATCGAAGCGGTCGAAAACTTCCTCGACGTCGAAATCGACCATGTCGCGATCGTCGACTTCACTGGCTTCGAAGACCTGATCGACGCCGTCGGCGGGGTCACGGTCAACGTGCCCCACAAGCTCTGCGCCGACATCGCCGGCGGCGCCGGCGGCGGCCAGGGCGGAGTGTCGCTGCGGCTGTCCAAGGGCGAGAACACGCTCGACGGCGAAAAGGCCCTCGCCTACTCGCGGGTGCGCGAGCCGAGCGAATGCCCCGGCCCGGGCAAGAGCGCCTACTCCTTCCCCTACAGCGACTTCCAGCGCGCCCAGGCCCAGCAGCGGGTGATCAACGGGGTCAAGGACCGGCTCACCGATCCGCTGCGCGTCCCCTACAACTTCATCCACGGCCCGATCATCGGCTGGGACGCGCCGAAAGCCTTCGTCAGCGACATGGGTTTCCTGACCATGCCGCAGCTGGTCCTCTCGGCGGCGATCGGCGGCAGCGCCCCCACCGACGTGCTCTGCGCCGGCGCCAACTCGGGCTGCGGCGAAGGCCCGGAAGGCAGCGTCGAAGTACCCGAGGCGACCCGGCGAAAGGCCGTCCACCGGCTGCTCAACGGGTAGATCCGCACCGAAACGAGAGTTGACCACACCCTGGTGGGGTCAACTCTCTAGTCGCTAGTCGTCGAGGCCTTCGGCTTCGAGTCGCCGGAGGACTTCGAGTCGCTCGACTTCGACTCGGAGCTCTTCGACTCGCCGGAGCCCTCGCCGGACCCCTTCGACTCGCCGGAGCCCTCTGAGGAGCTGCCGTTGGCGGCAGCTCCCTTCTTCTTCTTGCCGTAGTCGGTGTTGTAGAAGCCGGACCCCTTGAAGTGGACGGCGACGGGGTGCAGGACCCGCACCGCGGGGGCGCCGCACTCCTGGCACTCGGTCAGGGCGTCATCGCTCATCCGCTGGATCACGTCGAAGACGTGCCCGTTCTCGCATTTGTACTCATAGATCGGCATTCAGCGGCCGATTATCGCAGCCGGGCGCGGCGAAGTCGCCGCCAGGCACGCTCTGAGGATGGAGTCTCTATACCGTTAGACCAATGTCTACCGATGTGGAGAAGCGTCCGACCGAGGTCTCGATGGAGGAGATCGTCGCCCTCTGCAAGCGCCGCGGCTTCGTCTTCCCATCCTCGGAGATCTACGGCGGCCTCGGCTCGACCTACGACTACGGCCACTACGGGGTGCTGTTGAAGAACAACGTCAAGGCCGAGTGGTGGCGGGCGATGCTGCAGGAGCGCGACGACATCGTCGCCCTCGACTCGGCGATCCTCCAGCACCCGCGGGTCTGGGAGGCCTCGGGGCACCTAGAAGGCTTCACCGACCCGCTCGTCCAGTGCCTCGGCAAGTGCAAGAAGCGCTGGCGCGAGGACCATCTGCGCGAGGCGATCGAAGCCGAAGGCGGCGATCCCAGCGCCGAGCTGCGCTGCCCCGAGTGCGGCGGCGAGCTCTCGGAGCCGCGCCAGTTCAACCTGATGTTCGAGACCCACGTCGGCCCGGTCGCCGGGGAGGGCTCGGAGGTCTACCTGCGGCCGGAGACCGCCCAGGGCATCTTCATCAACTTCAAGAACGTGCTCAGCTTCGCCCGCAAGAAGCCGCCCTTCGGGATCGCCCAGATCGGCAAGTCCTTCCGCAACGAGATCACGCCGGGCAACTTCATCTTCCGCACCCGCGAGTTCGAGCAGATGGAGATGGAGTTCTTCGTCCCACCCGCCGACGCCGAGCGCTGGTATGAGACCTGGATCGAGGAGCGCGAGCGCTGGTACACCGAGCTCGGCATCCGCCCCGATTTCCTCCGCGTCCGGCCCCACGACAAAGACGAGCTCTCCCACTACTCGTCGGGCACCAGCGACGTCGAGTACCTCTTCCCGATCGGCTGGTCGGAGCTGGAGGGGATCGCCAACCGCGGCGACTTCGACCTCACCCAGCACGCCAAGTTCAGCGGCGAGAAGCTCGAGTACTTCGACCAACAGACCAAAGAGCGCTACGTCCCCCACGTGATCGAGCCGGCTGCGGGCGCCGACCGCGCCACCCTGGCCTTCCTCGTCGACGCCTACGAGGTCGAGGAAGTCGAGGGCCGCCAGCGCACCGTGCTGCGCCTTCATCCCCGCCTCGCCCCCAACAAGGTGGCGGTCCTCCCCCTCGTCTCCAAGGAGGGCATGCCGGAGAAGGCCCGCGAGATCTTCAAGGAGCTGCGCGCCCGCATGCCCGCCGAGTTCGACGAGGGCGGCTCGATCGGCAAGCGCTACCGCCGCCAGGACGAGATCGGCACCCCTTGGGGCATAACCGTCGACCACCAGACGATGGAAGACGACACCGTCACCCTCCGCGACCGCGACTCCCTGGAGCAGACAAGAGTCCCGATCGCCGGCCTGGCGGACGACCTAGCCGCCCGCCTGACTCAGCCCTGGCGCAGCCCGAAGCTCGACGGGTAGACCGCCGCCGAACACCTTCGAGCGGGTCCGGCTAAGAGCCGCCCTCGATCAGGCCGATCACGTTGCCCTCGGGGTCCGTGAACTGGCCGAGAACCATGCGGCCCATGATTGTCTCGGGGCCCATCACGCGGGAGCCGCCCAGGGACTCGGCCTTGCTCAGGGCCTCCTCGACGCTGGGGACTTCGACGTAGAAGGTGACGTGGCCGCCGTAGCCCTCCGGGCCTTGGCCGATGCCGCCGCCGAGGCCGATGCCTTCGGCGTTGCTGTTGGCCTCGCGGTCGACCAAGCCGTATTTCATCTCGTTCTCGGCGTTGACATCCCAGTCGAAGAGCTCGGCGTAGTAGCTCTGCAGCTTCTCACCGTCCTTGCCGACCACCTCGAAATGCACCACTGGCTGTCCCATGTCGTCTCCTCCGGTTGACTAGTGCGCCGTTCAGGCGCTCGCCATGAACCGTTCCACATCGGCGGCGTCGGCGGTGAGAGCCGTGCCTGCCTTCTTGGTGATGCGGTCGAGCGGCTCGATCGTGACCTTGCCTCGGTTCAATTTCCAGCTGGCGACGGCGCGGCCCTTGACCATGGCGAAGGGGCGGAAGATGCCGTTGATGGTGACGAACTGGGTGTGACGGCCGAGGATCGGCTCGCGCGAGTTCCAGCCGAGAAGGACGGGGTCGAAAGCCCCGAGCAGGCGTGGGTCCGGGATCTCGGCGGTGGGCGGAGAGGCCGCGAGGTGGACCAGGCCGTCCTCGCGCTCGACAAGCTCCGGGGCGATCGCCGCAAGGCCGGCGCGGGCGTCGCGCAAAGGCAGGCCCGCCCATCTGGCCAGGTCGCGGTCATCCGCCGGAGCGTGGCCGACCAGGTAGCGGCGGGCCAGCTCGGCCAGGGCCTTGTCGCGGTCGACCGGCCCGGCCGGGTCGAGCCAGTCGCTGACCAGGATGTAGGCGTGGTCGTTGCCGACCATTGGGCCGCGTACAGCGATCCCGCGCAGCGTCGCCAGGAAGAGGAGGTGGACCAAGGCCTGGCCCTCCGTCGGCACGCGCGCCTTGTCGAGCCGCTCGCGCAGCTGGTGGCGGGTCAGCGGTCCCTCCTTCGCAAGAGATCGCTCGATCGTCTTCACGCCGCGCTCGGCCGCCTTGGGCTCGACGCCCTCCTGGCTGAGACGCCGCTTGGCAGAGGTGAGCAGCGGTGGCGTCGTCAGCGCATGCAGCCACGGATAGTCCTCGCTGCGGACGAGGTGCAGCGTGCCCCGGTTGAGCCAGGTGATCAGCAGCGAGCGGTCCTCGCTCAGCGCCTGGTCGACGTCGGCGGCCGTCAGCCCGTCGGTGCGCGCTCGCACCGCCAGCCGCGCACCGCGCGGATCCTGGCCTTGAACCGCGAGCAGCCGCTCGGCGACCGCGGTCGCGTTGGGCAGCGGCGGGCCGGATAGCCCCTGGGCAGCAAACCTCTCAGCGAAGATGGCGGATGTGGTCACGCCGAGATGATCGCGGGCCGAGCCGCTTGGCGCTATTCGACTTTGAGCAGGTCGATGACGAAGATCAGGGTTTCGTTCGGGCCGATGCTCGGCGGTGAGCCGGCGGCGCCGTAGGCAAGGTCGCCCGGGATCAGCAGCTCACGGCGGCCGCCGACCTTCATCCCTTCGACGCCCTTGTCCCAGCCTTTGATCACTTCGCCGCCACCGAGGGTGAAGGGAAACGGTTCATTACGACTCCAGGAAGAGTCGAATTCTTCTTCGCTGTCGAAGCCGACCCCGACGTACTGGACCGTGACTTTGTCACCGGCCTTCGCCGATGCACCCGTGCCTTCGACGATTTCGCTGTAGGCGAATTTATCCGGCGAGACGCCTTTCGGCACCGTCACCTTGGGCTTCTTGCTCAGGTCCGTGTTGCTCGCTTCGGACCCGGTGGAACCGCTCGACGAGTCATCGCTACTGCCGCCGCAACCGGCGACGGCGACTGCCAGGGCAAGGCACAGCGCGAGAATCGAAGCGGTCAACCTCATCGGCCGGAGATCCTACGCAAGCCGGGCGCCAGGGGCGCCGCGCCTCAGCGCTTGCCGGAGATCGAGTCCCAGGCGCGGCGGAAGAAGCCCGGCTTGCCGCCGACCAGGTCGGCGGGATTGACCGAGACCGAGCCGGGGTTGGCGGTGGGCGCCTGCAGGTTCGCGGCCTCAGCCGCATCGATCTTCAGCACGATCCCGCGCTCATAGATCTCGCCGACCTCGGGCGCGTCAACGAAGCGGTGGCCGCCGGGACCCGCGGTAGTGTCGAAGATGACCCCGTCGAACATGTCGAGCTTGGGCGCGGAGAGCACGCGCACGACGCGACCGAGGTTCTCGCCGTCGCTCGAGTAGACCGGCACGCCCTTGCTCACCGCGAGATAGGAACTCGGCTCGCCAAGGTTCTCCATGAGCGGGAGCATAGCCACACCCAATGGCACCCTCGTCACTCCCGGGCGGGCTATGCTCGCTGCGGTACTCAGGGTTCTACGGAGGAGGAAGCGATGGCGATTGGACTGCGACTCAAGTTTGCGGACGGCACACAGGATCAGTACGACGCCTTGCACAGCCACATGGGCATCGACGACGACCCGCCGGAGGGTCTGATCTTTCACGCGGCCGGGCCGATCGAGGGTGGTTGGGGCATCATCGACTTCTGGGAGTCACGCGATCACTTCGACCGCTTTCAGACAGGGCGACTCGGCCCAGCAATCGGAGAGCTTGGAGACCGGGCGCCGCAGGGCCCGCCAGACATCAAAGAGTTCCCGGTCCATCATCTGACCAAGCCGTAGGCACGAGCGCGCACGACGATGGGCCTCAACCTCGCATCGCTGCTGACCGAGAGCGCCCAGCGGGCGCCGGACAGCGCCGCGATCCGCCTCGGCGAGGTCGAGCTCAGCTACGGCGAGCTCAACGACCGCAGCGCCCGCCTCGCCACCCTGCTGCGCGAGAAGGGGGTCAAGGAGGGCGACCGGGTCGGCGTGATGCTGCCTAACGTTCCCGATTTCCCGGTTGCCTACTACGGCGTCCTGCGCGCCGGCGCGATCGTCGTGCCGATGAACGTGCTGCTGAAGCGGCGCGAGATCGCCTTCTACCTCGAAGACTCAGGCGCGCGGTTGCTACTCGTCTGGCACGGCTTCGCCGAGGAGGCGCGCGGCGGTGCGGCCGATGCCGGTGCCGAGATGATCGAGGTCGAGCCCGCCTCCTTCGCCTCGATGCTGGCCGAGCACGAGCCGACGCCCGGCCTCGTCGACACGGCTGAGGACGACACCGCGGTGATCCTCTACACCTCGGGCACGACCGGCAAGCCGAAGGGCGCTGAGCTGACTCACGTGAACCTCTTCCGCAACGCCGACGTCTCCAGCCGCACGACCTCCGAGATCTCCCAGGGCGATGTCGTCCTCGGCGCCCTCCCCCTCTTTCATTCTTTCGGGCAGACCGTGAGCATGAACGCATCTTTGAAGGTGGGCGCCTGCCTCACCCTGGTCCCCAGATTCGACCCCGGCGAGGCGCTGGAGACGATGCAACGCGACGGCGTCACCCACTTCTACGGCGTGCCGACGATGTACGGGGCGCTGCTGCACCACCCCGAGCGCGAGAGCTTCGACACCTCGGCCCTGCGCATCTGCATCACCGGCGGCGCCTCGATGCCGGTCGAGGTGCTGCACGGCTTCGAAAACGCCTTCGGGGCAAAGGTGATGGAGGGCTACGGCCTCTCGGAGACCTCCCCGGTCGCCTGCTCGAACCATCCCGACCGCGAGCGCAAGGCGGGCTCGATCGGCACCCCGATCGAGGGGGTCGAGATGCAGCTGGTCGACGAGGACGACAACCCCGTCGCCCAGGGCGAGGTCGGCGAGGTCGTGATCCGCGGCCACAACATCATGAAGGGCTACTGGCAGCGGCCCGACGCAACCGAGGAGGCGATGCGCGGCGGCTGGTTCCACAGCGGCGACATGGCCCGCACCGACGAGGACGGCTACTTCTACATCGTCGACCGCAAGAAGGACCTGATCATCCGCGGTGGCTACAACGTCTACCCACGCGAGGTCGAGGAGGTGCTCTACGAGCACCCGAAGATTCGCGAAGCGGCCGTAGTCGGCGTCCCCCACGACGAGTGGGGTGAGGAGATCGGAGCCGCCGTCGTCCTCCATGAGGGCGAGGAACTAAGCCCCGAGGAAATCAGCGCCTACGTCAAGGGTCAGATCGCCGCCTACAAGTACCCGCGGCTGGTCTGGTTCCTCGACGACCTCCCCAAGGGCCCGACCGGCAAGATCCTCAAGCGCGAGATCGAGCCGCCGGCACCTGTGTGATCGACTTCACCGTTCCAAACTGGCTGACCAGCCAGTTTGGCGGTAACCTTCCCGGCAGCCGCCCGCCGGACCCAGCAAAAGGAGAGAGATGAGCGTCGCTTCGCAGAGCCTGATGGACAACGTCACCTATGAGGACCTCTACAAGCGCTGGGAGGGGGGCAACTGGAGCGCCTACGACATCGACTTCTCCGCCGACAAAGCCGGTTGGGATGGCCTCAGTGACATCCAGCGGCGCTCGGCGATGTGGATCTACTCGATGTTCTTCTACGGCGAGGACCGCGTAGCCGACACCCTCGCCCCCTACATCACCGCTGCTCCGACCGAGGAGCAGTCCTACTTCCTCGCCACCCAGCAGGTCGACGAGGTCCGCCACTCGATCTTTTTCCACCGCTTCTTCAAGGAGGTAATCGGCGTCGGCGGCGACTCGATCCAGCAGACCCTCTCCTCCACCCTGCCCCAACTCAACTGGGGCTACCGCGGCATCTTCGACCGGCTCGACGTGATGGCCGAGGAACTGCGCAAGGACCGCTCGCTGCCCAAGTACGCGCAGGCGATCACCCTCTACCACCTGATCGTCGAGGGCTCGCTCGCGCAGCCCGGCCAGCACTTCATCGAGGACTTCTTCTCCTCCGAGGAACAGATGCCCGGCTTCAGCTCCGGCATGGCCAACGTCTCCCGCGACGAGCAGCGCCACATCGGCTTCGGCGTCAAGGTGCTCTCCGAACTACTGGGCGAGGGCAACCCCGGCTGGGAGGAGAACAGGGCGGCGGTAACGGATCTGCTGCGCGAAGTACTGCCCTACGGCCCCGCCGTCTTCACGCCACCGAACATGGACCGCGAGTACACCGAGTGCTACGGCTTCTCGCTCGAGGACATCTTCGCCTTCGGCCTCAAACTGATCCGCCAGCGCTGGCGCACGATCGGCTACCCGACCGAGGAGATGCCACCCGGGGTCTTCCCCTTCGACCCGGAGATGTCGGAGGAGGATGTCGCCGACAACCAGGTCAAGCTGATGATGGGCGGCATCCTCGGCCCACCCGACACGGTGCCGGAGTCGACACCCGACCTGCAGCGCCTCTACTTCAACGTGGTCGAGCGCGTCGCCAATCCCAAGGCCGCCAACGGCTCGCCGCTGGTCTACCAGTGGCGCTTCACCGACGCCGATCCCTGGCACCTGGTGATCGACAACGGCTCGACCAGGGCGGAACCGGGCGAAGCGCCGAACCCGACGGTGACGATGGAGGCGAGCTGGAAAGACTTCGTCGCCACCGGCAAGCCGGAAGCCAACCCGCTGAAAATGATCCTCACCCGCCGCATCCGCCCCCGCGGCTCAATCCGCGAGATCGCCCGGATGCGAAAGGTCTTCGGCTAGGAGATCGGCGGGCGGGCGGGCGCCCAGGGCCGCTCGGCCTCGAGCTGAGCGGCCAGCGAAAGCAGGGTCGCCTCCTCGCCGGGGCGGCCGATGATCTGGACGGCGAGCGGCATGCCGTCGTCGGCGAAGCCGGTCGGAACTGACATCGCCGGGTTGCCGAGGTGGTTCCAGGGCACGCAGTAGGGATAGAAGCGGCTCATCCCGAGGACCGTGCGCAGCGCGCCCTGTCCCTCCCAGCGGCGGATCGGCAGCGCCGTGCCGCCCATCACCGGGGTGACGAGGACGTCGACGGAGTCGAAGATCGCGTTGACGCGGGCGACGTCGGCCTCGCGGCCGCGCAGAGCACGCTGATAGAGCCCCTCCGGGAGCAGCTGGCCGAGGCGGCCGAAGCCGCGGGTGCGCCGTTCGAGACGCTCGGGGAGGGGCACTTCGCCAACCGTGTCGGCAACCCCGCGCAAAAAGCGCGGAAAGATATTGTCTCCGATTCGGCGCCAGTCTGGATCGCGCTGACTGACGTCGTGGCCGAGAGAGCGCATTAGCTCGGCGGCGTCGACGACAGCGTCCTTGACCACCTGATCGACCGTGGGCGGAGCTGCGGCCCTCGGGGCCAGGGTCGAGTAGGCGACCCGCAGCTTGCCGGGCGGCGCCTTCGCCGACTCGACGAAGGGACGTTCGGGCGGCGGCGGCGCGCCCGGCTCCGAGGAGCCACCGGCTGTGATGTCGAGCCAGAGCGCGGTATCGAGCACGCTGCGGCTGAGGCAGCCGAGCACGGCAAGACCGTGCCAGCCGTCCTCGAGCGGGGCAAGGGAGATCCGGCCACGCGAGGGCTTGAGGCCGAAGAGCCCGCAGGACGCCGCGGGAAGGCGAATCGAGCCGGCCCCGTCGCCGGCGGAGGCGATCGGAACGAGCCCGGCGGCGACAGCGGCCCCCGAGCCGCCGCTCGAGCCGGCCGGGGTGCGCTGCAGGTTCCAGGGATTGCGGGTGACGCCATAGGTGGCCGACTCGGTGAAGCCGCAAATTGCCAGCTCGGGCAGCTGAGTCAAGCCGACCACGATCGCGCCCGCCTCGCGCAGGCGGCGCACCATCTCGGAATCCTCGCGGGCCGGCTCGGTGAAGGCGTCGGTGCCGTGCGTGTTGACCTCGCCGGCGACGTCGACTTCGTCCTTGATCGCGATCGGCACGCCGAGCAGCGGCCGCTCGTCGCCGGCCTTCAGCCGCGCTTCGGCCTGCTCGGCCTCGAGCAGGGCCTTCTCGGCGAAGACCTTGCGGAAGGAGTTCAGCTGCGGGTCGAGGCGGGCGATCCGGTCGAGGCAGAGCTGCACCAGCTCGCGCGGCGAAACCTCCCCCGCCCGCACCATCTCCGCCTGTTTCGCCGCTCCCGCAAATGCGAGGTCGTCGCTCATCGCCGGGAGACTATTGGCTCAGGTCAGCTCGGGCTCGGGCTCGGGCGTGCCGCCGGCCTCAAAGCTCAGGTCCGGCAGGGCGCGATCGAGCCAAGAGGGCATCCACCAGTTCCAGCTGCCCAGCAACTTCATCGCCGCCGGGACGAGGATCAGGCGGACCAGCGTCGCGTCAAGCGCGATCGCCACCGCGCAGCCGAGGCCGAGCTCCTTGATCGAGGGCACGCCGGTGAGCACGAAGACGGAGAAGACCGCGGTCATGATCAGCGCCGCCGAGGAAATCGTGCGGGCGCTGGTCGAGAGCCCTTCGGCCACGGCGCGCTCGTTGTCGCCGTGCTCGAGGTAGTGCTCGCGGATGCGCGACATCAGGAAGACCTCGTAGTCCATCGAGAGGCCGAAGACGATGGCGAAGATCAGCGGCACGTTGATCGTGTCGAGCGCGCCCTGGCTTTCGAAGCCGAGCAAGTTGGAGAACCAGCCCCACTGGAAGATCGCGACGAGGACGCCGAACGCCGCCCCGATCGAGAGCAGGTTCATCAGCACCGCCTTCAGCGGCAGCAGCAGCGAGCGCAGCATCACCATCAGCACCAGGTAGCTGAGCGCCAGGACGAAGAGGATGATCTTCCACATCGAGCCGCTGATCTGGGCTCGCGCGTCCTGGCTGCGGGCTGTTTCGCCGCCGACCTCGACGGTCGCGACCCGGCTCAGCTCGGTGGCGGGCACGACCCCGTCGTGCAGTCTCGAGATCAGCGCGATAGTCGCGTCGGACTCGCTTGGGGTGCTCGGCGTCGCCTGGATCAGGACGCTGTCGCCGGCGAAGGCGGGCGGCGCGACGGAGCTGACCCCGGGGGTCGCCTCAATCGTGCGGGTGAAGCTCGCCACGGCGGCACGGTCCGGACGCGAGCCCTCGAAGGAGGCGACGATCTGCACCGGATCGGCGGCGCCCCCCACCTGCTTGGCGGCAAGTTCGTTGCCGACCCGGACGTCGCTGTCGGTGGGGAACTGCTTGAGCGCCTGGGTGCCGGTTTCGATCGAGAGCAGTGGGATCGCCAGGGTGAGCAGCACAGCGGAGACGCCGATCACCGCCCGCCACGGATGCGCCATCACCCGCGTCGTCCAGCGAACCCAGAAGGCCTCGCGGTCCGGGCGCTCGCCGCGGCGGCGGAAGACGCCCAGCACCTTGGCGACGACGCCGCCGGGGAGGACGCGATCGCCCAGCATCGCGATCAGCGCCGGCAGCAGGGTCACCGCGGTGAGGATCGAGACGGCGACCACGGTCATCGCCCCCAGCGCCATCGAACGCAGCGCCTGGTTGTCGACCATCCAGAGGCCGGCCAGGGAGACGATCACAGCGAGGCCGGAAAAGGCCACCGCCAGCCCTGAAGTCGAAAGTGCCTGCGCCCGCGCCGCCTCGGGCTCGCGGCCGGCTGCCCGCTCCTCGCGGTAGCGGGCGAGGATGAACAGCGAGTAGTCGATCGCCACCCCGATCCCGATCATCGAGGCCATGTTGGTGACAAAGACCGAGGTCTCCATCTGCAGCGAGAAGAAGTAGATCAGCGCCCCGGTGACGATCACGCTGGCGAAGCCGAGCACCAGCGGCAGGACCGCGGCGGCGAGCGAGCCGAAGACGACCAGGAGGATGATCGCGACGATCGGGAAGCCGCCGGCCTCGGCTTTGGAGAGGTCTTCCTTCGAGAGCTCCTGCATGCCGGCCCAGATAGTCGGCTGTCCCGCCAGGTAGGTGGTGACGCCGGCGGTCGCGGTGCCGGGATCGAGGTCTTCGCGCAGCGTCGTCGCCGAATCGATCTGGCGGTCGGAGGACTGTTCGCTGCGCAGCGGCAGCATCGCCGTCCCGGTCCGCTGCAGCGCCAACTCGCCGCGGCGGGCTACCGACGGGGGCAGAGAAACTTCGTCAAGACCCGCAACCGCCCGCCGGACCCGCGCGATGGCGGCAGTTCGAGCCGCCTGCCCCGCATCGGGCTGGGCCTTCAAGAGCACCGCGATGCTGCCCGTGGTGTTGCTGAAGTCGCGTTCGATCGAGTCGTTGACCGCTTTCGACTCGCTGCCCGGGACGTCGAAGCCGCCCCCGGTGAGGTGTTCCGTCTGGCGCGAGGCGAGGGGAAGCGCCGCCAGCACGACCGCAAGCCAGGCGAGCACGACCCAGCGCCGGCGGCGGCCGAGGAACCCTGCGAGTTTGACCATGAAGTCGCGCATTGGCTGGTTGGCCAGCCTTTCGGACAAACGGCCAGCCGTCTGTGAAGGGCGTCACTCTGAACCGCCGGAGCGGCCCGCTACTCGTCGATCAGGAGGTAGCGCCCCGACGCGGCGGCAACGGCGAGGCCGCCGCTGATGTCCCGCTTCGGGTCGGAGAGCGCCTGCAGCGCAAAGCCGTCGGCGATGGCGAAGAGGTAGGAGACGATCTCCTCGGCGTCATAGCGCAGCTTGAGCACTCCCTCGCGCTCCTTCGCCCGCAGCACTTCGGCCACGTGGGAGCGGGTGCGCTCGAAGAGCTGGCCGACCTCGTGCTGGATCTCCGGGTTGCGGCGGCCGGCGCTGAAGAGCTCGTAGAGGAGCAGGAAGAAGGCTGGCTCGTTCTCGATCAGGTCGGTGAGGCTGGCGAGCAGGACGTCGACCACGTCGTCGACGGTCTGCGCCTTGGCCAGCGGTTCGTCGAGGCGCGCCACGCGGATCTCGGCATCGCGCCGCACCACCTCGACCAGCAGCCGCTCCTTGGTCCCGAAGTAGTAGTGGAGAAGGCCGCGGCTGACCCCGGCCTCGCGGGCGACGTGCTCGAAAGTAGAGCCCGCCGCGCCGCGCTTGGCGACGCTGAGCCGCATTGCATCGACGATGCGCTGGGCCTTCTCGCCGCTTAGCTCACGCTCCTTGGTTGCCGCCTCCATGTACTCAGTCTATGGAGAGAACGGGCGGCAAGCGAGGGTGCGAGCGAAATTCAGGAGCCGTTGATGCTGGTGGTGCTCGTGTACTCGAACTCCTCCTCGGCACCGAAGAGAGCGTCGAGCACGGTCTTGCGGGCGTCCTCGCTGACAACGAGTGCGACCACCGCGCCGACCAGGGCGAGCAGGACGATGCGACCGAGGCGGCTCTTCTTGCGCTTCTTCGGCGCCCGGAAAGCCTCGGAGGCGTCGCGCAGGTTCTCCGCCGCGACCTTGAGGTCGCGCTGGACCTTCTTGTCGCTGGTGACCGCCTTGACCGCGCTGCCGTTGCTCGTTGCCCGGCCGTAGGCGCCCTTCGCCGCTTCGAAAGCGTTCTTGAGGCTGTCGCGCAGCTCGTCGTCCTCGACAAGACGCTGCACGTAGGGGTTCTCGCGTGCGGTCGAATAAAGATCGGCGGCCTGGGTCGCCTTGGTCTTGCTCATGCCTTCTCCTCGCTGGTATCTCCGGGAACGGTCAGGATAACTCGAAATCATTTCGGGCTGATCCCGTCGAGGAGTACCCCGTTGGAATGGAAGCCAAGCTCGGTACCGCGGATCGCTCGCAGGCGCAGCGGGGCCAAGCCGGGGGCCGTGCGCGAGTAGCGGCGCACGTAGAGGCGGCCGACCTGCTGATAGCCCGCCTGCCGGAACCCCGGCCCGAGCAGCTTCGCCGGGGGTGGCGGGGCCGGCCCGTCGGAGATGAAATCGATTTCACCGACCCACCAATCGAAGCCGTCGGAGGGCTGGACCTGGATCGAGCCGGTCGAGAGGTAGTAGCGCAGCGAAGCCTCTCCCAGGGTCCAGGTCACCATCGCCCGCGGCGTCGTCGGTTCGCCGATGGCGGAGGCGACCGCGTCCCAGTCGGGCCGCTGCAACGCCGGCGAGACGCTCGCCCAGATGGAGAAGCCAAGCGAATAGGCAACCAGCGCCGCGGCGAGGACGGTGCCGCCGCGGCGGGCGCCGCGCAGGGTGAAGCCGACCGCGACGGCGACCAGCAGCGGCACAAGTGCGGGCAGCAGATTGCGAGCGAGGACGTAGTCCTTGCCGGGGGCGAGCAGGCCGAGGGCGACCGGGATCACCACCGTCACCGCGGCGAGGACCAGCGGGATGCCCGCGGCACGGTGCTCGCGCCGGTCGCCCCGGGTGATCACCAGGACCAGCCCCGCGACGACGAGCAGGCAGGGGACGACCGCCAGCAGCGGGTGCTCGGGCCGCGCGATGATGTCCCCCGTCTCCCCCAGCACGAAGGAGAGGCCCGTCTCCCAGAGACGGTGGCCGAGACTGCGGCCGCCGATCCACTCGGCGTGGCCGATCGACATCTGGTGGATCGCCAGCGGCGCCAGCAGCAGGCCGGCCGCGGCAAGGATCCCGAGGCCGGGTGCCGTCTGCCTGCCCCGTCGGCGCAGCAGCCAGAGGGCCTCGGCGGCGATCGGAAAGGCGGCGAAGTAATGAGTGGCGAGGGCCAGGGCCGAGGCGATCCCCCAGGCGACGAAGTCACGCCGGCGCCCCTGGTCGAGCGCCCGCACGAAGTAGAGCAGCGAGAGCGCGGTGAGCAGCGCGAAGAGCGCGTAGGCGCGCGCCTCCTGCGAGTACCAGACCAGCATCGGGTTGACCGCGACCAGGGCGGCGGCGGCGATGCCGGCGCGGCGGCTGCTCAGCTCGGCGCCGAGCAGGTAGGCCACCGGCACCGTGGCGACTCCCGCCAGGGCCGAGACCGAGCGCAGGCCGGCCTCGCCGGTGCCGGTCACCTGGGTCCAGAGCCAGGCCAGGGCGTAGTAGAGCGGCGGCGCCGACTCGCTGAAGCCGACCGCGTCCATCGCGTGCCAGAAGCTGCCGCGGAGGATGCGGCTGGCGGTGACGATCTCGTCGTGGTGGTAGCTCTGCACGCCGAGGGTCGCGAAGCGCAGCCCCGCGGCGACGACGGTCAGGCCGGCGACGATCCAGAAGGTTCGCGAACGCGAGCGCACCGCCTCGCCGGCCGCCTCCAGATACGTCGACAGGCTGCCCCTGCCCAGCGCCCCAGCAGCCTCCATCGCCTAAGCGAGCGCCGCTTCGATCGCTTTGGAGACCTCGGCCACGTAGACGAACTCAAGCGCGCTGCGCTCGTGCTCGGGGATCTCGGCCACGTCGCCCTCGTTTCGCTCCGGCACCAGAACCCGCTTGATCCCGGCCCGCTGCGCCGCCAGCGACTTCTCCTTCAAGCCGCCGATCGGCAGCACCTGGCCGGTCAGCGTCACCTCTCCGGTCATCGCAACATCGTTGCGAACCGGTCGGCCGCTGATCAGCGACGAGAGGGCGACGGTCATCGCGACGCCGGCCGAGGGGCCGTCCTTGGGCACGGCGCCGGCCGGCACGTGGATGTGGATGTCGTGCTTGGCGAACCATTCCTCGCCAAGGTCGGGGGCGATCTCGCGCCAGTGGCCGCGCACGTAGGAGAGCGCTGCCTGCGCCGACTCCTTCATCACCTCGCCGAGCTGGCCGGTGATCGTGAGGGTGCCGGAGCCGGGCATCGAGGTCGCCTCGATGAAGAGCACGTCGCCGCCGGTCGGAGTCCAGGCGAGGCCGGTGGCGACGCCGGGTACTTTGGTGCGGCGGCGCTGCTCGGCGAAGACGCGGCGGCGGCCGAGCAGCTCGCGGGCCCGTTTGGCCGAGATCCTCTCCTTCTTGCCTTTTGCTTTGCCCTCGGCGACTTTGCGCGCGACTTTGCGACAGATCGTGCCGATCTGTCGCTCGAGGTTGCGGACGCCGGCCTCGCGCGTGTACTCGTCGATGATCGCCGCCAGTGCCGGGTTGGCGAACTCGATCTGGGAGGCCTTCAGCCCGTTGGCCTTGATCTGGCGGGGGACGAGGTAGCGGCGGGCGATCTGCAGCTTCTCTTCCTGCGTGTAGCCGGCCAGCTCGATCGTCTCCATCCGGTCCTGCAGCGGCCCGGGGATCGTGTCGAGGACGTTGGCGGTGGCGATGAAGAGCACCTCAGAGAGGTCGAACTCGAGGTCGAGGTAGTGGTCGCGGAAGGAGTCATTCTGGGCCGGGTCGAGCACCTCGAGCATCGCCGAGGCCGGGTCGCCGCGGAAGTCGGCGCCCATCTTGTCGATCTCGTCGATCATGAAGACGGGGTTGCGCGAGCCGGCGTCGCGCAGGGCGCGGACGATCGTCCCCGGCAGGGCGCCGATGTAGGTGCGGCGGTGGCCGCGGATCTCCGCCTCGTCGCGGACGCCGCCAACCGAGATCCGCTCGAATTCACGGCCGAGCGCTTTGGCGATCGAGCGGCCGAGGCTGGTCTTGCCGACGCCGGGCGGCCCAGCGAAGCAGAGGATCGGTCCGGGGGAGTCCGGTTTCAGCTTGCGCACCGCCAGGTACTCGAGGATGCGGTCCTTGACCTTCTCGAGGTCGTAGTGATCGGCGTCGAGCACCTCGCGGGCGTGGGCGATGTCGAGGTTGTCCTCGGTCTCGGCCGCCCAGGGCAACTCGACCAGCCACTCTAGGTAGGTGCGGATGACGCCGTGCTCGGCTGCCGCCGGGGGCAGCTTCTCCAATCGTGAGAGCTCGCGGTCGGCGGCCTTCTGGGCGTGCTCGGGGAGTTTCGCCGCCTCGATTTTCTCGCGCAGTTCGTTGACTTCGGCCTGCTGCTCGTCGCCCTCGCCGAGCTCGTCCTGGATCGCTTTCATCTGCTGGCGCAGGAAGAACTCGCGCTGGCCCTTGTCGATCTCGGACTCGACCTGGGACTGGATCTGGCTGCCAAGCTGGACGACCTCGAGCTCGCGGGTGAGGATCTGGGAGAGGTGACGGAGGCGGGCGACGACCTCGAGCTCCTCGAGCAGCCTCTGCTTCTCCTCGGTGGAGATGCGCAGGGCGCCGGCGATCAGGTGAGCGAGCGCGGCCGGGTCGTCGAGGTTGGCGACCGCCATCTGCAGCTCCTCGGGCAGGTAGGGGATCTGCTCGATGATCTGCGAGAAGGTGCGCTGCACGTTGCGGGTCAGCGCCTCGAGCTCGGGCCCGTCCTCGAGCACGTCGGGCAGTTCGGCGATCCGAGCGACCAGGTACGGCTGCTCGGCGACGTAGGGGCCGAGGCGAACGCGTTGTGAGCCCTGGACGAGGATCCGCAGCGTGCCGTCGGGCACCTTCAGCATGCGGGCGACGACGCCGACAACGCCGACGTCGTAGAGATCCTCCGGCCCGGGCTCCTCGTTCTCGGGGTCGCGGGCGGCGACCATCGCCAGCATCCGGTTGGCGCCGAGCACGTCGTCGACCAGCTTGATCGAGCGCTCCTGGCCGACTGCCAGCGGGGTCAGCGTCTCGGGGAAGGTGACCGTCTCGCGCAACGGCAGGACGGGCAGCGCGTCGGGCAACGGCTCACTGGCGCGGATGGCGTTCTCGGCGTCGAGCGAGTCGACCACCTCGAGCACTGGGCTGTTCTCCATCGACTACTCCCGTCCGATCGGGACCCGGCGCGTGGACTCGGCCGGGTCGCGCAGAGGCAGCTCGATCCGCAGCACGCCGTCCTCATAGGTCGCCTTGGCGCGCTCGGCGTCGACATCGACCTGCAGCTCGACCACGCGTCGGAACGGCCCCGAGGGAATCTCGACCTGTTGGTAGACCCGTCCCTCGGTCTCCTGAACCGGCCGTTCGCCCATGATCGCCAGCTGCCGCCCGGAGACCTCTATCCCAACATCGGAAAGCTCAACGCCAGCCAGATCGACCTTGACGACGGCCTGCTGCGGTTCCCCGCAGTAGTAGACGTCCACGTTCGGGGTAAAGCCCCTGCTCCGCTTGCTGACGTACGTGGTCCGTGCCCACGCATAGAGGTCCCGCTCCGGCATGGTCAAAACATAACCAGACCGCTAGTCGCGGGTCCTGGCCCTCAGGCTGCCTGCGATGCCCAGCGGGGCGGGCGCATCAAGAGAACCGGCTGGCGCGGTGGGACGAGGCCCTCCGGGCGGTTGGGCCGGAAGGTCGTGCAGGGCTCCTCAAGCTCGAGCGAGCAGAGCAGGTTCTTGCGGAAGTAACAGTCGTCGCAGGTCGGCGGTTTTGGCTTGCGGGGCACGGCGGCCATAGTGGCATCGTCGTGCGTCTTTCGTGACTGGCATTCCCGCAAAGCGCAACGTCTTTGACACAGACTCGTCACATCTTCCCCGCGTCTTGCGGAAGGCGGGAGTTGCCGTCGCTACCATTGCCGCTGGATGGACTCCTCCAGCCGGACCGACAAGCTCGCGGCGTCTCCCCCGCTGTTCGAGAGCGACTTCCTCAACTTCTTCTCGCGGGTGCACCCCGCGGTCCCGGCGATCGTCTTCGTGCCGGTGGTCGTCGCGGTCGAGTGGCTCGGAGCCGACCGCGGCTACGCCGCCTGGCAGCTGCTCCTGCTCAGCCTCGGCGGGATCGGCATTTGGACCCTGACCGAGTACTGGCTGCACCGGCTGATCTTCCACTGGGAGCCCGACAACGCCGTCGGGCGGCGGATGCACTTCATCATCCACGGCATCCACCACGACCATCCCAACGACAAGCTGCGCCTGGTGATGCCGCCCGCGGTGGCGATCCCGCTCGCCGCCCTCTTCTTCTTCGCCTTCACGCTGCTGTTCGGCACCCCGGCGGCCTTCCCGCTCTTCGGCGGCTTCATCGCCGGCTACCTCTTCTATGACTACACGCACTACTACGTGCACCATTTCGTTCCCAAGTCCGAGTTCGGCAAGCGCCTGCGAGAGCAGCACATGCGCCACCACTTCCAGGACCACCGCTTCGGCTACGGCGTCTCCTCGCCGATCTGGGACGTCGTCTTCCGCACCCTGCCGCGCCGCCGCGACAACTAGCGCAGGGCTATCTCGAGCTCGAAGCGAGCGTCGGGATCATCGAGCTGGTCGCCGAGCAGCTCGCGCAGCCGTGCGACGCGGTAGCGCGCCGTCTGCGGATGGATGTGCAGGGCGGCAGCCATCTCCACCGAGTTGCCGCCGTGGCGCACGTAGGCAAGCGCCGTCTCACGCATCCGCTCGCGCGCCTTCACCGTGAGGGAATCGAGCGGGGCCAGCCGGTGGGCGGCGATCCTGGCGACCAGGGCGCTGCCCTCGAAGAGCAGCAGGCCGGCGAGGTGGTCCTCGGCGCTGACCAGTCCGCCGGCGGGAATCGCTCCCGCTTCGAGCGCCCCCAGGGCCGTCTTCGCCAGCTCCCAGGAATCGCGCAGTCGCGCCGGCTCACACGGCGATCCGAGCACCACCGACCTGCCGCCGGCGGCGCGCTCGAGATCGGCCTTGCGCCCCGGCCCGGTGGGGTCGGGCACGAGTACGCAGCCGAGCTCATCGACCTGAGTCAGCAGGCAATCGGCGGGAAGGCGGTGGGCGAGCTCGCCCAGCTCCGACTCGGCACAGGTAAGCGGAGCGAGCTCGCGAGGAATCCTCCACCCGGCCGCCCGCGCGGCGGCGCGCAGGTCGGCGTCGTCGGCAGTGGGCTCCCGCAACAGCAGGGAGGCAAGCTCGCGCCGGCGGCGGCGGCGCAGGTCCTCGCTCTCGGAGCGCGCGACGGCGTAACCCTCGACCGAGTCGGCGGAGAGCTCGTCGATGTAGGCGAAGATCGCCTCGGCGAGCAGGCTGAGGACCTCGGCGTCGAGCTTGGCCCGCCGCCCGACAAGGGCGAGCCTCCTCCATGCAACCCTGGCGCCCACTCGGTAGGCCGCCTGCAGGGAGTCAAGCGTCCTGCCCTGGTTCAGCTCGCCGCGGCCGAGGCTGACGTAGACCTCGCGACCCAGCCCGCGGCCCGCGTCTGGATCGCGGATCAGGGCGACGAACTGACTCAGCGCCTCGCCGACGCCGGTGCGGACGCCGCGGCCGAAGTTCCCCTCGAGCGGCCGTTCGTACTCGGGAACCTCGCGGGCGATCGCCGCGAGGATCTCGCCCGTCACCGCCTCCAGTTCGGGCTCGATCAAGTCAGCGACGCTTGTGGGCAAGCCGCGCCAGGGCTCAGAATCGACAGGACTTGTCATCTATCTAATAAAAACTAGCATCAGGAATTGCCTTGATGGCTAACTCTTGTGTCCAAAGGACGCGTAATTTGTCTGGCGGTGGGCGAGATGACCAAAACCGAGAAGATCGCCAATCTCGGCGCCGTAGTCCTTCCCTTCGTCGCCACCCTCACCGCGATCGTGCTGCTCTGGAACCAGCTGGTCAGTGCCCAGGACCTGGTCATCGCCGCCGTGATGTACCTGCTGACGGCGATCGGGATCACCGTCGGCTTCCACCGGCTGCTTACCCACCGTTCCTTCCAAACCTCGAAGCCGGCCGAGTACACCTTCGCGGTGCTCGGCTCGATGGCTGTGCAGGGGCCGGCTATCTCGTGGGTGGCCGATCACCGTAAGCATCACGCCCACACCGACGAAGAGGGCGACCCGCACAGTCCCCACGTCGGCCACGACGGCGGCGTGCGCGGCGTCTTCGCCGGCCTCTGGCACGCCCACTCAGGCTGGCTGATGTCGACCCAGGGCCGGGCCGACTGGAAGCGCTACGCGGCCGACCTCTATGAGGATCGCGGCATGCGGACGATCTCGCGTCAGTTCGTCCCAATTGTGCTGATCAGCCTCGCGCTTCCCGCCCTCGCGGGCTACGCCGTAAGTGGAACTCTCGCCGGAGCCGCAACCGGACTGCTCTGGGGTGGGTTGGTTCGCATTTTCTTTGTTCACCACGTGACCTGGAGCGTCAATTCCGTATGCCACTATTTCGGTACGCGCCGGTTTGACACCGACGATCGCTCTACCAATGTCTTTTGGCTGGCGCTGCCTTCGCTCGGTGAGTCGTGGCATCACAACCACCACGCGTTCCCACGCTCCGCCGTGCACGGACTGCGCCGTTGGGAGATAGATCCCTCGGCGCTGATCATTGCCGGGATGGAGAAGCTCGGCCTCGCCTGGAATGTGGTTCGTATCTCACCTGAGCGCCAGGCCCAGCGCGCCGCCTAAACGGCACCCCGCTCTGTCCACCTTCATCCAAATGGCCAGAGTGACAGGCACGAGTTTGACTAGATGAATAGTCACTGTCACTGTGACTGTGCCACACTCCCGGAAGCTGACGACCCGGGAGACAAAAAGGCTCACCGGGATGAAAGGAAGGAAATGCCTAGCACCAGCAACGTACTAGACGAGGCCCTCGGCCTGGTCAAGAAGCGGCTCGCCGAGCTCGACGAGGAGCGCGCGCGTCTCGAGCGTGCCCTAGCAGAGCTTGGTGGCACCGTTACCCGTCGTCCAGGTCGACCTCCGGGCACAGGAAAACGTGGCCCCGGTCGCCCTCGTAAAACTGCCGCTGCACCCGCACCCGCGTCTGACTCGGCATCGACATCAACCGCCGCTGCCCCGCGCCGCCGGCGTCGTCGCCGCGGCGGCACCCGTGCCGATCAGGCGGTCAATCTGGTCAAGCAGAACCCCGGTATCTCCGCCTCGGAGATCGCCAAGCAGATGAAAATCAAACCCAACTATCTCTACCGAGTCCTCGGTGAAATGGAGAAAGAGGGTCGGGTGACGAAGAAGGGCCGGGAGTACCACCCCGCCTAGCGTTACCTCTTCTGTTGCTTTGAAAAAGTCGGCCCCGATGTGGGCCGGCTTTTTCATTGCCTGATTAAGCTCAGACGAGGCCGAGCTTGGCGACCGCGTCGCGCTCCTCACGCAGCTCGGCCGCACTGGCGTCAATGCGAGCGCGGGAGAACTCCGGCACCTCGGCCCCCTCGACGATCGACCACTCACCCCCACTGCAGGTGCAGGGGAAGCCGGCGACTATGCCCTCCTCGACCCCGTAGGAGCCGTCGGCGGGAACGCCCATCGAAACCCAGTCACCCTCGGGCGTACCGAGAACCCAGTCGTGCACATGGTCGATCGCGGCGTTTGCCGCCGAGGCCGCGCTGGACGCACCGCGAGCCTCGATGATCGCGGCACCGCGTTTTGCCACGCGCGGGATGAACTCATCGGCAATCCACGCCTGATCGTCGACCGCGTCCCAGGCGCTCTCACCACCCACCCGTGCGTTGACGAGGTCGGGGTACTGAGTGGTCGAGTGGTTGCCCCACACGGTCATATTGGTGACCTCGGGGATCTGCTTGCCGAGCTTGTTGGCCAGCTGCGCGATCGCCCGGTTGTGGTCGAGGCGCATCATCGCGGTGAAGCGCTCGCGCGGGACGCCATCGGCGTTGGACATCGCGATCAGGCAGTTGGTGTTGGCGGGGTTTCCGACCACCAGCACACGCACGTCATCGGCGGCACCGGCGGCGATTGCTTCACCCTGCGGCTTGAAGATTCCACCGTTGGCCTCGAGCAGGTCCGAACGCTCCATGCCGGGACCGCGCGGCCGCGCCCCAACCAGCAGGCCAACGTTGCAGCCGTCGAACGCCTGCTTGGGATCGTCGAAGATGTCGATCTTGCGCAACAGCGGGAAGGCGCAATCGTCGAGCTCCATCGCGGTGCCCTCCGCGGCCTTGACCGCGTCGGGGATCTCGAGCAGGCTCAACTCCACCGGCGTGTCGGGGCCGAGCATCTGGCCGCTGGCGATGCGGAACAGCAACGCGTAGCCGATCTGCCCAGCGGCGCCGGTAACGGTGACTTTCACAGGGGTGCTCACGGAATCTCTATCTCCTGGCTTCGTAGTTTTCGAAAGAGCTGAAGAGCTATGCCATTGCCCGTTGCAGACCCTCGTCAATCGAGGCGAGGAACTCCTGCGTGGTCTGGAACTCCTGGTCGGGGCCAATCAGCAGGGCAAGGTCCTTGGTCATCCGGCCGCTTTCTACCGTTTCCACACAGACGCGCTCAAGCGTCTCGGCGAAATGGGAGACCTCGGGGGTCTCGTCGAGGCGACCGCGAGCGGCGAGGCCACGGGTCCAGGCAAAGATCGAGGCGATTGGGTTGGTCGAGGTGGGCTTGCCCTGCTGGTGCTGGCGGTAGTGGCGGGTAACGGTGCCATGAGCCGCCTCGGCCTCCACGGTCCTGCCGTCGGGACTCATCAGCACGCTGGTCATCAAGCCAAGCGAGCCGAAGCCCTGGGCGACGGTGTCGGATTGCACGTCGCCGTCGTAGTTCTTGCAGGCCCAAACGTAACCGCCCTCCCACTTCATCGCCGCCGCCACCATGTCATCGATCAAGCGGTGTTCATAGGTGATTCCGGCGGCCTCGAAGTCTGCCTTGAACTCGCTCTCGTACACCTCGGCGAAAAGGTCCTTGAACCGTCCGTCGTAGCGCTTGAGGATCGTGTTCTTGGTCGAGAGGTAGACCGGATAGCCGCGGTTCAACCCGTAGCGCATCGAGGCGCGAGCGAAATCCCGAATTGAGTCGTCGAGGTTGTACATCGCCATCGCGATGCCCGGGCCGGGAAAGTCGTAGACGTCGAGCTCGACCGGCTCCGAGCCATCCTTGGGCGTGTAGGTGAGGGTCAGCGTGCCCTCGCCGGGCACAACCATGTCGGTTGCGCGGTACTGGTCGCCGAAGGCGTGGCGGCCGATCACGATCGGCTTCGTCCAGCCGGGCACGAGCCTGGGCACGTTGGAGATCACGATCGGCTCGCGGAAGATGACGCCGCCGAGGATGTTGCGGATCGTCCCGTTAGGCGAGCGGTACATCTCCGCCAGGCCGAACTCCTCGACCCGTGCCTCATCGGGCGTGATCGTCGCGCACTTGACGCCGACGCCGTGCTGCTTGATCGCGTTTGCCGCGTCGACGGTGATCTGATCGCGGGTCGCGTCGCGGCTCTCGATCCCGAGGTCGAAATAGACCAGATCGAGATCGAGGTAGGGAAGGATCAACTGCTCCTTGATGAAGGCCCAGATGATTCGGGTCATCTCGTCGCCGTCGAGCTCGACGATCGGGTTCTTGACGGGGATCTTCTCCATGGGGTCGGCGATGCTATCGATGGACTGGCACAATCCGTGGCGATGGCCACCGTCGAGCATCGCTCCTCTGCTACCCACAAGGTCTTCAACCAACCCCCGCCGCTGGAGGACTACAACTCCTTCGACACCGACCGGACGCTGAGCGAGGCGTTGCGCCGCGAGGGCGCCGAGTGGGCCGAGGACCGCGCCCGCGAGCTGGGGGCGATCAGCGGCTCACGGCAGACGATCCGCTGGGGCTTCGAGGCCAACGAGCACAAGCCGGTGCTGCGCACCCACGACCGCTATGGCAACCGCATCGATGAGGTCGAGTTCGACAGCTCCTGGCACGAGCTGATGCGGATCGGGGTCGGCAACGGCCTGCACGCGATGCCCTGGCGCGAACCGGGTGCCGGCGCCCACGTGGCGCGCGCCGCGTCCTTCATGCTGCTGATGCAGGCCGAGAGCGGCGTCGGCTGTCCGATCTCGATGACCTACTCGGCGATTCCGGCCCTGCGCAAGCAGCCCGAGCTGGCGGCCGAGTGGGAGGAGCGCTTCCTCTCGCTCGACTACGACGAGCGCTCGATGCCGGCCGAGCGCAAGAGCGGCGCCCTCTGCGGGATGGCGATGACCGAGAAGCAGGGCGGCTCCGACGTGCGCGCCAACACGACGACGGCGACGCCGCTGAACGGCGGTGGGCCCGGCGCCGAGTACGAGCTCGTCGGCCACAAGTGGTTCTGCTCGGCGCCGATGTGCGACGCCTTCCTAGTTCTCGCCCAGACCGAATCGGGCATCTCCTGCTTCCTGATGCCGCGCTGGACGCCCGACGGCGAGCGCAACCCGTTCCACATCCAGCGGCTCAAGGACAAGCTCGGCAACCGTTCCAACGCCTCCAGTGAGATCGAGTTCCGCGGCGCCTGGGCGCGCATGGTCGGCGAGGAGGGCCGCGGGGTGCCGACGATCATCGAGATGGTCAACCACACCCGGCTCGACTGCGTGATCGGCGCCGCGACCGGCTACCGCGCCGGCGTCGTGCAGGCGCTCAACCACGCCGCCCACCGCTCCGCCTTCGGCGCCGATCTGATCGAGCAGCCGCTGATGCAGAACGTGCTCGCCGATCTCGCCGTCGAGTCGGAGGCGGCCACAGTGGCGGCGATGCGCCTGGCCCGCTCCTACGACGAGGTCGCCGCCGGCGATGCCGAGGCGATCGAGTTCCGCCGCCTCGCCAACCCGGTCCTCAAGTACTGGCTCTGCAAGCGTGCCCCCTCCCACGCCGTCGAGTGCCTCGAGTGCCTCGGTGGCAACGGCTACGTCGAGGACTCGGGGATGCCGCGCCTCTACCGCGAGGCTCCGCTCGCCTCGATCTGGGAGGGCTCGGGCAACGTCCAGTGCCTCGACGTGCTGCGGGCGATGGTCAAGAACCCGGCCTCGGTGGACGCCTTCTTCGCCGAGGTACTGGAGGGAGCCGGCGCTGAACCGAAGCTGGACGCCTACGTCTCATCCCTTAGGGACGAAATACCCGGCGACATCGAGACCATCCAACACCGCGCCCGCCGCGTCGTCGAAAAGATGGCGGTCGCCCTCCAAGCTTCCCTCCTCGTTCGCTATGGCGACCCGGCCACCTCGGATGCCTTCTGCGCCTCGCGCCTCTCGGGCGACTGGGGTCAGGCCTTCGGCACGCTGCCGGCGGGCACGAATTTCAGCTCGATAATCGAGCGCCACCGACCCCGGGCCTGAGCCGCCGGGGGTTCCTTCTCAGGAACTCCCGCGAAGCGGCCTGAGAAGGAACCCCCGGCGGCTCACGACTGGTCGCGCAGCGCTCGTCCCACCTGCTCGACCGTGATCACGCCTGAAAGGCGCCCGTCGACGTCGACGGCCATCACCGCCCCGAAGCGGCGCAGCGCGCTGTTGGCCAGCAGCGAGTCCAGGGGAGCGTCGTCGCGGACCTGGAAGGTGCCGTCGTCGTACTCGAGCAGGTCGGAGACGTGGGCGGTCGCGCGGGAGGTCTCGGGGATCTCGTCGGCTTTTTCCCTGACCACGAGCCCGAGGAACTTGTAGGCCGCGTCGACGACCGGGAACCAGGGCCAGCGGTAGCGCAAGAAGTACTCGTCGAGCGCCTGCTCGACGCTGATCTCGCCCGGGATCGCCACCGGTTCGCGATCCATCACGTCGGCGACGGAGAGGCTGCTGATCTTGCCGGTGACCGCGGTCTGCATCGAGGCGGCGCGGGCCGAGCCGTTGATCACCACGCCGATCAAGGCCAACCAAACGCCGCCGAAAACGTCGCCGCTGGCGATCAGCACCAGGCCGCCGCCGATGAAGATGTAGCCGAAGACCCGACCCAGGTTGGCAGCGATGCGAGTGGCGGAGTTGCGGTCCCCGGTCCGCCACCAGGCGATTGCCCGCACAACCCTGCCGCCGTCCATCGGGAAGGCGGGCAACAGGTTGAAGACGAGGACCAGGAGGTTGATCGTGGCCAGCCAACCGATCATCGCCCAGAATCCGGAAACGCCGCTGCTGCTCTCCACCAGTGCCGAGCGGCGGAACTCCTCCCAGCCGACGGCGGCGATGCCGAACCCGGTCAGGACGACGACGATCGCCAGCGTCACCAGCGGGCCGGCGATCGCCACCTTGAACTCGGTCGATGGCGAGTCGGACTCGCGATCCATTCGCGCCATCCCGCCGAAGATCCAGAGCTGAATGCTGGAGATGCCGATCCCATTACGCAGGGCGGCGAAGGCGTGGCCGAGCTCGTGCAGCAGGATCGATGCGAAGAAGGCCAGCGCGCTGACGACGGCGAGGGCGAAAGGCGTCGATGACGAGCTGCTTTCCCCCAACACCCGGCCGTAGAAGTCCGAGAGCCAGAAGATCATCAGGAAGAGGACGATGAACCAGGACCAGTCGACCGCGATGCGGATACCGCGGACGTGGAACAGGGTGATCGGTCGGCCACCTGGCATGCCCCAATCGTACGGGGCCTTCCCGGCGGGGGTTCCACTTAACTTTTTCGGTGGAGAGTCACTGGCTGGCGCCTCAAGGAATTGCCGAAAAAGTACAAGACGTTCCACCCCCACCGGGAAGGCCCCGTATAAGTTCGCGGCGATGCAAGCAGACCACGACAGACTCCGTAGCTGGCTCGAGGAACTCGAGCAAATCGACCGCCCCTCGGCCTCTGAAGGTGAGCGCCGGGCGGCCGAGTGGATCGTTGAACGCTTCGCTGAGCTCGGGGCAGACGCGCGGATCGAGGCCGAGGCGGCGCACGGCACCTACTGGTGGCCGCTTGGCATCGGCGCCGGCCTGGGCGTCCTCGCCGGCTGGGCGGGCCTGCGCGGCCGTCGCCTGCGCGGCGCCCTCCTCGGCTTCGCCGGGGTCGCCGGGATCGCGGCCGACTTTCCCCCCGGGAAACGACCGCTGCGCCGGCTGCTGCCCAAGCGCACCACGTACAACGTCGTCTGTGAGCTGGGCCCGGCCGAGGCCGAGCGCACCGTCGTCCTCATCGCCCACCACGACTCGGCCCACTCGGGATTGATCTTCCACCCACGGATCCCCAAGGTCGCCGACCGCCTCGGGCTGCTCGAGAGCCAGGAGACGAGCCCGATGCTGATGGCGCCGGTGGTGGGCGGCCCACTCCTCGCCGGCCTGGGTGCCCTCAGCGGACGACGCCTGCTCGCCAAGCTCGGTGCCCTGATCGGCCTCGGCACCGTCGCGGCAATGGCCGACGTCGGCGTGCGCAAGGTGGTGCCGGGCGCAAACGACAATGGCACCGGCGTGATCGCTCTGCTCGCGCTGGCGAAGCGGCTGGTCGAGGAGCCGACAGAGCAGACCCGGGTCGTCCTGCTCTCGGTCGGCTCGGAGGAGTCCTTCAGCGAGGGAATCAAGGCCTTCGGTGAGCGCCACTTCGATCAGCTGCCGCGCGAGAGCACCTTCTTCCTCTGCCTTGAGTCGCTCGGCTCGCCGCATCTGCTCGTCCTCCGCGGTGAGGGCTTTCTGAAGATGCACGAGTACCCGCCGCGGGCGCTCGAGCTGATCGACACGCTGGCGGAGGAGATGGGGATCTGGCTCTATCCCAACCTGCGCCTGCACAACGGCACCGACGGTCTCGAGCCGCTGGCGGCCGGGTACGAGACCGCGACGCTCTGCGCCTGCAACGACTTAAAGCAGCCGGCCTTCTACCACTGGCCGAACGACGTTTCCGAGAACGTCGAGTTCGACACGGTGGCCGATGGCATCCGCCTCAGCGAGGCCGCCCTTCGCCGCCTCGACGAGCGCTGGCTCGAGCCGCCCGCGCCCTCGCGCTAAATCCGACCGCGAAGTCGGATTTTGGCTCTATAGAGTCCGCGCTCGTGCCTACTCATGACGTACTGGTGATCGGCGCCGGCCTCGCCGGGCAAAGAGCAGCATTGGCAGCGGCGGAGGAGGGCGTTTCGGTCGGGATCGTCAGCAAGGTCCACCCCGTGCGGTCGCACTCCAACGCGGCCCAGGGCGGGATCAACGCGGCGCTCAACCCCGGCGACTCCTGGGAGTCGCACGCCTTCGACACGATCAAGGGCTCCGACTACCTCTCCGACCAGGACGCGGTCGAGATCATGTGCCGCGAGGCGCCAGAGGAGATCCTCCACCTCGAGCACCTCGGCGTCACCTTCCACCGCAACGAGGAAGGCAAGCTCGGCACCCGCGCCTTCGGCGGCGCCTCCGCCGCCCGCACCTACTACGTCGCCGACATCACCGGCCAGGCGATCATGCACGTGCTCTACGAGCAGCTGATGAAGCACGCCGACTCGGTCGCCCGTTACGAGGAGTGGTTCTGCACCGCGCTGGCGATGGACGAGCAGGGCGAGTGCTGCGGCGTCGTCACCCGCAACATCGCCGATGGCTCGATGCAGCTCTTCCGGGCCAAGTCGGTGATCCTCGCTTGCGGCGGTAACGGCCAGGTCTGGAAGCCGACCACCAACGCGCTGATCTGCACCGGCGACGGGATCGCGATGGCCTACCGCGTCGGGGCGAAGCTGATGGACATGGAGATGATCCAGTACCACCCGACGACGCTGGCGGGCAAGGGCTTCCTGATCACCGAGGGTGCCCGCGGCGAGGGCGCCCACCTGCTCAACAAGAACGGCGAACGGTTCATGGAGAAGTACGCGCCGAACAAGATGGAGCTGGCCTCGCGCGACGTCGTTTCGCGCGCCGAGCAGACCGAGATCAACGAGGGTCGCGGCTTCCCCGACGGCACCGTCGCGCTCGACATCACCGTGGTGCCGAAGAAGCGCGTGCACGAGGCGCTGCGCGAGATCGTCCTCGTCGGGCAGGATTTCGCCGGTGTCGACATCACTCGCGAACCGATCCACATCAAGCCCGGCAACCACTACACGATGGGTGGGATCAAGACCGACGTCGACGGCCGCACCGACATCCCCGGCCTCTACTCGGCCGGCGAGACCGCCTGCGTCTCCGTCCACGGCGGCAACCGGCTCGGCGCCAACTCGCTGCTCGATACGCTGATCTTCGGCCGCCGTTCAGGCGCCGACGCCGCTGCCCGCGCCAAGCGGATCGAGGGCTCGCGGCCCTCGAAAGCGGTGCTGGAGGCCGAGGAGGCGACGATCGCCGCGATCTCCGCCCGCGAGAAGGGCTCCGGCCGCCGCATCTCCGAGATCAAGCTCGACCTCGGCACCGTGATGGACGCCAAAGTGGCGGTCTTCCGCGACGAGGCCGGAATCCAGGAGGCACTGGAGACCGTGCGCCGGCTCAAGGAGGAGGCTGAGACCGCCTACATCGACGACCGTGGCTCGGTCTTCAACCAGGACATCCTCGGCGCGATCGAGCTCGGCTACATGCTCGACAACGCCGAGTGCACCTGCCTCGCCGCGCTCGAGCGCAAGGAGAGCCGCGGCGCCCAGTACAGGACCGACTTCCCCGAGCGCAACGACGAGGAGTGGCTCAAGCACATCGACCTGCAGGCCGGGGCCGACGGGCCGGAGATCTCATACTCAGAGGTGACCATCACCAAGTGGGAACCGCAAGAGAGGACTTACTGATGGCCGAGTACACGCTGAAGGTCCGCCGTTTCCAGCCCGAGAGCGGCGAGGGCCCCTACTGGGAGGAGTTCAAAGTCGAGCTCGATCCCTCGCTCGCGGTCCTCGACGGCATCCTCCAGGCGAAAGACCGCGACGATGGCTCGCTGACCGTGCGCTGTTCCTGCAAGGCGGCGATCTGCGGCTCCTGCGGGATGAAGATCAACGGCCAGTCCGGCCTCGGTTGCAAGACCCAGATCGGCGAGGCCCAGGAGCTCGCGAACAAGAAAGCGAGCATCGCCGGGAACGGCAGCGGCGACGCCCCGATCGTGGTCGAGCCGATGGGCAACATGCCAGTGATCAAGGACCTCGTCACCGACATGGAGTCGACGCACTGGACCAAGATCCGCCGCGTCACCCCCTGGCTGCTGCCCCACGGCGAGGCTCCCGAGCGCGAGTACGTGGTCGAGCCCGAGTCGATGATCGACATCACCCAGTCGATGGCCTGCATCCAGTGCGGCGCCTGCGTCTCCTCCTGCCTCTCGATGGAAGCCGACCCCGACTTCATCGGCCCGGCGGCGCTGGCCAAGGCCTACCGCTTCGTCGGCGATCCGCGCGACGCCGAGACCAAGGAGCGCCTCCACGACCTGGCGCACGACCCGCACGGCATCTACGACTGCACTCACTGCTTCAGCTGCATCGACGCCTGCCCCAAGGGCGTGGCGCCGATGGACCAGATCATGCGCCTGCGCCGCAAAGCCGGCGAGGAGGGGATCGACGATCCCAACCACGGCCATAACCACGAGGCTGCCTTCGTCAAGATCATCGAGAAGAAGGGGACCCTGGACGAGGGCCTGCTGCTGCAGGAGTCCTTCGCGCCCGGTGTCAAAGGCAAGCTGAAACCGAGCAAGGCGGCGATCAAGGAATTGCTTGGCTCGATCCCGACCGTGCTGCGCGCGATCAAGACGGGCAAGGGCCGTTCGGTCTCAAAGCTGGTCCCCGGCATCCACCCGAAGCTTCCCGGCGGCGCCCAGGACGAGGTCAAAGCGATCTACAAGCACGCCGAGGAGCACCGCGAGGAATTCAACATCTACATCAAGGGCGAGGACGAGGACTTCGTCGAACCCGAGCCCGATGAGATGACAGACGAGGCCTTTACGGCGGAGGCGGCCTCGGCCGCGGATACGACAAAAGGAGAGTCGTGATGAGCGACGGCCAGATCAAGGTGGCCTACTGGCCCGGCTGCGTCTCGCGCGGCTTCACCAGCGAGCTACACGGCTCGATGGCCTTCGTCGCCGAGAAGCTCGGCATCGAGCTGGTCGAACTCGACCGCGCCAACTGCTGCGGTGCCGGCGTGATCGCCGAGCACAACCAGGAGCTCGCCGACACGCTCAACGCCCGCACCTTCGCCCTCGCCCAGCAGACCGGGCTGGCGATGATGAACATCTGCTCGACCTGCCAGGGCGCCCAGTCCGAGTGCCAGCAGCGGCTCGACGCCGACTCCTCCTACCGCGCTCACATCAACGAGGTGCTGAGCGGCCAGGGCCTCGCCTACGAGAAGGACAAGGACGGCTTCACCAACAAGAACTTCCTCTGGCTGCTGGTCGAGGACTACGGCCTCGACCGCCTCGCCGAGCAGGTCAAGCGGCCGCTCTCCGGCCTGCGGGTCGGTCCTTTTTACGGCTGCTACGTGGTGCGCCCGAAGGAGCGGCTCGGCTACGACGAGCACCCCGATCGCGACATCTACCTGGAGAAGGTGATCGAGGCGCTCGGCGGTCAGGTCGTCGAGTACGACGGCGCCCGCAAGTGCTGCGGCTTCCCGGTGATCACGATGAACCGCGACACCTCGCTGCGCCAGGCCGGCACCCACGTCGGCGACGCGATCGACGCCGGCGCCGACTGCCTGGTCACGCCCTGCCCGCTCTGCCATCTCAACCTCGACATGCAGCAGCCCGAGGCGGCCAAGGTCGTCAACCGCGACCTCGGCCTCGCCGTCCTGCATCTCCCCCAGTTGGTCGGCCTGGCGCTTGGCGCCGAGCCGAAGCAGCTCGGCATGAGCAAGCACATCGCCTCGACCGGTTGGGTCGAGGAGCGCCTCGCTGCGGTTCCTGCCTGATCCATACGACTTGAGCGGTGGTGGGCGAGTGGCCCTGGGTCGGCGGACAGCGCTTCGCGCTTGAGTGTCCGGCGACCCAGGGCCACTCGCCCTTCCCAGTTCAGAGGCGGATCAGGCCGAAGACACCCCGTGGATCCCGAGCCCACTGGCTCTCGGAGCTCAAAGCCGGGGGATCCGAGAGCGTTCAGTGGCCTGAGTGTGAGGCGCCGAGCGCAATTGCCGTGATCGCGAGAGCGATGAAGGCCGCTGCGTAGCCGCAAATGATCAGGCGGAAGGTGAAGAGCGAGCGTTCCCAGTTCTTGTGCTCTAGCTGGTCGACGCGCTTCTCCAGGCGATCGATTTGGGCTTGCTCCCATTTCTCCATGCCCGTCTCACATTAGCGGACAAAACGTTACGAGTAGTGGGGCAGTGCGACGAACGAATCGGCAAAGATCTCAGGCCTGAGAATCCTTCGAGAGCCCAACCCGGCGGGCTAGCCATTGGGCGCCCACGGTGTCGGTCAGGCCGTGGGCCGCGATTGAGGCGATGATCGCTATTGAGGCTATGTCGAAGATCAGGTTGGCTTCGCCGACGTCGGACTTGAGGACGAAGAGGGCGAAGAGCATCGAGGCGACGCCCTTGGGGCCGAACCAGGCCATGAAGAGCTTCTGGGGGCGTGGAATTCCGGTTTTGACGAAGGAGAGCATTACCGCCAGCGGACGGGCGACGATCAGGGCGAAGACGACGAAGAGGATCAGTGGCGGAACGCTGTGGTGGAAGCCGGTGGCGACGATCAGGGCACCGAAGACGAAGAAGGTGAGGACCTGCAGGATCGCGCTGGCGTTCTCGGCGAACTCGACGAAGCCCTCCGGTACGTCGCGCTCGGTCGCTGCCATCGCGATGCCGCAGACAAAGGCTGCGATCAGTCCATTGCCGATCGTCACTTCGGCGAGGCCGAAGGCGAAGAGGGCGATGCCCACCGCGTAGATCCCCTCGTAGCGGGCGGTGAGGCCACCACCGGGCAGGTGGTGATGAAGGCGGCCGCCGAGCGTCCCGAGCCCGACGCCAACCGCGGCGCCGAAGAGCGCCTCGCCGACCAACTTCGCTGCTTCGCCGCCGGGATCGCCGCCTGGGCCGGCGAGGACGAGGAAGAAGAGGACAAAGGGCAGGGCGAGGCCGTCGTTGAGCCCAGACTCGAGGTTGAGCGTGTGGCGGACGGAGGCCGGCACGATCCGCGAAGTCACCACGGCCGAGGTGACGACCGGGTCGGTCGGCGAGAGCACCGCCGCCAGCAGCAGCGCCTCTGCCCAGCTGAGATCGGGGAAAAGCGCCTTGGCGGCCAGCCCGAGCAGCGCCATCGTGATCGGCATCGCGATCGCCAGGGCCCGGGCCACCGGGCTCCAGTGCCGGCGCAACAGCTCGCGCTCGACGAACATCCCGTCGGAGAAGAGGGTGAGGATCAGCGCCAGCTCGACCAGCTCAACGATCGACTCGCTCTTGGCGTCGATGTCGACCACGCCGATCGCCGCGAGCAGAACTCCCAGCGCCACCGAAAGGACCGAGGCCGAGAGCACGGTGCCCTTCATCACCCCAGAGAGGGCCGCGACCAAGGTCAGCAGCCCGCCGAAGATCAGAACAGCGTCGCCGAAGCCGATGCCCATTAAGGGCTATTCGCCGTGATTCAGCAGGTTCCGCTCGATCAACAGCTCTGCGACCTGGACCGCGTTGGTGGCGGCGCCCTTGCGCAGGTTGTCTCCGGCGATCCAGAGGTTGAGGGTGCGCTCCTGGCCGGGGTCGCGGCGGATGCGGCCGACGAGGACGTCGTCTTGGCCAGCGGCGTCGATCGCCATTGGGTAGGCGCCGGCGGCGGGGTCGTCGACGACGATCACGCCCGGGGCCTCGGCGAGCAGGGCCCGGCAGTCCTCCGGCGAGAGGTCCTCACGGGTGCGGACGTTGACCGACTCCGAGTGGCCGCTGACGACGGGGACGCGGGCGCAGGTGGCGGAGATCGCCACCTCATCGCCGATGGCGAGGATCTTGCGCGTCTCCGCCATCACCTTGCGCTCCTCGGTCGTGTAGTCGTCGCCGTCCTTGAAGACCTCGACCTGAGGCAGCACGTTGAAGGCGATCCGGTGTGGGTAGATCGCCGGTGGCGGCACCTCCTCGCCGGCCAGGACCGCCCGCGACTGCGCTTGCAGCTCCTCGATCGCGCGCTGGCCGGTGCCGGAAACTGCCTGGTAGGTGGAGACGACGAGGCGCTCGAGGCCGACCGCGCGGTGGATCGGCGCCAGCGCCATCATCGCCACCATCGTCGTGCAGTTGGGGTTGGCGACGATGCCTTTGTGCGCGTCGGCGGCCTCCGGGTTTACCCCGGCGACGACCAGCGGCACGTCCTCGTGCATGCGCCAGTAGCTGGTGTTGTCGACGACGACCGCGCCAGCCTCGACCAGCTGCGGCGCCCACTCGGCGCTGACCGCGCCGCCGGCCGAGGAGAGCACGACGTCAAGCCCCTGGATCGTCTCCGAGCTCAGCGGCCGGCACTCGATCGCCGCGCCGTTCCAGTCGAGCTTGCGCCCGGCCGAGCGCTCCGAGGCAAAGGGAACGACCTCGGCGGCCGGAAAGTCGCGTTCGGCGAGCACCTCGAGGATGGTTGAGCCGACCGCGCCCGTGGCGCCCAGCACCCCCACCTTGTAGCCATCGCCTGCCATTAATCCGAGTATGACGAAGCCATTCGGGCGCGGGCTGCTCGCTGGATAGGCTAATCGCATCCCGGGGCCGCGCCGCAATATCGAGCTGAAGGCAAGGGATCCCGATCCAGCTCGATCGCTGGCCGTCTGCGCGAGCCTCGGCGCTGAAGAGCAGGGCTTTCTCGTCCAGCGCGACACCTATTTCGAGGTGCCCAGCGGACGCCTCAAGCTGCGCGAGGAAAGCGAGGCGAAGCCGCAGCTCATCTCCTACCTGCGAGCCGACGAATCCGGTCAGCGGGAGAGCCGCTACCGAATCCTCGAGGTGGAGCAGGCCGAAGAGATGGTCTCGGCCCTGAGCGACAACCTCGGAATCAAAGCGGTGGTCGAGAAGGAGCGCCGGCTCTTCCTTTACGAGGGAGTGCGCATCCACCTCGACCAGGTCAAGGCCCTGGGTAGCTTCATCGAGTTCGAGGCGGTCGCCCCTACCGACTCAGACCTTTCGGTGGAGCAACAGAAGGTCGAGGCCCTGCGAGGAGAGTTCGGGATCGACCGGCGCGACCTCGTCGCCGGCAGCTACTGCGATCTGGTCTCGGCTAGCCGCTGATCGTCGGGCGGTGCTCGGCGCCGGCCGGGTCTTCGGGACGCACAGCGTCCGCGCCCAGCTCGAAGGCCTGGTGCAGCACCCGCACGGCCTCGGGAACGCGATCGGCCGAGATCACGCACGAGATCTTGATCGGCGAGGTCGAGATCATCTCGATGTTGATCCGCTCCGCGCCGAGGACCTCGAAGACCTTGGCGGCGACGCCGGGGTGGGAGCGCATGCCGGCGCCGATGATCGAGACCTTGCCGATCCGGTCATCGGTGCGCACGCCCTGGCTGACCCCGCCGAGAGCCGCGATCGCGTCGGTCGCGGTAATCAGCTCGGAGCGATCGATGGTGAAGGAGAGGTCGGCCAGCTCGTCCGGGCGCACCGGCTCGTTCTGAATGATCACGTCGACGTTGATGCCGGCATCGGCGAGCGCGGTGAAGATCTCGCCGGCGACGCCGGGCTCGTCGCGAATGCCGATCAGCGTCACGCGCGCCTCGTTGTCGGTGTGGGTCACGGCTGTTACGAAAGGTTGCTCCACGCTCTCCTGCTCCGCCTCGTCTTCGGTCACGACGAGGGTACCGGGGCCGTCTTCGAAACTGCTGCGGCAGTGGATGCGGACGCCGTGGTTGCGGGCGTACTCGACCGAGCGCAGCTGCAGCACCCGGGCACCGGAAGCGGCCATCTCCAGCGTCTCCTCGTAGGAGGCGACCGAGAGCTTGCGGGCATCGGGGACGATCCGGGGGTCGGCGCTGAAGACCCCGGCGACGTCGGTGTAGATCTCGCAGACGTCCGCGCCCAGCGCCGCCGCCAGCGCCACCGCGGTGGTGTCGGAGCCGCCGCGACCAAGCGTGGTCACGTCCTGGCTGTCGGTCGAGACGCCCTGGAAGCCGGCGACGAGCACGATCCTGTCCTCGTCGAGCGCCTCGCGGATGCGATCGGCGCGGACGTCGATGATCCGTGCCTTGGTATGCGAGGAGTCGGTGACGATGCCGGCCTGGGATCCCGTCAGCGAGATCGCCTTGTGGCCCATGTCGTGGATCGCCATCGCGCAGAGCGCGCAGGAGATCCGCTCGCCGGTGGAGAGCAGCATGTCCATCTCCCGCGAGTCGGGCCGGTCGGAGATCTCAAGCGCCTGGGCGACCAGCTCGTCGGTGGTCTTGCCCCGCGCCGAGAGCACCGCGACGGCGCGGTTGCCGGCCTCGCGAGCAGCGACGATCCGCCGCGCCGCGCGCTTGATCTGCTCGGCACCGGCAACCGACGTGCCGCCGAACTTCATCACCACGGTCTTCGAGGCGTCTTCAGTCATAGAAGGTTGAGGATAGTCGGCCCTAAAGGCTCGCCGCAGCCGTGCCGATGTGCGCCCAACATGGAGCCGGGCACGGCCGACATACCGATGGCGATAGCGGCGGCGGGTGGCGCCGGCCAAGACGAGCGCCTGCTCGTCGGCAGCCGCCTCGCGACAAGCCTCGCGCACGCCCACAGCGTCGAGGACGTCGCGACCATGGCGGTGCGCCAGCTGCACGACTCCTTCGACTACTACCTGGCGGTGGTGCAGCGGCTCGATCCGGACGGCTCGCTGCGCGTCGTCGCGGGGGCCGGGCCGCTGGCCGAGGGTGCCGACGACTTCCTCGCCATGGTCCAGCCGGTCGAGATCGGCGTCAACGGCCGCGTCGCCCGCACTGGCGAGGCGGTGATGGTCAACGACACCCGGCTCGACTCCGACTACCTCGATCGCAATCCCCGCACCGATCCCGGCTCGGAGCTCTCGCTGCCGATCCGGGTTGGCGGCTCGGTCTGGGGAGTGATGAACCTCGAGCAGGAGGAGCGTGACGCCTTCGCCGATGAGGACCTGCTGCTCGCCCACATCGTCGCCGGCCAGGTCGGCGCGGCGATCTACCGCTGCCAGCTCGTCGACGAACTCGAGGGCGCCTTCCTCACCACCCTTGGCGTCCTCGCCGACGCGGTCGAGCTGCAGGACGCCTACACCGCCGAGCACGCCAACGAGGTCGCCGAGCTGGCCGTGCGGGTCGGCGCGCGGATGGGGATCGGCGGCCCCGAGCTCGATCGCCTCCGTTACGGCGCCCTCCTGCATGACGTCGGCAAGATTGGCGTGCCGGCGGAGCTGCTGCGCAAGACCGGTCCGCTGACCGCCGAGGAGCGGCGGAAGATGGACACGCACACGGCGGTCGGCGCGCGCATGCTCGAGCGCATCCCCTTCCTCGCACCGGTCGCGCCGATGGTTCGCTCCGCCCACGAGCGCGTCGACGGTGGCGGCTACCCCGACGGCCTGCGCAGCGAGGAGATTCCCCGCGGCGCGATGATCATCGCCACCTGCGACGCATACCACGCGATGACCTCTGACCGCTCCTACCGCAAGGCGATGCCGAAGCGGGACGCGATCGCCGAGCTTCACGCCGGCGCAGGCACGCAGTTCGACCCGGCCGTCGTCGCCGCTCTGGTCGCCGAGTTGGGCTAGGACGCCGCCGCTAGTCCTCGGCGCCGCCGAGGTTGCCGAGCATCGCGTGCTCGGCCATGCGGATCAGGCCGAGGGCCATGTGCGGGCGCATGTCGCTGGTGCGCACGCGGACGTGCGAGCCGTGGGGGCCGACGACCTCGACGATCGTGCAGACGTCGCCGATCTGGCAGTCCTCGCCGTAGTCGGCTTCCAGCGCCTCCATCTGCGCGGTCACAACCTGGCCCATCTTGCTTTGGTCGATCGGCATCGCCCTGCAGATTACATGTGCGGGAGATCACACTTCTAGATATATCTGCCCGATATATTGCGCGGCAAGATGGAGCTGAGCCCGACCGCCTACGTGATCCTCGGCATGATCAGCCGCGAGCCGCGCTCCGGCTATGAGATCAAGGCCCTGGTCGACAACACCACCCGGTTCTTCTGGGCCGCCAGCTACGGGCAGATCTACCCGCAGCTGAAGCGGCTCTCCGAGGCCGGACTGGTCGAGGGCAGCGACGTCCCGCGGGGCGAGCGCAAGCGCACCGTCTACGCGATCACCGAGGCCGGCGAGCGCGAGCTCAAGGACTGGCTGCGCCAACCGCCACAAACGGTTGAGATGCGCGAAGAAGGGCTGCTGAAACTGTTCTTCGCCGGGGTGCTACCCCCCGAGCAGGCCGCCGAGACGCTGCGCTCGATGCGTGAGTACCGCAACGGCATCGCCGCCCGGCTGCACGCGATGGCGCCGGAGGCAGAAGAAAAGCTGAAGCAGGACGACCCCTACCCGCTGATCGTGCTGCAGGGCGGGATCGAGTTCAACGAGTGGTTCGCAGACTGGTGTGAGCGGATGGAGGATCGCCTCCTCAACCCCGCTCCCCGCGAAAGGAGCAACTGATGTTTGACGCCCTCGCCCGCCTCGCCGACGGCCGCGCCCGCCGCGTCGGTCTCTTCGCCCTCCTCTTCTTCCTCGTCGCCGCGGCACTCGGCGGCTCGGTCGCGAACCGCCTCGACCCCTATGGCGCCGATGACCCGGCGACCGAGACGGTCGAATCGAGGGAACGGCTGCACGACGCCGGGCTGCGGATCCCCGCCGTTCTGGCGATCGTCAAGGACGCCCCGGTCGCCGCGCCGGCAACGCGGGCCCGGGTCGAGGCACTCGAGCGCAGCGTGCGCAGGCGCCCCGACGTCAAGTCCGTAACCGGCTACTACGACACCCACTCCCCCGTCTTCGTCTCCAAAGACGGCCGCTCGACCTACTTCGCCGTCGCGCTGAAGACCTTCGACGATAAGAAGTGGCAGGAAACGGGCGCCGACATCGCCGACGAACTGTCCAAGCGGCCGGGAGTCATCGTCGGCGGCGCCGCGGTCGCCCAGGAGCAGGTCAACGATCAGGTCGAGAAGGACCTGCGGATGGCCGAGATGCTCGCCTTCCCCCTGCTCTTCCTGCTCTCCTTCCTCTTCTTCCGCAGCCTCGTCGCCTCGGTGCTGCCGCTGATGATCGGCGGCCTGGCGATCGTCGGCACCTTCCTGATCCTGCGCATCGCCAGCGAGGTCGGCTCGATCTCGATCTTCGCCCTCAACCTGACAACGGCGCTGGGCCTCGGGCTGGCGATCGACTACAGCCTCTTCGTCGTCTCCCGCTATCGCGAGGAGATCGCCAAGGACGGACCGGGGCTGGCGGCGATGCGGCGCGTGCTCGCGACCGCGGGCCGCACGGTCTTCTTCTCCTCACTGACGGTCAGCGCGGCGCTCGCCTCGCTGCTCGTCTTCCCCCAGCGCTTCCTCTACTCGATGGGCCTCGGCGGTGCCCTGGTCGCCCTCTTCGCGGCGCTGATCTCCCTCACCGTACTGCCGGCCGTGCTGACCCTGCTCGGCACCCGGGTCAACTCGCTCTCACCGCGCTTTCTGCAGCGCCGTGCCGAGGCCGACACGAGGCCCGATGAGAGCGGCTTCTGGTACCGGCTCTCGCGTTTTGTCATGCGCAGGCCGGTGCCGGTGGCAACGCTCAGCGCCGCGCTGCTGATCGTGATGGGCATCCCCTTCTTCAACATCAAGTTCGACACCGTCGATCCCACCGTGCTGCCGACCTCGGCCAGCGCTCGCCAGGCCTACGAGACGGTCAGCCACGAGTTCCCGCCCTACCGCGAAACGCCGATCTGGATCGACGTCGAAGGCGGCGGACCCAAGGCTGCCGCACTGGTCGCCGCGCAGGTGCGCCGGGTCAAGGGGGTGGCGGAAGTCAATCCGCCGTTGCCGCTGAAGGGAGACGTGACCGCACTCCAGGTCGTTTCTAGTCACCCCTTTGTATCCGAGGCCAGCCAGACGACCGTGAAGCAGATTCGCGACCTGCGACCGCCGCCCGGGACGACGACGCTGGTCGGCGGCGCGACGGCCGACTTCGTCGACCTGCAGAGCAGCCTCACCAGCCACCTGCCGATCGTGCTCGGGATCATCGTCATCGCGACGCTGACGATCCTCTTCCTGATGACCGGCTCGGTGATCCTGCCGATCAAGTCGCTGCTGATGAACTTCCTCAACCTCAGCGCGGTCTTCGGCCTGCTGGTGCTGATCTTCCAGGACGGCCGCTTCGAGGGCTTCCTCAATTACACGAGCCCGGGCGCGATCGAGCAGACGATGCCGATCCTGCTCTTTGCCGTCGCCTTCGGCCTCTCCACCGACTACGCCGTCTTCCTGCTCTCGCGGATCAAGGAGGCGCGCGACAACGGCGCCTCGGACTCGGAGTGCGTCGCGATCGGACTCGAGCGCACCGGCCGCATCGTCACCGCCGCCGCCCTGCTCTTCGCCGTCGCGATGTTCGCCTTCGCGACCTCCCAGATCATCTTCATCAAGGAGAACGGGGTCGGTACCGCGCTGGCGGTGCTGATCGACGCCAGCATCGTGCGAGCGCTGCTCGTCCCCTCGCTGATGGAGCTGCTCGGCAAATGGAACTGGTGGGCGCCAAAGCCGCTGCGGCGCCTGCACCAGCGGTTCGGCGTCAGCGAGACTGTCACTTCTCCCGAGGCAACCCCGGGACGGGCATGAGCGACGAGACCGGCACAGCGCTGCACCCCTTCGACGCCGATACGGAAGTCGAGGAGCTCGGCAAGGGCCGCTTCGCGACTTCGATCAGCGAGCGCTGGTGGGTCGAGAAGGGGCCCAACGGCGGCTACATCGCGGCGATCGTCCTGCGGGCGATCCAGAAGATGGCCGGCCCGGAGCGGGCGCCCCGTTCCCTCACCGTCCACTTCCCTCGCGCCCCCGTGGCGGGGCCAGCGGAGATCTCGGTCGCCGTCGAGCGTGAAGGCGGCCGCGCCAGCTTCCTCTCGGCGCGGCTGGAGCAGGACGGCAAGCTGCAGGCGACGGCGCTTGCCGTGCTCGCCGAAGACTGGGAGGCGACGGGCTACTCGGAGGTCAAGATGCCCGAAGTGGAGCCACCCGGGGAGCTGTACGCGCCGGACCCCGAGCTCGTCCCGGGAATGCCGACGATGTTCCAGAACTACCGCATGCGGACGGCGCTCGGAGAGCCCGCCTTCTCCGGCGGCGCCCCATACAGCGGCGCCTGGTTTCGAGCCCGGGAGCCGCGCCTGCTCGATGCGGCGCTGGCCGCCGCGATCCTCGACGCCTGGTTTCCGGCGCCCTTCGTTCGCGTCGAGCGCGCCGTGCCGGCGCCGACGATCGACTACACCGTGCACTTCCGCTCGCCGCTGCCGCCGGCCGACGCTTCGGCCGAGGATCCCTTCCTGGCCGTCTTCAAATCAGGCCTCGCGCGCCACGGCTTCTTCGAGGAAGACGGCGAGCTATGGAGCGCCGACGGAACCCTGCTTGCCCAGTCGCGCCAGCTTGCCCTGCTTCTTGACAAGCCCGTCTGAGGCCTTCGGTTCCGGCGAGGCGGCGGGTTCGGCGTTGAACACGCTGCTGTCGAAGGCGGTGAGGGCCGGTTCGGCCGCGTAGCCGAGCGGCGGCAGGCCGAAGAGTTCCTCGATGCTGAGCAGCAGCGAGAAGTGGTTGTAGTAGCCCGCTTCGTTAAGGCTGCCGGGTTCGACGTAGGGCGAGATCAGCAGCATCCCCACCCGGCCACCGCCGCCAGTCGGTTTCACTGGGCCGCTGGCGGGCGGCGCAGCAGGTGGTGCCGCTGGCACTGGCAGGTTCGGGTATTCGGGCGTGGCGCAGCAGGCGCTCGAGTCGGTGCTCGCTTCCGTATGCGGCGCCTGGGCAAAGGTGATCGCGATCAGCCCGCCTTCTTCCTTGTAGGCGGCGGAGGCTTCGATCTGCGGCACCACCGTCTGCAGGAAAGGTTCGGCCGCGGCCAGGCCGGCGGGCTGGCCCGGTTCGCAGGGCACTTCGCCGCCGTCGTGGCAGGCGTTGGGAACGATGTAGGAGAGAGCAGGAGCGCCGGCTTTCGCCTTCAGGTCGACGGCGAGCTGTTCGAGGCCGACGTCGTTTTCACCGCATTCGGCGCTGTCGGTCAGCGAGTGGAAATAGACGAACGGGTCGCGCCAGGTCAGGTAGGGATTGCCGGGTAGCGGCGCCTGGTTGGCGTCGGCGGTACCGAGCACTGGATGCGGACAGGTGGTCGGCTGGGCGGTGGCGGCGCCGATGCCCTCGAGGTAGGCCTTCCATTTCTTGCCGCCCGCCGCGAGCTGGCCGGGGAGGCTCTGCGTCGCGGCGGGATAGACACACCCCGCCCCGACGACCTGTTCGGCGTTGCCCACGGTGCCCGGCGAGATATCGGTGTAGTTGGGGCAGTTTGCTGCGGTTTCCACAGTCGGTCCCTGGCCGCTGATCAGGGCGATCTCATTCGCCAGGTCTCCCTGCGTCACGGCGTAGTAGTTGGAGAGCAGCTCGCCTTTGGCGCGCAGGGTTTTTGCCAGGTAGGGCGCGGGTGAGGATTCGCCGAAGGCGCTTTCGAAGCCGTTGTCACCGAGCACGATCAGGAAGACGTGCTGGATCGGTGGCAGGGTCGGGGCTTCCGGGAGTTCGAGCGGCGCTTTCGGCTCCGGCGCCCTCGTCGGAGGGGCCGCGAGTGGTTCAGGAGCAACCGGCAGGGTGGCTTCCGGAGCTGTCGACGCCACCGCGGGCGCCGCTTCGGCCGGCACGGATGCAGGCGCCGCTTCAGGCGCCGGGGCACTGACCGGGGCCGGTTCGGCCGCGGTATAGAGCACGATCGGCGCGATGCCGGCGCTCTGCGCAGCGGGGCCGGTGAGACCGCCGAGGAGGACGCCGAAGGCGAGCAGGCTCATCACGGCAACCGCCGCTGTGCGCGGCGCCGGCATGTAACGCGTGGCCGGGGCAGGGTCCTGATCAGCACTTGCCGGGGCGACGGTCCCTTCCGGCGAGGCGCCCTCGGCGTCGGCCGGCGGCACGATCGAGAGCCAATTCGTGACAGCCGCAGGCAGCGGCCCCCGCCGCGCGCCGCACTCGAGGCAGTAACGCTGGCTGGGCGCGAGGCGAGCACCACAGCTCGCGCAGCCCGAAACGGAGCTCCCGCCCAGACCGCCACCGTCATTGGAGATCGCCACTGCCGCGGAGTCTCGCGACACCCGAGCTGCCAAATGTGACACAGGTGTGAAGATCGGGCGCTCTTACCGTCATCCTCTTTACAACACGTAAACATCTGAAGCCACGTGTGCGTTGACCATGTGTGCGACCGCGTCGCCAGGCCCCGGCCCTGCCGGAATGTGTGGCTGCCCGGTGTACACACATGGACCCGACCAACGCCCTTACAGCGACCGACATCCCGACCGGGACCAGCTCGGCGAAGGCTGTGAACCACTCACTGGTGACGGCGACCGGGGAGCAGTGCCCTTCCTGCGCGGCCACAGTGGCGCCTGACCAGCGGTACTGCCTGCACTGCGGCCAGCGCTGCGGCGAGCCACGCCTGCCCTTCATGAACGCCACAACCTTTATGGACACGATCAAGCGGCCCCCGGCAAAACCCGAGGCGCCAGCCAAAACCAAGCGACGGCGCGTGTCACCAAACGCCGCCCTGATTGCCGGCGTGGGAACGCTGCTCCTGGCGATGGGCGTGGGTGTCCTGATCGGGCGCTCAGGAGACAGCCACACGACCGCCGCCACCCCCGTCGCCCCACAGATCATCAAGGTTCCGGCGGGGGGCGAAACGGAAGCCGCCACCGCCGCGACGAGTAAAGCCGCCGGTACTGGCGCGGGCGGAGGAGCCGGCAAGCCGAAGAAGCAGAACGCGACCGCGCTGAAGAAGGAAGCCGCGACGCAAAAGGGCGCCGAAGAAGTCCTCAAGCCCAGCGCCGGGGTCAAACTTCCCCCAGCCACCGTCAAACCGGGCAGCAGTTGCACCAGCGGCACCGCGGGGTGCAAAGGCGGCGAATTCACCGGCGACTACTTCGGCGAATGAAGCTACCCAAGCAACTGAGACGAGAGAGCAGGAACGGCGCTTCGGCAGCCACGGCGAAAGCACCCGCCGCAAGCACCGGGCTCGAGCCGGAGCTGACCGTAGACCTCGAACGCCGCCGCGACCAGCTGGTCGCCCGGGTAGCGGAGCTGCAGTGGGACCTGGGCGGACTCGTCTACGAGATGGCGGTCCGCAACCGGATCGAGGTTGAGGTCCTGGTCAAACGCGCCGTCGTCCTGCAGGACGCCGACGCCGAGCTCGGCGAGGTCGAACGGATCGTGCGCACGGAGCAAACCGGAACCGCCGGCTCCTGCGCCGCCTGCGGAGCCCCCCACAGCACCGGCGCCACCTTCTGCTGGCAGTGCGGGAACTCACTGCTCCAGCAGGTTCCCAGCGACGCGATCCTGCGCCGCTAGCCAGAGCCCCGGCGCCGCGCGCCGCCCCGGGCTCAGCCGAAGCGCCCGGTCACGTAGTCGTGGGTGCGCGGGTCGGCCGGGCGGCTGAAGATCGTCTCGGTGTCGGCGTACTCGATCAGCGTTCCCGCCGGCTCCCCCGTGCCTGCATCCAGCCCGAAGAAGGCCGTTTTGTCGGCGACGCGAGCGGCCTGCTGCATGTTGTGGGTGACGATCACGATCGTGAACCGGCCTTTGAGGCCGTGCATCAACTCCTCGATCGAGGCGGTCGCGATCGGGTCGAGCGCCGAAGCGGGCTCGTCGAGGAGGAGCACGTCGGGTTCGATCGCGATCGCGCGCGCGATGCAGAGCCGCTGCTGCTGACCGCCGGAAAGGCCCAGGGCACTGTCCTTGAGCCGGTCCTTGACCTCGTCCCAGAGCGCGGCGCCGCGCAGGGCGCTCTCGACCCGCTCGTCGAGGCCGTGCTTCAAGCCGAGGTTCCGCGGTGCCCAGGCGACGTTGTCGTAGATCGACTTCGGGAACGGGTTGGGCTTCTGGAAGACCATCCCGATCCGGCGGCGCACCTCGACCTCGTCGACGTTGCTCGCGTAGAGGTCGTGGCCGTGGTAGAGGACCTCGCCCTCCAGCCTGAACGCCGGCACCGAGTCGTTCATCCGGTTGAGGCTGCGGATGAAGGTCGACTTGCCGCAGCCGGAGGGGCCGATCAGGGCCGTGATCCGGCTGCGAGGAATCCGCAAAGACACTCCACTGAGCGCCTTCTTGGCGCCGTAGAAAACCGACACGTCGCGAGCGTCGAACACCGTCTCCAGCCCGAGGCCGCCACGCGCGGCGCCGTTTTCGGGAGCGAGCGGAGGACCGGGCAGCGGGCCGCTTTGGATGCGGACTCGCGACGGAGCGCTGGGCGGCCTCGAAGCGGGCGCCTGGGTTGGATCGGGGCAGCTCACGAGGTCATCTTTCTGCGGCTGCGGGCGAGCATCGCCCTCGCCCCGAGGCTGGCGAAGAGGATGAATGAGACCAGCACCAGCGACATGCCCCAGGCTTGAGCGAAACCTTCGGGGTTGGCTTCCTCGGAGAGCTGGAAGATGCGCACCGGGATGTTCGGCATCGCTTCGCTCATGTTGAAGAGCACTTCCTTACCGTCGAAAACCGAGGAGACCAGAATCAGCGGTGCGGTCTCACCGGCGGCGCGGGCGACCGCGAGCACGGTCGAGGTGAGGATCCCGCCGAGCGCGCTGGGCAGGATCACCCCGAGCACGGTGCGCCAGCGGCTCACCCCGAGCGCGTCGGCCGCTTCGCGCAGGTTGTTCGGGACGAGCAGCAGAACCTCCTGGGTGCCGCGGGCGACCAGCGGCAGCATGATGATCGCCAGCGCGACGGAGGCGGCAAAGCCCGACTGCTTGTGATGGTTGACCAGCAGGCCGAAGACGAAGAGGCCAATGATGATCGAGGGCAGGCCGTTGATCAGGTCCAGCGTGAGCTTGCTGGCGCGACCGACGCGGTCTCCGGCGAACTCGGTGACGAAGAGTGCCCCGAGAACGCCCAGTGGCATCGCCATCGCCGTCGCGACGGCGACGATCAGTGCGGTGCCGACGAGTGCCGGCGCGATCCCGGTCGGCGCGCCGGTGACCAGGAATTCAAAGCTGAGCGCGCTGGCGCCCCTCGCCACGACGCTGTAGATGACGATCCCCAGCACCGCTACGGCGAAGAGGGCGGCCGCGGTCGCGCCGAACTCGGCGACGCGACTGAACACCCGGCGCCGGCGCAGGTTGCCGCTGGGAGTAAGCGGGGCTGCGGGATCAACCACGGCCCCGGTCATCGGGCCGCCGTCCGCGCGTAGTCGAAGCGCCTGCCGATCCACTGCGCGAGCAGGTTGGAGAGCAGGCCAATCACGAGCAGGATCACCCCGAGATAAAACAGCGAGGCCTGGTGCATGCCGGTGATCGCCCCCGGGAACTGGTTCGCGATTCTCGAGGCAAGCGTGTCGCCGGTCTTGAACAGCGAGGCGTTGATCGCCGCGCCGGCACCGATCACCTGCGTCACCGCGATCGCCTCCCCCAGCGCCCGCCCCAGACCCAGCAGCGACGCAGCGGTGACGCCCGAGGCGGTCGAAGGCAGGACCACGCCGCGGACGACCTCCCAGCGGGTGGCGCCGAGCGCGCTCGCCCCGTCCTGGACGTCGCGCGGGACGGAGAGGAAGAGGTCGCGAGAAACCGAGGCGATGATCGGCACCACCATGATCGTCAGGACCAGGCTCGCGGTGAAGATGCTCGCCCCGGTGGTTTCGGGGGTGCCGAAGATCGGGATGAAACCCAGCGTGTCGTGCAGCCATGGCTCTAGGTGTTCGTGCACAAAGGGGGCCAGGACCAAGATCCCCCAGAAGCCGAGGATGACGCTGGGGATCGCGGCCAGCATCTCGACCAGGGGCGAGACAATTCCGCGCACGCCGGCCGGCGCCAGAAGGCTCAGGTAGAGGCCGATCGAAATCGCTATCGGAGCTCCGATCAGCAGCGCCAGAAAGGAACTGACCACGGTGCCGAAAAGAAGCGAGCCGGCGCCGAAGACTCCGAAGTTCGGCTGCCAGGTCGTATTGACCAGGAAACCGAGGCCGAACTTCGAGATCGCCGGCATCGCACCGTGCACGACCTGGTAGCCGATGACGAGGATCAGCACCACTCCGAGCAGCGCCGCGAGCGCGCAGACACCGTAGAGAAGGCCGTCGCCGAAGCGATCGGCCGACCTGCGCCTATCTCTGGAACGAGTACGCCTGGCGCCCGCCCTCTGAGGTTCGGCGGAGCTGATCGCGGTGCTCATGGCGCGCAGCGTAGAGGAGATGGAGCACGTTTCCACTCAATTCAAGAATTTTCACAGAATTGACACAACTGAGGTGTTCACAGGATGAAAACAAGTCCTCTTTTTACATCTTTGACACATTCACTTTTCACGAGATTGAAACAAGTGTCCAAAGCCTTATCGCGATCCTACGATGCGCCAGGGGTGACCTCTAGAAGCCCATGGCGAACCAATCGAAATCGATAACAAGTCGAAAGGGATTCTTTTGATTCGCAACAGGCTGCTAGGTCTCACCATCGCAACGGTGGGGGCACTTGGATGCATGACAACCGTGTCAACGGCGATTGCTTCCGCCAACCTCACCGGCGCCGGCTCTTCGCTGGTCGCTCCGCTGATGGCCAACTGGATCAATGGCTTCGAAGCCGTCTCGCGCGGCGCCACCAAAATCACATACGGCTCAGTCGGCTCCGGGGCTGGAATCGCTCAGATCACCGCCCGCACCGTTGACTTCGGAGCCTCCGATGCGCCGCTCACTCCCGAACAGTCGGGCTTCTGCAACGGCTGCGTGCAGATTCCTTGGGCGCTGACCGCAACGGGTATCGGCTTCAGCATTCCAGGGGTCAAAAAACTGAACCTGACGGGTCCGATCCTGGCCGGCATCTACTTCGGCAAGATCACAAATTGGAGCGACCCCAAGATCAAGAAACTGAACCCGAAAGCGCACATCCCCAACCTCGCAATCACACCGGTGTTTCGCAGCGACGGCTCGGGTGACACTTACGCCTTCACCAACTACCTCTCCAAGGTCAGCAAGACCTGGAAGAGCGAAGTCGGCTACTCGACCTCGGTTGGCTTTACGCACGGTGTCGGCGCCAAAGGCAACGCAGGCGTGGCCTCGGTGATCGCTTCGACCAGCGGCTCGATCGGGTATGTCTCGGCTTCCTACCTGATCGCCGCGGGCCTGCCCGTGGCGGCACTCAAGAACGAAGCCGGCAACTACGAGTACCCGAACCTGAAAAACATCGAAAACGCAGCTGAAATGATCAAGAAAGTTCCGGCCGGAAACGAACTCCACATCGTCAACCCGCCGAAAAAATTCAGCGTCGCCTACCCGCTGTCGACCTTCACCTACGCGATCGTCCCGCACGGGGCGCCGCAGAAGGCCGCGCTCTCCGAATTCATCCTCTACGCGATGACGACGGGGCAGAAATACGGCCCGGCGCTCGATTTCGCACCCCTGCCGAAAGTCGTGCTCGATGCGGGCAAGGCCACACTGGAAGGGCTCTAGAAACCTGTAGCGGCAGAGGCGCCGCGGCAGTCAACCGGCACAGGGCCCCAGGGCTCTGTGCCGGTTTTTTTGTGCCTAGGCGAAAGCCTGGGAAGCGCGCCGACGCAGGTCCGCGTTGAGCATCCCCGTCACCTGGCTTGGCGTCGAGCCAGCCGACGGAACCGCGTCGCCGATCAGGCCGCTGGCGCGGAAGCCATAAAGGGGTGCGTCGAAACCGACCTCGCGGATCTTGCGGACGAGGTTGACGGCGCCGGGCGTGTCGGCGCCGGGGCCGCAGAGGACGATCGCGGTCGGGTCGAGGGCACCAAGGGCGCGCTCGAGCCGCTCGTCGCCAAGCTCGTTGGAGAGCATCAGCACGCGGAAGCCGGCGCGGCGCAGGGTCAGGTCGAGCGCCTGGGCGTGGACGGCCTCGGCGTCGGAGCCGTGGCTGGAGTCGAGCAGCAGGATGCCCGCGGGCCGCGAGGCGGCCGAGGCGAGGCGGCGGGCGCCGTGCAGCCAGCCGGTCGCCCAGCGCGAGGCGAACTCGAGCTCGGCGGCGCGATCGGGATCGGCGGCGAGCTGGTCGACGGCCGGCAGGAGCAACTCCTCCACGGTGCGCTCCAGGGGGCGCAGCGCCAGACTCTCCTCCACGGAGCGGTTGGCCGCCTCCTCGTCGAAGCTTTCCAGTGCCACCACCAAGTTGCCGCCGCTGGCCGGCGCCGACTGGCGCTGGCGGGCAAGTTCGATCGCCGAGGAGATGTTGCCGGTCTGGGCAAGGGCGTCGCGCAGCGTCTGCAGCTCGACAAGCTCGTAGTTACGGTGGTTGCCCTCGGTGCGCTTCGGCGTCGGGTAGCCGTAACGGCGCTCCCAGCTGCGCAGGGTGTTGGGGCTGACCCCCAGCACTTCCGCAGCGGCGTTGGTTCTTATTCCTGGCATCTCAGATTGCTCCTCGGGTTGTCCAGCACTGTTCGCTGGACATCGGCATCCTCCCAGGAAAAATCCAGGTTTACGCAAGTTATGGACAGATTTACGGAATCTGTCAGCGATCTTGCAAAGCGCCGACGCCTACCGGCTGCCCCACTGCACGGGCCCGCCACATCGCCTCATCGGCTTTCTTCAGCAGGCCATCGGCATCGCTGCCGTGTTCGGGGCAGGCGACGACGCCGGCGGATATGGAGATCCGCAGGCCCCCCGCGGCCTCCAGCTCGTCGAGCAGCCGCAGCAGTCGCTCGGCCATCTGGACGCCCTCGACCGTGGTCAGGTTCGGGGCCAGGACGCAGAGCGCGTCCTCCTCGAGGCGGAAGGTCTCATCGACGATGCGGACGCTCTCGCGCAGCGCCGCGCCGACCACCGCCAGCATCGTCTCCTGGCTCTCGGTCCCCTCTCCCCCGCGGACCCCGGGACCGTCGACGTCGAAGACGACGAGGCCGAACGGGTGCCCGTAGCGCTTGTTGGTCTCGATCAGCTGATCGAGACGGCGGCGCATGTGGCCGGGCTGGAAGAGGCTCGTGTGCGACTCGACCGGGGCAACGGCGGGCTCCGCACGGTCGCAGACCGCGGCAACCACGGTCGCCGTCACCGAGCCGAACTCCTCGGCCAGCTTCTGCGCCGCGTCGGCGAAAGGCTCCGGGTCTCCGCCGTGCATCTGCTCGCGCAACGTCGCCAGCAGCGCCGCCTGCAGCGAGGAGACCTCGCGGGCAACCTGGCCAGCCGAAGATCCGCCTCCGGCGCCATTGCTCGTCGGACTCTTCGTCACCACGTTGAGGACCATCGCGAAAGCAACGGACGGCAGGACCGCAGAATCTCGCTATTTGCGGCCTGACACTTGTCCAGGCACTTTTTCCGCACTTTTGCCCATGCAGCGCAATGTTTTGTCTTCCGCGCGGGGAAGCGCCTTTGCGCCGCGGCTCAATCGAGACTGCGGCGGCCGGCGAAGGCCTTGCCCAGGGTGACCTCATCGGCGTGCTCGAGGTCGGCGCCGACCGGCAGGCCGCTCGCCAGGCGGGTCACGGAAACCTGCCCGCGCAGCCGTTCGGCGATGTGCAGAGCCGTCGCCTCGCCGGTGGTGGTCGGGTTGGTGGCGAGGACGACCTCGCTTACGTCGCTTTCACCGACCCGGCGCAGCAGCTCGGCGATCTTCAGGTCCTCGGCGTCGACGCCGTCGATCGGCGAGAGGGCACCGCCGAGCACGTGGTAGAGGCCGCGGTACTCGTGGGTGCGCTCGATCGGGATCACGTCGGCTGGTTCCTCGACCACGCAGATCGTCGAGCGGTCCCGGTTCGGGTCGGTGCAGATGCGGCAGCGCGGCCCCTCGGAGAGGTTGAAGCACTCCTCGCAGAGGCCGACCTTCTCCTTCACCTCGGTGATCGCGGCCGACAGCGCCGCCGCCTCTTCGTCGGGGGCGCGGAGGATGTGAAAGGCGAGCCGCTGCGCCGTGCGCTGACCGATCCCCGGAAGGCGCGAGAGCTCCGCGACGAGGCGGGCCAGCGGCGCCGGTCCCTCGGCGCTCACATTCCGGGGAGGCCGCCAAGGCCTCCCGTGATCCCGCCCATCTTCGACTCCGCCAGCTGCTGAGCGGCGCGGAATCCCTCGTTGACGGCCGCCTGCACCATCTCGGCAAGCATCTCGGCCTCCTCGGGATCAATCGCCTCGGGATCGATGACGATCTCGCGCAGGGTGAGGTCGCCGCCGACTTTCACCTTGACCATGCCGCCGCCGGCGCTCGCCTCGACGACCTCGTCCTTGAGTGTCTCCTGCGCGGCGAGCATGTCGCTCTGCATTTTCTGCGCCTGCTTCATCAGGGCGTTCACATCAAAACCGCCCGGCATCCCACCTTTGGCCACCTAGCCCACCTCCTCGGCGTCGAACTCGCTCTTCAGCTTCTCCACCAGCGCATCGTGATCGATCTCGTCAGAGCTTGGAGCCTCCTCAGGGGCGGGCGCCTCACTGTCGAGCACCACATACACGGGCCGAAGGCGCTCACTCATCACTGCCTCCAGAGCATCTTCCATCTGCTCCCGCTTCTCCGGCGCCTCGGCCTTGCGTTTGTTGAAGGTGTTCTCAGCCGGGAAGCCGACGGTCACGATCTTCTCGGCACCATCGACCTCGATCGGCCGAGCGCCCTCAAACGTCGCAGCCAAAGCGGGACTCGTCTCCCCCAGCTTGTCGATCACGGCAGGCCAGAAGCCATTCACGTACTCCAAGTCGAGATCGTCCCGGCCCGCGGGCGCCACGACCTCGGGGGGGTCGTCCTCGACGGACGGCTCGGTCTCGGCGTCTCTGAAGCTTTCAGCCGGGTCGGGACTTTCGGGCTGCTCAGGCTCAACCGTTGGCACCTCGGGCTCTTCGGAGCTATCTGCTGATGCCTCCGGCGCGGGCTCGTCAAGCGGTGGGGGCTCTGCCGGGGGTGGCGTAGGGGGAGGGGGAGGGGGGTCGAGGACGGACCGTGGCCCGCCCGCAGTGCCCCCCTCCCCCTTCGACAGGACCCGCGGCGCGGGCGCTCCCGTCCCTTGCTCGAGCTTCTCTATACGTCGAAGCAGTCCCTCCGTCGAAGGGTCTAGATCCGGTCGTGCCGCCTTGAGCAGGGCGATCTCGACTGCCATGCGGGCGTCGTCGCCCTCGCGAACAGCCGTGAGGGCTGCAGCCAACTCGTCGATGGTGCGAACGAGGGTGGCGGCGCCAATCGCGTTCGCTTGGGCCGTCATCCGCTCGGAATCCGTCGCCGTCACCACAAAGGTGTTGGGCACCTCGCCCACTGTCTGCGTCACCAGCAGGTGGCGCAGGTGCGCCAGCAGGTCGCGGGCGAACTGGGCCGGGTCGCGGCCCGAGCGGGCCATCTTCTCGACCCCGAGCAGGACGCCCTTCGGGTCCTCGGCGATGACCGCGTCGACCGCATCGAAGAGCAGCTCCGCATCGGCGGCGCCGAGCAGTTCCAGAACCGCGTCGAGGGTGACCTGGTTGCCACCGAACGCGACCAGTTGGTCGAGCGTGCCGAGCGCGTCGCGGAAGCTGCCCGAGGCTGAGCGGGCGATCATCGCCACCGCAGCGTCCTCGACCTCGATTTCCTCGGCGGCAGCGACTCGCGTCAGCACCTCGGAGATCTGCTCCAGTGAGGGGCGCTGGAAATCGAAGCGCTGGCAGCGGTCGGCGATCGTCGCCATCACCTTGTGCGACTCGGTCGTGGCGAGGACGAAGACCGTGTTCGGCGGCGGCTCCTCCAGCGTCTTCAGGAAGGCGTTCCAGGCCTCCTTGGTCAGCATGTGCGCCTCGTCGAGGATGTAGACCTTCCAGCGGCCGCCGGTGGGCGCGTAGGCGACCCGCTCGCGCAGGTCGCGGACATCGTCGACGGAACGATTGGAAGCGGCGTCCATCTCGATCACGTCGATCGAGCTGCCGGCGGCGATCGTCACGCACGACTCGCATTCCCCGCAGGGGTTGACGGTCGGCCCGCCGCGCTCGCAGTTGAGCGAGCGGGCGAGGATCTTCGCCATCGAGGTCTTGCCGGTCCCGCGCGAGCCGACGAAGAGGTAGGCGTGGTGGACCTTGCCCTGCTCGACCGCGTTGCGCAGGGTGCGGACGACGTGCTGCTGGCCCACCACCTCATCGAAGGAACCGGGCCGATGGCGGCGGTAAAGGGAGATCGAGTCGCTGGAAGACGGCACCGCAGCCAGTGTATCTGCGGGGGTCTGGCGACTTTCCCGTGAAATAGACGGGTAAGTCGCCAAGCCCCCGGCCGGCGGCCAACGGTAGGTTGCGCCGGTGCCGACCCGAGCCCGCAACTGGCTCACACCCCTCGCCTGGGTGGCCGGCGTCAGCGCCGTCTTGCTGGTCGTCTTCCCGGTCGGGTTCCCCAACTACGACACGATCTACGCGCTGGTCTGGGGACGCGAACTGGCGCACGGGGTCAGCCCCGACTACGGCGCCGCGCTCCCCCCTACGCCGCACCCGCTAGCCGATCTGCTCGGGCTGATCACCACCCCGCTGGGCAACGGCGCGATCGACGTGACGATGGTCATCGCCTACCTCTCCCTAGGCCTGGTCGGCTACCTCGTCTATCGCCTGGGAGCCCTCTGGTTCGATCGCCCAATCGGCGCAATTGCAGCACTAATAGTCCTGACCCGCGCCCCCTACCTATCCAACGGCCTGCGCGCCTACGTTGACCTCCCGTACATAGCCCTCTGCCTGGGAGCCCTCGTTATAGAGAGCCGCAAGCCCCGAGCCGGCTGGCCGGTCCTTACCCTTCTCGCACTGGCAGGGTTGCTCCGCCCGGAGGCCTGGCTCTTCGCCGGGGCCTACTGGCTCTATCTGGCCTGGTCGAAAGAGCGCTCAAGGGGCGAGCTCGTTTGGCTGGCGGTGCTGGCCCTTGCCGCGCCGATTCTCTGGGCTCTCTTCGACTGGATTACAGCCGGCAGCCCCACCTACTCGTTCACCGGCACCCAGGAAACCGTCGAAACGCTGAAGCGCCAGACCGGCCCGATCGACCTCGTCCTCTACGGCCCCCGCCGCCTCGGCGAAGTCATGCAGTGGCCGGGAATGGTCGGCGCCCTCGGCGGCATCGTCCTCGGCTTTGCCTTCCTGCGCCGCCGCTCGACCCTCGGCCTGGTCGCCACCGCGCTCGCCTTCGGAGCCTTCGCGTTGCTCGGCAGCGCCGGCCTCGCGATCATCGCCCGCTACACGATGCTCGGCGGCGCGCTGCTGGCGATCTTCGTCGCCCTCGCCCTGCTCGGCTGGCGGCTGCTCGAGGCCGGGCATCCCTGGCGGCGGCGCTGGCAGGTCTTCGCCGGGCTGATCGCGGCGCTGTTCGTGCTCTGGCTCCCCAACCAGTGGGACCTCGACTCAACCGTGAAGAGCGACCTCACCGACCAGGGGACGATCGAGCGAGACCTCAGCGATCTCGTCGACAGGGGCGCCTTCGTCAAGCCACTCTGCGGCCCGATCGCCGTGCCCAACCACCGCGCGATCCCCCGCCTCGCCTTCGGCCTAGAAGTGAAGCCGACCGAGATCATCAGCGCCAGTGAGGAAGGCATCCCCCGCCGCGGCTACTTCCTCGACCCGGCGAGCCCCTTCGTGATCCACAACTTCATCCTCGACCCCAACGACCCGACGCGGTTCAAAACGACGGTCCCCCCCGGCTTCCACCAGGTCGCTCGCAACGACTCCTGGCTTCTGTACCGGCGCTGCTGAGGCGAGTTTCAGCTGCCGCGCTCGACCAGCTCGACCGCGGCGTGAGTCTCGGCGGCGACTTCGCGATCGGCCAGCTCGACTCCCGGCGGCAGCTCGACGTGCAGGTCGTTGGAGGGATCGAGGCGGGTGCGGAGCGCCCCGGCGCAACGTGAGGCAAGCACGTGCCCGCCGCGTTGGCGATCGTCGCTGACGAAATGAAGGTGGTAGCCGCTGACCTCGATCCCCTCGGCGTAGTCGGGGAAGCGGAAGCCGAGCATCGTCCCCTCCACCTCCGTCAGCTCAAAGACGTGCTGCTCGAGGACAACCTCGGTCAGGGGCCGGTAGGGCGGGCTCTGCCGGGGGACTGAGCGGGCGCGGACCAACTCGAAGCGTCCGTCGAGCCGGATGGCGCAGGTTGCCGCATCCGCGGGAATCAGCCTGTCGAGCTGGGCCAACAACCCGGCGTGGTCGAGCGGCCCTTCGATCTCCACGTCGATCGTCGGCTCGAAGCTGGTCACCACCGCGAACGGCGTCCGCTCCCCGCTGTCCACCTCCCCGACCGTCCCGTCGACGTCGGCGCGGTAGAAGCGCCCGTCGAGGCCGATCATCTCGCCGTCGAGCCCGTTCAGGGTCCCCAGACCGAGGTCGCCGTGCTCGGCCAGCTCGGCGAAGCTGAGGTCACCGTCGTAGGAGCCCTCGAGCAGGGCGCCGATCGTCGATGCCTGGAAGAGCACGTGCGGCTCCCTCCCCGCGTGCAGTTCCTCCTCGCGCAGGGTCTCGACGTGCAGCGATTTGATCCAGCGCTCGTCCAGCACAGCGTCAGTCTTCCAGCCTGCCCGGGGGGCGCGTCTGACCTCAAGGGTCCATGTGGCCCCTTAAAGTCAGACGCGCCTTGCTGAGACGCGCGACCGAGACCACGTTGGGACGCGTTTCGCTTCTCCTCTCCGCGGTCGCAGTCGTCTTGCTCGGCAGCGCCGCCCTCGCCTACTTCGCCTTTGACGAGTACGGCAGCTTCGGCGGCGCGCTCTGGTCGGCGGTCCTCCACGTCCTTGACCCCTCCAGCCTGCAGGACGACGAGGGGGCGGCACAGCGGGCGATCGGCCTCTTCCAGGTCATCGCCGGCCTCGTCCTCCTGGTCGGCCTGCTCTTCGCCTTCGTCGCCGAGTCCTTCGCCAGCTCGCTGGAGCGCCTCGGTCAGTCCGACCAGCCGGTCCGCGCCCGCGACCACCTGCTGGTCGTCGGCGGGCTCGACTTGGTTCCGGTCGCGGTGAGGGCGGCGGCAAAGGCGAGTCGCGCCCGCATCGGTTTCGAGATCGAGCGCATCGTCGTGCTCGCCCCCGAATCGGCCCGCGAATCGCGCGGCCAGCTGCGGGCGGAACTGAAGGAGGCGGCGGGCGAGCTCCGCGTCGACCTCGTCTTCGGCGACACCGCCGGCGACTCGGGGTTCGAGCTGGTGGCAGCCGAGGAGGCCCGCGCGATCCTGCTGATGCCCTCGACCAGCGGCCCGGTCGTCGCCGAAGCGGCCGATGTCGAGGTCACCCAGGGCGGGCTTGCCTTGCTCGACTACCTGACGGAGCGAGAGGCGACTCCGCTGGTCCGCCTGCTCTTCCGCCGTGGGCGCAACGTCGATGCCTCCTGGGAGCTGTTCCCGCGCGAGTGGGACGCCATCGTCGGCGACCGCACCGTCTCCGCCGTGCTGCGGCTGGCGCTGAGCAAACCGCAAACGCTCGAGAAGCTGCCGGGCTGGATGAGCAGGCACGACGCGAACGCTGGCTTCGCCAAGCTGGTCGACGCCGCTTGGGCCGCGGCCGCGGCCGAGAACAGGAAACTGCGGCTGACGATCGTCGGCTGCGGGATCAACGCACCGGCCCTGATGGAGGACCTTGCCGAGCTGGGCACAGAGCGTTTCGAGCTGACGATGATCGCGGCCAAGGAGGCGTTCGACGCCTACCTCGGCTCCAGCGAGCCGTCCGGCGTCTCGATCCGTTTCGTCGACGCCCGCCCCACCGACCCTGGCGAAGCGCGGGCCCACCTGGTCGAGTCGGCGCCGGACATCGTTCTCGCCACGCCGAGCCCCGCCAGCCGCGATCTGCGCATCTCCGACGCCAGCGCCACCCTCGCCGTCCTCCATGCGCTGCGCGCGGTTGGCCCCGACACGCCGGTCCTCGCCGAGCTGTTCCTGCCGGACACGGCGCGGCGCCTGCCCGCCGACCCGCGGCTGCTGGCGGTATCCGGGCTCAGCGCGGTGGCGACCGGAGTCGCCCTCAGCCTCTTCGACCCGCAGTTGGCCGAGGAGCTGGAGCGACAGCTCGCCGTCGGGGCGGGCGATCGTTGAGAATCGACGCATGGCGGCGATAAAGCTCCGCGGCGTGGTCAAGCGCTTCGGCCCGATCACAGCGGTTGACGGACTGGACCTCGAGGTGCCGGAGGGCATCTGCCTCGGCCTGCTCGGGCCCAACGGCGCGGGCAAGTCGACGACGATGCGGCTGCTCACCGGCCAGGCGCTCCCCGATTCCGGCGAGCTGCACGTGCTTGGGCACGAGCTGCCCGCCGACTCCAAGGCCGCCCGCGCCGAAATGGGCGTCGTCCCCCAGCTCGACAACCTCGACGTCGACGTCACTGTCGAGGAGAACCTGGCGATCTTCGCCCGCCTCTACCGGGTGGCGGACGTGCGCGCCGCGGTCGACCGGGCGCTCGACCTCGCCCGCCTGCGCGATCGCCGCCGCGACGCCGTCGACGAGCTCTCCGGCGGCATGCGGCGCCGCCTGCTGCTCGCCCGCGGCCTCGTCCACGAACCGAAGCTGATCCTGCTCGACGAGCCGACGGTCGGACTCGACCCGCAGATCCGCACCGAGCTCTGGACCCTGATCGGCGAGCTGCGCTCGGGCGGCACGACGATCCTGATGTCGACCCACTACATCGAGGAGGCCGAGCGCCTCGCCGACGAGGTGGCGGTGATGCACAAGGGCAAGATCATCAGCCGCGGCCACCCGGTCGAGCTGATCAGCGAGCACGCCGGGGCGCAGACCGCCGAGGTCTACGGGCCGCCCGAACGGCTGGTCGAGGCGCGCAAGACGGCCGAGTCGCACGGGCTCTCCGTCCGCCCGGCCGGGCCCGCGATTGCGATCGTCGGCTCCGAGAACGCCGCCAACGGCGCCATCCCCGATGACGCCGTCGTCCGCGCCGCCTCGCTCGAGGACGTCTTCGTCCTGCTCACCGGGGAGGAGGCGGAGTGAGGCGGCTCGAACCGGCGGCGATCGCGGGCGTGATGAGCCGCGAGCTGGCCAACTTCCGCACCTACTGGAAGGGCACGACCTTCTCCAGCGTGCTCGAACCGATCGTCTACCTGCTCGCCTTCGGCCTCGGCCTCAGCGCGACCTTGGTCGACGAAGTCAACGGCGTCCCCTACGTCCAGTTCGTCGGCACCGGCATGGTGGCGACGGCGGTGATCTTCTCCAGCGCCCTGCCGGCGATGTTCGGCACCTTCGTCAAGCACCGCTTCCAGAACACCTACGACGCGATCCTCGCCGCGCCAGTCGACGTCGAGGAGCTGGTCACCGCCGAGATGCTCTGGATCGGAATCCGCTCCGGCCTCTACGGCTGCGTGCCGCTGCTGGTCACGATCGGCTTCGGCCTCGACCCGGCCTGGGGGATGCTGCTGGTGCCGCTCTTCTGCTTCGTCACCGCACTCGGCTTCGCCGGCTTCGGCGTGGCGATGGCGGCAACCGTGGCCAAGATCGATCAGTTCAACTACGTCACCGCGCTCTGCATCACCCCCCTCTTCCTCGTCGCCGGCACCTTCTTCCCGATCGAAGGCCTGCCCAAGGGCGTGCAGGTGGTGGCCCAGGTCAACCCGCTGCACCAGCTGGTCGAACTGGTCCGCGGCGGCGCCTTCGGCTACGAGGCAGTTGACATCCTCCGTTTCGCCTTCCTAGTCGGCTTCGCCCTGCTCACCTGGCGCATCGCAGTAAGCCGCATGCACAACCGCCTGATCGACTAAGCGAAGCGAGAGTTGACCCACCTGGAGTGTGGTCAACTCTCGCTTGAAGAAATGGACCGTGCGCCCCGTCCTCCGAAACGAAGTCACCGGGCGTGTCCGTCGCGATTGGCTCGAGCCGGGCTCTCCTGCGGCACCCGCGGCATCCGCTTAAGGCTGCTTCCTTCCGGACCTGACCTGATTCGCGTGCCCACGTCGCGCAGGACCCGACCGTCAACGCCGCCCACAACGCACTGACCCCGACGGCCAGCCCCTCGGAACGGGATTCGGCCCCGCTAAAGCGGATTGCGGATTACAGGGCACCGCTGGTTCCCCGCCTAGCACGGTCCGCGACCATCGTAACCGGCCACGGCACTCGGTGAGTTCGCCCTTAGTGGTGCATACGGACCCATAAGGGCGAACTCAGCCGATTTCAGCGCCGAATCAGCAAGCGCTTCTTGAAGACGGTCGCGGTCACTTTTCCGGCGCGGACTTTCTGGCGGACCAGGATGCGCTTGCGGGTCGCAACCTGCTTGCGGGCCTTTGGCTTGACCTTGAGCGCGACCAGCTTGCTCTTGCCGCTGCGCAGCCGGACGCTGCGCCGGTTCGTCGCCGGGCGACCCTTCTTCAACAGGCCCTGCACCGTCGTCCGGCACTGGCGGCCGGCCTTGCGCGGGCAATTGACCCGGACTAGGAGCCGCTTGCCGTTGTCGAGCTTTGCGGTGTCTGGCGTCGCGCCCCGCAGCAGTTCTTCCAGCCGCTGTGAGTCGAAGGCTCCGCCACCTTTTCCGCCGCCACCACCGCCTTTGTTTTTGCTTTTGCCGCCGCCGTTGCCGCTGTTGCCACCGCCGCTGCCCGTTGTCGCGCTGAGCACGACGTTGTCGTAATCGGCGCTGCCGGTCACGAGCACGCTGGTCCCGCTGGTGAAACGGCTGGAGATTTGGATCCGGTATTCGTCGCCGATCGTGAGGCCGCTGGGATCGATCGAGCTGCGGGCCACGCTGGTCCAGGAGCCGGCGCCGGCGAGGGTCGTCGGTGCGATCAGGGTCACGCCTTCGCCCCCGGCCGAGAGGTCGTTGAGCCGCACCGAGTACTCCGCCGCATTGCCGGCCACGGCAAGCAACTGATCGACGTTGGCGCGGCGATCCATCGCGAAGCTGAGCGACCCCGGATCGGCTCCACCGGCCGCCGCGTAGGTGAAGGGCGGGCTCTGCCAGACCGCCGTCGTGGTCCCGCCCACGGCGGTCGCTCCGACAACGCCGGTGTAGGCAGAGCGGATGAAGCCGCCCCCGTCAGCTCCGCCGGAGTCCTGGAAGGAGTTTTCGACGCTCGCGCAGAGCAGCGGTGGAAGGCAAATCCCTTCCGTGCTCGAGGAGGAGTCCCAGCCCGCAGCGCCCCCGTCGAAGCCGCGCGCCGCGTTGGCGGACGGGTACTTGCTGCCCGCGGCGCCAGCCGCGGTGGGTACTGCCAGCAGAATGGCCGCGGAGCATGCCGCGGCGACAGCACCGGCGCGGCGAAGCATTGGAATGCACATCGGGTCCTCCTCTTTGCAGTTCTCGCCCCGAACAGGCGACTACCGAGTTTTGAGTACCCAACTCAATCCGCCGCACCGCCGCCTTGGACAAACATAGGATCGGCGCCACGTGATCGACGTCGACACAGGCTCCTTCTTCGCGATCGTCCTCGTCGCGGCGATCGCCGCCACCACGGTCGCGGTCGTGCCCAAAGGAATGGCGCCGCCGGTGGTGGTGCTGGAGCTGATGCTGGGCATCTTGATCGGCCCCGAAGTACTCAACCTCGCCCGCTCCTCCGACTTCATCGAATTCTTCTCCAACCTCGGCTTGGGGATGCTCTTCTACTTCGCCGGCTACGAGATCGACTTCGAACGGATCAAGGGCACGCCAATGAAGCTCGGCGCCCTCGGCTGGGCGCTATCGGTCGCGCTGGCCTACGGGATCGGTGGCGCGCTGGCCTTGGCCGGAGTCGTCGTCTCCTTTCTCTATACCGGTTCGGCTCTGGCGACGACCGCGATCGGCACCCTGATCCCGATCCTGAAAGACAGTGGCGGGCTGAAAACCCGCTTCGGCACCTATCTGCTGGCGGCCGGCGGAGCGGGCGAGTTCGGCCCGATCCTGCTCGTCACCTTGGTCCTGACAACGGCCAGCCCGCTCCACGAGGCAGCGATCCTGGTCGCCTTCGTCTTCCTCGCCCTCGGCGTGGCGCTCGCCTCGGTCCGCCTCGCCTGGCGCGGCTGGCCAGCCTTCGAAAAAACCTTCGAGGCGAGCAGCCAGCTGGCGGTGCGGATCACCGTCGTCCTCGTCTTCGGCCTGGTGCTGCTGGCGAGCAAGCTCGGCCTCGACGTCCTGCTCGGCGGCTTCGTCGCGGGGATGATCACCCGAGCGGCCCTGCGAGGCCACGAGCTGCAGATCTTCGAGTCGAAGCTGACGGCGGTCGGCTTCGGCTTCTTCGTCCCCTTCTTCTTCATCACCAGCGGCCTCGAGTTCGACCTCGCCGCCCTTGGCTCAGCGGAAGCGATCGCCAAGATGGTGCTCTTCCTCGCCCTCTTCCTCGTCATCCGCGGCGCCCCCGCCCTGCTCCTCTACCGCAAGGCGTTGAGCGCGACCGAGCGCAAGGCTCTCGCCTTCTTCAGCGCTACCGAGCTCCCGCTGGTCGTGGCGATCACGACGATCGCCATCGACGCCGGCGAAATGCGCCCCTCGACCGCAGCCGGCCTCGTCGGCGCCGCCATGCTTTCAACCCTGATCTTCCCCTTCGTCGGCATGGCCCTGCAGAAGCGAGCGATGGCGGAGCAAGGCGAAGAGCCTCCCTCGGCCGACCCGATAGAGGCTCCGGCCCCAGCCTGATCCCAGCCCCACGGCCCGCCTATGATTGACGCTCTCCCGGGCGCGTAGCTCAGTGGGAGAGCGCTCGCCTCACACGCGAGAGGTCGCTGGTTCGAACCCAGCCGCGCCCATGGCTAAATCGCTTGAGAGCAGTGATCGCGGTGCGATGCCAGCGGACCTGGGAGCACTCGTTGGCCACGCGAGAGGTCACTGGGTCGAATCCCAGCCCGGCACGGATGCCGGGTGAGTCCCGCATTCGACAGCAGGACCCAACCGCAGCCCACGACACCAACGGTTTTCGAGACTGCCTGTTCAAACCACCCCGGCACCCTTCAGGGCACGCGAATCCTAGCGGTGAGGATCGCGACGCCAATGCCGAGACCGCATGCCGTCCCGCGATTGATTATGGGGGTCCACACGTAGAGGGGCCGCCGTCCTCGGTCGAGGTCGTGCCCGTGAATGCTCCCGATGCCGGTGCTTGTGGTGCCCTCGCTTGCGCGACCTCACGCAGCGTTTCTTGCCATTGATCTTCTTGCGCTTCTTCCCGGCCGGGCAATGCTTCGGCACAACCGACCGTGGCGGGATATTGACGACAGACTTAGGAGTCACCGGCTGCATGGTCCGTGGCGTCGACGAGGAAACCAGTCTCGCGTTGATTCCCCCAGCAGCCGTGCCGAGACCAAGAGTCAGGATGTCGGCGGATTCCCAGCTCGGCTCGTCGTCCCAATACTGGATGGCGAAGGGACTGCTCTCAGATTCCGTTTCTTCTTCTTCTTCGAACAGGGGTTCCGGAAAGAAACCGATCTTGTATTTGCCGGCGGGTAGATCCGTCAGCGTGTACGTACCCGCCGGTTTGGAAAGTTCGCAAACTTCGAATTCGAATCCGGTGAGCTCGAAGGCACAAACTTCGATTTCGCCGAGGCCGCTATGGGTCGAAGCGTCGCTGACGAGTCCGGTGACGGTCGCTTCCGGCTCCAAGGCGGCATTGACATTTCCGACCACTCCCCCTGTCGCGACCTGAATCAGGTCGGCTTCGCTCGAATCCGACCTGCCTTTGTAGACCTGGTTTCGAAAGCCTTCGCCTTCAGGCACTAGAAACGAGACTGCGTATTTGCCTTTGACCAGACCCTGGATCCTGTAGGTGCCGTCTGCGCCGGTGTGTTCGCATTCTTCGAATTCCTGGTTGACGTCTTCGGCGCAGACGAGGACATTGCCGAGCGATTCTCCGTCTGAGGCAGCGGTGACCTCGCCCCATATTTCGCCGCCATCCGTAAGTTCGGCATCGACTCCCTCCACCAAATCTTCCGTGACTTCAACTGGTTTCGCGTGTGACCAGGACAGCGCGTTTTGGTAATACTCGAACACGTAACCGGAGCCCGAATATCGCGGCCAGAATTCGACGTTGTACACGCCTACTGGCAGGTTCGGAATGATGTATCTACCGTCCGCGTCGGTGAGTACGCAGTTCTCGCCCTGCCCTTCCTCTTCTTCTTCATCTTGGAGCGCACAGACGAGGATCTGGGCTAGAGGGTCGTGTTCGCCGTCTTCCTTGGTGACTCGACCCGATATCGCCCCCGTCCCGGGGGTCAGTCCGACCTGAAAGCGACGCTCGACTGGGATGGCAGCGGCGTATCTGAGGTTGCCCGCCTGTTCTGACGCCACCTTGCATTCTCCGAGGCCCACGAGATGGACTTCGCGGGAGACGATCGTGCAGACGTCCGGGGTCAGCGACATGTAGGTGACGTCGAGATTGGACGACGACCTGGCCTCGAGCCGGAAGTCAGGTTCGCCGAGCGTAAGGCTGCCAATCGTCTGGACAAAGACCCTCTGCCCCTGCTGTTCGACCGGAGCGTCGACCGGGCTGCTCTGCTGGGTATTGGTCCCGTCGCCCAGCTGACCGTGTTCGTTGGCGCCCCAGCATTCGACCAGGCCCGAGTGCAGGACGGCGCAGGTATGCGCTCCGCCCGCGGCGAGCATCGAGCTTTCGGCCAGGAATCGGACCATGGCAGGGGCATGCCGCTCGGTCTTCGTGCCGTCGCCCAGCTGACCGTGTTCGTTGCTGCCCCAGCACCAGAAAAGTCCATACGCTGCGGTCCCTATCACGCAGGTGTGGTCGGCCCCGGAGGTGATCTGGGCTGCTCCAGAGAGCCCGGTGACTTCGACTGGACTGTGCCTGTCGGTGGTGGTCCCGTCGCCCAGCTGGCCGTGTTCGTTGTCTCCCCAACACCAGACCTCGAGCGCTTCGGAGATCGCGCAGACGTGATCACCTCCCGCCGCGACTTCTACCGCGGGCGGCAGCCCGGTGACTTCGACTGGACTATGTCTCTCGGTGGTGGTTCCGTCGCCCAGCTGGCCGTGTTCGTTGTCGCCCCAGCACTTGACCTTGCCTTCTCCGGTCAGGGCGCAGTTGAAACTCGCGCCCGCGGTGACCTCAGTCACTCCGGAGACGCCAGTGACCTCAACGGGGGCGTGCCGCTCGGTCGTCGTGCCGTCGCCCAGCTGGCCGTGCTCGTTGTCGCCCCAGCACTTGACCGTCCCGGCTTCAATCACGGCACAGGTGTGGAGGCCGCCCAGGGTGATCGAGGTCGCGGTCGCGAGGCCGGAGGCTTCCACAGGCTCGTCCCGGTCGGTGGTGGTCCCGTCGCCGAGCTGACCGTCTTCGTTACCTCCCCAGCACCAGACCTTGCCCATCTGGGTGGCGAGCGCGCAGGAATGATTAGCGCCCACGCCGATATCAGTGACGCCTGCGAGGCCGGCAATCTCGGTCGGGGAGGAGGCATCATTCTGCGCTCCCCAGCATTTGACCTTGGCGCCACCGGTGACAGCGCACGATGTCGACCCTCCCGTCGCGACGGCGGTCGCTCCTGCCAGTGTCTTGACGCCAACCGGTGCGGAACTGACAGACGTCGAGCCATTACCCAGCTGGCCGTGTTCGTTGTCGCCCCAACACCGGATCTTGCCGGGTTCATTGAGGGTGCAGGCATGGGAGCCGCCCGCTGCGATTAGGCCGTTGATCGGGTGGCCTTCGAGCTTGACGGGGGTGTAGCGATCGATCGTCGTTCCGTCATCCAGCTGGCCGCGTTCGTTGTCCCCCCAACACCAGGCAAAATAGGAGACGGTGCACGTATAGGACCCGCCTGCGACTAGCGCCCCGCTGTCGGGCAGTTCGATGACTTCGACTGGACTGTGCCTGTCGGTGGTGGTCCCGTCGCCCAGCTGGCCGTGTTCGTTGTCGCCCCAACACCAGACGCTCGTTCTGACTCCTATGTTGGCGCAGGTGTGTTCGCTTCCTGCCGTGATCGTCCCGACAAAACCGGAGATGGCGATGACGGGACTGTGCCGCTCGGTCGTCGTGCCGTCGCCGAGCTGGCCGTGTTCGTTGTCTCCCCAGCATTCGACTCTGGCTTCGAAACGCGCGCAGGTGTGCGCCGTTCCGGCGGTAATCCCACCAGCCCCAGAGAGGCCGGGGACTTCGACTGGACCGTGCCTGTCGGTGGTGGTTCCGTCGCCCAGCTGGCCGTGTTCGTTGTCTCCCCAACACCAGGTCCCGGGCGCTTCGGCGATCGCGCAGGTGTGATCTCCTCCCGCCGCGATTTCGACCGCGGGTGGCTGCCCGGTGACTTCGACTGGACTGTGCCTGTCGGTGGTGGTCCCGTCGCCCAGCTGGCCGTGTTCGTTGTCTCCCCAACACCACACCTTGCCTTCTCCCGTCAGGGCGCAGGTGAAACTCGCGCCCGTGGTGACCTGGATCACTCCGGAGATGCCGGTGACTTCAACGGGGGCATGCCGCTCGATCGTGGTCCCGTCGCCCAGCTGGCCGTGTTCGTTGTCGCCCCAGCACTTGATCGTCCCGGCTGGCGTCACAAAGCATGTGTGCTGGAGGCCCGCGTCAAGATTCTCCGGTCCGTAAGCCGACGCGCTCGAGGCGCAAAGGAGAAAACCGCCCACCATCGTCAATACAGACCAAAACCGCCATGAACCCCGCAAATCTCACCTTCCTTTCGATCCCGCCGGGACGTGGGATTTCAACCCACGGCACACCAAAGGCGCAACAACAGCTTTCTAGACTGCCCCGTTCAACCACTCCGGCATTCTGCGGGGCTCAAGGTATCCGAATCGGTATGGATCAGCAAAGGCCCGGCCCAGCCGCGCACTCGGCTCTCTCGGCCGAATGTAGACTCGATTCGTGCCGGTCAATCGCCGCTTTGCATTGCGCCAGCGCCCCGAGGGGCGGATCGATGACGGGACCTTCGAGCTCGTCGAGGAGGAGCTGCCGGCGATCGGCGACGGCGAGGCGTTGGTCCGCACCGAGTGGGTCTCGCTTGATCCGACCAACCGGGGGTGGATCAGCGACGTGCCGGGGTACCTGCCGCCGGTTGCGATCGGCGAGACAATGCGCGGCCTTGGCCTTGGCCGGGTGGTCGAGTCCAAGCACCCCGACTACGAGGAGGGACAACTTGTCCAGGGGCTGAGCGGGTGGACCGAATACTTCATCGCCTCCGACACGGCTCCCATGCAGCGCGTCCCCGAGGTCGAGGGGGTCTCCCCCAGCCTCTACCTAGGCGCGCTCGGCATGACCGGCCTCACCGCTTGGGTGGGGATGCGCGAAATCGGCAAGCCGCGGGAGGGTGAGACGGTCGTCATCTCGGCGGCCGCTGGCGCGGTCGGTTCGGTGGCCGGACAACTTGCGAAGCGCGATGGCGCCCGCGTCGTCGGCATCGCCGGCGGGCCCGAGAAGTGCTCGATCCTGACCGAGAAGCTCGGCTTCGACGCGGCCGTTGACCATCGCGCCGAGGACTGGCGCGCGCAGCTCAAGGCCGCCACCCCGAACGGCATCGATGTCGACTTCGAGAACGTCGGCGGCGAGATCATGGATGCGATCTTCGCCCGCCTCAAACTCCACGCCCGGATCGCGCTCTGCGGGCTGATCTCCGGCTACAACGACAGCGCCCCGCCGGCCGGCCCGCGCGAGGCCTTCGGCAACCTGCTCGTCAAGCGCGCCAGCCTGCAGGGCTTCATCATCCTCGACCACTTCGACAAGCTGGCTAAGGTCTCGGCGCAACTGGCGGAGTGGATCGCCGACGGCAGCCTCGAGCCGCTGGAGACCGTCGTCGAGGGCTTCGAGGAGCTGCCCAGCGCGATCAACATGCTCTTCGACGGCGCCAACGTCGGCAAGCTCGTCGTGCGCGTCGGCGACTAGGCATCAGCTCTGGCGTCTGATCGCCGGACCGCGCGACTCCTCTAGGGTGCCGCACTCGAATGGTTTCGCCGAGGAGAAGAACGCGACGCTTGACGATGCTCGTCCTGAGCTTCGCGATCGTTGCCTCGCTCCTGGCGACCGGCGCCAGCGGCGAACCTGCCACTACAAAGTCGTCTTGCTTTGCCGCGGCTTCTGCTGCTCCCAAGCCGCTCAAGCTCATGCAGATCACGAGAGGCAAGCCGGACCCCGCCCACCAAGTTGTATTTGACGCCACTGTCAGGACGAAAATCCCAGCCGTGCCGGCGGCCTGCATGACGCAGTTCAAGATGACGCTTCAAATCGAACTGGCCGTCCGCGACGTCAAGCACCTCCACCGTGGATATGCGCCAATCCTGATGACGTCGCAGCGCTTGATCGACGTTCCGGAACTGGACCCTGACGATCCCTACACGCGGGAAGAAGAACCGAGCGGGAAGCTCAGCAACGAGGTCGTGCCGGGGGCGACGTACAACGTCCCCTTCTACGGCAACCTCGTCGATGCCAATGAAGTCGGCTGCCTCCGCTCAGTTCGCCTCTCCCTCTATTACAAGATCGCCCCCGTTGCCGGTGGGACCGCGAGCCAGCGGGTCCGCCGTCCGCTTGGACTGCAGCGGCTGACCTGCGGCGGAAGAACCCGCCGGTAATTCAGACCATCTCGTCGGCCAGCAGGCCTTCGCGGATCTGGAGTTCCTCGGTTGTCGGCTGGGCCGGCTCAGGTGCCTGGGCCGAGCGTAGGACGGTGGCGGCCAGGACTATGCCGAGCGCTACGCAGCAGGCGGCGATCGTGAAGGAGAAGTGAAAGCCACTGGTCAGGGCGTTGGCCTGGGAGTGGCCTTCGGCTATTAGGTCGCTGGTTCGACTTGCGGCAAGAGTGCCGAGAACGGCCACGCCGATCGCCGCCGACATCTGCTGGGAGACGTTGATCAGGCCCGAGCCGAGGCCGGCGTCGGCCTTGGGGACCTCGGACATCGCCAGGGTGATCAGCGGCATGAAGGAGGTGCCGGCGCCGAGGCCGAGGAGGAGGAAGGCCGGGAAGAGGTCGGGCCAGTAGGTGGCATCGACGGGGATGCGGGCGAAGAGGATCAGGCCGGCGAGGGTCATTACCAGGCCCGGGATCAGGGTCTGCTTGGCGCCGAAGCGGTGCAGCAGGCGGGGCGTCACGGCAACCGAGAGGGCACCGATGCTGAGCGTCATCGGCATGAAAGCGAGCCCGGTCTGGACGGCGCTGTAGTCGAGCACGTGCTCGAGGTAGAGGGCGCCGAGGAAGAAGGAGGAGAACATGCCGATCACGAGCAGGCCGCGCACGATGTTGGCTCCGGTGAGGCTGCGCAGGCGCAGCACCCGCAGCGGCACGATCGGGTTCTCGATCCGCGACTCATAGACGCCGAAGGCGGCGATCATCGCCAACGCCACGGCACCGAAACCGAGCGTCCGCGCCGAGCCCCAGCCGTAGTCGCCGGTCTTCACGATCGTGTAGACGCCGAGCATCATCGCCGCGGTGATCAGGACCGAGCCGAGGATGTCGACGCCCTGGCGCAGCCCCGCCCCCTCGTTCTCCTCGACCAGGACCATTCCCAGCGCGATCGTCAGCAGCCCGATCGGCAGGTTGATGAAAAAGATCCAGTGCCAGTCGAGCGCGTGGGTGAGCACCCCGCCCGCCAGCAGCCCGATCGAGCCTCCCGCCGAGGCGACGAAGGCGAAGACGCCCATCGCTTTCGCCTGCTCCCGCGGCCGGCGGAACTCGGTGACGATGATCGCGATGATCACCGAGGAGGCGACGGCGCCACCGATGCCCTGGACGAAGCGCGCCGCGATCAGCAGCGTCTGGTCGTCGGCGAGGCCGCAAAGCGCCGAGGCGACCGTGAACAGGGTGAGGCCGCCGAGGAAGACCTTCTTGCGGCCGATCAAATCGCCGAGACGGCCGGCCAGCAGGAGAAAGCTGCCGAAGGCGATCAGGTAGGCGTTGACGACCCAGGTCAGGCTCGCCTGGGTGAAGTGCAGGTCGCCCTGGATCGAAGGTAGGGCGACGTTGACGATGGTCGCGTCGAGCACGATCATCAGCTGGCCGAGGCAGAGCACGACCAGGGCGATCCAGCGGCGCCGGCCGCCCGGTTCCGGCGCGGTCAAAGCTCTCCCAGTCGCGCCAGCAGGCGCACCGCCCGATCGAGGACCTCGCGCTCCTCGTCGCTGAAGCTCTCGAGCGCCTGCGCCAGCCACCCCTCCCGCCGGCCGCGGTCCTCGCGCAGCTCGGTCAGGCCCGCTTCGGTCAGCTCGATCAGGGCGCTGCGACCATCGGCCGGGTCGGCGTGCCGCTCGACCAGGCCCTGGGACTCGAGCTCGGCCACCGTCTGGCTCATCGACTGCGGCCGCACGCGCTCTGCCGCGGCGAGCTTGCTCGTGCTCTGCGGTCCCCCGCGATCCAGCCGGCCCAGAACGGAGCCCTGCGAGAGCGAGAAGCGATGCTCGGTGCGCAGGCGGCGGATCAGGTGACCCAGCACTACCCGCAGCTCGCTGGCGAGCGGTCCACTGTCCACACGGGTCGGCACGGCGCCGATCATACCCGAAAGTACACAGGCAAACTGCGCAGTTTGCCTGTGTATATTGAGACTGTGTCTGCGAGCATCGCGACCAGCGAGTCGGCAAAGGGAAGCCCGCCCAGCGACCGCTACAAGTGGATCGCCCTCTCCAACACCACCCTGGCGATCCTGCTGGCAACGCTCGACGCCTCGATCACGCTGATCGCGATGCCCGACATCTTCCGCGGCATCCACCTCGACCCGCTGGTCCCGGGCAACAGCTTCTACCTACTCTGGATGATCCTCGGCTACCTGGTCGTCTCCAGCGTCCTCATTGTCAGCCTGGGCAGGCTCGGCGACATCTACGGCCGGGTGAAGATCTACAACCTCGGCTTCGTCATCTACACGGTTGCCTCGCTGCTGCTGGCGATCGACTGGATGACCGGACAGGCCGGCGCCATGTACCTGGTCATCTTCCGCATCGTCCAGGGGGTCGGCGGCGCCTGCCTGCTCGCCAACGCGGCGGCGATCATCACCGACGCCTTCCCCACCAACCAGCGCGGCATGGCGCTGGGGATCAACAACATCGTCGGCGTCAGCGGCATGTTCGTCGGCCTCATCCTCGGTGGCCTGCTGGCGCCGATCGACTGGCGCCTGGTCTTCCTGATCTCGGTCCCGGTCGGCCTCTTCGGCACGGGCTGGGCCTACCTCAAGCTGGAGGAGCGCAGCAAACCGCGGCCCGCGTCGATCGACTGGGGCGGCAACGTCACCTTCGCCCTCGGCCTGATCCTGGTGATGGTCGCGGTCACCTACGGCATCCGCCCCTACGGCGGCAGCCCGACCGGCTGGGGAAGCCCCCTGGTGCTCGCCCTGCTGGCCGGCTCGGTCACCTCGCTGATCGCCTTCGCCGTAATCGAGCGTCGCGTCGCCGAGCCGATGTTCCGCCTTCCCCTCTTCCGCATCCGCGCCTTCACCTTCGGCACCCTCTCCACTTTCCTCGCCGCGGTCTCCCGCGGCGGTCTGATGTTCATGCTGATCATCTGGCTGCAGGGCATCTGGCTGCCGCTGCACGGCTATGGCTTCACTGAAACGCCGCTTTGGGCCGGCATTTACATGCTGCCGCTGACGATCGGGCTGCTGCTGGCCGGGCCGACTTCGGGCTACCTCTCCGACCGCTTCGGCGCCCGCCCCTTCGCCACCGGCGGAATGATCGCCGCGGCGATCAGCTTCGCGCTGCTGATGTCGCTGCCGATCGACTTCGCCTACCCGGTCTTCGCCGCGATCCTGCTGTTGCAGGGCATCTCGATGGGGATGTTCGCCTCACCCAACCGCGCCGCGGTGATGAACAGCCTGCCCGCCGCCGACCGCGGCGCCGGCGGGGGCATGAACCAGACCTTCCAGAACTCAGCCCAGGTGCTTTCGGTCGGCATCTTCTTCACCCTGCTGATCATCGGCCTCTCCTCCAGCCTGCCGACCGCCCTGAGCAGCGGCTTGGAAGCGCACGGCGTCTCCCACGGGATCGCCCACCACGCCGGTCAGACGCCGCCGATCTCCGTCCTCTTCGCCGCCTTCCTCGGCTACAACCCGATCCAGCACCTGGTCGGCCCGCACGCCCTGGCGGCGCTGCCGGCCCACGCCCACGCGGCGCTGACCGGGCAAGACTTCTTCCCCCACCTGATCGCCGGCCCTTTCAGCGACGGCCTCGACACCGCCTTCACCTTCGCGATCGTCGCCTGCCTCGTCGCCGCTGCCGCCTCGCTGCTGCGCGGCGGCCAGTACCACCACGCCGAGGAGCCGGCCCAGGCTCCAACCGGCCCAGCCCAAGTCCCACAACTGGAGGAGCAACATGCGCGTTGAGTGGCACGGACAGTCCGCCTTCACCCTCACTGGTTCGGAAGCAAAGGTCTTCATCGATCCCTTCGGCGACATGGGGCCGCTGCTGGCCGATCGCGGCCTCAAGTTCGAGCACCCGCCGATCGAGGTCGACGGAGTCGACCTGCTGCTGGTCACCCACGAGCACCGCGACCACAACGCCGTCGAGGTGATTGGCGGCGAGCCGCAGACGCTGCGCGCTACCGCCGGCAAGCACGACTCGGAGGCGATCGGCGAGGTGCTCGGCGTCGCTTCCGAGCACGACGAGGTGGCCGGAACCGAGCGCGGCCCCAACACGATCTTCGTCTTCGAGCTCGACGGCCTGCGGGTCGCCCACTTCGGCGACTTCGGCCAGCGCCAGCTGCGCGAGGAGCAGGCGGCCGCGATCGGCGCCGTCGACCTGCTCTTCCTCCCGGTCGGCGGCGGCCCGACGATCGGCGCCGCCCAGGCGGGCGCGATCGCCTCACGCCTCGACGCTCGCTGGGTGGTGCCGATGCATTACCGCAACGAGCGCGCCGACTTCCTCCCCGAGAGCGAGGAGGAGTTCGTCTCCCAGATGCCGCAGACTGCCCGCTTCGAGACCCCGGCCTTCGACACCACCGACCTGCCCGCCGAGGGCGGCCCGATCGCGGTGGTCCCCGCCGCGCCCTAGCGTTTACATCAACATCCTCAACCAAAGGCCCCGCGGCGCTATGGTCCCCCTGCCGGGTCTGACCCGCGCGCAACCAAACAGCGAAAGGGGTCGGATTTGAACGGCGACGAGATCAACGAGATGGGGCCGATCGATTACCTGATCGTCGAGTGGCCTGGACGGCAGCCGACGGGTGAGGCGCTGCCGCACCTGATCGACCTCGTCGACCGCGGCCTGATCCGCATCCTCGACCTCGCCTTCATCGCCAAGGCCGAGGACGGCTCGGTCGCGACGCTGGGGATCGCCGACCTTGGCGACGAGGTCGACGTCTTCGCCACCTTCGAGGGCGCCTCCTCGGGCCTGCTCGGCGACGACGACGTCGCGGAGGCCGGCAACGCGCTCGAGCCCGGCACCTCGGCCGCCCTGCTCGTCTACGAGAACAGCTGGGCCGGACCGTTCGCCGCTGCCGTGCGTCGCTCCGGCGGCCAGCTGGTCGCCAGCGGCCGCATCCCCGTTCAAGACGTCCTCGCCGCGCTCGACGCGGTCGAGGCATCCGAGTAAGAGGAGAACACACCATGCCAGGACTACTTCGAGGAGTGGCGCGCACGGCAGTCATCGCCGGAACCGCCACCACGGTCAGCAACCGCGTCTCGCGCCGTCAGGGCCAGCGCTGGGCACAACAGGAAGAAGCGCAGCAGGCTCAGCAGGCGCCGCCACCGGCTGCTCCGGCAGCGCCCTCAGGCGGCGAGTCGATGCTCGACCAGCTCAAGCAGCTCGGCGAGCTGAAAGAGCAGGGGATCCTTACCGAGGAGGAGTTCGCGGCTCAGAAGGCGAAGCTGCTCGCCGCCTGAGCCGCCGGCCCGCTAGGAGGGCTGCTGCAGGACCGAGAGGATGTTGCCCGCCGGGTCCTTGAACCAGGCGATGCTTGGACCCGGACCACCGCGGGCAATTCCTTTCTCGTCCTGCTCGAAGTCCTCGTAGCGCTCGAAGGAGACGCCCTTTGAGGCGAGCTCGTCGACCGCCGCGTCGACATCGTCGACCTCGAAGTTGAGGATCGTGTACGTGGCGGGGACGAAGTCGGGCTTGACGTAGACGAGCGTGTCGCGGCCACCGGCCAGTTGGATCGAGGCGAGGCCGAACTCCTCGCTGAAGACGGTGACGCCGAGCCCCAGCGTCTCGCCGTAGAACCGCTTCGCGGCCTCGAGATCATCAACCGCAAAGCCGTTGGTCGCTTTCGTGTTCGCGAACATGTCGATTCCTTTCGTCTGGCTGGTTACCGACCGCTACCCGGCCAGCTCCGGAATATGTCGCTCGAGGTGCGTCGCGATCGTCTCACGGACCCACTGCTGGGTGGCGGTGTCGGCCATGCGGTAGCGGCCGAGCAGCATCTTCTGATCGCTGAGCGGCAGGCCGGCTATCTCCCAACGCACCGCGAGCCGCTCGAAGAGCAGCTCCGAGCGACGGTGCCAAGCGTCCTCCTGTGAGGTCGCCGCCGTCGCCGGGCCCTCGCTCAGCTTCGCGATCGTGCCGGCGCTGAGCGACTCGCGCAGGCTGAGCACGTTGCCCTCGCCGTCGACGTAGTCGACGGTCGTCGCCTTCTGCTTCGGCGGCCGCTTCTTCTTGCGCTTGGCCATCGCCGTCGAGTCTCGCACGCTCACCGAGACCGTCTCAACCCGCGTATATGACGGGTTGAGACGGTCTCGTCAGTAGTCGCCGCCGGGACGGCGACGCGTGCGCTTGCGTTCGCCGGCGCGGCGCTTTTCTTCCAGTCGCCGCTCGCGCGAGGCGCGGGTCGGGCGGGTCGGGCGCCGTCGCGCCGGCGTCGCCAGGCCAGCGGCGATCTTCTCTCCCAGCCGCCGCAGGGCCAGCTCGCGGTTGCGAGCCTGGCCGCGCGCGTCCTGGGCGACCGCCGTGATCACAGAGCCGGTGCGCCAGATGAGCCGTTCGCGCTGGCGCTCATCCAGCGTCCGCGATGCCTCGACGTCGAAGACAGCTTCCACCCGCGAGGCGGTCACGTTCGCATGCTGGCCGCCCGGCCCCGAGGAGCGGCTCGCTCGCAGCTCGACCTCACTGAGCGGGATCGATAGCTGCTCGTCGATCTTCAGCTCGTCGGCGATAGGGCGTCGACCTTCTCCGCCAGCTCGAAGTCGGCCGCGGTGAGGCCGCCCTCGGAGTGGGTGGAGATTGTCACCGTCACCGTGTCCCAGGAGATCTCCAGGTCCGGGTGGTGGCCCATCCCCTCGGCCGGCTCGACCAGGCTCTCGACGAACTTGACCGAGCCGACGAAGTCGCCGCAGCCGAAGTCCTTGATGATCGCCTCGCCGTCTCGCTTCCAGCCCGACAGGCCGGCGAGCTTTGCCGCGATCTCGGAATCGTCCAGAAGCGCCATCCGGGGCTATGCTGACACGGAGCCATCGTGGACGCAACGAGCGACCCCCGCCCCACCCTCTGGCAAATCGCCGTCTCGCACTACAGCGAGAAGGCGCGCTGGGCGCTCGATTACAAGGAAGTGCCGCACAAGCGCCGCTCCGTCTCCGTCCCGGGCCTGCACATCCCGGCCTCGATGTGGCTCACCCGCGGTGCCAGCCAGACCTTCCCGGTGCTGGAGATCGACGGGCAGCGGATCGGCGACTCGACCGAGATCATCGCCGTGCTCGAGGGGCGCTTCCCCGAGCCGCCGCTCTACCCCGCCGATCCCGAGCAGCGCCGCCGCGCGCTCGAACTCGAGGACTTCTTCGACGAGGAACTAGGACCGCACCTGCGCCTGCTCGCCTTTCACGAGCTGGGCAAGGACCCCGAGCGCTTCCAGGCGGTAGTCGAACGCACGACGCCGGGACCACTGACCAAGGTCGGCGGCGGCGCCGTCGCCTACGCCCGCACCTACACCGGCCTGCGCTTCGGGGTCAAAAGCGAAGCGGCCGCCGAGGTCGCCCGCGAGAAGATCGTCGCCGCCCTTGACCGCCTCGAGGCCGAGCTCGGCTCGGGCGAGTACCTGGTCGGTGACAGCTTCGGCGTCGCCGACCTCACCGCCGCCGCGCTCTTCTTCCCGCTGGTCATCCCCGACGAGGGGCCGCTGCCGGAAGAGGAACCGCCGCCGGCCGGGATGGAGAGCTTTCGCGAGCCGCTCAAGCAGCGTGCCGGCTACCAGTGGATCGAAGAGATGTTCCGCCGTCACCGCAGGCCGAGCGGAGCCCTTGCGGTAACGGCTGCCTCGCAGGGCTAAATTCGCGGCCGCCCCGGCCGATACAGGGGTGATGAGCGAACCGAGCAGCGCGCACCTGCGGGCAATCATCCAGACCCAGACCGAGATCGCGGCGAGCGACCTCGACCTCGACGTGGTGATGGAGCTGATCGCCTCACGCGGGCAGGAGCTGACCCGGGGCAGCGCCGGGGTGATCGAGCTCGCCGACGGGGACGAGATGGTCTACTGGACGACGACCGGCGAGGCGACGCCGTTCCTCGGCGTGCGGCTGAAGATGGAATCGAGCCTCTCGGGTCTCTGCGTTACCGAGGGGCGGGTGCTGCGCAGCGACGACACCGCCACCGATCCGCGGGTCGACGGCGAGGCCTGCGAGCTGGTCAACGCGCGCTCGATGCTCTGCGTGCCGCTGATCCATCAGGGCGAGACGGTCGGCGTGCTCAAGGTCTACGCCCCCGATCCCAACCATTTCTCCGCGGGCGACGTCGAGACGTTGGAGCTGCTGAGCGGGCTGGTCGCCGCCCATATGTCCCACGCCAGTCTGTTTGCCACGGAGGTGAACGTCGGCCGCCACGACGCTCTTACCGGCCTGCTCAACCGCCGCGCCTACGAGGAACGCCTGCCGGTGGAGATCTCCCGCGCCAGCCGCTTCGACCGGCCGCTCTCGCTCTGCCTGTTCGACCTCGACGGCTTCAAGAAGATCAACGACACGCTTGGGCATCCCGCCGGGGACAGGGCGCTGCAGCAGGTCGCCGCGCTGATCGACGAGTCCAGGCACACCGACGACGGCTTTCGCATCGGCGGCGACGAGTTCGCGATCCTGATGCCGCAGACCGAGCGCGAGGACGCCGAACTGGCGGCCGCCCGGCTGTGCAAGGCGATCGAGCGGATCGGCATGTCGGACGGCTCGCTCGGCGCCTCTTTCGGCGTTGCCGAGGGCCCTACTGACCCGACCGCCCTGCACGCGATGGCGGACGAGCGGCTGCTAGCCGCAAAGGACCGGCTGCACCGACGCTCGCGCTGAGCCCGCCGGCTGGCTCTGCGCAGCGTGGCTGAGGCGGCGCGGTTCGATGACGCCGCAGATGCCGCCGAACCAGTGGCCCTGGCGGCGAGCCAGAAACAGGCCGTATATGTGGTTGAGGCGGCGCGGCAGCGCGCATGTAGCGGCGCGGCGGCCGCTGCGCACGGTCAGCATCTGCCCCTTTTCGACCATCGCTCCGCCGCGGTAGACCCGGCGCACTTCGTAGCGGTAATCGGCGTGCAGCTTGCCGTGGGGCAGGACCTTGACCAGGCGCGCGACCACCGCCGCGTCGGAATCCCGCAGCGATTCCGCCGGCGCCTGCGGGGCGCAGGAGCACGCCGCGGCGCTCCCGACCAGAACCATCCCCACCAGCGCGACGGACAGCAGAGCTGTCGACAAGCGCCTCACTCGCACCGGCCCAATCTAGAGATAAACGCGCGGATTCACAAACTACGGCGTGAGGACGATCTTCAGCGCTTCGCGCTGGTCGTAGAGCTCGTAGGCCTCGGCCGCCTGATCCAGCTTCATGTGGTGGGTGACCAGCGGTGAGGGGTCGAGCTTGCCGGCCTCGATCAGCGCCAGCACGCGATCGACGTGGGCGATCACGTTGGCGAGGCCGAGGCGCAGGGTCAGGCCCTTGAGCCAGGCCAAGCCGAGCGGCACCTCGCCCTTGCCGGCGTAGGCGCCGATCCCGGAGACCGTGCCGGCGTCGCGGGCGAGGCTGACCGCCATCGCCAACGGCCCGGGGTCGCCGACCGCGTCGACGACCACGTCCACCCCGCGCTTCCCGGTCGCCGCGCGGACGACCCGCTTCGGCTCCTCCTCGGTCAGGTGGACCGGCGTCGCGCCGAACTCGCCCGCCATCGCCAGCCGCGGCGCGACCGAGTCGATCGCGAAGACCTTTGTCGCGCCGCCGGCGAGCGCGGCCTGCACCGCACAGAGGCCGACCGGGCCCAGGCCCAGCACGGCGACGGTGTCGCCGGGACGCATCCCGGCGTGGGCAATCGCGTGGTAGCCGGTGCCCATCACGTCGCCGGCGAAAAGCGCAACCTCGTCGGACATCCCCTCCGGCACCTTGCGCAAGGTCAGGTTCGCCCGCGGCACCAACAGCTGCTCGGCCTGGGCACCCTGCAGGTCGCCGAGGTGGGCGCCGTGGCCGAAGGTCTGGCCGTTGTCGCAGCGGTGGTAGTCGCCGCGCAGGCAAGGGACGCAGGTCGCACAGGCGGTGTGGAAGCAGCCGAGCACGCGGTCGCCGACGGCGACGCGCTCCACGTCGGGGCCGGCAGCCAGCACCGTGCCGACGAACTCGTGCCCGATCGTGAAGCCGGGCTCGACCGGCACCCTGCCGTGGAAGATGTGGAGGTCGGAGCCGCAGATCCCGCTCGCCTCGACCCGGACCAGCGCCTCGTCGGCGGCGGAGACCTCAGGATCGGGCTTCTCGTCGACCCGGACCTCGCCGGGAGCTTGGAAGGTGACGGCGCGCATCGCCGCGAACCGTATCTAGCCGACGGTTACGCCGGGGACGCCGAAGCGGTGGCCGTCGCTGGCGGGGCTGGCGGTCTCTTCGATCCGCGACTCCAGCGCCAGCTCCTTCTCGAAGTCGGCGGCCTCGCCGTGCTGGAAGGAAACGTCCTTGCCCTCGAGCAGCTCGATGAAGACCTCGACGAAGCGGGAGTCGAGCTGTTTGCCGGCGACCCGCCGCAGCTCGACGATCGCGTCGTAGCTCGACATCGGTGTGCGGTAGGAGTCGCGCGCCGTCATCACGTCGTAGGTGTCGGCGACGGAGATGATCCGGGCCAGCTCGGGGATGTCGTCGCCGGCCAGGCCGCGCGGGTAGCCGTTGCCGTCGATCCGCTCGTGGTGGGCGAGGATGATCTCGGCCACCGGCCCGTAGCCGTCGAGCGAGGAGACGACCCGGGCGCCCTGCTGGGGATGGCGCTTGATCAGCATCCAGTCCTCGTCGGTGAGCGGCACGTTGGCCTTGAGGATGCGGTCGGGAAGGATGAACTTGCCGATGTCGTGCAGCAGCGCGGCGATGTGAACGAGCTCCTCTTCCTGGCGCGAGTAGCCGGCCCTCTGGGCGATCGCCCGCGAGTAGCGCGCCACCGCGGCGCTGTGCCGTGCGGTCATCTGGTCGCGCAGGTCGAGCGTGCGCAGCATCGCGCTCAACATCCCGACCTGGAAGCTGGCTAGCTGCTTGCTGCGCCGCTCGAGCTCATCGGCCCGCTGCTGGGAGAGCAGCAGCTGGCCGACCAGGTACTGGAAGGTGATCAAGACGACGCCGAAGAGGGCGATCGCCGCGATCCCGATGATGTGGTAGATGAAGGCGACCGCGACGGCGAGCATCGCGCTGGCGAACTCGGAGGGCATCACCGCCGGCAGCACCCGGACCTGGTCGCCGAAGCTGGCCCGCCCGACGTAGACGTGGTAGGCGGCGATGAGCAGGAAGTTGAGCGCCAGGGCGAACTGGAAGAGCGCGAAGACGAGCAGGTAGAAGATCGGGTCCGACGGGGTCAGGCCGGTCGCGTCGACCACGGCGTGAAAGGCGACCCCGGCGACCAGTGGGAAGATCGCGTAGGCGACCAGGTTGTTGAGCAGGTAGTGCGGCTCGTCACGCCAGCGGAACAACCAGCCGATCAGGTTGGTCGCGACGCCGATCACCGCCGCCGCCGTACCGCCAAGGAAGACCATCGCCAGGACGAGCGCAAGGAATGCGCCCGAGATCTTTACGTTCGACTCCGTCGTGACCGCGGTGACGTAGCTGAAGACGGAGAAGACGAGCAGGATGCCGAACAGCGGCATGTCCCAGTTGCTCTCGGGCGCGAGCCAGACCGCCGCGGCAGTGGCCAGGGCCAGCAGGCCGAGCATGACGGCAATCGCGAGACGTGTAGGACGGGTATCGTCAGCCATCAGCCTGTTGGGTTCAGGGTCGGAAGCGGCGGCCACTGACATGGGCTACAGGTTCACGACCGGAGGGCCGTTCCCTGCGCCTTAGTCAACTGGCTCGCATCAATCGCGACTAGGGCTATTCAAGGTACCCCGCAATTTGCGTTCTCGCAAGCAAGCTGGCCGGGTTGCGAGAGGCTTCCCAGAGCCATTCCAGCCGTGCCGGCAAGGGATTCCCCGCTTCGGCCCCGAAACGACGAAGGGCGTCCCCGCTGGGACGCCCTTCGAGAAATTCGTGAAACAGCGGACGTTGCAACTACCGTCCGCCTCTTAGAAAGATCTAGCTGTGGAAGCCCATTTGCCTAATCCCTTCTTTCGAGTAGAGGCCCATCAGATTGCTTGCTGCATCTGAAACTCGTGAATTGCTTGCGCAGTTTGTACCACAGGTTGCCCAGAAGTTGTGCATCTGCAGGAAAACTTGTGCATAAATGCAGTAGTTCGTGCGTCAGCTATGCGTAGATCCCGCCTAATAGACCCCCTCAAAAAGCCGCAATTTCGGCGTCTGGCGGTCAGCTACGGGGTCAACGAGCTGGGCGACTGGATGGGGATCGTCGCCCTCTCGGTGCTCGTTTTTGACCGCACCGGAAGCGCTTTGGCGACCGCGGGGCTCTTCCTCGGGACCAAATTCCTGCCCGCCCTGATCGCCCCGATCCTGGTCGCCAAGGTCGAGCAACCACCGCCCCGCTTCGCCCTGCCGGTGATCTACTGCGGCGAGGCGGCGGCCTTCGGCGCCCTCGCCCTGCTCGCCGGAAACGGCTTTTTCCTCGCCGGCGTGGTCGCCCTCGCCACCGTCGACGGCACCCTTGCCCTGACCGGGCGCGCCCTAACTCGTGCAGTCGTCGCCGCCCTGCTCGAGCCGGCGGGCGAGCTGCGCTCCGGCAACGCCGTGCTCAACGTCGCCTTTACCGGCAGCGCCGCGATCGGCCCCGGGATCGCCGGCCTGATCGTCGCCGGGTTCGGGGTCCAGTCGGCGCTGCTGCTCGACGCCGCGTCCTTCTACGCGATCGCCGTGATCTTGCTCACCGCCGGCTCGCTGCCCCAGGCCGCGGCTGATCCGGGCCGGGTTCGCGACCGCGTCCGCGCCGGCCTCTCCTACATCCGCGAGAAGACGATCCTGAAGCGGCTGCTGTTCGCCCAGGGCGCGGCCTTCATCTTCTTCGCGGCGGTGATCCCGATCGAGGTGATCTACTCGAAGCAGACCCTCGGAACGGGCGATTCCGGCTACGGGCTGCTGCTGGCGAGCTGGGGCGTCGGCATGGTCATCGGCAGCGTCATCTTCGCCACCGCGCGACGGGCGCCGCTGCCGGTCCTGCTCTTCTTCAGCACGCTCGCCGTCGGCGCCGGCTACCTCGGGCTGGCGGCAGCACCGACGCTCGTCCTCGCCTGCGCAGCCTCAATCGTCGGCGGGGCCGGCAACGGCGTGCAGTGGGTCAGCGCGATCAGCGCCGTGCAGGAGCTGACCGTCGCCAACATGCAGGCGCGCGTGATGAGCGTGCTCGAGTCGATCGGCGCCGCGATGCCGGGCGTCGGCTACCTCGTCGGCGGCCTGATCGCGACCGGGACCAGCCCCCGCACGACGTTTCTCGTCGCCGGAATCGGGGTCCTCGCGATCGCCTTTGTCGCGGCTCTGATCATGGGCAGGAAATGGCCTGACAGTGGGGAAAAAGCGGACATAAAGGCCATTGACGCCGAGGCGGAGATTATGGTGGAACTGATTCCAGTGGGTTTGGTTCCGACTGCCCGGTCTAACTCGGAGGTTGTCTCTTGAAGAAGCGTGCTCTCGTTCTGCTCGTGCTTGGACTCGCCACGATGTCCGCGCTCGCCCTCGCCGCGTGCGGCAGCTCGAGCAGTGGCAAGGAAGGTGGCACGCTGACCGGCACCTACGCCTCGTTCCCCGCCTATCTCGATCCGGCGCTGTCCTACGAAGTCGAAGGCTGGACGGCGATGTATGACACCTACCTGCCGCTGCTCACCTACGCCCACGCCAACGGGGCCGCGGGAAGCAAGGTGGTCCCGGCCCTCGCCGAGAGCATGCCCAAGATCACCAACGGCGGCAAGACGTACACGCTGAACCTGCGCAAGGGCCTCAAGTACTCCGACGGCACGCCGGTCAGGGCCTCTGACTTCACCAGCACGATCGAACGCCTCTTCAAGATCAACTCGCCCGGCTCTTTCTTCTACGAAGGCATCGTCGGCGCCGAAAAGTTCGCCGAAACGAAGACCGGCGGCATTCCCGGCATCAAGACCAACAACAAGACCGGTGAGATCGTCATCGACCTGACCTCGCCGCGAGGCACCTTCAGCAACGAGCTGGGCATGCTCTTCGCCGCCCTGCTGCCGGCCGGCACCCCGGCGAAAAACCTCACCGCCGATCCGCCCCCGGCCACCGGCCCTTACATGATCTCCAAGTCCGAACCGGGCCGCGGCTGGTCCTACGTGCGCAACCCGTACTGGGCCAAAAACAACAGCGCGATCATGCCCGACTTCCCCAGCGGCCACGTCAACAAGATCAACATCAAGGTGATCCGCAACGACTCGACCCAGGTCAACGAAATCGAACGGAACAAGGCCGACTGGATGCAGACGCCGATCCCCTCCGACGCCTACAACAAAGTCAAGGACAAATACGAAGGGACCCAGTTCCGGGTCGAGCACCCGATCAACCTCTACTTCTTCTGGATGAACACCGAAAGGGCGCCCTTCGATGACGTCAAGGTGCGCCAGGCGGTCAACTACGCCGTCAACGGCGAAGCGCTCGAACGCATCTACGCCGGCGCGCTCGCGGCGACGCACCAGATCCTGCCCGAGGGGATGCCCGGCCACAAGCCCTTCGACCTCTACCCGCACAACATGGCCAAGGCCAAGGAACTGATCGAAGAAGCCAATCCGTCGGACCGCAACATCACCGTCTGGACCGACAACGAAAGCCCCAACAACGAAGCGGGCGCCTACTACGAAGGCGTGCTCAACGAACTCGGCTTCAACGCCAAGCTGAAGACGATCAACGCCGACAACTACTACACGATCATCGGCAACAAGTCGACGCCCGACCTCGACACCGGTTGGGTCTCCTTCTACGAGGACTACCCGAACCCGAACGACTTCTTCCAGCCGCTGCTGTCAGGGGAAAGCATCGCCCCGACCGGCAACACGAACTTCTCCCGCTTCGACGACCCGAAGCTGACCGCGAAGATCGCCAAGCTCGGCGAAGAACCGCTCGGAGCCCAGCAGGAAGCCGAATACGCGGAGCTGGACAAGGAATTCATGGAACAGGCGCCGATGGTGCCGTACGGGACCAACACGGTCTCGACCTTCGTCAGCAGCGAAATCAATCTGGACAACGTGATCTTCAACCCGACCTTTGGGCAAGATCTGACCAGCTTCGAATTCAAGTAGGCGCCTGAGCTCGCATCACACTACGAGGGTGGCTTCCGAACCCAATCCCGAAGCCACCCTCGTAGGCGCCAGCCCCTGGCTGCTCGCCTGGCGGCGATTGCGCCGCAATCGGGTGGCCCTCGGCTTCCTCGCCCTCTTCGTCGCGATCGTCGCCTTCGTCCTCGCCGCGCCGCTCTGGGCGAACAACGTCGCCCACACCAGCCCAAACAAGACCCACACGCTGGAGAAGATCGAAGTCGACGGCGAGCAGCGCGAAGTCGTCAACCGCGAAGGTAAGCCGATCGGCCCGGTCTGGCTCGGCGCCGGCGGCAAGTTCTTCCTCGGTGCAGACGGCCGTCTCGGCCGCGACGAGATGGTGCGGCTGATGTACGGCGGTCGCACCTCGCTCTTGATCGGCTTCGCCGCATCCCTGATCACCGTCCTGCTGGCGACGATCCTCGGCCTGCTCGCCGGCTATTACCGGGGCTGGACCGACACCGTGATCGCGCGGGCGCTGGACGTGGTTTGGGCCTTCCCGGTGATCCTGCTGTCGATCGCGCTCGGCCTCGTGCTGGCCGTCGGCGGGCTGCAGATCGGGCCGATCCACCTCTCCGGCGGTTCGATCTGGATCCCGATCCTGATCATCGGCGGCGTCTACACGCCCTACATCGCGCGGCCGATCCGCGGCGAGGTCCTCTCCCTGCGCGAGAAGGAGTTCGTCGAGGCCGCCGAGGCGCAGGGCGCAGGGCCGTTGCGGATCATGTTCGGCGAGCTGCTGCCGAACCTCTGGTCGACGATCATCATCTTCTTCGCCCTCAGCGTCGCCAACAGCATGCTGCTCGAGGCGATGCTCTCCTTCCTCGGCGTCGGCGTGCAGCCCCCGAACACTTCCTGGGGAACGATGATCGGCAGCGGCTTCGAGCTGATCACCAGCGCCCCGCTGCTGACCGTGATCCCCGGCACGATGATCCTGCTCACGGTGCTCTCGGTCAACGTCTTCGCCGACGCTCTGCGCGACGCGCTCGACCCCAAATCGAAACTGCGCACCGAGGCCCGCAGCGGACTCAGCGCCGCCGAGGTCAACGAGGGGATCGTGCCCTGATGGGGCGCTTCATCGTCCGCCGCCTGGCCGGCATGGTCGTGGTGCTCTTCGCCGTCTCGGTGCTGACCTTCCTGATCTTCAACGTGATCCCGAACTCCGACCCCGCGCAGCGCATGGCCGGCAAGGTGGCGACCCCGAGGCTTGTCGCCAGCATCACCGAGGAATGGGGCTTCGACGAGCCGCTGCCGCAGCAGTACTTGACGACGATGAAGAAGGTCTTCAGCGGCGACCTGATCTCCTACACGACGCGCGAAAACGTCGACGACCGAATCATCGAAGGCATCCCGCAAACCTTTTCGCTCTGCATCGGCGCTGCCGTGATCTGGCTGTTCTTCGGCATCCTCTTCGGCTACCTCTCCGCGGTGCGCGCCGGCGGGTTGCTGGACCGCACGCTGACGATCCTCGCCGTGATCGGGATCTCAATCCCGGTCTTCTGGCTGGCCGCGATCCTGCTCAACTACCTCACCTACAAGCTTGAAGTCTTCCCCTCGGGCGGCTACGTCGAATTCGTCGACGACCCGCTCGACTGGGCGTATCACCTGATCCTGCCCTGGGTGACGCTGGCGATCGTCTACGTCGGCGTCTACAGCCGCGTGCTGCGCTCCAACATGCTCGACGCGATGGGCGAGGACTACGTGCGCACGGCCCGGGCCAAGGGGCTGAGCGAGCGGCAGGTGATGACCCGCCATGTGACGCGCAACTCGCTGATCCCGATCGTCACCCTCTTCGGGCTTGATTTCGGCGTCCTGCTCGGTGGCGCGATCGTGGTCGAAGCGATCTTCAGCCTCGAAGGCATCGGCCAGTACGCCTACGAATCGCTGATCAACACCGACCTGCCGCCGATCATGGGGGTCGTCCTCTTCGGCGCCTTCTTCATCGTCCTCTTCAACGCCCTGGTCGACATCGCCTACGCCTGGCTCGACCCGCGGATCAAGCTGGGGACGGAGGCGCGATGAGCTTCCGGTGCGCCTTTTGCGGTCCATGCCCACATAAAGCGCACTGGAACGGGGGTTCATGAGCCAGGCGCTGCTCACCGTCGAGGATCTGCGGGTCTCCTTCAATACGCAGGGAGGTGTCGTGCGAGCGGTCGAGGGGGTCTCCTTCGACCTCGCCCCAGGCGAGGTGCTGGCGATCGTCGGCGAGTCGGGCTCGGGCAAGAGCGTCACCGCGCAGACGATCCTCGGCCTCACGCGCTCGCCGAACGCGCACATCGAGGGGACGGCTCGGCTCGGCGAGCAGGAGCTGATCGGGGCGAGCGATCGCGAGCTGCAGGCGGTGCGGGGGGCGCGGGTCGGCATGGTCTTCCAGGACCCGATGACGTCGTTCAACCCGGTCTACCGCGTGGGCGCACAGATCGTCGAGGCGATCCGGGCCCACGAGGGTGAGGTCGGCAAGCGCGAGGCGCACGAGCGCGCGATCGAGCTGCTCGACTCGGTCGGCATCCCGAGGGCGGCCCAACGCGTCGATGACTATCCGCACCAATTCTCCGGCGGCATGCGCCAGCGGGCGATGATCGCGATGGCGCTCGCGCTGGAGCCGGAGATATTGATCGCCGACGAGCCGACGACGGCGCTCGACGTGACCGTGCAGGCGCAGATCCTCGAGCTGCTCAGGCGGCTCAACCGCGAGCGCGGCCTGGCGACGATCCTGATCACCCACGACCTCGGCGTCGTCGCCGAGGTCGCCGACCGGGTCCTGGTCATGCACAACGGCGTGATCGTCGAGCGCGGCGACCTGGATCAGATCTTCTACTCGCCCAGCGACCCCTACACGCGCAAATTGCTCGGCGCCGTGGTGCGGCTCGACGCGGCGCCGCCGCTGCGGCCCCGTCGCGAGAGCGAGGCGCTGCTCGAAGTGACCGACTTGGTCAAGCATTTCCCGGTCAAGCGCGGCCTGCTGATCGACCGCGAGGTCGACCGGGTGCGAGCAGTGGACGGCGTCAGCCTCAGCGTCAGGCAGGGCGAGACGCTCGGCCTGGTCGGAGAGTCCGGCAGCGGCAAGTCGACGCTTTCGCGCGCGATTCTGCAGTTGGTCGCGCCGAGCTCAGGCTCGGTCCGCTTCGAGGGGCGCGAGCTCGTCGGCCTCTCGCGGCGGGCGATGCGGCCGTTGCGACGTGAAATGCAGATGGTCTTCCAGGACCCCTACGCCTCACTCAACCCACGCCGGCGGATCGGCCAGATCGTTGGCGAGCCACTGCAGTTGCAGGGCGAGGCGAAGGGTTCCGAGTTGCGCCGCCAGGTCCAGGGGCTGCTCGACCGGGTCGGCCTCTCGGCCGAGCACTACGACCGCTTCCCGCACGAGTTCTCGGGTGGCCAGCGGCAGCGGATCGGGATTGCCCGGGCGCTCGCCCTGCGGCCAAAGCTGATCATTGCCGACGAGCCGGTCTCCGCCCTCGACGTCTCGATCCGCGCCCAGATCCTCGAGCTGCTCTCCGAGCTGCAGGCCGAGTTCGGCCTCACTTACGTCTTCGTCGCCCACGACATCGGCGTCGTCCGCCACGTCTCCGACCGGATCGCGGTCATGCACGAGGGCAAGATCGTCGAGCAAGGGCCAGCCGACCAGGTCTGCGAGCGGCCCCAGGACGCCTACACCAAGCAGTTGCTCGCGGCGGTGCCGATACCCGATCCGCGCGAGGCACGGGCACGTCGGCAAACTGTTGGGTCAGGTTGACCCTTCCGCTCGAGCCACCGATCAAACCCCAGCTTGCGCTGACGCGCAAAGAGCTCCCCCTGGGCGAGGAGTGGGCCTACGAGCAGAAGCTCGACGGCTTCCGCGCGATCGTCTTCGTCGACGGCGCCGACGCCTACATCCAGTCGCGCGGCGGCAAAGAGCTCGCTCGTTACTTCCCGGAGCTGAGCTTCCCGCTCGGCCGCTACGTGCTCGACGGCGAGCTGGTCATCCGCGACGCCGAGGGCAACCTCGAATTCGACGCCCTGCAGAGCCGCATCCACCCGGCCGAGTCGCGGATCACGCTGTTGTCGAATGAGATCCCGGCCGAGTACGTCGCCTTCGACCTCTTGGCCGAGGGGGATGAGTCGCTGCTGGAGGTTCCGTTCGCGCAGCGGCGGGAGCGGTTGGTGGGGCTGTTGGAAAGCACTTCGACCGATGTCAGCGTGCTCAGCCAAGATCCCGAGCAGGCCGAGCAGTGGCTGCGCACGACCGAGGGAGTGATGGCCAAGCAGCTCGACGCCCACTACATCCCCGGTAAGCGCAAAGGAATGGCGAAGGTGAAGCGCGAGCGCACGATCGACTGCGTGGTGATGGGCTGGCGACCCGGCAAGGAGGAGGGCACGGTCGGCTCGCTGATCCTCGGTCTCTACGACGGCGGCGAGCTGCGCTCGGTCGGCCATATCTCGGGCTTCAGCCACGAGACGAAACGGAGCCTGCGCACGCTGCTCGAGCCGTTGGAGACCGGTGAAAGCGGGACCGCGGAGCCGAGTCGCTGGACCGGCGGGCGGGATCTCGAGTGGGTCGAGCTGCGACCCGAGCTGGTGATCGAGGTCGGCTATGACCATGCAGCGGCGGGCCGGATCCGGCATGGGGCCCGGTTTCATCGGTTTAGGGACGACAAAGCTCCGGAGGAGTGCCTGTTTTCCGAGCTGGACGAGGGTTAGGCGTCTCAGAAGAGGCGGTCTTGGGGAGGAGGGTCGGGAGCCCCCTCCCCGGACGAGCCCTTCGGGCTCTTGAGTGTCCGGGGAGGGGGCTCCCGACCCTCCGTCGCACGTCGCGTGCTTCGGCCCCAGCCTCGAAGGGCGCGGGTGGTTTGCTTGCGTTGCTCGGGGCGTAGGTAGGAGCGGCCGCGGTAGAGGTTTTCGTAGCGGGGCAGTAGGTCTGGGCGTTTGGTCTCCAGCCAGGCGAAGAAGACGTCTTTGACCTCGGCGCGTAGGTGGAGCGCCACCCCGCCGAGGAAGCTCGCGTTGGCTTTTCGGGCTCGGTCGATTATTGGTTGGACCTGCTCGGGGCTGTCGTTGATGCCGGGCATCAGGGGTGCGATCAGGACGCCGGAGTCGATGCCTCGGCGGCGGAGCTCGGCTACCGCGTCGAGGCGGGCTGACGGGCTTGGCGTATGGGGCTCAGTCGCTCGCCAGGCATCCTCATCCAGGGTCGGGACCGAGAGATTGACCGAGACCGGAAGGTGCTTCGCCATCCGTTCGAAGATCTTGATGTCTCGCATCACCAGGGGTGACTTGGTCAGGACTGAGACCGGTGTCTCCGCCTCCTCCAGCGCCGCCAGGATCTCGGGCATCATCCGGTAGCGGCTCTCGACCCACTGGTAAGGGTCGGTGTTGGTGCCCAGAGCAACCAGCTCTCGTTTCCAGCTCTTGCGCTTCAGCTCTCCCCGCACCAGCTCCGGGACGTTGACCTTGACCACGATCTCGCGCTCGAAGTCGCGTCCGGCATCTAGATCCAAGTAGGCATGCGTACGGCGCGCGAAGCAATTGTGGCTGACAACGCCGTCAGCGATGAAGTCCCCAGTGCCGGTCGTTATGTCGAACATTTGCATTCGGCGGCCAAGCGGCTCTATGGAAACGACGCCCAACTTCGCGGTCGACTTGAGGGCGATGCCCTCGATCGACCGCTTGCGAGTAATCGCGGGGTCCACCCCTTGAAACAGCCGGAGCTGTTCTCGCAGGCCGCCAAGGAGCCGAACGTTGCGAACGCCGATTGCGTTGGGGCGCTCTACCGTGCACGAGAATCCGAGCTGACGAAGACCGCCCGCCGTTCGGTCGAGGATCTCCTGATCCTTATTGGAAATGCGCAACGCATCGTTGCGACACCCCTCGGCATCGAAGATCCCGGCGAGGAATCCTCTCGTCCAATCCTCATTGGCGGAATCGCGCCATCGGATGAGATCCCGGATTCGATCAACGCTGTCACGGGCGGAGGTCCGAATGGCTCTCATCGCTCGGTGACGCTCATTGCCCTCAAGAAACTGGAATTCGTCGGTTCGAATGCCGGCATCACTGAGATAGCCCTTTGCCCGGATAAGCGCCTCGCTATCCGTCAAGGCAAGTCGAAAGCGATGCACTTCATAGTTGTTCCGCCCCGCTCGCTCGTAGGCATATGAGCCGACGTGACCGTCTCCGCGTATCAGGCCACATAGGTAGCCGCGGCGATACTCGAACGACTCACCGACTGTCGATCCCAGGGCGCCAAATCCCATCAGTTTGTTGTTAGGCGTCAAGTGAGGCCTACGGATCGCGCCGTGTTCGGCTCCGGTGACGTACTTCCAGCCCCGCTGCGCCGTCAGAAAACGATGATCGCCACTTGCGATCAGTTCGGTGCCGTCTTCGAGCGTCACGCGATAGCCGGGCTTGCGCGTTGACCAATGCGCCAAGACTCGCGTGATCTCGTAGCGGCGATAGGAACCGCGTCGGACCGTGCCATAGACGGCGTCGCCAACCCGTACGTCCGCCAGGGGCTTGGTGCGACCGTCAGCCATCAGGATCGGTGTCTCGCCAGCCATGCAATAGACGCAGGCATGCGTGCATCCCCGGTAGGGGTTGATCGTCCAGTCGAAGCCGAAGCGACCGCCCTGTACGTGATTCAGCGCTGAGCGGGCGCGGACCTCGTGGAAGTTGATCCCCATCGCCTCGGGGGCGTCAAAGGTGCGGACGACTGTGCCGTCGCCCACTCCAGGCAGCCGCAGATCCACCTCGACTCGCTGCTCATCCCATCGCATACGAACATACGTTCGCACATGGCCCGGGGGAAGTCGAACTTAGGCTGGGCGCTGGTCCTTCTCGGAGGCGATGAACTCGTCGAGCTGGCCGCGGGCTTGGCTGTGGGCCTTCTTGCGCAGGGGCGGCAGTACCGCGACCAGGTTCCCCATCGGGCCGAGCGCCTGCTTGGCCCAGTTGCGGAAGTCGAAGTCATCGACGTGGTCGGCGATCAGGCCGTCGGCGAAGCGGAATGTGGCCTGGATGTCGTTGACCACCGGGCGACCGGTGTTGAAGGTGTAGCGGGCGATCCAGTGAGCCGAGCCCGAGTCCTCGGCGGCGTCGTGCTCGTGCAACTCGATCTTCAGGTCGGTGGCGCGCCCGGTCAGCATCCGCCACATCGCGCCGATCTCGGCTCCCTGGAGATCGCCGAAGGCCGGGTCGCGGAAGTGGGCATTGGGCGCGTAGCAGGCGCTCATCGCGGCGCCGTCGCAACGGCCGAACGCCTCGTAGAAGCGCTCGATCAACTCGCGGTTCGCGTCAGCACTCACACGCTCACCCTATTCCCCCGCAGCATGTCGCCAAGAGGAGGAGCGGTTAAGGCAGCTTGCCCGTGATCACGTAGCGCAGGACGTCGACGACCTGCTCGGCCGTGCGAGCGGTTGCCTGGGCGGCACGGTCGACCTCCTTCAGCGCGTGATCGAGCTCGGCGTCGTGCAGGGTGATGACCGGCTTGCCCAGCGCCGCCGCGAACCCGGCGTCGAAGGCGGCGTTCCACTGGCGGTACTTGTCGCCGAAACGGACGACGACGACATCGGCCGCGCGGATCAGCGTCTGGGTCCGGATCGCGTTGACGCCGGCGCCCATGTGGTCGCGCCAGAAGGGCGTGCTCTCCTCCCCCAGCGTCCCCGTCCCCGCGTCGTCTGAGGCGGCGTGGTCGGTCACCGGCGCCGAGAACTCCACCGGCAGCCCAGCCTCGCGAGTCCCGGCCTCGATCCGCTCCCGCCAGTCCGAATGGATCTCCCCAGAGAGATAGACGTCCCAGGTCCGCTCAGCCATATCAACCGATCCTAGCCCCCACCCCCGGCTGACTTCGTGGTTATGGGTGCATACGGAGTCAAAAAGGGGAAGTCAGCGACTTGGTATCGTTATTTGACGTGAACGTAAGAAACAGATTGCGGCCGGGAGTAGACGCCGGCCACGAGCACTACAAGTGGTGGGCCCTCTCCTGCACCAGCCTCGGCATGCTGCTGGTCGCGACCAACTCGGGGACGCTGATCATTGCCCTGCCGGACCTCGAGCGGGCACTTGGCACCAGCCTGCTCGAACTGGTCTGGGTGATCCTCGCCTACATGATCTCCTCGACCGTGCTGGTCCTCACCGCCGGCCGCCTCTCGGACCTTTTCGGCCGCAAGAACGCTTTCGTCGCCGCCTTCCTCGTCTTCGCCACGGCCTCGCTCGGCGCCGGCTTCGCTGCCGACGGCACCCAGCTGATCCTCTGGCGGATCCTGCAGGGAGTCGGCGGTGCCTTCATCTTCGCCAACGGCCCCGCTCTCGTCACCGACGCCTTCCCGCGTGAGCAGCTGGGCCTGGCGATGGGCACCAACACGATGGTCGCCGCGACCGGCCTCGTGCTCGGGCCGGTGCTCGGCGGCGCCCTGGTCGCGATCTCCTGGCACTGGGTTTTCTGGTTCAACGTGCCGCTGGCGCTGGCCGGCGCCGCCTGGGCGGCGCTGATCCTGCGCGAGCTCTCTCAGCGCGACGCCGTCCGCGGCCTCGACCTCGGCGGCACCCTCACATTCGTCGTCGGCCTGACCGGGCTTGTCTACGGGATCTCGCGCGGCGGCATCTCGGGTTGGGACGACACGCTGGTGATCGTCAGCCTCGCCGTCGCGGCGGTGCTGCTGCCGCTCTTCGTGCTGATCGAGCACCGCGGCAAGGCGCCGATGCTCGACCTCGACATCTTCCGCAACCGGCTCTTCGCCGCCGCCAGCGGCGCCGCCTTCATCAACGGGCTCTCGCGCTTCGCCCTGATGTTCATCTTCGTCTTCTACTACCAGGGGGCGCAGGGCGACGACCCGATCACGGCCGGGATCAAGCTGGCGCCGATGGCGATCGGGATGCTGGTCTCCTCCCCCCTGGCCGGGATCTGGGCCGACCGCCACGGCTCGCGCACCCTCGCCGCGCTGGGAATGTTGGTCACCGCCGCTGGCCTCGCCCTGATGACGACGCTGCAGGCTGACTCCCCCTACTGGCAGGGGATGCTCTGGCTCTCCCTGGTCGGGATCGGCTCGGGCATGTTCAACTCGCCCAACACGGCGGCGATGATGGGCACGGTGCCGACCGAGCGGCGCGGGATCGCCGCCGGCGCCCGCACGATGCTGCAGAACACCGGCGCCGTGATCTCGATCGCCTTCGTGCTGGCGATCGTCACCGCCGCGGTGCCGAAACCGGTCCTCTTCGCGATCTTCTCCGGCGTCGCGTCCGGACTCTCCAGCGCCCAGCTCGATCCCTTCATCAACAACATGCACACGGCCCTCTGGGTGCTGGCGGCAACGTCCGTCCTTGGCGCCGGCGTCTCGCTGCTGCGTCCGAGCGACGAGAGCGCCCCCGGCGAGGCGGCGGTCCGGCCGTCCGCGGCCTTCGAGGAGGCGATCCGCGAGGAGGTCGAGGCGCTGCCGTGAAGGGGGAGCTGAGAATCGGCGACGTCGCCAAGCTGGCCGGCACGACGCCGCGAACGATTCGCTACTACGAGGAGATCGGCCTGCTCCCCGCGGCGGGCGGCCGCGAGCCGGGTGCCCACCGCACCTACGCCGAGGCCGACGTCGAGCGCCTCACCGACCTACTGCGCCTGAAGGACCTGCTGGGTCTCTCGCTCGAGGAGCTCAAGGCCCTGGTCGAGGCCGAGGACGCCCGCGCCTCCCTGCGCCGCGAGTGGGAGAGCGGAGTCGAAGACCCGGCCCGCCGCCATCAGATCCTCGACGAGTCCCTGGGCCACATCGGCCGCCAGCTGGAGCTAGTACGACGGAGGCGAGACGAGATCGCGGCCCTTGAATCTGAGCTTGTAACCAAGCGCAAGCGCGTCCAAGCTCGGCTACGCGAGCTGAGAAACGCTCCCGCTGCCAGGGCCTGAGCCAAAAGTTCGCCAGCACGCTGGCCGAGGAGGGACGGTGCCCCCTCCCGAAACACTCAAGCACGGCGTCAGCCGTGCGTTTCGGGAGGGGGCACCGTCCCTCCTCCCGCCGACTGCTCCTCGAAGTGCTTGGAGAGCATGGTCACTTGACCTTGATAGTTAGAGCCAAGGTCCTGGCCGTAGAGCCGCTCCGCCGGCGCGCTGGTGCGCTCCAGAGCAAGCTTGCAGACGGGCTGACGATGCTCGACCATGAAGGAGACGTCGCGGGCGCGGACCTCGAGCGCGGCGCGGCTGCCGTGGCGGTCGCCTGCCGGGTCGTAGCCGAAGCCGGGGTCGAAGAAGCCGGCGTAGTGGGTGCGCAGCTCGCCCGCGGTCGGGTCGTAAGCCATCATCTCGGCGGCGATCTGCGGGGGGATGCAGACCCCCTCGGCGGAGAGCAGCAGGTAGAAGATCTCCGGCTCGAGCACGATCCTCCCCCCCGCCTCGGGGAAGACCGGGTCCCAGAAGTCGGTCCAGCGATAGGCGCGAATACGCGAGAGGTCGATCGGCAGGCTGTTCTTCTTTGCCCGGTAGCCAACGATGCGGTCGCTCGGCCCGGAAAGGTCGACGCTGAGGAAGAGGCCGTCGGCAAGCGCCAACTCCGACTCACGCAGCGCGTGCGAGTCGAGGTACAGCAGCGGGAACTCATCCTGCAGGTCGCGGATCTCCGCGTCGCTGAGCCGCACGTCGCCGCGGGCGAGGCGCAGCTGGTTAAGCGAGAGCCCGGTCTGCACCTGGATCGCAAAGGAGCGCGGGACGATCTCCAGGTAGAGCTTGCCCCGGTAGCCGGCGCGGATCTCGTCGAAGCGGTGGTGGCGGTCGGTCAGGACCCGGGTGAAGACGTCGAGGCGGCCGGTCGAGCTCTTCGGGTTGGCCTTGGCGCGCACGTCCTCGGGCAGCGCCAGCTCCTCGATCAGCGGCACCAGGTAGGGACGGTCGCGCTCCAGCACCGCCCCGTCGCGCAGGTCGATCTTCTGGAAGGCGAGCCCCTCGATCTTCTCCTCGACGGTCGAGTCGACGTCGGGCAAGAAGGAGCAACGCAGGGCCCAGGCATGGTCGCCAAGCCGCAGATCGATGCTGGCCGGCTGGATCGCCTCGGGGCGGATCCGGTAGTCGCCAGAGCTGACCCAGTCCGCCGCGATCGCCTCACTCAGCGCCTGCGAGGGCAGCACACCGTCGACCGTAGTGGCCTCGTTGCCAGCCGCACCTGCCCTCGCTGCCGTCACGTCACTCATCGCTCCGAGATTATGCGGCGTGCCTCGGTTGCGCCCATATATGGAGTGAGCGCAAACTCCGCAATCTCCGGCAGGAACTCGCCCAGCTTCGTGGTCTCGCCGGCGAGGACGCGCCGTGCCAGCAGCGAGGCGATGCCGCCAACCACGGCCTCGTCGGTCGCCTCGGGCGGCGCGCCCTCGGGCGGCGTCGGCGCCCCGTCGCGAAGGTAAGGGACGAAGCTCTGCAGGGCGACTTGGTAGCGGTCGTAGACGCCGCGGCCCGCGCGCAGGCCCTCGACCAGCACCAGCCCCGCCTGGGCCGGCTCGGCGGCGAGGAGGTCCAGCAGCGCGGCGAGCGCGGCGAACACCCCAGCCGCCCAGCCCTCCGCCTCCTCGCAGGCCGCGAGCACGCGGTCGCGGATCCGCTCGACCGCGTCGTCATAGGCGGCGACGAAGCAGGCGTCCTTGCTCTCGAACTGTTTGTAGAAGTCGCTCTTGGAGACCCCGGCCCGTTTGCCGATCGTCGAGACCGTGGTCCCGTCATAGCCACGCTCCTCCAGGCACTCGGCAAGCGCGGCAAGCAGCCGCTCGCGCTGATTCTGGGCGACGTACTCGCGGGGAAGGCCGTGACGGCCACGGGGAAGGCGTTCCACTGAGCGCTGGAGTCTTTCATCGCCATTGGCCGAATGCGCCGCCGACCACTGATTACAACTGCGTGGCGATCAAACCAACCAAGGCCGCAATCAAGCCGCCGCCGATCTGGAGCATCGTGCGCTGCAAGGAGTCAAACCGGCCATTGAGAGCCCGCAAGTCAGCATCGACTCGCCTGAACCCCTCATCGACCCGCCGTTCGAGCAACTCGAAGCGCCCATCGGTATGCGCTGCGAAATCGCTCAGCCGTGCGTCGGTCCAACTCTCTCTCATCGCCTCCATGATCGCACCGTAAAGGTTTCGGCGTCACGCGTGGCGCACGGGAATGTGACTTCTCTACTGCCCCACAGCCCCAAAGCTCACCGACCCAAGCGCCTCCCCCGCCCCGAATACAGCTTTGCCCTGCGCAAAGGCTTCGTTGAACGTCTGGGCGGTCTGCGCGTCGAGCGTCAAGGGAGCGCCCGAGACCGAGATCGTGCGGCTCTTGGGTTCCGAGGAAACAGAAGCGCGGGCCATATCGATCCCAAAGACCCCGATCTGCCCCAGCTTGCCCGGGAAGGCCGGCGTGGGCTCGACGTCGACTTCGGCCACCGTGCTCTTCAAACCTAGGTCAAACCAGTATTCCTTCTGAAAGACCTGCCCTGCTCCTAGCTGCAGCAGTTCGATAGCGCCTGCTGTGCGCAGGGTCCCTTCTGAGGCATCGGGAGCAAGCTGGCCGCCTCCAGCAATTGGGAAGTAAAGAACCGGCCCTACCGAGAGTTCCGCGGGAGCGATCGGGTTGAGTGAGACGAAGAGGCTTTTGAGCTTGGCGAGGAAGGCTGGGTCTGGGACCACGCTGGCCTGACCCTGGGGAAGGATTGAGGTCACCTGGGGCTGGATCGTTGACTTCAGGGTCCCGGTCAACTGGCCCTCCTTGAAGAAGTCCCCGGTGCGGAGCTTCTTGTTGAGACGGGTGGCTACCTTCCGGGTCAAGGCCAACCCGTTGGCGGCGAAGGCGCTGCCAAACCCTTCGCGCTTGAAGGAAATGCTCTTGGCCGATGCGACCTTCAGCTGCCCTCCGCCGACTTTGGCGTAGAGGGGAGTCTTCTTAGTCTTCACTTCGATGTTGCGAAGAGGGACCTTGCGGTTGCCTGACTCAAAGACGACCGTCCCTTCGGTTTCTGTCTCGCCCTTGGCGAGAGTTGGGTCGGTGGTCCCGCCGCTGACCGGCAGGACGACCACATTGCCCTTCAGCTTCGCCGGGGCCTTGGCCACGACCATGACGCCTTCTCGCTTCAGGGAAGAGATGAAGCCCTTGTCGAGGATCAGCTTCGTTGTGCCGGAGCCGGCTGGATCGTAATTAGCGTGGGCGCCGGGAACGAGGAGAAGCCCCAAGAGGGCAACCACTGTGGCGCTGGCCTTCGTCTTCATCTTCCCCCTGTCTCGTTGTCTCATTCCTTCACCGCGCAAGCCTTTTCAACTTTGGTGCTCAAGGTCAGTCCTTCGGCGAAGTCAAAGCTCGCCTGGGCCAGGGGGAAGACGATCCGCTTGACGCCCTTGGGAGCTGGGCAAGAAGAGTTGAAGTAGCTCAGCTGCTCGCCTTTCCAGGTGTACTTGCGCTTTAGGGTCAGCTTGATGCGGTCTACATAGCCCCAGGAGCCCAAGGCCTCTGGCAGGGAGGCCGATAGTTCTGTGCCGTAGGGGCCCTTGATTTTCTTGATCGCGAAGGTGATAACGAAGGAAGAAAAAAACGGATTGGCGGTGAAGATGTGGGTGAGGAGCACCGGGTGGCCGTCCTTTCTGCCGTTGAAGATCAGCAGGCGCCCGTGGGTGCCGTATGCCCCTTGGTCTGGCAAGACGATGTGGGCCCAGAACTGCCCGGAGCCGATCACCGCGTCACCGCAGCTGGACAGGGCGCGTTCGGTCGAGGCCGGTTGCAGTCGAGACATCGGGCATACCGGCAGTCCCTTTGATTGCAAGAGACCATGGCGGTTGACCTTGACCGTCATCTTCTGCAGTTGGGAAGGTATGCCGCCATGGGGGGCCTGCAAGTGGCCTGCGACGAAGACTGCTATAGGGGCGGGTTTGTCCCGGGGGAGCTTGTAGGGCTGGACCTGGCTTGTGAGAGTGATGCGCAGGTTGCCCTGTTGGACCACTGCGGCGTGAGCGAGACTGGCACAGGCCAGTAGGGCCGCAACGAGGGCAAATATCCCGGTCCTGCTTCCCCGGCTCGGTCGACGACGTGCGCTCACCGGGGCTTCTCGCTACCTCGGCCCCTGCCGCACCTGGGCCGCAGCATCGGTTTGGTCGCGACCTGCTTGCCGTTGTGGGCGGCGAAGGAGACAACCGCGCGGTGAGGACCCTTGCATAGGTTGGTCGAGTTGACCAAAAGACCCTTACCGGCGCCCTGCATAGCCAAAGTGAAGGATTCAAGCGGGGCGTCGGGGGCAGCCGCAAAGGTTGCCCTGATCCGCCCACCCACGGAATCGATACGACCGGCCAGGTCGATCTCGATCTCCCCGTTTTTGAGCTCGGCGACGAGGTCGGGGAACTGGTGTTCAGAGGACCTGAGGAAGACCGGGCCGGTGAGCGGTTTGTCAAGGATCGGTGTGACCGCCCTGGCGAAGCCGTAGATCGAAGCGGCTGGGCAGGCTCGTGCCCTGAACTGCGCCCGGGTGCAAATCGTTTTGATGTGGGCGTTCTCGAGGAACTCCGAGCGCGGCAGGGTGACTTGGGCGCTCTTGACGTTGGATTCGCCTGAGCCTTTCATCCGCAAGGTCGCACTAAGGGCCGGGTGATCGCCGCGTTTGGTACCGCCCTTCAGCCTGAGGGAGAGCTTCGGCTCAAAGCCGAGGGCAGCGCAGTCAGATGCCTGGAACGGTGTGGACACGGTTACCGGGCGGTCGTCTGCCTCTGAGCTGAAGTCCAACCCGGAGCCCAAGAGGGTGCTCGCGGTAGAAGTCCTTTCGCAACCGGTTGGGTTGAGCGTGAAGTTGGGCCGGTCAACGTAGGCGCGAATGTCACGGAGATAGGCCGGAATGCCCTTGACGATGTGTGGAATCGGGTCCGAGCCGGTGGCGTCGATGAAGACTTCCGCGGTTTCGGGATCTATCTTCAGGGCCTCCCGCACGACCACGGCGCCGAGATCAAAGGGGCCCACCCGCGCGGAGGTGACCGAGACCAGGGAGAGTGCCGAGCCACGATAGGGACCAGCGAGGTAGAGCCTTCCCGGCGCGTAAGCAGGAGAGGCCCCCACCCCGAATCCGGCCAGGGTACGGCCAACCTGAGAGGCTGCTGGGCAAGAGGGGCGTTCCAGCTCTTCTTGGGCGCCGTAAGGGCCGGACCTCGACTTCGCCGCGGCGATCGCCGCATTGGGGCAAATGGGAATCCCGGCCAATTTGCCGATCACTCCCGGCGGCAGCTTGATCGAGAAGTGAGTTATCTCCTGTTCGGAGTCATTCCGCGAGAGGCGCACGTTGAAGGGCGAGAACCGTCCCGCAGCGTTGTTGATCGAGCCCGCGACCAGCCCAGGCTTGAAGGGCGGCAGGCCGCCTTGGGGACATGCGTTGCCTTCGGGACCACTGGTGATCTGAAAAGCCGACGTGGTCGTGATCGGTGCCATGCCCGAGTAAGGAGTGAGCACGGCTTCCACGCGGTAGGTAGCGCAGGCGGACGGGCTCACCAGCGGCGAGCGGGTGCCCTCGCGAAAGTGCAGCTTGAAGTGGGAGAAGGCCAGTTCAGGAAGGTCTTCGGCAATCGCGGTGAGGCGACCCGTGACCGGGTCCGGCTCAACCCGCAGCGGCTGCACGACGTCGATTCCCAGTTGGGTGTTCTTGATCACCACGTAGAGCGCGAGCAGCGAGCCAAGGGGGTTCTCATATGGCTTCGCGATAAAGAGTGCGCCCCTGAGACCTGCTCTCCAGACCGGCGATTCGGCTTCCACGGTGCCGATCTTGGAGGCGTTCGGGCAACCGGCTCCCGGTACCGAGAGCGAACTCTCGCGCCCCAGCTCGGTCTCTGTGCAGACGCTCAGGCCTTCGGCCAGAGAAGGATTGATCGAGAAGCCTTCCGGCAACGTCACCTCCGCCTTGCGGATCTGGGAGTTAGCGAGGCCGGTCGCAGCGCCGATGCCTTCGTCATGGACGTCGACCGAGAAATCCAGACCGGTCGGAGAGGTGGCGGCCAGAGTGGTCGGCTTGGCGCTGATCGTCGGCTTGAAGGGCAGACTGGCGCAGCCGGAGAGGGCGAGCGGAATCGGCGGTTCGCCTGGATAGTGAGTTTCAATAGAGCCAGTGACCCAGGCTGGATCGCTTAGATCTGCTTCGCCGCTGGGAAGCCAGGCGCCAGGTTTCTGCCAGGAATCGGCTCTGTAACTCGCCACCAAAGGTCCGCTGCAATTGGTCGGCATGGTGAGCAGGGGCGCCTCGGGAGCTCCAACAGGGCATTCGCTCCCCGGGTGCAGGATGCAGGCGCCGCGCTCGGCGTCGTGGGCAGCACTCGCCGGGTCGCCCCAGAGAGTCAGCCCGAAACCAGAGACCGAGCCCTGCAAAGCGTTGGTGATTCGCAGGAGGACACCGTAAGGACGGTTGGGGTCAACCACGACTTCGACGGTAACCGGGATGATGAAGGCCACGAGGCCGAACTTGGCAAGCACGCCGGGCGGTGGAGGCAAGTTGAAAAGCGCCGCAGAGAGCCCGCCTCCCGAGTTGAAGACATCCAAGCGAGCGATGCCCACTGCGGTGGCATCGGGACATTCGGGCGCTCCGGTAACAGGATCGATCTGCAGGAAGTCCGCGGTGGGGCAGGTCGGCATCGCACCCTGGTCGAGGCTAAGGCCGGCAGGTAAATGTGTGATCAGGTCCTTGATTTCTCCTGCCAGCACAAATGAGCCGGGATGCACCGGGTCGGGCTCTTCGTTGAGGTGAAAGCTGGTGCGCATCGAGAAGGGATGAGCGCCGACCTGGGTCACGGGCGAGCCATCGCGATTGGAGAACGCGACGTCGAAGCGGCTAAGGCCAAAGGCGGCATGGGCGGCTGGGGCTAAGGCCAGGGCGAGGCCCATGGCGAAAAGGGTCGTTGCGCTGCGCCTCATCTACCGGCTCAGACGCGTTCAGGACCGCGCGTGCCTTTGTCTTTGCCTGCCCTTGCCCCCACAACCCGTCGCCTTCACCACTGGGTTGAAGTCCCACTCCTTGCCGTTGTGCCCAGTGAAGGCGGCGATCGCCTTGTGCTTGGCGGCGCAAAGGTTGGTGGAGTTTTCAAACAGCCCCTTCTTGCCGCCCAAGAGGCTGATCGTCACCGAGGAGACGGGAGCGTCTGGCGTCGCTTCAAACGTATTGCGCAGTCGACCCTTGACCGAGTCGACGTGGCCGTCCAAGACGATGTTGATCTCACCGTTGTGTAGCGAGGCAACGACGTCCGGCAGTTGGTGTTCGGAGGAGCGCAGGAACAACGGCCCTTCCAGGGGGTCAGAGAGGATCGGGGTCACCGCCTTGGCATAGCCGTAGATCGAGCCGGCTGGGCACTTTTCCCCGGGGACGTTTCCTTGCTTGAACTGTACCCGGGTGCAGATGGTGTTGAAGTGGGCATTGGCGATGAACTCCGAGCGGGGCAGGGTTACCTGGGCCCTCGCCACTCCCGATTCGCCGATGCCGTTCATCCTCAGGACGGCGTGAAGGGCCGGATAGTCACCGCGTCTTGTGCCGCCCTTCAGTTTCAGGGAAAGGCGGGGTTTGAAGGGAAGGGCGGCACAGTCGGCGGCTTGAAAGGGGGTGGAGACCGTCACCGGGTGATCGTCTGCTTCTGAGCCGAAGTCGAGACCGGCACCCAAGAGAGTGCTTGCGGTCGAGGTACGCTTGCAACTGGTTGGGTTCAAGACGAAGTTGGGCCTGTCCGTATAGGCCCTGATATCACGTAGGTGGACCGGGATGCCTTTGATGATGTGGGGGATCGGGTCCGAGCCGGTGGCGTCGAGGAAGACTTCCGCGGTTTCGGGATCGACTTTGAAGGCCTCTCTGACCACGACCGTACCGAGGTCGAAGGGACCCACTTTGGCCGCCGTGATCGCTACCAGCGAGATCGCCGAGCCATGGTAAGGGCCGGCTAGATATAGCTTGCCCGGTGCGTAGGCCAAAGCCGAACCGACGCCCGAGCCAACCAGAGTATGGCCGATTTCCGAGGCGGCCGAACAGGACGGATGCTCGATCTCTTCCTGGCCGCCGTGGGGACCAGTCCTTGCCGTCGCCGCGGCGATCGCCGCATCGGAGCAGAACGGAATCCCGGCCAGCTTGCCAACCACGCCCGGCGGCAGCTTGATCGAGAAGTGGGTGATCTCCTGTTCGGAGTCGTTTCTAGAAAGTCGGATGTTAAAGGGGCTGAAGCGCCCCGCCGCGTTGTTTAGGGTGCCCGCCACCAGGCCCGGCTTGAAGGGGGGCAGGCCCCCCGTGGGGCAGGACTGCCCTCCGGGGCCGGTGGTGATCTGGAAGGCGGAAGCGGTGGTTACCGGGGTCGTGCCCGAGTAGGGGTAGAGAGTGGCGCTGGCCCGATAGTTGCCGCAACGCGATGGAGAGGCCAAGGGGCTTCTGGTTCCCTCCCTGAAGTGCAATCTGAAGTGAGAGAAGGGAAGCTGGGGCATGTCTTCGGTCGTCGTGGTGAGCTGTCCCGTTACGGGGTCTGAGGTGACCTTGGCCGCCTGCTTTACGACGATGCCCAACTCCGGGTTCTGAATCACGATGTAGAGAGCTAGGAGGGAGCCGAAGGGGTTCTCATAAGGCCTGGCGATGTAGAGGGAGCCCTTCAGGAGCTTTCCTTCCAGCACCGGGGATTCGACTTCCACAGTGCCGATCTTCGAGGCATTCGGGCAGCCCGCCCCCGGAGCGGAGAAGGCGGTCTCGCGTTGAAGCTCTGCTTCGGTGCAGGTGTTCAGGCCTTCGGCCAGCGATGGGTTCGTCGAGAAGCCCTCGGGCAGGGTTACTTCTGCTTTTTCGATGTCTGAGTTGGCCAGTCCAGTGGGGCTGCCGATGCCTTCATCGTGAACGTCGAGGGAGAAGTCAAGGCCAGTTGGGGATGAGGCCGCCAGGGTTGTCGGCTTGGCCGTGATCGTCGGGTGGAAGGGCAGGCTGGCACAGCCACTCAGTCCCAAGGGGGTGGGCGGTTCGGTCGGATAGTGGGTTTCAGAGACGCCCGTCACCCAGGCAGGATCGGAGAGATCCGGAGTGCCATCTGGCAACAGGGCTCCGGATTCCTGCCAGGAATCGGCTTCATATCCGGTCACCAAGGGGCCGCTGCATCTGGTGGGGAGGTCCAGGAAGGGGGTTTCGGGAGCGCTGATAGGGCATTCGGTTCCTTCTCCATGCAGAATGCAAATGCCGCGTTCAGAGTCGTGAACCGAGCTCGCCGGGTTGCCCCAGAGAGTGAGCTTGGAGCCGTAGACCGGCACGGATTGGGCGATGCTCGATACTCGAGCGATCACGTTGTAAGGAGGGTTGGGGTTGAGAGCCACTTCAATCGTTATCGGTACTCGGACCACGATGAAGCCAAACTTGGAGATCGCCCCCGGCGGCGGCGTGAGACTGAAAACCGCTCTTGTGCTGCCAAAGTCCGGAGAGATAATTGCCGGGCGCACCGTCCCTATCGCAGTGGAGTCTGGGCAATCGGGCGCTTCGGTGACCGGGTTGAAGGTCAGGAAGTCGACGGTCTGACACGCCGGAACCGCCGTGGGATTGCCAGCGAACCCCGGTGGCAGCTTTATGATTAGGTCCTTGGCTTCTCCGTCGGGACTGACACCGGAGGAACCATGCGGGTCGGGCCTCTGATTGAAGTGCACTGTTGTCGTCATCGCGAACGGATGCTTTCCCGCTTGGGCGGTGGGCGAGCCGTCTTCTTCGCTGTACGTGACATCGAATTCGCTCACGCCGAAGGCCGCCTGGGCCGAAGGGGCTAGAGCCAGTGCGAGGCCCAATGCGGCAAAGATCGTTGCTATCTGCCTCATCGTGCGGCCCTCCCGGTGTGCCTGGTAGCTCGGTGCGCCTTTTTCTTCGTCTCCCTTTGCTTCTTCTTGTGCTTCTTCTTGTGCTTCTTTGCGGCCTTGGGTTCATTCAAGTTGCCGGCCCCTTCAAAGGAAGAGGAGCCCGGGGTCGGGTCATTTGGCGGCGAGAGCGGGCCCTGACAGGCTTCACCTTCACAGGCCGCCGGCGGGTCCTGCGGCGGCACGAAGCCACCTCCCGCTCGGGCGTCATAGACGTCGATCAGGCCGGGGTCCTGGAGCAACAGGGATGCGTTGGTGGTAAAGAAAGCATCGCGACCACTGGGACTGGTATCGACCAGTTCGGAGTCGCTGGGACTTTCTCCCGAGGAAATCAGATAGAGGCAGCCGCCGTTTGCTGCGTAGTAGTCGAGGTCCGATTCTCCTTCGCAGCTCCCCGAACCGGCCCGCTCCCACTCATAGACGTCTGCCTTGCCGTTGGTGTCTGAGGGAAGCAGGTCGGCGTAGGAGGTGAAGAAGAGCTTTGAACCGTCATCGGAGAGAGCGCGAGGCTGGTAGAGCTGAGTCTCACCCGCCGGTATCGAGGCGGCGACCCAAAGGAACCCCTGATTGCCGGCCGCCTGAACGCTCCTGCCGGTGGGTCGGGTCCCGGCCGGGCTGCAAGAGGCGCAACTCAGCTTATCGTCGACAGCCGAGTAGGTGAAAACCTCGGAGTCGGCTTCACCAGAGACGAGATCGGTGTTGTCGGCGCCAGTCAGCGGTTCGGTCGAGATGAAGGCGAGGCGGGTACCGTCAGCCGTGGCGGAAGCGACGTGATAGATCGGCCGGGCTACGACGTCGGAGAGCTTGAACGGATCTTTCGCCCAGGCGTCGGCTCCCGAAAGGGTTGCGACGAAGGTATCGACGCCTTCATCCCACAGGTAAAGGTTCGGTTTACCTGCCCTGCCTTCACCGCCAAGGACTTCTTCGGAGACGAAGTAGACCCGTGAAAGATCTTCGCTTTGGGCCGCAATTCCCAAAACCTTGCCGGCGATCAAGCTCGACGATTCGCTGCCGAGATCATAGAGGTAAAGGTTTTTGTTCTTCGCGCTCAACGGCAGCGGGCCCGGATCTTCGACCTCGAACAGTGCCTTGGAGCCGTCGGCCGCCGCAGCCCAAAAGCGGGCCGGCTTGGTTGTCTGTGTTTCTGAGACACCGACTGTGTTGCTTCCGTTCAGCCGCAGATAGATCCTTCCCGTGGTCGCAGAACTGGAATCAGCAAAGGCCGACCAGTAGATCCGCGAGCCATCATTCGAAATCGCGTGGGATACAGTCCCAGTCCGCCCCAATGGGGTAGGGCTGAACGATTCTCCGGGCGAACCCGCTGAACAACTCGAAGATTCGCTTTCAACTTTAGGGCTCGTCCCGTCCGGGAAATGGCAGACGAAAGTCAGGTGACCGTTGCTCGATGCGTAGAGGCGGCGCTGGCAAGAAAGCAAAGATCCGGAAACACACGCAGCTGGCTGCGGTGGTGCGTCATCCGTCAGGTTGTCCATGGCAGTAAAAAGGGATACTCCACCATCGGCTGAGAATCCCTGAATCTCAGGATGGTAGATGCCAGGTGCAAGGTTAGGGGGTTGGGTGGTGGTCAGCGCTTCGTAGCCACCAGCGCACACATCCCGTCGATAGAGGTTTGGAAAGCCAGCCACACCCCCTGGGGCTAGAGTCGGTCCCCCACCCGGCGTGACCCAGGCATGGCACAAGTCAGCGCTGAAGCCTTTGAATTCATTCTCAAGGTAGTCCTCCCCAAAGAAGCGGCCGATCAGCGGCGCTCCCAGCGATTGGCTGCTCCACCCTTGCTCCGAGCGCCTAGCGATGTACTGGGAGATGTAAGGGCCGCCCTGTGGACCGGCAAATGCGCCATATGATGAGTAGGCAAGCGAATTGCCGTCGGATGACACTTGATGCAGCTTGTTTTCAAAGCCGGTGAGGTCAGGTAGATCAGCGACGTCGCTGTTGCTCTTACTGACAGGACTGACCATCTCAAAGGCGCGGCAGTCGGGCAGGCTGGCCGAGACGCCGACACGGAAAACGTTGTTAACGCAAGGTGCGAAGACTCCGCCCGATGCAAAGGTGGTGAAGGTCCCTTCGACGCCATCTGCCCCGACTTTGCCACCGACCCCGCGAACCGGGCCGCCACCACCGGACTGCACGACAAAGCGATAGTAGTAAATGGTGTGCGGAGAGAGTCCAGTGAGGACGACAGCGGAGGTGGTGACTGCCTTCTTCACCGCGCCGGGGCCGAGTTTGGCCCCAGGGGCCGCGGGCTGCTGGGTGCAGGATCCGGATGAGCAAGGTTCGGTGCCGTATTCGAGGTAGTAGCGAGTGTCGTCCCAGAAATTAGGGTTGACTTGAGCCTTCAGCGTCGCGCTGGTCGAGTCGACCGAAGAGGGGAACTGGGCGGCGATCTCGGGTGCAACGAACGGTGGCGGACCGAATTTCAGCGGTGGCGGACCGTAGAGGTCAATGAACGTCGGCGCTTGTGGAAAGCCACTTGCGACATAAACGTCGCCAGTGGTGTTTGTCGTGATACTGGTTAGGCTGAAGCGTTCTGGCTCCGCGGAGTTATCTGAGGGAAGGGGATCGGCAGCGCAACAGCGGGAGACCTCCGTGCCGCTCAAGTTGAACTCGACTACTTCCTTCTCGGATGTAGAAACATTACCCTTCTCTTCGATCGCGTAGATATTCCCCGCCGGATCCGTTGTGATTGCACCCGGTCCATGTACTTTCAACGACCCCAATTCAGCCCCCGATACGCTGAGCCTGCGAACGTCGTTCTGGCCGCCAAAGGACACGTAGAGACCCGACCCTTTGGGGTCTGGGGCAATTCCGTTGACGATCCCCGAGGTTTTGAATTCCGACTTGAAACTGCCGTCGGGTTCAAATTCCTCGATCCGCCCTGCATCACCTTTCAGCACGGTTCCAGTCTGGCTGATCGCCAGGCCCAGCCCGGACTCGGAAAATTCTCCGGGACCGTTTCCTGTCGAGCCGATCTGACATTCATCGGCCGAAGCAGCGGTGCAGACATCGCCGCCGGTCGTTTTGTTCACTTCGCCGCCGAACATGAGGGCGAACTGACCGGAGGAGTCGAACTTCTCCACCCGCCCGTTGTCAGACTCGTACACATAAATAGCACCGCTGACATCGACTGCCACACTAATTGGGGCACCAAGCTGTCCGTCGCCCGACCCAGGAATTCCTGCAAGACACGTGGTGGTGCAGGTCTCGAATTTGCTTTCGCCGTCGGCAACGCCCCAGCCCCATGCCTTGACGAAGTCGCCCCAGGCAGTGAACTCGTTGATTCGGTTGTTTCCGGTGTCAGCGACGTAGAGGTGGCCGGTCGTGGGGTCTGAGGCCATGCCTCGAATTGGGCCGCCAAATGGGCCGCTGAATTGACCCGCGCTTGTCCCTCGACTGCCGAAGCGGACGAGTTCTTCGGAGTCGGTGACCGCGCCGGCGGTGGTGGGAATGAGCCATGCGACGGCCAAGACCGCAACGAGCAGGATGAGACGGCTTCCGTGGTGTGGATCGTTGTCTTGCCGCATTGTCGCTCCTTGCACCCTGAGTGTCATGGTCTACGTGAGGATCTGGCCGTGATCGATCTAACCCAGGCTCTATTCTTCAGCGCCAGTTACAGCCCAGGTGCCATTGATGCCACACGAGACGCCTTCTCCACAAAGAGCACGAAAGATTGCTCCGGTCTGCGAGGCGCCAGGCATCTCAAAGACTTGAGGTTCACCTTCTGCATATACGTATTCGGGCTTGACGACTTTGGTGGCAACCACTTCAGAGAACTGGTCTATGTAGATACATAGCTTTCCTGGATCCGCCTCGGGAATGGTGGGCAAATACGTTTCCCCTTCAGTCGTTGGGAATACACCGCCGCCTCGCCCTGGGCAGCCGGGTTCAGATTCTTTATCTGACGGCACGACGACGACGGCTGGTGTGGTTGCCAACGGAATGGGAAAGGAGATGGGGTAAAATTTGAAGCCGGACGTCTCGCTACTCGAGCCGGTTCCCCAGGTCCCGGTCTCGGTCTTTCCTTCGGGCAGGGTTTCAGTGAAGCCTGTCTGTCCGTTGGTCCCGTTTTTGCCGTTGCAGACTGTGTTGGTGCCGCTGGCCGAGGTGTATTTGACGCCGCCGGCCGGACATTCGCCTACCGTGGCTGGGGTACCGGTGACAGATTTACCGTCGGCGCCTGGGCTGCCCGTGGACCCTTGGACTCCTGAATCGCCCTTCGCGCCAGCGGGTCCCTGAGGACCGGCAGGGCCCTGCGCGCCAGCGTCCCCCTTCGCCCCTTTAGGCCCCCGCGGCCCCTTCTTGGCCTTGGCGGAGGCGGTGGCCTTGCCACCGCCTGAAGAGTTGGTGGCGGCATAAGCGCCGCCAAACATCGCGAAGACCAAGGCGATGACCGAGATGACTCCCGGGATGCCAAAGCGGTTGCGTAGCGTCGAGAACATCTAGATCTCTCTCCTTGTCCCGTGAGCCCCTCTGCCCGCCGCTTCCCTTAGCGGCTTCCTCGAGGCTCGGTTTTGTCCCTGTGGAGCCCGCTTTCGCAAACAGGCTCTGGCGAGAGCATAAAAGAAACGTTTTACGAATGCAAGTCTAAGTTTTTAAGAAGAAGGAAGGCGGATCTAAACCTCCCCGATCCGGGCGAGGTCAGGGCCGGGGAAAGCTGGCGCTAGGGCTGGCTGCGGGCGATGCGGCGAGCCTCGTCGCGGCCCAGGTAGGGCGCGAGGGCGAGCTCGACCAGGTCGGGTAGGAGCTCGCCCAACTGGTCCCCGCCGCCGGCCTTGAGGCGGCGGGAGATCAGGGTGGCGATGCCGCCCATCAGAACCTGGTCGCGGACTTCGACGTCCATCTCGGAGAGCGGCGACTGGGGGCGGATCGTCTCCGCCAGCAACTGCATCGCGTCGCGATAGCGGGCGGCTATCTCGCCCCCCGCCGCGAGCGGCTCAACCAGGTAAAAGCGAGCGACGGCGGCGTCGCGGGAGAGCACGTCGAGCAGCGTGGCAAGCTTGGCCCGCACCTGCGCGGGCCAGGGCTCAGCGGGGTCCGCGGCGGAGAGCATTGAGCCGCGGACGTGGTCGTCAATCATCGCGTAGGCAGCGAGGAAGCACTCCTCCTTGCCCGGGAAGTACTCGTAGAAGGTCCGGCGCGAGATCCTTGCCGCCGCGGTGATCTTGCCGATCGTGGTCGCGTTGTAGCCGTGCTCGGCGACCGCCTCGACCACGCCGTTGAGCAGCCGCTCGCGCTGGTTCTCGGCGACGAAAGCGCGCGGCAGGCCGTGGCGTCCAGGCGGCAGGCGGGTCTTGCCGGCGGCGAGCTGCTCGGCTGCCCGCGCCGCGTCAGCCATGAACGAGGTAGGGGTCAAGGACGATCTCGGTCATCCTCGGCAGAAGGTCCCGCACGCCTTCTCCCCCACCCAGCTCGAGTCTCTCCCGCAGCAACCAGGCGAGCCCGCCGACGATCGCCTGGCCGAGCGAATCGGAAAGCTCGACCGCGACCGCGTCGAGCGCCGCCTCATAGCGAGCCCGCAGCCGCGGCCCGCCCTTCTGCGCCTCGACGAAGCAGAGACGCGCGCGCGCAGGCTCGGCGTCGATCGCGTCCAGCAGCGAGGCCAGCGCCTCCCGTGCCTGGCCGGGCCCGGACAACTCAGCTGGGATCGCCTCCCGCAGCCCCTCGACCGCGCGATCGAAGGCCGCGACGAGGCACTCTTCCTTGTCCTTGAAGTGCTCGTAGAAGGTGACGGAGGACACCCCGGCCTCCTTGACGATGCCTTCGATCGTCGTCCCAGTGCAGCCCTTCTCGGCGATTAGCCGCTCGCCGGCGGCGAGGATCCGCTCGCGCTGTGTCGATGCAACCGCCCCCCGAGGCCGGCGATCTTCCCCGGTCTCGATCGACTCAACGGCAAGTCGTTGCGAGAGGTACTGCATGAGCCGAGGATAGCTCTTCTTAAAAAGATTTCATATCCGGAAAAAAAGGAGTAGTTTTTATACGGTAGCCCAGTTTCTGGGGAAAGTTCGCGACAAGGAGCCAGCATGGCAATGCGACAGGAAGCTTGCGCGGCAGCCAGGGAGGCGCTCCCAGTCGAGACGACCGTCGCCACCCCCGACGCGACGGTGCGCGAGGGTGAGATGGAGGGTGCGCTGCACGTTGTCGGCGAACTCGGTTATCGCGGAGCCTCGGTGCGTGCGGTGCTCGAGTACAGCGGCGGGCACCGCAAGCAGTTCTACGACCACTTCGACAGCCTCGAGGACTGTTTCGAGCAAGCTTACGAGACCTGGATCGAGCGGCTTGGCGTCGACCTTTTCGAAGCCGCGATCTCGGTCGAGGGCTGGAGAGCGGGAGTGCGGGCGGGCATCGTAGGGCTCTTCCAGTTCGTCGTCGACCAGCCGGCGATCGCCCGCTCCCTCTTTGTCGAGGTGCACGTAGCCGGTGGAAGGGCCTTGGAAGCGCACGAGCGAGCGGTGGAGCGCTTCGCCCGGGCCCTCGACAGCGTGCGGGCCGAGATCGAGCCCGACCGAGCTCCTCCCGGCGTGACCGGCATCTTCGTAGTCGGCGGAATCGAGACCTGCGTCTGCGACGCGCTGACCGCAGGGGAGCAGAACCGGATATGGAACACGCTGCCCGAGCTGATGCACATGGTCGCCGGGTCCTACCTGGATCGGGAGGCAGCGGAGGAGGAGTTCGAGGATGCAAGAGCCGAGCTCAAGAGCAACCGCGCCGAGCTGGAAGGTGGAGGACGATGACCGAGCTGCGGCTGGTCAACGACGAACCCGGCGACGGGCCCTTCTCCACCGGCGAGCCGCTGCCCCGGCGCCTCCCCCCCGGCCGCCACGGCATCCCCGCCAACCTTGTCGTCGCGCATCAGCGCCATCGCCTGCTCGGGGCGTTGGCCGAGGCCGTCGCCGAGCACGGCTATGCCGACGTCACCACCACCCACGTCAGCGAGCTGGCGAACGTCTCGACCAGCACCTTCTACAAGCACTTCGGCAACCTCTGGGACTGCGTGCTCGCCGCTTATGTGGCCGGCGCCGACCGTCTCTGCGAAGAGATCGAGGCCGCCTGCGCCGCACGGGACCCGCGGTCGCCCGCGCTCGAGGTCGGCATCGACGCCGGGCTCGGCTTCCTCTCCGCCGAGCCGGCCCTGGCCCAGCTTCTCTGCGCCCAGGCGCCGCGCGAGGCGATCGCAGTCACCGCGGCCCGCCGCCTACTCGTCTCCCGACTGGCCGCGATGCTGCGCCGCGACCGCGGCACGGAAGGTGCGCCGGCCCAGCCGCCCGGGCTCGACGAGCGGCTGATCGATGCCACGCTGGCCTTCGTCTGCGCCCGGATCTGCGCCGGCGAGGCCGCCAGGCTCACCGACCTCGGCCCCGAGCTGAGCGCGATCCTGAACCGACCGCGGCGCGCGGCCTGACCCGCAGTTAGGCCGGGTCGGGCTCGGCCGCGCCCAGGAACGGCGCGAGCATGAATTCAGACAGCTCCGGCAGCAAGTTCTCTGCCTTGTCGGTTTCCCCGCGGCGGATCTGCTGGTAGACGATCCAGGCGACGCCGCCGACCAGGGTCTCGTCGATCGTCTCGGGAAGCTGGTCGTTATGGGGGACCGTGCGTTTGGTCATCTCGACGAAGCGCTGAACCGCGGCCTCGTAGCGTTCGGTCGCGGCCGGGGTTGCCGAGAGCGCCTCAATCATGCACATCCGCGCCAGCGCCGGCTCCTCGGCGACGAAGCGCAGGAAGGCGGCGAGGCCGGCCTGTACCTGCTCTTCCCAGCCCTCGACCTTGGCGCAGTCCTCCTCGATCCGCCGGATCACCTCGACGACGGCGCTGTCGAAAGCGGAGAGGAAGACCTCCTCTTTCCCCTCGAAGTTGTCGTAAAGCGTCTTGCGGGCGACGCCGGCGCGGCGCACGATGTCGCCGATCTTGGTCGAGTCGTAGCCCTGCTCGGCGGTCAGCTCGGCGATCGCGTCCATGATGCGGCGGCGCTTATGACCGGCAATGAACTCTCGCGGCAACTCGGGGCGGACCGGTAAGGCGTCGGTCTTCGCCTTTGGGCGCCGCGGCATGGGCCAAGGATACCCGCGGAACGCCTAATCACCTTGCACGATAGCAACTCAACTGGTACCGTGGAGCGACTTCTAGGGTTTATAACAGAAACGATGAGGTTTCTCTATGGCGCCGGACAGGGTGGAATTGAGTCAAGAGATGCTGCTCGCCGCACTCGGCGACAGTTGGCCCTCGGCTGAGGTGAGCGCCGCCGCCGATTTGCTCTCCGGCGGCGAAGGCCAGTTTCCCTCAGGCATCCGCTCGCTGCCCGCCGACCTCGTCAGCGCCGTGCAGCGCGAGCGCCTGCTGGCGGCGATGCTGCGGGCCACGGCGGAGATCGGATATCGCGAGGTCAGCGTCCAGGATGTGCTCGAACGCGCCGGCGTCTCCCGGCCCACCTTCTATGAGCACTTCGAGAACAAGGAAGACTGCTTTCTGGCCGCCTTCGACGCCGCCGCGAGCCGCCTGCGCGGGCAGCTCGACAGCGCCGGCGAAGAGGGAGAGACCTGGCGCGACCGCCTGCGCTTCACCCTCGAGTGCCTTCTGCGCTTCGTCGCCGAGGAGCGGGACGCCGCGATGTCGCTGATCGTTGACGCCCGTGCCGCCTGTCCCCCTGCCCTGCTGCGCCGCGACGAAGTCCTCGACCACTTCGCCTCTTGCCTCGACAGCCAGGTGCGAGCGGAATCGCCCGACCGACCACAGCCGTCGGCGATCGCTGCGGCCGGCATTGTGGGCGGCATCGAGGCCCTTCTCTACTCGCGCCTCAACCGTGGCGAGGCCGACGACATCGAGTCCCTCCTCCCCTCGCTGATGTATTTCGCCGTGCTCCCATATGAGGGGCACGCGGTGGCGAGCGAGGAGCTCGCGGTTCCAGTCCGCTGAGCCGCTAGCGGCGCCGGCTGGAGCGTTTCTTGGCGGGCTTTTTCTTGACGGCCTTGCCCTTTTTGGCTTGGGCCGTCTCCCGCCGTGCGACGCCGCGGATCGTCCGCGACATCGCCTTATCGGTGGCCTCGGCGATCGCGATCTGGAAGACGCCCATCAGGACGTCGGCACCCAGGGGACGCGTGCGCTCGAGGGTTTCGCGAACCTTCGGCCAGTCGCTATCGGGGCGGCCCGCTTCGTCGAAGGGCTTCCAGACCTGCTCGAGGAAGAGATCGGTGAAGAGCTGGGCGATCTCGTCGGTCTTACGACGCAGTTTCTCGGCCACCGCGAGGACCGCATCGGGGCTCATGCCGACGTCGGCAAGGGCGGCGGCGGCTTTCATCATGCGCGGGCTGATCACCTCGACTTTGCCGTCGGGCAGGGAGCGGATCGTGCCGAGCTTTTCGCCCCGTTCGAGCATCTCGAAGCCGCGCCCTTCTTCGACCTCCTTCTTCCAGAGCTCCGCCAGCTCCACCAAGTCGACAATCTCCGGTGCCTCATCTTCAAAGGGGGCGCGCAGGGTACGGGTGAAGCCGACGACCTCCTCGGCGGCGCCGTCGACGCTTTCCACCATGCGCCGGATCGCCTCCAGGTTGAGGCCCTCGGCCTGCATTTCGCGGGTCAGCTCGATCCGCGCTACGTGGTCCTGGTTGTAGTAGCCGGTGCGGCCCCGCACGACCGGCGGCGGCAGCAGGCCGCGGGTCTGGTGGGCGCGAATATTGCGCACGGTCATTCCCGTCCGCTCCGCCAGCTCGCTGATCGTCATCTCGCCGTCGGCGGGCTTGCTCATCCCCGCATCGTAAGCGGCAAACGCTGACCGTTCATCTTTTCTGCTCCATCTGAGCAGAGAAAGGCGATCCCGTCGGCAATCGCCTCGGCAGGGGTGAAGGTGGGGAAATCCTCTCCGGGGCTCTCCTCCCGCATCCGCGGCGTAAGGATCGCGTCGACGACGATGATGTTGGCGGTCGCGCTGGTGCCTTCGAACCCGTCGGCGAGGGCGAGGGTCCAGGCCTCGGCGGCGGCCTTGGCGGCGGCGTAGGCGGCGTTCGAGTTGGACGGAGCCTGCGCCTGCTTGGCGGAGACGAGGACGAAGCGACCGGCCTCGCTGGCGAGGAGCGCATCGTGGAAAGCGCGGCTCGTGTGCTGGACGGTGCGGATCAGCAGGTCGTGCAGCAGCGCCCAGTCCGAGAGCGGCTCCTCGTGGAGCGGCTGCCCCCCGCGCCATCCCCCGACCAAGTGCAACAGCGCGTCGACCCGGCCGAAGCGCTCGAGCAGCGCCGCGCACCAGGCGCGGGTGGCGTCCTCGTCAAGCAGATCCACGGCGCGCCCGTCCCAGCGCTCATCCGGCAGCCCCAGCCCATCGCCGACCCCATCGGCGTGCGCTTGCGAGACATCGGCCCCGGCGATCGTCGCCCCGGCCTGCGCCAGCCGCTCGGCGACAACCGGCCCCAGCCCGCCGGCGATTCCGGCGATCGCCACCACCTTGCCGTCAAGGGAACTCATATGGGGGAGACAGGATTCGAACCTGTGTAGGCATAGCCAACTGGTTTACAGCCAGTCCCCTTTAACCACTCGGGCACTCCCCCGGAGACGCAGGCGATTCTAGACCCCGAGCCGCTGCATCATCTGCTCGTTGAAGGCGGTGAGGGCTGACATCGGGCGCATGAAGACGGTGAGGACGGCGACGCGACCCTCGTCGTCGAGCTCGAGGAAGTCGATGCCCTCGAGCTCGCGGTCGCCGACGTGGGCCTTGAAGCGAAGGGCGACGGTGTTGCCTTCGGTCAGCTCGTCAACGTAGGTGAGGTCCTCGAGCGTCGCCGCGACGTGGGTGAGGACCTGGCTAACAACCTCGCGGCCCTCGAAGCCGCGAAAGAGGATCGGGCTGTGCAGCTCGACGTCCTCGCGCAGGGTCTCGATGAGCAGATCGAAGTCCTTGGCTTCGGCGGCAAGGCGAAACGGATGCGACTCGGCCATCGCCCCACTCTACGCGGTGACTTCGTCTTTAGTGGTGCTATTGGAGCACTAAAGACGAAGTCAGTCTCTGAGATACTCGCGGCGTGCCCAGTGACCACACACTCGCGCGGATCTCGAATTCGCTTGGCGCTACCGGGCTGCGCTGGACCGGGAAGCTCAACGTGCCGCTCTACCGGCTCTCGGGCGGGCGCATCGGCGGCAAGGTGGGGCGTGCTCCGGTGCTGCTTCTGACCACCACCGGCCGCAAGTCGGGCCAGCAGCGCACCGCGCCCGTCGTCTACCTGGCCGACGGCGAGAACGTGATCGTGATCAACACCAACGCCGGCAATGCCAAGGTCCCGGCCTGGTCGCTCAACCTGAAGGCGAACCCGGAGGGGGAGGTCGAGGTCGGGCGCAAGCGCTACCCGATCCGCGCCCGCGTCGCCGAGGGCGAGGAGCGCACCGACCTCTGGCGCAAGCACAACGAGCAGTACGCGGGCTTCGACGACTACCAGCGCAAGCTCGACCGAGAGGCCTCGGTCATCGTGCTCGAGCCGCGCTAGCTGGCTTCGCGCAGCATCTGCGCCTCGGGCAGGGCGCGCAGCTTCTTCAGCGTGTTGGTCTCGATCTGGCGGATCCGCTCGCGGGTTACGCCGAAGGTCTTCCCCACCTCCTCGAGCGTCAGCGGCTCCAGGCCGGAGAGTCCGTAGCGCAGCTCGATCACCTGGCGCTCCCGCTCGGGCAGGGCGTCGAGCGCCCGCCGCACCCCCTCGCGCTGCAGGTGTTCGCTCGCCTCCTCGAACGGCTCGGCAACGTCGTCATCGGCGACGAAATCGCCGAGCTCCGATTCGTCCTCGTCGCCGACCGGCTTCTCCAGCGAGACTGGCAGCTGGGAGACGCGGAGGATGTCGCGCACTTCGTCCAGCGGCCAGCGCAGCTCGGCGGCGATCTCGTGCGGCTCGGGCTCGCGTCCGAGCGACTGCACCATTTGGCGCTCGACGTGGGCGACCCGGTTCAGCTTCTCGACCATGTGGACCGGAATGCGGATCGTCCGCGCCTTATCGGCGATCGCCCGGGTCACCGCCTGGCGGATCCACCAGGTCGCGTAGGTGGAGAACTTGTAGCCGCGGCGATAGTCGAACTTCTCCACCGCCCGGATCAGCCCGAGCGAGCCCTCCTGAATCAGGTCGAGGAAGCTCAGCCCACGCCCGAGGTAGCCCTTGGCGATCGAGACGACCAAGCGCAGGTTGGCCTCAACCATCTGGCGCTTGGCAAGCATGTCGCCCCGCTCGATCCGTTTCGCCAGGTCCACCTCCTCGGCCGCGGTCAGCAGGTCGACCTGGCCGATCGAGCGCAGGTAGAGCCGCAGCGAGTCGAGGCTCGGTTCGACCGTCAGGTCCAGGCCGCCGTCTTTTTTCGCGCTCGCGCCGTTGGTCTCTTCGGCGCGCGCTTCCTTGTAAGCGTTAACGCCCTCCTCGGCGATCACTTCGACGCCCTGCTCGACCAGGTGGGCGTGCAGGGCCGAGACCTGCTCCTTGGTGACCTCGACCTCCTCCAGCGTGGTCGCAATCTGCTCGAAGGTGAGGTAGCCACGCTCGCGCCCCAGCGCGATCAGGCCACGAAGCTCCTCCTGCTCCGCAAATGGCTGGACGTCCGAATCCTGATCCAGTCCCTGCGGGACCGTCTCCAACGGTTCGATATCACTGCCTCCGGTGCGACCCTCTCCCATTCCCTTGGGGGGCCGGCCCCAACGCTCCGACCGCGGCCAAGTATAGGCAGAAGAAACCGTTCGTTCAGCCCGCCTGCCGCCGCCCGGAGGGCCGAGTTGCTTACTCTCCATGAGCCGTGGCAACCCGCACGACACTGACCCCATCGCTCTCCGCCCCCGACGTGCAGGCTTCGGTGCCCGCGACCCAGGTCAGCCTCTCGCGCGTCGGCGTCACCGGGGTTGAGAAGGTGATCCGGGTCAAGGCCGATGGCGCCGAGAACCTCTACCACGCCAACTTCGAGTGCTTCGTCGACCTCGAGGCGCGCCAGGCCGGCGTCCACATGTCCCGCTTCGAGGAGAACGTCGGTGAGGCGATCGACGAGGTCGTGCTCGGCGAGGCCTTCCGCGCCGAGACGCTCGCCGCCCATATCGCCCAGCGCGTGCGCGAGAGCCAGCACGGCCGTCGCGCCGAGGTCTCGGTCTCCGCCCGCTACCCAGAGACCGTGAAGACGCCGGCGACCGGCCACTCGACTCAGGAGATCTACGGGCTGTTCGGCACCGCCGTCGCCTCAGAGCACGGCACCCGGACGCTGACCGGCGTTCAAGCGCAGGGCATGACCGCCTGTCCCTGCGCCCAGGAGATGGTCGCCGAGCTCGGCCGCGAAAACCTTGCCGCCGCCGGCTTCGACCCCGAGCAGATCGAGCAAGCAATCGAGGCCGTCCCCGTCGCCACCCATAACCAGCGCGGTATCGGCACCCTCCATATCGGCTGCCCCGAGGGCGGCGACACCTGGATCGACGCGCCGGAGCTGCTGCGCATCGTCGAGGGATCGATGAGCTCAGAGATCTACGAGCTGATGAAGCGCCCCGATGAGCTCGCGGTCGTCGCCAAGGCCCACTCGCAGCCGCGCTTCGTCGAGGACTGTGTGCGGGAGATGATCCGCGCCGTGGTCGAGGGCTACCCCGACCTGCCGGCCGAGGCTTTCGTCATGGCCCGCCAGGAGAACCTCGAGACGATCCACCGCCACAACGTCGTCGCCGAGCGTTACGGCACCCTCGGCGACCTGCGCCAGGAGTTGGCCTCGGGCGAGCACACCGAGCGTCACATGACGATGCGCGAGTGGCTCGAGGCGCCGAGCGCCTAGCTCGGCTTGGTCTTCGGCACCGCTCGCGCTTCGCGCTCCTGCTCGATCCGGCGGCGCAGGCCGAAGAAGTAGTCGGCGCCGCTGATCAACGTGACGGCGACGGCGAGGTAGACGAGGGCGTCGACCCAGGCCGGGGCCGGGTCGACCGCGATCAGAGCGATCACGGCGGCGATCTGCAGGACCGTCTTCACCTTGCCGAGCCAGCTCGCCGCGATCACGACGCCGCGCTCGGCGGCGACGGCGCGCATCACGGTGACGGCGAACTCGCGGGCGATGATCACCATCGCCACCCAGGCTTCGAGCCGGTCGAGCGAGACCAGCGAGACCAGGGCAGCGACGATCAGCAGCTTGTCGGCGATCGGGTCCATCAGCTTGCCGAAGGTCGTGATCGAGTTGCGCGAGCGGGCGAAGTAGCCGTCGAGGCCGTCGGTGAGCGCCGCCAGGGCGAAGACTGCGGCGGCGAGCGCGTCGCCGTTCGGCGTCTCGCCGAGCAGGGCGACGACGACGACCGGCACCGCGAGGATGCGCAGCAGGGTGAGGGCGTTTGGAAGGTTGAGCGGGAACATCCCGCTCAGACGCTACCTGCCGGCTCCTTGGCAGCGGCGGCAAGCTCGGCGTCGCGGCGGGCAAAGAACTCCTCGCCCTCGATGCTGATGTGGGGCACGATGCGGCCGAGCCAGTTCGGCAGCCACCAGGCGCGTTTGCCCAGCAGGACCATGATCGCCGGCACCAGCAGGCAGCGGACCAGGGTCGCGTCGATCGCGATCGCCACCGCGAGGCCGACGCCGAACTCCTTGACGATCGGGTTGCCGTTGAGGACGAAGCTGGTGAAGACGCAGACCATGATCGCCGCGGCCGAGGTGATCACGCGGCCGGTGTTGGCGAGGCCCTGGATCACCGCCTCGCGCTCGTCTTCGTTTTCCCTGAAGTGCTCGCGCATCTGGGTCAGCAGGAAGACCTCGTAGTCCATCGAGAGGCCGAAGAGGATCGCGAACATCAGCAGCGGCACGAAGCTGACGATCGGGATCGAGTGGTCGAGGCCGATCAGCGAAGAACCCCAGCCGAGCTGGAAGACCGCGGTGACGATGCCGTAGGCGGCGGCGACCGAGAGCAGGTTCATCGCCGCCGCCTTGATCGGCACCAGCAGCGAGCGGAAGGCAAGCAACAGGACGATGAAGCTGAGGCCGACGACGATCGCGATCATCAGCGGCAGCTTGTCGCTGATCTGGGTAGCGAGGTCGATGTAGCCGGCGGTCTGGCCGCCGACGTAGGAGTGGGCGGCGGCCCCTTTCAGCGCGGCGGGAATCGTCGTGTCGCGCAGGCCTTCGACCAGGCTGACGGTCTCATCCGCCCAGGGGGCCGATTTGGAGATCACGGTGAAGACCGCGACCGTCCCTTCTTTGTCGAGGGTCGGTTCGGAGACGCCGGCGACGTCGGCGGCGCCACCGATTTTTTTCTCCAACCCGGGCAGCACCGCTTTCGCTTCTTCGGCGCTGTCGAATTCGGAGGCGATCAGCAGCGGCCCGTTGACGCCCGGCCCGAAGCCGAAGGTGAGGCTGTCGTAGGCCTGGCGCGCGGTGGTCGACTTGGGCAGGGCGCTGAGGTCGTTCTGGCCCAGCTCGAGCTGGAAGATCGGCAGGGCGAGCACGATCAGGATCGCCAGGGCGGCGATCGTGCTGCGCCAGGGACGGTCGGCGACGCCGCGCGCCCAGCGGGTCCAGCCGTGCGGCTCGGCGTCATCCGGGTGCGTCTTGCCGAACTGCACGCGCAGCGAGTTGATCTTCGGGCCGAGGGCCCCCAGCATTGCCGGCAGCAGCGTGGTCGCCGCACCGACCGCGATCACCACCGCGATCGCGGCGGTGAAACCGAGCGTGCTGACCAGCGGGATGCCGGCGAAGGCGAGCGAGCAGAGCGCGATCACGACGGTGAAGCCGGCGAAGACGACGGCGCCGCCGGCGGTCGCGGTGGCCCGCGCCACCGACTCCTGGATCTCCATCCCGTCTTTGAGCTGCAGCTTGTGGCGGGTGACGATGAAGAGCGCGTAATCGATGCCGACGCCGAGGCCGATCATCGTCGCCAGGGTCGCGGCGACGCTCGGCACCTGGACCACGTGCTCGAGCAGGCGGATGATCGAGAGTGAGCAGGCGAGGCCGAGGATCGCCGAGAAGATCGGCAGCACCATCGCGGTCGCGGTGCCGAAGGCGAAGAGCAGGATCACGATCGCGGCGGCGATGCCAATCGCGTCGCTGATGCCGGTGTCGGGCTTGGAGAGGGCCTGGCCGACGTAGGCACCGACGGCGACCTTGAGGCCGGCCTCTTTGGCCGGATTGCCAGCGTCGAGGACTGCGTTGGCCTGCGCTTCGTTCAGTTCGCCGGGACCGACGCCGAGCACGACGGGCACGTAGGCGACCGAGCGGTCTTTGCTGAGGAAGGCCGCACCCGCCGGGGTGAGCGGGTTGATCGCCGAGTTGACGTCGTGCATCGCCTGCAGCCGCTTGACCGATTCATTGATCGCCGCGGCGTACTTGGGTTCGGTCAGCGAGGCGCCGGCCTTCGCCTGGAAGACCAGCGGGTTGCTGCCGTAGGCCTGTTCGGGCAGGTTGTCTTCGAGCAGTTCGGTCGCGGCGGTCGAGCCGGTGCCGGGCAGGGTGAGGTTGTCGTTGGTCTTGCTTTCGCCGGCCTGTCCGGCGAGGACGAGACCAATCGCAAGGACGATCCAAGCGCCGATCGTCAGCCAGTGGTGCCGCGAGCAGAAGCGCCCGATGGCGTAGAGCGGTGCGGTCACGCCGGCATCATCCCTTTTTATTCGGCCGGAGTCGCGGGCGGCGGCTCATCGCCGGACTCAAATGCTTTCGGGACCGCGCCCGCGAGGCCGGCACCGAGGCCCTGGCGCAGTATCGCCAGGTGCTGTGCGTGGCTCGCGGCGAGCGCCGAGGCGAGCGCGCGGGGTGCCGTGAACACCAGGTGGGCCACCCCGCTCTGAGCCTCCGAGAGCGCCGCGTTTTCCTCTTCGTAGGCCAGCGTGAGAGCTTCCGCCTGATTGCGGGGACCCGGCGGTTCCAGTTCGCCCGCTTCGGCGTCGGTTTCCCCACCCATGCCCCGGATCCCCTTGGTCAGGGCGTCGACGTGGACCTGGTCCTGCTCCCGGAAGCGAGCCGCGACAACGAGCATCGGGCCGCGCAGATGCGGGAGGACCTGTTCGTAGGCGGCGACCGTGGTCAGTTCCTGGGCGAGGATCGCGTTGAGGACTTTGACGTCAGCGGCCTTTTCGCTGTCGGTCTCCGCCCCGTGCCCAGGCTTCCCGCAACCGCTGGCGAGAATCGCCATGACGGCTACGAGAAAGACGACGGCGCGACCGAAGCCGCGCCGCTGTCTGCTGAGGCATTTGCTCCGAACCAAGCCCATAGGCGGGCGCGAAGCATATGTGGAGTTTGTACCGCTTTTCGCCGCGAAAGACTAGGCCTTCTTGGCAGCCTTCTTCGCTTTGCTCTTTTTGACGCCTTTTGAGGACTTCGCCTCGGGCGGAAGGCTCTCGAAGTTCATCAGCACCGCCGTTGTCGGGATGCCCTCCTCGCGAGACTTGGACAGCCGTTTGGCGCTGCCTGCGTGGATCTTGATCAGCTGCTCAAGCGTGTCGTTGACGAGATCGACCGATTCACTCCAGCCCTGCTCATCGACGACACCGGGAGTCCAGCTGAGGTGCATGTCATCCCGGGCGGTGAACGTTCCCCCCTGTAGGGCACCACTCACGTCCTCCATCATCATGCGGAAGACAGCCGCGGTTGCCCCAGGCTTTATCGAATCCGGTAGGTGCTGATACTCGGCATCCGTGAAGAAGGCTCGTGCGGTCGCGCGGTAGTAGTGCTCAACTGCACCGCGGCGTGGCTCAGTCTTGACCATCTCAATGCATTCGAAGTCCTTGAGGACTTTGACGTGGTAGCTGACCTGACTTAGGCCCTCTTCCAACTCCTTGGAAAGTTCGTTGGGGCTGGCCATCCTCTCGTTGAGGATCATCAGGATCTGCACCCGCAGGGGGTGGGCCAGTGCCTTCACCAAGCGCTGGTCGACGCCTGTCTGCTTTTTGGTCTTGCTCTTGGTCTTGGTCTTTGCGGCCAAAGGGGACTCCTCCGATTCATTGTGCGGCCTCTAACCACTCCATCCTATTAGACACAAAGCCAAATTGGCAAACCGAAAACCCAACTTTTCGGTTCGTTTGATGATTACTGGAACTTTTTCCAGTAATGGATTGGTCTAAAGCGCTGTACCGGATGGGTCGCGACCCCCAGCCGCAAAGAGCTGACGATTTGCGAAGGGGGTGAGGCAGGGTGAAGATCTCTAAAACGGGCGATGTCGTCCCACAGCTGTCGACTCTCAAGGGTCGTTAAACCGAAGGGGAGGACCCGATCCCAAACATGGACGATCGGGTCCTCTCACTCCGGGGTGCCGCCGCATGATTCAGTTTCGATATGAGCAGCGGGCGAAAAGCACCTGAGCTCCAGCTTCTTTCCGAACTCGCGACGGAGATTCATTCCTGCCGACACTGTCGGCGCCTGGTCGAGTGGCGCGAGGCTCGCGCCGAGGACCCCCCGCGCCGCTTTCAGGGTGAGGACTACTGGGCACGACCTCTTGATGGCTTTGGCGATCCCACCGCCAGGCTGGCGATCGTCGGCCTCGCGCCGGCAGCCCACGGCGCCAACCGGACCGGTCGCATGTTCACCGGCGACCGCTCGGGCGATTGGCTCTACGCTGCCCTATACCGCGCCGGCTACGCCACTCAGCCGACCTCAGAGCACCGCAACGATGGCCTGCGGCTCAACGATGCCTACGTGACCGCAGTCGTCCGCTGCGCGCCACCGGACAATCGCCCCACACATGAAGAGCGCGATAACTGCCTGCCCTACCTCGAGCGGGAGTTGGTCCTGCTCGAGCGTTGCAACACGGTCGTGGCCCTCGGTGGCTTCGCTTGGGACGGGGCGCTGCGGGCGATACGCGCCCTCGGTGGCGAGATCCCCCGGCCAAAACCGCGCTTCGGCCATGGTGCCGAAACGCAGGCTGGCCGCTGGATGCTGCTCGGCTGCTACCACCCCAGCCAACAGAACACCTTCACAGGCCGTCTCACCGAGCCCATGCTCGACGCCGTATTCGCCCGTGCCAGGGAGTTGACGAACTCCTAGTGAGCTCCCGACTGCGTGCTCGGAGGGGCAGTCACAAACGCCATGAGGGCAACTGTCCCCGGAAGACCGGGCTCGCCAGAGACGGCCATCCGCTCGCTTGATCGCCTCTGTATCGCCATCATCTTGTTCAGCGTTTCGTTCATCAATGCCAGGCATTCCTGCCAGCCAAGCCTGTCGAAGACCCCAGGTAGCCAGGTGTTGTGCGTCGCGGGGTTTGCTCCAAACGCTCCCGTACGCAGGGCCGTTATGAGATCGCTCAGGATCGCCCAGATGTGAGTGCCGGCGATATCGGACCTCACGGTCGCCGGAATCCGCTCCCAGGCCTCATCGTCGAAGAACATCGTCGCCTTGGCTCGGAAGAAGTGCTCTTCTGCCCCGCGTCGTCGTCTGCTCTCAACCCGCTCGAGGAAACCGAGTTCCTCAAGCAGCTCGACGTGGTGGTAGAAGGCCGGCACGTCGAGGTCGATTTCGCGGCCGATTTCACTTGTGCTGGCGACCCTTTCGTTGAGCACCGCCAGAACATGCTCGCGCAGCGGATGCGAGAGCGCCTTGATCAGGCGACGGTCGAGGAACGTCTTCAGCTTCCCCCCCGCGATCACGTCTTTGACCGATCTTGCCGCCATGGTCCCTCCTCAATTCGTCGTCAATATTGAGTACCAAGATAGAATTCCTGGCGTACCCTAAAACGAAGAGACGTGCGGGGGATGCGGTATTAAACGAAACTAATTTGAGCAATCGGCTGGTCTGAAGCGTACCCCAGGAGGAAAGGGCTTCGCATGAACAGACCACGACTCAAGCGCACCACCCAGCAGATGGAAGCGCCGAACGGCGACCTTTACCTGCTCCGGCCAAGCGCCGGCGCGGACATCCACATCGAGGACCCTGACGAGCCCGGGCGGCAGCTGCTCGCCGCGCTCGACGGGACGCGCACGCGCGAGCAGCTTGTCGACGAGTTCGGCGCCGACGAGGTCGGCGACCTGCTCGCCCAGTTCGAGGAGCTCGGGGTCGTCGAGGACGCCGCCGACGATGACCTGATCCCCGAGAAGGTCGTCGAGCGCTACGACCGCCAGCTGCGCTATTTCAGCGACATCACGACGGGCCCGACGGCATCGCAGTGCCAGGAAATGCTTGCCAGTTCGCGAATCGCCGTGCTCGGCGTCGGCGGCCTTGGTGGTTGGTCGGCGCTCAATCTGGCCTGCGTCGGAGTCGGCGAGATGCTCCTGGTCGACTTCGACCGGGTCGAGCTGAGCAACCTGAACCGCCAGGTCCTCTACTCCGAGTCCGACATCGGCCGCTACAAGGCGGTTGCCGCCGGCGAGCGCCTCAGGGCCTTCAACTCCTCGATGCGGGTGGAGACGCGGCTGCAGAAGCTCGACAGCGAGGCGGCGGTTGCCGAGACGATCGCCGGCTATGACCTGGTGATCGACGCCTGCGACTGGCCGGCGCACGACATCGAGGGGTGGATCAACTCCGCCTGCTTCAACGCCCGAATCCCCTTCATCGCGATGAGCCACTTCCCGCCGATCGCGCGGGTCGGGCCGCTCTACGTGCCGGGGGTGACCGGGTGCTTCTCCTGTCAGGAGATCGGCTACCGCCGCACCTACCCGCTCTTCGACGTGGCGATCGAACAGCAGCGCGGCAAAGGCTCGCCGGCGGCGACGCTGGGCCCGGCCTGTGGCCTGATCGGCGGGCAGATCGGGCTCGACGTCCTGCACCAGCTCACTGGCCTCGCCCAGCCCTCGACGCTTGGCGTCGGCCACATCATCGACCTGCGCACGATGGAGGTCGAAAAGGAGCCGGTGGTCCCAGAGCCAAGCTGCCCGGTATGCGGGGGCATGCAGCCTCATTCCGGCAAAGAGCTACAGGGAGCGGCACCGGGGTAGCGTCAGACCTGAGTGGCGATGATGCCGATCAGGGCCGCGACGATGACACCGCTCATTTGGAGCATGGCACGCTGATACGCGGCAAAGCGATCCTCGAGGCTGCCGAGGCGGTTGTCGATTGTTCGTTCGATCCGACCGAGACGACCGTCGACTTCATTGAAGCGCTGATCGACCCGTATCTCGAAGTCGCTGACCTTCTGCTCGATGCGATCCACCTTGTGATCGAGCCCGTCGAGCCTCCGGTCGGTCCACGCTTCTCTCATCGCCTCCATGATGGCATTTTACCGGCCGCCGAAGCGTAAACATTTCGCAGACATTAGGTTTCTGCAACAGAACAGCCACAAGGATCATGAAGGGCGCTGCGCGCGGCTTCTGCGGACGACGCGGCCTGCCATCGGCACGATGAAGAGGGCGAGCCAGCAGTAGGGGGCGAGGTCCGGATTGGCCAACGCGATCGGGATCGAGGCAGCGAAGACGAGGGCGATCCAGAGGGCGTGACGGCGCCCATCGCGTGCCTCCTCGGTCGTCGTGCGGGTCAGCCCCGCCCGCTGGGCATCAGCGAAAAGCAGCGTGCCGGAGAGCATCACCCCGACCAGGTTGGCTGCGTAGAGGACCTCGGCCGCTGAGCTGCCGCCGTAATCGCCCAGGACCTGGCTGCTGAAGGGAATCAGCACGATCCAGGCGAGATAGAAGAGGTTGAGCCAGATCAGGCGGCTATCGAAGCCGGTGACCTCGCCAAAGAAGCGGTGGTGGACGAGCCAGAAGCGGCCGATTACGGCGAAGCTGAGCGCATAGGCGAAGAGATCCTGGTGCTCGTGCCAGAGCGCCTTGCCGAGCTCGCCGTCGGTAACGCCTCGATCGACGCCGAGGTTCAGCACCAGCAGCGTGATCGCGATCGCGAAGACCCCGTCGCTGAAAGCGACGATCCGCGAGAACTCGATCTCGTTCTCGTCACGGTGCTTGGCTTCCCGAACCCTGGTCACGCCCCCATCTTCAACCCCACCGGCGACGGAACCCCGGCCCCCACTCCGCTCCTACAATGAGAGCCGTCCCGCCGACGTAGCTCAGTTGGTAGAGCACTTCACTCGTAATGAAGGGGTCCCCGGTTCGAATCCGGGCGTCGGCTTCCCATCCAGAGCGATGCGGGCGCAAATCCGAACAAAACTGAAGCGGTACAAGCGCCAACTCCGAACAGAATTCGGACATTCACGCCGGCTTGATGGATCTTGGACAGGGAATCTTTACTTATCCACACAAGCGATTAGAGTCCTCTTGGCGCGCAGCCTCCAAGACTGCCGGCTCAGAGTGGATACCGAGCCGTCCCGCCCTTCCAAAGGAGATTCAAATGGAGGCCGGTCAGAGTCCAAGGCCACCTGCCGGAGGCCAGCGTTCCACCTGGATCGCGTTCGCAGGAGTGATGATGGTGATCCTCGGTTCCCTCGATGCGCTCTGGGGGCTGGCGGCGATCCTCAACAACGAAGTGGTCGTGGTCGGCGGTCACGGTGCGCTGATCTTCGACCTCACGACCTGGGGCTGGGTTCAGCTGATCCTCGGAGCTCTCGTCGGGCTTACGGGCATCGGGCTGATCGTCGGCAACGCGGTGGCTCGCGTCCTGGGAATTTCCCTCCTGGCGATAAACACCATCCTGCAGATCGTCTGGTTCTCGGCAGCGCCACTGTGGGCGTTCCTGATGATCATCCTCGACGTTGTGATCATCTACCAACTGATGGTCAACTGGTCTGAGGAGGCGTGACGATGCTGCTTGCAGACATCAGCTTCGGCCAAGGACTGCTCTTCATCTTCGAGTTCTTCCTGCTCTTCGCCTGGATCTGGATTCTGATCTCGATTATCTCCGACCTCTTTCGCGACCACGAGCTGTCGGGTGTGGCGAAGGCAGTTTGGGTGTTCTTCTTGGTCTTCCTGCCGTTCCTTGGGGTGCTGCTCTACCTGATCGTTCGCGGCAACGGGATGCGCGACCGCACGATCAAGGCTCAGGTGGATGCCAAGAAGGAGTTCGACAGCTACGTTCGAGAGCAGGCGCAGAGCGGCTCTCCTGCAGATGAACTCCACAAGCTCGCCGAGCTGAAAGACAAAGGAGCGCTTTCGGCCGAGGAGTTCGACCGGGCAAAGTCAAAGTTGCTTGCCTGAGCGCCCGTGACCCCAGGGCCCGCTCCCGTGAGCTCGGAGGAAACGGGTCTCGATCTCCGCCGTGGTTGAAGACCTCGATACGACCGTCAGCGGCGCCCAGTCGGCGATCGCGCTGGAGGCTCTGGTCTCCGCGGCGTTCATCCTGATCAGCAGCAAGGTCGGCGACCTGATCGGGCGAAAGCGCGCGTTTGTGTTGGGCCTGCTGGACTATGCGACCGGCGCCCTCGCGCTCTGGGCGCTGGCCCATTGGCTGGTGCGGCGTCACCGACTCCTTTCGGATGATGCGACTGCCGGAAATCGAGCCGCGAGCTTCGATCGAGGGTGCGATGCTGGGCTGACATTTGGGCATTTAGGCAGACTCACACAGTCAGCTTCTCCCATCTGGCGTAGCAGCTTTGGCGCACTCTCCGTTTTGGTACTGACAGATTGTCACCAAGGAACGGATCTAGCTCATCGCGGGGCGCACGAACGCGGGGCGCTCGCTATCCACCGCTGAAGCCCGGACCGGGACTTTCGGCGAAGGAGGTCGCCGCGCACCAGCGCGGGCGGTTGCACGAGGCGATGATCGAGCTCGTTGCCGAGCACGGGTACAACGCCGTTTCCGTGGAGAGGCTGGCCAACCGCGCCCGGATCTCGAAGCGAGACTTCTACAAGCTCTTCGCGGGTAAGGAGGAGTGCTTTCTCGCCGCCTACGACATCATCGTCAGCGACTCGGTGCGTGGGATCATCGCCGCCGCGGAGGGCGAGGAGGGGTGGCGTGAGCGGCTTCGGCTCGGGTTTCTCGCCTTCGCCGATCAGATCACCGGCAGTCCTGGGAAGGCGCGGTTGGCCCTGGTCGACGCCTTCACCGCTGGTGCCGCGGCGGTCGAACGGATGCAGCGTACGAACCTGCTCTTCGAGACGCTGATGGCGAAGAACCTCGCTCTCGCCGACGACGCTCCTCGCCTGCCGCCGCTGGTGGTGAAAGGTATCGTCGCCGGTGGTAGCCGGTTGGCCCGCGCGCGGCTGCTCTCCGGCCACCCGCTGCAACTGGCGCTCGACGGAGACGAACTGCTGCAGTGGGCACTCTCTTTTTGTGACGATGACGCCGTCCGCCTGCGGGGCCTCAGGACCGCCGGGGCGGCGCAGTTATCCGAGGCCGTTCTCCTCATGCCGCTGGAGGACGAGCGCGCGCTTATCCTCGCGGCCACGGCGAAGCTGGCGAGCAAGGAAGGGTACGCGACGCTGACGGTGCCGCGGGTACGGGCCGCCGCCGGTGTATCCAGGCACAGCTTCGACACCCACTTCGAGGGTGTGGGGGACTGCTTCCTGGCGACGCTCGAGACACTCAGCGATCGCACCCTTGCCGCGGCGGCGCCCGTCTACCTCACCGCCGACGACTGGGCAAGCGGTGTCCACCGAATGATTGCTGGCCTCTGCCGGCGCCTCGCCTGCGACCCCACATTCACCGGTCTCGCCTTCCTCGAGGTCTTCTCGCCGGGCCCCGAGGCGATCCAATGGCGCAGCGAGATGATCGCCAAGCTGGCGACAAGGCTTCGGCGAGGAGCGCCGCCGGCCCGACGGCCGAGCCAGTTCGCGGCAGAAGCGTCGATCGGTGCGATGTGGGGCGTGATCCACCACTTCGTGGCGACCGGGCGCGGCGCGCAACTGCCGATCGCAGCGCCGGCACTTTCCTACCTTGCGCTTGCCCCGGCGCTCGGAGGGGCGGTGGCGGTCGACCTGATCGTCGCCGAGGTCGGCGGTGCCGCTGGCGCGTCGCGGGCCCAGCGCGCGCTGGGCGCATAGATAGGAACCACTTTTCCTGAGTGCTTGCGCAGCTCTGTGTAGAGCTGGATGCTCGCCAGTGCCGGGGGCAGGGGGGCGAGCAAGGGAGAGCGGGGGCCGGAGTCTAAAGGGATGCGGGGTCCGGCCCCCGACAAACACCTCCAATAAGGAGATGGAAATGGCGTACATGAAGATGCTCGGCCTGGTGGTTCTCGCCAGCGCCAAAGGAGTTTCCCCGATTGGTGAAAAGCATTCGGCGAACACGAACCTTGACACCAAATCGGGACGGTCCGCGACGGCAGGGGAGGCGAAATGCCGGAGTTGACGATCCCCAGCATCAACCTGCATGACGGCGTCGAGATTCCACAGCTGGGCCTTGGCGTCTTTCAGATCCCTCCGGAGGAGGCTCAGAGCCTCGTCGAGCACGCCCTCGACGTCGGCTATCGCCACATCGATATCGCCGCGTCCCGCCGCGGCGAGGCAGCCGTCGGTGCGGCTCTGGCTGCCTCCAATTTGCCTCGCGAGGAGACTTTCGTCACCACCAAGCTGTGGAACGCCGAGCAGGGGTACGACTCCACGCTCAAGGCCTTCGAGGCGACACTTGGCCGCCTGGGCTTCGAGTACGTCGACCTTTGTCTGGTCCACTGGCCGGTGCTGAGCGAGAACCGTTTCCTCGACACCTGGCGGGCCTCCGAACGAATTCTCGAGGAAGGCCGTGCGCGCTCGATCGGGGTCTCGAACTGTCGGACCGAGGACCTGGAACGGCTGGAGGTTGAAACCGACACGCGGCCAACGGTCCACCAGGTCGGGCTGCATTCACGCCTACTCCAAGCCGAGTTGTGTGAGTTGCATGCTGAATACCGCATCGCCACCGAGGTTTGGAGCCCACTCTCCCAAGACCATCTGCTCGCCGACGCGACGATCGGCGAGATCGCCGAACGTCACGGCAAGTCGTCCGCCCAGGCGATTCTGCGCTGGCACGTTCAGTTCGGCAATATCGCGATTCCAAAGTCGGTGACGGCGGAGCAAATTCGCGAGAACTTCGTGATCTTCGACTTCGAGTTGAGCGATGAGGAGATGGCGACGATCGGCAATGCGTACGCATCTGTCGGAGCTGGCGGGACTCGAACCGGGGATTAGCCTTTCCCGCCGCCCTCCGTTCGAATCCGGGCGTCGGCTTCCTCGCGATCACCCTGGGCTCGTGGCAGACCGTGCGCGGGGGCGCCCACCACCGCTGACCAAGCGACTTTGAATCTGGACCGGGGTGCCGTGGCGAGGGACCAAGGTGATGCCGCGCATGACCACGGGTTCGCGGCTGGGCCGCATGGGTTCGAGCTCGACGCGCGAGGCGACGATGCGGATCACCTCGGCCATCTCAGCCTGGGCCAGCGCCGCGCCGATGCAGCGGCGGATCCCGCCACCGAAGGGGAGCCACGAGTAAGACGTCGCCTCTTCCTCGATGAAGCGCTCGGGGCGGAACTCGTGCGGGCGCGGGTAGAGGTCCTCACGAAGCTGGACGACCACGATTGCCGGGTAGACGCGGATGCCGGCGGGCAGGTCCCAGCCGCAGATCGTGCGCGGCTTGGTCAAGGTGCGCTCGTTGGCGTCGATCACTGGCCGCAACCGCAGCGACTCGGTGACCACGGCGTCCAGATATGTGTCGTCGCCGTCCAGCTCTTCACGCAGCCGCGCCAGTACGCGGGGCTCGCGCATCAGCAGGTCGAAGGCAAAGGCAAGGCCGGTGGCGGTCGTCTCGTGACCGGCGAGCAGCATCGTCATCAGCTCATCGCGCAGCTCGACGTCGGTCATCGCCCCGCCGTCCTCGTCACGGGCGCGCAGCAGGAGGGAGAGGACATCGGTGCGATCCTCGAGGTCGCTCTCCCCGCGACGGCGACCGATCTCCTCGTAGATCAGGGCGTCGGCCACCTTCAGTCGCCGCTGGAACTGACCCCACGGGCTGAACCGCCCGAGATCGCGGCGCAAGGCATTCGGCATCACGAAGATCATCTGCATCTCGATCAGGGAGACCAAGGCGGTGCGCAGCCGCTCGATCCGCTCGCGCTCGGTGACGCCGAAGACAGCCCGGACGATCACCTCGAAGGTCAGCGCCCGCATCCGGTCGCGCATGACGAAGCGCTCCCCCTCCCGCCAGGTATCCACCTCGGCCTCGGCGACCTCGCGGATCACCTCGCGGAAGCTTTGAATCGCCGATCCCTGGAAGGGCGGCAGCAGCAGCTTGCGCTGGCGCAGATGCTCGCGGCCGTCGAGGATCAGCACCGACCGCTCGCCGAGCACCGGCGCAAGCGGCGCGTTGGCCTCGCCGGCGTGCAGGTCGGACTGGTCTCCGGTCAGCATCTCGCGGATCGCGTCGGGATCGGAGACGTAGACGCCGGTGCCGAAGACGGGGAGCCGGACGGTGTAGGCATCGCCGTAGCGCTCGCGCCAGCCGATCAGGGACTCCAGGGGACGCTCGGCGAGGCGGGCCATATTTACCGCGGCTGGCGCGCGTGGCCCTGGCGGCAGCGTCGGCGATGGCCCACTCATACGCGACTTCCCGGCGACAGAGGTTCGCTTGCCCGCCGCGACAGACGCCAATAGATCAAGCCGGTCCCGGCGACGACGGGTGCGGCACATAGGGCGCCCAGAAGGGTGCCGCCTGCACTGAGTTCGTCGGCGACCATGCTGGCAAGTGCCGAGGTGCCGCCGAGGCCGACCACTGCCGCGACGAGCAACGAGAGAAAGGAGCAGGCGCCGAGCGCCGACATGAACAAGCTCGGGATACCGACGGAGGGAAGCGCAGGCGCCTGCCCCACTTCAAGGCGAGAGATACGCGCGTCTAGGAACCCGGGGTCCGCGAGCGATGCGCTTACCACCAGCTCACGACCCGGCTCCTCCAGCGCCTTCAGCAAGGCGCCGAGAAGCGGCCGGCGACCACAGACTCGCTCGGCGCGGCGGTCGGCCGCCAGCTCGCGACCGGCCTCGTAGCGAAGGCGCAGCACCTCAAGTGAAGGCAGGAGGAAGAACGCCTCGGTCAGTGCCTTGCCAAGCAAGGCGCGAAGTGGGTCCAAGTGCCGCACGTGGTACCGCTCATGCTCAAGCGCGGCGCGAAGCTCCTTGGCCGTGAGGCTTTCGAGGAACCCCCGACCGATGGCGACGCGGGGAACGAGGATTCCATAGACGAAGGAGAACTGCTCGGGGGAATTGAGCATCGCCACCCGACCGTCCAGTCCAGTCGCTTTTGCCGCCGTCGACAGCTGCGGTGGCGGCGGAATGGCGAGGGCTCGAACCCGTCGCGAAAGGCGACGGGAGGCCAATATCTGGCGCCCGAGCGTCCTCGCCGCGCGGCCGGCGGAAGTACCGACCAAAACAGTGAGAACGACCGCCGGCAAAAGACAGACTGGGCCAAGGTGCGCCAGCGCTCCTGGCGAGAGGACAAGCAGCGGAACCAACACGTAGACGATGAATCCGCAGGCCGGATAGGCCGCCAGCGTCGCGGAAATGCCCACCAGGCCGAGGAAGTTGCGGGTGGGGCTATCCATCGGCATCGTCCAACATTCGCTGCAGGCGGCGGCGGAGAGATGGGTCAGCCCGCGCCTCGTCGACGAAGTGAGCCACCGCCACGTCGCCATAGGCGCGCAATACGTCTTTGACCGCGATCCCCGCGGCGTCGGGGGCGTTGGCCTCATAGACATAGCCGCGGCCGACTTTGCGGCGGCTGAGCACGTCCTTTTCGGCCAAACGGCTCATCACCGTCATCACGGTCGTGTAGGCAAGGGGCTCGGAACGGGGGCCGTTCAGGTCGTCGATGACTTCTCGGACGGCCACGGGACGAGCGGCGCGCCACACCACGTCCATGACCTCGCTCTCGAGCGGGCCAAAGTCCTTGCGGCTGAGCTTCTCGCGATCCATCGTGTCTGCAATCTACTACAGACACGTAGTATAAGTCGCCTTCGATGGACACTCCCGAAAGTCACCCGACCCGCAGGTCCCAAAGCGCCAACACCAGGCGGTACAACCGCATAGCCCGCTCCTACGGCATCCTGGAGCCGCTGTACCTGATCTTCCCGCCGGCCCGCCGCAGGGCCGTGGTCGCGCTCGGATTGAAGCCCGGCGACACCGTTTTGGAGATCGGCGCCGGGACCGGGCGCAACTTCCCCTACCTGGTCGAAGCGGTCGGCCCGAGCGGGACCATCATCGGCGTCGATGCCTCGCCGGGAATGCTGACCGAGGCCCGCAAGTTGATCGAGCAACGCGGCTGGTCGAATGTCCAGCTGCTCCAACAGGACGCCGCCCAGCTCGAAGTCGACCGCGACGTTGACGGGGTGCTGTTCAGCCTCAGTTACTCGGCCATGCCCGAACCACGCCCCGCGCTGGCACGTGCATGGGAGCGACTGCGCCCCTCTTCTCGCGTCGTCGTCTTGGACATGGGCCTGACCGAGGGCGGCCCTTATCGCCTGCTCGCTCCGATCGCCCGTCTTCTCGTCAAGTACGCCCCAGGCGATGCCTACTCCGATCCATGGAGCGACCTCGCAAACTACGGCCCGGTCGAGACCAAGCGCTTCCTGCTGGGCTTCTTCTACGTCAGTTCGGTCACCAAGACCCAGAGCCCTTAGAACAAGCTCCGACGTGAATCCCGGCGTCGACTCTCGACCAGTAGACCCGGCTTAGCCCGATTGGCTCGGCTCAGCGCGGGTATCGTCGATCGCCACCGCGAGCAGGACCGCGCTCGAGGCGATCACCGTGACAAGCAGGCTGAACGGGGCCGTGAGCAGCGCTAGGACGGCGAGGGCGACGCAGCCGCCGACGCGAGCCCTGGGAGCTTGGCCCGATACCTCGCGCATAAAGAGGAGCTGGGCGAGCAGAAAGATCGCGGGCCCGCCGAAGATCAGTGCGCTGGCGCTGGCCGTGACATCGAAGCCGGGGGTGGCGATCGCGAGCTCATCGCCAACTGCGATTGCGACGATCCCGATCACCATCGCGACCAGCGTGTAGTTGCCGATTGCGACGATGCGCGAGGCATCGCCAGCGCCCTCGACCGCATCGATGCCGAGTCGCTCGGCGCGCTGGAAGTAGCACCACCAGAGCGAGACCGTGCCGATGAAGGCGGCGCTGAGCGCGATCAGCCGTTCGGTCTCGACCGGCCCGTTGGAGAATGCGTTGCCGATCGTCAGCACGGTCTCGCCGAGGGCGATCAGAAAGAAGAGGCGGAAGCGCTCCAGCAGGTGCTCGGCGTAGATCTGGCTGTCGGAGCTGAACGGGCTGCGCTTGCCGGGAAGGGGATGGCCGGCGATCACGCCGCCGTACGTGACGAGGACGGCGACCGCCCAGATCGCCAGGCGGGCATCGCCGTCGGCAAAGATCCCAGCGATCCAGATCGCCGCCGTTCCGACCTCCCAGGCCAGCGCGTTGAGGAAGTGAGCATGCAGGCGATGGCCGCGGAAAGTAGACGTGGCAAAGGCCGTGCGACCCAGCTGGATCGCCAGGTAGCCGATCACGAAGAGGCCCGCCCGGTCGCCGAACCAGTCCTCAAACGGCGAGTTGCCAAAGACCTCGGCCACCGAGGTCGACATCAGCAAGCTGGCGAACATCAAGCCGAGCAGCATCAGCTGGACGGGACGACGGTCAACGTCGAGCCAGTTCGAGGTCCACACGGTCATGAACCACGCGTACATCACCGCCAGGGCGAGCACCAGGGTCTGCGCCATGCCGCGCAGGCTGACCTGCTCGACCAGGTTGAGCGAGAGCTGACTGACGGTGAAGACGTAAACGAGGTCGAAGAAGAGCTCCAGCGGCGTCACCGCCCGCGCCACCTCGCGTGGGCGGACAAGCGACGGGAACTGGGGACGCTCGCTGGGCGCCATCGTCAGAGCTGCAGTTGGAGCGGTTCGGCGGCGGCGAGCCGGGCACGCTCGATCGCCTTGGCGTAGACGCCGTGGATCGTGCTTCGCGGATTCAGGCCGCCGACGCCGTAGCCCTCCTCCATCGCCCGCGCCAGCGTCCGCTTGAAGGTCGCCCCGTGCCAGCCGTGCGCCTCGGCGGCCCGCCCGACGTGCAGGTGCGTCAGCTCGTGGAGGAGGGTCTCCAGGGCGTCGCCGGCCCGGATCCCCGGGTAGGCCGTGACCGAGAGTCGGAACTGGGTCGGCACGGCGAAACCGAGCCGGTTCGGGCGCCGGCGCGCCCGTCTCACCTTCAGCTCGGGCTCACGCCCCGGCAGCGGTCCACCGGCAAACGCCGGCAGGCCTCGCAGGCGGCCCATCTCTTCGCGGAGGTCGATCCCCGCCACCGTGAAGTAGGAGGGATCTCGGCGCAAGGCTCAGCCGCGCTGGCCGTCGAACTTGTAGCCGACGCCGCGCACGGTGACGACGAGTTCCGGGCGCTGGGGGTCGCGCTCGACCTTCTGGCGGAGGTTGGAGATGTGGACGTCGCAGGCGCGCTCGTCGCCGTCGAACTCGGTCTGCCAGAGCTCCTCCATGATCTGGCGCCGGGGGAAGACCTCGCCGGGGCGGCCGACGAGAAGACGGAGGAGCTGGAACTCGGAGCGGGTCAGGTTGACCGGCACGCCGTCGACGGTGGCGACGTGGCGGACGAGGTCGATCGCGACCGGGCCGGCTTCGATCTTGACCGCCTGGTTGAGCGGGCCGCGGTCGAGCTCGCGGCGGCGCAGCTGGGCGCGCACGCGGCCGAGCAGCTCGCGCACCGAGAAGGGCTTGGTGACGTAGTCGTCAGCGCCGACCTCGAGCCCGACCACCTTGTCGACCTCGGCGTCCTTGGCGGTGAGCAGGATGATCGGCACGGCGCTGCGCGAGCGCACGTCGCGGCAGATGTCGAGGCCGCTAGGTCCCGGCATCATGATGTCGAGGATGAGCAGGTCATAGGGGATGCCCTCGCCGCCGACTTTCTCCGCCGCCTCGTCGCCGTCGGTGGCGACGTCGACGTCGAAGCCGTCCTGGGCCAGCGCGTAGCCGACCGACTCGCGGACCGAGGGCTCGTCGTCCGCGACCAGGATGCGCCCGCTGCTCATCCTCAGGCCACCGGGGTTGGGCTCGGCGTGGCGACGGGGAGGCGAACCCAGAAGGTGCTGCCCTGGCCCTGGACGGAGGAGGCGCCGATCTCGCCGCCCATTACGTCGACCATGCGGCGGGCGATCGCCAGGCCGAGGCCGAAGCCCTCCTGCTTGCGCGACTCGCTACGACGGTAGAAGCGCTCGAAGACGCGCTCGATCTCCGCCGCGGGTATGCCTGTGCCTGTATCGATGACTTCCAAGATGACGTCCGTCTCGCCGTCGCGGCGGCCGCGTACGGTAACGGCGCCGGGGGGTGGCGTGTTCTTGAAGGCGTTGGTCAGCAAGCCAATCATCACCTGACGCAGCAGCGTCGGGTCGCCCTTGGCGGTCAGATCGGGGTCGGATTCGACCACCAGCTCGACGTGTTTGGGCGGCTCAACCGCGGCGACGACGTCGCGGATCGCGATCGGCACGTCGACCACCTCGGTCTCCCCCGCCCCCAGCGACTCGACCCGGGCCAGGGTCAGCAGCGCCTGGGTAAGGCGGTTCATCCGCTCGGCGTCCTCGCCGAGGCGGCTGAGGAAGTGGTCGCGCGCCTGCGGGTCGTCTTTGGCGCCGCTCTGCAGGACCTCGATCGCACCGGAGATCCCGGCCAGCGGGTTGCGCAGCTCGTGGGCCGCGTTGGAGACGAAGTCGGCTTCGGCGAACTCGCGGCGCATCTCTTCGGTGCGGTCGCGGACGACCGCGAGCACCGCCCGCTCGCCGGGCAGCGCGCGCGTCTGCATCGCGTAGGCGCGGTCGCCGATGCGCAGGGCGGGATGAGCGGCGAAGCCGACTTCGGCGGCGCGGGTGAGGTGCGGCAGCATCGCCTCGGGCGGGCGGCCGCCGTCGAGCAACTCCACCGCGGCGCTGTTGGAGAAGCGCACCGGGCCCTCGTCGTCGACCACCATCACGGCGTCGGTGAGGCCGTCGAAGATCGCCTCGAGCTTGTTGCGGTCGGCGGTGAGCACACCGAAGCTCTCCTTCAGCGAGGCTCGCATCGACTCCAGGGCGCGGGCGAGATCGCCGATCTCGTCCGGTCCCGAGACCTCGAGGGGCGCGTCAAAGGAGCCGGAGGCCATCTCGGCAGCGGCCTGCGCCAGGCGCGAGACCCGGTGGGAGATCGCAACCGCGATCAGGAAGCCGGCGAGAACGCCGATCAGCACCGCGACGACCAGCGCACGCTTGTTGTCGCCAAAGAGGTAGACGGAGAAGGCGGTGATCAGCGAAACCGCCGCAAAGGCACCCGCCAGCCACAGTCGCATGCCTATCCGTCTCATGAGGACTTACTAACACAAACGTCAACCCGACAGGGCGTGTCTGAGCTTAGCCACGAAATATCGTGGGAAAACTCAGACACGCCCCCGGGGCTCGGGGTTCCGAGCGGCATGGGAGAATCGTTCGGTGCGGACTCTGGTCTTCATTCCGGCCTGGAACGAGGAGGACTCGGTCGCCGCGGTTATCGCGGGGGTGCGCGAGTCGCTGCCCGACGCGGACCTGCTGGTGATCGACGACGGCTCGACCGACGCGACGGGGGAGCGGGCGCGCGAGGCCGGCGCCCTGGTCGCCTCGCTGCCCTTCAACCAGGGGCTCGGGGCGGCGCTGCAGACCGGATACCTGCACGCGCTGCGCGAAGGCTACGAGGCCTGCGCCCACCTCGACGCCGACGGGCAGCATCCGCCGGCCGAGGTGGCGCGGCTGCTGGCGGAGATCGACGCCGATCGCGCCGACCTGGTGATCGGCTCGCGCTACCGCGAACCCGGCAAAGCCGAGAGCGACGACTACAGGCCGACGCTCTCGCGGCGGATCGGCACCGGCGTCTTCCGCTTCTTCCTGACCCTGGCGACGCGGCAGCGCTTCACCGACACGACCAGCGGCATGCGGGCGGCGAACCGCAGGGTGATGGCGCTCTTCAGCGAGCGCTACTCGCCCGACTTCGCCGAGATCGAGTCGCTGCAGCTCGCCGTGCGCGAGGGGCTGCGGGTCGAGGAGGTGCCGGTGCGAATGCTGGAGCGGGCGGGCGGGACCTCGTTCCTGACGCCGGTGCGCTCGGCCTTCTTCATCTTCAAGGGTCTGATCGTGCTGATGGTCGGGCAGTTCCGGCCGCGACACGTCGAGGCGGAGCGATGACCGGGCTGGTGCTGGCGGCGACGGACCCCAAGGTCCATCTCACCTCGCAGACGCGGATCATCGCGGCCGTGCTGGCGTTGGCCTTCATGGCGCTGGTCCTCGACCTGATCCGCCGCGACCGCCTGCAGGAGCGCTTCAGTGTCGTCTGGTTCGTCGCCGGGCTGGGGATGCTGATTGGCGCCGCCTTCCCGGGACTGCTGACCGTGGTCGCCGACGTGATGGGCGTTCGCGACACCAACGTCGCCCTCTTCTCGATCGTGCTGCTGCTGCTGCTCGGCCTGGCGCTCAACTTCAGCGTGATCATGTCGCGCCAGGCGGCCCAGATAACCCGGCTCGCCCAAGAGCGGGCGCTGGAGAAGGCGCGCGAGCAGGCGGGCTCAGGAAAAAACGGCAGCGAGTCGGAAAGCCAGCGCCTCAAGAGCTAGCTCCTCGGAGACGTTGAGGTCGAGGCGGCGGCGGGTGTCCTGGACCAGCTCGGCGGCGCGGCGCGGTCGAGCTGGGTCCAGAGTGGCGGCGCGGGCCTGGAGGTCGGCGAGGCGGTCGCGGTTGAAGACGACGTCGGTCGCACCCGTGGCCGTGGCCGCGAGGTCGCGGAACCAGCTCGCGTTCAACTCGAGGGCGAGGTCGAGCATCTCGGTGCGGCGGCGGCGGCCGGCGCGTTTGGCTTCGTCGGTGATGTCTTTGGCGCTGCGTTTGATGCCGGCTTCGGTTTCTTCGTCCAAGGTCCTACGAGTCGCCTCTTCGGCTTCTTCGCCTGCTGATTCAGCGGCCTTCAGAACTCGCTGCCAATCGTTATCCATGTCGAGCGCTGCTGCACGGAGGGCTTGGCCGGAGTCCGAGAGGAGGTAGCGGGCGCGGACTGGATCGCCGGCCGAGAGGCGGGCTGCGGTGGCCAGGTCATCCGGGGAGCCGACGTCGGCGAGGGCGGCTTCAACGGCTTGTAGTGGCAGCGGAGCGAAGTCGATTGGCTGACAGCGGGACGCGATCGTCTCCAGCAGGATCGCCGGTTCGGCGGTGAGGAGGATCAGGTGGACGTAGGCGGGCGGCTCCTCGAGGGTCTTCAGCAGGGCATTTTGGCTCTCGTCGCGCATCTGCTCCGCGGCCTCGATCACGAAGACTCGCTTGTCGGCTTCGAAGGGCCGGTAGGAGGCTGCGCGGATCACCTTCTCGCGGACCTCCTCGACCATGTGCTGGGCTCCCCGTGGCCTCAGCCAAACCAGGTCGGGATGCGGCGAAGGGTCGATCAGGGTGCGGCGGCGAGCGTCGTCTGGATCTGTCGCGCCCGCGGCCAGGATCTCGGCCGCAAAAGCCCGCGCGACCGCGCTCTTGCCCGCCCCACGCGGGCCGCGGAAGAGGTAGGCGTGCGAAGGTGTCGTGGCCAGCGCCGCGCTAAGCGCCACCCGCGCCCGCGGCTGATGTTGAGTAGTGCTCTCCATCGCGTCGTTCATCTCGGTGACTTCGTCTTTATGCGTCCTATTGGCCCCAAAAAGACGAAGTCACCCGGCGTGACTTTGGATCGCCTTTATGACGCGTTCGTGGACCTCCTCGACGCTGCCGGAACCATCGACCACGACGACGCGGTCGGAGGCGATCTGAGCTATCTCCTCGTAGGCCTCGGCCACAGCGCGCTGCAGGTCCAGCCCTTCGGACTCGAAGCGGTCTTCGCCGTCGGCGCGTCCCAGGCCAACCTCGGGGTCGACCCGCAGCAGCACCGTGACGTCGGGCCAGAGGCCGTCGATCACGGTGTCGGTGAGCGAGAGCACGTGGCTCATGCCGAGTTCGCGCGCTCCGCCCTGGTAGGCAACGCTTGAATCTGCGAAGCGGTCGGCGACGACGTGGGTGCCCGCCTCGAGCGCGGGGCGGATCACACGGCTGACCAGGTCAGCGCGGGCGGCAGAGAAGAGCAGCAGCTCGGCGAAGGGGTCGATCTCAAGCGAGGGGTCGGCGAGCAGCTCGCGGATCCGCTCCGCCGCGCTGGTCCCCCCCGGCTCGCGAATCAGCAGCGTCTCGGACCCGAGCGCCTCAGCGAGCAGCTTCGCCTGGGTCGACTTCCCAGACCCATCGACCCCCTCAAGCGAAATAAACACGTATCAGCCCGGTTCCGGTGGTCCTTATCCACCGTATAGGGGGATAAGGCGCACCGGAAGCCCTTCTATTTGGCCGCGGCCTTGGCGCGTTTGACACCGCGGGTGGCGGTGTCGGCCTTGCTGACTTTGGCTTTCGCTTTCGCCTTGGCCTTCGCCGGCACCTTGTCCTCGTCGCCTTTCGGCAACGGCTTCTCCGCCATCGCTTCTTTGGCCGCTTTGGCCGCTTCGCGCTCGGCGCGGCGTTTCTTCATCTCCTGCATCGACTCGCAGTCGTCGTTGAGGCAGAGGTTCCAGGGGCGGCCGCGGAAGGGCTGGACTTTCAGCCGCGGCGTCTCGCCGCAGACCGAGCAGCGTTCTTCGAGTTTGAAAACGTCGCCGCGCTGGGGCAGCGGGAAGGTCTGATCGCATGACTCGGGATCGTCGAGGGTCCAGCCGGAGCAGCCGACGAAGCGCTTGCCCGACTTCTTCGCCCGGATCACCCGCAGCATGTGGGGCGAGCCGTCCTCCTTCTTGCGGCCGGCTTCTTCGCAGACCTTGCAGGGGCCGAGGATGCGGTCCTCGTCCATCCCCTTCCAGACGACTTTGGCGAGGTCTTCGCGGCTCTCGTCGATTTCGGTCCAGGTCTTGTGGAGCAGCTGGCGGCTGTCGCCGACGACGCCGTCCTTGGTCATCTCGCCGGCAGCGATCTGGTCCATCTCCGACTCGAGCTGGGCGGTCATCTCCGGGGTCGCCATCGCCGGCACGTATTTTTTGAAGGCGTCGTACATCGCGATCCCGGTCTCGGTCGGGATCGGCGGATTGCTGTAGACGTAGCCGCGATCGAAGAGCTTCTTGATGATGTCGGCGCGGGTCGCCTTGGTGCCGAGGCCGCGCTCCTCCATCATCTCGACCAGCTTCGCCTGCGAGATCCGCGAGGGCGGCTGGGTCTCCTTGTCGACGATCCAGGGATCGCCGTCGAGCGCCAGGGTCTGGCCCTCCTGCAGCGCCGGGATCTCCTCGTCGGAGGAGCGGGCGTAGGTGTAGATACCGGCGAAACCGGGGTCGACGACGACCGAGCCGCGGACGAAGTAGGTCTGCGAGCCGGCCTCGATGTCGGCGCGGGTGGACTCGGTGATCATCGGCGGGCTGAAGGTGGCGAGGAAGCGGCGCACGACGAGTTCGTAGACCCGCTTCTTGGGGCCGTCGCCGAGGGCGCCCGGCTGGATCGCCTGGGTCGGGTAGATCGGCGGGTGGTCGGTCGTCTCTTTTTTGCCCCGGGTCGGCTTCAGCTCACCGTCGAGCAGGCCCGAGGCGGCGGAGAACTCCTTGACCCGGACCAGCGAGCTGACCAACTCGCGCAGCGGCAGCGAGACCGGGTAGACCGTGTTGTCGGTGCGCGGGTAGGAGATGAAGCCGTCCATGTAGAGGTCCTCGGCGAGCCGCATCGCGCTGGAGGGGGTGATGCCGAGGCGGCTGGAGGCGTCGGTGGTGAAGGCGGTCGTGTTGTAGGGCGTCGGCGGTTTGCGCGTGTTCTTGCGCGCCGTCACGGCCTTGACCGTGCCGGGGGCGGCGGTGCCGGCGAGCGCAGCGTCAGCCTCGGCCTTCTCCCAGAATTTGTCGGTCTCGTGATGCGCCTCGAAGCTGCCGTCGGGATGCTCGAATTTGGCGAACAGTTCCCAGAAGGGTTTGGCGATGTGGGCGCGGCGCTCCATCTCGCGCTCGACGACCAGGCCCAGGGTCGGGCTCTGCACGCGGCCGACCGAGAGGAAGTTGGAGCCGAAGCGGCGGGTGCTGAGCGAGACGGCGCGGGTCAGCGTTGCGCCCCAGAGCAGATCGATGTCCTGGCGGGCGGCGCCGGCGTTGGCGAGCGGGTATGAGAGTTCGTCGAGCTCGCCGAAGGCGCGCTCGATCTCTTCTTTGGTCAGTGCCGAGTAGCGAGCGCGCTTGATTTTGAGCGTGCCGGCGCGGGTTTCCTCGCGATTGCCGAGGGTCGGGTTGGCATCGAGCATCTCCTCCAGGGCCTCGAGCCCGATCAGCTCGCCCTCGCGGTCGAAGTCGGTCGCGATCACCAGCTCGTCGGCTTCTTTGGCGACTTTGCGGATCGCTTTGACGACGTTCTTGTCGGTCGGCTCCTTGATCAACTCGGCGTCGATCAGGTCGTGCAGGTCGGTCTTCTGCCAGTTCGAGTAGCCCTCGGGGAAGGCCGGGCCGAGCACGTGACCCTTGAGCCCGATCGTCCTGTGGTCGCCGTCGGCGTCGCTCCAGGTGTAGAAGGGGACTTTGAAGGTTTTGTCGCTGGTCGCGCTGCCCTTGCTGAGAAAGGTCGCGATCTTCTCGGCGCTGTTGTTCTTCTCTGTGACGATGAGGCGCATGGGGCGGCGAGGGTAGCAGGGGCGCTCGGCTGCCTCCGGAAGCCGTTGCGCGCCGATCCTTCTAGGATCGGCAGCCGGATGAGGACTCTGGTCACAGGCGGCGCCGGCTTCATCGGCTCGAATCTGGTCGACGCGCTGCTCGCGCGTGGCGACGAGGTGGCGGTCGTCGACGACCTCTCGACCGGGCGGCGGGAGAACCTCGACGGGGCGATTGCCAACGGGGCGACGCTGATCGAGGCCGACATCCGCGACCGCGCCGCGATCGAGGAGATCGCCGGTCGCGAGCGCCCAGACGCGATCTTCCACCTGGCCGCCCAGATCGACGTGCGCAAGTCGATCGCCGACCCCGCCTTCGACGCCGCGATCAACATCGGCGGCACGGCCAACGTGCTCGAGGCGGCGCGCTCGGCCGGCGCGCGCCGGGTCGTCTTCAGCTCCACCGGGGGCGCGATCTACGGCGAGGGGCAGGGACAGCAGCTGCCGCTCTCCGAGGACGCGCCGCTGGCCCCCGAGGCGCCCTACGGCCAGAGCAAGTTCGCCGGCGAGGGCTACCTGTCGCTCTTCGAACGCCTCTACGGCCTCTCCACCATCCCCCTGCGGCTGGGCAACGTCTACGGCCCGCGCCAGGACCCGCTCGGCGAGGCGGGCGTGATCGCGATCTTCTGCGGCAAGCTGCGCGCAAGCGAACGGCCGACGGTCTTCGGCGATGGCAAGCAGACGCGTGACTACATATATGTGGGCGACGTGGTCGCGGCCATGCTCGCCGCCGCCGAGTCGGAGACGACGGGACCGGTGAACATCGGCACCGGCGTCGAGACCGACGTGCTGGAGCTGGCGCGCGCCCTGGGCGAGCTGGGCGGTGCCGGCGGCTTCGAGCCCGAGCTCGCGCCGCCCCGCACCGGCGAGGTGCAACGGATCTCGATCGACCCGGCCCGGGCCGAACGCGAGCTGGGCTGGACCCCGCGGATGGACCTCAAAGAGGGCCTGCGCGTCACCCTCAACTCCATATAACCGCGCATCACTAGGCTTTAGACATGCCCGCCCAGGCTTATGCCGGCAAGGAGTGCGTCTGCCAGTTGCGCAAGGGGATCTGTGACCAGTCCTGCGTGCGGGACATGTTGGAGACGCCCTTCTACATCGCCTGCCTGAAGTTGAAGGGGCGGCGCTGCCTGGTCGTCGGCGGAGGCGACATCGGCCTGGAGAAGGTCGAGGGGCTGCTCGCCTGCGACGCCGACGTGACCCTGATCGCGCCGGTCGCCCACCCCGAGCTGGAGAGCCTGGCCGCGGAGGGCTCGATCGAGTGGGAGAAGCGGGACTACGCGGGCCCCGCCGACCTCGAGGGCGTCTTCATGGCGATCGCCTCGACCGATGACACCGAGGTCAACATCAAGGTCTACGACGACGCCGAGGTGCGGGCGATGCTGGTCAACATCGTCGACGTGCCGCCGCTCTGCAACTTCATCTTGCCCGCGATCGTGCGCACTGGGCCGCTGGCGATCGCGATCTCCACCGCCGGCGCCTCCCCCGCCCTGGCGAAGCGGATGAAGCGGGAGATCTCAGATCTCTTCGGCGAGGAGTACGCCCGCCTCGCAGTGATCCTCAACGACGCCCGCGGCTGGGCCAAGGGGACGCTGCCGACCTACCAGGACCGCAAGGAGTTCTTCGAGGGGATCGTCAACGGCGACCCCGACCCGGTCGAGCTGATCCGCGACGGGCTCGAGCCCGAGCTGCTGACGCTGATCGAAGCGGCCAAAGAGCGCGCCACCGCAGCGCTCGCCTGAGCCTCGGCTAGGCGCTGCAGGCTGAGCCGCGCACGCTGTCCAGCGTCTCGCGCAACTCGTTGGCCTGGGCGACGCTGAGGTTGGCGGAGAAGGCAACCTCGAGCTCGGCGATCACGGCCGGGCGCATCTCGGCGAGCAGGTCGCGGCCGGCCGGGGTCAGCGCCGCGTAGCTGACGCGGCGATCGGTCGCGCAGAAAACCCTTTCGAGCAGGCCCGCCTTGACCAGGCGGTCGACCAACTTGGTCAGGCCGCCGCGGGTGATCACCAGCGCCTCGGCGAGATCGCCCATCCGCATCTGTTCCTCAGGCGCCTCGGCGACGGTGGCGAGCACCTCGTACCAGGGCAACGGCGGGAAGTCGGCGGCGGAGAGCATCTCCTGCAGGCGCTGGACGATCGCGGCATGGGTCCGCGTCAGCGATTCCCAGGCATCGCCGTGGGGACTGCGCGCCGGCACCTTTGTCTTGCGCTCTCTCGTCGCGGTCGTCTGCTCACTCATAGCTAGATCATCGCAGATGAATGTTGTCCAGACAATAGTTGTAGATACAAGTTTTTCTGCTACGATTGTTTCTGCGTCAATCATTTGTTCGGCAACTACTTGAGAAGGAGCAGCGATGAGCACGCAGACTGTCAACCAGCAGATTCCGGCAGGCACCTACACGGTGGACCCGGTCCACTCGTCGATCACCTTTGCGATCACCCACAACGGCGTCGCCACCTTCCGCAGCGGCTTCGCCTCCTACGAGGCCCGCCTCAGCGGCGGCGAGGCGCCTCGACTCGAGGGCACGGTCGACGTCGCCAGCATCGAGATCGAGGACGAGCAGCTGAAGGGCCACCTCCTCTCCCCCGACTTCTTCGACACCCAGCACCACCCGCAGCTGCGCTTCGAGTCCAGCGAGCTGAGCGTCGAGGACGACGGCTCGCTGCGGATTCGCGGCGAGCTCGAGATCCACGGAGAGGTGCGCGAGGTCGAGGCCGGCGGCAAGTTCGGTCAGATCGGCGCCGATCTCGGCGGCAACGCCCGCGTCGGGATTTCGCTCGAGGCGGCGGTCGACCGGCGCAACTTCGGCCTCGACTGGAACGCCGAGCTGCCCAGCGGCGGCGAGGTCCTCGACTACGAGGTCAGCATCGCGGTCGAGTTGGAGCTGGTCGAGGAGGCCGAGTAACGATGCGGGTCCTGGGCATTTCCGGAAGCCTGCGCCGGGACTCGCTCAACAGCGCCCTGCTGCGGGCAGCCGCCGAGCGGCTGCCCGCCGGGGCGGAGCTGATCGAGTTCGACCGCCTGCGCGAGGTGCCGCCCTATGACGAGGACGTCGAAGTCGACGCCACGCCCGAGGTGGTCGAGGCACTGCGCGACGCGGTGCGGAGCGCCGACGCGGTCCTGATCGCAACCCCCGAGTACAACCACTCGATCCCGGGCCAGCTCAAGAACGCGCTGGACTGGGTCTCCCGCCCGGCCGGCAAGAGCGCCCTGAACGGCAAGCCGGCGGCGGCGATTGGAGCCTCGACCGGCATGTTCGGCGCCGTCTGGGCCCAGGCCGAGCTGCGCAAGGTGCTCGGCGCCCTGGGCGGCCGGGTGGTCGAGGCCGAACTGCCGGTGGCGCGCGCCAAGGAACTACTGGTTGACGGCCGCCTCGAGCTCTCCCCCCAGCAGTCCGAGCAATTGGAGGAGCTACTCGCCGAGCTGGTCGCCGCGGCCGAGGCCGAGGCAGAACTGGCAGTTGCGGCCTAAGGAACTAGTCGTTCAACCGACGACACTCGGTCGATCGCCTTGTCAAACGAGGCAATCGACTCGACGTCGGTGAACTCGGCGGCGGCAACCAGATAGGCCTCGGCGAAGTCGAGGCGGTCGAGCTCATAGATCTCGAGGGCTCGAAGAAGGAGCTCCGTGTCGGCTGAAATCGTCGGCATCGCCAACGCCGCTCTCATCAACTCGGCGGTGCCAGGTCGGTCGACTTCGTAGACCGACTGAAGCACATAGACGCACTCTGCCAAAACAACATCCGCAAGAACCAGCTCGGCTTTTGTGGCCAAGAACCGCGTTGCCCGTCGTGCCATCTCGGGCGGGTCACCGGTCAAGTGTCGAATTACGACGTTCGTATCGAGCAAGACGGTCAAGCTTGCCCTTTCAGTCTCTTGCCACGGGCTCGCCACGCCTCCTCGCGAATCTCCTCCCACGAGACGCCACGCTTTTCGGGTGGCACCGGAACCGAACCGGCGAGATCAAGGAAGTTCTGGGTGCGAGCCAGGGTCGCCCGCCCGTCTTCCAAACGGAATAGCACTTGATCACCGGGCTCCAGCTCAAGGCTGTCGCGCACGGCCTTGGGAACCGTGATCTGGCCCTTGGAAGTCAATTTCGCCGCTACGTCCACTGATTCCTTACTTTCTTTTCAAAGTAAGGATAGCGAGCTAGGAAGCCGGCAGGGCGAAGAAGGCGACAGCGGCGAAGTGGGCTGCGGCGGCGGCTATGACCAGGGCGTGGAAGACCTCGTGGTAGCCGAAGACCCTGGGGTTCGGGTTGGGGCGCTGGGTGGCGTAGACCACCGCGCCCGCCGTGTAGAGGAGGCCGCCGGCGGCGACGAGGAGCGTGCCGGTGGTCCCCATCGAATCCCACAGCTCGGGGAAAGAGATGACGGCGACCCAGCCCAGCGACAGGTAGATCAGCGCCGCGACCCACTTCGGGTGGTCGATCCAGACCATCTCGACGACCGCGCCGGCGATTGCGCCGATCCAGACGACGACCAGGATCGCGTCGGCGAGCGGGCCGTTGAGCACGAGCAACGCAAAGGGCGTGTAGGTGCCGGCGATGAGGAAGAAGATCATCGAGTGATCGAGCCGGCGCATCCAGCGGCGCACGTTGGGCCGGGTCCAGTTGACCCGGTGGTAGAGGGCGCTGGTGCCGAGCAGGGCCGAGAGGCTGATCGCGTAGATCGCCACGGCGAGAGTCGCTTTCGGCGTCTTGGCGGCGATGACCAGGCCGGCGCCGAGGAAGAGTGAGACGAAGAAGGCGGCCTCGTGCGAGACGCCGCGCAGCTTCGGCTTGACCGCCGCGATCGCGTCGCTCGCCGCGCCCTTGGCGGCCTCGGCCCTCTCGGCCGCGGCCTCTCGCGCCGCCGTCGCCTTCTCGCCCATCCGCTCCGCGCCCCTGCGCAGATCTTCGACCATGCCCCCAGGGTACTCCGAACTTTGTCCCGATATTGCGGAATTGCCACCATGTAGGGGTAGCGTGGCAGCCAAATCGATTCCCCTAATTGCGCTTTTCGCCACTTTTCCGTCTGAGGCTTTAGCGATCCTGCTGTGTTACCCCTGAAAGTCGCTGCGAGAGGAGAAGTTTGATGTCCCAGACCGCCACCAGTGCCCCGAAAAACGGTCTAAAGGGCCTCGCAATCGAACGCCGTTTTTCCTCTCCAGGGACCCATCCCTTCGATGAGATCGAGTGGGAAGTGCGCGATGCGGTGATCGGCAACCCCGAGAGCCCGGCCTTCGAGCAGCGCGGGGTCGAGTTCCCCAAGAGCTGGTCCCAGAACGCGACCAACATCGTCGCCCAGAAGTACTTCCGCGGCCAGATCGGCAGCCCCGAGCGCGAGTCCTCGGTCAAACAGATGGTCGGCCGTGTCGCCGGGACGATCTCCAACTGGGGGCGCGAGGGCGGCTACTTCGCCTCGGCCGACGACGCTGAGGCTTTCGAGGCGGAGCTGACCTCAATCCTGCTCAACCAGAAGGCGGCCTTCAACTCGCCGGTCTGGTTCAACGTCGGATTCGAGGAGACGCCGCAGTGTTCGGCCTGCTTCATCCTCAGCGTCGAGGACACGATGGAGTCGATCCTCGACTGGAACACCAAGGAGGGCCGGATCTTCCGTGGCGGCTCGGGCTCGGGGATCAACCTCTCCAACATCCGCGGTTCGATGGAGCCGCTGAAGAAGGGCGGCACGGCGAGCGGCCCGGTCAGCTTTATGCGCGGGGCCGACTCCTGGGCGGGGACGATCAAGTCCGGCGGCAAGACGCGGCGGGCGGCGAAGATGGTCGTGCTCGACGTCGACCATCCGGACATCGAGCACTTCGTCTGGTGCAAGGCCAACGAGGAGGAGAAGGCCGAAGCGCTGCGCGAAGCCGGCTTCGACATGTCGATCGACGGCGAGGGCTTCACCTCGATCCAGTACCAGAACGCCAACAACTCGGTGCGGGTCACCGACGACTTCATGGAGGCGGTCGAGGCCGGCGAGGAGTGGCACCTGACCGCGCGCACCACCGGCGAACCAGTCAAAACCCTCGACGCGCGCGACCTGATGAACCAGATCGCCGACGCCGCCTGGCGCTGCGCCGACCCGGGCGTCCAGTACGACACGATCATCAACCGCTGGCACACCTGCCCCGAGTCGGGCCGGATCAACGCCTCCAACCCCTGCAGCGAGTACATGCACGTCGACGACTCGGCCTGCAACCTGGCCTCGCTCAACCTGATGAAATTCCGCCGCCCCGACGGCAGCTTCGACGTCGAAGACTTCGAGCACGCGGTCGACATCGTCTTCCTCGCCCAGGAGATCATCGTCGGCTTCTCCAGCTACCCGACCGAGGGGATCACCGAGAACGCCAACAAGTTCCGCCAGCTCGGCCTCGGCTACGCCAACCTCGGCGCGCTGCTGATGTCGGACGGCCTGCCCTACGACTCCGACGCCGGCCGCAACGTCGCCGCCGCGATCACCTCGCTGATGACCGGCCGCGCCTACCGCCAGTCGGCGCTGATCGCCGCCGGGGCGACCGGGCCCTACGAGGAGTACGAGAAGAACCGCGACGCCCACAACGGGGTGATGCGGATGCACCGCGACGCCTCCTACGACGTCGACCCGACCGGGATCAAGGGCGAGCTGCTCGAGGCATCCCAGCGGGCCTGGGAGGAGGCGGTCGAGCTCGGCGAGCAGCACGGCTACCGCAACGCGCAGGCGACGGTGCTGGCGCCGACCGGCACGATCAGCTTCCTGATGGACTGCGACACGACCGGGATCGAGCCCGACTTCTCCCTGGTCAAGTTCAAGGAGCTGGTCGGCGGCGGCCAGATGACGATCACCAACCGCTCTGTGCCGCTGGCGCTGCGCGCGCTCGGCTACGCCGAGCCGCAGGTCGAGCAGATCGCCGCCTACATCACCGAGAACAGCACGATCGTCGGCGCACCCGACCTCAAGGACGAGCACCTGCCGGTCTTCGACGTCGCGGTCGGCGAGCGAGCGATCTCACACACCGGCCACATCGACATGATGGCGGCGACGCAGCCCTTCATCTCCGGGGCGATCTCGAAGACGGTCAACCTGCCGCAGACGGCGACGATCGAGGACATCGCCGACGCCTACACCCGCGGCTGGAAGGGCGGCCTCAAGGCACTGGCGATCTACCGCGACGGCTCGAAGACGGCGCAGGCGCTGCGCACCGACGCCCAGGACGAGAAGGAAACCGAGCCCGAGGTAATCGCCGCCCCGGTGCGCAAGAAGATGCCGCGCGAGCGCGAGTCGATCACCCACAAGTTCTCGATCGCCGGCCACGAGGGCTACATCACCGCCGGCAAGTACGAGGACGGCCAGGTCGGCGAGATCTTCCTCACCGACATCGGCAAGGAGGGCTCGACGATGCGGGGGCTGCTCAACGCCTTCGCTACCGCGATCTCGATCGGCCTCCAGTACGGCGTCCCGCTCGAGGTCTTCGTGCGCAAGTTCAGCTACATGCGCTTCGAGCCGGAGGGCATCACCGGCAACCCGGAGATCCCCTTCGCCAAGTCGATGCCCGACTACATCATGCGCTGGCTGGCGAGCCGCTTCATCGACGACACCGAAACACTGGAGGACCTCGGCATCCTCACCCCTGAGGTGCGGGCCAAGCGCGACGCCGAGACCACCCAGCTCGGCCTCGGGATCGACACCAGCGGCGGCACCGCGGGCCCGGCTAACGGCGGCGGCAACGGCGGCTCCAAGCCGGCCTCGTCGGCCTTCACCGAAACCCCCCCGGTAGTCCCGGCGAAAATGTCCGGCCTCGACCTCGGCCCGGCCTGCGAGCAGTGCGGCGGCATGATGCAGCGCACGGGGTCTTGCTACACGTGCAGCAGCTGCGGCAACAACACCGGCTGCGGCTGAGCCGGCAGTAGCTGGGATCCAAGATGATCCCGTTTGCCCGCATCGCGATCTGGGCGCTCTGCATCGGCGCCGCCGTCCTCATCGTCCTGATCCTGGGCGGTTCGGAGGACGCGCAGGCCAAGGTGGGGGAGGCGACCCTGCTCTTCGTGCTCTTCAGCCTCAACTCCCTCTCGGGCTTCCTCCTGATCGAGCGCCGGCCGGAACTGACCGTCCTGGGAGCACTGTCGATCGGGCTCTCCGTCGCGGCCTACTTCGTCATCCTCGACAGCCTCTTCGCCCACGGCCTGCTCCGGACGGGCGGCGGCTCCCACTCCATCTGGCTGCTGGTGGTAATCGCCCTGATCATCAGTCAAGCGTCGATGCTGCTCGCCTTTCGGCGTGACGAGGACAGCCCGCTGATCAATGCGGTGCTGGCTGGGTCCCTGATAGCGCTGGCGCTGCTGGTGGTGCTGACGATCATCGCGATCTCCGGCACCGGAATCGGGACCAAGGTCTACGCGACCCTCGCTGTCCTCTATCTCCTCGGCGCGCTGCTCCCACCCTTTCTGCGGTGGGAGGAAGCCGAACAGACCTAGCCGAGAATGACTTCCGCGTCGTGGCGCGGCGTCTCTGTGATCGCGCGCCTGAAGACGCGCTCCGACTTCGGCTTCGCCGGGCGGATGTCGTGGCGCTTGACCAGCTCCTTTAGGACCACCGCCATCTCGAACTGGGCGAAGGAGGCGCCGAGGCAACGGCGGACGCCACCGCCGAAGGGGATCCAGGTGTAGGTGCCGGGTGGCGTCTCGAGGAAGCGCTCGGGGAGGAAGCGCTGCGGCTCGGGGTAGATCTCCGGGTTGCGGTGGACGAGATAGACACTGGGGGCGACCGAGATACCCGCGGGCAGCTCGTAGCCGCCGATCTCGACCGGCTCGGTGAGTTTGCGCAGGACGATCGAGATCACCGGGCGCAGCCGCAGCGTCTCCTGGATCGTCGCGGTCAGGTACTCCTCGCGGCCATCGGCGACCTCGGCGCGCAGGCGCTCGAGCTTCTCGGGATGGCGGACCAGCCGCTCGACCGCCCAGGAGAGCGAGGTCGCGGTCGTCTCGTGGCCAGCGACGAGCAGGGTAAGCAGCTCGTCGCGCATCTCCCCGTCACTCATCGGGCTGCCGTCCTCGTGGTGGGCGCCGATCATCATCGAGAGCACGTCGTCGCGCTCCTCGACGTCGCCGGCCCGGCGGCGCTCGGCGATCTCGCGGTAGATCAGCTCGTCGACGCGGTCGATCCGCCGGCGCAAGGCGGAGATCCCGCGGATCCGATTGGGGCCGACGAGGAGCAGCGGCAGGAGGAAGCGCGGGTTGGTGGTGATGTCGAGGAACTCGCGCAGGGCGCCGCGCAGGTCGGCGAGCTTGTCCACTTCGTCCTTGCCGACGCCGAAGACCGTGCGCAGGATGATGTCGAGGGTCAGCGCCTGCATCCGCGGCCGCAGCTTGTAGGGGGTGCCGCTCGGCCAGCTGTCGATCTCGCGCTCGGCGATTTCGCCCATCGTCTGCGCGTAGCCCTGCATGCGCTCGCCGTGGAAGGGCGGCAGCAGCAGCTTGCGCTGGCTCATGTGCCGCTTCTCGTCGAGGATGAGGAGCGAGTTGCGGCCGAGTAGCGGGGCGAGGATTTCGTTGCCCTCGCCGGCGTGGAAGACCCGCGGGTCGCCGGTGAAGACCTGCTTGATCGCCGCCGGGTCGGCCAGCATCACCCAGGTGCCTTCGTAGGCGACCCGGATCGTGAACATGTCGCCGTAGCGGTCCTGGCAGGCGTAGAGCATGCGCCGCGCCTGCCGCGACCAGATCGCGGTCTGGACCGGCGAAGGCAGGGGCGGGCTCGGCGGCAGCCGTCGCTCGGAGACCCGGGGTGCCGGCCGCGGAGCGGTTGTGGTGGCTGCCTCCATTCGCGTCTCCAGCCAGGCTAGTACCGGGCGGAAACCCACGTGTGAGATGCGTCACCCGGCAATCGCATAGCCTGCCTGTCCGTGGCACCGCCTCGGCTTCCCTCCCGCTTGGAGCACCGGCTCGTCCGCAGGCTCTGCGGCCTGAGCCCACGTACGCAGCGGCGTATCTTCGGAGCGCCGCCGCGACTCGACGGGCAGGAGCTTGCCCCCGACATCCACGTGCTGCTGGAGTTGGCGAGGCGCAACGGCGAGACCTCGCTGGTCGAGGGCCGGACCGTCGAGCAGGCGCGGACAGAGAACCGAGAAGAGGTTCCCGTCGTCGGCGGGCCGCCACGGCCGATGGCGCGAGTTGAGGAGATGGCAATCCCCGGTCCCGGGGGCGATATCCCCGCACGGCTTTACGTCGCGCTGGGCGCGCCGAGGCCGCCGCAGCCGCTGCTCGTCTACTACCACGGCGGCGGCTGGGTGATCGGCGACCTCGAGACCCACGACGGCGTCTGCCGCTTCTTCGCCGAGCACAGCGGCTGCCGGGTGCTCTCGATCGACTACCGCCTTGCCCCTGAGCACCCTTTCCCGGCCCCGGTCGAAGATGCGCTCGCCGCTTTCAGCTGGGCGCATGAGAACGCGGCCACGCTCGGCGCCGACCCGGACCGGATCGCGGTCGCCGGCGACAGCGCCGGCGCCAACCTTTCGACCGGTCTCTGCCTCCAGGCCCGCGACGCTGGCAGCCCCCAACCCGCGATGCAGGTCCTGCTCTACCCCCCCACCGACGTCGTCGGCGAACAGCCCTCCCGCGACACCTTCGCCGAGGGATTCCTGTTGACGCGCAGCGACATGCAGTGGTTCGAAGACCACTACCTGCCCGACGGCTGCGAGCCCGACGACCCCCGCGCCTCGATGGTGCGAGCGGCCGACGTCTCCGGCCTGCCCCCCGCCTACGTCGCCACCGCCGGCTTCGACCCGCTGCGCGACGAGGGCGAGCTCTACGCGGCGCGGATGCGGGAAGCCGGCGTGCCGGTGGTGCTGCAGCGCCACTCGAACATGATCCACGGCTTCGCCAACCTGACCGCAATCTGCCCCAGCGCTCGCACGGCGATGCTCGAAGTGGCCGGGGCGCTGCGGATGGGCCTCGGGCTCGCCTCGGCCGAGACGGCCGCCGTCCCCGCTTAATACCCCTAGGGGGTATGTCATACTGAGCGGCATGGCCGACGCTAAGCCGGAGACGATCCACGGCTACACCGAGAACCGCGAGGCGGTGCTGAAGCGCCTGCGCCGGATCGAGGGGCAGGTGCGCGGCGTCGAGCGGATGGTCGAGGAGAACCGCTATTGCATCGACGTCGTCACCCAGGTGACGGCGATCCAGGCCGCGCTCGACAAGGTCGCCTTGGAGCTGCTCTCCGACCACGCTGCCCATTGCGTCGCCGGAGCCGACGGAGGCGAGCAGCAGGAGCGCACCGAGGAGCTGATGGCCGCGGTCCGGCGCCTCCTGCGACGCGGCTGACTACTCGTACTGGAGCGACTCGAGCACGTCGAGGCGCGAGGCGCGGCGGGCCGGCGGGATCGCGGCGAGCACGCCGAGGATCGCGGCGAGCACCAAGAGCGCGACCAGCGAGCCGACGGGATAGGAGAGCGTGAAGCCTTCGTCCTTCAGTGGTTGAGCGATCAGCGCAGCGAAGACCAAGCCCAGGACCATGCCGAGGATCGCCCCGATCAATGCCGTGATCACGGCCTCGTAGCGGACCATCGTCCGCACCTGGCGGCGCGACATGCCGATCGCCCGCAGCATGCCGAGCTCCCGAGTCCGTTCGTGGATCGAGAGCGCCAGCGTGTTGGCGATGCCGAAGAGCGAGATCAGGATCGCCAGGAAGAGCAGCGCGTAGACGAGGTTGACCAGTTGGTCGACCTGTTCTTCGCGGCTTTCCTTCAGTTCCTGCTGGTTCAGCACTTCGGCGACGGGGAAGGCCCTTTCGACCAGTGCCGTAAGCAGCGCTTGAGTCTTGGCGGCATCGGCTCCGGGCGCCGATTCGACGAAATCGATCGTGTCCTGGGTCTGGCCGAACTCGCGGGCCATTGCCTTCTGTGTGATCAAGACGTTGCCGAAGACGCCGAGCTTGGAATCGAACTCGCCGACGATCTTGAAGCTGGGCCGGCGGCGGGTCTGGCTGAGCAAGCGGAAGCGGTCGCCGACTTCGAGGCCGTGTTCGGAGGCAAAGGAATCGGCGAGGATCGCCTGCCCGTCGCGCAGCCGACGCAAGGTCGCCGGCCCCCCTTTCTTCCATTCGACGTCGACGGTTCTTTCGACGTCGCGGCTCGGAGCGGAGACCCTCGCCCCCGCCCCCGAAGGCAGCAGCTTCGCCTGCTCGGAGCGGATCGAGGCCACCGTGCCCACGCCCGGCACCTTGCGGGCCGCGAGCGCGGCCCCGTTTGGAATCGGTGAGAAGCCGTCACTGTTCTGGATCACCAGCCCGCCGGCGAAGTTTTCGTCGACCACCTGGGCAACCGAGCTCTTCAGCCCGGCGGCGAAGACGGTGACGAAGGTGACCACTGTGAGGCCGATCATCAACGACGCCGCGGTTACCGCCGTGCGGCCGGGATTGCGCTGAGCGTTCTCGCTTGCCAGCCGGCCGATCAGCCTGCGCAGGCGTCGCAACGGCCAGCCGGCGATCGTCGCCAGCGGCGGAACCAGGCGAGGGCTGAAGAGCGAGACGGCGAAGACGATGACGACGGCGCCACCGCCGATCAGCCCAGCCGCCGCACCGGCCGAAGCGTTGCCGAAGAGGCCGATCAGGACCATGACCAGGCCGGCGGCACCGAGCAGGAGCGAGATCGCCAGGCCGACCAGGCGCCGGCGCCGGCTCGGCGGCGGGCTGAAAGCGTGCAAGGCGGCGATCGGCGGCACCCGGGTCGAGCGCAGCGCGGGCACCAGCGAGGAAAGCGTGGTGACGACGATCCCGATCAGCAGCGAGACGATGATCGTGCGCGACTCCATCACCAGGCCCGTGGTCGGCAGGTCGATGCCGACGGCCTTGAGCAGAGCGTTGAGCAGCTTGGCGATCAGGAAACCGCCGGCGATGCCGACGATCGCTCCGACCGCTCCGATCACCAGGGCCTCGACCACGACGGCGCTGAGGATCTGCCGGCGCGAAGCACCGAGCGTGCGCAACATGCCGAACTCAGAGACCCGCTGGGCGACCGTGATCGAGAAGGTGTTGAAGATCAGGAAGCAGCCGACGAGGATCGCGATGAAGGCGAAGACGAGCAGGAAGATCTGCAGGAAGCTGAGGTTTTCGCGGATTTCTTCGGAGCCGCGGTCGGCGTTTTCCTTGGCGGTCTCGACCCGCACGCCGGCCGGCATCTCGCGCGCGATCCGCCGCTTCAGCGTCGTCGCCGCGACCCCGTCGTCAGCCGCCACCGAGATCTGGTCGAGGCGCCCGACCTTGTGCGAGAGGCGTTGCGCCTCCGGCAGCGTCACCTGGGCGATACTCGAACCGCCGAACGAGGCGCCGCCCAGCCGCGTAAAGCCGACCAGCTTGAAGTCACGGGCCCTGCCCTGGCCGACGATCTTGAGCGTGTCGCCAAGTCCCAGATCGGCGTCATCGGCCGCCGCTTCGCTGAGCGAGGCTTCGGTCGGTCCCCGCGGCGGATGCCCCTCGATGTAGGTCAGCGACTCCAGCCCGTCGGGAAGAGTCGAGGAGATGAACTTCGGCGAAAACTTGCTCCCGATCTTGTCGCCTTCAGCGTCGAAGAAGCCGCCTGGCGTGAAGATCGCGCCCGCCGCAAGCCTGACCCCGGCGGTGCCCTGGACCCGGGGCAGCAGCGAAGCCGGGACCGTCGGCGTTTCGCCGTTTTCCTGTTTGACCGGGTTCTCGGCCGTGATCACGACGCTGGTCCCTTTCAGCGACTCGCTGAAGATTTCGTCGAAGGCGGCGAAGATCGTGTCCGTGAGGACGTAGGAGCCGGCGACGAAGGCGACTCCGATGACGACCGCGAAGGTCGTTGCCATGGCGCGCGCCTTGCGCGCCCAGAGGCTCTTGAGGGCGAGGCCGGTCAACCGGCTTAGTCGACCCGCTTCATCAGCTCGATCACGTCGTCGGCCGAGCCCGGGGAGTCGTCGTGGACGATCCTTCCGTCGCGCAGCGTGATCAGGCGATCGGCGTGGGCTGCCGCGGCCGGGTCGTGGGTGACCATGATCACCGTCTGATCGAACTCGTCGACGGACTGGCGCAGCAGACGCAGCACATCGGCGCTCGCTTTCGAGTCGAGGTTGCCGGTCGGCTCGTCGGCGAAGACGACGGCCGGTTTGGAGACCAGCGCGCGGGCGACGGCGACACGCTGCTGCTGCCCGCCCGAGAGCTCGGAGGGCCGGTGGGTGCGGCGGTCCTCGAGGCCGACCGTGCGGACCAGCTGGTCGACCCAGGCGCTGTCGGGCTTGCGCCCGGCGATCGAGAGCGGCAGCACCAGGTTCTCCTCGGCGGTCAGCACCGGCAGCAGGTTGAAGAACTGGAAGATGAAACCGAGCTTGTCGCGGCGCAGCTTGGTCAGCTCGCCGTCGTCGAGGCTGGTGATCTCATCGCCGTCGAGGACGACCGTGCCCGCGGTCGGCTTATCGAGGCCGGCGAGAATGTGCATCAGCGTCGACTTCCCCGACCCCGAGGGACCCATGATCGCGGTGAAGCGGCTGCGCTCGAAGCCGGTGCTGACGTCGACCAGAGCGTCGACGGCGGCGTCCCCCTCGCCGTAGCGGCGGGAGACATCGTTCGCGATTACGACCTGCCCGTTTGAGTCATTCATGGGGCCGCACGGTACCTACCCGATTGGTCGGGGCCTATTCCGGTAGGGGTTCCACTTAACTTTTTCGGTGGAGACGCGGCTGCTGGCGCCGCTGGGAATTGGCGAAAAAGTACAAGACGTTCCACCCCTACCGGAATAGGCCCTAATAGCCTGGGGTCGGATGGCGCTAGCTGATCAATTCGACGGGTTTCTGGTCGACCTCGACGGGGTTGTCTGGATCGGGCGTGAGCCGGTGCCGAGGGCAGCTGAGGCTCTAAGGCAGCTGATCGACGGTGGCAAGGAGATTGTCTTCGTCACCAACAACCCGGCCCGGCCACCGTCCACCTATGTGGAGCGGCTGCGAGATATGGGTGTGCCGGTGCCCGACAGCCGAGTCGTTACCGCGGGCGTGGTCACAGCTGAGCTCGCCGCCGATGCAGTGGGCACCGGCCACACGGCCTTCGTGATCGGTGCCCCCGGCTTCAAGGAGACCGTCGCCGATGCCGGCTTGGAGCTGCTTGAGGGAGAGGCGGCGCGGCAGGCCGATGCGGTCCTCGTCAGCGGCCACCGGGGTTTCGATTACGAGGAGCTGTTGACCGCGACCCTGGCGCTGCAGGGCGACGCCGGCCTCTTCGGGACCAGCCACGACCCGACCCTGCCGATGCCCGGTGGCGCCTGGCCCGGTACCGGCTCGATCCTCGCGGCGGTCGAAACCGCCTCTGGGGCGACGGCCGAGATCGGCGGCAAGCCCGAGCGTCACCTCTTCGAGCGCGCCTGCGCCCTGATCGCCGGCGCGGACCGGGTCGCGATGGTCGGCGACCGGCTCGCCTCCGACATCGCCGGCGGCCAGCGAGCGGGCCTGGAGACGGTGCTGGTGCTGAGCGGCGCCAGCACGCGCGCCGAGGCCGAGGTGGCCGATCCGCGGCCAGACCATGTCATCGAGGACCTCGCCGGACTTCTGTCGTGAACGCCATGGCCGACGCCCCGCGGCCACTGGTGCCGCGGCCGGGTGCTGCCTTTGCGGGCGTCTTCGCGGTCACCTTCTGCGGCTTGGTCGCGGTCGGCGCGGTGCTGCCGGTGCTGCCGCGCTTCGTCCACGGCCCGCTCGACGCGGGCAACGTCGCGGTCGGCATCGTGATCGGCTCCTACGCGATCACCGGGCTGCTGCTGCGCCCCTTCGCCGGCCGTTTTGCGGACCAACGCGGGCGCAAGCCGACAGTCCTGATCGGCTCGATCCTGGTCGCGATCGGCGGCTTCATGTACCTGCTGCCACTCGGGGTGCCAGGCCTGGTCGCGGCGCGGCTGGTGCTCGGCGCCGGCGAGGGAACGGTGTTCACCGCCAGCTCGGCCTGGGTCGTCGACCTGGCACCAATCGAGCGGCGTGGCCGCGTAATCGGCCTCTACGGGCTCTCGGTCTGGGCCGGGCTGAGCATCGGACCGCTGATCGGCGAGTTGATCCTGCACGCCTCCGGCTACACCGCGGTCTGGCTCTTCGCCGGCCTGGTGCCGCTGCTCGGGGCGTTGATCGCGACCCGCCTGCCCGACCCTTTCCACGCGGTCCCCCATCCCGAAGAGGAGCACCACGCGCTGATCGAGCGCGAGGCGGTCCGGCCCGGCGCCGCCCTCGCCCTGGGGTCGATCGGCTACGGGACGATGGCCGCCTTCGTCGTCCTGCACCTCGAATCGCGCGGGGTCGGCCACGGTGCCGCCGTCTTCGGCGCCTTCGCGACGATGGTCGTCCTCACCCGCCTGATCGGCGGCGACCTGCCCGACCGGGTCGGTCCGGTCCGTGTGGCGCTCGCGGCCGCAACGGTCGAGGCGATCGGCCTGGCCACGATCGCGATCGCCCACACGCTTCCGGTCGCGATCGCCGGGGCCCTGGCGATGGGCGCCGCCTTCTCGCTGCTCTACCCCTCCCTCTCGCTGATCGTCGTCAACCGCGTCTCCGACACCCGCCGCGGCGCCGCGCTGGGCACCTTCACCGCGTTCTTCGACGCCGGCGTCGGCTTCGGCGCCCCCCTCGCGGGCGCCGCCGCCGCGCTGAGCAGCTACGAGGGCGCCTTCCTCCTGGCGGCGATGATCGCCCTCGTCTCGGCCACCACGATCGCCTTCGTAATCGCGCCGCGCAGCCAGGCCCTGCTGGTGACCAACTAGCGCTGAGCGATCAGGAGCGACTGGGCGGCGCGGCCGATACGGCCCCGCTGGTCGGAGAGCACCGACTCAGCCGTGCCGATCCCGCTGGCCTGGGGCCGCGTCACCGCGTCGACGCAAACCCACTCGCCCTCGGGCATGCACTCGAAGTGGACGGTGAGGTCGACGTTGATGAAGACGTACTCGCGCCAATCGAGCACGGCGCTGATCCCGTTGCCAACATCGGCCGCAACCAGCGCTCGCTGCAACGGGGTCGGCTCCTCCCCATCGACCAACGGCTGCCGCATCCGCATCCAAACGGTCGCCGGCCCAGCCTCCAGAAAGGCACCGGCAACGGCTTTCCACTCCATAGCGGTGTGGTACCCGGCGTCCTGCCCGGTAGGAAAGAACTCAGGCGTCCACCCTTCCTCCGGCCCGGCCGGCGGCGCATCCTCAGCCACCGCCCCATCGGGCAACTCAAGCTCCGAGGGCCGCAACAGCCAAGCAGTAGCCCGCATCAGCTCCCCGGCGTCGTTCGACAGCGACGCCTCAACGAGCTGCACCTTCTTCCCGGGCCGGATAACCCGCGTCTCGACCCGAACCTCTCCGATCGGAACCGGCCTGAGGATCTCGAAAACCACGCGCCCGACCTGGAACTCCCCGGCCTCGTCGACCCGCTCGATCTCTCGCCCAAGCAGAGCCGATGGCGGCCCAGCATGCTGCGACCCGGGATCCCAGGGACCCCTCGTAAGCTCAGTAGCGACATATCGGCCTTCGCCGCTACCCTGCTCATAGAACGCGTCAGCCATAGCGAATCGATCCTATGCAGAGGTGACGGGGAGCGCCTCGACACTCCCTCCCCCAGCACCGCAGGGTGGTTCTAAGCCGCGAAGCGGCTCTCTATTAATCCCGCCTCCGGCGGGATTTGGAGAGTGTCGAGGTGCTCCCCGTCACCTCCACGTAAGAACCGAGGCGTAACCTCAGATGTGACGAAAGGAGCGAAATGACCGAGACCACCAAGAAGGTCCAGAAGTCGGAGCAGGAGTGGCGTGAGCAGCTGACCCCGGAGCAGTACCACGTAACCCGCAAGGCCGGCACCGAGCGAGCCTTTACGGGCCCGTACGTCGACGAGAAGACCGAGGGCATGTACACCTGCGTCTGCTGCGGCACCGAGCTGTTCTCCTCGGACACCAAGTTCGACTCCGGCACCGGCTGGCCCAGCTTCACCGAGCCGGCCAACCTCGAGCACGTCGAGCTGCGTCCCGACAACAGCATGTTCATGCGCCGCACCGAGGTCGTCTGCAAGCACTGCGACGCCCACCTCGGCCACGTCTTCGACGACGGCCCGGGCGAGGGCGGCCAGCGTTACTGCATCAACGGCTGCGCGCTGGAGCTGAAGCCAGCCGCGGACGCGACGAGCTAGGTGGCCTTGCCGCCGGCACCGAGGTAGCTGAACTTCACCGCGAGGGCCACGGCCTCGGTCCTCGTGTCCACCTCGAGCTTGGCGATCGCGTTGCGCACGTGGGTGTGCACGGTCGCCGGGCTGAGCTGGAGCCGCTCGGCGATCTCTTTCACCCGCAGGCCCTCGGCCAGCAGCTCGAGGATCTGGCGCTCGCGCGGAGAGAGCTCGAGCAGCTTCTCAACCTCTGAAGGCTTGCCGCCGGCGAAATCGCCGCCGAGGAAGGTGCCGCCGCCGGTGACCGCTTTGACCGCGCGGGCGATGTCCTCGGCCGGTGCCGACTTGAGCACATAGCCGGAGGCGCCCGCCCGCAGCGCCAGGGCGAGCAGGTCCGGCTGGGCGTGGGCGGTGAAGATGATGACTTTGGTCCGTGGCCGGACCTTGAGCACCTCCTTGGTCGCCTCGATCCCGTCGCGCTTGGGCAGCTCGACGTCGATGATCAGGACGTCGGGCTCGAGCTCCTTGACGACGTCGACCACATCGCGGCCGTTTCCGGCCTCGCCGACGATTTCGACGATGCTCGAATTTGCCATCCGGGCCTTGATCGCCTCTCGGACAATCTCGTGGTCATCGCAGAGGACAACCCGCTTCGCATCGCGCACGCCGCTACTCATAGTGGGCCGATCTTTTCAGGCGAACCATACGAATGCAAAATAGTGGGTAGCGTGAATCCGCCATCCCGCTCCTGGCGATTCTCGATCAGGGCGATCATCGTGCGTCCAACCGCGACCGCGGTGCCGTTGAGCGTGTGCACGATTTGTGGTGCCTCGTCTTCACCCGGCCGGTATCGGCAGCCTAGGCGCCGCGCCTGATAGTCGGTCGTATTCGAGCAAGAGGTCAACTCACGGTAGCGACCCTGGCTCGGGATCCAGGCCTCGCAGTCGTACTTCTTCGCCGCTGGGGCGCCGAGGTCGCCCGCGGCGACGTTGACGACGCGGTAGGGAATCTCCAGCTCGGCCAGGATCCGCTCCTCGATCGCCAGCAGCCGTTCGTGCTCTGCGGCCGACTCGGACGGCTCGACGAACGAGAACATCTCGACCTTGTCGAACTGGTGGACGCGGAAGATCCCGCGGGTGTCGCGGCCGGCGGCACCGGCCTCGCGGCGAAAGCAGGTCGAGAAGCCGGCGTAGCGCAGCGGCAAGCGGTCGGCTTCGAGGATCTCGTCGGCGTGCAGGGCGGCGAGCGGGACCTCCGAGGTGCCGACGAGGAAGAGATCGTCCTTCGGCACCTCGTAGATCTGGTCGCGGTCGCCGGGCAGGAAGCCGGTGCCGACGAGCGCCTCTTCGCGGACCAGGACCGGCGGGACGACGGGTTCGTGACCCTCGCCGCGGACCAGGTCGAGCGCGAAGCGGACAAGGGCCAGCTCGAGCAGGACCAGGTCGCCCTTGATGTAGGCGAAGCGGGAGCCCGAGACCCGCGCCCCCGCCTCCATGTCGATCAGGCCCAGTTCGGTGCCGATCTCGAGGTGGTCGCGCGGCTCGAAGTCGAAGCTCGGCGGCTCGCCCTCCTCGCGCAGGACGACGGCGTCCTCCTCGGTCATCCCGTCCGGAGCGTCAGGATCGGGCAGGTTGGGAAGGGCGGTGACGATTCCCCGCAGGTCGGCTTCGACCTGCTCCAGCTCGGCCTTGCCGGACTCGATCGTCTCCTTCAGCGCGCCGACCGCGCGCATCTGCTCCTCGCCGCTCTCGCCGCGCTGCTTCGCCTCGCCAATCTGCTTGGAGAGCGTCTTGCGCTCGGCCTGCGCCCCCTCGATCCGCGGCAGCAGCTCGCGGCGGCGGGCGTCGAGGCTGAGCAGCTCGTCGACCTGCTCGGCCGCGCCGCGGCGGGCCAGCGCCGTCTTGACCCGCTCAGGGTCGGAGCGGATCAGCTTCAGGTCGAGCATGGCCCCGAAAGCTTAGGGCGAGGTCTCGCCGGGGCGAGGAGATTCTTCGGCTTCGTCGCCCGCGTACTTGGCGACGAAGCGGGCGACCGCTTCGGCTTCTTCGCCGACGATGATGTTCTGAGGCATGATCGCGCCGGAGAAGCCGCCGTTCTGAATCGCGAAGAGAGCGTCGTCATATGTCTCGGTTCGCTGGTTGAGGTTCGGCCCCTGCGTGCGCAGGCCGCGATTGCCGCTGCCCTGGGTGCCGGCGGCGCTGAGCGTGTGGCAGCCGGAGCAGTGCGTGGCGAAGAGGACGGCTCCGTTGTAGTTGGAGTCGCTCTTCGAAACCGAGACACCTTCTTCGCCCATGCCGCAGGCGGCGAGCCCGAGGGCAGCGAGAAGTGCCGTTGCTGTGATCAGGGCGAGGCGCACGCGGCGGCATCATATTGTCCCGTCCAGCCATGAGTCCGCTCGACCCCGCTCGCTTCCGTGCCGCGATGGCGATGCTGCCGACCGGCGTCACCGTCGTCAGCGCCTCCGGACCCGATGGCCCGGCCGGTGCAACCGCCAATGCGGTCTGCTCGCTGTCGATCGAGCCGATGCTGATGTTGGCCTGCCTCGACCGCGGCTCGCGCACCCTGCTTGCGGTCCAGGCGGCCAACCATTTCGGCATCAGCGTCCTGCACGCGGGGCAGGAGCCGATCGCCCGCTCCTTCGCCACCAAGGCCCCGGTCGCCGAGAAGTGGGACGGGGTCGACTGGAGCGAGCGCGAGGGGATCCCCGCGATCGACGGCGCCCTGGTCTGGGCCGCCTGCGAGCTGCGCGACGTGATCGCCGGCGGCGACCACGTGATCGTCACCGGCGAGGTCCGCGACCTGGCAACCGGCAAGGGCGACCCGCTCGTCTTCAACGGCGGCGAGTACCGGCCGCTCGGCTGAAGTGAGGCGCGTTAGTAGCGATATGCGCCACTAACGCGCCTATGAGTCAGCCAGACGAAGGCCTGTGGCAGACGGCCTCGACGTTGTTGGCGTCGGGGTCGAGCACGAAAGCGCCGTAATAGCCAGGGTGGTAGATCGGGCGCGGGCCGGGAGCACCGTTGTCGGTGCCGCCGGCCGCGAGTGCGGCGGCGTGGAAGTCATCGACGAGGTCGGTAGTGCGAGCGCCGAAGGCGACGTGGGCGCCGCTGACAGGCGGGCGACCGCGACCTTGGATCCAGAAGAAGGGCTTGGGCCCGTGCTCGGTGTCCTCGCCGAAACCGGCGGCGCCCTCGAACTCCATCAGCAGGCGGATCCCGAGCGGCTCCAGCGCCCCTTCGTAGAAGGCCTTGCTGCGGGCCAGGTCGCTGACCTCGATGCCGACGTGATCGAGCATTGGCCCCAGCCTACTGCTGACACAATCGATTGATGGCAGCCAAGTTCCAGGAGCCCGGTTGGTTCACCCGGCACGTCTTCAATCCACTCGTTGCGGTGCTGACGCGGCTCGGCATCAGCCTCGCCGGATCCCGCGTGCTCGAAGTTCAGGGACGCAAGAGCGGCGAGTGGCGACAGACGCCCGTCAACCCGCTGGCGTTCGAGGACGACCGCTACCTAGTTGCGCCGCGCGGAAACACGCAGTGGGTGCGAAACCTGCGGGTCAGCGGCAAGGGTCGCTTGGTCGGAGGGCGCCGGGTCGAGGAGTTCAGCGCGACCGAGCTTGCCGACGCGCAGAAGCCGGCGCTCCTACGTGCCTATCTGGAGAAGTGGAAATGGGAGGTCGGAGCTTTCTTCGGCGGCGTCGGTCCCGATGCCTCCGACGCGGAGCTCCTTCGGATCGCGCCCGACCATCCAGTGTTCCGCATCTCGAGCTAAGCCTTCCGATACGGATAGCGAGGCTTGATCACCTCGTTGACGAAGGTTCCCTTGGAGCCGGCGGCCAGGAACTCCTCGTAGACACGGGGCGATACACCGCGATAGGCGTAAAGGCCCGAGTCGTGGAACTCGACATAGACCTCTTCGGTGTTGGCGTCATATCCGATCCTCGCGACGCAACTGGAGTCGACTGGATTCATCCTTGGAACGGGCATCGCCCTCCTTGTCCTCCCACGTATACCCGGAGCCGGCCTTTGACTTCGGCCGATCCACGCCCTGACCCTCGCGAAACCGTCTCAGCCCGCGCATATGGCGGGCTGAGACGGTTTCGGCGTTAGAACGCGCCGCTCGTGCCGGCGGCGCGCAGGGCTAGGAAGAGGATCACGCCGCAGCTGACCGCCATGATCCCCATCTCGCGGCGGACGATCGCCAGGGCGACCGACTGCTGCTGCTCCGCGGAGAGGGTCTCGATGTCGACGTCGCGAAGCTCGCGTTCGGCGGCGCCCGTGCGGGCGCCCTCGGCGATCAGGGAGACGACGAGGGGAAGGATCCCGTAGAGGTAGTGGAGACTGTCGTCTGGTTTGTGGTTGGTGAAGACGAGCAGGCCGCCGAGCATCACCTGGAGGAAGACCGAGGCCTGGGCCGCCCGCAGCAGGTACCAGAAGCGCACCGAGGCACGGTCGCGGTACCAAGAGATGCCGCCGATGGCGAAGGCGACGAGGTTGAGCACTATCACGGCGCAGCCAACGACGACGTGCACGGCAACCACGACTATTTCCTCCTATTAGGGTCGGGATTCGGCTTGCTGATGCGGAAAAGCACTATGTAGCAATGTGTTACAAGGTGGGTGTATAAAGGCAGTTGCAGGCGTCAGCCGGGACGAACGTCCCCCCGCGAACCGCCGGCGCCTACCGAACTTTTTCCAGTGCTGAAGAGCTACCTGCCGATTCTCGTCTTCGCCTTCCTCGGCGTCACCGTTGGGGGGGCTTTCGCGATGCTCAACCACGTGATCGGGCCGAAGCGCCCGAAGCGCCCGACCGCCGCGAGCCTACGCCAGTCCGAGCCCTACGAGTCGGGCATCCCGGTCGAGGCCTCGCACGGGATGCGCTTCGGCGTCAGCTTCTACCTGATCGCGATGCTCTTCATCCTCTTTGACATCGAGGTCGTCTTCCTCTACCCCATCGGCGTCATCCTCAAGGGCGCCGACAGCGTCTTCGTCCTCGGCGAGCTGGTCACTTTCATCGTCCTGTTGCTCGTTGCCTTCACCTACGTCTGGCGAAAGGGTGCGCTGGATTGGAAATAGAGCGAGAGACACGCGAGACGATGCGCGCGCGCCAGCTAAGCGCCCGCGACATGCTGCGCGGTGACCTCGAGGGCGAGGAGCTCGAGCGCTACGTCGAGGAAAAGGTTGTGCTGACCCGCCTCGAGGAGATGCTCAACTGGTCGCGGGCCAACTCCCTGTTCCCGCTGTCCTTCGGTCTCGCCTGCTGCGCGATCGAGGGAATACCGATGTCCGCCGTCACGGCGCGCTACGACATCGCCCGCTTCGGCGCCGAGGCCGGGCGCGCCTCCCCGCGCCAGGCTGATTTCATCGTCCTCTCGGGCAGGGTCTCGATCAAGATGGCGCCGGTCGTCCGCCGCCTCTACGACCAGATGCTGGAGCCGAAGTGGGCGATCTCGATGGGAGCTTGCTCCTCCAGCGGCGGCATGTTCTCCAACTACGCCGTGGTCCAAGGCGCCGACAAGTTCATGCCGATCGACGTGCACATCCCCGGCTGCCCGCCACGGCCGGAGGCGGTCCTCTACGGCTTCACCAAGCTGCAGGAGAAGATCATGGGCAACGCCGATCAGGGCTGGCGCGCTCGCTACAAAGCCGAGGGCACCGAGGAGTGGGCACGCGGCGGTCCGCGCAGTGAACCGAGCGCGGAGTCGGCCGAGGCCTACCTCGCCGCCAGGGAGCTGCTCCGTGCCTGACGCCCCCGGACTGGAGCTGATCCGGGGGGAGATCGAGCAGGACCACCCGGGGGCGATCCTCGACACCGGCTTCGACCACGGTGCGGCGAGCATGTCGATCGACCCAGCGCAGCTGCTCGCCGTACTCGGCTGGCTGCGCGACGCCCCCGGCCAGGGCTACCGCTTCCTCTCCAGCCTGCACGCCGCCGACTACCTGCCGGCCGAGCCGCGCTTCGCCGTCCACTACGAGCTGCTCAACCGCGACCGGGTCGAGCGCCTGCGGGTCAAGGCGCTGCTGGCCGATCCGGGCGAGGGCGCGCTGCCGGAGATCGACTCCTGCGTCGAGCTCTTCCCCACCGCCGGGTTCCAGGAGCGCGAGGTCTACGACTTCTTCGGGATCGTCTTCAAGGGCCACCCCGACCTGACCCGGATCCTGCTCCCCGAGGACTACGTCGGCTGGCCGCAGCGACGCGACTTCGCGGTCGGCGGCGAGCCCGTCACCTTCACCTACAACGAGCGCAACTATGGCTGAGATCGAGCTGACCGAGCCGCGCACAGAGGTGATGACGGTCAACATGGGCCCGCACCATCCCGCCACGCACGGCGTGCTGCGGCTGGTCGTCGACCTCGAAGGCGAGGTCGTGCGTGACCTCAAGCCGGTGATCGGCTACGTCCACACCGGGATCGAAAAGTCCTGCGAGGACAAGAGCTACTGGAAGGTCATCCCCTTCGTCGAGCGGATGGACTACGTCTCCTTCTTCTTCCAGATGGAGGCCTACTGCGGCGCGGTCGAGCGGCTCGTCGGGCTGGAGATCCCGCCCCGCGCCAAGTACCTGCGGACGATCTTCCTCGAGCTCAACCGGATCCACTCGCACCTGGTCTGGCTGGGGACGACGGCGCTCGACCTCGGCGCGATCTCGATGCTCTGGTACTGCTTTCGCGAGCGCGAGCGCATCCTCGACCTCTTCGAGATGGCGACCGGGCAGCGGATGCACACCCGCTACTTCCAGGTCGGCGGCGTGATCGAGGACATCCCGCTCGGCTTCGAGGCGAAGCTGCGCGAGTTCATCGCCGAGATGCCGGTGCGGGTCGGCCAGTACCAGGCGCTGCTCGACCGCAACGAGGTCTTCCTCTCCCGCACCAAGGGGACCGGGATCGTCTCCCGCGAGCGGCTGCTGGAGCTGGGCGTGACCGGACCGCTGCTGCGTGCCGCCGGAGAGCCCTGGGACCTGCGCAAGGCCTTCGACTACCTCGCCTACCCGGAGATGGACTTCCAGATCCCGGTCGGCACGGTCGGCGACAACTACGACCGCTACCGGGTGCGGGTGGCGGAGATGCTGGAGTCGACGAAGATCGTCGAGCAGGCGCTCGACGCCCTGCCCGACGGCCCCTTCATCGCCGACGACCGCAAGTACGTGCTGCCGCCGCGCTCGGAGCTCTCGACCTCGATGGAGTCGCTGATCCACCACTTCAAGCTCGTCACCGAGGGCTACCGGGTGGCGCCCGGCGAGCTCTACTACGCGATCGAGTCGCCGCGCGGCGAGCTCGGCTGCTTCGTCCTCGCCGACGGCTCCTCGAAGCCGGCCCGGGTCCACTTCCGCGACCCCTCCTTCGTCAACCTGCAGGCCTTCAAAGACATGTCGACGGGCACATACATCGCCGACATGATCTGCAGCCTCGGCATGCTCGACCCGATCCTCGGCGGGGTCGACCGATGAGCCCCGTCGACGGCCCCGGGATCAGCAACCCCAACCTGCCGGTCGATCAGGCGCTGACCGAGGGTCGCGTCCCGGATCGCTCCTCCGAGCAGGTCCCCGAGCTGCACGAAGTCGACTGCCCGGCCGAGCTGCGCGAGCGGATCGAGCAGCTGATGGGCCGCTACCCCGACCGCAAATCGGCCTCGATCCCGGCGCTCTGGGCGGTGCAGCGACTCTACGGCTGGTGCACGCCCGAGGGAATCCGGCAGGCGGCCGCAGTGATGCGGGTGACGCCCGCCTACCTGGAGTCGGTGGCGAGCTTCTACGACCTCCTCCACACCGACCCGGTCGGCACCCACAAGGTCGCCGTCTGCACCAACATCTCCTGCTGGATGCGCGGTGGCGACGAGCTGCTCGACGCCTTCCGCGAAGCGGCGGGCGACGACGAGAGCTTCTTCGTCACCGGCTTCGAGTGCCTCGGCGCCTGCGACATCGCGCCGATGGCCTCGATCGACGAGCGCTACTTCGGCCCGCTCGAGGCGGCCGAAGCGAAGACCGCGATCGAGCAACTGCGCGGCGGCGCCGACGTCCTGCCCGAGAAGGCCCTGGAGAAGCGCCCGCTGCCGGGAGGCCCCGATGCCTGAGACGCGGATGCTGCTCAAGAACGCCGAAGACCCGGCGCTGCGCACCCTGTCCGGCTACAAGGGCTTCGGCGGCTACGCAACCCTGGAGAAGGCCTACCGGGAGCTCGAGCCCGACGAGGTGCTGAAGGAGCTCGAAGAGTCCGGGCTGCGCGGCCGCGGCGGCGCCGGCTTCTCGATGGGCAAGAAGGCGAGCTTCCTGCCGCGCGGGGGCGGCGTCGACAAGTACCTCTGCTGCAACGCCGACGAGTCCGAGCCGGGCGCCTTTAAGGACCGCGAGCTGATGCAGCGCAACCCGCACCAGCTGATCGAGGGGATCGCGATCGCCTCGCTCGCCGCCGGCATCGGTCACGCCTTCATCTTCATCCGGGGCGAGTACGACTTGCAGGCAGACATCCTCGACGCCGCGGTCGCCGAAGCCTATGAGGCCGGCTATCTCGGCAAGGACATTCTCGGCACGCATCGCGACCTCGAGCTGGTCGTCCACCGCGGCGCCGGCGCCTACATCTGCGGCGAGGAGACGGCGCTGCTCGACGCGCTCGAGGGCAAGCGCGGCAACCCGCGGCTGAAGCCGCCCTTCCCGGCGGTGCAGGGCCTCTACGGCGGGCCGACGCTGATCAACAACGTCGAGACGCTCTCCAACGTCCCCCACATCGTCAATCACGGCGCCGAGTGGTTCAAGGGCTTCGGCACCGAGCAGTCGCCGGGGACCAAGGTCGTCTCGATCTCGGGCGGCGTGCGGCGGCCCGGCAACTACGAGGTCGAGCTCGGCATCCCCACCCGCGAGCTGATCTACGGCCTCGCCGGCGGCCCGGCCGAGGGCCACGAGGTCAAGGCCTTCTACCCCGGTGGCTCCTCCTCCCCGGTGCTCACCGCCGAGGAGGGCCTCGACCTTCCCTACTCCTTCGAGGCAATGGCCGCGGCCGGCTCGATGCTCGGCTCGGGCTCGATCATCGTCGCCGACGACCGCGTCTCGATCCCGCACATGGCGCTGCGCACGGCGCGCTTCTACCACCACGAGTCCTGCGGCAAGTGCACCCCCTGCCGCGAGGGAACGAACTGGACGGTGAAGATGCTGGAACGGGTCGTGCGCGGCGAGGCGACGCCGATGGACCTCGACATCGTCGCCTCGGTGCAGGAGAACATCATCGGCCACTGCCTCTGCGTGCTCGGCGACTCGATGGCGATGCCGGTCGGGGCGATGGTGCGCAAGTTCCGCGACGAGTTCGAGCAGGTCATCGCCGAAGCGGGCTCGCCCCTAGAGGACGATCGCATCGCCGCCGTCCAAGGCATCCCCGAGACCCTGGGAGCAGCGACGTGAGCGGCAAGGCCCAAGTAACGCTGATCATCGACGGTCGCGAGGTGACCGCGACCGAGGGCGAGATGCTCCACGACGCCGCCAAGCGGGGTGACGTCGAGATCCCGGTCTTCTGTTACGAGCCGAAGCTGGGCGAGCCGGTCGGCGCCTGCCGCATGTGCCTGGTCGAGATCGAGGGGATCCCGAAGCTGCAGACCTCCTGCTCGACGCCGGTCCGCGACGGCATGGTCGTCCACACCCGCACCGACCAGGTGAAGCACGCGCAGAGCGCCGTGGTCGAGTTCCTGCTCGTCAACCACCCGCTCGACTGCCCGGTCTGCGACAAGGGCGGCGAGTGCCCGCTGCAGGACATCTCGATGGGCTGGGGCCCCGGCAAGAGCCGGATGACCGACCAGAAGCGCCACTTCGAGAAGCCGATCGAGCTCTCGCCGCTGGTCGCGATCGACCGCGAGCGCTGCATCCTCTGTTACCGCTGCGTGCGCTTCAGCCAGGAGGTGGCCGAGGACGAGCAGCTGCAGCTGCTCGAGCGCGGCGACCGCACCTTCGTCGGCACCTTCGACGACCGCCCTTACGTCGCACCCTTCCACGGCAACATCACCGACCTCTGCCCGGTCGGCGCGCTGACCAGCTACACCTACCGCTTCCGCGCCCGGCCCTGGGACATCGAGCAGGCAGGCTCGGTCTGCACGCTCTGCCCGAGCCAGTGCAACGTCAGCTTCACCGTCCGCGACGAGAAGGTGAAGCGGGTCGTCTCCCGCGACAACGCCGAGGTCGACGACGGCTGGCTCTGCGACCGCGGCCGCTACGGCTTCGAGATGTTCGGCGCTGAGGAGCGGGTCGGTGGCCCGCGCCTGCGCGGCGGCGTCGAGGCGAGCTGGGAGGACGCGATCGCCAAGGCCGCATCGGCGCTGAAGGCCGGTGGCGACCAAAGCGCCGCGATCGTCGGCGACGCCTCCAACGAGGAGGGCTACCTCGTCCAGCGCATCGTGCGCGAGGCGCTCGGCTCCCCCAACATCGACTCGCGTCCGTCGCGTGGCCCCTCGCGCGAGACACAGATCCGCCTCGACCACCCCGACCTCTCGGCCCGGGTTCGTGACATCGACAACGCCGAGGTGATCCTCGTCGTCGGCACCGATCCGCTGCACAGCAGCCCGATCCTCGACCTGCGCATCCGCAAGGCGATCCGCCGCAACGGCGCCAAGCTGACGGTCGCCACCGAACAGCCGACGGCCCTCGACGGGGGCGCCACGGCCGCCGCGCGCTACGCCCCGGGCGGCGCCACCCTCTTCCTCTCCGAGCTGGCCAACTGCCTGCGCCTCCCCAACGAGGGCCACGCCTCAGACATCGCAGAGGTCCTCCGCGACGCCGGGTCCGTAGCGATCATCTGGGGCGACCGCATAGCCCGCGAGGGCGAAGGTGCCCTAACCGCCCTCCTCGACGTGGCCACCGCGCTCGGCCTCTCCGGCAAGGACGGCTCGGGCCTGCTCGAAGTCCCCGAGGTCACCAACGCCCGAGGCCTGCGCGAGGCCGGCTGCCTCCCAGACGCCGGTCCGGGCCTGAGCGAGACGAAAGCTGCATTGAGCACCTCTGAGGGGCCGAATGCAGCTTTCGTGGGGAAGTCCACGGAGGAGATCCGCGCGGCCCTCGAGTCAGGCGAGCTGAAGACCCTCCTTCTCTTCGGCGTCGACCCTCTGCGCGACTTCCCGGACACCGAAGCTTGGGACCGAGCGCTGACAGCGGCCGACCACATCGTCTGCTTCTCCACCTTCGAAAACGCCACCACCGCCAAGGCCGACGTCGTCTTCCCGCTCGAGACCCACGCCGAGAAAGACGGCACGGTCTCCCACCCCGACGGCCGCCTCCAGCGCGTACGCCCAAGCGCTCCCCGCCCCGGCAACATCCGCCCGAACTGGGGTGTCCTGGCAGAGCTTTCTTTGGCCCTCGGCCACGGCACCGGCATCTCATCCCAGCCCTCAGCTTTCGCAGCTCTCGGAGCTTCGGTCCCTTTCTACGCGGGCATCACCGACGCGGACATCGGCGGCCGCGGCATCCGCTGGCAGGACACCCCATCAGCGAACTTCTTCAGCGCCGGAGCAACATCTGAGGCAGAAAAGGCGGCCGGACCCGGTTCGCCGGACACTCAGCGCGTAAGCGCGTCCGACGAACCGGGTCCGGCCGCCTCTCCCGCCTCGGACTCCACCCTGGCTCTCGGGACCTACCGGGATCTGTGGGCAGGCCCGATCACCGAGCTGAACCCCCCGCTCCGCTTCTTGGCCCCACAGCAACGCGTCGAGCTCTCGATCGCGGACGGCGAGCGCCTGGGCTTGAAGTCCGGCGACGAGGTCAAGGTCGCCCAGAACGGCACCAGCATCCGCGCCCGGGTGGCGATCCGGGAGCGGGTCAGCGAGGGCGTCTGCTTCCTGCTCGAGGGCACCGCCGAGGCCAACGCCAACGCCCTGCTCAACGGCTCGCCGGTCAGCGTGACGATCGAGAAGACTGCCGGCTGATGCTGTCGATCGCCGACACCCAGTTCGTCGAAGCCACCTGGATCATGGTCGTCAAGAGCCTGGTCATCTTCGGCGTGATCTTCGGGATCTTGCCGCTGATGACGGTGCTCGAGCGCAAGCTGATCGGCCGCTTCCAGCACCGCTACGGCCCCAACCGGGTCGGCCCCTTCGGCATCCTGCAGCCGCTTGCCGACGTGGGGAAGCTGCTCTCCAAGGAGGCCTTCCGCCCGGCCAATGCAATCGGCTCGCTCTTCATCCTCGGCCCGCTGCTACCGGTCCTCTCCGGGGTGCTCGCCCTGGCGATCATCCCTTGGGGCAACGTCCAGGACGGCGTCGGCCTCTACGGGATCGACGTGCCGATCGGCATCCTCTACTTCTTCGCCGTCGGCTCGATCGCCTTCTACGGCGTGCTGCTCGGCGGCTGGTCCTCGGGCTCGAAGTACAGCCTCCTCGGAGCGATGCGCGGCGCCGCCCAGCTGATCTCATACGAGGTGGCGATGGGGCTGGCATTGCTCGGCGTGATCATGATGGGCGGCTCACTCTCGCTGGTCGACATCGTCGAAGCCCAGGGTGCGATCTGGTTCATCGTCCCCCAGTTCGTCGGCTTCCTGATCTTCATGCTGGCCGGCTTCGCCGAGACCAACCGCACTCCCTTCGACATGCCCGAGGCCGACGCCGAGCTGGTCCAGGGCTTCATGACCGAGTACGGCGGCATGCGCTTCGGCAGCTTCCTGCTCGTCGAATACATGGAGATCCTCGTCGTCTCCGGCGTCGCCGCGGCGATGTTCCTCGGCGGCTGGATGGGCCCCGGCCCCGGCTGGCTCGACCCGATCTGGATGCTGGCCAAGATGTTCTGCCTGGTCCTGCTCTTCATCTGGGTGCGGGCCACCCTGCCGAGGCTGCGCTACGACCAGCTGATGAGCCTGGGCTGGAAGGTGCTGCTGCCGCTGGCGACCCTCAACGTCCTCGTCACCGCCGTCTTGGTGGTGGTCACGTGAGCGGCGAGTTCCCCTACCTCAAAGACGACAGTGTGGTCGAGGTCCAGCGCGGCCCCGAGCCGGGCGGCCTCGGCGGTGCCTACCGCGCCTTCGGCGAGACCCTGCGCGGTCTGAAGACGACGATGGCGCGGCTGATCGAGGGTCCGATGACGATCCAGTACCCCGAGGAGAAGACGCCGGTCTATCCGCGCTTCCGCGGCCGCCACAAGCTGCACAAGTTCGAGGACACGGGACTGGAGAAGTGCGTCGGCTGCTCGCTCTGCGCCGCTGCCTGCCCGGCCGACTGCATCCGCGTCGTCGCCGCCGAGAACATCCCCGGCGACCGCGTCTCGGCCGGCGAGCGCTTCGCCGCGATCTACGAGATCAACCTCTCGCGCTGCATCTTCTGCGGCTACTGCGAGATCGCCTGCCCCTTCGACGCGATCACGATGGGCCACGACTACGAGATGGCCGACTACGACCGCTCGGACCTGATCTTTACCAAGGAGATGCTCCTCGCCGAGCCGATCGAGCGCACGCCGCTGCGGGCGGAGGGCGAGTAAATGGAAGCGGTCCTCTTCTTCTTCGCCGCGCTCGGCGCCCTCGGCGGCGCAATTGGCGTAGTCGCCCTGCGCAACCCCTTCTACGGCGTCCTCGCCCTAATAGTCCACCTCTTCTCCCTGGCGGTCCTCTTCCTCCTGCTCAGCGCCGCCTTCGTAGCCGCGGCCCAGGTAGTCGTCTACGCCGGCGCCGTAATGGTCCTCTACGTCTTCGTCACGGCCTATGTCGGCGGTGACACAGAGTCCGCCTGGGAGCCGATCCCAGGCCAGCGCTTCCTAGCCCCGCTGATGGGCGCCGCCATCTTCGTAGAGCTCTCAATAGCCGTCCTTGGCTCGTCCCTAGTTGCCCTGGGCACGCATGGCCCGGACGTCAACCCTGGATTCGGCGATCCGGCTGCGATCGGTCGTTTGCTCCTGGAACGATTCCTGCTTGCCTTCGAGGCCTCCTCGATCCTCCTGCTCCTGGCCGCGGTCGGCGCGGTAGTACTTGCTGGACGTAATAGGGAGGACGGCACCTCCTCCGAACACTCAGCGCCGAAGGCGCGTTCGGAGGAGGTGCCGTCCTCCCTATGAACACCGAGTGGTACATCGTGCTCTCGTCGCTGCTGTTCGCGGTGGGGGCAATGGGGATTCTGATCCGGCGTAGCCCAGTGGTGATCCTTCTTTGCCTCGAGATCATGCTCAACGCTGGCAACCTGTCTCTCGTCGCGTTCAGCCGGATGGTTGGCAATCAGCAAGGGCAGATCTTCGCGATCATCGTGATGGTCGTCGCCGCCTGCGAGGTCGTCGTCGGCCTCGGCCTGATCGTGGCGATCTTCCGCCGCAAGCTGCCGCTCGACGTCGATGAGCTCAGGGAGCTGCGCGGATGACCGCCACCTCCTGGGCCTGGCTGGTCCTGCTCTTCCCGCTGCTCGGCTCGATCGCGATCGCGCTCGGTTTCAAGCTCCTGCCCGCGAAGGTGGCCGGGGCGATCGGCACGCTTGCGATCGGCATCGCCTTCGCCTGCGGCATCGGCGCCCTGCTCTGCCTGCTCGGCGAATCGCCGGACGCGCGCCACCACGCCTCGGCGCTGTGGGATTACGCGAGCGTCGCGGGTCTAGACATCAAGCTCGGCATCTTCGTCGACCCGCTCTCGGTCTTCATGGTCCTGATCGTCACCGGAGTCTCGACCCTGATCCACCTCTACTCCTACGGATACATGCAGTCCGACGAGGGCTATCACCGCTTCTTCAGCTACCTCAACTTCTTCGTTTTCTCGATGCTGCTGCTGGTCCTCGCCGGCAACTTCGTCCTGCTGATCGTCGGCTGGGCCTTCGTCGGCTTCGCCTCCTACGCGCTGATCAGCTTCTGGTACCGGCGTACCACGGCGACCCGGGCCGGGATGAAGGCCTTCGTGATCAACGTCGTCGGCGACATCGGCCTGGTTCTCGCCGCCTTCCTGATCTTCCGCGAACTCGGCACCTTCGAATACAGCGAGGTCTTCGCCAAGGCGCCGCAGGTCTTCCACACCAATGAGTGGACGGTGACCGCGATCTGCCTGCTGCTCCTCGTCGGCGCCTTCGCCAAGTCCGCGCAGCTGCCCTTCCACACCTGGCTGCCCGACGCGATGGAGGGCCCGACCCCAGTCTCCTCGCTGATCCACGCGGCGACGATGGTCACCGCAGGCGTCTACCTGATCGCCCGCACCCACGCTCTCTTCGTCCTCGCCCCCACCGCCGCCGATATCGCCGCCTTCGTCGGCCTGGCGACGCTGCTGGTCGCCGGCACGATCGCCCTGGTGATGACCGACCTGAAGCGGGCGATCGCCTACTCGACGATGAGCCAGATCGGCTACATGATCATGGGCGTCTCGATCGGTGCCTACAGCGCCGGCATGTTCCACCTGATGACCCACGCCTTCTTCAAGGCGCTGCTCTTCATGGCGGCCGGCTCGATCATCGCCGCGATGGCGAACAACCAGAACATCGACGACATGAAGGGCTTCGGCAAGGCGATGCGCTTCACCTCGATCACGATGCTCTGCGGCGGCCTGGCGCTGGCCGCCTTCCCCGGCACCTCGGGCTTCTTCTCCAAGGACGAGATCCTCGCCTACGCGACCGCGCGCGGTGGGATGTACGAGATCTTCACCGTGCTCGGCTACTTCGGTGCCCTGCTGACCGCGATCTACACCTTCCGGCTGATCTTCCGCGTCCTCCCCGGCAAGCCGTGCGCCGAGGCGCAGGAGCTGATCGACAGCGGCCACGTCCACCACGCTCACCCCTTCAACCCGGCGACGGGCGAAGAGGAGGACACGGACGTCGGCTTCCCCGGCGCCGACCACCACATCGCCGAGCAGTCCTGGCCGATGCGGGTGGCGATGGGCGTGCTCGCCTTCCTGGCGCTGTTCGCCGGCTTGATCCAGGTGCCGGGACTCGACGACACGGTCACCAAGTTCCTCGACCCGGTCTTCGCCGACTCGCCGCTGGCGGCGATCGTGCCCTCGGTCGGCGCCTCCTGGGCCGGGCTGGCGATCGGCGCGACGATCTCGATCGTCGGCATCGGCATCGCCTACTGGCTCTACATCGCTCGCCCTGAGACCCCAGCGCTGCTAATCCAGCGCCTGCGCCCGCTGCACACCTTCCTCGCCAACAAGTGGTACTTCGACGAGCTCATAGACATACTCGTAGTTAAGCCGGCACTGGCAATCGGCCGCTTCGCCAACCGGACCTTCGAGCGGATCGTCGTCGACGGCATCGTCGACGGCACCGAGGATCTCGTCGGCAGCAGCGGCCGCGTCGTCCGCGTCGTGCAGAGCGGCTTCGTCCGCAGCTACGCCCTGCTGCTGATCGTCGGTTTCGCCGGCCTCGCCCTCTACTTCCTGCTGAGCAGCTCATGAGCAACTCGCTGCTCTGGACACCGCTTGCCTTCGGCCTGATCGGCCTCTTCCTGCCGCGCCGGCTCGCCGGCTGGTGGGCGACGCTGGGCACGGTGGCGACGCTGGGCATCGCGATCTCGCTCGTGGCCGGATTCGACTCCGGCGCCCCGGGCCTGCAGGACACCGTCGACGTCAACTGGATCCCCGGCCTCGGCGTCGACTACAGCCTCGGCATCGACGGCCTCAACGTCTTCCTGATCCTGCTGACGACCGTGCTCTGGACCGCGGGCACAGCCTTTGCCGCCTTCCGCGAGCAGGACCGCCCCCACCTCTTCTTCCTGATGATGCTGCTCGGCGAGACCGCCACCCTGGGCGCGTTCCTGGCTCAGGACCTGCTGCTCTTCGTCCTCTTCTTCGATCTGATGCTGGTCCCGTTCTACTTCCTCTTCGGCGCCTGGGGAAGCGACCGCGAGGACGGGCCGACGGCGGCTGCGGCGACGCTGAAGATGATCGTCTACACGCTGATCGGCTCGCTGCTGATGCTGGTCGGGGCGATCGCCACCGCGATCATCGCCGCCGACGGCGGGCACATCACCTTCTCGATCGCCGCCCTCTCCGAACACTCGCTCAGCGCCGGCAGCCAGCGCTGGATCTTCTGGTTCTTCGCCGCCGCCTTCCTGGTCAAGATGCCGGCCTTCCTCCTTCACGGCTGGATGCCCGACGCCTACCGGGCGGCGCCGCTGCCGGCCCTGGCGGTCTTCTCCGGCGTCCTCGCCAAGGTCGGCGCCTACGGCTTCCTGCGCGTGGTGCTGCCGCTCTTCCCGATCGCCGCGGTGCAGTACCAGGACGTGATCCTGGTCATCGCCCTGGCCTCGATCCTCTACGGCTCGGTGATGGCCTTCACCCAGACCAACGTGAGGCTGGTCGCCGGCTACTCCTCGGTGGCACAGCTCGGCTTCATCACCGCCGGGATCTTCGCGCTCTCCGCCGATGGCTCCGACGGCGCGGTCCTGCAGATGGTCAACCACGGCCTCGTCGTCGCGCCGCTGTTCGTGATCGTCGCCCTCCTGGTCGAGCGCACCGGCACCGAAGACCTGAGCAAGATGGGCGGGATGGCGATGAAGGCACCGGTGCTGGCCGCGCTCTTCCTGATCGTCACCCTTGCGACCCTGGCGATGCCCGGATCGGCCAACTTCATCGGCGAGTTCTACATCCTCAATGGCCTCTTCGACTCGAAGATCGTCTTCGCCTTCATCGCCATCTCCGGCGTCGCGATGTCCGCCTATTACGCGCTGCGCCTCTACCAGCGGACGATGCACAACCGCAAGCCGGACTCCCTGCCCTCGCGTGAGATCGGCTTCCGCGACGGCCTCGTCCTCGCCCCGCTGGTGCTCTGCATCCTCGGCCTGGCGCTCTACCCGCAGCTGATCCTCAAGCGCACCGACGGCGCGGTCCAGCGCAGCGTCGGCGCCGTGATCGGCCCGGCGGCGCCGGAAGCTCGCCTCGCCTCGTCGGGCCATGACCAGATCAAGCTCAAGACCCATGGAGGGTCCACCAACCTCGAAGGCTCACGATGAACTTCAACGCCCCCCACATCGACTACGCCGCGCTCTCGCCGGTTCTGGCGCTGACCGTCGGCCTCTGCATCGTCCTGCTCTCGGCGGTCTTCAAGCCCGTGCGCCGGGCCGCGCCGGGGCTGACCCTGCTGACGCTCGGCGCGACCGCCGGCCTGCTGATCTGGCAGTGGGGCGACGCGACCGACCTGATCTCCGGCTCGCTGCGCCTCGACGACCTGGCGATCTCGATCTCGCTGATCGCGATCCTCACCGCCGCCTTCGCCGTTCTGCTCTCGATCCGCGAGCCCGCCGCCGAGCAGGCCGGCTCCGGCGAGTACCACGCGCTGCTGATCGGCTCGGTGCTGGGGATGGTCTTGCTCTCCCAGGCGCAGAACCTGGTCAGCTTCTTCATCGCGATCGAGACCCTCTCGATTCCGCTCTACATCCTCTGCGCCACCAACATGCGCCGCGAGAAGTCGCTCGAGTCGGGGCTGAAGTACCTGATCGTCGGCTCGCTCGGGTCGGCGACGCTGCTCTACGGGATGTCCTTCCTCTACGGCGGTTCGGGCTCGACCGACTTCTCCGGGATCGCCGCCGGGATCTCCCAGCAGGGGATCCTCGACGACCCGTTGATCCTGGTCGGGATCGGGATGACCGCGGTCGGGCTCGCCTTCAAGACCTCGATCGCGCCCTTCCACCAGTGGACGCCCGACGTCTACGAGGGCGCCCCGACCCCGATCACCAGCTTCATGGCGGTGGCGACCAAGGCCGCTGCCTTCGCCGTCTTCATCCGCTTCTTTGACGTTGCCCTGGCGCCGCAGGCAGACGAGTGGCAGCCGGCGCTCGCCGTCCTCGCCGCGATCTCGATCGTGATCGGCAACGTCGGCGCACTCGGCCAGGACTCGCTGAAGCGCCTGCTCGGCTATTCCGGCATCGCCCAGGCCGGGTACATCCTCGGCGGCCTCGTCGTCGCCAGCGAGGCCGGCGTCAACGCGCTCGTCTTCTACCTCGCCGGCTACGCCTTGATGAACCTCGCCGCCTTCTCGGTGCTAATCGCCCGCGAGCGCGAAACGGCCTACGGCGACGACATCCGCGCCGTGCAGGGACTGGGCCGCGAGCGGCCGCTGCTCGCCTGGCCGCTGACGATCTCGATGTTCGGCCTCGCCGGCCTGCCCGCCACCGTCGGCTTCATCGGCAAGCTCTACCTGATCGAGGCCCTGGTCGAAGGCGACTACACCTGGCTCGCAGTCTTCATCGCGGTCGGCACGATGATCTCGCTCGCCTACTACCTGCGGGTGGTTGCGGCGATGTGGATGGGGACCGAGTCGGCGAAGGCGGTTCCGGCCATCGCCGGGGCGGCACCTGAAGCGGATCCGATCGATCCGGAAGCCGGACGTCGCATCTACCTGGTTGCCCCCGCCCTGCTCGCCGCAGCCGGGGTCGTCTTCTTCGGGGTCATCCCGGAGCCGCTGGTGAAGTTCGCCGAACACGCCGGCGCCTCGCTGTTCTAGATACTCGTCCAATGCCGCCAGCCGGCCCTTAGTATGGCCGGGATGAAGCGACTGGCCGAGAAGCTGACCTTCGCCAACGTGATGTCGGTGATCGCGGTCTTCATCGCCCTCAGCGGCGCCGCGATCGCGGCTACCCAGCTTCCCAACAACAGCGTCGGGACGAAGCAGCTCAAGGCCAACGCGGTGAACTCGGCCAAGGTGAAGGACTTCTCGCTGCAGGCGAATGACTTCGCCAAGGGCTCGCTTCCCGCCGGCGCACCCGGACCGACCGGCCCCATCGGCCCACAGGGAGGCCAGGGACCGCAGGGGCCTCCAGGGCCGCCGGGGGAAGCGGGAACGTCCACCACCAAGGTCTACGCCTTCATCCGCACTGGGAAAGTCGGCGGAGCTATCGACCCACCTGAAATCAAGAACGGCCACGGCATAACGGCCGTGAAAATCATCTCTACGGGTCAGTACGAGATCACCGTCGACACCAGCCTGCTTCCGGGCGGGACCGTCGAAAACTGCGTGCCGATCGCCAGCCTGGGCACCTCTGATGCCGCCGGCTCACTGTCAGGAATTTTGACCTTCATGCGGGCCTCTGGCCTCCCCGACAACAAACTCATCGGGCTCTTCCGAAACACGGCGGGGACCCCGACAGCGCTCGCCACCGGCGGCGGCTCAGACGGCTTCAGCATCGCCCTCCTTTGCTGATCCTGCACCGCTGACTTCGTCCTTTTGGGGGCGTGCGGAGTATCAATCGTGAAGTCAGCGATAAGGTCACCGCATGGGAGATCGACCGGCGGCGCTGTCGGCCTCGACGATGTGCGAGGCGTTTCAGGTCACTGCCGAGGCGTGGGCGGACGGTCCGGCGCTGAGGCTGAAGGACACTGACTACGGGGCCTCTTGGCGGGACTACGCGGAGACGGCGCGAAAGCGAGCCGCAGGGCTGGCAAAGCTTGGGGTGACGCGGGGGGACACCGTGGGGTTCATGCTGGTCAACCGGCCGGCTCTGCACCTGACCGATGCCGCCGCGATGCACCTCGGCGCGACCTGCTTCTCGGTCTACAACACCTCGTCGCCCGAGCAGGTGGAGTACGTGGTTCGGGATGCCAACAACCACGTGATCGTCACCGAGCAGGCCTTCCTCGACACAGTGCTGGCGGCGCGAGAGGCGGTCGACGACCTCGAGCACGTCGTGGTGATCGACGGCGAGGCGCCGGACGGGACGATCTCCATCGCCGAGCTCGAGGCGATGGGCGACCCCGACTTCGACTTCGAGGCCGCCTGGCAGGCGGTCGAGCCCGAGGACGTGCTCTGCCTGATTTACACCTCCGGCACCACCGGGCCGCCCAAGGGGGTGCAGCTGACGCACGCCAACATGGTCGCTGTCTGGCAGGCCTGCGATGAGGTCCAGGCAACTGAGCCCGGCGGGCGGATGATCTCGTTCCTGCCCAGCGCTCACATCGCCGACCGCTGGGCCGGGCTCTACGCCCAGATGTTCTATGGCAGCTGCGTGTATTGCTGTCCCGACCCGCGCCAGATGGTCGCCTACTCGATCGAGGTCAAACCGACGGTCTGGGGCGGCGTGCCGCGGATCTGGGAAAAGCTGAAGGCGGCGATCGAGATCGGCATCGCGGCAGAGGCCGACGAGGCCAAACGCGAAGCCACGGTGGCGGCGATCGAGCTCGGCCGCCGCCGCGCCCGCGCCCTCATGGACGGCGGGGCGCCCGCCGAGCTCGAGGCGGAGTGGAAGCGCGCCGACGAGCAGGTGCTGTCGACGATCCGCGCGATGCTCGGCCTCGATCAGGTCGAATCGTTCGTGGTCGGGGCGGCGCCGACCCCGCCGGAGGTGCTCGAGTTCTTCCTCGCGCTGGGGATCGAGATCCGCGAGACCTGGGGGATGTCGGAGACCACCGCGATCACGACCCTGAACCCGCCCGGCGGCGTGCGGGTCGGCACGGTCGGCCCGCCGATCCCCAACACCGAGGTGAAGCTCGCCGAGGACGGCGAGGTGATGGTGCGGGGACCGCAGGTGATGCTCGGCTACCGCAACCAGCCCGAGAAGACGGCGGAGGCGCTGAGCGAGGACGGCTGGCTGCTGACCGGTGACATCGGCGAATTCGACGAGCAGGGGTACCTGCGAATCGTCGACCGCAAGAAGGAGCTGATCATCAACGCGGCGGGCAAGAACATGTCGCCGGCCAATATCGAGGCGAAGCTGAAGGCGGCCTCGACCCTGATCGCGCAGGCGGTCGCGATCGGCGACAACCGCCCCTACAACGTGGCCCTGATCGCGCTCGACCCGGAAAGCCTCGCCGCGAGGGGCGCGGCGGCGGACGACCCCGCGATCGCCGAGGAGATCGCCAAGGCCGTCGAGACGGCGAACGCCCGCCTCTCCAGGGTCGAGCAGATCAAGCGCTACAAGCTGCTCTCCGGGGAATGGCTGCCGGGCGGCGAGGAGCTCACCCCGACGATGAAGCTGAAGCGCCGCCCGATCGAGCGCAAGTACGAAGCGGAGATCGAGGCGCTGTACTCATAGGGTCCCCCGATCGGGGTCCTCCTCACAACTGCCGCGATCGTGGTCTCGGTCGCGATCGGCGTCTGGTCCGAGCACCGCTGGCCCAAGGGCGCCGCCCGCGCGGCGCGACGCTCGTTGACGCTGCTGCTCTACGTCTTCCTGCCGCCGGTGATCTTCTTCAATATCGTCGCGGCCAGCATCGACCTCAGCCACGGGATCGGGCTGCTGCTGGGGATCATCGCCTCCTCGCTCGGTGCCCTGCTCGCCTGGTTCGTGGCGAGCAGGGTGCTGAAGCTGCCCCGCTTCCAGGTCGGTGCCGTCGTCTGCTGCGTGCTCAGCGTCAACACGGGCTACCTCGGCTACCCGCTGGCCGTGGCCCTGCTCGGCCGCGACCAGCTCTCGACCGCCGTCCTCTACGACGTCCTCGTCACCGGCCCCTGCCTGCTGCTCGGCGCCTTCGCGGTCGGCGCGGCGTTCGGGACCAAGGCCGGGGAAACCCCGCGCGAGCGGGTGGGCGCCTTCTTCACCCGCAACCCGCCGCTATACGCGGCGATCGCCGGCCTGCTCGCGCCGAAGGCGCTGGCGCCGGATGCGCTGGTCGACATCTCGCAGGCGCTGATCGTGGCGATCCTGCCGATCGGCTTCTTTGCCGTCGGCGCCACCCTGGCCGAGAACGCCGAGCATGGTGAGCTGCCGATGCCGCCCCCGATGACCAAGCCGGTCGCCCTCGCGATCGGTACCCGGCTCGCAGTCGTCCCCGCTCTGTTGATGCTGCTGGCGGCACCGCTGATCGACCTTCCCGCCGCCTACCGCTTGCTCTCGGCGATGCCTTCCGGCCTCAACTCCCTGGTCATCGCCCACGCCTACGGACTCGACATGGAGATCACCGCCGAGGCGGTCACCTGGTCGACCGCGATCGTCGTCGGCGCTGCCCTGCTGTCACTCTTGTTCTGATGCTTCACCACGTCGGGATCGAGGTCTCCCCCGCGGACATCGAGCGCACGATCGAGCTCTTCCAGCTGCTCGGCTTCGATCTCGTCCAGCCACCCGAGACGCTGAGCGAGTTCACCTGGCTGGAAAGGGACGGGACCCAGATCCACTTGATGCCCACCGATTCGCCCACTGTGCCCCCGCGCGGCCACACAGCGGTCGTGGTCGCCGACTTCGAAGCGGCCTTCGCCGCGCTCGGCGAGCGCGGCTTCGAGGTCGAGCGGGGCCGCGAACACTGGGGCGTGCCGCGCGCCCATGTCCTCGCCCCCGGCGGCCACCGGGTCGAGCTGATGGCAGCGCCACCCCCACCGCACAGCTAGACCTGCCGATGCACCACCGAGTCCGCGCCAGCCCTCCTTCAACAGGGGTTTTCGCGGACTCGCGGCTGGACCCGCCCTCCGGAGCCGCGGCTACGATGCGCCGGTGCGTTACCCGGTCGAGACCTTCACTCCTGAGGAGCAGGCCCTGCTCGCTCCTCACTTCACCAACCTCGAGCGGCCGGTGTTCGCCCTCGTCAACTTGCCGGAGACCGTCAAGGGGGCACTTTTTGCCCGCTATTCGCGCTATTCCGGGACCGTCCGGCGGCTCTACTTGGAAGAGTTCGCGGACGACGCGGAGGACGGCACGCGACCCTTCGACGGCGCCGAGGGCAAGCGCGCAGCGGGCCTCTACGAGCGCGTTTTCCTCGGCTACGGCGACGACTCGATCGCCCAGGTCGGCGGCGCCCACATCGCCTGCGAGTGGGTCTCGAACATCCTCACCAAGGTGCTGCAACGGGGCCGCCTCGCCGCCTACCTGGAGCAATCGACCCGCTACATCCCCTACGACAAGCCCCTCCCCGACGATGCCGGCGGTGGCTACCGCTACTACCGCGACGAGGGTCTCGGCCCCGAGTTCGGCGCGGCGATGGACGAGGTCTTCGCGATCTACTCGCGCTCGCTGCGGCAGGTCGAGGAGTGGGCGGCGGAGCGCTGGCCACGCGGCGACGGCGAGCCCGAGGGTCCGTGGCAGCGCTCGATCCAGGCCAAGGCACTGGACCTGCTGCGGGGACTGCTACCGGCCGCGACGCTGAGCCACGTCGGCATCTATGCCTCCGGCCAGGCCTACGAGCAGCTGCTGCTGCGGCTGATGGCTTCGCCGCTGCCCGAGGCCCGCGAGTACGGCGGCATGATCCTGGGCGAGCTGAAGCAGGTGATGCCGAGCTTCGTCTCCCGGGTCGAGCGGCCCGACCGCGGCGGCGAGTGGATCTCCTACCTCGAGCAGCGTCGCGAGCAGACCGAGCAGTGGGTCTCGCGGCTGGGCCTCGACCGCCGCGACGGCGGCGACGGCATGCCCTCGGTCGAGCTCGTCCACGTCGACGGCAGCGAAGAGGCCCTGCTCGCCTCCTGCCTCTTCGAGTCAGCCTCGACCCCGGAGACCGAGGTCCTCGCCCGCCTCGACGTGCTCGACCGCTCCGAGCGGGCCGAGCTGCTGGCGGCGATGGTGGGTGAGCGCGCCAACCGCCGCCACCGTCCCGGCCGCGGCTTCGAGGCGCTGCGCTACCGCTTCGAGATCGTCTCCGACTACGGCGCCTTCCGCGACCTGCAGCGCCATCGCATGCTGACCTGCCAGTGGCAGCGGCTGGGGCCGGACCTCGGGGCGGGGGTCCCGGACGAGGTGCGCGAAGCGGGCGCTGGCGATGAGTTCGAGCGGGCGCTGGAGATCTCACGCCTCGAGTACGAGCGCCTGGTCGCGGCCGGCCTGGCCGAGCAGGCCCCCTACGCACTCAGCCTCGCCTACCGGATCCGCTACACGCTCGACCTCAACGCGCGCGAGGCGATGCACCTGATCGAGCTGCGCTCGGGCCGCGAGGGCCACCCGACCTACCGCGCCGTTGCTCAAGCGATGCATGAGCGGATCGCCGCGATTCACCCTGGCGTCGCAGGCGCGATGAGCTTCGTCGACAACTCCCAGGAGCCTCGCCTAGAGCGAATCCTCAGCGAGATCCGCACCCAGCGGAAGCGCAGCGCTACGGGGCAATCCCAGTAGGCCTCCACTTAACTTTTTTGCGAATCGGCTAGGGCCGTCCGAGAGCGAAGACGGCAAAAAAGTACAAGACGTTCCGGCCTACTGGGATTGCCCCGTCCCCGGCGGCGGATCCTCTGGCTCCTCTTGCTCAGGTGCGAGCTCGGCGGCCACTTTCTCTCCGGCGGATGGCCAGGGGACCCCTTCGCCAGCTGCCCATGCGGGCGGCCGGCCGCCTGGGACCCAGCCGCCGATCAGCAGGCCGAGATAGACGAGCCAGAGCAGCAGAAAAAGGATGATGCCGAGCAGGACGGTGACACCAAGCGCCATCCCGAGGGCCGCCCAGAACCGACTGAGCACTCCAGTCCGCATTGCCCACAGCGACGTATAGAACATCCCGACGATCAGGCTGAGGCCGCCGATGAGTCCGAAGATCGTCGCGAGCCCAGAAAGCGACGCTTCGGAGGCAGCGTTGGAGGCTTCGTCGTCTTCGAGTTCCTTCCGCTCGCAGGAGGCTTGATCTGACTCTTTCTGGGAGGCGCATTCCTTTCTCGCTTCCGACCTCGAGAGGGTCGACTTGGCTTCCCCAGCAGTGAACCGATTCGCCGCATCGTGTTTGGCGGCGGCGCCGAGACCAGTTGAGACAGCAAGACACAGTGGCGCCAGAACGACGAGGGCGATCATCTGGCCTTGCATGCGCTCGGCGCGCGCCTTGACCACGCGAAAGAGGTAAGCCAGCGGGAAGGCGAGAAGCAGGAAGGCGATCGCGTCGATGGCTGCGGAGAGAGTCACATCCGAGCTGTGTTCGTGCGCCGCGCGCAGCAGAGCCGCCTCGCCATCGCCACTAACGCTGCTGGCGACAGCACCGGAGACGACAAAGGCGACAACCGCCAGCAATGCCGCAACCGCAACGGGCTTGGCCCAGCGCTGCTCCCAGACCCGCTGGGCCCGCCGCAGGCTCACTACTCAGCCACGCTCGCGGAAGTAGAACTGCGGCAGGGCGCCCTCGATGACCTCGGCGGTCATCTTTTGGGCAACCTCGAGGTTGCCGGTGCGCACCGCGATGTCGTCGAGGGTGACGATGCCGGCGAGCCTATCCGCATCGACGACCGGGAGACGCCGCACCCGGTGCTGAACCATCAGCGCCGCCGCCTCCTCCAGCTCCATCGCCGGCTCACCGCAGATGAGGGGACGCGAGGCGTTCTCGCCAACCGGTGCCTCGCCGCCGACGCCCTCGGCGAAGACCCGCAGGGCGAGATCGCGGTCGGTGACCATCGCCACCGGCGAGCCGTCCGGATCGACGATCACGACCGAGCCGACGCGGTGATCGCGCATCTGCCGCGCGACCGAGATCGCGCTCGCCTCGGGGGCGGCGGTGACGACGCCGGCGGTCATGATCTCGCTCAACTTCACTGCGCCGTACGCTACCTGCCATGAGCAGCCAGCGAGTGACCCCAAGCGGCCTGCAGTCCGCCCCCGTCGTCCCCCTTGAGGCGGGCGCCGGGCCCGAGAACCCGCCCTGCCCCGCCTGCGGCGAGCCGCTCTTCGGCTGGATCGACCTGCGGGCCGGACTCGCCGGTCCGGTCAGCCGCTGCGAGAGCTGCGGGCTTGGCGTGGTCGGCAAGTCCAGCGGAGTCGAGGAGGCGCTCGTGGCCCTGGACGAGCTCAGCGATGGCGAGGTGACGCGAATCGCCAACCGGGGCGGCTTCGCGGCTTGGATCGGCGGCGCCGGCTGGGCCGGACTGGCACCCGGTGGCCGCTACCTGTTCACGGTCGAGTCGGTTCGCCGCCTCGTCGCCAACCGCGACCAGATTGTCGCCAGAGCCCGCTGGGCGCCGGGCGCGGGCATCGCGACGATGTGGCAGACGATCGTCAACGGCTTCACCTTCGGCCGCAACGTAGCCCTCGGCGCATTGGGCCGCGCAACCGCGGTCCCAGCCGAGAAGCCCTGGCAGCGACGCCTGGATGCCCTGATCTGCGTAGTCGTAGCGATCCCGGCCCTGCTAGCGGCCGTCCCACTCGAGCTGATCTCAGCCGTACTGCGACGCGGGGCGGCGGTCTCGCTGCGCTTCGAACTGCTCTAGGAGAGGCCCTCGCGGGCCTCGCGAACCAGGGTGACCGACTCGGGGAAGAGGACGCGGATCGCGTCGCGCACCTGCATCGCCTGCTCATCGGGACTGCCGGAGAGGTCGAGGCGGGCGATCGAGGCGACGGTCATCTCGACCGCGAGCTTGATCGCGTTGTCGGCCCAGGCGACGCGCTGGGAAGACTGCATCTGCTCCGATAGCTCCTCCATACGAGCACGGAACTCGTCGGGGTCGCCAAAGAGGTTGAAGGGGCTGCCCTCCATTGGTCCACATGAAAGCAGAACGCGACCTTGGGGCAAAACCGTGACATTCGCCGCACCACGCGCGCGCTCCCTCTCCCTAGGTTCGAGCGATGGCATACGGACGGGAGACGGAGCGCGGATCGGCAAGCGTCGAGCAGGCCGGCCTGGTGGCGCTGATCGCGCTCCTGCTGCTCGCCGGGATCGCCGCCGTCGCCGCGGGAGGCGAAGTCGACGCCGGCCGCGGCCTGGCTGGAGCGATCGCAAAACGGATCGCCTGCGCTCCCCGCATCCCCGACGCCTGCCACCACCACCCGCTGGTCCCCGCCTACGGCTGGCCGCTGGCGCGCCTCGCCCGAACCCTGGCGCCGGCGCCCGAACCCAGGCCGGGACCCTCCGGCCTTCCCCTCGTCCCGGTCGACTTCCGCCGCTGCCGCCGCGAAAGCTGCGCCGTCGCCGCCGGCCCCCACCTGACCGCTTCGGGCCGCCGCCCCACCGCCTTCACCCAGCTGCTCGATCGCCGCCGCTCCGCGGGCTGGGTCGAGCTGACCTACTGGCTCTACCGCCCATCGATCGGCTGGGAAGCAGTGCGCCGCCGCGCGGCCGCCGACGATGTCGCCGCCGCCTCCGACGTCGAAGTGCTGGCCAGTCAGGACCCCGCCCTCGTCCCACTCGAGACCCTCCCCGGCCGCAACCACTACAACTTCCCCGCCGGGGAAGCCCCGCCGTGGCAGTGGCAGGTAGAAGGGCGCTACCCGGGCTGGTCGGACTAGAGGTCGGGGTTTCGCGAGTGGATCTCGCGCCACTCGGGCCGAGCGTCGGCGCGACTGTGGCGCAAGTCGTCGAACAGGGATCTGAGGCCGACCAAGAGCAGCATGGCTCCCCCGACCACGATCAGGAAGAAGATGGTCCGGTAATTGAGCGCCAGCCCGGTGCCGTCGTCCAGTCGGACGGTGACACCCGTCAGCTGCATGATGAGCAGAGAGAGGCCGGGGCCCGCCAACGCGCCCACGACCCACCATCGGCCGACGGCCAGCGGCACAAGGACAAGTGAGGTCAAGGCGACGATGGCGAGTGGCACCGCGAGCACGTCATTCAGCCCGGGCGTGGGCCATCCCGACTGTTCGACAACCCAGGTGTCGAGGCCGAGCGCGACACCCGCGGCAACCGTCAGAGCGAAGCGTCTCCCGTTGCTCATACCTCTACGTATACCCACGTTGTTCCTTTTGGTTCCCCGCGATGGATGGCGGGTGGATCGGACCGTGTCGCGGTCGAGCTAGGCGAGGTTGGCGGGCGGCGTCCAGGCTTCGCCGGACTGGGTCCGCTCCCAGCCAACCCAGAGGGCGTTCATGGCTGTGGCGACCACGCGCCCCCGGGGGACCTCGGGGTGCTCGTACCACCACATCGCCAGGCCTTGGAGCACGCCGCGCATCACTATCCAGGCCATTTCGAGGCCCTGCTCGGCCTCCGGGCCAATCACCTTCTCGGCCCCGGGATCGCTGGCGAAAAGGGCCATGATCGCGGCGCGGCTGCTGGCCGCCACCTCCTGGTGCATCGCCCCTATCTTCGGGTCGCCGGTGGTGTCGCGGAAGAGCATGCGGCCGGCGAAGGGATGCGCCTCGACGTAGGCGAACCAGGCGTCGAAGGAGCGAGCTACCCGCTGGTCGGGGGGGTCCTCGCCGACGAAGTGCTCGCGCCAGACCTGGCGCAGCTCGGCGAAGTGGCGCTCCAACAGGCGCCGGTAGAGATCCTGCTTGGAGGCGAAGTGGTCGTAGACGACCGGCGGCGTCACGCCCGAGCGGCGGGCGATCTCGTCGATCGAGGCGCCCTGATAGCCGCGCTCGGCGAACAGCTCCGTAGCCGCGGCTTCGATCGTCTCCCGCCGCGCGGCGGCGCTGAGGCGCTTTCTGGGCTTTGCCGTTTGGATCTCCGTGCTTGACAACCTAATACTCCCTAGGTAATTTCCAGAACCGTTCCCTAGTCACCACTAGGTTAACCCCGGTCGCGGAAGGAAGGAACAGCATGATCGTCTCGGTCCACATCGTCGATGCCGGTCTGTCGCGGATGCCCGGTGCTCTGCGCCGAACCCCGAACCCCGATGGGGTACCCGGCCTGCTCTACGCGCGGACGACGGTTACCGCCGCGCAAGGCGGCGGTGGGCGACTCCCGCTTTACCCAGGCAGGTTCGGCCTGATCGCTGCCTGGGACGGCGACAGCGCCCTCGACGACTTCGCCCGCGGCGACCACCCGCTGGCGGGCCTATTGGCCGCCGGCTGGCAGGCCCGCCTCGAGCCGCTGCGCGTCTCCGGGGCCTGGCCCGCGATGCCGGGCCTGCCGGACCGCCAGCTCCCCGTCGACGATGACGAGCCCGTCGCGGCGCTGACGCTCGGCCGGCCGCGGCTGACGCGACTGCGACCGTTCCTGCGCAGCGCCGGCCCTGCCGAAGAGGAGATCGTCACCGCGCCGGGCCTGCTCGCCTCGATCGGCCTCGCCCGTCCCCCCCGCCTCGTCTCCACCTTCTCGCTCTGGCGCAGTGCCGCGGCGATGCGCGATTACTCCTACCGCGACGGCGGCACCCACATGGCCGCCGTGAGAGCCGACCGCGAGCGCCCCTTCCACCACGAATCGGCCTTCATCCGCTTCCGCCCCTATCGCTCCGAGGGCGAATGGGAAGGCCGCGACCCGCTGGCGGGACTGATCGCCGTCCCCGGCCTAGGGGTCTAGCGAAACCCGGGTGCGCGACTGCCGCCGCCGGGCGTGTGCGGGGGTTCGCTAGACCCTCCTAGCTCCCGGCGGCGGTGGGAGCCGCTTCCTCGCGTTTGGCGTCATCTTCTGCCTGACGAATCAGCCCGCGCCAATCGGTCGTCCTGAAGACGAGCAGCATCGCGGCGAAGCCGAGCACGATCGACCAGGCCGCCATCGCGATCTGGGTCCCGACCGAGAAGGAGAGGACGGCGGAGCGTGACGGGCCCTTCAGGGTCGCCACCAGCAGCGCCTGCTGGGCGCCAGCGCCCCCGGGCGTGAAGGGGATGATGTTGGCGATCGCCTGCACGCTCATCACCAGCATCACGTTGCCGACCGAGCCGCCGATGCCGAACGCCTCGAGGAAGAACCAGAAGGCGCCGAAGCGGCAGAGCCAGCCTGCCCCCTGCCAGGCCGCCACCTCGCGCACATAGCGCCGCGGCTGCCTGAGGATGACCAGGCCCTGTTTGACCCGGTCCCAGAAGCGGCGCACGTGATGGGCCAGGTAGTAGGTCCCGATCGCGAGCGCCAGCAACAGCACGCCGGTGACGATCAGTAGCGCCTGCGGGTGGTCGGCCCAGAAGGAGATCTCGAAGGCCGGCAGGTTGGGGATCTGCGGCAGCGGCGGCAGCAACCCCTGGGTGATCGCGTAGAGGAGGACCAGAGCGCCAACGGTGCTGTCGAACACCGTCTGCACGAGGAAGGAAGAGGTGACCGCCGGATAGGAAGAGTTGGGGATCTGGCGCTTGACCAGGAAGACCTTGGTGACGTCGCCCGCGTGGGCCGGAATCACCGCGTTTATCCCCGCCCCGGCGAGGTAGGCGGCGCTCAGATGCGTGAAGGAGATGCGCTCGCCGGGATAGGCGGCGTGGAGCACGTTGCGCCAGGCCCAGGCACGGCAGAGCTGCATCGCGAGCAGGAAGCCAAGGGCGATCGCGAATGGCGTCCAGCGGATATCCGAGAGGTGCGCGAAGAAGGCCGTTGTCGCATTGAAGAACGAGTTGAAGCTGGAGCTGAGATCAGCCGTCGGCATCGCAGCTAGACTAGCCCGCTCGTGTCAGAGGCCGAGACCCAGATCGCCACTGCGAAGGCCCCCCGCGACCCCGCCGACGAGGCGATGTGCGCGCGTGCCCGCGAGCGCTACAGCGCCGATCGCAAAAGCCGCTTCCGCCGCCGGCGCAAGCGCCACGCCGAGCTGCCCAACCTGATCATCATCGGGGGCCTCAAGTGCGGCACAACCAGCATCCACCACTACCTCGGCCTGCATCCCGAAATCCAGATGTCGAAGCCGAAGGAGCTCAACTTCTTCGCTGAGGAGCTCAACTGGGACCTCGGCCTCGACTGGTACGCGAGCCGCTTCGACGACCGCTTCAAGGTGCGCGGCGAGTCCTCCCCGCACTACACCAACCTGCCGCGCTTCACCGGCGTCCCCGAGCGCATCCACCAGCACTGCCCCGACGCGCGCCTGCTCTACATGGTGCGCGACCCGATCAAGCGCATTCTCTCCCACTGGGTGCACGCGACCGGCGCCGGCTACGAGACCCGCGAGATGGTCGCGACCCTCTCCCAGCCCGACTCCTCCTACATCCAGCGCTCGATGTACTGGATGCAGCTGCAGCCCTACCTGGAGCTGTTCGAGCGCGAGCAGATCGAGATCATCACCCAGGAGGAGCTGCAGAGCGAACGCGAGGAGACGATGCGCAAGGCGTTCGCTTTCGCGGGCGTCGATGAGAGCTTCACCTCAGAGCAGTTCGACCGCGAGTGGGAGAAGTCAGGGGCAAAGGAGGGCGACAAATACCAATTCATGGAGAAGCTGATCAAGCTGCCGGGCTTCCGCTCCTTCGACCGTAACTTCGACCGCCTGCCGGAGCCGCTGCGCTGGCGGGTCGAGAAGCTCGTGCACGACCCCGAGAAGCCGCCGGCGCCGAAGCCAAAGCTCCCCGACGACCTCTTCGAGACCGTGCGCGGCCGCTTCAGCGCCGACGTCGCCGGGCTGCAGAAGTTCGCCGGCCGCGAGTTTGCCGGCTGGCACGACTACTCCTGAGGACCGCTGACTTCGTCCTTTTTCGCCATATGGACGAATAAAGGCGAAGTCACCAAATAGGCTTCGAGCCTGTGAGGCGCTTGCTCCCGGATCCCGGTCCGACCACGGTCGACGGGCAGCTCGACGAATACCGGCCGTGGGAGAGCCCGCGCGAGGAGCGGCCCTTCGTCGCGACCAACTTCGCTGCCACTGTCGACGGGCGGGCGACGATCGGCGGCGTCTCAGGCCCGATCGGCTCCGACGTCGACACGGCGATGCTGGTCGGGCTGCGGACCCGCTTCGACGCGGTGATGATCGGCGCCGGCACGATGCGGGCCGAGCGCTACGGCCGCGTCGTCGGCGACCAGGAGCAGCGCGAACGACGCGAGCGGATCGGTCTCCCCCACGACCCGCTGATGGTGATCGTCAGCGGTCGCCTCGACCTGCCCTGGGACGCACCGCTCTTCACCGCCGGCGGCGGCCGGGTGCTGATCTTCACCGCCTCCGAGGCCGAGCCACCGGAAACGGCGACCAGCCTGCGCGTCGTCCGCCACGAGGGCAAGGTCGACCTGGTCGCGGCGCTGCGCCACCTGCGCGCGGAGCGCGGCGTCCGCGCCCTGCTCTGCGAGGGCGGGCCGCACCTGCACGGCCAGCTCTGGGCGGCCGGCCTCGTCGACGAGCTCTTCCTCACGACCGCGCCGCGAATGACGGGCGCCGAGGCTCCGCGCATCGTCGAGGCGCCGCTACCCCAGATCGCCGAGCTAGATCTGGCCTGGCTCCTCGAGCACGAGGGCGAACTATTCGCCCGCTACCGGCAGCGCTGATTGCCGGCTGACTTCGCCTTTAGTAGTCCGTATGCCCCACTAAACACGAAGTCACCGAACTGGCGGTAGCGTTCGAGTCACCAGCCCCGAGGAGAGGACGCAGTCAGATGGACTTCACGCCGAGCCCCCAGGTCGAGACCCTGCGCGAGCGGATCCTCGACTTCATGGATGCCGAGATCTACCCGCAGGAGCGGGAGATCATGGAGGCGCTCGACGCCGAGGTCGCGCCTGGCATCCCCTTCCCGAAGATCCTGGTCGAGATCCGGGCGAAGGCGCGGGGCGAGGGGCTGTGGAACCTCTTCATGCCGGAGGAGCGCTTCGGCCCGGGCCTGACCAACTGGGAGTACGGCCTGCTCTGCGAGGAGATGGGACGCAGCCCGGTGGCGGCGCCGATGGCCTTCAACTGCGCCGCACCGGACACCGGCAACATGGAGATCCTCGCCGAGCACGGCACGGCCGAGCAGAAGGAAAGGTGGCTGGAGCCGCTGCTGGAGGGACGAATCCGCTCGTGCTTCTCGATGACCGAGCCGGAGGTCTCCGGCTCGGACCCGACCCTGCTGCAGGCGCGCGCCGAGCTCGACGGCGACGAGTGGGTGATCAACGGCCACAAGTGGTTCACCTCGGGCGCCGTCGGCGCCGACCTGGCGATCGCGATGGTCGTCACCGACCCCGAGGCCAACCCCTACGCCCGCGCCTCGATGATCTGCGTCCCGACCGACAATCCCGGCTTCAACCTCGTGCGGCCGATCCCGGTGATGGGCCACGACAAAGGCCCGGGCCACTGCGAGATCCGCTACGAAGAATGCCGCGTGCCCGCCGCCAACCTGCTCGGCAGCCAGGGAGGCGGCTTCGTCGTCGCCCAGGACCGCCTCGGCCCCGGTCGCATCCACCACTGCATGCGCGCGATCGGCACCGCCGAGCGGGCGCTGGAGATGATGTGCCGGCGGGCCAACGAGCGCCAGGCCTTCGGCGGGCCGTTGGCCGACAAGCAGTTCGTCCAGGAGTCGATCGCCGCCTCGCGGATGGAGATCGACCAGGCTCGCCTGCTCACCCTCTACGCCGCCTGGAAGATGGACACCGAGGGCAAGCGCGCCGCCCGCCAGGCGATCTCGGCGATCAAGATCGTCGCCGCCAACATCGTCATGAGCGTCCTCGACCGCTCGATCCAGGTCCACGGCTCGCTGGGCATGACCGACGACACCCCGCTGGCGGCGCTCTGGCGCTTCAGCCGCATGCTGCGCCTGGCCGACGGCCCCGACGAGGTCCACAAGATGGTCCTCGCTCGCCGCGAGCTCAACCGCTGGGCCAAGCGCGCCGAGGCCGAGGCGAGCGGCGAGCTGGACCCCAAACACCCGCGCCGGGCGATCTGAGCCTGCCGACCCTGCGCTAGTAGAGAACCACGAAGAAGCCGGCGTCCACCGATGGATTCGTCGGTGCTTCTTTGCTCACTTTGGTCCCCGCTCGCGTATTGACGAAGGCCTGCGTCCCCGCCGGGCAGACTTTCCCTGCTCCCGTGGCAAATTGGATCTCGACGTCTTCGCCGGACTGGGAGTAGTCGATCGTGGCGACTCCTCCAACCGGCGCTGGACTGAGGCCGGAGAAGCAGTAAAAGCCAGTGGAGACGTGGGCGACGTTCGCCTGGCCGACTCCCACGCTTCCAGCGAGAACGATCCCTTCGAAGGAGATATTGGCCGCGTGGGTCAGCTTTTCCGCGGCGGGGGCCACGAAGCCGGCCGCCAGCTTGGTCACGTCAATGGAGCCGGCGGCGATCTTCCCGTTGGCGACCGCGCCCGGAGCGATCTTCCCGGTCGTGACCGCGTTCTTCTTGATCTTCGCCGCGGTCACGGCGCTCTTCTTGAGCTTCGCCGCCGAGATCGAGTTGCCCTTGATCTGGCTGGTGCCGATCTTCTTCGCGGCGAAGGCCGTGGCCCCGCCGAGGATGAGAAAGACGGCGAGCGAGGACATCACGTTCGCGTAGGTCAGCCGCTTGCGAATCTGTTTCACAGAACGTCCCAGCTTAGACAGAAGGGCCGGGATGTCCACCCCGGCCCTTCTGGAAATGCTTCTTGTTCTCGGCCTATCGTCTAGTGGTAGAGCACCACGTTGAAGCCGATGTCGGCGAGCGCGGGGGTGGTGCCGGTCGTGAACAGCTGAACCTGAACAGCTGGGGCGGGACAGTCGACGGTGCCGCCGACGGTCAGGTTGGCCGTCGTGCCGGCGGTGCCGCCGAAGATCGGCGTCACCTGACCACCGCGGGCCGTGAACGCCGGCGCGGTGACACAGAAAACGCCCGTCGTCGGATGGGTCACGTTGGCGCTGCTCAGGCCCTTCGAGATCGCGGTATCGACGATCCCGGAGGAATTGACCGCGGCGAACACCTGCGGCTGGGCCGATTCCGCGACGACCGCGTTGGCCGCTTTCGGAACTTCAGTCAGGGTCGACTCTTTGATCTTGTCGCCGGTAACCGCGTCGTTGGCGATCTTGGCGGTGGAGACCGCGTTGTCAGTGAGCTTGGCGGTCGTAATCGAGTTGTCGGCGATCTTGGCGGTGGTGACGGCGTTCTTCTTGATCTTCGAAGTCGTCACCGCTTCCTTGACGATCTTGCCGGTCTTAACCGAATTTCCCTGGAGCTGGTTGGCGCCGATCTTCTTTGCAGCGAAGGCGGTGGCGCCACCGAGCACGAGGAACACGGCGATTGAGGACATCACGTTTGCGTACGTGAGCCGCTTGCGAATCTGCTTCACAGGGGATATCTCCTTGATTGAGGGTGCGAAAAATGACGAAGCTCGAATGCCCCGTCTTCGCGGTCAACCGGCGGGAACCTCCAAAGTTGCTGAGGAAAGAAGAGGACCGGACGGATGCCCCGCCCTGTCGCCTCAGCGCCGCTCGGCCTGCTCGGCCGCCTCGGCGAGGCGCTCGACCAGGCGAGCGAAGGCTTCGATTCCGGGGTCCACTTTGCCGTATCCACCCGCGGCGTAGCGGGCGTAGACGCCCTCGAGGATGATCGCCAGCTTCCAGTAGCCAAGGGCGATGAAGAAGTCGAGCTGGGAGAGGTCGCGGCCGGAGCGCTCGGCGTAGCGGGCCTTGAGCTGCTCGCGCTTGGGGAAGCCCGGCGCCAGCGTCGCCGGCTGGCCGAGGGCGACCAGCTCCTCCCCCGCCTCGGGCCAGTAGACCATCAGCAGCCCGACGTCGGCGAGCGGGTCGCCCAGGGTGCAGAGCTCCCAGTCGACGACGGCGGCGACCTCGCCGCCAGGCGTGAGGATCATGTTGTCGAGCCGGTAGTCGCCGTGGACGATCGTCGCCGGGCCCTGCTCGGGGATGCGCGCGGCGAGGCGCTCGTGGACCGCGTCGATCGCCGGCAGCTCGCGCGTCTTCGACTTCTCCCACTGGCCCTGCCAGCGGTGCAGCTGGCGGGCAACGTAATCCTCCTTGCGGCCGAGCTCGCCGAGGCCGGCCTCGTCGGGATCGACGGCGTGGATCGCGACCAGGGTGTCGACGACGCGCTCGCCGATCGCCTTGCGGTCACTCTCGTCGGGGAAGGTGCTCGCCTCGGCAAGGCCGCGCAGGATCGGCCCCTCGACGAACTCCATCACGTAGAAGGGCGCCCCGTTGACGTCCTCGTCCTCACAGAGGCCAACCACCGGCGGGACCGGCACGGGGGTCGGCGCCAGCGCCGAGACGACCCGGTGCTCGCGCCCCATGTCGTGGGCGGAGCCGAGGCGCTTGCCGAGCGGCGGCCGGCGCAGTGCCCAGCGACCGCTGCTGGCGTCGCGCACGCCGTAGGTCAGGTTCGAGTGCCCACCGGAAATCCGATCAAAGGAGAGCGGCAGTTGGACGCCGGGCACGTTCTCGCCGAACCAGGCTTCTATCCCGCCACGATCGATCCCATCGGGAGCCTCGGCAGTCCCGTCGGCCATGCCTGTAGCCTCGTCGTCCATAGCCGCGCAAGCATATTCACGACGCCGTTTCCGGCTCAGCCCGTCGCTTGCCAACAGGCTGACGATCGGCTTTGCCATCGCCTTCGCCGTGCTCACCGGCCTCGCCGTCGTGGGCGTGGCGCGCTTTCTGCAGCAGCGCCAGGACTTCGAGAACGCGACCGCCCGCTCCTACCAGGTGGAGATCGCGGCGCGCAACCGGCTCGCCCAGGGCGCCCACCCGGCCGCGGCGAGGGCAACGATCGTCGCCCAGCAGCACAAGCGCCAGACCCTGGGCAACGAAATCGACGGTGAGACCCGCGACACGGCGCTGCTGGTCGGCGCCGGGCTGATCGCCGGCCTGACCGGCGCGGCGCTGCTCTTCAGCGGCCTGATCTCCTCGATGCGACGCCCGCTCGAGGAGCTGGTCGAGGCCTCCGGCCGCCTCGCCGCCGGCGACCTCGAGACGCGGGTCAAAATCGGCGGCCTCTCGGAGACCGCGACGCTGGGGGCCGCCTTCAACGAGATGGCCGGCGAGCTGCAGCGCCGGGCCGGCGAGCGCGACCAGCTGGAAACGATGAAGGACGAGTTCGTCCTCACCGCCTCGCACGAGCTGCGCAGCCCGCTCACCTCGGTGCAGGGGTTCGCCGAGCTGCTGATGCTGGAGCGCGACAAGCTCAGCTCCACGCAGGCCGACACGGTCGAGATCATCCTCGACAACACCCGCCACCTGGTGCGCCTGCTCAACGACCTGCTCGACCTCGCCCGCAGCGACGCCGGCCGGCTGACGATCAAACCGGCGCCGACCGGCGTGGCACCGCTGGTCGAGGACGCGGTGCGGACGATGCGAAGCCAGACCGAGGCGGCCCGGCAGGCGCTGCACAGCGAAATCGAGGGGGGCCTGCCCGAGGTCAGCGTCGACAGGGATCGGATCCGCCAAGTACTTGTAAATCTTCTTACCAACGCCCATGAGTACAGTCCGGAAGGCGCAACGATCGCGGTGACGGCGGCGCGCCGCAATGGCGCAGTGGAGATAGCCGTGAGCGATGACGGCCCGGGCATGGCAGAGGACCAGTTGGAGCACATATTCGAGCGCTTTACCCGCGGCGACGCGGGCTTGACGCAGCACGTCGGCGGCACCGGCCTCGGACTGGCGATCTCAAAGTCGCTGGTCGAGCTGCACGGTGGGACGATCGGGGCCGTTTCGGCGCCCGGCCGCGGCTCGACCTTCCGCGTCCTGCTCCCTGCGGGGCCGGCGGCGGCCCCCGATGGGCCCGAACGGGTAGAGGCATAGACACGATGGGCCGGGTGCTGATCGCAGACGACTCCGAGACGATCCTGCTGCTGATGCGGACGCGGCTGGAGATGGAGGGCTACGAGGTGGTCACAGCGGCGGACGGCGTCGAGGTGATCGAGCTGATGCAGCGCGACTCCGAGCCCGCCCCGGACATCCTCCTGCTCGACGCGATGATGCCGCGCAAGTCCGGCATCGACGCCCTGCGCGAGCTGCGCGCCACCGGGGTCGAGACGCCAGTCCTGATCGTCAGCGCCCACCAGGACGAAATGGACGCCGGCGCCGCCACCGACGTCGAGGTCAGCGGCTACATCACCAAGCCGATCGACTTCGAGCGGCTCTTCGCCTGCATCGCCGAACTGACTGCCTGAGCCCGGCGGGACCGCCTAGCTTTTGGCGATCTCGAGGCGGATCTCTTTGCCTTTGACCTTGGTGCCGTCGAGGTACTCAACGGTTTGCTCGGCCTTGTCGGGATCCACCTTGACGAAGGAGAAGCGGTGCAGGACGTCGATGCCGTGGATCGACTCATCGGGCAGGACGGCACCCTCGCGCAGGGCCCAGCGCAGATCCTCCTCGGTGATTCCGCTGCGCTCGCCGCGGTTGACGAAGAGCTTGACCGGGCCGTTGGACTTGTCGATCGCCGGCTCCTTGACCTCGGCCTCCTCGATCTCAGGCTCGGCGCCATTGTCCTCGACCTCGGCCGGCGCGCTGGGCTCGGAAACGGGAGTGCTGCGCTCGCGGCGCCGCGGCCGTGGCGCGTGCTCGAGCCGCTCCTCCGGGGTTTCCCACTCGCCGATCGTGGTCTTCACGTCGCGCTCGATGCGGCCGATCTCCTCGCGCTGGGCGGGAGTGACGAAGGTGATTGCGCGCCCGGTCCGGCCGACTCGCCCGGTGCGGCCGATGCGGTGCACGTAGACCTCTGAGGACGCCGGAACGTCGTAGTTGATCACGTGGGTGACGTGCTCGATGTCGAGGCCGCGGGCGGCGATGTCGGTCGCCACCAGCAGCCGCACCCGGTGGTCCTTAAAGGCGATCATTACGCCGTCGCGCGAGCCCTGGCTCATGTCGCCGTGCAGTGCCTTGACGTCGAGGCCCTTCTCCTTCAGCGCCTTCTCCAGGCGTGAGGCACCGATCTTGGTGCGACAGAAGATGATCGCCTGCTCGGGTTCCTCGATCTTCAGCAGCTCGATCAGGCGCGCGGTCTTCTCTTTGGCGCCGACCTCGACGAAGGCCTGGGCGATCGCGTCGACGGTCAGCGTTTTAGGCGTGATGCTGATCGTCGTCGGGTCATACATGTAGCTCTCGGCGAGGCGTTTGACCGGCGGCGGCATCGTCGCCGAGAAGAGCGCCGTCTGGCGTCCGCTCGGGCACATCCGCAGGATCTTCTCGACGTCCTCGATGAAGCCGAGGTCGAGCATCTCATCGGCCTCGTCGAGGACGATGTAACGCGCCGCGGTGAGGACCAGCGAGCGGCGGCTCATCAGGTCCATCATGCGGCCGACGGTGGCGACGACGACGTGGGCGCCGGAGCGCAGCTGGGCCTGCTGGGATTTGATCGGGGCGCCACCGAAGACGGCGACGATCTCGATGTCGAGGTGCTCGGCGTAGGAGCGCAGCGCCTGGGTCACCTGGATGCAGAGCTCGCGGGTCGGGGTGAGGACGACCGCCTGCACCTCGTCGTTGTCCGGATCGAGGTACTGCAGCAGCGGTAGGCCGAACGCCGCCGTCTTGCCGGTGCCGGTCTGCGCCTGGCCGATCACATCGTGGCCATCGAGCAGCTCCGGGATCGCCTGGTCCTGGATCGGCGTCGGCTCGTCGAAGCCAAGCTCGTCGAGCGCCTGCTGGATCTGCGGCGAGAGGCCGAGCTCTTTGAAGGAGATCACTTCGACGGGTCCAGGAGGAGCTTGCCGGTGGTGGTGCGGGCGATCAGGTCTTCGTGGGCGCGAGCGGCCTCGGAGAGTGGGTAAACGCCGCCGACGGTGACTTCGAGCTCGCCCTTGGCGACGATGCCGAGCAGCTCGCCGATCATCGGCACGGCCAAATCCTGGCGGGCAAGCAGGTGGACGAGCCAGAAACCGATCACCGACTTCGAGCCGCGCAGCAGGGCGGCGGTGGAGATCTCGCACTGTTCGCGCGAGGCGATACCGAAGACGACCATCCGGCCCAGCGGGGCGAGGATCCCGAGCTCCTCGTCGAAGGCCTTGCCGCCGCTCATGTGCAGGACGGCGTCGACGCGCTCGCCGCCGTTTGCCTCGCGGATCGCCGCGCCGAGATCGTCGGAGCGCGAGTCGACGGTAGCGTCGGCGCCGAGCCGCTCGACCAGAGCCCGCTTCTCCTCGCTGGAGGCGAGCCCGATCACCTTGGCGCCCGCCTGCTTGCCGAGCTGCACGGCCATCGAACCGGTGCCACCGGCCGCGGCCTCGACCACCAGGGTCTCGCCCGGCTCGATCCGCGCACAGCGCTTGACCAGCGCCATCGCGGTCAGGCCCTGCAACAGCAGCCCCGCCGCCTGGTCGTCATCGACCTCGTCGGGCAAGGGGATAAGCATGGCCTCGGGCACGAGAACCTTCTCCGCGTAGCCGCCGCTGCCCAGCAGCGCCGCAACCCGGCGCCCGTCAGCGGTACGTCCGCTGATCTCCGCGCCGGGGATCAGCGGCAGAGACTGCTCGGCCAGGTAGTCGTTCCGAGTCGCGTGGGTGTCAGCAAAGTTGATCCCGCTGCGCGCGACATCGACGACGACCATGCCCTCGCCGGCCACCGGATCGTCAACCTCGACTATCCGCAGCTTCTCCGGCCCGCCGAACTCGTCTATCTGAATCGCCTTCATCGGCGCCGAACCATAGTCGCGCCGGGGAAAGGGAGTCGGGTGTGTCTCGACGGCGCCTCCCCGCTGTTGCGCCGGCGAGACACAGCCGACTCCCTATACGCTCCGCAATATGTCCCTAACCGTCGTTGGATCAATCGCCTTTGACGCAGTCAAGACCCCCTTCGGGGAGCGCGACCGCATGCTCGGCGGCGCCGCCGTGCACTTCTCGCTGGCGGCCAGCTTCTTCACCGAAGTGCGCCCGGTCGGGCCGGTCGGCGAGGACTTCGGCCCAGCCGAGTTCGAGGTGCTGGAGCGCCGCGGCGTGATCACCGACGACATCGAGCGGGTCACCGGCGGCAAGTCCTTCTTCTGGCGCGGCCGCTACGAGTTCGACCTCAACGTCGCCCACACCGAGGACACCCAGCTCGGCGTCTTCGGCGAGTTCGAGCCGAAGCTCTCCGACGCCGCCGAGAGCGCCGACATGCTCTTCCTCGCCAACATCCAGCCGGACCTGCAGCGCCAGGTCCGCGCCCAGTGCGGCTCGGCGCGCTTCTCCGCCCTGGACTCGATGAACCTCTGGATCGAGACCGCCAAGGACTCGCTGCTGGCGGCGATCGCCGAGGTCGACTGCGTGATCCTCAACGACGCCGAGATCCGCCAGCTGACCGGCGAGAGCAACCTCGCCCGCGCCGCTCGCGCCCTGATGGCGCACGGCCCGCGCGCGGTCGTCGCCAAGCAGGGCGAGTACGGCGCCGCCCTCTTCACCGCGGACAGCTTCTTCGCCCTGCCGGGCTTCCCGCTCGAGGACGTACGCGATCCGACAGGCGCCGGCGACAGCTTCGCCGGCGGCTTCGTCGGCTACCTCGACGGTCACGACGGCGAGATCGACGAGGGCTGCCTGCGGCGGGCGATGGGCTACGGCACGGTTCTCGCCTCCTTCAACGTCGAACAGTTCGGCACCGAGCGCGTCTCGGCGCTGAGCCGCGAGGAGATCGAGGAGCGCTTCGCGGCGCTGCACGCGATGACCAGCTTCGAGCCGCTGCCGGCACCCGCCGAGTAACCCCTCTGTTCTCCGCCGCGCAACAGACTGGGCAAACCGAACTGCGATACTTGGTACTCCAGCTCAAACAGCTTTGAGGAGGGGTGATGGCCACCGAGCAGCAGATCAGGGACGCAGCCGCCGACGGGGGAGCCGCCACCGGCTCCGACTCGCTCACGGTTACCGATAACCGCACCGGCAGGACGTACGAGTTGCCGATCAGTGACGGCACCGTGCGGGCGATGGACCTGCGCCAGATCAAAGTCGACGAGGACGAATTCGGGATGCTGGCCTACGACCCGGCCTTCACCAACACGGCCGCCTGCCGCTCCTCGATCACCTACATCGACGGCGACGCCGGCATCCTCGAACACCGCGGCTACTCGATCGAGCAGCTCTGCGAGAAATCGACCTTCCTCGAGGTCGCCTACCTGCTGATCTTCGGCGAGCTGCCTACCGGCCCCCAGCTCGACCGCTGGGTCTACGACATCACCCACCACACCTTCGTCCACGAGGACCTCAAGCAGTTCTTCGAGGGCTTCCGCTACGACGCCCACCCAATGGGAATGCTGCTCGCCGGCGTCGGCGCCCTCTCCACCTTCTACCCCGACGCCAAGCACGTCGAGGACGAAGAAGAGCGCTACATGGCGGCGGTGCGCCTGATCGCCAAGGTGCCGACCCTGGCCGCCTTCTCCTACCGGCACAACATGGGCCTGCCCTACGTCTACCCCGACAACGACCTCAACTTCGCCGAGAACTTCCTCTCGATGATGTTCAAGAAGACCGAAGCGAAGCACCTGCCGAAGGAAAGCCTCTCGAAGGCGCTCGACGTGCTCTTCATCCTCCACGCCGACCACGAACAGAATTGCTCTACCAGCGCCGTGCGCGGCGTCGGCTCCTCCAACGTCGATCCCTACTCGGCTGTCGCGGCCGGGGTGGCGGCGCTGTATGGCCCGCTGCACGGTGGCGCCAACGAGGCGGTGCTGAAGATGCTGCGCGAAATCGACTCGGTCGAGAACATCCCCGGCTTCCTCGAGAAGGTGAAGGCGCGCGAAGCGAAGCTGATGGGCTTCGGCCATCGCGTCTACAAGAACTACGACCCGCGGGCCCGGATCATCCAGCAGCACATGGACGAGATCTTCGAGGCGACCGAGTACAACCCGCTGATCGAGATCGCCCAGGAGCTGGAGAAGCGCGCCCTCGACGACGAGTACTTCACCTCGCGCAAGCTCTACCCGAACGTCGACTTCTACTCGGGGATCATCTACGAGGCGCTGGGCGTCCCCAACGAGATGTTCACCGTGATCTTCGCCATCCCGCGCACGGCGGGCTGGGTTGCGCAGTGGATGGAGATGAAGGACGACCCCGAGCAGAAAATCTCCCGCCCGCGCCAGATCTACACGGGCGAGCGCGAGCGCGACTACGTGCGGATCGAGAATCGCGAGGGGCCGGAGAAGATCGTCGGACCACCGGCGCGGCGCCCGAAGCGGCCTCGCCGCGGCGCCTAGCGTCTAAGACTTCAGCCGGGGGCCATCTCAGATTTCATACGCTGCGGGCCTTGTCTCGTTGGAAGCTGACCGTGCGGCACGGATCGGATGTGGATCACCTGGGGTTCGATGACCTTGGGGAAGCTGTGGCCGCCATGCGAGCCCGAGCGTTGGAGATTCGGGCTGAGGGGCCGGTTAAGGGGGTTTCCTCATTGCGGGACTTCGGGCCGGAGGCTCAGGTCCATGCGCGTTTGCAGTTGAGCGGCAAGGGTCTGATGCGCAAGCCCGTGGCCGGGATCGACGTGCGCGGGGACGGCACGTTCATGCCTTTCCGCGGCAGCGTCAGGCGCGAAGAGCTGGACCCGACCAACCACGAGACGCCGTTCGACCTCGTCCGCGAGACCCTGGAATAGGGCTCGGTACTACTCGGGGCTCGCGCCCAGTAGAGCCGCGTCGGGCAGCTCGAAGCCGGTCTCGGCCGCCCACTGGTGAACCGAGCCCATCAAGCGCTCGCGCGCCTCGACCAGGTCCTCTTGCCAGACCAGCGTCGCAAGTCCCTCCTCGCTGATCGTTAAGAGCCCGTCCATTCCCTTCGCGCGCTTGAGTGTGGCGACCGCCTGCTCCGGCGTGTGCGCGATCGGCGCGCCGACGTTGAGGGAGGTGTTCACCGATGCCTCGACACCCACCCTGCGCCCCATCGCGAGCAAGAACTCATGACAGAAGGGGTCGGCCTCGGGCCGGACTATCTGCAGGCGCCCGGTGCCGTCGTGGTGGATCACGGCGGGGATCAGCTCGCGCGCCTCGGGCCGGGCGCGCGCGGTGAGCACCATGTAGTTGTAGGCGTTGTAGTCGTCTGCGGAGGCCCCGGGCTGCAGCTCAAAGAGCTGCTCGGCGGCGGCGCGGGTGAGCATCGGCGCCAGCGGCCTGATCAGTTCGCGGTGCTTGACCCGTTCGTTGAGCAGGTGACGAGTGTCGGGGTTGCACGGATTGGCGAGGATGCTGCGGTGGCCGAGGGCGCGGGGACCGGTCTCCGAAGCCCCCTGGTAGAGCCCGATGATGCGATCGGCGGCGAGCGAGTGGGCGAGCAGGTCGGCGACCTGCGCCCTGCGCTCCGGGTCGGAGCAGTCCCCGAGCGACATGCTGCCGAGCGCCGGCTCGGCGCTGACGGCCGCGCGGATCTTCGCAGCCGTGGGCGCGGAGCCGCAGTAGAAGGCGTGGCGCAAGGGCGGGCCCGGTCGTGCCCCGGCCCGCATCGCGAAGGCGTAGGCAGCGCCGACGGGAGTGCCCGCGTCGCCGGGCGTGGGCGGCACCCAGAGGCGCAGGAACGTGTCGTTACGACCGAGCTGGCTCTCGTACCAGCGCCGGTCGAAGCAGTCGAGCAGGCGCATGTTGGCGACGCAGTTGAGGGCGGTGCCACCGGTGAGGACGAGCCGGTGGCTGCCGGTCAGGCGGATCAGGTGGTCGACGATGTGCACGAGCGCGTCCTCGAAGACCATTTGCACCGCGGCGGCCTTGTCGAGGCGCTCGCGGGTGAGCTCGGGGTGGCGCACGTCCTCGACGTTCAAAACCGCGTCCGGATGCCACATCTGCTCGAACGGGATCGGCTCACCGAGGATCTCGATCAGTTCCTCGGTGTAGGGCTCGACCAGCCCTCCCCGGGTCCAGTTGGCGAGCGCGCGGTTGAGACGCACCTCGCCTTCGTCGCCGAAGTGGACGATCTGCCTCAGCCGGCGGTAGTAGCGGTTGGTCAGCCGGTCGCCGTCGCCCCAGGCGGCGGCGCCCATGTAGCGACCCTCGGAGCTCAGCATCGGCCAACCACCCTGGGTCGAGCTGAGCACGCCGTAGAGCGAGCCAAGCGAGTCGAGCGGGCTGGTGCCCTGGGTCCCCCGCAAGGTCAGCTGCCCGTCGCGCGCCTCGTACAAAGAGGTCGAGACATCGTCGCCGGAGCCGTCGAGGACGATCACCATCACCGGCTCGCTCTCGTTCGCGAACGGGGAGACCGCGTAGCTGAAGTAAGCGTGGCTGTCGTGGTGGCGCATGCCGATGATCGGGATCAGACTGTCCCCGCCGAGCTGAGCCGAGAGGCGGCCAGCGCTCGGCTTCAGCAGCTTCGGCATTTCTTCACTGGCGACGTCGCCTATGTGTTCGTTCAGCCGTTTCGTCATGCTCGCCGGAGCTTCCTCGAGCATGGGACGGATCGCGAACGTGACCGAGGCCTTTGCGTAATCCCAACTGCTCACGCAGGCCGCCAGATCGCCCGCGCCGATGCCGAGCTTCTCCATCTGCCGCTTGACCGCCTCGACCGACTGCTCCGGGTAATCGGTGCAGTGCTTGTCGGCGGTGTAGCGCTCCTCCTCTTCGTTGCAGATCAGCTCGACCTCGCCCTGCGGAGTGACGCGAACCAGCGCGGCGCCGGAGTTGTGGAAGCCAACCCCGAAGCCGAGCACGTAAGCCTCGCGGCCCTCGGCTATCGCCTTTTCGAGTAGGTCCAGCCGCGAGCGCCCGGCCTTGCTGTCGAAACCGACCAGACCCCAGCGCGCGGTGACCCGCTCGAGCACGGGCAGGATCGCGCGACTGCCCAGCGCCGCCAAACGCGGGCGCCTTGGCCCCGACCTGCCGAAGACACCGCTCGCCTCTCTACCCCCCATCCCGCACGCGAGCATAGGTCCTTTTTTGGAAAATTACAAACAAATGAGTTTGTATACGAAGGCATTTGATGAACAGGTTTGTTTACAGAGATCGACGGCGTTGGCGGCTAGTCAAGGACATCGTTCGACCAGGTGCGCGAGACTCCAGAGAAGATGACCGAGACCGAGATCCCCAAGGGCAGCTACGCGGCCGGGCACCGGGTGAAGCTGCCCGCCGGCGCGGAAGCGCCGTACGCGGTCTTCATCAACGGAGTCGACCAGCGCGAGGGCGTCGACTACGAGATCGGCGCCGGTGAGGTCGTCTTCAGCCGCCAGATCGTCAAGGAGAAAGTCGGGACCGGGCGCTGGCTGGCGATGTACCTGGGGCTCTTTGGCACCTACCGCAAGGACGAGACGATCGACCTTCAGTTCCAGCGCAACGGCAAGGTCGAACTGATCTCCGACCTGCCTGTCCTGCCCGACTGACCCACGTATCCTGACCCGATGGAGATCGGCTTCCTCATGCTCGCCGACCACAGCGAGGCCGTCAACGGCAAGCTCTACATGGTCGGCGGCGGCTGGAATGTCCTCCGCCTTCCCGAGCTGCCGCACGAGTGGAGCTTCCACATCGCCCTCGGCCTCGACGTAGCCTGGGACGAGACCAACCAGCCGCACAACCTCCAGGTCGATATCCACGACCCGGACGGGATCGAGCTGGGCGACGGCTTGGCGGCGGACTTCGAGACCGGCCGCCCGCCCGGGATGCCCGCAGGGCAGGACCAGCGCCTGGTGATGTCAATCGGCACCACCGCCACCTTCACCAGCTCCGGACCCCACGCCGCCGTGGTCCAGGTCAACGGCGAGGAGCTGGGCCGCGCCCGCTTCTACCTGACCGAAGCGCCGCAGGAGTCTCCCGCGGCGACCATGTAGCCGGCTTTAGTTGAAGACGTAGAGCAGCAGGAAAGCGATCGCGGCGAAGCTCGCCGCGCCGGCGATCAGGGGCTTGTCGTCGACGACGATCGCGGCGGTCGAGCGGTCGTCGGCGCGGTCGTAGATCAGGTAGAGGTAGCGGAAGACGCAGTAGAGGACCGAGGGAATCGTCCACATCATCTCGTTGCCGATCAGCGGCGAGTTGACGGCGTAGATCGAGTAGCTGATCACGGTGCCGGTGGTGACCATGGCGACCATCTGGTCGAGGAACGGCAGCGAGTAGTGCTCGAGCACCGGGCGACTGCTGGTCCCCTCGTGCAGCTCCGAGACCGCCTCCTGGCGGCGCTTGGTGACGCCGAGGAAGAGCGCGAACATGCCGGTGCAGAGCAGCAGCCATTCCGAGGCGTGGGCGTCGACGGCGACGGCACCCGCGGCGACGCGGAGGATGAAGAGGCCCGCCAGGGTCATCACGTCGACGATCACGATCTGCTTGAGGCCGAGGCTGTAGGCCATCTGGGCGATGCCGTAGCCGACCACCATCAGGCCGACTTCCCAGTTCACCGTCGCGAAGGCGATCGCGATCGCGACGATCGCCAGGCCCGGCGCGATCGCCTTCGCCGTCCCCTCTGAGAGCTCGCGCGCCGCCAGCGGCCGGAAGCGCTTCTTCGGGTGCTTGCGGTCGAGCTCGACGTCGATCAGGTCGTTGACGTAATAACCGGCGCTCGAGATGAGGCAGAAGGCGACGAAGGTGAGGAACGCCTCCAGCACGTCGTGGGACTGGTTGAACTTGCCGGAGAAGAGCAGGCCGGCAAAGACGAAGACGTTCTTGATCCACTCCTGCGGCCGCCCGGTCTTGATCGCAGCGCGCAGCGGCGAACGGCGGGGCACCACGGGCTCGTCCATGGAGGGCTCTGCCTGCGCGGCAGCGGCCGGGACAGTCGGCTGTTCCGAAGTGATGGTTTCCATGCGGCGAAGCCGGTGGGCGGGGCGCTAACCCAATCGGCAAGGGAGATTCAGTCGCGACAGGGTACCGCCGCGGGCCGTCAGTCCTACTTTTCGTCGCCCCGAATGACCTTCAGAGCTTCTTCATCGCTGGGCCGGTTGTCCTCGGGAAAGGTCGAGAGATATTCGCTCAGAGCTAGGCCCTCGGCAAGGTTTCTAGCCAACGGCCGACGAGCATCTTCACGCACGCGTCGGCGTTTCTCCTCGTTGAGAGAGGGAGGTTTGCTTGGTTTGCCGTCACGACCACCTTTGATTAAAGCAGCGTAAACGTTTCGTCTACGGGTCGATCAGCACGCCCGGATTCAGCATCCCGGCTGGGTCGAGCTCGGCCTTGGCGGCTCGCAGGGCCGCGGCGAACGGGGCGGGTCGCTGGCGGTCGTACCAGGGGCGATGATCGCGACCGACCGCGTGATGGTGGGTGATCGTGCCGCCCCCTTCGATCAGGGCCTCTCCGGCGGCGGCCTTGATCTCCGCCCACTGCTCGACCTCGCCGCCGCGGACCGCGGGCGCCAGCACCGTGAAGTAGGGCGCCGGGCCGTCGGGGTAGACGTGGGTGAAGCGGCAGCTGACGCGCGGAGCACCCGGCCCCTCGGCGGGCGCGTCGCAGACTTCGGCCACCTTTGCCCGCACCGCTGCCATCGTCTCGGCGTGGAACTGCTCGAAGCGGTCCCAGGTGATCGCCGTCTCGAAGGTCTCGCTGAGCACGCCGCAGGCGACGAAGGTGTCGCGCAGATAGGGGGCAAGCAGGAAGGCACCGCGCCAGCTCTCGACCGCCGACGAGCCGCCCTGGTCTCCTCCGGCCTCGGCGGCGGCCTCACGACCGGGGGGCGGCGAGTTGGGGACGCCGGCGTGGGACTGGGCGATGTCGAGCGCCAGGCGCATCGGCTCGTCAACCGGCAGGTTCGCCGACTCGAAGCCGAGCACCAGCAGGCTCTTCTCGCCGCTGCCGGCGCCGGTCGTGCTCGCCTCCAGCGCATCGAGCAAGCGGCAGTTCGAGGGATACAGCCCCGACTGAGAGATCTCGCGCACGGCTCGCACCGCGGCGTAGAAATCGTCGAACTCGACCCCGCACGAGTTCTTGAAACGGGGTCGCGGGCGCACCCGCACCCAGGCGTCGGCAATCACCCCGAGGATGCCCTCGGAGCCGATCAGCGCCCGGTCCGGCGACGGCCCGGCTCCCGACCCCGGCAGCCGCCGGCTCTCCCAGGTCCCACGCGGAGTGATTGCCCGCACCGACTCGACCAGGTCGTCGATGTGGGTGTAGAGCGTCGCGAAGTGGCCGCCGGCTCGGGTCGCGACCCAACCTCCCAGCGTTGAGTACTCGAACGACTGGGGGAAGTGCCGCAGGGTTAGCCCCTGCTCGCGCAGCTGCTCCTCCAGGCCCGGCCCGGTCGCCCCAGCCTGGATCCGCGCCGACAGTGACTCGGCGTCGATCTCGAGAACCCGATCGAGCTTGCGCAGGTCAAGTGAGACAACCGGCCGGTCCCCCAGCCGCGCCTCCACCCCACCGACCACGCTGGTTCCGCCGCCGAACGGCACCACGGCGGCCCCCTCCGCCTCGGACCACTCCAGCACCACCTCGATCTCCGACTCGTCCTTGGGAAACGCGACCAGATCCGGCGGATTCTCGAATTCCCCGCGGAAACCCCGCACCACATCCCGGTAAGCCTTGCCAAGCGCGTGGGCCACCCGCTCGTAGTGATCGTCGCTGAAGAGATCCCCGAAAGCAGCGGGGGCCTTCAGCCGCGGCGCCCGGAGCTCAACGGCATCCAGTGGCACAGGCTGCTCCGGCTCGCCGCCAAACCCAAACCGCTCCCTGATTCCGGCGGCAGCCTGCTCGAGCTCAAGCGTCGAGGGCGCCTGGTCCTCGTACCCCCAACCCCAGTGCTTGAGTCGGCGCTCAGTCATCCAGCGCTCGCTCCCGCATCAATAGGAACAGGGGGAGGCCAAAACAGAGGCCGACCAGAAACGTCGCCGGAAAACAGACCCACCACCACCTGATTTTGGCCCTCGGCCCCTCGACGGCAGCCCAGACGAAGAAGGCGAGCGCGGCGATGCTGAGGTCAAGCAGCAGCTGCGTCGACGGCGTGCTTGCAGTCCAGAGGGAGAAATAACCGCTGAGATCGAAGCCTTCGTTGGCGAAGAAAATGCCGAGGCAGACGTTCGGCACGACGAAACCGAGGACAGTGAGAACCCACAGCAGGCGTTCCTTCATGGAGGCAGCCTAAGCGCGCGGCGGTGGCGGTGGCGTTCCCTGGACCGGTGGATCTCGTTTCGCAGCTCCGTCGTCGCCTCCCTGGCGATCGCGGGGATCTGGCCAGGTTCGGCGCGGACGGCGCGGACGGCGGCCCTGCCGAGGCGGCGCGGCGTGAAGAGCTGGGAGGGCGGGATGTCGTGATTGAGTACCCGCAGGAGCCCCTCGGTGGCCTCCTCGTCACCGGCGATGTCGCGGGTGAACTGGGAGGCGAGCGGTGGCGATGGGCCGGCCCTGCCCATGTCGGTGGCGAACCAGTGCATCTCGTAGCCGTCCTCGTCGCGCCAGCGCCACCAGCGGCGGAGCTCCTCGTCGAGGCTCGCCGCTCCGCCCAGGCCCGCCTCGACGGCGCCGGCGAGCCGCTCGGCCTGGCGCAGGGCGTCGGCGATCCCCTGCGCGGGAGACGGATCCTTGAAGTTCCCCGCGTCACCGAGGAGGGCCCACCCGGGCCCGGCCGCATCGCGAAAGTAGCCGTGCCAGTTGACCATCACCCGAATCGGGCCGACCCGGGTCGCCCCATCCAGCAGCCCGGCCAGCTCGGGCCAGGCGGCGATCCCCGCCATGAAGCCGCGCTCGCGATCGGCGAGAAAGGCGTCCTTGTCCGTCTGCGGCGGGCAGACCGCAGCCATGTAGAGCCCGGCGTCGGTGGGCCCGGCGACGTAGGTCAGCTCCCCCACCGTTCCGAGGCGCAGGTGGCCCTCGGCTTCTGCGACTCCCTCGAAGTAGGCCCAGGCGAACATCCGGGCCGGCGGGGCCACGTAGTACTCGCCGGCACCGACCGAGCGGGCCACGGTCGAGCCCCTGCCGTCGGCCCCGACCACGAGGCGAGCCTGCAGCGGGCCCGCCGCGGTCTCGACCCCCGCGACCCGGCCTCCCTCCCAGAGCAGGCCGCTCACCGGGGTCTGCGTCCGCACCTCCGCCCCGGCAGCCGCTGCTGAATCCACCAGCAGATGGTCGAGGGCGACCCGGCGCAGGCACAGTGCCGGCGCCTCGGCATCGATCGCGGCGGATACGCGCGCCCGGTTGGAGACGAGCGTGAAGCGCGTCAGCGGCACCGCCCCCGCCGCCCAGATGGCGTCCAACACCCCAAGTCGCTCGAGGATCGCCACCCCGCACGGCTGGATCACGTGAGTCGAGGGGGTCTCGCTGGGAAACCGGGCGCGATCCAGCAGGCAGACCCGCAAGCCCCGCCGGGCGAGCAGCGTCGCCAGGGGCGAGCCGGCGCAGCGGGCGCCAACGATCACCACGTCGAAATGCTCCGCTTCAGTCCCCGGCCGCTCGATGCGGGCACGGTCGCAGGCGCAGAAGGCCCTGTCGATTACCCCCGAGGTAGCTTCTTCAACGCCTCGGCAGTCGCCGTGTCGGCGGGGAATCCCAGCTCGATCGAGAGCTCGGAGGCGGTCACCTCGACCGCGGTGCCGAAGCTGGCCACCGTGAAGAAGAAGGACATCTCGGGAGCGTCCGGGATCCGCAGCCGCATCATCGGCGTGAGGATGTTTCCGGCTGCCGCCTCGGAGGCGGGGTCGTGGTCATAGGCCGGCGCCGGGTAGGTGACGACCTCGTCGAGCAGCGCCGCCAGAACCTCGTCTCCACTGAGCGCGACCTGGCGTTCCAGGCGTCCGATGAAATACGCCCGCACCTCGCCCAGGTTGACGATGCCGGCGGCAAGCCCGCCCGGGTTGAGGCCAAGGCGCATCACGTTGATCGGTGGCTCGAGCAGGGCCGGATCGACCCCGCGGGCCAGGGCCGCCATCGCGGCGTTGGCGGCGACCAGGTTCCAATGGCGGTCGACGACCACCGCCGGATTCGGTTCGTGGCCGTCGAGGATCACGTCGAGCGCCTCCCGCACCGGCGCCATCGCCGGATCCTCCAGCGCGCGCTCGGGGAAGATCGGCGCGTGGCCGGCGGCAAGCAGCATCTGGTTGCGCTCGCGGAAGGGAACTTCGAGCTGCTCGGCGAGCAGCAACACCATCTCGGCGCTCGGCCTCGCGCGGCCGGTCTCGACAAAGCTCAGGTGGCGGGCCGAGACGCCGGCGTCGAGCGCCAGGTCGAGCTGGGTGCGCCGCCGCCGGTTGCGCCACTCGCGCAGCAGCGCCCCCGCCCCATCGCCTACCAGTGCACGCCTTTCATCAGGTGCGCGAAAGCGACCGCCTCGGTGGACGGCGCCTTGTCCGGCGCCTCCTCGCCCTTCCCCTTGGCGGCCTGCGACTCCGGGAAGAGTTTGTAGGCCTGGTTGAGGATTCGGTCGCTGGCCTTCGGCGCGACCGCGTAGAGCAGCTCGCCGAAGGTGCCGAGCCGGGTCGCCACCTTCTTCGGCTGGGCGATCATCGCGCCGGCGATCATCTCCGCCGCCTCCTCCGGCGAGATCGCCGGGAAGACGTCGTACATCCGCGTCGGCGCGATCATCGGCGTGCGCACCAGCGGCATGTGGATCGTCGTGATGTGGACGCCGTCGTCGACCACCTCGGAGGCGATCACGCGGCTGAAGGCATCAAGCGCCGCCTTCGAACCGACGTAAGCCGAGAACCGGGGCGGGTTGGTTTGGGTGCCGATCGAGCTGATGTTGATGATGTGGCCCGACTTGCGCGCCCGCATCGAGGGCAGCAACGCCAGGATCAACCGCACCGCGCCGAGGTAGTTGAGCTGGATCGTCCGCTCGTAATCGTGGAAGCGGTCGTAGGCGAGGCCGATCGAGCGGCGGATCGAGCGGCCGGCGTTGTTGACGAGGATGTCGACCTGCCCGTGGTAGGCGAGGACCTCCTCGGCCATCCGCTCGATGTCCTCGATGTCGGCCATGTCGCAGCGGTGGATGTGAGCGACCCCGCCGGCGGCCTCGATCTCGTGCTTGGTCTCCTCGAGCTTCTCGACCGAGCGCGCCACCAGCAGCACGGTCGCGCCGGCGTCGGCGGCCTTGACCGCGGCCGCCTTGCCGATCCCCGAGGAGGCGCCGGTGATCAGCACGACCTTGCCCCGCACCGCGGCGCTCAGCGAGCGGTCCTTGAAGAGATCGGGGTCCAGTGTCCGCTCCCAGTAGTCCCAGACGCGGTCCGCGTATGACTCCAGCGGCGGCACCGAGATCCCGGAGCCCTTCAGCGCCGCCTGCGTGTTGCTCGAGTCGAAGCGCGTCGGATAGTTGACGTAGCTGAGCATGCTGGCCGGGATGCCCAGCTGCCCCAGCCCCGCTTTCATCGCCCGTCGGGCCGGCGGGAAGAAGCGCAGCCCCGTCCGCACCAGCGAAGTCGCCGGGTCGGTCACGTCGGAATCGAGCCGCAGCGTGGCCTGGGGCGCGTCGGCGGCGCGGGCGAAGAGGTTGATCACCTCGCCGGCGCTCTTCGCTGCCGGGTCGGTGAGTGAGAAGGTCTGCCCGTCGAGGTCCGGCTCGTGGGCGATGTGATCGATCGCGTCGGCGACGAAGTCGACCGGGACGATGTTGATCTCGCCGCCTTCGATGCCGACCGTCGGCAGCCAGCTCGGCAACACCCGGCGCGCCTGCTGCAGCAGCTTGAAGAAGTAGTAGGGCCCGTCGACCTTGTCGATCTCCCCGCTGCGCGAATCGCCGACGACGATCCCCGGCCGGTAGACCCGCCACGGCCGCGAGCACTCCTCGCGCACGACCCGCTCGGACTCGTGCTTGGTGCGGAAGTAGGGATGGGTATCGAGTTTTTCGGCCTCCTCGAACATGTCCTCGCGCCATTCGCCCTTGTAGAGGCCGGCGGCGGCGATCGAGCTGACCTGGTGGAAGCAACCCGCCTCGATCGCGCCGGCGAGTTCGACCGCGTGGCGCGTGCCCTCGACGTTGGCGACCTCCTGCGCTTCGACGCCCGCGGTCATGTCGTAGATCGCGGCCAGGTGGAAGAAGTGGTCGACCTCGCCGCGCAGCGTCAGCAGGTCCTCCTCGGAGACGCCAAGACCGGGCATGGCGAGGTTGCCGGCAATCGGCACGACCCGCGCCCCGTCCGGCCCCCAGGCGGTCCGCAGCTCCTCGAGGCGACCGCGTGAGCCGGCCCGGACGAGGGCGTAGACGGTGCCCTCGCGCCGCAAAAGTCGCTTCACGAGGTTGCGACCGATGAAGCCGGTGGCACCGGTGACGAAGTAGTTCATCGCTCTTTCATACACTCATTCCAAGAATGGCGCAAACGGCGACCGTGCAGATCCAGATGCCCGAGATGGGCGAGTCGGTCACCGAGGGGATCGTGCTCGAGTGGCACGTCGCCGAGGGGGACTTCGTCAATGAGGGCGACACCGTCGTCGAGGTCTCTACGGACAAGGTCGATGCCGAGGTGCCGGCGCCTGCGGATGGCGTCATTACAAAACTGCTGGTGTCGGTCGACGACGAGGTGCCGGTTGGCTCTCCGTTGGCTGAGATGGAACCTGGTGAGGGTTCTAACGGGTCGGCTGCGGGTCCCGACACAGCCTCGGGGGGGCCTGCGGGCGGGGGCGGGGCCTCCGTTCTCGGCCCCCCCGAGTCTGCGCCACCCGCAGGTGACACCGCTGGAACAACTGGAGGCTCCAATGGTGGCGACGGAGTGCGGGCGACGCCTGTTGCTCGACGGATTGCTGAAGCTAATGGCGTCGACCTTGGCTCGGTAGCTGGTTCGGGACCAGGCGCGAAGGTGACCAAAGAGGATGTGCTGGCCGCTGGTAATGGCTCGGGACCGGCCATTACGGGTGAGGAGAAGGCTTTGCGCGGGCCCGCTGCGACGCTGGCTCAGTTGATGGATGAGAGCCGGGAAGTGCCTACGGCTACTTCGTTCCGGACCGTTGCCGTGGACACGCTTGATGCGAAGCGGAAGGCTCTCAATGGGCTGCTCAAAGAGCGGGGGATGAAGGTTTCGTTTACTCATCTGGTCGCTTGGGCGATCGTGCAGGCCGCGAAGGAGCATCCGGTTATGACTCGGGTCTTCGAGCGCAAGGACGGGAAACCGTTTGCGGTCGAGAACGGGCCGGTCAATCTCGGGATCGCCGTTGACGTCGAGCGCAAGGACGGGTCGCACAGCCTGATGGTGCCGGCGATCAAGGGCTCGCAGGGGCTCGACTTCGCCGCCTTCCACAGCTACTACGAGGACCTGATCACGAAGACGCGGGAGAGCAAGCTCACCGCCGACGACTTTCAGGGCACCAACATCTCGCTGACCAACCCGGGCGGGATCGGCACCGTCGCCTCGGTGCCGCGCCTGATGAGCGGCCAGAGCGCGATCATCGCCACCGGCGCGATCGCCTACCCGCCGGAGTGGACCCACGCCTCGCCGGAGCGCCTGCGCCAGCTCGGCGTCTCGAAGACGATGATGCTGACCTCGACCTACGACCACCGGGTGATCCAAGGGGCCGAGTCGGGCGCCTTCCTGCGCAGCATCGAGCTGCTGTTGCAGGGCGAGAGCGACTTCTACGAGGGCGTCGCCGCCGACCTCGGCCTCGACGCCGCCACGATCTCCTCCGCCCATCCGGCCTCGGCCTCGGCGCCGCCGCTCGGCGCCCCGACCCAGGCGACGACAGAGCACACGGTCACCACGACCCAGCCCGACGAGGAGCTGCTGCAGGCAGTCCAGGCGGCGACCTCGTTGCTCAAGGGCTACCGCACCCACGGCCACCTCGCCGCTCGTCTCGACCCGCTCGGCCGCGAGCCCAAGGGGGACCCGGCGATCCAGCCCGAGAGCCTCAACCTGACGCCGGAGCTGATGGCGCGGGTGCCGGCCTCGATCCTGCGCATCGGCGTCCCCGGTGAGACCCTGCTGGAGGCGTTGCCGCGGATGCGCGAGGCCTACTGCGGCACGATCGCCTACCAGTTCGAGCACCTCTCCTCGCACCAGCAGCGCACCTGGCTGCGCGAGATGGTCGAGACCGGCGCCCACCGCCAGCCGCTCGCCGAGGACGAGAAACGGCGCCTGCTGATGCGGCTGATCGACGTCTTCCAGTTCGAGCGCTTCATCGAGAAGGCCTACCTGGGCCAGAAGATCTTCACGATCGAGGGCCTCGACGTGGTCGTGCCGATGCTCGACGAGGTCGTCACCCTCGCCCATCGCAGCGAGGCCGAGGAGGTCGTCTTCGGCATGGCCCACCGCGGCCGCCTCGCCGTCCTCGCCCACAACCTCGGTCGCTCGGTCGAGTCGATCCTGGCCGAGTTCGAGGGCTCCAAGCAGATCGACGCGGTCAAGGCCGTGGCCGGGATCCCCCACGGCGGCACCGGCGACGTCAAGTACCACTACGGCCACCAGGGCATCTACGAGACCAGCGAGGGCGAGAAGATCGCCGTGCGGCTCTACCCCAACCCGAGCCACCTCGAGTTCGTCAACCCGGTCGTCGAGGGCGCCACTCGCTTCATCCAGTCCGACTTCGAGGGTCCCAAGATCGAACACCTGCCCAAGCGTGCGGTGCCGGTCCTGCTGCACGGCGACGCCGCCTTCCCCGGCCAGGGCGTGGTTGCCGAGACGCTCAACCTGCAGTCGCTGAAGGGCTACACCACCGGCGGCACGATTCACGTGATCCAGAACAACCAGGTCGGCTTCACCACCGACCCCGAGGACGCCCGCTCGACTCCCTACGCCGCCGACATGGCCAAGGGCTTCAACGTGCCGATCGTCCACGTCAACGCCGACGACGTCGAGGCCTGCTCCGCCGCCGTGCGCCTGGCAATGGGGTACCGCGAGCGCTGGGGCCGCGACATCGTCATCGACGTGATCGGCTACCGCCGCTACGGCCACAACGAGACCGACGAGCCCGCCTACACGCAGCCGCAGATCGCCGCCAAGATCAAGGCCCACCCACCCGTTTCCGAGATCTACGCCGAGAAGCTGATCGAGGAGGGCACGATCAGCCGCGAGGAGGTCGACGCCGCCGCCAAGCAGCGCCACGACGAGATGTCCGCCTCGCTGAAGGACCTGCGCCACAAGATGGAGCTCGGCGACTACGAGGACCCAACGGTGACGACGACCAGCACCGGCGAGCTCGACCGCAGCGCCAGTCCCCCGGTCGATACGGCGGTGCCAATCGAGAAGCTCAAGGAGTTGAACCGGGCCCTGATCGAAGCGCCAGAGAGCTTCACGATCCACCGCAAGCTGCGCAAACCGCTTGCCAAGCGAATTGAGGCGCTAGAAAAGGGCGGGATCGAATTCGGCCAGGCCGAGGCGCTTGCCTTCGCCTCACTGCTGACCGAGGGCGTCCACATCCGCCTCACCGGCCAGGACACCGAGCGCGGCACCTTCTCCCACCGCCACCTCGTCCTCCACGACGAGAACACCGGCCTCGAGTACACCCCGATGCAGAACCTCGACGACGCCAGCGCGCCGTTCGAGCTCTTCAACAGCCCACTCTCCGAGACCGCCTGCCTCGGCTTCGAGTACGGCTACTCGGCGGCGGTGCCGAACGCGCTGATCCTCTGGGAGGCCCAGTACGGCGATTTCGCCAACGCCGGCCAGGTGATCATCGACAGCTTCATCGTCTCCGGCGAGGCCAAGTGGGGCCAGACCAGCCGCCTCACCCTGCTGCTGCCGCACGGCTACGAGGGCTCGGGGCCGGAGCACTCCAGCGCCCGCATCGAGCGCTTCCTCGCCCTCGCCGCCGAGGGCAACATCCGCATCGCCAACCCGACCACGGCCGCCCAGTACTTCCACCTGCTGCGCCGTCAGGCGCTGATCCGCAAGCCGCGGCCGCTGGTCGTCTTCACCCCCAAGGGCCTGCTGCGCCTCAACCGCGCCGCCGCCACTCCGCAGCAACTGACCGAGGAACACTTCCACTTCATCCTCGACGATCCGAACGCGGCCGAGCGGCGCGAGAAGGTCGAGCGCCTCGTCCTCTGTACAGGCAAGGTCTACTACGACATGGACGCCAGCGAGCGGCGCGAGAAGGCCGACAACGTCGCCATCGCCAGGGTCGAGCTGCTCTACCCCTTTGCCAAGCAACAGCTGACCGAGCTGATCGCCTCCTACCCGAACCTGAAGGAAATCACCTGGGTCCAGGAGGAGCCGCGCAACATGGGCTGCTGGAAGGTCATGTCCCGCCGCCTCCCCGACCTGCTCCCCGAGGGAGTGGAGCTCGGCTACATCGGCCGCCCGATCCGCGCCAGCCCGGGCGAGGGTTACTCAGTGGCGCATGCCAGAGAGCAAGAGCGAATAGTGCTCACCGCTCTCACCCCCGGCGCGTAGCGCTCGGCCGCGGGTCCGGGTCGCCGAGAGCACCCAAGACGGCGACGGGACCCGCCGCGCCAGACACCATCGGCTGGGTATCGTGAGGTTGTGAGCGCTCTTCCCAAGCCGACCCCCGGGCCCATGTTTGTGTGGGTGAAGTGGCTGTCGTGGGTCGAGCTGGGGATTTTCAGTTTGCTGATCCTGTTCTGGCTGGTGCCGGGGTTCGACACCGAGACGATGCTGTTCGGCTGGGCGCACGGACTGGGCTTCGTCGTCCTCTGCATAGTGATCTGGGTTGCCTGCGGCAAGCGGCAGGCGCCTTACACATTGCTGGCGGCAACGCTCACACCGGTTGGACCAGTGGGGAGCGTTATTGGCATTGAGCTGATTGAACGAAAGGGTTGGGGTATTGCGGATTCTCCGCAAAGAGTTGCGGAATCGCCGTAGATCCGCTCAGATTGCCTTGACCCGCGAGGGTTGACGCGGTATAGGTACACCTTGACTGTTCCTCTGAGCAGTCCCGTTTAGGGGAACGGCCGCGTCGGCATCCCTCCCTGGCTACCGACGCGCAGGTGCAGTGAGGGTCGCGCGGACCCCCCTGCCTCCCGCGACCCTCGCTGTACCGCTCTTTAGCGGTCTAGCTTCTGAGGTTACGAAGGACGGTCTGGAGGATGCCGCCGTTCTGGAAGTAGGTGACCTCGTTGGGGGTATCGAGGCGAACGGTCGCCTCGAACTCGACCTCGCCGGCGCTCACCGTAACTCTCTTGGCGTTGCCACCTTCGAGGTCGCCAATGTCGAAGATCTCCTCCCCCGTCAGGCCGAGTGACTCGACGTTCTCGCCGGCCGGGAACTGGAGGGGCAGCACACCCATGCCGATCAGGTTGGAGCGGTGGATTCGCTCGAAACTCTCGGCTATCACGGCGCGGACGCCGAGCAGCTTCGTCCCCTTCGCCGCCCAATCGCGGGAAGAGCCGGAGCCGTACTCCTTGCCCGCCAACACCACAAGCGGCAGGCCTTCGTCCGCGTAGGCCATCGCCGCCTCGAAGATCGTCGTCTCCTCGCCACCGGGGAAACGGCGGGTGAAGCCACCCGCCCTGTCGACGAGCAGGTTGCGAAGTCGAATGTTGGCGAAGGTGCCGCGAATCATCACCTCGTGGTTGCCGCGCCGCGAACCGTAGGAGTTGAAGTCACGCACCTCGACGCCCTGCTCGATCAACCATTTCCCGGCGGGGCTTTCCTTCTTGATCGCCCCTGCGGGTGAGATGTGGTCGGTGGTAATCGAGTCGCCGAGCAGCGCCAGCACCCGCGCCCCTTTGATCGGCTCGACCCCCGGCGCCTCGGCCGGCATGCCCTCGAAGAAGGAGGGGCGCCGCACGTAGGTGGAGTCGGGCCAGGTGTAGCGATCGCCCTCGGGAATCTCGACCGCGTTCCAGGTCTCGTCGCCCGAGAAAACCTCGCCGTAGTTGCGGGTGAACATCTCCGAGGCGATCGAGCGGCCGACCAGGTCCTTGATCTCAGCCGCGTCGGGCCAGATGTCGCGCAGGTAGACCGGCTCGCCGTCGCTCCCCTCGCCCAGCGGCTCGCTGGTCAGATCGAGGTCCATCCGCCCGGCCAGCGCGTAGGCGACGACCAGCGGTGGGCTGGCCAGGTAGTTCGCCTTCACGTCCTGGTTGATCCGCCCCTCGAAATTGCGGTTGCCCGAGAGCACCGCGCAGACCGCCAGGTCCTTCTCCTCCACCGCCGCCGAGATCTCCTCCGGCAGCGGCCCAGAGTTGCCGATGCAGGTGGTGCAGCCGTAGCCGACCAGGTTGAACTGGAGCTGGTCGAGGTACTGGGTCAGGCCGGCCTTGTCGAGGTAGTCGGTGACGACCGTCGAGCCTGGCGCCAGCGAGGTCTTCACCCAAGGCTTGCGAGTGAGGCCCCGTTCGACCGCGTTGCGCGCCAGCAGTCCGGCGCCAACCATCACGCTCGGGTTGGAGGTGTTGGTGCAGCTGGTGATCGCCGCGATCACCACCCGGCCGTGGTCGAGCTCAACCGTGGTGCCGTCCTCGAGCGTGACCTCGATCGCGTCCTCGCTGCACCGCTTGGCGACGGCGGTCGTGGCGCCGCTGGTTGCCGGCCGCGGCTTGCCGTGCTCGTTGTCGTGGTCCTCCGCCGGGGGATCCGAGGCGGGAAAGGACTCTTCGTTCGCCTCGTCGATGCCGTTGCCGAGCTGCGCGCCGGCCTCGGGATCGAACTCCTCCATCGCCTCGAGGAAGGCCCGCTTCGCCTCGGCCAGCGGCACCCGGTCCTGCGGCCGCTTCGGCCCGGCGATGCTGGGCACGACGTTGCCCAGGTCCAGCTCGAGCAGATCGGAGAAGACCGGATCGGGGGTGCTCTCCTCGTGGAACATGCCCTGCTCGCGCGCGTACGCGTCGACCAGCTCGATCGTCTCGGTCGGGCGGCCGGTCAGCTCGAGGTAGCGCAGCGTCTCGGCATCGACCGGGAAGATCGCGCAGGTCGAGCCGAACTCCGGCGACATGTTGCCGATCGTCGCCCGGTCGGCGAGGCCGAGGGTCGGCAGCCCGGGCCCGAAGAACTCGACGAACTTGGAGACGACGCCGCGCTCGCGCAGCATCTCGGTGACGGTAAGGACCAGATCGGTGGCCGTGGCCCCCTCGGGCAGTTCGCCGCCGAGCTTGAAGCCGACCACTTGCGGCAGCAGCATCGAGATCGGCTGGCCGAGCATCGCCGCCTCGGCCTCGATCCCGCCGACCCCCCAGCCGAGCACGCCGAGGCCGTTGACCATGGTCGTGTGCGAGTCGGTGCCGACGAGAGTGTCGGGGTAGGCCTGGAGGACGCCGTCGCGCTCGCGGCTATAGACGACCTGGGCGATGTGCTCGAGGTTGACCTGGTGGCAGATCCCGGTCGCCGGCGGCACCACGTTGAAGTTGTCGAAGGCCTCCTTGCCCCACTTGAGGAAGGAGTAGCGCTCGCGATTGCGTTCGAACTCGCGCTCGGCGTTGAGCGCGAAGGCGCGGGCGTTGCCGAAGGCGTCGACCTGGACCGAGTGGTCGATCACCAGGTCGACGTCGACGAGCGGGTTAATCGTCTGGGGATCGCCGCCGATCTCCCCCATCGCGTCGCGCATCGCCGCCAGGTCGACGACGGCGGGCACCCCGGTGAAGTCCTGCATCAACACCCGGGCCGGCTGGAATGGGATCTCGGCGCTGGGCTCGGCCGCCGCGTCCCAGCTGGCGATTGCCTCGATCGCGGCAGGGCTGACGGCTACGCCGTCCTCCAGCCGCAGCACATTCTCCAGCAGGACCTTGACCGAGTAGGGCAGCCGGGCGACGTCGAAGCGCTCCTGCAGGGCGTCGAGGCGGAAGACCTCGTACGAGCGCCCGCCGACATCGAGGTCGGCACGGGCGCCAAAGGAGTTCGAGCTGCTCACAATCCCCATCCTAGGGATGCGAGCTCAGTACTTGTCCGTCTGCCCTTTGGCGACGCTGGCGGCGGCCTTCTGGCCTGCATCCCCACTGGCGATCTTGGTCGAGAGACCGGGCGTCGCGAGGGCGAAGTGGGCGAGGAAGCGTTGCTGGACCGGCGCGACAGAGATCTCAACCTTGTTCTGCTCGATCGCCTTGACCACCGCATCAGCGACTTGCTTGGGCGAGCCCGTACCGAGGCCGGGTATCGGGTCAGCGCCGGAATCCGCGTACATGCCGGCTTCACGGATCGTCCCCGGAGAAACGATCGAGACGCCGATGCCGACGGGATCGAGATCCGTCCGCAGGCCGAGGGCGAAGCCGCGCAGGCCGAACTTGGTCGCGTTGTAGACGGAAGACAGGGGCGTGGCCGACTTGCCCGAGAGCGAAGCGATGAAGACCATGTGGCCGGAGCCTTTCTCCAGCATCGACGGCTCGACCGCGCGGGCGAGGTGCATCGGAGCCTCGAGGTTGACGCGCAGCGTGCCCTCGAGGCGCTCGGCGGTGTAATCGGGCAGGCGCCCGGTGCCGGGGAGGCCGGCGTTGGCGACGAGGACGTCTACCGGGCCCGCCTCGGCGGCGAGCTTCTCCGCCGCGCCCGGCTCGGCCAGGTCAGAGGGGATCGTGCGGTGGCCGTCGCCGGGCAGTTCCGCGGCCAGCGCTTCCAGCGCCTCCGCCTTGCGGCCGCTAAGGACCAGGGTCGCGCCGCGGGCAGCTAGGGCCTTGGCGGTCGCGCGACCGAGGCCTCCCGTGGCCCCAGTGAGCAGCGCTGTCCTGCCGGCAAGTTCCATCCCAGAAAGCAAGCTACCAGCCGCAACGTCGAAAGGAATGTGGCAACCAAAGTGCGGAAGGCCACAAAATGTTTGTTTTTCATGAGCAAGCGGCCGGAGGATCGTCTACACTGCCGCCGTTCCGAATAACCGAAACGCCGAGTCCCGTGCGCCTCATGCGCTACGGGAGCGGGGGAACCACGTTTTCGGGGCTAACTCGCCTGAAACAGGCGGGGGCGCAGGCTCCTATAGCGCCAGCCCGACAGCTAACCCCGTAGGCCGACGAAGGAGATCGGTTTGCGCAAGAACAGGAAATTCAGGCTAGGTATTGCGACGGCAGGGGTGTTCGTCGCTCTCATTCTTACCCCGGGCGCCGCGTCCGCTAACTGCGGCGGCGGCGGTCTTTCGCCCGCCGAAACGGATATCTGTACCCCCACGGCGAAAGCCCGGCTTCTCCCCAACGGGATGCTGGTCCCGCCCAAATCCGCTCCGCTTCAGGTTCAAGAGGTGGTCGCGGCGGCCAACAAAATCCGCACCAAGCCCTACGTTTGGGGCGGCGGCCACGCCCGCTGGTGGGATCGTGGCTATGACTGCTCGGGCTCGGTCAGCTACGCACTGCACGGCGGCGAATTCCTCGAAAGCCCGCTTCCCTCCGGCCCAATGGAGAAATGGGGCCTGCCGGGAGAAGGTCGCTGGATCACCATCTACGCCAATGCCGGTCACGCCTACGCCGTGATCGCCGGCTTCCGCTGGGACACCTCGGGCGATTCCGCCGGCACCGGCCCGCGCTGGCATGAAGATCTGCGCGACAACATCGGCTACATCGCCCGCCACCCCGAAGGCTTCTAACCCCCGTTTGTGCCTGCGCCTTACTCCGCCCCGGCCAACTGGCCGGGGCGAGTTTGGCCTTTACATCCTCAACCACTCGGATAACGTCAAGGCGTAGCTGCTACGCCTGACATCCGTTTGGCCGGCCTCTCCAAGCACTACGGCGGGGTGGTTGCGGTTGCGGGAATTGACCTCGAGGTAGAGCCCGGAGAGTTCTTCACGATGCTCGGGCCCTCGGGCTCCGGCAAGACGACGACCCTGCGGATGATCGCCGGGTTCGAGGATCCCAGCGGCGGCACGATCGAGCTTGCCGGCAAAGACGTCAGCGGCGTGCCGCCCTACGACCGCGCGATCAACACCGTCTTCCAGGACTACGCTCTCTTCCCCCACATGACGGTCGGCGAGAACGTCGCCTACGGCCTGCGCATCGCCCGCGTCGAGAAGGCCGAGCGGGCGCGGCGCCGCGACGAGGCACTGGAGATGGTGCGCCTGCCCGGCTACGGCGACCGCAAGCCCGGCGAGCTCTCGGGCGGCCAGCGCCAGCGCGTCGCCCTGGCGCGGGCGATCGTCAACCGGCCCAGGGTGCTGCTGCTCGACGAGCCGCTCGGCGCCCTCGACCTGAAGCTGCGCGAGCAGATGCAGGTCGAGCTGAAGGCGATCCAGGGCGAGGTCGGCATCACCTTCGTCTACGTCACCCACGACCAGGACGAGGCGCTGACGATGAGTGACCGGATCGCGGTCTTCAACGAGGGGCGGATCGAGCAGGTCAGCCCGCCGGTCGAGCTCTACGAGCGCCCGGAGACCGAGTTCGTCGCCGGCTTCGTCGGCGTCTCCAACCTGCTCGAGCGCGACGGCGATCGCTTCACGATCCGCCCGGAGAAGATCCAGTTGGTCGATCCCGACGCGGCGCCCAACGGCCTGCGCACCGAGCGTGGCCGCATCGCCGAAGTCGCCTACGCCGGGATGGTGACCCGCTACACGGTCGCCCTCGACGCGGGCGGCGAGCTTCAGGTCATTCGCCAAAACGTGGAGGGCACGTCGGTGGACGCAGCCTCCGAGCAGGGTAGGGAGGTCATTGTGGGCTGGCGCCCGGAGCACACGGTCGCCGTCCGTGGGAGTTCGACTACAGAGGAGGATTCATCATGAGAACCCGAGACGCACACCCCGCACGGACGGCATGGCTGATCGTCGGAGGCCTCGTTGCCTTCATGCTCTTGCTCGCCGGCTGTGGATCGTCCAGCAGCAGCAGCACGTCCGGCGAAGAACTGCAGAAGGTTGGCAAGGGCGAGGGCTCGCTCGACCTGATCTCGTGGGCCGGCTACGTCGAAGAACCGTGGACAAAGCCATTCGAAGAAAAGACCGGCTGCAAGGTCAGCGACAAGATCGCCGGAACCTCCGACGAAATGGTCGAGCTGATGCGCAGCGGCCAGTACGACGGGGTCTCGGCCTCGGGCAACGCGACCGCGCGGCTGGTCGACGGCGGTGACGTCGACCCGGTCAACGTCAATCTCGTGCCCAACTACAAGACGATCTTCAGCGACCTGAAGAACCAGCCCTACAACACCTTTGACGGCGTCCACTACGGGATCCCGCACGGCCGCGGGGCGAACCTGCTGATGTGGAACTCGAACGACGTCAAGCCCGCGCCCACCTCCTGGAACGTGATGTTCGACCCGCAGGTGGCGGCCAAATACAAGGGCAAGATCAGCGCCTACGACGATCCGATCTACATCGCCGACGCCGCCGTCTACCTCAAGGCTCACCAGCCCGAACTGGGGATCGAAAACCCCTACGAGCTGAACGAAGAACAGTTCGAAGCGGCCGTCAACCTGCTCAAGGAACAGCGTCCCAACGTCGGCGAATACTGGTCCGACGCGGCCAAGCAGATCTCCGCTTTCGCCGGCGGCGATGACCAGGTCGGCACCACCTGGCAGTACCAGTACTTCGAACTGAAGAACGCCGGCAAGCCGGTGGCAGCGAGTCCGGCGAGCCAGGGCTTCCTGCCCAAGGAGGGCGCGACGGGATGGTCGGACACCTGGATGATCAGCTCCGAAGCCAAGCATCCCAACTGCATGTACATGTGGATGAACTGGATCGTCTCGCCGAAGGTCAACGCCGAAGTGGCGGAATTCTTCGGCGAGGCGCCAGCGCAGAGCCTCGCCTGCGAACAGACCGCCGACAAGGAATTCTGCACCAAGTACCACGCCGACAACCCGGGTTTCTGGAAGCGCGTCTACTACTGGGAAACCCCGCTCGCCGACTGCGGCAACGGGTCGAGCGATTGCAGGGACTACAACGACTGGGTCCAGGCCTGGACCTCGATCAAGGGCTGAGCGGCAGCTCGTAGTCATGGCGACTGAGGCGGTCGTGGAGAGGAGGTCGGTGGGCCACAGGCTCGCCGGCTTCTTCCACGGCCGCCCGCGCCTGCAGATCTCAGGCCTCTTGGCCGGCCCAGTCGGCTGGCTGGTCATCGGTTATCTGGGTTCGCTCGCGGTCCTGCTGATCGCCGCCTTCTGGACCGTCGACCCGCTCAGCGGCGAACTGGTTCACGGCCTCAGCTTCGAAAACTTCGAAACGCTCGTCAACGAACCGGTCTACCGCGACATCGTCAAGCGCACGGTCCTGATCGCGGCGCTGGTCACCGTCACCGACGCGGTGCTCGCCTTCCCGATCGCCTTCTACATGGCCAAGGTGGCGAGCCAGCGCGGCAAGGCGATCCTGATCGTCGCCGTGCTGCTGCCGCTCTGGTCGAGCTACCTGGTCAAGGTCTACGCCTGGCGGACGATGCTCTCCGCCGGCGGCGTGATCAACTGGGCGCTGGCGCCGCTTGGACTGACCGGTCCCGGCTTCGGCAGCACGGCGGTCTGGCTGGTGATGAGCTACCTCTGGCTGCCGTACATGATCCTGCCGATCTACGCCGGGCTTGAGCGCATTCCGAACTCGCTGATCAGCGCCTCCGAGGACCTCGGCGCCTCGCCCTTCACCACCTTTCGCCGCGTGATCCTGCCGCTCGCCTTCCCCGCGGTGGTGGCGGGCTCGATCTTCACCTTCGCCCTCACCCTGGGTGACTACATCACACCGCGCCTGGTCTCCAACGACCAGTTCATCGGCAACGTGATCTTCAACAACATCTCCAACAACCTGCCCTTCGCCTCCGCCCTCGCCCTCGTCCCGATCGTCGTGATGATCGCCTACCTGATGGTCGCCCGGAAGCTGGGCGCCTTCGAGCACATCTAGGCATGAGGCTCTCGCGCGGATCGACCGTACTGCTGCGCCTCGCGATCGGGGTCGGGCTCGCCTTCATCTACATCCCCCTGATCGTCATCTTCATCTACGCCTTCAACGCCAGCAACATCCTCGAATGGCCGCCGCCGGGGCTGACCCTCGACTGGTTCCCGAAGGCGATCGAAAGCCCCTCGGTCCACGAGGCGCTGCTGACCTCGCTGAAGGCCGGGCTCGCGGCGACGGCGATCGCGATCGTGCTCGGCACCCTCGCCTCGCTTGCCGTCGCCCGCTACCGCTTCTTCGGCCGCGAGACGATCTCCTTCCTCGTCATCCTGCCGATCGCCCTGCCCGGCATCGTCACCGGCGTCGCGATCAGCAACACCTTCACCGAGGTCCTCGGCGTGCCGCTCAGCCTGCTGACCGTGATCGTCGGCCACGCCACCTTCTGCATCGTCGTCGTCTACAACAACGTCGTCGCCCGCCTGCGCCGAGTCTCGACCTCTTTCGAGGAAGCCTCGGCCGACCTCGGCGCCCACACCTGGCAGACCTTCCGCTTCGTCACCCTGCCCAGCCTGAAGACCGCGCTCGCGGCCGGCGGCCTGCTCGCCTTCGCCCTCTCCTTCGACGAGATCATCGTCACCACGTTCACGATCGGCGCCGGCGAAGAAACCCTGCCGATCTGGATCTTCTCCCGCCTCTTCCGCCCCAACGAACTGCCTATCGTCAACGCCGTAGCGGTCCTGGTCGTGCTGATCTCGATCATCCCCGTCTACCTCGCCCACCGCCTCACCCGCGAGGAAGGCGGCGTCGCGGCGGCCCGCGGAGGGCGCGGCAACCGGATCGAGGGCGGCGGCGTGGAGACCGGAGCGACCGCGGTTCCCTAGCGAGCCCTGCAGGCCCGGCGTGCTTTTTCAGGACAGCGGGGTGGCGTCCAGCGATGCGACCTTCCACGCCCCGTCTTCCACCACCACGGGCATCGCGAAGGTCGCGTTTCCGGGACCGTAGTAGAGGAGAAAACCGCGCTCGCCGTTGCCGCGCAGGGATCCGACGTCCACGTTGGCCAGCTCTTCCAGCGCCTTCTGGCTCGAACCTTCGCTCAGCGCGGCGAGGGTCTCGCCGCAGCCTTCGAGTTCTCGCTCCTTTCCGTAGGAGCCGGCGAACTGTTCAACCGATGCGACCAGCGCGCTCGACATGTAGAAGCAAGCGTCGTCCCAGCGATGGGCCGCGCGAGAATCGAGATAGGCATGCAGCACCGCGGCCGCGCTTTCGCGTTCAGAGTCGCTCGCCTCTTCGCCGAATTCCTGGATCGAGTTGTCCCCGCCCTTAGTGCCGAACTGGGCGGCGCCACCGCCGGAGTCATGGTGCGCGACCTTGGCTGCCGGGGGCGGCGGCTTCGCTTCTCCTCCCCCCGCATCCTGACCGTCGGAATGGGACTCGGCCTGGGACTGCGCCGCCTGGCCTTCCTCCTGCTTGCGTTCGGCCTCGACGCGTTCGCTGTCGTGCCGAAGCTTCTCGATCGCGGCGGGGGACTGCTGCTCGGGTTCGGTAGTCGGGGCGGAACTCGACGAGCCCGTACTGCCGTTGCCCGAACCTCCACCACCGCAGCCGGCGAGCAACGCGGCAGAGATCAGCACCAGGAGGACTCTTAGCGCCTTACTTTGCAATCTTCAGTCAGGGTAGAGGTGGCCTTGGTCCCGCCCGTGAAGGAGAAGCTCGTCTTAGCCAGGCGGAAGACGGCGGAGTCGAATCCCTTCGGAGTCGCGCAGGCAGCGCTGAGGAAGCTGCGTTGCTTGCCTTTGTAGGCGTACTTGCGCGAGAGGCGCATCTCGACTTCGGTCAGGTTGCCCCAAGCGCGCAGGCTGGCCGGCAGCGTCGCGCTCAGGGTGGTCCCATAGGCACCGTGGGGCTGCTTGTCCAGCTTGAAGACGATGACGAAGGAGGCGGCAAAGGGATAGCCGGTGTAGATCTGGCCGAAGAGGACCGGCTTACCGCCCTGTTGGCCGTTGAAGACGACCATCTTGCCCTTGGCGGCGTAGCGTTCTTGGCCTTCCAGGCCGACCAGGGCCGAGAAGCTGCCTTCGCCGACCAGCGAGGAGCGACAGTTCTGCAGCGCCCGCGAGGTCGAGGCGGGCTGGATCTTGGCAATCGGACAGATCGGCAGGCCGGTCGGATCGAGGACCCCGTTGCGGTTTATCTCGATCTTCACCGTCTTCAGCTTCGGCGGTTCGGCGCCGTCGGTGCTGGTGATCTTCCAGCCGACCGAGACGGCGATCGGCGAAAGCCCTTCGCGCGGAAGACGCTTGGGGGAGAGCGTGGCCGAGACACTCAATTGCATGTTGCCGATGACCTGGGAGTCGGCGCGGGCGAAGCTCGAGAGGGCGATCGCGAGCAGAGTGCCGAGCGCGACAAGCGTCCGTAGGCGGCGGCTCATCTGCCTCTCCTCTTTCCTCGGTGAGGTTGGTGGCCGTGGTGGGCGCGCTTATGGCGGCGTACCTTGACGCGGTGCTTGACGGCGCCGCTCCCGGGTACAACCGCTGACAGCGAAGGGTCAACGCTCTCGTGCGGCTCTTGGGGGCTCGCCTGCCCGCTGAAGGTAGCCCGCAGCGAGGCTGCCTCGTCCAGTCTGACCTCACACGACGGCCCGCTTCCCGAGCAGGCGCCCGACCAACCGGCGAAGGAGGAGCCCGCGTTGGGGACGGCGCTCAGCGAGACACGCACGCCGGCGGGCAACTCTTCTTCGCAGCTGGTCGAACAGCTGCTCTCACCCAGGCTGCTTTGGATCGTCCCATTGCCGCTGCCGCCGCTGGCGAGGGAGAGGCGGGCGGTAGAAACTTTGACCGGAGCGGTGCTCGCCGCGCCGGGACCGTAGGCATAGATCGTGCCGAGGACAGTGTTGCCCGAGGTGACGTAGACGCGGCCCTGGGTGACGGTTGCGCTGTTGTCCACCGCGAGCCCGACCGGCAGGCCGTCCTCGACCAGGAACTTGAGATGGCCCTCGTAGGCACCGGCAGCGTTGAACACGTGGACGATCGCCTGCGGGCGCTCGGTATAGCGGGGCTGGAGGTTGTCGACGACGTAGACCTCGCCGGTGACCCGATCGACCGCGACGACCGAATCGCGCAAGGAGACAAATTCCCCGTTGGGCGTACCGCTGCCGTCAATTTCCGCCACGGGGTCGTCTTTGTCAAGCGCCGGGTCGTAGACCTTGACCGTGTTCGTGGCCGCGTCGGGCACGTAGAGACGCCCGGCGGTTCCCGGGTACGGGGAGAGGGCGACGCCGTAGCCGTCCTGGAGCGAGCCTGCGCCTATTTTCAGCGGTGCTCCACCGTCCATCACCGGGGCGCCGCTTTCGTCGAAGACGGCTACGTAGGTGCGCTGGTCGACGTAGAGGTAGCCGCTACCCGGATCGACGGCGACACCAGTCGGGTGGCTGCCATCGACCGTCGCCCCGGTGATCGTCGTGCCCGCGCCGACGCGCATCACAGCACGGTGATAGTCGTTGACGTAGAGGTCGTCCGAAGCGTCGAAGGCAAGCCCACAGGGACCGTCGAGCGAGTCGAAGCCGACATATTGGCTGAGGTACCCGGTCGCCCCGGTGACGGGTGGTTTTGTCGAGTTGTAGTTGGCGTTCTGGTCGTAGACGTCGATCGCATCGTGGTAGTAGTCGGAGACATAGAAGCGCCCGACCGAGTCGACTGCCATGCCGCAGGGGCCTTCGAACACGCCGGTGGGTGGAGGGAGAGGAAACAGGGTTTCTTTTGGGGGTTTTGGCAGGAACACGAACAGCGGATCCGTGACCGCCGCCTGCGCCGGCGCTGCGCCGAAGAGCGACGCCGCCGTGCACGCCAGGAGCCCGACCAGGCCCGCCCGCCGGATTCCGAGCCGCCTCATCGCCTACCTCCCTTTCCCCCGCCACCACGATGGCTATGCGTCTTCTTCTGACTGCACTGACCCCTCAATTTGCTGGTGAACACAGCCCCCATGTTGTTCTGGGCTATCGCTTTCACGTTTGAGACCGGCGGCGTGTCGCAGATGTCGGCGGAGTTGACCAAGAGGCCGCGTTTGCCGCCGAAGAGCGTCATCGTGAACCTGCTGACCGGCTCGTCGGGCAGATCGCTGAAGAAGGCCCTGATCCCGCCTTTCTTACCCGGTCCGATCTTGCCTTCCAGCACGATCCGGATCGAGCCGCTGTAGAGGTCGGCGACGAGGTCCGGCAGGGCCCCGCTGGAGGAACGCAGATAGACGTTGCCGCGCAAGGGTTCGTCGAGCAGCGGCGTGTAGGCGACAGCGGAGCCGTAGATCGAGTCCGCCGGGCAGTTGCGATTTGAGAATTGGGCCTTGCCGCAGATGCCGCGGATGTGTTCTTGGGCGAGGAACTCCTGGCGAGGAATGACCACAGCGATCTCCTTCAGGTTGGAGTCGTTGGGGCCGCGGGCGGCGAAGGTTGTGCGCAACTGCGGGTAGTCACCGCGATGCGTGCCGCCCCGCAGGCGCACTCCGAGGCGCGGCTGGAAGCCGAGGACGCGGCAGTTGAGCAGCTGGAAGTAGCTGGAGGGGGTCGCGGTGGAATCGTCGGCGGGATTGGCGAACGTCGCCCCCGAGCCGGTCAGCGTGGAGCTCAGCTGCGATGCCTCGCAGCTCGATGGGTTGTGAGTGAATTCGGGCCGATCGACGTAGATGCGGACCTCGCGCAGGTGCAAGACGACTCCGTCGAGGATGTGCGGGATCGGATCCGAGGCACTCGAGTCGATCCGCAGCTGCGCCGTGCGCGGGTCGATCTGAAAGGCCGAGCGGATAACGACCGTGCCCAGATCGAAGGGCCCAACCGTGGCCGGGTTGATCGTGACCAGGGACAGCGGCGCGCCGTGGTAAGGGCCGGCGAGGTAGACCTTGCCTTCGGTGTAGGTGAGCGATGAGCCGACTCCATATCCGGTGATGGTGTGCCCCACCTGGCTCGATGCCGGACAGGAGGGACTGGCCGCCTCGGCGAAGCCCCGCTTTGCCTTTGCCGCCGCGATCGCGGCGTCGGGGCACCTCACCACTCCGGCCAGCTTGCCGGTGACTCCCTTCGGCAGGACGAGTGAGTAGGAGGTGAGCTCCTGTTCGGTGTCGCGACGAGAGATATGGACGAAGTAGGGGGTGAAGGAGTTGACGTTGGAGTTGACCGCACCCGAGGTGACGCTCGGTTCGAACGGCGGCGTGCCCGAAGGGCACGGCCCACCGCCGATGCCAGTTTTGATCAGCGTGAAGCTGTCGGCGTCGAGGTTTTCTCCATTGCCCCAGGGAGTGAGTCCTATCCGCGTGTCGACGTAACCGCACCTCGGTGGGGTGATCAGGAAGGAGCGCTGGCCGGAGCGGAAGCTCACTTCCAGTTCGGTGTACGGAAGCTGTGGAAGGTTGTCGAAGCTTGCGGTGAGGGTGCCATCCTGCGGATTGGGGACGAGCTTTCCCGCCAGCTTCACCATTACCCCGCGCTGTGGCGACTTGGCGAGCATGTAGATCGAGATCAGGGTGTCGAAGGGGTTCTCGGTCCCGGGTGTCGGCGTCGCCGGGTCGTTGGGCTTTGCCAAGTAGACCGCGCCGCTGAGCAGGTCGCTGAAGATCGGAGTGTGAACCCGCAGGGTGCCGATCTTCGAGTTGGCGGGGCAACCGCTGCCCTCTCCGTTCAGCGCGGTCTCGGCGGCAAACTGCGCCGGGTCGCAGACCCCGAGCCCCGCCCCCACCGAGGGGTTCAGCGTCGTGCCCTCGGGCAGGGTCACGTTCGCTGCCTCGGGCGGAGCGGTGTTGGTGAATTCCGGGTTGGTGAGCCGGGCGTGGTTGACGTTGAGGCGAAAGACGAAGCCGCTCGGAGAGGAGGCGCTGGTGTTGTCCAGGTGACCCACCACTTCGGGGTTGAACTGGAGGAATTCGCATTTCATCCCCGCCGGCTGGCCGGCTTTGTTGCGACTGACTGCGCTAGCGGCGACCTGGGCGGGTTGCTGCCAAGAGCTTGCGAAGGCATTGAACGTAAGCGGCCCAGAGCACTTCGGCGGCAAGCTGAGATAGGCGAGTGGGAGGTCTTTGGCCGGTTCCCCCACCGAGCATTTGGCCCAGGGGAAAGTCGGTTCCGCCTCATTCAGGCAGTTGCCCCGTTCGGCGTTGTGGGAGGCGGCCCACGGCGTCCCCCAAAGCGACAACCCGAGTCCGTATGTGTCGAGCGATTGGGGGATGTTCTTGCCCGTCAGCACCAGCGCGTAGGAGCCGTCGGGATTGGCGCCGAGCTCGACGTCGAGGGCGATCGGCGAGCCGAAGGGCGCGAAGCCGAACTGGGCGGCGAGCCCGGGTGCCGATTCCAGGTTGAAGAGGCCGAAGGTCCGCTCGCCGCCGCCCGTCTTCACCGCGACGGTGCCTAGCTGGGTGTTGTCGGGGCAGCTCTCCCCGGAGCGGCTGGCTTCGAAGGGCGAGCTGCGCGGTGTGTGGAACTGCGCCTGGGTGCAGGCCGGCAACACGGAGGGGTTGAGAATCATGCCGCTCGGCATCTCGATCCGCAGGTTGCGCAGATCGCCGTCGGGGAAGATCGCGCCCGGCTGCCCCTCGAATTCCCCGCCCTGATTCAGGTTGACCGTGAAGGAGAGCTGGTACGGGTGGGAGCCGGCCAGCGTCGCCGCTTCGCCACCGCTGGCGATCGCCGCCGCGTCGAAGCCTTGATCGCCCGGTAGGAAGCCGAAGCCCTTCGTTGTTTCGAAGCTCGCCGCCGTGCCCGCGCCGACGCTACCGACGGTCGTGCCCGATGAGTTGGACGCGACGAGCCGGTAGTACCAGGTCGTGTTCGGGGTGAGGCCGGCGATCGCCGCCCGCGCTTCTTCTTCTGCCGACACGGAGCCTGCCGGCCGATCCGCCGTTTTCACCGCCCCGGCGAAGTTGGGTGCGGTGGAATATTCGAAGCGGTAGGTAGTGGCGAGCCCCTGCGGGTTCACCTTGCCCTTGAGCAATGCCGAGACACCCTGGATGTCAGTCACAGAAACGGGCCCGAGGGTGGGCGGCGCGGCGCTTGCCGAAGCAGTGCAAAAAGCGAACGCTGCCGAGAGCGATGCCGCGACGATGCCAAGCCGCTTCATGGTCCGTCGCGTGGCGGTCGGTCGCCTCACCGTTTGCCTCCCTGCTTTTGAGAGCGTTTGGGGTGGGCGCGCCGGTGCTGCCTTTCGCCCTTCTTTACGCAGATACCCTTGCGCTTGACGTAACCCTTGCGGCAGTACTTGCGGTAGCTGACGGGCGGGTTGCCGGCGCCCGCGGCGAGCGTGGCCAGCCCCGGTTCGGAAGGCGCCGAGGGCAGGATCTGGCAGGCATCGCCTTCGCAAGGGATCGGCGCGGCGGGTTCGGCAAAGCCGCCACCGATGCGCGCGTCATAGACGTCCCCCGAGCCGCGGTCGGAGCCGAGCAGTGAGGCGTCGGTGAGGAAATAGGCGTCGGCGCCGTCGGCGGAGGCATCGACGAATGAAGCTCCCTGGGGCGAGGGACCGCTGGAGAGGATCGCGACGCAGCCGGTGGACTGTGTGCAGCTGCCTTCTCCCTGCGCCTCCCATTGGTAGACGTCGGGGATGCCCGCGCCGGTCGAGGGGATGGAGTTGGAGTCGGCGCTGACCAGCGCGTCGGCGGAGTCGAAGAAGACGCGGCGACCGTTTGCCGAGAGCGCGCGGGGCTTGTAGGAGCCGACCGAGCCCGGGGCGGTCCCGTTGACGCTCGCGCCGGGGATGCTCGAGGGACCGATCGGGCGTTTGCCGGCGATCTGATTGCAGGAGACGCAGCTCAGTTTGGGCGCGCTCGCGTCGTAGAGGAAGACCTCGGAGTCGGGTTGACCCGTGATTTTGTCGGTGTTGTTGTAGCCGGTGAGCTGGGCCTTCGAGAGGAAGAGCAGCTTCGTCCCTTCGGCGCTCACCCTGGCGGCACCGGCGCTCGGCGGCCAGGTGCTGGCGTCGGCCGCGGTGGCGCCGGCGGCGACCGTGGTGGTCGCGCCGGAGGCCCAGCGCTCCAGACCCGAACCGTCCTGGAAGTAGACGGCGGAACCGTCGGCGGCCGCCCCGAGGACGCCGAGGACGCCACCGGAAGGAGTGATGTCAGTGCTCGTGCCCCCGACCCGTCGCCAGAGGTGCCCCGCCTTGGAGTAGAAGGCAACCGCGCCGTCGGCCGAGGTGGTCTCCAGCGTGCCCCCTCCCCCGGCCGCGCCGTCGACCTGCGTGCTGGTCGCGCCTTCACGCAGCTCGAGGTTTCCGCTCGTGAGGTCCTTCCAGTAGATGCGCGAGCCATCGGCTGAGACAGCTCCCGCATCGGCCGCCAGGGCGGCGCCCGGCAAGGTGTTGATCAGACTCAGGGACCCCGTTGCCTTAGTCCACTTGTAGAGGTTCGCTTTGCTGGAGCCACAGCCGACGCCGGCATCACTGGTGAGCGCCGAGCAGGTCGAGAGCACCACGGTCTTCAGGTCCGGCGAGGAGCCGGCGAAGCGCAGGTCGAAGCTCGCCGGGTCGAGTCCGCGGCCGGCGATGTCGGCGCTGCCGAGGAGCGCTTCGTAACCGCCCCCTTCGCGCAGGTAATAGTCCTGGAAGCCCTCCGGCGCATCGGTACCCGCAAGCGGCGGGTTCGCGACCGCGCAGCTGCTCGCCTCCCCACGGCAGTGGTCGCCGTTCAGCATCAGACCGCGGGCGAGATCCGGCGCAAAGAGCTGCCAGGGCACACCTTCGTCAGTCAGGTCGTAGCTGCCGGAGAAGATCGGCACGGTGATGTTCTGCGCCGACCAACCGCCGCCGCCACGGGTGGAGACGTACTGGCTCGCCGGCGGCGCACCCGCACCGCCGGCGAAGGAGGCACGGGAGCCATAGGTGATGGCGCCGCCGCCCGCGGCCGCCTGCAGCACGCCGCCGCCCGCGACCGCCCCTGGCGGGTCAACCGTGCCGCCGTTCTTGTCGACCGGCGAGACCATCTCCCAGCCGCGACCGTCCGGCAGGGCGGCGTTCACGGATGCAGCGAGCGGGCCGACCAAGGCGAAGAGCACGAGGGCGCCGCCGGCCAACGAGCGGCGGTGCCTGGGTCGCGTCTTCATCGTCCGCTGTGCCGTTTGCCCTTGCCCTTGCCGCGACAGCTCGCTTGCAGCGCGGGCTGGGCCGTGTAGGCACGACCGTTGTGGGCGCCAAAGTTCGCCGTGGCGCTGTAGGTCGTGGCGCAGATGTTGCGGCTGTTCTGCAGCAGGCCCTTACGACCGCCCTTCATTTTCAAGACGACCCTGGTGATCGGGGCATCGGGAATGAATTCGAAGCTGCTGCGTAGCCCACCGTGGACGCTGTCGATGCGGCCCACCGCTTCGAGCCTGATCGGCCGGCCTGCCGGACCGCGCAGGTCGGTGACCAGGTCGGGTAGTTCGTGCGAGCTGGAGCGCAGGTAGACCTTGCCCTGAAGCGGTTCTTCGAGCAGTGGTGTGGTCGCGGTGACGGTGCCGTAAGCCGAAGCGGCCGGGCACTGGTCGGCGGCGAACTGGACCCGCGTGCAGACCGTGCCGATGTGGCTTTGGTCGAGGAACTCGGCTTTCGGGAAGACAACCGAGAGGTTGGAGATGTTGGCGTCCCCCGGGCGCGGGCGCAGGACCGCGGTCAGCGCCGGGTGCTTGCCCCGCGTGGTGCCGCCCTTAAAGTTCAACGAGAGTTTCGGTTTGAACCCGAGCGCCGCGCACTCGCCGACCTGGAAGCGGTCGGAGACGCTGGCGCTCGCTCCCCCGGCGCCTTCGATCGTCCCGGTCGTCGCCTCCGGGCTGCAGTCGGTCGGGTTGAGCGCGAAGCCGGAGCGATCGAGCACGACGCGCACGTCGCGCAGTTCCAACGGGACGCCCTGCAGCATCGTCGGCAGCGGGTCTGACTTGGCGTGGACCTGGGCGGTGGCCGGGTCAAGCGTGACCGGGACCCGCACCGGCACGTTGCCGAGGTCGAAGGGACCGGCCACTGCCGGGGTGAGCACCGCCAGGCTGAGCGGCGCGCCTTTGTAGGGGCCGGCCAGGTAGACCTTGCCGGTCCTGACGTAGAAGGGCAGACCGGAGCCCGTTCCCGCCGCTACCGTACCGACCTGGGATGCCGCTGGGCAGGAGGGCGAGGCGATCTGAGCGGCTCCGGTGCCGGGACCGGTGGGCACGCTCGCGAGCGCGGAATCTGGGCAGCTCGGGATCCCGGCCAGTCTCGCCGAGACTCCGGGCGGCAGGTTCACGGAGATCCCCGTCAGGGCAGGCGAGCCCGGGTCACGGGTGACCTGCGTGGTGAAGTTGCTGAACGACCCGGCCAGGGCGCTGCTCGAGCCGGCGTGGAAGCCCGGCGCAAACGGCTTAGCCCCGCAGTTTTCATTGAGCGTGAACTCGCTGGTGTTCGTAACCGGTGGAGTTCCGGACCACGGCGTCAATTCGTAGCTGCTCCGATAGGTGCCGCATTCGGTAGGGGTGGTCAGCAGCCCGCGGTTGCCGCCCTTGAAGTGCAGCTCCAGATCGCTGAACGGCTGCTGCGGGTTGTTGTCGAAGGTGGTGACAATCTGCCCGCTGCGCGGATCGAGGTCGATCCTGGCCGGCACCTTGATCATGACGCCACTGCCTTGGGCAACTAGATAGCCGGCGAAGAGTGAGTTGAACGGGTTGTCGCCCTGACTTGCGATGTAGACGCTGGCCCGGAGCGGGTTATGGAGCACCGGCGTGGTGATTTCGCCGCTTGCCACCTTGGAGGACTCGGGGCAGCGCGGTGCTTCGTCGTCAAAGTCGAGGCTGCCGCCCTGCTTGATCGTGTGGGTCGACGCGGTCGACCCGCCTTCGATGAGCGTGGAAAGGGAGAGGATTGCGGGGCCTCCAGTGAGGACGTTATTGCCCGCGATCGCTGGCACGTTCGCCCCCATCAGCGCACCTCCGAAGACGATGTGGAAGGACTGATGAGTCCAGGCGGCGGTGCCCAAGGTCGGCCCGCCGGTCACTTCGAGATCGCCCGGCGCGATGGCCGGCAGCGCTTCAAGGGCGGCCTGAATGGCTGCCGCGTCAGCATCGAAGGCGATTGAGGACGTTGTTTCGCCTTCGTAGCTGAGCGTGTAGTCACCGCCTTCCGAGGCGAGCGCGATTTGTTGCATCTCGCTGTGGACGCCGGTAATCGAGGGCACGTCGCGGCCGGCGAAGGAGCCGCCGAAATCGACGGTCCAGGGCCCGCCGGCGAGGCCGCTGACGGTGAGATCGCCGGGACCGACGCTGGAGAGCCCTTCCAGTGCCGCCTGCACCTGCGCGGCGGTGGCGAACTTCGGCAGCTCGGGGGTGCTCTGCCCTTCGAACGAAAGTGCGACCGGAGCGCCGCGGCCGCCGACGTCGACTATCTGCCGCTCGAGCCGGTCGACGCCGATCTGCTGCTGGGTGCAGCTGCCGAGGCCTTCGACCGCCGATGCGTTGAGAGAGACACCTTCGGGCAGCGTCACGACCGCTTTCTTCAGGTTCGCGGAGGCACGGCCCTCGGGGTCGGTCAACCCGTCCTGGGGTATCTGCAGGCTGACGTCGACGCCGCTGGACGCCGCCGCACTGCGCGTCGTCGGCTTAAGCGAGAGCGTCGGTTCGAAGGGCACCGCGTCGCAGCCTTCGATGTCGGCCAGCGAGGCAAAGGCGTAGTCGAACCCTTGCGGCCGTTCATAGCTTCTGGCCGCGGTACCGACTTCGGCAGGGCCGCAGCTGGTCGGGTTCGCCATGAAGGGCGTCGGCGGCAGGCCGGTTTCCACCGGTTCTCCGCACTGGCCGCCACAGCTGAGTGCTTCAAGCCAGTTGAAGCGTTCAGTGTCATGGATCGGGTCGGTGGGGACGCCCCAGAAGTGGTTATAGGAACCGCTCACTGCCGCCACCGACGGCGAGCTGACCAGGGTCGCGGTGAGGGCGTCGTTGCGCTTCGGGTCGAGCCTGATGTCGATGTACTCGGCAAAGAGCACCGCGACGAAGCCGAGGCGAGCGACGATGTGCGGGTCGCCTGCGGGCGGTTCGAGATTGATCAGGGGGGTCTGATACTGCCCAGGAGCGAAGAACCCCGATGCGCCCGGTTCGATGATTCCCACCTGCGTGTCGGAGGGGCAGAAATTGCCGGTAAACGACGACGGCACGAACTTCGTCACTTCGCAGGTCGGAAATGCCGCCGGGTTCCCAAACAGTCCCGGGGGCAGTTCGGTGACGAGGTCGCGCATTGCGGCCCACGGCACGTTCTCCGGGCCCGCCGATTCGACCGGGTCCTTGGTGAAGGTCCAGCGCGTTTCGAAGTCGGCATGCTCGCCGGCTTCCGCGGTTGAAAGAGACGCGTCCGAGGATTCGAGCGCGAAGTCTTCATAGCCGGCCTCGGCCACCGGCGCGACCATGACGAGGGCCACGAGAGCCGCGGCCAAAACCAGCGCTGCGACTAGGCCACGGCGACGCGAATCTCGGCCCATCGAGGTGCGGAAATCCATCTGTGCCATCTCCTTGCTCGCGTTAGCTCTCGCCCGGTTGCCGGATTGCCTACGCGCACTCATCGAGACGCCCCCCGCTTAGAGCCGGCTCGGCGGTGCTTGGGCCGGCCGTGCTTCTTCACGCACCGTTCTTCGCCGCGACGGACGACCCTGGACCTGCCCTTGCGGCACTTGACTTTCTGCGGCACGTTGCCGGCGCCGTTCAGCGAGGAGCTCGCGATCTGCGCAGCTTCCGGCGCAGCGCCTGGCGACTTCTGGCAAGCATCGCCTGTGCACGGCTCGGTGACCGTGTGCTCTGGCGGTGGAAAGCCGCCGTTGACGCGGGCGTCGTAGATCCTCGGAGTGCCACCGTTCTCGTCCTGCGGAAGCAGCGTCTCCTGGGTCGTGAAGACGGCGTCCGCACCGTCAGCCGTGACCCCGTAGAGGTGGCTGTTGGTGGCCTGCTGGCCGGTCGAGATCAGCCCGAGCGGGGCTCCCTTCTTCCAGCGGTAGACATCGGTGCTGCCGTTGACGTCTTCGGGCAGCAGGTCTTCCGAGCTTTCGAAGAACGCCGTGTTGCCGTCCTGCGTCAACACGGCGATCGGGTTGATCGCGGCGGCAGTGGCGGCCATGGCCGCTTCACCTGTCGCCGGCCCTGCGCCTTCCGGGCAGGAGACGCAGGTCAGCTCTTCATCGGCGACGTCGTAGCGGTAGATCTCGATGCAACCATCGCCGCCCGACGATTCTTCGCCGCAGTCTTCCGCCGCCGCCTCGGTGTTGTCGAACGAGGTCAGCTGCGCACTCGACTCGAAGAGGAAGACCGAGCCGTCGGGAGTGGAGCGGGTATTGGAGTTGTTCAGGCCGTAGAGCGCTTCTTTGGGTGCGCTCATCGCATAGGTCCAGGAGGAGAGATTCGCACCCGTGTAAGTGAGGTCAGCGGTGGAGACCGTCGCGACGAGCTTCGTGCTGCTGTCGCTGCGCGACCAGACGTAGAGGTTCGGTTCTCCGGCCTCGCCCTGTCCGCCGATTTCGGAGTTGGAGATGAAGTAGACGTGGGAACCGTCACCGGATACGTGCGCGAAGGTCGCGTTGCCCACGTTGGTTATGCGAGTGGTCGAACCAGTGGCGATATTGAATGAGAAGAGATCGCCGGGATGCTCGAGATCGTTCCGGTTTTCCTGGCCTTCATCGCCATAGAAAACGTAGCCGCCAAAGGCACCGGCGAAAATGGCTCCAGGTTCGCGCACGGAGGCGGATGCATTCGGCACCGCCTTGGTGACGTAACCGGCCCCGGAACCCACCATCACTGAGACGACGCTGCCTCCGGCGTTGGTCGCCGTCACACGGCACTCGACCACGTTGTCGCGGTCAGCCGTCGTCAGCGTGTAGCTGCTGCTGGTCGCGGTCGGGATGTCGACGCCGTTCCGCAGCCACTGGTAGGCAAAAGTGGGTTCGCCCGTCCAGGTGCCGGATGCGCAGAAGGATTCGCTCCCCACTTCAGCGCTGCCAAAGACCTGACCCGGAGCGCTCATTTCCGGCGGAGCTGTGCCCGGCTGCGGTTCGGCGACCACCCTTTCGCTGACCGCCTGAGAAGCCCCATCGGCGTTCGTCCCCGTGACGACGCACTGCAGCGCCTCGCCGTCATCCGAGGGCGTGACCGTGTAAGCGCCGGCAGAGGCGCCTCCAATTGGAGTTCCGCCGCGCAGCCAGCCGTAGGTGAAGGCCGGAGCGTTCGTCCAGGTGCCGTTCGAGCAGGACAGTTCGTCGCCGACCTCCGGCGCGCTACCGGGGTCCGTGACATTGGCGATCGATGGGTCTCCCGTCGCCGACGGCGGCGACCCCGTGATCCGCGTGGCATTGCTGAAACCGACGACGGTGCCATCGGGATTCGCGCCGGTCACGCGGCACTGGATCGCGGTTCCCTGGTCACTGCCGAGCGTCGTGTACGTAGAAGTCGAGGCGCCGGCGATTTCTACCCCGTCGCGGAACCATCGGTAGGAAAAGGCCGGACTTCCTTCCCAGGAGCCCGGCTCGCAGGTGAGAAGTTTGCCGACCTCAGCGGTACTGGCAGATCCGCCGGCGATCTCTATCGAAACGGTGAAGCTGTTACCGAGGCCAGGGGGGGTCTTCTCGGCAAACGGGGCGACGATAAGAGATGTGGAACTGGTGGCGAGAGCCGCGCCTTCGCTATTCGAAGCCGCAGCCTGGCATTGCAGCACGGCCCCTTCGTCGTCAGCGGTGACGGTATAGGTAGCGTTGGTCGCACCCGCTATCGGAGCGCCGTTTCGCAGCCACTGATAGGTCGGCCCGCCGTTGCAGGTGAGTCTCTTGCCGACCTGGACCCCGTCCGAGCGGGTGACTTCCATCGTCGTCGTGTTGTCGTGCCGCACGTACATGCGGTGCCTCGGGTATGCCGGTTCGTTGTCGAAGACCACGTCGGTGCCGTCGGTGGAAGCTCCTACGAAGGTGACTTTGCCGCTGGGCGTGACATTCCCCGGCAGCAGGGAGACGACCTTGGTCGGACCGGCCGGAGTGCGGTCATAGATCGTCCCGATCGGAGTTTCGGGACTGAAGCCGCTGACGTTTTCCTGAGCCAAAGGCTCGAGCTTGGTTGGCGAGACGAAGATGATGTGCGAGGCGCCTGGGGTTATCAGCAATCCCTGGGCATGCTGGCCGGTGCCCAGCGAGCCGGTCGCGATCAGTTCGAATTCGCCGTTGGGCTTTCGCAGGTAGTCGGCTTCCTGTCCGCCGAAGGGGGCCTGCAGAGTCGATTCGGGCTCAAGGTAAAATTCGTTGAGACCAGCGTTGACGAACTCGTAGCTGTGGTCGGCGGCAACGGCACCTGGCATCGGGCGGCTGGTCTGATCAACGGTCGGATTGAAGTATTCGCTGACCCAGCCGTTGGCGGTCCGCTTCGCTCGATAACGGTCATTGAACCCATTTCCGGGGAAGTTCCCAATCGTGCCGTCGAGTGTGTTGAAGATGACGCTGTCGCCCGCTTCGTTTATCAGCGGGTACTCGAAGGCGTTGTAGATGTTGGAGAAGTTGCGTGATGTGACGGGACGGTTGCTCGTGAATTCCGGCGACACCAGCTCATAGGCGCGGCAGTCGGGCAATTTCGCCGAGGGACCGGTGCGGAACACCGCGTTGGGGCAGGTGGCCGCCGATGCCGAGGTCGCGGCCAGAGAGGCAGCGAAGATCGCGCAAGAAGCCAGCGCAAGAAGCAGCGCGGACCCGCGGTTGCCGGCCTGGCGCTGGGTCGATTCCGCGGTCGATGCCTTCCCGTGGCGTCTCACGTAGCTCTCTCCTTGTCCCGTGAGCCCCTCTGCCCGCCGCTTCCCTTAGCGGCTTCCTCGAGGCTCGGTTGTCCCTGTCCCTTGGTCCTCCTGTTGCCGGGACTCAAACGAGCTAGTTCCCTGAACTGACACTCGCGTTCCCAAACAACCAGGGGAAGATAAACATACGAGTTTGGCTTTGTCAAGGAACACGCGTGGTATGGCCCGTAGGCCAAGCTCTTTAGGCATGCCTGCGGGTACGCAAATTTCTCAAACCCGCCTGCAAATCCACGTCTTTATGGTCGGCGCCGGCCGACCCAAGGGAGCCAGGGACGCGCCCTACCCGTCCCGTCTACTTAGTCCCCCGACAGCTCTTAACCACGTCCCCGGCAAGCTCGCTGCCGTCGACGAACGTGAAGTCCCCGTGCGCAAAGAGCGACCCGCTCGGGCAAGAAGCGCTGAGCAGGCTGCGCTTCTTACCCTTGTAGGTCCAGGTTTTGCGCAGGGTGGCGTTGAAGGAGGTCAGCGAGCCCTGCCCGCCGGTGATGGTCGGGATCGCGATCTCGGTCGAGGTGCCGTATTTGCCCGAGGCCTTTGAGATCACCCCTTCGGTGACGAAGGTGGTCGGGGCGGGGACGTTGGCGTGGACGTGGAAGATCAATGAGGGCTTACCGCCCTTGGGGGTGCCGTTGAAGATCAGTAGCGGCCCCGAGGCGCTGAAGGGGGCCTGTTCGGGGAAGGCAATCTCCGCGCCGACTCTGCCGGTTCCGACCAGGGCGTCCCCGCAAAGTGACTTTGCCTTCGCGGTCAGGGTCGAGCGCAGCTCGGCGGCCCGGCAGGTGGCCAGGCCCCTGGTGTAGAGGTGGCCGTGTTTGTCGAACTGCAAGGCCAGGGTCTGAAGGGCTGGGACGTGGCTGCCGTCGGCGCTTTTGACTGAGCCGGAGACGTTCAAGGTGATCGGCGCCGGGGTTGCCTTCGGCAGCGCCTTGGGGCTGACGCCGCCTTCGACTTCGACGATCAGGTTGCCAACCCGGATCACCTGGCCCGCGGCGCTGCTGATCAGCAGCGCCGCGGCGATTACCGCGACACCAAGCAATGCGCCGAGTGCCCTGAGGCGATGTGGCCTCCTCCCCGCCCCGATCACTTGCCCCTGACCTTGCAGTCGCGGTTCAGCGTCGCCGAGAGCGTCGTGGAGTCAGAGAACTCATAGCTCGCCTTGGCAAAGGCAAAGCTGGCGCCGGGGAAGCCCGGCGGGGCGGGGCAGGAGGCCGAGGCATAGCTCAGGGTCTTGCCCTTGTAGGTGTAGGTGTGGCCCAGGGAGAGGTTGAAGGCTGAGATGTAGCCGTATTCGGAGGCGATCTGGGGCAGGGTGCCGATCAGTTCGGTGCCAAAGCGCCCGCCCACCCTCTTGACTTCGAAGACGATCACGTAGGTGAGCGGCAGCGGCGCGCCGGAGGCGACCTGGGCGAAGATCGCTTCGTGGCCTTTGTAGTGGGCGTTGAAGGCTAGGAGCGGGCCGTTTGAGGCAAAGGCGCCCTGGCCGGGCAGGGTGATCCGCGAGGTGACGTTGCCGTGGCCGATCAGGGCATCGGCGCAGGTGCGCTTGGCCTGCGCGGAGGAGGCCGAGTTCAACTCTGAAAGCGCGCAGGTGCCAAGGCCCTTGCTTTGGATCTTGCCGTTGGAGTTGACCGCGATCCGGATCCGCTGCAGTTTCGGCGGCGTGGAGCGATCGGCGGTGCCGATCTTGCCGCCGACGCGCACGGTTACCGGGGCGGGCTCAGAGCGCGGCAGCTTTTGCGGGGCGATGCCGCCGTTAAAGGCGACCCGCAGGGAGCCCTTTTGGGCCAGCTCGGCGTGGGCGATGCCCGCCGCCACCAGCGCGCCGAGCGCGCCGGTGGCGGCGATCTTCGCGAAGCGGTTCCCCATCCCCTAGCGCACCAGCGCGTAGGCGCAGATGTACTGGGCGGGGTCGTTTTCGGTCTGGTGCTCGGCGATCCGCCCGGTGCCGTCGACGGTCACGGTGCGGTAGTTGACGCCGTTGGTGTTGGCGTAGACGACGTTTGTGAACTGCTCTTCAGGGCCCGAGCCACTGCCGAGGTTGAGCACGCCGCGCGTGGAGTAGAGCTCCATCGGCGCCGGCAGCCAGCCGCCCTTGGCCGCGCAAGCGTCGGCGGCCTGGCCTTGGTTGGGGACTGCGGCGTTGGGGGCAGCGTCAAAGCAGATGCCGCGGATCAAGACCGTGCCGCCAGGACAAGCGGCGGAGTGCCCACCGACGGTGTTGGCATTGCCGGCGGAGTCAGCAGAGGCGGCCTTGGGCACGGTGCCAAGCGCGGCGACGTTGATGTCAGCGCCGCTCAGTGAGCCGTTGGCGACCTTGGCGGCGTTGACCGCCCCGTTGGCGATCTTGCCGGTCGTAACCGCCTTGGCCTTGAGCTGGCGCGAGCCGACTGAGTTCTTGCCAAGCGCGGCCCAGGCGGTGCCGCTGAGCGCGCAGATAAGGGCGATAACAGCGATCACCAGCGCCGGCGAGGGCCGGCCGATCCACTTCTTGTCTTGTTGGGTCTGTCGCTGCATCGCTTTCCTTTGCTTGGGGTTTTGCGCCCCGGGGGGGCCCGTCTAAAGCTGTGTTTTGCCTAACGCCTGCGCTTGGAGCGGGCCTTGGCGCAGCCGGTCTTGGCCTTGACTTTCTGGCTCAGCGTCTTGGCGCTTTGGGCTGAGTATTCGACCGTGGCGCTGACCGGCGAAGCGCAGAGGTTGCGGGTGTTGGCCAAATAGCCGCGGCCGCCGCCAAAGAGGGTGAGGGCGAAGTGGCCGATCGGGGCGTCGGGGACGACTCCGACGATCGTGCGCAGGTGCCCGCCTTTGACCGAGGAGGAGATCGCTTCGGGCATCAGCGTCACCTGGCCGGCCAAGATGAAGACGAGGTGGGGCAGCTTGCCGAAACCACTGACCGCGTAGGCGGGGCCTTCAAGCGGAGCTTCAAGCAGCGGCGTGTCGGTGCGAACGGTGCCGATCGCCGCTCTTCCCGCGCAGCGTTCAGATGCCAACTGGGCGCGCGAGCAGATGTTCTTGAGGTGGCGCTGGTCGATCTCAAAGGCCCGCGGCAAGGTCACCGCGACCGATTTGATGTTGGCGTCGCCCCGGCGGGTGCGCAGGTCAAAGCGAAGTGCTGGGTTCTTGCCGCGGGCGGCGGCTCCCCCGCCGAGCTTGGTGATCGTCATCTGCGGCTTGAAGGGCAAGGTGGCGCAGTTGGTCGCGGTGAAGGGCGAGGAGAAAGCGGCCAGGGTGCCTTCGTCACCGATCCCCTGCGAGGCAACTGCGGCGGGGGTGCAGTTGGTCGGGTTGATCATGAAGTTGGGCTTATCGATGTTGACCTGGATCGAGCGCATCCGGATCGGTACCCCGCCGATGATCGAGGGGACAGTTTCTGAGTCGGCAACGACGTGGGCGTCGGCTTGGTCGATGTGAAGCGCGACCCGCACGACCACGGTGCCGTAGTCATAGGGCCCAGCCAAGGCGGGGGTGATCGCGACCAGCGAGAGCGGGGCGCCTTTGAAGGGGCCGGCCATGTAGAGGTGGCCGGTGGCGTGGAAGGGGTGGGTGCCGGGGCCGGCGGCGACGTTTGTTGTGCCGATCGCTGATGGTGCGGGGCAGCTTGGGGAGGCAAGCTCTGAGCGGCCGAGGCGGTTGGCGGCGGCCAGGATCGCTGCCTCAGAGCAGTAAGTGACGCCGTGTAGGTCGGCGGTGAGCCCCGCGGGCATGGTGAAGTTCAGCTTGCCGAGGTACTGATCGCCGTCATCGCGATCGAGCTTCAGCGTGAAGGAGCTGTGGGCGCCGGCGGCGGGGTTTGAGGTGCCGGCGGCAAGGCGCGGGTTGAAGGGACGCGGCACGCCGGGGCAGGCCGAGCCGCCGGGGCCGGAGCTGATCCCCAGGCCGAGGTCGGAGGTCTGATCGGGCAGGACCGCGTTCCAGGGATAGAGGCGGGTCGTGGCGGTGTAGGTGGCGCAGCGGGTCGGGGTCGCGAGGACGCCGCGATCGGAGGCAAAGAGGTGGAAGGAGAAGCGATCGAAGGGCAACTGGGGCAGGCCTTCGAAGACCGCGGTCAGCTGGCCGGTCTGTGGGTCGGGCAGGAGCTTGCCGACGAGCTTGGCGTGGATGCCGTAGCCGTCGGCGAAGAGGAAGAGGCGGTACTGGTTTCCGGGTTGGGGCGCACCGAAGTAGATCGAGCCGGTGATGTCGCCGGGCAGGGCGGCGGAGGAGATCAGGGCGGTGCCGATCTTTGAGTTGTCGGGGCAGTTGGCAGGGCCTTCGACCCCAAAGCCGGCCTCGGCATCTGAGCAGGCGCTTTGGCCATCGGCGGCGTCGGGGTTGATCGTCAGCCCCTTGGGCAGGGTGAGGACCGAGGCGCGGATCTCTGAGGGCGAGGCGGCAAAGCCCTGGGTCTGGGGGGCGCCGATTTCCAGTTCAAGGCCTGAGGGCGAGTCGGCTTCGGTGCTGGTCAGGCGGGCGTGGACGAAGGGGTTAAAGCTCTGGCGGATGCATTCGGTGATCGCTGGGTAGGAGGACTCCGCGTGGGAGAGGTTTGCGGGGTCTTGGTAGGTCTGCACGTCAAGCGTGGTGGTCAGGTCTTCGCCGCTGCAGACGCCGGGATTGCCGGTCAGGGGTGCGACCGGCATGCTGGCTTTGACCCCTTCTGGGATGCCGATGCAGCTGGTGTCAGCGGCACCCGGGCAGCCCGCCGGGGTGCTGGGTGAGCCTTTGGGGAAGCGATCGAGGTCGTGTTCGGCTTTGGCCGGGAAGCCCCAGAAGGTCAGGTTGGCGGCCTCCAGCGGCGCCAGCTGGGTGATCCCACTGACGGTGAAGCGCAGGCCGTAGTCCGTCGCCGAGCGGGTCGTGACCGGGATCGCGATCGGGATGTTCAGGGTCGGCGCGACGAAGGCAAAGCGGGCGGTTTCCGACGGCCCGGCTTCGACGCTGTAGATGGGGGCTGTGCCTAGGAGGTAGTTGGGGTTTGATTCGTAGTTGGCGCGCAGGGTTACCAGGCCCGCCTGGGCACCAGGCGGGCAGCTGTTTAGCGAGAAGTCCACCGCCCGGCACTGGGTCAATACGGAGGGGTTGCCGAAGATCCCCTCGGGGGTGTTGAAGGTGATGTTGCGGGCGACTTCGGGCGCGCCGGCGTCTTTAAGTTTGAAAGCGGTGGTGAGGTCGGGGTGCCCGCCGGCCAGCGAGGTCGAGGAGGTGGTGGTGAATTCTTCGATCTGCTGGGCGGCTTGGGCGGGGATCGCGAAGATCGCCAGCGAGGCCAGGGCAGCGCTCAGCGCCAGGGTGATGGTCTTGGTCTTAGACATGCTTAGTGGCTCCCCCTGCTCTGGCTCTTGGTGGCGTGGTGCTTTTTGGCGTGGCTCTTTTTCTTCGGCACGCATCTGCCGCGTTTCTTTGCCTGGCCTTTGCGGCAACTGAGGGCTTTGGCCTTTGCCTTCTCGTTGCCGGGGATGGTCGGCCCGCCGGTTCTGATCGGCGGCGAGGGAGCGCTTTGGGTGCCGGGACCGTGGCACTCATCAGAGGCCGCGCAGGGCCCGGGGCCGGGGATCGAGAAGAAGCCGCCGTTTGAGCGGGCGTCATAGATCCTCGTCACCGTGCCCGAGTTTTGGTCTTCGGCCGCCGCGAGGCGATCGTGGGTGAAGAAGTAGGCGTCGGTGCCGTCTGAGGAGACCGAGAGCAGGCCCGAGTCAAAGGGGCTGATCCCTGAGGAGATCAGCTCGGCGGGACCGCCGGAGGACTCATAGACGTCGAGGCGGTTGCCGGTGTCTCTGAGCACCAACGGGATCGGGGTGCTGAAGAAGACGCGACCGTCATCGGTGATGCTGCGCCCATTGGCTGCAAGCAGCGCATCGCCGCTGGCGCCGGTGCTCTGGGAGTTGGTCGGGTTGCAAGAGGCGCAGTCCAGAGCATCGGTGGCGGCGTCGTAGTGGAAGATCTGGGCATCGCCGGTGGGATCGATCGGACTCAGCTGCAACTTGGAGGTGAAGGCAGCGTCTGAGCCGGAGGGGTTGGTCTGGAAGTCGGCGCTTTGGTGAGCGCCCGCTTGGCTGACCGAGTGCAAGACCAGCGGGTTGTTGGGCTCCAGGGTGGCGATGAAGACCGGTGAGCCGCCTGGAGCGGTTAGGTAGAGGTTGGGCTGATCGAGGGTGCCTTCGGAGCCGTCGAGCTGCTCGGGGCTGAGGAAGTAGACGTCGCCGCTGTCCGTGGCCACTCCCCCACCGCCGCCGACGGCGACGGCGCCGCAGTCGGCGGTGCCGGTGACGGAGTTCCAGTGGGTGCGGGCGGAGTTGGCTACCGGGTTGCAAGTTGTCGAGTTGCCGGCCGAGACCAGGCTCAGGCTGACGTTGCCTGCGGAGTCGACGTCTGCCTCATAGATGTCGGCGCTCGAATCGGTGTCGTCTGCAGGCAACAGCGCGTCTTTGCTGGTGAAGAAGACTTTCGAGCCGTCGGCGCTCATGCCGTCGTAGAGGACGCCGGTGGTTGTGGTTGGGGCTAGGTCGACGCTTCCTTGTGAGCCGGCCAGGTGCAGGTAGGGGTGGAGGTATTCGTTGCCGGCGGAGTCGCTGCTTACTTTCTGGGCGAAGAGGACCCGTGAGCCGTCGGCGGAGATGTCGAGCTCGGAGATGCCCGCACCCGTCATCGTCGACCCGCCCGCAGTGGTCGAGACGATCTCGGTCTCCCCCGCGCTCAGGTCGCGCTCATAGATCGTGAGGTCGCCGCTGTTGTCGTTTGCGCCGGGCTCGAAGGCGTATTTGGAGGCGAAGACGAGGTGCTGCCCATTGGCTGAGAAGTACTTGCCGACTTTGCCTTCGGGCATCGCCGAAGGCACGCCCGGATCGAGCGAGCCCGCCATGCCCTGGACCAGCTGTCCGCCCGGCAGGCGGACGGGGATGCCGGTTTCGATGCCTTCGCTGAAGCATGGTTTGCAGAGCCCGGTGCCGGCGAAGGCGAGGGTGCTTAGGCCTGCGCTGGCTTCACCAACAGAAGAAGAGAACGGGCCCGTCAGCGAGTTGATGTCGGAGGGCAGGCCGAGGTAGTTGGTGCTCCAGCCGTTGGCGCCGCGGTTGGCGAGGTAGGGGTCGACACCGCGGTTGGTCGCGTGCCAGGGACCGGGAACAGCGCCGCCATGAACGCCATAGAGGACGCTGCCTTTTACATCCGGGTAGCCCTCAAACGGCGTCTGCCCGGCGACCAGTGAGGACTCGACTTCATAGCCACCCGTATCCCTGGCCGAGACCAGCTCATAGGCGCGGCAGTCGGGCAGATCGCGGGTACCGGTCTGCTTGCGGGCGAGGGCGTTGGGGCAGGGGTCGATGCTGCCGGCCGGCATCGCATAGGTCTTGAACACCTTGTCGGGGCCGTAGGTGGTGTCGACCGAGTTGGTCGCGACCAGACGCACGTGGTAAGTCGTGTCGGGTGCGAGGCCTTCGACCAGGGCGCCACCCGAGACGCCGCCGACTTTGACTGGCCCAAAGTGACTGAACGGAGCCTGCACCTCGGGGGTGCTGGCACCATAGGAGGTGTCGGTGCCGTATTCGAAGTGGTAGCTGGTCGGCGCGCCACCGGCGAAGAGCTGGCCGTTGAAGATCGCCCGGTTCGTGCGGACCCCGTCGACCACGAGCTGCCCCAGGCCCGACGGGGCTGACGCCGGTTCGCGATGAAAGACGCTGATCCTCGAGCCTTCGCCGACGTAGAGGGTTTCACCGCTGTTGTCGAAGGCAAAGCCTCCGCCTCCGCCGATGCTCTTCAGCGCTTCAAACGGGGTGCTCGTAACCAGGGGATCGGAGTAGTGAACACCGAGGATCTTGCTGCCGGGTCGGGCATAGACATCGTTGGTCGAGGGGTCGACGGCAAGTGGCACGCTCCCCGGCAGGCCGGTCCGACCCACATCGGCGAAGCCGTTGGCCGGGTCGAATCTGTCGACCTGGCCCAAAAAGCTGAGGTAGAAGTTGCCCAGGTCGTCGGAGGCGACGGCGCTGGGGTCCAAGAATGACAACCCAGGAACAATTGAGTCCACACCGGCCGCTTTGCCGGCCGTGGTCATCTGTCCGGCATGCACGCCTTCGAAATCAAAACTGAGGTAGAAGTCCCAGAGCTTTCCGTCCGAATCGACTCCTATCGAGTTCGAATATCCGGAGAAGGGTTCGATCAACAGTTGGGGGTTGGCGGCAAGTGGTTCCCCCGCGGCGGTAAAGGCCCAAAAGCTTTCAAAAGTAGACTGGGCACCATTGGACACGTAGACGTAAATGTTCCCCTGCGTAGGCCCACCACTGTTGTCGACGACCAGCTTCCCATTGAAGCCGACCTGAAGACTCGGTGAGCCGGTAGCAGCGAAGTCCACCGGGTTGCCGGCGGGGTCGAACTGGTCGATCCGGCCCTGCTCGAAGACCAAGAGGTTGCCGGTGGCGCGGTTGACGACTACGTCGCCGACGTTCTGCAGGCCGCCGATACCCGCTCCGTCAAAGGAGGACTGGTAGATGAAGGGATCGGTAGGAGCAGCGCTTGCAGGTGCTGCTCCTACAGCGAGCGCCACCAGCGAAATAGCAACACCCAATAGCCGCCTCATCGTCCCGCCCTCCCGGTCTTGCCGGCGGCTCGCTTGGCCTTGGCCTTGCGCTTGGAGCCACCACAGGGCGCTTCAAGCACCGGGTTCTGATCGGCCTTGGCACCGTTTTGACCAGTGACCTTGGCCACGACGCGGTTGGTCGACTTGCAAAGGTCGGCCGAGTTGACCAAAAGACTCTTCTTGCCGCCGCGCATCTGCAAGACGAAGCGGGAGACCGGAGCGTCGGGGACGGTGTCGAAGGTGGTGCGGATGCCGCCCTTGACGGTGTCGATGCGACCGACGAGGTCGATCTTCACGGGTTGGGAGGCAGGCCCCTTAAGCGCCACGACCAGGTCGGGCAGCTTGTTGGAGGAGGAGCGCAGGTAGACCGGGCCTTCGAGGGTGCCGTCAAGCAGCGGTGAGACCGCGCTGGCCTTGCCGTAGACCGAGCCCGCCGGGCAGTTGTCGGCGGCGAACTGCACCCGGGTGCAGACGGTGTTGATGTGTTCTTGGGCCAAGAACTCCGAATGCGGCAGGGCGACCGAGACGCGGGAGATGTTGGACTGGCCACCTGCGGGCTGGGTGAGGACCGCCTTCAGCGCCGGGAAGCCGCGATGCTTGGCCGAGCCGCTGAGCGACAGCCGCAGCTTCGGTTCGAAGTTCAGCGAATCGCAGTTGGCGACCTGGAAGTGGTTGGAGGGAGAGGTGAAGGCTCCTTCGGTTCCGCTCAAAAGCCCATTGACCTCAAAGGGGTCGCAGTTGGTCGGGTTGAGCGTGAAGTTCGGCTTGTCGAGGCTGAGCAGGACCGAGCGCAAGCGCAGGGGGATGCCGTCGATGATCTGCGGCAGCGGATCAGAGAGCGCGGTGACCTGGGCGCTTTCGGGGTCGACGTCAACGGCGACGCGGTTGACGACGTTGCCGAGGTCATAGGGACCCGAGACCGCCGGGGTAACTACGGCGAAGCTGAGCGGGCCACCCTTATAGGGGCCGGCGAGGTAGACCCGGCCGGGGGCATAGAGCGGATGGGTGCCGGCTCCCGCTGCGGCGGAGGAGACGCCGACCTGGCTTGCGGCAGGGCAGCTCGGTGAGGTCTGCTCGGCTACTCCGCTGCGGGCCGCAGAGGCGATGAAGTCAAGGGTCGCCTGCGGGCAGTAGGGGACTCCCTTGAGCGTGGCGGAGAAGCCCGGTGGGGTCTTGGCGCCGATCCGCAGCAGGTTCTGATCGCCGTCGGGGCGGTTGACCAAGACCGAGAAGGGGCTGTGGGCACCGGCACCGTTACTTGCGCCGGCCGCTTTGAAGGTCGGGGCGAAGGGACGGGTCGTTCCTGGGCAAGGTGAGCCTCCCGGTCCTTCGGTGATCGAGAAGAACTGGGTTGAGGTCTGGTTGGGCAGCTCTGCTGCCCAGGGGACGAATTCGGTGTTGACCGCGTAGCGCCCGCAGCGGGTCGGAGTTGCCAAGAGTCCCCGCTCAGAGCCGAAGAGGTGCATCTTGAACTCGGTCAGCGGGCTCTGCGGGAGGTTTTGGAAGCTCGTGACCAGCTGGCCGGTCTGTGGATCGGGGTAGACCGAGCCGGGGAGCTTGATGTGGGTGGCGAAGCCATCGGCGGTGATGAAGAGGCGGTAGCGGTTGCCGGGCAGGGGTTCGCCGAGGTAGATCCCGCCGGGGATCGCTTCTGGCAGGGCTGAGCTCAAAAGCGAGAGCGTCCCCACCTTCGAGGCCTCTGGGCACTGGGCTTCTTCGGTTGTTCCGAAGCGCGCCTCAGCATCAGAACAAGAGGTCTTGCCGTCGGCGGCGCTGGGGTTGACCGAGAAGCCGGCCGGCAGGGTAACCGTGGTGGCTTTGATCTCTGAGGCCGAGGGTGCCGAGGGGCTGCTGTTCTGGGGCACCTGCAGGTCGATGTCAAGGCCCGAGGCGGTGTCTGCCGCGGTGGTCGAGGGCTGGGCTGAGAGTGAGGGGTTGAAGGCGAGGGTGTCGCAACCTGTGGTGGCGGGCCAGGGCGCGGTGGCGGTGCTGATGCCGTGGTCATAGGCGCCCAGGCGCAGCGAGCTCTGCAGCGGGCCCGCGCAGGTGGTCGGGTTCTGCAGGAAGGGGACTTCGGGGCTGTTGGAGGGGGTTGGGCCGGCTTGCGGAGCCTGCCCAGCCGTTTTGAACCTCTGGGGGTCATGCACCGGCGAAGCGGGCACTCCCCACAGCACCTGTTCGAACCCCATCACCGCAATCGACTGGTGGATACCCAGCGCTTCGCCCTCGAGGCCGAAATCGCCGTCGGTCCTGGCGCTGATGATCGTGTAGACGGGGTAGCCGAGGCCCGGGGCCTTGAAGCCCAGCAGGCCCGCCTGGCCGGGGCGGGTGGCGAGGTTGTAGAGGGGGGCCGGAAGTTCGGACAGACAGCAGCCATCGCTGATCACCACTTCGACGTACACAACCCCGATCTGGGAATCCGGTGAGCAGTGGTTGAGTGAGAAGTCGAGAGCGGTGCAGCGCGGCACCGCGTGCGGATCGCCGATCACTCCTGCGGGCAGGCTCAGCCTCGCTTCTTTCAGCGTGTTGCAGCGGCAGGGGCCGGGGATGATCGGGTCGATCCGAGAGCTGTTGGTGAAGCTAAAGGTGATATCGGGGTGCCCACCTGCCTGGGTGTCGGAGGGGCTGGCTTCGAAGGAGCGGATTTCCACACCCACCGGGGCCACCGGTTCGGCCTGCGCCGAGCCGGTCAAACCCACCGTGGTCAGGGCGGCGAAGACAAGCACCGCAAGCCCCAGCGACCGCAGGACGCCGCTTCGATTCCGCATCTCCCCTGCAGCCCTCATCGCCCGCTCCTGTTCTTCGCGACGCGCCCGTGCTTTTGCTTCTTGTGCTTGGCGCGCTTTTTCTTTTGGTGCTTCGCGTGCTTCTTTTGGTGCTTGTGTGCCTTGGCGCGCGCCGGAGCGCCCTGACTGGCGCTGGTGCGGTCGGCCAGCGGGGCCGGCGGGGTGCTGCCCGCGCCGTGGCACTCATCTGCTGCCTGGCAGTTGGGCGGCGGCACTTCTGCCGGGAAGCCGCCATTGGTGCGGGCGTCGTAGATCTTGATTTCCTGGCCGTTGTGGTCCTGGGTGACCAGGTGGTCGTAGCTGGCGAAGTAGAGATCCACGCCATTGGCGCTCATTCCGACAAGGCCGGGGGTAGTCGCGCCCTCGTCGTAGCCGTTGCCGTATTGATCGTGGGGCGGCGTCTGGCCGCTTGAGATCAGATAGGGCTTGCCTTCGGCGAACTCGTAGGTGTCGTTGACCTCATCGGTGTCCTGGGGCACGAGCGCGTCGTTGGTCGAGAACCCCATGCGGCCGTCTTCGGTCAGGAAGAGGCCGTTCTGACTACCGTAGACATCGCCGGTAGGTTTGGCGCCGGGAACACAAGAGACACAGATGACCTGCCCCGTTTCCGCCGAATACCTGTACATCTCGGCTTTGCCGGCGTTGTCGTAGGAGGTCACCTGGCTGGGCGTGATGAAGCCTGCGTATTTGCCATCCGGGGTTACCTGCATCCGTGCGATCGGCCCATCGCTGCAACGATTTTCGGGGACGATTTCGGTGCACAGTTTGGTGTTGCTCATCTTCGTTACGAACCGCACCTCGCCGTGGCGATAGACGTAGAGGTTGACCTGACCGAATTCGCCCTTGGCGCCGTCGAGCTGCTCCGGCGACTCGAAGTAGATGTCGCCGCTCTCGGAGGCGACTGCGCTGTCCGTGACCCCGTTGCCGCCCTGACCGTTCAGGACATCCGGATAGTTTCCGCCTCCGCCCGGGGTCGCTTTCAGTTTGACCGAGATGGTCTCGATTCCGCAGCCCCCGACCCACGAAACTGAACAGTCATCGGTGTTGCCAGCGCCGCCCAACCCAACCGAGATCCGGGTCAACTCTTTGGGGTCGCTCGCCTGCCACATGAAGAGGTCCCGGCTGGCGTCATGGTCGTCGGCCGTCAGTTGCGCGGTGGAGGAGAGATAGACCGTCTTGCCGTCTGCCGTGGCGCCCTCGAAGCGCACGCTATGCTCCGGGGCGATGTCGTAGGTGTGACCCACGGCGCTCACCCAGACGAACAGCGGTGTTTCGGCAAAGACGGATGTGTCGGCCGTTTCGGCCATCACGATGTTGCTGCCGTCAGTCGATACATAGAGCGGGAGTCCGAGGAAGTTGGTTTCTTCGTCTTCCTTGACCGAGATATGCGTCACGTCTCCGGTCACCGTGTTGTTGTCGTAGATGGGCGCCGCGCAGCACGGAATGCTGAAATTCGCGAGGTCTTTGGGAGTGATCGTCACCGCTTCCCCGCCCTGTGCGAATACGGTGTCTGAGGAAAAGACGAAGTGAGTGAAATCGGCCGACGCGGTAGGCGTACCGACGAATTCCTCTCCATGTTCGACTTCAGAGAGATTCGTGGGCCAGCGCGCCACCTGGGTGTTGGTCGAGGAATCCCAGATAAAAGGGGCGTTCGACGGTGGGGGAGTATCCACCGCGGCGTAGCCGCTCGCCGGTTCATCGTTGTAGTCAAGGATCCGGTCCATGTTGGGACTGGACAGGACGCCTCTCTGAGCCTCGATTGGACCGTGGTTCCACGTGAAGTCCCTATAGCTTTCCGGCGGACCGCCCATTTCCAAGGTTTCGTTGGCCGCCAGGCCGATGTATTTCGTGTACCAGCCGGTGTTGGTCCGGGTGGACACGTAGAGATCGCCGGCGCTGTTGATCGGGTCACCGGTGCCTGGAATCCGGCCGAGGCCTGCGGCGAACGCGACGTGGGCGGGGCTCGTTGCGTATCCCGTGCTGGGACCAGACGTGGGGAAAATCGTCGCCCCTCCGCTGTTACTCGGTGAGGCGAGCTCATAGGCGCGGCAGTCGGGAAGACTGTTGGAGCCGGTTTCCTGGCGCAGATGCGAGTTGGGGCAGGCCGGCGGGTAGAAACCAAAGGTCTGATCGTCAGAGACCGCGTTGCCGTAGGGGTTCTGTGCGACGACGCGGAAGTGGTAGGTAATGCCCGAGGTCAGGTCGCTGAGGAGCGCGCTCACATTGACGTCGGTGTTCCCCGCGCCGATGTCTTCGTCGGGAATCGGAACCGAGGTGCCGTATGAAGTCGTCGGCCCGTACTCGAAGTGGTAGGCCGTACCACCCCCCCGAGGGTTGATTGCAGCTACCAGTTCGGCCGAGTTCGCCTTCACGTCCCTGCTCGAAAGGCTGGTGATCGCCGGCCCATCGGTCGTCGTCAGGACTTCGTCGGGCCCGAAGGATTTCCCGGCCACGTTGGTGGCGACTATGCGGAAGTGGTAAGTCCCTCCGGGCTGCAGGCCGGAGACCGTTACCGGCGTCACTTTGACGTTGCCGGAGCTAGCTGGAATTTCGTTGCCCGGCAGAGCTGGGGCGACTTGGCCATAGTCGGCGGTGGGGCCGTATTCGAAGTAGTAGTGGATGTTGTATTTGTCGGCGTCGAAGGAGCCGTGGAGGTCGGCACTTTCGTTTGTAATTCCCGTGGCGGCTTCGGTCACTAGGTTCGTCACCGCCGGTGCGGTGGTGAAGGTCCGGTCTTCGCCGAAACTGGTGCCGAAGGAGTTGCTGGCGGCCAGGCGGTAGTGATATTCGGTGCCGCCCTGCAGGCCGCTGATCGCGATCGGGGCGAGGGTCTGCGGCCCGCTGGCCGTGCCGGCGTCAGCACCGGGGGGGGCGGGTTCGGTCTGGCCGTAGCTCGTCGTCGTCCCGTACTGGAAGTAGTAGTGGGTGTCCAAGCCCTCGCCGGTATAGGAGCCGCCCAGTTCGGCACTGTCCTTGGTCACCGCGGTGGCGTCGCCAGTCGTCACTTCCTGGACAGCGTTGAGACTGTCAAACGTCTGATCGGAGCCCACCACCATGCCGTTGGCGTTTTCGACGAAGAGGCGGTAGTGGTAGTGCGTCCCGGCCTGCAGCCCGCTCAGCGTGGCGCTAACCGCCGTCGCACTGGTAATCGGACTGCCGCTCGAGGCGGCGGGCGTGCAAGGTACGGAGCCCTCGGAATAACCAGTGTCGGTTCCGAACCTGAATTCGCACCCGACTACATTCCCGGCCCCGTCGGGATCGACTTCCCCGGCAAGGTCGGCCGTCACCTGGGTGACGTTGGAGAAGCCCGATGTCGTCGCCAGCGGCAGGTCGGCATCGCCTGGACCGAAGACGAAGACGCCGTTTTCTTCTGAGACGAAGATCTCGCCGGAGGCGCCTGTGGCTACGCCCCTTGATCCGCTCAAGGGCGTGGAGGGAAAGGGGCTTCCTACCTGTGCTCCGGCCGCCGTGCGCTGGACGACGCGATCGCCCTTGTCGATGTAGAGATCGTCGCTGCCCGGAACGACCACCAGCGCAGTTGCTTCGTCGGGATCGACGACGGTTCCCGTCGGTGGCGTCGTTTCGAACTGAGAGGCGTCGAACTTGGTGACTCCGGAACTTTGGAAGACGCCGAGATAGGCCGCCCCGGTCGAGTCGACAGCCAGCGAGCCGCAGCTCAGGAAGGCGGGCTGATCCAAACGTCCGTTGGGCACGGCGTCCGCTGGATTCCCAGTGGGCACGGCAAAGCGGCGGACCAGCTCGCTGCCGAGAAAGCTGTTCGTGTAGACGGCGCCGCTTGACGGGTTGATGGCAACGCCACAGGCGACCGAGCGCGAGGAGTCTCCGTCTAGTACGCCTTTGAAGGCGCCCGTAGAATCGAAGACGTAGACCCCGACTGGGTATTCGCCCCCACCACTGGAATTGGCGACGTAGATGTAGCCGTCGTTCGGCCCACCGGAGCGGTCGACGGCGACGCTCGGGAGATAGGTGGATTCGAAGCTGAATGGAGCTCCGGGCGCTCCCGTCAGCTTGTTGCCGCTGATGTAGGAGCCAGAGGCGCTGAACGGCACCGGGTTACCGGCGGAGTCGAACTTGGCCACGCCGGGTGCGGACCCCGGCCCGCCGAGCTCGAGCACGTAGACGTTCCCGGCGTCATCGGAGGCCAGGGCACGCGGGTTGCTTGCCGGCCCGGTCGCGAGCGTCCTCAGCAGCGGCCGGCTCGTAGCCGCCCAGGCGGGAGCACTGGCAAAAGTCAACAGAGCGAGTGCGAGAAGCGCCGCAGAACACAGCGCGATGCCCAACTTCGACGGTGCCGGCGCGTCTCTCATCCCTGGCTCTCTCCTTGTTGTCCCCGAGCCACCTGCCGCTTCCCTGTAGCGGCACTTCAGGAGGCTCTGTTGTCCCTGTTTGTTCCCTGTAGCTCAGGCGTGGTTTGAACTGCCACGTACATGAACTAGGAGGCGATTAGAACAGAGGTGTTTCAGGGTGTCAAGGAAAAGATCGTGTTTATAGACAGCGGTGTACCACTGGCGTTTACAACCGGGCCCTGGTGAGGGACGTGCCCGTTCTACTCAGAGGCGGGTGCCGCGTCCGAGCGGGCCAGCCGCTCGGCTTCCTCATTGCCCAGGTAGGGCGCGAGGATCAGCTCGACCAGGTCCGGCAGGAGCTGCTCGAGGTCCGTGGTCCGGCCGGCGCTGATCTCGCGGACGATCAGCGAGACGATTCCTCCGACCAGCGTTTCCTCAGTCGCTTCCGGCAACGGCCGCTCGCCGCTGTGCTCCGGGCGCCCCGCCTTGAGAATCTCGACGAAGCCCTGCATCGAGGCCCGGTGGCGCGCCGCGATCTCCCCTCCGGCCGCTACCGGCTCGACCATGCAGAGGCGGGCCAACTCGGGCTCGGAAGCGAGGAAGCGCAGCATCGTCGCCAGCGCCGCCCGCACCTGCTGCGGCCAGTCGCCGAAGGACTCGGCGGCGGCGCGCATCGAGGAGCGGATGTGGTCGGCGACCATGTCGTAGGCGGCGAGGAAGCAGGCTTCCTTGTCGGCGAAGTGCTCGTAGAAGGTGCGGCGGGAGACCGATGCCGCTTTGGTGATGTGGGCGACGGTGGTCGCGTTGTAGCCGCGCTCGGCGACCGTGTCGACCATCGCCGTGATGATCCGCTCGCGTTGGTTCTGAGTGATGAACTCGCGCGGCAGGCCGTGCCGACCGGCGGGGAGCCTGGGCGACGGCTCGGCGGGGGGCATGGGGTCTCCCCCGGCTTTCGCCTTTACCCGCTTCGCGGCGCCCTTTGCGGTCCCCTTTGCCACGCAATCGACGATACCCGAGACGGTCGGCGTCAGGGCCTATCGCAGCGGCTGGACCAGCAGCTCGTCCTCGGCCGCCCGCGAGCCGAGGTAAGGCATGACGGCCATGTAGACCAGCTCGGGCAGGAAGTCCTCGCCGCGTTCGACGCAGCCGCTTTCGATCCGGGCGAGGACGGTGCCGTAGATCGCCCCGGCGACGATTTCGGCCGTGCAGCGGGAGACCGAGTCGGGCTTCTCCAGTTCCTCGCGGCCGCTGTCGAGGATGTCGGCCAGCCGCTGAAGCATGCGATCGCGCCGCGACTGAGCCCCGCTGCCGGTTCCGTTCACCTCGACCACGAGGAAGCGGGCGCGGGCCGCGTCCTCCTCGAAGAACCGCATCGCCGCCCATCCCGCGGCCCAGATCCGGTCATGCCATGAGGAGGCCTTCGCGTAGGCGGCGAGGACCCGATCGCAGAACCCGGCGGCAACCTCGTCGTGGACGCTGAGGAAGCAGTCTTCCTTGCCGGCGAAACAGCGGTCGAAGTGGGAACGAAGCGTCTGTGCCCGCTCGCAGACAAGCTCGACGCTGGTCTCCGCGTAGCCGCGGGTGCCGGCCATCGCGATCATCGCCGCGGCGATCCGGTCGCGAGCGGGGTCGTCGGGGACGAACCCGGGCGAGCGTCGGTTAGCGCTGCTCACATCCGCCCGGCCCCTCCCCCTGCGCTCGTCCTGGTCAAGCGGCGGCGCGTGCCTGCGCTGCATCGGCGGCCCGGCCCGCCTCCACCTCGCCGACATATGGCGTAAGCGCCACCTGCAGCATCTCGGGCAGGAGGGCCTTGATCTCGTCGGCGCGGTCCGCCACCAGGCGCTGGTGCACCAGCCAGATCAGCCCCCCGATGATTGCCACCTCGAGCCCATCGGGGAGCCTGCCGGCCCTCGGGTTGTGGACCCGGCCCTCGCGCAGCACCGGCGCCACCCGCTCCAGCATCGCCTGGTAGCGGACGAGCGCGGCGCCGCCGGCCGCCTGCGCCTCGACGATGCAAAGGCGCGCCCGCGCCGGCTCGTTGACGACCATCTCGAGGAAGACCTCGATCCCGGTCGAGATCTGCTCGGCCCAGGGCTCCTCCTCGTCGATCAGCTCGTCGAAGACCTCCGCCGCCGCCGCGACGGTCTCGTCGAAGGCGGCGAGGAAACAGTCCTCCTTGCTGGAGAACTGCTCGTAGAAAGTGGAGAGGGCAACGCGAGCCGTCTTCGCGATCAGCTCGATCGTCGTTTTCTGGTAGCCGCGCTCGGCGACCAACTCCGCTGTCGCCAGCAGCATGCGCTCGCGCTGGTTCTGGGCGACGAAGTCGCGGGGCACGAGGTGGCGCCCCGGGGGCAACTTGGCGAGCCTTTCGGAAAGCGACCGCGAATCTGCCATTCCGGAACGGTACCAAAACATACATCTGATGTCTACTTCCTTCTTTTACAGAAAACATTGCGTTCTGGTCACCTGGAGTTTTTGAAAGCTGGTATACCTAGACAAAAGGTTCTTGTTTGTGGAATGGGTGGAACGATGTCGGACGAAGCTTCCAGAGCCGCCGAAAGAGATGATGAGATTGCGCCGGTAGTCCCCTTCCCCGGCCTGCGCTCGCGTCCGCCCCGGGAGCGCCTGCTGGAGGCGATGCTCCAGGTCAGCGGCGAGATGGGCTACGAGCAGGTCGCGGTCAAACACGTGATCGAGCGCGCCCGCGCAAGCCGGGCGACGTTTTACAGCCGCTTCGAGGATCGCGAGGACTGCTTCGCTCAGGCCTACCACGACGCCAGCGAGTGGCTCTACCAGCGCCTGATCGGCGCCGCCAAGCGGCAGCCGACTTGGCGCGAGGGCCTGCGCGCGGCGATGGCCGAGCTGCTCGAGTTCTGCGCCAACCAGCCGGCGATCGCGAAAGCGATCTTCGTCGAGGTCCATGCGGCAGGCGAGCGGTCGCTCGCCCAGCGGCGCGATTTGATGGAGCGCCTCTCCCACGCACTTGACAGCGCGCGCCGCGAGATTCCCACTCGCCAAGCTCCACCTCCTGTTACGTCGACCTTCATGGTAGGGGCTATCGACACCCTTGTGTGCGCGAAGTTGATGGACGGCGACGCGGCAAAGGCCCCCGAGATGCTCCCCGGCCTCCTCTACTTCGTCGTCATGCAGTACTTCGGCGAGAGCGCGGCCTGGGAAGAGATGACCGCGGCCCCAGTGGCGACTTGGCACTCACGGCGCGACGCCGCATCGCAGCGTCCATAGCCCCGAGAGCGCCAACGCCGCGCAGGGCCTTCGTCCTACAGAGGAATGTTGCCGTGCTTGCGCTTCGGCTGCGCAACCCGCTTGGTCTGCAGCATGCGCAGGGCCTTGATCAGCTTTGGGCGGGTCTCGCGGGGCTCGATTACGTCGTCGATGTAGCCGCGCTCTGCCGCTGAGTACGGGTTGGCGAAGTGGGCCTTGTAATCGTCGATCAGCTTCTGGCGGCGCTCCTCGGGGGTCGGCGAGGAGGCGATGTCCTTGCGGTAGATGATGTTGACCGCGCCCTCGGGGCCCATCACCGCGACCTCGGCGGTCGGCCAGGCGACGTTGAAGTCGGCCAGCATGTGCTTGGAGGCCATCACGTCGTAGGCACCGCCGTAAGCCTTGCGGGTGACGACGGTGAGCTTCGGCACGGTCGCCTCGGTGTAGGCGTAGAGCAGCTTGGCGCCGTGGCGGATGATCCCGTTCCACTCCTGGTCGGTTCCGGGCAGGAAGCCGGGCACGTCGGTGAAGGTGAGGATCGGGACGTTGTAGGCGTCGCAGGTGCGGACGAAGCGGGCCGCCTTCTCTGAGGCCTCGATGTTGAGCACGCCGGCGAGGAAGGCGGGCTGGTTGCCGACGATGCCGATCGGGAAGCCGTCGAGCCGCGAGAAGCCGCAGACGATGTTCTTGGCGAAGTGCTCGTGGACCTCGAAGAACTCCTCGTCGTCGACGACCCGGGCGATCACCTCGCGCATGTCGTAGGGCTTGGAGGGGTCGTCGGGGACCAGCGAGTCGAGCGACTCGTCTTCGCGCTCGGGGTCGTCGGAGGGCTCAAAGCGCGGCGGTGCCTCGAGGTTGTTCGAAGGCAGGAAGCTGAGCAGGTAGCGAGCGTCCTCGAGGCAGCTCTCCTCGTCCTCGGAGGCGAAGTGGGCCACCCCCGACTTCGAGTTGTGGCTCATCGCCCCGCCCAACTCCTCGAACTCGACTTCCTCGCCGGTCACGGTCTTGATCACTTCTGGACCGGTGATGAACATGTGCGAGGTCTCCTTGACCATGAAGATGAAGTCGGTCATCGCCGGCGAGTAGACGGCGCCGCCGGCGCAGGGGCCCATGATCAAGCTGATCTGCGGGATCACGCCCGAGCATTTGACGTTGCGGGCGAAGACGTCGCCGTAGGCGCCGAGCGAGACGACGCCCTCCTGGATCCGCGCCCCGCCGGAGTCGTTGATGCCGACGACCGGCGCCCCGACCTGGGCGGCGAGGTCCATCACCTTGCACATCTTCTCCGCCATCACCTCGCCGAGGCTGCCGCCGAAGACGGTGAAGTCCTGCGAGAAGACGAAGACGGTGCGGCCGTCGATCGTGCCGTGGCCGGTGACGACGGCGTCGCCCCAGGGCCGTTTCTTCTGCATCTCGAAGTCGTAGGTGCGGTGGCGGACGAAGGTGTCGAGCTCCTCGAAGGAGCCCGGGTCGAGCAGCTTCTCGACCCGCTCGCGGGCGGTCATCTTGCCCTTCGCGTGCTGCTTCTCCACCGCCTCCTCGGAGGCCGAGTTGATCGCGGCATCGCGCAGCTCGCGCAGGTAGGAGAGCTTCTCCTCGTGGGTGATCGGATTCTTCTCGCGCATCGGGCGCGGAAGTCTATTTGCCCGCGCTTCTGAAGGGAGCCTTAGGCGAACGGCTGCTTCTGCGGTTCCGCGAGGCGATCCAGCAGCTGCTCCAGATCGACCTCGGCGAGACCAGAGCCCTCGCCTGCCCGCAGCTCAACCCGTGTTCCAAAGCCCTTCTCGGCCATCGTCACCTCGACCCCCTCGACGGAAGCGAGTTGCTCTACCAGCTCGGGCTCGGACTTCATCAGCGTCCGTGCGGCCTCAATCATGGGGTGCGCTTCAACCCATATCCGGCCGTTCCTCCCCACTTTGGACGCCTGAATGACTCCGTTCAGGGGGAGAAAGAGCGCCCTTCCGACATTGACCCATTTCAGGTGTGGTCAATGTCGGAAGGGCGCGAGTACAAACGGAGCAGGCAGGCCTGGAAGTTGGCGGAGCGGCAGCATGGGGTCGTCGCCCGGCGGCAGCTGCTGGCACTGGGGTTCAATGCGCGAGAAATCGAGCACCGAGTAGCGCGCGGACGGTTGCACCCCGTCGTGCGCGGCGTCTACGCCGTGGGATGGCCAAGGCTTACGCGCGAGCGCCGCTGGATGGCCGCGGTGCTCGCATGCGGGAGGGGAGCGATGCTGAGTCACCGGAGCGCTGCGGCCCTCTGGAAGATCGGGGCGGAGCGAGACGACGAAATCGATATAAGCGTGTGCCGCCGGACCCGGCTGCACCGACCCGGCATTCGTGCCCGCTCGCGTCCCGGCCTCGGCGAGGGCGACATTGTCCTCCGTAATGCAATCCCCGTGACCGGAATCGTGCGGACTCTGGTCGACATCGCAGCCGAACTCGGTTCAATGGCCGTAGAGCGAGCGGTAAACGAGGCGGACAAGCTGGACTTGGTCGACCCGGAGGCCCTGCGCGCAGCGCTAGGCGACTATGTCGGCGAGACCGGAGTCCGTCCTCTACGGGCAATCCTCGATGCCCGCACCTTCCGCCTCTCCGACTCCAACCTGGAGGTCCTATTCCGGTCGATCGCGGCTGGGGCTGGACTCTCTCCCCCCGCCACCAAGCAGATCGTCAACGGCTTCGAAGTCGACTTCCACTGGCCAGAGCTCGGTCTGGTGGTCGAGACCGACGGCTTGCGCTACCACCGAACGCCCTCTGCCCAGGCCCGAGACGCCAGGCGCGATCGGGCTCATACCCTCGCCGGGATGACCCCACTCCGCTTCACCCACTACGAGGTCAGGTATGAAACCGCGAAGGTCACCCAGGTGCTGAAGCGCGCTGCCAAGCTGCTGAACGAACGCAAAGCGAGAGTTGACCACCCGTGAGGTGGGTCAACTCTCGCTTGAGTGATCCTGAGCGGTGAAGCGCCGGTGGGGTGCGACTTTCGGTGGGCGCCCTTAGAAGAAGGCGCCGCCCTTGTATTCGCCGAAGACGTCGCGCATTGCGCCGCAAACCTCGCCGATCGAGGCGTCGGCGGCGAGCGCGGCGCGGATCGGGTGCAGGAGGTTGCCGTCGCCGCGGGCGACGTCGCGCAGCCCCTCGAGCTTGGTCTCGACCGCCGCCTGGTCGCGGCGCTCCTTGAAGGCCTTCAGCCGGGCCAGCTGGCTCTGCTCGGCCTCGGGATCGACGCGGAGGATGTCGACGTCGTCGACCTGGTCGGTGACGTACTTGTTGACGCCGACGATGATGTCCTGGCCGCTCTTGTAGCGCTCGTGGTAGCTGTGGGCCGACTCCTCGATCTCACGCTGCATGAACTCCAGCGCCTCGACCGAGCCGCCCAGCTCTTCGACCTTCTCCATCAGCTCCCAGGAGCGCAGTTCGACCTCGTCGGTCAGCGACTCGACGAAGTAGGAGCCGGCGAAGGGATCGACCGTGTCGGCAGCGCCGGACTCGTGGGCGAGCACCTGTTGGGTGCGCAGGGCGATCCGAGCGGAGCGCTCGGTCGGCAGCGCCAGCGCCTCGTCGAAGCCGTTGGTGTGCAGGCTCTGGGTGCCGCCGCAGACCGCCGCGAAGCCCTGCAGGGCGACGCGGATGATGTTGACCTCGGGCTGCTGCGCCTGCAGCGTCACCCCGCCGGTCTGGGTGTGGAAGCGGATCTTCATCGAGTTCGGGTTCTCGGCCCCGAAGCGCTCCTTGACGATTTTGGCCCACATCCGCCGCACCGCGCGGAACTTGGCGATCTCCTGGAAGACCTGGTTGTGGCCGTTGAAGAAGAAGGCGAGGCGGGGCGCGAACTCGTCGATCTTGAGGCCCCGCTCGAGCGCTGCTTCAACGTAGGCGATCGCGTTGGAGAGGGTGAATGCCACCTCCTGCACAGCCGAGCAGCCCTTCTCGCGGATGTGGTACCCGGAGATCGAGATCGTGTTCCACTTCGGCACGTTCTGGTGGCAGTACTCGAAGATGTCAGTGGTCAGGCGCATCGTCGGCACCGGCGGGTAGATGTAGTTGCCGCGCGCCATGTACTCCTTCAGCACGTCGTTTTGGACGGTGCCGCGCAGCTTCTCGGAGGGGACGCCCTGTTCCTCGCCGACCAGCTCGTAAAGCAGCAGCAGGACCGCTGCCGGGGCATTGATCGTCATCGAGGTCGAGACGCCGTCGAGCGGGATCTGGTCGAAGCAGATCCGCATGTCCTCGATCGTGTCAATCGGGACGCCGGTGCGGCCGACCTCGCCCCGGCAGAGCGGGTCGTCGGAGTCGCGGCCGAGCTGCGTCGGCAGGTCGAAGGCCATCGAGAGCCCGGTCGAGCCGTGCTCGATCAGGTAGCGGTAGCGCTCGTTGGTGTCCTCGGGGGTGGCGAAGCCGGCGTACTGGCGCATCGTCCAGAGCCGGTCGCGGTACATGCCGTCGTGGATGCCGCGCGTGAACGGGGGCTCGCCGGGCTCGCCGAGACGATCTTGGAGCCCCGGGGCAACGTCGCCCTCCTCGTAGACGCGCTCGATCTCGATGCCGGAATCGGTGAAGACGCGCTCGTCGTCGGGACCGACGAGGGGGGCAATCGTGCGATGGGTCTCTTCAGTAGCCATGGCCACAGGATATGGGGGAAGCGGCATATCGAGGCCAACCACGCTGTGCCCCGGTGCGGCTGGGGGTCATTTTGGCTGTGGCCCAAGGGCCCGCTGCTCTTGCTTTTGCCCGCCTTCCAGGCTAAAAGATGCTCAGATTTATTTGAGTTGCATTTGGCTGTTCCCTTCGGTACCTTCAGCCGTACCGGATTGGCGCCTAGGCGTCCCGGATTCGTGGACTCAAGTGCGCATGGCGCCGAGCCATGCTGGAGGGGAAAGGGAGTAGGGAGATGTCGGAGCTGGCAAGTCGCAAGCCCCCGCAGTTGCTTTCGCCGTTTTGGCCGCTCGACGACCAGCACGGGGTTGGCCATGTGCGCCTCGAGGGCGAGCCGCCCACCAACGCCGCCCAGGTGACGCCACTGCTGCTCAAGCTCGCCGCGCAAAGCGAAGCGATGCGGAGCCTGCAGAGCGCCGAGGGCGAGGACCTCTCCGACGGCGCCGCCTCGGCCCTGCGGGGCGAGATGGCGGAAGGGCTACGCGAGCTGGCGGACCTCGTCGACGACGAGAGCGCCGAGGTCATCCGACACCGCGCCAAGGGTCTCGCCGGCGGCATCGACCATCGCGAGATGACCCTCGAGATCGCCCGCGGGGGCTCGCCCCCCGCCCTGGAGGTCGTCTGCGGACCGCTCTGCACCTGGCGGATGAAGACGCGGATCGGCCTGCACTCCTTTCTGGCCGCCGCCCGCGATGAGCCCCAGCAGGACCTGCTCGATCAGCTCGACGACTCGCTCGACGACGCCCTGGCGGCGGTCGAAGCCGAAATCGGCGCGGAGGGAATGGGCGTCCCGTTCAAACTGCCGATGAACGTCACCAACCTGCTCCTCTCGGCCGGCGAGGCGGCGGGCCACCCCAAGCACTTCGCCTACTTCATGCCCGAGGACGAAGGCGTAGACGGCCTCGCGCTGGAAGAACAGCGCACGCTCTACATGCGCAACGTGCACCTCGCCCGCTACTCGGTGATCACGATCCCGCTCGCCGAAGCGCTGCTCGACGGGCCGATGGCCGCCGCCGACGCGCCGGTGGAGACGACGCTGATGCCCTGGATCCGCGGCCACGACCACGGCCACAACGTGATCGTCCCCTCCACCACCTACGACAGTTGGATGGAGACGCTTGGGATCGAGCCGTTCATGGCGCTGCAGGAGGCGATCGCCGACGTCTACGGCTTCCTGATGTGCATCTCGGAGCCCTGGCTGAAGATCTCCGGCTACAGCCGCCTCGACATGTGCGCGACGCACATGGCCGAGCTGCTGCACTACCTGCGCCGCGGCCCCCAGTACTTCGGCGACCCCGGCGCTGCCTACGTCGAACTCAGCTTCCTCGCCGAGAACGGCTTCGTCGAGATCGACGGGGCGGGCAGGATCAGCTGGAACGAGGAGGACTTCTGCCGCGGCATGGTGGCGCTTGCCGCCGCCCTCACCGAGTCGACGGTCGGCGCCCCCGACGAGCGTGGCTCCGAAGCGTTCCTGGAGCGCTACGGCTGGCCGACGGAGACCGCGGCGAAGCGGACCCTCGACGCAATGCGCGAGGAGCTCGCCAACGTCCCCACCTCGATTGCCTTCTACAGGGGCAGCGACGTCACCGCGCCGCAGAGCGTCCCGGTTCCCGCTTAGGCCGAGGCGCCCAGCAGGCGCTCGACGCCCGCCTTGTCGATCGTCATCTGCAGACCCTCGCGGAGCTCGATCTTCGGCTCCCAGCCGAGCAGGTCGCGGGCGCGGGTGATGTCGGGGCGGCGCTGCTGCGGATCGTCGGTCGGCAGCGGCTCGAAGACGATCTCCGATTTCGACCCGGTCACGTCGATCACGGTTTTCGCCAGTTCGAGCAGGGTGAACTCTTTCGGGTTGCCGATGTTGACCGGCGAGTGCTCATCTGACTCGGCCAGCGAGACGATGCCACGGATCAGGTCGTCGACGTAACAGAAGCTGCGGGTCTGATCGCCCTCGCCGAAGACGGTCAGCGGTCGGTCCTCGAGCGCCTGGCGGAAGAAGGTCGGGATTGCGCGGCCGTCGTGGGCGCGCATGCGCGGGCCGTAGGTGTTGAAGATGCGCACGATCGAGGTGTCGACACCCTGCTGGCGGTGGTAGGCCATCGTCATCGCCTCGGCGTAGCGCTTGGCCTCGTCGTAGACGCCGCGCGGGCCGATCGGGTTGACGTGGCCCCAGTAGTCCTCGGTCTGAGGATGCACTTTGGGGTCGCCGTAGACCTCGCTGGTCGAGGCGATCAGGAAGCGTGCCCGCTTGAACTTGGCGACGCCGAGCATGTGGTGGGTTCCATGCGAGCCGACCTTGAGCGTGTGAAGCGGCAGCCGCAGGTAGTCGATCGGGCTTGCCGGTGAGGCGAGGTGGTAGACGAAGTCGACGTCCTCGGGGATGTCGACGTGCTCGATGATGTCGATGTGGCGGAAGTCGAAGTCGCCGTCGCGAATGTGCTCGATGTTCTGCAGCGACCCGGTCTCGAGGTTGTCGATGCAGATCACCTTGTGCCCCTCGCCGAGCAAGTGCTCGCAGAGGTGGGAGCCGAGAAAGCCGGCTCCGCCGGTGACCACGCAGGTGCTCATCGGCGCTGATGCTATCGACCGCCTCGCGGGGACAGGCTCGCGGGCGCGATCCATGCAATTTGCGGGTTCCGCACCCGACCACCCGTCCAGAAGGGGGGAGAACCCGCTGCCGTCCCTGCATTAACTCGGCATCTTGGGGCCGCGGATCTGACCGGTGGGGAATTTCGAAGGATGAGCCAGGGAGAACAATCGACGGCGGCGCGCGGCGCGCTGCTCGGCCAGGCGGGCGGCGGCGAGGGCGCCCGCAAGCGAGCGGCGATCGAAATGATCGCCGAGCACGAGGCCACCCTGAAGCGCACGGCTCGGCGCTACTCACTCGACGCCGACGACGCGGAGGACGCCTACCAGCGCGCGCTCGAGATCCTCCTCACCAAAGCGCCGACCACGGACCCGCGTGAGCTGATCCGCTGGACCCAGACCGTGACCAAGCACGAGGCGATGGCGGTGCGCCAGAGCCGCGAGCGCTTGCTCGGATACCGGGGCAAGAGCAGGGACGACGGCACGGACACCGACCCGGTAGCGCTGATCCCGGCGGGCGGCGGCGGGCCCGACGAGCAGGTGGAGCGGCGTGAGGCAATCGCCCGCAGTCGCGAGGCGCTGCAAGCGCTGAAGCCGGCCGAGCTGCGCGCGCTCAGCCTGCTCGCGGAGGGCTACTCCTACGCCGAGATCGGCGAGCTGACCGGCTTCAGCCGGACGAAAATCAACCGCGTCCTGGCGGAGGGGCGCGAACGCTTCCGCAAGCTCATCTCCAGCAGCGAGGACGGTAGTCGCTGCCGCGAGTTGCGGCCGCTGCTCTCGGCCTTCTGCGACGGTGAGGCGAGCCCGCGCGACTCGGCCGCCGTGCGCGAGCACCTGCGCGCCTGCGGACGCTGCCGCTCGACCATGCGCGCCTACCGGGCGGCGCCGCGGATCGCGGTCGCTCTGGCACCGGCGATGCCGCCCTCGCGCTCGCTGCTGGAACGGGTGCACGAGTTCGTCGCCGGACTCGGCTCGCGCCTGCCGGGACTCGGCGGCGCCGGTGACTCAACCGCCGTACAGATCGCCGCGGCCGGTGGCTCCCGGGGTGCCGGCATGGCCGCGCTGGCGAAGCTGCTGGCGCTTTGCGCCGGAGCAGCGGGCGGGGCGGCCGCCTGCGTGGCAACGGGGGTGGTGCCGCCACCTGAGTTGGAGCCGACGCACACCCGGGCGCCGGCGATCGAGCGATCCCTGGTGCGGCCGGCGCAGGCCGAAGCCAGCGAAGCGGTGCAGTACGAACCCGCGACCACGCCAACGCCGGTGCGGTCCGAACCGAAGCCGGAACAGGAACAGCAGGAAGAACCCGCCATCGAAGCGAGCGCCCCGACCGGAGCGGTCGAATACGAAACCCCGGCGCCAGCCCCCGAACCGCCGAGCCCGAGTGGCGGCGAAAGCTCGTCGAGCGGCTCCGCCGCCGGGGAGTTCGGGCCGTGAAGGCATGGCTCGCTATTGCCGGCTTCACCGCTCTCGGGTTGATCGGGGCCCCGGCGGCTAGCGCGTCCCTCCAACCGCTCGACCTCAGCGTCGACGGCGGCGAGGAAAACTGGCACGCGCAACGCTCGTTCGCCCTGCGCTGGAGCAACCCGCCGGGAAACATCGCTGCGGTTCATTACCGCGTGCTCGACCCCGCCGGCAACGTCGTGGGCGTTGAGCAGACGCTGGGCTGGGCGGCAACCGCCGTCCAGCACCTCAGCGTTCCACCCACTCCCGGCGCCTACACGGCTGAGGTCTGGCTCGAAGACGGCGGCGGCGCCAAAGGCGCGCCGGTCACGGCGAAGCTGCGCTTCGATGACTCACCGCCCGGCTCGGTCGAACCAGCCCCGCCTCCCGCTTGGCTCAGCCGCACGGCGTTCCCCGTAACGCTCCACCTCGGTCGCTCGGCCGGACCAGCTCCGCTCTCCGGCGTCCGCGGCTACGCCGCCTCGATCGACGGACTCCTCGGCGGCGGCACCTGCCTGGCGACCGGCACCTGTGGGGGGAGCGAGATCGAACTGCGCAGGGGTGGCGCCGAGGACTCGCTGATGCTCGCCGAACTTCCCGAGGGACGAAGTTACCTGCACGCGGTTGCGGTCTCGGGCTCGGGCACGCGATCGGCGCTCCCCTCCAGCTCCATCCTGCGCGTCGACAAGACCGACCCGGTGACCCGGCTGGCCGGCAACGCAAACGGCTGGTCAAGCAGGCCGCTGACGCTGACCGCCACCGCGGTCGACGCGGGCTCGGGGATGGTCTCCAACGGCGGCGGCGAGCCCTTCACGGCGATCCGGATCGACGGCGGAGCGCCGTTGAGCGCAAACGGCAACGAAGTCTCGGCAACGGTGATCGCCTCCGGCATCCACTCGGTCGCCTACTACGCCCGCGACGCCGCCGGCAACGTCGATGACGGTGGCTCCTCCAACGGCCATCCCGACCACGCGCCAGCCGTTGCCGTGGTGAAGATCGACCGCGAGCCGCCGGAGGTCGCCTTCGCGGGCGCCCAGGATCCGCTCGACCCGGAGCGGATCGAGGCGCGTGCCTCGGATGCCCTCTCGGGGCTGGACCGGGCGTACGGGACGATCGGCGTCCGCCCGGCCGGCAGCGGCGATCGCTTCGCCGAGCTGGCCACCGAGCGCTCCGGCTCCCTACTCCGTGCCCGCTGGAACTCCGAGGCCTACCCACCCGGCGAGTACGAATTCCGCGCCATTGCCTACGACGCCGCCGGAAACTTCGCTTCCACCAAGAGCAAGGTCGATGGCTCGTCGATGCGGCTGCCCAACCCGCTGAAGGTCGCGACGACGCTGCTCAGCGGCTTCGGCGGCTCGGTCCTGAACTGGCACCGGTGCACCCGCCGTGGCCAGGGCCGTCGCTGTCACGAGGAGACCATCCAGGCGTTCGAGCGTCGGCCCAGCCAGCGCACCGTCCCCTACGGCCGCGGAATCCCGTTCAGCGGGCGCCTGGTCGCCGGCCGTCAAGCGCCGCTGGCGGCGATGCCGGTGCAGGTAATCGAGCGCTTCGACCCTGGAGCGGTTCCGCGCGAACGAGTTTCCACGGTCAGGACCGACGCCGACGGTGCCTTCAGCCTCCGCCTCTCCCCCGGCCCCAGCCGCGATCTCATCGCCGTCGCCGCGCCGACCGCGAACCTGCGCGGCGCCAGCGGCCGGACACTGCGGCTCGCCGTGCGCGGCGGGGTGCGGATGCGTGTCTCCTCAACCGTCGCGACGGTCGGCGGGCGGCCGGTCGTCTTTCGCGGCGGCGTCGCCACGGGCGGCACCGCGGTACCCGCCGACGGCAAGGCGGTGCAGCTGCAGTTCCGGCTGCCGGGCCTGCCCTGGAGCGAGTTCCGCACTGTGCGAACCGATCCGCACGGGCACTTCCACTACGCCTACCGCTTCACCGACGACGACAGCCGCGGCGTGCGCTTTCAGTTCAGGGCATACGCCCCGGCGCAAACCGGCTGGCCCTTCGAGCCAGCCGGTTCAACGCCGGTAGCGGTACTCGGCCGTTAGGCCGAATACCTAGACGGGAAGGAGGTCGATCGCCTTACGCACTCGCTGCTCCAACTCGTCGCGGTTGCGTTTGAGGGTCGTCTCGACCGTGCGCTGATGCTTGCGGGCCTCGCGCTCGACCCGGTTGCGGGTCTTGCGGGCCTCGGTGGTCGCCTTGCGGCGGGCGGTGGTGCCGCGGCGCTCGGTCCGTTTGACCCGGCGGCGAAGCTCGGTGCGGTAGGACTTGAGCTGTTTTTCAGCGGCTGTGCGCGCGGTGAACGGCTCGACCAGATCGGTGACCCGGTCGGTGACGGTGAGAACGGCGCCGACGGGGATGTCGACCGCGGTCTCGGCCACGGTGCGAGCCTGGTTCTTATCGGCGGCTTTGGTGGTGGTGCGTTTGGTCTCGGCTTTCGCTTTCGGCGCCGTGCCGTTGCTTTTACTGCTTTTGGTCTGCGTTGCCATTAAGTTTGAATCCCTTCGGTATGCGGTTTCCTGCCTGGGGGGAAGTTCGCGAGTGTAACGAACATACGTTCTTTGCGAACACACGTTCTTAAACCCGTGATAGCGCCTGGTTACTGGGCGCTGCGGGCGATCGCCAGGCCGCGCTCGCCCGCGGCGGCGGCGATCGGGTAGCGGGCGTCGAGCCCGAGCGGGGCCTCCTCCAGGGCGAGATCGCCGAAGCTGATCCGCCCCCCGGCCTCGCGCACGATCAGCTGGGCGGCAGCGGCGTCGACCGAGCGGCAGGGCCGCAGCGCGGCGAGCGCGTCGAAGCGCCCGGCGGCGACGTAGGAGGCGCTGATCGCGATCGAGCCGACGACGCGCAGGCGATAGACACGCCCGGCAAGCGCCTCCAGAGCCGGCAACGCCCATTCCGGCTCCGCCGACTCGAGGCCGAGCAGCTCGAGCTTGTCGCCATCGGGGCCGACGGCGATCCGCTCGCCGTCGAGGGTCGCCCCCTCGCCGCGCCTGGCGGCGAACTCCTCGCCGGCACCGAAGTCGAAGACGTAGCCGAACTCGACCTCAGCCATCGAGTCCCCGCTCGCGACGGCGATGCTGAGGCTGTGGGAGGGCAGGGTGCGACGGGCGTTGAGCGAGCCGTCGATCGGATCGATCACGACGCGCACCGGGCCGCCGGCGCCGAAAGCGACCTCGCCGCGCTCCTCGGAGACCGCGATGAACGAGGCTCCCTGGGCGGCCAGCGCCTCGAGCTCGGCGAAGACCGTGTCCTCGCAGCGGCGGTCGATGACCAGGGTGTGGTCACCCCCCTCGCCGACTCCCTCGTAGACCGTGCGGGCCTCGACTCCGCGCACTTCATCGAAGATCGCCCGCTGCGCCGCGACGGCGCGCCGGCAGATTCCCAGCCAGTCTGCGGAAAAAACGTCCACCGAGGCCATCCTATGGAGGCCGCGCACTCGCTAGCTTTGGAGCATGCTCGCTCTCGCCGAGACCCAGCAGCGCGCCGTCCAGCACGGCGAAGGTCCGCTGCTGCTGCTCGGCGCCGCCGGGACGGGCAAGACCGAGGCCCTGGCGCGCCGCTTTGTCCGGCTCACCGAAGAGGGCGTCCCGCCCGAGGGAATCCTGGTCCTGACTTCGAACCGGCCGACCGCTCGGCGCCTGCAGGAGCGGGTCGAGACGCTGCTCGGGTCCTATGAAGAGCTCTGGATCGACACCTGGGGAATCCTCGGCGAGCGACTGCTGCGCGAGCACTCGACCGCGGCCGGGCTCGATCCCTTCTTCGACGTCCTGGGCCCCGCCGAGCGCCTGGCGATGCTGCTGGATCGCCTCGATGACCTTCCCCTCCGCAACCAGGAGATCCGCGGAAACCCGGCCGGCCTACTGGCGCGATTGCTGGCCCAGGTCGACGAGCTGAAGACGGGCTCCGAGCCTCCGGAGCCTGAACTGGCCGAGTTCTGCGCGGCCCACGATCGCATCCTCGCCGAGTCCGGCAACCTCGATCGCGGCGACGTCTTCCTGACGCTCAGCAAACTCCTGCACGAGCAGCCGAGGGTCGGAGCCGAAATCGCGACCCGGTTCCCCTACGTAATGGTCGACGAGCTCGAGGACACAACGACAGCCCAGCGGTCCATCCTTAAAAAGCTCTCGACCGACAACCCGAATCACCTCTACGCAGAAGAGGCCTCTTCTGCGCGACAGGACCCGCGGCCGGAGGTCCTGGTCCTCGAGCAGGTGTTTCGCAAACCGACGGTTCGGCACTGGCGCTGCACCAACGAGCGGGCGCAGGCGCAGGCCGTCACCCGCGAGGTCGAGCACCTGCTCGTCGCCGGCACGTCGCCGGAGGCGATCTGCGTTCTCGTCAACGACCCCACGGCCAACGGCGGCCCGGTGTCGGCGGCGATGGAGGAGCGCGGCATCGCCTTCCATCTGGCCGGGCCGGCGGCGCTCTTCCAGCGCCCCGAGGTCCGCGACGCGATCGCTTGGCTCAGGGTTCTGGCGGATCCCGAAGATTCGGCGGCGGCGGCGCGGGCGCTGACCCGGCCGCCGGTCGAACTGCGATCGGCCGACCTGGCGCGGCTGACGACGATCGCGAGGCGGCGCAAGGTCGACATGGTCTCCGGCTGCGAGGCGGCGCTGGAAAGCCCCCAGATCCCACCCGAGGGGCGGGAGCGGATCCAGGCCTTCCTCAAGCTCCACGGCGAAGCGTCGGCGGCGATGGAGGAACGCCGCGCCGACGTCTTCGTGCGGCGGCTGATCGAGCGCGTCGGCCTGCGCCGGCAGCGCCTCTTCGCCGCCGAGCCCGAGGTCGCCGAGCGGCTGCTCGGGCTCTCCCGGCTGGCCGAGCTGGCGGCGATCTGGGCGCGCCGCGAACCGCACGGGTCGACCCGCGACTTCGTCCGCTACCTGAGCGCCGTCGCCGAGGCCGGGGTCGAGCCGGCGGGTGGCGAGGAGCCTGCCGCGCCGGGCACCGTCCAGGGCCTGGCCCGCGCCGCGGCAAAGGGGATGGACTTCGATCACGTCTTCGTGCTGGGGGCCGAGCGAGACGGCGTCCAGGCCCGCTCGACCCTCGTCCTCTCGCGGGTCGAAGGCGACGGCGAAGACCCCGGCGAGGAGACGGAGGAGCTGCACGAGGAGGAGCTGTTTGGCCCGGCCGAGGGGCTGCACGCGACCTACCGCAAGCTGCGCGAGGAGGTGCTCGAGGCGTCGTGGCGGGCCGGCCGCGAGCTCTCCGAGCCGCGCCTGGACACCGTGGTCGACGTCAACCGGGCGATCGCCCGCCACCTCGAGCTGCTGAAGCTGGCGGCGCTGGCGCAGCGGCCCGGCGAGGAGGCGACGGCGGAGGCGATCGAGGCGGTCAACGGCCTGCTGCGCCAGATCGCCACGCCCGAGCAGCAGGCCGAGCTCGACGCCTCCCCGCTCGACGCCTACCTGCTCGAATCAGAGCACGAGCGCGACGGCCGCCGCGGGCTGATCGCCGCCCGCCACGAGCCCTCGCTCGAAGCCTTCCTCCCCCGCCGCGGCGATGGTGCGCTCAGCCTCTCCGCTTCCGACCTCGACCTCTACCTGACCTGCCCGCTGAAGTACAAGTTCCGCCGCGTCTTCGGCATCCCCCAGGAGCCGACGATCAACCAGCGCTTCGGCATCCTCATCCACAGCGTGCTGGAACGCTTCCACAAGGACTCCGGCGAGGGCGAGACCGGGGCCGGCGGGCTGGCCGGGCTGATGGACCTCTTCGAGGCAGGCTGGCGGCGCTCGGGCTTCGGTACCAGCGACGACGAGCTGCAGTTCCGCGATCGCGCCCGCGAGGCGATGCGCCTCTACTGGGAGCGCGAGCGCGAGACCGAGGGGGAACCGGTCTGGCTCGAGCGCAAGTTCGACGTCCGCATCGGCCCGCACCAGGTGCGCGGCCGCGTCGACCGGGTCGACCGCCTGCCCGACGGCAGCTACGAGCTGATCGACTACAAGACGGGCGAACGCAAGAGCGAGGCCCAGCTCGAGAACGACCTTCAGCTAGCCCTCTACCGGCTCGCCGCCCGCGAGGCTTGGGGACTCGAGGCGGGGAGCGGCAGCTACTACTACGTGCTCGACGCCGAGAAGGTCGCCGCGCCGGTCATGCCCGACGACGCCGAACGGGTCGAGCGCACGGTGCTTGCGGTCGGCGAGGGAGTGTTGGGCCAGGACTTCGAGCCGCGCCCCGCACCCACCACCTGCAGCTGGTGCGACTACCGCCTGGTCTGTCCCGCCGCCGAGAGCTAGGGCTGGTCGCCCTGCTGGCGCAGGAACTGCTGGAACTCGCGGGCGATCGTGTCAGCCGAGGGTAGGTTCTCCGGATCGTCGAGCTGCTCGGATTGTTCGCTCTCGATCCGGTCGACCAGCTCCTCGATCTCGGGGTTGGCGGCGATCGCGCGGTTGATCTGGTCTTCGTAGCTGTCGGCTTCTTCTTCGAGGTCGGTGGCGTCAACCGCGACTCCGGTCAGGCCCTCGAGCCGGCGCAGCAGAGCCAGCGCGGCTTTCGGGTTTGGCACGGCGGCGACGTAGTGAGGGACCGCGGCCCAGAGCGAGGCCGAGACCATCCCAACCTGGCGGCAGCAGTCGTGGACGACGCCGACGATCCCGGTCGGGCCCTCGTAGCTGGAGCGCTGCAGGTCGAGCTCTTCGACCAGTTTCTCGTCGGAGGCGAGACCCGTGATCGGCACCGGCAGGGTGTGGGAGACCTCGGCGATCAGCGATCCCAGGGTGATCACCATCTCGACGCCGAGCGCGTCGGCGGCGGTCGCGATCGTCTCCGAGAAGGTGCGCCAGCGCAGGTTGGGCTCGGTGCCGTCGAGCAGCACCAGGTCGCGCTCGGCACCGGGCGCCCGGACCGCGATCAGGTTGTTCTGCGGCCAGTCGATCCGGCGCGCCTGACCCTCGGTGAGGACGATCGTCGGCCGCGTCGCCTGGAAGTCGAAGTAGTCCTCGGCGTCGACCCTGGCGATCAGCTCCGCGTCGAAGGCGTCCTCGACGGTGGTCAGCGCGGTCGACGCGGCGGCGGCGGCGTCGTTCCAGCCCCGAAACGAGCAGACCAGGATCGGGTTGCGAAGCCGCGGGATGTCGCCCTCCCAGCTGAGTGAATCCACACTTTGAGACTACCGATGGGCTGCCGCCGCAAGGCGCGGCTACGCGGGGGCGGCGAGTGCGCGCCGCAGCAGGCGGTAGGCGATGAACAGCGCCAGGGCGGCAAAGGAGAGCTGCAGGACGCGCTCGGAGACATGGTTGGCGATCCCGACCCCGATCAGCACGCCGAGCGGTGAGAGGACGCCGATGATGACGGCGTTGCGGACGTTGACGTTGCCGTAGGAGTTCTGGCGGATCGCCCCGATCAGGGCGACAATGACGATCATCAGCAGCGAGGTCGACTCGCTCTCGACCTGGGTGATGCCGATGAAGATCGTCAGCGCCGGGACGAAGAGCACGCCGCCGCCGACGCCGACGATGCCGCCGGTGAAACCGCCCGCCATGCAGATCAGCGCCGCCAGCAGCTCGTCCCCGCTCATTTGAGAATCAACTCGATCGCGATCGCAATCAGCAGGGCCGCGAAGAGCAGGGAGACGGTGCGCTGGGAGATGCGCTGCTGCACGGCGGTGCCGATCACGACGCCGACCACCGCCGGGATCGCCAGCAGCAGCCCGGTGACGACGTGGACGTTGCCGTAGATCCCGCCCTGCGCGATCGCCCCGAGCAGGCCGATGAGGACGATCGCGGCGAGGCTGGTCCCGGTCGCCAGCCGCTCGCCGTAGCCGAACCAGAAGATCAAGAGGGGAACGATGACCGTGCCGCCGCCGACGCCGAAGAGACCGCTGAACGCCCCCGCGAGCGTGCCGATCGCGGCCAGCTTGAGGGCGGGATGAGAGGGCAGCGCCGGTTCCGCGGGCATCGTGCCGCGATACTAGATGCAGTGTCGCTCGAATCTGAGACAGGCGCGGGGGCCGAGGACTCGCTGCTGGAACCGCTGCGCGCCGATCCCCCCCGGGCGGCGGTCCTGACCGATGTCGACGGCACCCTGGCGCCGATCGTCGAGCGACCCGAGCAGGCGGCCGTGCCGGCGAGGGCGAGCGAGCTACTGGCGACGCTGGATGGGAGCTTCGGCCTCGTCGGCTGCATCTCCGGGCGGCGGGCGCTGGAGGCGCGGCGGCTGGTCGGAGTCGATGGCCTCGCCTACGCCGGCAACCACGGGCTCGAGCTGCTGCTTCCCGGGGATGAGGAGCCTCGGTTCGACCCCGCGCTGGCCGGCCAGGAGCGCAGCGCGGCCGAGTTCGTCGCCGCCTTGGACGCCGCCGGCCTGGCGTCGAGCGGCCTGCGGCTGGAGGACAAGGGACCGATTCAGACGCTGCACTGGCGCGGCGCCGCGGACGAGCGCGGCGCCGAGGCGCGAGCCCACGAGATCGCCGCAGAGGCGGGCCGAGCCCAGCTCGAACCCCGCTGGGGTCGCAAGGTGCTGGAGCTGCGCCCGGTCGGCGGCGGCGGCAAGGACGCCGCCGTGGCGGCCCTGCTCGCGACCGATGGCGTCACCGCCGCGATCTACGCCGGCGACGATCGCACCGACCTCGACGCCTTCCGCCGCCTGCGCGAGCTGCGCGACGGCGGCGAGCTGAAGAGCGCCGTCTGCGTTGGCGTGATCTCCCCCGAGGCGCCCCCCGAGCTTGCCGAAGAGGCGGACCTGCTCGTCGACGGTCCGGCTGGCTGGCTGGCGATACTCGAGGCGCTGGCGAGGTAGCGGGTGCCCTACACGGACCTGCTGCGCGTGACCGTTCTGCTCACCGGTGCCGAGGCGACGGCGCTGGCGACGATCACGGCGATTGCCGTCAATCGCGACAGCGACACCAGGACGCTGATCGTCGCCGCCGTCTGGTGGCTGCTGTCGCTGGCGATCGGCTTCTACATCGGCCGCCCGTCGCGGGCCGCCGAGGCCCTCCGCGACACTCTCGCGCGGGCAAAGACCGCCACCTCGCTGCCGGTCGAGACGCCTGCCCGGATCTCCTTCGGCCGCCTCTGGCCGGTGGCCGTGACCGCGATCGGCGCCGGCGTCCTCGGGGTCTTCTTTCCCGGCGTGGCCGCGATCGGCGCCGGCTACGCCCTGCTCGTCTCCCTCGCCTGGCACTCGCGCGAGGGCGCCGTGCTGGCGATCGAGCAACGCGATGGAGTCAAGTTCTACGTCGTCCCCAACTCCGCCCTGCGGCCGATCCAGCTTGTCCGCACCCCCGGCCTGCGCAGCAGCCGTCGCGCCCACGCTTGAGTGACATCCGGCCGTGCGGGGTAGCGTCAACCCAGTGAACAGCCGAACCCCGATCGTTCTTGCCGCCCTGATGCTGGCGCTGCTGTTGCCGACAACGGCCGCGGCGGCGGAACGCACGGTCAGCGTCCACGGCACGGTCACCCAGAAGGTCCCCAACGACACGGCGTCGCTCGGCTTCTCCGTCAGCAAGGAACGGAAGACCCGCAAGGCAGCCTTGCAAGCGGTCTCGGTGGCCCTGCGAGCCGTAATCGCAGCGGTTCAAAAAACTCCGGGAATCGGCGCGGGCGACATCAGCACCGGCGAAATCTCGGTGCGGAAAACGACCAAGGGCAAGCAGACGCTCTACCGGGCGGCCGAGGGGATCGGCGTGATCCTGCACGAGCCGGCGCGAGCCGGAGAACTGGTCAACACGGCAGTCGCGGCCGGCGCAACCGGTACCCGCGGCCCCAACTTCTTCCCCGGCAACCCGGAACTGGCCTTCAACAACGCCCTCCTCGCCGCCTTCGCCCAGGCCAAAGCCAAGGCCACCGCTCTGGCGACCAGCGCTGGAGCGACCCTCGGCCAAGTGCTCAGCATCGAAGAAGGCACGGAAGTAAGCGGGGCTCCTCTAGAAGCAGCGGGCAAGGGAACCACGGCCGCCCCAAGCCCACCGGTCAAGCCCGGCAACTCGACGGTCACCGCCACGGTCCGCGTCGTATTCGCATTGCAATAGCGCTCGTAGGGGCCGGGGTGGGTATTCGGCAACTTGTGAGCCCCGCAGGGGCGGGTTGCCGAATACCCACCCCGGCCCCTACCGCCTAAGCCGCTTCTTGAACTCGGTCCAGCTCTTCGTGTTCGCGACCTGATCGGCGCTGAGCCAGGCACGCCGCGCGGTCGCCACCGCGTAGTCCATGTTGTTCAGCGTCTCGACCCCGTGCGCATCGGTGTTGAGCACGATCGTCACCCCCGCTTCCGCCGCCAGCCGCGCGTGGTGCTCGGAGAGGTCGCGGCGGTTGGGGTTGCCGTTGATCTCGATCATCGTTCCCGTACGCGCCGCCGCCTCGGCCACCGCCTCGATGTCGATCCCGTAGGGCTCGCGGCGGCCGATCAGGCGACCGGTCAGGTGGCCGATGCAGTCGACCAGCGGGTTCTCGATCGCGGTCAGCACCCGCGCGGTCATCTCCTGCTCGGAGATCGCGAAGGAGGTGTGGACGCTGGCGACGACCCAGTCGAGCGCCTCGACCACGTCGTCGGGGTAGTCGAGTGCGCCGTCGAGGCCGATGTTGACCTCGGAGCCGGCGAGCAGGCGGAAGCCGCGCTTGCCCTTGTTCCAATCCTCGATCTCGGCGATCCGCTCCCAGAGGCGCTCGGCGGTGACGTGATCGCCGAAGCCGTGGCTGGCCGAGTGGTCGGTGATCGCCATGTAGGCGTAGCCACGGTCGCGGCCGGCGGTCGCCATCTCCTCGAGCGTGTTGCGGCCGTCGGAGAGCGTCGTGTGGGAGTGCAGGTCGCCGCGGATGTCGTCGAGCTCGACCAGGTCCGGAAGGCCTCCGTCGCGGGCCGCCTTCAGCTCGCCGCGGCCCTCGCGCAGCTCGGGCTCGATGTAGGCGTAGCCGAGGCGCTTGTAGACCGCCGCCTCATCGGCGCAGAGCTCGACCTCCCCGCTCTCGGTCTCGGTGATGCCGTGCTCGGAAACCGAGAGGCCGCGCTTCACCGCTTCCTCGCGCAGCTGCACGTTGTGCGCTTGCGAGCCGGTGAAGTGCTGGAGCAAGTTGCCGAAGGCCTGCGGCGCGACGATCCGCAGATCGACCGAGATCCCGTTCTGGGTCTGGGCCCGGACGCCGTTGGGCCCTGGCTTCCCGGCGGCGGCGATCAGCGGGCTGGCGACGAGGTGCTCCGCCAGCGCGGTCGGCTCCTCGGCGGTCGCGATCAGGTCGATGTCCTTGCAGGTCTCGCCCCAGCGCCGCACCGAGCCCGCCACCTCGACCCGGTCGGCAGCGGGGTGCTCGCGGAGCGTCCGCGCCAGCTCCTCGGCGATCGGACGGGCCATCGAGAGCAGCACCCGCCCCGAGGCCTCACCGGGATCACCGAGGCGCTCGAGCCCGGCAAGGACGTTTTCCTCGGCCTTCGGGCCGAGCCCCTTGAGATCGCGGATGCGCTCCCCCTCCGCCGCCGCTTTCAGGTCCTCCAGGGTGGCAACGCCGAGCTCGTCGAACAGGCGCCGCGCCGTCTTCGCCCCCACTCCCGGCACCCGCGTCACCTCGACCAGGGTCGGCGGGAACTTCGCCTTCAGCTTCACCGCCGCCGGGATCTCACCGGTCTCGATCAGCGCGTCGATCTTTTCCGCCAGCGTCTTGCCGACGCCGGGAACCTCGGTCGCCCGCCCGGCCGCGGCAAGGTCGGCGACGGAGACCGGGCTTTCGCGGATCGCCTTCGCCGCGGTGCTGTAGGCGAGCACCCTGTATTTGACCGCGCCGTCGAGCTGGTAGAGCACCCCGAGCTCGTCCAGCGCGGCTGCGATCTCGGCGTTGGTCACCCCTGCAAGCTAGCGAGCGGATGGGGCTCTTTAGCCGCAGCTCAGGTTCGTCACTAGCATCGCCCCGGCAAATGCCCGCAAACAAGCCCGAGCGAGGGCCAGCCTGGCTCGTCCTGCCCACATATGAAGAGGCAACCAACATCGAGCGCCTGGTCGAGCAGGCGCGCGCCAAGCTGCCCGCCGACGCCCAGATCCTGATCGTCGACGACAACTCCCGCGACGGCACCGGTGAGATCGCCGCCCGGCTCAGCGAGGAGCACGAGGCCGTCCACTTCCTGCACCGGCCGACCAAGGAAGGCCTCGGCCCCGCCTACATCGCCGGCTTCCGCCGGGCGCTGGCCGGCGGCGCCGGGCTTGTCGTCGAGATGGACTCCGACTTCTCCCACGAGCCGGCCTACCTGCCGCGGCTGCTCGAGGCGGCGGAGCGAGCGGACATCGTGATCGGCTCACGCTACGTGCCCGGTGGCGGCGTTAGCGACTGGGGGCCGCTGAGGCGGGCGATCAGCCGCGGCGGCAGCGCCTACGCCCAGTTCGTCCTCGGCCTCCAGGTGCGGGACCTGACCGGCGGCTTCAAGTGCTTCCGCCGCGAGGTGCTGGAAGCGATTGACCTCGATGCGGTGCGCTCGCGCGGCTACGCCTTCCAGGTCGAGATGACCTACCGCGCGATCGAGCTCGGCTTCGAGGTGGTCGAGGTGCCGATCGTCTTCCGCGACCGCCAGGCCGGAGCGTCGAAGATGAGCCGCTCGATCGTGCTCGAGGCGATCTGGCGGGTGCCTCTTCTACGCTATGGACGGTGAGCGCTCGGGGAGGCGTTTTCGGACCTCGCGAACCTCGCTATACTTTATGAAGTATTGAGCGACGAACCTCAATCCCCAGGAGACCGATTCCAGTGACAGGCAAGCTCCAAGACGTGACAGATGACACCTTCAAGTCCGAGGTCCTCGAGGCCGACGGACCCGTGCTGGTCGACTTCTGGGCGCCCTGGTGCGGCCCCTGCCGCGTCGTCCATCCGGTCCTCGAGGAGATGGAGACCGAGCGCGACGACCTGCACATCGTCAGCATCAACGTCGACGAGAACCAGCAGACCGCCGCTCAGTACGAGGTCCTCTCGATCCCGACCTTGATTCTTTTCAAGGACGGGGCGATCGCCAAGAAGGTGATCGGAGCGATGCCCAAGCGTCGTCTCGAGGCTGAGCTCGAGCCGGCCCTGGCCTAGCGGCCATGCCATTCGTCGAGGTCAACTGGTTCGAGGGCCGCAGTGACGAGCAGAAGGCGGAGATCGCCAAGCGGATAGAAGCGGCGCTGGTCGAGGTGGCCGGCGTCGCCCCGGAGCACTGCTGGGTCAAGTTCTCCGACTCGAAGAAGACCGACTTCATCATCGGCGAGAAAACCAGCGACTAGCTGGCCTGTGCAAGAGCCCCGGGAGCACTCTCCCGGAGACCGTTGCGCAGCAGGTCGGAGGTCTGGGCTCAAGCGTGGTCCCTGAGCCTCCGGGAGAGTGCTCCCGGGGCTCCTCCGACAGGCGTGCCAGGACGGCTCAGTTCACCGAGGCTTTCGCGAGGAGCTGCCTCAGGCGCGGTTGACGACGATGCACAGGTCGCGGCCGTCCACCCGAACAGCGGTGTCCTCAGCGGCGTCGTAAGCGACTGAGGTCGCGAGCACCTCGCCGGCTATGTAGGGCTCGTGCTCGCGGGCGGCGGCAAGCAGCTCGTCGTCGCCGCCGAGGTTGAGCTCGATCCGGTCGGAGATGTCTAGGCCGGCGGCTTTGCGGGCGTTTTGGACCGCGTGGACTATCTCTCGGGCGAGGCCCTCGCGGCGCAGCTCGTCGTCGAGCTCCAGCTGCAGGGCGACGGCGTGTCCGGCCTCTGCCTCGACCTCGTAGCCGTCCAGTGGCTGCAGGGCGAGGGCGACCTCGTCGGAGCCGATCGTGTGCTCGTCGCCGTCGACGTTGATCCCGATCTCGCCGCCGTCGGCCATCACCCTGGCGACGTGGACGGGGTCGAGCGCCTCGACCGCGGCGGCGACCTGCGGCATCCGCTTGCCGAAGCGGGGTCCGAGCGAGCGGTAGTTGGGTTTGACCGCGTAGCTGACCAGGTCCGCCTCCTCGGAGACGAAGTCGAGCTCCTTGACGTTGAGCTCGGCGATGACCAGGTCGGCGCGGACCTCGATCGCGGCGCGCTCGGCGTCGTTGGCGACGATCACGGCGCGGCGCAGCGGCTGGCGCATCTTCGCCTTGGCCTGGGCGCGGGCAGCGCGGCCGAGTTCGACCGTGAGGCGGACCGCCTCCATCGCCCTCTCCAGCTCGGGGTCGGCGAGGGTCGGATCGACCGTCGGGAAGTCGCGCAGGTGAACCGAATCGCCCCCCTCCTCCGCTTCACCACCGGCGAGGTTGAGGTGAATCTCGTCGGCGAGGAACGGCGTGAAGGGGGCAAGCAGCGCCACGGTCTCCAGCAAGCAGTGACGCAGGGTCGCGAACGCGGCCCGGTCGCCCTCCCAGAAGCGGCGGCGCGAGAGCCGCACGTACCAGTTGGAGAGCTCCTCGACGTACTCCGAGATCGCCCGGCCGGCGGCGGTGCAATCGAAGTCGTCCATCCGCTCGCGCACGATCGCGATCGTCGCCTGCAACCGCGAAAGCGCCCAACGGTCCAAATCGTCCCCCACGCTGACTTCGTGCTTTGTCTCGCTATCCGAGACAAAAGACGAAGTCAGCGGCTGGTCTTTGAAGTCGCTGGGACTCAAATCCTCCGCGTTGGCGTATAGGACCCAGAAGGAGTAGGTGTTCCAGAGGGTGAGCAGGAACTGGCGCACCGATTCGCCGACCGTGTCGACCGAGAAGCGGTAGCCCGACCAGGGCTGCTGGGCGGTCAGGTAGTACCAGCGGAAGGCGTCGGCGCCGTGGGCCGAGATCACGTCCCAGGGCTCGACCACGTTGCCCTTGCTCTTCGACATCTTCTGGCCCTCGGGGTCGAGGATCAGGCCGAGGCAGACGCAGTTGCGATAGCTGCTCTCGTCGAAGAGCAGCGTCGACTCGGCCAGCAGCGTGTAGAACCAGCCGCGGGTCTGGTCGATCGCCTCGCAGATGAAGTCGGCCGGGAAGCGCTCCTTGAACAGCTCCTCGTTCTCGAACGGGTAGTGGAGCTGGGCGAAGGGCATCGCGCCGCTGTCGTACCAGGTGTCGATCACCGACTCGACCCGGCGCATCTCGCTGCCGCACTGCTCGCACTCGACCGTGACCTCATCGATGTAGGGGCGGTGCAGGTCCTCGGGCACCTCGCTCTTGGAGCGCTCGCGCAGTTCGGCAACGGAGCCGGCGCAGAAGCGCCCGTCGCAGTCCTCGCCGCCGCACTCCCAGATCGGCAGCGGCGTGCCCCAGTAGCGGTCGCGCGAGAGCGCCCAGTCGACGTTGTTCTCCAGCCATTTGCCGAAGCGGCCGTCCTTGATGTGCTCCGGGTGCCAGCCGATCGTCTCGTTGTTGGCGAGCATCCGATCGCGGACCTGCGAGGTGGCGACGTACCAGCTCGACTTGGCGTAGTAGAGCAGCGGCGTGTCGCAGCGCCAGCAGTGCGGATAGGAATGCTCGTAGACCTGCTCGCGGAAGAGCAGGCCGCGGGCGTCGAGGTCTGCGATCAGCGCCCGGGTGACCTCGGGGTCCTTGACGAAGCCGCCCTCGAAGCCGCTGACGCGGCGGTCGAATTTGCCGTCGAGTCCGACCGGGTTGTAGAGGGTGGCGTGGCTTGTGGGATCGAAGATGCCGTTCGCGGCAGCGACCGCGTAGTCGTCTTCGCCGAAGGCCGGGGCGATGTGGACGAGGCCGGTGCCGTCCTCGGTGGTGACGAAATCACCGGCGAGGACGTGGAAGGCATTTGCCGGACCGCCGTCCTCGAGGGTGAAGACGGGCCCGCGGTAGCTGCGGCCGACGAGGTCGGAGCCCCGGAAGCGGTCGACGATCTCGGCTCCCTCGCCGAGGACCTTCTCGACCAACGGCTCGGCCAGGATCACTATCTCTCCGTCGACGCGCGCCCGCACGTAAGTGACGTCGGGGGCCAGCGCCACGGCGACGTTGCCGGGCAGAGTCCACGGGGTCGTCGTCCAGACCAGCAGCGACTCGCCCGCCTCGCTGCCGTCCTCGCTGAGCAACGGGAAGCGCACATATATGGACGGGTCCTCGACGTCTTTGTAGCCGAGCGCCACCTCGTGCGAGGAGAGGGCGGTGCCGCAGCGGGGGCAGTAAGGGACGACCTTGTGGCCCTCGTAGAGGCGGTCGTCCTCCCAGAGCCGCTTCAGCGACCACCAGACCGACTCGATGTAGTCGTCGTCGAGGGTGACGTAGGGGTCGTCGAGGTCGATCCAGAAGCCGATCCGCTCGGTGAGGCGGTTCCACTCCTCGACGTACTCGAAGACCGAGGCCCGGCAGCGGGCGTTGAACTTGTCGATCCCGTACTCCTCGATCTCCTGCTTGGAGGAGATGCCGAGCTGTTTTTCGACCTCGATCTCGACCGGCAGGCCGTGGCAGTCCCAGCCGGCCTTGCGCGGCACGCGGTAGCCGCACATCGAGCGGTAGCGCGGGTAGATGTCCTTGAAGACGCGGGCGAGGACGTGGTGGGAGCCGGGGCGGCCGTTGGCGGTCGGCGGGCCCTCGTAGAAGTTCCAGATCTCGGCGCCCTCGCGGTTCTCCAGCGAGCGCTTGAAGACGTCGCGCTCTCGCCAGCGCGCCAGCGCCCGCTCCTCGAGCTCGGGGAAGGACTGCTTGGTGTCGACTGGTCGGAAGCCGGGCATGGACGGGTGATTCTAGGAGCGGCAGGGCAATTGACTGCCGGTCGTCTAGGCTCTCCGCCGCATGCCGCTCTATGACCTGAACGGAAAGGTGGCGCTGGTTACCGGCGCCGCGCGCGGGATCGGCTTCGAGACGGCGCGCCAGCTGCACATGCGCGGCGCCTCGGTCGCGGTCGTCGATCTCGACGCCGAGCAGTCGCGCGAGGCGGCCGAGCGGATCGGCGAGCGGGCGATCGGGATCGGCACCGACGTCACCGACCACGCGGCGATCATGGCCGCGGTCGCCGAGACGGTCGAGCGCTTCGGCGGCCTCGACGTCGTCGTCGCCAACGCCGGCATTGCCCAGGGGCAGACGGCGACAACGCGGGGAATCTCGGTCGAGGAATGGGAGCGTGTCTTCGAGGTCGACCTGCTCGGCGTCTGGCGCACGGTGCGGGCAGCGCTGCCGCAGATCGTCGAGCGCGGCGGTCACGTCGTCGTCACCTCCTCGGTCTACGCCTTCATGAACGGTGTCCTCAACAGCCCCTACGCAGTCGCCAAGTCGGGCGTCGAGTCGATGGGCCGGGCGCTGCGCACAGAGCTGACGCCACTCGGCGCCAGCGCCAGCGTCGCCTACTTCGGCTGGGTCGACACCAAAATGGTCCAGGACGCCGTCGCCCGGCCGGGCTCGAACCGCCTGCAGGAAAACACGCCCGACTTCCTGCTCAAACGAATTCCCCCCAGCGCGGCCGGGGCGGCGATCGTGCGCGGCATCGAAGAGCGCGCACCGCGGATCTTCGCGCCGAAGTGGTGGCGCTACGTCTCCGCCCTGCGCGGCATCCTCAACCCGCTGCTCGACCGCCGCATGGAGCAGGACCGCAGGATGGTCGCCGCGGTGCGCGAGGTCGAGGCCGGCGCCGATGAGCAGGGCGCGGCAGCAGTCTCAGCCGCCACTCGCTGACCTCCGTCCTTCGCGCTCGGCTCCGGCAACACGGTGGTGCCGCCTCCCATGGAGGTGGCGTATCCAGCACCCTTGGGTACCTTTTTCGGCGCGGCGTTCTGATCGAAGCTCCTTCCTGTCCCGATCACCTCTTCCGACAGGAGAATTCAAATGAACGCTCGACTCTCAAAGTTTGCCCTCACCACCAGCCTCCTCCTCTGCACCGGGCTGGCCCTCCTCTTCTGCGCAGGCCAGGCTCTCAGCCCCGGCAACGCGCTCGCCGAAACACCTCCCCCGCCCCCTGGATTCCCCTCGCTGCCGGAACTCCCCTCCACCCCGGCCGCAGTGCCGACGCCAGCGCCCTCGACACCCGCTGCGCCTGCCGCTCCAGCTCCGCCCGCCCCATCCACTGCTTCCGCTCCCACGACGAAGATGCCCCCCAAGACCACGAAGAAGCCGGCGAAGCGCGCGCACTGCAAGCACGGCAAGCGCTGCGGCCGTCATAACTCCAAGCGGGGCCGCGCCGGCACCGGCGCCAGCACCTCCGCGGTCGTCGGCGGCGTCTACGCCGGAGCAAGCGCGCGCTTTTCCACCTGCTACCACGCCGTGTACGGCAATGCCTACAACACCTCCTCGCTCCAAAGCGCCGGCGTCTGGGCCCTGCCGATGATGTACGACTGGGCGACCAGTCGCTGGACCTGGCCTCAGTCCTGGACCCCCGCCGATGGAATCACTCAGTGGGCCCTTACCGCCTACAAGCCATACGAATACGTCTACGTGTGGTTCGCCCGCTACGCCGGCGGCCAGTGGCAGTACAGCCCGGAATGGGTCTACGTCGAAAACGACTTGGACAATGGCTTCTGCTCGTAGGCTCGGCGCCTCAATCCGAGCAACTCCATGAGGTTTGGTCGGGCGGTCCTTCGGGGCCGCCCGACTGCGTCCGGGCTCAGAGGCCTTCCGGGACCACTTCTTCGCTCGAGCCGCTCGGAGCGGGGGCGGCTTCGGGTTCCGGGCTTTCCGGCGCTTCTTCGGCCGGCGCCGGAGCTTCCGTGAACGGCGCTTCGCTCACGGCCGATTCCCCTTCTTCGCCTTCGACTTCGACCACCGGTGCGGACGCTTCCTCGTGCAGGTCGGGAAGCGCCGCCACCTTGCCAAGCGGCGGCACCTCGACGCCACCCGGCCCCTCGACCGTGGGAGCGCCGGCCGGGGCCGTGTCGGGCGCGGTCGCCGCGCCCAGCGCAAAGGCGCCTACCAACACCGCGACCGCGATCAGAGCGCAGGCCGCGCCCTGCCGAGCGCTCACTCGCATTTCTTCCGCGGGCTCGTTCCGCCGACGGGGACGCAGAGCGTCTCGACCTTGACTTTGCCGTGCTGGCGGATCGTGTATCGCATCGCCTCGCCGATGTATTCGGGCCGGGTGATGACCAGGGTCACCTTCGCGCCCGGCGCGAGCGTGCTGCCGACCAGCTTGCCGCCGATCGAGACGCTCTTGGTGGCGGGGTGTGTCGCCACAGACTGGCGCGAGATCGGGCAGCCCCGCCCCTGACAATGAAGCGTTACCGCCATCCCCTTCGCGAACGGACCGGCGACCTTGAGGGCGGCGAGGAAGCCGACTGTCCGGCCCAACCTGGGGGACCAGGCCGAGACGGCGGCGACTTCGTTTTCGACCCGGGGGTAGGCCCGGTCGCGACCGTCGCAGTCCTCGTCCACGCCGTTGCGCGGCACGTCCCGGGCGCCTGGGTGGATCGCGGGGTCGTCGTCGTTGCAATCCGAGCCGGCGCTGGCCGTGGCGGCGTATCCGTCGCCGTCTTCGTCGCCACGGCGGCAGCCGTTCGGCGCCCTTCCATACGCCGCGGGGCATGCGTCGTCGGCATCGCCGACTCCGTCCCTGTCGGCGTCGGGGCAGCCGCGGAAATCACCGGCGGCGACGGGGCAACCGTCGATCGAGTCGGGCAGGAAGTCGCCATCGGCGTTGAAGGGCGTGAAGCGCAGCCGGACCGTCGTCTGACCCCCAACGGCCGCATCGCGTTCCGGTTTTTCGCAGGCCGGTTCGATCGGCCGGCACTGAACCAACACCTGGACGAAGGCGACCGTGTTTGCCGGCACCTCGTGTCCGAAGGAATATTCCTCGACCTGTCCGTCAAGACCATCCTGGCAGGCGATCTGGTGGAGATCGCCGAAGCTTGGCGTGGTCGTTGGCGCTGCGAAGACGGTGTAGAAGATGTCATCGGGCCCTGTCGTCGTGGCGCTCACCCGGAGCTTGCCCGCGACCGCAGTTGCGAATCGCACCCAGCCGGTCTTTGCACCCCGCCCGCCGCAGGCTAGAAAGACCCCGGGAGATGTGAGCTCCGGCTGCTCCTCGGTGAGGTGTTCGCTGTTGAATTCGGCCGTGGCGTCGAAGAGGGCGGCCGAGCGGTACGGAGTGTCGCCCAGGGTTTCGCCCGGCAGGTCGTCGAACGACGCGGAGGCGGCGGAGGGCGCGAGGCAAGAGGCCGCCACCAACACCGTCGCGAGGAGCGAACCACGTATCGAGGGCGTCATCTCGGCGGGGATGATAGGTGAGGGTGCGCCACCCGGCGGCAGCGGTAGCCCTTTTCTATACCCAGGATGCCTTCCCACCAGCTGCGAGATCGACGAGGCTGCACGCATGACCTTTGCGAACCCAACCCGGTGGATCCACTCGATGCTCGGCACAGTGGTGGCGCTTGCCCTGGCCCTGGCGATGTTGCCTGCGGTGGCATCGGCCGATGCCGGCTGCGACCACTTCGCCTCGCCCGCCGGCAACGACGCGGACCTCGGCACCGAAGCGGCGCCGGTGCGCTCGATCGCTCACCTGATCCAGATCACCGGCGCGGGACAGGAAGGCTGCCTGGTGGCGGGGGCGACGTTCGTCGAGCCGATCGGCAGCTTCATCGTCGGCGACGCCGGTGGGCAGCCGGGCAACCCGGCGCGAATCCGCAGTGCGGACCGCGGCGGTCCCGCCGCCGTCGTCAAGGCAGCGATGTGGCTGCAGGGCAGCGTCCACGACCTCGACTTCGAACGCATCCGCTTCACCGATTCGCCGGGCAACGGCGACAAGGGCACGATGCTGGTCATCGACGGCGACAGGATCGCCTTCCGTGAAACCGAGATGACCTGGCGGCGCGGGATTTGCCTCAACGCCGGGCATCGCGACGGCTATACCGCGGGCGATCCGGCCGGCACCGTCGCGGCCGAAGGCCTGGTCATCGAACGCAGCCGGATTCACGACTGCGGAAACGACCCGGCGATAGTCGCGTCGTTGCGCGACGACAGCCAGTCGGGAGTTCACGGTCTGTACCTGGTCGACGCCCCCGACGCGCGAATCCACGACAACTACGTCTACGACAACGTCTCGCGGGGAATCCAACTCTGGCCCGACGTCGACGGCGCAGTGGTCGACCACAACGTCTTCGACGGCAACGGCTCGAACATCAACGTCGGCAGCTCGGCCGAGTACGGCCACTTCTCCGAAGGCAACCGCTTCGAAGACAACGTCGTGTCCAACGCGACCCTGCGCTCCGTCTACGACCTTCCCTGGGGACCCGGCGACACCGAGAGCATCGTCGGGTACTTCCCCGCCGACGGCAATACGAGGGGCAACGCCTTCGTCGGCAACTGCGTCTATCAGCCCGACCCGGCCCTGGCCTACGGCGGCTACGGCTACACCAGAGCCGGCGACGTCTTCGGCGATCCCGGCTACGTGAACAGCGCGGCCTGGGATTTTCGCCTCCGCGGTGGCTCGCCGTGCGCCGGCAAGGGGCCGCGCCCCGGTGTCAAGGTGATCGGCGTCGACGACTCGGAAGAACCCGTGCCTCCGCCCTTCGACACTCCGCAACCCGAGTCCCCACAAGCACCCGGCCAGCTGCTGCAACCAGCACTCATCGACCCCCCACCGGGCAAGAGGATGGTCAAGCATCACCGCTGCGCCAAGCACCGGACCCAGGGCGGCGGCAAGCGGGCGGCTCACCCGGACGGACTACGCTCTCGACGCCGTGCTTGCAAAAGGCGCCGAAATCAAGGGCTACCGAATCGAGCGCCTGCTCGGCAGAGGAGGCATGGGTGAGGTCTACGAAGCGACCCAGCTAGGGCTCGGACGCCGGGTCGCCTTCAAGGTCCTGCATGCGGACCTTGGGTCGGAGGCGGACTTCCGCGAGAGGTTTCGGCGCGAGGGGCAGTTGCAGGCCACTCTCGAGCACCCGCACGTGGTCACCGTCTACGAGGCGGGCGAGATCGAGGACGGCCTCTTCCTGGCGATGCGCCTCGTCGACGGGGTGACGCTGAAGCAGCTGATCGTCGACGGCGAACTCAATGCGAAGCGAACGCTGGAGATCCTCGGGCCGGTCGGCGATGCCCTCGACGCGGCCCACGCCAGCGGCCTCGTCCACCGCGACGTCAAGCCGCAGAACATCCTCGTCGGCGAGGCCGACCAAGCCTTCCTCGCCGACTTCGGACTGACCCGCGGCCCAGACCAGTCCGCGGTCACCCGCAGCGGCCAGGTGGTCGGGACGATCGACTACATCGCCCCCGAGCAGGTGCGCGGCGAGCCGGCCGGGACCGCCAGCGACATCTACGCCTTCAGCGGCGTGCTCTACGAGTGCCTGACCGGGTCGGTCCCCTACGCCCGGCCCTCCGACGCCGCCGTCCTCTACGCCCATCTGAACGACGAGCCGCCGAGCGTGCACGCGGTCCGCGGCGACCTCCCGATTGGGATCGACGCGGTCCTGGCGCGGGGAATGGCGAAGGAGCCCGACGAGCGGCCGGCGAGCGCCGGCGAGCTGGTCGAGCGGGCCGCGGCCGTAATCGGCAGCGGCCCGGCGGCGGCAAGCCGCCCACCCAGCCGTGGCGCGCTGGCCCATGGCGTGCGCGCGGTCGGCGGCGAGACGCAGGATTTGACGGATGGCAAGCCCGAGCGCGCCGAGACCGCCGCGAAGACCGCGCCGATCCAGCGGCGGCGCTTGGGGACGGCGGCCTTGCTTGCCACGCTTGGCCTCGTAGCGTTGGCGGCGGTTGCCTTCGTCGGCGGGCGGGCGACCGGCAAGGACGGGACGGCAAAGCTGACGACCTCGGCGTCCAGCAACGCGATCTCACTCCGCGCCCCAAGCGACTGGGAAGCCGTCAGCGACGGCGAACGACCGGCGATCCCCGGGCTCACGCTGCGCGACGCGGTCGGCGTCGCCCCCGCCGCACGCGACGCCTCGGGGACGACGGCGGGTCTGACCGATGCGCAGGGGCCCCGCCTGCTGCCCGCCACGCTGATCGGCCGCGCCGGCGGCGACCTCCCCCGCCCGACCCCGGTCAAGCTCGGCGAGCTGGAGGCGCTGCGCTACCGCGGCGTCCAGCTGCGCGGCTTCGATCGCGACCTGACCCTCTACGCGGCACCGGCAAGCGTCGGTGTCGTGACCGCCGCCTGCTACTCGCCAACGGCGGAACCCGGCTTCGAAGCGACCTGCGAGTCGATCGCCCAGACCCTGGAGCTGCTCAGGGGCAAGCCCTACCCCCTCGCCACCACGGCGAGGACCGAGCGCGCCCTGGCCGCCGCCCTGAGCGGGCTGCGCGAGGCGCGCCAAAGTGGACGACAGCAACTCGAGCGCGCATCGACCGGCGACAAGCAGGCCGCTGCTGCGGTCCGCCTCGCCGAGGCAAACGCTGCCGCCCACAGGCGCCTGGCCGCACTGCCGGTAAGCCCCGCGATCGCCGGCCAGGTCGAGGCGGCGCTCGCGTCGATCGCCGCCTCGGAAGCCGCCTACCGGCGACTGGCGGAGGCGGCTCGGGCGGGCGACGCCAGCGGATTCAAGGCCGCCGAGCGGGAAGTCGAAGCCAGCGAGGAAAAGCTCCGCAAGGCACTCGCCGCGCTCGAGCACGCCGGCGGCGCGGATGGCAACCGGTGAGCGACCCGCGCGGACCGCATAAGTCGACCCCGGCTGAGCTGAAGGCCCGGATCGAGGCGGAACGGCTGGGCAAGCCGTTCCTGCTGCTGCGCGACGCGGTCGGCGCCCAGCGGGTGGTCGATCTCGACGCCGGGTCCGGGACCCTCTCGCTCGGCCGCGACCCCGGAGCGGACATCGCGCTCGAGTGGGACGGGCAGGTCTCGCGGCTGCACTCGCTGATCGAGCGCGTCGGCAGCGCCTGGACGGTCGCCGATGACAGCCTTTCCCGCAACGGCACCTTCGTCAACAACGAACGGGTGAGCGGCCGGCGGCGCCTGCAGGCCGGCGACGTGATCACCGTCGGCGGCACCGACCTCTCCTACTTCGAGCCCGCCTCGCCGGAGGTGGGTGAGACCGCGATGGCCGTCGATGCCGCGCTCGACGCGGAGCTCTCCAAGATGCAGAAGCGGGTGCTGGTCGAGCTCTGCCGGCCACTCCGCGATCAGGGCCCCTACGCCTCGCCCGCGACCAACCAGGAAGTCGCCTCGGCGATCCACCTCAGCGAGGTCGCGGTCAAGTCGCACCTGCGCACGCTCTTCGCCAAGTTCGGCGTCTCCGACCTGGCGCAGAATCGCAAGCGCGCCGCGCTCGCCGAGGCGGCGCTGCGCTCGGGCGCGCTCTCCGACCGCGACTTCTTCGCCTAGCGCTAACCCTCGCGGCGCCCCTGGTGTGGGCCGGCCAGGGTGGTCTAGGCTCTCCACGGTATGCCCGCCTACGACCTGAACGGGAAGGTGGCGCTGGTCACAGGCGCCGCTCGCGGAATCGGTTTCGAGACGGCGCGGCAGATGCACGCGCGCGGCGCCTCGGTCGCGGTCGTCGATCTCGACGCCGAGCAGGCGCGCGAGGCGGCGGAGCGGATCGGCGAGCGGGCGATCGGGATCGGCGCTGACGTCACCGACTCGGGAGCGATGCTTGTCGCGGTCGCGCAGACGGTCGAGCGCTTCGGCGCGCTCGACCTGGCGATGGCAAACGCCGGGATCGCGCCGGAAGGGGCGACGACGCGGACGATGCCGCCCGAGGAATGGGAGAAGGTGATCGACGTCAACCTGCTCGGCGTCTGGAACACGGTGCGCGCCGCCCTGCCGCAGATCTCCGAGCGCAACGGCCAGATCGTCCTCGTCGCCTCGGTCGCCGCCTTCATGAACGGGATGATGCTGAGCCCCTACGCGGCCTCGAAGGCCGCGGTCGAGGCGCTCGGCCGGCCGCTGCGGGTGGAGCTGGCGCCGTTCGGCGCGAGCGCCACCGTCGCCTACTTCGGCTGGGTCGACACCGAGATGGTGCGCCAGGGCCTTGACCGGGAGCAGGGCGGCAAGCGGATGCAGGAACTGCTGCCGAAGTTCTTCTTCAAACGGATCCAGGTCGAGGAGGCGGCCGGCGCCCTGGTGCACGGAATCGAGCAGCGCGCGCCGCGCGTCTTCGCGCCGCGCTGGTGGCGTTACCTCTCGGCGCTGCGGGGCATCCTCAATCCCATTTTCGACCGGCGCATGGAGCGTGACGCCAAGGTCGCCGCCGCCCTACGCCAGGCGGAGGCCGACACCAAAGCAAGGTCCGCGGCCTAGGCCGGCCGCGTCGCTCGCTCGAGCAGGATCACGATCGACTCGTACTCGGCGCCGGTGGCGCGGCCGAGGCCGATCTCGCAGGTGCGGTTGCTGGAGAGGTGGGCGTCGAATTGGCGACCGGCAAGCTCTTCGGCCTGGGGCCGGGTGGCCGCAGCGGTCAGCTCGGGGTGGGAGATGCCGCGGTCGCCGGCGAAGCCGCAGCAGGTGGACGAGGGCGCCACGTAGACGTCGTCGGCCAGAGCTTTGGCGACCGTCCGCAGGCGAGGCGCCAGGCCCATGTGACGGGTGGCGCAGGTCGGATGCACCGTCGCCGAGCCGACCTTGGCGGTGACCTCGAGCTTCGGCAGCAGGCGGTCGTGCGCCCAGGCCACCGAGTCGAGAATCTCCAGCTTGGCGAGCCGCTCAACGTTCTCCTCGCTGAGCACGCCATCACCGGGGTCAGTGACACCCTGGGTGCAGGAGGCCGCATCGATCACCACCGGCAACCGCCCTTCGTCGCTCCACCCCCAGAGCCGCTCAACCATCTCGTTCGCCTTGTGACGGTGAGCATCGCCGAAGCCCTTCGAGCTCCACGGCAGCCCACAACAGCTTCCGGCGACGTCGTCGGGAATCCAAACCGGCATCCCAGCCCGCTCCGAGACCGCCACCAGGGCCTCGACCGGATTCCCGTCGAAGATGCGATTCGTGCAGCTGGGCACATAGACGGCGACTGCGCTCTGGGGAGGAGAGGGTGACCCTCTCCCGACACTCCCCGCTTTTGTCGGGCGAGGGTCACCCTCTCCTCCCCACCGAGCGGCCCCCGGCAGTCCCCGCCCACGCTTGGTCTGCCGCACCAACGGTCCACCCAGACGCAGCGCCAGTCGCGAAGCCACCTCGACCGCACCCCAGCGCTTCGCCGTCGCCAGCGCTGCCGCTTCGGCGCGCGGCGCATGCTTCTCCTCGCGCAGTTCCTTGACCAGCTTGCCGGTGTCGATCCCGACCGGGCAGGCAAGCTGGCAAGAGCCGTCGGCGGCGCAAGTGTCGAGCGAGTCGTACTCGTACTCCTCGAGCAGCGCCCGCTGCACCGGCGAACCCGCCGGCTGACGCGCCATCTCGCGGCGCAGGACGATCCGCTGGCGCGGCGTCGTGGTCAGGTTGCGGCTCGGACAGACCGGCTCGCAGAAGCCGCACTCGACGCAGGTCGTCGCCGACTCCTCGATCGCCGGCGTGGTTTTGAGGTTGCGCAGGTGGACGTCGGGGTCGCGGTTCAGCACCACTCCCGGGTTGAGCACGCCATCGGGATCGGCCAACTGCTTCACCCGCCACATCAGCTCCGTGGCTTTCTCCCCCCACTCCCTCTCCACATAAGGGGCCATGTTGATCCCGGTCCCGTGCTCGGCCTTGAGCGAGCCGTCGTACTTGCCGACGATCAGCTCAACCAGCTTCGCCATGAAGGCCTCGTAGCGCTCGCGGTCCTCCTGCTTGGCGAAGTCCGGGGTCAGCATGAAGTGCAGGTTCCCGGCCGAGGCGTGGCCGGCGACGCCGGGCAGGAAGCCGTGCTCGCCAAGCAGCGCCTGCAGGTCGCGGGCACCCTCGGCGATCCGCTCCGGCGGCACGCAGACGTCCTCGACGATCAGCGCCGTGCCGGGCAGGCGCAGGCGGCCGATCAGGCCGTGCAGGCCCTCGCGCACGCGCCAGGCGAGCTCGATCCCCTCCGCCTCGCGGGTGAAGTCGATCGGCCGGATCGTCTCGTGGGCAGCGAAGATCTCGCCCGCCTTGGCGACGTAGGCGTCGAGCTCCTCGTCGCTGGCGGCGCCGTACTCGACCAGCAGCACCGCCGACTCGGGCGGCAGCTCCTTCCACTCCTCGGGAGCGCCGACCATGTTCCAGGCGGCGGTGATCAGCGCCGGCGCGACCATCAGCTCGACCGCGGTGGCGCCGCTCTCGACCAGGTCGCGGACCGGGGCGATCGCCTCGTCGATGCCCGGGAAGTGGATCCAGGCGGTCGTCGTGTGGGCGGGCTGGGGCACGGTCTCGAAGACCGCCTCGGCGACAAAGGCGAGCGTGCCCTCGGAGCCGACCACGAGGCGACGGAAGATCTCCAGCGGCTCGTCGGCGTCGAGGAAGGCGCAGAGGCGGTAGCCGGTGGTGTTCTTGATCGCGAACTTGCGGCGGATGCGCTCGCTCAGCTCGGCGTCGGCGCGGATCTCGTCGCGGATCGCTTCCAGGCCCGCGGCGAGCTCGGGCTCCGCGGTCGCGAAGCGCTCGGCCGCATCGGGGGCGGCGGTGTCGATCGTCGTGCCGGAGGCGAGGACCAGCGTCATCGAGCGCACGGTCGAGTAGGAGTCCTTGGCGACACCGCAGCGCATCCCCCCCGAGTTGTTGGCGATCACGCCGCCGACGCAGGCGATGTCGGTGCTGGCCGGGTCGGGGCCGAGCTTGCGGCCGTGCGGAGCGAGCACGCGGTTGGCGTGGCCGAGCACCGTGCCCGGCTTGACCCGCGCCCTCGCGCCGCCGTCCTCGACCGCGACGCCGCCGAAGTGGCGCCGCACGTCGACGAGGATGCCGTCGCTCTGGCCCTGGCCGTTGAGGCTGGTGCCGCCGGCGCGGAAGGTGACCGGGATGCCGGTGCGACGGCCGTAGGCGAGGACCTTGGCGACGTCGGAGGCATCGTGCGCCATCACCACCGCCTGCGGGAAGAGGCGGTAGGGGCTGGCGTCGGAGGCGTAGCGGACGATGTCGCCGGCGCGGCCGAGCACGCGGTCGGCACCGAGCAGCTGCTCGAGCTCGCCGCGCAGCGGCTGCGCCGTGCCGGCGGCGAGGCTGTCCGGAGCGCGGTCGGGCGCCGGCTCCGACGGGGGCGGCGCCAGCTTCCTCTCCAGCAGCGCCATCGTCCGACCTAAAAGAGCGCCATGCCCGGCGTCACCGGAACTTCGACCAGTTCCGGCTGCGAGGAGGCAAGCGACTTGGAGAGGGCGTCGCGCACACCGTCGCGGTCCTTGACCCGGTGCGCGGTGATCCCGTAGCCCTCGGCGATCGCGGCGACGTCGAGCTTCGGCAGGTCGAGGCCGGGCGCGCCCTGCACGTCCTCGACTTCGGCGAACCACTTGAGGATCCCGTACTCCTCGTTGCGCACGACCAGGAAGGTGATCGGGGTCTTGTAGGCGACGGCGCTCCAGAAGGCGCTGACCGCGTACTGGACCGAGCCCTCGCCGATCACGCAGACGACCGGCCGGTCCGGCTGCGCGAGCTGGACGCCAACCGAGGCGGCGAGGCCGAAACCGAGGCCGCCGCCGGCGGCGAAGTAGTAGCTGCCGGGGCGCGAGAGTCGCATCTGGTTGCGCAGTGCCAGGGTGCTGGTCGGCGACTCGAGCACGACGATGCCGTCCTCGGGGAAGACCTCGGCCAGGGCGGTGTGCACGGTCGAGGGGTTGAGCGGATCGCTGGGCGGGATTTCCTGCGGCCCCTGGTTCGGCTCGGGCGCCGGGCGGGTCGACTCGGGCAGCTCCTCGAGCAGCGCCGCCATGGTCAGCTTGACGTCGGCGACGATAGCGTCGCCCATCGGCGCCCGGGCGGCCTCGTCGGGGTCGCTGGTGATCGCGACCAGCTTCGCCCCCTCGGGCAGCAGTGGCCCGGGGATATATGGGTAGTAGGGGAAGACCGAGCTGCCGACGACGAGGATCAGGTCGTGGCCCTCGAGCGTCTGGCCGACCGGGCCGATCGCCGGCGGCAGCACGCCGCGGTAGTTGGGATGGTTCTCGGGGAAGCCGATGCGGCCGCCGCCGGGGGCCGGCGTTGCCCAGACCGGCAGGCGCTGGCGCTCCGACAGCGCGATCGCCTGCTCCCAGGCGCCGGCGGCATCGATGTCGGGGCCCGCGACCATCACCGGGTTGGTGGCGGCGTTTAGCCGGTCGGCGAGGACGCGGACCGCGGCGGGGTCGGCGACATTGCGGCCGACGACGCGGCGGGTGATCGCCTCGCGGGCGTCGGCCTCGTCGACCTCGGCGTACCAGTCGTCCATCGGCAGCGAGACGAAGACGGGGCCCTTCGGCGGCAGGCCGGCGAGGTGGGCGCCGTGGGCGAGGGCGAGCGGCACGTCCTCGGCCCGGGCCGGCTCGTAGGACCACTTGACCAGCGGGTGCGGCATGCGGATCGCGTCGCGGTTGGTCAGGTTGGCCTGCAGGGTTATCTGCGCCCGCGCCTGCTGGCCGGCCGTGATCAGCAGCGGCGAGTGGTTGGCCTGGGCGTTGAAGATCGCCCCCATCGCGTTGCCGACGCCGGGCGCCGTGTGCAGGTTGGCGACGGTGGTCCGGCCCGAGGCCTGGGCGTAGCCGTCGGCCATGCCGACCACAACCGCCTCCTGCAGACCCAGCACGTAGCGGAAGTCGGAGGGGAAATCGGCCAGCATCGGCAGCTCGGTCGAGCCGGGGTTGCCGAACATAGTCGTCATCCCCTGCTCGCGGAAAAGGTCGAAGCTGGCCTCGCGTACCGTCGGCATCCCGGCCGAAACCCTACCGGTGAGTTGCGGTTCTCAAGGCGAGGCCTCTTGGGACCGATGGGGGGAGCGATGGCAACGGCGGCACAGAAAGCGGGTCGCGCCCTGCTCGCGCTGGCGGCGATCCTGGCGATCTGCCTGTTGGCGGCGAACGCGGCCAGCGCCGGCCCGACCTCCACCAGGGTCATCTACGCCCCGGGCGAAATCGTCCCGATCCCGGCCTCGATCCCGCATGAAGAAGGCGACATGGTCGACAGCCGCATCGTGCCCGACCTGCGCTGGATCTCCCAGCACTTCCCAATCTTCGTCACCGACGGCTACTCCGGCCCGCTGCCAAGCGGCGAACACGTCGGCTGCAACAACTGCCACGTCAGCGGCTCCGATCACTACAACGGCCTCGCCGTCGACGTCGTGCCGCTGAACGGCACCAGCGGCAAATGCGACGCCACCTGGGCCCCGATCACGCGACTGGCCCTCTGGGCCGAGCCGGTCCAGAACAAACCGGTGCTGCCCTTCCGCTGGATCGGCTACGACGGCGACGCCGGCCACGGCTGCGGCAACCACCTCCACCTCTCCTGGAACCACGCCATCGCGCCGCGGTACGAACTTGCCGAATGGGTCGAAGTCTTCCCGGTCGCGGGCCTGCCCCGCAAGCCGCGCCCGCCTCGCCCGCAACAGCCACAACAGCCCAAAGCCCCGCCGGTGCCGTCCGGCGTCGGCACCCCGGCCGGGCCCGCCGGCGGCATCTCCACGGCTCGCTCGGGCGGCGTCTCCCCCCGCGGCGACTAGCCGAACCGCATCCATAGGATGCGGTCGATGCGCGCCCGAATCGCCACCGTCCTCGTCGTCGCTGCCTGCTTCGCCGCGGCCGGCTGCGGGGAACCGAGCGACTCGACCCCGGTCGCTTGCCTGGAAGGGACCGGCGCTTACCTCAAGGCGCTGGGAGACGCGCCTGGCGCCGTCAAGCTGAACGGCGAGACGCCGATCAGCGAATGCCTGGCCGAGAACCAGCAGGGCGGTGACCTCGCCACGGTCGGGACGGCGCTGGTCGTGGCGGCGACCAGGCTCAACGCCGAGGCGCGCGCCGAAATTGGCGGAGACGCCAACCTCCAGCTCGGCTACCTGCTCGGCGCGGCGGAACGCGGGGGCGAGGGCACCGACGGCATCCACACCGATCTGATCCGCCGCCTCTCCGCCGCCGCCCGCTACAGCCCCGACAACCAGCCGCTGCCCCCCGCATTCATGCAGACCTACCGCGAAGGCTTCGACGCCGGCGAAGCCGGCGGCTGAGCCGAGCCGTCGGGCGAGACGATCACGAGACGGCCGTCGGCAAGGCGGTAGGCGGTGCCGACGGGCTCGCCGCGCCCGTGAGCGCGGCGCCCACCGGATTGATTGGGCAGCACGTGGACGCGGGCGTCGCTCGCCCCGGCGCGGGATTCGACCTTGCCGCTGCGCGCGTTCACCGTCAGGGTCAGGCCGGCGATCAGGAAAGCGACCGCGAGAACGATGCCGATGTCGAAGAGGTTGACCAGGCCGTCGAGCGGATCGCCGGCGTTCTCGTCGATCTTGCCGTGGCGGCCGAGGCCGACCCGGCTCACAGGACAACCGTTCGTTCGCGCCCCAATCGCCACGGATTCGAGCAACCGGAGATCACCGTGACGATTGGGGCGCTCACGGTTCAGCCGCCTGCTCGAGCGCTGACAGGTCTTCGGTGTACATCCGGGTCCGAGCCAGGGTGAGGGCGAAGGCGACCGTGCCGACCAGGAGGCCGACCACGGTGGCGCCGAAGGCGTCGCGCAGGTTCTCGGCCAGGGTCGCAACGTCGCCGTTGCCCAGCGCGGCGAGCCCCGGCGCGAGCGGAATCAGTGTCCCCATCAGCCCGACCGCGGGCCCGGCCCTGACCAGCAGCCGGGTGCGGTCGAGCCGCCGCTGAACCGAGAGCTCGTAGTGCGCCAGGGCGCGCTCGGTCACCTTCGCCCGCTGCGGATCATGGGCAGCGGCGGCGACCTCGGTCAGCGCCTCGGCGGCGATCGCGCCTGGGGCGCTGTAGGCGTAGCGCGAAGCGTGGACCGGATCGGCGATCGCCTGGGTGGTCAGCTCGCGCAGATCGACGTGACGGGCCCGCACCCTTCGCCGCCAGAGCTCGCTGCCGAAGCGGCCCAGCTCAACCGCGCAGAGCAGCAGGATCAGCACCGCGGCAAGCAGCACCGGTACCCGCAGCGCCGTCGCGATGTCCGCCAGGGCGTCGCCGAGGTCGATCGCGGCGCTCACGCGTAAGCCCCCCCGCGCCAGCGGTCCAGCTGCGAACCGACCAGCGCCAGCAGCGCCGCTGCTGCCACGATCGCGATCGCCGGCCACGAGGCGCCGCCGGAATCGACCCCAGCCGAGTGCAGGCCGGGCGCGCCGAAGGCGAGCGGGCCCTTACGCGAGGAGACGAGCGTGCCAGTGACTTCGTGGCCGCCACCGTCATCCTGGCCCGTGGCCCCTCCGCTCGCCGCCGGCGTGACTACGGCCGCTGAGCCCCCGCCGTCGCCCGTCGCGCCAGCCCTGATTTCCTGCCCTGAATCCGGTTCGGCGCTCACCGTGGCGGTTGATTGCACGGCGTTCTCCCCGCGCCGCGTCTCACTGTGGTCGTGCACCCGTCCTGCTTCCGCGTGAAGGACCCGCGCCCCGCCGGGGGTCTTTCCCTTGCTCTGCGGTTTGGGGCGGCTGAAGAGCGGAGCACCCCGGCCACCGCCTCCGGCGATCACGCCGGCCCCGGACTGGGTGCCCTCGCCCTGGCCCGCTTTGGGAGGCTGAACGGGATCGTTGGACAGCGGTGCTTTCGGGATCGGCCAGACATGGCCGCCCAGGGCGACCGAGCAGTAGGCGGTCATCCAGATTCCATTCACGTCCTGGCTGAGCTTCCAGCGGATGTGGCCGTCGGGCTGCTGCATCGATTCCATGTAGCCGAGGGGATCCTTGGCGTCGGCCCCTGAGCCGACGCGCCAGTCCTCGGGGTTCTCACCGACTGCCCAGACCCCCTGCGCCCCCCAGGCGGTCGAGGCGACGTTCGACTCGGGGTTGCCGGGGAATTCGGCGAAGCCGCCATCGGCGTTCTGGGCCTGGCGCAGGTAGGCGACCCCTTCCTCGACCGCATCGTTGCGACCGCGGCCGGCGGCGATCAGCGCCTGGATCGCGGCGCCGGTCATGTCGACTTCATCGCTTGTACTGGTTGCGTTCCAGGCCCAGCCACCGCCGGGCAGCTGGATCGATTCGATCCAGTCGGCCGCCGGCCCGATCGCCGCCTGGGCCGCCGGCTCCTCGATCGGGGTGAGGGCGAAAATGGCGAAGATCGTGTCGTTGACCCCGGGCTGCCCGCCCGGCACGTGAGAGAAGGCGCCGTCGGGGCGCGCGCGGGAGAGCAATTCTGCCGCCAGGTCGACGCCACCGAAATCGTGCGGGTCAGTCCCCGAGGCATTTACCACCATCAGTTCCCGCTCGAAGGTGGTGGTGCAGGCGATCGGAGCGCACTCGCTTTCTTCGACCCCCTGCCGATAGTTGGAGACCAGGTAGGAGAAGGCGTCGACGCCCCCCGGCCGGCGCTGGTCGCGGGGGTTGATTCCGGCGGCGGCCAGCGCGATCGCGGTCCAGGCGCTGGTGATCTGGCTCGGTTCACCCGCCGCCCCGAACCCGCCGTTCTCCTGCTGGGCCTCCTGCAGATAGCGGACGGTCTTGTCGAGCGAGGCCTGGTTGGCGGGATTGGGCGCCGCGCTCGCCGAGACGGCAAGCAGGAGCCCGCCGAGAACGAGGATTGCGGCGAGGCGACGCACGCCTAGTCCGGAATTCGGACGGTCCCGAGGTTCACGCTCGAGCTCTGCCCGAGCAGGTCGACGACGGTGAGTCGCAACAGGTAGCGAGCACCACGGGGCAAGCGCACCTGGGCCGAGCTCTTCTCCCGGCCGCTTGCCCTTGTCACGAAGCGAGCCTCCTTGCGCCCGAGCCTCTTCGCCGACACAGTCCATTTGGAGATGCCTGCGCCGCCGTCCTGCACGCGCCAGCTGACCCCGACTAGGCCGGTCGCGATCTGACTCCGGTCGAGGCCGCGCAGCGCCAGTTTGACCGGGGCGGCCGCCCCGGGCGCCGAGGACCCGGGGCCCGGCGTGGGCTTGGGCGTCGATCCCCCACCGCCAGGATTCGTCGCTTCCTCTTTCGGCCCCGGCGGGGCCGGTTCTTCCTCCAGATCGCTTGGCGGCGGGGTCCGCACCTGATCGTCGGCGGGCAGCTGCGGCGCGCAATCGGTGGCGGGGGGAGCCGGAACGCAGACGTCGAGCCGGTTGGAGCGGATCGCCGTCTCGTTGCCGCCGCTCAGTGCGGTCGCCTTTATCCGGTGCCAGCCCGGCGTGTCGAAGCTGATCGTCGCGGTCCCGTCGGCTCCGGTTTCGACCGTCTCGTCGCTTGCCGTGTCGATGCGTTCGAAGCCCCTGACAGTCGGTACCACCGGCCCCACTTCGGCGCCCTCGAACGGATCGGTGCTGCGGGTCGGCGACGGAGGCGGCGTGCTGGTGCAGCAATGGTGGCCCCATTGCACAACCGTGACCTCAAAGGGCACGTTGAGGGTGGCTTTGGCGGTCAGCTGGACGCTTCCCCCCGAGTAGTCGCCGGGGTAGAGGACGAGCTGTGGGCGGCCGCCGAAGGCGTTGTAGACCCACACCACTTCGTCGCCGCCATCGACTTGGTACTGACACCCTCCGACCGAGGTGAAGACGTTGTTGACGACCAGGCCCCAATAGTCGCCCGCCACGAGGTCCTCACGTTCGGGGCCCCACTGGGTGAGGAAGTAGTCGTCGAAGGAGCCCGACCCGTACCAGTCGCCGTCGAACCCCTCGCCGAGGATCGCCATCGCGTCGACCGAGGCCGCGGTCGGGGTCGGGCCGGGCGCCGGGTGGGCGCCGTTGTTGAGACCGTTGCAGCGGCGTCCCCAGGCCGGCGCTCCGGTGTCGGTGATTCCCCTGACGTTGTGCCCGTCGGTGAGGATCGGACCCTCGAAGAGGGTTTCGGTATTCCCCTCGATCCTCACGTTCACTTCGGTTGGCGCCGCCTGCGCGGCGGGCGCGACGAAGAGGACAAATATGAAGACGGCGATCAGCGCCGCAATCGGCTTGTGCATGCCTAGACCCCTTTCCACGAGGGCAGTCGGACGTTTGGATCGGAGGGAGGTCTCCTGGCTTCCGAGCCTTCCCGTCGCGCCTTCCCGGCCTCTCGGCCAGTGGCTGCCGCTTGGCGTGCGGCGGGCGTTTCGCTCGGTCACAGTGGCGGGCCCGCGCCGGTCTTGCACCGGACTTCCCTGTCCACCGATCTCTTGCGGCCAGTCTTACAGAAACCGGCCCGAGCGCCGCGGCCGGCGGCCGCATCCGACTTTGACCCCCTTGGAGTGGGGTGAATGCCGGATGCGGCGCCGGGACGGGCCTATTCGTACTTCAGGTAGATCGTGTCGCCGACGTGAATCGGTGTGTTGCGTTTCGCCTGGCTTTTCGTGCCGCCGTCGATCGTCACGTTCCATTTTTCCGCCGGGGCGGCCGGGAAGCCGTTGATCTGGGTGATCGCCACTTCGCCGCTGGCCGGCAGGTAGCCGGTCACGCAGCCGGACGGAGTGGTGGCTTTGACCGCCGCGTCGAGCACAACCGAAAGCGTGGTCGTCGTTGCTTTCGGGGCCAATGAGACGGAGCAGACCTTCAGCGGCGAGCTGCCGTTGTCGACGATCAGCGCCAGCGAGTTGGTTTCGGCTTCGCCAGTGGCGAATTCGGTCACACCCTTCCACTGTTCGCCTTTGCTCGGTTTCGGTGGCGTGGCGGTGAAGCCACCGCTGCCAAGGGCACGCACCGCGTCCTGGCTCGCGTTCGATTCGGCGGTGCTACCCGAGGTCAGGTACCTGAAGCCGCCGCCGCCCACCTGCTGGGAGATGAGGAAATTGAGCGGGGTGGAGAATTTGGGCGCGGAGCCGGTGAATTCCGCCGCCTGTGGATCGATCCCGCAGGCTTTGAGCCCGTCGACCGCCCAGGCGTTGGAGCTGGTGTTGGCGCCGAATTCGGATTCGAAGGCGCCCGTTGTTTTGACGAATTTCGAGACCAGGTATTTCTTCGCGTTGACGATCGAGGTGTCGGTGTTGGCGACGCCGGCGGCGCAGAGGGCGGCCATCGCGGCGCCGGTCATGTCCGGTTCGGAGGCTTTTTCCAGCGCTTCTTTGCTGCCTGCGGCTTTCACCCAGGTCCAGCCACCGTCGGTGTGCTGGTTTGCCTTGACTGCTTCAACCGCCTGGTCGAGGACGACCTGGGGCACCCGCTGGGCACCGCTTGTGGTTTTAGCGTCGGCAAAGGCCAGCAGGGCAAAGACGGTCGCGTTGAAGGTCGACCCGTAGTAGCCGGGGCTCGCCGACTGGTAGTAGGAAGCGACCTTGGCGATCAGGTTCTGCCGTTTCGAGACGCGGGCAGGGTCGATGCCGGCCGCGTAGGAGATCAGCGTGGCGCGCTCGAAGTCAGTCGCCACCGCACCTTCGCCGGGCCAGCCCACCGCGCCGACTTCTTTTTCGTACCAGCTGCGCGCATCGGTGCTTTCTTTACCGCCTTTGTTGACGTCTGCCGGAGCGACTTTCGCCGCCGCAAACGCGGTCAGTGCCCAGTCGCCGCCGAAGCCAGAGATGGCACCGGTTTCGCTGTTCTGCAGGCCTTTGAGGTAGGTGACGCCGTTGTTCAGCGCCGTCGTGATCTGTTCCGGGGTGGCCGTCGCGGACGCCGTTGCCGGTGCCAGCAGCGCACAGACGGCGGCGGCGATCAACGCCGGCCGCCTAGTGGTGGGACGCATCGATGGATCTCCTTCTGATTGGGGACGGTCCGGCTCTCCGTCCCCGCAACAGCTGAGAGCGAGGAGTGAAAAGACCAACCGTCCGTTCGCGAGAACAGGGTCCTTATGTGTGCGTCAGGCGACGAGTAGTCGGACTCGGGCGGGCGGTCTTGACGTGACCCCGCTGCCCATACCGTTGCGCGTCAGTCCCGGATTCGCACCGGGTTCCCTCGAACGCTTGACGTTTTCAATCTAGTCCGGCTCGCGGCGGCAGCGCGACGGATCTGGACGAACCTCGGATAGGGTGCGCCGGCAAATATCCACGGATCGGTGGACAGGGAAGCCGGTGAGAAACCGGCGCGGGCCCGCCACTGTGACCGAGACAAAGCCCGCCGCACGCCAAGCGGCAGCCACTGGCCGAACCCGGCCGGGAAGGCGCGACGGGAAGCTCGGAAGCCAGGAGACCTCCCTCCGATCCCTCCACCACGCCCTCGAGGAAAGGGGTCCAAGGATGAGAGTAGTTTCGGTTCGATGCCTGTCCGCGCTCTGCGCGGCGGTTGTATGCCTGGTAGCGCTGCCGGCCGTCGCCGCGGCCACGGCAACACAAGGTGAGGTCGACGCGGCAATTGCCAAAGCGGTCGAGTACGTGCGCGGCCAGCAGGACCCGGTGACGGGGGAACCGTTCGGCTACGAACACGGCTCCTTCAGCAGCGACTGGGTGGCGACCTCGCTTGCCGCCGCGGGCGTCAGCGCGGCCGACATCGGCAGCGCCGGCAACCCCTCGTTGCAGGACTTCCTCTTCAGCGACTACGGCGGAGATTTCTGGAGCGGCGGCGAAGCGGGAACCTTCACCACCGTTGCCAACTACGAGCGGGCGACGCTGGTCGCCCACGCGGCCGGGATCGATCCGGCGCGGATCTCCGCGGACGCCAACCTGCCGGCGCAGATCGCCGAACGCTGGAACCCGGCCGGGCCCAACTTCGGCGAACCCGGCACGACCAACACGGTCTTCGGGGTGCTGGCGCTGAAGGCCACGGGCGTTCCGTCCTGGGCCCTCTCTCCCGTCGTCTCATTTCTGCGCAATAGCCAGCATGACGACGGCGGCTGGACCTACTCGGCCGCGACAGCGCCGGTGGACAAGGCGGAACCGAGCGAACCCGACATGACCGGGGCGGCGATCGCGGCGCTGTGCGAAGCCGGCGCGCCTTCCTACGACCCCTCGGTTGCCCCGGCCCTCGCCTACCTGCAGGGGCTGCTGGTCGACTCGAGCGGGGCAATCCACTACGCCTTCGGCGACAACGCCGACGCGACCGCGTGGGCGGTGAGCGGGCTCACCGCCTGCGGCGTCGACCCGCAGTCGGCAACCTGGACCACCCCCTCCGGCATGACGCCGATCGACCATCTGCTCTCGCTGCAGGTTCCCTCGGGGGCGGAAGCCGGTGGCTTCGGCTACGCGGACACGAGCGAAGCCAACCTCTACTCAACCCAGGACGCGCTGCGGGCGATCGCGGGGGGCGTCTTCACCGCGGAGCCGAAGAGCGTGCGGCCGGTGCCGGCAGTGGCACCGGGAACGCCGGTCCCGCACCTGCTCGCGATCGAGCTTGCACCCGGCAACGTGCGGATGTGCAAGGTGACCGCGGCGGCCGGAGCATCCCTGGCGCAGGTTCTCGCGGCGGCCGAAGCGGCCGCGCATCCGAAAGGCTGCGTCACGTCCTTCGCCCTGGCCGGCGGTCGCCTTCAGTCGCTCGACGGGGTCTCCCCGGAGAACGCGGACGAGGCGTGGCTGCTGCGCCTCGACCGGGGCGCCGCCGCGGTCGCGGGGGAACAGCCGGTCGGCTTCGGCGACGCGATCTCGCTGCGGCTGGGCGAACCGCACTCCAGCCTCGCCACCGCCGCCGGTCCGCGGGGCACCGCCGGGGCCGTGGGAACGCCGGGGCCGAGCGGCAAGCGCGGCGCCAAGGGCCGGCCTGGCCGCAACGCCCACATAACCTGCCGCGCCCACGGCCACAAGCGATCGGGCAAGACCAGGGTCCGCTGCGGCGTCAGAAAGAGCAAGCGGCGGAGCTAACCACCGTGCAGCTGGCAGGCGGCCACGCGGTCGCCTGCCAGTTCGAGCCTCCAATACGCTGCTTGGACCACGAACTCGATGGGAGGCAACGACTTTGACTGAGCAGCTCTGGGGTGGCGAGACCACCAAGGCCGTCGACAACTTTCCGGTTTCGGGCGAGCGCGTCCCCGTTCCGGTCGTCCGCTGGCTCGGCCGGCTGAAGGGCGCAGCGGCAGCCGTCAACGGTGAGCTCGGTGGCCTCGACAAGGACCTCGCCGAGCGGATCTCCACCGCTGGCGACGCGATCGCCGCCGGCGAACACGACGACCAGTTCCCGGTCGACGTCTTCCAGACCGGCTCCGGCACCTCCTCGAACATGAACGCCAACGAGGTGATCGCCAAGCTCGCCGGCGAGGGAGTCCACGCCAACGACCACGTCAACATGGGCCAGTCCTCCAACGACGTCTTCCCCTCCGCCGTCCACCTGGCGGCGCTGGCTGAGGTCACGCACGACCTGCTGCCGGCGATGGGCGGGCTGGAGGCGGCGCTGGAGGCCAAGGCGACGCAGTTCGCCGACGTGGTCAAGGCCGGCCGCACCCACCTGATGGACGCGGTCCCGGTCACCCTCGGCCAGGAGTTCGGCGGCTATACCGCGCAGGTCCGGCTCGGCGTGCAGCGGATCGAGGCGACCCTGCGCCGGGTCGGCCAGATCCCGCTCGGCGGCACCGCCACCGGCACCGGCCTCAACACCCACCCCGAGTTCGCCGCCAAGGTGCGGGCGAAGCTCGCCGGTGAGACCGGCCTGGAGATCTCCGAGCCGCTCGATCCCTTCGAGGCGCAGGGCAACCGCGACTCGCTGGTCGAGCTCTCGGGGGCGCTCAAGGTCTACGCCGTCTCGCTCAACAAGATCGCCAACGACCTGGCGCTGATGGGCTCCGGCCCGCGCGCCGGCCTCGCCGAGCTGCGTCTGCCGGAGCTGCAGAAGGGCTCCTCGATCATGCCGGGCAAGGTCAACCCGGTGATCCCCGAGGTCGTGATCCAGGTCGCCGCTCAGGTGATCGGCAACGACACCGCGATCACCGTCGCCGGCAGCCAGGGCCAGTTCGAGCTCAACGTGCGGGTGCCGCTGATCGCCCGCAACCTGCTCGACTCGATCAAGCTGCTCGCCTCGGCTTCGCGCCTGCTGAATGAGAAGTGCGTCGCCGGGATCGAGGCCAACGAGGAGATGACGACGCGCCACGCCGAGGCGACCCTAGCCACGGCGACCGCGCTCAACCCCCACATCGGCTACGACCGCGCGGCAGACATCGTCAAGACCGCGGCCGAGTCAGGCCGCTCCCTGCGCGAGGTCGCGCTCGAGCAGGGCGTAGAGCCGGCGGTGCTCGAGGAGGCACTCGACCACCGCCGCATGGCTAGGCCGCACGAGTAGGCAGGACGGGAGCCCCTCCCGGGACACCGCTCGCCTATGGCTTGCGGTTGAGTGTCCCGGGAGGGGCTCCCGTCCTGCCTACCCACCGCCTAGCGTGGGTCGGGGACCAGCAACTCCACGTTTCGGTCTTTAGCTTCCCCTTCACCTTCGGGGGCGCCGGACTGGAGGTCGTTGTAGGACATCGTGCGGCCGACGGAAGCGAGGTCGTTTAGGTCCATGCCGCTTGCCGCCGTGCCCGCTGCGGGCGCCGCCGACTGGCCGACGTGATCGAGGATCGTGCCGAAGATCGAGAGCGTGCCGTCGTGGTTGTCGAAGACCTGCAGCAGGCGGCTCTGTTGCGGCCAGTCGGCCTCGGCGGCGACGCGGATGCTCCAGAACCCGCCCGGACCGCTCGGGTTCGGGAAGGGGTCGACGACGTTGACGTGGGAGTGGCCGGCGACCCAGGCGATCACGTTGGGGAATTTGTGCAGGAGTTCGACCGCGTCGGCCTCGAGGTGGATCGGCTGTGAGTTGCGTGGGTCGAGGTCGCAGCCGGGGTTGATGTCGTGCCCGTGCGCGTCGTTGAGCAGGCACGGCGGCGCCAGCTCATCGGGGGCGTCGGCGGTGAGGCTCTCCGGCGCGTGGTGGCTGAAGAGCACCACCAGTTCGTCCGCTTCGGTCGCGTCTTCGAGCTGCCCTTCCAGCCATTTGAACTGGGGGTCGTCGATGTTGCCGTCGGCGGTGAAGTGGCCGGTCGGGGTGACGATCGTGCCGGCCTCGGCGACGGTGTCAAGGGCGATGAAGCGCATCCCCGGCTCCGGGCTCCAGGAGTAGTAGCCGGCGGCGCCTTTGGAGGCCGTTTCCTGCGCCGCTTCGATGTAGTCGAAGCCGTGCCCGTCGGCCTGGCTGCCGGCTTTGAAGACTTCCTTGAACTGCTTCTTGGAGACGGACTGACGCTTCGGGTCACCCGGCACGATGATCAGGTTTTTGGGGCTGGTCAGCAGGGTGCTGAGCAGGTTGGTCGGGTTGAGCAGCGAGGTCAGCAGCGCCGGCGCGTTTTCGGGGTTCGGCACCGGGCCGATCGGCTTCAAGCAGCCAGTCGCGACCGCCTCGAAGGCGGCGTTGGCCGCCGCGTTGCCCTGCACCAGCGCGTCGTGGTTGCCGAAGGCGACGTAGGAGGGAACTTTCAGCCCGGCGGCGGTGAAGGACTGCTGCGCCTTGTCCATCAGGCCCGGGTATTTGGGCCAGGCGGCGTGCGGGCCGGCCGGGCTGTTGGGATCGTAGAACTCCGGGAAGGTGCCCTCGAAGTAGTCGTTGTAGTCCTGGACGCCGGTGTAGCGGGCGGCCTCGGCGGCGCCGGGCACCAGCAGGTTCGGGCAAAGCAGGTTGGAATATTTTTTCTTGTCGACGCCGCTGTTGGGGTTGAGCGTGCCGCCCTCGAGCAGGGTCCGCACCCATTCGGTCTCATTGAGCTGCTGGTTGTCGGCGGAGTCGCCGGTGTCGATCGTGAAGTCCATCGCGCTGTGCGACCCGTTGCCGTTGGGGACCGGGCTGGCGGCGGCGAACTGGTCCATCTGGCGGATCATCGAGTCGTCGATCTGGGGCTCGAGCGCCTCCCACGGGCGCCAGGCGGCGCCGAAGGGGAGGTTCAGCGGGGTCGAGAGCGGGTCGATGATCTCGAGCCGTGCGGGCGACTCCTCGTCGGCCAACTGGAAGTCGGAGAGTTGCCCGAAGTAACTGAGCGAGGTGCGTTTTTCGGCGCGTTCGGGGTTGGCGGCGGCCAGTTCTTCGCGCACCGTGTACGGCTCCCCTTCGCCGAGCTGGAGGAAGCGGTAGGAACCCGGCGCGGCCGGGACGACGCGCTGTTCCAGCGTCGTCTGCCCTTCGGTGTCGGACACCGCGGCGCTACCTACGGCCGCCATCGCCAAGGACATCGCCAGGACTCCCAGGACGGCACCCACCCGGGCCGATACACCGCGCGACTTCATCTCGTCTCTCCCCTTTGCTCGCTGGACGTGAGGAGAGGTTACCCAATTTTTACTACTGAAGAGTTGAACTACTGGAGCGTTACGAAGCGCTCCTCGGTCAGCTCCTGGACCGCGAAGGCGGGGCCCTCGCGGGTGTTGCCCGAGTCCTTGACGCCGCCGTAGGGCATCTGATCGGCGCGGAAGGTCGGCACCTCGTTGATCAGGACGCCGCCGAACTCCAGCGTCCGCGCCGCCTCGAGGCCGCGGCCGATATCGCGGGTGAAGACGCCGGCCTGGAGGCCGAACTTCGAGTCGTTGGCCATCCGCAGCGCCTCGCCGAAGTCGGTGAAACGGTCGACCGTCGCAACTGGGCCGAAGATCTCCTCGCACCAGACCTTGGCCTCACGGGGCGGCGTGCCGAGCAGGGTCGGCGCCAGACAGCGGCCCTCGTCGACCAGCTCGCCGCCGGTGAGAAGCTCCGCGCCGGCAGCGACGGCCTCGTCGATCCACTCCTTGACCCGGTCGCGGTCGCCGCCGGTGATCAGCGGGCCGACATCGGTGTCGGGGTCGAGCGGATCGCCGACCGTCAGCTTCTCGACGTTGGCGATGAGGCGCGCGGTGAAGGCGTCGGCGATCTCCTCGTGGAGGAGGATCCGCTGGATCGAGATGCAGCTCTGGCCGGCGTGGGAGAAGGCGTGGATCTGGGCCTTGTCGGCCGCCGTCTCCCAGTCGCCGTCGGCGTGGACGATCAGCGGCGCGTTGGAGCCGAGCTCCAGGTTGACCTTCTTGTGGGGGACCCGGCTGCGGATCCCCCAGCCGACCTCGGCCGAGCCGGTGAATGAGAGCGCCGCGGTCAGCTCGTGCTCGACGATCGCGTTGCCGACCTCCGAGCCGGGGCCGGGGATGACGCTGAGCCAGGCCTCCGGCAGACCCGCCTCGAGCAGGACGGCGGCGAGCTTCAGGGCCGAGATCGGCGTCGCTCCAGCAGGCTTGAGCACGACCGCGTTGCCGGCGGCGATCGCCGGGCCGAGCTTGTGGGCGACCAGGTTGAGCGGGAAGTTGAAGGGGCTGATCGCGCCGACGACGCCATAGGGCACGCGCAGCATCACGCCGAGCTTGCCGGCGCCGGCCGGCGAGGCCTCCATCGGCACCGTGCCGCCGGTCAGCTTGCGCGCCTCGGTGGCGGAGAAGGTCAGGGTGTCGACGCAGCGTTCGGCCTCGACCGTGGCGGTCTTCAGCGGCTTGCCGGCCTCGGCGGCGATCGTCAGCGCAAGGTCCTCGGTCCGTTCGCCGACCAGATGGGCGGCACGGTCGAGCACGGCGGCGCGCTCGTGCTGGGGGAAGTCAGCCGACGCGAAGGCCTCCCGCGCGGCCTTGGCGGCACGGTCGACCAGTGCGGCGTCACCTTCGGCCACGCGGCCGACGACGGTCCCGTCGTAGGGACTCTTCACCTCTCCCCACTCGCCGGTCTCGATCCACTCGCCCGCGGCGAGGAGCTTGTGATCGACCGCCTTCACCGTCTGCGTGGCCATGCGTTGTGCTCCTTTGGCTGATCTCAACCTGGTCGAATTCAGCCTAGAGCAGGCCGCGACTCGCGCAAGGCGAATCTGTTGATCCGAGAGTGCTTGCTACCCGGCACACAGCCCTTCGAGTCTTCCTCGCCACCCTCGTGGCGACCCTCGCCCTTGCGCCCACGGCCGGCGCCAGTGTCTCCTGGTTGGTCAAGGGGCACGGCTTCGGCCACGGCGTCGGGCTGAGCCAGTACGGCGCCTACGGCTACGCCGAGCACGGCAAGGACTACCGCTTCATCCTCGGCCACTACTACTCGGGGACGAGCATCGGGCAGGTGGACGGAGTGCGGATCGTCCGCGTCCTGCTCGATATCTCCAGTGGCGACGTCGGCTTCAGCGGCGCGACCAGCGCCTGCGGCCAGGCGCTCGACCCGAGCCGCACCTACGAGGCGCACCGGAGCGGCTCCAGCGTCAAGCTGCGCAGCTCCGCCGGGGCGCCGATCGCCGACTGCGGCCGCAAGCTGCGCGCCGCCGGCCACGGGCGGGTCGCGATCGCCGGCATCGGCGACTACCGGGGGGCGCTCGAGGTGGTGCCGACCGACAGCGATGCCGGCGCGCTCAATGCGATCAACGCCCTGCCCGTCGACCAGTACGTGAAGGGCGTGATCCCGAACGAGTCGCCGCCCTCATGGCCGGCCGCCGCCCTCGAGGCGCAGGCGGTGGCGGCGCGCTCCTTCGCCCTCAGCGTCAACGTCGGCGGCAACGGCTTCGGCCTCTACAACGACACCCGCAGCCAGGTCTACGAGGGCCTCGACAGCGAGACTGCGTCGACCAACGCGGCGGCCGACGCGACCCGTGGCCAGGTCCTGATGTACGGCGGCAGCATCGCCGAAACCTATTTCTCGGCCTGCTCGGGCGGGCACACCGAGAGCGTCCAGAACGTCTTCTTCGGCCCGTCGATCCCCTACCTCGTCGGCGTCCCCGACCCTTACGACTACTACTGCCCGCTGCACAACTGGACGCTCAAATTCTCGGGGCCCGAAATCAGCGCCAAGCTGGGCAGCTACCTCGACGGCTCGCTGAAGAAGGTCGTCGTCACCCAGCGCGGCGCCTCGCCGCGAATCATCTGGGCGCGGCTCTACGGAACCGGCGGCGTGACCAAAGCCCGCGGCGACCAGCTCGAGGCGGCGCTCGGCACCTACAGCGACTGGATGACCTTCGTCAAGCAGGTCAACGGCAAAGCCGTCGGCGGCGGCGAAGCCGAAGAAGGCGCCAAAGAAACGAGCCCGACCGGGCCCGTCGGCGGCGCCGGAACCGGCTAGCCCAGTCAGCCGTCCGGGTAGGGCTGGATCGGGATGCCGTGATCGGTCTCGCGCATGCCGAACTCGTAGGCGGCGCCGGCGGCGAGGCTGAGTTGTCGGGGCGGCTGGGCGGGGCGTTCGACCGTCAGCTCGAGGTCCGAGACCGAGCAGTTGAGGGTGTGGTGCTCGGGGCCCTTCGGGTCGGCGTAGACCCAGCCGACGAAGTCCTTCTGCGGCGCCGAGACACGGCCGCGGACGACGATGTCCTTGCCGGGCAGCGTGAACTCGCAGGCGGTTGGCTCGGGCGCGATCGAGGCCGAGCGAATCTGGCCGAGGCCGCCAAGGCGGTGGGCCTCGCCGTCGAGGACAAGCATTCCCGACGGCAGCCAGGGACTCGTCCGCGAGCCGATCTTGACCCGGGCCGCACCGGCGTCGAAGTACGTACCGGCGGAATCGCCGAAGCCGGTCCCCTCCAGCCAGACCCAGCGCTCGGCGTGCTCGCTGCCCCAGTTGTGGCCGATCATCCCCGGCCAGGCGTCGAGCTCGATCTCCTCGCCGTCGATCTGCAAGCGGCCACTGAAGGTCGCGTCGGGATAGGGGGCGACGAACTTGGTTTTGGGGACCGGGGCCTCGTAGAGCCAGTCGGCCGGCAGGTACTTGCAGGGCTCCGCCTCGCCGGCGAAGCTGAGGTCCCAGTTGGCGCTCAGCGCCTCGGTCTCAATCGAGCCGCTCGCCGCGCCGGGGCCGATCTCAGCCCCATCGACCCTGATCCATGAACCGGCCGGGACCGAGAGCTGCGCCGCCGGCACGGTCACCTTGGTCGCCCGCGGGCCCTCCGCCTCGCGATCGAAGAGGACGAACCAGATCGAGGCGTTGGGCTCGGCCCCGGGGCGCTTGTGCACCGTGTGGCGGATCCAGACCCCCCGCCCGCCGCCGGGGCGGCAGGCCTTGATGTAGAAGCTCTCGTAGTGACCCGCCTTGGCAGCGACCTTCGGAAACCGCGCCCCTTCGTCCATGCGGGAACCCTAGAGCCCGAAGACCCAGCGAGACCTAAACCTTGATGGTTATGACGTCGCCGTCGCGGACGACATAGTCGCGACCCTCGACGCGGAGCAGGCCCTTGTCGCGCGCCGGCGCGTAGCCGCCGCACTCGACCAGCTCCTGCCAGCCAATCGCCTCAGCCTTGACGAAGGCGTCCTGGATCTCGGTGTGGATCGTCCCCGCGGCCTCCCAGGCGCTCGAGCCGCGGGCCAGCGGCCGGGCGACCGCCTCCTTGTCCTCGCCGGCGGTGAAGAAGGTGATCAGGTCGAGCAGGTCGTAGGCGCCGCGGACCAGCCGGGCCAGGCCGGAGCCACCGACCCCGTAGGACTCGCGCATCTCCTCGGCTTCGGCCGGGTCGAGCTCGGCCAGCTCGCCCTCGATCCGGGCGCTGACCGCGACCACGCCGGCGCCGACCGACTCGGCGTGGGCGGCGACCGCCTCCGGCGCCTCGGCGTCGCCCTCATCGACGTTGGCGACGTAGAGGATCGGCTTCGAGGTCAGCGCCTGCAGGTTGCGCGGTCCGTCGGCGGCCGCATCGGGGACCGGGATCGAGCGGGCCGGCTTGCCTTCGGCCAGCGCCGCGACGACCTTCTCGAGCCAGTCGCGCTCGGCAATCGCCTCGGCGTCGCCGGTCTTCGCTCCCTTGCCGACCCGGTGCAGGCGGCGCTCGGCCTGCTCGTAGTCGGAGAGCATCAGCTCGGTCTCGATCGTCTCGATGTCGGCCAGCGGGTCGACGCGGCCGTCGGGGTGCGGCACGCCGGAGTCGGCGTGGCAGCGGACAACGTGGCAGATCGCGTCGGTCTCGCGGATCGAGGCGAGGAACTGGTTGCCAAGCCCCTCCCCCTCCGAGGCGCCCTTGACCAGGCCGGCGATGTCGTGGAAGGCGATCGTCGCCGGTTCGAGCTTCGAGCTGCGGACGGTCTTGGCAATCGCCTCGAGCCGCTCGTCCACCACCTGGGCGATCGCGACGTTGGGCTCGATCGTCGTGAACGGGTAATCGCCGGTCTGCGCGCCGCCTTTGGTCAGCGCGTTGAAGAGGGTCGACTTGCCCGCGTTGGGAAGTCCGACGATCCCGACCTTCATATCGAGAGCGGCACGATCAGGCCCAGGGCGATGCCGAGAACGGCACCGGCGAGGACGTCGGACGGGTAGTGCATGCCGAGGTAAGGACGGCCGAGCGAGAGGGCGATCGCGAGGACGAAGGCAAGAGCGCCAAGTGCGTCGACCCGGGTCATCGCCGTGGCGACGGCGAACGAGGAGGTCGCGTGAGCCGAGGGAAAGCTGAGCGAGCTCGGCGCTCCACCCAGCGGCGGCAGCCCCTCCAGCACCGGCCGCGGCCGCTTCACGACCAGCTTGATCACGTAGTTGAGCGCGATCGCGATCGGCGCCAGGATCGCGCAGATCAACCAGGCTTCGCGGTTGGAGGAGTCGAAGATCGCGAGCACGACGCCGAGCCCGAACCAGATCGCGCCGTTGTTGCCGGCCTTGCCCAGGGCCTTGGCCACGGCCTCGATCCCGGGCGTGTGCCCGCGGGTCCGCATCGCGTGAAGCAGCTTGAGATCGGCATCGGCCATCGGCGGAGCAGGATAATCCGCACTCGGTGCCCTCGGTTCCCGCCTACACCCACACGCCTGGCCACCACTGCGGTTCGACCGCTTTGCGCAACCTGCTGGCGTTCAACGGCGCGGAGATCAGCGAGGAGATGGCGTTCGGCCTCGGCGCCGGCGCCTGCTTCTACTACGTGTCCCTCGAGGACGCCTCGCCGAGCCGCTGGTTCAACGGCCGCACGGCCCGGCTCGAGGAGAATTTCAGCGAGCTGACCGGCGCGGCGCTGGAGCTGCGCACCTTCGAGGAGGGCGACGACGAAGCCTGGCAGGCGGCCCGGGCGGAGGTCGACGCGGGCCGGCCGGTGCTGCTGCTCACCGACCTCTACTACCTCGACCATTACGGCAACTCGGCCCACTTCCCCGGGCACGCCGTCGTCCTCGCCGGCTACGACGAGGAGTTCGCCCACCTCTCCGACACCGGCTTCGAGCAGCTGCAGACGACGACGCGGCTGGAGGACCTCGACCGGGCGCGGCACAGCGGCCACCCCGCCTACCCCCTGGCCGGCCACATGTTCACCGCCTCGGGCGGAGTCAGCCAGGAGCAGCTGCGCGAAGCGATCCCGGCGGCGATCGAACGCGCCGCCCAGGCGATGGTCGCATCCGAGTTCGGCGAGTTCTCCGGCCTCGGCGCCGTCGACCGCCTCGCCGCCGAGGCGGGCGGCTGGCCCGAGGCCACAGAGGACTGGCAGTGGTGCGCCCGCTTCGGCTACCAGGTGATCGAGCGGCGCGGCACCGGCGGGGGCGCCTTCCGCCTCATGTATTCCCGCTTCCTCGAGGAGGCAGGACGTCCCGAGGCGCCACTCGCGGGCGAAGCGGCGGCGCGCTGGACCGAGCTCGCCACCGCCTTCCACGCCGCCAGCGAGCGCGACGATCCCGACCCGGCTCTCTGGCGCGAGATCGACGCCGCCGCGGGCAAGGTCGCCGAGGCCGAGCACCGCCTCTGGACCGCGCTGGCCTGAGCCGTGGCCGAGGGCGACACGATCCTGCGCGCGGCGAGGCGAATCGAGGCGGCGATCGGAGGCGAGCGACTCGAGGTCAGCGCGCCGAACCCACGCGGGCGCGCGGTCGGGATCGAGCGGCTGGAGGGCAGCATGCTCGAACGGGCGGAGGCCCGGGGCAAGCACCTGCTGCTTCGCTTTGACGACCTCGTGCTCCACAGCCATCTCGGCATGAGCGGTTCCTGGCACGTCTATCGGCGCGGCGATGCCTGGCGCAAGCCGGCCGGCGCAGCCTGGGCGGTGCTCAAGGGCCACGGCTCCGAAGCGGTCCAGTTCGGCGGCCCCACCATGCGGCTGCTCAGGGCGGGCACCCTGCGCCGCGACCCCACCCTGTCGCGGCTGGGACCGGACATCCTCGCCCCGGACTTCGACGCCGCGACCGTCGCCCGCTCCCTCCGAGCCCACCCCGATCGAGCCCTCGGCGATGCCCTGCTCGACCAGACCCTCGTCGCCGGGATCGGCAACATCTTCAAGAGCGAGGCCTGCTCCGCCGCCCGCCTCGATCCCTGGCAGCCGATCGGCGACCTCACCGACGAGCAACTCGACCGCATGGTCGCTGCCGCCCACGACCTGATGCAGGACGCCGTCGTCAACGGCCGCCACCCCAACGCCGTCTACCGCCGGGCCGGCCAGCCCTGCTCAGTCTGCGGCACCCAGATCCGCTCCCGCGGCCAGGGCGACGCCAACCGCACGACCTACTGGTGCCCGAGCTGCCAGCCGGGGCCCTCCAGCAGCTAGAGGTTGTCCGCCACCCCGAGCGGGTACAACCTGCGCATGCCTTTCTGGATCGCCAGCCGCGCCGCCCCAGCCGTCTGGAAGCGGGTCCCCTGGAAAATGGTCTGGGTCGTCTCGGTCTGGCTGGTCGAGAAGGGCCGCGACCGGGTCAAGAGCAACCTGACCAAAAAGGAACAGCACGAACTCCTCGGCCTGGTCAAGAAGTCAAAGGGCCGCCCCGGCAACCTTTCTCAGCGCGACAAAACCCGGCTGAAGAACATCGCCGGCAAGGCGATCCGCGGCTAGCCCGTTCTAGTCGGGGCGACTCTGGGAGAAGCCGACGCGATGGGCGCCCGAGGCGATGTGCACGAAAGACACCTTGCCGAGGTAGAGCGCGAGCTCGCCGTCCTCGGTCTTGACGTCGTGCCAGCCGCCCTTCTCGACCTGCTTGCGCAGACCCTTTAGCTCGTCGTCGCTGAGGCGCACCGAAATCACCTGGCCGCCCTCGAAGCCGATCTCCACCTTCTGCGCGTCAGCCATCAGTGTTCTCCTCCTACTGGTTCGACGATCTCGGTCAGCACGCGCCCGGTCGAGCGCGGCTGCAGAAAGGCGACGCGGCTGCCGCCGATGCCGACCCGCGCCTTGGCGTCGATCAGCTCAATCCCGGCCGCCGCCAGCCGCTCCAGCGTCGCGTCGATGTCATCGACCGCGTAGGCGACGTGATGCATGCCGGCGCCGCGCTTGGCGAGGAACTTGCCGACCGGCGTGTCCGGCCCGGTCGGCGCCATCAGCTCGATGTGACCGTCGCCGACGCCCAGCAGCGCCGCCTCGACGCCCTGCTCCTCAACCGTTTCGCGCAGGCTGAGCTCCATCTCGTAGCCCTTTTCATAGAGCTCGAGCTCGGCGTCGATGTCCTCGACGGCGATGCCGATGTGATCGATCCGTCCAAACACGAGGCGGCAGTCTACGCACCGTTCTCGGCGCGGAGGATCTCGGCCAGCGCGGCGATGCCGACCTCGAGCTGATGCGGGGTCGGCTCCTTGGTCGCGATCAGGCGCTGGATCTCGCGGCCGGGCGTGTGGAAGGCCTCCGCCAGGGGGTCGCCGTGGTGGCGGTCGCTCCAGGCGAACATCTCGACCGCGACCGAGGCGCCGGCGAGGCCGACCACGGCGCGCGTCGCCGCGCTCGGGCGCTCGACCAGGCGCTCCAGCAGCACCGTGCCGCCGGCCGAGAGCAGCATCATCGGCGCCAACAGGTTGGAGCCACAGCGGTCGTGCTCCTTGGGGACGGCGGCGACATCGTCGATGCCCTGCTCATAGGCGGCGATCGCCTTGTGCTCGACCCCGTGGTAGGCGGCGAGGTCGCGATCGAGCAGGGCGACTATGGCGGGGAGGGCGCCGACGGCCTGAATCGCGCCCTCGCGCAGGGCCGAGCTGCCGAAGCGTTTGCGCAGCGCCGCGGTGGCGAGGAGGGAGCCGCCGACCGCAGCGATCACGCGCCAGTCCTCGAAGGGCAGGCGCGCGGCGGACATCCGCCGGCGCACCAGCGGCAGCACCGCCATCGCCTCGGCGAGTTTCAGCGGTCCGCGCAGGCCGGGCAGGCGCGTCGCCAGGCCGGGGGCGAGTTCGGGCTTGGCCTCGGAGGCGACTTCAAGGCTTCCGTCGGGCCGGCGCACAGCCGCCGCCCAGTGCGTGGGCCCGTGGATCAGCAGGCCGTTGCGAAGAGCCATCCCGCCCAGTCGAAGCTTCTCCGAAGCCATAACCGGACGATAGAGGAGGCGGGAAGTCGTCCCTGAACGCGGTGATTGCGCCCAGCTAGGCGCAACCACCGTTCCCCCCTGTGTGTCCCTTGTGAAGTCCGGCCGGAGGCCCCCAGTCCAGGCCTCCGGCCGGTGTGTCGGCTCTCCCTGGCTCTAGCTTGGAAAGCCGCACTCTGAAACACGTACCCCTTTAGGAAGTTGCGGCAAGCACTTTGCGCGTTGAGGCGGAATTAAGGCTTACGAACGCGCTTTCGCAAAGCCTCGAGCCGGTCGCCCAATTCGGCCTCGAAACCGCGGTCGGTCGGCGCGTAGAAGCGCCGGTCCTCCAGCCCCTCCGGCAGCAGCCGCTGGTCGCTGACGCCGCCCGGCTCGTCGTGCGCGTAGTGATAACCCTCGCCGCGGCCGAGCGACTTGGCGCCGGGGTAGTGGGCGTCGCGCAGATAGTCGGGTGGAGTCTTGGCGCCGTTGGCACGGACCTCGGCCCGAGCCGCCTCGAGCCCCTTGTAGGAGGCGTTGGACTTCGGCGCCAGCGCCAGATAGACGGCGGCCTGGGCAAGGTTGAGCGCGCACTCGGGCAGGCCGACCCGGTCGACCGCCCGCGCCGCGGCGTCGGCGACCAGCAGCGCCTGAGGATCGGCGTTGCCGATGTCCTCAGAGGCGAGGATGACCATGCGGCGGACGATGAAGCGCGGGTCCTCCCCGCCCTCCAGCATCACCGCCAAGTAGTAGAGCGAGGCGTCGACGTCGGACCCTCGCGTCGCCTTGATCCAGGCCGAGACGAAGTCGTAGTGGCGATCGCCCTGCCGGTCGTAGTCGAGCGCCTTGCGCTGCAGCGCGTCCTCGATCGCGGCGACGTCGATCGCTTCCGACTTTGACCCACCTCCAGTGGGGTGAAAGTCGGAAGCGCGCTCAACCGCCCGCTCCAACCCGGCCAGCGCCACCCGGGCATCGCCACCGCTGCGCTTCGCCAGCATCGCCAGCGCCGAGTCCTCGACCGGCGGCGGGTCGGCCAGCCCACGCTCAGGATCCGCGAGTGCCCGCCGCAACAGCTCCTCGACCTGAGCCGCGTCCAGCGGCTGAAGCTCATAGACCTGGCAGCGAGAGAGCAATGCCGAGTTGACCTCGAAGTAGGGGTTCTCGGTAGTGGCGCCAATCAGCGTCAACAGCCCTTCCTCCACGGCCGGCAGCAGCGCGTCCTGCTGAGCCTTGTTGAAGCGATGAATCTCGTCGAGAAAGAGCACCGTCGGCCGGCCGCTGGACTGCCGCCGCTCCCGAGCCCGCTCGATCACAGCCCGAATCTCAGCCCGCCCAGCATTGACAGCCGACTCCTCCTCAAAAGCCCCCTCCGCGCCCGCAGCAGCAATCCGAGCCAACGTGGTCTTCCCAGCCCCCGGAGGCCCATAAAGAATCGAGCTATGCGGATGCCCACTCTCGATCGCGGTCCTCAACGCCGAACCCTCCCCCAGGATGTGCTCCTGCCCCACAAGCTCATCGAGACTCCGCGGCCGCATCCGCACCGCCAGGGGTGCGTCAGAAGCTGGCACCTCAGCCCTGGCAGGTTCGCTGGTGTCAAACAGTCGGTCAGCCACTGCGGCTGAGTATGACCACGAGTCAAGCGGGCGCCGCGGAGTCGTAAAGCTGGAAGAAACGACGTCGTCGACGAGAGCCGGGGAGAGGTCTTGGGAGTGCCTCGCGAAGCGGCCCCCGGCAAGGTGCTTCTAAGCCGCGAAGCGGCTCTCAATTGGTGAGCGAAGCGAACACAGGCACTCCCGAGACCTCTCCCCGGCTCCCTCCCACACCGCCTACAATCGACCGATGGAGAGCGCTACGCAGAGCCAAACTGTCCGGTCCACCCTCGAGTCGTTCAACCCGGCAACGGGTGAGCTGGTGGGCTCGGTCGCGACGATCACCCCTGACCAGGTGCAGGGAGTAGTAGACGACGTCGCCCGCATCCAGCCCGCCTGGGCGGACCTATCGCTGAAGGCCCGCGCCGCCTACATGCGCCGCGCCGCCGACGCGCTGCTCGACGACATCGACGAGATCGCCGAGCTGCTCGTGCAGGAGCAGGGCAAGCCGCGCGCCGAGGCCTACACGATGGAGCTGCTGCCGACGGTCGACGCCCTGCACTGGTGCGCCAAGGCCGGCCCGAAGATCCTGGCCGACGAGAAGGTCCGCATGACGCAGTCCTTCCTGCTGACCAAGAAAAGCCACTTCTCCTACGAGCCGATCGGCGTGGTCGGCGTCATCGCCCCCTGGAACTACCCATGGTCGATCCCCTTCGGCGAGGTCGCGATCGCGCTGATGGCTGGCAACGGCGTCGTCCTCAAGCCGGCCAGCCTGACGCCGCTGCTGGGCGAGGCGATCCGCCGCGTCTTCGAGAAGGGCGGCCTGCCCGAGGGCCTGATCCGGGTCGTCCACGGCGGCGGCGCTGTTGGCGACGCGCTGGCCAAGTCGAGCGTCGGCAAGGTCTTCTTCACCGGCTCGGTCGAGGTCGGCCGCAAGGTCGGCGAGGTCTGCGCCCAGCGGCTGAAGGGCTCGGTCCTCGAGCTCGGCGGCAAGGACCCGATGATCGTCTGCGCCGACGCCGACCTGCCCAACGCGATCTCCGGCGCCGTCTGGGGCGGCTTCGCCAATGCCGGGCAGACCTGCTCGGGAATCGAGCGCGTCTACGTGATGCGCGAGGTCGCCGAGGAGTTCACGGCCGGCGTCGCCCGCGAGGCCGAGCGGCTGCGCCTCGGCGACCCGATCCAGTGGGAGACCGAGATCGGCCCGATGACCTCCGACGGCCAGTACGAGATCGTCGTCGACCTGATCGCCGACGCCGAGGCCTCCGGCGCAACCAAGCTCTGCGGCGGCCCGACCGACGTCCCGGGCCTGCCCGGCAAGTTCGTCGCCCCCACGGTCCTCACCGGGGTCACGCACGAGATGCGGATCATGAACGAGGAGATCTTCGGCCCGGTGCTGCCAATCGTCGTCGTCGACTCCGAGCAGGAAGCGATCGACCTCGCCAACGACTCCGAGTTCGGCCTCGGCGCCTCGGTCTGGACCAAGGACCGCCAGAAGGGCGAGCGGATGGCGCGGCGGATCGAGTCGGGGATGGTCTGGATCAACGACCACTCCTTCAGCCACGGCGCCTGCCAGTGCGCCTGGGGCGGCGTCAAGGACTCCGGCGTCGGCCGCTCGCACTCCAAATTCGGCTTCTACGAGTGCGTCAACGTGAAGATGAACGCCTGGGAGCCGGGCCTGACCCGCGACTTCTGGTGGCACCCTTACGACCGCACGCTCGGCGAAGCGGTACAGGCCTCGGCCAAGCTGCTCTACGGCAAGGGCGCGGTGCGGACCAAGGCGCTGCGCGAGGGCGCCGGGCCGCTGCTCAAGGTTGGGCGCCGGACGCTGGGTAAGGGCCGGTCCCGGTAGGGGTTCCACTTAACTTTTTGGATCGAGACGCACCTGCTGGCGCCGCAAGGTGGACGCCCAAAAAGTACAAGACGTTCCACCCCTACCGGGACCGGCCCTACGAAGCGACTAGCTGCTCCAACTCGAACACCGCGCCGGCGGCATCGAGCTCGCGGATTCGGTCGTAGTCGGTTTTGAGCTGCTCCCGATCCGGATCCACCAGATAGATGATCCCCGGGCAGGAGAAGAGGTCGATGGTCTTTTTGAGCTGGTCGCCCGGGCCGAGCATTGAAATCGTGCCGGCGAAGGAGGGCAGCGCCTCGATCTCGCGCATGCCGGCGTCGGAGACGATCCGGCCTTCGTGCTGGGAGATCAGCATCACGCAGTAGGCGCCTGCCGCCAGCTCATAGGGCTGCTCGGCGCGGCGGGCCACCGAGTGCGGGTCGAGGTAGGCCTCGGCGGTCAGGGTCTGGTGGCTGGGGGTACAGCGGTCGACGATCTCGTCGGGGACCGAGCCGTGCATCCGCGCCCCCGACTCGACCAGGACCGGCCCGGTGGCGGTCAGCATCACCTCGGTATGGGCCGGGCCGAAGCGGATGCCGAGCGCGTCGAGCACCGCTTCGACGTAGGGCACGACCTGGTCCTGCTGCTCGCCGTGGCGCGGCAGCAGCTCCTCGTAGTCGTAGATGAAGTTGGCACCGACGCGCAGCTTGTTGTCGCGCCAGACCTCGGAGACGTGGTGGACGCCGTCCCAGCTGATCGAGTTGACGAAGAGCTGGGTGCCCTGCAGCAACTCCTGGACCAGCAGCTCCTCGTTGGCGCCGTGCAGGGCGTTGGGCCGGCCCAGGTTGGCGGCGAAGGCCGCCTCGATCGCGGCGCCGTCCTTGCAGATGCTGACCCCGTCGGTGCCGGCGCTGTCGAGCGGTTTGACCACCACGGGAGCGCCGCCGCGGGCCGCCGCCCAGGCGACCGCCTCGGCGGCGTCGGCCGTCTTCAGCGCCTCGGCGGCACGCAGGCCGGCGCGCCGCAGCGCTTCTGACATCGCGTTCTTGTCGCGCCGCGCCGAGCTCAGCTCGCTGCCGTTGGAGGGCAGCCCGAGCCGCTCGCTGAGCGCATCGGCCAGCGGCACCCCGGGCTCGGCGCCGACGACGACGAAGGCCGGGTCGTGGGCGGAGAGCCGTGCCGCGGTCGCCTCTAGGTCACCGTCGTGAACGACGTTCTCGACGAAGTCGCCGTCCCGAAAAGCGCGCAGGTAGAACTCCGGCAACCGCGGGCTGCTCTGCACGTGGACGACCGGCATGCCAGCGGCAGCGAAGCGCGGTGCCAGGCGCGCGCCGGTCGAGTAAGCGTCGACGACGACCGCCGCGCCATGGACGGTCATCGTGGTTCTTCCCGCCCGGCGGTCATGCCGTGGCGACGAGAACCAGCCGGTCCTCGGGCCGCTTCGGCCCGCCGGCGAAATTGCCGTAATGCTCGACCTCGCGGAAGCCGGCCTCGGCCGCCATCCGCTCCAAGTCCTCGGCCTCGTACATGCGAATCCTCGAGTCGACCACATCGTCGCCGTAGACGTAATGAACGTGCAGCATCCCGGTGGAGAAGTTGACGTCGAGGGTTTCCTGCACGCCGTTCGTTTCCCGCTCGACCACGCCCTCGTCGGTTTTGAGCCGGTAGCGCGAGCGCTCCAGGTCCGAGAGCTCCATCGCCATCTTGCCGCCGGGACGCAGCATCCCGTGGTATGCGCGCATCATCGCTTCGTCCTCGGCCACGGTCTCGCCGAAGCCAAAGCTCGAGGAGAGGCTGACCAGGCCGTCGAAGCCCTTCAGCTCCGGCGGCAGCGGTTGCATCAGGTCGGCGACGTAGTAGGTCGGCCCGGGGTACTCGCGCTTCGCTTCGGCGATCGCGATCTCGGAGATGTCGACCCCGACCGCGTCGATCCCGTTGTCGGCGAGGGCAGCGACGAAGCGACCGAGGCCGCAACCGGCGTCGACGACGCGGTCGCCCGCCTTGACGCCGAGCAGGTCAATCGCCAGCGGCGCCTCCTCCTCGTTGCCCTCGTAGCGCCCGAGCTGGTCGGCGACCCGCATATAGACGGGCCCGTAGGTGTCGACCTCGTTCAGGATCGGGGGTTGATCGCTCATGAAACTCAAAGCGTACCGCGAGCAAACTGGAGCCGTGCTGAGCGACCCTGGTCGATCGCGCTCGCCTGCGCGGGCGCCCCGCCACGAGCCACCCCCGACCTTCACAATCCCCGCTGTGGAGCCCGGCCAGGCGACAGACGAACCGGCGCTCAGCCTCGCCGGGCTGCGCCGCGACTACGGCGAACGGACCGCCCTCGACGGGATCGCCCTCGAGCTCGGCCGCGGCGAGACGCTGCTCGTTCTGGGACCGAACGGCGCCGGCAAGACGACCCTGCTGCGCATCCTGGCGACGCTGCTGCGACCGAGCGGCGGCGAGGTTAAAGCGCTCGGCTGCTCGATCCCCGCCGAGACCTGGAAGTTGCGCGGGCGGATCGGCTTCCTCGGCCACGAGCCGCTGCTTTACCGCGACCTCAGCGGCCGCGAGAACCTGCGCTTCCACGCCCGCCTGCATGGGATGCGCGGCGCCGAGGCCGAGGCACGAATCGACGAGCTGCTCGCCGCGGTCGGCATGGAGCGCCGCGCCGAGGGGCGCGTGGCCGAGCTCTCGGCCGGGATGCGCCAGCGCCTCGCGATCGCCCGCTGCGTCCTGCACCGGCCCGAGCTGCTGCTGCTCGACGAGCCCGACTCCAACCTCGACGCCGAGGGGCGCGAGCTGGCCCGGGCGCTGATCGGCCCCGGTGCCGAGCGCACCCGCGTCATCGTCAGCCACGACCCCGAGCGCTTCGAAGCCGAGGCCGACCAGGTGCTGCGGCTCGAGGCCGGCGGCAGGATGGTCACCGCGTGACCCCGTCCCGCACCGCCTTCGCCACGATCCTCGCCAAGGATCTGCGGGCCGAGCTGCGCACCCTGCAGTCGCTGCCGGCGATGGCGCTCTTCGCCACCACCACCTTCGTCATCTTCCGCTTCGGCCTCGACCGCACCCAGCTCTCGGGCAGCCTCGCCTCCGGGGTGCTCTGGGCGACCCTCCTCTTCGCAGCCCTGCTCGGCGTCAACCGCCTCTTCGTCAGCGAGCGCGAGGAGGGCGGCTTCGACGCGATCCGGCTTGCCCCGATCGACCGCAGCGCCCTCTTCGCCGCCAAGGCGACGGCGCTCTTCGCCTACCTGCTGGTGCTGGAGCTGGTCGTCGTGCCGATCTTCGCCCTCTTCTTCCTCGGTTCGGCCGCGGCGCTGGCGCCGCTCGCCCTCGTCCTCATCCTCGCCAACCTCGGCATCGCCGCCACGGGCACCCTGATCTCCTCGATGGCGGTCCACTCGCGCGCCCGCGACCTGCTCGGCCCGCTCGTCCTGCTGCCCCTCGTCGTGCCGCTGATGATCGCCGCCACAGGCGCCAGTGAGCCGCTGCTCGCGGTGGGCGGTCCCGGTTACCACCGCTTCGGCACCTGGCTGGCGGTGCTCTCCCTATACGATCTGATCTTCCTCCTGGTCGGCTACGCCGTCTTCGACTTTCTCCTGGAGGACTAGCGCGCCCAGCGGGCCTCTCACCGCGAGATACGCATGTACGGCAAAGGACTCAGACCCCTCTCGATCGCGACCGTCGTCGCGATACTCGCTGCCTTCTCGCTGGTCTTCTTCTACGCCCCGCTGGACGGCGACCAGGGCTTCATCCAGAAGATCTTCTACCTGCACGTGCCGCTGGCGATCACGGCGCTGATCGGCTTCGTCATCGGCGGCGTCTTCGCGATCTTCCACCTGCGCAGCGGCAACCGCCGCTGGGACGCCTACTCCTACGTCTCGATCCACATGTCGGTGATCTTCGGCGTCGCGGTGCTGATTACCGGCTCGATCTGGGCCAAGGCCTCCTGGGGGCACTGGTGGGTCTGGGACGAGCCGACCCTGGTCAGCTTCCTGATCGTCTTCCTGATGTACGCGACCTACTACCCCTTCCGCTACGCGATCGAGGACCCCGAGCGCCAGGCCCGCTACGCCTCGGTCTTCGCCGTCACCGCAGGCGCCTTCGTGCCGCTCAACTTCATGGCCGTGCGGATGGCGCAGAGCCTCGTCCACCCGCGCGTCTTCGCCACGACCAACGGCGGCCTGCCCGGCTCGATGATGCTGACCTTCCTCGCCTGCCTGCTCGCGGTCGCGCTGCTCTGGGTGACGCTGGTCAAGCTCGAGCTGACCGCGAAGAGCGCCTCGGGCCAGCTCAAGCGCCTGCGCCGCGCCCTCGACGCGCCCGCTCCCGGCTCCCGCTCCCGCGTCGCCCCGGAGGTGAGCTAGGTGGACCTTCTGGTCCTCGCCGGCACCCCCGCCCTGCCCCTCGACGAGGCGGGCAAGTACGTCGCCGGCGCCTACATCGTCTTCCTCGTCCTGATCGTCGTCTACGTCGCGATCATGGCGAGCAAACTGCAGCGGATGGAGAAGGACCTGCGCGAGCTGGCGGGCTTCGCCGAGCACCGCGCCAACGGCGACGAGTCGGCGACGGAGCGCAAGGAGGTCGGCGCCGATGTCTGAGCTGCTTGCGCTCGGCGTCTCCCACAAGACCGCGCCGCTCGACCTGCGCGAGCGGCTCTCGCTGACCGAGGGCCGCGCGGTCGGGGCGCTGCGCGAGCTGACCGGCGCCGCCGGCATCCACGAGGCGGCGGCGATCTCGACCTGCAACCGCACCGAGCTCTACCTCGTCGTCTCCGACCCGGTAGAGGCCGAGTCGACCGCGCTCGGCGTCCTCACCCGCCAGGCCGAGATCCGCCCCACCGAGCTGCTCGGCCACCTCTACTCGCTGCGCTCCAGCGAGGCCGTCCGCCACCTCTTCCGCGTCACCGCCGGCCTCGACTCGATGATCGTCGGCGAGGCCGAGATCCAGGGCCAGGTCAAGCGCGCCTACGAGCTGGCACTGGTTGAGGGCGGCACCGGGCCAATCCTCAACCGCCTCTTCCGCGGCGCCCTCGCCGCCGGCGGCCGCGCTCGCGACGAGACCGGGATCAGCGAGAAGAACGTCTCGATCCCCTCGGTCGCGGTCGAGCTGGCCCGCCACACGCTCGGCGACCTCAGCGACCGCCGCGTGCTCGTCGTCGGTGCCGGCGAGACCGCCGAGCTGGTCGCCCAGGCGCTGGTCAGGCGCGGCGTCGCCACTGTCTTCGTCGCCAACCGCCACTACGACCGGGCGATCGGCCTGGCCCAGCGCTTCGAGGGCAACGCGGTCCGCTTCGAGGAGCTGCCCGAGCAGCTCGAGCAGGCCGACATCGTCGTCTCGGCGACCAACTCGCCGCACCACATCATCGAGCGCGACGACCTCGAGCAGGTGATGCAGATCCGCGAGGGACGCCCGCTCTTGCTGGTCGACATCGCCGTGCCGCGCGACATCGAGCCGGCCTGCCGCGAGATCGCCGGGGTCAGCCTGCACGACATCGACGACGTCCAGCAGATCGCCGAGCGCAACGCCAGCGGCCGCGAGGCCGAGGCACGGCGGGCCGAGCGCATCCTCGACGCCGAGCAGGACCGCTTCGAGCGCTGGCTCGCCTCGCTCGAGGTCGTGCCGACGATCACCGCCCTGCGCGAGCGCGGCGACGAGGTCGTGCGGCGGGTGCTGGCCGAGAACGACGGCCGCTGGGAGCAGCTCAGCGAGGCCGATCGCGAGCGGCTGACCGTGATGGCGAAGGCGATCGCTTCGCGGCTGCTGCATGAGCCGACGCTGCGGATGAAGCGCTCGGCCGGCAGCGACGAGGCCTATCTCTACGTCAGCGCCCTGCGCGACCTCTTCGGGCTCGACGTCGAGACAGAGCCGGAAGGCGAGGGCGCGAGCAACGTGACCGAGTTGCGGCGAGCCAATCCCGGCAGGGGTTCCACTTAACTTTTTGGGTCGAGAGTTCCCCGCTGACGCCGCTAGCGCCTGCCCAAAAAGTACAAGACGTTCCACCCCTACCGGGATTGGCTCGCTGATGCTGCGGATTGCCACTCGCGGCAGCGCTCTGGCCTTGGCCCAGGCGGGTCAGGTAGCCGAGATGCTTGGGGGGGCCGAGCTGGTTGAGGTCGCTTCTGATGGAGAGGTTGGCGACAAGGCGCGCTTTGTGAGAGGCGTCGAGCGGGCGCTGCTCGATGGCGTGGCCGAGATTGGGGTGCACTCGGCCAAGGACGTGCCGGCCGAGCTGACCGAGGGGCTGATGCTGGCCGCCGTGCCCGGGCGCGAGGACCCGCGGGACGCATGGATTGGCGTCGGTACGTCGCTTGACGACGTTCCCGAGGGGGCGAAGGTCGGCACCGCCAGCCTGCGACGGGCCGCCCAGCTGCTTGCCGCCCGGCCCGACCTCAAGCTGGGCGAGCTGCATGGCAACGTCGACACCCGCCTGCGCAAGCTGGCCGAGGGTGACCTCGATGGGATCGTCCTCGCCGTCGCGGGCCTGCGGCGACTAGGCCGGGCCGATGAGATCTCCTTCGCGATCCCAACTGAGTCGATGACCCCGGCCGCCGGGCAGGGCGCCCTGTTGCTGCAGATTCGCGACGGCGACGAGGACGCGCTGCGTACCGTCGACCCGATCGTCGACGAAGCCTCACTGCGCGAGCTGACCGCCGAGCGCACCGTCGTCTCCCTGCTGGGCGCGACCTGCAACAGCCCGCTGGGCGTACACGCCAAGGTCGACGCCCGCGCCGAGGAGATGCGGATCGACGCCTTCGTCGGCCTGCCCGACGGCAGCGAGTGGCTGCGCGACAGCGCCGAGGGCGACCCGGCCGAACCAACCCTGCTCGGCGCCGAACTGGCCAAGCGCCTGATCGACACCGGTGCCCGCGAGATCCTCGACCGGGCCGAGAAGTGGAGCGGACGTGTCTGAGCTAACCCACGATATGACGTGGGTTAGCTCAGACACCCCCCTCGAGGCGGCGCTATGAGCGCTCGGGCTGGGGTCGTGTATCTCGTTGGTGCTGGGCCGGGGGATCCGGGGCTGATGACGGTGCGGGCGCTGGAGCTGATCGGCTCGGCGGACGCGATCTACTACGACCGGCTGATTCCTCCCGGCGCGCTCGATGGAGCCCGCGAGGATGCTGAACTGGTCTACGTCGGCAAGGCGCCGGGCAAGCCCTCGGTTCCGCAGGAGGAGATCGGCGAGCGGCTGATCGAGGCGGCCAAAGCCGGCAAGAGCGTCGTGCGGCTGAAGGGCGGCGACCCCTTCGTCTTCGGTCGCGGCGGCGAGGAGGGCGAAGCGCTGCGCGCGGCCGGGCTCGAGTTCGAGGTCGTGCCCGGCATTACCGCCGGCGTCGCCGCCACCGCCTACGCCGGTATCCCCGTGACCCATCGCGACGACGCCTCGACGGTTGCCTTCGTCACCGGCCACGAGGACCCCGAGAAGGAGGAGAGCGCGCTCGACTGGGAGGCCCTCGCCCACTTCCCCGGCACCCTCGTCTTCTACATGGGAGTCAAGCGCCTCGCCGACAACGCGGCGGCGCTGATCGATGCGGGTCGCAACGCCGACGAGCCCGCGGCGGCGGTCGAACGCGGCACGATGGACGGCCAGCGCACCGTCGTCGCCACCCTCGGCACGCTCGCCGAGGCAATCGAGCGCGAGGACGTGAAGGCCCCGGCCCTGATCGTCGTCGGCCGAGTGGTGGAGCGGCGCGAGGCGCTCGCCTGGCTCGAGCGGCGCCCTCTCTACGGGCGCCGCGTCGTCGTCACCCGCGCCCGCGCCCGCGCCAGCGGCTTGGCTAAGACCCTACGGGCCCTCGGTGCCGAGGTGGTCGAGCTGCCCGCGATCCGGATCGAGCCCAGAATCGAGAGTGACGAGGTGCGGATTGCAGTTGAGAAGATCGGCGACTACGCCCTGATCTGTTTGACGAGTCCGAATGGGGTGCGCCTACTGTTCGAGGCTCTCGGCGCGGCCGGACTCGATGCGCGAGCTCTCGCCGGGCCGAACAAGCAGCAGGTAAGGCAGGGGGAATCGGGCGGTGCGGTGAAGACCGGCCCAGTGGTTGCGGCGATCGGCCCCGGCACAGCACGCGCTCTAGCTGCGCATGGCATCGCCGCCGACATCGTCCCCGAGCGCTTCGTCGCCGAGTCGCTGGTGGAAGCGCTGGCGGAGGTCGAGGTCAGCGGCAAGCGCGTCCTCGTCGCCCGCGCCGCCGACGCCCGCGACGTCATCCCCGAGCACCTCGCCGGCCACGGTGCCGAGGTCGACATCGTCGCCCTCTACGAGACGGTGCGCGAGGAGCCAAGGCCCGAGGCGATCGAGGCCGCACAGAGCGCCGACTACGTCACCTTCACCTCGTCGTCGACAGTCCGCAACCTGACCGACGCCCTCGGCGACCGCTTCCCCGGCAACGCCCGCATCGTCTCGATCGGCCCGGTAACCAGCGAGGCCGTCACCGAGGCGGGCCTCAAGGTAGACGTCGAAGCCAACCGCCACGACATAGACGGCCTGGTCGCCGCCCTCCTAGCCGACACCAAACGCTGACTTCGCCCTTAGTAGTCCGTATGCCCCCAAAAAGACGAAGTCAGCCTGGGAGTGGCGGTGGGTTTGGGAGCCCCCACCGGCACTTCAGGGTCACCGACTCGACCAACACTCGCGCTCGCGAGCTTGCCGCGGCAGGTGCTCCTGGCGGAACCGTGGTCTCCGCGCGCGAACAGACCGCGGGGCGGGGTCGCATCGGCCGCGTCTGGACCGCGCCCGAAGGCAAGGCGCTGCTCTACTCGGCAATCCTGCGACCGCTCGATCAGCGCCACCTGCTGCTGCCGCTCTCTGTCCCCCTCGCCGTCTGCGCCGCCGCCGAGGCGCTCCGTCCCGGCGCCCAGTGCCAGGTCAAGTGGCCCAACGACGTCTGGCTCGACGGCCGCAAGCTCTCCGGAATCCTGATCGAGGCCCGCCCCCAAGACGGCTGGGCCGTAATCGGAATCGGCCTCAACCTCACCATTGCTCCGGACGAGTTCCCCGCCGACCTCCGTCAACCGGCGGTCTCCCTCTTCGCCACGGCTCCGGGGACTCGGGGGGAGTCCCGACGGAGCCTCCCCGCTGTTGCTCCGACGGGACTCCCCCCGAGTCCCCTGGCGGCTGCCGAAGTCCTGAGCAGCCACCTAGACCACTGGGTCACGGCAAGCGACGAAGACGTGCTCGCCGAGTGGCGGAACCGCGACGGCCTGCTCGGGCGCGAGGTCTCCTGGGAGGACGGCTCAGGAGTCGCCGGCGGAATCGACGACCGCGGCAACCTCATCGTCGTCACCGCCGCTGGGGACCGGGTCAGCCTCGGTGCCGGCGAGGTCCAGCTGCGCCTCTGAGCCGGACTCGACCGCGGCGCCGTTCTCCTTGGCCTCTTCGGCCTGCGCCTTCTCGCTTCTCGACCTGCCTTTGCGTTTGCGACGGGCTTTGCCCTGCCCTTTCGGCTGGCCCTGACCCTCGGAGCCCTCGCCTTTCTCCCCTTTGCGCTTGCCCCGTTTGGAGCGTCGCTTGCCGCCCTTGGGGAAGTTGCGCAGCAGCTCGCGGGCGATCGCCGACGGCTTGCGGGCCATCCGCATGCGGGCGCCGCGCAGCACCTCTTCGCCCTCGGGCGTGTGCGAGACCGCGCCGGCCAGCAGCGCCACCGCGAGGCGGCGGTCCTGTTTGCGGGCGGAGTGGACCAGGCGCCGCGCGTTGCGGCCGTGCGCCCGGCCTGAAGAATTGACCAGCAACCCGAGCAGCCGCTTCGTCTCCGGCCAGCGCTGCACCGCATACTCTTCGTGCAGCTCGGGGGTGTAGGAAGCGAGCCGCCAGACCCACGCCTGGGCTTGGTCGCGGCGGCCGATCCGCTTGTCGACCAGCGCCTGCAGCAGAGTTTTCGTCCCCGCCCGCTTGTCCTCGCGGCTCCAGGTGCCGACGATGTCGATCGCGTCGTCGAAGGCATCGGCGTCGCCGAGGTCGGCGATCTCGCTCAGCGCTTTCAGTTTCAGCTGCGAGTTGCGGTTGCGCTGCACGCAGGTGAGCAGGAAGCGACGGCGCAGCTCTTTCGAGCCGGACCCCTGCAGGATCGCGCGCCCGCGGCGCCAACCCTGCGGGGTCACCCGCGCCCCGGCCAGCGCCGCCCAGGCGTGCTGCTCGGCGTAGTCGAGGTTCTCGACCGCGATCCGCCAGAGCTCGCGTTCGAGCACCTGCATGCGGCGCTCCTCGGAGTCGGCGACGGGGACGATCCGCCGCTCGACCCGGATCCGCCGCCCGCGGGCTCGCCGCACCGGCCCGATCACGATCGCGCCGCCGCGGTAGACATCGCGGTCGAGCAGGCTGTGCAGGGTGACGATCGTCTCGTCGTGGGTCGTCGCCGGGTGGACGAAGTCGATCACCAGGCCCGCCTCCTTGCCCGGCGCGCGCCGGGTCACGCGGCCGACCCGCTGCTGGTAGATCCGCCGCGAGGCGGTCGGCGCCAGGTGCATGCAGAGCGTCGCCCGCGGCGAGTTCCAGCCCTCGGCGAGCAGCATCGCGTTGCAGAGCACGTCGACCTCGCCGCGCTCGAAGCCGGCGAGGATCTCGGCCAGTTCGCGCTTCGGCGTCTCGCCGGAGACGGCGCGGGCGGAGACGCCGGCGGCCACCAGCGCCCGCGCGACGTTCTTCGCGTGCTGCACGCCGGCGGTGTAGAGGACGCCGGGCATACCGTCGAAGCGGGTCTTGTAGAGGTCGGCGATCGCCACGTTGAAGGGCTCTTGGTCGAGCAGCGCCGCCAGCTCCTCCTGGTCGAAGTCCTGGTCGACCTCGCCCTTGCGCAGCGGCACCTTGGCGATCGTGCGGACCCCCGGCCCGGGCGGAATCCGCATGCAGCGCAGCGGCGAGATCACGCCGCGCCGCGCCGCCTGGATCAGGTCGAAGCGGGAGGTCTGGGTCGGGAAGAGGTCGGCGACGTGGCGGGCGATCAGCGCCCCGGTCGCGGTCATGCCGATGAAGACGGGACCGACCCAGGCGCGGATGCAGGCGCTGGTCTTCTCGCCCAGCGCGGTGTGCGCCTCGTCGCAGATCACGATCGAGTAGGCGTTGGAGATTTTCTTGTGGTTGCGGACGAACCACTGGTAGGTCTCGACCGTGACCGGCCCGTCGGGATCGTCGCGGTCCCCGAGCAGCGGCGGGCGCAACCGCTCCTTGTAACCGCGGTCGGAGATCTCGCCGATGAACTGGTCGACGAGGTTGCGGCGGTGGGTGAGAATCAGCACGCCGCCGGTGCGCGAGGCGTCGATGAAGCCGACCGCGGCGACGGTCTTGCCGGCGCCGGTCGCGTGCTCGAACCAGAAGCGCCGCTCGGCCCCGGGGTCGTCGGGGGCCTCCTCGATCGTCTCCTCGTCGTCGGCGGGCTGCTCCTCCCAGTCCATCGGCTCCTCATCCGGAGCGAGGTCCTCGTCCTCGAGCTCGTCAGCGTCGGCGTCCCCGTTTGCCTCGGCGCCGTCCTCCTCAGGCTCCTCGGCTGCCTTCGCCGTCGCCTTCTCGGCAGCTGCCGCGGCCGCCCCGTTGCCGTTGGCCTCGGCGACGATGGCGATCTGCTGCTCGGCCATCAGCTCGGTCAGCGTGCCCGAGAGCGCGTCGACCTGGTGCGGGTTGAGTTCGGCTCCGTCACGGAGCTTCGGCGGTTCGTCGGCGAGCAGCCGCTCCAGCCCGAGCAGCAGCGAGAAAGCGCGGCGCCACTCGATCGAGGGATCCTCGGCTCCTTCGTCTAGCTCCTTCAGCGCGGCGTCGAGAGCGCGGCGTCGCGCCGTCCCAGGGGCAAGCGCCTCCGGCCCCTCGCCGTCGAGCAGGAAGGGCTCGCGGACGAACTTAGCGGCCCGCTCTATGTCGGCACTGGCTGGAACTGCCGCTGGCGCGGCAACGTCGCTGGTCTTGGCCATGAAGGCTTTCGGGTTCCGTCCCCGCCGCACGCTTGCGTGGGCCGGGGCATTAGGACGAGGAAGCCGGGCGGCCTAGTTACTCCCCCCGGCGCTCTCAGCAGTTCGATCCGTAATCGAACTCACGAACCGAACGTACGTATTGTAATCAAGGAATTGATCAAAGCGGGCCGACAGTTCGTAATTTGCCTCGCGCTGGTCGCGGCCGCGGCTCTTACCGGCGCCGGTTGCGGTGCCGGTAGCGGCGGCGATTACGGTGGCCAGCACCCCGATTACGCGACCGCGCTCGCCGGCTCGCCGCCAGCTCTCGCCGCCCTGCACAAGCAGGCGGACCAGTTGCTGCCCGGCGGTTCGGAAGCTCTTGACAAGCGGATCGCTGCCCTGCATGGCTACCCGGCGGTGGTCAACGTCTGGGCCTCCTGGTGCGGTCCCTGCCGCTTCGAGTTCCCCACCCTGCAGAAGCTCTCCGCCGCCTATGGCAAGCGCGTCGCCTTCCTCGGCGTCAACAGCCAGGATTCCGACGACGCGGCGAAGACCTTCCTCGGAGAGGCCCCCGTCCCGTACCCGAGCTACACCGACGGAGACGGAGGGATCGCCAACGAACTGGGCGCGATCGGCCTGCCCGCCACCGCTTTCTATGACCGTCACGGCAAGCTCGTCTTCCTTCAGCAGAAGCCCTACACCGATGACGCCGAACTGCGAGCCGACATCGAGCACTACGCCCTTGGCGAAGGCGATAGCGGCGAAAGCGGATAATCGGGCGCATGGACGCAGCCGTCATCGTCGCCCTGTTTGGCATCGCCCTGTTGGTCGGCGAGCTGCTGCTCTCCACCGGCGGCGTGCTGGCGGCGCTGGGAGCACTTGGGCTGATCGCCGGCGGCGTCCTCGCACTGGACTCCAACAGCAGCGCAGCCGACTACGTCGGGCCCGCCCTGATCGCGCTCGGCGTGCTCTCGCTCGTCGCCTTCTACTTCATCACCCGCAAGGTGATCGAGGCCCACGAGGTGCCGGTGAAGACGGGCTCCGAGGAGCTGGTCGGCGCGGTTGCCGAGGCGCGCGCCACGCTCGACCCGGAAGGCCAGGTGTGGATCGAGGGAGCGCTCTGGAACGCTCGCCTCGGACACGGCACGGGCCGGGTCGAGCTTGGGGATAGAGTCAGGGTCGAGGCGGTCGAGGGGCTGACCCTTGTAGTAAGCGCCGAGCCGCCCGCCGGCCAAGCCGAGCAAGGAGCAAGCTGATGGCAGTTGTTGGAGCAGTGGTGATCGTGGTGGCGATCTTCGCGCTGATCGCGATCGGCTCCTCGGTGAAGGTCCTGCGCGAGTACGAGCGTGGCGTGATCTTCCGCCTCGGCCGCCTGATCGCGACCAAGGGCCCGGGCCTGATCCTGCTGATCCCGATGGTCGACCGCATGGTCCGGGTCGACCTGCGCACGGTGACGCTCAACATCCCGCCGCAGGAGGTGATCACCCGCGACAACGTCCCGGCCAGCGTCAACGCCGTCGCCTACTTCCGCGTGGTCGACTCCAACCGGGCGATCACCGAGGTCGAAAACTTCCTCATCGCCACTTCGCAGATCTCGCAGACGGCGCTGCGCTCGGTGCTCGGCAAGGCCGAATTCGACCAGCTGCTCTCCGAGCGCGAGCGGCTCAATGAAGAGCTGCAGAAGATCATCGACGAGTCGACCGAGCCCTGGGGCGTAAAGGTGACCGCGGTCGAGATCAAGGACGTCGAAATCCCCGAACAGATGCAGCGGGCGATCGCGCGCCAGGCCGAGGCCGAGCGCGAGCGGCGGGCCAAGATCATCAACTCCGAGGGCGAGTACCAGGCGGCGCAGAAGCTCACCGACGCGGCCGACATCATCAGCACCAACCCGGCTTCGCTGCAGCTGCGCTACCTGCAGACCCTGCTGGAAATCGGCAGCAACCAGAACACCACCGTGGTCTTCCCGCTGCCGATGGACATGATCGAACCCTTCCTCGGAGGCGAGCAGGGCAGGAAAAGGCCGAAGCGGCCGGCACCGACCGAGCCACCGCCTCCTCCGCCGCCGGTCCCCCCGCTGCCCGACGACGTCGACCTTCCCCCTTCGCGCTCCTGAGTTCCCCCGAGCTACGCATCGACCAGCTCTCGGGGCTGCCGGCGATCCTGGCGCCGGGCCGGGCCGATCGCCCGGAGGGATTCAAGACCTCGGCGAGCGAGCCGAAGGGACCCGACAACTGCCCCTTCTGCGAAGGGCGGGAGGACCGCACGCCGCCCGAGGTCTACGCGACCCGCTCGGGCGGCGGGGCGGCCGACAGCCCGGGATGGACCACGCGGGTCGTCCCCAACCTCTACCCCGCCCTCGCCGGCCCGGGCGGGGAGGCACCGGCGGGCCTGACCCAGGGCGAGGCCGGCGCCTTCGCCAGCGCCGGCGATCCGCTGCTCGAGTCGCGCCGCGCCGGCGAGCCCGACCTCTTCGCCTCTCGCCCGGCCGCCGGCACCCATGAGGTGATCGTCAACTCTCCCGAGCACGTGACCACGATGGCCGAGCTGGACGGGAAGCAATTCGCTACTGCCGTCGCGACCTGGCGCGAGCGGATGCGCGCCCACGCCGACGCGGCCTACGTGCAGCTGATCGTCAACGAGGGCGGCGGCGCGGGCGCCTCGCTCGAGCACAGCCACGCCCAGCTCTACGCGCTCGAGTTCGTGCCGGCCGCGGTGGCCCGCGAGCGCGAGCGGGCCGGCGCCTACGCCGAACGCACCGCGGGCGGCAGCCTGCTCAGCGACGTCCTGGTCGAGGAGGTGCGCCGGCGCGAGCGCCTGGTCGCGATCGACGATGAGGCGGCGCTGATCTGCCCCTGGGCCTCGCGCTCCCCCTTCGAGCTGCGGGTCATCCCGCGGACCGCGGCGGCGAGCTTCGCCGACGACAGCGCGGGCGCGGCGATGATCCACACCGCCCTGCGGCTCCTCGCCGAACGCTTCGGTCAGGCGCCCGAGCTCAACCTCTGGGTCCGCACCGCCCCCCGCGGTCCCGACGCCTTCCACTGGCACGTCGACATCGCCCCCCGCCTCACGATCAAGGCTTCCTTCGAGTTCGCCACCGGGGTCGACATCAACACCTACCCGCCAGAGCGCGCCGCCGCCGATCTACGCGACGACTAGCGCCTCAGCCTCAGTGGTGCCGTTTCACCTTGACGCACTTGAACTTGCCGTGGACCTTCTTCTTGCGGAACCCCTTCTTGCACTTCAGCGGCTTCGGCCCGGTGGGAGCCGGCAATGAGACGGGCGGGAGCGGCCCGCCCGGTGACGGTGTTGTCGGCGGCGTTTCGGGCGTCACCACCGCTGGCGCCGGAGTCGTGAATTCGCTGTCGTTGCTGGTCACGGTCCCGGCATTGCTCGTCACCACCAGTCGGTAGTGATAAATCGTACTGGCGGACAGGCCAGCCACTGCTTTGCTCTGAGCAACATCCGTCGTGACCACACCGACGGCGGTCGGACAGGGAACGCTCGTTGAGTATGAAAGTCCGACGCCGTAATCAAAGTGACAGTTGGTGACCGTCCCGCCGTGGGGATTGACTTTGCCGGCTAGCGTGGCGGCGGTCTGGCTTACCCCCGACGCTGCCTGGGTGGTGACCGTCGACGGCGTGGTGGGAAGCATGGTGAAGGTGGTATCGCTGCCTTCGGTGGTGCCCGCGTTGTTTGTCGCGACGATCCGGTAGTGGTAGGTGGTGCCGGGCGACAATCCGTTCAGAGTTGAGCTGAGCGGATTGCTTGTCGAGCCGTTCGGCAACGTTGGGCAGTTGACGTCGGTGGCGTTCGTGTAGCCGTTCGCCGCGAAGCCCGTAGCGTCGATGTATTCGAATCGACAGGCGGTCACGGCGTGGAAGTTGGCGTTCACGGTCGCGTTCAGTTTGGCCGAGACCTGGCCGACCGAGGACGCCGCGGCGGTTGATGCGGTCGGCGGGTTGATCGTGACCCGGTCAAAGACGAGGAGCTTGCTGTTGTTCGGTTCGCTGACGTACAGCTTGTGGGTGGTCGCGTTCACAGCGATCTGCCCCGCCGCCGCGATGCCTTGGGTCGGAGACGCGATCAGGCCACCGGCGAAATCATCGAACTGGGTTCCGCCCGAGTTGTAGGCGACGACGTGGTATCCGCCACCGGAAATGTCACCGACGTAGACGGAGTTATCCGATGGGTCCACGCCTACAGCGGCAGCGCCCCGGCCGCTCTGCAAAACAGAGGCGAACGTGTAGTTGGCGCCCGAGTGAGTGAACTTGACCACCCTGTCGTTCCCGACGTCGACGACGTAGACGTTTCCAGCGCCGTCGACCGCAACCGACGCGGGGCTGGAGAACGCACCGCCCGGGGTACAACTGCCGCAGGTGATCGTGCTCTGCAACGCACCCGCCGAATTGAATACCTGGACCGCTTTGGTCGCGTCACTGGGGAAGTAGACGTTGCCGCTCGAATCGGTGGCGATCTGAACGCCCTTACCGGCATTGTTGGAAGTCGCGAACTGGGTTCCCAGGGTCCCAGCCGAGGAGAACTCGAGGATTTTGGAGGTGCCTTTGATGCCAATCGGCGTCGAGGCGATGAACTGGGCGGCGTAGATGCCCTGGGTGAGGGGATTGACCGCGACGCCCATCGGGAACCCTTCAGAGCCGAAGACGAAGGGCGAGGCGGCGGTCGGGACTCCCGTGCTCTCCATCTGGACGATCAGGCCCGGCGCGCCGGAGGAGATTTCGGTCGAGAGCATCGTCACGTAGATGCGCTGATTGGCCTGGTCGATCGCCACGCCGTGCGGCAGTTCGCCGGCGAGGGAGATCGAGGGCGTCGATGCGTCAGGCTCGTAGCCCAGCGCCGCATGCGCCGCCGGGGCCGTCAGCGCCATCGTCGTGAGCAGCAGGGCCATCGCCCCCACCGCAGCGCCCAGCAGTCGCTGACGCGAGCACCCGAATCCGCCCGCCAGCCTCGTCAAGCCCGTCATCCCCAAACCTCCCTTGCCGTCCCTTTGTCCCGCGCCGATCGTTGAAAAACCGGTGCGTGTATGGAGCGTAGCGGTATCGAATTGCTCAGATTTGCCAGTTGAACAAGCGTTAACACTTCCCAGATAGGCTCCAGCGTCGATGCCTCCCGACGCGCGGCCGATTCCCCGCTTCATCGCCGACAGCACCCAGGAGGGGATCCCGCACGGCCGCTTCGCTGAGCGGCTGGCGGCGGCGTTCCGCGAGGGCTGCGACGCCATCAAGGACCTGCCGGACGGGGTCGAGGCCCCTGAGCAGCCCGACTGGTTCCCCGAGCGTGCCTGGGGGGGCCGGGTCTGGGTCCCCTGCACGGCCCGCGCCAACGGGCCCGAGGGAACGCTTGAGCTCTTCGGCCACGTCTCCTACGTGCAGCCTGAGGCCGGCGAGCCGTCCGACTTCCGCGCCACCGTCGATTTCACCGACGTCCTCGCCGAGGACAATCCCGAGTGGAAAATTGACCTTAACGACGAGGTGATTGGCCGTTGGCGCGGTGAGAACGGGCGGGCCGGCGACGTCACCCTCGTCTGGGGCCAGCCGCTGCTCCAGGGCGCCGTCGCTGCAACCGCCGAGCTGGACCTCGATACCGTCGACCAGGAAGTGGTCTCCAACGGGCGCTTCACGCTGATCGCGCTCGACGCCCTAAAAGGCTACGGCGACGACATCTTCGTCCAAGTCAAGCTCTGGAATCGCCGCGCCCAGGAGCTGGCCTCCGAGAGCCTCTACGCCTAGCGCTCAGCCACTCACCTTGCAACTGCGGGTGAGGGTGCTCGAGAGCGTCCTGCCATCGGCGAAGGTCATCGAGGCGCGGGCGAAAGGGAAAACCGCGCTGGGAAAGCCGGGCGGCGCGGCGCAGGCCGCGCTGAGATAGCTGCGCTGCTGCCCATGGAAGTCGAAGCGGCGGAAGAGGCGCAGGGCGATGCCGACGACGTAGCCGTAATGGTTGACGGCGTCGGGAAGGGTGCCGGTGAGGACGGTGCCGAAGGTGCCCCCGGTCCGCTGTATACGGAAGACGATGATCCTGGTGATCGGAACCGGCTCGTGACCGTAGACGTGGGCCAGGATCGCGCTTTGGCCTTCGTAGATCGCATTGAAAGCGAGGATGTGTCCTTGCGCGGGAAAGGTTTCCTGTTCGGGAAAGGCGGTCCTGGCGATGTAGGCGCCTTCGCCGACCAGTGCGTCTCCGCATGCGTCCAACACCCTCTGGGGCGACGCGGCGACAAGCTCGCTGTAGTGGCAAACGGGAAGTCCGTGCGGATCGAGGCGACCGCCACGGTTGAGCGCGATCCTGATCTTGCGCAGAGCCGGCGGCCGTTCGCCAGAGAGCGTCCTCACCCTGCCAACAACGCTGACCGCTATCGGCGCCAGTCTCGTGCGCGGCAGAGCGTTGGGAGCGATACCACCCTTGAAACGGACGAAGAGATCACCACGCTCGGTCAGCTCGCCGTGGGCAAGTGGCACGATCAGAGCCGATAGCGCGACCGCCACAGCAGCGACCGCCATCTTCTTGCCTCGTCCCATCCAACCGAGAGTAGCGGTGGAGCGCTATCTCTCGGCTGCGGCTTCTACCGCGAATTCTCCAGCCCGGCGCGGGCGATTCGCTTCGCTTCATCGATCCCCAGATAGGGAGTGAGGACGAACTGGGTCACTTCGGGCGCGAGCGCGGGCAGCTCGTCGTGCTTGCCCGTGTCGATCCGCTGGGCGACCAGCATGGCGATACCGCCCGCGAGCGCTCGCTCGGTTTCACGGGGAAGGTGCTCAGCGTCGGGCCGCTCGGCGCGGCCGGGGACGAGCAGCTCGCACAAGTAAGAGATCAGCTGGCCGTAAAGCTCAAAGCCCGGTTTGCCGGCGGCGAGAGCATCGCTCGTCAAGACCTGAACAGCAGCGGGATTGCCGGCAGCGAACGTCATCGCCGCGCGGATTCCGGCAGCCGTCCCCGACGGCCAGTCCGACTGTCCGGCACAAGCCGACTCAACCCGAATTCGCAGCCGAGCGAAAGTCAACTCGAAAGCTTCTGGAAACCCCTCTTGGCGCTCCGCTGCGTCGTCCATGCCTGCCTGAGAAATGCTGATGTCGCCCCTTCCACCGGATTGGGGACCGGTCCCGACTGATGAACTATAAACGTGCTTGTCTATCTCTTGGCCCTTCGTTGATCGCACCCGCCTGCAGCGACTGCGCGATGACGCCCAGCGTCCAATGCGCGTCAATCTGGCCGCGGGAATTGCGCTGAGCCACAAGCTGATGCAATTCGTGGGCACCGCGCGCCGCAGTGACTGAAGCGGCCTCGACCAGCTCCTTCGCCGACTCTCAGAGGCAGACGTCGAGTTCGTACTGATCGGCGGTCTGGCGGTCAACGCCTGGGAGGTGGTCCGCGGAACGAAGGACGTAGAAGCAGGCGGCCGGAAGAACCCGTGATCTTGCGGATCTAGAGGACCTCGATGCCGCAGGCAGTTAGCTCTACGATTCGGAGATCCAGCCCCGATAGCTCAGCTGGATAGAGCGACTCCCTCCTAATCGAAGTGGAGGAGTGCGCGTTTTCGGCTCTGTGAAGGGGTTGGAACAGGGCTTTGCGGGCTCATGGATTCCAGTCGATTGCCGTGGTTCTATTCCGGTTTGGGCAGCGAGGCCGCTTCGCTGCCCAATGGATTGCATTGTCCGCAACTCGCTCCGCTACCTTGTCCACCATGGTTTCTCGCGACCTGATCGACCAGGCAGGGCAGCTGCTGGCAGAAGCTGCAGGCGCGAAGTCGAAAGTGATCCTCTTCGGCTCCCACGCACGCGGAGAGGCAGGGCCGGATAGCGATGTCGACTTTCTGGTCATCGAGCCTGCCGTGGAGAATCGCCTCAGGGAGTGGGAGCGCCTGAGACGCGCTCTCAGAGACTTCCCAGCACCGGTAGACATCGTCGTCCTAGACGAGGAGCACGCCGAGCGGCGCGCAAAGGTACCGGGCACGATGGTCCATCACGCGCTCCGCGACGGTCGCGTCCTTGCCCACGCCTGAGCAGATCGAAGTCGCGGAGTCCCTAGCTCGACTAGCGGCCATCGACCTGGCGACAGCTGAGAAGCTCGCTCCCGATCCAGAGATGGATGACCGCCCAGTGGGCTTTCACGCACAACAGGCAGTCGAGAAGGCCGTAAAGGTCGTTCTGATGCTGGAGAGCGTCGACTTTCCAAAGACGCACGATCTTGAATATCTGATCGTCCTAGCCGAGAAGCAATCGATCGCCATGGAGGCGGAGGTCAAGTCAGCGTCCTGGTTGACACCCTGGGCGGCCGAATTCCGGTACGACGACGCCCCGATTGAGACGCTGGATCGGAAACGAGCGATCGCTGTTGCCAACGCTGCGGTCACCTGGTGCCACGAGTTGCTCGATGAGAAGCGAGGCTGAGACAATCCTTAGTCCCGCCCCGATAGCTCAGCTGGATAGAGCGACTCCCTCCTAATCGAGCTTTGAAAGTCGGGATTTTCGGTTCTGTGCTGCCGAATATAATGCTCTTCGCGCTGTCCCGGATTCGATCCGATCACGCACGATTCAATCCTGTTTGGGCAGCGAGCCACCCCGCTGCCCAAACCCGCGTGGGTGTCCGTACTGGTTGGATGCAACGTCTCAGAGGTCCATGGCAGACGCTCAATGACGCGAAATGAACAGAATCCAGCAGGCTATTGCGAAGCGTCTCAGCGTTCGCCTAGGAGGCCGGAACCTCAACCTGAATCGGAAGCGTGACGGGTACCAATGCCTGGTAGGCAACCCGCGAGAGGACCGTGTCATAGAGGTCAACCATTCGCGGTGCACTAATGGTCATCAGCATCGAGAACTCAAGGTCGACCGAATCCGTTGCGTTAACAAGTTCGCCCTGGCCCCGCTCGTAGTAGGTGAGCCAGACCTCGGGTAGATACAGACTTGCGCCGCGCATCGAAGCGTCGTGGCGGACAACCGTCTCCCACTTGCCTTCTTCCGTCAGGGTTTGCTCGCTGCGATAGGCCGCCCCGGACTTGGTCAGCGCGTTCTTGCTGAGTTTCCAGCCATCAGCTTCCTTTTCGGCAATTTGCTGTTTGTCAATTCGGGTATCGACGGTTTTAGCTTTGAGCCCTGAGCCTTTCGGCGGGCTGAGGCGGCGACGGGCTTTGTTCGGTCGCATATCGACATCTAGCCCTGCGAGCGTGTACTCGACCGCCTCCTCCTCGTCGGTTGGAGCTATGAAGCTAACCGTCCAGCGCAAGCCGATCGTTCCGCCCAGCGGCCCCGAGGGCACCGGAAACGGATAGCCCTTGGTAAGCCCACGCTGCAGGGTGTCCTCAATAAGGATCGTTACCTCGCTAGGGCCGCAGTCGAGATACGGCTCATAGTCGTCGGGCAGGCGTCCGTGACCAAGCTGCTCAAGGTCGTGCTCCTTCGCCTTGCATCCCTCAGCGAAATGGGCCGCGAATGCGCGCGCGGTTGCCGCATTGAAATTCGCGTCACCGATCGGCGTCAAGAGGGTTGCCAATCCGTGGGCGGCGCTCGGTGCTGCGAAGCTCGTGCCTTGGTCGAGTTGTAGCCCGCCACCGGGAGCGGCCCCCACGAACTCTTGCCCTTCGGTGCCTCCAAAGCAGACGCCCATGGGCTGGATCCGCATCCCGGCCCGTCCTGGGCCGACAGCGCTGTAGTTCGCGCGGGTGGGGTCGGCCTCTCCGGGCAATTGACAGGAGCCAACGCCGAGGACATTGACTCCGTCGGAGGGTGGCTGCACTCGGTCAAGACCGAGGGGCGAGCGTTCAGCGCCGCCGTTGTTACCGACAGCGACGGCAATGGTGATTCCCTCGAGATAGGCGATTCGGTCGAGGGTCGCAGTGAAGCGATGTGGCTCAGAGTCCTCGTCAACCGTCTCGTTAGGCCCGTAACTCAGAACTGCAAGCTTGTGCGGGCTACCGCGCAAGATTGCCTCAACCTGGTCTGTGACCCAGTAGACCTCGTCAATCGCAGAGATATGGGTTGGCCGTGGCAGAACCCGGAAGTGATCCACACTCGAAGGCGGCTGCGGCAGTTTCTTGCCAAGTTCGAGATGGCCGTAGAGGGCTGCGCTCGTCACCAGAGTGCCGTGGTTCTCGCAGGCGTCTTCCGGGGCAGTCGAGGTCAGATCAACCTGCGTCACGTAGGGAGCCAATAGAGGGTGATTGGCGTCGACACCCCCGTCGAAGATGGCAATGTTGGCTTTTGGGGTCGTGGTCACGGTCGGCGCACTCGGTGCTGAGTCACCCGGATCAATGCTGCGAAGCTCGCCGCCGATGTTCCGCATACGCGGCATCGGTCGCAGAACCCTCAGGGGGTTGAAAAGGGCAGCCTGCTCTAGTTGGTCGGGGTCAAGGCTTATAGGCATAAAGAGGAGGTTGCCGACCGCGCGAACAAAGTCGCCATGAAGGGAGCCTCCGAGTTTCTCTAGCCACTCACTCCAGCGGCGTAGTACGAGGTCCCGGGCGCTCAGTGTCACCTCGCCGTCGATATCTACAGGTGGATGCAAGACCGCCTCCCACCCCATCTGCCCGTCCTCGGCTTGCTCTATATCCTCGGACGGGCGCTTGATTATGCTCTCGGGAGAGGGCAACGAGATTCGCTCGAACTTGGTGATGTCGAGCTGCACATCCTCATCGACATCGCCTGACGGTTGCTGCAGAAGGTCATCGAGGCGCTGGACCGAGTCAACTGTGCCAGCAAAGAGAACCGACTTGGTCGGTTCGTCGGGCTTGTCGCCCTTGCGTGTTCGCCGGACCCCTCGTGCCGCCTTTGAGCCGACTGGAACCAAATTGGCGGCGGCTCTCAGATGTTTTGGCGAGTAGCTTGCAGCGAGGTAATTCGGCAGGAGCTCCGCCTCGAAGACGATCCGCTCTCCGCGCAGCCCAGCCGGCATTTTTTCCGCGTCTGAGCGCAGCGCATTAGTCATCGGCGCGAGGAGTTTCTTCGCTTGGTCGAAGGTACGCGGGTGAAACTTTTTGCCCCCACCGCCCGCGCGTTTCGGTTTGTTTGCGAGCTTCTCGCCGTTTCTGAGCAGAGGGCGGCGGCCGTCTTCTGAAGCCTCCACCTAACCCCCCTCGGGCAGTTCCAGCATCCGCTGCACGGTGGTATGTGAGCAACCCAGGAGCTCTCCAGTTTGCCTGGTAGTGAAGCCGGCGTTGCGAGCGATGTGGGCAACCTTGACCTGAATGTCTCGCGAGGTGTCAGTGCCGCGCTCAGCGGCGATACGCACGAGAGCGAAGTCGAAGTCCTCCTCACGAAGGAGATGGGCGCGAAGAGCTTCGTCCACGAGGCGGCGCAAGTCGGAACCACTTGCACCTTTGGTGACACCAGCAAAGAGGTCCAGGGTTGTATCGCGCACCTCAATCGGATGACTTTCGAGAGTCGTAACGAGGATCTGTCTTCGCGCATGCCCATCGGGCAGGTCAAGCTCAATTGAGGCGTCGAAGCGTCGATGCACCGCCGGGTCAAGTAGCGCCGGGTGGTTCGTGGCTGCGATCAGGATTCCGTGGGGCATCCCACGCTCAAGCTCCACAAGAAGAGTGGTGACGAAGCGCTTCAGCTCTCCGACCTCGTAGCTGTCGTCGCGGCGCTTTGCGAAGGCGTCGAACTCATCCAGCAACAACACGCTCGGCTTCTCTCTGGCGGCGTTGAAAGCGCCGGCAAGGTTGCGGGCACTCTCCCCCAGCAGACTGGTGACGATCGTTGAGGGCTCAGCCCGGTGCATCGGCAGCCCAAGGCGCGAAGCAATGTAGGTGGCCGCCATGGTCTTCCCCACACCGGGGGGGCCACTGAGAAGTAGCGACCGGGTCGGTGACACGCCGTGGCCGATTAGCCGCTCGGCATGCTGATGCTCCGCTATGACCTGTGACAGAACTTCTTGCGGCTTTGACGCGAGAACCGGCGCAATCGCGAAGACGGGTTTCTCCGGTACGAGCTCGGGCACCGGAGAACTCGGGGCAGTCGTCGGACTTGCAACGGCTCGCCTGAGGCTTGCCGGGTCGCTCGCGTCTTTGACAGCTTTGCTCAGAGCCTCTCGACAGGGCTCCGAGAGCTGATGAGCGCGGCGTCCACCAACCCCGCGCAAGAGCTTGCCGACGCGGCGCGGGACATCCTCTGCCTGACCGCGAGCGACGAGCTTTACGACATCCACGAGAACCGCCTCGGACTCGCTCATTATCTCGTTCTTGGCACGCGGAGTGGAAGGCACCCATCGACTGTACCAGCGCAAAGAGCGCAAATTGCAGGCTGAGTTGCTCCTCGCTGGCACATTAGAGCCACGACTTTCCAATTCGTGCCAACAAGCCAGTGGTGGCTTGCGACTGCAACCTTTGTCGAGTCGGCTGGGCTCGCCTGCCCTTTGCTTAAGTGGCGGACGCGTCTGTCCAGGGAGCGCACTTGGCTGGCAGACTGACGCTTGAGTCAGGATTTGTTGATCACTGGGCACGAGTTCAGGCGAAACCCTACCGTCACCCCAGGCGTTCCTAAATAAGTCGCTACCGGGCTAGGGCTCTTGCGCCTTTATCTCGCTTTCCCGCTTTACCAAGTCGACCATATGTCTGCCCAGAGCATCGGCGATTGCTTTGACCGTCGACCAGGTTGGATTGGCGTGCCCCCGTTCGATCATCGACATGTGGCCGACCGTGACGTCGGCCTCCTGGGCCAAGGCTTCCTGGGTCATTCCGCGCTCTTCGCGAAACTCGCGGATTGCTTTGCCCAGGGCGAGCTGGGGATGATCAGAGCGGCGCATCTTCTGCGCACGTTCTCAGACGCGGGCGCTTTGATCCACCTGTATCAGCACTTGTGTTTCATCAGAAGTTGCGGTAGCCTCGCCGACCCACGACAAAGCGCCCCCGCGCTGGTGGAACAGCCGGGGGCATGGCACAGGAGGTATGAGCTCCCATGCACAACGAAGATATCCGGCCGGGCATGTCTACGCCCGCCCAAGAGGACGAGATCATGCAGCGCTCGGTCCTTACTCAGGTGCTTGTGCTGCACCCGGCCCAGTTGACGATCCTTGAGCTTTCGCTGCGGGTTGAGAGCGATCTACGGGACCGCGACCAGGACGCGGTAGAGCGCGCCGTGCGGGAACTGAGCCGCGATGGGCTGCTCTCTTGCGATTGCCGGCGCCTTGCCCCGAGCCGGGCGGCTGTCCGCTTCGACGAGCTGCTCGGAGGCGTCAGTTGAGCGCCGTGGCTCAGCGCTTTGGCGACAACCTCGTTCGCGCCCGCCAGCGCGCCGACCTCTCCCAAGAGGAGCTGAGCGTCAGGGCTTCGCTCCACCGGACGGAGATCAGCCAGCTTGAGCGCGGCCTGCGCATCGCCCGCGTGGACACGCTGGTCAAGCTGCTCGGCTCGCTCGAAGTCTCAGCCGAGGAGCTGCTCACCGGCTTGGACTGGACGCCGGGCGACGTTCGCTACGGATCGTTCGTGGAGCGAGACCCGCGATGAAGGTCTTCGAGAAAAAGAGACCAAATCAAAGAACCAAAAGAAGCCAAAGCAAAGACCCAAGAGCCAAGAAGGCAAAGAACAAGGCAAGCCAAATTCAAAGCAACGCAATGAAGCCAAGCCAACCAAGGAAAGGACTCAAAAGAAGACCCAACAGCAACAACAACCCAACCGCCGACACACTACGCACCCTCCGGGTCCGTGCCTGGGCCGCAGTTTGGTGATCCCAAACGTCAGGAAGGCTCTGGCGTGATCGTGCTGGCGACTCCGGCCGTGCCTCCGGCGGCCGATTGTGGCACGGCTCCGCCGTGCGGAGGCCGCCTGTATGGAGGCCCGGCGAGAGGTCTGACCTTCGGTCTTTTGCCGAACAAGTGGATCAACCAGAGCCCCATCTGGCACCTACGGGGCATGAGACGAGATCCTCGCATCAGGCTCGATCCGCAGACAGTCGAGGCAATCGCTCGCCGGGTTGTCGAGCTGCTCGAAAAGCGTGGGCTTCAGCGGCGAGAGCTGGTCGATGCTGCCGAGCTGGCGCGGCGGCTTGGGATCGAGCGCTCTTGGGTGTACTCCCACGCGATCGAGCTTGGTGCGGTCAAGCTCGGTACAGGCGCAAAGCCCCGGCTTCGGTTCGATCCCGAAATCGCCGCGCGGGTGCTGCGGAGGGTGGATGGCAAACCAGCGGCTGACCCACCCGCCCGCTCGGGTAAGCGGGCAGGTCAGCCGCAGGGGTCGGGTGGGGCTGCTTCCGATTCGGGGGCAAGGAGAGAGCAACCCACCCCCGGCGGCTTAGGCAGGGATGCCTCGCCGGGCTACAGGTCAGGTGATCGAGCCCCAGGACGGACGGGCTTGGGCGATTCGGTTTCGCGCCTATGGCAAACGGCGCTATGTAGCACTGGGGACTAGTGAGGAGGGCTGGGACCGGCGGCGGGCAGACGCTGAGCTGCGACACGTCCTCGCTGACGTAGAGCGCGGCCTCTGGCGGCCATACGAGCCTGCTCAGGCTCCACAGATAGCCGAAGCACCCACCTTCCATGAGTTCGCATCGGAGTGGCTGGAAAGCCGCGAACCGGAGCTGCGGCCGAAGACGATCAAGAGCTACCGCTGGCTTTTGAGCGGCCACCTTCTCCCCCACCTCGCCTCGATGCACCTCGACCAGATCGGCCCCGAGCACGTCGACCGCTACAAGGCGGCCAAGCTGCGCGAGGGCGCGCTTGGCCCGAACCAGATCAACAAGTCCCTCGGGCTGCTGGCGATGATCCTCGACGCAGGCGGCGACTACGGGCACATCGACGCGGCGCGCAATCCGGCACGCGGGAGACGGCGGCGGGTCAAGCGCAGCACGCCGAACCGCCCGACCATCGAGCCGGAGCAACTGCCCTCCCTCCTCGAGGCCGCGCACAAGCTGCGGCCGATGGTCGCCACGATGGCGGGAGCTGGCCTGCGCAACGGCGAGACCTGTGGACTCGACTGGCCCGACTTCGATCCGGCCAGCGGGACGCTGACCGTGGGTGAGTCGAAGACCGAGGCGGGTGTGCGCCAAGTCGATCTGCCTGATGCCCTGCGCAAGGAACTCACCGCCTACAAGCTCCGCACGCTGCGCAGCAGCAGCAGCGAGGGTCCGATGTTCCGCAACCGCAAGGGTCAGCGGCAGAGCGTCAGCAACGTCGAGCGGCGCTTGAAGACCGCTATCCGCAGAGCCAACAAGAGGCTCGATGAGCTAGGCCTTCGACCGATTGACGAGGCTGTCACGCCGCACTCGCTTCGCCGCCTCTACGCGAGCCTGCGCTTCGCCCTGGGCGACGACCCCGTGTACGTGGCGAACCAGCTCGGGCACACCGAGCCGGGCTTCTCGATGAAGGTCTACGCTAGTGCTGTGCGCCGCCGCGAGAGGCTGATCGGCGTGGCGCTTCGCGAGTTCGATGCAGCCCTCGAATGGGCAGCAATGGGCAGCGGAGAGCCTGTTTCTGTCGAATCTGAGCTGGGCGCGGCCGACTCACAATCACTGGAAACTGCTCAGCAGAGCCTTTTCCGGTAACCCGCCCCGATAGCTCAGCTGGATAGAGCGACTCCCTCCTAAGGAGTAGGCCGCTGGTTCGAATCCAGCTCGGGGCATCTTGGAGGCAGCGAGTGCGCTCCCGGCTAGCGGTGCTTGTTTCTTGCAGGCCGCTTCCTTAAGACCGTCCCCCATCTTTACTCCCCCACCGCCGCAAACGACAGCGTCCCCACTGCCTCCCCCGCGCCGAAGGCCGCTTGGCCACCGGCGAAGGCCTGGTTGAGGTTGGCCGCGGTAGAAGCAGGAAGGGTCAGGGGAGCATTGGCGATCGAGATCGTCCTCGTCCGTGGGTCTGAGGAGACGGCTGCGGCGCCGAGGTCAAAGACGCCTACGCGCCCCAGCTTGCCGGGGAAGGCGGGGGTCGGCTCGATGTCGACTTCGGCGGTGTCTGAGCGGGCTGCGAGGTCGAGCCAGGGTTCACCCCAGAAGATCTGGCCGGCGCCGAGCTGCAGCAGTTCGACTGAGCCCCCTGTTCTGAGGGTGCCTTCGGAGCCGTCGGGGGCCAGTTGACCGCCGATAACGATCGGGAAGGTGAAGAGCGGCCCGGCGTGTTCGGCCGGAAAGATTGGGTTCACCGAGACGAAGCGGGCGTCGAGTTTTGCGATGAAGCCCGGATCGAAGGACAGCGCGGCGCGGTTTGCTTCGGTGATCGTGACCAGCTGGGGCTCGGCCTTGGTGCTCAGCGAGCCGATCAGCTGTCCCTCCTTGAAGGGGAGCTCGGGGCGAAGCTTCTTGTTGAGGCGGGTGGCGACCTTTGCGGTCAGCTTCAGGGCCTTGGCCGAGAAGGAGGTGTCGAAGCCCTGGCGCCCTGAGGAGAGCTTTCGGGAAGTTGCGACCTTCAGCTGGCTGCCGCCGACTTTGCCGATCAGGGGCGAGTGCTTGGTTTTGACTGTGATCGCCCTCAGCGGCACCTTGCCCTTGGCGGCGGCGAAGACGAGGGTGCCTTCCTGGTCGATCTGGCCCTGGCCCTTGGTCGGGTCGAGACTGCCGCCCGAGACCGGCAGGAAGAAGGCGTTGGCCTTCGCCCGGGCGGGACTTGAGGCGCCGAGCTTGATCTTGTCGCGCTTGAGGAAGGAGACGAAGCTCTTGTCGAGGACGAGCTTGGTCGTTCCCCCGCCGATCGGGTCATAGGCGGCGTGGGCCACCGGGGCGAGCAGGAGACCGGCCAGGAGGCCCAGGGCCAACATCGCTTTTCTCATTTCTTTCCCCCTGTCTTTGTCTGGTTCATTCCTTGACCCCACAGGTCTTGTCGACGGTCGCCGCCAGGGGCGCCCTGCCGGCGAAGTCAAAGCGCGCATAGGCGAGCGGGAAGGGGGCTCGCCTGGCCCCCCTTTCGGCGGGACAGGCCGCGTTGAAGTAGCTCATCTGCTTGCCCTTGTAGGTGTATTTGCGACGCAGGGTGAGCTTGATGCGGTCCAGGTAGCCCCAGGTGCCGAGGGCCTGTGGAAGCGATGCACTGAGCTCGGTGCCGTAGGGGCCCTTGGAGACGCGGTGGATCGAGAAGGGGATGACGAAGGAGGTGTTGAAGGGATGGGACGTGTAGATGTGGGCGAGCAGGACGGGTGCCCCGCCTTTGCGACCGTTGAAGATCAGCAGGCGGCCCTGGGTCCTGTAGGCGCCCTGGTCGGGGAGGACGATGTTGGCCCAGAACTGGCCCGAGCCGATCAGGGCGTCGCCGCAGTTCTCGAGCGCTCTCTGGGTTGAGGCGGGCTGCACTTCGGGGATCCGGCAAGCCGCAAGGCCCCTTGACTGCAGCAGGCCGTGGCGGTTGACGTCGATCGTCAGCTTCTGCAGCTGCGGCGGGATGCCGCCCTTGGAGTTGTCGAGGTGCCCGGCGAGGAAAACGGCGATCGGGGCGGGCTTTGTCCTCGGGAGCTTGTAGGGCTGGATCTGGGAGAGGACGGTGATGCGCAGGTCGCCCTGCTGAACGACCGCGGCGGTGGCGATTGCGGCGAGGCCGAGCAGCAGCGCTGAGAAGAGCGCTGCTGCTTTGAGATGCCTGCGCACCCTTAGCTGGCCGCGCGCTTGTGCTTGGCGGCGCGCTTGTGCTTCTTGGCCTTGGAGCACTTCGCCTGCAGCTCCGGGCGCGACTGCAGGGACTTGCCGTTGTGGCCCTCGAAGTTGGCTTCCGCCTTGTGGGTGCCCTTGCAGAGGTTGGTCGAGTTGACCAGGAGGCCCTTCTTTCCCCCTTGCATGGTCAGGGTGAATTCGGAGACCGGGGCGTCTGGGACCGATTCGAAGGTGTTGCGGATTCCTCCACCTTTGACCGAATCGATGCGGCCGATGAGGTTGACGTTGATCTTGCCGTTGTGAAGGGCGGCGACCAGGTCGGGTAGCTGGTGTTCGGAGGAGCGCAGGAAGACCGGGCCCGCCACCGGTTCGTCGAGGATCGGGGTGATCGCCCTGGCATAGCCGTAGATCGATCCGGCCGGACACTTTTCACCGGGGACGGAGCCCTGGTTGAACTGCACCCTGGTGCAGATCGTCTTGATGTGGGCGTTCTCGAGGAACTCCGAATGGGGCAGGGTGACCTGGGCGCTTTGGATCGCCGCTTCGCCGAACCCGTGCATCTTCAGATGGGCCCGGAAGGCGGGGTGGGCGCCGCGCCTGGTGCCGCCGATCAGCCTCAAGCCGAGCTTGGGCCCGAAGGGCAGCGCCGCGCAGTCGGCCGCCTGGAAGGGCGTGGAGACAGTGATCGGGCGATCGTCGGCTTCAGAGGCGAAATCCAACCCGGAGCCCAGGACCGTGGAGGCGGTCGAGGTGCGGTCGCAGTCGGTCGGGTTCAAGGTGAATTCGGGCTTGTCGACGTAGGCGCGGATGTCTCTGAGGTGGACCGGGATGCCCGCGATGATGTGGGGGATCGGGTCTGAGTTGGTGGCATCGATGAAGACTTCGGCGGTCTCGGGGTTGACCTGCAGGGCCTCCCTGAGCACCACCGTGCCGAGGTCAAAGGGGCCGGCCTTGGCGGCGGTGATCGCGACGATCGAGAGCGCCGAGCCGTGGTAGGGGCCGGCCAGGTAGATCTTGCCGGGTACGTAGGTGAGCACCTGCCCGACTCCCGCTCCGGCCAGCGAGGTGCCGATCTGCGATGCCGCCGGGCAGCTCGGGGAGAGGATCTCTTCTTCGCCGCCGTGGATGCCGGTGCGGGCCTTGGCCGCCGCTATCCCTGCATCGGGGCAGAAGGGGACGCCCGCCAGCTTTGCCACCAGGCCGGGGGGCAGCTTGATCGAGAAGTGGGTGATCTCCTGTTCGTCATCCTCGCGGGTCAGCTTCACGTTGAAGGGGCTGAAGGAGCCCGCGGCGTTGTTAATCGTGCCCGCCAGCAGGCCAGGCTTGAATGGCGGCAGCCCTCCCGTGGGGCAGGGCCCGCGATCGGGGCCGCTTTCGACCTGAAAGCTGTTGGCCTTGGAGATCGTCGACGCCGGCGCCGACCAGGGGGTGAAGTTGGAGAAGGCTTCGTACTTCCCGCAGGCCGCCGGGGTGACCAGGGGCGCTCTTGCGCCTTCGCGGAAGTGCAGCTTGAAGGAAGCGAAAGGCAGCTGTGGGGTTTCATCGAAGACAGTGGTGATCTGGCCGGTGTCGGGGTCGACCGTGACCCTGCCCGCCAGCTTCACCAGGACGCCGCGGTCGGGGACCTTCAGCACCAGGTAGAGGGCCAACAGGGAGCCGAAGCGGTTGGCGTAGGGCTTTGCCAGGTAGAGGGCGCCCTTGGGGTTTCTATCGATCACCGGGGTGATCGCTTCAACTGAGCCGATCTTGGAGGTCTCCGGGCAGCCGACATTAGGCAGGGAGTCATAGGTCTCCTTGGCGAGGTCTGCTTCAGAGCAGACCCCCAGCCCCTCCGCCTCTGAGGGGTTGACCGTCATTCCCCTGGGCAGGATCACTTCGGCGCGCTTCAGGTGCGAGCCGGAGTTCAGGTTGGGGAATTCAAGGCCCTTGGTCGGCAGGTCGAGCTGGTAATCGAGGCCCGAGCCGGTGGTGCCCTGGGTCGTGGTCGGGGCAAAGGAGGTGGTGGGCTGGAAGTCGATCGCCCCGCAGCCGGTGATCTGGGGAAAGGGCACGGTTTTGACCGAAGGGACGTCGGGGAGCTGGTAGCTGCGCGCGGTGACCGTGGCCGTTGCCCCCGCCCCACAGCTCGTCGGGTTGGTCATGAACGGGACTTCGGACAGAGTCGATTTGCGGTCGACGGGTGGAGCGGTGCCGTCCAACGCCTCCTCCGGAGTCAGTCGTTCGGGATCGTGGACTGGATTGGCCGGCACGCCCCAAAAGGTGGTTGTGCCCGCAATCAGAGCAGCGGAGGCCGATGTCCCTTCCACTCCCGCCACCACACGCTCTGTATCGGGGTCGACGCGCGCGATCAAGGTCACCGGGAAGGGCCCGGCGAAGAAGCCGAAGCGAGCCACCGAGTCTCCGCCCGGGGCCGGCATGTTGTAAATCGGCTCGTTGTGGAAAGTCCCCTGTGCCGCCAGCACGATTTCGCTGGTGCCGACCTGCGAGTCCTGCGGGCATTTGCTTTCGTCTGGGAAGGTCCCAAGCTGCAGCGTCGTGCACTTTGGAAAGGCCTCGGGGTTGCCGACTAGACCCGGTGGCAGCTCCGCGACGATGTCGCGGGTGAAGCCATGGGGGAAGCCGCCGTTGCCTTCGTTCAGGCGAAAGCTCGTGGTGAAGTCCGCGTGAGCGCCGGCCTGAGAGCTCGAGAGGGAGACCGAGGCTTCTGCCAGCCGGTATTCCTCCGGTTCTTCGACTCCCGCCAGCGCCGAAGCCGGGAAGGCGGTTGCGGCAAGGGCCAGGGCAAGAGTGAGTAGTGCTCGTCTCATCGCTGCGTCCTCCTCTTGCTGTGGTGTTGCTTTTTGTGTTGGCTCTTCTTGCGGGTGGAGCAACGGCTCTTGCCCGCTCTCACCACCCGGCGCCTGCCCTTCGGGCAGCGGGAAGTGGATTCGGGAGCGACGTTGCCCTCGCCCCGGAAGGAGGCACTGTTTGGAGTTGGGTCGTTGGGGACCGCTGCCGCCGGCTGGCAGGCTTCGCCCAGGCATTCTCCCGCCGGGGCGGGGGTGCTCGGAAAGCCACCATTCACCCGAACGTCATAGACCGACGGGGTTTCGTCGGTGTCCTGGCCGGTTAGGAGATCGGCTGTCCAGATGAAGGCGTCATCGCCAGATTCGCTCACCCCGAAGAGGTAGTTGGCTCGGGAGCTCCGGCCCGAGGAGATCAGGAAGAGGCAGCCGCCCGTCTCTGCGCAACTGCCTTTGCCCTCAGCCTCCCACTCATAGACGTCGGTGACGCTGTCGTTGTCGGCCGGCACCAACCGCTCGGAGGTCTGGAAGAAAGCCCTCTTCGAGTCCGGGCTCAGATTGGGAACGAGCGAGGCGGCTGTCAGCGGTTCATTGTCGACGCCGAAGCCAAAGCCAAATTTGAGCAGTACCGCATCAGAGCTTGGCTTTGCCTGGATCCGTCCGCAGGAGACGCACTCGAGCGTGGCTTCCGCCATGTTGTAGCGATAGATCTCCGCCTTGCCACCGGCTTCGAAGCTCGTCAGGTCGGCCCGCGACTCGAACAGCAGCGCCGAGCCATCGGGGGTGGTGCGGGAGGAGTCTCGGGCCGCGCTTGCACCCAGCGCTTCGATCCACACGCCGAGGCCGTCGATCGAGCCTTGGTTGTTGATTGCTTCCCCCTCTGCATCGCGTTCGGTCACCGTGCCGACGAAGTGGATCGCACTGCCGTCCCAGTAGTAGAGGTTCTCCGCGCCCAGGGTTGGTTCTTCTCCATTGGGGTTCAGCCCCACACTGAGCGGACTGGGTGAGAGGAAGTAGGCGCCGGTGCCTTCACTTGGCACGTTGACCGGCGTCACGTCTCCGGTTGTGGTGATCCGCTCTTCTTCTTTGGTCTGGGAGTCAAAGCGGTAGAGGTCGCCGCCTTCCAGATAGAAGAGGTAGCGACCGTCTTTGGAGAGGCCGGCAAAGGTCGCCGCAGCCGGCGCCGCGACGAGGGTTTCGGCGTCGTTGACGCGCAGATAGAAAGGGCTGCCGAGACCCAAGGTAAAGGCGATCGCCGAACCGTCAGCCGACGCTCCGCGATATTGGGCCGCAACGCTCGGCGTCACCTCTTCTGGCAGGAGCGATACGACATGCAGCACCCCGTCCGCGGTGCGGTCATAGATCGCAGCCGTTCCGTCGGGTGGGGCGTTTGGCTCGAGCTGCTTCGTCGGATTGGATGAGCCTGCAGATTCGAAGATGATGTGACTGCCGGCTGGGGCGATGTAGTTCGTCGACACGTCCGTCTGCGTCGCGAGGCTGCCTTCGCCCACGAGGTGGAAGCTGCCATCGGGGTAGCGGACGTAGCTGTAGGTGGCGTGCGGGTCCGGCACCAGGCTTCCCAGTTCGCTGACCGACACAGCCAGGTATCCGTGATCTGCCGAGAGGGCTGCGGGGTCGGACTGGGCGCCCTCGGGACCGCCGGGCCCAAATCCTTCGTTCTTCCAGCCGCTCGCGGTCCGAATCGAGTGATAGGCGGAGCCATTGAAGGCGGCGTTGCCATCCAAGCCGGGGATCACGCCACCAACGGCCATGTACGCCAGGCTGTTTCCGCTGGGGGAAGCCGGTGGAGTGCTCCAGCTGAGGGTCGCGCCAATCCCAGGCGCCTTCGGGGCAAGGCCCCCCGTGTTCGATGGCGTCACCAGCTCATAGGCCCTACAGTCAGGTAGGGCTGCGGATATGCCGGTACGAAGTGCCTGGTTGGGGCAGCCGCCCGACTGAGCGTAGGGGGCGAAGGTGGTGAATACACCCTGTGCTTCCCCCGCGCAGCCACCCGGCAGGCATTGATTTTCGGCTCGAGCGCGGAAGCGGTAGGCCGTGCCGGAATCCAAACCGCTGGCCGGCGCCGAGACGCTCACCGCTTCGTTTGTGGGGGAGAGGTCTCCTTCGCCGGCCACCTGGGCGGCGGCGAAGCCTTCTTCTTCGAAGCTCTGTTGGGTTACATATTCAAGGGTGTAGTGGGCAGTGATGCCTTTCGGGTTGACCATGGCGTGCAGCACCGCCTCTCCTTCGGTGAGGCCGCTGACCGAGACCGAGTCCACCACCGGTGGTTTTGGTTCCAGTTTCGGTTCATAGGCGAAGAGATGGCCGTCTGAGGCACTGGCCCCCGAGGGGACGAAGAGGTAGCCCTGATTGGGGCTTTCCCCGCTGTTGTCGAAGGACATCATGGCCCGGTCGACTTCGAACGTCTTTTTGATCGTCGCCACATAGTTCCCGTCTTCGTCGAACTCGTAGATCTTTTTCGCGCCATAGATGTCGCCGACGAAAACATGGCCGTTCGATTCGTTCGCGGCGAGCTCGAGTCTCGCGACACCCTGCGAGGAAAAGGCGCCGCTCGGCGTGCTCGAGCCGTCAATCGTCGCCAGCAACGCATAAGGAGGCTGGGAGTCGAAGACCTTGACCTGCGGTTCACCGCCCGTCGCTTCGACGACGTAAATCCTGTGGTGCGCCGCATCCAGGGCCATTTGTCCCATGAAGGCGAGCCCTTTGGCGATTTCACTGGTGAGCAGCTGGTTGGACACGCCGTCCACCGCCGGCGCGTACTCCGATATGGCCGCGGAGCCCGATCCGGGAGCTATGTAGAAGTGGTCATTCGACGGGTCCACCGCGATGTTGCCGAAGTCGGCCGGTTCTTCGCTGACGACCACTGCCGTGGTGCTGTAGGAGATTTCGCCGGCATCGGGGTCGTAGACGGTGGGGTCGTAGCGAACCGTCCTCGCTTCGAGTCCCGAGACCTGTCTGTAGACGTAGAGGTGACCGGTCGAGTCGACGGCAATCGACTGTGCGCCGGGCACCGCCACATTCGCGATGTAGTGCCCGGAGGGATCGAAGATGTCGACGTGGAATGCGGACGCGCCTTGGGAGGCGTTGGCATTGACCACGTATATGTCGCCATGTGGATCGGTGGCGACTCCGGTGGGCCAGGTGAGTTTCCCCTCGGGTGGGTGCACAACGCTGGGGCAGCCGGGGTCGGGTACGGGATCTGCCGGGGAAACACTACAGTTACCAGTAAGCGAAAGCGTGGCGTCGAAGAGATGCGTTACGTCAGTTTTTTCTTCGGCAGCAAACGCTGAGGATGCTGCCGAGAGCGACAGAAGGGCGACGAGCCCACAGAGCAATCCTGCTCGCCCTGGGGACCAGAGCCGGTCTCTCCTCGGTGCATGAAGTCTATGTCCTGATTTTATTTTCATATTGACCCGGTGAGCCTCGTGGCCGGAGCGGCGAGCAGCAGTCGCCACTCCGGCCTCAGTGGTGGATAGATGGGTGGTGGAGCTAAGCGGTCGGTGCCGTGACAGCCCAGGAGCCCAGCATGAGGCTGGGTTCAAATTCTTCGTTTTCGCCTTCAACCCCCGCGAAGAGGAGAGTGTCTCCACTGGTAGTGAGGAATGCTTCGGCGAGTTCAGCCTGGAAGGCCGCGCGTGGCGAGATAGGGGTAAAGCCTTCGTATACGCAGAGGAAGCCCGGTGCGGCCGCCGGTGCCGAGGCGCTACCCGGGCAAGCGTCGGCGATGGCCTGGTTGTCGGCTTCGCATTCCGCTTTTTCCGGTTCAGGCAGAGCTGAGCAGTTTGTCGGCGTCTGCGGAGCGTAGGTGAGCGTTGGGGGAGCGCCTCCTGGATAGGGGATGCCGAAGGAGATCGAGGAGGCCATGTATGCCGACTTTGGGTTCGAGATCGCCGACCACGATCCGCTTAGGGTTTTCCCAGGAGGCAGTGTTTCGGTGAACCCGGTTTCCCCGTCTTTGCCCGGGGCGCCTTCTTTGCCGCTGCAGACGTTGGTCGAGGTGGCGCCGAGGGTGTATTTGACACCGTTCACTCCGGCACCGCATGCCCCACCGACGGCGATCGGGACACCGCTGACCGACTGCCCCGCGGCGCCGGCCGCACCGTTGGAGCCGTTGGAGCCGGCTTTGCCGTTGGCTCCCGCCGGCCCTACAGGCCCTTGCGGTCCCGCCGGGCCGGTGTCGCCCTTGGCTCCCTTGGCTCCCTTGGGACCCTTCGGACCCTTCTTGGCCTTGGCGGAGGCGGTGGCCTTGCCACTGCCTGAAGAGTTGGTGGCGGCGTAGGCGCCGCCAAACATCGCGAAGACCAAGGCGATGACCGAGATGACTCCCGGAATGCCGAAGCGGTTGCGTAGCGTCGAGAACATCTAGATCTCTCTCCTTGTCCCGTGAGCCCCTCTGCCCGCCGCTTCCCTTAGCGGCTTCCTCGAGGCTCGGTTATGTCCCTGTGCCGTCTTCAGAGACGACGCGAAAGACTGTAAACGGAGACTTTCATAAAGTCAAGCTAGAAGTTTTTGAGAGAAAGGAGTGTGTCTCAAGGCAGCTTGGGGCCGCCACTATGCGCGGCAGTTCTTGGGGCGGTGAAAGGGCGTTCAGTCGCCGAGATCGGCGCGCAGGGCGGCGAGCTCGGTGCGGAGCTCGGCTACTTCGCGCTCTAGGCGCGTGAGGCGGTCCTCGGCGGGAGTCAGCTCCTCCGCCGGCTCGCCGCGATCCGCCACGAGCGGGGACAGGTCCTGCCCGTCGGGATCGGCCGGCGCAATATCCGCCACCGGCTGAGTGGAGGCGCCGCCCAGCAACTGCTCGTAGCGGTCCTCCTTCTGGCCCGGCCGGCGTTCGTGTCGGGCGACCTGGCCACGCTCGACCAGGCGGTCGAGCGTGTCGTGGACCGCGGCAAGATCGGCGAAGTCGTGCAGGCGCTGGCCGCGCTGCTTCAGCTCACCGGGAGTTTGCGGGCCGCGCAGCATCAAGACGGCGAGCAGAGAGACCTCGGCGTCGTCAAGACCGAAGGCGTCTTTGAGCAAGTGGCGGTACTTGCGGGCACGGGCGCCGGAGGTGCTGGCCAGGCGGGTCCAGCCGCGTAAAGCGAGGCGACGCAGTGCCTCGACCACGGTCTGCTCGTCGTAGTCGACGACCGGCTCGCGGTTGGTGGCCTGGTTGCAGGCGACGCGCAGCGAGTTGAGCGAGAGTGGGTAGGCGTCAGGCGTCGTGTGCTGCTTCTCGATCAAGCAGCCGAGGACGCGCATCTCAACGGCGTCGGGCTCCATGGCTCCAGCTCAGCCCCGATCAGGACGGTCCGGGTAGATCTCGTCGATCGTCAGCAGGGCGCGGTAAGGAGTGCCCGCGGCGGCTTCGATCCTCTCCCCCCGCCGGCAAGGCGGTCGAGCACAGCAATCACTCCGGCTACCTCCAGGTCCTGCTCCACGATCCGCTCGATCGCGCTTGCCGTCGAGCCGCCGGAGGTGACCGTGTCCTCGACCACGAGGCAGCGCGCCCCCGGCTCGACCGGCCCCTCGACCCAGCGCTGCAGGCCGTGCTGCTTGCGCTCGCCGCGGACGAAGAAGCCGACCAGGCCCTGCCCGGCGGGCACGGCGAGGGCGGCGCAGGAGGGCGGAATCGCCGCGGTCGCCGGGCCGCCGACGGCATCGGCCCCGGCCTCGACCGCGGCTGCTGCGATCAGCTCTCCAGCCGCGAGGAACCCGGCGGGTCGCAGCAGGGCGCGACGCGCATCGACGTAGTACTGCGCGACGGCCCCGCTCGACAGCGTCACTTCGCCGATCACCAAAGAGTGCTCGCGCAGCTCGGTGAGCAGGGTCTGCCTGGCGGCGTCGAGGTCGGGCACGCCGCGCATCCTAAGCCGGGCGCTAGCCGCGTGCCGCGGGGTCGCGGAAGCCCTGGCGCCAACTCGCGTAGCTCGGCTGCCAACCGAGCTCGCGCTTGGCCTTGGCGTTGGAGGCGCCGCGCAGCTGGGTCGCCGAGTTGGCGGCAGCGGGGCCGGCGATCAGGCGAGCGAGCCAGACTGGGACTCGAAAAGGCTTCTTAGCGCCCACCGCCTCAGCGAAGACCGGCACCCAGTCCCGCATCGCCACCGGCTCGTCGTCGACGACGTTGTAAACGCCGGGCGCGCCGCGCTCGACCGCGGCGACCGTCGCCGCTGCGGCGTCCTCGACTTGGAGGAAGGAGAAGGTGCCGGTCCCCTTGCCGACGATCGGGACGCGGCGCTTCAACGCTTCTTCGGTCTGCGAACCATCGCGGTCGAAGTAGGTGCCAGGCCCGTAGAGCCAGCCATAGCGGAGGACGACACCTTCGATCCCCTCGGCGCCGGTCACCTGGCGCTCGAGATCTGCGAGCGCCTCGACCGCGCCGCCGAAGGGAGGCGGAGAGTCGTGGAACAGGGGCGCCTCCTCGTCCTTGACCCAGTCTCCTTCGGGCGCGTAGAGAAACGCCACGCTCTCGGCCACGAGGCGACGGACACCGGCGGCCTTCCCCGCCGCGATCAGGTTGCGGGTGCCCTCGCTGCGCACGCGGTTGGTCGCGGCAAGCGGATCGTCCTTGGCTTTGTAGTCGAGCCGGGGTGGCAGCGAGGTGAGTTGGTGGACGACCACCTCAGGCGCTGCCTCGACGACCGCCGACTCCAGCGCCGCCGCGTCGAAGACGTCGCAAACCACCGCGCCCGCTCCCGCCGCGCGGATCTCCGCCGCCCGATCCTCGCGCCGCGTCATCCCGGTCACCTCGTGGCCGGCCGCAAGGAGCCGGCGCACCAGTGGCCTGCCCATTGCTCCACTCGCGCCCGCTACGAAGACCTTCATCGCCGCCTCCTATTCAGACGCGTTGCCGATGTTCAGTCGTTCCGATACCCGCGCCAGCCAAGCGGACGCGACCCCTCCAAACGCGATCAGCAGCGTGTCGCTCCAACCGCGCGCCTCGCTCTTCGCCTCCCCCGTGTCAAAGGCATGGTTGATCGCGTGGAAGCCGTACCAGAGTGCCCCAAGCCAGAGGATCGGCGCTCGCCAGGCGGGGCGCACAACCGCGATCCCGACAGCCACGCCAAAGGCCAGCATGAACGCCCCCACGTCGCCGACGTAGTGCGAGTTCTCGATCCCGTAGTGGCCGATCTGATCGAAGAAAGTGTCGGGCGCGATCAGCGCCAGCGCCCCGGTGATGACGTGGTAGGCGGCGATCACGACGAGAACCGCTTTCAGGGCTCTCTCGCTTATCACCGTCGGCCCCAGCTAGAAGACGAAGATGCTCTCGCCGTAGTTGAGTTGTTCGTAGATCCGCGGCTGGTCGGCGATGAAGGTGCGGACGCAGCCGTGACTGGCGGCGTAGGTGGGCACTTCGTGGTAGCCGTGCACCGCGTAGCCGTTGTGCCAGTAGAAGGAGTAGTACATGCCCTCGGCGTTGTAGCCCGGTTCCTGGCGGTAGAACGTGTAGTGCCCGGTGACCGTCGGGGTCGAGGGCTTGCCGGTCGAGACCGGGTAGATCGCGAACGGCTTGTCGCCCTTGCTGAGCACGAGGACCTGCTTGTCGAGCGGCACCTCGGCATGCTCGCCGGCGTCGGGGTAGCGGACGCGATAGCCGCCACGGCCGCCGAAGACGTCCTTGACCAGCCCCTCGCCGGCGCGCTCGGTGCGCGACATCCCGTTGACCTTGCGGTAGGCGAGCACCTCGCGCCCGGTGCGGCCGTCGAAGCAGGAGCCGCCGCCGGCGACGTAGCCCATCTTCGCCATCGCCTTCTTGAAGCCCTTGACGACGTTGTCGCACTGGCCTGGGTGCAGGGCGGGGAAGCTGACCCGCCAGCTCTTGCGCACGGTGCTGGCGGCACCGAGTTCCGGAGTGGCGACGTGCTTGGCCGCCGCCGCATACTTGCCGTCCTCGCGAACGATGATCGAGGCTTTGAACGCGCCCGCGCCGCCCTTGCCCTTCTGCACGGCGACCTGACGGCTGAGCAGCTGGTGCCCGTCGAGGTAGAAGGTCACCTCGACTTTCTGCCCCGCGACGAACGGCGAAAGCGAGCCGGTCACGGGCACCGTCCCGTAAATCGGCGCCTTGCCGCCCTTCAGATGCCCGACCTTGATCTTCAGGACAGCATCGGGCGGGCCGGCTTCCTTAGGCGCAGTTGCCGCCGAGGCCATGGCCGGAACGAGGAAAAGCGCAAGAAGGACCAGAGTGGGGACGAGGCGGCGGCTCATGGGCCTGGATTCTTACCGATGCGGCGGTCGTGTGACGAAAGAGTCAGCTCCTTGTCAAATAAGAGAGACACGCCTTGATTTGCCAAATGTCGCCAATACGTTTCAGCCCAGCGGAGGGTGAAGCCGCGAGGTCGCGGCGATCAGCTGACATCTGAAAGTCCGGACTACGTGGTCCGAATGGGGTTCGAGTCCCCCGCCCTCCGCCAACAGAATTGCTGCGCGAGTGGGGGCCGGAGCGAGGTGCAATGTCACGCGGCCTGCGGGGTAGCGCCCGCTGAACGAGCCACCCTCACACCGCAGCGACCGAGTGAATTCCTTTGGTAGCCTCGCTACAGGTGTCAGCTGGTCGCCGCCATCATTTTTGCGGCTCACCAAACGGCCCGCCTCGGCGGGCCGTTTCTTTGCGGCTACTGGCCGAGCAACGCCACTGAGTTGTTCAGCATGTGCAGGAGGATTCCGGGGATGATCGAGCCGGTCTTCTCGTAGAGCAGCGCGAGAACGAAGCCGAAGATGATCAGCGGCGGCACCGCGCTGATGCCCGTGGTGGCGTGCAGGCCGCCGAAGATCAGGCCGCTGATCAGGGCCGCGGCCAGCCGCGGCAGACGCTCGCGCAGGCCGCCGAAGAGCATGCCGCGGAAGCAGACCTCCTCGCTGATCGGCGCCGCGACGACGATCAGCAGAATCTGCACCGGCACGGTGCCGAAGTCTTCGGCGATGTCCTTTTGGTGCGGCGCCCCGAAGATCGCGATGTAGACGATCGAGAAGAGCAGGTAGGCACCGATCGCGGCGAACATCCACTTCACGTTCGAGGGCTTGAAGCGCCGCAGCCCGAGCTGCGCGGCGGCCTCCCGGACCGTCGCCCCCCGGCCGGCGGCGATCGCGAACGGCACGAGCAGGAAGCCAAGGGCGGTGGCGAACTGAATCAGCGCGCTGGCGACGTCGCCGAGGTCTTCGCCGCTCGGCGGCTTGGCCTCGATCAGCACCGGGACCGAGAGCACGATCCCGGTCCCCAAAGCCAGGAGCACACCAAGGACGGCGGCCCAAGGGCCCCAGTTCGCGTACGGGAAGCGGATCGGCTCGCGCTGCTCCCCAGTTGCGGCTAGGTTGGCCTCCATGTCGCCGGCAGTCTCACAGGTCTCGAGGTCCACCAAAACCCGGCTGCGCTTCCTGCGCCGGCTGGTCATCCTGATCGTCTTCCTCGTCCTCGTTGCGATCGCGCTCAGCCAGTTCACCGAGCTGAAGCGGCTGGCAACCGGGATCCTCGCCTCGACAGCGGTGTTGGCGGCGATCATCGGCTTCGCCGCCCAGCACACGATCGGCAACATGGTCGCCGGCGTTCAGCTCGCCGTCTCGCAGCCGATCAAGATCGGCGACCGGATCACCTTCGAGGAGGTCGACGGCCGGGTCACCGACATCACCCTCTCCTACACCTACGTCAACCCGGGCGATGGCACCACGGTCGTGATCCCCAACCAGATGCTGGTCGACGGGATCATCCACAACCTCTCGACCGAGGACACCCAGGCCTGAGCAAGCGCCGGGCCGAAGTACCCTCTGCCCATGGCGCAGCGCAATCGTCGACGTCAGCGGCGGCGCGGGGGGGCTGGGAGCAAGCTGCTCTTCGTCGGCGCCGGCCTGCTCGTCGCCGTTGCCCTGGCCGGGATCGCCGTCGCCTCCTGGGTGCTCGACGTCGCCGCCGAGGCGCCCTCGCTGGCCGCCTGCAAGAAGGTCGACCGGGGCGGCAACTCGGTCATCTTCGCCGGCGACGGCAGCAAGCTGGGGCTAATCGACTCCGACGAAGCGCGGGCGCCGGTGGCGATCGAGCGCATCCCCAAGCAGCTGCAGCTGGCGACCGTGGCGATCGAGGACCAGCGTTTCTACGAACACGGCGGCATCGACCCCGAGGGGATCGCCCGGGCGGCGCTGAAGAACCTCGAAGCCGGGAAGACCGTCGAGGGCGGCTCGACGATCACCCAGCAGCTGGTCCGCAACCTCTGCATTCACAACCCCAAGCGCGACCTCGAACGCAAGATCATCGAGGCGAAGCTGGCGATCGAGTACGCCCAGCGCCACTCGCGCAAGGAAATCCTCGACCAGTACCTCAACACAGCCTCCTACGGGACGGTCGAAGGCGCCACCGCGATCGGCGTCCAGGCCGCCTCGAAGATCTACTTCTCCAAGCCGGTCTGGAAGCTGAAGCTGCCGCAGGCGGCGCTGCTGGCGGGACTGCCGCAGGCGCCCTCGGACTACAACCCGATCCTCAACCCGCACGAGGCGCTGCAGCGCCGCAACGCGGTCCTGGCCAAGATGGCCCACCTCGGCTACGTCTCCCAGGCCCGCGCCGACGAAGCGGCGCGGCGCGGTCTCGGGCTCGCCGCCTCGGGCTCGTACTTCGAGCACCGCGAGCCCTACTTCTTCGAATACGTCGAAAACGAGCTGATCGAACGCTACGGCGTCGACACCGTGCGCAAAGGAGGGCTGCGGGTCCACACGACGCTCGAGCCGCGCCTGCAGGAAGTCGGACTGGAAGCCATGCGCTCCGCCCTCCCCTACTCCACCGACCCCTCCTCGGCGCTGGTCTCGATCAACCCGGACAACGGCGAAATCGAGTCGATGGTCTCGAGCTCGAGCTACGACTCGAGCCAGTTCAACCTCGCCGCCCAGGGCCATCGCCAGCCCGGTTCGACCTTCAAGGCCTTCGTGCTGACGACGGCGCTCAAGCAGGGGATCGACCCCTACTCGACCTACTACACCTCGAAACCGCTCGACCTCAACCTGCCCAAGTGGGGGCACTGGGAAGTGCACACCGCCGATGAGGGCTACCTCGGCCGGGTCAACCTGCAGCAGGCGACGGTCGCCTCCGACAACACGGTCTTCGCCCAGCTCGACCTCGACGTCGGCCCCCAGCGCGTCGCCGAAACGGCGCACTCGATGGGGATCACCAGCCCGCTCGACGGGATCCCGGCGGAGGGGATCGGCGGCCTGCGGGTCGGCGTCTCGCCGTTGGAAATGGCCGACGCCTACTCGACCCTCGCCTCCGGTGGCATCCACCACGACCCGGTGGCGATCCGCCGCGTTGAATTCCCCGGCGGCCGGGTCGAGCGGCCCAACCGCGCCGCGCCGCGCCGGGTGATCTCGGAAGCCGTCGCCTACGAGGTAACCCGCCTCCTGCACGACAACATCACCGAAGGCACCGGCACCGCCGCCTACACCGGCTGCCCCGGACAGGCGGGCAAGACGGGAACTACGGACCGCGAGACCGACGCCTGGTTCGCCGGCTACCAGCCCAACCTGACGACCGTGGTCTGGGTCGGCTACCCGCAGTCCAACGCGATCGAAATGACCAGCGTCCACGGGATCACCGTCTTCGGCGGCACCTTCCCGGCCGAAATCTGGCACTCGCTCTATTCCGGCGCTGAAGTCCCCTGCGAGGAATTCAGCGAACCGAAGACGCCGATCAGCTGGGCGCCCTATTACGGCCATTTCACTCAGCCCTCGCCGCATGCTCACGGCCACGGCGTCTACGGCGCCTCCGAAGAAGAATCGGAACGGGCCCGTGAACTCGGCGAAGAAGCGACCGGCGGCTACAACCCGGACGCCTACGCGCCCGGGGCGGGACAGGAACCGACCCCGCTGCCGCCGCCTCCACCGGCAGCGGACGTCGGCGGTGGCGGCGCGGCGCCCGAAGCCGGGAGCGAATAGCTGAGCCTCGCGCCAGGGGTGGCCTACGCCCTTATGTGGGCCGGCTTCCTCGCCTACCTGGCGGCGCTCGCCTTTGCGCCGCGACTCGGGCGGAGGGTGATCTGGGGCGCGATCGCCGTGCTCGTCGTCGCCTTCGCCTGCCTTCCCCCGCTGCTCTCCCACGACGTCTACAGCTACGTCGACTACGCCCGTCTCGGCGTTCTGCACGGCCTCAATCCTTACGTCCACCCGCCGGTGTCCACCCCCGCTGACCCGGCCTTCGCCCACGTCACCTGGACCGAAACGACCAGCGCCTACGGGCCCCTCTTCACGCTCGCGACCTACCCGCTCGCCTGGCTTCCGGTTGGGGTCGCCGTCTACGTCCTGAAGGCGCTCTCGGCCGCCGCGGTGCTGGGAATCGTCGCCCTGGTCGCCCGCCTCGCCCCCGCCCGCGGCGTCGAGCCGCTGCGAGCCGCCGCTTTCGTCGGCCTCAATCCCCTCGTCCTCGTCCACATCGTGGGAGGACCCCACAACGACGCCCTGGCGATCCTCGCGACGATGCTCGGCGTCGCCGGCGTCCTCGCGGCGCGGGAGGCCGCGGCGGGCGCGTGGTTCGTCACCGCCATCGCAATAAAGGCCTCGGCCGTGATCGCTTTCCCGTTCGCGCTCATCGCCGTCGCGAAACCGCGCCGGATGTTGCTCGGGAGTGGCCTTGCGGCGCTTGGGACAGGGGTGGCGGCGTACCTCGGCTTTGGCTGGCACTGGCTCGACGCGTTCGGCCTCGCCGGGGAGAACCAAGGGCGCACCAGCCACCTCAGCATCCCGATCACCGCAGCCCGCCTGACCGGCCTCGACCCGGACGCGGTCCGCATAGCCGCGCTAGCGCTCTATGGATGTCTCGTCGCCTACCTACTGACCTGGACCCACCGGAGCGGCGATTGGCTCCGCGCGGCGGCCTGGGCCGTCGCCGGCCTGCTACTGGCCACCGCCTGGCTTCTCCCCTGGTACCTGCTCTGGCCGTTGCCGCTCGCGGCCCTCTCGCGCGATCGAGCCCTGAAGCTCTTGATCCTGGCCCTGACCGCTTACCAGCTCGGAGCTCGGATCCCGCTCTAAAGCACCTCTGGAGAAGGCCCGCCCGCCTCGGGGCCGGCCGCCTCCTCCTCGGGCGAGGGATGCAGGACACCGGTCTGGATCGACCAGCCCTCCCGCCGCCCCATCGCCGTCACGATCCCCACGTAGAGGACCTCGACGACCGTCAGCACCCCGCGCACGACGATCGCGACGAGCGAGGCGACCGCGAAGCTGTTGCCCGGCGTCGCCACCTTGAGCGCCCAGGCGAAGGCCGCATCGCGGACGCCGAGCCCGGCCGGCGCGACCAGCGTGATCAAGGCCGCGACATAACCGAACGCCTGCGCCGAGCCGACGGCGGGAATTTCGCTCGCTGGAATCGCGGTCACCGAACGCGCCACGCACCAGATGCCGACCGCGACCACACCCCAGTTGAGGGTGTAGAAGGCGAGCACCGCGATCACGCCGCGCAGCGACATCACCTCGGGCAGCGGCTCCCGCCCGAAGGCGCGCAGAACGCGATTGGCGAGCGGTCCGAAGACGCGCGGGTGCAGAATCGTGATCGCGATCGGGATCAGCGCCAGGACCCCCCAGCGCAGGGGCTGGCCCTGGAGGTCGGGGTGATCGATCAGGAAATAGGCGGAGACGAGGATCGCCGAGGTCGCCTGCAGCGCCTGTTCGTAGACGATGCTGGCGATCGTCAGCCGGCGCGGCACCCCCACGCGCTCGGAGAGCAGCACGCGGCCGAGCACGTAGAGAACGCTGCCGGGGACGTAGCGCGCCAGGATCGGCTGCCCCCAGGCCACCTGCGCCCGCCCGGCCCCCAGCTTGTAGCCGAGGAAGCGCAGGATCATGTCCCAGCCGAGCGCGTTGAGCGCGTAGAAGATCGGCAGGATGATGAAGGCCGGGATCAGCCAGAGGACGTGGAAGTGCACCCCCTTGTCCTTGATCTCGGCCCACTGATCGACGACGGTGAGGACGAGGAAGCCGAAGACGAGAATCGCGATGCCGAGCTGGATCGCGAGACGGACGCGCTTGCTGCGCGGCGGCTTGGTTCCGAATTTGGCCCCGGCCTCGCCGACGCGATGTAGAAAGGGCTGGCTGCGCTCCACTGGGCCGCACCTTAGTGACGGAGCTGGCCGCTTAGCGAGGAGAATGGGGACATGGGCGAGTTCGAGCTGCTGGCGCGGATACGGGAGCGACTACCCGCTGAGGAGTCCCGTATTCGCCTCGGCAGCGGCGACGACGCCGCGGTCACCGTTCCTGGCGCGGTCACGGCGACCTCCGTCGACGCCCTGGTCGAGGGCGTTCACTTCAGCCGCGACACCGCGAGCCTGGGCCAAATCGGCCATAAGGCGCTAGCCACGGCACTCTCGGATCTGGCGGCGATGGGCGCCGAGGCAGGCGAGGCCTACGTCGTCCTCGGCGTTCCCGCCGACCTCAACGAAGATGGCTGCATCAAGCTGCTCGACGGCCTGCTCGCCCTCGCCACGGCCACCGGCACGACCCTCGCCGGCGGCGACGTCACCCGCGCCGGTGAGCTGTTCCTCGCGGTCACCGTGGTCGGCCACGCGGGCGCCGCGGAGTCGCTGGTCGACAGGGCGGGAGCGCGATCCGGCGACGCGCTGGTGCTGACCGGGGAAATAGGCGGTGCCGCCGCAGGTCTCCACCTCCTCAACAACCCGAACCTCGGGACTGACTTCGCCTTTATGGGGGCAATGGGGGTACTAAAGGCGAAGTCAGCGATGGAGGCGCTGCGGGTGCGGCAACTCGAACCGATGCCTCGTCTCGCTGCTGGACAGGCTCTCGCGGCGGCGGGAGCTACGGCGATGATCGACCTCAGCGACGGCCTGGGCGCCGACGCCAGGCACCTCGCCGAGCGCAGCGAAGCCGGACTGCGGATCGATGCCGAGGCGATTTCGCTCGCGCCGGGAAGCGGGGAGCTAATGGTGGCCGCGGGACGTGACCCGTGGGCGTTGCTCGGCGGCGGCGAGGACTACGAGCTGCTGGCCAGCATTGCGCCGGCACAACTCGACGCGGCAAGGCAAGCGGTGCGCGAGGCGGAGGGGATCGACCTCACCCAGATCGGCGAGGTCGTCGCGGGAAACGGCGTCGAGATCAGGCTGCCCGGCGGCCGGCTTCTGGAGCCGGAGGGGTTCGACCAGCTCGCATGAAGCCCTCGCTGGTGAGCAGCTCCCGCACGCCGCGGCGCTGCAGCATCGCGTCGGCGATCAGCGACGGCTCGGGCTTGTAGTGACCCGAGTCAACAAGGCTCTTTAGCTGTCGCGGTTGCATCCTGCGCCTCATATCGGCTTCCTACCCTGGAACCTTAGTACTTGGTACTCACACATCTGTCCATGGGCGGCGGAGATACCCTTCTGTTCATGCCTAACGGATCGACCCGCATCCTCCTCGTCGACGACGAGCAATCGATCCAGACCCTACTCAGCTATCCGCTGCGCAAGGACGGCTACCACGTCACCTCCGCCCTCGATGGCCGCGAAGCGCTGCAGCGTTTCGACGAGGCCCGCTTCGACCTGGTCATCCTCGACCTGATGCTGCCCAAGCTCGACGGAGTCGAAGTCTGCCGGGAACTGCGCTCGCGTAGCCAAGTGCCGATCATCATGCTGACCGCCAAGGGCAGCGAGACCGACAAGGTCGCCGGCCTCGAGGTCGGCGCCGACGACTACATCACCAAGCCCTTCTCAATGCGCGAGTTCCGCAGCCGGGTCAAGGCGGCGCTGCGGCGCTCGCGAATGGCCGGCGAGCCGCCCAGCGAGGAGGAGATCGACCACGGCGAGCTGAAGATCGACTTCGGCCGGCGCATGGTCACCCTTCACGACGAGGAGATCCGCGTCACCTACGTCGAGTTCGAGATCCTCGGCGCGCTCGCCCGCTCGCCCGGCCGGGTGCTCAGCCGCGAGACCCTGCTCGAGCACGTCTGGGGCGACTCCGAGTACCGCGATCCCCGCACCGTCGACGTTCACATCCGCCACCTGCGCGAGAAGCTCGAGAGCGACCCGAAGGAGCCCGAGTTCCTCTTTACCGTGCGCGGCGTCGGCTACCGCTTCAGGGAGTAGGCCGATGCGGCGGTTCAGGCTGACGACGCTGGGCAACCGGATCACCGTGATCTCGGTCGGGATCTCCGCCGGAACCGCACTCCTGATCTACATCTACACGGTCGCTATTGGCGGCGCCGCCAGTGGCCTCGGCGCAGTCAAGGGACAGATCCTGGTCGGCGGCTTGCTCGCCGTGCTCATCGCCGGTGCCGCCGGCGTCTACTACGCCCGCGCGGCCGGCGGCAACATCCGCCGGCTCCAGGACGCCGCCCGTAAGGTGGCGGACGGCAACTTCGAAACGCCGATCCCAATCTCCTCGGCGGGCCAGCTCGGCCAGCTCGCCCGCACCTTCAACGAGATGCAGCGCCGGCTCGCCGAGCTCGACAGCGCCCGCAAGCAGTTCATCGCCAACGCCTCGCACGAGCTGCGCACGCCGATCTTCAGCCTCGGTGGATTCGTCGAGCTGCTCGAGGAAGAGGATCCGAGCCCCGAGGAGCGGGCCGAGTTCGTGCACACGATGCGCGAGCAGATCGCCCGCCTGACCAAGCTCACCGCCGACCTGCTCGATCTCTCCCAACTCGACGCCGGCGCGGTCGCGATGAAGAGCAGCAACGTCGACCTCGGCTCGCTCGCCCGCGAAGTGACCCGCGAGTTCGGCCCGCGCGCCGACCAGCATGGCTCGCGGCTGGAGCTGCGCACTCCCGACCTACCGGTCATCGCCAGCGCCGACGCCGACCGGGTGCGCCAGGTCATCCGTATCCTGCTCGACAACGCCCTTACGCACACCCCCGAGGGCACCAAGGTGACCGTGACCACTTACTCCGTCAACCGCCGCGCCGAGCTGACCGTCTCCGACGATGGCCCCGGCATTCCCCGCCGCGCCCACAGCCGCATCTTCGAGCGCTTCTACACCGGCGACACGGCCGGGGGTTCGGGCCTCGGTCTGGCGATCGCTCGCGAGCTCGCCCAGCGCATGGAGGGTCGTGTCGCGATCGCGTCCAGCAAGCGCTTCACCGCCTTCACCCTCGACCTGCCACGCGCACGGGCCGAGGCAACCAAGTCCCAGCCGGCGCTGTCACCCCGGGCTGCGGCGTGAGGCGGCGGGCCCTCTGGGCCACGGCCGCGCTGGCGCTGGCGCTGGCCGGCTGCGGTGGCTCTGGTGGCGATGGCGGCGACACCGCCTCGCAGCCGCCCGCGGCCACTGTCGAAAAAGCGCCGCGGGTGATCGTCCAGACGGCCGAGCACGGCTTCGACGCAGCCAGGGTCTACCGCGAGGCTTCGCCGGGAGTAGTGACGATCCGGTCGATCTTCGGCAGCGGCGGGGGCGCGGCCGAGGGCTCCGGCTTCGTCCTCGACACCAGCGGCCGCATCGTCACCAACGCTCACGTCGTCACCGACGAATCGAGCGGCACGCGCAAGCCGGCCAAGGAAGTCTTCGTCGAGTTCCCCGACCGCAACGTCGTGCCGGCGAAGATCGTCGGCTTCGATCCCTTCGCCGACGTCGCCCTGCTCGAAGTCAAGCCGGACGGGTTCGCGCTCCACCCGCTGCAGCTCGGCAACGACCACGACCTCGTCGTCGGCCAACCGGTTGCGGCGATCGGCAGCCCCTTCGGGGAGCAGCAGTCGCTCTCGGTCGGGGTCGTCTCGGCAACCGACCGCTCGGTCGAATCGCTGACCAAGTTCCAGATCGAGGGGGCGATCCAAACCGACGCATCGATCAACCCCGGCAACTCGGGCGGGCCCCTGCTCGACGCCGGCGCTCGGGTCCTCGGCATCAACGAGCAGATCGAGACCGACTCGGGCTCCAACTCCGGAGTCGGCTTCGCGGTGCCGGTATCGGCGATCAAGCGCTCGATCGCCCAGCTCGAGCAGAAGGGCGAAGCCGAGTACGCCTTCATCGGCGTCACCACCCAGTCGCTCTACCCGCAGCTGGCCGACAGGCTCGGCCTCGACACCGACTATGGCGGACTGCTGGCCGAAGTCGTGCCCGGCGGTCCCGCCGACAAGGCGGGGCTGCGAGGCGGCGACGACACCGTCCACTTCCAGGCGGCGACCTACGAAACCGGCGGTGACGTGATTCTCTCGATCGACGGCCACAAGGTCGTCACCCCGGATGCCCTCGCCCGCATCATCTCCCTCCACGAACCGGGTGACAAGGTGACGCTGGAGGTCCTGCGCGACGGCAAGCACGAGGAAATTCAGGTCACTCTGGGCAAGCGTCCACCGGGCTAAAGGTCGTATGACCGCCGGGCGATGTAGAACTCCCCGATGCTTCAGGAAGTCTCCCTAGGCCAGAAGTCCCTTTCCGACTACACCCACATAGCCGGCAAGGAGACGATTGAACGGATCCGCGAGCTGGCGGAGCCGATGAAAGGCCATCGCGTCCTCCACGTCAGCGCCACCGCTTTCGGCGGCGGCGTCTCGGAGATCCTCTACACGATCGTGCCGCTGATGCGCGACATCGGGCTCGACGCCCACTGGCACGTGATCTTCGGCAAAGAGGAGTTCTACAACGCGACCAAGCTGCTCCATAACTCCCTGCAGGGAGCCGAGGAGACGCTGAGCGATGAGGAATGGGCGCTGTTCGACGAGATCAACGCGATCAACGCCGAGGGGCTGCAGGGCGAGTGGGACACCGTGATCGTCCACGACCCGCAGCCGATCGGGCTCAAGCGCGGCGCCCAGGCGAAGGGCCGTAACTGGATCTGGCGCTGCCACATCGACCTCTCCGAGCCCAACCCGGCGCCGATCGCGCGCCTGCAGCCGATGATCGAAGAGTACGACGCGACCGTCTGGCATCTGCCGACCTACGTGCCGAAAGGGGTCGCGGCCCACGACGGCGTCCGCATCATCCCGCCGGCGATCGACCCGCTCTCGCCGAAGAACATGGCCTTCTCGCCCGACGACGCCGCCTTCGTCTGCAAACAGTTCGGGATCGACGTCGACCGACCGCTGATCACCCAGGTCTCCCGCTTCGACCCTTGGAAGGACCCGATGGGCGTGATCGACGCCTACCGCGAGGTCACCAAGGAGATTCCGGAGGCGCAGCTCGCCCTGGTCGGCTCGATGGCGACCGACGACCCGGAGGGCTGGGAGTTCTTCCAGCGCACCTTCGAGTACGCCGAGGGCGACGACGACATCAAGATCCTCAACAACCTCAACAACGTCGGCGCGATCGAGGTCAACGCCTTCCAGTCGCAGTCCGACGTCTGCCTGCAGAAGTCGATCCGCGAGGGCTTCGGCCTGACCGTTACCGAGGCGCTCTGGAAGGGCCGACCGACGATCGGCGGCAACGTCGGCGGCATTCCGCTGCAGATCAGCGACGGCGAGACCGGCTTCCTCGTCGACTCCTCCGAGCAGTGCGCTCAGCGCTGCCTGGAGATCCTCGCCGACCCCGAGCTGGGCAAGCGCCTCGGCCGCGCCGGCAAGGAACACGCTCGCAAAGAGTTCCTCTCACCGCGCCTGCTGCGCGACTGGGTCGAGCTGCTTGCCGAGCTGGATACATAGAGCGGCAAGTCCCGGGGTAGTCTGGGCGAGTGGCGGACAGCTCGGACCCACTGATCATCGTCTCGAACCGGGGCCCGGCGCAGTTCGAGCTTGACGAACAGGGGGAGCGCACGGTGCGGCGCGGCGGTGGCGGCCTGGTCACTGCCCTCTCCGGCCTGGTCTCCCACCGCAACGCGCTCTGGATCGCCTCGGCGATGACCGACGAGGACGTCGTCGTCTCCGAAGAGAGCGGCGGCCCGGCCGAGCTCTCGATCGACGGCATCGACTACCGCGTGCTGCTGGTCGACAGCGACAACGAGGCCTACGACCGCTTCTACAACGTGATCGCCAACCCGATCCTCTGGTTCATTCAGCACTACCTCTGGGACCTCTCCAACGCGCCAGACATCCGCCAGGAGGAGCTCGACGCCTGGGACTTTGGATACCAGGCGGTCAACCGCGACATCGCCAACGCGGTGCTGGGCCAGATCGAGGGCCGCGAGCGGCCGCTGGTAATGCTGCACGACTACCACCTCTACACCGCACCGGGGATGATCCGGGCCGAGCGTCCGGACGTCTTCCTCCACCACTTCGTCCATATCCCCTGGTCCCAGCCCGACAGCTGGCGCATCCTGCCTGGCCGGATCCGCGAGGCGCTCTTCCGCGGCATGCTCGCCAACGACATCATCGGCTTCCACACCGGCCACTACTGCATCAACTTCCTGCGCTGTTGCGACGAACTGCTCGAGGCCGACGTCGACTACGAACTCGGCGTGGTCCATCACGCTGGCGGCCAGACCCTGACCCGCGCCTACCCGCTCTCGATCGACGCCGAACGCCTGCGGCGAGCGGCCGAGTCGCCCGAGGTGGCGGCGGCCGAGCGCGAGGTCCTGGAGCGCCGCCGCAAGCACCTGATCATCCGCGTCGATCGCGCCGACCTCTCGAAGAACGTGCTGCGCGGCTTCACCGCCTTCGACGTCTTCCTCACCCAGCACCCGGAGTTCCGCGAACAGGTCACCTTCATCGCCCACCTGCAGCCTTCGCGCGAGGACGTGGTCGAGTACGCCGAGTACATGGAGCGGATCAACGCCCTGGTCGCGGTCGTCAACCACCGCCACGGCACCACCGACTGGATGCCGATCGACCTCAAGGTCTACGAGAACTTCCCCGAGGCGGTGGCCCGCTACAAGCACTTCGACCTGCTGATGGTCAACTCGCTCTTCGACGGGATGAACCTCGTCGCCAAGGAGGCACCGGCGGTCAATACCCGCGACGGCGTCCTGATGCTCTCCGAGAACACCGGCTCCCACGAGGAGCTCGCCGACTGCGCCCTCTCGGTCAATCCCTTCGACATCCAGGAGCAGGCCGACGCGATCTACCGAGCGCTGACGATGGACCCCGAGGAGCGGCGGCTGCGGGCACAGCGGCTCAAGGAGCTGGTCTTCTCGCGGAATCCCGGGGACTGGGTTGATGACCAGCTCGCTGATATCGCGGAGTTGCGCGAGAGCGTGGCGTAGGAGAGGGTCAGGTGGCCCTCCCCGCTCAACTTTTTCGGTGGAGAGCTGGCGGCAGGCAGTGGGCGGAAAGCCGAAAAAGTACAAGCCGCGTGGAGGGCCACCTGACCCTCTCCACCCGACCGCTGGGGAGAACTCCGCGACCTGAGGGCTTAGCTCGTTATGCGTCTCCGGATTCGCTGGTCTCAAGCTGGCGTTGTGCTCCTTGCGGGAGCTTTGGTGCTTCTGGCGTTGCGGGTGGCACCGAGCTTGTTGAGGGCTCCCGAGCCACCGCCGGTGCCTGCTGATGTGGGATTGCCGATGATAGAAGCGCCGGTCAAGGTCGTCGCGGCCAAGCGAGCGCCAGTCCGGCCACATCCCAAGCACGTCCATCCGCGGCGCAAGCGGGCTCACCCCGCGCATCGTCAGCCCAAGCAAAAGAACAAAGAACGCCTCGTTCCGACCCCACCGCCTGCACCACCACCAACGCCGGAAGCTCCTGAAGAAGCGGCCTCGTCCGCGTCGCCGCCGGAAACTCCTCCGCCAAGCGTTCCGGCACCTGCGCCGGAACCTGCTCCTCCGGACGATGGCTCGTTGGAGTTCGCCCCGCGTTGATCGCGGGGGTCGGGTGCCACTCCCCGCGGCTTGTACTTTTCGGCGTTCCAATCTCTGCCTGCCCCAGCCTCATCACCGAAAAAGTTGAGCGGGGAGTGACACCCGACCCCCGCCCACCCGGGCCAACTCGTCCGACGCCGCTATAGTCCCTCGCCGCTTTGGCAGCACCACGCGAATACGAGCTTGTCCTGATGTTGGACCCCGGCCCAGATGAGGCCGGTCGCGACGTGCTGGCGCAGGACGTCCGCACGCGGATCGAGGCCAAAGGGACCCTGAAGCACGAGAACAAATGGGGCCTGCGCAAGATGGCCTACGAGATCAACAAGCGCACCGAGGCCGACTATCGCTGGTTCCGTTTCGAGGCGCCCAGCGAGTTGCTCGATGAGCTTGGCCACAACCTGCGGATAGCGGACGGCGTGCTGCGCTTCCGCATCTTCAAAGTCGATCCCGACGCGCCGGTGCTGGTGCCGCCCACCGTGGCGGCTCCGGTTCATGGCGCTTCCCGTGACCGCGATCGCGGTCCGCAGGGTGGCCGCCCCGCCACGGTTCCGGCCGAGGCAGACGACGCGGGCGACGACTCGCCCGCTGAGGTCGCCGAGGTGGTTGAGACCGTCGAGGTCGTTGACGCTGCTGAGACCGTTGACGCGCCCAGCGTCGACGAGCCCGCCGCCGCCGAGTAGACCACCCGCCGGGCCGCGAATCGGCCCCCGACGTCCCGTTCCAGGCCGATCGGCCGCGTATTTGTGCGGAGATTGCGGCTCAAGGGGGGCGAGTCGCGCCGCTCGCGCTCTTAGACTGAAATCCAGACAACGATTCAGAGGAGTTGAGAGCTGTGGCAGCGTCAAACGTGAACGTGGTGGTCGTCACCGGAAATCTGACCCGCGATCCGGAGCTGCGCAGCACGCCGGGTGGGACCTCGGTCTGCAAGCTGCGCGTCGCCGTCAACAGCCGCCGCAAGGACGGCCAGACGGGCGAATGGGTCGACAAGCCCAACTACTTCGATGTGACCGTGTGGGGCGCGCAGGGCGAGAACTGCGCCAACTATCTCTCCAAGGGCCGGCCGGTAGCGATCGAAGGTCGCCTCGATTGGCGCGAGTGGGAGGCCAAAGAGGGCGGCGGAAAACGGCAGAGCGTCGAGATCATCGCCAACTCGGTCCAGTTCCTCGGCTCGCGTGACGGTTCCGGTGGCGAAGGCGGCCAGGGCGGCGGCTTCAGTCCCAGCAGCGACGTGCCGGCCGATGCCTCCGACTTCGCCGGCGCAGCAGCCGGTGGTGGCGGAGACGACGACATCCCCTTTTAAGGGTTCGCTGACACCGACGGACCAAGCGGGGCAAGGACGCAGGGAGCGAAGCGTGCTCTGCACGTGACCGACTGAGGACGCCGCCCCGCGCAGTGTCCGTCGGTGTCAGGCCCTTTATCTGTAGGATTCCGAACCCGCATGGCCAGGACCAACGACTCAACGGCATCGACACCCCGGCGCGGTCGCCGCGACGACCGCACGCGTCCGCGCAAATACACGCGGATCAACTCCGAGGCGGTCGACTACAAGGACCTCAACCTGCTGCGCCGTTTCCTCTCCGACAAGGGGAAGACCCGCGGCCGTCGCGTCACGGGGCTCTCTCGCAAGCACCAGCGCCAGCTCTCGGTGGCGGTGAAGCGAGCGAGGGAGATCGCCCTCCTGCCTTACGTCGGAGAGCGTTGATGACGCAGGCCATCCTGCTCGAGGACGTCGACGAGCTCGGCCGCCGCGGCGATCCGGTCGATGTCTCCCCCGGTTATCTGCGCAACTTCCTGATTCCCCGCAAGCTTGCCGCCGCCGCCACGCCTGGCGCGCTGGAGGCAGCGCAGCAACGCCGCGCGGCGGCAGAGAAAGCGGAAAAAGCTCGTGCCGAGCGCGAAGAGCAGGCAGCGTCGCTGCTCTCCAAGACGGTGCTGACGATCTACCAGCGGGCGGGCGAGGACGGCAAGCTCTTCGGTTCCGTCGGGGCCAAGGAGATCGTCGACGCGATCCAAGACGCTCGCGACCTGCGCATCGACCGGCGCAAGGTCCGCCTCGAGCAGCCGATCCGAGAGATCGGCACCCACATGGTTGAGATCGAGCTCGCCGATGGCGCCGTCGCCTCGGTGAAGACGATCGTCACCGAGGAACGCTAGCCCTTCCCCGTTAGGCTGCGCGGCATGGGCTCGCCCCGCCTGCCGACCCGCCTCACCCGTCGCGCCCGCGCGAGGACGCGATTTGGCTGGGGGCGCTCGGAGCGCGCCACGGTCGGTCTCGCTGCCGTCTCCCTCAGTGGCGCTGGGGTTGTTCTGGCCGGGCAGTTCGGCCGCATGCTGCGTCGTCGCGCCCATCAAGAGGACGATGGCGAGCGCCTGGTCGAGGTCGCGCCCGCCGCCGCCCTCGACACGGTGGGCGTCGCCGTCAGCGGCTACAGCGAGGCACCACGGACCGAAACGGTTCTCTTCAACCTGCTCGCCGGCTTCCTCGCCTCCTTCGCCCTGGTGCGGATCTCGACCTGGGGGATCCGCGATGAGTGGTGGCCCTTCCGCAACGTCAGCGTCGGCGGGCGCCACATCCACCACTTCGTCCCCGGCATCCTGATCGCCTTCGCCTCGGGGACCACGGCGCTGCTGACCGACGACGAGGCGCTGGAAGAGAAGCTGGCGGTGACCACGGGGGTCGGCATGGGGCTGACCTTCGACGAGGCGGCGCTGCTGCTCGACCTGCGCGACGTCTACTGGACGCGCCAGGGGCTGCTCAGCGTCCAGCTAAGCCTCGGAGCCACCGCGATCCTCAGCATCGCGATCCTCACCCAGCGCATGCTGCGAAGGGGCGAGCGGCGCCAGGAGGCCGAGGGCCTGATCCCCTCGGCCGACCCAGACGACCCGCGCCGCTAGAGACCACTCCGCCGATCACCCTTCAGAGGTAATCGGCAAAAGAAAGGGCGGCCCGATGGCCGCCCTTTCTTCCCCTTTTCGTCCTAAAGACGAAGTGCTTCGTTAGCCCTTCGGGGTGCAGGAGCGGACGAAGTCACCGACCAGTTTCGAGCCGTCGGAGAAAATCGACGTCGCGTGGGCGTTGAGATGTCCATCAGGGCACTTGGCGAGGAAGTAACTCTGCTTCTTACCCTTGTAGGTGAAGTCACGGTGCAGCGTGAGGCGGAATTCCTTCACCGAACCACTGCCGCCGGCGATCTTGGGGATCGTCGCCACAGATTTCAGGCCGAAGCGGCCGTTGTGGACCTTCGAGACTTTGACCGTGGTGACAACCGCGGCCGATACGGGGGACGACAGGTAGGCGTGAATGTAGATCGTCGTCTTGCCGCCGCTGGTACCGCCGTTGAAGGCGATCAGCTTACTTTTGGCGATGAACGGTTTCGATTCAGGGAATTCGACCTCGACGTTGGTGATGCCGGTGCCGATGATCGCTTCCTTGCAGATCGCTTCCGCATGCGCGGTGTCCTGCGCCTGCAGTTTGCCCGAGGTGCAGACCGGCACACCCTTGGGGTTGATCGAGCCGTTCTTGTCGGTTTCGACCACCACTTCCTGCAGCGCCGGCGGGTGAGTGCCGTCAGCGGTAGCGATTTTTCCTTCGAGGTTCAGCGTGATCGCCGCCGGTGTGGTCTTCGGCAGCGCGGTCGGGCTGAAGCCGCCATTGAGGGTCAGGACTAGGTTGCCGGCCTTGACGATCGTCGGTGGGTACTTCTTGGCGATAGCTACTCCGCCCACGACGACGGCGACTACCGTCCCCAGAGCCAGTATTGAAATCAAACGCTTGCGCATGTGCTCTATCTCTCTCCTTTGCGGCCTGGCCGTCTCAGCCCCGGCCATCGAAAGCCTTGGTGTATCCCTCCAATGCCCAAATTACCAGCCTCGCAATCTAGATAAACCCCGGCATTCACTGAAAAGAGCGGCTTAACAGCGCCGCGGCTAGCCTTCGAGCATCGAGAGACGGGTCCGCTCGCGCTCTTTTGCCGCCCCGTCCGGGCCGAGAAAAGGAAGCGTGATCCAGAACATCAGGTCCGGCAGGCGGCCCGGCAGCCTCGCCGCGGCGCCGTGCAGGATCTCGCTGTAGAGCAGCTCGTTGATGCCGCCCGCTAGTGAGAGCGAGGTGATTCCCGGTAGCTCCACCGAGGTCTCGGCGCGGCCGGCGTCGAGAAACCCGGTGAACTGTCGCAGTGCCGCGTCGCGGCGGGCGAGCGCCTTTGGCCCCGCAGCGAGCACCTCGACAATCGCGAAGCGCGCCTCGTCGGGATGCTCGGCCAAGTGTTTGAGCAGCTCGCCGAGGCCGGCTGAGACGCGCTCTGCCCAGGGGGCGCCGGGCTTCGTCTCGAACCCGCGCGCCGTGTCGCCCAGGAGATTGCCGAGAAGCACGTCGTACGTAGCCAGAAAACAATCCTCCTTGCTGGAGAAAAGTTCGTAGAACGTCTTTCTCGAGACCCCGGCGACGCCGATCACGTCGACCACGCGGGTCTCCGGGTAGCCGCGCTCGGAGACGACCTCAATCATCGCCTGCAGGATGCGGGTGCGCTGGGAATCCGTCACGGCCTCCCGCGGCAACCCGTGCCGGCCCCTTGGCAGCCGCTCGCTCAGCCTAGCCGTGCGTCTACCTGAAGCCACCCCAAGACTGTAAACCAGAAACCGTCGGCTCGCGAGTCCTGTACCGCGGTGTCTCCATTTCAGACCTGGCAATAAGCGTGCCAGCCAATACAATCCTCCGTGGTGACCAGGGGGGGCACACGGCCGATCGCAGTACTTGCCATCGCGGCGCTCGTCGCGCTGCTCCTTGCCGCCTGCGGCAGTTCGGACTCGGGATCGAGCGACTCGAGCTCAACCGGGAGCGCGACAAGCGGCCAGGACAACGGCTCGGGAGGCGGCACCGAAGGGGAGAACGATGCCGGCGAAAGCTCGTCGGAAACGGGCTCGAGCGGCTTCAGCGCCGAGGAAGTCGAAACGCCGCTGAAGGTCTCCGGCGGTGGCTCGGAACAGTTCATCGTCAAGGGTGGCGACAACAGCATCCAGGAATTCGGCGAGGAGGGCGACGAATCGGAACTTCAGGAAGCGGCGGAAGCCGTGCACAGTTTCTTCGTCGCCCGCGCCAGCGGCGACTGGGCGGAAGCCTGCTCCTACCTCTCGAAGGAAATGGAAGAACAGATGGAACAGCTTGCGACGAAATCAACCACCCTCAAGAACAAGGGCTGTGCCTCCTTTCTCGCGGCCTTCACCAGCCATCTCTCGGCCGGAGAATGGCGGGACATCACGACCGTCGACGCCGGCAGCCTCCGCTCCGACGGGGACCAGAGCTTCCTCATCTACTACGGCGCCGACAAAACCGTCTACGCGATGCCGCTGAAGCAGGAAGACGGCTTCAAGGTCGGTGCCTTGGCGGGCAACGTCCTCGGCTGAACCAGCTTTCTTAGTCGCGCCAGACGATTTGCTCGCGCCCGGGGCCGACGCCGACCAGGCGGATCGGGACGCCGACGAAGTCGGCGATGTAGTCGAGGTAGGCGCGCGCGCGCGGCGGAAGATCGGCTTCGTTGCGGCATTCGGTGAGGTCCTCGTCGAAGCCGGGCAGCTCCTCGTACTCGGGCGTCGCCGAGTGCAGGATCGACTGGTGGTAGGGGAAGCTGTCGAGTAGAGCCCCCTCGCGCGAGCGATAGCTGACCGCCACTCGCAGCGTCTCCAGCCCGCTGAGCACGTCGAGCTTGGTGATCGCCAGGGAGCTCATCCGGTTGAGCCGGACCGCGTAGCGCAGGGCGACCAGGTCCATCCAGCCACAGCGCCGCTCGCGGCCTGTAGTGGTGCCGTACTCGTGGCCCTTCTCGAGCATGTGGCGGCCGGTGTCGTCGGTTAGCTCGGTCGGGAAGGGGCCGGCCCCGACGCGGGTCGCGTAAGCCTTGGCGACCCCCCAGACCTCGCTGATGTCGGTCGGGCCGATGCCGGCGCCGACGCAGGCGGCCCCGGCGATCGGGTTGGAAGACGTGACGAAGGGATATGTGCCGTGGTCGAGGTCGAGCAGGGTCGCCTGCGCCCCCTCGAAGATCACCGTCTTGCCGGCGTCGAGCGTGTCCCAGCAAAGGCGGGCGGTATCGGCGATGTGGGGCTCGAGCCGGTGGCCGTAGTTGACGTGTTCCTCGGTCATCGTGTGCAGGTCGATGCGGGGGTCCGGGGCGTCCTCGATCGCCTGCTCAACCGCCTCCCGGTCGCCCTCCCCCGCCTCCTTGCGCAACTTGCGACGCTGCACGGAGAGCTCGCGCAGCGCCTGCTGCTTGGGCTCCAGCGCGGTGCGGATCTTGGCCCGCAGGATCTTCTCGTCGAGCAGGTCCTGGACGCGGATCCCCAGGCGCAGCGCCTTGTCGGCGTAGCAGGGGCCGATGCCACGGCGGGTTGTGCCGAGCGAGAGCTTGCCCAGTTTCAGCTCACCGGCCGTGTCGAGCAGCACGTGGTAGGGCATGATCAGGTGGGCGTTGGCGGAGATCTTCAGGTTGTTCATGTCGACGCCGCGGCGCCGCAGCCCGTCGATCTCGCCGAGCAGGATGCGCGGGTCGAGCACGACGCCGTTGCCGATCACGCAGGCCTTGTCCGGATAGAGGATCCCGGAGGGGATCAGGTGGAACTTGAACTCCTCGCCGTCGCGGACGATCGTGTGGCCGGCGTTGTTGCCGCCCTGGAAGCGCACGATCGCAGCGGCGCGCTCGGCAAGCAGGTCCGTGACCTTGCCCTTGCCCTCATCGCCCCACTGGGCGCCAACTATCACCAGCCCTGGCATAGCCCGGGCATTGTGCCTTGTCGGTCGGCTAGGCGACCTTGCCGTAGCGGCGATCGCTGCCGAAGAGCGGCACCTCGTCGCAGATTTGGCTCAATCGCGAGACCGTGCGGCTGCCGATCTGGTCCTCCAACTCCTCGTGCGGGAGGTTGGTCGTGACCAGCACCGAGCGCTGAGCCTCGTAGCGCTCGTTGATCAGCGCGTAGAGCTGCTCGAGCACCCAGTCGCTGCGCTTCTCGGCGCCGAGGTCGTCGATGTGGAGCAGGTCGACCGAGGTCAGGCGCTCGAAGAAGGCGAGGTAGGAGTCGCCGCCCGGCTCGGAGTCGTAGGTGCGGCGGATGCGGGCGAGCAGCTTCGGCAACGAGTAGATCGCCACCGAGCAGCCGGCCTCCAGCGCTGCCTTGGAGACCAGCATCGCCAGGGTCGTCTTGCCGGTGCCGGTGTCGCCGAAGAGCCAGAGCCCGCGGCCGGTGTCGAGGTTGGCCTCGAGCTCGTCGACGTAACCGCGCACCGCTTTGACCGCGGCCTTGGTCTCGAAGTCCCGCGCCATGTCGGAGACCGGCGGGCGGTCGAAGGAGACGCCGCGGTAGCGCGGCGGGATCACCGAAGCGACGCCGCGCACGCGGCCGCGCTTCAGCCGCTGCGCCCGGCACTCGCATTCGCGGGCTACGTCCTCGGGTCCGAGGATCCAGCCGGAGCCGTCGCATACGCCCAGCGGGCAGGCCTGTTCGCGGAAGGGCTCACTGCGGGGGATCGCCGGCATCAGAACTCAGGCCCCACCGGAGCGGCGTCTTCAAGCGGCGGCCCTTCGCCGGCCGGCTGTTCGATCGGCCGTTCCTGGCCGGCGAAGTCGGCGAACTTGGGGAAGCGATCGAGGAAGACCAGCTTCGGGCTGGCGATCGGGCCGTTCCTATGCTTGGCGATGATCAGGTCGGCGAGGCCGTCCGGCTCGTCGTCGGGGTCGCGGTAGTAGTCCTCGCGAAAGAGGAAGGCGACGAGGTCGGCGTCCTGCTCGAGGTTCCCCGATTCGCGCAGATCGGAGAGCATCGGCTTCGGCGGGCTGCGCTGCTCAGGGGCGCGGGAGAGCTGGGAGATCGCCAGCACCGGCACCTCGAGCTCGCGGGCGAGGATCTTCAGCCCGCGGCTGATCTGCCCCACCTGCTCGACCCGGTTGGCGCGCGGATCGTCGGTCCGCATCAGCTGCAGGTAGTCGACGATGATCAGGCCGAGGCCGCCCCGGTCCTGTTCCTGGGCATGCAGTCGCCTTGCCTTCGCCCGCAAGTCGAGCACGCCGAGGTCGGAGGAGTCGTCGAACCAGAGCGGCGCCTCCTCGAGTTCGTTGCAGGCCCGCACCACCTTCGGCCAGTCTTTCGACGCGACCTGCCCCTTGCGCAGCTTGTCGCCCGAGATTCGCGCCCGGCAGGCGATGAAGCGCTGGGCAAGCTCGACCTCCGACATCTCCAGCGAGAAGAAGGCGACCGGCAGATTCCGCTTCACAGCGACGTTTTCGGCGATGTTGGCGACGATCGCGCTCTTCCCCATCGCCGGGCGCGCGGCGACGATGATCAGGTTGCCGGGTTGGAAGCCGCCGGTGATCGCGTCGATGTCGCGGAACCCGGAGGGCGTGCCGGTCAGCTCCAGCTCGCCGGTGGAGAGCTTCTCGAGCCGGTCGACCTCGACGTGGAGGATCTCGGAGAGCAGTTTGAAGTCGCTGGCCTGCTCTTTGTGGGCGACGTCGAAGAGCAGCTTCTCGGCCCGCTCGGAGAGCTCGCGCGGTTCGCCATCGCGCTCGTGCACCCAGCCCTGGATCTCCTGGCCGGCGCCGAGCAGGCGACGCAGCAGCGAGTTCTGCTGGACGATCTCGGCGTAGTGCTTGGCGTTGCCGGCGGCCGGCACCTTCGCCGCCAGCTCCGAGACGTAGTGCTTGCCACCCGCCTCCTCGATCTGGTTGCGCTGGGTCAACGACTCGCTAACGCTGAGCTCGTCGACCGGCTTGGAGGCAGCGTAGAGATCGTGGATGCAGCTGAAGATCGCCGCGTGCTTATCGAGGTAGAAGTCGGCCGCGTTCAGCTTCACCTCGTCGATCACCCGGGTCAGGGTCGGCTCGGCGACCAGCATTGCCCCCAGCACCGATTCCTCAGCCTCGATGTTCTGCGGCGGGACGTGGGCTGTGGGGGCGGAGGCCATCAATCTCAGTGTGCGCCTCGGATCGGCGGCAGGACCGAGGCCAAAGCAACGTAGCTGAGCCACGGACTGCGAGCCCGACGCAATACCGGCCTTTGCGGAAAATTGCGGACCGAGGAAAACCGCTACAGCGAACCGCTCCTGGCGCTATTCGCTCTGTTCGAAGAAGTGCTGGTAGGTCGTTGCGGCGCCCGAGCGGCCGACCGGGTCGAAGGGGGCTTGCTGGATGCAGCCCGGCGCCCCGACCGCGGCGGAGTTGGTCTGTTCCGCGAAGGCGTATTTCTTCAGGCGTTCGAAGAATTCTTTCGAGCGTTTTTCGTTTTCTTCCGGCGTCCGTTTGGCTTCTTCGGTACGCGCCTTAAAGGCCGGGTTGTTCGGCGTCGCGGGATCGAGCGTGGCGCTCGCCCCGGTACCGCAGCCGGCGGTGTTGAAACTGGGAAGACCAGTAGCCAGGCTCTTGGCGGCGAGCGGCTTCGCGTAAGCGTTGGTCCGACTGACCGTTGTTCGGCTGGGGAAGGTCGTCAGTGATTCCGGATTGAAGGGGCCCATTGCGCGCAGATAGTGGACCTGGACCCCTGCGGCGTTGGTTGGCAGCTTGGCCTGGGTCGTGGCGGCGATATTGGCCATCGTCGCCGTCAGCTCGTGCTTGTAGAGGCCCAGGCCGGTGATCACGGGGTTGAGATTGCGCAAGAAGGGATCAACAGCGCGAAGCAGTGGTGGGAACTGGTCGCGGAAGAGCTTGCGCAGCGCCGGGAAGCCGGTCGGCGCGCGGGCGATCACCGGTTCGAGGCCTTCGAAGAGGCCCTTCGCCTGCGGGGCGAACTTGGAGAGGGCGATCAGGGTCGGCGAGAGCTGTTCGGCAACCGGCACCAGCTGCTTCATCACCGGATCGGCGTCGATGGAGAAGGATTTGAGCCGGTTGAGGGTCAGCCTCGACTCGTCCTGGAAGGTCGGGAAGGCGCGGAAGAGCGCTTCGATCTGGCGATCGCGAGCGGCGGTCGTACTGAAGACGGCGTTGGAGTTTTCGATCAGCCCGGCGAGCTCGCCCTGGCGGCCGCGCAGGGCGCGCAGCGAGGTGGCGCCGTTGCGGAAGAGCTGCTTGACCGCGAGCTGCTGGCTGTCGAGCTGGCGGAAGAGATGGTCGAACTGGACAAAGGCCGGTTCGAACTCGCCGAAGGCGTAGGAGAGGTCGCCACCGCGACCCGCGATCGCCACCGCGGCTTCCTGCTGCCAACTCTGGAAGGCGGCACGGGTGCGCGCGTCGAAGGTGCGGAAGATCTCGTCGAGCTGGACCGATTCGGCGATCTGCGCCTTGGGCAGGGTGCCGCCGTCGGCCAGCTTCGGCCCGTGGCGGTCGCCGGGGGTGAGTTCGATGTAGGTCTCGCCGAGCAGCGTCTTCGTGCGCAGAATCGCCCGGGTATCGCTCGGGATCGGGCCGTACTTGTCGATGATGTCGACCTTGGCCAGTGCTTGTTCGCCGCTGGGCGAGAGGACGATGTCCTGCACCTTGCCGACCGAGACGCCGGAGATCCGCACGTCGGACTGCTGGGCGAGCTGGGTCGCCTCGTTGAAGGGAATGTTGACCTCGTAGGGCTTCGCCTTGAACGGGGTCGGCCCGCCGAAGGTGATCCAGAGGAAGAGCAGGATGCCGAAGCAGGAGAGGGCAAAGCCGGCGATGACCAGGAGTTGGGTTGTGCTGGGGGCGCGCTTGCTCATTCTGTTCCCGGGCCGCAGGCGGAGCCTTCAATGTGAGGAATGCCGGGGATCGACGGAAGTTGATCGCTGCGCGGCAGGTTCGCGCCCTGGAGCAGGGTGTGGATGTACGGCTTTTCTCCCGCGATCCCGTAGGCGAGGTTGCTGCCGTTACAGGAGAGCATGATCAGAGAGCGACCGATGGGTCCCGCTGGATCGTTGAGATTGAAGGTGGCGTTGGAGTCGTGGTTGAGCCAGGGCAGGTAGAAGAGGAAGCTCTGCTTCGACCCCCCTGGCTTGTAGGCAAGCTCGTTGAGGAAGCTGTTGAAGGCGCCGATCGCATTGCCGAAGCTGCGCACCGACGTGCTGAAGTCCGCCGAGCCCTGCTTGGCGTGGGTAAGGACCGGGCGGGTCTGGCGGGTGAAGGGCCGGATCTGGTCGCGGATCGGCACCGTCGTCTGTTCGAAGAACTTCTCGTTGGCTCGCAGCGCCGGGCCCAGCGCCTGCGCCTGGGGGATCAGGCCGATCAGCGCCGGACGGGCCGTGCTGGAGAACTTGTTGACGCTGGCGAAGGCCGACTCGCCGGCGCTGAGGGCGCTGGGAAGCTCGGTCAGCGTCTCCTGAATCGACTGCTGCTGGTTGGCGAAGTTGCCCAGCGCCGCCTTAGAGGAGACGACGAAGCGTTCGATCTCAGAGTCGTGCTTGCCCAGTTCGGTGGTCAGCAGGCCGAAGTCGTGGATCACCCGGGCGAGGGCGACCCGGCGTGTCGCCACCGCGCGGTTGAGGTCGGCGACGTAGTGGGAGAAGGGCTGCAGGCGCCGGAACACACCGGAGAGTTGGTGCCCGCGGCCGCCGATGCCCTGGGCGCCGCCGGCGACGAGAAGCTGGATGTACTGGCGGGTGTCGGCGTCGAGCGTGGAGAGGAAGGCGTCCAGGTTCTGGTTCGGTTCGGTTCGCGAGAGCGGGAAGTTGTAGCCGTCCTCGATGTGACCCTTGGCCTTGCCGGGATCGACCTCGACCACCATGTCGTTGAGGTTGGTTTTCGGCCGCAGCAGCAGGCTGGCGTCGGGGTGAATCAGGTCGAGGTACTTGGGTTCGATGTCCATGCCGACGACGGCGTGGCCGTCTTCGAGATCGACCGCGGTGACCTTGCCGATCTGGATGCCGGCGACGTCGACGGCCTGTCCTTGACCGGGCGTGACCGCCTGGGCGGTGGTGAAGTCACCGGTGACGTGGACGAATTCTTCGCCGACGACCGGCAGCCACGATGGCAGCGAGGCCTTCTGCTGGGTGAAGATCCACAGCGTCATCACGATCCCCAGCGCGACCAGGACCGCGATCGCGATCGTGTCCTTGCTGCGCCCCCTCGACTGACGGGTCAGCGAGTTGCTGAAGCGACGCCAGCGGCTTGCTCTCGGAGTCTCGGTCACGGGCTCACCACCGATGGACTTGGGGCGCCGACCTGGCCGAGGCCGGCGTTGACGTCGGGGACCGGGTTGCTGTCGCAGCGCACTTCCGGCTTCTTCGGCGGGCGGCCGCCAAGCTGGGGCTGGGTACCGAGGGGCGGTGCGGCGGTGTGAGCGAAGTCCTCTTTCTCATTAACCTGAGCGCCCAGTTCGTTGGTCTGGCCGACGAGGAGGTTGCCGCCGCCAGGTTGCACGCGGAGGAAGCTACCGTTGCCGTCGAAGCCCGCTCCCCAGCCGGCGAAGTTGGCCAAGCTATAGAGGAACTCGCGATAGTTGGGGCCGCCGGTGCTGAACTGGTCGTTGATCGTCTGGTTGAAGGTCGGGGTGAGGACCCTGCTCGAGCAGAGGCTGATCCGGTTCAGCTGCGGCAGCGCCACCGCCTTGCCGGCCTGAGCGGCACCGGCGAGGCCTGGCGTGCCTTCGCGCAGCAGCCTGGCGGTGCCGCCAGCCTCCTTGCCGGAGAGCAGCGGACGTGCCTGTTCGATCCAGGGGCGTCCCGCCTTGATCCAGTCGGGCAGTTCGGCGACCGAGGGCCTCAGCTCGATCGCCCAGGCGCGCAGCGGCGGCAGCGTGCGGTTGAGGCTGACCAGCGAGCTGTGGAAGGTCTTCAGCGTCGGCGCCAGCTGCTGGACCGTGGCCGAGAGGTTGGCCGACTGCGCGGCGAGGGCGCCGGTGAAGACGTCGAAGTTGACGATCAGGCCCTTGAGGTCCTCCTCGTGGCGCGAAAGCGCGCCGAAGGCGCGGCCGGCGCCGGCGACGAGCCGCGAGAGGTCGCCCGGCTGGGTGCCGAGCAGAGCGTTGGTTACCTGGGCGCTGTACTTGCCGGCGTCGCCGCCGTAGCGGAAGGCGCCGTTGAGTCCCTGGGCGCCGGTCTTGCCCTGCACCTCCGGCAGCTGGCCCACGTCTTCGGCAGCGGTCGGCTTGTGGGTCAACGCCGTGCCGTAGCTCTCCAGCAGGTGGCTGAGGTCGGCCCGCACCGGCGCCTGCAGCGCGGTCAGCACCTCATCGATCTGGACCCAGGTGGAGGTGCGGCTGACCGGGATCGTGTCGCCGCTGCCCAGGTCCGGCGCGCTGGGGCTGCCGGGCGAGAGGTCGACGAAGAAATTGCCCTCGAGGAAGATTCGCGGGCGGATCGCGGCAAATGCGTCGTCGTGGATCGGCTGGCCTTTGCCTTCGACCGTGAAGGTGACCGTGGTCGCGTCGCCGTCGCGTTCGGTCGAGATCACGCGGCCGACGTCGACGCCGGCGATCCGGACCGGCGAGTTGGTCGAGATGTTGACCCCGTTCGAGAAGGTCGCCTTGAGCTCGTAGCCGTAGCTGGTGAAGGGCACGTGACCGGTGAAGGCCAGGTAGGGGCCGACGGTGAAGATGAGCAGGAAGACGACCGCTATCGCGGCGTTGCTCGGCCGCCATTTGAAGCGGCTGTTGGTCGCCCCTGCCCTGGTGTCGCGCTCCGGAAGGCGGCCCATTACTTTTCTTCCCCACGCTGTTTCTGTTTTTCGGACTGTTCGGCGGTTTTGGTGCCGTCGTCCCGGGGCGTGTTGCCGATCCTCGTCACGCCCACTTCGTAGTGCTCGTTGCCCGCTTCGCACTCGTTCGGCTGACCGGGGGAGGCGGTGTTCGGGAACGGATTGGAGTGGAGATGGTTGAGGGGGTTGGGCCCACCCTTGACTTCGTTGGCGGGAGCCGACGCCTGGCCGCCCTCGTTGTTCGGCCCTTCCGGAGGCTCGAAGGCGATCGCGTTGAACCAGCCGCCCAGGCTATTTCCCTCGCTGGAGGCACTCGCCAGATTTCGGAAGGCGATGCTGAGGTAGTTACAGGTGGTCTGAGCAGGGGCGATGAACCTGATCGCCGGCGCCAGCAGTTCGTTGGTGTTGGTCAGCAGGTCAAGTCCGTTGAAGGCGCCGGGCGCCTGCTGGAGCGCGAGCAGGGCATCTGCCGTGGGGGGTAGCTGCGCGTTGAGCGCCGGCGAGGAATTGAGCACTGGGATGCCGGTGCGCAGGGCGTCAGCGATCGTCGGCGAGGTCGCCCCGATGGCCTGCGCACCCGGCCGCAGCGCGGTGAAGAAGCGTTCGGAGTCGTGCAGGAACGGTCGCAGCGCCGGCAGGTCCGCGGTGGCCGCGTCGAGCGTCCGCGGGCCCTTGGAGATCGTTTCCTGGATGTAGGGCCGGGAGACGCGGGCGAAGGCGGCGAAGGTGCGGTCGAGGGCGACGAAGTTGCTCGCGTTCTGCGCGGCAACCGGGGCCACCGTGGCCGAGAGGCCCTCCAGCGCCCGCCAGAATTCGCCGAAGCCAGTGCTCGGCGAGACCAGGTTTGCCAGGGCCGGCTGGCCGCTTTCGACCAGCTGGCGCAGGGCGACGAAGGCGTTGTTGAGCTGCGGGCCGCGGCCGGCGAGTCCGTTGCCGAAGCCGGCCAGGTTGCGCTGGATCGCGGTCCGGGTCTTCTCGTCGAACATGTCGAAGAACTGATCGATGTCGACCGGTTCGGGTTTCGCGGCGGAGACCGGGATCGTGTCGCCCGCGGCGAAGCCCTTCTTCGAGTCGCCGGGGACGATCTGCACGTACTTGAGCCCGAGCGGCGATTTGGGCCGGATGATCATCGTCGAGTTGACCGGCAGCGGCTGCACATTCTTGTCGAGGCTGAGGCTGAGTTCAGCCGCGACCTGGCCCCCTCCGGTCTGCACCGGCACGACCGACTTGACCACGCCGACCCGGGCGCCGCCGATCCGCACCTCGTTGCCCTTGACCAGGGCGTTGGCGTTGGGCACGCGGGCCTTGAGGTTGTAGGTGGAGACGAAGGGCAGGCCGTTGTTGGCGTTGTAGGCGAGGAAGACAGCGACGATCACGACCAGCACCGTGACCGCGCCAACGATCACCGGGCTGCTTGCCACTCCCTGTATGCCGCCGCGGTTCCTCATGGACCCAGGAGGTAGTCGAGGAGGGCGCGCTGACGCGCCGCCGGCAGTGGCTTTGCGCCACCGAGGCTGCGGCCTTCGCCTAGTTCCGGGGTTTCCGGTGTGGTCGGAGCCGCGGGAGCGACGGTCGCCGCCGGCGCGCCCGGACGTGCCGCAGTGCCGCCGGCTCGCTTGGCGATTTCTTCTTCGAAGAAGGAGCTCAGGTTGGCCGAGCTAATCGACGATGTGCCGGCATTTTCACCCGTGAACTTGGACGAACAACCACTGGCTTCGAGCTCATATTCGGGACAGTTGGTCAGCGTCGTCAGCAGGCGGGTGAAGTGGCCGTATTTGTCGAAGCCGTTGGAGGCGGCGGTGAAGTTGTAGATCAGGTCGACAAGGCCGTCGAACCCCTTTGTTTCCTTCGTGCTTTCAAAGAATTCGGCCAGCTGCGTGGTCGGTTCGGCGCCTGATTGGGCCAGGTCGCGGGCCTTGATCACGAGCGGATCGACCCGGCGGAAGGTCGGCCCGGACAGTTCGGCGTTGACCCCGAGTGACTTCAGTGAGACCGTCGAGGCGGCGGAGAAGGGAGTCAGCAGGCGGGTCGCTTCGGTGAACGACGGTGCCGCCTTGCCCAGCGCGGCGAAGGTCGGCGTGGCGGCGTCGGAGAAGCCCTGCAGGCTGCGCATCGTCGTCCGGAACTCACGCAGGAAGGCGGGGAACTTGCGCAGCGAGGCTTCCAGGTCGGCTCCGCGTTCGGAGCTGGCCTGAGCGGCCGCGCCGGAGTTGACGAAGAAGCCGGCGACGTGGGCGCGTTCGCGCGAAAGCGGCTCGAGGATCTGCTCGGAGTCGGCGGCGAGCTTGGTCAGCTGGTCGCGCTGGCCGTTGAGGATGCCGAGCAGCCGGTCGATGTCGCGCAGCGCCGGGTTGGCCCGCTTGACCGCAGCTTCGATGTCGGCACCGCGGCCCGCCAGACCGGCGCCGAGTTCGTTGAAGATGAGGCGGAAGCGCTGGGCGTAGGGAAGTTTGTTGATGTCGTTGATCAGGTCGGGGTCGACGCTGGTGCTGTTGTTGCCGAGCGGCAGCAGGTACTGGCCGGCACCGGGCTGACCAGACGGCACCTGTTTCAACGCTGGAGCCGGCGGTGAGCCAGGGGCGCGCGGAACGGTCGGGCGGCAGTCGACGAACTTCTCGCCGATCAGCGACTGCGGCCGGATCAGGCAGCTGGCGTCGCTGCGGAAGTCCTGGAAGCCCGGGTCGGTGATCTTCATCACGATCACCGCCTTGCCGGAGACGGACTTTTCTTTGCCGCTTTTGTCGTAGGCGTCGGTTTCGCCCGGCAGGGTGACGCCGACCGACTCGATTTCGCCGACGTTGGCGCCGGCGACCCGGACCTGCTCGCCCTTGACCATGAAACCGCCGTTGTCGAAGATCGCCCGCACGACGTAGCCGCTGCTGCTGCTGCCGCCGGAGGCGATCAGGACGACCGCGACGATCACCACCGCGACCAGTGCGCCTATGACAAGTGCTTTTCTCATGGGCTGGGCGGCGAGTCGGCCGGGTTGCAGTCGGACGTGGTCACGCCAGAACCGCTGTGGGGCGGTTCGACGAAGGGATTGGAGCCATCGGGGGCAGAGGGGGCGGCCCCACCGGGACAGCGGCGCTTTGCCCCAGCGGAGGAGCCGAAAGCTTCGTACTGCTGGCTCGCCGCGATCGGTTCGAGCGAGCCGCCTTTGTATTTGAAGAGGTTGAGGTTGGCGAGGCTGCCGCGGACGTAGTGGCCGTTGCCGTCGTACGGCGCGGCGACCTGGCCCAGCTTGGCAAAGCCGTTGAAGAGGTCGGGCGAGTAGGCGCGGATGAAGTTGAGGTTGGGCTGGAAGCCCGCGATCGCGGTTTCGGCGTGGGGGAAGGCCCTGGAAGCACGCTGCTGCACGGCCGGCAGGGTCGCCAGCAGTTCCGCCGTGTCGTTGGCGAAGCCCTTGCGGCGCACGGTGAGCCGCAGGTTCTTGAAGACCGGGGTCGCTTTCGAGAGCACGGGGCGGAATTCGGCGAGGAAGGGGGCGAGTTCCTTCGTCGCGGTCTTCGAGGTGTCGATCAGCGGTTCGACGTCATCGAGCGCCGCGCGCAGGTTGACGAACGTCGTGTTGGCCTGGCGGAAGGTCGGCGGCAGCAGCTGCAGGCTCTGGTCCAGGGCGGTGTTCTGGCTGGCGATCGCACCGAAGGCGGTCTTGGCGTTGGAGATCGCACTGGAGAGCTCGGCGCCGCGTTCGGAGACCGCCGTGCCCAGCCTGCTCGAGCTGACCAGGAAGCGGGCGAAGAGCTTTTCGTCGGCGTTGAGGTCGTGAACGAAGGCTCCGGCGCGGTTGAAGCCGACGCCGAGGTATTTGAAGGTCCTGTTCGCGTCGTGGCCGCGGCCCGCGTAGACCCCGGCGTTGCCCTTGATGAACTGGGCGAGGCCGCGTCGCACCGGCGCCGGGAAGGTGTTGAAGAGCTGGTCGATGTCGACCGGGGTGGTGGTGGAGGAGAGGCCGAGCGTCGCGTCGCCCTGCAGCGGGGGGTTGCTGTTGGGCCCGGGGCTGATTGAGACGTAGTGGTTGGCGACGCCGGAGAGCGAGGTCGCCCGGATCGTCGCCGTGGTGCCCTCGTGCAGTTCCTGGCTGACGCTGACGACGACCTTTGCCAGGTTGTCGTCGGTCAGCTCGATGCTTTCAACCGAGCCGACGGGCTGGCCGCCGATCAGAACCTGGTTGTCGGGCACGAGCTGACTGGCGTTCTGGAAGAGGAGGTTGTACTTGTGTTCGTCGCCGCCGCTGAAGATGACGACGGCCAGTGCGATCACCGCGACCGCCAGCACCCCGATGACCGCGACCCGCACAGGGGTGACCCCCCGGCTTTTTGCCGAAACGTTTTCCTCGCCTGAGGGATTGTCAGCCACGGATCGTCGCTTGCGGTTCCCCGGCCTCCGATTCCGGCGGAACGGCTGGCGAATCGTATCCGAGCGACCCGCTGCCACGCACGGGCCAAGCGGGGACTTAACTGGAATTCAACGCGCTTACTCTGGGCTTGCGGCGTGGTGCAGAGGGGTGGTTGACACCCACACTGACGCAGAAATGCGCCCAGGAGCCGCGGGCGGCGGTGAAATTGCGGCGCCGTCAGACGTTAAGTCGCGGCAGGCTCCGCTCCAACCACCGCGGCAGCCACCAGACTCGATCGCCGATCAGCAGCATCAGCGCCGGCAGAAGGACGATGCGAACCACGGTCGCGTCGAGGATCACCGCGACCGTCAACCCCACACCGAGCTGGCTGACCGTCGCGATCGGCGCCCCGGCGAAGGCGATGAAGACTGCCAGCATGATCACGGCGGCGCCGGTGATCACCCGCGCCGTCTTCTCGAGCCCGAATTCGATCGCGGCGGCGTTGTCGCCCTCGCGGTCGTAGTGCTCGCGCATCCGCACGAGCAGGAACACCGCGTAGTCGATCGAGAGCCCGAAGACGATGCCGAAGATCATCACCGCGCCCACCGCGTCGATGTAGGTGCGGCCACCCAGGGGCCAGCCGTCGGGCACGTTGGTGAGCAGGGTGAGGATGCCGAAGGCGACGCCGACCGTGACCAGGTTGAGCCCGACCGCGATCGCCGCCAGCGGCAGCGCCCGCAGGACGAGGATCAAGACGAGGAAGGTAGCGAGGGTGATCGCGGCGACTATGTAGGGGATCTGATCTTTGGTCACGCGGCTGTAGGTGTTGAGAGTCGGCGGCCCGCCCGCGACCCCGGTCATCACGTTTGCTTCCTTGCCGAGCGCGTCGGCGTCCTGTTCAAGCGTCTTGTTGAGCGAGATCGAACCGGGCGAGTTGAAGCCGTAGCGCGAGAAGACCGTGATCGTCGCGGCCTGGCCGCCCCCGTTGAGATCAACCGCTTCGGAGGCGCGTTCATGGGTGCGGCCGCGGGTGCCGTCGAGCGCGGAGAGGACGAAGTAGCCGGAATTGAAGATCCCCGGGGAGGTATGGCGCAGCCTGGCCGCGCGCCGGTTGAGGCTGTCGCTCTGCGAAAGCACCCGCACCGCGATGCGGCGGGTGCCGGTCTGCAGTGGGTAGGACTGACTGTACCCCGCGGCCAGGCTGCGCTGGAGTTCTGCCGTGCCGCCGGTCAGCTGGGTCAGTCCTCCAGCCAGTTCGCTCGCACCGCCGCCGAGCCTTTCCAGCCCCCCCGCGAGCCTCTTTGTTTCGCGGTCGATCCGCTCGGCCTGCCGGGCGACTTCCTTGCCGCCGGCGGAGATTTTGTAGAGGCCTTCCGAGAGTTGTTTTGCTCCGTTCGCCAGCGCGTCGATGTGGTTGGCTTCCGAGGAGATCCAACGCGATACTTCCTGCGCTTCTTCAGCGTCGTTGAGGAGGCGGGCCTGCAGGGCGGTTAGTTCAGTCGGCAAGCCGGCATATTCGGGGGCGTACGGCTGGCCCGTCGCCGGATCGGTCCCGCTGACCGCCGCCGTCGCCTTGCGAACGGCTTCCAGCGCAGGGCCGTAGTTGGGATCCGACTTGCCCGAGGTCATGCCGCCGAGCTGCTGCAGGGCCACCGCGAGCTGTTCGTCGGCAACTTTCGCCGCCGCTTGCAACTGGGGCGCCTTGCCATTGGCGTCGCTGAAGAGGCTCTTCTGGAGTTTGTGCGATAGCCGCAGGCCGTTGTTGCGGAGGCCGGCGGAAACGTCGGGAAGGCCGAGCTTCAGTCGCAGGCCGCCGAGGGCAGCGCGGGACTCCGCGTCCGACAGCCTGCGAGTCCCTTTCGCGAACTTGTCGAGACCGGTCACGGCTTGCTGGGAGCCGGCGGCGGCCTTGCCGAGGCCGGCGGCGATCGCGATCGCTCCCTCTTCGGCCTTGCCGGACCCTTCGGTGAGCAGCCCCGCCCCGGCGGTTGCCTGCGAAAGCCCCGATCGCACGCTGGCGACGGCGGTGGCGACGCGGCCCAGGTTGCGACCGAGGCGGGCAACGCCGGCCAGCGGCCCGACTTTTTCATTGGACGAGAGCACCCCGGCGAAGGTCTTGCGCAGCGGTTCGGCCGCGCGCGAGACCTGTTCGGGCCCGACCACGTTCTGCACGCCGGGCGTGGCGGCGATGCGCCGTTGCCAACGACTCAGCGCGGCGAGGCGCTGCGGTTCGGTGATCGTGCCTTCTTTGGCCGCGGCGATAATCGTGAACGGCGCTGCGTAGCCGCCGCCGAAGGCGCGCGTGATCCGTTCCGAGTCTTGACGGGCGGGATCGTTGTGGGGAAGCTGGGCAACGCTGAACGGACCGGTCTTGAGGGCGATCGCCGGCGCCGCCAGGACCAGCACCACACCACCGATCAAAGCGGCGACCGGGGCGGGGCGGCGGAGGGCGGCGGAAACGATGACCATCAGTCGCGAGCGCTCGCCGTTCGGCTTGCGACCGATCCGCCAGCGGTCAATGTTGGGACCAACCAGGACAAGGATCGGCGGGCCGAGCAGCGTCGCCACCGCCACGGTCAGGATGACGACCATCGCCAGCGTGCCGGCCAGCGAGGCGAGCAGGACCCCCGGCACGATGAGGAAGGCAACGGCCATCGAGAGCACCAGCGTGCTGCCGGCGAAGACGGTGGTGCGGCCCGCGGTACGGCGGGTCGTCCACGCGGCGTCGAGCGGGTCGGCGCCGTTGGCGATCTCCTCGCGGAACCGCGAGACCATCAAGAGGGCGTAGTCCACCCCCAGCGCCAGCCCCATCATCGAGCAAACGGTGAGCGCCAAGGCGCTGACGTCGAACCAGTGGGTGAGGATCGCGAGCATGCCGCGCGAGGCGAAGACGGCGATGGCGCCGAAGCCCAGCGGGACCGCCGCCGCGATCGGGGAGCGGAAAACAAGCAGGAGGACCAGGAGGAGGACCGGCAGGGCGATCAGCTCGGCCCGCTCGCCGCCGCTGATCGACTCGTCTTGGACCGAGCGCAGGAGCGTGGCGAAGCCCGTCTGAGTGGCGCGAACCGGCTCGTGGATCGATTCTTCAAGTGCCTGATTCACAAGCGGCACCCGGTTGTTGACAGCGTTGTCGAGGCTGTCGTGGAAGTCGACGATGATCAGAGCCCGGTTGGGACTTGGCCGCAACTGCCCGACCGTGCCGACGTCCCAGGGCGAGAGCGTGGTCGCTTTCGGGTCGCGACGGAAGTTGCGAACCAGCGCCGGGCCCTGGCGGTCAATTGCCGCCGGCTTGCCCTGCAGGAGGACGGCGAACGGAAGAGCATTGCCGAAGTGCTGGCGCAGCAGGCCGTTGGCGTCGTGGACCGGGGTGCCGCTGATGTCGAGGGAGCTGGGGGTGAGCCTTTCCTCGAGGCTGAAGCCGAAGATGACGAGGACGGCGATGAACAGCGACGCCACCGCCAGCGAACGGCGAGGGTGACGCAGCATCAAGGGGGGGCGGCGTTTCCCCTCACGCTCGGCGCGCGCGTCATCCCCTGGCCCCCTGCTCCTCCTCCTCACAGGCACGCATAGTAGTTTGGCGGTCCGAGCGGCCCAGCGGGGAAAAAGAAACAGAAGACTCTGTTAAGGAGCGATTTGGGTCGGCCACTTGATCGGAGCGCTAGCCTCCTTGCTGGAGGAGATTTGAAGCGGCTTCTGGGAATCGGGTTGGTCTTTGCCTGCGTGCTGCTTGCAGCAGGGGCAAACGCCGCGCTGGTCAGGGTCGGCAACCTGGTGCTGACCGCTGACGGCGGCTTCACCCCACGAGAGCTGCCACGACAGACCTTCGTGCCGATCGACTTCAGCGGTCACGCTGACCTCAAGGCCGTCGACGGAAGCGTGCCGCCGGCGCTGCAGCAGGTGGTGCTCGACTTTGACCGCGACGGCAGGCTGACCACCGGCGGGCTGCCTGTCTGCCAGCCCTCGCTGCTGGAGGAAGCGACCCCCGCGGAGGCGCGCAACCGTTGCCCCGGGGCGATCGTTGGCACGGGACACGTGAGCGCCCTGATCACCCTCGAAGAAGGGTCGCCGCTTCTCGCTAGCTCACCGGTGACGCTCTTCAACGGCCCCCGCCAGGAAGGCCACCCGACGGTCATCTTCCACGCCCGCACCACAGTGCCGGCCACCCAGACCTTCGTGCTGACGGTCCCGATCGAAAAGCGCGCCGGCGGCCTCTACCGCTACCGCGCCACCGTCGACGTGCCGCCGATCGCCGCCGGGCGCGGCTCGGTCGTCCATCTCGACGTCAAGGTCGGCAAGCGTTACCGCTACCGCGGTTCCGAGCGCAGCTACACCGCCGCCCGCTGCGGCGATGGGATCTTCCGCACCCGCGGGCGCTTCACCTTCGCCGACGGCACGATCATCGACGGCAGCGTCGAAAAAGCGTGCACTGTCCGTCCCTAGCCTGCTTCACCGGAAGAAATGGGCCGCGAAGGACTCGAACCTTCAACCTTGAGCTTAAGAGGCTCCTGCTCTAACCAGTTGAGCTAGCGGCCCGGGATTGAGAAGTATAGGAAGGGCGCTGGCTATTCGCCGAGGGAGCCGGAACCGGTGCCGAGGCCGCCGAGGGGGTTTTCAAGCGCTTCCTTGCGCTGGGTCCCTTCCTGCTTCGCGACTTCCTTCTTCTGTTTCTGCAGCCCTTCGCCACGTTCGCGGAATTCAGCCATCTGTTTGCTGATTTCTTTCTTTTCCGCTTTGCCAGAGACCATGGCTTCGGCTTCCTTCGTGGCCTTGTCGCCAGCGGCGAAATCGCCCGCGTAGTACTCGTAGATCGCCAGCGTCGTCAGCGAGTTGACCGTGGGCTGGGCTTCAGCGGCGATGCGCTGGGCGGCGGCGGCTTTCTTCACGTTGACTTCAACTTCTTCGAAGCTGGATGACGTTTCGGCCAGGCCGAAGTACGCGCGGGAGACGAGCAGCGCCACCGAAGGGCTCGGTTCGTCTGCCTGCTTCAGGTACTGCCCCCAGGCTTCGACCCCCCTACTCAGCTCCTGCCGCCCTTCGGGCGTAAGTTGGGTTGCACCGGTTTCCGAGTTGACTTCAGTCAGCGAGTTGCCGGCCGTGATCCGGGTGCGCGTCAGTGAGAGCAGCAGGGCTTCGTCGCTGGGCTGTTTCTGCAGTTTGCGTTCGATCCGTTCAGCCTGTTCGTCGAGGACCTTGTTGGCGGCAGTGGTGCCGCTGGTCCCGAACAGGCTGCCGAGGCTGAACGGGCCGACGACGAGGAAGAGGCTGGCACCCATCAGCAGCGCGAGGATCGCGTAGACGACCCGGACGACGTGCTTGCGTCGTCCACTGGTGTCGAAAACCATGCGGCGCTCGCCTTCTGCCAACTCGAATCAGTGCTCCTGGGTTGAGGGCCGTGCCATTCCTCCCGCCTCCCTCGGCGTGCCAAAGGCGCGAGCGATCAAGATACTCAACTCGAACAGAACAAGTAGAGGAACCATCTCGATCAGCATCGAGATGGGGTCGACGCCGGGCAATGCAGCGGCGACGACGGCGATGATCAGGTACGCGTAGCGGCGGTTCTTTTTCAGCTGCTCGACGCTGACGATGCCGAGCCGGGTGACGGCGAGGATCGCCAGCGGCAGTTGGAAGATCACCCCGCCGGCGAGCATCGTGGTCGAGAAGAAGCTGTAGTAGTCGCGGGCGCGGACCTGGACGTTGAACTGGGTGTCGTTGAAGTTGAGCAGGAACTTGACCGCGGCCGGCATCACGACGAAGTAGGAGAAGGCGACGCCGGCGAGGAAGAGCAGCGGCGCAGCCAGCAGCAGCGGCAGGATCATCCGCCGCTCGCTGTGGCTGAAGGCGGGCAGGACGTAGGCATAGATCTGGTAGATGAAGATCGGCAGGCAGAGGATCAGCGCCCCATAGACGGAGACGGTGAGCGTTGTCGTGAACGGTTCGGCGATGCCGAAGGTGATCAGCTTGTCGTGATCGCTGGGAAGCGGCCCGTTGGCGATTTCGAGCAGCAGGTTGTTCTGCCAGAAGCAGAGCGCCAGGGCGACGCCGAAGACGACCAGGCAGACGACGATGCGCGTGCGAAGCTCGTCGAGGTGCTCGACGAGGGTGAGGCGATCCTCGTGAGAGACCGCCTTCATGCGAGCCACTGTGGCTGGCCTCAGCTGCGGTCGTGAACGACCGGCTCGCCCTCAGCGCCCTTGGCGACGGGTGCTGGGGGCTCAATCGCCTCGGGCTGATCCGGCTCGTGGCTGTCGCCGCTGACCGAGCCGCGGAACTCGCGGATCCCTTTGCCCAGGGAGCGACCGAGCTCCGGCAGGCGTTTCGGTCCGAAGACGACCAGGGCGATGATCAGGACGATCGCAAGCTCCATAGGTCCGACATTTGGCATTCACCAATGGTAACGGCCATCCCCAACTATCGGATCACGGCGAATTGGGTAGGAGGCCTACTCGATTTTTGAGTTTTGTGGGGGTCTTGGGGGAAAGTGCGGATTGAGTCATCGTTTCGCGGGTTCGATAGAGCAGACATGCAAGACGCGAGCGCCAGCCAGACCAAGATCGCCGCCGGACTTCACGTCTGCCCGCAGTGCGCCTCGACCCTGGTGCAACCCACCTGTTGGGAGCAGGCAGGCGATCGTGGGCACTGGCGCCTCTGGCGGCGCTGCCCCGAGTGCGAATGGCACTGCGACAAGGTTCACGGCGAAGGCGAAATCGATGCTTTCGACGAGGTGCTCGATCTCGGCACCAGGGCGTTGAGCGATGTGCTGAAGACGCTCGAGCACGAGAACATGCAGTTCGTCGCCGACACGCTCGGCGCCGCCCTCGCCGCGGACCTGATCACCGCCGACGACTTCCGCTAGCTGTATCGCTGGACTACGCCGTCGGCGACGAGGCCAAGGAGCTGCCGCTGCTCTGGGTCAAAGCCGTCGTCCTCGAGCCGTGCCTTGGCCTCGTTGACCATGGCCAAAGCCCGTGAGCGAACCTGGTCCAGCGCCCCGGTCGCGGCGATGCGATCGCAGAGCGCCTCGACGGCGGCAAGATCGAGCTCGCGCAGGTCGCCCGAGCGGAGTGAGGGGTCGCTGGCAGCGGCCACGATCAGCGGCAGGGTCACCGTTCCGTCGAGCAGATCGGTGCCACGGGCCTTGCCGGTGCGCTCCGGCGGACCAGAGACGTCGAGGACGTCGTCGAGGAGCTGAAAGGCAAGGCCAATCTCGGCGCCGAAGGCACCGAGTGCCTCACTGTCGTTGCCCATCCGGCAGGCGCACTCGAACAGCTTCGCGGTCTTGAGCCGGCAGCGGTCGAGGTAGCGCCGCTCGGAAATCTCGAGGTCGAAGGCGTCCTGCCGCTGGGCCAGCTCACCTCGGGCCAGCGCCGACGAGGCTTCCGCGAGCAGCGCGACGGAGCGGCTGTCGCCGTGCCCGGCGAGGAAGGCGAAGGCGCGAGCGAAGAGCAGGTCCCCGGCGGCAGTCGCCCGGTCGCGGCCGGAGACAGCGGCGATCGTCGGCTGGCCGCGGCGCAGCGGCGCGGCGTCGAGGACGTCGTCGTGGACGAGGGTCGCCATATGGACCAGCTCGATCGCGGTCGCCGCCCGCACCGCCTCCTCCCCCCCATCGGCTCCGGCGCAAAGCAGGACCAGGAGCGGTCGCAACCGCTTGCCGCCGGCGGCGAGGGTAGTCGCCAGGTCCTCGCTCAGGAGGTCGCCGTGGCCCCGGCTCTGCTCTCGCAGGCGCTCCTCGACCTCGCCCAGGCGCGCCGGCAGCCAGCGGCTGGAGGCATCGAGAACCGCGGTGACTGGCGGCGGGACAGCGGAGGGGCGGGTCACTCGGCGAGGCCGCTGTGGATCGTGACGATCCCACCGGCGAGGATCGTGTACTTGATCCCCTTGAGGCCGGCCGCGTCCATCTTCTCCGCAAGGCCCCGAGGACCGGGAAAGGTATGAACGGACTCGGCCAGATAGGCGTAGGCCTCCGGGTCATCGGAGAGCCTGCCGAGAAGCGGCGCGATGCGATCGAACCAGAGCGAGTAAAAGGTTGAGAAGGGAAAGCGGCGAGGCCTGGTGAACTCGAGCACGACCAGCCTTCCCCCCGGGCGGAGAACCCTGGTCATCTCCCGCAAGCCGCGATCACGATCGGCGAAGTTACGGACGCCGAAACCAACGGTGACCGCGTCGAAGCGGCCGGCGTCGTACGGCAGGGCAAGCGCGTCGGCCCACTCGAAGCGAACTCCCTGTACGCCACGTTGCGATGCCTTCTCCCGCGCCAAGTCGAGCATCGGCTCGGAGAAATCGCAGCCGACGACGTGGCCGGCAGGAGAAACGCGGGCGGCCAGCTCTAGCGACAGGTCACCGGTGCCACAGCAGACGTCGAGTGCCGAGTCCCCCGGGGCAAGCGCGGCGCGATCCGCTGCGCGATCGCGCCAGTGATGGTGCAGACCCGCGCTCATCAGCGAGTTCAGCAGGTCATACCGGGCCGCGACCCGATCGAACATGCGGTTGACCTGCTCCGCGAACTGGGCGGAGTCCCGGGAGGGCTTAGTCGAGTGAGGAGAGGAAATCGGCGAGCTCGTTGAGCTTCTTCGGCGGCAGGTCGCGGAAGGACGGCATGATACCGGGGCCGATCTCCACCGAGCGCAGGATCGCCGCGCGGGGGATCCGCTGGGCGATATGGGTCAGTTCGGGACCGGGGCCGTTGTTTCCGTTCTCACCGATCTTGTGACAGGCAAGGCAGCCGGAGCCGGCAACGACCTCCTTGCCGGCCTCATAGCGGGGCGCGACTTTCATCTCGATTTCAGTCGGCGAGCCGCCGGTGGCGCCGAGGAAGCTGAGGTAGGCCATCGCGGCGATCGTGATGCAGCCGGCCGTCGTCGCGATCGGGCGACGGATCGGGTTGCGCTCCGGGCCGCGGTCGTAGAACGGCAGGAGGAGGAGGAGGACCATGCAGATCGTCGGGATCCCGATCGTCGCGATCGGGACCAACTCCGGCGGCTTGATCACGCGCAGGAGCTCGAAGAGGAAGAAGAAGTACCACTCGGGGCGCGGCACGTAGGTGGTCGTGGTCGGATCGGCCTTGGGGCCCTGCTCGGCACCGAGGATGACCGACATCAGGATGATCACCCCGACGACGACCAGCATCATCGCCGAGTCCTTCAGCACCGCGTAGGGGAAGAAGGGCTTGCCCTTCTTCTTCAGCAGCTCGTACTCCTCGAGGTATGCCTGCTTGTCCGCTGGCTTCATGAGGCCGGTGCCGCTCCGTTGGACGGCGCCGCACCGTTGCCCTCAACTCCTGCGTCGAGCTGGGAGACGGGCGCGGCGCCCTTCGGCTTGTCGGCTTTGACCCAGGGCGGAGCGGTCGTGCCGAGCTTTACCACGAGGTACATATGAGCGCCGATCAGGGCGATGATCGCGCCCGGAACGAGCAGCATGTGGATCGCGTAGAAGCGCGAGAGCGTGGTCGCGCCGAGCTCGGGGCCGGCTCTGAGGAAGTCGCTGAGGTAGGGGCCGACGACGGGGCCGGTGCCGTTGATGTTGATGCCGACGACCGAGGCCCAGAAGGAGCGCTGATCGAAGGGCAGCAGGTAGCCGGTGAAGGCCATCGTCATCGTCAGGATCAGCAGCACCACGCCGATCACCCAGTTGAGCTCGCGCGGGTACTTGTAGGCGCCGAAGAAGAAGGTGCGGCCCATGTGGAGGAAGACCAGGATCACCATCACGCTCGAGCCCCACTTGTGCATCCCGTGGACGAGCTGGCCGAGGAAGACGTCGTTATTGATGTGGGCGATCGAGGCGTAGGCCTGGGTGGTCGACGGCGTGTAGAACATCGCCAGGAAGACACCGGTGATCGCCTGCGAGATGAAGGCGATCAGGGTGGCCGAGCCGAGCGTGTAGAACCAGTTGGTGCCCTTCGGGACCTTGCGGTAGAGCATCCCGGTGAGGAAGCCGGAGGCAGCAGTCCGCTGGTCGACCCAGGCAAGGACGTCGGCCGGCGCGTCCTTGGCACGGTCGCCGAGGCGCTGCGCGTCGGAGGGACGCTCCGGCGGCGCCGTCTTTAGGTCGGAGGGCGCCGGGCCCTTGGCACCGTTGCCCTCGCCCGGCTTGGCCGGTTTGCGCAGTGGTGCGGGGATCATCGAGTCGAGCTTCATCGTCGCCTAGCCTCAGCCGCTCGGGGGTGGGAAGGTCGACGGACGAGGCGGGTACAGATATTCCCAGACCCCACCGGTGAACTCGCCGGGGTCGCGAGCGCGAACCGGATCGAGCTGCGAAGTGACGCTGTAGCGCGGGCCGAGCTCGACCTGACCGTCGCGGACGCGGGCCTGGAAGTGGTCTAGCGGTCGAACCGGGGGGCCGCCGATCCGTTTGCCCTGGAAGTCGTAGACGCCGCCGTGGCAGGGGCAGATGAAGTTGCCGGCCGCCTCGACGAAGCGGACCGGGCAGCCGAGGTGGGCGCAACGGTTGGAGACGGCGACGATCTCGTTCGGCTTCTCGCCGAGCTGCGCCGAGCTCTTGCGCACGTAGGCGGTGGTCTTGCCGGCATCGCCGATCCCCTCGGTTTCGGTGAAGACGACCTGGCGGTAAGTGTCTTCGACGAAGTCGCCGACCGGGCCGACCGCCTCCCAGCGCTCCTTGCCGCGGTGGAAGATCGGCGCCACGGCGAAGCCGACGGCCGGCAGGACGATCGCCGCGCCGGCGATTCCGCCAAGGCCCTGGACCGCGACCGTGAAGGCGCGACGGCGCGTCATCGACTCCCCCTCGAAGTAACCGGGGGGTTCGGGGGTCGGGCGCTCCGGCCGACCAGCCGCCTCGGCCCCGTTTTGCTTGTCCGCGTCGTCGCTCAACAGCTCACCTCAAGAAGTAGGAAGTCTATTGACTCGCGCCGCCTCGCGGTCGGCATGCTCTCCGCCGCCAACCGCGAGGGCCGATGCGCGCCATAGGGCAGGCACCTCGTTCGCGCGTCCCTCGGCGTGGAACTGGGCGCAGCGGCCGATCAGCTCGGAGAGCACGGCGACGGCCTCGGCGTCCTTCAGCGCAGCGAGGCGCTCGATGCCGAGGGCGTAGAGATAGTCCCCGGCGAGCAGGGCGAGGTCGGCGTCGTGGCCGCGCAGCAGCCGCGGCGTTCCGTAGTGCAGGAGGTAACCCTCGCGCACCGCCTCGACCACGAGCGCGTACTCGGCCGGTGCGGCGGCGGCGCGTTCGCCGAGGGCTGCGAGCAGGCCGAAGACGGGCCGCTCCGCGGACTCGACCACGTGCGCCGAGATCGGTGTCTCCTCTTCGCGCAGCCGTGCCGCGAGGGCCAGCAGCGCGTCATTCGGGTCGGACCGCACCGGGACCTCGTTCATCGCAGGGCCTCGTCAAGCGACTCGGCCGCTGCTTCCACGGTTCGGTCGATCGCCGCCTCATCGTGAGCGAGCGAGACGAACCAGGCCTCGAACTGCGACGGCGGCGGGTAAACGCCCCGCTCCAGCATCGCGCGGCAGAAACGGGCGTGGGCTTCGAGGTCGCAGGCCGAGGCCGTCGCGAAGTCGAGGACGGGCGCCTCGGAGAAGAAGAGGGTGAGCAGGCCGGGGGCAACGGCGATCTGGAGGGGACGGCCCTCGGCGAGGCCGGCGAGGCCGGCGGCGAAGCGCTCGGTGAGCGCCGCGAGGCGCTCGTAGGCAGGGTCGTCGAGCGCCCGCAAGGTGGCGAGGCCGGCGGCGGTAGCGAGGGGATTGCCGGAGAGGGTGCCGGCTTGGTAGACGTCGCCGGCCGGGGCGACTCGTTCGAGCAGATCGCGCGGGCCCGCGAACGCGGCCGCCGGGAGGCCGCCGCCGATCACCTTGCCGAGCACGGTCAGGTCGGGCTCCACCCCATAGAACTGCTGCGCGCCACCGGCGGCGACGCGGAAGCCGGTGATCACCTCGTCGAAGACCAGCAGCGCGCCGGCGTCGCGGCTGGCCGAGCGGAGGAACTCAAGGAAGCCTTCGGCGGGTGGAACGACGCCCATGTTGGCGGCGATCGGCTCCGCGATCATGGCCGCCACCTCGTGATCGACCAGCGCCCGCGAAACCGCCTCGCGGTCGTTCCAGGGCACGACCACGGTGCCGGCCGTCTGCGCCGCCGGAACGCCCGGGCTGGCCGGGATCGCCAGCGTCGCCAGGCCGGACCCGGCCTCCGCCAACAGGCCGTCGGAGTGGCCGTGGTAGGCGCCGGCGAACTTGACCACCACCTCGCGGCCGGTGGCGGCGCGGGCGAGGCGGATCGCGCTCATCGCCGCCTCGGTGCCGGAGCTGGTCATCCGCACCATCTCGGCCGAGGGCACGCGGGCGATGACCTCTTCGGCGAGCTCGACCTCCGCCGCGGTCGCGGCGCCGAAGCTGGTCCCTCGCGTCGCCGCCTCTGCCGCCGCAGCGATCACCGTTGGGTGGGCGTGGCCGAGGATCAGCGGGCCCCAGGAACCGACCCAGTCGATGTAGCGGTTGCCGTCGACGTCGACCAGTTCACAACCCTCGCCGCACTCGATAAAGATCGGCTCGCGGCCGATCTGGCGCATCGCCCGCACCGGCGAGTTGACCCCGCCGGGGAGGACCTGCAGCGCGCGGCGGTACAGCTCCGCCGAGCGCTCGTGGCTAGGAATGCTCTTCCTCCCAACGACGGTAGTCGTCGGTGAAGTAGTGCAGGCGGATCTTCTTGTACTCGGTCGAGGAGTAGAGGGTGGCGCGGTCGTCCGGGCCCATCCCGCACTCCGCGGCGATCGAGTCGAGGATCGCGTCGCACTCCTCCTTCGAGCGGCCGTGGGCCATGGTGAAGACGCTGTAGGGCCAGTCGGCGTAGGTCGGGCGCTGGTAGCAGTGCGAGATACCGCGGAAGGAGGCCATGCGACCACCGGTCTCCATGATCTCGTCCTCGGGCACCTTCCAAACCCCCATGCCGTTGGCGGAGAAGCCGGCGCGGCGGTGATAGAGGATTGCGGCGACGCGGCGCAGCAGCTTGCGCTCAATCATCCCGCCGAGGTGGTCGAGCAGATCCTCAGTGCTCATGCCGAGCTCAGCCGCAGCTTTGTCGTAGGGCCGCTCGACCGGGTCCATCGGACCCTGCAGAATGCGGATCACGGCGATGTCGCGCTCATCGTAGGGCTGGGCCTCGAGCTCGCGTGGCGGTGAGGCGTCAACCGCAGCGGCGAGGGCGTCGGTGCCCTTCTCCATCTCCAGGTTCATGTTGATCTTGAACAGGGTCAGGGTCGGCAGCTCGCGCATCGACTCGGCGCCGGTCTCGCGCATCAGCGCCTCGAGCGTGCCGGGGAGGCCGAGCTCGGAGTCGGGCGGGGTGGCGATCGTGAACCAGAGGTTGAACTCGTGGGTGCGCAGGTAGTTGTGCGAGACGCCCGGGTGGGCGTTGACCGCCTGCGCCGCCCGCTGGGGATTCTCCGAATCGACCTTGGCAGCGACCAGCATCGACTCGTAACCGAGGGCGCGGGTGTCGAAGATCGGCGTGATCTCGCGGATGATCCGCTCGTCGAGCAATCGTCTCGTGCGGGTGAGGACGTCATCAAGCTCGAGCTCAGCCTCGGAGGCGACGAGGGCGAAGGGCTCAGGGTCAAGCGGGAAGCGCGACTGCAAGAGGTTCATCAGCCGCTTGTCGGTCTCGTCGAGCGGGATCGCCGCGCCGTCCTTGCGCGAGCGGGCCTTGGATTGGGGAACCTTTACCGAAGCCATGCCGCGGCCTCCTTCGCGTAGTAGGTGACGATCGCGTCGGCACCGGCGCGGCGGATCGAAGTCAGGGTCTCCAGCACGGCGGCTCGCTCGTCGATCCAGCCCTGCTCGGCGGCCGCCTTCAGCATCGAGTACTCGCCGGAGACGTGGTAGGCGGCAAGCGGCGCGCCGGTCGCGTCCTTGACCTGACGGACCACATCGAGGTAGGCGGTGGCGGGCTTGACCATCAGCATGTCGGCGCCCTCCTCGAGGTCGAGCTCGGCCTCGCGCACCGCTTCGGCGGCGTTGGCGGGATCCATCTGGTAGCCGCAACGGTCGCCGAACTCGGGGGTGGAGTCGGCGGCGTCGCGGAAGGGGCCGTAGAAGGCGGAGGCGTACTTCGCGCTGTAGGCGACGATCGGAACGCCGGCGTGGCCCTCCTCGTCGAGCTGGTGGCGGATCGCCCCGACCCTGCCGTCCATCATGTCGCTGGGAGCGACCGCGTCGGCGCCGGCCTCGGCGTGGGAGACCGCGGTTTTCGCCAACAGCTCGACCGTGATGTCGTTGTCGACCTCACCGTCGCGGACGAAGCCGCAGTGGCCGTGAGAGGTGTACTCGCAGAGACAGACGTCGGTGATCACAGTGAGGTCGGGGTGCGCCTCCTTCAGCGCCCGGACCGCCATCTGCACGACGCCCTCGTCGTCGTAGGCGCCGGAGCCCGATTCGTCCTTGGCGGCCGGGATGCCAAAGAGGAGGACGGTGCCGACACCGGCAGTGGCGATCTCCGTTGCCTCGGCCACCAGCTCCGAAATCGAGAAGCGCTCGATGCCGGGCATCGAGTCGACCTCTTCGCGGACGTCTTCTCCGGCTACTACGAAGAGTGGCTGGATCAGGTCCGCGGCGCTCAGGTTCGTCTCTCGAACTAGGCCGCGCAATGACTCCGTGCGCCGGAGGCGGCGCATGCGTGTGGCGGGAAACGGCACTTAGGCGAGTTTAAGGGAGGAGCGAGAGCACCCCTCTCCGGACGCGCGGCTGCGCCGCGCTTGAGTGTCCGGAGAGGGGTGCTCTCGCTCCTCTGCTCAAGCGGCGGCTAACAATGCGGTTTCCGTTGGCGGATAGCTTCTGCGGCATGGAGGCGGGGAACGGGACGAGCGCGGCCGTGCTGGAGGCGCGCAAGCTGGTCAAACGTTTTGGTGATCGAGAAGCTCTGCGCGGCATCGATTTCGAGGCTTCTGCGGGGGAGCTTGTGGCTGTGATTGGCCCGAATGGAGCGGGCAAGACCACACTTCTGTCGATCCTTGCGGGGATCTCTAAGCCGGATGGCGGCGAGGTTCATGTGCCGCAGGGAGAGGTTGGCTGGGTCCCACAGCAGGCGGCGCTCTATCGGCGTTTGACGGTTGAGGAGAACCTGATGCTGTTTGCTCGGCTCGAGAAGCACCGGGATCCGCGTGCTTCGACTGAGCAGATGTTGGAGCTGACTGGATTGACGGAGCGTCGGGGCGAGATTGTCGCTCGGCTCTCGGGGGGAAATCAGCAGCGGATCAACATCGCGATCGGGCTGCTGGCGCGGCCGTCGGTGCTGCTGCTCGACGAGCCGAGCGTTGGGCTTGATCCGCGGCAGCGGGCTCGGCTTTGGGAGTTCGTCTCGGCGCTCGCCTTGGAGAACGGGACGACGGTGATCTTCTCGACCCATGACATCCAGGAGGCCGAGCGCTACGGCGGGCGGCTGCTCGTGCTCGCCGACGGCGAGGCGCTCTTCGACGGCTCGCCGGATGGGCTGCGCGAGGCGGTGCGCCGCGAGGCGCCCGAGGCCGCGGATCAAGACTTCGAGACTGCCTTCGTCGCCTTCCTCCACCACCGCGGGCACTGATGCGCTGGCTCCTGCTCAAGGACCTGCAGATCCTCCGTCGCTCGCCCCTGCAGGCGTTCCTCCTCGTCGCCTGGCCGGTTTTGATCGCGGTCTTGGTCGGCTTCGCGATCTCGGGCTCGCCAGACAAGCCGCGCATCGCATTCCTCAACGAAGTGCCGAGCGACGCCAGGGTCAGCGTCGGCACCAGCCAACTGCCCAACATCGGGGTCAGCGACCGGATCTGCAGCCGGGTCGAGTGCGTGCATGTGAAGAGCCGGGCCGAAGCCGTGAACGAGGTCCGCTCCGGTGACGTGCTCGCGGCACTGATCCTGCCCGCCGACCTGGTCGACAGGATCAACTCGCTCTCGACGCCGAGCCCGACCACGCCCAAAGTCGAGGTGATCGTCAACGAGGCGGACCCGGTCAAGGCGCGCCTGGTCAACGACAGGATCAACTCGCTGCTGACCCAGGCGAACCTGGTGATCGCCCGCCGGATCTCGAGCGAAGGCGGGAAATTCCTCAACCTCGTCCTCGACGGCGGCCAGTTCACCGTCATCGGTCAGACGATTCAGATTCTCGGCCTGCGCAACTCCGCTCGCATCCTCCAGGCACTGCGACCGGCGCTGCCGGCAGGGCCACTGCGCGACTCGATCGACCAGGTGATCCAGTTCACCACCCTCGCTCGCAGCAACCTCGGCACCGCCGGGCCACTGCTCACCCGACTAACCCAGCCGATCGCCGTCGACAAGCAGGTGGTCAGTGCCTCCACCCCACCGCTCGAAGTCTTCGCGATCGCCGTCGCCGCGACCTTCACCCTCGCCTTCGTCACCGTCCTGCTCGTTGCCGGCTCACTTGCGCTGGAGCGCGAGGAGAACGCCTTCCCGCGGCTCACCCGCGGCCTCGTCTCGCGCTCGGCGCTGCTGACCGAGAAGGTCGCGCTCGGCGTCGCCGTCGGCCTGCTGGTGACGGTGTTGATGCTGGCCGGCCTCTCCTTCTTCGTCCCCCTGCACTGGAGTCGCTTCGGCCTCTGGTTGGTGGCGATCGTCGGTGGTGGTGCCGCGCTTGGAGCGGCGGGGGCGGCGCTGGGGGCGGTGGCCCGGGAGGTCCGCGCGGTATCGCTGCTCGCCTTCATGGTCACCCTGCCGATCGCCTTCCTCTCCTTGATCCCCTCCGGCACGGTCGGGCCGGCGCTCTACGACGCGATCAAGTTGATCACCGCCCTCTTCCCCTTCAAACCGGCGCTGCAGGCGATGACCGGCGCGCTGGACCCGGGCGGGCCGAGCATCGCGGCCGCGCTCGGGCACCTGGCGATCCTGATCGTCGCCTACGGGTTGCTGGCGCGCTTCGCTTTGCGGCGGTTCAGCGCGGTCTGAGCGGCTCGGGCAGCGCGGCGGTCAGCGCTGACAGGTGGCGTCGGAGTGGTAGAGCTGCGGCGCGTGCCAGCGGTCGCCCTGGCTGCCGGGGGACTGCGGTGACTTTCCCTCTCCGGTGGAGTTTCCCCAGCGCCCACTCCACTTGGCCCAGGGCCCGAACTCGCGCCACTCGATCGAGTCGAGCACCTCACCCTCCCCATCGCCGGTATCGCCGATCTCCGGCATCTGCTCGACCGGCCTGAAGTAGTTGGCGTGCGAGCCGAGGGCCGGGTAGACAACCGGGCGGCCGTGGCGGAGCTCGACGTCCCACCACATGCGGGAGCCGCCCGAGTGGTGCTGGGAGCAGGTCATGCAGACGGGCAGGTCGCCGGCGTAACCGACCTGGACGAACTCCCAATCCCCCTCGTGTTCGCCGGTGACGAAGACCCGCTTGGGGTTGTAGAGGTACCAGAGCCAGTACTGGACCCACTTCAGGCCGGCGCCGGGCATTACGCGGCGGTAGCCGACCTTGCGGAGATCGTCTGGGAGCGCGGTTTCGCCCTTCTTCGGATCCGCGGGGAGGTTCATCCGCCCCCCGTCCGCCGGCAGCGCATCCAGCGAGACCGCTCCCCCCTCGCCGCCGTCGGGCCGGACCAGGGTCGCCTTCAGGACTTCGACGCTCTCCACCGCCACCGGCTTGAACGCCTCGCGCGAATCGAAGACGAAGATGGGCTCGCGACCGGCGTCCAATTTCATACTCAGAGGAACCTACTAAGTCAGGTTCGCTGCAGCAGCTGGCGGCGTGGCAGCTGCGCGGTGCGGGCGGCGGCGAGATCGGGATCGGTGACGTTTCCGAGCACGAATGTCTCCATGCTCCCCCCCTCACAGGTGAGCGCCCTGACGTGCTCGAGCACCTGCGGCTCACTGAGCTCGGCGAAGCTCCTGCCGCTCGCTGGCACAGCGGCAAGGCCGACCTCGGAGCCGTCGATGAGCAGGCAGCCGTGGCGGCTGATGTAGGCGGACAGTCGCCCCTCCCCCTCGCCGCCGTCAAAGCGGCACTCAACCTCCTCCAGCACCGTCGGCTCGTAGTTCGGCTCGGTCGCCGAGACCAGCACCAGTTGCTCGTTGGTCATATAGGCGACGTGGACCCGGGCCTCCGTGCCGGGACTGCGCTGGAGCGTCGCGGGCACCGCTCCGTAAGGCGAGATGTGGGCCGAGTAGACGACGTCGAAGCCGTGCAGCCAGGCGGGGACTACAAGAACCGGGTCGTCGCTGAGCGCGAGCTTGTGGGCGAGGGCCTTGGGCGCGGCGTTGGAGCCATAGGCAAGGAGCGGCACGCGCTCACGCCAGTCCACATCGACCTCGGCCGGGTCGAGCGTTCGGTGTCCGAGCTGGACAAAGGGATGCGAGGGCACCAGGTACGGGTAGCCCATCGCGCGCTCCAGGACATCACTTCGTTCGTTCGCCATCTACGCCTCGGCCCAATATCGCAGATAGGGTCAGACGACCATGAGGGTTCTCTTCATCGGCGATGTGGTCGGCGGGCCGGGCCGGCGCGGGCTGAACGCCGCGATGCCGGAACTGCGCGAGCGCTACGCGCCGGATCTGGTCGTCGTCAACGGCGAGAACTCAGCCGGCGGGATGGGGATCACCGAAAAGACCGCCGAGGCGCTCTTCGACGCCGGCACCGACGTAATCACCACCGGCAACCACGTCTACCGCCACCGCAGCGTCTACAGCTTCCTCAATCGCAGCGAGCGCATCGTGCGGCCGGCCAACTATCCGTACGCCAACCCCGGCCGCGGCTACACCGTGGTCGAGAGCGCCGGTCGCCGGGTCGGGGTGATCAACCTCAGCGGCGCGATCGGGCTCAAGGTCGCCCGCTCGCCGTTTCACGAGGTCGACAACATCCTCGAGAAGATCGAGTGCGACTTCGCGATCGTCGACTTTCACGCCGAGGTCACCAGCGAGAAGGTGGCGATGGGCTGGCATCTCGACGGCCGGGTCGCCGCGGTGCTCGGGACCCACACCCACGTGCCGACGGCGGACGCGCGCGTCTTGCCCCAGGGAACCGCGTTCATCTCCGACGTGGGGATGACGGGATCGCGAACCAGCGTGCTCGGTGTGAAACCCGAGCTGATCCTCGAGTCGATGATCACCCAGATGCCGGTCAAGTTTGAGACGGCCGAAGAGGATGTGTGGGTTATGGGTGCAGTGGTCGAGGTGAACGATCAGGGACTGGCTGACTCGATCGAGTCAGTGATGGTCCCCGCTCCCGCCTGAGCCTGAGTCGCGGTGGCAACCAAGAAGAGTGGGTAAAACCAGACTATGTACAGGTAGAACCAGTGGTGCATTGTTAGCTGCACGCCGATCAGGAGGGCCGCACCCAGGGCGGCCACTTGGAAGAGCTTCTTTTCCTTGGGGCGGAATGCGAAGGCCAAGGAGAGCAGGGCGACCGCTGCCAGGATGGCTATGCGCAGGGGTTCAAGGCTCGGAACCTGGCCCCAGATGCTGAATGGTGAATTTCGGCCGGCCTGGTAGGCGATTGTGCGGTCGTAGAAGGTGTGTAGGCCCGGGTCGATCGCGGGCCAGAGCATTACTGCGATCGTCATGGTGGCGAAGGCAAGGACGAAGCGCCAGCGTTTTTGCCCGTAGGTGACGAGCATCGGGACCAGTACCACTGGGGCGAACTTGGCGAAGGTGGCCAGCGCTGCCATCACCCCCCTTGCTGCGGGTCGGGCGAGCGCCAGGAGCGCGGCGACGAGGAACATCGCGACCAGGGTGTCGTTTGAGTTCGAAAGCAGGGCGAAGGCTGTATACGGGTAGGCGGCCCAGCCGAAGGCCAGGGTCGCGGCGAGCTTGTTGCCGGTGGGCCCGGGGCGGATTCGGCGTCCGAGGAAGATCAGCAGGGCGAAGGTGGCGAGGTCGAAGAAGACCGCCGCGCCGTGGGCAGCGGGGAGGTCGTCCCAGGAGCCGGACCAGGGCCAGATCCGCTCGAATGGAACGTAGGCGTAATAGTTGACCGGGCCGTAAGTGTCACCTTGGGAAACGTCGTTCGGAAAGTTGGCGTAGATAGGTTCGCCGTGGGAGATCCGATCGGCGCCCACCACGCCGGCGTAGCCGACGTCGATCGCGCCCGAGTCGGCCATGTTGAGCCCGACGCGAAAACCGATAAGGAAAAGGGCGGCGATCAGCAGCCACGCGGCGGGCCAAGAGGGTGCGATCCCCTCCCCCCGGCCGCGCAGCCCGATCCACAGTGCCCGGCCGAAGAGGTAAGTGAGGGGGATGTACTGGAGCGGGACGGAGACACCGATTTCCGCCCGGTTGAAGAAGAAATTGGAAACGCCGAAGCCGAGCAGGACGAGCAGGTCGAGGTTGGCGATGCGCCAGCGGCGGCGCCAGTCAACCAGGCCGAGCAGGAAGATCGCGCAGAGCGGCAGGAAGACATAGGGAGCGTTGAGCTTGTGGCCGAAGGCGCCGGAGTAACCGCGTGCCATTTTCCAAGCCACCTGGTAGCCGGTCCAGGACTCGCGCACCCGCCCTGTTTGCGAATCGACGATGACCAAAGCAACCTCTTTATCGTCGGCGAAGTAAGCGACCTCCCAGTTGCCGTCGACCTTGCTCGCGCTATGGGTCAGAGCCTCGTTCTCCTCGCGCTCCTTGGCAACGTTGGGGTCGCGATTGGCGCTGCGGGTTGCTTGCGTGGCTGAGATTTCCCCCTGCTCCGCGAGTGCCGAGGCGGGCAGGCAGAGCACGGCGGCGAGGAAGATCGTCGCCAGCCACCTCATAGCCCAAAGTGCTCGAGCACCACCGGCACTACATCCCGCAGCGCCCACTGGTCGCGCTCGTCGGGGTCCTCGGGGCCGCAGCCGGCAAAGAGCAGCGGACCGAGCGAGTCCCCTGCGTGCAGCGAGCCGTGGCTCCCGCCGCCGGCATGGGTCACACCGCCCCAGTCGACCACCTCGAAGCCTGGCGCCAGCGAAAGGATGAAGTCGCCGGCGTGGGGACTTCCCAGCGCCGCCCAGACCCGGGCGAGCGGATCGGGGTAGGCGTCGCTGCGCAACCGGCCGTCCTCGATCCGGGCCTCCAAGGTCGCGAGGTCGCCCTCGACCTGCCAGCGGCCGCCGCGTAAATCGGCCAGTTCATCCCCCGGCCGGAAGCGCAGCTGCCCCTCGCCGCGTTCGACCACGGCCACAGCTCCTTGTTCCGGAGCGCTCGGCTCCCCGCGCCGCAGTGGCGCACCGTCGGCACGCTCCAACCGGCAGATCAGGTCGACGCCCTCGACCACACCGAGCGCCCGCCGCACCGCGTCGGGGTCGGCGCGCTCCTCCCCCCCGGGCAGTAGGTAGACGTGCGCGGCGCGACCGGTTGGGCTGACGGCGAGTTGGGCGAGCTCTGGCCGCGCCTCGGAGGGCTGCAGCACCGACCAGTCGCGGGAGAGCAGTTCGGCGAGGGGAAGGCCGCGGTGCACCGGCGTCTGGGCGTGGTCGGCGAGCAGGATCACCGCGTAGCGGTCGAGGAAGTCGTCGATGCCGCCCGCCGCCTCGACGACTTTGCCGAAACAGTGGTCGGCCTTGGCGATCGACTCGACGCTCGCCTCGGGGCCGTGGCGATGCGAGTAGTTGTCGTTGTCGGGCAGCGAGAAGAGCAGGAAGTCGAAGCCGTCGTCCTTGACCAACTCCGCCGCGCAGCAGGCCGAGTAGCCGTCGCGGCTTCCCGGGATCGAGGTCGATTTGCAGGGAACCTCACGGCTGGCGTAGAGATCGCCGTAGAAGAGCTCGGCTGGGCCCCAGGTGTGGTGGCGGAACTTAAGCCGCGTGGCTTCGACGGCACGGCGCAGCAGCCCCTCGAGCGAGACCTGGTGGCGATGGCGGCCACGGTAGATCAGGAACGGCGTGCAGGCGGTGCGCAGGCCGGCATCGTCGAGCTGCTCGAAGGCGGTCTCAATCCCGGGGTTGAGGTGGGCCAGGTTCATGTTGTAAACGAGGTCGTAGAGGGTGCGAAAAACCCCAAAGGCGCGGCTCGCCTCCAGCGAGGAGCCGTATTCGACGTAGCGTCGCTCGAGCCGGTGGTACCAGTTCATGCCGCTGATCCAATGATCGTCGGCTCCAACCCCGGTAACCATCTCGGCCGAGGCGACCGGGGTTACGGAGGGGAAGCTGGAGACGCAATCGGGGACCAGCACGCCGCGATCGATCAGGGCAGCGAAGGTGGGCGCCCGGTCCTCGGCGACCGCGCGCAGCAGCATGTCGGTGCGCAGCGAATCGACGTAGGTAAGGATCAGCTTCTTCTCAGGCACTGCCCGCATGATCCCCAACGGCTGCTTCGGGCCGCTAGCGGAGGACGCGCAGGCCGGCGTGTTTGCGCTGGGCGCGCCTGCGACGCGAAATTCCGAGCCATATGAGCGCGGCGAGTACCAGCAGGACCGCGGGCTTGAGCAGGAGCGCGATCGCGACGACGATCAGGGCGGCGAGTGAGACGAGAAAGCCGAGCGCGCCGCTGCCGCTGCCCTCGCGGCGGCCAGCGCCGCTGACCACGTCGCTGACGATGAGGCAGGCAACGACGGCGCCGAGCAGGCAGACGAGCGCGCCGATCGGGGCGCTGACGTCGGCGCTGCCGGCGAGCAGGAAGCCGATCACGAGGGCGATCGCGCCAGCCAGGATCGTCATCCGGCCACGGGCCGAGCCGTGCGTGCCGGTGGTGCCGGCAAGCATCCCGATGGCGATGCCGATGCCGAGCTCAAGGCAGATGCCGGAAAAAGATCCCACGCCGAAAACCTAACTCCCCCGGCGAGTCGGTGCCGATCCGCCACACTATTCCCATGCCGGAGCCCCCCCACCGCCGTCGCGCCCACGCGCGCAGCAGCGACCTCGAGCGCTACGCCGGCCTTTTCGCCGAGCGAACGCGGGTGATGCGCTCCTCCGCGATGCGGGACCTGATGGCTGTCACCGCGCGGCCAGACGTGATCTCGCTCGCCGGCGGCCTGCCGGACACCTCGACCTTCCCGCCCCAGACCTTCGCCGCGCAGATGACGCGGATCGCGCAGGAGTCGGCGGCCGAGGCGTTGCAGTACGGCCCCACCGAGGGCTTCCGAGAGACGATCGACTGCATAGTCGAGGTGATGGGCGCCGAGGGGATGCTGCCCGACCCCGACGACGTGATCGTCACCACCGGCGGCCAGCAGGCGATCGACCTGCTCTGCAAGGCGCTCGTCGACCCGGGCGACGCGGTGATCTGCGAGGCGCCGACTTACCCCGGTGCGATCCCGGTCTTCTGCAGCTACCAAGCCGACACGATCCAGATCGAGTGCGACGCGGATGGGATGCGGATCGATGGGCTGGAAGCGGCGCTGGAGAGACTCGATCAGGAAGGCCGTCGCCCCAAGTTCGTCTACTCGGTGCCGACCTTCCAGAACCCGGCCGGGGTGACGATGTCGCTGGAGCGCCGCCGCCGCCTGGTCGAGCTAGCCCGCTCGCGCGAGCTGCTCATCGTCGAGGACAACCCCTACGGCCTGCTGCGCTTCGGTGGCGAGGCGCTGCCACCGCTCTATCAACTGGACGGCGGCGACTTCGTCATCTACATCGGCACCTTCTCGAAGATCCTCTCCCCCGGCATCCGGCTCGGCTGGGCGGTAACGCCGCCGCCGGTGATGGAGAAGGTGGTGCTCGGCAAGCAGGCGGCCGACCTCTGCACCTCGACCCTGACCCAGTACTTCGTCCGCGAGTACTTTCGCGAAGGGAGTTGGCGCGAGTACATCGAGAGTCTGATCGGGATCTACCGCAGCCGCCGCGACGCGATGCTCGAGGCGCTTGAGCGCTACTTCCCGGCGCAGGCGACCTGGACCGAGCCCGACGGCGGGCTCTTCATCTGGGCGACGCTGCCGGCCTACATCGACACCAGCGACCTGCTGGCGAAGGCGCTGCGGGAGAACGTCGCCTTCGTCCCCGGTCAGGCCGCCTACGTCGACGGCCGCGGCCACAACTCGATGCGGCTCAACTTCTCCGCCGGCGGCGAGGAGGAGATCCGCGAGGGCATCCGCCGGATCGGCAAGACGATCGAGGAGCAGGTCGAGCTGTACAGCGCCATCGCCGGGGAGAAGCCGGAAGCGCCATCGCCGGCGCAGCCGCGGGAATCGCCTGAGGCGGAGAACGTGCTGCCATTCCGCAAAGCCGCCGAGGGTGGCGGATGAAGGTTGCCGTGCTCAAAGGCGGCCGTTCGCTGGAGCGGGGCGTGTCGCTGCGATCGGGAGCCCGGGTCGAGGACGCGTTGGGACGGCTCGGTCACGAAGTGCTGCCGCTCGAAGCGGACGGGGATCTGGTCAAGCGGCTGGCCGCCGGTGCGCCCGACGTCGCCTTTGTCGCCATGCACGGCACCGGCGGTGAGGACGGCACCACCCAGGAGCTGCTCGAAATCCTCGGCATACCTTTTACCGGCCCCGGCGTGGCGGCCTGCGTGCGCTGCATCGACAAGGTGCTGGCCAAGCACGAGCTGCGCTCGGTCGGGATCCCGACCCCCGACTGGTTCGCCTTTAACGAGACCGCCTTCCGGGAGCTCGGTGCTGCCGACGCGCTCGGCGGCCTCGAGGACCGCCTCGGCTTCCCGCTGGTTGTCAAGCCAAGCCGAGGCGGCTCGGCCCTGGGCGTGAAGTTCGCTGAGAGCTGGTTCGACGTGCCCGAGGCGCTGATCTCCGCCTTCAGCTACGACGACAGGGTCCTACTGGAGCGCTTCGTCAGCGGCCGCGAGCTGGCGGTCAGCGTGCTCGGCGGCGAGCCGCTGCCGATCGTCGAGGCGATCCCGCGGGCCGGGGACAGTTACGACTTCGAAGCCCGCTACGAGATCGGCCGCACGTCGTTCGTCTGCCCGGCGGAGCTCGGGGCCGCCGAGGCGAGTGCCGTGACCGAGACGGCAGTAGCGGCCTACGAAGCGCTCGGCTGCTCGGGCTTCTCCCGCGTCGACCTGATCCTCGGCGGCGACGGGCCGCAGGTGCTCGAGGTCAACGCGATCCCCGGGCTCACCGACACCAGCCTCCTCCCCCAGGCCGCCGAGGCCGCGGGGCTGTCATTCGAGCGACTGGTCGAGCGGATTCTCGACCTCGCTCTAACGCCGGCTAACGCCTAGGAGTCCTCGCCCTGGGCGAAGTCGTCGGGAGTGACCTCGTCGAGGAACTCTTTGAATTTGTCGACGACCTCCTCCGTGTCCTCGACATCGTGCTCGAACTCGATCGCCGACTCCTCGATCACGTCCTCGTCGGCGAAGATCGGGGCCGAGACGCGGACCGCGAGGGCGAGGGCGTCGGAGGGGCGCGAGTCGATCTCCATCTCGGTGCCGTTGATCGAGACCGTGATCGACGCGTAGAAGGTGTTGTCGCGCAACTCCGTCACCGAGACCCGCTCGCACTTGGCGTCGAGCTGCTCGAGCACATCGGAGAGCAGATCGTGGGTCATCGGCCGCGGGGTCGAGGCGCCCTGCAGCTTCATCAAGATCGCCGCCGCCTCCGGGTGGCCGATCCAGATCGGCAGGAACTTGTTGCTGTCAACCGTCTTCAGCAAGACAATCGGCTGCTTGCCGACCATGTCAAAGCTGACGCCGTAGATCTGCATCTGTTGCACGAGTGGGCGATCCTGGATTCGAACCAGGGACCTCGTCCTTATCAGAGACGCGCTCTAACCAACTGAGCTAATCGCCCGCAGCCAAGCGAAGGATAGCGGGGGAATCCGGGCCGAAAGGCGGCGGTGCTCAGCGGCGGGCGCGCTTGAGAGCGCGGGCGAGGTCGAGTGCTTGGTCAAGGTCCTCGAAGCGGATCTCGACGGCGATCTCCCCTCCCCTGGGCCGCACCGTCACCTCATGGCCGAGAGCGGCCTCGAGCTTGTCTCCCGCCTCGCGCATTGCGGCCGCTTCTTCCGGTGCCAGTTGAGGCCTGGAGCCGCCCCTTTTCTTTGGCTGGCCAGCCAGCTTAACTCGGTTCTCGGTCTCGCGGACCGACCAACCGGCGCGGGCTGCATCGCGGGCAAGGCGGCGACGGACGTCGTTGCCGTCGGCGCTGAGCAGGGCCTTGCCGTGACCCTCGCTGAGCTCGCCAGACTCGAGCAGCTCGAGCGCCTCGTCGGGGAGGTCGAGGAGGCGGATCAGGTTGGAGACCGCGGGCCGGCTGCGGCCGACGCGGCGAGCCAGCTCCTCCTTGGAGAGGCCGAGCTCGTCGACCAGGGCGGCGCAAGCACGGGCCTCGTCGACCGGGTTTAGATCCTCGCGCACCATGTTCTCGATCAACGCCACTTGCAGCCGCTCGGCCAGCTCCTGGTCCCGGACGACCGCCGGGACCTTCTCCAGGCCGGCGGCCTGAGCCGCACGCCAGCGCCGTTCACCGGCGATCAGCTCGTAGCTGCCGTCGGGGAGGGGGCGGACGAGCAGCGGCTGCACGATGCCGTTCGTCTCGATCGAGGAGGTGAGGCCGGCGAGCGCCTCGGCGTCGATCTTGGTCCGCGGCTGATTCGGATTCGGCTTGACCAGCTCGATCGGCAGCTCACGCAGCTCGCCCGCCTCCTCGACGCCGGCCTCCGGGAGGATCGCCGCGAGGCCGCTGCCGAGTCCCCTGCGAGCAGCCTTAGCCACGCTCGGCCAGCTCCTTGGCGAGGGCGCGGTAGGCGTCGGCGCCGCGTGAGTGGGGGGAGTGCTCGGTCACCGGCAGACCATAACTCGGAGCCTCGGCGACTCTGACGCTGCGCGGAATAACCGTCTTGAAGACCATCTCGGGGAAATGCTGGCGCAGTTCAGCCTCGACGTCACGCGCCAGACGAGTGCGCTCGTCATACATCGTGACCAGCAGTCCCGACACCTCCAGCGCCGGGTTGAGCTCGCGCCGGATCGTCGCCAGGGTGTCGAGGAACTGGACCAGGCCCTCGAGGGCCAAGTACTCGGCCTGCACGGGCACGATCACCCGGTCGGCGGCGGTGAGGGCGTTAACGCTGACCGGGCCGAGCGAGGGTGGGCAGTCGAGCAGCGTGTAGGCGAAGCGCTCGCGCACCGGGCCGAGCCGCTCGCGCAGGCGCGTCTCGGATCCGTCGATCCGCGGCAGCTCCACCGCGGCGCCGGCGAGATCCCGGTTGGCCGGGACGAGCCAGAGGTTGTCGGGACCGGCGGGCCGGGCCGCCTCGGCGACCGAGACGTCGCCGGTCAGGCAGTCGTAAGAGGAGGGGTGCATGTCGCGTTCGCCGCCGAGGGCAACCGTCGCGTTGCACTGCGGATCGAGGTCAACCAGCAGGGTCTGGGCGCCGGACGAGGCAACGCAAGCGGCAACGTTGACCGCGGTCGTCGTCTTGCCGACGCCGCCCTTCTGGTTCGAGATCGCGTAGACGACGCCCATGGCCGCAGACTATTTCGCGGCGGCCCTAACCGTAGGGGCGCTTCTTCGCCATGCCCGGCCGGCGCGGCAGCTTCTCGGGCGTGGGGCCAGACTTGCGGAGGAGGTGCAAGTGGCGATGCTCGCTGCCCGCGTAGGGGCCGACGTGGAGGATCTGCTCGGGTTGCATTGCCAGCTCCGGCGCTGCGTTGGCCAGCTGCGCCTCCTCCTCGGGGTCGCGCTTGCCCTTCCAGGCGATCAGAACTCCGCCGTCAACCAGCAGGGGCGAGGCCAGCTCAGCGAGGGTCGAGAGGCGACCGACAGCGCGGGCGGTTACGGCTGCGTACGTCTCGCGGGCCTCGCCTTCGGCGAGCTCCTCTGAGCGAGCGTTGATGACGCTGGCGTTGGCGATGCCCGCCTCATCGATCGCGCGCTGGATGAATTCGCACTTGCGGCCGACCGACTCGATCAAATCAACCTGGGCGTCAGGCAGAGCGACGGCCAGGACGAGCCCGGGAAACCCCGCTCCAGAGCCAATATCAGCGATTCGCCGGGCCTCACCCAGGGCGGGGAACTCAAGGCCGGTGAGACTGTCGGCAACGTGAACCTTCCAGGCGCGGCCGGGATCGGTAACGGAGCTGACAGACGCCCGCTCCACCTCCAAAAGCTCCAAGACAACCGAGATCGTCGCCCTCTGCGCCTCGTTGAGGGAGCGCCCCGGTGGGGGTGGAGCGTCTTGTACTTTTTCGCCGTCAGCCATGGTCAGCAGCCCAGCCGCCCCTCGAAAAAGTTAAGCGGAACCCCCACCGGGGCGCGCCCTTACTCCGAAACCAAAGGAGCGACGACCACGCACCGATGCGGCTCATCGCCTTCGCTGTACGTCTCGACGCCGGCCCGATCCTTGAGGTACTCGTGCACGACGCGGCGCTCCTGGGCGCTCATCGGGTCGAGCTCGACGCTCTCGCTTCCGCCGAGCGCCTGCTCGGCGGCGCGATCGGCACGGGCGACCAGCGTCTCCCGCCGTCGCTCCCGATACCCCGCCGCGTCGACCACAACCCGCTTGCGCTCGCGCATCCCGCGAAAGGCAGCCTGGTAGGCGAGCAGTTGCAACGCGTCAATCGTCTGCCCGCGCTTGCCGATCAACAGGCCGTAATCGTCGTCCCCCTCAACTGAAGCAACGATCCGGTCGTCCTCCTCGCGAATCTCAACCTCCCCATCGAGGTCAAGCTCATCGAGAACGCCCTCAACAATCTCGCGAACCCGCTCCGCGGGCTCCTGTGGCCAGTCGTCAGCTCCAGACACGCCGTGCAGTCTATGCGCGGGCAGCCCAGGCGCGACGGGCCCTGTCGTTGGGGAGCCCCTCCTTGCCCCGCCAACGTGCTTCTGCGAATCGAGGCCGTTTAGCTCTGGGCCTGAGTGGGGGCGTCGGGTGGCGCTCCCCGCGGCTTGTACTTTTTCGGCAATCCAAACTCGGCCAGGGCACTGCGGCACACCGAAAAAGTTGAGCAGGGAGCGCCACCCGGCGCCCCCACCGAACTAACGCCGCTTCTTCTTTTTCGGAGGCGGCGGAGGCGGCTTGGCGGCCATGACCTCGGCCGGCGTAGCAATGACGGGCGCCGGAATCAGCTTTTGGATCGTGTACTGCTGCCCCATCGTCCAGAAGTTGGTCGTGATCCAGTAGAGGATCAGGCCGGCCGGGAAGCTGATTACGAAGGGCACGAAGATGAAGGGAAGGATCATCATCATCGTGCGCTGGCTTTTGTCGGCCGTGACCGACATCACCAGGCCGGAGACCAGCTGGGTGCCGATGTAGAGGACGAGCAGGGTGATCAGTTCGGCTCCGTGCGCCTTCGCCGTCAGGTCGTTGATGAAGAGGAAGGACGCTTCGGACCCACAGTGGCCCGCAGTGCAGCCGATGTCGTCGGGCAGGTCGTGCCGGAGAACGGAGAAGAGGGTGAAGAAGACCGGGAGCTGCGCTATCAGCGGGATGCAGGAGGCAAAGGGGTTGACTTTGTTCTCCTGGTAGAAGCGCATCATCTCCTGCTGCATGCGCTGTTTGTCGTTTTTGTACTTCGCCTGAATCTCTTTGATCTGCGGCTGCAGCGCCTGTAGCGCCCGCATGCCCTTCAGCTGGCGGTAGGTGAGGGGGATCAGGATCGCGCGGGTGAGGATCGTCAGGGCAATGATCGACATGCCCCAGCTCAGCCCCGCACTGTCGTGGAAGAACTTGAGGACCGAATTGACGAGGTCGATCAGCGGCTGCAGGATGTTGGCGTCGAGGATCACGAGTGCGCCTCACCGTGATGGACAGCGGGATCGATTGGACCGACCTTGAGCGTGAAGCGCTCTGGAACCGGGTCGAAGCCGCCGTGGCTGAAGGGGTTGCAACGGAGCAGTCGCCAGCTGGCGAGCAGAAGGCCCTTGCTGGCGCCAAAGCGACTCACCGACTCAGCGGCGTAGGTGGAGCAGCTGGGCTCATAACGGCAGCGACGCGGCATCGCCGGGGAGAGCCATCGCTTGTAAGCGCCGATCAAGGTTAGGAGGGTCCGTTTCACGTGGAACGCCCCCGGCCCGCGCCCGCCAGCGCCTCCTCGATACTGGTGCGCACGCCGGTGCTCCCCTCGCGCTCGATCAGGTCGCCGATCTCGGGGCGAGCAACGATGACGAAGTCGTGAGCGGCGGGAAGGTCGTCCGAGAGGGTCCAGAAGGCCTCGCGTAGGGCGCGCTTGACCCGATTGCGATCGACGGCGCCACCGACCTTACGGCTCACCGACACGCCCAGCCTCACCTCGTGAGCCTCCTCGTCGCTCTTGCGAGGGAAGCTGTAGAGGACGAGGTAGCGGGTGGCATGTGAGGATCCGTCGCGGTAGACGCGGTCGAACTCACCGCTGCGGGAGAGGCGGCGACGTCGTTGCGCCGCCATCTAGGGGGTGAGGCGCTTCCGGCCCTTGGCGCGCCGGCGCTTGAGGATCGCCCGTCCCCCGCGCGTGCTCATCCGCGCCCGGAACCCGTGCGTCTTCGCCCGCTTCCGCTTCTTCGGCTGATAAGTCCTCTTCATTCGGTGGCGCAGTATACGGACGCGCCGTCATCCCGGCGCCACGAGGGCGGAATCTTTCTTGCGGCATTTGCGGGCGGCTGTGTTCTGCCCGGCCTCGCCGCCGCTATGGTCGGCCGCCGGTGCCCGATGACCCCTCCAAACACGAACTCGACTCCCTCTGGCAGGACGTCCAAGAAAGACTTCGGGCGGCCCTGCCGGCGTCGACTTTCCAGCTCTGGCTGGAGCCGCTGAAGGTTGTCGGCGCGCAGGCGGGGGTCCTCTACCTCTCCGCCCCTGAGGGCATCCGCGCCTGGACCGAGCGCCGCTACTCAGGCCTGATCCGCGAGGCGCTGAGCGGTGCCGCGTCAAGCCTGACTGATGTCCGATTCGCCGAGGGCGGCGATGGCCCGGAGCCTGATTCCGACTGCGATCCCGGGCTTGACCTCAACGTCAACTACACCTTTGATCGCTTCGTCATCGGTGAGGGAAACCGCGTCGCTCACGCCGCTGCGCTCGCGGTCGCCGAGGCGCCGTCGGAGGCCTACAACCCACTTTTCCTCCACGGCCCTCCGGGTCTCGGTAAGACCCACCTCCTGGTCGCGATCGCCAACTATCTGGCGGCCAATGCTCCCGGCCTTGGCGTCCGCTATACCACGGCGGAGTGCTTCACCAACGAGTTCGTCGCGGCGTTGCGCACCACCGGTGCCGAGGGCTTCAAGCGCCGCTACCGCGACCTAGATGTGCTGCTGGTTGACGATGTCCAGTTCCTCGAGGGCAAGCGCCATACCGAGGACGAGTTCTTCCACACCTTCAACGCCCTGTATGAAGGCGGCAGCCAGCTCGTCCTCTCCGCAGACCGCATCCCCAGCGAGCTCTCGACCCTCGAGTCGCGCCTGCGCGACCGCTTCGAGTGGGGCCTGACCGTCGCGGTCGAGCCACCCAACCTCGCGACGCGTCTCACCGTCCTGCGCCGGCTCGTCCGTGAGGCGGGGGTCGATACCGAGGGGGACGTGCTCGACGCGCTCGCCCGGCGCATCGACGTCAACGTTCGGCAACTTCACGGCGGCCTTACCCGTGTCCTCGCCCACGCCTCGCTCACCGCTAAGCCGCTCAGCCCTGAGCTGATCGACGCGGTGATCCCCAAAGGCGCGAAGCGGGACGAATCGACCCCGGTTGAGGAAATCCAGCGACGCGTCTCTTCCTCCTTCGGCATCTCTCGGGCCGAGCTCGTCGGCTCAACCCGCTCGGCGACCCCGTTGCGCGCGCGCCAGGTGGCGATCTACCTCACTCGCGAGCTGACCGACCTCTCGCTGCCGCAGATCGGACGCCTCTACGGTGGTCGCGACCACTCCACCGTGCTCAACTCGATCAGGCGGGCCGAAGCTCGCTTCGGCGAGGACAAAGCCTTTGCCGAACGCGTCGATGAGCTGCGCGCCGCTATCCACAATGGGCCCACAGGCCGCGCCTGACGGCCGACGGCGCTGTAAGAATCAATGCTTTCCCACAGACCCGTCCACAGGCCGCCAAGCGCAGGCCAAAGCCGAGTCCGCAGCGGTTTCGCACTTTTCAACAAGCCCTAATCCAACTCAAGAAGGCAATTACCACTTGAAGCTGACAACCAAACGAGACGAGCTCGTCGCCAAGCTCTCGGTCGTCTCCCGAGCTGTTTCGACGCGGGCCGCAACCCAGTCGCTCTCCGGGATCCTGCTCACCGCCGGCGAGGACGGCGTCAGCCTCTGCGCCACCGACCTCGAGCTGGGACTGAAGACGAGGCTTGCCGCTGAGGTCGAGAGCCCCGGCTCAGTGCTCCTTCCCGGCCGCCTCCTCGCCGAGCTCTCCCGCTCACTCGGCGACCCCTCGGTTGAGATCGAGCTGCGCGAGGCCGAGCGCGATGTCGAGATCCGCAGCGGCGGCTCCAGCTTCCACCTGCGCACCCTGCCCAGCGAGGACTTTCCCGCCTTCCCCACCGAGGAGGGTGAGCCGCTGACGATCCCGGCCGCGGCGCTCGCCTCGACCGTGGACCTGGTGGCCCGCGCCGCCTCGAGGGATGACATGCGACCGGTGCTCACCGGCGTCCTGGTCAGCGCCAGCGGCTCCGAGATGACGATGGTGGCGACAGACTCCTACCGGCTCGCGGTGAAGCGGACCGAGCTGGAGAGCGCTATCGGCGGCGAGCTCGAGGCGAACATTCCGGCAAAGGCGCTGCGCGAGCTGGGGCGGATCGTCTCCGCCGACGGAGTCGAGGCCGTCTCGGTTTCCCTACTGCGCAACCAGGCGGTTTTCAAGGCAGGGGAGATCGTCCTCAACACGAGGCTGATCGAGGGGCAGTTCCCCAACTTTCGACAGCTCCTGCCGGAGTCCTACGAGCACGACGTGCGGTTGCCGCGCTCCGAGTTCCTCGACGTCGTCCGCCGGGTCAGCCAACTGGCCCAGCGCAACGCGCCGCTGCGGCTCTCTTTTGCCCCCGGCGAGCTGACCGTCGCCGCCTCGACCCCCGATGTCGGGGACGCGGAGGAGGCGATGCCGGCAGCCTTCGAGGGCGAGCCGCTGGAGATTGGCTTTAACCCCGACTTCCTGCGGGAGGGGATCGAAAGCGTCGAGGGCGACGAGGTTGTGCTGCGGCTGATCTCGCCGCTGCGCCCGGGCCTGTTGCAACCGGTCGACAACGAAGACTTCCGTTATCTGGTGATGCCGATCCGCCTCAACGTGTGAGGCTCTGCCGGTGCTGGTCACCGCCGCCGAAGCGAGGCCGCTGCGGAGCCTGGCCCAGGCGCGGATCGATCTGGGGCCGGGGATAGTCAGCCTCGTCGGCCCAAACGGAGTCGGCAAGACGAACTTTCTCGAGGCGCTGTACTTCGCGCTTACGGGCCGCTCTTTTCGCACCTCGGACCGGCGCGACCTGATTCCCTTCGGCGGCTCCTTCGCCCGAGCCGAAGCGACGGTGCGCGACGAGGACGGGATCGAGCGTCACCTGCTCGCCTCGGTGAGCCGCGCCGAGGGTCGCCGCCACCTGCTCGACGCTAGCCCCGCCGACCCCGCCACACTCGCTCGCAGCCGCCCGCCCGTCGCCGTCTTCTCACCCGATCGGCTGGCGCTGATCAAGGGCCCGCCGGCGGAACGACGCGCCCACCTCGATCGCTTCGTTGCTGCTCGCTGGCCGACGCGGGGCGATCTGCGCCAGCGCTTCGGCCAGGCGCTGGCGCAGCGCAACGCGCTGGTCGCCCGCCTCGCCGCCGGGCACGGCGCGCCGTCCCAACTCGATGTCTGGGACGCGACCCTCGCCGACGCGGCTGCCGCGCTGGTTGCCGCCAGGGCCGACGCGGTCGGCGAGCTTGCCGCGCCCTTCGCCGATGCCGCGACCGACCTCGGCCTCGCGGGCGCGACCGAGCTCGCCTACGCGCCGAGGGCGGCGGGGTCGGCGGATGAGATCCGCTCCGGCCTTGCCGAGCGGCGCGAAGCCGATCTGCGCCTCGGCAGAACCTCGTGGGGTCCTCACCTCGACGAGCTCAAGATCGCCACCGCGGCCCGCTCGCTGCGCCGCTATGGCTCGCAGGGTCAGCAGCGCGCGGCACTCCTGGCGCTGCTTTTCGCCGAGCGCGACGTTCTGCTCGCGGCTCGGCGGGTGACGCCGCTGCTGCTCCTCGACGACGTAATGAGCGAGCTCGACCCGCAGCGGCGCGAGCGGCTGGTCGAACGCCTCGCGGCGGGAGGCCAGACGTTGATCACCGCTGCCGACGAGGACTCGCTGCCCTCCTCGGCGATGGGGAGCGTCGTGCGGATGCCGTTTGCGGCGACTGAGGCCGCCGCCGCATGACGCGTCGTCGAGCCCCTCGCCCGGCCTCGAGCGCTCTGCGCGCCGCCCTTGACCAAGCAGCGCCGAAGACGCCGCTGGCGGCTCTGCAGTCAGCCTGGGCAGAGGTCGTCGGCGAACAGATCGCCGCGGTCACCAGCCCGGTCTCCGAGCGCGCCGGCGAGGTAACGGTGGGCTGCTCGGATTCCGTCTGGGCGCAGGAGTTGAATTTGATGCAAGGCCAGCTCCTCGAGCGACTTCAGGAGCGGCTTGGCGAGCGTGCCCCGAAGAGTTTGCGCTTCCGTGTGCAAGATGTCCAGAAGTAATTTCATTTTAGGCCTATTTGCAGGACTTTTATTTCCTCCAACGGGGTCGACAAAGGCCCCGAACTGGTATCCTTATGTCAACTTGCATTTCTGCCCCGGCCGTATGCAGCAAGTGTCCAGACGGTCGGGGTTTTTCTATGAGAATGGGAAGGGACTAATTGCCTGAGAAGACGAATACGGCCGCGTCAAAAAAAGGCGGCTCGGCGTCCTACGGCGCCAAGGACATCACCGTCCTCGAGGGCCTGGAAGCGGTCCGCAAGCGACCGGGTATGTACATCGGTTCGACCGGGCCGCGCGGCCTGCACCACCTGGTCTACGAGGTTCTCGATAACTCCGTCGACGAGGCAATCGCCGGCTATTGCGACAACGTTCGCGTGGTCCTGCATCCGGACAACAGCTGCACCGTCGTCGACGACGGGCGAGGCATCCCGGTCGACGAACTGAAAAAAGAGAAGCGGCCAGCGGCCGAGGTGGTGCTGACCACGCTTCACGCCGGCGGCAAGTTCGGGGGGGAGGGCTACAAGGTCTCCGGCGGCCTGCACGGTGTTGGCATCTCGGTCGTCAACGCTCTCTCCGAGCAGCTCCACCTCGAAATCAGCCGCGATGGCGCGATCTGGACCCAGGACTACGAGCGCGGCAAGCCACAGGCCGACCTCCATCGCGGCGAGGCGAGCGATGCGCACGGCACGACCATCACCTTCCTTCCCGACGGCGAGATCTTCGACGAGCTCGAGTTCGACTACGCGACCCTGGCCGAGCGCCTGCGCGAGACCGCCTTCCTGACCCGCGGTCTCAAGATCGAGCTGGTCGACGAGCGCGCCGCGGGCCAGCGCGACACTTTCCACTACGAGGGCGGCATCGTCGATTTCGTTGCCCACCTCAACGAGAACAAGGACCCGTTGCACCAAAAGACGGTCTTCTTCGAGAACGAGACCGACGACGGCCAGGTCGAGGTGGCAATGCAGTGGAACTCCTCTTACCAGGAATCGATCTTCAGCTTCGCCAACAACATCAACACCCATGAGGGCGGCTCCCACCTTTCCGGCTTTCGCTCGGCCCTGACCCGCACGCTCAACGCCTACGCGCGCGGCAAAGGCCTGCTCAAAGAGAAAGACGAGAACCTCACCGGCGACGACGTGCGCGAGGGCTTGACCGCGGTGATCTCGGTCAAGCTCCAGGATCCGCAGTTCGAGGGTCAGACCAAGACCAAGCTCGGCAACCCGCCGATCGAGGGGCTGGTCAAGGAGTCGGTCAACCGCAAGCTCGGTGAGTTCTTCGAGGAGAACCCGGGCGAGGCCAAGCGGATCGTCGGCAAGGCGGTGGAGGCGGCCCGCGCGCGCCAGGCGGCCCGCAAGGCCCGTGACCTGACCCGCCGCAAGTCGGCGCTGGAGAACTCGACCCTGCCGGGCAAGCTCGCCGACTGCACCGTCCGCGACCCGGCCCTGGCCGAGCTGTTCATCGTCGAGGGTGATTCCGCAGGTGGCTCGGCCAAGCAGGGGCGCGACCGCAACACCCAGGCGGTGCTGCCGCTGCGCGGCAAGATCATCAATGTCGAGAAGGCGCGGATCGACAAGGTCCTCTCCAACAACGAGATCCAAGCATTGATCACCGCGGTCGGCACCGGGATCCGCGAGGAGTTCGACGTCAAAGAGGCGCGCTACCACAAGGTCGTGCTGATGACCGACGCCGATGTCGATGGCGCCCACATCCGCACCCTGGTGCTGACCTTCCTCTACCGCGAGATGCCGGAGCTGATCGAGGCGGGCTACGTCTACATCGCCAAGCCGCCGCTTTACAAGCTGAAAAACGGCAAGCAGGAGACCTACGTCGAGAAGGAGTCCGAGCTCGAAGAGCTGCTCCTCCGCGACAAGCTGGAGCAGATGGAGGTCGTCGACGCCGGCGGTGACTCGCACAACCTGACCGCGACTCGCTGGCAGCGCTTCAATCGCCGCCTCAAGGAGCACGAGGGCTGGGCTGATTCGCTGCAGGCCGATTTCGGCCACGAGCTGATCCGTTTTCTCGGCGAGTCGGAAATTCTCGATCGAGGCGTCACCTCCCTCGCCGAGGTGAAGGACGTGCTCAACGGCGACGCCGGAGAGGTCGAGCCGTTTGACACCGAGATCGTCTCCGAATCCGGCGATGAGATCCTTGTCCGCGCGGTCCACCGCCGCGACGGCTTGGCCAAGGCCTTTGAGCTTTCTGCCGGTCTGTTCGAGTCGCACGACTATCGCCGGCTGATCGCCTCGCACGCCGAGCTGCTGAGTCAGGTCGGACGACCGCCGTTCCGGCTTTCGCTCGACCAGAAAGAGCGCACCGCGGAGTCGTTCGCCGAGCTGCGCCGGATGGTGATGGAGCTGGCACGCCTGGGCGTGACGATGCAGCGCTTCAAGGGCCTGGGCGAGATGAACGCGGAACAGCTGCGCGAAACGACGATGGACCCGGCGAGCCGCACGCTCGAGCGGGTGCGGATCGACGACGCGGCGCTGGCCGAGAAGATATTCGCGGACCTGATGGGTGACAAGGTCGAGCCGCGCAAGGCGTTCATCGAACGCCACGCCAAGGAGGTCAGGTTCCTTGACGTCTAGCGAGCGGGGGTCGATCTGATGGAGGGCGCAGACGCCCTCAGCGGGGGCCGGATAGAGGAGCGCGAGCTGACCAGCGAGATGCGCTCGTCGTATCTCGACTACGCGATGAGCGTGATCGTCGGCCGTGCCCTGCCGGACGTACGCGACGGGCTGAAGCCCGTGCATCGCCGCGTGCTCTACGCGATGCATGACCTTGGCCTACAGCCGAATCGGCCCTACCGCAAGTCGGCCACCATCGTCGGCGAGGTGATGGGCAAGTACCACCCGCACGGCGACAGCGCGATCTACGACACCCTCGCTCGTATGGCGCAGGACTTCTCGCTGCGCTACATGCTCGTCGATGGCCAGGGCAACTTCGGCTCGATCGACGACGATCCGCCGGCCGCGATGCGCTACACCGAGGCGCGGCTTGCTCGCCTCTCGACCGAGCTGCTGCGCGACATCGAGGCCGACACCGTCGAGTGGGGACCCAACTACGACGAATCCCTGCGCGAGCCGCTGGTGCTGCCGGCGCGTTTCCCGAACCTGCTGGTCAACGGCTCGTCTGGGATCGCGGTCGGGATGGCAACCAATATTCCGCCCCACAATCTGAGCGAGACCATCGGTGCGGTCAAGGCGTATATCGCCAACCCCGGAATCGACCTCTCCGGCCTGATGGAGCACGTCAAAGGCCCCGATTTTCCCGGCGGCGGGATCATGAGCGCCGAAGGGATCAGCGAGGCCTACGCCACCGGCCGCGCCTCGGTGCGGATCCGCGCCCGCGCCCACGTCGAGCCGATCAAGGGAGGCCGCGACGCAATTGTCGTCACCGAGCTGCCCTTCATGGTCAAGAAGCTCGGGGACGGTGGACTGGTTTCGAAGATCGCCGATCTGGTCAGGGACAAAAAGATCACCGGTATCTCCGATCTGCGCGACGAGTCGGACAAGTCGGGGATGCGCCTGGTGATCGAGACCAAGCGCGGCGGCGACCCTCCCGAGGTCGTGCTCAACCAGCTCTACAAGCGCACGCCGATGCAGAGCACCTTCGGCATCAACATGGTTGCCCTCGTCGATGGCGTGCCGAAGCCGCTCGGCCTCAAGGAGATCATCGAGCACTACGTCAGCCACCAGCGCGAGGTGGTGATCCGCCGCACCCAGTTCGAGCTGCGCCGCGCCGAGGCACGCGCTCACATCCTCGAGGGCCTGCTGATCGCCCTCGACAACCTCGACGCGGTGATCGCCCTGATCCGCGGCTCGGCCGACTCCGAAACGGCCAAGACCGGTCTGATCGAGCGCTTCGAGCTTTCGGCCGAGCAGGCGCAGGCGATCCTCGACATGCGCCTCTCTCGCCTCACCGCGCTGGAGTCCGACAAGCTGCGCGAGGAGCACGAGGAACTGGCCAAGCGGATCGCCGAGCTGCGTGCGATCCTCGGCGACCCGGCCCGGATCGACGCGGTGGTCATCGAGGAGCTCGACGAGGTCGACAGTCGCTATGGCGATGAGCGCCGCACCGAAGTCACCCATTTCGAGGGCGACATGAACATCGAGGACATGATCGCCGACCAGCAGATGGTGATCTCGATAACCCACTCGGGCTACGCCAAGAGGCTGCCGCTCGCCACCTACCGCCAGCAGCATCGCGGTGGCCGTGGCGTGATGGGGATGGACATGAAGGAGGACGACTACATCGAGCATCTGCACATCTGCTCGACCCACGACTTCCTGCTCTTCTTCACCAACCGGGGCAAGGTCTACCGGCTCAAGGTCTACGAGCTGCCCGAGGGCTCGCGCACCTCGAAAGGTCGCGCCCTGGTCAACGTCCTGCCGCTGCGCGACGGCGAGAAGGTCACGGCGGTGATTCCGACCCGGGATTTCGGCGAGAACAAGTACCTCGTCTTCGCTACCGCCCAGGGCCTGGTCAAGAAGACCGAGTTCAAGGCCTACAACACACCGATCCGAGCCGACGGGATCATCGCGATCAAGATCCGCGACAGCGACGAGCTGGTCCAGGTGCGGCTGACCTCGGGCGACGACGACATCCTGCTCGTCTCCAAGTCGGGCCATGCGTCGCGCTTCTCCGAGGAGAAAGTGCGGCCAATGGGGCGCGACACCAGCGGCGTCAAAGGGATGAACGTTTCGGCGAAGGTCAACGGCGAGCCCAACCGAGTCTTGGCGATGGACATCGCCCGCGACGACTCGGAGCTCTTCGTCGTCACCGAGAACGGCTACGGCAAGCGCACCCAGGTCTCCGAGTACCCGGTCAAGGGTCGCGGCACCAAGGGCGTGCTGACGGCCAAATTGACCGCGAAAAAGGGCGGCCTCGCCGGCGCCCTGATCGTCCGCGAGCACCAGGACCTGCTCTTCATCTCCCAGAGCGGCATGGTCCAGCGCACCCAGGCCGGCGGCATCTCACAGATGGGCCGCTCGACCCAGGGCGTCAAAGTGATGAACATGAAGGACGACGACTGCGTCAGCGCCGTCGCCCTGGTCATCGATGAAGACTCGGATGACGAGCCGGAGGGGCAGGAGCAGCTTTCCGAGTAAGAATCCGCGGTGCGATGCCGCCAGCCGGCCTTATGGGCGCTGCTAAGATGACCTCATGTTTGGCCCGACGCCTGACCCACGCGCCTAGATTCACTTCGGCAAAGATGCACGCTCTGCGTAAGCTCGGGGGACTCCGGGCTCTCGCGCTTGTCTTGTTGCCGCCCTACGTTGTTCTGATCGTTTTCGACGCCAACGCGGCCACTGCCGTCGCAGCGGGGATCGCGATCGTCGGCGCAGCGTGGACGCTCCAGCATTCCGATTCCACGGCGCGGCGGGAACTCACGACCAAGTACAGGGCTCGTTGGGACCATCCCGACTTTCTCGAGGCCCGGATTCGGACCGCCACCTTCCTTGCGGACCCCAACAAGGAGGACCGCTGGCGGGAATGGATGACGAGCATGGACACGAAAAGTCGTCTTCAGATCGCGGCGATCCTGAACTACTGGGAGGAGGTCGCGAGCGCCTACAACCAGGACCTACTCGACAACGACTGGTTTCGCACGGACCTGGCCTGGCAGCTCAGCGAGAACTGGAAGCGTGCCGGATGGTTCATTCGCATGAGCCGGCGCGAAGGGTGCAACGCCGCGATTTGCAGCGAGTGGCAGATTGCATGCGAAGCGGTGGCGAGCGACCTAGAGCGCCAGCGCAAGGCAGGGGAGCGCTCTGCCAGCGAGGCGATCGCTCGCAAAGAAGATCTACTGGAAGTCCCTCAACCGCGAGGTTGAGATCTCACGCAGCCGCGGGCAAGTACTGCTGCCAGTTCTGGGGAATCTTGGGACTAGCCACCTGGATGAAGACCGTGGGCCCAGGCGCCTTCGGCGTGTTCTGAGGGTGCATGTGGATCTCGCGTGGCAAGCGGTTGCCCTTGCGCCTGTTGCAGGATGCGCAGGCGGCGACGATGTTCTCCCAGACCGATTTGCCGCCGCGGCTGCGTGGGATCACGTGGTCGACCGTGAGGCCCGATTTGCGCGAGCCGCAGTACTGGCAGGTCCACGAGTCCCGCGCCAGCACCGCGCGGCGGGTGATCTTCCTCCTGTGCGCCTCTCGCGGAATCCGCACGTAGCTGACTAGGCGGATCACATCGGGGCGTTCCATCGTCATGTGCTCGGAGTGAATTGCGCCCTCGCGGCGCTCGAGCAACTCGGCCTTTTCCTTCAGCAAGAGCACAGCAGCCCTTCTCAACGTGCATACGTTGATCGGCTCATACGTTGCGTTGAGTACGAGCACACGTGCCATGTTGCCCGGGAATTCTACGCAGTTGGGTAGGAGCCCAATACTCGAACCGATTCTGCCTTGCTTCGCAGCGCCTCCACGGCCTCCGATACGGGGGCGTCGGTTAGCGCTCCCTCGAGGTCGCAGAAGAACATGTAGCGGCCCAATCCAAGGCGCATTGGACGCGACTCGATGCGGGTCAGGTTGACCTCACGCGAGGAGAACTCGCGCAGCGCGTTGACCAGCGCACCCGGGTGGTCTTCGCCCAGCTCCGAGAAGACGAGCGAGGTCTTCCAGCTGTTCCCGCCGGTCGGCTCGGTTCCCTCCGGGGCGATCCAGACGAAGCGGGTGACGTTGTTGGCCTCGTCCTCGATCCCCTCGCGCAGGATCGCGCAGTCGTAGAGCTCGGCGGCGGAACGGGCGCCGATCGCGGCCCATGGCTCGTTCGAATCGCTGACCAAGCGGACCGCCTCGGCGGTGCTGCTGACGGCCCGCAGTTCGGCGTCTGGCGTGCTCGCGCGCAGGAAGCGGGCGCACTGGGCCAGCGGCTGCGGATGCGAGAGCACGGCGGTGATCTGCTCCAATTCCCGCACCTCGCGCCCGAGCAGCATCGCCCGCACGGCGAAGTCGTGCTCGCCGACGATCGTCACTTTCTCCGCATCGAAGGCGAGGGCGTCGAGCGTGCTGCGCACCGATCCCTCGATCGAGTTCTCGAACGGCACCAGTGCCCGGTCTGCAGCGCCCCGCTCGACCGCGAGGATCGCCTCGTGGATCGTCGGCGTGCGCAGCCGCTCGAACTCTGCGCCAGGCTCAGCGGCCTCGCGCAGAGCGTCCTCGGTGAAGGTTCCCGCCGGCCCCAGGTAGGCGATCCGCATGGCGACCGCCCTATTCGAAGGCGACGGTGTAGCTGGCCTTGTTGTTGTCGGAAACCTTCTCGCCCGGCACGGTGGCGACGTCGACTTCGAGCGTCACTTCCCCTTCCGGCGCCGGCGTCAGCGGGATCAGCGCGGTTTCCGTTTCGCCCACTTCGATGCTGCTGATCGTGCCACTGAGGGTGCTGCCGCCGTTGACCGTGACCGAAACGGAAATGCCGTTCTCGGTCGATTCGCCCTGGTTTTGCACCTGCACTTCGACTTCCGGCGTTCCTTCGCTGACCACCGCGGTGGTCGATTCAGCCGTCAGTTCGGTGCCGTTGATGCTGGTGGCGATCAGGCCCAGCCCGTGCAGGCCGCCGCTCGCCGCCGTGCTCGATCCGCTGACCGATTCCAGCGCCGTGCTGACCGCGCTTTCTTCGAGCCACTTGGTCCCTTCCGGCAGGAAGGCGCTTTTTGGCACGTTGTCGCCGTTGATCCCGTTCGATTCGAGCACGCCGTTGATCTCCGGCCGCACCACGGATTCGTAGAGCACGTCAGCCGAGAGCAGCTTCTGCATCTGCTTCGAGATGCTCAACGCCGCTTTCTCGGAGCCGACGTCCCCCAGCGCGGTACTCATCTGGTCGGCGATGGTGTCCATGGCGCTGGCGCGCAGCTCGTAGACCAGCTCGAGCGCGTTCTGGGCGTGGCTCATGTCGCCGGGGGCGCTGAGGCCGTCGACGCGGTCGGCGTAGCCGTCCATGGCGCTGCGATCGGCGCTGACCTGGTTGACGAATTCGGTCACCGAGAGGCCGCTTGGTTCGGAGAGCTTGGCGAAGAACGCTTTGCTGGTCTGGCCGGTCTCTTCGACGATCTGACTGACGTTGCGGGAGTAGTCGCTCAGCGCCCGGTCCTTGCGCGCGTCGAGGCAACCCTTGACCCCGAGCACGATCAGGATCAGGACGAGGATCCCGCCGCCAAGCGCGAGCCCACGCCGCAGCAGGATCTGCTGGCGTTCAGGGCGGCGACGAGGCCTGGCCCGACGACCCGGCCGGTTTGCGGAAGAATCCTCCAAGAAGCAGGGAGTATGTCGCAGGAGGAAGCGGATTCGCGGCGAAGTCGAGAAGTGCAGTGGTCGGCTCCCTGGTACTCAACCGCTTCTTGATCGAGCGTCGCATCGGCAGCGGCGGTTTCGGCACGGTCTACGAGGCCTGGGACGGCCGCCTCGAGCGCCCGGTTGCGGTCAAGGCGATCGAATCGGGCCGCGACGACGGCTCGGGACGGGTGATGCGCGAGGCGCAGGCCGCCGCGCGTCTCAACCACCCCGGCATCGTCACGCTCTATGAGATGGGGGAGGAGGACGGCAACGCGTTGCTCGTCACCGAGCTCGTCGACGGCGACACGCTGGCCCAACTCAACCGCGCCTGCTCGCTCAGCGACCGCGAGATCGGCGAGATCGGCGCCGATCTTTGCGAGGCCCTCGACCACGCTCACTGTCGTTCGGTCGTGCACCGCGACATCAAGCCCCAGAACGTGCTCGTGACCGAGGGCGGCGAGCCGCGCGCCAAGCTGATGGACTTCGGCGTCGCCCGCCTCACCGACGCCGCTGCGCTGACCTCGCCTGGCGACGTTGTCGGCACCCTCGCTTACATGTCGCCAGAGCAGGCCGAGGGCCGCGCCGCGGGCCCCGAGGCAGACGTTTACTCGCTGGCGCTGACGCTCTATGAGTGCTGGAGCGGCGAGCATCCGACCCGTCGCTCGACTCCCGCAGCGACGGCTCGAGCGATCGGCGCTCGCCCGCGCCCTCTGCGACGGCTCCGCCCCGACCTGCCACGCGAGCTCAGCGACACGGTCGACGGTTGCCTGCAGACCCGTCCGGATCGGCGACCGTCGCTGGAGGAGCTCGGCGGCGCGATCGAAAGCTCGCTCGACCAGCTCGCCGACGATCCTCCGCGCGCCGATCGCTCGCTGGGCCTGCGGCTCGGCGCGATCGCCGTGGCCGCCGTGCTGGGCGCCTGGCTCGCCGCCGGTCACGGCGTCCTGCTCCCGTAGGATTCGCCCCGGTTTTCCCGCCACCCCGAGCGGCCTGCACCGCTCGCGAAAAGGAGCCAAAGATCAGCGTCCTACGCAACCTCGAGAGTCGGATCGAAGGCCTCGTCGAGGGGGTCTTCAGCCGCGCCTTCAGCTCCGAGGTGCAGCCGGTCGAGCTCGCCCGCAAGCTGGCCAAGGAGATGGACGCCCACAAGACGGCGGGGGTCGCCCGCGTCTACGTCCCCAACGAGTACACCGTCTTCCTCTCGACCAAGGACAGGGTCAAGCTCGAGGGCTACGAGCGCTCGCTCGAGCAGGAGCTCTCCGGCTACCTGCTGGAGCACGCGAGGCGCCGCAACTACGACCTGCTGACCCGGCCCGCGGTCGAGTTCAAGACCGACGAGCGCCTGCGCCTCGGCGAGTTCGGGATCCAGACGCGACTGGTCAAGCCACCGGCCCGCGAGGGGGAGGCGCCGCGGCAGGGGGAGGAGGGGCACACGATGGTCTACTCGGCGGTGAAGGAGAAGCCGGCCCCGGCCAGTCCCGAGCAGCGGGCTGAAGCGATGGTGGTGACCCGGGCGGTGGTATCGCTCGACGACCGCCGCTACGTGCTGGACGGTCCGCGGGCGACGATCGGCCGCTCCAAGCAGGCCGAGTGCGTGCTCGCCGACCCCAACGTCTCCCGCCGCCACGCCGAGCTGCGCCGCTCGCAGACGGGCGACTGGACGATCGCCGACCTCGGCTCGACCAACGGCGTCAAGGTGAACGGCCGTCGCGTCTCCTCGACCCGGCTCAGCCCCGGCGACCAGGTCACGATCGGCACCACGACCTTCCTGTTTGACATCGAGCAGTAGGTCTCCCGCGTGGACTACGACCCGATCGCGGTAGCTCTCAAGTTCGGCTTTCTCGCCGTCCTTTACCTGTTCCTGTTCTGGATCGCACGCAGTGCGCTCAAGGATCTGCGCCGCACCGCCTCGCCGGCCCCCGACGCAACCGGCTTCCACCAGGCGCCCGGGTTCGCGCACCAGCCCAGCGCCGCCGACGCTTGGCTGGTGGCCGAACGCGGCGGCGGCCTCGAAGCCGGCGAGCGCTTCGACCTGATCGGCGGCCTCTCGATCGGCCGTTCGGCCGAAGCCGACGTGCGGATCGATGACCGCTACGCCTCCGGCGTGCACGCCAGGATCTTCAGTCGCGATGGCCACACCTACGTGGAGGACATGAACTCGACCAACGGCACCCTGCTCAATGACGCCACCCTGAACGGGGAGGCGGAGCTGATCGACGGCGACGTGGTGCGAATCGGCGACACGGAGTTCAGGTACGAGGCGACCTAGTGCTGAGGATCGACGACCAGGCCTTCCGCTCCGACACGGGGCGCCAGCGCAACGCCAATGAGGACTCCTTCTTCGTGCGAGCGCCGATCTTCGTCGTCGCCGACGGGATGGGCGGCGCCCAGGCGGGCGAGGTCGCCTCCAAAACCGCCGCCGACGCCTTCGACATCGATCTCCCCGACGGCTCGCCCGAGCGGGTGTTGCGCCAGACGATCGCCACCGCCAACCGCAACATCCACGACCTCGCCCGCGCCGATCCCTCCCGCGCCGGAATGGGGACGACGCTGACCGCGGTGATCGTCAACGCTCAGAGCGAAGAGGTCGCGATCGGCCATGTCGGCGACAGCCGCGCCTACCGCCTGCGCGCCGGGCGGCTCGAGCAGCTCACCCGCGACCACTCGCTGGTCGAGGAGATGCGCCGCAAGGGACAGATCACCGACGCCCAGGCCCAGGACCACCCACAGCGCTCGATCATCACCCGCGCGCTCGGTCCCGAGCCCGACGTCGAGCCCGACGTGCAGACGGTTCCCGCGGCGCCGGGCGACGTCTTCCTGATCTGCTCCGACGGGTTGACGACGATGCTGAGCGAGGAGCAGATCGCCAAGCTGCTCGCCGGCGCGACCTCGATGGACGCCGCGGTGCGAGCGCTGGTCGACGAAGCCAACCGGGCCGGCGGCCGCGACAACATCACCGCGCTCGCCTTCCGCCTCGAAGACGCGGCCGCCCCGCAGCAGAGCCACGACGACGCGACGCTGATCGGCAGCACGGCGGCCGAGGCGGGGTTGACCACCACCGAGGTGCGCCGCCGGGCCGCCGCCGAAGCGCGCCAGCGCCGCGAGCAGGCCGCCGAGAAGCCGCCTAGGCGCCGCCTGCGCACCGCCGCCAAGCTGCTCGGAGTCCTGATCGTGATCGCCGCCCTCGCCTTCGGCGCCTGGTACGGCAACCGCCAGGTCTGGTTCCTCGGCACCGACGACAGCGGCCGCGTCGCCCTTTACCGCGGGCTGCCCTACGAACTGCCTTTCGGGATCAATCTCTACGAGGAGCGCTACGCGAGCCCGATCCAGTCCAGCGCGCTGCCGCCCCGTCGCCGCGAGGCGGCCACGGGGCACGACCTGCGCTCACGAGACGACGCCGCCTCGCTGATCGAAGACATCGAAAAATCGCAAGGGGTTCGATGAGCGCACGGAACCGGGAGCTCTTTGCCCTCGTCCCGGTCGCCCTGCTGCTCACCGCCGGCTTCACCGCGGTCTTCGCCCAGGAGAGCGCGCGGCTCGACAACCTCAGCCTGATCTACGGCGCCTACTTCTTCGCCGTCTGCCTCGCCACCCATATCTACCTGCGCATCCGCCTGCCCGACGCCGACCCCTACCTCTTCCCGCTGGCGGCGCTGCTGATGGCCTTCGGCCTGGTGATGATCTACCGGATCGACGCCGGCCTGGCCCGCGACCAGGCCAATTGGTTCGTGCTCGGACTGGTGCTCTTCGCCCTGACGATCCAGTTCCTGCGCGACTACGACGTGCTCGAGCGCTACCGGTACACGATCGCCGTCGTCGGGCTCTTGCTCTTGCTGGCGCCACGCCTGCCCGGGATCGGCGAACAGGTCAACGGCGCCTACCTCGGGGTCAAGATCGGCCCGCTCGCCTTCCAGCCGGCCGAGTTCTCGAAGATCTGCCTGGTCGTCTTCCTCGCCAGCTACCTGCGTGAGCATCGTGAGGTGCTGATCGTCGGCGCCCGCCGGGTTCTGGGGGTGACCCTGCCACCGCTTAAGCACTTCGGCCCGATGCTGGTCGTCTGGGGCGCCTCGATGTTCATGCTCGTCTTCATCCGCGACCTCGGCAGCTCGCTGATGTTCTTCGCCGCTTTCCTCGCCCTGCTCTACGTGGCGACGGGTCGTTTCTCATTCGTCGCGATCGGGATGGCGATGTTCCTCGTCGGTGCCTGGTTCTTCGCCGCGACGGTGCCCCACGTTCACGACCGGGTCGAGATCTGGCTCGAACCCTTCGCTCACCCGCAGGGAAGCGGCTACCAGATCCTGCAGTCGATCTTTGCCCAGGCCGATGGCGGCCTCTTCGGCAAGGGCTTCGGCCAGGCGCTGATCACGGTTCCGGGGACCGATAACGCCCTCTTGCCCGCCGCCCAGACCGACACGATCTACTCGCTGATCGTCAACGAGCTCGGCCTCTTCGGCGCCTGCGCGGTGATCCTGACCTACCTCCTGATCGCTGCTCGCGGCTTCAAGATCGCGCTGCTCGCCAGCGACGGTTTCTCGAAGCTGCTGGCGACCGGGCTCACCGCGGTCTTCTCGATCCAGGCTTTCGTGATCATTGGCGGCGTCACCAGGGTGATCCCGTTGACCGGCGTCACCCTGCCCTTCATCAGCTACGGCGGCAGCTCGATCGTCGCCAACTTTGTCCTCCTCGCCCTGCTGCTGCTCGTCTCCGATCGCGCCCGGCGTGAGGCTGGGATAGGCGCTCGCTCCGGCGACTTCGCCCTGGGGAGGACGTGAGGTGAACCGCCAGATCATCAAGCTCTTCGGCCTCGTCGTCGTCCTCTTCGCGGTGCTGATCGGCTTCACCTCGTACTGGGCGGTGTTCGACGCTTCGACCTTGAAGGGGAAGGACGCCAACAAGCGCCCGCTGCTCGAGCAGCAGCAGATCAAGCGCGGCCGCATCCTCGCCGCCGACGGCACCGTGATCGCGCGCTCGGTGCCGAAGGGCCACGGGTCCGGGTTGCGCTACGTGCGCCGCTACCCCGAGGGCTCGCTCTACGGCCACCCAATCGGCTACAGCTTCGTCCAGTTCGGCGACAGCGAGTTCGAGCAGTTCCACAACGACGAGCTGGTCGGCAACGAATCGGAATTCAGCTCGATCCTCGACCAGCTGCGCGGTGCCAAGCAGGAGGGCAACGACGTCGTCACCAACCTCGACCCGGCGGCGCAGACGACGGCGCTGGAAGACCTCAGCGAAGCCGGTCACGGTGCGGTCGTCGCGATCGAGCCGCAGAGCGGCCGGGTGCTGGTGATGGCCTCGAACCCGCCCTACGACCCCAATCGCGTGCCCTACGAATTCTCGAAGCTGAGTACGAACAAAATCGAAACGCCGCTCTACGACCGCGCCACCCAGGGTCAGTACCCGCCGGGCTCGACCTTCAAGGTCGTGACCGCCGCCGCGGGCCTCGAAAGCGGCACGATCACGCCGGAAACGCCGATCGACGCTCCGGGCTCGCTCGAAGTCGAAGGGACGCCGCTCGAAAACGACTTCGGCACCAGCTACCCGGGGGCAACCCTGGACACGGCGCTGACCAACTCGGTCAACACCTGGTTCGGCCAGCTCGGCCAGCGACTGGGCAACGACACCCTGTTCGAATACATGGAACGTTTCGGCTTCAACTCGACCCCCGCGATCGACCTTCCCGCTGACGAAGTCTCCAAGAGCGGCGTCTTCAACGAAGAGGGCGAACTGCTGGGCGCCAACGACCCGGTCGACCTGGCCCGGGTGGCGATCGGCCAGGAGCGCCTCGCGGTGACGCCACTGCAGATGGCGCTGGTCGCCGCAGCGGTCGCCAACAAGGGCAAGGAGATGAAGCCGCAGATCTGGAGCCGCGTCGTCGACCCCGACGGTCGCGTGATCAAACGCCTCGACCCCTCCCAGTACAGTCAGCCGATCAGTGCCCAGACCGCCGAAGAGCTGACCACCGCGATGGAAGGCGTCGTCAGCGAAGGGACCGGCACCAACGCCGCGATTCCCGGCGTTCAGGTGGCGGGCAAGACCGGCACGGCGGAAACGCCCGGCAACGAAGCCTGCGGAGGTGGCGAAGAAGAGAACCAGGCCTGGTTCATCGGTTTCGCCCCCGCCGAAGACCCGAAGATCGCGATCGCGGCGACGGTCGAGTGCACCGAAGAATTCGGCAATGACGTCGCCGCGCCGATCTTCCGCGACGTGGCGGAAACGATCCTCAACGGTGAATGAGATGAACGGACAGGAGCGTGGGGCCAGTGGCTGAGGTGGGTCAGGGCAGCGTCGTCGACGGGCGCTACACGGTGTTGCAGCGGATCGGTTCCGGTGGGATGGCCGACGTCTGGCTTGCCGACGACTCTCATCTGCAGCGGCGGGTCGCGCTCAAGGTCCTGCACGCGCGCTTCGCCCAGGACGGCGAGTTTGTCGAGCGCTTCCGCCGCGAGGCCGAGGCCGCGGCCGGCCTCCAGCACCCCAACGTCGTCGCCGTCTTCGACCGTGGCGACGTCGATGGCACCTACTACATCGCGATGCAGTACCTCGAGGGCCGCACGCTGAAGCAGCTGATCGACGACGGGCTGACGCCCGAGCAGGCGGTCGCCCTGATCCGCCAGGTACTCGAGGGGGCTCGCTTTGCCCACCGCCACGGCGTCGTCCACCGTGACCTCAAGCCCCAGAACGTGATCGTCGACGCCGACGGCAAGGCGACGGTGACGGACTTCGGCATCGCCCGCGCCGGGGTCTCGGAGATCACCCAGGCCGGCTCGGTGATGGGGACGCCGCACTACCTCTCGCCCGAGCAGGCCCAGGGCTTCGACGTGACCGCGGTCTCCGACCTCTACTCAATCGGGGTGATGCTCTACGAGGCGCTCACCGGGCGGGTGCCGTTCGAGGCCGACTCCGCCGTCGCGATCGCGATGAAACAGGTCTCCCAGGCGCCGCAGCGGCCGAGCTCGATCAACCCTCAGATCTCCCCGGCACTTGACGCGGCGGTGATGCGAGCGCTCGAAAAGGAGCCGGGAAGTCGCTTTCAGAGCGCCGACGCGTTCATCGCCGCGCTCGACGCCGCGCTGAAGGACCCGGGCGGGGGTGGCGGCACAGCAGCCTTCGCGGCGCTGCCGCCGATCGTCGCCACGCCGGAGGAGCCGGTCGAGGAGGGCGAGGAGGAAAAGCCGAGCCGCCTGATCTGGTGGCTGGTCGCTGCCGCGGTGCTGATCGGCCTTCTGATCGGCTTCGCGCTGACCCGCGACACGACGACCGAAGTGCCCAACGTGACCGGCGAATCGCTCAACCTCGCCTTCGCGCGGCTGCAGCAGGACGGCTTCAACGTCGGCGAGGTCAAGCGGGTCGAGCGCGAAGCGCCGGCGAACACCGTGCTCGAGCAGGACCCGGCCGCCTCGCCGCCGTCCGACGAAGCGTCGCTCGATTGCGCCTTCCTCAGCTTCTTCTGCTCGAAGCCGAAGGTGATGCTGACCGTCAGTGCCGGGCCCGGCAGCGCCAAGGTTCCCTCGACCGCCGGCATGACGGTCGAAGAAGCAGAAGAAGAACTCGAAGAAGCCGGCTTCAAAGCCGAGGTCGAAAGCGTGAATTCCGAAAACGTCGAAGAAGGGCTGGTGATCCACTCCAAGCCCAGCGGCGGCGAAACCGCCACCCGTGGCACCGGCGTCTTGCTGACCGTCTCCAGCGGGCCGAAGCTGGCGACAGTGCCGGTGCTGGCCGGGACCCAGCGTTCGGTCGCGGTGCAGCAGATCCGCGGTCGCGGCTTTACCCCCAGCGTCGAAGAAGAAGAAAGCGCGAAGCCGGCCGGCGAGGTGATCCGCCAGGCGCCCAACGCGGGCTCAAAGCTCCCCGCCGGCTCGACTGTCTCGATCGTCGTCTCCAAGGGGGAAGCGAAGGCGACGGTGCCCAACGTAATCGGCAAGCTGCGCGCCGACGCGGTCGAAGCGCTGCGCGCGGAAGGACTCAAGCCGACGGTCAACGAACAGGAAACCGAAGTGCCCTCGCAGGTCGGTCGCGTCACCGACCAGTTCCCGCCGCCCGGATCGGAAGTAAAGCCAGGTTCGGCGGCGACCATCGTCGTCGGCAAGCAGACACCGGCCGCGGCCGAACCTGAAACCGGCGAAGAAGAATGAGGGTGGCGGTCCTCAGCGGCGGCCGCTCCTCCGAGCACGACGTCTCACTGCGCTCGGGCGAAGCGGTGGCCGGCGGCCTGGAGGAGGCCGGGCACGAGGCGGTGCGGGTGACGATCTCGCGCGAGGGGACCTGGAGCCGCGGCGGCGCGGCGGTCGAGCTGGCCCCGGCCGGCGGCCTGCTCGACGCCGACGTGGCCTTTCCGGCCCTGCACGGACCGTTCGGCGAGGACGGCAGCATTCAGGGCCTGCTCGAGTGGCTCGACCTTCCCTACGTCGGCTCCGACGTTCTCGCCTCCGCCGTCTGCATGGACAAGCTGACGCTGAAGCGGCTCTTCGCCCAGGCCGGTCTCCCGCAGGTCGATTTTGTCGCCGCCGGCGAGCCGGGCTGGCGCGAGCGCTGTGAGGCGATGGGCCTGCCGCTCTGGGTCAAGCCGTCGCGGCTCGGCTCCAGCGTCGGGATCACCAAAGTCGAGGCGCTCGCCGACCTGCAGGAGGCCGTCGATCTGGCCCGTCGCCACGACCCGCGCGTGATCGTCGAGGCCCCGGCCTCGGGCCGCGAGGTCGAGTGCTCGCTGCTTGGCAACGAGCAGGTCGAGGCCTCGCTGCCGGGCGAGGTCGTCGCCAACGGCGATTGGTACGACTACGAGACCAAGTACCAAGAGGGTGGCATGGAGCTGGTTGTGCCGGCGCCGCTTCCCGACGATCAGCTCGCCGCCGTGCGCGAGTTGGCCGTCACCGCCTTCGAGCTCGGCGGTTGCTCCGGCCTGGCCCGCTGCGACTTCTTCGTCGAGCCCGACGGCGCCGTCCTGGTCAACGAGATCAACACCATGCCCGGCTTCACTGAGACCAGCGTCTACGCCAAGCTGTGGCAGGCGAGCGGCATCGAGTACCCGGCCCTCTGCGACCGTCTTGTCACGCTGGCGCTCGAGCGCCACGCCAGCTCCCGCTCCCACGCGTTCTAGCCGACGATGAGGAGGGGAGGCCCGCCAGGGCCTCCCCTCTGTCAACGGATGCTTACAGCGTCACACGACCAGCCACGTAAGCGTCACGTGGGTCCCCGCCAGCCGAAAGCCCGTGATGCTGACAATGAGCGCCTCGTTGCTCGCGTACAGCACTTTGTCGCCGAGGAGTTCCTGTTCTTCTTTGCCGGCTTTACTGCCGGTATTGAAGGAGAATTCCTGTTCGACGGATTCTTTTTCAGGCGCCAGCGCTGAGAACGTGCCGGTAATTTTGACCGGGCTGGGGAGCGCGCATTCTGGGCCGAACGTGAGCACCGCCAGCGGCTGGTTCGGATTGGGCTCGACTAAGACGTGCACCGCGGTGCCGACTAACTTGGCTAAGAAGATGAGTGGGATCGGAAAGCTGCTGGTGGTGACGAATTTGCCTTCTTTTTCTTCCCCGATCGGGCAGCTTTTCATCTCCGCTTTGGTGGTGCCGTTTAACACCGTGCATTCTTTCTCAGTGATCGTCGCGTGCCCGGTGCCGCCTTTTAACAAGGTGCCCGAGGCCGGCCCTTTTTGACAGTTGATCTCTATGTTCAGTTTCGGGACCGAGATGGTGCCGACTCCTTTTTGACCGCCTTCGATCGCTTCTTTTTCAATGCCGAGTTCGGCGAACGTTTTGCCGCCGATCTTGAATTCGCCTTCCGCCTGGGCGCTGCCCGCCAGGAGTGCAAGTGCCGATAGTGCAATCAGGCAGGTGACGCCGAAGGCCCTGAGGCCATGTTTGTGAAACATCATCTTTCCCTTCACTGGTAGTTACCGTTTACACGGGCCGTGTGGGCCCGCGCGTAGAGCATTGCCAGCAATGGTGGGACGGTCAAGCCTTAAGGTGAGATTTCTACTACGAACGTACTGGTACTTCACCAGTACGTCAGCGCAGCAGTTTGATGTCGCTGATCTCAACCTGGTAGCGACCGGCTTGGTCGCGGGCTTCGGAGGCCTTATTGAACCAGAGTAGGAAATAGGTGGCAGGTTCGGTCAGGTTGAGGTCGATCTCCTCGGTTGAGGAGGCGTCGACCACGGTGCCGACGGGTTCTCCCCATTCAGAGAGTTCTTCGGGCGGGCCGGATGAGGTGGCGAAGACCTCGGCGTCCCAGCCGGTCGTCGGCGTGCGCACGACCATCTTCGTCGGCTTGACCGGCGAGCTCGTCGTCACGTAGATGCCGACGCCGGGATCGGGCCCGGTCTTGGTGCCGGCGAAGACGTCGGAGTCGTAGTGCTCGGTTTCCCACGCGGTCCCGGTCGGGTCGCCGTCGACGGCGAGGCCGACCTTGCTGCCGACCTCTTCCCCGTCGCCCTGTGGGTCGTAGTCGGTCGCCGAGCTGATCGAGACCGGGTTGCCCTTTCCCTTGTTGGCTCCGCCACCGCCGAAGTTGCCGTTCGAGATCAGCTGCACGGCGAGCAGGACGGCGCCGGCGACGAGCAGCAGGCCGAGGATCGCCGCCCAGCTCCAGCGCGCCCGCCCGGAGAGCTTGCGCTTCGGCGGCGGAACCGCGTCGAGCACGCTGGTCGCCTCGCCCGTGGTCGAGCCCGCCCGCGCCGCCTCGACCTCGAGCGCGGTCGAGAGGTCGTCGATCATCTCGCTGACCTGCTGGTAGCGCTCGGCGGGGTCCTTGGCCGTCGCCCGCTCGACCACCAGCGCCACCGCGGCCGAGACATCCGGGCGGCGGCGCTGCACGTCGGGCAGCTCCTCGTTGACGTGCTTCATCGCCACGCCGACCTGGCTGTCGGCGGCGAAGGGGACCTGGCCGACCAGCATCTCGTAGAGGACGACGCCGAGCGAGTAAATGTCGGTGCGGGGGTCGACTTTGCGCCCCATCGCCTGCTCCGGCGCGACGTAGTCGGTGGTGCCGAGCACGCGGCCGGTGGCGGTCATCCCGTCCTGCTCGAGCTGGCGCGAGATGCCGAAGTCGGTCAGCTTCGCCCGTCCCTCGGCGTCGATCAGGATGTTCTGCGGCTTGATGTCGCGGTGGACCATGTTGCGCCCGTGGGCGACCGCGAGCCCGCGGGCGATCTCGATCGCGTAGGCGATCGCCTCCTGCGGCTCGAGCGCGCCGTTGCGGTTGATCCGCTGCTTCAGCGTTTCGCCTTCGATGTACTCGAAGACGATGTAGGGGTGGCCGCCGTCCTCGCCAGCGTCGATCACCGAGACCACATTGGGGTGGGAGAACTTCGCCACCGAGCGCGCCTCCTGGCGGAAGCGCTCGAGCTGGTCTGCCTGCTCGGACATCTCGCGGTGCATCACCTTGACCGCGACCTGGCGGTCGAGCGTCTGGTCGCGCGCCAAGTAGACGGTCGACATACCGCCGCTGCCCAGCTTCGCCTCCAGCCGGTAGCGGCCGGAGAGAACCGTGCCGATCATCGCGCTGCTCGAGCGGGCTTCCATCTAACTGCTCATATTGTCGGGCACGGTCTCGATAGAGGTTCTCTATCGAACCCCGGTCTCCCGCTCAGGTGCGGTGGACTTCGTGCAGGCCGCCGACCGCGGCACCGATCCGCTTTGCCTCGGGGTAGTGGTGCCGCAGTAGCTCGAGCGCAGCGTCTTCGTCCTCCGCAGGGACGACGCAGCAGAAGCCGCAGCCCATGTTGAAGACGTCGTGCATCTCTGCGTCGGAGGTGCCGGAGCGCTCCTGGATCAGCTCGAAGACCGGCGGCGCCGGCAGTGGATCGTCGATCTCGTAGCCGACCTCGGCTACGAGGCGGAGCAGGTTGCCGAGGCCGCCGGAGGTGATGTGGGCGAGACCGCGAACCTCGACGGCGGAGCGCAGGAGCTCCAACACCGGCTTGACGTAGATCTCGGTCGGCTCGAGCAGCTCGTCGCCGAGGGCGCGTCCGAGCCGCCCTTCGGGGTCCTGATCAAGTGCCAGGTCGTCCAGCGCCGAGCGAGCGAGCGTGTAGCCGTTGGAGTGCAGGCCGGAGGAGGGGAGACCGAGGATCGCGTCGCCGGCCCGCACCGTCGAGCCGTCGATGATCTCGTCCAAGGCGACGGTGCCGAAGCAGGCGCCGGAGACGTCGACCCCGCGCACCATCTCGCCGAGCTGGGCCAGCTCACCGCCGGGGATCTCGACCCCGGCCAGCTCGGCGCCGCGGGCCAAGCCGACGCCGACTTCCGCGCAGACCTCTGGGTCGGCGCGATCGATCGCGATGTAGTCGAGCATCGCCAGCGGCTCGGCGCCGACGCAGATTACGTCGTTGACGTTCATCGCCACGCAGTCGATGCCGACGCTGTCGTAGCGGCCGAGCTGCTCGGCGACGAGCAGCTTCGTCCCGACCCCGTCGGTGGAGAGCGCGATCCCGGTCCGCTCGTCGAGCTTGATCACGCTGGCGTAGTGGCCCGGCAGCGGCACCTGGCGCGAGGGGCGGCCGAGCTGGATCGCGCCCAGCGCCTTGACCAGGCCGGCCACCGCGGAATCCGCGGCGCCTTGGTCCACGCCTGCCTTTGCGTACGCGTCGCCACTCATCGTTTGTGCAGTCTCGCAAGCACCACGGCCGCCAGGGCGGCTCGGTACGCGGCGTAGGGCCAGAGGGCCCGGTCGCGCTCGACCAGGCCGATCAGGCGCTGCGAGGCGAGGGTCGAGGCAAAGGAGGCGCCGACGCCAATCGCCATCGAGCGGCGCAGGTCCGGCGGAACGCCGCGGCGGCTGAGCCGAACGCCCTTCAGCGCGGTCGCGCCGACGATGATCGGCAGCGCGATCGTGCGCGAGAGCAGGTTTGCCTGGTCGCGCGAGAAGCGCCGCCAGCGGGCCGCCGCGAGGGTGATGCCGTTGCGCGAGACGCCGGGGGCGAGCGCGGCCGCCTGGGCCACGCCGAGCGCCAGCCCATCCGCGGCACCGGCCTCGCCCCGGCCGCGCTGCTGTGGCCGGGTGTCGCCGACGAGCATCGCTGCCGCTCCGACGAGGAGGCCGTAGGCAGTCGCCCGCGGGCCGCCCAGGCGCCGCTCGATCGAGCGCTCGAACTTGTAGCCGACGACCGCGGCGGGGAGGAAGGAGAGGGCGAGGACGACGGCGCCGCGGGCGTCGAAGGCGCGCAGCTCTTCGGCGATCAGCCGCCGCTGCCCGACCAGCAGCGCCGCCGCCGCGCCGGCGTGCAGCGCTACCTCGAAGCTCTTGCGTACCTCGGGGTCGACCGACTCCCAGTCCCACCCCGCGAGCCAGGGAATGAGGACGATGTGGGCGGAGCTGGATACGGGCAGCAGCTCGGCCGGCCCCTGCACGATGCCGAGCGCGACCGCGCGCTTTGCCGGGATCCCGCCGTCGGCCGTCGCGCTCAAGCGCCCGGTGTGCGAACCGGCTCGGCCGCGGGAGCGGGCTCGTCCTGGTCCGGACCGTTGCCGCGGCGGCGCTTGATCAGGAGGTAGATGACCCCCCCGACGATCGCGGCCAGCACCACGTAGTCGAGGTAGCCGAGCTTGTGGCGCCACTCTTCCCAGTTGTCGCCGACCTTTTCGCCGACGATCGCGAGCGCCAGCACCCAGGGGATCGAGCCAGCCAGGGTGTAGAGCGAAAAGCGCCAGAAGGGCATCTTCGCCACCCCGGCGGGCAGCGAGATGAAGGTGCGCACGATCGGCAGCATCCGCGAGAAGAAGACCGTGGCGGCTCCGTAGCGCTCGAACCAATCGTCGGCCCACTTCAGGTGCTTGGGGCTGATGTGGATCAGCTTGTTCTTTTCGAGCAGGTCCAAGCGCCCGTAGTAGCCGACCGCGTAGGCGATCCAGGAGCCGGCGAGGTTTCCGAGCACGCCCGCGGTGACCACGCCGAAGAGGGTCAGGTCCCCGTTGGAGACGCTGAAGCCCGCGAAGAGCATGATCGCCTCGCTGGGAATCGGGATGCAGGCGGACTCCAGCGTCATCAGCAAGAAGACGGCGACCACCCCGGCGGAGCCGATGAAGTCGGTGGCGGCATTGACGACCGGATCGAGGATCTTGTCGCTGACGCTGGCGAGGAGCAGCAGCATTGGCAGCGCCACATCGTAGGGGTAGAGCCGGGTATAGGTGTTCAAACACCCTTCAAAGTGCGACTTTCAACCCCTCACCGACTAGACTCGGGCAGCCTCCTATGCACCGGTTGAACCATCCCGTCTATCGCAATCGGGTTCTCCAGATGGCCGCCGACGGAGTCCTCGTCGCGCTCTCCTTCTATCTGGCGTTCCGGCTGCGCTTCCTCGACCAGAGCGGCCTCCCGCACCGCTATTGGATCCTCTTCGCGCAGTCGGTTGGCTTCGTCATCGTCGGCAAGCTGGTCGTCTTTTCCGCCTTCGGGCTCTACCAAAAGTGGTGGCGCTACGTCAGCGGTCGCGACTTCCTCCTGATCGTCCGCGCGGTCACCGTCTCCAGCGCGATCCTCGTCGTCGCCTTCACCGTGCTGCGGCCTTTTGCCCACAACCTGCCGCGCTCGGTCGCGGTGATGGACTTCCTCCTCACCCTGATGCTGATCGCCGGAGCCCGCCTGGCGGTGCGGCTGATCGTCGAGCGGCCCTCGCGCTCCGGCCGCCTGCCCAAGCACGAGGTGTTGGTGATCGGCGCCGGCTCCGGTGGCCAGATGGTGGTCCGCGAGCTGCAGCTCAACCCCGACCTCGGCGCCACCGCGATCGGCTTTATCGACGACGATCCGCGCAAGCGCGGCATGCGGATGCTCGGGCTCAAGGTGCTCGGCTCGACCAAGCAGATCGAGAAGGTCCTCGACGAGACCCAGCCCGACGAGGTCGTGATCGCGATCCCTTCGGCGCCGGGGACCTTGAGGGCCAAGGTGGTCGCGGCATGCCGCGACCGCGAGATCCGCGTCCGCACCCTGCCGACCGTGTTCGAGCTGCTGCGGGGCGGCGTCCAGCTCAACAAGCAGCTGCGCGAGGTGCGGGTCGAGGACGTGCTCGGCCGCGACCCGATCGTGCGCGAGCTCGACCGCGTCGGCGCCTACCTGCGCGACCGCATCGTCCTTGTCACCGGCGCCGGCGGCTCGATCGGCTCCGAGCTCTGTCGCCAGATCGCCCAGGTCAAACCGCGCTTGCTGGTGATGCTCGACCACGCCGAGGACAACCTCTTCCAGATCGACCGCGAAATGGTCGACGAGCGCCACTTCACCAACGTCGAGGCGGTGCTCGCTGACTGCAAGGAGCCGAGCCGGATGCTGGAGGTGATGCAGCGCTTCAAGCCCAGCGTCGTCTTCCACGCCGCCGCCTACAAGCATGTGCCGCTGATGGAGGCCAACCCGCTGGAGGCGGTCCGCAACAACGCGATCGCAACGCGGATCACGGCCGAGGCAGCCGCCGCCTCCGAGGTCGAGCGCTTCGTCCTGATCTCCACCGACAAGGCGGTCAACCCGAAAACCGTGATGGGCGCCTCGAAGGCGATGGCCGAGTGGATCGTCGAGTCGGCCGGCAACAAACACCCCGGCACCCGCTTCGCCAGCGTCCGCTTCGGCAACGTGCTCGCCTCCTCGGGCAGCGTTGTGCCGATCTTCCGCAACCAGATCGAGCGCGGCGGGCCGGTCACCGTCACCCACCCGGAGATGACGCGCTATTTCATGACGATCCCCGAGGCGGTGCAGATGGTGATCCGGGCGGGGGACATCGGCGCCGGCAAGGGCGAGGTCTTCGTCCTCGACATGGGTGAGCCGGTGCGGATCGTCGACCTCGCCCACAACATGATCCGCCTCGCCGGCTATGAGCCGGAGACCGACATCGCGATCGAGTTCACCAAACCGCGGGCGGGGGAGAAGCTGCACGAGGAGCTCTTCGGCCTGGCCGAGAGTCAGCAGCCGACCGCGGCCAGGCGGATCCTCCGCGCCGTGCGCGAGACGCCGCTCGACCCCGAGTGGATCGAGGCGACGCTGAACTCGCTCGAGCATCTGGTGCTGGCCGGCGACGAGGCCAACCTGGCCCAGCGCGTGGTCGAGATGATCACCGCGCCGGGTGGCGACGCGGCGGCAGTCCTCCACGACAAGTAGCCTCTCGCAGCCCCCTCCGTGCAGCTGCTCGAACAAATCGGCGCCTTCGCAGGCCTGGCTGCGTTCATCGGCCTTGCCCTGCTTGCCATGCTCGCCTTCTCTCAGGCGCGGGACATTCGTCGCCTGCGCGAGTGGGCGGGCTCGGCGCCCGAGCGCGACGCCGAGCGCAAGGAGTCGACCTCGGTGGTCGCCGCCAAACGCGCCGAGGAGCTGCGCGAACTCGAGCAGTCGCGTACGGCCGAGCGCGATGCCCTCGGTCAGCGCGAGGAGCGCCGTCGCCGCCGCGACGCGGGCCTGCCGGAACTGACCCGCCGCGAACGCCTCAGCGAGAGCTTCTCCGGCTTCGGCTCGCGCCTCGCCGAGCCGCGCTACCTGGTCGCCATCTTCGTCGTCGTCCTGCTTGTCGCCGGGGGTGCCTTCTACGTGATCACGCAGGGCTCCGACAACGCCGACGGCAAGGGCGGCAAGAGCAAGACCGCGAAGGCGCTGAAGCCGGCCGAAATCGAAGTCACGGTGCTGAACGGGACGGCGGTGCCGGGCCTCGCCGCGACCTACGGCGACAAGGTCGAGCGCAAGGGCTTCCAGCTCGGCGCGGTCACCAACAGCGCCACCAGCTTCACCGACAGCGTCGTCATGTTCAAGCGCGGTCACGCGCCCGAGGCGCGCCGCGTCGCCTCCGTGCTGGGGATCTCGGACGTGCGGCTGATGAGCGCCGACATCGCCTCGGTCTCCGGCAGCGCGCCGGTCTCGGTGATCGTCGGCGAGGACAATGCCGCGACTTCGGGCTAGCTGGGCCGGCCTGGTCTTCGCCCTCCTCGTCCTCGCCACGGTTGCCGCCTTCGCCTGGTCGCAACGGCTGAAGCGCGACCCGCTCGTCCTCGACCGCGTTACCTTCGGCACCCCGGCAAGCCGCTCGTTCACACCCAACAACGACTGCCGCTTCGACCGGGAGCGAATCCGCTTTCGCACGACCCAGTCAGACCAGGGCACCGTCCAGGTGGTCAAGCCCGGCGGCAAGCTGATCGTCACCCTCGCTCGCGACACCTACCTCAAGCGCTACCACTTCCACACCTTCTTCTGGGACGGTCGCACTCGCAATGACGGCATCGCTCCGCCCGGCCGTTACAAGCTGCGGGTGAAACTGCTGGGCCAGGAACGGACGCTGGTGCCGCCGGGGACGATCAGGCTGCACCGCGCGAAGCGCAACCCGGTTGGGGATTGTCAGCCGGGAGTTGTCGGGAGCAAAGGTTGAGCGACTTCCTCGCGGCGCTCGGCGTCCTCCTCGCGGCGGCCGCATCCGCCGGCACGATCCTGCTCCCGGCGGGACGCCTTCGCTCACTCGCGATGCTGGCGGCGCTGGTCCTCTTCCCGGCCCTGATCCTCGGTGACCAGTGGCACTCGCAGCAGATCGTCGATCTGCGCGACCACACTTCTCGGCTGGTTGCGTTGGCGCTGGCTGGCGTCGTCGCTGCGCTGGTGTTGGCGTATGTCTTCAGGCGTTGGCCGGTGCTGTTGCCCCTGGCAATCGTCGCTGCGCTGCCGTTTCGGGTGCCATTGCACGCGGGGGGGGACACGGCGAATCTGTTGGTGCCGCTTTATTTGGTGATCGCTGGGGGGGTTCTCTCTGTGGCGTGGGGCGAGTGGCAGGAGCGTGGGGGGGTCGATCTGGGTGCTGGGTTTTTCGCCGGACGCCGGTCGTCTCTCGCTGAGGGGGCTGTGCGAAAAACAGGACGCCGCATCCAGATCGACCCCCCCACGCTCCTGCCATACGTCCTGGCCGGGTTCGTCCTTCTTTACGCACTCCAGGTTCTTTACTCGCCCGATTTCTCCAAGGGTCTGCAGAACGTTTGCTTCTTCTTCGTGCCGTTCTCGCTGGTGTACGGGTTGTTGCGGGGTGTCAGTTGGGACAAAAAGCTTCTTACCCTGGTCCTCTGGGTTGTTGCGGTCGAGGCGGTTTGCTTTGTCGTGGTCGGCTCTGTGGAGTACTTCAGCCGCAGCTTGTTCTGGAACGACCAGGTGATTCGGTCGAATGAATTTCACACTTACTTCCGGGTTAATTCTGTGTTCTGGGACCCCAACATCTACGGGCGGTATTTGGCGCTCGTGGCAGTTGTGGCGATGAGTGCGCTGCTTTGGGCGCGCGAGCGGAAAAGCCTCGTGTTGCTGACGGCGCTCGTCTTTGTCCTCTGGCTGGGGTTGTTTCCGACCTTCTCGCAGTCGAGTTTCGCCGCGCTCCTGGCGGGCCTGGCTGTGCTGGCGGCTCTGAAGTGGAGCTTGCGCTGGACGCTCGTCGCGGTTGGGGGGTTCGTCGTCCTCGGTGTTCTGGTGGTTTTGCTCACCGGGGGGAGGGCGAGCCTGGACCGCATCAACATCGACACCAGCGGCAGGGCGAATCTCGTCTCCGGTGGCGTTCACCTGTTCGCCCAGCGCCCGATCTATGGCTACGGGTCGGGGAGCTTTCCGAAGGCTTACCGCGAGCATGTGGAGACGCATAAAGCTCCGGTCTCCGTTTCGCACACCGAGCCGATCACCATCGCCGCTGAGCAGGGTGTCCTTGGCCTGGCGGTCTACTTGGCACTCGTCGTCACGGCGCTGTGGATGATGGCCGCAGGGCTGCTCAAGCGTCTTTCGGTCGCAAGAGCGGCAGTTCTCGCGACCTTCGTTGCCCTGCTGGTCCACACGATGGCCTACGCCGGGTTCTTCGAGGACCCGATTACCTGGGTCCTGCTTGCCGCAGGCGCGTCGCTGGCGGCCGCCGATCAACGTAGGGTCAGCGCGTGTCGGGATACCTCCGCCGTCTAGCGACGACCGGCGCCGCCTACACGGCGGCGAGCATCGTCTCGAAGCTGATCGCGGTCGTCCTGCTGCCGCTTTACACGCGTTACCTGACCCCGGCCGACTACGGCGCCGCCGAGGTGATGTTCGCGGCGATCATCACGGCGAGCATCGTCGTCCGCCTCGGCTTGATCGAGGCGCTGCTGCGCTTCTACTACAAGGACGACGAGGATCCCGCCCGCGTCGTCGCCAGCTCCTTCGCGGCGCTCTTCTGGCTCGCCACCGCGGCGACGCTGGTGTTGCTGCCCTTCGCCAAGCCGATCTCCGAAGCGCTGCTCGATCAATCCGACCCGGACTTGGCGCGGATCGCGATTGGTGGCCTCTGGGTCTCAACCATGTTCGAGTACCTGCTCACCCTCTTTCGCCTCGAGGAGCGCGCCCGCGCCTTCTTCGTGACGACGCTGCTCAGCGTGATCTCGGCGATCGGGCTGACTGTGATCCTCGTCGTCGGCGCGGGGGAGGGGGCGCGCGGCCTGCTGCTCGGCAGCTACATCAGCGGAGCCGCCTTCGTCCTCGGCCTGATCTGGGTTCACCGCAGGCGTCTCTCGCTCCGCTTCAAACGGCCCCTGCTGCGACGGTTGATGCGCTTCGGCCTGCCGACGATGCCGGCCGAGCTCTCGCTCTACCTGCTCAACTTCGTCGACCGGATCATCATCGTCCGCTCCGCCGGCCTGGCTGAGGCCGGCCTCTACTCGCTCGCGGTCAAGTTCGCCCAGGGAGTCAACGTGCTCGTCCGCGGCTTCCAGCTCGCCTGGCCGCCGCTCGCCTACTCGATCCGCGACGACGACGAGGCACGCCGCGCCTATGCCGTCGTCGTCACCCTGTTCGTCGCCGGCTGCTCCTTCGTCGTCGCCGGGATGTGGCTGCTCTCGCGCTGGATCGTCCGCGCCCTCGCCGCCCCCGAGTTCTTCGGCTCCTACAAGGCGATCGGCCTGATCGCCACCGCGGTCACCCTTTACGCGCTCTACATGGTCCTCGTCGTGATCCTCGGCAGAACAGGTCGCACCGAGTTCAACTTCCCCGCGGCAGCAGCTGCACTCGCGACCAACATCGTGCTCAACCTGATCCTGGTCCCCTCGCTCGGCATCGTCGGCGCCGGGCTCGCCCTCGTCGCCTCCTACCTCGTCGTACTGGCGCTGATGTACGGCTTTACCCAGCGCCTCTTCCCGGTCCCCTACGAATGGGGCCGCCTGCTCCGCGTCCTGCTCGTCTCCGCGGTGCTGGTCGGAGGGGGCGAGGTCTTGCTGCCCACCGAGGGCTTCGTCGGCCTCGCGGCGCGGATCGTCGTCTGGCTCGCCTACCCCTTCGCTCTGCTCGCCACCGGCTTCTTCACCCCAGGCGAGCGTCGCTGGCTTGTGACCCTGCGCAGCCCGGGCGTCCTGGCAGCCCAGCTGCGCTCGTTGCGCCCAGCGACGGCGGGCGTCGATGGGTCAGTGCCTGAGACCTACGAGGCCGAGCAAATGGATGAGGACTCGCGCCCGTGAGCTGTCACGTCACCCGGTCCCGAATACTTTCGCCCCGCCGAGGCAGGAGTGCTTGGCGGGCGTGGGCCCAATAGACCTTCGTGGGCTGATTGGGCATCACGATTGCCGCGACGGCGCGAGTGGCGTAGGCCCACGCGGTGAGCAGCCGGACCGCCAGCGCCGCCGGCCACCCGTGGTGCTTGCGCATGTAGAGGTTCCGATTGCGATGGAATTCGACGATGCGGGGCAGGCCCTTGGCCAGGTCGGTGGAGAGCTGGTCGTGGTGGACCGCCGCGGCCGCGGGGACGAAGAGGCTGTCCCAACCCGCTTCGGCGAGCCGCTTGGCGAAGTCGCACTCGTCGTAGTAGACGAAGAACTCGGGGTCCATGTAGCCGACCTCGGCCGCCGCCTCTCGCCGGACCAGCAGGGCACTTGACTGCCCCCAGTCGACCCGGCGCGTGTTCCCGCCCTTGCTCTGCACGGTCAGTCGGCGGTGGAGGAAGAGGGCGCCGGCGAGCGCCGTGCCGACCCCGGGGAAGCGCCAGGCGCAGGGGACCGGGTCGCCGTTGGAGTCGAGGAGCTGGGGCGTTGCCGCCGCCGCTTTGGGATCCGCATCGAGCGCCGCGACCAGCTCCGCCGCTGCCCCCGGCCGCAGCTCGGAGTCCTCGTTGAGCAGCAGGCAGTAGCGGCCCTTCGCCTCGCGCATCAGGGTCGAGTCGTTCTCCGCCTTGCCCGCCCGCCGCTCGAGCGCGATCAGGCGGACCTCGCCGCCGCGCTCTCGCACCGCCGCGGCCGAGCCGTCGGTTGAGGCGTTGTCGAGGACGAGGATCTCGTGCTCGAGCCCGGCCGGGTGCGTGCGCTCGATCGCGTCGAGGCAGGCGAGCAGGTACTCGCGGCCGTTCGTGTTCACGACGCAGTAGGAGAGCGTGGGCGCCACCGAGGTCACGATAATCGCCGTCCACTGTTCACTAGGCACTGGACACCCCTCTGCGCATGAAGGTTCAGCTGGTCGACCCCTCGGCATTCACGCCGCCATATGACCGCGCGCTCGCGGCCGCGCTCGCCCGTGGCGGCGCCGAGGTCGAGCTGCTGACCAGCCGCTTCCTCTACGGCCCGGTGTCCGAGCCGGAGGGTTACCGGGTGCGCGAGAGCTTCTACCGCCGCACCGCGAGCCGCGGCGGCGACGCTCCAGCTCGCCGTGCCTTCAAGGTCGCCGAGCACCTGCCCGACATGCTGCGCCTGCGCCGCGAGCTCGACGCCGACGTCGTCCACTACCAGTGGCTGACGATGCCGGCCCTCGACCAGCACCTGCTTCCGTCGCGGCGACCGCGATTGATCACTGCCCACTACATCCTGCCGCCGCGTCCCAGCCGCCGCCGAGTTGCAAGCGCCCGCGGTCTGTTCGGGCGCATGGACGCCGTTGTCGCCCACTCCGAGCACGGCGCCGCCCGCCTGCGCGACGAGCTGGGCCTCGACCCCGCCCGCGTCCGCGTCATCCCCCACGGCGCCTTCGACCATTTCACCCGCCTGCCCGAGGAGAAGCCGCTGCCGGTTGAGCTGCAGGGCGCCGCGGGCCCGGTGATCCTCTTCTTCGGCCTGCTGCGCCCCTACAAGCGTCTCGACACCCTGCTGCGCGCTTTCCGCGAGCTGGAGGGCGCCGAGCTGTGGATCGTCGGCAACCCCCGCATGGACCTCGAGCCGTTGCACCGGCTCGCCGCCGAGGCTCCCGGCCGGGTGCGCTTCGTCAGCCGTTTCGTCGAGGACGCGGAGATCCCGGCGATCTTCCGTCGCGCCGACCTCGTCGTTCTTCCGTACCGCGATGCCGAGCAGTCCGGCGTCCTCTACACCGGCCTCGCCTTCGGCAAGCCGCTCGTCTTGAGCGCCGTCGGCGGCTTCCCCGAGGTCGCCGCCAGCGGCGCCGCGCGGCTCGTCCCGCCTGAGGACCCGGCCGCCCTGGCCGAGGCTCTGAGCGATCTGCTCGCGGACCCGGTTGCCCGCGAGCGCCTGGCGGAGGCCGCCCAAGCGGCCGCTGCGGGCCCCTACTCCTGGGATGCGGTAGCCGCCCAGACCCTCGCCCTCTACCGCGACCTCATTTGACCGCCACGGCTCCGGTGCGCTTTATATGGCCTATGACCACATAAAGCGCACCGGAAGCAGATAATCGCCGGATGCTTGCCGCGCTCTTCTGGGTCTCCGCTGCCCTGATCGTCTACACGCACCTCGGCTATCCGCTCGTCCTGCGCCTGCTCGCCATCCCGCGTCGCCCCGGCAAGGCGCCACGCCAGCCGGACGAGCCGCCGCGTGTCTCCCTGATCGTTGCGGCCTATGACGAGGAGGAGGTGATCGAGGCCAAGGTCGCCAACGCGCTCGCGCTCGACTACCCGCGCGAGCGGCTGGAGCTGATCGTCGCCTCCGATGGCTCGACAGACGCCACCGCCGAGCGCGCCCGAGTTGCCGGCGCCGACCTCGTCCTGGAGTTGCCGCGCGGCGGCAAGGTCGCTGCCCAGAACGCCGCCGCCGAGCGCGCCTCCGGGGAGATCCTCGCCTTCTCCGACGCCAACAGCGCCTGGCGCCCCGACGCCCTGCGCCGCCTGGTCGAGCCCTTTGCCGAGAAGAAGGTCGGCTACGCCTGCGGCCAGGTCCGCTTCCTCGACGCCGGTGGCGACAACCTCGAGGGCGCCTACTGGCGCTACGAGATGAAGGTGCGGGAGCTGGAGTCCTCGTTGGCCGGGGTCACCGCAGGCAACGGCGCGATCTACGCCGTGCGCGCCGGCGCCTACATTCCGCTCGCGCCTTCGGGCAGCCACGATCTCTCCTTCCCCTTCCAGCTGGCCAAGCGCAAGCTGCGCTCGCTCTACGTCCCGGCGGCGCGCGCCGAGGAGAAGATGGTGCCGACGCTGGAGGGGGAGCTCGCCCGCAAGCGGCGGATGATGGTTGGTATCTGGGACATCGTCGTCGGCGAGCGGATGATCTCCCCGCGCGGGTACACGCCCCTCTACGCCCTGGAGCTGTTCTCGCACCGCCTGCTGCGCTACCTCACCCCCTTCCTCCATCTGCTCGCCTTCCTCACCAACCTCGCCCTGCTCGGCCAGGGCTGGGTCTACATCGCTACCTACGGCGTCCAGCTGGCGTTGATCGCCGCCGCGATTCTCGGCGGTCAGTTCCGCTTCGGCCCCCTCCGGATCGCGCGCTACTACGCGATGACCACACTCTCGATCGCCGCCGGCCTCTGGGACCGCTTTCGCCACGGCCCTCCGGCGGCTTGGGAGAAGGCGCCCGGGACCAGGTAGATGCCCCGCTCGCTCGACATCCTCATCGCAGCGCTCGCCCTGCTGGTCCTCTCGCCCCTGCTGCTGATCGCGGCGATCGCGATTAAGCTCGGCAGCCGCGGGCCGGTGCTCTACCGCCAGCGCCGCGTCGGCGAGGGCGGCCGCGAGTTCGAGATGCTGAAGCTGCGGACGATGGTCGAGGGCTCCGACCCGGTCGGGGTCGGCACCGTCGTTACCCGCGGTGACCCTCGGGTAACCGCCGCAGGGCGGGTCCTGCGCCGCACCTCGCTCGACGAGATTCCCAACCTGGTCAACGTCCTCGGCGGCGAGATGGCGATCGTCGGCCCGCGTCCGACCATCCCGGCCCAGGTGGTCGACTACACGCCCCGCCAGCACCACCGCCACGACGTCCGCCCCGGGATTACCGGCTGGGCGCAGGTGCAGGGCCGGGCCGGCATCCCCTGGGATGAGCGGATCGAGCTCGACCTCTGGTACGTCGAGCACCGCAGCGCCACACTCGACGCCCGCATCCTCGCCAAGACCTTCTGGTTGCTCGTAACCGGCCACGGCCTCGCGCCGGATTAGGGTTCAGCCGATGAGCGACCGGCCCGAAGTCTCACTGCGCCGCTTTCAGCACGGCGACGCGCCCGCGGTCCACCGCTGGTTCAACAATCCCGCGGCGACCGCTTCGCTGATGGAGCAGCGCGACGGGTTCTCGCTCGAGCAAGCCGAGGCCTGGGTGGCGCGCGCGATGGACGACTCGGGTGAGGACCGCAAGTACGCGATCGTGGTCGAGGGCTACGACGAGCCGGTCGGCTTCACCGCCCTCTACGGCCTCTTCCGCCAGACCGCTCCCGAGCTCGGCGCGCTGATCGGCGACGACGTGCGCGGCAAGGGGGTCGGCCGCCGGGCGGAGGCGCTGACCATCGCCAAGGCCTTCGACGAGTTTGGCTCCCACCGCGTCTATGGCCGCATCCCCGCCCGCAACGAGGTCGCCAAAAAGACCGTCACCAGCCTGGGCTGGAAGCACGAGGGCACGATGCGCGCCCACTTGCGCCGCGATGGCGCCCCCGCCGACGACTGCGAGGTCTGGGGCGTGCTGCCGGACGAGTTCCGCGCCGCCGCGGCCGACCTGTTTCCGTGAGAGAAGGTCGAGGGCTACGTGAGTGACGGATGGCAAGAGGCCCGGCTATGAGCGCCACGGCAGAGCTGATCGAAGACGGCGGAGCGGTGGCGAGCTGCGAGGAATTCTTTCGTTCCCCCCGTTCCTCCAGGCCGAAGGGGTCACTCACTCGCTGCGCATTAAGAGCGGCGCGACCGAGCTGGTTGCGCCGCTGATTGTGAGGGAGATCGAAACTGACGCCGGTGTGGCACTCGGCGGTGGGCAGAAGCCATACGACGCGATATCGCCGTATGGCTATCCCGGGATCGCCGATGCGAGAGTTGACCCACCTATAGAGGGGTCAACTCTCGCATCGCGTCTCGATCCAAGCACGGTCGACTTCTCCACAACGGGTCTCATCTCGATCTTCCTCCGCCACATGCTCGGCGATCCGCCGCTCTGTGGCTCTAGCGAGCGCAACGTCGTCCTCGTCGCCGACCCGTCCCTGCCGCCGAAGAGCCGCCCCAGCGACCGCAACCAGATCAACAAGAACCTGCGGCGCGGTTACGAGCTGCAGATAATCCCCGGCCCCGAGACGACGGTGCCACAACGGGCCGCCTTCCTCGCCGCCTACGAACAGACGATGCGCCGTACCGACGCCGCCGAGCGCTATTTCTTCGACGCCGCCTACTTCGACCGCATCCTCTCCTCGCCCCATACCTGGCTGGCGCTGGCAATCGCCCCGGGCGGCGACGTCGCAGCAGCCTCGATCGTCGCCCGCAGCGACGCCTACCTGCACTACTACCTCAGCGGCACCGCCGACGCCCACCTGCGCGACTCGCCGATGAAGAACGTGGTCGCCTCGCTGGTCGAGCTCGCGACCGAGGAGGGGCTGCCGCTCAACCTCGGCGGCGGGATCTCACGCGGCGACCGACTGGAGGAGTTCAAGCGCGGCTTCGCCAACCGCGAGTTGCCCTGGCGGACCTCGGAGATTGTCTGCGACCCTGAGGTCTACGCCCGCCTCTCGGTCGGTCGCGAGGCGGGGGACTTCTTCCCCGCCTACCGGGCTAGTTGATCGTCGGTTCCTTCGGCGTCGGGCCGGTGAAGGGGAAACCGGCGACCGGCTCGCGACCGTGTCCCCAGGTCTGCGCACCGAAGGCGCGGATCGCGTCGAGCGTGATCGCGCCCTTGTATTCGTTGCAGCCGAGCAGGTTTCGCCACGTGGTCGCGGCAACTTCGTAAGGCATGTTGTCGTTCGGGAAGAGCAGCGTCGCCCCGTACATCGTGTCGTAGAGCCCGACCAGTTCCAGTTGGGCACTTTCGGACAGGTCCGGGCTGTACTGGATCTCCAACCGGCCGTGCTCCATCGAGTGGACCATGTCGATTTCCTGCGGCATTTCCTTGTAGGCGCCGTCGGCTTGCTGGTAGGGCGGTTCGACGTGGTTGCCCGAGGTCGGTGGGTTGGTCTTGTATTCCGGCGTCGCCGCGGTTGGCGGGATGTGGTTGTGACCCTCTTCGGGGAGGTTGAGGCGCAGGTCGCAGTCGGCCTTCTTCGCCGCCTCCTGCAGGTTGGTCACCTTTGGCGCCGACACTGCGGTTCCAGACCGTTCGTCGGGCTGGACGCCATTGGTCGAGCCGGAGGACTGGTCGATGTGCGCTTCACCGCCGTCGTTCTTGTTGGCGGCGGAAAGGACGATCGCGAGAATGCCGGCCAGCACGGCCAGGCCGACGAGCCCAGCCACGCCGTAGCCGATCATCAAGCGCCGCCGCTCGGACCCGGAGACTTTCTTCTCGCGTTCCTGCCGGGCCTGGCGGAGTCGCTCCCTCTCTTCCTCCCTGCGATTAGCCATGAGGACCGGCCATTTTACTCAGAGAGACCTGGCCAGGTCGCCCGTGTCGTCGCGACGACGCTCCCACGGCCGCGCCGCGCGCAGCGCTCCCAGCACCGCCCGCGTCGCTGGCGCCCGGTTGAGGGCGTAGAAATGGATTCCGGGAGCGCCGGCCAGAAGCAGCTCGGAGCACTGTTGCGCCGCGTAGGCGATGCCAAGCTCGAACTCCGCTCGCTCGTCGCCCCCCGCCGCGGCGAAGGCGGCTTCCAAGCGGGGCGGGATCGAGGCGTCGCAGAGGCTGCAGATCCGCTTCGTCTGCGCGAAGCTCGCCACCGGGATCACGCCGGCGATGATCGGCACGTCGATCCCAACCGCCCGCGCTGCCGCGACGAAGTCGAAGTAGACCTGGTTGTCGAAGAAGAGCTGGGTGATCAGGAACGACGCCCCCGCCTCGACCTTGGTCTTCAGGTAGGCGAGGTCGGTCTCCAGATCCGGTGCCTCGGGGTGGACCTCGGGGAAGCAAGCGCCGCCGACGGTGAAGTCCCACTTGGAACCGATGAAGGAGGTCAGCTCGGCAGCGCTGCCGAGGCCGCCCTCGGGCTGGACGAAGTCCTCCTGCCCGCGCGGCGGGTCACCGCGCAGAGCGAAGACGTTCTCGATCCCCGCCGCGGCGATCCGGTCCAGCGTTGCCCCGATGCCCTCGGTGCTCTCGCCGACGCAGCTCAGGTGCGCCATCGTCTCGTAGCCGAGCTCGTCCTTAAGCGCCCGGGTGATCTCGACCGTGCCGTCCCGCGTTGAGCCGCCGGCGCCGTAGGTCACCGAGACGAAGTCGGGATCGAGCTCGCGCAGCGAACGCGCGGTCGCGAACAGGGCCTCGGTCCCCTCCTCGGTCTTCGGCGGAAACAGCTCGACCGAGAAGGTCGGCTCGGACCCGGCGATGATCTCGTCAATACGCACCCGGGCAGCGTAGCTACGACTGGGCGTTGCGGCGGTCCACCCGGGCTTGGAAGATCGCCTCGATGTCCTCGAGCCGCTTGCCCTTGGTCTCCGGCACCAGCTTCCAGCAGAAGGCGAGCGTGAAGAGGCCGATCACGCCGTAGAACCAGAAGGCGCCGGAGCGCCCCAGCGCTTCGATCAGCAGCAGGAAGGTGAGCGAGACGATGAAGTTGAAGGTCCAGTTGGCCATCGTCCCCACCCCGGCGGCCTTGCTGCGCACGCTGAGCGGGTAGATCTCGGCGTTGAGCAGCCAGAAGATCGGCCCAAGGCTGATCGCGAAGGAGGCGACGTAGGCCATCAGGCTGCCGATCGCGATCGCCGAGGCGAGGGTGCTGCCACCGCCGGCGATCTTGAAGGCGCCGCCGAGGGCGAAGAGCGAGATCGACATCCCGGAGACGCCGATGAAGAGCAACGTCCGCCGCCCCGCCCGATCGAGCAGACGCAGCGCCAGAAGGGTCATGCCGACGTTGATCACGCCGACCCCGACCGCGGCCAGGATCGAGCCCGCCGAGGAGTTGACGCCGGTGAATTCGACGATCGTCGGCGCGTAGTAGATGACCGTGTTGATCCCGGTCACCTGCTGCAGGATCGCCAGCCCGACGCCGACCACCAGCGCTGCCTTGACGACCGGTTGGAGCAGCTCGCTCCACGCCCCCGGCTTCTCGTCGAGGCTGTCCTTGATCTCCTCCAGCTCGCGCTCGATCGTGTCGGGATCGTCGACGCGGATCTTCGCCAGCGTCGCCCGCGCCGCGAAGTCGTCGCCGCTCATCACCAGCCAGCGCGGGCTCTGTGGCATCCGCAGCATGCCGAAGCCGAGCGCCAGCGCTGGCACGCAGCCGAGCCCGAGCATCCAGCGCCAGCCTTCGATGTGGTCGAAGGCAAGGCCGACCAGGTAGGCGACGAGGATGCCGATCGTCACCGCCAGCTGGAAGAAGCTGACCAAGCGGCCGCGGCTCTCCGGCGGCGCCACCTCGGAGATGTAGACGGGGGCGGCGGCGGAGGCGAGGCCGATCGCGACCCCGATCACGATCCGCGCACCCACCAGTACCTCGACCCCCGGCGCCGCGGCGCTGGCCAGGGCGCCGACGATGAACACCGCGGCGGCGAGCAGGATCATCAGCCGCCGTCCGTAGCGGTCGGCTGCCGGGCCGGCGAAACCCGCCCCGGCCACGGCCCCGATCGGCACCGCGGCGACGACCAGGCCCTGGGCGAAGCTGCCGAGATCGAAGTCGCCCTTGATGAAGAGCAGGGCGCCGGCGATGACACCGGTGTCGTAGCCGAAGAGCAGCCCGCCGAGGCCAGCAATTGCCGCCGTCAGCACGACATTGCGCCGCGCCCTCCTCCGAGAGGCCTCGAGACCGTCGCTCATCCCGCCGGGACCGTATACCGCTCCCTCGGACGCGCCAATTCGCGCAGTTTGCGGGAACGTTTTCGTCGCCCCCCTGGTACCGGCGTAGAGGGCGCGCTAAGTTGAATTTGCGACTGGGAGAGACGCGGTCCGCGGAAGCCAAGCGGAGCACGTCTCGAAGGTGGCGCGACGAGCTTCAGCGGGCGAAGGCTACGCCCGCGGCAGGCAACCGAGCGCCACCACCGGTCGCGTTTTTCGTTCTGGACGTTCTGAAGGCTGACTTCGCCTTTTGTCTCGGATACCGAGAAGAAACACGAAGTCAGCGTCCTGTCCGGGCTGGCTCTTAGCGTCCGGACCTGGCCGTCGAGCACCTGCCCTCGATCGCCGCGCGTGCCGGGACGCAGTTCGGGAGTCGGCGTTGTTGGTGCCCCCGTGAGTAACCCCAACAACTAGCCCGCCCTCTCCCATACCCTTCTCCCTATGGGTGGGGAGCTTCGTTACGAGCGGGTCGGCGCGGCTGCCGTGCTGACAATCGACCGCCCGCAACGCCGCAACGCGGTCGACGCCGCCGCGGCCGAGGCATTTCGGCAGGGGTTGAAGGATTTCGAGGCCGACGAGGGCGCCCGCGTGCTCGTCCTCACCGGCGCCGGCGGCGAGGCTTTCTGCGCCGGCGCGGATCTGAAGGCGATGGACCTCGACGTCGACCACCCGCATGGGCCGATGGGGCCCACCCGGCTGACCCCGGCCAAGCCGGCGATCGCCGCGGTCGATGGCTGGTGCCTGGCGGGTGGGGTGGAGCTGGCGCTCTGGTGCGACCTGCGGATCGCCACCCCCGGCTCGACCTTCGGTCTCTTCGAGCGGCGCTGGGGAGTACCCCTCGTCGACGGTGGCACCCAGCGTCTGCCCCGCGTGATCGGCATGGGCAGGGCCCTGGACCTGATCCTCACCGGCCGCCCGGTCGAGACCGAGGAGGCGCTGCGGATCGGTCTGGTCAACGAGGTCGTCGAGCCGGGGCGCCATCTCGAGCGCGCCCTGGAGCTGGCCGAGCGGATCGCCGCCTTCCCGCAGGAGACGATGCTCGCCGATCGCCGCGCCGCGATCGAGGGCTTCGGCCTGCCCCTCGCCGAGGGGATCGCCCTGGAGCACAAGCTTGGCCGCGAGACCCTTTTGATCGCCGCCGCCGGAGCCAAGCGTTTCGCCGATGGTGCCGGGCGGCACGGCGAGGGCGTTTAGCCGGTCACTCTCCGCATCTCGTCCTCGGCCGCCTCGGGGCCGAGGTAGGGCATCAGCACAGCGAAGACGAGGTCGGGCAGGATCCGCTTCAGTTCCGGCCCTCGGCCGGCCCGAATCTCGTCGAAGATCATCGAGGTGGCGCCGCCGATCGCGAAGCGGGCCGTGTCAGCCGGCAGTTCCTCTCCCTGGTTGGAGTATTCGCGACCTTCCTCGAGGAAGGGGGTGAAGCGCGCTAGCGCGGCGCGGTATCGCGCCCGAGCGTCGTCGCCGGCGGCGGTCACCTCGACCATCGAGAGCCGGGCGATGTCGGCCTCGGTGGCGAGCAGCTCGACCAGGGCGCGCAGGGCGGCGGCCATCCGCTCCGGCCAGGGGTCTCCGGCAGCAGCCTCGAACGCCGCGGTGACGTGGGCGACAAGGACGTCGAAGACCGCGTCGTAGGCCTCGAGGAAGCAGGTGGGCTTGTCGCCGAACATCTCTTCGAAGGTCTCGAGCGGGACACCGGCGACCTCGATCACGTCGGTCACCGTGGTCGCCTCGTAGCCCTTTGCCGCGGCGACTCGCAGCATCGACTCCAGCAACCGCTCGCGTTGGGAGCGGACCAGGTAGGCCCTCGGCAAGCCCTGACGCCCATCCGGGGCTTGCTCTGGATTCGAAGTAGATGGCGAATCCATGCAGTCAGCGTAGGGCAGCACCGGGCACCTGTCCAACCGCTTTTCGCGGGTCGATCTCCGGCCTGGACAGGGTGTCCAACGAGTAGTCCGCAGTACTACTTTCCGGCCTCGCAGGCGCTCATTGCGCCCGCGACGATGACCGGCGCGCCGAAGCCTTTTCGGCTAGGCCCGGGCCGCCTTCATCTCGGCATCCGCCATCTCAGCGCCGAAATAGGGCAGCACGGCGAAGTACATGAACTCCGGCAGTAGGGCGCGGAAGCCATCGTTCTCACCCGCCGCGAGCCTGGCGTGGATCACCGCGTGCATACCGGCGGTGATCCCCTCCGCCGCGATCGCCGGCGGCGATCCGGCGCCCTCGGAGGCGTGGCGCGCCGAATCGATGAAATCGGTGACGTTTTTCATCGCCTGGGAGCGTCTTTGCAGCGCCTCGGGGCCCGCCGCGTGGACCTCGACGACCAGGGCGCGACCCAGATCGGGGTCGGCGTCAAGCGCGTCGAGAACGGCGCCGAGGCCAGCGCGAAGTTGTCCCCGCCAGCCCTCCTCGGCGGCGCCGGCGGCACGAGCCACGGCTTCCAGTCGCGCCACGCCGAAGTCAAATGCCTCCAGGTAGCAGGCGTCTACATCGGGGAACTCGTCGTAGAAGGCCTGCCTGTAAAGACCCGTGAAATCCAGCACCATTCGCACGGATGCGCCGTCGTAGCCGCTCGTGCCGACCACCTCGAGCATTCCCTCAAGGATCTTCTGACGCTTCGGGGAACTCACCAGTCTGAGTGCGGGAGCTTCGGGGAGGACCTTCCCCGTCGCGCCGGTCCCCTCAGCCCCTGCCTGGACCTTGGTTGCGGCCTGCTTTCCCATCTGACCTTTCCTCTGCTCGATCAAGGGAACGGGTTGTCTGGAGTCAGGTACTGTAGCGGTATCTGGCCAATACGTCCAGCTTGGAAACCGATACCCATAGGGGTACTCTGGCGTTCGTGGCTGATCGCGCTCCTCAAGCAACAAGAATGCCACCGGGGCGCCATCCACTGCCCCGCGAGTTCATTGCCCAGCACCAGCGCGCACGCATTATCGCCGCCCTTGCCGAGGAGACCGTCGAGAAGGGTTACCGCGCCGTCACCGTCGCCGACATCGTTCGCCGCGCCGGCATTGCCCGCAACACTTTCTACGAGAACTTCTCCTCCAAGGAGGACTGCTTCCTCGCCGCCTCGGAGTTCGCGGTCAAGGAGGCGCTGCGCCGCGTTGTCGATGCCGCCAGCAAGGTCGACACCTGGCCGGCGCGGGTCAACTCCGGCCTTGCCGCCTTCCTCCACTACGTCGCCACCGAGCCAGCTCTAGCCCGCACTTGCATCGTCGAGGCGCTCTCGGCCGGCCCGGCTGCGGTCGACCGCTACGAGCGCTCGATCCAGGCCTTCGTTCCGCTCTTCCGCATGGGCCGCAAGGTCTCGGCGAAGGGCGACGAGCTGCCGGGGACACTGGAGGAGACGATCGTCGGCGGGATCTTCTGGATCCTCTACCAGCGCATCATCATGGGGCAGGCCGAGCAGATCGAGGACCTGCTGGCCGAGCTGGTCGAGTTCTCGCTCACTCCTTATCTCGGCGCCGAGGCAGCAAAGCGGATCGCCGCCGAGCAACCGTCGACACCCACTGCGGGTTGAGCCAGGGGCAGGGATCGGGGGTCCCATGACCTAGTGCTTGACCTGGAGACTCGTGAGCGCGCCGCCAGTCCCGAGCGCGAGCGCATCGTCGAGGCCCTGATCGAGATCGCCGCCGAGCGCGGCTATGCCGAGACCACGATCGAGCTGATCCTGGAACGCGCCGGCCTCGACCGGCCCGCGTTCGACCGCCACTTCCGCGGCAAGTACGACTGCTTCCTGAGCGCCTGGCAGGAGATGAACGAGGGCTGCATGAGGGAGATGCTTGAGGCCTTTAACAGCCAGGAGGAATGGCCCGACCGCCTGCGCGCGGTCGCCTGCGAGATCGTTGAGAACCTGCGCAACGATCCCGGCCGCGCCTCCTTCGCGGTCGAGGTGCTCTCGGCCGGCGACGCTGCCCGCGCCCGCCGCGACATGACGATGCGGGTGATCGCCTCGCTGATTGACGCCGGTCGCAACGAGATGGACGACCCCGAGTCGGTTCCGCACACCACGGCCGAGGCACTCGCGGGCTCTGCCTACGGTCAGGTCTACGCCAAGGTGGTACGCGGCGAGGCCGATGAGCTTCCCGCCCTCGTACCCCAATTGATGTCCGCCGCGGTGATGCCTTATCTCGGGGTGGAGGCGGGACTGGCCGAGTTGGCACGCGGCTTTGACCCTCCAGCGCGATATCGTCGGGATGTGGCTAAGAAATCTTCCTCCGGTAAATCCGGCGGGACCAACGTCCCTGCCGAGGATTACCCGCCCGAGCTGGCTCGCCTTCCGCCCGGTCGCCACGGCCTCCCGCGCGAGTTCGTCGTCCACAACCAGCGCGAGCGGCTGATCGCCGGCCTCGCCGAGGCGATTGCCGAAAACGGCTACTCGGGGACGACGATCGCCCACATCACCCGTCACGCCGCCGTCTCGCGCCGCACCTTCTATGAGCACTTCTCCAGCAAGGACGAGTGCTTCGTCGCCGCTTACGACACCGTGATGGCGGAGCTGCGCCAGCGCGTCTCCGCTGCCTTCGAGGGGGCCGGGGACTGGCCCCATGCAGTCAAAGCCGGGATCGGCGCGATGCTCGAGTTCCTCGCCGCCGAGCCGAGCCTGGCCCGCCTTTGCATGGTCGAGGCGCTGGTCGCCGGCCCGGTCGTGGTCGAGCGCTACGACGCCGCGATCCAGAGCTTCGTCCCCTACTTCCAGAGCGGCCGCGAGGGTCGCCCACCCGAGGTCCTCGCCCGCCTCTCGCCGACCACCGAGGAGGCCCTCGTCGGCGGCATGGTCTCGCTGATCTCCCGCCGCATCATCGCCGGCAAAGCCGAAGAGCTTGAGGAGCTGCTCCCCGACCTGGTCGAGTTCACCTTGACCCCGTATGTGGGCAGCGCCGAGGCGGCGAAGTTGGCGCAAGAGTCAGACTGAGCGTCCAACGGGGGAGAGTTTCCCCTCCTCATGTCTTAGGTGGGCGTGAGGCCAGTCTTGGTAAATGACCATGGTACGGTGACCATGGTCATGCCTCGCGGCACCCAGAAAGAAATTACAGCCACCCAGTTCAAGGCACGCTGCCTGCGTCTGCTTGATGAGGTTGCGGAGACCGGAGAGACACTGGTCGTTACCAAGCACGGCCGGCCCGTCGCCCGGATCGAACCGCCCCTCCGGCCCGACGATCTGCGCGGCAGTGGCAAGCTGAACATCTCTGATCAGGAGCTGATCTATTTCTCAATGGGCCCGTGGGACATGGAGCAGGACGAGTGATCGTCCTCGATACCCACACGCTTCTCTGGCTGGCATTGGAGCCAGATCGGCTGAGTTCGACTGCAGCCGACGTGATCGAGTCCGAGTCTGAGCGGGCGATCAGCGCCATCTCGGTTCAGGAGGTTGCCTATCTGGTCGCTCGGGGCAGAGTGGAGCTCTACCGACCGGTCAGGGTCTGGTTTGGCGACGTGCTCAGCGCGTTCGAGGCACAAGCCTTGGCCGCCACCACGGCAATTGCGCTTCGTGCGGGCTCTCTCGATCCAAATGAGTTTCACGGCGATCCGATCGATCGGCTGATCTACGCCACCGCCGTCGAGCACGACGCCAAGCTGGTCAGCGCCGACGAGCGTCTTCGCAAGTTGGATCCAGCCCGAGTGGTGTGGTAGCCGCGCTTCAGCTGTCCGGGTCGACCGAGGTGAGGTTGGGGGAGCCGAGCTCCAGCCAGGCCTCGTCCTCGCCGAAGTAGTTGAGCACCGCGATGTGGGCGAGGTCGGGCAGCAGGCGCTCGACCGTGGCGGTGCGGCCGGCGCCGATCTCGTTGCAGATCGCTTCCTCGACCGCGCCGACGACGAACTGGGCGGTGAGCGCGGTCGCGGTGGCTCGCGCTCCGCGCTGGTGGCGGGCGGAGTCGACGGCAGCCGCGAGGCGCATCACCGCCTGCTGGTGCTTGGCCCAGGCTTGTCCGCGCGCGGCCCGCACCTCAATCAGCAGCGCTTTCGCCAGCAGGGGCTGCTCGGCGACTGTCCGCAGCAGCGTCGCCAAAGCGGCGCGGAAGCCCGCCCGCCAGCTCTCGGCGCCACGCGCCGCCGCGAGCACTTCCGCGCAGATCCGGTCCACCGCTACCTCGTAGGCCTCCGCGAAGCAGGCCTCCTTGTCGCCAAAGCGACGCTGGAAGCGCTCGCGGGAGGTCCCGCTGCGCTCCAGCACTTCCTGCACGCTCGCCTGGTCGTAGCCGCGGGCGCCGGCGCTGAGCAGCATCGCTTCCAGCACTCCCTCGTCCGACGACCGCTCTGGAATCGCCTCATCCCATGAGCGAACCGCGCGCAGTGTGGTCGGACTTTCCACTCGGGGTACCTTAGACCATCTTTGGGAACTTGTGTCACTTCATATACTGACTTCGTACCAATGGGAACGCGCGCTATCCTGACTCCGTGCGTGCATTGCCTGGAAAGGCCTCCCGGCAGCCGCCCGGCCCCGAGCCGGTCAGCCGCGCCGCGTCGGCGGACGACCAGCGACGCCGGATTCTCGAAGCGACCGCGGACCTGATCGCCGAGCAGGGCTATGCGGAGACGACGATCGAGCAGATCGTGCGCCGCGCCCGGGTCGGCTACGCGACCTTCTACAAGCACTACGCCGATAAGCAGGCTGCCTTCCTCGCCCTGCTCGACGCGGCGGTCGAGCGCACCGCCTACGTGGTCGAAGAAGCCTACGACCGCGAAACGGGTCCCTGGCCGGACAAGGTCGGCGCCGGCCTCGGGGCGCTGCTGGAGCAGGTGGCGGCGCACCCGAACGTCGCTCGCGCCTGCCTGATCGAGGCCCCGACCGCCGGGCCCGAGGCGGCGGCTCGCCACGAGGCGGCGCTGAAGCGCTTCGCGCCGCTGCTGCGCCCCGGCCGTGAGCTCAACCCGCGCAGCGACAAACTCCCGGACAGCCTCGAGGACACCCTGACCGGGGGGGTCCTCTGGGTGATCAACCAGCGCCTGATCGCGGGGGAAGAGGCGAAGCTGCGGGCCCTGTTGCCGGAGAGCCTCGAGTTTCTGCTGCGTCCCTATGTAGGCGAGGACGAGGCGGCGCGCGAGGCCGGCGGCCGACAGTCCGCATCGGCCTGACCCCGTAGCCGATGGCAGTAGAAGAAGAGCTCGGTCCCCTTCCCGCCGGCCGCCACGGCTTCAGCCGCGAGCAGGTCGCCCACAACCAGCGCGAGCGGCTGATCGCCGGCCTCGCCACCGCGGTCGCCGAGCACGGCTACCAGGCGGTGACTATTACCCACATCACCAAGGAGGCGAAGGTCTCGCGCCGCGTCTTCTACGAGAACTTCGAGGGCAAGGAGGAGTGCTTCCTCGCCGCCTTCGAGGTCGTCGTCGGGCACATCCGCGAGCTGGCTGTCGAGGCGGTCGCGGCGGCTGCCGATTGGCCCGGCCAGGCGATCGTCGCCTCCCGCGCGGTACTTGCCTTCCTCGCCTCCGAGCCGGACCTCGCCCGCCTCTGCCTGGTCGAATCGCAGGGCGCCAGCCCAGCGGTCGCGGCCCGTTTTCACGAGGCCGCCCACGAGGCGGTCCCGCTGCTCGAGCTGGGCCGCGGCGAGCGTGAGCGGGGCCAGGAGCTGCCGCCGAGCACCGAGGAGTCGACGATCGGGGCTCTGATCATGCTCGCCTCACGCAAGGTCGCCGCCGGCGAAGCGAAGCAGCTCGAAGATCTCCTCCCCGACTTCACCGAGTTCATCCTCGCGCCCTACCTCGGGGCCGAAGAGGCCAGCCGCCTCAGCCGCGCCGCCTCGTAGTAATTCGGTACCCGCCTATCCGTCCCAGGAACGCATCTGGGAACGGACCTTTTCTTTTGGGAACTCTCACTTGACAACCCCCAAACGGGGTGCTTCACTAGCGCCAATTGCCGGTACAGCTAGCAACTTCTAGGAACTAGCTACACCTCAGCAAGAGGATCAGGGAAACAGGAAGTACAGGGACAACCGAGCCTCGAGGAAGCCGCTAAGGGAAGCGGCGGGCAGAGGGGCTCACGGGACAAGGAGAGAGCTACGTGAGACGCCACGTGAACGCATCGTCCGCGGAAACGATCCAGCGCCGGAGCACTGGTCGCGGCGTTTCCCGTGAGGTGGGGCTGATCGCCCTCGGCGCGATCACCTCCTTCTTCCTCCTGCTGGCGACGCAGAGCGCCTCCGCTGCGACCTGCCCCAACGTCGTCTTTCGCACTGGCCCCTCGGCCAAATTGCCGGACTGCCGGGCCTATGAGCTGGTCACTCCGACCGACACGGGGGGATTGCCGCCGTCCTCCACCGACTTCATCGACGCCGAGGGCCTATTCGCCTGGAGTCCCGTAACCGACGCGGGCAATGACGTCATCTTCAACACAAACGGCGGCTCCCTGGGCAGCGGTCCGGGCAGCGGTGTCAACGACCGTTACCGCTCTCGCCGCACAAGTTCGGGATGGGTGTCCCAATTCGACGGCGTCTCGGGAAGCCTTACTGAACGTGCCATCTACGGTGGCTCTTCACCGGATCACAATTACTACATCCTCGAAGCGGGCAATCCTTACTTCCCGAATCAGCTGGCGGGGACCTATCTGCACACTCCGGGCGGCTTCGAACCCCTCGCAAAGGGGACCCTTGGGGAATTTCCGGGAGTCGCCGGCTCGCGGAAGACCTGGGCGCACTTGATCACGCCCACGGCGAGTCACGTGATCTTCCAGGCCCCCAACAAGCTCGAGCCCGACGCGCCCGGCGAAGAAATCCAGACTATCTATGACCGCACACCTGGTGGGCCGACCAAGGTCGTCTCGTTGTTGCCGGGAGACGTCACTCCCACCAAAGCGTCTAAGTACATCGGTGCATCCGCCGATGGCACCGTCGTCGCATTCGAAAACGAACGCTCCTGGTTCGTGCGTACGAACAACACTATGACGCGGGAAGTGGCGCGACCCAGCGGCGCGATCGTCGGCAAGCAGCTCGAATGCACGGGCGAACCGCAGAGCGCGACCCTGGCCTACCAGTGGCTGCGCAACGGCAACCCGATCGGCGGCGCCACCTCTTCCACGTACACGACGACGGTTGCCGACGAAGGCGGGGTCCTGCAGTGCCAAGTGACCGCCAGCGTTGCCGGCGAAGGCTCGAGCGTGGCGACGAGCTCGGTCACGATCGTCGTACCCAATGGAAAGAACCCACCAGAACCTCAATTTTCGACCAACATCAGCGGCGGCATCTCCACGGCGGGCATCGGCCAAACTCTTAACTGCGCAAGCGGCACATGGGGTGGTAACCCTGCCCCGACCCTCTCCTACCAGTGGCTGCGAAACGGGACGGCGATCCCCGCGGCGACAGACTCCGCCTATACGGCTGTGGGCGCCGACAATGGCACCGCCTTGCAGTGCAAGGTCACCGGCACCAACGCCGACGGCACCGCCGTGATCTACAGCAGCAACTCGGTCGTCGTGCAGGGGCAGCCGACGGCGACGGCCAACCCGACGATCGCAAACACCACCGACCCCGGCGCCGCGCCCGAGGTGGGCGATCAGCTGAGCTGCGCGGAAGGGACTTGGACGCAGAGCCCGAGCTTCGCCTTCCAGTGGCTGCGCGGGGGTAGTCCGATCGCCACCGCCACCGCCTCCACTTACACGGTCGCGGCGGCCGACGAAGAGCAGGTTCTGCAGTGCCAGGTCACGGGCAGCAACGCTGACGGCGCGACCGAGGCCGTCAGCGCCGAAGTCACGACTGAACCCCAGCCGGCCACCTCTCCTCCCGAACTCACCTTCACCGGCGGGATCTTCGGCACCGCCAAGGTGGGCGGGGAACTGTTCTGCGAAAGCGGCAGCTGGGAAGGCGAACCGAGCTTCACTTTCCAGTGGCTGCGAAACGGCACCGAAATCCCCGGTGCCACCGCCAACGGATACACGCTGGTGGCTGAAGACGACGACGACGTGATCCAGTGCCGGGTGACGGCGACGAATGCAGGCGGCAGCGCGGTCGCGATCAACGCCAACCAGGGTGCCCTGCTGGTCGGCACCTCGCCTCCCGCAGCCTCCGCAAACCTGCCGGCCACCGGCCATACCTTCGGCGGGGTCTTCGGCGGTCAGGTGTTTTACTCGGATAGCAGCACCGGAGAAGCCGCTGTAGAGGTCCCTGGCGACCTCTACAGCTACGACATCGCCACCGGCACCACCACGGCGATCACCCATAACCTCGGCGACGCCAGCTTCGTCAACGTTGCGGACAGCGGCGCCCGCGCCTACTTCGTCGCCGAGTCGGCGATCGGGGGCGAAGGGGTGGCCGGGGAACCGAACCTCTACGTCTGGACCCGCAGCGGTGACAGCACGAAGTTCATCGCCACGCTGGACAAAAACGACGTGACGAACCCTGGCCGCGACGGGCAATCGGGCCTGACCACCTGGCACATGGCGCTCTGGCCCGAACCAACCCTCGCCCAGGGCGGCCGAGTGCTGAGCCATACGCGCTCGACCCCAGACGGCTCGGTACTGGTCTTCGAGGCGACCTCGCAGCTGACCAGCTTCGACAACACCGAGGCAAGCCCCGAAGACTGCGGCGACGAAGCAACCGGTGTGCGCGAAGGGTGCGATGAGGTTTATCGCTACGACGCCGGCAGCGGCGAACTCAGCTGCGTCTCCTGCGGCGGTCCCAACAGCGGCGCCCAAATCGGTAGCGCCCAGCTGCAATCGACCCACACACGCGTGCTCGAAACCCAGTTGCTCGACCCGAGCACCGTGATCAACAACCTCTCTGAAGACGGCGACACCGTCTTTTTCGAAACCAAGGAAGGGCTCCTGCCCCAGGATGAAAACGGGCGCGAGGACGCCTATCGCTGGAAGCAGGGGGAAGGCCTGGCGTTGATCTCCACTGGTCAGGACCTCACCGACAGCCACCTCTACGCGGCGACGCCGAGTAGTAAGGACGTGATCTTTGCGACCAAGCAGAAGCTCCTGCCCCAGGACGAAAACGGCACCACCACCAGGCTCTACGACGCCCGCGTCGGTGGCGGATTCCCACCGCCGGAATCGACGGTGACCGAGCCCTGCTCAGGCGATGTCTGCCAGGGGGCTGCGTCACCCGAACCCGCTAGCCCCCAGCCAATCACCTCCTCGGTCAGCGGCGCCGGCAACGTGGTGGAAAGGGCGCGCTGCCCGAAGGGCCGCCGAGCGGTGAAAAAGCACGGTAAGCAGAGCTGCGTCAAGCAGAAGAAGCACGCCAAGAAGAAGCGCCGAGCCGGCTCCAAGCGGGGGGCGGCTCGATGAAGGGCGGCAAGGCCAAGAGGACCGAGAAGAACCCGATAAGCAAGGGGAGGGCATCGATGCACCTGCGCACTAGGACCACCGGCGGGCGGGCGACCACGCTGGCGACGCTGATCGCGTTGCTGGCACTCGCCCTGATCCCCGCCGCCGCCCAGGCCCTGTCCCAGGACTACGCGCTGAGCGAAGCTGGATCCTCGCTCTCGACCCCGCTGGCGGGCGCGCACGCCGACTTCCAGACCAAGTGGCGGATCACGGCCGATCCGACTCGGTTGGAAGGTCCCGAAAATGTGACCTGGGCGCGCAGCCGCGACGTGCTTACCGAGCTGCCCCCGGGTCTGCTCGGCAACCCCGCCGCCTTCCCCAAGTGCAGCACGTCGGTCTTTATGGAACAGATCGGCGCGGTCAGCGAACCGGGAGTGCCGTTCTGCCCGACCGACTCCCAGATCGGGATGATCGAACCGGGGGTCCTCGGATTCGTCAGCATCGGCGGGTACCGCACCCCGGTCTTCAACCTCGAACCGCCGGCCGGCAGCGACCACATCGTCGCGCGGCTGGGCTTCTACGCTTTTTTCTACCCGACCTTCATCAACATCACGCTCGATCCCAAGCGCGGCAACGCCCTCGACGCGACGCTGACCAACATCCCGGCCACCGCTCCGCTGTCGGGCTCGATCAACACCTTCTGGGGCGTGCCGACCGACGAAAGTCACGACAGCGAACGTTTCAATTGGTTCGAAGCGCTGACCTGTAACGGGCTTTGCGGCAGCCCGGTCCCAAGCGGCGTGGAACCGACGCCGTTCATGTCGAACTCGACCAGCTGCTCACCCAGAGAAGTGGTGACGGGCGTGCGCAGCTACCAGGACCCGAGCGGCTTTGACTTTGCGCCGACCCCGCTGGACGAAACGATCGAATGCGAAGGCGTTCCCTTCGAACCGACGATGTCGCTGGCGCCGACCACTCGCAGCCCGAACGCCTCGAGCGGCCTCGACGTCAACTTGGAAGTGCCCCAGGAAGGCCTGACCGACCCCGAAGGGCTGCGCACCTCCGACCTGAAGAAGGCGGTCGTCACCTTGGCCCAGGGGATCTCACTGAACCCTTCCGCGGCCGACGGCCTCGGCAGCTGCACCGAAGAACAGATCGGCGTCGACCGAAACGAGGAGCAGATCGCGAATCTGGGTGCCGGCGGTGCCCCGGTGAGCCTCTCCTTCGAAGGACAGAGCACTTCGATGCTGCCCGTCTTCGCTAGCGCCGCCCAGGTGCGATCGGCGCTCGAAGGTCTGCCCAATATCGCCCCCGGAGACATCGCCGTGAGCGGCCGCGAAGGCGGGCCGTGGACTGTGGACTTCCAGGGTTCGTTCAGCGGCCGGGACGTACCCGTGATCATGGGTACTCACAGCGCCTTCCAGATGGTTGGGGTCAAGGCCGAAAGTGGCACCTATACGCTCGGCTTCGCAGGCGACGAAACCACCGATCTGCCCCTTAATGCCAATGGGGCCGAAGTGCAGGCGGCGCTGGAAGCGCTGCCGGGCATCGGCGCCGGGGGAGTGGAAGTGATCGGAGAGGAAGCGGTTGGTTCCTTCAACAGCCACCCTGGCTTCATCTCCCACGTCGCCTTCCGCGGTGCCAACGACGGTGTCGCGGTGCCGACGCTCACGGCGCAGAGCGCCAACCTCGAAGGCGAAGTAATCGCCAGCGTGAACGTGCTGGCCGAAGGCGGCTCGGAGGTGCAAACCCACACCGTCAAGCAGGGCGGCACCCTGAGCTTCGACGAAGCCGATGCCGCCTGCCCGGAATCCTCCAAGGTGGCCACCGGCCAGATCACTACCCCGGTCCTCGAAGACCCGATAGCCGCCTCCTTTTACATCGCCAAGCAAAGGGACAACCCCTTTGGCTCGCTCTTTGCCGGCTACCTGGTGGCCAAGGGCGAGGGGGTGCTGCTGAAGCTTCCGGCCAAGATCGACGTGGACCCCGACACGGGCCAGATCACCGCCACCTTCGACAACAATCCTCAGCAGCCGTTCGAGGACCTCGAACTTCACTTCAAGGGCGGCAACCGTGGACTGATCACCACTCCCTCTCAGTGCGGCACCTACGCCACCACCTATGAGCTGACGCCGTGGTCGGGCAACGCGCCGGTGAAAGGCCAAAGCGGGTTCACCCTCGATCAAAATTGCGGGGCAAAGCCGTTTGCGCCCGGCTTCCACGCCGGCTCGACCAGCGCCTTGGCCGGCTCTTTTGCGACCTTTGCCACCCAGGTAACAAACGAAACTGGTGCTCCCGCCCTGCGCTCGATCTCAGTCGACCTGCCCGAAGGCGTGTCGGCCCGGCTGGCCGGCGTGGGTACCTGCTCCGATCAGGCGCTCGCCTCGCTGCCGACAGCACCGAGCACCGGCGCCGGGCAAATCGTCGCGCCCTCTTGCCCCGCTGCCTCGCAGATCGGCACCGTGGTGGCGGGAGCGGGCTCAGGCTCACCCTTCTACGTCAGGACCGGCAAGGTCTATCTAGCCGGCCCCTACAAAGGCGCCCCGCTGAGCCTCGCCGTCCTCACCCCGGCCGTTGCCGGACCCTTTGACCTCGGCAATGTCTTGGTCCGGGTTCCGGTAACTCTCGACCGCAAAACGGCAAGGGCCCACGCCGCCTCCGATCCGATCCCGACGATGCTCTCGGGCATCCCGCTTGACCTGCGCGACGTGCGCGTCCTCTTGGACCGCCAGGGCTTCGCGCTTAACCCGACCAGCTGCGCGCCCGAGGCCACAACCGGGACGATCGGTGGCGAAGGCGGCGCCTCGGCGGGCGTCTCCGATCGCTTCCAAGTCGGAGAGTGCGCGGCGCTCGGCTTCAAGCCCAAGCTCGCTCTGCAGCTGAAGGGCGGCACTAAACGAGGCGATCACCCGGCCCTGAGCGCGATCCTGCGCCCGCGTCCCGGCGACGCCAACCTCTCCAGCGCCACCGTCGCCCTGCCCAAATCCGAGTTCCTCGACCAAAACCACATCGGCACCGTCTGCACCAGGGTGCAGTTCGCCGCCGATCAGTGCCCTGCCGCCTCGATCTACGGCAGCGTCACCGCGAGGACGCCGCTGCTTGACGAAGCGCTCAGCGGCAACGTCTACCTGCGCTCCTCCGACAACAAGCTGCCCGACCTGGTTATGGACCTCAGAGGCCCGGCGAGCAGGCCGATCAAGCTCGAAGCGGTCGGGCGCATCGACAGCGTCAACGGAGGAATCCGCACCAGCTTCGAGTTCATCCCCGACGCTCCGGTCACCAAGGTGACCCTGAAGATGAAGGGCGGCAAGAAGGGGCTTTTGCAAAACAGCCGCAACATCTGCTCGCAGGCGTTCAAAGCCAGCGCCGCCTTCACCGCCCACAACGGCCGCACCCTGGCCACCCAGCCCAAGATGCAGGCGCGCTGCCCCAAGGCCGCGAAGGCCAAGGGCAAAGGCAAGCCCCACGGCAAACGGCACGGCTGAGGCCGGCCGAAGGCCAGACCGGATGAGCATCCGCAAAAGACGCCTCCTCGCAAGCGGCGGCGTCTGTGCCCTCTTGCTGGCGCTGAGCGCTCCCGCCCACGCCGCCCTGCCCGACAACCGCGGCTGGGAGATGGTCTCCCCGGCTGAGAAGAACGGCGGTGAGGTAAGCCCGCCGGGCTCGATCGCCGCGGGCGGGGACCTGCAGGCCGCCGCCCAAGGCGGCGCCATCGCCTACTCCTCGGCCACGTCCTTCGAAGGCGGCTCCGGCGCCCCACCCGCCAGCCAGTACCTCGCCGCCCGCAGCGGCGCCGGCTGGCGCAGCCAAAACCTCACCGTTCCGATCTTCTCGGGGAGCTATGACTTCGTCGACCGGGGCGTCCCTTATCGACTCTTCTCCGCCGATCTCTCCCGCGCGGTGATGCTCAACGGCGATCGCTGCCGCGGCGGCGAAGCAGCCCTCTGCCCGGTGGCCAACCCGCCGCTCTCCGGCTCCGGCGCCCCGGCGGGCTTTCAGGACTTCTACCTGCGCGAAGGCGAAGCCTTCCGGGCGTTGATCGACGAAGCCGATATCGCCGGGCGCGGCCTGGATCCTGCGACTTTCGAAGTGCGCCTGGCCGGCGCCAGTCCCGACCTCGGCACGGTCGTGCTGGAAAGTTGCGCAGCGCTTGCGCCGGGGGCGCTCGACGGCTGCCCCGAAGCCAAGCAAAATCTCTACGCCTGGAGCGCGCAGGACGGCGCCCTGGAAACGATCGGCCAGACCCCCGGGGCCGAACTCGCCGCTGCGGCCGGGGCAATTTCCGACGACGGTGCGCGGATCTACTGGCGCCAGCCCCAGAGCGACGATCTCTTCCTGCACGAAGGCACGACCAACGCCCAGATCGATGCCTCCGTCGGCGGCGGTGGTGAATTTCAGCTCGCCTCGTCAAACGGTGCGGTCGCCTACTTCGTCAAGGAAGGCCACCTCTACCGCTATAGCGCCGGCACCGCCGGCGACATCGCCCCCGCGGGCGGGGTGGCGGGGATGCTGGGCGCCTCTGGGGATGGCAACGTCGCCTACTTCCAAGACGGCGCCGGCCTCAAACGCTGGACGGCCGGCGCCGCCACCACGATCGCTGCCGGGACGGCCGCCGCGGATCCTTCCACCTACCCGCCCGCCAGCGGGGCTGCGCGGGTGAGCGAAGACGGCAACCGCCTGCTCTTTCTCTCCAGCGAAAAACTCACCGGCTATGACAACACCGACAAAGTCAGCGGTCAGCCCGACACAGAGCTCTTCCTTTACACCCAGGGCACGGGGCTTCGCTGCCTTTCCTGCAACCCCAAAGGCAAACGCCCGATCGGCCCCACGACGATCCCCGGCGCCTACCCCAACGGCACCGAATTCGCTGCCTACAAGCCGCGGGTGCTCGTCGCCGGTGCCAAACGCGTCTTCTTTACCTCCGCCGACTCGCTGGTGGCGGCGGACTCCAACTCAAACCCGACCAGCGGCGCCGGCATCCCAGACGTCTATCAATGGGAGGCCCAAGGCGTGGGTAGCTGTGTCCAGGCGGCGGGCTGCCTGGCTCTGCTCTCGAGCGGCTCGACGCCCCAGGGGGCCAGCTTCGTCGACGCCTCGGCCGACGGCGCGGATGCCTACTTCCTTACCGAAGCCTCGCTGCTGGGGTCCGATCCGGGCTCGGGCGATCTCTATGACGCCCGTGTCGGTGGCGGCTTTCCCGAAGCCTCCGCGCCGATCCCCTGCGAAGGCGACGCCTGCCAGATCTTGCCTTCAGTGCCCTCCGAACCGGCCCTGGCGACGCTCGCCCCCGGTGCCGGCAACCCGCCGGTCAGCTACCGCAAGTACTGCCGCCGAGGCTACGTAAAGCGCAAGGGCATCTGCATCAAGCGCGGCACCCGTCCCAAGTCCTCCCACCGCAAGAACAAGGGCCACGCCAAGCAGGAAAGCCACGCCAAGCACGAGGGAGCGTCCCACCGATGAGGCGCCGCTTGCTCTTTTGCCTCGCCTTCGCCTGCGTCCTGGCGGGCGCGGGCTTTCCGGTCGCCGCCGCCGCGGCGCCGGCCGTCGGCGGTCTTTCCGCCGGCAATCTGCAGGGAACCTCGGCGCTGCTCGTGGGCGAGGTGAACCCCGAAGGGCACGCAACTACTTACCGTTTCCAATATGGCCCCGCCGCTGACTTCTCGGGCGCGATCTCGACTCCCTCGCACCCGGCCGGGGAAGGCACGGGTCAAGAAGAAGCAAGGGCGGCGATTGGCGGCCTTGCGCCCGACACCACCTATTACTTCCGCCTGGTTGCCGCCAGCTCTCAGGGCAGCGCCACCTCGGCGCCGGCGAGCTTCAGGACCACTGAAGGCTTCGGCTTCTTGCCCGGAGAAGAAGGCTTTCGGGCCAAAGCGATCGCCGATGGCGGCGAAGCCGCGACCGTGGCCGGCTCACATCCCTACCAGCTCTCCTTTCGCCTCGGCCTTCGGCCCGGCGGGGAATTCGAGGGGCAGCCCGGTGCCGTCTTTCCCGATGGGGACCTGCGCGACCTGCGCCTGGAAATGCCCAACGGGACGATCCTAAATCCGAGCATCCTTCCCACTTGCACCCAAAGCGCATTTCATACCCACCGCGACTCGCCCTTCGAAGAAAGCCAGTCGGGCGAGAGCTGCCCGGATGCGAGCCAGCTTGGCTCCGTGGAAGTCCACACGCCGACCGCCACACGGAGCTTTGGCCTCTATAACCTGGCGCCCGCGCCTGGGCAGGCTGCCCTGCTCGGTTTTGCCGCCTTTGGCTCCCAGGTTGCCCTTGCGGTGGAACTCGTCGCCCACCCCGACGGCTCCTACTCGCTGGTGATCGAGGCCGACGACGTCTCCCAGACGCTTGGCATCGACGCCCTCGCCCTGAACCTCTGGGGCACCCCTTGGGCCGTCTCCCATAACGGCGAGCGCGGCAACTGCCTAAACGAGACAGAGCCCTCCTTTCCCTGGGCCAAATGCTCGGTCGGCGATCCGGCGAAATTCAAACCCCAGGCCTACCTCAGCCTGCCGCCGCAGTGCTCGGGGCCACTCAGCTTCACAGCCACCGCCAGCTCCTGGCAGCAGCTCGGAGCTGTATCGGCCTCGGCCATCAACCGCACCAAAGCGGGGGCGGGGGCAGATATGCACTGCGAGTACCTGCAGTTCAACCCAGAAGTGGTTGGCCACCTCGACAACACCAAGGCCTCAGCACCAAGTGGCTTTGTCTTTAGGTTGAACGTCAACCACGCTCGCCTCACCGACCCCGCCTTCACCAACGCAGCACCACCCAAGACCGCGATCGTGCGCCTGCCCGAAGGCACGACGCTCAATCCCTCGGTGGGAGCGGGCCTGGGTGTTTGCACCCCCGCACAGTTCGCTGCCGAGACCGTGCAAAGCGCCCAGGGGCAGGGTTGTCCCAACAACTCAAAGATCGGCAACCTGCGCGTCCACACGCCGCTCTTTAGCGACCAGTTCGAAGGTGACCTGTTGAGCGGTGCGGTCTACCTGGCAAAGCCAGATGACCCGGCCACCCCGACACCGGGGGCCGAGAACCCCTTCGACAACCTGATCTCGATCTACCTGCTGGCCAAGTCCCCCCAGCGCGGGGTGATGGTAAAGCTGGCCGGAAAGCTCGTGCCAAACCCCGCCGACGGCACCCTGACCGCGACCTTCGACAACCTGCCCCAGCTCCCCTACACCGAACTTGAAGTCGCCTTCCGCTCCGGCCAGCGCTCCTTCCTCATCACCCCGCCACACTGCGGCTACGTGCCGACCGGGATCGAAGCGCTGCCCTACGGCTCTGCCGAAACCTTCGGCGAACTCAGCTACACGCTGATCAAAACGGGCGCTGATGGCGGCGCATGCCCTAGCGGCACCCCGCCCTTCGAACCGAGTGTCAGCTCCGGCGCGGTCAACTCCAACGTCAACGCCTTCACCCCCTACTACGTTCACATCTCGCGTAAGGACACAGAACAAGAGCTGACCTCCTACTCGCTCGCTCTGCCCAAGGGCGTGACCGGCAAGCTGGCGGGCGTAGCCAAGTGCCCAGAGGCAGCGATCGCCGCGGCAAAGCAAAAGCGCGGCTTTGCCGAGGCGGCCAGCCCCTCCTGTCCTGCCGCAAGCCAAGTCGGTCACACCCTGACCGGCTACGGCGTCGGCTCTGCCCTCACCTACACCGAAGGCAAGATCTACCTCGCCGGCCCCTACCACGGTGCGCCGCTCTCGCTGGTCACGATCAACCCGGCAACGGTCGGGCCCTTCGACCTCGGCACGATCGTGATCCGCTCGGCCTTCCAGATCGACCAGCACACCGCCCAGCTGAGCCTTGACTCGAGCGCATCGGACCCGATTCCCCACATCAGGGACGGCGTCGTCTTGCACCTGCGCGAGATCCGCATCTACGCCGACCGCCCCCAGTTCACCCATAACCCCTCCAGCTGCGAAGCATCGCGGCTGAGCTCGTCCCTGACCGGCTCCGGTGCGGCTTTTGAAACCTCAGCCGACGATTCCCACGTCGCTCCCTCCAACTTCTTTCAGCTGCTCAACTGCCGCATCCTCGGCTTCCAACCCCAGCTCGGCGTTCGCCTCAGAGGCGGCACCAAGCGCGGCGATTACCCGCAGCTGCGCGTCACCTTTGCCTCCCGCGGTCCCAACGACTCAAACCTCAAGGACATCGCCGTGGTTATTCCCCGCCAGCAGTTCTTGGCTCAAGAACACATCCGCGGCATCTGCACAAAGGCGGCCTTCGCCCGCGAAGCCTGTCCCAAGAACTCCATCTATGGCTCCGCCATTGCCGAAACCTCGCTGTTGGACGAACCGCTGCGCGGCAACGTCTATCTGCGCTCCTCCTCCGCCGCCCTACCCGACCTGGTCGCCGATCTACACTCGGGCTCGATCCGAATTGTCTTGGAAGGCCACATCGGCCCCGGCAAGAAGGGCGGCATCAGGGCCTTCTTCAGCGATCTTCCCGACGAGCCGGTCAGCCGCTTCACGATGACCCTTTTCGGTGGTAAGCGTGGGCTCTTGGTCAACTCGGCCGACATCTGCCAGACCCCGCCCGTCTCCAATGTGAAGGCGATCGCCCAAAACAACATCGGGGCTGTGTTCACAACCAAGCTGCGGGGGCAGTGCAAGGGACAGAACAAGAAGAAGGCTGCTCACCCCGGTGGCAAGCACCAAGGCAAGGGAGGTAGGAAATGAGCGGCTCGCTGCTCAGGCGGGCGTGGCTAACGATGATCTGCGCCGGGGCGGCGCTGTGCTGCGCGGCTCCCGCCCAGGGGGCGGCGTCGGACCCGCTCTTCGTTTTCGTGCCGGTCCCGACCCCAGTTCTCGTCCTGCCACCGCCCACCGGAAACCTCGAAGGGCCCTGCGGCCTGGGAGTCGACCCGGCGGGGCGCTTCTACGTCTCCGACTACTACCACCACGCCATCGACGTCTATAACCAAAACGCCAACTACAACTCACCAACTGTGTCTGGGGCAACCGGGTACATCACCCAGCTATCCAACGAGGATCCGCTCGACGGTCCCTGTGGAATGGCCTTCGATGCCTCCGGCAACCTCTACGTCAACAATTACCACCGCAATGTCGTCAAGTTCATGGCCCAGCCGTCCTTCGGCACTGGCGTGACGCTCACCGGCGCGACGCTCGACTCCACCCATCCCACCGGCGTCGCCGTGGACCCCGTGACGGGAAATGTCTACGTCGACCAGCGCACCTACGTCGCCGTCTTCGACGAAAGCGGTGCCCCGGTGATGGACGCGCTCGAACCGCTGAAAATAGGCGCTGGCGATCTCGAAGACAGTTACGGCATCGCCTTCTCCCAATTCCCTGGAACCGCGGGGCGCCTCTACGTGCCCGACGCGGCCACGAACACGGTCAAGGTCTACGACCCCGCGCTTGACAAAGAAGACCCAGTGACCGAAATCGACGGCAGCGGCACGCCCAACGGTCGGTTTGTCTCCCTGCGCGACGCATCGGTCGCGGTGGACCGGGTAACGGGTGAGGTCTACGTCCTCGACAACCTTCAGCCCCAATACACCGATAGCCCGCAGGCGATCGTCTACGTCTTCAGCGCCGCCGGAGCCTACGAGGGCCACCTCAAACTCCTGGTCGAGGACGGCCTGCCAGTCGGCCTTGCCGTAGACAACAGCGCCACTCCCACCCAGGGCCGTGTCTACGTCACCTCGGGTAACACCGCCTTTGGCGCGATCTACGCCTACGGCCCGGGGGCAGCAACGACGGCCGCGGTCAATCTCCCCACAGCGAACCTCCCGCTCCCGAGTGTCGGCAGCAACGATGGCGCGGTCAAAAGCAGCTCGAGCTCGGCGCGGGCCAGCTTCAGCGAGCAAACGGGCGATGGGACCGACGCCGTCGCTGGCGCCATCGAGAGTTCCGCTGGGTCAGTAAGACGTCCCGCGATGCGCCACCACCACCGGCGCCATCGGGCGGCGCATCGCCACCAGCACAAAAGCCAACAAAGGCCGCACCGGACATTCCCCCGGCGGGTTGGGGCAAGTAGATGAGAAAGACGGCGACCCTTCTCACTGCCGCGGCTCTCCTCGCCCTGGCCCTCGCCAGTCTCGCCGCCGCCGAAACCCGCATCGTCGGCAACCTGCAGTTGAGTGTGCAGGCGAAGCTCTCGCCCAAGAAGCTGCCGCGCGAAGGCACCTCGCCGATCGCCGTCTCGGTCGGCTGGAAAATCGCCAGCACCGATCCGGCCCTAAAGCCACCGGCCCTCAAGGCGGTGAAGATCGAGATCAATCGGGCGGGCATCCTCGATCCCACTGGTCTGCCCGACTGCCCCTACTCTGAGATCCAGCCCGCCTCTACCTCACGAGCCCTGGCCAACTGCCGCGCCTCACTGGTCGGCGAAGGAGCCTTCACCGCCCTGGTCGGCCTCGAAGGCCAGGAAAGCTATGCCTCCAGGGGCAAGATGCTCGTCTTCAAGAGCACCAGAGCCAAAAAGCCCGTCCTCTTCGGTCAGATCTACACCAGCTATCCCTTCGCCGCCTCCTTTGTGATCGTCTTTGCGCTCAGCAAGGAAAAGCACGGCACCTACGGCACGACCCTTACCGCGGTCCTGCCCGCCAGCTTGCGCGCCTGGGGAAACCTCACCGAAGTAACAATGCGACTCTCGCGCACCTACGGCTACCTGGGCAAACAGCGCAGCTTCCTCAGTGCCGGCTGTCCAACCCCCAAGGGTGTTAGCAAGGCCCTCTTTCACCTCGCCAAGACGACCTTCTCCTTCAGCGGCGCCCCCGCTGTCTCTTCGACCCTGACCGAAACGTGCAAGGCAAGGCACTAACGACGTTGCTCATTTTCGCTCTCGTTCTGCTCGCTGGCTGCGGCGGAGGAGGGGGGGCCGACGGCGAAGCCTCGGCCCCCGGGAGCTCGAGCTCCGAAAGCAAGGTCGCCGAGAGCCCGGCCCCCGGGAGTGAGGCGGAAGCCGCTGCTCAGCTTCAGCAGGCCGCCGGGCGTGTGCAGCGCGAGCGCGAGGAAGCTCCGAGAAACTCTCCTGACCCCCCGCGTACAAAGCCGGCTCCCCAGCCTCCCGCCGCGCCCAGGTCAACACATCACGATTCAGGCGGCGGTGCGGCCCAGTTCCGCCACGGTGAAGGCGACAACTCGATCCAGGAATTTGGCGTTGAGGCAAACGCATCCCAGCGCGAAGCGGCAGCCGCCGTCCTGCATACCTACCTCGACGCCCGCGTCGCCCACCGCTGGGATGAAGCCTGCTTTTACATGGCCGCCTCACTCGTTGCGACCATCGAACAGTTTGCCGCCCGCTACGGCAAGCGCAAAGGGGTGGAAAGTTGCCCCGAAGTTCTCGCCGTCCTCGGTCCGGGCTCAGGCCAACGGGCGCTGGAAGAAACCGCCCAGGCCGATGTCGGCTCCCTGCGCATCGACGGCGATCACGGCTTCTTGCTCTATCGCGGCGCGGGAGGTGTCGCCTACGCGATGCGGGTGGTCGAGGAAGGGGGCGCCTGGAAGGTCTCCTCACTGGACGGGAGCCCGGTGTTTTGAGGCGTGTGGCGTTGCTGGCATCGCTGTGCGTCGCCGTCCTCAGTGTCAGTACCGCTTCGGCCGAGCTCTCTCAGAAGGGCGATCTCTTCGTCCGCTTCGACGGTGGCGTCATGCCCCGCGCCCTGCCGCGAGACTCTCTCGCGCCGATTGCGGTGCGGATCGAAGGGACGATCCGGGCGGCCGCGCGACAGGATCCGCCGGCCCTGCGCAAGATCAGGATCGCCCTCAACCGGGCCGGGCAACTCGACACCCGCGGCCTGCCCGTCTGCTCCGAGGCCCAGATCAGGCTTGCTTCGACCGCCGAGGCGCTTGCGGGCTGCGCCCCCGCGCTGGTCGGAGCAGGCGGTCTCACCGCGATTACGTCCCTGCCCGAACAGCCCCCTTTCCTGATGCGCGCGGAAATACTCCTCTTCAACGGCGCCGTCGATGGTCACCGGGTGATCCTCGCTCACATCTTCCAGCGAGCGCCGGTCCCGATCACGAGGATCGTCGTCTTCCACATCAGCCAGTCCGCCGGCCCCTTCGGCACCGTGATTGAAGCGACGCTGCCCGCGGCCATCAACCGCAATGGCTATCTCAAGACCATCTACCTCCAGCTGCAGCGTCGCTACGTCTCGCGCGGGCAGCGCCATTCCTATCTGAGCGCCGGCTGCGCGGCTCCCGCCGGTTTCACCCTCGCCGCCTTTCCCTTCGCCCATGCCTCGATGACCTTCGACGACGGTCGCACTCTCAGCTCGACCTTGGTCCGCGGCTGCCGGGTGCGCTGAACCCCGCGTTGACCAGCTACTGGGGGATTGAGCACCAAGGAGTGAGGGAGCTCGTGGCGACTCGAAGCTTACGTCGCGCGGAGTTGACCTGGGAGCGCGCTCGGGCCTGGGCGAGACGCGCGTGCTTATGGGCTTCGGGTCCCGCGTAGCGACTGCGCCGCCGCCGGGCGACGGCGCGTTGAAGCCTTCCTTCCGCCTCGCGCAGGCCGGCCTTTGCCGCGGCGAGGCGATCGCTTGCCTGGGCACACCTCGCGGCGATCTGTGCGTACGGTCCGAATGCTCCATCCCCGCCACCAGGGCTGAGCAGATATGTATCACCGGAGTTCCCGTTCGAGGCGACTTCGACGTAGTACTTGCCTGGGTCCAATGTGGCCTGCACGGTTCTCGTTTCACCCTCACGAATGAAGGCCTGGGCGCTAAGCGGAGTCGCCGATGCGTCGAGGATCGCTACGTCGATGTCAGAGCCGAGCGCACCTCCCCCCGTGTTCGCCACGCTCAACTCAACCGTTGCGGCGGCACGCGAGGTCACATGGAGGAAGTAGAAATCCCGGTCCTCCCCGGGTGAGAGGTCGGCTGTGTAGCCCTGATTCGCGACGAGAGGGCCGGCTGCTTCGAGCGTTGAGTTGTTTGGCTCGTACGGGTCCGCCCCTGCGTTGGCGGCGCCCAGGGCCAGCATGGTCACCAGCAAGATGACGAGGGTCGCTTTTCGCGGCATCGGCCCACCTTCCTCTTGAAAATTCACCCTACCTTTGGGAACTAACTCTATCCTCTCAGTATGGAGGAGCGCAATGCACAGGCCCGGCGGCTGCCACCGGGTCCCCACGGACTGCCCCCCGAGTTGGTCGAGCGCAACCAGCGCGAACGGCTGATCGCGGCGATGGCCGAGGAGTGCGCGGCCGGGGGCTATGCCGCGACGTCGGTCACCGGCATCGTGCGGCGGGCCGGCGTCTCCACCGCCAGCTTCTACAGACAGTTCAAAGACAGGCACGACTGCATGCTCGTCAGTTTCGAGGAACTGTTCGGGCGCTTGCTCGAGGCGATCGAGCGAGCTTGTGCTGCTGAGCGGGATGTGGCGGAGCGGGCGCCGCTGGGAATCCGCACCGCTGCGGCTTTGCTCGCTGCCGATCTGCCCACGGCGAGGCTGCTTACGCTGGAGATCCTCGCCGTAGGAGAGCAGGGGGCGCGGCTCCAGCACGCGGCGATCGACCGCCTCGCGGCAGCACTGCAGGAGGTGCGCGAGGCAGGTAATGACTCGCCACCGCCATTCCCGACGGCCGAGTGGGTCGCGGTTGCGGCAATGGTCTCCCTGGCGGCGAGGCGAGCCGCAGAAGGCGAGAGCCCGGACGCGGAGGAGCTCGAAGCCGTTTGCGCCTGGCTTTGACGCATCTCGCGTGGATTCACGCAAAGGCCCTCAATAGGCCTTGATTATGTTCGCGTCATATACGAACATATGTTCGTATGGAGGTTGCTTGTGTCCTGATCCCTGAGCCCGCGCTCGCCGACCCGGTTGGGGCCGGCGAGCTGACCGAGCGACTGTTGCGCCGACTAGAGAGGATCGGCGCGGCGGTCGAGTCGGAGCGGGCCGGGGAGGCGTTCTTCACCCTCGATGGGCTGCGTGGGCTCTACGGGGGCGAGAGAGCCGGGGTGCTGGTGGCGGCGCGGCGGGCGGTGGAGTCAGAGGTGCGGATCGGGGTTGCGCCCACCCGCTTCGCCGCCCACGCCGCCGCGCAACGGGAGACGATCGTCCCGCCGCTCGCCGCAGGCGACTTCCTGGCAGGCCTCCCCGTCTCGACGCTGGCCGGCAGGCTCGACCTGCCGCCGCGCGAGGCGGGGAGCCTGATCGAGACGCTGCGGCGGCTGGGGATCGAGACGCTGGGGGCGCTCGCGGCGCTGGCGACCGACCGGGTCGCCGACCGCTTCGGCCCGCCCGGCTTACTGGCGCTGCGCCTCGCCCGCGGCGAGGACTCGCCGCTGCGCCCGCGACGGCCGCACGAGGAGTTGGCCGAGGAGGTCGAGCTGCCGGAAGGAGCGGCCGGGGGACAGCTCGACCACGCCCTCAGGCTCCTCATCGTTCGGCTGATCGCCGCGCCGCAACGCAAAGGGAGAACGCTGCTGGGCCTGCGCCTTGGCGCCGTGCTCTGCGGCGGCGGCAGCTGGAGCGTCGATCAGGGACTGGGGCGGCCGACCGCCTCGGCTCGGACCCTGCGCGCGGTGCTCGGGCCGCGACTGGAGGCTCTCCCCGGGCCGGTCGTCTCCCTGCGCCTGCGGGCGCTTGGCCTCGGCCCGCCCGTCGGCGATCAGCTTGAGCTTTCGCTGCGCGGCGAGGAGCACCGGCGACGGCGCCTCGGCGAGGCGATCCGCGAGGTTCGCGCCACCCAGGGCGGCGACTCCCTGCTCACCATTGTGCCGCTCGATTCCGCCTCGCGCTTCCCCGAGCGCTGGGCGATGCTCGCGCCCAGCCCGGACCGATGAGCCCCGGTCTGCGGCGGTTGTACGTGCCCCGCCCGGTGAAGGTCGAGGCCAACCAGGCCGGGGAGCCGACCTCCGTCGACGGCGTCACGGTCGAGGCGTTGCGGGAGGAGTGGGTGGTCGAGGATCGCTGGTGGACGCGGCATCCGCTCGGCCGGCACTACTTCGAGCTGGCCCTTGCCGACGGGCGCAACCTCGTTGTCTTCCGCAGCATCGTCAGCAGGCGCTGGTATCGGCAGCGGGGCTGATGGCAAGCGCGGCCCCGTACGTCGAGCTGCACGCTCATTCGGCTTTCTCCTTCCTCGACGGGGCCTCGACCCCGGCTGAGCTGGCGAGGGCCGCGGCGGACCTGGGCTACTCGGCGTTCGCCTTGACCGACCACGACGGGATCTGGGGCTCGATGGAGCTCGTCGACGCCTGCAAGGCGCTCCCGATCCGGGCGATCACCGGCGCCGAGATGACGGTGGGAAGCGCACACCTCACCCTCCTGGTCGAGGACGTGACTGGCTACCGCAACCTCTGCCGCCTGCTCACGGCCGCCCACTCCCACACGCGCGACAGCTCGCAGCGGAGCGCCGGGCAACCGTCGGTGACGCTGGAGCAACTGGAGGAACATGCGGAGGGCCTGGTCTGCCTCTCGGGGTGCGCGGGCGCGGGAATGGTCGCCGCCGCTTGGGAGCGGGGTGACGCCGCGGCGGCAGCGGCCGCCGCCCGCAGGCTGCGCGGCGCCTTCGGGCCGGACCGCTTCCGAATCGAGTTGCAGCGGCCCTACTGGCGGCGGGACCGCAGCCGCAACCGCTGGCTTGCCGGGCTCGCCGAGCGGCTGGGCATCGCCACCGTCGCCACCGGCAACGTCCACTCTCACGCCAAGCATCGCGCCCACCTGCAGGATGCCTTCGTCGCGATCCGTCAGGGGATGACGCTGGAGGAGTCGGAGTCGCTGCGCCGGGGGAACCGAAGCTCGGTGCTGGGCTCGCCACGGAGGATGGCGGCGCGCTTCGCCGAGCACCCGAACGCCGTCACCGAGACCCTGCGGGTGGCTGAGCGGCTCGAGTTCGACCTCGGCCGGGAGCTCGGCTACCGCTACCCGCGCGAAGGGGAGCCGGGGGTCGACCGCAAACTGGCCGAGCTCTGCCGGGCGCTGCTGGCCGAGCGATACGCCGGTTCGTCGCACCGGCGCAAGGCCGAAGCGGACCTGGAGAAAGAGCTCGCGACGATCCGCGCCCTCGGCCTCTCCGGTTTCTTCCTGCTCCACCACGACCTGCTGGTGCTCGCCCGCGAAGTTGCCGAGGAGGTGCGGGGACGAGGCTCGGCCCGCTCGGTCATGCCGCCCGGCCGTGGCCGCGGCTCCAGCGTCAGCTCGGTCGTCTGTTATCTCACCGGGCTCTCCCACATCGACCCGGTCGCCAACGACCTCAACTCCAGCCGCTTCCTCAACGAGGAGGTCGGCAAGCAGGTGGCGGCGACGATGCCCGACATCGACCTCGACTTCCCCCGCGACATCCGCGAGGTGTTGATCCCGCGGGTGCACGAGCGCTACGGGGCGGAGCACTCGGCCCTGGTCGCCGCCTTCCCCACCTACCGCCCGCGCGGCGCCGTGCGCGACCTCGGCAAGGCGCTCGGCCTACCTCAGAAAGAGATCGACAAAGTCGCGGGGATGGTCGGTTTCCACGAGCGCAAGGGGGACATCGAGAAGGACGTCGTCGCCGCGATCGGGCCGGAGCGGGCGACGACGCCGCGCTGGCGGAAGCTGCTCGAGCTCTGCCCGGAGGCGATGGGCCTGCCCCGCCACGTCTCCCAGCACCCGGGCGGGATGGTGATCTCGACCCGGCCGCTGATCGACGTCTGCCCGGTCGTGCCGGCGGCGATGGAGGGGCGGCAGATCGTCCAGTGGGACAAGGACTCCTGCAACGACGCCGGCTTCCTCAAGATCGACCTGCTCGGCCTCGGCATGCTCTCCGCGGTCGAGCGCTGCGTCGAGGAAGTGGGGGAGACGCGGCGAGAGTCGCTCGACCTCTCGCGCATCCCCTTCGACGATCCCAAGACCTTCGAGTCGATCCGCGCTGCCGAGACGACCGGCGTCTTCCAGATCGAGAGCCGCGCCCAGATGTCGATGCTGCCCCGCACTCGGCCGGAAAACCTCGACGACCTCACCGTGCAGGTCGCCCTCGTCAGGCCCGGACCGATCCAGGGCGGCGCCGTGCATCCATATATAGAGCGGCTGAAGCGACGGCGCGAGGACCCCGAGGGCTTCGAGATCCCCTACGAGCACCCGCTGCTGAAAGACGTCCTGAAATACACGCTCGGCACGATCGTCTTCCAGGAGCAGGTGATCGAAGTGGCGATCGCGCTGGCCGGCTTCAGCGCCGCCCAGGCCGACTCGCTGCGGCGGGCGATGAGCCGCAAGCGCTCCGCGGAGGAGATCGAGAACCACCACCGGGACTTCATTGCCGGGGCCGGTGAGAGGGGAGTGACCGAGGCGGTGGCGGAGAAGGTCTGGGGCCAGATCCAGGGCTTCTCCGGCTTCGGCTTCCCCAAGGCGCACTCGGCCGCCTTCGGCCTGCTCGCCTACCAGTCGGCCTGGCTGCGGGTCCACCGCCCAGAGGAGTTCCTCTGCGCCCTGCTCAACGAGCAGCCGATGGGCTTCTACCCGCCCGATGCCCTCGTCCACGAGGCGCAGCGCAGGGGAGTGAGCCTGGCCGGCCCCGAAGCCAACCGCAGCCGCGTCCTCTGCCACGTCGAGCGGATCGAAGGCGAGCTGACCGTGCGGGTCGGCCTCGGCTACGTCAAGGGCGTGCGCGGGGAGGAGATGGAGAGCCTGGTCGCCGGTCGCGAGCGCAGCGGCGACTACGCCGGGATCGCCGACCTCGCCTCGCGTTCGGGGGCGGGTCGCGACGGTCTCGAGCGCCTCGCCTGGGCCGGCGCCCTCGACGATCTCGTCGGCGAAGAAGCCTGGATTCCGGTTGCGGGCAGCGGCAGAAGGGAGGCGCTCTGGGAAGCAGGCGGTGCCGGCACTGGGGTGCGACATGGGGAGGACGTGCAGATGGCGCTGCCGCTGGAGCCGCCGCGGGCGCCTGAGCTGGAGCCGCTCGACGAGTGGCAGCGGACAATCGCCGACTACCGCTCGATCGGGATGACGCTGAACGAGCACCCGATGGGGCTGATGCGCGAGGACCTCGACGCCGGGATCCTGCGCAGCATCGACCTGGAGAAGGCCGAGAACGGCGACACGGTCACGGTGGCCGGCATGGTCGTCGCCCGCCAGCGCCCAGGGACCGCCAAGGGCATCGTCTTCATGCTGCTCGAGGACGAGCACGGCACCGTCAACCTGGTCGTGCCGAAGGCCGTCTACGAGCGCTGCCGCGCTGCCGTCCGCGCGGCGCCCCTGGTCCGCGCCGTGGGCAGGCTCGAGCGCCACGAAGGCACCACCAACATCGTCGTCTCGGAAGTGGTCGAGTTGGGCATCCCGAAGGCCTCGGCCCGGCGCGGGCGCGATGGTGAGGGGAGCGGCGGCCAACGCCCCTCGGCCCGTGCCGCGCCACGCGCGCGCGGCAAGCAGCGCCGGCGCCTACGCGAGCTAGCCGTTGCCGAGCTGCGCGCCGCCGCCCCGACTGCCCACAGCTGGGGACGCCGTTAGACGGCTTGGAGTGCGCCGGCCTCAACGCCCGCGCACTCGCACGGCTCAGGCATCGGGAAGAGGCGGAGGAAGCGCTTGGCGGCCTGTTTGCCGCCCTCGATCTGGGCCGCGCCCGAATCGAGTGCCTCGTCGAGCGGCAGCTCGCCGGTGAGGACGGCGGCGAGGGTCGGGGCGTCGGGGACCTCGATCGACGCGGTGGGCTCGGACGCGGCGCCACGGTCGAGATCGAGCTCTCCATTTGCGATCCCGACCCGGAATCGCGCCTCGCCGATCTTCAGCTGGTAGGTCGCGCTCAGGTCGCGGGCGGCCTCGGCGTCGAAGAGCGAGCGCAGGGCGAGGACGATCGAGTCGGGGCCGATCTCCTGCGAATCGGGCGGGAAGGGCGAGCGGGCGCCCCAGGCGCCGAGCTTGGTCACGATCGGCTCCAGCTCACGGCCCCACTCGGTCAGCTCGTAGACCCAGGAGGCCGCCGGCGGTGGCAATTTGCGACGCTGTATGACAGCGCCCTGCTCGAGGTCGCGCAGCCGCTCGGAAAGGATGTTCGAGCTGGCGTGCGGCAGGCCGGCGCGGAGGTCCGTGAAGCGCTTCGGACCGAGCAGCAACTCACGTACGACCAGCAGGGCCCAGCGCTCGCCGACCAGGTCCAGGGCGTGGGCAAATCGACACGCCTCTCCGTATGAGCGCTTCGCCGCCATACCAGGAGTCTATGCCGATTGATTCAAATTTGCAACCAAGTAGTTGCGTTTATGAACTATTTGCTAGGGTAGCCCCGAGTACAGGCAAGCGACGAGAAGGAGGTCCCCGTGACCGCCGAGGCAGCAACCACAACCGCAGGAACGCATACCGACCGCTCGCGCTGGCTGGCGCTCTACGTCCTCTGCGCGGGGATGCTGATGATCGTCCTCGACGTGACGATCGTCAACGTCGCCCTGCCGACGATTCAGGACAGCCTCGGCTTCTCGCAGAGCGGCCTCGCCTGGGTCGTCAACGCCTACCTGATCCCCTTCGGTGGCCTGCTGCTGCTGGCCGGCCGCCTCGGCGACCTGCTTGGCCAGCGGCGCATGTTCCTGATCGGCCTCGCGGTCTTCGTCGCCGCCTCGCTGCTCTGCGCTGTCGCCGAGAACCAGGCGATGCTGATCGGCGGCCGCTTCCTCGCCGGCGTCGGCGGCGCGCTTGCCTCGGCGGTGATCCTCGGCATGATCGTGACGATGTTCCCCGAGCCGCGCGAGCAGGCGAAAGCGATCGGCGTCTATGGCTTCGTCGCCTCGGCGGGCGGCTCGATCGGCCTGCTCCTCGGCGGCATCCTGACCCAAGCGATCAGCTGGCACTGGATCTTCGTGATCAACCTGCCGATTGGCATCGCCACCGCCTACGGGGCGACGCGCCTGGTCGAGGACAGGCCCGGCCTCGGCTTCAAGGCAGGCGCCGACATCCCCGGCGCGGCCCTGATCACCAGCTCGCTGATGATCGGCGTCTACGCGATCCTCGGCGTCAGCGAGCACGGCTGGGGCTCTGCGCAGACTCTGATCCTCTTCGCCGTCTCCTTCGCTCTCGGCGCGATCTTCATTTCTCGTCAGGCAAGGATCGAGAACCCGCTGATGCCGCTGCGACTCTTCCACTCGCGCAACGTGGTCGGCGCCAACCTGATCCAGGCCTTCCTCGTCGCCGGCATGTTCGGCATGTTCTTCCTCGGCGCCCTCTACCTGCAGCGCGTGCTCGGCTACGACGCGCTCCAGGTCGGCCTCGCCTTCCTGCCGACGACGGTCGTGATGGGGACGATGTCGCTCGGCTTCTCGGAAAAGCTGATCATGCGCTTCGGGCCGCGGACGACGCTGATCCCGGGCGTGATCATGGTCGGCATCGGTCTGCTGCTCTTCGCTCGCACCCCGGTCGAGGGCAACTACCTCACTGACCTGCTGGCGCCGCTGCTGCTGGTCGGGCTCGGGGTTGGCACCTCCTTCCCCTCGCTGATGACCCTGGCGATGTCGGGCGCGACACCCGAGGACTCGGGGCTGGCCTCCGGCGTGGTCAGCACCAGCATGCAGGTGGGCGGCGCGATCGGCCTCGCCGTGCTGGCGACGCTTGCCGCACAGCGCACCGACAACAAGCTCGCCGATGGCGCCGGCCAACTGGCCGCGCTCAACTCCGGCTACCACCTCGCCTACGTGATCGGCGCGATCCTCGTCGCCATCGCCGTGGTGGTGGCAGTCACCGTTCTGCGCGAAGTGCCGATGCCCTCGCCCGAGGAGATGGCCGAACACGCTCAGCAGCCCGCCGGCGAGTCCGAGCGCGAGCCGGCTTACTCCGAGGCTTGAGCGAGCCTTCCGGTGCGCCTTTTCCCCTCCATACGGGGATAAAGCGCACCGGAACGGCTAACCCTCGGCTAGGCGGCGCTCGATGAAGCGCCGCTCGACCGGGTTGGTGGTCAACTCCAGGGCCTGCCTGTAGGCCCCGGCTGCCTCGCCGTTGCGGCCGAGGCGGCGCAGCAGGTCGGCCCGGGCCGTGTGCAGCGGTTGGTAGCCGTCGAGTCCATCGACCGACTCGATCAGCTCGAGGCCTAGCTCCGCTCCGTCGCTCATCGCCACCGCGACGGCGCGGTTGAGCTCGACAACTGGACTTGGCGCGACCTCGAGATGCCAGGCGTAGAGGCGGGCGATCCGTGGCCAGTCGGTTTCGGCCGCGTTTGTCGCTTCGGCGTGGACCGCGGCGATGCGGGCCTGCACCGTGTACGGCCCGGTCGGTCCTCCGGCCGCAGCTTCGCGCGAGAGCTCCAGGCCGCGGTCGATCTGCTCGCGGTCCCAGAGCGAGCGGTCCTGGTCTTCGAGCAGGACCGCCTCGCCGCTGCGGTCTAGGCGCGCCGCCCGACGGGCGTCGGTGAGCAGCATCAGCGCCAGCAGGCCACTTGCCTCGGGCTCGCGCGGCAGCATCGCGACCAGGGCGCCGGCGAGCCGGATCGCCTCGCCGCTGAGCTCGGTCCGCACCAGTGCCTCGCTGCTCGAGGCCAGGTAGCCCTCGTTGAAGATCAGGTAGAGCGTCGCCAGCACCGCGGGCAGGCGTTCCGGCATCTGCTCGGCGACGGGCACCTCGTAGGGGATCTTGTTGGCCGCGATCTTGCGCTTGGCGCGGACGATGCGCTGCGCCGTCGCGCCCTCGCTGGCAAGCAGGGCGCGGGCGATCTCCGGCGTGCTGAGGCCGCCGAGGCTGCGCAGGGTGAGGGCCACTCGCGCCTCGATCGCCAGCGCCGGGTGACAGCAGGTGAAGATCAGCCGCAGGCGGTCGTCCCCGATCTCGCCGAGCCGCTCGCCCGGCTCCGCCACCGGCTCGGCGTGCAGCGCTTCGAGGTGCTCCAGCACCGCGACCTTGTCGCGCAGCACGCCCTCACGGCGAATCCGGTCGATCGCTCGGTTGCGGGCGACCTGGGTGATCCAGGCGCCCGGGTTCGAGGGCAGGCCCTCGTCCGGCCAGCGCTCGAGCGCGACGACGAAGGCCTCCTGCACAGCCTCTTCGGCGAGGTCGAAGTCGCCGGTGACGCGGATCAGCGTCGCGACCGCACGCCCGGACTCGTGCCGGAAGGTGCGGCCGACGACGCTGTCGCGCTCGGCCGCTACGAGCGTTCCGCCTTCTCCAGCAGTTCCTTGCCGCCGGTCACCATCGGGCGGATTTCGACATGGTCGCTGGTGAACGGGATTTTCTTCGCCCAGGCGAGCGCCTCGTCGAGGTTCTCGACGTCGATGATCCAGAAGCCGGAAAGCTGCTCCTTGGTCTCGGCGAAGGGGCCGTCGGTGACGAGCGGCTCGCCGTCGCTGTAGTGGACGGTCGTGCCGGTGGCGCGCTCCTGCAGGCCGCCGCCGGTGACCCAGGCCCCCGCCTCGGTCAGCTCGGCGTTGAACTGGCCCATCTCGGCCAGGTTCTTCTTGACCTCATCGGGGGTGACGTCCTCCCAGCTGCGCTCCTCGGCGATCAAAGCAAGCATGAACTCCATCTCGGTTCCTCCTGTTTCGTCAGCAGCGCCGTTCGCCGCTCTCACCCTAACGACGAACGGGAAGCGCTCAGATCGACATCAGCCGGGGAAAACGCCGCGCAGCACGTGCGCCATCTGGCGCGAGTCTTCGATCTGGGGGTAGTGAGCGAGCTCGGGCAGCTCGGTGACCGGGACCGAGGGGCGCAGCTCGCGCAGCGCGGCGAGCACCTCGGTCGTCGCCACCGGGTCCTGCAGGCCCCAAGCGAGGCTGAGCTCGCCGGGCCAGTCGCGGATCGCCCCGTGCCAGCGCCCGGCGTGCTCTTCGCGCTGGTCCATGTAGGAGATCAGGCGGTGGCCGAGCGTGCGGCCGCCGTTATGGCGGATCAGCGACCACTGGTCGATCCCCTCGCGGTCGGTCAGCGGGTGCGCCGCCGAGAAGACCGAGCCGAACTGGTGGCGGAAGACCCGCTCGCTGGAGAGCTTGGCGACGAGCGGGCCGACCCGGCTGCGCAGCGCCTTCTGCGCCGGCGTCGGGCTGGCTCGTTCGAGCACCATGCTGCCGTTGAAGAGCAGGACGCCGGCCAGATCCATCTGCAGCTGCCCTTCCAGGTCCCGCGCCATCAGCTCGTTGGCGACCGAGGTGCCCATGTCGTGGGCGAGGACGAAGACCGGCCGGCCGCCACCGTGGCGGCGCACCAGCTCCTCGACCAGGTCGGCCTGCCAGAAGAGGCTGTAGTCGTGGCCGGGCGGCTTGTCGGAGAGGCCGAAGCCGAGGAAGTCGAAGGCGAGCACGTTTCGCTCGGGGTCTTCCTTGAGCAGGAAGCGCCAGTCGTAGGAGCTGGAGGGGAAGCCGTGCAGGAGCAGCAGCAGCGGCCCTGGGCCCTGCTGGCGAAAGGTGTGGATCGCGTAGCCGCGGAACTCACTGCTCTCGCCGCGCGCTTGCCACTCGCGGACGCGGTCGCTCAAGGGCATCGTGTCGGCCGATTCAGGCGAAGCGCTTGACGAAGGCGAGGACGGTCTCGGCGACCTCGCGCCATTTGTCGTCGATCGTCAGCGAGTGGTCGCGACCCGGGATTTCGGCGTGCTCGGTGACCCCCGGGTTGTGGCGCTGCTTCTTGTAGGCGGCCTTGCTCATCGCGGGGGGAACGGCGTGGTCGTTCTCGCCGGTGGTGATCAGCAGCGGCCCGCGCTCGGGGTTCTTGGTGTCGGCCTTGGTCTCGGCGCCGGGGTTGAAGTTGGCGAACGCCGCCTGGAAGATCGGCCGGCCCGGGGCGGCGACGTGGAACTCGTCGTAGATCCGCCGCGCCTCTTCCTCGCCGAGCGCGTTGGCCCAGCCGTAACGGAACTGCTCGAAGGTGAGCGTGACCGCGCGGCCGCGATTGGCGGGGTTGCCAAGCACGGGCAGCGTCGTGCGGATGGCCGCGATCGGCAGCGGCAACACCCCTTTGAAGGGAGCGGGGTCGACGGCGACTGTCGCCGCCGAGAGTCCGCGGCCGGCGAGGATCTGCGCGATCAGGCCGCCGAAGGAGTGGCCGACGATCGCCGGCTTCTTGGTCAGCCCGCCGATTACCTCGGCGAAGTGGTCGGCGACCTGGACGACGCCCTTGCCGGCGAGGATTTCGGGGTTGGCGCGCGCCTGCTCGACCGTCTCGGGATCGTCGGGCCAACCGGGCGCCAGCGGCGCGTAGCCGGCCTCCTCGAAGACCGCCGTCCAGCGATCCCAGCTGCTCGGCAGCAGCCAGAGGCCGTGGATGAAGACCACCGGCGTCCGTCCCGCCGCGTTCGCCTGCTCGACCTGCTCTGACTCGCGCTGCGTGATCGTCGCCATGTACCAGTCTTTCCTTGAAAGGTTTGTCGCATCGTCAAATAGACGAGCGCCGCGGTCGATGAAGCGTCCATGATCTCACTCCGACGCAAGCCAGCCCGCGCGGGAATCGTTTCCGCACTCACCCTTCTATTGCTCTGCGCGGCGATGCTTGTCGTCCCCGCCGCCGGCATGGCGGCTCCGTCGGAAGGTGAACCGGGCCCGCCCCTGCCGCAGCTCGCCTTCGAACCCGGCAGCTACGACTTCGGCCTGCAGCAGGTGAACCGCGGCGGCGAAGGGGGGCTGCAGCTGCGCAACGACGGCGAAGTCGCGGCGCCGGTCAACTCGCTGGAACTCGCCGGCCCCGACGCCAACGTCTTCTGGATCAACGGCAGCTCGACCGGTTGCTACGGCCGGAACCTTCAGCCGGGCGAATCCTGCTGGGTGCAGATCGGCTTCAACCCCAACGACACGCGCTCCTATACCGCTCAGCTCCGAGTCACCACCGAAGGCGGCGCCGCTTTCACCGCCGACCTCAGCGGCGAAGGCGGCCGGGCGGAAATCGGCCCGGCTGTCGACCCGACCAACTTCGGAGCCGCCGTGGTCGGTTCCCCCGGCGTGACGAGGACGATCGAGCTGACCAACAGCGGCAACTACCCCGGCGCTGCCTTCATCGCCGTGATCGCCGGCGGCGCGATCGGCAGCTTCCACCTCCTCGACGAGAACTGCACCGGGATTCCGCTCAGCCCGGAAGCGAGCTGCACCCTGCTGGTCAACTTCCGCCCGCTCAGCAGCGGGGTGAAGACCGCCCGCCTGGGCCTGTTCGGCGACTCAGACGGCGGCGCGCAGATAGCCCTGACCGGCATCGGCACCGAACCCGAAGGTATCGCGACCCCCGGGTCATCGAGCGCGACGGGCGCCACTGCGGCCGGCCCTCGCCACCACAGGCGCCGGGCGAAGCCCGGCCGCCACGTTCGCCGCGGCCGCCTGGCCGTCTCGGCCCGCTGGATAAGCCGCTAACCCCAGGGTTCCGCCGTCGCGGCGAGCCCGCCTTAGAGGTGAAACAGGGCGCCGGCGCGCACGCGTCACCTTCCCCCTCCCTAAGGGGAAGGTGAGAATCTTGGCCAATGGCGGCCCGAACAACGGACTCTGTTCCCGACCGCGTTCGCGCTGCCTGCGCCGCGGTTGCCGCCGCCGCGCGCTCGGTCGAGATCGACGAGCAGGCGGTGGCGGCCTACGCTGCCGACCTGCCTGCGCCCGACGAGCAGCAGCTCGATCCGGCGACGCACTTCGCCGAGGGAGACCGCGAGTCGCGCGTGGCCTTCGTCATCTGCCTCGACGCGATCAACTTCGGCTCGGGCTGGTGGCCGGCGATTCGCAAGCGGCCCGGTCACAGCGGTTACTTCACGATCGCCGCGGGCCTCACCGACCACTTCCGCTCGGCGGGGCCCTGGCCCGCCGCTGAGCTGACCCGGCTCACGGCCGCCGACCTCGCCGTGGTCACCGGCCAGGACCCGGCCCTACCGCTGATGGAGCAATTCGCGGCCTCGCTGCGCGACGTCGGCGCACGCGTCCTCGCCGACCACGACGGCAGCTTCGAGGCTGTGGTCGAGGCGGCGGATGGCTCGGCCGTGGCCCTGGCCGGCCTGCTGGCCGGGTGGGAGGCGTTCGCCGACGTCTCGACCTACGCCGGCCGGCCGGTGCCGTTCTACAAGCGCGCCCAGATAACCGCCGCCGACCTCAACCGCGCCGGCGTCGCAACGCTCCACGGCGAAGGCTGCCTCACCGCCTTCGCCGACAACCTCGTCCCGCACGTGCTGCGGATCGATCGCGTGCTCAGCCTCGACCCGTCGCTGGAGGCGAGGATCGACGCCGGCGACCTGCTCGTCCACGGCAGTCCCGAGGAGGTCGAGCTGCGCGCCTGCGCGGTCCACACGGTTGAGCTCCTCGCCGCCACCACCCCCTTCTCACCGGCCCAGATCGACGGCATCCTCTGGAACCGCGGCGCCACCGAGCGCTACAAGTCGGTCCCCCGACCACGCTCCCGCAACACCGCCTACTAACGGCGCCGTTCGCGAAACCGTGTCAACCCGCCTATACCGCGGGTTGACACGGACTCGCGGGTCGTCAGCCCGCTGCTTCGGCCCGTCGCATGCCGCCGCGGGCCCAGAGGGCGAAGACGCAGGGGAGGACGACGGCGACCGCGAAGGCGAGCGCGACGACCACGGGTTCGCCGGAGATGAAGCCACGGCCGGCCTCGAGCAGCGCGGTGACCGGGTTGACCGAGGCGACGGCGTGGATCCAGCCGCTGAGCAGGCTGAGCGGTACGTAGACCGGGGCGAGGAAGAGGATCAGGAAGACGGGAAATTGCATCAGCGGACCGCCCTGGATCGAGCGCACCCGCATCGCCACGCCCGCCGCCCACAGCGTTGCCGTCAGGTTGGTCAGGATCGCCAGCCCGTAGAGGCCGAACAGTTCGATTCCGGCGCCGCCGACTTCCATGCCGGCGATCAGGGCGATCGTTGTCAGCACGGTCCAGGTGATCGCCGCCCTGGTCAGCGCCGCCATCGCGTAGCCGGCGATGATCCCGTTGCGGTTCGAGGCGGCGAGCAGGTAGCGGTTGGCGAAGCCGATCTCGAAGTCGCGGGCGATGCCGAAGCCGGTGAAGACGCCGCCGAAGGCCGCCGACTGGAGCAGGACGAAGACGAACTGGAAGGACGTGTAGCCGCTGGGGAAGTCGAAGCCCGGCACGTTGCCGACGGCGGAGAGGCCGCCGGCGAAGGCGATGAAGAAGAAGAGCGGGAAGATGATCGCCGGCGCCAGGAAGGCCGGGTTGGTGAGGAAGTTGTGGATGCTGCGCCAGGCGACCGCCCGTGCGATCGCGCCGAAGCTCGCCGTGCCGCGACTGGCTCCGCCCGCGCTCATGTCCGCACCAGCCGGCTCTTCATCGCGGTGCTCGCCGCGAGCATGCCGATGATCAGCACGGCGGCGGCGATGCCGAAGCCGAGCGCCAGCGCACCCGCGTCCCAGCCTTCGAAGAGCAGTGAGCGGAAGGCCTCGAGCAGGTAGGTGACCGGGTTGGCCGCGGCGACGTCGTGGAACCACTGGGTCTGCAGCAGTTCCAGCGGCAGCGACATCGCCGAGATGAAGAGAAAGACGAAGAAGACCGGGAAGAGGCTCTGCACCGCCTCGCCGGAGCCGGTGCGCAGGGCGGCGAAGAGGCCGATCGAGCCGAAGGCGACCGTGATCGAGACCGAGAGCGCGACGATCACCAGTGCGCCGCTGACGCCGGTCACCAGTTCCGCCCCGGCGATCAGGCCGACGCTGAGGTAGGTCACCGCCTGGACGAGGCCGAGCAGCACGGTGCCGGCGAGCAGGCCGCTGAGCAGCGCCGCGCCGCGCAACGGGGTCAGCGCCAGCCGATTGAGGAAGCCGGTCTCGATGTCGCGGGCGAGGTCGGTGCCGGTGTTCATCACCGAGAAGAGCGCTCCCTGGATGAAGGGCACGGCAAGGGCGAAGGTGAGGTAGGAGTCGGTGGGGAAGCCGGGCAGGTTGGTCACCTCTTTCAGCCCGCCGGAATTCACCGCGAGCAGGAAGAGCGGAAAGATCAGGGCGGGGACGATCTGTGCCGGCTGGCGCAGGGTGCGCCGCACCGAGCGCTGGGCGAGCTGACCGACCTGTGTTCCCAGCCCGCTGCTCACGCCGCCCCGACCGCCTCGGTCTCGGGCTCCTCGGCCTCATCGCCGGCACCCTCGAGCGAGCGCCCCGTCTTGGCGAGGAAGACGTCGTCGAGCGAGGGCGCGTGCAGCTGCAGCTGCTCGATCGAAATCCCTTCCGAGTCGAGCGCCCGCACGACCTCGGCCAGCTGCGCCTCGCCGCCGGCCAGCCGCGCGGCGGCGGCCCGCGGCCCCGAGCCGGCGCGCTCACCAAAGCGCTCCAGCACGCTCGCCAGCCGCTCGCGCTCGCCGGGCTCCTGCGGCACCGCTTCCACGGTCGGGCGGCCGATCTCGGCCTTTAGCTCGGCCGGGGTGCCCTCGGCGACGATGTGGCCGTGGTCGATGATCCCGACCCGGTTCGCCAGCGCGTCGGCCTCCTCCAGGTACTGGGTGGTGAGGAAGACGGTCACCCCCTCGTCGGCGGCCAGTCGCCCGACCTCGTCCCAGAGCGCGGTGCGGCTCTGGATGTCAAGCCCCGTCGTCGGCTCGTCGAGAAAGAGGATGCTGGGCCCGTGGGCGAGCGCCAGCGCCAGGTCCAGGCGCCGCTTCATCCCGCCCGAGTAGCCGCCGACCTTGCGGTCCGCCGCTTTGGAGAGGCCGACCCGCTCGAGCAGTTCCTGCCCGCGGGTTTCGCGCTCGGGCTTGCCGATCCCGTGCAGGGCGGTCTGCAGGCGCATGTGCTCGCGGCCGGTGAGCAGTGGGTCGAGCGCCGCCTCCTGCAGCGCCGCGCCGATCGAGGAGCGCACGTGCGGGCCCTCCTTGACGATGTCGAAGCCCGCCACCCGCGCCGTGCCTTCGGTCGGCGGCAGCAGCGTGGTCAGCATCAGCACCGTCGTCGACTTGCCGGCGCCGTTGGGACCGAGGAAGCCGTAGATCTCGCCGGCCTCGACCCGCAGGTCGATCCCGTCGACCGCCCGCGGCCCTTTCTTGAACTCGCGCACGAGCCCGTCGACTTCGATGCCCTCTTGCCGCTCGCTCGTCATCGCCACTCCAGACTGTCGATTCCCATAAATGCGATCGCCGACGTTATCAAGATAGTTGACGTTGTCAAATATTGATACTAGAATATATTTTGGTAGGATATGAGCAAGACGACGGAAAAGAAGGACAAGCCCCCGGCGGCGGCCGGTTCAGCTGCCGGCGAGGCCTGGGACCTGCTCGCCTCGCTTGTCTACCCGCCGCCGTTCTTGGCAATCGCCCAGGAGTCCGGTTTGCGCCCCGCCACCTTCGGCGCCCTGCGCGTCCTCGACGAGCCGCGGACGATGAGCGAAATCGCCGGCTTCCTGCGCTGCGACAACTCCAACGTGACCGGGATCGTCGACGGGCTCGAAGCGCGCGGGCTCGCCGAGCGCACAGCTTCACCCGGCGACCGCCGGGTAAAGCTGATCGCGCTCACCGCCGAGGGCCGCCGCCTGCGCGCTCGGCTGATGCGAGAGGCTCGCAAGCCCCCTGCCTGGCTCAAGAGCCTCTCCCCGGCCGACCAGCGGACCCTGCGCGACCTGCTGCGCAAAGCCGACCGCGGCTGAGTCGCGGACGCCCGCGTCCGCATAGGATCGGCCCGGTGAAGCCGGTAACCGTCTCCGTCGTCGTGCCGCGACCCGTCGAGGAGGTCTACGACTTCCTCGATCTGCTCGCCAACCACGAGTCCTTCCTCGACCACTTCCTGATCGACTGGAAATTCTCCGGTCCGGCCCGGGGAGTGGGGGCCAAGGCCGAAGCGAAGGCGAGCGCGCCGATGTCGCAGGACTGGACCGACTTCGAGGTGATCGAGTCCGAGCGGCCAACGCGCATCGTCGAGCAAGGGGTCGGGCTGAAAGGCAAGCGCCGCACCCGCGGCACCTACACGCTCGAGCAGCTCGCCGACGGCGGCACGAAAGTCTCCTTCGAGCTCGCCTGGATCGAGGCCGCCCGCGCCGAACGCCTGATCCCGCCGATGACCCGCGCCTTCATCAAGCGGCCCAACGGTAAAGCAATGCGCCGCCTCGCCAAACAGCTGTCTTAGGCGGCGCCGACCGGCGCGGCCGCGTCCTCGCCGATCTCGAAGAGCTGTGCGGAGGGGATCCCGATCACCTCACCTTTGAAGCGCTTCTGGCGCCCGTAGACGACCCATGTGGTGTCGATTTCGCCGATATCGAGGTCGAGGCGCAGCTCGTCGGCGTGATCCTCGACGTGCTCCATGTGGGTCAGTCCCGAGTCGTAGTCGCCCCGCAGGAGGCCCTCGCCGACGACGGGCTTGGAGACCACGTCGATCACCTCCTCCCACTGCGAGAGGTCGACGTAGCCCTTGGTCGCGGGCACGATCCCGATCGAGCGCGGCCGCTCGACGTCGCGGCGGCTGAGCAGGACCAGGTGCTTGGTCGGGTAGATGAAGGTGTCGATGACGAAGACCTCGGTCCAGTACTTCTCGGTGATCTCGTGGACCTTGGGGTGCGCGCTGCACTGGACAAGGAAGGTGTTCGGCCGCTCGCGAACCATCTCGAGGCCGGCGAAGAGGTCCGTGGTCAGCTCGATCCGATATTCGTCTACGCCCTGGAAGGCGAGGTAGCGCTGCACCGCCCGCTCGTGACATGTTCCCTCCGGTCCGAGCGTGACAACTGTGACCTTGTCTGCTGAGGTTGCGACCATGGGCAACAGTCAGCGTAGCGAGTGAACAGAAATCCTCAAGCGGTATGGGAGAGAAAGATGAGACGAGTCGCCAAGGTGCTGTTGGGAACCGCAACGGCCGCGTTGATCGCGGTGGGACCCCTGGCTCCGTCCAGCGGCGCGGCGACTCCGCTTGCGCTGCCTTCGGCCTCGTCGTGCAAGCAGGCGACGAACATCGAGGCGATCGTCGACGACTCGATCTCGATGGAATTCACCGACGCCAGTCGCCTCAGGGTGCAGGCGATGAACCTGCTGATCGACACGCTCGGCAAGTCGACGCAGCTGGGCGCGGTCGAGTTCGGCTCCGCCGGCTACGAAAACAATCCTCCCGCCGCCGACACGCTCTTTCCGCCGCTGCCGGTCGGGCCGAACGCGCCCGCGATGCGCACCGCGCTCGACCAGAAGATCCACGCCGACAACGGTGCAACCGACTACAACGGCGCCTTCGCCCAGGCCGACCTCGACAACCCGAGCGCCGACGCGCGGATCTTCCTCACCGACGGCGGCCACGACGTCGACACCTACAACGAAGCTCACCTCGTCCACAACGTGCCGACCTACGTGATCGGCTTCGGCGGGATCACCGCGCCCGAAGACCAGGCGCGGCTGAAAAAGATCGCCGCCGACACCGGCGGCAACTACTTCCCGCTGGACGACTCGAGCCAACTGCAATCGGTGATGAACAGCATCGGTGCCGCCTTGACCTGCCAGACGCCGCCGCGACTGTTCAGCGACGAACTCGGCAAAGGCCAGAGCAAGCTGCACAGCGTCTCGATCGGCGCCGCGACCAAATCGATTCAGATCACGCTGACCTGGGCCAGCCCGCTCGACAAATTCAAGGTCTCGGGCCTGCGCCTGACCGGCCCCAAAGGCCTGATCGCGGTTGCCTCTCGCCCCAAGAGCAAAAAGCCGGCGAAGCTGAAGGTCTCGAAGACGGTCAGCACGACTTTCACCGTGCTCAAAGTCTCACACCTGCGCAAGGGCAACCTCCACTTCGCGGTGAAAGCCACCGCGGTTGGCTCCGGCGCACCCAAAGTGACCCTGACCACCCAGGTCGGCCAGAGCTCACACCGCTAGGCGAGGCGCTGCGCCGGCGAGCTTGGCCGGCCGGCGCCGCGGCGCCTGCGGCCGATCGCGTGGCGCGCGTTGACCGCGACTGCCCGCGGCAGCGTCGTCGCCATCATCCGCCCTGGCTTGACCCGCCGCGTGCCGAGCTCGTCGAAGGCGGTCGCGACCTTTGGGTCGCGCGCCGCGGCGGAAAAGAGCGTCCTTTCGACCCGGCTGATCGGGCGCCCGGTGGCGTAGTCGTTGACGAGGAAGGCGTGGCCGCGCAATTCCTTGCGGTGGCGGCGCCGGTAGCGGTCCAGACCGCTCTGCAGCGGCTCGGCTCCGCGCAGGGCCGGCGTTACGCTCTCGGCCAGCCACTCGGCTGACTGCAGTGCCCAGCCACAGCCGATGCCGAAGAGCGGGTCGACCGCCAGCGCCGCGTCGCCGGCGAGGGCGAGGCCGGGGGCGACCGGGACCCTGACCCGGTTCGGCATCTCGATCTTGCCGAGCACGTCGCCGACCAGGCGCGACTCGGCGATCGGCGGCGCCTCGGGAATTGCGGCGACGAACGACGCGAGCGCAGCCGCCGGGTCGCCGCGGAACTCGGGCAGGCGGTCCTTGGTCGGCATCGCCGCGTAGAAGACGAGCCCGCTGTCGGTCGGGAAGGCCGCGGCCCAGTGCGGATCGAGCATCCAGATCGTGCTGGCGTTGTCGGGCGCCGGCGCCGGGCCCTCGAAGTAGGCGCCGTAGGCGAAGCGGCCGTGGGGGAGGACCTTTTCGCTGACGCCGGCGAGCTCGGCGAGCTGCGAGTCACGCCCGTCGGCGCCGACGACGAGGTTCGCTTTCAGCTCGGTCTCCTCGCCGTTGCGGTCGCGGACGACGAGCCCGCGGATGACCTCTCCGTCGCGCAGCAGGTTGTGCGCTCCCTGGCCGAGCATCAGCTCGACCCCCGGCGTCGAGGCCGCGGCCTCGCGCAGCAGCGGGTCGAGCAGCTCGCGCCGCAGGTTGACGGCGCGACCGGCGTGCTCGGATGGAGCCTCGATCCAGCCCCAGGGCGTCCAGGCGCGCATGCTCGTGCGTAGCGCCCCGGCCGACATGATCGGCCGCAGCAGGTCGAGGCGTTCGAGGGACGGCACCCCGGAGGCCTGGATGAAGTGCGAGCAGGTGCGCTTGAAGGCATCCGGGTCGGGCTTCTTCTCGACCAGGGCGACGCTGAACCCGGCGCGGCCGAGCAGGATCGCTGTCGCGCAGCCTGCGAGGCTGGCGCCGGCGATCACAACGTCGTAGTCCGGCGGGTTGGCGATGCTGCCGTTGCTGGGCTTGCTCTCAGCCATCGTGGCCTCCCGGGGAGTCATGCTGGTTAACCATTCGTCCCGTACTATACGCATCGAACTATGAATTTCAAGCCGATCCGTCTAACCGCCACCTCTCACGCATTGCTTGCCCTGCTCGACCAGCTCGGCGAGGCGACTCCGTATGAGATCAAGCAGGCCCTGGAGAAGTCGATCGAGAACTTCTGGCCCGTCCCCCACACCACCGCCTACGAGGAGCCGGCCCGGCTCGCGGCCGCCGGCTACCTCTCGGTGCGCCAGGAGGAGGGCGGCCGTCGCCGCAAGGCCTACTCGCTGACCGACGAGGGACGGGCGGCGCTGGCGGCCTGGGCCGGTGAGGCGAGCGCCGCGCCGCCGCAGATGCGCGACGAACTGATGCTGAAAGTCTTCGCCGGCGCCAATCCCGGGCCGTTGCTGAAGGCGCGCAAAGCCTGGCACGAGGAGAAGCTGGTCGAGCTGCAGGGCTACCTCGATGAAGTTCGCGGCAAGGAGGAGTGGCGGCCCTCGGAGCTCACCCTGCTCGCAGGTCTCGGTTACCACCGCAAGATGCTCGAGATGCTCGAGCGGACCGAGCCGGAGAGCTGACTCCGACGCCCGCCTCCTAGAGGCCGCCGGGGTGGCGCGCGGAGAAGTTGCGCGGCTCGACCCTGGCCATGTGCCAGCGCGGGCCCGAGACGCCGGGCAGGTCGTCGCGGGTGTCGAAGCGCAGGCCGGCGATCACCATGTAGACGTGCTCGGCGTTGGCGTAGACGGTGATCCAGCGCCCGACCCCGGCCTCTTCCCAGTCCGCCAGTTGGCCCGAGACCATCGTCTGGTCGAGCAGGCCAGCGGCGTGCAGCACGTAGCCGACCGCCCCCGAGCAGTCGTAGCCGCGGGCGATCCAGGCGAGGTGGCCGCCGCCCCAGACGTAGGGCCGGTTGTCGATCCGGTTGGCGCCGGCGATCGCGTCTCTGACCGCGGCCGGCGCGCCGGCGGGCGCGACCGCGCGTCCTTCGATCAGTTCGGCGCCGCAGTTGGCGCTGGTCCTTTCCGTGCCGGGTTCGGCCGGGACGCAGCCGGCGCCCCACGGCACGGCCTGCCAGGCCGCCATCGTGGGCGAGCAGAAGACGCAGGCGAGGGCGGCGGCGAAGGCGACGAGGGCGGCCGCGCGCCGTTTTCTCCGGTGGCGAGCGATCCGAGAAGGCTACGGCAGCAACCGCGCAACCGCTCACGCTCGCCGGTGGGGCCTAGTCCGAGGCCGTTTCGGGCCGCACCGCGAGCACGACCAGGTCGTCGCGCAGGGGGCCGCCGCTGCGCGAGATCGCGTCCTGGCGCAGGCACTCGGTCATCGCCGAGAGCTCGAGATCGGCGAAGGAGTGCGCCATCGTCCCGAGCGCGTCGCTGCCGACGTGCGTCTCGGCGGGACCCGCCTCGAACCAGCCGTCGGTGGCGAGGACCAGGGTCTCCCCGAGCATCAGCTTGCCCTCGTGGCGGCCCAGCGGCGAGTCGGCCCAGGCGCCGAGCACCGAGCCGCCGCCGAGTAGAACCGGCCCGCTCGACTTGACGTGGACCGCCGGTGGATGGCCGGCCGTGGCGAGGCTGAACCGCCAGTGGCCGCCATCGCGGCGCAGCCGCACCAGCAGGGCGGTGGCGAAATCGTTGAGGCTGCGGCCCTCGAGCAGCATCTCGTTCAGCTGTCCCAGCAGCTCCGCCGGCTCGTCGATCTGGCGGGCCAGGCCGCGCATCGAGTGGCGCAGTGCCACCGCGACACCGGCCGCGGCGCTGCCCTTGCCGGCGACGTCGCCGATCATGATCCAGCAGCCGTCCGCGGTCGGCAGGATGTCGTAGAGGTCGCCGCCGATCTCCATCGTCTCGCCGTAGGGGTCGAAGACGACGGCGATGTCGAGGTCCGGCACGTAGGGCGGCTCGGGTGGCCGCAGGCCGCGCTGCAGATTGCGCGCGATCCGGTCGCGCTCCTCGAAGAGGCGGGCGTTGTCGAGGGCGAGCGCCGCCCGGTCCGCCAGCTCGGCGAGCAGCCGCAGGTCGGTGTCGTCGTAGCTCAGGTCGGTACTGGCGTGCAGGAGGGAGAGCGTGCCGAGGGTCGAGCCGCGCGCGACCAGCGGCGCCACTGCCGCCGACTGGTACCTGGCCTCCTCGATCAGCCGCCGGTGCTCGTCGCTTTGGACGACGGTCCGCATTACGTCGGGAGGGGTGAGGTCACTCCAGACCATCGGGTGCCCCGCCCGCAGTACCTGGGCGACCGGGTGATCGCCCCGCGGATCGAGCGGTGCCCGGCGGCGGATCTCCTCCAGGACCGGGGCCGCGGCGGGGTTCGCCGCGCCGACGATGCTGTCGCCGACCCAGCCGTCGCGGCGGACGAGGTCGATCACGCAGAGCTCGGCCAGATCCGGAACCGCGGTCTCGACGATCGTGCGGGCGGTGCGGCCGAAGTCGAGCGAGGCGTCGAGCCCACGCGTCGCCTCGACCAGAAACTCCAGCGCCCGCCGTCGGCGCTCCTCTACGCTCGGGCCGCCGGGGGCGGCGGGGCTGTCTGAATCGGCCGGCTTCATCGGCCCAAGCTACTTCAGGTGTGGGAGGCGGGCTAGTCGCCCACCGGGGCGAGGAGGAACAGCTCGACCGCGAGATCGGGATCGACGTGGACCTGGCTCATGTAGGCGTGGATCCGCCGGCCGGTGGCGTTCTCCACGACCGCCGAGAACTGTGGCTCCATCGCTGACTGGAAGGTGCGGCGGAACGCCTCCACCGCCTCCTTCTCGCCGCGCCTGAGCAGCGTCTGCTCGACCACGGTGAAGCCATCCCAGAGCATGCAAACGATCAGGTCGTCGATGACGATCGTCTTCGTTTTCGACGGTCCTCGCCCGAAGAAGCGCAGGTGGAGATGCGCCAGGCCGTTCGATATGGCTGACAGTGCCTCCCCATTGGGCCGCCCTGCGTCCAAGCGCGCTCTTTCTCCGCCCCTCTTGACCACAAGACCGAAGGGGGCGAGTTGCGGCGAGCCCCTCCGGCGTTCCAAAACCGTACCATCGCTGGCTATATAGCTCGCGCCGTTGATCGTCCAGCTCTGGCGCTGGTGCTGTGGACTGGAGCGACGGATGGCCGGAAAAGAGACAGCCAAAGGCGGCCACGCGCTGGTCGAACTGTCGAACGCCATGGTCGCCCTTCACCGCGAGCACTTCGGCAGGGGTCCGGGGGCGGCGAAGAGCTTCGTCAGCGACGAGATGGTGATCAGCGTCCTCACCGACATCTACACCGCGGTCGAGCGCACCCTGATCAAGGCCGACCAGGCCGAGCACGTGCGCCAGACTCGCGCCCTGCACCAGGAAGCGCTGCAGGACGAGTACAAGGCGAGCGTCGAGCGGATCATGGGACGGCCGGTCGCTGCCTTCCTCAGCGTCGTCCACGTCGACCCCGACGTCGCGATCGAGGTCTTCCTGCTCGGCGAGGGCTAGGGCGCGCTCGGCTCGGCGAAGATGAAGAACTCGAGCGCCAGGTTGGCCTCGATGTCGACCTGGCTGAGGAAGACGCGGACCGCGCGCCCGGTTATCCGCTCGACGACCTCGACGAACTCGTCCTTGACGGCGTCCTGGAACTTCTTGCGCGTGTCGCGGACGTGGTCGCCGGAGCCAGCGTCGATCAGGGTCCGCTCCGCCGTGGTGAAGACCTCCTCGAGGATGCAGATCGCGTAGTCGCCCTGCAGGTAGCTCCGCGCCTTGGTCGGGCCGCGCCCGTAGAGGCGGGCATGCAGCTGCACGATCTCGCGTGAGAGTTGGGAAACGAGTGCCCCGCGGGCAGGGCTTTCGGGTAAGTCCGGACGATCCAAGCTACGGCTCCTCTAGATGGTTCTTGTGCGAGGGGTACGCAAAGCTCTTGCGCCCGCTTACCGCTGCGGAGCCGTTTGCCCTGGCTTCGTGTCAGCTCGCACCCTGCGCGACGGCCTGTTGACCGCTGCACCTGGCTGGTACTCGGCGCCGCCAGGGCACTCGAGCGGAAAAAGCATACCGTGGCCACCGTGCAGCGCCCGAGCCCTATGAGCAACCGCCGGCAGGCCGGGATGGCGCTGCTTGCACTGGGGGCGCTCGGCGTCGTCTTCGGCGATATCGGCACCAGCCCGCTTTACGCGCTGCAGACGGTTTTCTCGGCCGACCACCAGGCGGTGAAGCCGACCGAAGTTGACGTCTACGGGGTGATCTCGCTCGTCTTCTGGTCGGTCACGCTGATCGTCTCGATCGAGTTCGTGCTGCTGATCATGCGGGCGGACAACGACGGCGAGGGCGGGATCCTGGCGCTGATCGCGCTGGTCGAGACGGTGAAGTTGCGCGGCTCGCGGCTGAAGCCCGTCCTGATCGGCCTCGGCATGTTCGGGGTGGCGCTCTTCTACGGCGACGGGATGATCACGCCGGCGATCTCGGTGCTCTCCGCGGTCGAGGGGGTGAAGATCGCGGTGCCGAGCCTGGGCTCGCTGGTGGTGCCGATCACGATCGCGGTCCTCGTCGCGCTGTTCGCGATCCAGCGCTTCGGCACGCATGTGATCGGGCGCCTGTTCGGCCCCGTGATGGTGGTCTGGTTCGCCGTCATCGCGGCCGCCGGGCTCGGCCGCGTCGTCGCCCACCCGGCGATCCTCAAAGCGCTCTCGCCGAGCTACGGGCTCGAGTTCTTCGGCGCCCACTTCGGCATCGCCTTCATCGCGCTTGGGGCGATCGTCCTCACCCTGACCGGGGCCGAGGCGCTCTACGCCGACATGGGCCACTTCGGCCGCGCGCCGATCAGCCGCGCCTGGTTCTTCGTCGTCTTCCCGGCGCTGACGCTCAACTACATGGGCCAGGGCTCGCTGATCCTCGGCGAACCGAGCGCGATCGGCAGCCCCTTCTTCTTGCTGATCCCGCACTGGGGCCGGATCCCGATGGTCGTGCTGGCGACGGTGGCGACCGTGATCGCCTCCCAGGCGGTGATCTCAGGCGCCTTCTCGGTGACCCGCCAGGCGGTCCAGCTCGGCTTCCTGCCGCGGCTGACGATCCGCCACACCTCGGCCCGGGAGATCGGCCAGGTCTACGCGCCGGCGATCAACTGGACGCTGCTCGCCGCGGTGATCGCCCTGGTCATCGGCTTCGGCTCCTCGACCCGCCTGGCCTCGGCCTACGGGATCGCGGTCACCGGCACGATGACCGTCGACACCCTGCTCTTCCTCGTCGTCGTGCGGACGCTCTGGCGCAAGCCGGCCTGGATGGTGGCGCTGGGCGCGTTCGTCTTCTTCACCGTCGACTTCGCCTTCCTCGGCGCCAACCTGACCAAGGCCGCGCACGGCGGCTGGTTCCCGCTCACGATCGGGGTCGCCCTGTTCGCCGTGCTCAGCACCTGGAAGCGCGGCAGCGAGACCGTTCGCAGCCGGCGAATCGAGGAGGAGGGCAGCCTGCGTTCGTTCGTCGGGGAGCTGCGGGCGATGGAGCCGCCGCCGGCCCGCGTCCCCGGCGCGGCGGTCTACCTCAACGCCCGCCGCGAAACCACACCGCTGGCGCTGCGGGCGAGCGTCGAGCACACCCGCGCCCTGCACGAAGCGGTGGTGATCATCTCGCTGGAGACGACCAGGGCGCCCTATGTGCCGGAGTCTGAGCGCCTGGCCATCGACAACCTCGGCTACGACGACGACGGCATTAGCCACCTGACCGCCCGCTTCGGCTTCCAGGACACCCTCGACGTGCCGCGCACGCTGGCCCTGGCCTGCGAGGCGGGCCTGGAGGCTGACGTCGATCCCGAGACCACCGTCTACTTCCTCTCCCAGGTCTCGATCCTGCCCACCCGCGCCGCCGGCATGCGGGCCTGGCGCAAGCGCCTCTTCGTAGCGATGTCCCGCAACGCCGCCAGCCCGGTCGAGTACTTCCGCCTGCCCCGCGACCGCACGGTCGCGATCGGCTCCCAGATCGAGCTCTAGCGCGCCGGCTTTACCGCGGGGGTGAAGACGTAGAGGCGCTTCCAGGCGCCGCGCACCTGCTGCATTTCCACCTGTTCGACGATGCCGATCTTGGCCAGCGTTGTCATGTGGTAGGAGATCGCCGAGGTGGTCTGTTTGCGCTCGAAGACGTCCTCCAGTTCGGAGGCCGACAGCGGCCGGTCGATTACCCGCATCGCTTCGATGATCCAGAGCCTGGTCGGGTGGATGGAGCGGGAGAGCAGCGCCCCCCAGTCGAGGCGCGCGCTCCCGCCCTCCTCAGGCCGGAGCGACTTGGGGGAAAGCTTCGTTATGGAGGCAGATTCACTCATTGGACTTTGAGTAGTGAACGGTTTCAGATCGGAACCGCCCGGTCTATACCGACTTCTCGAAAGAGCTTTCGCCGATAGTCAGTTTTTCCCTGGGGCCAGGCGGTGCATCGCCGGAGCGGTTGTCTCGACCGCCCGGAACCGCTCGAAGCCAAGCGCGGCGACGATGGTCGAGGTGGTGGTCTCTCCCGACTCGGCGGCCCGGTGCGTCGCCCTTGCCTCGATCTCCTTGATCCGCTCCCAGAACGCGGCCTGCTCTTCCTGGGCCTCGAGCTGCCCGCGCGCGTCGAGGTTGAACCAACGCCAGCTCATCCAGACCGGATCGCTGCTCAGCTTGCCGGCCCAGAGTGCGGCCAGACCCTCGGCCATCAGCGCCTGGAGGATCACCGCCGCGTATTCCTGGCGAACCTCGAAGGGCAGGTCTTCGGCTTCTTCATCGCTGATGAAGGGCAGCTCGACAGCGCGGTAGAAGTGCTGGTCGACGTTGCGGACCTTTTCGATCCGGGCCAGTTCGATGCAGCCCGAGTTGACCAGTTCCTTGATGTGGTGGCCGATCGTCGTGATCGGCTGGCGGGTCAGCTTGGCGAGCTCGCTCGGACTGCGGGTCTCTTCGTTGAGGAGGGCCAGCACTTCGATCCGTATGCGGTGCCCCACCCCGTAGGACACTGCCTCCTCGATGCTCCGCTTCTGCCCCGGTTTGGTGGTTGTACCCGCCACGTGATCCCTCCGATCAGCGTTTCGTTGGCTACTCAGGCGAGGCGGAGCATAGGCGTTTTTAGGCGGAACGTTCGCTTTCGCTAGAGATAAATCCGATACTCGGGCAATCCCTACCATCGACCTTCCCCGTCCCGGCAAACCGCCGGGATGACGACGGCGGGGAGGGAGGTGAGCACGGATGATGATCAAGAAAGTGGACTCGGTCCACCCGAGCGTGCAGGTCTACAAGCACGCATAAAGGTGTGGCGGGCCGGTCCCGGTCATCCAGCGTTGGGTTGGGATCGGCCCCATGTTTTGCATGCGCGCAACGCATTTCAGCGGCGATGTCGAGAATGGAGCCGCGGCTCCGACCTACTGGTGAACGCGCCGCAAATGGGCGCGACGAGCAAAGGAGATCGAGATGAAGTTCATGCTGCTGCAGGCCTATGGGGGCGTCAAGGCCGATGTCGGGCCGATGAGTACCTGGACGCCAGAGGAGATCGAGGCGCACATCGCTTACCAGCGGGAGCTCAACGACGAGCTGAGCGAGCGCGGCGAGCTGGTCGACGCGCAGGCGCTGACCGCGCCGGAGATGGCCAAGTTCGTCGTCCACGCCGGCGCCGGCGCGCCGGTCGTCACCGACGGGCCCTTCCCGGAGTCCAAGGAGCTTCTGGCCGGCTACCGCATGGTCGACGTCGAGTCGGCCGAGCGGGCGATTGAAATCGCCGCCAAGGGCTCGGCGGCACCCGGCCCCGGCGGTGTCCCGATCGAGCAGGAGATCGAGGTGCGCGAGGTGATGAGCGCCCCCCGCCTCAAGGGGTGAGCGGCTCGATAGAGATCGAGGGTCTGCTGCGCGAAGCCGCGCCGCGGGCCCTCGCCGCGGTCGTCCGTCGCTTCGGCGATTTCGCCGACTCCGAGGACGCGGTGCAGGAGGCCCTGATCGAAGCGGCCGAGCAGTGGCCGGCGCGGGGAATTCCGGAGAGCCCGACCGGCTGGCTGATCCACGTCGCCTCGCGGCGGATGACCGACCGGATTCGCAGCGACGAGGCACGCCGCCTGCGTGAGCAGGAGGTGGCGTCGCTGGAGCTGGCGGACCCGCGACCGGTTCCCGAGGGCGACGACGCCCTGGCGCTGATCTTCATGTGCTGCCATCCGGAGCTGACGCCCGCCTCGGCGATCGCGCTCACCCTGCGCGCGGTGGGTGGGTTGACGACAGCGGAGATCGCCGTCGCCTTCCTCGTCCCCGAGGCGACGATGGCGCAGCGGATCAGCCGCGCCAAGCAGAGCGTCAAAGCATCGGGCGCCTCCTTCGCGATGCCGACGGGGGAGGAACGAGCCGAGCGGCTGCGCTCGGCGCTCCACGTCCTCTACCTGATCTTCAACGAGGGCTACCTCAGCAGCGGTGGCCTGGAGCTGGCCCGCAGGGAGCTCTCAACCGAGGCGATCCGCCTCCTCCGTGCCGTGCGTTTGGCCCTGCCCGACGATCCCGAGGTCGCCGGCCTGCTGGCGCTGATGCTGCTCAGCGAGGCGCGCCGCCCGGCGAGGGCCGACGCCAGCGGCGGCCTGATCCCCTTGGCGGAGCAAGACCGCACACTCTGGGACCAGGGCCTGATCACCGAGGGCGTGGCGCTGATCGGCGCCGCTTGGTCGCGGGGCTCGATCGGCGAGTATCAGCTGCAGGCGGCAATCGCCGCGGTCCACGACCAGGCGGCCCGGGCCGAGGACACCGATTGGCGTGAAATCCTCGCCCTCTACGGCCTGTTGGAGCGGATGACCGACAACCCGATGGTGACGCTCAACCGCGCGATCGCTGCCGCGATGGTCGATGGTCCCGGCGCCGGGCTCAAGCTGTTGGAGCCATTGGAGGGGTCGCTAGGCGGCCACCACCGGCTGCACGCCACGCGGGCGCACCTGCTCGAGATCGACGGCGAGGCCGAGGCGGCGATCGTGGAGTACGAGGTGGCCGCGAACCGCACCGCCAGCCTGCCCGAGCAGCGCTACCTCCTGACCCAGGCGGCCCGGCTCAGGCAGGGCAGCAAAGAAATTTCGTGACCTGTCGATTTGGCGACTGCCCGTTCGTCGTAGGGGTAGAGATCCAATCAACCAGCAAAGGAGATCACCATGGGCAAGATCGTCGTAACCGAGTTCGTCTCTCTGGATGGCGTGATCGAGGCGCCGGGCGGGGGCGAGGGCTACAAGCACGCCGGCTGGACCTTCGAGATCGACCGCGGCGAGGAGGGCGACAAGTTCAAGCTCGACGAGCTCGTCGAGGCCGAGGCGCAGCTGCTGGGCCGGGTCACCTACGAGGGCTTCGCCGCCGCCTGGCCGACGATGGAAGACAGTGCCGGCTTCGCCGAGAAGATGAACGGAATGCCGAAGTACGTCGTCTCCTCGACCCTGCAGGAGGCAAGCTGGGAAAACACGACGATTCTGCGCGGCGACCTCGCCGACGAGGTGGCGAAGCTGCATCGCGAGATCGACGGCGTGATCCTCGTCGCCGGCAGCGCCCAGCTCGTCCAGGGCCTGCTCGAGCACGACCTCGTCGACGAGCTGCGGCTAATGGTCTTCCCGGTCGTGCTCGGCGAGGGCAAGCGCCTCTTCGGCGACGTCACCGCGAAGAAGCCGCTCAACCTGGTCGACTCGAAGACGATCGGAGCCGGCATCGCCCTGCTCACCTACGAGCCGGCGGCTGGGTAGCCCTATAAGGTCGTCGCGGGTGCCTCAGACGATGCCGAATACTGCTCGCATCGCCTGGGTATCCGCGACGGCGTTGCTGGTCTTCGTCGTCTGGTTGGTCACACCGGCGCAGACCAACGTTGGCATCGGCTTCTTCTACGCCGTTCCGGTCGGGCTCGCGGCCTGGTGGGGCGGTCGGTGGGGCGGTGCGATCGCGATTGTCGGCTGTGCCCTCCTCTATGTGATCGGTTCTCTAATCCAGCCGGTCCCGCATTTCGCTGCGACGCTGGCGGTGCGCCTGCTCGCCTTTGTCGCGGTTGCGATTTTTGTCTCGTTGCTGCGGGAGAGGGTGACCGTGCTCGAGCACTCGGCCGAGGAACTGGAGGCGATTCGGGCGGCGCTAACCCCCGCCGCGCTGCCGCAACTACCCGACGTCGATGCCGCCGCCGCATTTGTGCCATCCGAGTACGGCGTCTCGGGCGACTTCTACCTGCTCACCAACGGTCCCGACAGCTCAGCCGTCGCGATCGTCGGCGACGTAGTCGGCCATGGCCCCGAGGCGGCCCGGCTGGCAACCTTCATCCGCGCTCGCTTCGCCGCGTTCGCCGCGGGCACCAGCGACCCCGCCGAGCTGCTGATGCTCGCCAACGGCGCGCTCACCGACCGACCGCGCCACGAGCGGGAGCTGGTCAGCGCCGTCTGCCTTCGGTTCGGTCCGCAGGACGCCAAGCTCTCCTGGGCGATCGCCGGCCACCCGCCGCCGCTGCGGCTGCCCGGACTCGGCGAGCTTCCATCGGAGGACTCGACCTTTTTGCTCGGGGCGGATTCCGATCTGACGCTCGGCAACCAGGAGATCGCCCTGGGGAAGGGCGACGGGGTGTTCGTCTACACCGATGGCGCCACTGATGTCCGCCGAGACGGAGAGACGCTCGGGCTAGACGGTCTCTCGCGCTTGCTCTTGCCGCTGGCCGCGTTGCCGGCGGCGGCGCTGGTCAGCCAGATCGAGGAAGCGATTCTCCAGTGGGCAGAGGCGCCGATCCGGGACGATCTCTGCGTCCTCGCGCTGAAGCCGCGGTGAGGGGCAGGCTGCGCGGCATCGAAGGTTTGGAATCCGCCCTCTCCGGGAATTCAGTGGTTTCAAATGCCTTGAAAGCGAGTGGTGCCGAGATCCGATCGCGGATCTGGCAACGGGGGCAATTCTCCAAGGTGGCCGCGTGCATGGCGCTGTAGCGGCTCCCGCACCGTTCACAACTGAACATCTTCTCTGCGCTCCTCGATTAGACAACCCGAATAGAAAGTCAATACCCAAATTGACTCAGCGTCTAAACCTGTCGATGTAGTCATCTCATGGACCGATGCCAGCGTCAAGACGAAGCGGCGCATTGGTCATGAATCCGTCCGGTTTTAGGCACGAGGCGCTGATCTACCAAGACGCCGAGAGTTTCCTGGCCGGTGCCGTGCCGTTCCTCCGCGGCGCCCTGGAAGCGGGCGAACCGGCGCTTGTCGCGGTCACCCGGTCCAAGGCGACGCTGCTCGAAGCCGAGCTCGGCACCGACGCGGCGGCCGTTCGCTTCGCCGATATTGAGCAGCTGGGCCGCAACCCGGCGCGGATCATCCCCTTCTGGCGTGACTTCGTCGACGAAAGCGAAGGCCGACCGGTTCGCGGCATCGGCGAACCGGTTTGGCCCGGGCGCGAGCCGGCTGAGATCGATGAGTGCGAGCGCCACGAGTCGTTGCTCAACGTCGCCTTCTCGCCACCGCCGGCCTGGTCGCTGCTCTGCCCCTACGACGGCCGCGGCCTTGGTGACGATGTGCTGGAAAAGGTCACCCACTCCCACAGCGCCGTTTGCCACGACGGGGCGCGCGAGCGCAGCGGCGAATACGTCACCGCCGGCGACTGCTTCGCCGGCGAGCTGAGTGTTCAGCCTGCCGATGTCGAGGTCTTCGAGTTCGATCGCGGCGGCCTGGCCGAGGTGAGGCGCCGGGTCAAGCGGGCCGCCGAACGAGCCGGTCTCACTGTCGCCGGTACCGGCGACCTCGTCATCGCCGCCAGTGAGCTGGCGGCGAACAGCGTCGCCCACGGCGGTGGCGCCGGCACCCTGCGCACATGGCGGGACTCCGGGCGCCTCATGGTCGAGTTCGAGGACGGCGGCTTGATCGAAGAGCCGCTGGCCGGCCGCCTGCGGCCGCCGCCTACCCAGAAAGGCGGCCGCGGCCTCTGGCTCGCCAACCAGCTCTGCGACCTGGTTCAGATCCGCTCTCGCCCCGGCCACACAACGGTCCGGCTGCGGGCTTCGCGCCGATAAAAGCGCCGCAATCGACGGCTGGCCGTCGGCTTTGCCGGTTTCCGGGATGGCAGCGGGGGTACCACCGGTTCGGCAACCAGATCAAACGAAAGGACCGAACACATGGGCATCTTGGACAAGCTCACAGGTAGGGCCAAGCAGGCGGCCGGCGATCTTGCCGGCGACTCGTCGCTGCGCCGTCAGGGTCAGCGCGAGGAGGAGAAGGGCGAGAAGAAGGAGCAGCTGGATCGCGCCCAGGACAAGGTCGAGGACAAGGCCGCCGAGGTCTCGGACCTCGAACGCAAGACCTGAGCCTCCAGCCCGGGCCGGAGCGAGAGCTGCCCGTTCTCCGGCCCCGGCTCCCCACTAGGGAGCGGTGTTGTCCTCGCCCGGCCAGAAGCCGGTGGTCGAGGCGAAGCCGACCCGGGCGCCGCGATCGACCATGCCTTTGACCAGGCGGAAGATCGCCCCCTCGAGCGCCAGTGCGGCGAGGAGCTTCGGGTAGGAGACGGCGCGATCCTCCACCTCGGGCGCGTCCTCATCGTCGATCACCGCCCAGATCCGCTCGAAGCCCTTCTGCGCGGCGAGGCCGGCGGCGAGGCCGGCGAGGATGCCAATCGGAGCGAAGAGGACCTTCACGCGGCTGAGCTACCCGTCGCCGTTGCGGCGCAAACGGAGCGGCGCCTAATGAAGCAGCGAAATCAGCACGATTGCGATCAGCAAGGCGGCAACGACCGTGGCCACGACTGCGACCAGGATGTTGCGGGTCGCCGGCGGCAGGTTGGCGGAAGCGTCCGGCTCCCGATCGACCGCGGCTTCCGGCGCTGCCACTTTGACCCCGGCAAGGTGGGGCGGCTCGCCTTCCTCGTGCCAGACCGAGAGCATCCGCACCGCCGGGCGCAGTTCCTGCTTGGCCCGCTCGAAGAGACCGTTCTCGAACCAGCGGGCCTGATCGTCGGCATGGGCGACGATCAACACCTCGTCGGCGGCAAACAACCGGAGCGCGTCCTCGGCGGCGACTATCGGGTCGCTGTCGCCGATCTCGCCCAGGGCTGGGATCCCGGCCCGGCGAAGTTCGTCCAGGGAAGTCTCCAGCCGCCGCCCGGCCTCCATCGCGGCGGTGTCGACGTCGCCGAGCGCGTGGTGGAAGGGAGTCCTCTCCACCGCCGGAGCGATCACCATCACCTCCGCCTCAACGTCGCGCAGGCGCGCGCAAAACTCTTCGACCAGCTCGGGGCCGGTCAGCTCGTCGGTTGCGAGCACGAGGATGCGCGCGGGCGGTCGCAAACTAGGCGCAGCGCCTGGCTGTGCGCTTCTCTCCATCCCTCTCGAACTACCCCCTCCCAGGCACGGGAAACGGCTCCTCGGTCAGGGCGAGACCTTGCGCGTCAGCCGCCGCGGGCGGCCTTGACCAGGCCGGGGCCCGGCTCGACCTCGCTCACCGGGGCGAAGGTCTTGCCCGCGACCGAGACCGTGATCGGCCCGATGCTTGGATCGCCGCTGGGGAGGATGTCGAAGCTGCCGGTGATGCCGTTGTGGACCTTGGCCTTGCGCACGCCGTCGATCACCGTCGAGCGGCCACCGCCGGGAGCGATCGCGCCGAGCAGCACGCTGGCGGCCTGCCCCGCGTAGGGCGCATACAGTTCGACCGGGCCCTTCACCTCAGCTTGCAGTTGCGAGACGAGCTTCTTGCCGGGGCCGACGAGGTTCTGAGGCACTCGTCCCGGCACGCTGGCGAACATCCCCTTCGCCGCCGAACCGGCCAGTTCGATCGTCGACTGCTGGGCGAAGCCGTCGGGCGCCAGCAGCTTCACCCTGCCGCCGTTCGGGCCCATCGCCGCGACCTTGTCCTTGATCAGGCGGCCGCCGTTCTGCTCGGTCAGTCCCGCCAGCAGGACGGCATCGGGGGAAGTGGACGCGACCTTGCGCATCAGGCCGCTGTAGGTGGAGGCGCTGGTGTTCCAGGCGCTAAAGCCGGCGAGCGCGATTCCCAGCTTGGCGGCGGCACCGCGGAAGGTCTTGGCCTGGCCGAGGCTGGTCGGGTCCTTGCCCGCGTAGAGGACGTAGGCACGCTCGATGCCCTGCTGCTTGGCGAAGCTCGCCAGCCCCGCCCCCTGGTAGGCGTCGTTGGGGACGACGCGGGCGTAGGTGCGGCGAGCGGGGTAGAGGCTGCCGGGCTCACCGCCGCCGCAGCTGGGGCTGGTCTGGGTTAGGCAGATCGCCGTGTTGCCGGGCGAGACCATCGCCAGGCCGCCGCCGGGCGCCTTGCTGAGGATCGGCACGATCGCTTCGGCGCAGCCGGAGTTGTAGGTGCCGACGACGCCGAGCACGCTCGTGTCGGCGGCATAGGCCCTGGCGTTGGCCTGGCACTTGGCCTTCGTCCATAGCCCGGTCTTGGCGCTGGAGTCGTCGCAGGCCTGGAAGCCGACGGCGACCCCGCCTGCGCGCCAGCCCGCCCCTTCGAGCACGAGGCGGATCGCGTCGTTCATCTGCAGCGAGCGTTCGCGCGAGTCGCCCTGCAGGGGCAGGTCGGAGACGATCAGCGCCTCTGCCACGCCCGCGCCGCCGTACTCGACCGCTCCACATGAGGCGGACGCGACCGGTGTTACGCCCGGGTCCGCGGCCTGGCTGGGGGCGCCGCTGACCAGTACGACGAGGGCGAGCGCCAGCAAGGCGGCGCTGCCGATGATCGGGAGGCGGAGGGACACGGGGCGAAGCTCAGCCTATCCCCGTGATCGGGGGTCGCCCGCGGCAGGTGCTAGAAGGCATGCGGTGGAGGCCCACAGGTCATACGAGCGCTTCGAGCACGGCCACCGGGTGGCGACGGGCGAGGAGGGCCACGCGGGACAGCACTACGGCCGCAACGCGGCGATGGCGGTCGCCGTGATGGCGGCCCTGCTCGCGGTCGCGACCTTCCTCTCCAACGAGGCGGTGAAGGAGGTCGTCACCGGTGAGACGCACCGTGCCGATGCGGCCGCCCGGCTGGAGAGCAACCGGGTCAAGATCGACCTTGCCGAAGGCGACTCGGTGCTGCTTCGAGTCCTCGGTAAGGGCGGCGAGCAGGAGGCTCGCGCCGCCCTCGAGGCGGGCAGGCACGAGGCCCGGGTGGCGCGGGAGCTGGCGCCGGCCGACGCCCACCTCGCCGCCGAGATCGACGACCACGAGCACGAAGTCGACCACGCCAATACTCAGCACATTGAGTACGAGCTGGCGGAGGTCGGCCTGCAGGTCGGCATCGTCCTCGCCTCGGTCTCGATCATCGCCCGCCGCCGCTGGCTGCTCGGCGCGGGTGGAGCCGCCGCGACCGCGGGCGTTGTCCTCCTTCTGGCCGGTCTGCTCATATAGAGGGCATGGGCAACGAGAGCAAGCCGGTCAACTGGCGCGCCTGGGCCGTCGGCATCCTGGTTGCGCTGGTCGTCATCGTCGCCCTGCAGAATTCCCAGCAGGTCAGGGTCGACGTCCTCTTCGTCACCGTCGACGCACCGCTGATCATCACCCTGCTGGCGGCCGTCGCGATCGGCGCTTTGATCGGCTACGTCGCCCCGGTGATTCGCCGCCATCGCCGCGACGAGCGGCGCCAGCGCCAGGCCTGACGTGGCCAGCGAGGCCGACGTCCGCGAGCTGGCCCTCGCGCTTCCCGCGACCACCGAGAAGCCCTCCTACGGGACCCCCGGGTTTCGCGTTGGCGATCGCCTCTTCGCCCGCATCCGCGAAGAGGGCGTGCTCGTCCTCTGGCGCGAGAGCGAGGAGGAGAAGGAAGCCCTGATCGAGAGTGAGCCGGAGAAGTTTTTCACGGTTCCCCACTACGACGGTCATCCCCACGTCCTGGTCCGCCTCGACGCCGTCGACCGCAAGGAGTTGGCCGAGCTGCTGGAGGAATCCTGGGGCTTCCGCGCGCCAACCCAAATGGATAAGAAACGTCAATAAGTCGCTCCGCTCCAAACACTTTCCGGTGGGAGGCCGCGGCGTCGTCGTCCCCGAAGTGAGGTCCCATGCCAAAAAGACCTCGCCTCACCTACGCAAACATCGTCTCGACCCTCGCCCTCTTCCTTGCCCTCGGCGGCGGCGCCGCCTACGCGGCGAGCAAGGTGGGCTCCGGCGACCTCGCCAACGGAGCGGTCCATACCCGCAACGTCTTCAAGCGGGCGATCACCAGCGGCAAGCTCGCGGTGGGCGCGGTGCGCAGCAACCAGGTTGCCGACGGAGCGATCGGCTCCAAGCAGCTGGCCGACAGCGCCGTCGGCACAAAGCAGATCGCTAACGCCGCGATCGGTTCAAAGCAGATCGGCGCGGCGGCCGTTGCTCCCTCCAACCTCGAATTCCCGGTCTTCTACGCGGCGAGTCCCAAAGGTGGTTCGGTTCCCGTGACCGCAGGGCCCGACCCCTACCCGCTGGCCGGTGGCACCTGGACCCAGAACCCCGGCCAGATCGAGGTCGTCTTCGGCGCCGCCGTAGCGACGGTCGCCTACGACGGCTCGGGCGCCGGCTCCTGTCAGGTCAACTTCGAAGTCTTCCTCAACGGCCAGCAGGTCGGCGGCGGCGGGCTCTCGACAAGCTCGACCTCGCTCGAACCGATTGAACAGACCATCGGCGCCCAGCCGCAAATCGACCCGGTCGCCCCGGTCACGAACCACCTCACCTTGCAGACCAGCTCCAATAGCGCTTGCACGCCCGGCTCGACGATCAGCTCGGTCCGCTTCCGGGTGCTCGACTTCGGCTGAGGTCGCGAAGAAGCCGAGGGGTCAGCCAGGCTCCTCGGCAAAGGCCTCGCGGGCCGCGTCGAGTCGCAGGCGCTCGACCCTCGCCCGCTGCGACTCGGCCCGTTTGACCAGGCCGGGCAGGTCGAATTGCGAGAGCTTGCTGCTCTGCGTCTCGTCAAGGGCCTGCCAGAGCTGAATCTTGCCCGTGATCCCGATGTGGAGCATCTCCAGCTCGACCAGGCGGCTGAGCGGCGAGTAGCCGGTGAGGCGACCGTTCAGCTTCAGCCGCCCGAGCTTCTCGGCGGCCCAGGCGCCGGCCACCTTCGGGCGGTTCCGCTTCACCTCGAGCTGTTCCATCACCTGCTCGAGAGTCGTCCGGTCGGCTTCGATCTCGGCGCAGATCCCCGCCAGCGTCTCTCCCAGTTTCGTGCCGCGGTTGCTCGAACGTGCCCTGCGGGCAAGCTCGACCCCGCCGGTCGCTCCAGCAAGGTGATCGCTTAGGTAGATGGCCAGGAGCCGGCGCTCAATCACTGCTCCTGCCGCCCCAGTGACGCTCCCCCAGGACGCCGGCGGCGCAACCGACGGCGAGCAGGGTCGTCGTCCGCAGCGGTTCTCGCTTCAGCTTCGAGGCGGTGCCGTGGGCGGTGTGCTTGGCCGTCGACTTGACCGCCTTGCGGGCGAGGGTCTGCTTGATCGATTTCATGGACTGCGACTACCCCGGAGCCACATCGCTACACCCCTGGCCGGCCGAGGATCACGCCCACTACGCTTATGTGGTGGGCAAGGTTCTCTACACGGCCGAAGCGCACGTGACCGGCGGCAGGGCCGAGGGTCACGGGCGGACTTCGGACGGCGCGCTCGAGGTCGACCTCCGTACGCCGACGGAGATCGGCGGAGAGGGAGGCGGGACGAACCCCGAGCAACTCTTCGCGGTCGGCTACGCCGCCTGCTTCGAGAGCGCGCTCGGCGCCGTCGCCCGCCGTCAGAAAATCGAGACGGGCGACGTCGGAATCGACTCAAAAGTAATGCTGATCACCGGCGAGGAGCGCAGCTTCACGATCGCGGTTGAGCTGGCCGTGACCTTGCCGTCGGTAGAGGACGACGCCGCGGTCGAGCTGGTCGAGGCCGCGCATAAGGTCTGCCCGTACTCGAATGCGACCCGGGGCAACATCGACGTGACCCTGAGCGCCAACGGCAGCGCCGTCGACGTTTCCTGACGGTGGCCCTTCTCTAACGCTCCTCGAGCTCGCGCTCGCGCTCGTCGGCCTTGCGCTCGTTGAGGTCGGCCTCGGCCGCCGTTCGCTTTGCTCTCTCCTCGGCCAGCTCAGCCTCGCTTCGAGCCTGCTGGGCCTGCTCACGGTGGTGGGCGACGTCGTCGTGCATCGCCTCGGCCTGGACCTTCCCGACCTGGCGCTCGCGGTTGCGACGGGCGGCGGCCGCGAGCAGCAGGCCGACCACGACGAGGGCGGCAATGACGATGATCACGATCAGGACTGTGGACATTTGATTCCTCTCCTAGTAGCGTCGTTCGGGCGGGATTTCGCCCTCTTCGATCGGGGCGACGCGATCGACCGGAACTGCGCGAGCCGTCCGCCGTGCCCACATCCGCTGCTGGACGAAGCCGAGGATCAGGCCTGCCGCACCGGCGATCATCAGGATCAGGCCGACTGTGTGAAGGCTGACGTGAGCGACGTGCACGTTTGTGGCAAATCGGAGGATCGCCCCGACCGCGATCAGGAATATGGATCCGGCGATCGTCATCAGAGCCGTCCCAGCAGGAGCAGGATCAGCAGCACGATCGCGATCAGCCCGAGGATCCCTCCGGCGACGGCGACCTTGAGCAGGACGAGAACTATCGCGACGACGATGAGCAGTCCGATGATTGCTCCAACCACAGTGGGGTCCTTTCCTAGTTTTGGATTGACTCGCTGAACTGGTGGCCCCAGTACCCAATCCCCCGCGCGAGAAAACGGGGGAAGCCATCGGCCGCCCGCGTTGGAGCGGCCCGCTAAGCACTCCTATCCGCGCAGCTTCGCCGCGGCTTTGACGCAGCGCGAGTACGGCGTTCCCTTCTCGCCTTTGACGTGACGCTTGCTCAGCTGCGCGCACGCTTGGGCGGGGGTCGACGTTGAGTCGTTGGCGAGCCTGGCCATCGCGGTCACGCACTGGCTGAACGGCGTCCCCTTCTGGCCCTTGACGTGCTTCTTGCTCTCCCCCTTGCAGTAGCGGCCATACGCTTTCGCCTTCGCCGGCAGGCCCGCACCAGGGCCGGGAGTCGGTTTTTCGTGTGGCGTTTCGTACTGCGGGCCGTTGCCGTTTTCGTTTGGCTTGTCAGCGGCGGCGATTGCCGGAACGGCGGCCAAGGCAAGCGCGGCCACGATCGCGAGCACCTTCAGGGACGTCTTCATCGCTCCTCCTTCACGGCTTGGACCCGGACGGGTCGAATTCGACTGACCCCGTAAACGGCAGGGCCCAGCCGATGTCAGGCCCTATTCGGCGGCCGGGGCGCCGTGCTTGTCGCCGCCGCCTTCCGCGTTCGCGGCCGGTTCGGCTTCGGGCGCCACTGGCGCTGGTGCCTGGGACTGGTCGGGATGAGGGGGATGTTCCGGATGGGCTGGGTGGGTTTCGCTCGCCGCCTGCCCACCGCCCTTCCCGGCCACGACGTGCTTGGCCTGGCCTGGGCTCTTCGCCTGGCCGGGGGCGTTGGCGCTCGCCCCTTTCTGCCCCTTGGTCGGATGCTCCGGCTTGCCTGCGTTTGCACCGTGTGCGGATCCATTCGGCTGGCCGAGGTGCCGGCCGCCCGTTTGCGGAATCTGTTCAGCCGCGGCGCCCGGCGCCGGCGCCGCGGTGCGCGATCGGTCGGTTGCCGGCGCCACGGCTGAGGCTCGGCGAACGCTCGACCGTCCTTCCTGCCGCTGCCGCACTGCCGGCCCGACCGTCCTTGCGCCGCTCGGCTCCCGAGTGGCTTTGCCGCCGACTCGTTTCGCCACGCGGCTTTGGCCAGGGGTCACCCTGGCCGGCGCCTGGCGGTCACCTCCTACTCCGAGGTCGATCGCTCCCCGGTGGTCGGCGACGACGACGCCGATCGCCGAAACGGCAAGGATCGCAGCGGCCGATTTGACGGCTGTCGAGCCGGCCAGGACCTTGCCCGCGGCAGCGCCGGCTGCTCCCCCAGCCGCGCTCGTTCCTCCGGCACCGCCCGCCAAGAGGCCCTGCAGGAGCCCGGCCGAGGCCGCCGCCGGCAGCGGCGCGATCGCGGTGAGCTGGCGCTGCCGATCGCGAATCTCCGCCTGGAACGCCCGGCAGCTCTCGCAGCGATCGAGGTGCGCGCGGATGTCGCGGCGGCGCAGGACCCGGCCGTCGGCATCGGAGATCGCCTGCGTCACATCCCGGCAGGGCATCTCACGCCCCTCGTCCATCTGCCTGAGGTTGAGGCGCGCCTCGTAGATCGTCTGGCGCGCGACCGCGGCCGAGGTCTGCAGCACACCGCCGATCTGCTCGTGGCTGAGCCCGCTCATCTCCTTCATCACGAGCGCACCGCGCTGGCGAGCAGGAAGGTCGGCAATGTCCTCGAGCAACTGCTGGAGCCGGCTCCGCGCCTCGACTTCTTCCGCCGGTCCGACCGCGCCGGCGAGCGCCTCGGCGTCGATCTGGTCCGTGCTCTTGCGGACGCGGATCATGTCGATCGCCTCGTTGTGGGCGATCCTGTAGAGCCAGGGCTTCAGCTTCAGGTCGCGCTCCTCTCCTGGCAGCGCGCGGAGGACCTTGAGCATCGTGTTCTGCACAGCGTCGTGGGCATCCTCGGAGTTGCCGAGAATTGCCGCGCAGTAGCGGAAGAGATCCTGGTGGTAGCGCTCGAAGATCGCCGCAAAGGCACGCTCGTTGCCGGCGGCAGCCCGCCGCGCGATTACGGCGTCGGAGAGCATGCGCGACGGCGCGGCCTGGGTCATGCGCGGCGTCGATCCTCATCGAGGGTCATCCCTTCCAGGGTAGGCAGTCGCAGTGCGCTCCTTGCAGAAACGACGCTTCCGTCCCGATGTCAGCCTGATCCTGCCATCGTTAAAATTAGGTATGGCCCGGGTAGTAACGCGGCACATGCAATCCGACGACTGCTTTCACATCACGCTTCCCGCCCACCCGGACAGCTTGCCGGTGGCGCGGCGGGAGATCGCCGCGCACGCCGAAAGGCTCGGCGTCGCCGGGGCCGGGATCGCCGATCTAAAGACGGTTGTCTCGGAGGCCTGCACCAACGTCGTCCGCCACGCCTACGGAGAAGAGGAGACCGGGACGCTCGAGGTCGACCTAAGCCCTGACGCGCAGGAGCTGAGCATGGTGGTCAGGGACTTCGGCGGCGGCATCCGGCCCCTGTCCTCGGAGGACGTGCCCAGCCTGCGGCTGGGCCTGCCGATCATCGGCGCCCTCTCGAGCAGCTTTCAGCTCGTCAGCGTCCTCAGCGGCGGAACCGAGATAACGATCCGGTTCCCCGCGGCCACCGCCTAGGCCAGTTCTCGAGGCTGGTTCGGCATCGGGCGATGCTCCCGGTGCTCGAGCTGATCGGCGTCGACGACGGCCCAGCCGACCCGCTCGACCAGTTGGCCCGAGAAGTGGTCGGACTCGAGGTCGGTGGTGCTGATCCGCTCCCGGTAGACGACGGTGTTGGGAGCGTCCTGGGGAGAGTCTGCGACTACGAGAATCTGGGGCATGGGGGGCCTCCTTCGTTGGGGTGATCCCACCATGGCCGACGAAGCTTGGCCGCGAGTCAAAATTGGGTAAAGACTCCGTCAAGCGCGGGCGTGGCTACCAGACCGCGTCGTGCTGCTCCATCACGCCGAACCCCTCGGCCAGCTCGACCCCACCGAGCGAGCCACGGAAGCCACCGAAGAGATGGCGGTAACGCGAGCGGAAGACGAGGAAGTTGTCGCTGCGGGCGCGCTCGGACTCGGGCGTGAAGCTGAGCAGGGAGCCGTCGGCGAACTCCACTCCGGTCAGGCCATGGAAGGAGACCGGGGCCGGCTCGCCCGGCTCACCGTCGGTCCAGACCGCCCGCTCGCTGTTTGCGGCCGAGTCATTGATCCCCTCGACGAGGTTCCAGGCCAGCGGCCGTCCGTCCGGGGAGCGGCCGATCCCGGCCGACCAGTGCCAGCTGGTGTGCCGCTTCTGGTAGCCGGCGGATTCGTCGTCGACGCCATGTCCATCGACCTGCCAGCGTCCGTGCGCGGTCTCGATCGTCCCCACGATCGGCACCCCCGCCCGCTTCCGCGTCCAGCCCCAGCCCGAGCCGCTGGGACAGATCGCCTCAATCGGCTCGGAGTCGCCGAGGCGGAGGCTTGCCCGCAGGTCGCGCGCCTCGATCGCGATTTCGGGACCGTCCATTCTCACCTCGGCGCTGCCGGGCCGCAGCCTCGTGTTGGCCTCGCCGCGACCACCGCCGGCGTCCCAGAATTGCCAGAAGCACTGGCTGAAGGGACCGACCTGCGCCCGTGCCGCGCAGAGCATCACCTCGGGGCCGTAGAAGCCGATGTAGCGCCAGCGCTTGCGCGTCTGCCCGTGGCTGCGGATGGGCATGCGCGCGGGTGGAAGCGGCAGGTTGGGCCGCTCGCCGCCCGGGCCGCGCCAGGGCAGCTGCTGTTCGGAACCCACCGTTCGAAGCTACCACTGGCTCAAAGGGCGAGCTGAGTGGGCCTCAGGTGTGGTTGCTGCAGCTTGCGCGCGCTATTTGCGTTGCCGCAGCTTCTTGATCTCGCCATCGGCCCATTTCTGGGTCCACTTCTCCGGCGCAGGTGAGGTTCGCTTTGCCTCCTCGTGGGCCTTCTTGATCTCGTCAAACTGATCTTTGGCGAGCTGAGGATCGTCGGGCATCTGGCGCACGAAACTCGCGTAACGGCTGCGCACGATCTCGAACTCCGCCGCGGCGCGCTGGTGTTCCTCGGCTTTCGCTTGCGGACCGATGACCTGGTTGGCGGCGGTAAACGCCGCGCCCACCAGGGCGAGTACACCAGCGCCGATCGCCAGCGCCGAACCCGTCTCAGCGCCGGCCAGCAGGCTTGCGCCTGCGACCGCCGCCGAAACAGCCGCGATCGTGCCCAGGGTAAGCGTCCAGGTGCGCCAGCGCCGGGCCGAGCGTTCATGCTCCTTGCTCCTCCAGCCACAGCCTATGCGGTGGTCGATGGCCTCCTTGCGCAGCGATTCCAGCGGGTCTCCCACGGTTCCTCAACCATATTCTCAATAGTCCCCCAATGACGTTGCAAAAGCCGGGCCCGAAGGCGCTCTACTCCCGCTGGAGCAGTCGCCCGCGGCTTTGCACTCGCTCGCGAGCTGCGTAGAGGATCGCGGCGACGAGGGGGAAGAGGATGTCGGCGTAGAGGATCGCGCCGCTGTTGTCGGGGTCGTGGTTGTCGTTGACGACCTCCTGGTGGATGTGGCCGAGCGCGTCGCCCCAGAGGGAGATCGCGGCGACGACGACGATCGCGAGCAGGTAGCGGTCGCGAAACCAGATGCAGAGCACTGCCGCGACGCCGAGCGCGAGGTCGCCGAAGCCGACCTCGGTCTGGAAGCCACCATCGCCGCGCGTGAAGCCGATTTCCCGCGCGATGCTCGCTCCGTCGAAGAGGTGGAAGCCGGCGCCGACAATTCCGGCCACGCCGATCGTGACGACGATCCACCAAACGAGCGTGACCTCGAGGGCCCGCTCGGGCGCGCGGTCGGCTGGATGCCGCCAAAGATGCACGGCGGCGCCGAGCACGGCTACCAGGGCGTAGACGATGTAGATCACGCTGCCTCCTCGGTCGATACGGTTCCAAGCGTGGCGAGGCCGAACGGACTCAGGGCGGCGATGCTGGGTGCCCTGGCGGCGCTGGCCACCCTTGGCGGCAGCGACCCGGCCAAAGCGGCCTGGAGCGCGACCGAACAGGTGAAAAGCTACTTGTCGCAGGCGAACGTGAACGCCAGCCTGCTCGACGACGGCACCGCCCAGCTCGGCTTCACGGCGACCACCGCGCCCGGCGGCGGCGGCGGGATGTACGTGCTGCGCCGGGCCCCCGGGGCCGTCTCTTGGACGCCGACCTTCCTCGGCACGGGACCGCCCAACGCCAGCTTCGCCTTCGGCCGCGACGGCTCGGCGGTCGTCGCCTTCGAGGGACCCCAGGAGGGCGGCAAAGACACGGTCTGGGGGATCTACCGCAAAGCCAGCGGCAGCTGGGGGGCGGTGACCAAGCTCGCCGTCGTGCAGCGCATCGACGCCGGGCCGGTTGCGGCGATCGACGACAAAGGCGATGCGGCGGCGATCTGGATCGACCGCAGCACCAGCGGCCTGATCGCCCCCGACCGGGTGATGCAGTCGAGCACCTCGACCGGCACCTGGCCAGGCTCGCCCCAGCAGCTGGCGCCGATCGCGCAGCCTGCCCCGCAGATCCCCGATGGCAGTGGCGGCTTCATCTTCGCCAACTGTGGCCCGGGGGTGCTGGGGGCTGCCGTGCTGCCGGACGGCGCGCCGATCGCGGCCTGGGACTCGCCCTACGGCTCCTTCAAGTCGCACGGCACCAATCCGACCCCATCCGACCAGGAGTACGCCGTCTGCGGGGTGCAGATGGCAAAGGCGAGCGGCCCGGTCCTCAACGTGACGCCGCGCCCTGCGATCGGCTGGAACGAGACGCCCGCGGCGGCGATCCCCGACTGGACCCTGAGGCGGATGAACGTCGACCCGGTGACGGGCGAGGTCGCGCTGATGGCGGTCGGCCTCGACGACGCGCTGAAAACGACCTGCGCCGGGGGGGCCGACTACTGTCGCCGCACCGACACGCAGCTGCGGGTCTCGCTCGGCGGTTCGGGTGGGGTGCCCCACCCCGGAACCCTGCTCGGCGCCAACATCAATGGCATCGCGACCCTGCGCAACGGCTTCGTCGCGGTCGCGAGCCAGAGCGGCTCGAGCCCGCTCGCGGCCGGCATCGGCGCTTCGACCCCCGGCCTCACCCCGCTCACCCCCGACAAGCCGCTCTTCGTCAGCTCCGAGATCGCCCTCGGCCCCGCCGGCCAGGCCCAGCTGCTCACCGCCACCAGCATCCCGACGGGGCTCTGGGGCTACAGCGCCGCGGCGGGGCAGCAGTTCGGCAGCGGGGTCGAAATCAGCACCGAACAGATCAAGACGGTCTCGGCCTCGATCGATTGCCGCGGCAACGCCTTCGCCGGCATGGCGACTGGCTCGACCGCCGGCTTCAAGGTCTTTGTCGCGACCAACCCGTCGGGGGCGTCGAGCGGAGTCGCTTGCACCGATCCGGGTGGCGAAGAACCCCAGCCCGAAAACCCCGGGCCGAAAGACCCGGGTTCCTCTGACCCCGGCGGGTCCCGTCAGGGCCCCCCGAACGTCGGCGCCCAGGACCCGCCCGCATCGACGCCCGTGCCTAATACGCTCGGCAACCTCGGCCTGCTCACCGTCCTGCCCGATGGCAAAACGGTGACGCTCGCGGTCAGCTGCTCGGTGGCGGCTGTCGCCGGCTGCTCGGGCACGGTCGGCATCGCGCCCTTGACCGGCGCCCGCATCTCGGCCAGGCCGATGAAGCCAAAGAAGCCGACGAGTTACGGCAGCGCCAGCTTCGCCGGCATCGCCCCAGGCGCGAAGAAGACGGTCAAAGTCAAGCTCAACGCCGAAGGCAAGGCGGCGCTGAGAAAGGCCGCCTCGCTGCGGGTCCGGGTTACGGTCGCGATCAGCGACGCCCGCAAGGTGTCCCGCACCCAGAGCTTCACGACGAAGCTGAAGCTGCCGCCCAAGCACGGCTGACCCGTCGCCCTCCGTGAAGGCCATCCCGGCGTTCGCTTTCATCGCTGTCTTGGCCTTCGGCTGGGCGCCTTTGGCAGAAGGGAAGGACCGCGGTGAAAGCTTGCCCTTCCGCGGCTCGGTCGAGCGCATCGATTCCGCGACGCGCGCGCGGATGACCGGGGTCTCCTGGCATCGCGGCTGCCCGGTCGGGTTCGGCGACCTGCGTCTGCTCAGCGTCAGCCACTGGGGGTTCGACGGGCGTCGGCATCGGGGCCGGCTGGTGGTCAACCGCGACGCCACGGCGGCGATGCTGGCGGCAATGCGCTCGCTGTACCGGCTGCGCTTCCCGATCCGCCAGATGCGCCTCGTCGATGCCTACGGCGCCGACGATCACCGCAGCATGGCGGCCGACAACACCTCGGCTTTCAACTGTCGCTTCATCGCCGGCAGCGACGGGGTCTGGTCCGAACACGCCTACGGCCGGGCGCTCGACCTCAACCCGCTCGAGAACCCCTACGTCACCGAGTCGGGCTACGTCTCGCCTCCGGCCGGCGCTCCCTTCGCCGACAGGTCGCGCCGGCGGCGAGGCATGATCCATCGCGACGGGCCGGCCGTCGACGCCTTTGCCGCGGTTGACTGGGAGTGGGGCGGCAACTGGCCGTGGCCTAAGGACTACCAGCACTTCTCGGCAACCGGCCACTGATCCTCGCCGGTCCCGCTCAGCCAGGCTGTGGGACCGGCTCGGCCTCCAGTGCGTCGACCGTGTCCGCGGGAGCGTTTTGCTTCCTGGACAGCGCCAGGCAGGGCAGCGCCAGGATCGAGATCCCGGCACCGATCAGGTAGGAGGGCGCGTATCCCCACACGTCGGCGGCGCGGCCGAGCACGGGCTGGGTCCAGACCCCGCCCGTGGAGGACATCATCGAGTCGAAGGAGAGGATCGTCGCCCGCTGCCGAGAGGGGATCAGGCCGTTGAGGTAGCTCTGGCGGATCGGCAGGGTCGCGGCGAACAGCAGCCCCCAGACCACGATCAGCCCGATCACCGCCCAGAAGCTATTCACGAGCCCGATCAGCCCCAGCGCCACGACGCTGAGCCCCGCCGTCGCGATCAGCGCCGAGGTGCGGCGGCGAAAGAGGCGGCGGATGCGGGGGGCCGCGATGCCACCGGCGATCTGCGCCCCGGCGACGATCGCCGCCACCAGGCCGGCGACTTGGTAGGCCTGCGGGTCGCCGTAGAGCTCCAGCAAGTAGGGCTGCAGGGCGTAGAAGGCGTAGATGCCGACTCCACCGGTGAACAGCGACTCGACCATCAGCCACTTGACCGCCGGCACCCGCCAGCCGTAGTCGAACGAGTTGGTGGCGATTTTCCGCATCTCGGTCAGCGGCCGGCCGCCCTTTTCGGGCGTGAAACCGACGTCGTGCATGAGCCTGAAGGCCAGCCCGAACATGACGATCAGGACCAGGCCGCGGAGCACGAACGGCACGCCCAGGCTGGTCTGGCGGGCGATGAACCCACCCGCGACCGAGCCGACAAGCATCGCCGCGCCGCTGACGATCTGGCCGCGGCCAAAGACCGTCTCCAGCTCACCGGTGTAGCCGGTCGCGGTGAGCGCGTCGACCAGCCAGGCCTCGACCGCGCCGGAGAAGAAGGTGAAGCCGAGGCCGAGCAGCATCGAGGCGATCGCCCACTCCCAGAGCGGCGCCTTGAGCTGCCAGAGGAGCACGTAGAGAAAGGTCGACGCCATCAGCGTCAGCGTGCCGAGCAGGTAGGAGACGCGACGCCCGATCGTGTCGGCGACGATCCCGGTCGGCACCTCGAAGAGCACCATCCCGGCGGTGAAGAAGGCGTTCGCCGCGAACGCTTCCAGGTTCGAGAGGCCGGCGTCGAGCAGGAAGATCGTGTTGATCCCCCAGATCAGCGACGCCGCCAGCGTGTTGCCAAGCAGCAGCGTCAGGTAGGTGCGCTGGATCGAGCGAGCGGTCGGCATTTCCGTGGTTAGGTTTCCACCTACCCGGAAACTCAGCCCGGCTGGTCGAGGAAGTGCAGCACCGCCAGCACCCGCCGGTGATCCTCGCTGCTGGCGCCGAGATCGAGTTGGAGAAGATCCCGGTGACGTGCTTCTCGACCGCGCGGTCGCTGACCACCAGCTCGGCGGCGATCACGGGATGCTCTTCGTCTAACCAAAGTCCAATCCGCGTCCCGACGCTTGACGCGACCTCCTCAGTTTGAGGAGACTCTGCCGATGTCAAGCGGCGAAGGCGGGCAAATCCGACGGGTCTGGGTGGGGGTCACCGTAACCCTCGCGGCTACGCTCGCCGCGCTCGTGTTCTCAGCCAACGCCGGTGCCTACCTCTACTGGTCCAACTCCGCCAGCAAGGTGATCGGGCGCTCCAACCTTGACGGCAGCGGAATTAACGGTGCCTTCCTTCCTGGCCTTGGCGAAATCCGCGCGGTCGCGGTCGACGGTGCCCACGTCTACTGGGTCAACTTCATCGACGCGACGATCGGCCGCGCCAATCTCGACGGCTCCGGCGCCATCCCGAATTTGATCCAGGTCCCCGGTAACCCGATCGGCATCGCGGTCGATGGTGCCCACATCTACTGGACCAACAACAACGGCCTGATCGGCCGCGCAAACCTCGACGGCTCCGGTGTCGAACTGAGCTTCATCACCTCTAACAATCAGCCGGGCGGCATCGCGGTCGACGGCTCCCACATCTACTGGTCCAGATTCGGTGGCAACATCGGCCGCGCAAACCTCGACGGCTCCGACGTGAAACAGGACTTCATCGTCCCCGCCAGCCCCGGGGCCGCAGGGGGAATCGCCATTGCCGGAAGCCGCCTCTACTGGACGAGCGGGGGCACGAGCCCGTCGATCTCTCGCGCCAACCTCGACGGCTCCGGTGTCGAGGAAAGCTTCATTCCCACCCCAGAGCACCCCGTGGGGTTGGCCATTGAGGGCGCCTCCATCTATTGGGCAAACGAATTCGACACGATCGGGCGGGCCAACCTCGACGGTTCCGGGATCAGCCAGAGCTTCGCAACTGTCGGCGGCGAACCTGACTGGCTGGCGACGGACCCGTTTCCCTTGGCGCCGAGCACCTCGTTCGGCTGCGCGCCGGCCAAGCTGAGCCTGCCGGCGTCGACGATCTGCACGGCGACGGTCAGCGCTGCCTCGGCGGTGCCGAAGTCGCCCAGCGGCTCGATCTCCTTCACGGCCGACGCCGGAGCCTTCGGCCCGGCCTCGAGCTGCTCCCTCATACCCAGCGGCCCCACCGAGGCGACCTGTCGCCTCACCTACCTTCCAGCCGCGGTCGGCGATCGGGTGCTCACCGCCTCCTATGCAGGCGACCTCTTCTACGGGCGGGGCGCCGCCACGATCACGTTGCGAGCTAATCCCTCCAACAGCTTCTCGATCGTGAAGCGGAAGTTGAACAAGCGCAATGGCACCGCGACGCTGATCGCAAAAGTTCCCGGTCCCGGCCGCCTCGTGCTCTCCGGCAAGGGAATTCAGCGCCGCAACAAGGCGAGCGGCGCCGGCAGAGTGAAGCTCATCGTCAAGCCACTTCCCAGGATCGTCAAGAAGCTGCGTCGAAGCGGCAAGGCCCGGCTGCGGGAGAAGGTCGCCTACACGCCGAGCGGAGGCGATCCAAGCTCCCGTGCGTTGAAGCTGACGCTCAGGCTGAACGGCTGAGCCTGTCACGGACCACGGCCCGCGCTCAGATCGGCTGATCGCGTGTTTCGTAGCAGTGAGCTTTCAGTTCCGGCATTCCCAGGTCTTGTTGCGCGCCAGCGAGTAGCCGAGGATCGGCAGATGAGCCCAAGAAAAAAGCACGGCCAGATGACTCAGTACGAAACCCCTCACTGGGACCCGCTCCTCAAGCTCCTAGCTGAATATCTCGTTGCCGACTTCATGTGGATGCATGAAGTCGAGCTGAAGGACGGAACCCGCCTTCACGCCTACAAGAACAGAGAAACCAAGCGCTACCTTCACCTGAGCCCGGATGGCCGCGCTTTCGACTACTGCGGAGAGGATCAATACCGCGAAGTGGAGATTTCGCTCGCGCTGATGGAGCGGGTCCTTGCCTCGGACAGGCTCCGACCATGCCACGAGTGGGCGGATCTTGAGCGATGACGCCACTTCATGACTACGAGTAACACCGAGGAGTTACACTATGCGGACGATGCCGTCCAAGCATCCTCGAATTGCCGTTACCGCTGACCCCGAGCTAGGGGAGGCGCTTGCCCGCGTGCGCGCCGCTACCGGCACCCGGGAGGCCGACGCAACGCTGCTGCGCCGCCTCGCCGTCGAGGGGGCTGAGGCTGAGCTAGAGGCGGGGCGCAATCGCCGCGTTGCCGCCGAGGCCCTGTTCGAGGCGATGGACGGCGAGCAGTTCGACCTCGACCTCGCCGCGGTCGATCGCTTGAACGCCCCACCCGCAGCCTGATGCCGGTCCGGCTTTGGGACGGCATCGGCCCGGTGCTGGCGGACACCTCTGCCTGGATGCAGGCTCGCCGTGACCCGACGGCGCGCAGCCTGTTGCTGGGGGCGATCGAGCGTGGAGATGCCTACTGGTGCTGGCCAGTTCGTTACGAGTTGATGGTCGATGCCCGAGGGCCCGAGGGAATCGCCGCGGTTGAGCGCACACTGGAGGGGCTGCGTGAGATTCCGGTCGGGCGCAGCGTTCAACGCGCGGTCTTGTCGACGATGCGCGAGCTGGCAGCGGGCGGCTCGCATGGTGCCCACCGCTATCCCCTCACCGACCTAACGGTAGCCGCCGCTGCTCAGGACGCCGCCATCGGCATCCTGCACTTCGACCAACACCTCGAGCGGCTCGGCGACCACTTCGGAGTCGAAGCCCGCTGGATCGCAAAGCCTGCCTAGGCTTCGAGGCTCAGAGCCCGAAGTCCTGACGCGGCCCGTCGGGCACAAGGTCGACGTACGCGGGGTGCCGCTGTATGTAGTCGTTGACGAAAGGGCAGAACGGCAGCACCGCCAGCCCTCGCTCCCGCGCGTCGTTGAGGGCGAACGAGATCAGCCGGCTGCCAAGCCCCCGCCCCTCGAACTCTTCGTCGATCTCCGTGTGCACCAGCTCGATCGTCCCGGGCCGCAGCCGGTACTGCAGGAAGCCGGCCAGCTCACCGCCGGTTCGGATCTCGTAGCGTTCTTCGCCTGTGTTGTCGCTGGTTGAAATCTGAGCGGAATTCATCTTGGGCGGTATGAGGATGACACTCCCTCCTTGGATCGGCTCGCTTCGACCTGAGGCAAGTCGTGGGTGACCCAACCGCCATTGAGCTGTTCGACCGCTCGGTCGCGACGCTCGTCCAGTCGTGGGCGTATCTCGCCACCGGTTCGCCAGGGGCAGAGGTGATCGAGACCGACGGCGCGGCGATCGCGATCTTCATCCACTCCCCGGACCGCGAGTTCTTGAACAACGCCGTCCTCAGCCGGGGCGCCGGGAATCCCGAGGCAACTCTCGACACGGTCGAGCGCGCCTATGCGGAGCGGGGCATCGAGCGCTACGCGATCTGGGTGCACGAGTCGGAAATGGCAGTCGCGGGCGCGCTCGAGGTCCGTGGTTATGCCTATGACTCCTCGACGCGAACGATGGCAATGCCGATCGGCGATCTCGCCGAGACCGACACTTCGAAGCTCGACCTGATCGAGCCGAGCCCCGAGGAGTTCTGGCGCGTCGATGGCCTCGATGGCCTTGTCCCGGAGCTGTCCGCCGAGGGAGCCCACTTCTACGTCACCCGCTTCGAGGGCGAGAACGCGGCGATGCTGATGGCGTTCGATCACGATCGCGACTGCGGCATCTACATGGTCGAGACCGTGCCTGCCGCACGCCGCCACGGTCTCGCCACCGCACTGTCGGCGCACGCGGTCGGCGAGGCAGGGAAGCGGGGCAGCACGACCGTCAGCCTGCAGTCGACCGCGATGGCGGAGGGCGTCTACGCCGGCGTGGGCCTGCGCGACCTCGGGCGCTTCGACGAGTACGTGCCGAAGCCGTAGCTCGGCTCAGCTCTTGCGTTTGGCCATTCGCTCGAGTTGCTTGCCGAAGGCGCGCTCGACTTCGTCGGACATCGTCATCCGGTAGACGGCAACCAAGGCCTGCAGCGACAGGGGGCGCAGCGCATCCAGCGCTGCCCGGACCTCTGGCCAGCGCTCTTCCGGATAGCCCTCATCTTCGAAGGGCCGCCAGATGTCGTCGAGGAAGAGCTTGACGAACTCGTGAGAGACGGACTTGCAGCGGCTTTGCACCTTGGCGATCACGGCGAGGGCGTGATCGAGCGGCACGCCTGTCGCGACGACGCCCTCGGCGGCGTCGAGCAGCGAGGGAAACGGTGCCTCGAAACGGTCCTCGTCAATCACGACGAGCGCTCCGGCATCGATCGCCCGCTTGAGCGCGTCGTCGATCTCCGTGCCGAAGCGATCGGCGAGGTCTTTGCGAGTAAACGTCTGGGGCTCCTCGCCGTCGAACTCGTCGAGTGCCCGCTTGAAGGAGAGGAACTGCTCCGCCGGACCCAAGTTTTGGCTCAGCAGCCGCTCGATTCCCTTCAGGTTGAAGCCGTCGGTCTGCAGCTCTTGGATCATCCGCAGCCGATCGAGGTGTTCGGGTCCGTAATAGCCAACCCGGTCGCGCACCTCGGGGGCGGGCAGCAGTCCCCGCGCGCGGTGCGAGCGGATGTTGCGCACGGTTATCCCCGTCTCCGCGGCTAGCTGTTCGATCGTCAGGTCGTTCTCGGGCGTGGTGGCCGCCATGTGTGAAACCTATCACTGAAAGACGGCGCGCTATTTGACGTGACGGCATTTGGTGTTACGTTGTTCCCCGGCACGGGTATTGATGCCAAACACCCAGGGAAAGAGGAGGAGCATGAGTCCGACAGCCACAGCCACAGCGCCGTCTCGCCGCCGCGGAATTCCGGGCCGGCGCCTGCTCGAGACCATCGCCGGACCGCACGGGATCGATCGCTACCTCGAGCAGATCAGCCCGACCCTCGTTTTCGGCGAGTGCAGGGCAGAGGTGGTTGCTGCCAGGCGCGGCACCGAGGACAGCGTCACCCTGAGCTTGCGCCCCAACCGTGCCTGGGAAGGCCTCCGCGCCGGCCAGTTCGTCCAGGTCTCGGTCGAGATCGACGGCGTTCGCCACAGCCGCTGCTACTCGCCGGCCTCCCCGGAGGGTTCCGGTCGCGAGCTGGAGATTACGGTCAAGCGCCATCCCGAGGGGCTGGTCTCGAACTTCCTCGCCGACCACGCCCAGCCTGGCATGGTCATCGGCCTCTCGCAGGCCGACGGCGACTTCCACCTTCCCGAGGCGCGTCCCGACTCGATCCTCCTGATCGGCGCCGGCAGCGGCATCACCCCCCTGATGGCGATCCTCCGCACCCTCTGCGCCGAGGGACACGCGGGCCCGATCGCGCTGATCCAGTACGCGCCCGACCCCGATCGCACGATCTACCGCCAGGAGCTCGACCGCCTGGCGGCCGAGAACCCGAACTTCAAGCTAACCCGCTCTTACACGCGAGCGCCCGGCGTCGGCGAGCTCGACGGTCACTTCAGCCCGATCCACCTTCCTCAGGCCGACCCCAACTTTGCCGCTGCGGAGACTTTCGCCTGCGGACCCCCCGCCCTGCTCGACGCGGTGCGCGGCACCTGGGCCAATGGCCTCGAGCAGCGGCTGCACGTCGAGAGCTTTGTTCCCCCCAGCCTGCTCCCCGTCGGCGAGCCCGGCACCGGCTCGATCCGCTTCGCCGGCTCAGACCTCGAGGTCCAGAACACCGGTGCCTCGATCCTCGAGCAGGCCGAGCAGGCCGGCGTCCCGGCGCAGTCGGGCTGCCGCATGGGGATCTGCCACACCTGCACCTGCCGCAAGCGGAGCGGCACCGTCAAGAACCTGCTTACGGGAGAGGTCTCCGCCGCACCTGACGTGGAGATCCAACTCTGCGTCTCCGCTCCGCTCAGCGATCTCGTAATCGACCTTTGAACCGACTTGCAACGAAAGGCAACTCAATGAGCACGTATACCGAAAGCCAGATCCCCCTCACGCCGGAGCAGATCCAGAGCTTCGGGGAGGAGCTCGACGCGATCCGCCAGCGCGTCCTCGCCGATCGCGGCGAGGACGACGCCAACTACATCCGCAAGGTGATCCGCGCCCAGCGTGGGCTCGAGGTCGCCGGGCGTGGCCTGCTCTGGGCCGGCGTCTTCCCGCCGGCCTGGATCGCCGGCACGGCCGCTCTCTCGCTCTCCAAGATCCTCGACAACATGGAGATCGGCCACAACGTGATGCACGGTCAGTACGACTGGATGAATGACCCGGCCCTCTCCGGCAAGCAGTTCGAGTGGGACAACGCCTGCCCGGCCGACCAGTGGCGCCACTCACACAACTACATGCACCACACCCACACCAACATCGTCGGCAAGGACCGCGACATCGGCTACGGCGTGCTGCGCATGTCGGAGGACCAGAGCTGGAGGCCCTACTACCTGGGCAACCCCCTCTACGCGACCCTGCTCGCGCTTTTCTTCCAGTACGGAGTGGCCCTGCACGACCTCGAAGTCGAGCGCCTCACAACCGGTGAAGCGAAGCTCGCCGACAAGCGCAAGCTGATCAGCGGGATCTGGAAGAAGGTCCGCCGCCAGACCCTCAAGGATTACGTGATCTTCCCGGCGCTGTCGGGTCCGTTCTTCCTCTTCCCACTGGCCGGCAACGCGACCGCCAACCTGGTTCGCAACGTCTGGTCGTTCACGATCATCTTCTGTGGGCACTTCCCGGAAGGCACCCACGAGTTCACCGAGGAGGAGACCGAGAACGAGAGCCGCGGCGAGTGGTACTACCGCCAGCTGCTCGGCTCAGCCAACCTCAGCGGCAGCCGGCCCTTCCACATCCTCTCCGGCAACCTCAGCTTCCAGATCGAGCACCACCTGTTCCCCGACCTGCCGGCCAACCGCTACGCGGAAATCTCGACCGAGGTCCGCGAGATCTGCGAGCGCTACGGCATCCCCTACAACGTTGGCCCGCTGGGCAAGCAGTTCGGCAGCGTCGTCAAGAAGATCTGCCGCCTCGCGCTCCCCGACCGCAAGGGCCGCGGGAACGCCCAGGAGGCTTCACCCGCGGCCCCCGAAGGCGAGGAGGCCCGAGTACCGGTCGCTGCTTGACGAGCGTCGCTGCCCCTTGCCTCTTCAGGGGCAGTCGACGGCTCGCCAAGATACGTAGTGGAACTGTTCGCGGTAGGCGATGCAGCGGCCCTTGCGGGTTACATCGAGCGCGATGTGCTGCTCGTGATCAGCCTCGATCTTGGCCCCGACCGCAGCCGCGCCGCCGTCGAGCAGGCCGCCACAGGCGACCTTGAGCCCGGCCGAGAGCGCCCGGTAGGTCCAGAGCCCGACCGCCGCCGCTCCCGGGCCGGTCTCGGCCGTCGCCCCGGCGGCGACAACGCCGACGGCGCCCGCGAACACTTCACTGAAGTAGCCACAGGCCTTGCCCGCCGCCGCCCCGAGCCAGTCGCCGGTCTGCAGTGCGGTGGCGATCGCCAGGGAGTCGCAAGCAAGGTCAACCCCGTGTGACAGCGGACCGCCGGCGAAGGTCGCCCCGGCGGCGATCAGCGCACACTTCATCTCCGGTGAGAGGTTGAGTCCCGCGGGAGCGCCGAAGCCGGCACACACTTGGTACTGGCTTTCGGTCCGGTCATAAACGGTTTCCTGCCCGCCGAGCTTCTTCGTGGTCTTCCTCTTGCCACCCGAATACGCTTCGATGCAAGGGTCGAGGTGGCGACCCGTTGCCGGCGGTGGAGCCGGCGGCGCGGGCAGCTGTTTGCTGAAGACGTCGATGGTCACGCTCACTTCGCTGAGGTTGGAGGGCGGCGCCGTTACGGTCAGCGCCCAGGCGCCGACCAAGGGGGTTTTTCCGCTCAGCAGCGCATAGGTATGTTCGCTGACAAAGCCCTCGCCGGAGAGCAGTGTGCCGGGAGTCATCGTCGTGCCGTTGGGCCGCAGCGCGGCGACGCTCACCGTCCCCGCGGACCAGGATGCGAGCGCCCTGAATTCGCTGTCGCCGGGGCCCACGGAGAAGGGGATGTTCCGCGACTCGCCCGGCTTCAGCTGGAACGTTTCGGTGATGCTCTGGGCGCCGCAGGTGAGGGGAGAGATGATGCGAGCGAAGATCGACTGCAACTGCCCCGCGCTGGCGGCGCTGAAGTACTGGCCGCCCGAACGCGCCGCAATTCCAGCCAGCACCGCTTCCGCTTCGGGGTTGCCGGAGACACCGAGCCCGATCGTGTAGATCGGCGTGCCGCTGGCGGCAATCGCCTGGGCGGCGGTGTATTCGGAATAGCTCGGGATCCCGTCCGAGAGGAAGACGACGGCCTTGCGGTCGGCGCTCGGCATCGTGGCAAGCTCGGCTTGGGCGCCAAGGAAGGCTTCTTCGTAGTCGGTGTTGCCTTCATCGAAGAGCGTGGTCGCGGCGCTCTTCAGGCTCGGGCGCGTGGTCGGGTCGACGTTGGTGGCGGCGAAGAGCTGCCAGGAGTAGTCGCTGAAGCTGGTCGCCGCCGCCAGCGAGCCATCGGGCAACTGGTCGAGGCCGACCGCGATCGCCTGGGAGCGGATGTGCCCGGGGTCGCTTGTGATCATCGAGCCGGAGTCATCGGTGACGAAGACGACGCCGAGCCGAGCGGGCAACGTGCAGGGGGCGGCGACCGAGGCGGCCGCCTGGGTGGCCGCTCGCTTACTACCTCCATGCGCAGTGCCGTGCCGCTTGCCGCGGCGGCCGTGCTTGGAGTGGCGGGCGGGAACGAGTGCCTGGCGCCGAGCCGTCGGGTTCGAGTTGCCCCCGGCCACCCAGGCCGAGACGTGCAGATCGCGCTTCTTCTTCGGGGCTGGTTTCAGCTTCACCTGGAACCACAACCGTGCAGTGTGTTTTGGCTTGATCTTCTGCAGGATCCAGCAGGCGGAGCGACCGCGGTAGCGGATCGAGCCGTGACGGACGATGCCGACCACGCGGCCGCTCTTGCGGCTGACCGAGGCACATGCGTGCACCGAGGTCGCCGTCCACCCGCGCGTGTTCTGCACTCGCAGGCGCATCCCCACCCGGCCCCGCCGGTCGACTCCAGGTAGCTGTTCGACCGCCACGGCGAAGTCTCGTTTGCCGCCGCCCGAGCGCGAGGCGCGTGCCTGAACCTCGCCGGAATCCACCGTAGTTTCGTCGCGCTCGGGAAGCGCCCCGGCGCGGATCATCTGCAGGTTGCCACGGGTTGTCGGTGCGTCGCCACGGCCCTCGCCGGTGTCACCACGACTTCCGGGGGCGGAGGAGGCGGGTGACACGAAGAGAGACGTGCCGGTCACCGCCAAAACGAATGCACATGCCCACACACGCAACCTGAACACTTTTCTCCCCCCGCCGTTAGCTCTGCTGATTGCCGGCCGCGAAGCTAACAGATCTAAATTAAACAAACAAAATAGTTTGCGATAAGGAACGAACCCCAGGGGAACTTGGTAGTACAGATTTTGTGGCTGCGATCCACACTGGCGTGCTCAGGCGGTGGAAATACGTACAGAATTCCGCTGTTCGCTCCTAAACGGGTGAATTGGGTCAAAAGCAGTACCGCCTTCCGCGACGCCGCTAGGCCGAAGTGCGGTGGGGCTACTTGGGGGCGGACGAAGACAGGTTGGCTCTAACGATCCGCCCGAAGGTGCTCGGGGTCAGCATCTGCTGGGGCCTGATCCAGCGCTCCCCGAACAGCGCGAAGGTCCCGGCGAGCTCGTCGTCCCTTGCCGCGGCGCGAAAGAAGAGCTTTTCCGGAGGAGTGAGCTTGCGCGCCTTCGAGAAGGCCGTGCTGATTCTGTCGTGGCCGGCCAGGGCCTTGCGATGGGTGCGCGCATAGTTCTTCAGGGCGTGGTCCACCTTCGCTTCGTCGCCGAGCGCCGGACCGACGGCTTCGGCGAGCCACTCGGCGGATTGCAGAGCCCAGCCGCATCCGACCCCCCAGAGTGGATCGGACGCGAGAGCGGCGTCACCGACGAGCGCGACACCCGCCCCTGACGGACTGCGGCGTTCGGTGGGGTAATCGAGCTTGCCGAGGATCTTCGACTCGCGCTTGGCGGGATCGAGGCCTGGCCCGTCCGGCAGGAGCTCATACATACGGGCCATACTCGCCTCCGGATCCTTCTTGAACTCTGCCAGCCGGTCCTTGTGGGGAAGGCAGGCGAGGAGCGTCAGGCCCCCGTCGGTGGGGAAGGCGTAGGCCATGTCGGGGTCCATGAACCACACCTGTGCGCTGCTTCCGGTCACCAGGGGCGTGTCCCGGTAGTAGGCGAAGTAGGCGAACCGGTTGTTCGGCTTCGACTTGGTTCGCTGACCGGCGAGCTCGGCGATGCCGGAGCCGCGCCCGTCCGCCCCCACGACCAGTTCGGCGCCCAGCGTTTGCTCGAGGCCGTCGCGATCGCGCACCGAAACGCCGACCACCCGCTTGCCCTCGCGCAGAAGATCGGTGGCGGTGTGGCCCAGCATCAGTTCGACTCCCTCAGTGCCCGCCGCAAGCTCGCGCAGCATCGGATCGAACGTCTCGCGCCTCAGGTTGAGCCCGTGATATTTCGAGGACTCCAGCCGTCTGGTGTAGTTCCGCGACGGCGAGATCCAGCCGTAGCGCGACCACGCATTTAGTTCGCTTTGCATTCCCACACGTGTGACGGCGTCCAGGAGGCCAAGGCGCTCGAGCGTTGGCGCCGCACTCGCCTGCATAGCGTGCGTGCACATCCGCTTGTGCGTCTTGGGGTCGCTGTGACTCTCAATCAAGGCGACTCGGGCGCCCCGACGCGCCAAGAACGTCGCGGCCGTACACCCCGCGATGCTGGCGCCGACGATCACTACATCGAAGTCTCGATCGGTCATCTCTCCAACATCTCATACCCTTCGTCCTCGGCCGGCTGGCTCAAGAGCTCGGGCTGACCAGCTCCTGAACGGCCCAGCCGTTGCCGTCCGGGTCGGTGAAGAAGACGAAGCGGCCCCAGGGGAACTCCTGCACCTCGCTCGCCTCGACCCCGCGCTCCAGCAGCTCCGCCCTGGCCGCATCAGCGTCCTCGACGACCAGTTGCAGACCCTCGACGCTCCCCGGCTGCATCCGGTGCGCGCCGGTGGTCAGCGCAATCGAGCAGGCCGAGCCGGGTGGGGTCAGCTGCACGAAGCGCAGCTCCTCGCTCACCTGGTGGTCGTGTTCGGCGATGAAGCCGGCCTGGTCGATGTAGAAGGCCTTGGCCCGATCGACGTCGGAGACCGGCACCTGCACCAGTTCCAGGCGCCACTCGATCTTCGAAGCCGTGTTTCCCGCGTCCGCCATTCGCACTCCCTTCGTCATCCGGGCGTCCTATGATTCTCTCGCCCGGTAAGTTCCTTATCTTCCAAGTATCTTAGCAACTAAGAGATATGCCCGCAAGTCCAAAGCGACAACTGATCGAGGAGCTGATCGCCGCCTTCCGCGCCAGCGGCAACCAGGACAGCGCTTTCGAAAACCTCGCCGCCGATCGGCTCGGGGTCAACCACACCGATCTGCACTGCCTCAACGCGATCGAGAACGCCGGCGGTCTCACCGCCGGGGAGCTGGCAGCCGAGGTGGGGTTGACCAGCGGCGCGGTTACCGGCGTGATTGATCGGCTCGAGCGCGCCGACTTTGCCCGCCGCGTCCCCGACCCCGCCGACCGCCGCCGCGTCAAGGTCGAGGTGACCCCGGAGTTCTACGCCCGTGCCGAGCGGATCTGGGGACCGCTGGCGGCGGACTGGGAAACATCCCTGGCGAGCCGCTTCACCGCCGCCGAGCTGGCTCAGATCACTGAGTTCCTGAGCCTCACCAACGAGGTCGGCAAGCGCCACCTCGACCGCTTGGCGGAAGAGAGCTGAAGAATCGATTTGGGGGTAGTTGTCGATTTACGTCCCGCTCGTTCGTCGTCTTGGTAGAGGCGGGCTATCGGAGTCTCGCCGCGCGAAAGACAAGGAGAAGAGCAGATGTCCTCAACAGTGCTCTACATGTCGATGTCCCTCGACGGATTCATCGCCGGGCCCAATGAGGGACCCGGCAACGGCCTCGGCGACGGCGGGCACCGTCTGCACGAATGGTGCCTGACGGGCCCTGCCCCGGAATACCCTGGAGTCCCAGGTCGTCCGATCGGCGTCAACGGCGAGGTCTTCGACGAGATGATGTCCACAGGAGCGGTGGTGGCGGGCAGAGGGACCGTCGAGCCGGCGAACTACTGGGGCGGCGACCATCACGACGGGGTGCCGATTTTCATCCTCAGTCGCGATCAGCCCGGTCCCGAGGTAGCGCAATGGCCCCAGGTGAGTTACGTCAGCGACGTTGAGGCCGCGATGACCAGTGCCAAGGAGGCCGCCGGTGAGAAGAACGTGTTGGTCCACGGCGCGGGCACCGCGCAGCTGGCGCTCGCCGCCGGCGTCCTCGACGAGCTGCAGATCCACCTGATCCCGGTTCTGTTCGGCGAAGGCCGGTCGCTCTTCGAGCACCTCGGCGCCGACCAAACCGAGCTCGAATTGACCCGGATCATCGACGGGCCCGGCGCCACCCACCTCCGCTATCGCGTCCGCAAGTGAGCTAGGGGGATGCCGCGAGCTACGCGGGCTGGCAGGTGGCGATGATCACGCCGGTGGGAGTGGCGGCGCCGACATCCACGAGGGTACTTCTATTTAATTTTCATCTAAAGTAAGCGAATTATGCGGGCGAAGGGATCGCGGCCCTATGACATGTCGATTCGCGCTCAGCGCTCCGCTGCTACCGCCGAGCGGATCCGGGACGCGGGCTGGGCGCGCTTCTCGACCACGAGCTATGACGAGGTGACTCTCGCCGAGGTGGCCGAGGTGGCGGGGGTGAGCGTGCCAACGGTGCGCAGCCACTTCGGCCGCAAGGAGGACCTCTTCCTGGCCGGCTACGTCGCCTGGGGGGCGAGGGCGGTGCGGAACCGCGAAGGGGCGCGTCGGGCGGATCCCGTCACCGCCATTCGCAACCTGCTGAAGGACTACGAGCGCCAGGGCGAGGTTGGGCTCCACCTGCTCGCCGAGGAGGATCGCTTTCCGGCTGTCAAGGAGATGACCGACGGGGGACGCGCGTATCACCGCTGGTGGCTCGGTGAGCTCTTCGAGCAGCACCTTTCCAAACTGACTGCCGCGACCCGGGAGCGCCGGCTCGCCCAGCTTTTCCTCGCCACCGACCTGACCAGCTGGAAGCTGCTGCGGCTCGACCTCGGCCTCTCGGCGCGGCGAACCGAGGCAGCGATCCTGGAGAGCGTGCGAGCGCTGCTGGAGCTGGAGTGATGGCGCGGATCCTGATCTACACGAGCCCCGCCTCGGGGCACACGTTTCCGCCGGTACCGACGGCGCTCGAGCTCTCCGCCCGTGGCCACGAGGTAGTCGTTCGCACCGGGTTGGAGGGCGTCGCGTCGCTCAGGGCCGCCGGGCTCGAGGCAGGCGCCGTCGACCAGCGGATCGAAGCGATCGAGGTCGACGACTGGCGAGCGTCGAATCCGCTGAGCGCGACACGCCGCCTGTTCGCCGCCTTCTCGCGGCGGGCGGAGTTCGAGCTGCCCGATATGCGGGCGGCGATCGCCGCCGAGGGGCCCGACCTGCTCTGGATCGACATCAACTGCATCGCCGCCTCGGCGGTGGCCGAGGCCTCGGGCCTGCCCTGGGCCCACTACCTGCCATATCCGCATCCAGTCCCGGCTCGTGGTGTCCCGGCCTACGGGCCTGGGCTCGCTCCCCCCGCGGGTCCCTTCGGCCGCCTTCGCGACAGCGCTCTGAACGCGGTCAACCGGGCGGCCTTTCGCTCGATCCTGCCACCGTTCAACCAACTCCGGCGCAGCCTCGGCGTGGCGGCGTTCCCTCGTGGCGAGGACTACTACCTCTCGGCACCACTGCTGATCCAGTTCTCGGCCGAGCCTTTCGAATATCACCGCGATTGGCCCGCCAACGTGCGGCTGGTCGGCCCCGGACTCTGGGACCCAACGGCCGAGGATCCGAGCTGGCTGGCCGGGGAGGAGCGGCCGATCGTTCTGCTCAGCGCCTCGACCGAATTCCAGGACGACGGGGCGCTGATCGAGACGGGCCTCGCGGCTCTCGCCGAGGAGCCCTACGCGGTGATCGCCACCACGGCCGCCCACGATCCCGCCGGCTTCCGTGTTCCCTCGAACGCCCGGGTCGAGCGCTTTCTCCCGCACTCCCCGATCCTGCGACGGGCGAGTGCCGTCGTCTGCCACGGCGGCATGGGAACGACGCAGAAGTCCCTGGCCGCGGGAGTGCCGGTCTGCGTCGTGCCCTTTCTCCGCGACCAGTTCGAGATCGCCCGCCGGGTGACGGTGGCCGGCGCGGGGGAGAGCCTGCCCGCGAAGAGGCTTCGTCCCGACCGCCTGCGCTCGGCTGTTGCCGCCACGGTCTCGCGACAGCCCGGAGCTGAACGCGTGGCCGAGGCCTTCCGGGCCGCCGGGGGACCGGCGAGCGCGGCCACCGAGCTCGAACGGCTGTTGGATCCGTGACGTCGGCGCGCATCGCCCCGCGTCGCGCTCTAGCTCCGTAGTCCTCGGCGTTCGCGCTGAAGCCGCTGCTTTCGCGGCAGGACCGGAATGCCCCAGCGGGCGCACCCCAGGCCTTCCGCGCGGGGCAGCAGCGGATGGCGGTGCCCATTCCATTCCCAGACTCCGCTCGGCATCTCCCTCGCGAGCTCCCAGATCGTTTCCGGATACGCACCGTCCTTCGCCATCTCGTGCAGGATCGACCAGTGCCTGGAGGTCGCCATCGCTCTTTCGGCTTCGGCCGCCGCCGCTCTGTCGCCGGTCTCGCGGGCCTCTCCCCACTGCTGGAACCAGAGGCAGGAGACGATGCCCGTAACCGAGGCGCCCACCTGGTAGCGGTCGGTCGTGAGGCCTTCGTCGGGGATCTGTGAGGGCTCGAAGCCCTTGGGCACGGGGATTCCCTTCAGCATTTCGCGCACCGCGGCATCGTGGTCGGCGGCTTTGACGACCTTCGCCGGCATCGCGTCGAGCCAGGTCTGCGAGTCCACCCGAGTCAGCCAGTCGAGCCGTTCTTCGAAGCCGGCCAGATCGGGGACCGCGGCTCTCATTTCGAGCACGTAGCCGTCTTCGGACCAGAGCGCGGTCATCTGGCGATTGCCGGGGCCGCCCTGGTTGACGTAGAACTCGGCCCGCGTGTCCACGTCGGCGGTCGTATCCAGGACCGGCAGCTTGACCCAGCGCTGACCGTGTGGGTGCAGACTCTTATGAGCCGTCGAGAGCGAGTCCTCCAGCGAGCCGGGAAACCAGCGGAGCTCGACTCTGCGCTGACGCACCGCCGCCGGGAACATCCCTGACTCGCGCTCCGCCTTGCAGACCGGAAACTTCCCAGACTTGGACATGACCTCGCGGGCGCAGGTGATTCGAACCGATTCGTAGGGGATCGGCTTGCCGGTGACGAATTCCATCGACCCCGTGCCCCTGCTGCTGCGGGGCATGTAGGCACCCTGTCCGTCCTCGGTGACGTTCTGGACTCGCCAGCCGGGGCCTTCGAGCAGCAGCAGCGGCGTCGACTCGGCGAAGCGGACGAGCTCGGCGCCGTAGGCGCGCGAGGGGTGGTTGGAGCCGCCTCCGGTCAGGACGAGCACGGCGGCGAGGGCGACGGCGAGCGCTGCCGAGCCGAGCGCCAGCGCGACGCGCCTCGGGCGGCGACGGTGCGGGCGCGCCGCTTCGAGTTCGGGAAGCGCCGGGAAGCCGGCCTCCAGATCGGCGAGCAGGCCGGCCTCCATCGCCTCGAGGTCGAGTCCGTCGAGCCGGTCCCGGCCGACCGGGTTGGCGGCGCCGAGCGCCTTCTCGATCTCTCGCGTCTTCATCTGGCTTCCTCCATGTCGAGTTCGGGTCCGTGGCTCGTCGCCGATTCCTCTTGTTCCAGCAGGGCCCGCAGCCGGCGGCGGGCGCGGTGGAGGCGGCTGCGGGCGGCGAGCGAGGAGATCCCGAGGACTTTCGCCGCCTCTCCCGGCGAGAGCTCCTCCCAGGAGACGAGCAGGAGCAGCTCGCGATCGTCGTCGCCCAGCCCGGCCATTGCCCGCAGGAGCTCCGCCGCTTCGCCCGCCGGGGCGGGTTGGGTCGAGAGGTCTGTGCGCAGGGCCTCGGCAAGGCGTTCCCCCAGCCGGGTCCGCCGGCGCTCGGCCCGATGTCGGTTGGCGATCACCCGGCGTGCCACCCCGAAGAGCCACAGCCTCGCCCGCGCGTCGTTGGGCACCTCATCGAGGCGCCGCCAGGCGACGAGGAAAGTCTCGGCGACGACGTCGGCCGCGTCCTCCGGGCCCTCGACGCGCCGCAGCGCGTAGGCAAGGATCGCCCGCCCCTGATCGCGGTAGAGCTGGCCGAAGCGGATCTGGGCGAGCTCGCGGCCGAGCGCCTCCTTCTTCTCGATCTGACCCGAGCCCATCTATCTCTATATGTCCGGATCGAGGCCGGCGTTGCAAGGCAGGAACAGGGCGGGGCTGACTAAGTTGAAGCTTCGGGTGAGGTAGGCGGCACGCCTCGCTCGGGCTTGGTCGCGCGCTTTCCGCGCCCGAAGATCGCCACCAGCGCCGGGACCAGAAGGGTGCGCGCGAGCAGCGTGTCGAGAAGCAGGCCGACGCAGAGGGCGAAGGCGATCTCGCGGAAGCCCTGGATCGGGATCAGGGCGATTGCGGCAAAGGAGAGCGCGAGGATGATGCCGGCCACGGTGATCACCCGGCCGGCCCGAGCGCCGGCACTGCGGATTGCCGGCCGCAGCTCTTGGTCCTCGGCCTCGCGCCAGATGCGGCTGATCAGGAAGACGTTGTAGTCGGCACCGAGTGCGAGCAGCAGGATCGCGCTGGCGACCGGCACGAAGAAGGCCAGCTCGCCGTAGTCGAGCAGGCCTTGGAAGACGTAGACCGTGAGGCCGAGAGCGGCTGCGACGACAAGGAGGCTGCTCCCGACGAGGTACAGCGGCGCGCTCCAACTGCCGAGCAGAATCCAGAGCAGGACGAGCAGCACCACCACTGCCGCCGGCGTCACGCGCTCGAAGGCGGTGGTCGTCTCGTCCGTCAGTTCCGAGGCGATCGTCGTATCGCCGGTGATCCCGGTTTTCGTCCCCGCGAGTTCGCTGTCCTCGAGCAGGGTCGGCAGGTCGGCTTCGACCGCTGAGAGAGCGTCGATCGCCTCGGCGCCGTCGGGATCCCCCTCGAGAGCAAGGACGTAGCGCGCCGCACCACCGTTGGGGGCGAGCATGACGCCCGCGCGTGAGGGAATCGGCTGGTCGGTGGGTCCGAGCACGCCCACGACTCCAGACTCGCGTTCGAGCCGGGCTTGGAAGCTCGCCAGTTGATCCTCTCGCGCCGCGATGCCCGGCCCTTCGAGGACGAGCATCGTCGGCCCGAGCACTCCGGGCCCGATGCCCGCCGCCGCCGCGTCATATCCCTGGCGGGGTTCGCTCGTCTCCGGCAGCCCGCGCATCACCGGATTACCCAGCTCGAGATGGCGCAACCCGCTCGCCGCCACCAGCAGGACCGCGACGCAGAGCAGCGCGGTCAGCACGGGAAACCTGACGGCGGCGCCGAGCAGGTGGCCGCGTGCGCCGGCCTTCTCAGGCGCGTCTTTCTCTCCCTCCTCGACGGATTGCTGAGTGAGTCCACGCGGCCACAGCAAGGCCCTGCCGAAGATCGCCAGCGCCGCCGGCACCAGCGTCATCGCGACCAGGGCCGAGACGATCACCGCGACCGCCATGCTCGGGCCGAAGGCGCTGAGGAAGCGCACCCCGGAGAGCAGCAGGGTCAGGGTCGCCCCGGCGATCATCAGCGCCGCGGTCAGGATCACTGGCAAGAGCTCGCTGGTCGCCGCGGCGACGGCCTCGGTCGTCCCCGCGCCCTGGCGCAATCGCTGCCGGTAGTCCGCGACAAAGAAGACGAGGTAGTCGGTGAGCACGCCGAAGATCAGGGCGACGATCACCGGCTCTGCCTCGCGGGGGATCGAGAGGCCGTAGCGCTCGGCTATCCAGCCGAGGACGCGATCGGCGCAGAGATAGGCAACCGCCACCGTCGCCACCCCGAGCAAGGGAATGCCCAGGGAGCGGAAGTAGAGGGCGAGGATTCCCACCACGAGCAGCGCCGTTGCCAGCTCGACCCAGATCAGGTGGCTTTCGGCGATCTCGGTTTCCGCGCGGGTCCCGGGCAGGGCGCCGGTCACCTTTACCACCGGCGCCGAGGTGGCTCGGCCGAACCCGCTGGCGAAACGCTCGGCGCTTTCCTGGGATTCGTCTTCGCTCAGCGTCGGGTCGAGATAGAGGTAGGCGACGATCGTCGCCGCCGGTCTCCCACCGAGCGTCCCCGGCGTGTCGGCAATCGGCACCGCCTTGACGGCGCTCGGACCTTCGCTGCGATCCGCATCGGCGATGTAGCGGGCGGCAGCCGACGTCTGCGCAGCCGAGAAGCCCTGCGGCCGGCGGGCGACGACCATCGTGCGGCTGAGCAAAGGAAAGCCGAAGGTCTCGATCGCCTTGTGTTCGACTTCGAGCGCTTCGGATGAGTGCGGCAGGAGGCTGCCCAGCTCGCCGGCTTCGGCTTCGAAGGCGGAGGGCAGATGGGTGACCGCCATGACGGTGGCGGCGATCCAGGCGGGAACGATCAGGAAACGCAGCCAGACGACCGCCCGCCCGGCGCGATTCCACCTGAGCCCGCCCCGCGAAGGACGAGAATTCTGTTGCGGCACCGTCATCGCCTACCCGAGTGACGTCCAATGCAAGCCCGTTGTTTTGCCTCACTGTCCCGGGGTAGTGGACGGCAACGGCTGCCAGCCCGGACCCCGGCGGCTTTCACCGGCGTTAGGACCGGTTCCCGCTTGGGTGAGAAGACCAACCGCCGCAAGGCGGAGAGGCGTCCGGGCTGGCGGCGCGCACTCCAGACCGATTCAAAGGAGCTTCAGATGTCAGATCAGCTACAGGGCAAGAGAATCGCGATCCTCGTCGCCAACGAGGGGGTCGAGGAAGTCGAGCTCACCAGCCCGCGCGACGCGCTGCGCGAGGCCGGCGCCGACGTCGATTTGCTTGCTCCGGAAGACGACGAGATCCAGGCTTTCAACCACCTCGACAAGGGCGACACCTTTCGCCCGGAGAAGGCCGCAGGCGAGGCGGATCCCGACGACTACGACGGCCTGGTGCTGCCGGGCGGCGTGGCCAATCCTGACCAGTTGCGCACCGATACCGACGCCGTCCAGTTCGTCCGCGCCTTCTTCGAGGCCGGCAAGCCCGTCGGGGTGATCTGCCACGGACCGTGGACCCTGATCAACGCAGGCGTCGTCGATGGGCGCACGCTCACCTCATGGCCGAGCCTGCAGACCGACCTTCGCAACGCCGGCGCCGAGTGGGTCGACGAGGAAGTCCACGTCGACCAGGGCCTGGTCAGCAGCCGCAAGCCCGACGACCTCGACGCTTTCAACGCGAAGATCGTCGAGGAGTTCGCCGAGGGCGTGCACGAGGGACAGCGCCAGAGCGCCCCCGCCTAATCGAGGCGCGGGAGGCGCTCCGTCCGGCCGGCGCGCAACCATCGATGCATGTTGCAAGTGACCGTTTTCTGCTCGGACTGCGCCGAGGAGTCCGAGGTCGTGGTCGAGAATCTCGACCAAGTCGAGCGCGAGGTCTGCCAGTGCGGCTACAGCTACGTGGTTCTCTCGGTGGCGAGCTTCGAGCCTGTATATGCGGAGGAAGGCGAGCTGATCGAGCTTGCCCCGCGAAGAGACCTGCCGCGCGCCGCCTAGCTCGGCGACCGAAAGCGCCACGTTTTCTCTGGGCCAGTAGGGGTACAGACTCCGAATGAGCGGACCTGAGTCGCGGCGGGGACGACTCAGGCGCTCGGACTGCTCAGGTCCGGGAATCAGCCGGCGCCGCCGCGGCGGCGGCTTCAGCTACTTAGACCCCGAAGGCGGGCGGGTTGCCGACGAGGACACGCTCGGGCGGATTCGCGAGCTGGCGATCCCGCCCGCTTGGCAGGAGGTCTGGATCTGCGGCGATCCATACGGCCACATCCAGGCGACCGGCCTCGACGAAGCCGGTCGCAAGCAGTACCTCTACCACGAGCGCTGGCAGCTCCGGGCCGCACAGCGCAAGTTCGAGTCGATGCGCGAGTTCGCCGCGGAGCTGCCGCGGCTGCGCCGGGCGGTGAAGAAGGACCTCGCCCGCGAGAAGATGCCGCGCGAGCGCGCCCTGGCCTGCGCGGTCCGCCTCCTCGACCTCGGCTTCTTTCGGATCGGCGGCGAGGAGTACGCCGAGAGCAACGAGAGCTACGGGGTCGCCACCGTGCTGCGCGAGCACGTCTCGATCGAAGGCGAGGAGGTCGTCTTCGACTTTCCGGCGAAGAGCGGGCAGCGCCGCGTCCAGTCGATCCGCGACCCCGAGGTCAGGACGGCGATCGAGGCGATGCGGCGCAGGCGCAGCGGCCCTGACGACCTCCTCGTCTTCCGCGAGGACGGCGTTTGGCATGACGTCCGCTCTGAGGACGTCAACGCCTACCTGCGGGAGAAGGCGGGCGAGGAGTTCTCGGCCAAGGACTTCCGCACCTGGCACGGCACCGTCCTCGCCGCGGTCGAGTTGGCGCGCGAGGGGCCGCCAACCTCGAAGGGCGGCGGGGAGCGCGTGATCCGCGCGGCGATCAAGCGGGTCGCCGAGCGCCTCGGCAACACCCCCGCGGTCTGCCGCCGCTCCTACATCGACCCCTGCGTCCTCGACCGCTTCCGCGACGGCAAGACGATCGAGCTTCCGAAACTAGGCGCGGACGAAATTGTCACTTCCCGCAGGCAGGGCCAAATTGAGCGCCGGGTTCTGAGCTTGATCGCCTGACGCCCCGGCGGGCGGTAACCGGACCCCGAAGTAGGCTTGCGCGCTCGTGAACCGATCTCGGAGGAATAAGCGTGAATAAGCCTTTACTCGCACTCTTGGCCGGAGCGCTGGCGATCGCCCTCGGCGCAGCTGGGTGTGGCAGCAGCGGCGACAGCAGCGAAAGCACGACATCGCTGACGAAGGTCGAATTCATCAAAGAGGGCAACGCGATCTGCACTAAGGGCAGCGCCAAGATCGATTCTGAATTCGAAGCGTTCTCGAAGGACCGCAACCTCAGCGAAACCAAGGCCCCGAGCAAGGCGGTGCAGGAAGAAGCGGCTGAAGAAATCCTGATCCCGTTGATCTCGAGTCAGGTCGAAGAACTCCGAGCACTGGGCACTCCGGAAGGGGACGAAGGCGAAGTCGATGAAATCCTCACCGGCGTCGAAGAAGCGATCGAAGAAGGCGAAGACGACCCTATCTCCCTGATCGCGAACAATTCCAGCAAGTTCAAAGAAGTCAACAAGCTGGCCCGCGAATACGGCCTCACCGTCTGCGGCGAAGAAGGATAAGAGCCGAAGCGCGCATGGGCGATCCTGCCGACCCGGATCGTCCATGCCGCCTCCGGATGACACCCTGTCGGCGATTCACCCAAACCACTCCGCTTGGCGCCCGGGTTCACCAGGTCAGCTCGATCTCCAGCTCGCGCTCGTCGCTCTCCACCTCGAGCTCGATCTTCAGCTCGACCTCGTCCGGCACGTTGATGGTGAAGTGGGTGCCGCCGCGGTCGAACTCGATCTCGTTGTGGCGCGCCAGCATGTCGGCGAGTTTGTGAAGCCGCGCGGCGACCTCCTCGCGGCTGAGGCGCTCTTTTTGCTCTACAGAGAAGATGTCCATCAGTGCTCCTTCGTCGTGGTTGGCGTTGTTGAGTTGGGTGCCGCTTTGGTCACGGCGGGGGTCGGATCGCGCCCGATCGCCATCTGCGCCAGGTCGCGAGCGCTTTGCGCGAGTCCGTCGGGCAGTGAGGCCGAGGGCGATGCGCCCGGGTGCTGGCTGGCGATGCGCACGCGCAGAACTCCGGGGCGGACCTGGAATCGCAGCGGCGGTTGCAGCTGCGCGGCCTCGCCGTCGATGCCCGCGGCGACGGGATGCTCGGCGTCGACCTCGAAGGCCGGTGCCGTCCACTCCCGCCACGGTCGCTGCACCGGGCGGCCGCTGCCGCTTGGTGCGCCGAGGACCGTGATCCCGAGCAGCGCGTCATCGATCCGCGGGCGGGTGCCGGAGCCGACCGCTTTGCCAAGCCGGTAACGGTTGTTGGAGACGAGGATCACCGCGCCCGAGGAGTGCTCGTGCCCGCCGGGGCCGGTCCAGCGCAAGTCGAGTCCGGCTCCCTTGGGACCGAGCATCTTGGGAACGGTGTCGAGCAGGGTGAGCAGCTTCGCGTCGCGGTAGCCGCTCTGCTGGACCGCCTCGGCGTAGAGGCCGAGCGAGACGTTGTTGACGAACACGCGCCCGTTGACCTCGGCGAGGTCGACCCGGTGCTCGCCGCCGTCGACGAAAGCGTCGAGTGCCCCGACGACGTCTTCGCGGTCGACTCCGAGATCGAGCGCGAAGTGGTTGCGCGTGCCGGCCGGGACGCAGGCGTATGGCAGGTCGAGCTCCGCCGCGATCGCGGCGACCACCGCCTGCGAGCCATCGCCGCCCGCCATCGCCAACCCGTCAGCGCCGTCGGCGACGGCGACGCGCACGAGCTGCTCGAGATCCTGGCCGCGGGCCAGTTCGATCGGCTTGATCCCGCGCGCTTGCGCCTCGTCCGCCAGCGAGAACTTCTCCGCCTTGCCGCCGCCGGACTTCGGGTTGAAGAACAGCACCGGCCGTTGCGGCGCCGGTCGCGACGGAAGGCGCACGCGCACGTTGAAGGCCGCCCGCGCCAAGGCGCCGCTGAGAACGAGCGCCGCTACGACCAGGGCCTCCTCCAGCAGGCCGTCGGAGGCCAGCAGCGCCAGCGCGGCGCCGAGCCCCACCACGCCGGCGAGCAGCCCTGCCAGACGAAGCGCTCCGGTCCGCAGCAGGCCGTACCAGGCGGCGGTGATCCCAGCCACCACGCAAGCGAGCGCGACCAGCCCACGCGGGAACTCCTGCACGGCCTCGACGACCGCGACAGCAAGGCCCCCAACACCAAGCAGCAGCGCACCGATCGCCGCCAGGCGCCGGCCGCTCATGGATCACCACCTCGCAAAGGCGCTGCCGATTCGGCCATGACGACAGCCTCGCGCATCTGGGCGCCTCCTACCAGGAGTCTTTCGCGCACAAACCGGCGCGACTTGTGTGGAAATTCTGGGATTGAGCCGCGATCAGCGAGCGATCGTGAACTCAATCGGCGCGGCAGCCGACATGGTGCCGTCGGCGAGGGCGGTTACGAGCAAGCGGTAGCGCCCGGGCTCGAGCGTGCGCCCGCGGATCCTGCCGCGGAAGCCGTAGGCGTTCTCCCCGGCCTGTCCGGCTATTTCCAGGGTGCCGTGAGCCTGGTAGCGATCGCACCGCGGCTCCTCGTCGTTTGCCTTGGTTGCCCTGACGCAGCGCGCGCCTTCCTGTCGGCCGGCGGCGATCCGCGAGAACGCGAGCCGCACGTCGGCCGCCCGATCGAGCGTGAACCGGAAGGTGGTGCCGACCGGCAACCGCGAGCGGTCGCGAGCGCCGGGTGTACGCCAGCGGGAGCTGGATTGCTGGAGATCGGAGATAACGGGCGCCGTCGGGCCGGGTCCGGAATTCGGGTTGGTTGGTCCACCGGGGTTCGGAGGATTGTGGTTTTCCGAAGAGCCCGGATCGTCGGGGAGCTGGGGATTGCAGGGATCGGATCCCGGGGCGAGGGTGGGGTTGGGTTCGATCGTGATCGTCCGTGACTCGCTCGCCGTGTTCGCCGCCGAGTCGGTGCCGGTGATCGTCACCGTTTGTTCGCCAGGTGAGCTGTAGCAGTGCTCAACGGCCGCGCCGGTGCCGGAGCTGCTGTCGCCGAAGTCCCACGAGCTCGCGACCGGCGGCCAGACGTCGAAGGGATTGACCGACATCTCGACCGGCTGCCCGACCACGCCCGTCGTCGGCACCGCCACGTCGCGCAGCTCGGGAGCGACCGGGTCGAAGACCCGTGAGCGCACCGCATGGACGCCCGCCTGGACCCCGGACCACAGCACCGTCGCATAGCCCTGCGGATCCACTGCCAGCCTCGGCCACAGCGAGTAGGCGTTGGTGCTCGACAGGTTGATCGGAGCGCTCCATGTGCCGCCCGCCGGCAGGCGCGCCGCGCGGATGACTTCGGTCGGAGCCGACCATGCTCCCCAGACCGCCGTCACGTTGCCGTGCGGATCGGCCGCCAGCTGCACATCGCTCTCGTTGGGTTCGACTCCGCCGGGCCTGGTCGTCAGGAATGTCGTGGCGCCCCACGTTCCAGCGGCGGTGCGACTACGAGTTTGCAGGCCCGTCGGCAAGCCGGTGAAGATCGGGGAGAACGACCAGACCACGGTCGCGTTGCCGTCCGGATCGACGGTCACCTCCGGCTTGTCGGCGAGCGCGTCTTCTCGGGAGATCGTTTGAGGGGTGCCCCAATCGTCATCAGTTCGGAGAGTCGATTGCACCGAGTAGTGGAAACCGCTGGCGCCGGGAATGTCTTTCAGCTGCCAGACCGCCGTCGCGTCTCCCTGGGCATCCAGGGCAACTCGGGGATTGCTCGCCAACGCATCGGGGCTCGAGACATCGACCGCGTCGGAGCTCCACACCCCACCTGCCGGGAGGGTCTTCGACTGCACAGGTCCCTCGTCGCGGTTGACGAGATTGAGGGTCCAGACGGCCGTGACTTCGTCCTGCGGGTCGACCGCGAGCTGCGGCGACCACGCGGCGCGGCTGTCGTCCGAGAGTTCGACCGGCTCGCTCCACTCGCCGCCGGCGGGAAGCGTCGCGGCTTCGACGACCCCTTCTTCCGATCCCACTCCCCCCACCCAGATCGCGGTGACATTGCCCTGCGAGTCGATCGCGATGTTGGGTTCGACGGCTTGCTCTCCGACTTTGGAGAGCGTCACCGGCTCGCTCCACTCGCCGCCGGCGGGGCGGGTGGCGGCGTGCACGATCTCCCCTTCCCCGGCGGCGTAGCCGATCCACACGGCGGCGGCGTCGCCCTGCGGATCGACGACCAGCTTCAGCTCCACCTTGAACTCGGCGGTGTCCGAGATCGTCACGGGTTTGCTCCAGGAGCCACCGGCCGGCCGCGTTGCGCCTTCGATGGTTTCCAGCCCATTTTCCCCGGCCTGTATCCAAACGGCAACCGCGTTGCCTTCTCCGTCGAGCGCCACGTCTTGTAGGGAGAGGACGGTATTCGCCGTGCCCGGAACGGTCTTTGACACGTTGACCTGCGGAATCCAGCCGGCTGCCGAAGCGCCGCCGGCTGGGATCAGGAGCAGCCCGGTGACCAGCACGAGCAGCAGGGCAGGGCCCGGCATCCGAGAACGGCCGGCTCCGCCTGTTTTCGCTTGCTCCAGCACTGCGTCCCCTTGACTCATGTCCCTCCCCCGGTGTGGTGCCGCTACAGCGTATCAGCGAAGAAATGCGGCGAAGCGGACAGGAGGCTGCGTCGCCGCGGATCTGTCCGCGATCCGGAGGGCGGGCGAACTACGGTTAATGGGTGGAGACGAAACCCTCAGGGGGACAGGCAAGGAAACGACGGCGACTGACGCCCGAGGCGATCACCAAGGCGGCGATCCGCTTGGCTGACGCCGAGGGCCTCGAGGCTGTCTCGATCAGGGGTGTCGCCGCCGAGCTCGACGCGCGAGCGATGAGCCTCTACGACCATTTCGCCAGCAAGCGAGAGCTGCTTGCCTCGATGGCCGACGAGGTGGTGGGGGAGATGCTGACCTCCCGGCCCCTGCCGGGGGACTGGCGAGAGGCGGTCGCGGTCTCGGCACGGACGATGTACGCCGCTTACGCCCGTCATCCCTGGGCGATCTTCGTCACCGCCGAACGGCCCCCTCCGGGACCCAACGGCGTCAAGATCGCCAAGCAGATGGCGGGGGCGCTTGCGACCCTCCCGCTCGAGCACGGGGATGTCTGGCAGGTGCAGGGGATCGTTAACGACTACGTGATCGGCTACTCGCTTCGAACCGTCGGCGGCCCGAATCCGGAGGACATGGAAGCGGCGATCGCCCCAAGCGACGTGGTCGAGTTCCCCGAGCTCGCCGCTCTGCCCGACAACCTCCGCATCCGCTCCTCGGTCGAGCGCTTCGAGCTCGGCCTGCAAACCGTGCTGGACGGCGTCGAGCGACGCTTTCTCGATCAGCCTGACTGAGAACCCCGCCGGCGAGGTCAGCGTGCCTGTGTAGCGTGCGACCGGTGCGCGTCGCCACCTGGAACGTGAACTCGGTCAAGCAGCGATTGCCGCGCCTGCTGCCATGGCTGGACGAACGGAATCCGGACGTCGTCTGCCTGCAGGAGACGAAGCTGACCGACGAGGCCTTCCAGGAGCTGCTCGAGGACGAGCTGACGCGCCGCGGCTACGAGATCGCTGTTCACGGTGAAGCAAGCTGGAACGGCGTCGCGATCCTCTCCCGCGTGGGTTTGGAGGACGTCACGCCGGGCCTCACCGCCGCGCCGGGATTTCCGCATCCGGAGGCTCGCGCGGTGGCCGCCACCTGCGGCGGGATCCGGGTGCTGTCGGTCTACGTGCCGAACGGCCGCGAGCCAGGCTCCGAGCACTACGACTACAAGCTCGCCTGGCTGGCCGCGCTGCGAGACGCAGTGGCCGCCGGCCCCGAGGCAACGATCGTCTGCGGCGACGTCAACATCGCCCCGACCGACGAGGACGTCTTCGACCCGGAGGCCTACGCCGGTCAGACTCACGTGACGCCCCCCGAGCGCGCCGCGCTGGCAGAGCTCCAAGCACTCGGCCTACACGACGTAGTCCGCGACCGCTGGCCAAACGAGCGAATCTTCACCTACTGGGACTACCGCGCCGGAATGTTCCACCGCGACCTAGGGATGCGGATCGACCTGATCCTGGCCACTGCCCCAGTAGCCACCCGCGTCCGCGCCACATGGATCGACCGCCAAGCACGCAAGGGCAAGGGGCCGAGCGATCATGCGCCGGTGATCGTCGACCTCGACGAGGCCCCAGACGGGGACATCGGGCCGGTCGTGCCGCCACCATCGGCCCCGGTCACCAAGCGCGGCACAGTCAAGCTGCCGCAGTCGCCGTAGTCAGTGCGCCCGACGCGGACTGGGTCAAGACTGTCGACGTTTCCCATTAAGACCGTGACCGTCTATTTTTGCCCAGGGCCGCTTGGCAATAGCAACCTGACCGTAGATGAACAAACTCCTACATTTCGAAGCGTCGAGCACTGCGAAAGCGCGGTCTCGGGGATGAGGCTGTGAACGGGACTGCTCCCAGCCTGACCGCCGACTCGATAACCATCGCTGAAACGCTCGAGCTTCTCGAGGGGGATTTTGCCGCGATGGCAGACGGGATTGCCGATGGTCGGTATGCGCTCTGGCTTGGGTCGGGAATTTCGCGACAGCGACTGCCGGACGTAGGCGAGATCATCCGGCGAGTCCTGACCTTCTTGCAGGCGCAAGGTGACGGTGAGGAAACCGACGGTCCACATCGCAAGGCGCTGGGGGAGGCTCTTGACATCGCCAAGCTTTCCCAGACGGAGCGCGATGGCCTAGATCTCGCACGAGCCCCCGGGGAATGGCCCAGCCTTGAGGTTGTGGTGGCAAAGCTCTGGGGCAGCTATTCAAAGTTGTTTGATATCCGTGTCGAAGGAAAGGAGGCCGACTACCTCCTCTGGGATGGACTCGACGTACGCACCACCTACGGTGCGGAGTTGGCGCCGGACTGCGAGCATCTCTGTATTGCCATCCTCGCCCTCGAGGGTGCGCTCAGCGACGTCACTTCGACCAACTGGGACGGCTTGATCGAGGGCGCTGCGCAGAAGCTCAGCGGCAGCGTCGAGGAGATGGTGCGGGTCATCGTCCTATCAGAGGACTTGCGTGAGGCGAAAGTGGCTCTCGACCTCCTCAAGTTCCATGGTTGCGCCGTCCTGGCGGCGCGCGACCCTGGCACATACAGGGCGGCGCTGGTCGCATCGCGGTCCCAGATCACCGACTGGACCAATGAAAAGGAGAACGAGCCCATCCGCGCTGTCATGGTCCAGTTGGCGACCTCGAAGCCGACCCTAATGGTCGGCCTTTCTGCGCAGGACGAGAACATCCAGCAAATCTTCTCCAAGGCGAAGGCGAGCATGCCGTGGACTTGGCCAGCGGATCTTCCCGCGCACATATTCGCGGCTGACACCCTCGGCCAGGATCATCGAAACATCCTGAAGGTGGTGTACGACTCCGACTATGACGACAACGTGACCGCGATCGAGGAGGGGGCGCTGATCAGGGCCTACGCTAAGCCGCTGCTCGTTGCGCTCGCCCTCTATGTCATCACCGAGAAGCTGAGGGTCTATCTGCGGCAGGTTCATGCACCGCAACTGGACTCGACGAACTACGACAAGCTTGCAAGGGGGCTCGGCAACCTCTGCCGCAAGGTCGCCGAGGCGGCGGGTGACCATCTGGAGTTCATCGAACGCGTGATCGCTGCTCAGCGTCGCGCACTTGAGCTTTTCCAGCAGGGTATCGAGCCGGAGATCGTGGCCCATGGGTACCGACCCATCGGCAACCTTCCGCGCAGCCGGATCCCCTCTGACGCTGCGCTGGCCACCAACGGTATTCGTGAGCTGGCAGCCGCCTTGGCAATCCTCGGTCGCGGTGACGAGGAAGGACACTGGACGGTATCCACGGGATCCGTCGATGGGGTTGAGGGCGTGATGAAGGTCTCGACTGACCATTCCGATTGCGCGGTCTTTTTCGCCGCGAATGGCAAGGCAGGGGTGCGACTTCGCACTGAGATCTCTGGATCTGGAAAGGGTGTCGTCATCATTAACAGCACCGAGTCCCCTCAGATCAGTATCCGCTCACCGGGTGCGAAATTCGGCCGCACCGGGGGGTCGGCCATCCGAGAAGTCGATATGACCGCGCTACTGGAGTCAGCACCGGATGCTGACTCTCTCGAAACCAACTTTCGGCAAGAGGCCGCGCTGTGAGCCAGGCGAGCCCCTTGAGCCGTGTGGTCGAGATCATGAGGGAAGCCGACTACGTGCAGGTGAGCCAGCCGAGTGAGGTCGGAGGCATCCCCTTCGAGTTCGCTGCCATGCTCGCTGGGAAAACTTCTCTTGATCTCGTCATCCTCGTCGACTGCGCAGTCGAGACGGACCTCGAAAGAACTCGACGTCGTGTCGAGGGGCTGGCACGGGCACTAGACCTCGTCCGCTCGCGTCGCTCGCTTACCGTGGTCTTCGTCGGTCCCCCTCCGGACTCAGGGTTGGTCCGGGCGATCGCGATTGTCGCCCGCGTGCTTCGCGTCAATACTCCCAGTGAGGAGGCGGACATCAAAGACGGGATTGCGGTCCTGTTGCCACTTGAGATCCTCACCGAGGAGGCCGAAGACGAGGAGACGTGGCCAGCAACCCGCCAAACGCTGATCGAGGAGATGCCGGACAACACCAAACCTGTTTTGGTCGCCGCTAAGTCCGGAAGCAACGCGGTCGAGAAAGCGGTGGGTCGGGTTCTCAGTGAGCCGATCGAAACAATCATGGAAGGCGATGCCGATCGAGAATGGGAAGGTTCGTGACCGTTCCAAAGCTTCGCACTCTCACCATCACCGACTTCCGGGGCATCCGCGGGACGGCGCCAATTGCTCTTAATGCTCCGGTGGTTCTCCTCCATGGCACCAATGGAGCGGGTAAGTCGACGGTGATGTCCGCGCTTGAGCTCGCCTTGAGGGGGAATTTCTCGGGCTTCGAAAATGCCGATCCCCGACACCTCGTGCACCGTGGCGCCAGCAAGTCGACGATCCAGCTACTGATGGACGACGGTGCCACAGTCGATTTCGAGATCGACGAGTCTGGGGTAAACGGCAAGCCCTTGTTGGAGGTCGAGGAAGGGGATTACTTCGCGGAGCGGTGCTACCTGCAGCAGCGCACTCTCGGGAATCTCCTCGAACTCTACGAGGAGCCCGCCGAGAATGGTCCCTCAGCCCTTACCGAATTTGTCAACGATCTTCTCGGTCTCGACGAACTCGAGGGTCTGATCGACGGTCTCAATGTCATAGGTCACAAGCGTAGGGTGGAAAAGCTCATACCGGACTACGCAGAGCTGGAACAGGCAAAAGAGAATCTCCAAGATGAGATCCAATCGTTGAATCGAGCGACCCAACAGCGGGCGAATGATGAGGCGGCTATGCGAGGAGAGCTACGGAGCCTATTGGTCTCCCTCGATGCGTCTCCAGCCTTGGCCGACGATATGGACGGCGCAGCCGTCTGGCTGGAGCGGGGAGAAGGAAGCGCCGACAAAGCGTTGATCGCCCTCATTGTGGCGCGGCGTGAGTTGAATGCGCTAACCGCTCGCGCGGAGCGACTGGAGCAGCGAAAAGAGGCCCATGACCTCCGGGAACTCGAGACCGCAGCTGCGTTGGCGCGCAAAGCAGCGGATGCCTGGCGCGAGTCCGACGGCCACGGCTTGGAGGGGCTACTCGACGGGGTTCGCATCAGCTTGCCGGGCGTTCCGGCTTCGGGTGGCGTCACCGATCCGACCTCCGTCCTGGAGCAAGCCCAGCAGCTAGCCGAAGCCGAGATCGCAAGACTCGAAAAACTTCTCGCAGATGCGACGGTGGCAGATGCCGAGTTGGAGCGCCTCCAAGAGGCAATCGGCGAGGCACAGCACCGGCTCGCCGGGATCGACGCTCAGCTGAGCGAGCTGACGACAGCAACCACGGCCGAGGAGCTTGGCAAGACGCTAGCGATGCTCGTCCCCCACACTCATACGGAGGATTGCCCGGTCTGCGGGCGCAACTATTCGGAGGTCTCGAGAGAACCGCTTTCGGCTCATCTCGCCGCCCAAGTTTCGGAGCTGGCCTCGGAAGCCGAGCACCTGCAGGAGCTCGTAAACGCCCGCGTGGAGGCGACCTCAGACCTGCGGCGTCTGCAGGAGCGCCGCGAAGCCCTCCCTAGAGAGCGTCCCGAGCCATTGGTCAGGGAAAAAGCCACCACGCTTCTGGAGGAACTGAAAGCACTACGGCGGCAGCTGGTGAAGCTAGCTCCGGGCGTGAGCAAGGGCGCGGCGATTCTCCGGACCGAGGCCGAGGCGGAGCAAGCGCTTCTCAGGGCGAGAGAGAAAGATGCCTCCCTGCTTCAGCTGCGAGACGAAATCGGCGAGGTGGCCTCATCACTGGAGCAACCTCCAACTCAGACCGCGGCTTCCGCCGCAGACAAGCTCACGTCTCTCTCCGCATATGTGGAGGGGCGCATCGCCTTTTTCGAGAGGCGCTCGACGCTCTGGACCGAAGCCACCGAAGAGGTTGAAGCGATCAGTGTCGCGGCCGAGGAGGCGAGGCGCACGGAGCGGGAGCTAGCAGTGGCGAAGGGCAAGCTTGAGCGCAGCGAGAGCGCGATCGCCGAGCTGAAAAAGCGCCGGACGTCACTCAAAGTGCTTCGCAATGACGCCATCGCTGCTCGCTCGCGTATCGTTCGTAGCGTCTTTACGAAGTCGCTGAACAATGTCTGGAGAGACCTTTTCCTCCGGCTCGCTCCCGAGGAGCCTTTCGTTCCCGGCTTCCGGATCCCGGAGAAAAACGAGAAGGTCATCGCTTCCCTGGTAACGATGCACCGCGACGGTAGCCCTGGGGGATCACCGGGCGAAATGCTGAGCGCGGGCAATCTAAACACTGCCGCTCTGACTCTTTTTCTGGCTTTGAATCTATCGGTGTCCCGCCGGTTGCCCTGGATTGTCCTCGACGATCCCGTTCAGTCGATGGACGAGGTTCATGTTGCGCAGTTCGCGGCATTGCTGCGGACGCTCACCAAAGAACACGGGCGCCAGGTGATCCTTGCCGTCCACGAGCGTGCCCTCTTCGAGTATCTCTCGCTCGAGCTAAGCCCGGCCGGACCGGAAGAGGGCCTAGCTGCCGTCGAATTGACTCGCGGACCCGATGGTTCCACCTCGACGGAGCCGCATTTCCACACCTATGTTGAGGATCGCGCCTTCGCTTCTACCTGAGGACGCCAGCCTCCTGCCTACACACCAGAAACCGCGGCGGAACCGGCCTCGGCATGCAGCCGGATCGAGGCCGGCTGTGGTTCACCTGAGGTCCGATGGGGTCCAAGCACTGGCGTTAGGCGCTCTGCTTAATTGCTGTAATTACGACCTAAAGGTCCGGGCTCCAGCGATCTCTCTCGGCCTCCAGCTCCGACAGGTCAACCGGCAGCTCGCGGAGGTCCAAATCCCCCATCGGAAATGGCCATTGTTCAACAACGAAGCCGCCATCCTCTGAGGTCTCCCCGGCCGAAGGGATTCTGCGGTCGATTAGCTCCTCGACGATTGCTTGATTCACCTTTCTCGCCTCCTGCCAGTGGGTTCCGTCATTGAGCGAGATATTGGCCCAGTGCTTGGCGACAATCTCAAGGCCGGCTGGACTCATGGCGCCGAGGCGATGCAGGGAGCCGACAAGCCGACGGACCTGCGCCACCGGCGGCGGGTACATAAAGACATCGTTAGAGGCCGGAGTGACCCAGCGCTCGTCCTTCTCCTCGTGAATGTAGTCGACGTAGAGGCTCTCCTCGCGTTGGGCGAGGAGGTGATTACGAAAGATCCAATCGACATCGTTGGGGCCGTCGAGGTAGTGGGAGGGGCGCATCGTGTCAACGATGCGCCTTACTTCAGCGAAGTCCGCTGGACTCATATACGTCATCTCCGCGTAAATACAGCGGGCGAGGTGGTTGTAGAAGCGCCCGAGCTGTTGGGTTAGGGCCGCGTCGTCGTGCTGGTCCATTCGCACGAAGTCAAGAAGGATTAGTGCCTTGGCCGCCTCCTCATCGGCTTGAGCAGAGAGCATCTCAAGCCCTCGCCAGCGTTCGGATTCGGAGAGGACCTTGAGGTCGCCATCGAGTGTCTCGACCTGTTCGGCAAGTAGTCCGAGGCCCTCCGCGATCTGTGCAAGCCGCTCCCGGCGGGGCACTTGCATCAGGCGTTTCAAGGCGCGTGGCTGCATCTGAGGCTAGGAACAGCAAGTGACGATCAGATACATCGGAACATATTTGACTGCCCCGGATCCGCTTGACGTATCAGCGTTCCTTCGCGTATAGGCCCTATCGCGCGGGCTACCATCAGACCGTGGCCTTGACACCGGGACAACGGATCACTCTCGCGAAAGCTATCGGGGAGTCTCTCAAGCATGAAGATATACCCGATCTCGAACTGACTCTGAATACCTTTGGGGTCCCAACCGCCGACCTTCCGGCTGGCAATTGGCTCGATGCGAAGTATGAATACGTACTCAGAAGGTTGGTTAATGCGCCAGACGCAGTTGTGGCGGGTGTCTATTCATTCTTGTACCCGGATGCCGAAGAAGTCGAAGTTGGCGAACTTGAGCAGAGACCTGCTGGTCCGTGGAGCGACGGTAGTTTCAAGCTCTTTTTGAGCCATACGCACCCCAACAGGGTGTTGGCAGGCCAGTTGAGGACGAGGCTCATCGATTACGGCGTCGACACTTTCGTTGCGCACGACATGATCGAGCCGACGAAGCAATGGCAGGAAGAGATCGAGGCCGCCTTGATGACCTGCGACGCGCTCGCGGCATTGCTGACGGAGGACTTCATAGGGAGTCGCTGGTGCGATCAGGAGGTCGGCACCATCCTGGGTCGCGGCCTTTGCATCGTCGGAGTGAAGCAAGACGCCGACCCGCACGGCTTCATCGGCAAATATCAGGCAGTCAATGGGGACACGTCCCCGTACTCGGCTTGGGTGATCGCGGAACGGATCGTTGGGGCGCTCTGGGTGAACGCAAAAACCCGGCCCCTCATGGCCCGACCTGCCGCTGTCGCCTACGAGCAGAGCACCAGTTTCGACAACGCCAGGGCAAACTATTCAAGGCTGCGGGAACTCGGGGCCGATGAGTGGACCGATGAAATGGTGGAGATGGTGGAAGCAGCCGGGCGGGAGAACCGGCAGCTCGAAGAAGGCGTGTCGCTTGAACCAGATGAGCACGGAAAACTGCTACCCGAGTTGCTTTCGCGCCATCTTGATGATCTGTTGAATCGAAAGACGTCTGTCGCGACCTTGGATGCTGGAAGCGATTTTCAGAATCGCTTCCAGGTTCAACTATCGGATGCCACGGCTGGGTCGGAAGACGATATTCCTTTCTGAGCGCAGCAGAGCTTTGTAGCCGCCGACGCAAGCTTGGACTAGCCTGAATTGGAGCGCGATTCCGGCAGCGGTTCAAGCAAGCTCGAAGCAGAAGCCCCCGGACGTGCAAGGGCTTCCTCCGATGGGCCTAACCGGACGGTATTCGAACCGAGATGCGCGGAATCGCATCGGCGCTCTGCACCGCGCGACGATATAGCCCCGCCAACTTGAACGGGTGGATCGCGGTCGCCCTCGGCCTAGTTCCTGAGAGCGGCTCGTTCAATATCTACGCCTGGGCTTTCGAGCGAGCCCAGGCGCAGAGGAAGTCTCATGAAACCCTATCCTCCAGTGTCAATGTGTAGGAGGAAGGCTTTGGTATTTGGATGCTTTTCCTGTAGCCACTTATTGCTCACCTTCGACCAGGTCCAACCACGTGACTTGTAGTTTACGGCCACCCCCCAGGCGAGGAAATCATCGGCTCCCCACTCGGCGACTTCAGGATATTGACTATGGGGTGCGTCCCACATGACCAGGGCAGCGTGGTCGAGGTTCGACCAGTTCTTGACGCTGCTCTTACCGTTCCAGTCGTACAGGATCACGTCGCCGGGATGGGCGGCTGGCACGTTCGTGTGCCCGGCCCGCAAGTCTAGTTCGGTATAGGTGGAACGGGGAAAGGTCTTGCGAATGTAGCTAACGAATAGAGGCGTTGACCAAGCAGTTAGCGATCCTGGGTAGTTTCTTATGCGGCCGCTGTGAAAGGCAAAGCTGTTCCACGGAGTGGCTGAACTATCGGGAAGTCCACCAGCCCATAGCGCGTTACTCACGAACCACGTGCAGGCCGAGTCGGCCGGTGGAGTGTCCTCAGCATGAGCCTTCGCCCAAGCGACAGCGGCAGAACGATTGAAGTGGATGCTTGATGAGCTTCCGTCCGACCCGCCAGCGGATGAACCCGATCCTCCCGTTTGGCACATCGGCTCGCCCGCCACAAAGCCATTGTCGGACGCACCGTCATTGATGAAGTGCTCGTTGACCCAGCCCGGCCCAACAGATCGACTAAGGTTATTGACGTAGCTCCAAGCGGTGTCGCTGTACGGTCCCACCGGATCACCGAAGGCCCCGCAGATGAGTTCGACATTGTCCCCGTTGTAGACCCCGACCCCGGGCGTGGCGGTCGTTTCGTTCCAATGCGGCCCGTATCGGTAGTAGATGCCGCCTTCAGCGTTAAAGATCGGGAAAACGAGGCCACCGGTGGGACTCGGTGCAGGGCTTGGTGGCGGTGGCGCCGGCGCTGCGCCACAGGGCGGTACCCCAGGTGACGGCTGGTTGATGGGCTGGCCGTCGTTGATGAAGTGCTCGTTCAGCCAGCCGCTGCCATAGCCGGAACCGCCGACATCGGTCGCCTGCTCCCACATGGTGTCGCTGGAGCCTTCTACGGTCGTACCGCTCTGGTAGCAATGAACTTCGATGATGGTGCCGTTGTAGACCCCGAAACCGGCGATGCGCTCGGCGGCGGCCCAGTTCGGTTCCGAGCGCCAGTAGACCCCTTCCGGGGCGTTCATCACTGAATATCGGGGGTCAGCCTGGGCCGTGGCTGAAACAGCCAACAGCACCGACACCAAAACCAAGAGCCCCAAGACAAGACTGCCAAGGGTTCTCCAGATAACGCGATGGTTCCACCGTGACCGCATGACTCTCTGCCTCCCTGCATATTTTCGTGTAGAGGAGGATAGCGGCTTCGGGATCGTGCAGAGTCCCATTTTGGTCCCAGCTAAGTTTTGCCGGGCCTAACCGGACGGCATTCGAACCAGGAGAAGACGCGGGCGGTCAGACAACTGCACCGACAGCTTTAGCCCTTAGCGATCTGGTCTACGTATCAAGGCCGGTTCATTTGGGGTCGTCGGCTCTCTCCCAGAAGGAATGATCCACCAGCCCGCCTGCGCAATCATGAGTCGCGCGTTTCAGGGCAGCAACGACGGATGTCCAAAGTAGGTCGTCACGCCCCCAAGATGGATCGACGATCGAAACGTAGTAGCACCCGGAAAGCAGCGACAACACTCGGGAATTAAGCCCCCAGGACGCATCGATGACTGGGCGCCCGGCGAGGATCGTGAAGGTGCGCTCGTCCTGTTGGGTAATCGGGATCTCGTACGCCGATCCGACATCGGGGTACTCAGTCAGCGCCACAAGCTCGCTTTCGAGCGACAGGGATGCGAGGCACTCGGCTTGCGGCCTGTGACAGAAACCACTGGCGGCCGCCCGCTGGTCGTCGGGAACGCCAGGCTGCGAAAAGTCCGTGATGTAGCCGAGCCGATTCATAGTCGCGAGGTAGGGCACGAGAGGCATCGTCTCGTCATCGGCTGGTGATCCGGCTTGCCATGGACTCCAGTTCAGAGTGCCTTCAAGCCACTGGGCCGTGAGCTCCCCCACTTCGGTGAGGTCGAGTGGCTGTGCCCACCGGTTCCTCGCAGCTTGAGTTGAGTCGTTCACGGCCGTACCGCAGCCTAACTACGGAGACGGTGCCTCAGGATCGCCCGAGCATTTGAAACAAGCCGTCATCCGCCGATTGCACGAAGCGCGTCCGTTGTCGTAGCCCTCAGTCGCGCGCTTGCACCTTGCGACGAGCCGTGTCTAGTCCCGGGCATTTCCTTGGCTACCGCCGGATGCGCCTCATCGGCCCGCGTGAGCAGGGCGTCAGTCCGGCGGCCATGAAGCAGCGCGAACGCTGCACACGCGAGCGCGACGGCAACGGCGGCCATAACCAAAGTAGCAAGAAGCCGGCTTTCGCCAGTCTCGCTTGGGTGCCCACTGATTTGCAGCGCATAGCCGACCGCCTGCAAGACGAACCCAGCCGTCAGATACGCGACCCCGAACTCGCCGAGCACCCGGTTCCGGCATCGGTCCCTGTGGACCCCGATTCCGGAGCCGTACATGGTGTTCAGCATGGCCAGTTCTCGCGGCGTCAGCAACAATCCTTTGGCGAGCAGGACTCCGCCGGTTATGTCAAGAGCCAGTCCAACAAAGAACAGGTCGCTCAGGGTTAGGTAGCCAGCCACCACTCAGCGAGGCTAGGGATTGCCCCGACGCCGATCTATCGTCTTCGAAATGGAAGATCGCCAAGGCTCGGACCCGATAAGGAGAATCCTTTTTCCGCTCCGTTCGGCGGTGGAGCTCTTCTCGGACCCTCAAAGCCCAGACGCGGTCACGAAGGCGAAGGAGGCCGCCGTCCTCTACGACGAGCTGATCTTTGAAGTGGGGCTACTCGACGTCTCAATCACCCCAAACGGTGGAGCCAGCTTTTGGAATCCACCCGAGGCCATGACCCCGGAGCTGCTCGACCAAAGCCGCCGTGTCAACGCCGTTGGCTCCCCAATGACCCTCGCGATCGGCGAGGAGGATGTGGCGGGTGTTCCCGCAAAAGAGATGCGCGTCTTCGTCGAGGGGCGGGTCAGCAACGCTTACCTAGCCGAGTTCCACACCGGCATCCTCGATGACCTCGCGGCGTTTGAGCCTGACTGGATACGGACGATCGACATTGGCGGTGAAAAGCACCCCGGTTCGGTTGGTGAGCCGATCTACGAGGCGATCCGTCGACAGAACTTCGTTGACTTCACCGATCAGGAGCTGATGCCCGGCACCGATCGTTTCCTGCGCTCGTTCGTCTATGAGTCGTTCAACCGCGACGCCACCGTCGCAGCGGCGCTGGAGGCATCGTTCACCGGGACCCCACTGTTCGCGCCAATGATCGCGAGGGGAGGCGCCGAACCTGAGCTTGCCGGGAGCGAGGCCCTCAGCGTCGTAGTTGGCGACATTGGGGGGCTCCCCTGGGAGGCGGTACTTGAGTTCCGTGACCACAGAGGCAGTCAGGAGGCGCGCGACCGTCTGCGAGAGTTTGAGCGCCTTGCGATCGAAAGCGACCCTCGCGATGCCTACGAGTTCATGAGGAGAGTGGGCCACGAGGTCAGTCGAGGCTTCAGGGCGGCAATCTAAGAGCTAGCGCCGAACCTGCCGGAGGAGTTGGGAAAGCAGGTGCTGCTGAACGGGGTGGCGACGGCCAGCGTCGTCGGTGCGCCGGTGGCAGCGATAGCGGGGGCTGCATCGGCCATTTCGACCTCGCGCGCATTCAATCGCTCTTGGATCGCGGCGGTGATGGTTCTCACCGGAGGGGACGGACGCTGAGAATTCCGGGCCTCGCTCCGTTTTGGTCGCCGGATTCCAGATCAGGAAGCAATTCGAGGCAGGCGTTCTCACCCACCACAGCGGCCACCGAAATACGATGTAACCATGCAGGTGGGGACGATTTGCTGGCAAGCAGTCCGAGAGTGGCTGATTGCGCTGGGGACGCTAGGCGCCACGCTTGTCGCGCTCTACATCGGCGTGCTACGTGATCGGCTCCGCCGCCCAGTTCTAGACATCAGCTTTGATTCGGCGGATAGCAGAGACCTTCAGGTCGTAGGGATGAGGATAGAAGGTCATCCGAAGGGCGGTACCCGGGCGGCCTATGCGCGGCTCCGGGTGACTAACCGAGTCGGCAAGAGCATGGCCGAGGAGGCGCAAATCCTGGTTGAACGCGTCCGTCTGGCGAGGCTCGGACAGAATCCAACGCCGGACAGTGAGAACATGGGCGAGATGCCTTTGGCCGTTTCGGGCAGCTGGCCAACGGAGACCCATCTGAATTTGGCTCCCGGCGTCGGACGGCACTTCGACTGCGTTCACATCCGCAAGGATCAGAGCGAGGAAGGAGATCGGTACGTCAACCTGGATGTCGTTCCCCAGCCCGCTGACCTCCGGGGGAAAATCCGGGCGGATCGCATTGAGTTGGACATCGTTGTTACTGCTCGGAACGCCGATGCCCGATTCCATACGATTGGCATTGAATTCGATGGGAGATGGCCGGACGATGAGCAGTGCATTCCTGAGCACCTTCATGTCGAGATCGCGAGCCGCAGTTCGGCAGTTTGACTAGACAGCGCTCCGCTCGTCGACCTCGTGGGATCGATCCGTGTTTCGGACACCACACCTGCGGTCTAAGCGCACTCTGATGGCGAGCCGACAGCCGCGCTTGAGGATGCTGAGTCCGAGTGAGTCGAGTTCCTTGTATTGATCGCGCACTATGTAAGCTGCTGACGAATGCCGGAAAAGAAGAAAAGGCTGATGGTCAGTATTGAGACCTCTCGTGCAAGGGTGCGCTACGGCCGCGCAAGCTTGACGGTGTCCTGCACGCCCACCGTTATCTGGACCCCTGTATTTGAAGCACTGAATGCGTTGCCAGATGGAGACGCGACCGAGGAAGATGTCGCGTGGGCGTTTGTCCGGAACCAGGTCATCAAGACAAGCCCAACTTTTAGTTGGGATGCTGTGGATCTCGGGCGCTCGATCTGCTCACCGATTGCCAGCGCGCCTACCTGGCTGCGCCTGGTCATCTAAGGCGGCAATGGAACCAGGCGCTCTTCGAGCGGCTGGTGGTCTACGACGACAAGATCGGTGAGGCCGAGATCGCCGAGCCCTTTGCCACGCTCGCCGACCCGGAACTGCCCAAGAGCCTGGGCGGCAAGGCTGTCACCGCCAGCGCCGTTTCTTTGGCGCTGGTTCGAGTGAGGCCATTCCAGTGGAGCTAGGCGGATTCGAACCGCCGACCTCCTGGGTGCGATCCAGGCGCTCTGCCAGCTGAGCTATAGCCCCGAGTGCGTGCGTGGGAGGTTCGTCCCACGGCCCTCGCAAGCGCAAGGATAACCGCATAGGCTTTAGCTTCCCCGAGGGGACGCAGCCAATGGGCATTCTCGACGAGGCAATACGCGAGCACCTGGAACTGAAGCGCGCGCATGGCGCGGGCGATTCCGAGCTGAAGCAGCTCGAGGATGAGGCGTTCGGTCAGGCGGAGCGGCCTGGGGACGAGGAGGCGCACGATCCAGCCGCGGAGGCGCCGACGGAATTCATGACGCAGCCCGAGACGGCCGAGGAGCCCGCGACGCGGCGCGAGCCGACTATCACCGATCTCCAGGAGCCGCCTCCACCGCGCAGTGACGAGCCCGCAGCGGTCGACGAGGCTCCCGCCGAGGAGGAGCAGCCGGCGATGGAGCACGAGATCGTCGCGGACCTACCGGAGCCGGAGGCCGATGCCGAGCCCGAGATCGAACCGAGTGGCCCCTCGACCGAAGAGCGCCACGCGATCGCCGAACAACCGACCGAGATCTTCGATGTCGAGGAGGAGCTTGCCGGTCCGCCCAACCCGACCGACGAGGAGCTGGTCGAGGAGGAGATCACCGAGCCTCGCCTCGCCCCATCTGACCCGCTTGCCGGCCTCGGCGAGGCCGAAGAGGCCGAGGTAACCGTCCAAGGTCCGGCGCCCGATGACGACGAGGATCTCGACGACGAGGACGATGCCTTCTGGAATGAGCAGCGCCTCTCCGACGAACTTGACCAGGCGCTCGAGGCCCCGCGCGATCCCGAGCCGCCGCTCGCTGATGAGCCAGAGGCAGAGCTAATCGAAGACGCAGAGGTGGTCGAGGACGAGCCTGAGCGGGCCGAGGAGTCTGAGCCTGAATCGACCCCGCCCGCGCCGCCGCGCGCCGACGAGGACGTGCTGGAGGAGACACCGGACTTCCTCGAGGAGACCCCCGAGGATGACCAGCTCTGGTTTGAGCAGAAACCGCCGAAGGACTTCGACTTCGACGATTAGGGGTACCCGCCGCTCGGTGGCTGCCGAGTCCGCCTACACTTTCAGTGCGGGGCCATAGCTCAGCTGGCAGAGCGTTCGGTTTGCATCCGAAAGGTCGCCGGTTCGATTCCGGCTGGCTCCACTAGAAGCTCTTTACTCGAACCACCGCCAGAAGAAGCGCTGCTGCCGGTGAGAGCTTCGCCATTCAGGGCGGTCGGCAATGTGGGGGCGCTCGAACAGCACCTGGTTCCACTGGCGGCGCAGGTGCCCCGGCGCTGCGAGGTAGGCGCGTTGGCAATCGGCCAGAAGATCAGGTGTGTTGTCCAGTGTCTCCTCCGGGGCGCTTATTCAGTTGACCCGGCGACGATGCGAGCCGATTGCCGGAGATGCGTGGGGATCGCGGTTTACGGTCCCCCTCGGTGCTCGATCTTTCGAGGTTTGGCGCGCGGGCTTTAAAATTCCCGGTCCGTGCTTAAGCGCCAGCGTCAGAAAGAAGCTGGGCGACCGGCGCATCAAAGTACTCATGAGCGGCGGAACTCACAACGGCACTGACCACGAAGCCAGCCAGCCCAGTTCGCCTGCCAACGAAATACCCGACTCCGAGCGCAACGATTACGTGCGATACCCAGCGGGCGATGGGATCTGGCTGACGTTGAGGATTCATGATCGATCAGCGTAGCGCTGTCGAGTCGACATATCGACTCCGCGCGCTCGCGCTCCCGTCTCTTCCTACGACCGCGCGATAGCGGCCGGGACGGGCACCATGATCGTCATCATGTCACCGGAACATCTCGGCGCCCTGCTCACCCTCGTGGGCCTCGTGGCAGAGGTGATCGCCGTGGTGGCGATCTTGATCGCCGTTGGAATGCCAGGACGGATCTCAGCGAAGGCCCGCTCTACCCTGGAGCGGTTGCTCACTCGCTGGCGCAGATTGAAGGACTTCGTTCGCAGACGCTGGCCGTGGTCGAAGCGGGAAACCGTCTACACCGATGCGGCTCTCGGGAACCTAAGGTCAAGCGGGACCGCCTCGGGAAGCTTGAGGCTGGAAACCGGAATGCGGCCTCGGAACTTCCTCGAAGTTGGCGAACGGCTCGATGAACTACGCGAGAAATGGAACGAGCACGAGCGGGCGATCGAAAAGCAGGCAAGAGATCTTCGAGCAGAGTTGGCCGAGCTCGATCGCCTCTCTGCGGAGCGCGTCGACGAGATCGATCAGAGGATCAAAGAGGAGGCCCGGCGCACCCTGGCCGAGCGCACCGCCGAGGGCATGCTCCTGGCGCTCGGCATCGCCTTTCAGGTCGCCGGCGCCGCGATCGTCCTGCTCAACTAGAGCCGTGCAATTTCGGTATTAGCCAGCCGCTACCGTCAACACATGGCTGCCCCCCGAGAGCCTTCGACTGAGACCCTCCGTCGCTTCGTCCACCTCGCTGATCAACTGCAAACCCGGAAGATCATCGAAGACGAGGAACTGCGGTCATCTCTTCAGATCAAAGGGGAGCTGAATCAGCCGGTGGCAATGAACTACCACCAGCCAGACGAGGAAAATCTCCGGTCGTATCTACTGGACTTCCGCAAGTTCACGATGGAGGGGGAGCCGGTCTTCATGAACTGGGTCTTCGGGGTCGCCTATCGCCACATCACGGGGGAGGACCTCGTCCAATACTTGACGCAGGCGCGACAGCAGTGGAAGGAGTCCATGACCCGCGGGGACATCGCGTTTCTGGTCAATGGTCAAGCCCTACAGCCCGAGCGTGTACTCGACCTCTGGATCAACGGCTATTACTTCCACGAGGATCGGGAAAAGGCCCGCAAACTAGCGGCATTGTCGAATGTGCCGCTGTCGCGCTGGCTGTTCATCAATGTCCTCGTTAGAGCCACCCAGCTTCTGCTCTATTCGGCGCATGTCATCAAGATCGCCCTGCGGGATGGGCTGGTCTCAGAGAACCCCATTCGGTGATGGGTGCCGTGTTTCTTGTCCCGAAGGACAAGTTCTACGCCATACGGGATCGCGATCTTGTGGCCTCGCCGCATGAGGTCGGTCGCGACCATCAGCTCGGCGAGATCTCCCCGTCCCTTCAGGTTGAGCGCTGGCTCTGGTCCAGATCCAGCCATGAGCCGACGCTACGTCGAGAAATGTCACGACTCAAGACGTGAGTGCAACGAAACTGTGACGAGCCAGGCGAGCGGCTCGGGCTCTTCGATCCCTGGACGTCTAGCTACTGACCTCCGAGGCGATAGCAATCGACTCCCCGTCGAGCTCGATCTCCTCGACGGTCGGCGCCTCGTAGGACTCGGGCTGCTGCTCGCTCATATCTCCCCATTCCCCCGTTTGTACTAACCCTGGGGTTGAGTCTAGCTCGGCTTAACCTCGAACCCATACGGGGCGCCCGCGCGGTCATAGGGTATGGAGCGTGAAGTCAACGACGCAGATAGAGGCTGAGACGACGCTGAGGCGCACGGAGCGTGCCGTCTACGGCGACGTACCGGGGGAGACGGTGCTGCTCGACACCGACGCTGGCATCGCCCTGCGGCTCAACTCGACCGGTGCCTGGATCTGGGAGCAGCTCGAGCAGCCTCGTCCTGTGGGACAGCTGGCGCGCGGTCTTGCCGAGCGCTTTGAGATCGACGAGGGTCGCGCCCTCGATGACGTCGTCGCCTTCGCCCGCGAGATGACCCGGCGCGAGCTGCTCGCCGCCTCTTAGCTAGCCGGCGAGCGCGCGCTCGGGCAGGTTCTGGTCCGCGTGGTAGCTGGATCGCACCAGCGGCCCTGACGCAACCGACTCGAAGCCGAGCTCGTAGGCGGCCTTCTCCAGCGCCTCGAACTCCTCCGGGTGCCAGTAGCGCACCACCGGCAGGTGGTTTTCGGTCGGCCGCAGGTACTGGCCCACGGTCAGCACCTGGACGCGGTGCTCGCGCAGCAGGCCGAAGGTCTCGACCATCTCCTCGAAGGACTCGCCCAGGCCGACCATCAGCCCGGACTTGGTGACGACGTCGGCGCCGCCCATTTCCTTCGCCATCTTCAGCACCCGGGCCGAGCGCAGGAATTTCGAGCCGCGCCGCGCCACCGGGTACAGGCGCGGCACCGTCTCGACGTTGTGGTTGAAGACGTCGGGCCGCTCGTGGATCACCTTCGCCAGCGGCATCTCCTGGCCGCGGAAGTCGGGCGTGAGGATCTCGACCTTGCAGCCGGGCGCCTGCATCCGGATCGAGCGGATCACGCCGACGAAGGCGCTCGCCCCGTAGTCGGGCAGGTCGTCGCGATCGACCGAGGTGACGACCGCGTGCCGCAGTCCCATCTTCTTTACCTGGTTGGCGACGCGCAGCGGCTCCAGAGGGTCGTTCCAGCTCGGCACTCCCGTCTTCACGTTGCAGAAGCCGCAGCGGCGGGTGCAGACGTCGCCGAGGATCATGAAGGTCGCCGTGCCGCGCTCCCAGCACTCGCCGACGTTGGGGCAGTTGGCCTCCTCGCAGACGGTGTGCAGGTTGTCGGAGCCGATCATCGACTTCAGCCGCCGGTAGGTCGGCCCGCCCGGCGCCGGCACCTTCAGCCAGGGCGGCTTGCGGGCGCGGCGAAAGGGGACGGTGTCGCCGGTCTCCGCCGCGGTCCCGCCCGGCTTGGCGCGGGAGCGGGTGACGTGGACGCGCTCGGCCGCTGCTTCAGTGGTCTCACTCATGCGACGCCGAGCCTAGCGTTGTCGAGTCCCAGGGCGTCCGGGGAGGTCGCCACCGGCACCCGCTCGTAGACGTCGGTGAAGTTGTCGGCGACGGCGGTGGCGAAGGCGTCCAGGCTCTGCTCCTCGCCCGTCTCGCGGCTGAGTGAGGTCACCTGGCAGCCCTCGATCCCGCAGGGGACGATCCACTCGAACGGTTTGAGGTCGTTGTTGACGTTGATCGCCAGCCCATGCGTGGTGATCCCGCGGCTGACGTGGACCCCGATCGAGCCGATCTTGCGCGCCTCCAGCGATCCTGCTCCGCTGCCGGGACGCTCGCCCTCGGTCCAGACCCCGGTCAGGCCCTCGATCGTCCCCGCCTCGACCTCGTATTCGCCCAGCGAGCGGATCGCGACCTGCTCCAGTCGCCGCACGTACTCGTGGACGTCGTCGTTGTAAGGGGCGAGGTCGACGATCGGGTAGGCGACCAGCTGCCCGGGCCCGTGGTAGGTGACCTGGCCGCCGCGGTCGGTGTCGCGCACCTCGATCCCCTGCAGGCCGTACCACTCGGTCGCCATCGGCAGCTCCTCCGGGTTGGAGCGGCGTCCGCGCGTGTAGACGGGCGGGTGCTCGAGCAGCAGCAGCGCGTCGGGGATCGACCCGTCCTGGCGCGCGTCGCACAGCCAGCGCTGGGCGACGACGGCCTCGTCGTAGGGGACAAGGCCGCAGCGAATCACAAGGAGTTCAGCGCTCATCCACGAAATCGTTGCACGGCGCCGCTTTATGCTTGGCGCCGACCCATGGTCCAGTCCAAGGCTCTCCGACCAGACTGGCTTCCGGCCGTCGCCCTCAGCGCCCTGCTCGCCGCTGCGATGCTGGCCTGGAACCCGCAGGTCGGCGACCTCGCAGCCCAGGTTTTCCGCGCCGAGCTCTTCCAGCACGCCGGCCTCGCGATCTGGAACGGCAGCTGGTACGGAGGCCACTACACGCTCACCTACAGCTTCCTCTTCCCGCCGCTCGCCTCGCTGCTCGGCGTGCACGTCGTCGGCGTGCTCTCGGTCCTCGCCTCCTCCTACCTCTTCGACCGCCTCGTCCGCGACCGCTGGGGCGAGGCCGCCCGCTGGGCGACGCTCTGGTTCGGCGCCGGCGTCGTCACCCTGCTCGCCGACGGCCAGCTCACCTTCGCCCTCGGGGTCGCCACCGGCCTCGCCTCGCTGCGTTGCCTGCAGTTGGGACGCTCGAAGCTGGCGCTGCTCGCGGCCGGCCTCTGCGCGCTGTCGAGCCCGGTCGCCGCCGTCTTCCTCGCCGGGGTGGTGCTCGTCGGCGCGTTCGAGCGCGGCCGCCCCTTCAACCGCGTCGCGCTCTGGGTCGCCGCGATCGCCCTCGGCCTGATCGCCGTCCCCAACATTGCCTTCCCTGAGCCCGGCCAGTTCCCCTTCGCCTTCTCCTCGTTCGTCGCGATCCCGCTCTGGTGTGGCTCGGCCCTGTATGTGACGCGCGGGTTGCGCGACGAGGAGCGCCAGCTGCGCTGGGCGCTCGCCGGTTACGTGATCGCCTCGGCACTGATCTGGCTGGCGCCGAACCCGATCGGCGGCAACGCGGTGCGGCTCGGCGCGCTCTTCGGCGGCCCGGTGCTGGCCGCGGTGGTGCTGGCGCGCCGGCCGCGCGTCTCACCCTGGTTCCTCGCCCTCTTCCTGGCCGGCGGTCTCTACTGGCAGGTGACGGCGAGCGTCAGCCAGATCGCCCGCAGCGTCGGCGACCCCTCGACCTCGCGCAGCTACTTCCAGCCGCCGTCGCAGTGGCTGCGCGCCCACGGCGGCTCGGGCGTGCGGGTCGAGGTGCCGCCCACCGCCAACCACTGGGAGTCGGCCTACCTCGCCTCCCAGTTCGAGCTGGCCCGCGGTTGGCTGCGCCAGCTCGACACCACCCGCGACGACATCTTCTACGACGAAAGTGAGCTGACGGCCGCCACCTACGGCAACTGGCTGCGCCAGAACGCGATCTCCTACGTCGCCCTGCCCGACGCGCCGCTCGACTACTCCTCAGCGGCCGAGCGGCGGCTGATCCTGAGCGCGCCGCCGTACCTCCACTTGCGCTGGAGCTCACCCCACTGGCGGATCTACGCCGTGCGCGATCCCGAGCCGCTGGTCGACCCGATGGGCGCGGCGGCGGCGCACACCCTCTGGGTGGGACGCCAGAGCTTCGGCCTCGACGTCACCCGGCCCGGCGACTTCCTCGTCCGCGTCAACTTCACCCCCTACTGGTCGATCTCCCGCGGCGCCGGCTGCCTGCTGCGCCGCGGCGACTGGACCGTCGCCCACGCCTCGCACCCCGGCATCTTCCGAGTCTCCGCCGACTTCTCCGTCGGCCGGGCCTGGAACGCAGCTACCGGCGCGAAGAAGACCTGCTGAGGGGGCGGGACTCTCAGTTCGCGCCGCGGTGAGGATCCAGGTAGAGGATGGTGCAGGCGGTTCCCGCATCTGATTCCCCGGCTGGTTCCCTGCAGGATTGATTGGTGGGACTGGTGTACGCCTTGATCACGAGGTTGGTGTAGCTCCCCCCAGGGGGAACTGACATCGTGATCTGCTGGTCGACGTTGCCGTCGGAGTCGGGGCCCATATAGGCGCGCTCGAGGGGGAGCGAGCCATCGGGGAGGAACGGGTGCACGGCGTCGACGGTCAGGTTGGGATTCACCGTGGCAAGGTCGACCTTGAATGCCAGCCGGTGATCGGTTTTCAGGTTGGAGGCGGTCACGTGCGCGGTGAGCTTGGAGTAGTCGTCGCTGAGCGTGGCGGTGATCATCGGCCGCGGCTCGTCGCCGGCGTTGTTGAAGACGAGGCCGAGTGCGATCACGAAGCCCACGGCCGTGCAGATGGCGGTGCCGAAGAAGAGGCGTCTCTGCCACCGTTTTGCCGTTGGGCTCTCCCCCTCCCCGGAGAGGAAGTTGGCAATCGTCAACATCGTCCCGGCCAGCAGCACAAGGGTGATCGCAAGCCAGAGCAGATAGGGGTCGTCGCGCTGGATGCGGCCGATCGATCCAGTTGCCTTGAACAGGCCCAGGGTTGCCGCGAGCGGTGCGACCAATCCGAATACGCCGGCGAGGTCGATTCGGTTCGCGGCAGGCTGCACCGCCGCGCTTACAAGCTGCGCCGCCTTCGATTCAGTCGGCTCTGGATCCGCCACCGGAGCCAACCCTCTCAGATCGGCCCTGACTAGACAAGGATTCTTTAGGGGTGAGTCAGAGAGCCAGAGCGAGCGGCTCTTCAAGCAGCGCCCGGATGCGGGCGAGGAATTCCGCGGCGGGGGCGCCGTAGAGGATGCGGTGGTCGCAGGCGAGGTTGACCCGCATCAGGTGGGCGGTTCCGATCGAGCCGTCGCGAACGACCGGGCGCTCCGCGATCGCGCCGACGGCGAGGATCGCGGCCTGGGGGGGATTGATCACCGCGGCGAAGCTGTCGATCCCGAACATCCCCAGGTTCGAAACGGTGAAAGTGGCCCCCGAGAGCTCCGGCGGAGTGATCTGACCGTCCCGCACCCGCTGCGCCAGCGCCCGCGAATCGGTGGCGATCTGCCGCAGGTTCTTCTGGTCGGCATCGAAGACCGTTGGAACGACGAGCGCGTCGCGAGCGGCAACGGCGACCCCGACGTTGACCCGCGAGTAGAGCTCAAACCGCCCATCCCGATAAGCCCCATTGGCCCGCGGGTGCTCTCGCAGAGCCAGCGCACAGGCCTTGACCACCATGTCGTTGAACGAGGGCACGACATCGCCCTCCTTCGCCCCAGCCTTGATCTGCGCCCGAGCCTCAACCAGCCGGCTCATATCCACCTCAGCCTCGAGGTAGAAGTGAGGCGCGGTCGCCTTTGACTCGGCCATGCGACGGGAGATCGTCGACTGCAACTTCGAGAGGTCTTCGTAAGTCGTCTGTCCCTTGGCGGTTTCGGGGCTCTCAGCCGAAGTGGGCTTGGTCACTGGTTCGAGCCCAGTAGCGCCCATTGGCTGAGCCTCGGCCTTTTCAACATCAGCCTTGACGATCCGTCCCCCAGGCCCGGACCCTCGAAGCTGCGACAAGTCGAGACCCTGCTCCTTGGCCATGCGGCGAGCAACCGGCGACGCCTTCGGACGCCCATTGCCGTCTGAGCTCTCGGGCGAAGCGACCGTCTCCGTCTGTGGGTGGCGTGGGGGAGGGGGGGTCGAGGACGGTTTTGACCCGCCCGCAGGCCCCCCCTCCCCCACGACAGGACCCGCAGCCGAGCGCTCGGTCGCTTCCCCCGAATCCCCAACCTGTGCGATCGGTGTCCCGATCGCAACCGTCTCACCCTCCTGCACCAAGATCTCGGAAAGAGTCCCCGCCACATCGCTTTCGTAAGCCATGTTGGCCTTGTCGGTCTCGATCTCAACCAGCTCATCGCCGATAGCGATCTCGTCCCCGGGCTGCTTGAGCCACTGCAGGATCGTCCCCTCCTCCATCGAGTCGGAAAGTCTCGGCATCACGACCTCGGCCATCAGATCGAACCCTCCAGGGCGGCCAGCGCTGCCTTCACGACGTGCTCCTCATGCGGAATCGCAGCCTGCTCCAACCGCCGTGAGTAAGGCATTGGCACGTCGGCGCCGGTCACCCGCTGCACCGGCGCGTCGAGGTAGTCGAAGGCCTGCTCGGTGATCAGCGTCGCCAGGTTGGCGCCGACGCCGCCGTGCGGCCAGCCCTCCTCGACGATCACCGCCCGGTTGGTCTTGCGCACCGACTCGAGGATCGTGTCGAGGTCGAGTGGGCGCAGGGTGCGGGGGTCGATCACCTCGGCCTCGACCTTGTGCTCGTGGGCGAGCACCCGCGCCGCGTCCTCGGCCACGTGGGCCATCTTGAGCAGGCCGATGATCGTCACGTCGGAGCCCTCGCGGCGCACCGCCGCCTCGCCGAAGCGCAGGACCTCGTCGCCGTCATCGGAGACCTCGCCGCGGCGCCCGTAGAGGTACTCGTGCTCGATGAAGACGACCGGGTTGTCGTCGCGGATCGCCGCCTTCAGCAGCGCCTTGCCGTCGGCGGGGGTCGAGGGACAGGCGACCAGCAGTCCCGGCACCTGCAGGAAGAGCGCCTCGAAGCTGTGCGAGTGGGTGGGGCCGAGCTGGTGGCCGCCGCCGCCCGGCATCCGGATCACGATCGGCACCTTGGCCTGGCCGTTGAACATGTAAGGGATCGCGGCGGCGTGGTTGACGATCTGGTCCAGTGCCAGCAGCGCGAAGTTGACCGTCATCAGCTCGACGATCGGCCGCAGCCCGCCCATCGCCGCGCCGACCCCGGCGCCGACGATCGTGTTCTCGGAGATCGGCGTGTCGCGCACGCGGCGCTCGCCGAACTCGTCGAGCAGGCCTTCGGTCACCTTGAACGCCCCCTGGAAGACGCCGACGTCCTCGCCCATCACGAGGACCGCCTCGTCGCGGCGCATCTCCTCCGCCATCGCGTCGCGCAGCGCCTCTCGCATCCGCAGCTCCGCCATCAGTCCCCAGCCTCCTCGCGCTCAGCCGCGACCTCGGGCTCCGTTCCCTCCTGGGCGTCACCGCTCTCGGCCGGGTTGGGGCGCGGCCCGTCCTGCTGCCCGGCGTAGGCGGCGCCGGCTTCGGCCAACTCGCGCGCCGCAGCGGGCATGTTCTCCTCGCGCTCGCCGCGGTGCGGCTCGGGGCTGCGCTCGTCGACGGCGTACCAGGCCTCGCTGTCGGTCACCGCGTAGAGGTTTTCATAGAGCGTGTCGAGCGCCGGCTCGGGCGAGGTCTCGGCGAACTCGACCGCTTCCAGGACCGTCGCCTCGGCCTTGTCGCGCACCTCCTGCACCTCGCGCTCGCCCAGCACGCCGGCCTCGACGCAGCGCCGCGCGAAGCTCTCGATTGGGTCCTTCTCGCGCCACTCCTCGACCTCCTCGCGCTCGCGGTAGACCTCGGGGTCGGCGGCGGAGTGGCCGCGAAAGCGGTAGGTGAAGGCCTCGAGCAGGGTTGGCTTGCGCTCCTCGCGGGCGAGCCGGATCCCCTCGGCGACCGCCTCGCGCACCGCCATCACGTCCATGCCGTCGATCCGCTGGCCGGGGATGCCGTAGCCCTCCGCCTTCTTCGAGAGGTCGGTCTGGGCCGAGTGGCGCTCGACCGAGGTGCCCATCCCGTAGAGGTTGTTCTCGACCAGGAAGAGGATCGGCAGGCTCCAGAGCGCCGCCAGGTTCATCGTCTCGCCGAAGTTGCCGGCATTGGAGGCGCCGTCGCCGAACATGCAGACGGTGACCGCGTCTTCGCCCTTGAAGTCGGAGGAGAGCGCCAGCCCGGCCGCGATCGGCAGGTTGCCGCCGACGATCCCGTAGCCGCCCATGAAGCGGTGCTCGGCGTCGAAGATGTGCATCGATCCGCCGCGGCCGCCGCTGGTCCCGTCAACGCGGCCGAAGAGCTCCGCCATCACTCGCTTGGGCTCGGTGCCGCGGGCGATCGCGTGGCCGTGGGTGCGGTAGGTACCGATCAGGTAGTCCTCCTCGTGCATCACCGAGGCGGTGCCGACGATCGTCGCCTCCTCGCCGATCGCGAGGTGGAGGAAACCGCCCGCCTTGGCCCGCTGGTACTGACGCCCGGCCTCCTCCTCGAAGCGTCGGATCAGCGCCATCCGCGCGAGCAGCTCGTAGGAAGTTGTGGCGTCGGGCAAATCTGCCATCGAGGCCACCTTAGCTAGCGGCGGCGACCGCCTCCTCAAGCTTGTCGTCACCCCAGAAGACCTCGCCGTCCACGACCAGCGACGGGACGCCGAACACGCCCAGCTCGGCGGCCGAATCCGTCGCCTCACGCAGGGCGTTCTTGACGATTTCTGTCTCGACCGCCTTGAGCAGGGCTTTGGGGTGCAACTCGCAGGCAGCGGCGGCGATCAGCACGTTGTCGGGCTCGGAGAGGTCGCGCCCGGCGGCGAAGGCCTGGCGGAAGGCGGCGAGGGCGAAGGAGACGGTGCGCCCGGTCTGCTTGGCGAAGGTCGCGGCGCGCATCGCGAAGAGCCCGTTGCCGGGCCAAGGCTCGGGCCACGCCAGCGGCGGCAGGCCGTAAGCGGCGGCACGGTGCTCGATCTCGGCGATCCCTTCGTCCCGCCCGGGCCCTTTCGACCACGAGTCCCGGTCGAAGGTCCTGAACAGGCCGCCGAGCAAGACCGGCTGCCACTCCGGCTGCTCTAGGCCCGCTTCGGTGAAGAGCCCGCTGATCCGCTCAGCGGTCAGGTACGCGTAGGGCGAGCCGAGGTCGAAGTAGAAAGTCGCGTCAGCCACGCCACGACTCTATGCCGGGGTGCGCCCGCGACTAAGTGAGGTACGTCAAGCGTGGATCGCCCAGCCGTCGACTGCCCGGGCGGCGTCGAGAATCGCCTCGGAGATCGTCGGGTGGGGGTGGACGATCCGGGCCAGCTCTTGGTAGCCGCCCTCGAGCGCCATCGTCGCGACCAGCTCGGCGATCATGTCGCAGGCGCGGTTGCCGACGATGTGGGCGCCGAGGATCTCGCCGTACTTGGAGTCGACGACGAGCTTGACCAGGCCGTCTTTGTCGTCGTAGACGGTGGCACCGCCGACGCCGCCGAGCTTCTGCTTGCCGACCTTGATCTCGAGCCCTGCCTCCTTCGCGGCCGCCTCGGTGAGGCCGACGCTGGCCACCTGCGGGTGGCAGAAGGTCGCTCCGGCGACGAGGTTCTGGTCGACCGGGTGGGTTGGCTCGCCGGCGGCGTGCTCGACCGCGACGACGCCCTCCTCCGAAGCCTTGTGCGCCAAGGCCTTCGCATTGACCAGGTCGCCGATCGCGTAGACCTTGGGATTCGAAGTGCGGTTGTACTCGTCGACTTTGACCTTGCCGTTCTCGGCCAGCTCGACCCCGGCCTCGGCCAGGCCCAGCCCCTCGACGTCGGCGGAGCGGCCGCCGGCGATGCAGAGGTAGTCGACCTCGGCGCTGTTGTCGCCGTAGGTGAACTTGACGGACCCCTCGCCGGCCTCGACGTTCTCGACCGGGGCGCCGGTGGAGATCGTGATGTTCTGCTTCTTGAAGGCGCGCTCGACCACCCGTGCCATGTCCTTGTCCTCGGCCGGGAGGATCTGGTCGAGCATCTCGATCAGCAGCACCTCGGTGCCGAAGCGCCCGTAGGCGGAGGCGATCTCGCAACCGGAGGCGCCGGCACCGACGACCGCGATCTTCTTCGGCTGCTCGGGCAGCGACCAGGCGCCCCAGGTGTCGACGACGCGCCCGCCGAACTCGACCCCGGGGATCGGCAGCGCCGCCGAGCCGGTTGCCAGGACCACGGTGCCGGCCTCGTAGACCTCATCGCCGACCTTGACGTTGCCCTCGGGGGTGAGCGTGCCCTCACCCTCGATCAGCGCGATCTTGTTCTTGTCCCAGAGCATCTTGACTCCGCTGGAGAGCGACTCGGAGACGTCGGCCCGACGCTTGCCCAGGGCGTCCCAGTCGATCGAGACGTCCTTGGCGACGACGCCGAGCTCGGCGCTGTCACTGGCCTGGTGGTAGATCTCGGCCGTGCGCAGGACCGTCTTGGCCGGGATGCAGGCGTAGTTGAGGCAGCGCCCGCCCGGCTTGTCGCGCTCGACGACCGCGGTCTTCTTGCCCAACTGGGCGGCGCGGATCGCGGCCACGTAGCCGCCCGGGCCCCCACCAATGACGATCACATCGTAAGAATCAGCCACGAAGCTTGAGCCTATAGAACCGGAATCGCCCGCCGTCTAATCGGGGTTTCGAGTGGGCATTTGGATCCGCGCCATCGCCTTGACCATGAAGTAGAAGAAGCCGCCGGCGACGGCCAGCAGGGCGAGGGTCGCCAGCACCTGGGCCACCGTCGCCGCTTGCAGGGCCAGTCCGTAGACGGCGCTGAAGATGAGGAAGACGAGGATCAGCTGGAAGCCGAGCACGGCCCAGTAGCGGGCGCGCCACATGCCCCAGGCCATGATCCCCATCAGCAGGGCGGGCGCCAGCACCTGGACGAAGTGAGGTTTCTGGCCGTTGACCTGAGTGCCGGCCAGGTAGCCGATCACGATCGAGGCGGCGATCAGCGCCGCGACCACGGCCCCGACCGTTACCACCAGCGGCCGCTCTCCATCGGCCAATGGCTCCAGCGCCTCACGGGCTTCCTGGTTTCGCTCCTCGGCTTTGGCGTAGCCGCGCTCCATCCGCTCGCGCGGGGTGGGGGAGGGAGCGGCCCCACGCTCCTTGCGCTTGCGTGGTTGATCAGCCACCCGGCGCCACGTCTCCGGCCTCGGCGAAAGCGCTGCGCAGCTCTTCGGCGGCCGCGGCGGGATTGTCCGCGTCGCGGATCGCCCTCACGACGCAGAGCCGCCGCGCTCCCGCCTCCACGACCTGCGCCGCGTTGGGCGCGTCGATGCCGCCGATCGCGAAGAAGGGGTGGGGGGCGTGGTCAGCCGCGTGGGCGATCAGCTCGATCCCGACGGCGGGCCGCCCCTGCTTCGTCGGCGTCGCCCAGATCGGCCCGACGCTCATGTAGTCCACGGGTTGGTCTGCCGCCGCCGCGATCTGCTCCTCGGAGTGGGTCGAGAGGCCGACGATCGCGTCGGGCCCGACCGCTTCACGAACCGCGGCGGCCGCCATGTCCTCCTGCCCGACGTGGACGCCGTCCGCATCGCAGGCCCGGGCCAGGTCGGGATCGTCGTTGACGATGAAGAGGGCGCTGTAGGTGTCGCAGACGCGGCGGAAGGTGAGGGCGGCTCGTTCGATCTCGCGCCGCGACAGCAACTTCTCGCGCAGCTGGACGATGTCGACGCCGCCGTTCAGCGCCGCCCGCAGCAGCGGCTCGGGGTCTTCGCCGTTGGGGCGCGCATCGCAGCAGAAGTAGAGGCGCGCGGTGCGCAGCCGCTCGCGGCGCAGCGGTCCCTTGGCATCGGGCGTAGCGAGGCTCACCCCCCAAGTATCGCTCTGTAGCATCGGTGGGGTACGGGAGCCAAAGAGGCTGAGAGGGTGGCAACGAGGCCACCGACCGTCTGGACCTGATCCGGGTAATGCCGGCGGAGGCAAATTTGAGCGACAGACGTAGCTATGACGCGGTGGTTGTCGGGGCGGGGGCGATCGGGCTCTGCTGCGCCTGGCGTGCCTCCCAGCGCGGCGCCCGCGTCCTGGTCGTCGATCGCGCTCATCCGCCGGCAGGCGCGACCCGCGTCGCCGCCGGGATGCTGGCGCCGATCGGCGAGCTCGCCTTCGGCGAGCCCGACCTGTTGCGGATGACCCTCGATGCGGGCGAGATGTACCCTGGCTTCGTCGCCGAGTTGGAGGCGGCGAGCGAGCTCGGCACCGGCTACGTCCAGAGCGGCGCCCTCCACATCGCCCTCGATCGCGACGAGGCGGCGGAGCTGCGCCGCGTGCACGACCTACAGCGCGCCCTCGGCCTTGGCGCCGAGTGGTTGCCGCCGCGCCGCTGCCGCGAGCTGGAGCCGGGTCTGACCCCTTCGTTCAACGGCGGCGTCCACGCGCCCGAGGAGGCGGTGGTCGATCCCCGCCAGATGAGCGCGGCGCTACTCGCGGTCCTCGCAGCCGCCGGGGTCGAGGTGCGTGGCGGGGTCGAGGTAAGCGAGGCCTTGCTCGACGGCGAGCGAATCGTCGGCGTTCGCACTGAGTCCGGCGAAGAGCTGGGGGCTGCCGCTGTGGTCCTCGCCACCGGCGCCTGGTCCGGAACGGCGAGCTGGTTGCCCGAGGCGGCGCGTCCGCCGGTGCGGCCGGTCAAGGGCCAGATCCTCGAGCTGCGTGGACCGGACGGCCAGGCGCCGTGCGAGCGGATCGTCGCCTCCGAGCGCGTCTATCTGGTGCCGCGCCCGGACGGCCGCATGATCGTCGGCGCGACCACCGAGGAGCGCGGCTTCGACTCGGCCGTCACCGCCGGTGGCGTTCACGAGCTGCTGCGCGAGGCCTACCGCCTGCTGCCCGACGTCGCTGAGATGGAGCTGGTCGAGTCGATGGCGGGACTGCGCCCCGGCACGCCCGACAACCTGCCGCTGATCGGCCCGGGGGCGCTCGATGGCCTCGTCCTCGCCTGCGGCCACTACCGCAACGGCATCTTGCTGGCGCCGCTGACCGGCGACGCGGTGGCGGAGCTGCTCGACCAGGGCGAGTTGCCCGAGTCGGTCGCCGCCGCCGATCCAGAGCGGCTCTCCCTTCGGGTGGGGGCGGTCGGATGAGGATCGAGCTGAACGGCAAGGCGCTCGAGCTCGCCGACGGCGCGACGCTCGTCGACGCGCTCGCCGCGAGCGGCACCGACGGCGGGGCCCGCGGCGTCGCAGTCGCCCTCGACGGCGAGGTCGCCCCGCGTGGCGAGTGGGCCTCGACCGCGCTCGCCGAGGGCAGCAAGGTGGAGGTCCTGGCGGCGATCCAGGGGGGCGCCGAAGGCTGGGAGGTGGGCGGGCGCGCCTGGACCTCGCGGCTGATCGCCGGCACCGGCGGCTTTCGCTCGCTGGAGCAGATGGAGCAGGCGCTGGAGGCCTCGGGCGCCGAGATCGTCACCGTCGCCCTGCGCCGCATCGACCCCGATGCCAAGGGATCGGTCCTCGACGTGCTCGACAAGCTCGGCCTCTTCGCCCTCCCCAACACGGCCGGTTGTTACACCGCCCGCGACGCGGTTCGCACCGCTCAGCTCGCCCGCGAGGCTTTCGAGACGGACTGGATCAAGCTCGAGGTGATCGGCGACGACCGCACCCTCTTCCCCGACGCGGTCGAGCTGCTCGACGCCGCCGAGACCCTGGTCGGCGAGGGCTTCACCGTTCTCCCCTACACCAACGACGACCCGATCCTCGCCCGCCGCCTCGAGGAGGCCGGCTGCGCCGCGGTGATGCCGCTGGGCTCGCCGATCGGCTCCGGAGCCGGCATCCGCAACCCCTACAACGTCGCGATCATCGCCGAGCGCGCCGCCGTCCCGGTCGTCCTCGACGCCGGCATCGGCACCGCCTCCGACGCCGCCCTGGCGATGGAGCTGGGCTGCGACGCGGTGATGGCGGCCAGTTCGATCTTCGGCGCCGAGGACCCGGTGGCGATGGCGACCGCTCTGCGCCTCGGCGTCGAGGCCGGCCATGCTGCCGCCGGCGCCGGTCGCATCCCGCTCCGCACCCATGCCGAGGCCTCGACCCCCGAGCAGGGCTTGCCAGAACTTTCCTGACCGCAGCGCCGAGCCCGCGGCACCCGATTACCATTGAGCGCGTTGCCCCTGTAGCTCAGCTGGTTAGAGCGGCGGCCTTTTAAGCCGCGCGGCGCCGGTTCGAATCCGGTCGGGGGCACTTGACAGCCGACGGAAAGCTCCGCGTCGACCTCTGAGGAGACTGGGAATGAATCAAAGGATATTGCGTCTTGTCGTGGCTGCGTTCGCCTTGATGGCTACTTTCGCCACCGCCGCTTCCGCCGGCGAGCCAATCACGCCAAAACTCGGTCTTTTCTACGGGCAGGAAGTGGGGCCGGAGCAGAACGGGGAAGTGGAGGTCCACGAAACCGAAATTAATGTGGTGAAGGTCGGCAAGCGTCAAGATGCGGAGGTCAGCGTGAGTCCTTTCGCGGCAACGAGCTGCACCGGCGATCAGGGGCCGCCAGTGGGTTTTTCCGTGCTGGAAAAATCCCCTATCCCAATCAAAAATGGGAAGTTCAAGTTCGACCGCACGACGCACCCACCCATCGCCACGGGTGCCGGGACCGGGACTCTGCGGACCGTACTCTCCGGTACGTTCAAGTCTCCCACGAAGGTAGTCGTAGAAGTCTCCGCGAATCTCTCCTACAGCGTCCAATCCCCGGGGCAGCCTGAAATAAAAAGTACGTGCACGGGAAAGCGGACCAGCATCGCCAAGCATCAATAGCTCCCGCAATAGACCGAACTCGGGGCACTTTGGCTGATCCTGACGCCAGTGCGGGGGCGAAGCGCGATGAGCTGCTGCTGCGCATCCCCTGCGATGTCGAGGAGCAGGACGATCTGCGCCTCGGGCGCATCCACGACGAGATCGAGGGCGGCTTCGACGCGCTGCGCGACATCGATGACGGCGTCTCGATCTTCGGCTCGGCCCGGATCGCCGAGGGCCACCGCTGGTACGAGCTCTGCCGCGAGACCGCGGCCTGCCTCGCCAAACACGGCTTCTCGGTGATCACCGGCGGCGGCCCGGGCCTGATGGAGGCGGCCAATCGCGGTGCCGCCGAGGCCGGCGGCCTCTCGGTCGGGCTCAACATCCAGCTGCCGATGGAGCAGCAGACCAACCCCTACGTCAACCGCAGCCTCGACTTCCACTACTTCTTCGCCCGCAAGCTGATGTTCGTGCGCTACGCCCGCGCCTTCGTGATCATGCCGGGCGGCTTCGGCACGCTTGACGAGATGTTCGAGAGCCTGGTCCTGATCCAGACCAACCGGATCAGGCACTTCCCGACGATCCTCGTCGACTCCGCCCACTGGGCACCGCTGCTCGACTGGATCGACAACGGCCTCGAGGACGACGGGATGATCGGCCCCGGCGACAAGGAGTTGCTGGTCACCGCCGACACTCCCGACGAAGTCTGCGACCACGTGCGCCGCGCCAGCTTGAAGCAGAAAGAGCTGGCCGCAGCCTAACGCGACGATTGCTCATCTGAAGTGGACCTCGGATCCCGCCGAGGGCGCTGGTAGGTTCAACGAACCGGCCCCGACGCACCATCAAGATTAAGGGTTGAGGTGGCCGGATGTCTGAATGGCAAGCCGTCCGAACATTCAACCGGTTAACGGAGAGCGTCCTGAGGGACGTCGCGAGCAGTGGAAAAAGGCGGCGCTTAGCAATGGCGACGCCACCGCCGCGATAATAACCGGTGATGCCCTAGAGAGCCTGGCGCGGTTTCCGGACGAGAGCTTCAACACGGTCGTTACCTCGCCCCCCTATTACTGGGCGCGCGACTACGACGTCGATGGCCAGATCGGTCACGAGGATACGGTTGAGTCCTATGTAGAGGCTCTCGCAGACGTCTTTGACGAAGTGAAGCGGGTCCTTCATCCTGATGGCGTCTTCTATCTCAATGTCGGTGACACCTACTATTCGGGGAACGGACAGCCGCATGGCGAAGATCCGCGCAGTCCATCGCGAAATTTCATTCGCAAGAAACTGAGACCGGTCGATCAGTCGGGCTGGGGGATTCCGAAGAAGAGCATGATCGGCGTTCCCTGGAAGATCGCCTTCGAGTTGCAGCAGCGTGGTTGGACCCTGCGCAGCGACATCATTTGGAACCGAGTCAACGCCTTTGTGGAGCCGACCGCGCGGGACCGCCCCCATCGCCAGTATGAGCACGTGTTCCTCTTCTCTAAGAGCCGCTGGTACTCGTATGACCGCAGCCAACTCGACGGCGATCAAGACGTCTGGACGATCCCGATCGAGCGCTCGCCTCGCAGTGAGCACAATGCTGCATTTCCGCGCGAGCTGGTGCGGCGTTGTGTGCGGACAGGCTCCCCTCCCGGGGGGAGCGTGCTCGATCCCTTCGTTGGCAGTGGGACGACGCTCGAAATGTCTCTGGAGTTGGGCAGAAACTGCGTCGGGATTGATCTCAGCGCCGAGTACACAAACTCAATTATCAAAAGGTTGAAAGCTGAGGGTTGCAAGCGGGCAACCTGGAAGGCAGCGGAGGAGTCGATCGACCCTGAACCTGCCGCTTGGAAGGACTGGCCCGGCAATCGCCAGAACTTTCGCAAGCCGCGTCGTAAGGCTTGAGAGGATCAGGCATGCGATTCTTTTCCATCGATCGCATCAAGGCCGCGATTGAGCACCTTCAGGAGTACGACTCGAAGTGGGTCCTGGTCCCGTTGGTTTTCGCGGTGAACGGTGTTGGAGAGGAGGGGCCGGTTCGCGTCCAGGGGGATGGCAAGGTAGGCACCGACGCCTTCTTCGATGAGTATTTCAGCGGCAAGAAAATTGGATTGCCCTCGTTCGACAAGGGGGCCAACACCCTGCGTCCGAAGTTCAGCGAGATTAAAACCAACCTCGCCGGACCTGGCGATTATCTAGTCCACCAGAAGCAGAAGCTGTGGGGTAGCCAATATTCCAGGAATGGCTACAACATCATGCGAGACAGGGGCCTGATCCTCGATCATAAGAACTCAACCTGGCAGATCGACTCGCGTTTTTGGGCGACCTGGGAGGAGGAGCTGCCGTCCTCATTTCACTTCGAGGAGCTCCTCGTTTGGCTGTTTTCCTTCAATGGCGTTGCGGAGGAGGTCAATGATTGGGAGGGGCTGTTTCGTATCTTCCAGGAGCAGACTCTCGGCATGGAAGCCCGCTTCCCTGCCGGCTTCCAGACGCGATTCAAAGTCTCAGGAGACGTGTTATGGCCAAGCGATTTCCTCGAGCAACGTCCAAGCAACGAGGAATTCCAAGAAGCGCTGATGCCGAGCCTGAATGGGCCCACTCACGACCTTGCGTGGCTCAAGGAACGGTTCGGTGAATGGAGCAAGGATCGAGAGATTCCAGATGAGGACGAAACGCGTCACCTCGAAATGCAAGAAGAGTTCGTCGGTCTGCTCGCCGAGGACAGCCTTGCCGCCCCTGCCAGTTTTGATCTCGACCTATTTCGCAAACTGCTGGCCGATAACTACGGCCATCCCGGTCACCAGTCAAATCTCAATCGTTTCCTGCAGGAAGAAGGGAGGCCAGGTGTAGCGCGTCTAACCAAAGCCCTTTCGTATGTCCTGTACGGGGATGAGGATGAGGCCAAGCGGCTGGACGCGGTGACCGATCCAGATTTCGGCCTCCGCGTCTTCGGCCTTGGCGAGGCTGTTCTCACCAAGTGTCTTTCCATCGTATTTCCCGAGCGCTGGCTCCCCCTGTTCATGTTTGGGAGCACCGAGGGGAAGGGGAAGGAGGACATCCTCGAGCTCCTCGAAGCTGGCCTCGAGGACGCCGCCTCTTTGAGCATGGGTGAGAGAGCCGTACGGTCTAACGACGCCCTGCGTGAGCTCACCGAGCCCCTGGCGCCGGAAGAGCCGTGGGTTCAGGCCTCCTTTCTCTGGTGGCTGCGCACCTACGGAAGCGATGCGGCAAATCTAGCTAGCGAGCTGCACATGGACGAGCGCTGGTTTAGGGAGGTTTGCAAGCTACTGGAGGACAAGCGACAGGTGATCTTCTATGGCCCGCCGGGCACCGGCAAGACCTTCGTCGCTCAGAGGTTTGCAGAGTGGTATGCCGATGACGATTGCGTAGAGGCGGTCCAGTTTCATCCCTCGTACACATACGAGGACTTTGTTCAGGGCTTCCGCCCTACGGAGGGGAAAAGGGGAAGCGTTGACTTTTCTCTATGCCCGGGGCCGCTCCTCGATATGGCGAAAAAGGCCAAACAGAGCGGAAGGCAGTGTGTGCTGCTGATCGACGAGATCAACCGGGGTAATCTGGCGAAAATTTTCGGGGAGCTCTACTACTTGCTCGAGTACCGAGATGAGGACATCAGGCTTCAGTATGGGGACAAGTTTCGCCTGCCGGAGAACCTCGTCTTGATCGGCACGATGAACACCGCCGATCGCTCGATCGCCTTCATTGACTCGGCACTTCGGCGACGCTTCCACTTCGTTCCATTTTTCCCCGACGCTTCACCTGTTAAGGGCCTTCTACGACGCTGGCTTCAGGCCAACAAGCCCGAAATGGTCTACGTCGCCGATTTGCTCGACGTGGCGAACGAGATCCTCGATGACCGCGATTTCCAGATCGGGCCAGCCCATTTCATGACGGAAAAGCTAGATGGCGAATGGCTGGAGATGATTTGGCGGTACTCGGTCACTCCGTATCTCGAGGAGCACTTCTTCGACGAACCGGAGCGGGTCAACGACTTCGATTTGGAGAGGCTCCTTGACAAGATCCAAGACGATGGCATCGGCACTGACGCGGCTCCAGTTGAGGGAGTGGGAACCGGTTGAGATAGCTCTCGGCCCGGGGCAGGCCGCGGAGTTGCAAGCCCTCCAGGACGCGCACCTCAAGGTGGAGGTCACGGCGCAGCCGGGCGTGTTTCGCGTCACTCCCGGCAGCATGGTTGGGATCGTCCGCTCGGATTCGGTCGAGGTGTTGATTCGCCCCAAGATCGCGGTTGAGCGCCTATTTGAGCTCCTCTCTTACTCCCGTGCTCTGAGTCTCTCCGCCGAAACAGCCGGGGTTGACCCGGAGGACGACATCGTCGAAAGCTTTACTGCCGTTTTTCTCTCGGCGGCTGGCAAGGTCCTATCTCGAGGGCCGCTTCAAGGCTATGTCGCGCGAGAGGAAGCCATGAGCGCCTTTCGGGGTCGGCTGCGCGCTGGAGAACAGATGAGGCGTCACTTCGGCTTGCCGCTTCCCCTCGAGACGACCTACGACGACTTCACCATCGATATCGACGAGAACAGATTGCTGAAGGCCGCCTTTCTACGCCTCGACAGGCTTCCGATCCGCCGGCTGCGATTGCGCCGCGGAATCTCCGAGGCGCTGTCGATGTTGAGCGAAGTCAGCTCTTCTGGCTATTCGCCTCGACATCTTCCGGAGATCGCTGTCACCAGGCTGAACCGGCATTATCAGACCCCGATCGAGCTCGCCAAGCTGATCCTGCGGAACTCCTCTGTCGAGCTGCGCGCGGGAAAGAGCATGATCGGCCAGTTCCTGGTCGACATGAACGATGTCTTTGAGGAATTTCTCTATGCGGCTATAGGCCGCCGTCTGCCGCCTGGGCCCCTGTGGGTGAGGGGAAAACAGCTTTTCCTCGATGCCGACAGGCGGGTGAAGATGGAACCCGACCTCTCCTGGTGGGAAGGCGATCGCTGCCTCTTCGTCGGTGACGCGAAGTACAAGCGCACCGCCGACGGCGAGAACAACGACCTTTATCAGCTGCTCGCTTACTGCACTGCGACGCGCAGACCACGAGGGCTGCTGCTCTACGCGCAGGCGGCGAGCTCAGTGGCCTACATCCTCAAAGAGAACGGCGTGAGTCTTCACGTCGAGGGAGTGGACCTCAGTGCCCCCCTTCCAAAGTTGGAGGCCCGGATCGATGAGATTGCTGCGCTAGTGACGGAAGTGGCGGTGCTTGGTGAAGACCATAGTCACGCCGGCCGCGTCGCAGGCCTCGATCACGTCGCCGTCGCGCTTCGAGCCGCCCGGCTGGATCACGGCGGTGGAGCCGGCCTGGATCGCCAGCTCGGGGCCGTCGGCGAAGGGGAAGAAGGCGTCTGAGGCGACGGCGGAGCCGGCGAGCAGGGCGCCAGCGTCCTCGCCGCGGGCGTCGCGGCACTTCTCGACCGCGAGTCGCACCGAGTCGACCCGGCTCATCTGACCGGCGCCGATGCCGAGCGTGGCGCCGTCCTTGGCGATCACGATCGCGTTGGAGCGGACGTGGCGGACGACGGTCCAGGCGAAGCACATGTCGTCCCACTGCTGCTCGTTTGCCTCGGTCTTGGTCACCACCTCCATGATCTCGCGCGGCTCGGGGTCGCCGTCGCGGTCCTGGATCAGGAGGCCACCGAGAACGCGTTTGACGTCGCGTTCCTGCGGGTCGCGCTGGCGGCGCTCCTCCTCACAGAGGATGCGGATCGCCTCCTTTTGCTGCAGCACTTCGAGCGCGCCGTGTTCGTAGTCGGGCGCGATCAGCACCTCGACGAAGTTCTCGTGCAGGGCTTCTGCCAGCTCTTTGCTGACCGGCCGGTTGAAGGCGATCACGCCGCCGAAGGCCGACATCGGGTCGCAGGCGAGCGCCTTGGCGTAGGCCTCTGCCGCGTCCTTGCCGATCGCCGCCCCGCAGGGGTTGTTGTGCTTGACGATCGCGCAGGCCGGCTGCTCGAAGTCCTCGACCAGGCGGCGGGCCGAGTCGAGGTCGAGCACGTTGTTGAAGGAGAGGGCGCGGCCGTGCAGCTTGGCGACGCGCGAGAGCACGTGACTGCGCACGCCGGCTTCCGAGTAGAGGGCCGCCCGCTGGTGGGGGTTCTCGCCGTAGGCGAGGTCGAGGACCTTCTCGTAGGCAACCGCGAGGTGTTCGGGGAAGTCCTCGTACTCGGCCGAGAACCAGCGGCTGATCGCGGCGTCGTAGCGCGCGGTCTGGGCGAAGGCCTCGTTGGCGAGCCAGTGCCGGGTCGAGGCGGAGACCTCGCCGCCGGCCTCCTCCAGCTCGGCCAGCACCGCGTCGTAGGACTCGGGCTTGACCACGACGGCGACGCCGCTGTGGTTCTTGGCGGCGGCGCGGATCATCGTCGGGCCGCCGATGTCGATGTTCTCGACCGCGACCTCGGCCTCGACGTCATTGCCGGCGACGGTCTCCTCGAAGGGGTAGAGGTTGACGCAGACCAGGTCGATCGGGGCGATCCCCTCGCGCTCCAGCGTCGCCATGTGCTCAGCGTCGTCGCGCCGCGCCAGCAGCGCCGCGTGAAGGCGCGGGTGCAGCGTCTTGACCCGGCCGCCGAGGATCTCCTCCTGGCCGGTGAACTCGGAGACGTCGGTCACCTCGAGGCCGGCCTCGCGCAGCGCGGCCGCGGTGCCGCCGGTGGAGAGGATCTCGACCCCGAGGGCGGCGAGCCCCTTGGCGAAGTCGCCGACCCCGGTCTTGTCAGAGACCGAGACCAGCGCCCGGCGCACCCTGACCGCGCCGTTGCTCACGGTCTCCGTTTGGGTGTCTGCGGTGGTCTCACTCATCGATCACGACCAGACGAGGGCCGTTCGCTTCGATCCTAACCCTGCCCGCCGCGATCATGCGGATCGCCTCCGGGTAGAGCTCATGCTCGGTGGCGTGGATCGCCTCCTCGAGCTGTGCCCGATCGCGACCGGCGGGGACGGCGACCTCGCGCTGGGCCAGCACCGGCCCGGTGTCGACTCCCTCGTCGACGAAGTGGACGCTGACGCCGGTCGTCTCGACCCCGGCATCGAGCGCCTGACCGATCGCGTCGAGGCCGGGGAAGGCGGGGAGCAGCGCGGGGTGGACGTTGACGATGCGGTCGCGGAAGCGGGCGACGAAGGCGCCGCTCAAGAGCTGCATGTAGCCGGCGAGCACGATCAGGTCGGCGCCGCGCGCCTCGATCCAGCCGGCCATCGCCGCGTCGCGCGCCTCGCGGTTGGCGAAGTCCTCGCGGGGAAAGACCGCCGCCTCGACCCCGGCCTCTCGCGCCCGTTCCAGCGCCCGTGCCCCGTTCTTGTCGGAGCCCACGCCGGCCACCTCGATCCCGTCCCGCCCGTGCAGCCGGTCGAGGATCGCCTGCAGGTTCGTCCCGGACCCGGAGGCCAGCACAACCAGCTTGAAGCCGTCGCTCACCGCGGGGAAGCTACCGCGAGGCCGGGACCACGGCGACGTCCTCGAGCGCGAACTTGCCGTTCGCCTCTTCAGGATCGCCGAGCGGATAACGGCCGCTGAAGCAGGCGTCGCAGTGGTCTTCGGGCGCGGTGCCGATCGCCTCGTAGACGCCCTCGAGCGAGAGGTAGGCGAGCGAGTCGGCGTCGAGCTCGTCGGCGATCTCCTGCACGGTGCGCTTGTGGGCGATCATCTCCTCGCGGGTCGACATGTCGACCCCGTAGTGGCAGGGGTTGCGGATCGGCGGCGCCGAGATCCGCAGGTGCACCTCGCGCGCTCCGGCGTCGCGCAGCATGCCGACGATCTGCCGCGTCGTGTTGCCGCGCACGATCGAGTCGTCGACGACGACGATCCTCTGGCCGGAGACGATCTCCGGCAGCGGGTTGAACTTCAGCCGCAGGCCGTGCTTGCGCAGCTCCTGGCCGGGCTGGATGAAGGTCCGCGCCACGTAGCGGTTCTTGATCAGGCCGTCGTCGCGGGGCAGGCCCGAGGCACGGGCGAACCCGGCCGCGGCCGGGTTGCCGGAGTCGGGCACCGAGATCACCAGGTCGGCCTCGACCGGCGACTCGCGATGGAGGATCTCGCCCATCCGCCCTCGCACCTGCTGCAGCACTTTGCCCTCGAGGCGGCTGTCGGGACGGGAGAAGTAGATGTGCTCGAAGACGCACATCGCCGGTCGCTCGGCCTTGACCACCTGGCGCGTCTCCAGCCCCCGCTCGGTCAGCGAGACCATCTCGCCGGGGTGGACTTCGCGCATCAGCTTGGCGCCGATGATGTCGAAGGCGCAGCTCTCCGACGCAACCACGAAGCGGTCGTCGAGCCGTCCCAGCGAGAGCGGCCGGATCCCGTGCGGGTCGCGGAAGGCGACGATCGCGCGCTTGGTCATCACCACGGTCGAGTAGGCGCCCTCGAGCCGCGGCATCACATCGCAGACCGCGTCCTCGATCAGCTTGCCGTCGTGGGAGGAGAGCAGCGCCGCGATGATCTCCGAGTCCGAAGTGCCGCGGAAGGCGATCCCCTTCTCCTTCAGCTCGCCCCAGAGCTCGACCGCGTTGGTCAGGTTGCCGTTGTGGGCGAGCGCCAGCTCGCGGCCGTCGTCGCGCCAGACCGGCTGGGCGTTCTCCCAGGAGCCGCCGCCGGTGGTCGAGTAACGCGTGTGGCCGATCGCCATGTCGCCCTCCAGCGCCCGCAGCTTCTCCTCATCGAAGACCTGGGAGACGAGGCCCGAGTCGCGCAGGGTGGTGATGTGGCCGCCCTCGCAGGTCGCGATGCCGGCCGACTCCTGGCCGCGGTGCTGCAACGCGTAAAGCGCGAAGTAGGCGAGCCGGGAGACATCGTGCCCGGGTCCGTATACGCCGAACACCCCGCATTCCTCGCGCGGGCTGTCGCGGTCTATGAACTGCCCCTGGGGCGGAGTCAAGCGCGCTTTCCTCGCGGTTGGGGAAGGACGTGACGCGCAGGCGGACTGCCTACCGGGGCAGGGTAGCAACGGCGGGCGGCCGGTAAGCCGGTGGCGAAAGCCCGCGATTTGCGGCCGTTCCGGCGGCGCTTGGGCTAGTGGCCCTCGAGCAACCGGTCCAGCGCGTGCCCAAGGCCGCCGATCGCCGAGTCGAGCGGCTCCTGGCTGCCGGCGGCGCGGGCGCGCAGCAGGGCGCCCTCGACCGTGGAGACGACGAGGCCGGCGAAGGTCTCCGCATCCTTGGGGCTGACGCCTTCGTCACGCAGCGCCGCTGCGATCGGCCGTTCCCAGCTTTGGAAGGCGGCGGTCGCGACGGCGGCGAGCTCGGGGTCCTCGGGCCGGGCCAGGGCGACCGCGGCGACGGGGCAGCCGATCCGCTCGGGGTAGTCGGCGACCCGGCGGCGGAAGACGTCGCCGAAGAGGGCGAGCGTCTGCTTCAACCCGCGCTCCTCGAGCGAGCGTTCGATCAGGTCGCGGATCGTCGTCCCCTCGAGTTCGGCTGCCTCGCGGGCGAGCTGCACCTTGCCGCCGGGGAAGTGGTGGTAGATCGAGCCACGCGGTGCCTTGCCGCGCTCAGCGACGTCACGCAGCTCCATCCCGGCGTAGCCCTTCTCGGCGAGCAGCTGCCGCGCCCCCTTGAGCAGCAGTGCGCGGCCGTCGCGGCGCTTGCGCTCGCTTGGCTCTCCGTCGGCTATGCGCGCTATGCCCACGGTCATAGTCTATAGTCCGCTCCGATGTATGACCGTGGGCATAAAAATGCGGTGGCGATCGCCTGTGCCGGCGCCTTCCTCGCCTTCCTCGACGCGACGATCGTCAACATCGCCTTCCCCGACATTTCGTCCTCCTTTTCGGGATCGGGACGCGACGCGCTCTCCTGGGTGCTCGACGGCTACTTCGTCGTCATCGCCGCTCTGCTCGTGCCCGCGGGCGGGCTCGCCGACCGCTTTGGCCACAAGCGCATCTTCCTGCTCGGCGTCAGTGGCTTTACCGCCGCCAGCCTGCTCTGCGCGGTCGCGCCCTCGCTCGGGCTGCTGATCGCCTTCCGCGTTCTGCAGGGCATCGGCGCGGCGATGATCGCGCCGACCTCGCTGGCGCTCGTCCTCGACGCTTTCCCGCCCGAGCGCCGCGCCGCCGGGGTCGGGCTCTGGGGCGCCGCCGCGGCGGCCGCCGCGGCGATCGGCCCCACCCTGGGCGGCGCCTTGGTCGAGCTCTCCGACTGGCGCCTCGTCTTCCTCGTCAACCTGCCGCTCGGCGCCGCGGTCGTTTTCGCCGGCACCCGTCGCCTGCGCGAGCGCCCTCAGCGCGATAGCCGGCTTCCCGACCTCCCGGGGGCGCTGATGCTTGCCGTCAGCCTGGCGCTGGTCACCCTCGCGATCGTCGAGGGCAACGACTGGGGCTGGACCTCGACCTCAACCCTTGGCTCCTTCGCCGCCGCCGCGATCCTGCTCACCGCCGTAGTCTGGCGCAGCACCCGCCACCCGCGCCCGATCGTCGAGCCGGAGCTGTTCCGCCACCGTTCCTTCCGCATCGGCAACCTCGGCACGCTGCTCTTCGCCGCCGCCTTCTTCTCGCTGATCCTCGGCAACGTCGTCTTCCTCACCTCGATCTGGGGTTACACCGTGCTTCAGGCCGGCGCCGCGACCCTGCCCGGGCCAGCCCTCTCGACGATCGTCGCCGGCCCGGCCGGCCGCCTCGCCGACCGCTTCGGCCACCGCGCCGTGATCGTCCCCGGCACCCTCTTTTTTGCCGCTGGGGTGATGGTCCTGCGCTCTGCCGGCGCCACCCCCGACTGGCTCGGCCTCTGGCTGCCCGGCGCCTGCCTGACCGGCATCGGCATCGGCCTCGCCTTCCCGACCCTCGGCTCGGCCGCCGTCCGCGACGTCCCCGACGACCGCTTCGCCACGGCCAGTGCAGTCAACGCTGCCTTCCGCCAGATCGGCGCCGTGCTCGGCACCGCGATCCTCGTCGCCATGGTCGGCGAACCGGCGACGCTTCAGGCCGCCCTCGACGTCTCCAACGACGCCTACCTCTTCTCCGTCTTCGCGGCGCTCGTCTCAGGCGCCGTCGTGCTCGGCCTGCGACCGCAGCGAGCGCCAGGCACTCTCGAGAGCAGCGAGGCCCACCGTGAGGCTGCGATCGCCGGCGGCGATCTCGATCGTCGTGCCGCCGACCCTGCCTAGCGGCGTCGCACCGATCTCCTTGAGCGTCGCGAGGTCGCCGCTAAGCAGGAAGCCCCCGGCCCCCTCGCCGAAGAGCGCCTCCTCGGGAGAGCAGCCGCGGTTGCGCAGCGGCGCCACATCGACCTGGCAGCCGATGCCGGAGGCGATCGCCGACTCGGCAAGGGCACAGGCGAGGCCGCCGTCGCTGATGTCGTGGGCGGAGGAGAGTTTGCCGGCGCGGACCGCCTCGCGGACGCTCGCGCAGGCGGCGGCGACCGCCTCGACCTCGGGTTGGGGGAGCCCCATCTCGAGCTCGCCGCGAAGCTTCGTCAGCTCGGTGCCGGCCAGGGTCGGGGAGAAGGGGCCGAGCAGGCCGATCGCGTCGCCCTCCTTGGCGAAGGCGCTGCTGCAGGCCCTCGCCGGGTCGGGAAGCTCGCCGACCATGGCGACGACTGGGGTTGGGTAGATCGGCCCTTCCGGGCCCTCGTTGTAGAGCGAGACGTTGCCGCCGACGACGGGGACGCCGAGCGCCCTGCAGGCCTCGGCAAGGCCGGAGACGGCGCAGTCGAGCTGCCAGGCCGGAGTGGGTTTCTCGGGGTTGCCGAAGTTGAGGCAGTTGGTCAGGCCGAGCGGCTCGGCGCCGACGCAGGCGAGGTTCTGGGCGCACTCGAGCACCGCCTCGATCGTGCCCGCGTGCGGGTTGCAGGCGACGCGGCGACCGTTGCCGTCGATCGAGACCGCGATCGCGTTGCCGGACTCCGGCACCTGCAGGACGGCGGCGTCGGCCGACTCCGGCCGGCGCACCGTGCGCGAACCGACTACCGAGTCGTACTGCTCGAAGACCCAGCGCTTGGAGGCGATGCTGGGTGAGGAGAGCAGGGCCAGCAAGGTGTCCTCGGCGGAAGTCCCGGGCTCGAGCGTCGCCCGGTTGCCGTAGATCCAGCCCTCGGGCTCGGCCGGCTCGATGTCGTAGAGCGGGCAGCCGTCGACCAGGGCCTCGACGGGCATCTCGCCGACCACCTCGTCGCCGCGCAGGATCCGGATCTGCCCCGTGTCGGTGACGATCCCGATCTCAGCCGAGCCGGTCTGCCATTTCTCACAGACGGCCAGCACGTCGGCGACCTTGGCCGGCTCGACCACGCCGAGCATCCGCTCCTGGGACTCGGAGACCATGATCTCGAAGGGCTCCATGTCGGCCTCGCGCAGCGGCACCCGCGCCACGTCGAGGTCGATCCCGACCCCGCCGGCAGAGGCCATCTCACCGGCCGAGGAGGTCAGTCCCGCCGCGCCGAGGTCCTGCAGCGAGACCAGCAGTCCCTTCTCCAGCAGCTCCAGGCAGCACTCGAGCACCTTCGACTCCTCGAAGGGATCGCCGACCTGGACGGTCGGCCGCTTCGCCTCGTCGCCCTCGCCGAGCTCGGCCGAGGCCAGCACCGAGGCGCCCCCGATCCCGTCGCGCCCAGTTGTCGCGCCCATTAGGACCACCGCGTTGCCGACCCCGGCGGCTGCGGCGCGGACCATGTCGGCCTGCTTGGCGATCCCCAAGCACATCGCGTTGACCAGGCAGTTGTGCTCGTACGGTCCCTCGAAGTAGATCTCGCCGCCGACCGTCGCCACCCCGATCGAGTTGCCGTAGTGGCCGATCCCCCGTACCGCCCCGTCGAGCAGGTGGCGCGAGCGCACCGAGTCCAGCTCGCCGAAGCGCAGCGAGTCGAGGATCGCGATCGGGCGGGCGCCGATCGCGAAGACGTCGCGGAGGATCCCGCCGACCCCGGTCGCCGCCCCCTGAAACGGTTCGACCGCGCTCGGGTGGTTGTGGGACTCGACCTTGAAGGCGATCGCGTAGCCGTTGCCGATGTCGACGGCGCCGGCGTTCTCTCCCGGCCCCATCACCACCCGCTCGCCCTCGGTCGGCAGTTGGCCGAGCAGTTTGCGCGAGTGCTTGTAGGCGCAGTGCTCGGACCAAAGCAGGCTGAACATCGCCAGCTCGACGGTGTTGGGCTCGCGGCCGAGCTTCTCGACGATCAGCTCGAACTCGGAGTCGGTCAGGCCCAGCTCGCGGTGCTTGGCGACATCGACCGTCACGCCGGCGCCCCTGCCGCGGCGACGGCTTCGAAGACGCGCAGGCCGTCGGTGGAGCCGGTCAGCGGATCGACCGCGTGCTCCGGATGCGGCATCAGCCCGACCACGTTGCCGGCCTCGTTGCGAACCCCGGCGATGTCGCGAGCCGAGCCGTTCGGGTTCTGTCCAGGCGCGTAGCGGTAGGCGACCTGCCCGTTCGCCTCCAGCGCATCGAGCGCCTCGTCCGGCGCGAAGTACCGCCCTTCACCGTGCTTGGCCGGGATCGAGAGGCGCTCGTCGCCGTCGATCAGGTCGAGCTGGCGGCAGGTGAAGCGGAGGCTCTCGTTGAGCAGCAAGGCGCCGGGGAGGAGGCCCGCCTCGCAGAGGACCTGGAAGCCGTTGCAGATCCCCAGCACCGGACCGCCGGCCGCGGCGAACTCCGCCACTGCCTCCATCGCCTCTGAGAAGCGGGCGATCGCGCCGGCCCTCAGGTAGTCGCCATAGGAGAAGCCGCCGGGGACGACGACGGCGTCGATCCCGTCCAAGTCCCGCTCTTCGTGCCAGACCAGCCGCGCCTCGCCGCCACTCAGCTCACAGGCGTGCAGGGCGTCCCGCTCGTCGCAGGAGCCGGGGAACTGGAGCACTCCCCAGCGCATCAGGCGGCGCCGTCGAGGCGCTCGATCTCGTAGTCCTCGATCAGCGGGTTGGCGAGCAGCTTCTCGCAGAGCTCGCCGAGCCGCTCGGGGTCCTCGGCTTCCAACTCGACCATGCGGCCGACCCGCACGTGCTCGATCCCCTCGAAGCCGAGCGCCGGCAGCGCCCGCTCGACCGCCTTGCCCTGAGGATCGAGGATTCCCTCCTTGGGACGGATCAAGACCCGCGCCCGGGGCACTAGAAGGACAGCTCCGTGATCCGCTCGTAGGCCTCGATGTACTTGGCCCGCGTCTGCTCGATCACGTCGGGCGGAATCTCGGGGGCGGGCGGGGTCTTATCCCAGCCGCTCTCGGTTGCCCAGTCGCGCACGTACTGCTTGTCGAAGGACGGCTGCGTGCTGCCGGGCTGGTAGCGGTCGGCCGGCCAGAAGCGCGAGGAGTCGGGGGTCAGGACCTCGTCGGCGAGGACGATCTCGGCGCCGGCGTGGCGGCCGAACTCGAACTTGGTGTCGGCGAGGATGATGCCGCGCTCGGCCGCGTGTTCGGCGCCGCGTGTGTAGACCTCGATCGAGATTCGCCGCAGCTCTTCCATCAGCGCCCGGTCGCCGACGATCTCGGCGGCGCGATCGAAGTCGACGTTCTCGTCGTGGTCGCCGATCTCGGCCTTGGTCGCCGGGGTGAAGATCGGCTCGGGCAGCTTGTCGGACTCGAGCAGGTTGGGCGGCAGCTCGATCCCGCAGACGGTGCCGTCGTTCTTGTATTCCTTCCAGCCCGAGCCGGAGAGATAGCCGCGGACCACGCACTCGACCGGGTACATCTCCAGCCTCCGCACCCGCATCGCCCGTTCCGCCACCTCTTCCGGCACGTCGTCGGAGAGGAAGTGGTTGGGGACGATGTCGCCGGTCAGCTCGAACCAGAATTCGGAGATCCGGTTCAGCACCTTGCCCTTGTCGGGGATAGGCGTCGGCATGACGACGTCGTAGATCGAGATCCGGTCGGAGGCGACCATCAGCAGGTCGTCCTCCCACTCGTAGATCTCGCGGACCTTCCCGGAGGAGTGGAGCTTCAAATCGGCGAGGGGAGCCATCGGCGCCGATGCTAGCGAGGAGCGCGGCGTGGCTGAACCGAGCCTTCATACTGGCTGGGCAGCCAGTATGCGATCCTTCCCGCCGTGACCCTTCCACCCGAACCGAAGAGCTCGCCCCTGGTGCAGACCCTGCGCTGGAGCTTCCGGCCGCTCCCCTTCATGCAGGAGTGCCGCGAAAAGTTCGGCGACAGCTTCAGCGTCAAGTTCATGACCTTCGAGCGGCCGATGGTGTTGATCTCCGACCCAGCTGCGATCAAGGCCCTCTATACCGAGCGCTCGCACGGGCTGCCGCCGGGGCGCGACATCATCCTCACCCCGATCGTCGGCGCCCGCTCGCTGCTGGTCACCGAAGGCGCCGATCATCTCGCCCACCGCAAGGTGATGCTGCCGCCCTTTCACGGCGAGCGGATGCGCTCGTACCAGCCGCTGGTCGAGGAGATCGTCGACCGCGAGATCGACTCCTGGCCGCTGGGTGAGGAGTTCGCGATACACCCGCGCATGCAGGCGATCACGCTCGAGGTGATCCTGCGCGTCGTCTTCGGCGTCGCCGACGGGCCTCGCCTGGAGCGCCTGCGCGAGGTCCTCACCAGGGTTCTGGAGGAGACGGCCTCGCCGTTCGCCCAGCTGACCAGCTTGGCCTCTCGCCGCTTCGGCGGTCGCGGGCCCTGGGCCAGGTTCGAACGGCAGCTGAACGAGGCCGACGATCTGCTCTACGCGGAGATCGCCGAGCACCGCGCCAACGGCAACTACGAGGAACGCGAGGACATCCTCTCGCTGTTGATGCAGGCTGAATTCGAGGACGGGTCAGGCATGAGCGACACCGATTTGCGCGACCAGCTGATGACGCTGCTGCTCGCCGGCCACGAGACCACGGCGACGGCGCTGGCCTGGACCTTCGACCTGTTGCTGCGCCACCCGCGCGAGTTGGGGCGCCTGCGCGACTCGCTCGAGCAGGGTGAGGACGACTACCTGCGGGCGACGATCAGCGAGTCGCTGCGCCTGCGCCCGGTGGTGCCGCTCGCCGGCCGCCGCCTCAACAAGGACCTCGTCGCCGACGGACTCACCCTGCCCGCCGGCACCGACGTAACTCCGGCGATCTGGCTCGCCCACACCCGCGCCGACTCCTTCCCCGAGCCCTTCGCCTTCCGCCCCGAGCGCTTCCTCGAGGGCTCGCCGGACACCTACGCCTGGATCCCCTTCGGCGGTGGCATCCGCCGCTGCATCGGCGCCGCCTTCGCCGAGTTCGAGATGCGGATAGCACTGCGCGAGGTGCTGACCCGCTGCGAGCTGCACAAGGCGAGCCCGGCCCCGGAGAAGATCGGCCGCCGCAACATCACGCTCTCCCCCAAGGACGGAACCCCGGTCGTCCTCACCGCCCGCCACCCGGCGCGCGAGCCCGACCTGGTTCCTGCCTAGCTCTGGCTCTTGGCGGCCTTGGCCGCGGGGTGCTCCTGGGCCCAACGGGCGATCGTGCTCGAGCCGGAGATCACTTCGCCGTCGTCGAGGACAAGGATCGGCACCTCATTGGTCCCGCTCAGCTCCCGCACCTCGGCCCGCTCGTCCTCGCGACTGCCCCAGGTCCAGGGCATCAGCCGGTAGCCGCCAACGGTCTTCAGCTCGTATTTGTAGCCGGCGGCGTCGAGCGCCTTGCCCGCCTTCGCGCAGGGATGGGCAAAGGCTGGCCCCGTCTTCTTCTGTCCGCAGGTGTAAAGAACCATCGCCGCAAACCCTATCCCGTTCCGGTGCGCTTTATGTGCCTATAAACCGGATAAAGCGCACCGCAACCGCTGGCTCAGGTGCCGAGGGCAGCAAGGACCTCGGCGGCAGCTCGTTCACCTGACCGCACGGCGCCGTCCATGTAGCCGTTCCAGACGGTCGCGGTCTCGGCGCCCGCCCAGTGGAGGGGACCGACCGGCGCTCGCAGGGCGCGGCCGTATTCGGTCCAGCCGCCAGTCGTCATCAGGCAGCCGTAGCAGCCGCGCGTCCACTCCTCCTCCGCCCAGACTTGCTCGATGAAGCGCTCCGGTCGCGCCGCCCGCTCGCCGAAGAGGCGGGCGTGGCCGGCGAGGATCGCCTCGCGCCGCTCGGCAGCTGGCCGCGCCCCCCACTGACGCGCCAGACGGCCCTCGAGGAAACCGAGCAGGACGCCGGGGCTGCCGTCGGGCGGGGAGTTGTCGAAGACGACGCGGGCAGGCCCGCAGTCGCTGGCCGCCTGCCCCGATAGCCCCTCCTCGCGCCAGAAGGGACGCTCGTAGATCGCCATCGTCTTGATCACCGTGCCCTGCGGCATGCGTTGGGTCAGTTGGTCGCGCCGGGCCGGCAGCGGTGGGTCGTAGGCGATCCGCCCGGCCAGCGTCGGCGGCACGGCAACGATCGCGCGGCGGGCGCGCACGGTCAGCCCGCTCGGCTCGCCACCGTCACCGTCCGCGTGCAGGACGACGCCACCGGGGCCGTGCTCGATCCGCCGCACCGGCGCCGCCAGGCGCAGGCGGCCCTCGCCCAGCTGCTCGGCCATCAGCAGGGCGAGTCGCTGGGAACCGCCGTGGAAGCGGTCCTGTTGGGCGCCGCCGTCGGTCCCGAGGAGCGTGTTGAAGCCGCTGCCGGAGTGCGTGTAGAAAAGGACGTGGAGCAGGGAGACATCGCTCGGCTCAGCCGCCCAGACCGCCTCGGTAGCGAGCTCGAAGAGCGTGCGCGCGGCCGCGGTGCGGGTGTTGCGCCGCACCCAAGTGGCGAAGGTCTGCCCGTCCCAGTCCAGGGCCTTCGCGGCCAGCCACGGCTCCTCCAGCGGCACGCTCCGCGCCATCCGGTCGAGGCGGGCGCGGGCCTGTTCGAAGTCGATCAGGGCGAGCGGGGAGATCGCCCGCGAGAGGTCGCGGAGAAGGCGCGGGCTGGCGTTGGTGATCGGGCCCTCGTAGGAGGCGAGCTTCCCCGAGATCTCGATCAGGTGGCGCCCCTCGTCATGGGTCGGGAAGGTGCCGACACCGAGCTCGACGGCGAGGGCTGCGATCCGCTCCTGGGTCGGTCCGATCCACTGGCCGCCGACCTCGACCACCTTGCCGTCGCCGATCTCCTCGTTGAGCAAGCGGCCACCGACCCGATCCCGCGCCTCGACCACGACCGGCTCGGCCCCAGCGGCGGCGATCCGGCGGGCGGCAACGAGGCCGGCGAGCCCAGCGCCGACGATCGCGACGTCGGCCTCGAGCGGCTCGCTGATGGTTCGCTGCTCCATGGCCGCAACGAGACTAGCTTCGCGGCCTAAATGGGTATCGGTACCGGATGCTACGATCGTCGCACTATCGTAGAAGTTGCGACAAGAGAGCTGCGGAACAAAACCGCCGACCTGCTCAAGCGCGTCGAGGCGGGGGAGAGCATGGTGATCACCGTGCGCGGTAAGCCGGTTGCCGATCTGGTTCCCCACAGAAGCGAGCCTCGTTGGCTCACGCCCTCGGACGTTCTTGCGATTCGCAAGAACGCTGATCGCGATCCTACGTTTGGGGCCGATCTGCGCCGGCTGACAGAAGGAACGACGGACGAATTGGGGCCGATCTGGTGACCTCCGAGCGTCCCCCGGTCGGGCTTATCGATACATCCGTTCTGGTTGCGGCTGAGAAGGGTCGCCCATTGCGAGAGGAGGCGCTTCCCGAACGTTCCGCTGTCTCGATCGTCACCGTTGCCGAGCTACGAGCTGGCGTGCTGGCGGCACCAGACATCGAAAGCCGGGATCGACGTATGACGACCCTCGAAGGGGTTTCGGGGGTCACGATCTTGCCGGTCGAAGCAAGGGCGGCCCGCGCTTGGGCGGCGATGCGCGCATACCTTGTGGCATCGGAGCGGCGAGTTGGTGCAAATGATCTATGGATAGCCGCGACGGCCGCGGCGCATGGAATGCCTGTCCTTACTCAAGACGGAGACTTCGACGCCCTCTCCGGCGTTGAAGGCCTGACCGTAATCCCGGTTTAACCGAGCGGATTTCTCAGCCGCGCAGCGCTTCCAGCCGCTCGAAGATCGCCGGGATGTGGGTCAGGTAGGCGTTGTAGTCGAAGACGGCGTCCAGATCTAGATCCGGTGCCGCCTCGCCGATCAGGTCGCGGAAGGGGGTGGCGGTGTCCCAGGCCTGCTGAGCGTTTTCCTGGACCACGCGGTAGGCGTCGTCGCGGGTCATCCCGGACTCGACCAGGGCGGTCAGGGCGCGCTGGCTGAAGAGGGCGCCGTGGGTGAGGTTGAGGTTCTCCCGCATGCGATCGGTGCGCACGTTCATGCCGGCGGCCACCTTGGTCGCCAGGTCCTGCATGTAGTCAAGGCCGATCGTCGCGTCGGGGAGGATCACGCGCTCGGCGCCGGAGTGGGAGATGTCGCGCTCGTGCCAGAGGGCGACGTTCTCGAGCCCGGCCTGGGCGTAGCCGCGCAGGACCCGCGCCAGCCCGGTGATCCGCTCGGTGCGGATCGGGTTGCGCTTGTGCGGCATCGCCGAGGAGCCCTTCTGCTGGCCCGAGGCGAACGGCTCCTCGACCTCGCGCACCTCCGTGCGCTGCAGGTTGCGGATCTCGGTGGCGAAGCGCTCGAGCCCGGCGCCGGCGAGGGCGACCTGCGAGAGCAGGACGGCGTGGCGGTCGCGCGGGATCACCTGGGTCGCCACGTCCTCGCGCCCGAGGCCGAGCCGCTCCATCACCCGCGCCTCGACCGCAGGCGGCACCGAGGCGTAGGTCCCGACCGCGCCGGAGAGCTTGCCGAAGGCGAGTTGCTCGAAGGCGGCGCCGAGGCGCTGCAGGTTGCGGTCGGCCTCGAAGGCGAAGCCGGCGAGGCGCAGGCCGAAGGTCGTCGGCTCGGCGTGGACCCCGTGGGTGCGGCCGACGCAGAGCGTGTCGCGGTGCTCCAGCGCCCGCTCGATCAGCGCGTCGCGGTAGGCGCGGGCGCTGGCCAGCACGACCTCGCCCGCCTCGCGCAGCTGCAGCGCCAGCGCCGTGTCGAGCACGTCGGAGGAGGTCAGCCCGTAGTGGATCCAGCGACCGTGCTCGCCGACCGAGGCGGCGACGACGTCGACGAAGGCGGCGACGTCGTGGTCGGTCACCTTCTCCCGCTCGTTGACCGCCTCGACCGTGAAGGAGGCATTGGCCCGAGCCGCCTCGGCCGCCTCCCGTGGCACGGCTCCCTCCTCGGCCCAAGCCTCGGTAGCGGCGAGCTCCACCTCCAACCAGCACTCGAACTTGCGCTGGGGAGACCAGACTTGGCCGATCTCCTCACGCGTATATCGAGGGATCACGCGTTGATTATCCGCGCCGCGAGGATGCCGGCGTTCTTCGCTCCGTCGATCGCCACGCAGGCGACCGGTATACCCGGTGGCATCTGCACCGCCGAGAGCAGGGCGTCGAGACCGCCGAGACTCTTGCCGAGGATTGGCACGCCGATCACGGGCAGGTCGGTGTGGGCCGCCGCGACTCCTGGCAACGCCGCCGACATCCCAGCGCCGGCGATGATCACCTTCAGTCCCCTCATGCGGGCGTTGATGCAGTACTCGCGCACCATCTCCGGGTCCCGGTGGGCGCTCATTACCCGCATCTCGTGGCTGATTCCGGCCTCGTCGAGGGCGGCGCCCGCCGGTTCCATCTTCGGCATGTCGTTCTTCGAGCCCATGATGATCCCGACCTGGGGCTCGTCGACATCGATCTCCTCGAAGGCCTCCTCGACCTCCTCTGAGGGGGTCGGCTCGCTGGGCTGGGGCTCCTCTGAGATCTCGCTCATCTCATCCTCTCTGGGGGGGGTGGACTGGCTAGCTGGCGACGCGGTCGACCGCTCGGGACGCGATGTCGGATCGCATCTGCATCCCGTCGAACTCGACCTGCCTGGCGGCATCGTACGCACGATCGCGTGCCTCGGCAGGTGACGTTCCCAGTGCGGTGACGTTGAGCACGCGGCCACCGGCCGTGACGGTCTCGCCATCGCGCTCCGCCGTGCCGGCGTGGGTGACCTCAGCCAGCTCGGCTGCCGCGTCGAGACCACGGATCGCATCGCCCTTCGAAGAAGACTCCGGGTACCCGGCCGAGGCCAGCACCAGGGTCACCGCCCACTCGTCGCTGAACTCCGCTTCGGCCCCGGCGAGGCCGCCGGGCTCGCGCGCCGCGAGGCAAAGGTCGACCAAGTCCGAGCGCAGCCGCGGCAGTACCGCCTGCGTCTCGGGATCGCCGAAGCGGGTGTTGAACTCGAGCACCTTCGGCCCGTCAGGCCCGATCATCAGCCCGGCGTAGAGGACGCCGTGGAAGGGGCGGCCGCGTCGCGTCATCGCGGCGACGATCGGGCGGTGGACGGTGTCGACGATCTCCTCGACCTCGGCAGCGCCGAAGCCAGGCACGGGCGAATAGCTGCCCATGCCACCGGTGTTCGGCCCCTCGTCGCCGTCGAAGATCCGCTTGTAGTCCTGGGCTGGCGCCAGCGGCACCACGTTCTCGCCGTCGCAGAGGGCCAACAGCGAGAGCTCCTCGCCCTCGAGGAACTCCTCCAGCACGACCGTCGTCTCGCCAAAGCGGCGCTCGGTGAAGAAGACGTCGACGGCGGCGCGCGCCTCGGCTTCGCTCGCGCAGATGATCACTCCCTTGCCGGCCGCCAGCCCGTCGGCCTTCAGCACCGCTGGGTAGGAGGCGCAGGCGATTTGCGCGACGGCCTCCTCGTGGCTGCGCAGCAGCAGGTGCGAAGCGGTCGGCACCCCGGCCTCGCTCATCAGCTCCTTGGCGAAGGCCTTCGAGCCCTCCAGCTCGGCTGCCGCCGCGCTCGGTCCGAAGGCTGGCACCCCAGCGTCCTCCAGCGCGTCGACGACCCCGGCGACCAGCGCCGCCTCGGGACCGACCACGACGAGATCGACGCTGCGCTCCTTCGCCGCCGCGACGATCGCCTCGACGTCGTCGGCCGCCACCTCCGGCAGGCACTCGGCGTCGGCGGCGATGCCGGCGTTGCCGGGGGCGCAGAGCAGCTCAGGCGCGTGTGCGGAGCGCGCCAGCGCTCGCACGATCGCGTGCTCCCGCCCACCACCGCCGACGACAAGGATCTTCAAGCGGGCGCTCCTAGAGCGAGCCCGAAAGCTCGTCGGCAGACATAGCCGCCAGCGTCTGGCTGGTCATCGTCCCCCGCGAGCCAAGCTCGACCGAAACCTTGGCCATCACCTTCTCGTCGGGAGCCTCAACGATCGTGACAAAGTCGTACTGGCCCAGGGTTGCGTACTGGGCAACCACCTTCGCCCCGATCTGCTCGACCTCTTTGTTGACCTCGGCAACCCGTCCCGGATTGTTCTTCAGCGTCCTCACACCGTCGGCAGTGAGGTTCGTAAGCATCACGTAGGTAGGCATCGCGGTCTCCTCTCGAAGGGGGGCTTCGAACCTACGTTACCCGGCGGGAAGGGGCGTTGGGGGTCCCTCTCCAGGAACTCCCGCGAAGCGGCCTGGAGAGGGACCCCCAACGCCCCTTCAGACCTCGACCGAAGAATCAGTAGCCAGCGGGATGACGGACCACGAAGCCTTCCGGATAAGGAGGCTCGGGGTGCCAGCGCGGGCCGGTTCCCTGGGCGTCGCCGACTGTGTCCCAGCGCAGACCGGCGATCTCGACGTAGGCGTGGGTCGCGTTCGCATAGATCGTGATCCAGCGACCGGGGCCGGGTTCGCCATAGCTCTCGAGTGAGCCCGAGGTGAGCGGCGTGTCGAGCAGGCCGGCGCCGTACAGGGCGAAGCTAACCGCGCCCGAGCAGTCATAGCCGGCCGAGTACCAGTCGCCGTGGCCGCCGCCCCAGATGTAGGGCGTGGTGGCGATCGAGTTGGCGGCGGAGATCGCTGCCTTGACCGCCGCCGGCGCGTCTTCCGGGGCGCTGGCGAAGCCGTTGTCGAGCACAGCCGTCGGCCCGGGGGTTTCGAAGCCCGAGTTGAGCGGGGCGACCCGCCAGTCGACGTAGCTGGTCTTGCAGTGCCCTTCGAGTTCTTCGGCCTCGCTGAGGATCGCCTGCACGTACCACTCGGCCTGGTTGTGGGTGAAGATCCCGGCGCGGAGGCTGCCCTGCGACCAGATCAGGCGCGCCAGGGTCGCCGCCGAATCGGCGGGATCGGCGCGACGGATGCGCCCGTCTTCGTTGCCGTCGACCGCGTACTCGCTCCACTCGCTCGGTTCGAGTCCGAGCGGGCCACGTTCCTGCAGCTGCGCCTTGCCCATGCCACGACCGAAGTTCGACTCGAGCCTGGCCACCGCGGCCAGCGCCCAGACTCCGCGCTGCCCCAGTTCGTAGCGCGCCGCCGCGTCCTCGAAGGCGGCGAGGTACTCGGCGGGGATTTCGTCCCGCCAGGCTGGCGCCGGCTGGCAGTCGAGCACCGCGAGCTGCGGGGTCAGGGCCAGTCCGCCCGCGCTGCCGCCCACGAGAGTGCCGTAACAGCTGGCATTGGCCAGGACCTCGGCCACGTACCAGTCGGCATGGTTGTAGGAGAAGATCGCGTTGTAGGTATCGGTCGGCATCCCCGCCGCGCTCAGATAGCTGGCCGCGGCGAAGATCGCGTCTTCGGGGTTGTAGGGGTCGCGAACCCCGTCGCCGCTGGCATCGACGCCGTACGTTTCCCAGGTCGAGGGCAGGAACTGCATCCAGCCGACGGCGCCCGCCGAGGACGGTCCCATGTTGGTGCCGAAGGCGCTCTCGATGCCGTTGATCGAGGCGAGGATCGCGGCCCCCTGGGGGCCGAGTCCGTAGGCGTCGGCGGCGCGCTGGTAGATCGGGACGAGGATCGGCGGCACCCCGGAAGAGGCGCAACTGGAGCTCGGTATCGAGGGGATCGCGAAGGTTTCGGACGGGCTCAGCGGCGCCGGTTCCGAGCCGCCGTCCGGCGCTGCTTCCGGTGCCGCCGATTCGTCCTCTTCAAGTTCCGGGGTGGACCCGGCCGCGGTGCCGCCGCTGCTTTCGGGCTTTGCTGGCGTCACCGTGGGGGCGGCCAGCGTTGCGCCTTCCTCCACGGGCGCCGCGCTCGGTGAGGCCGGGCTCGCCGGCTGGGCCGGAGACGGCGCGCTTGTGCTCGGCACCGTCGCGCCCGAGGGGTCCCACTGCGCCGCCGACGCGGCGGGCGCGGTCAGCGCCGCCCCGACCGCCGCGGCGGCCAGCGTGTTGCGAATCTTGCCCATCAGCCCAGCACGTCCGTGACGTGCCACTCGCCAGTCTTCTTGTCCCGTTGCATGTCTATGCGCAGCTCGCTGGTGACGCCGACCCGCAGCAGTGAGACGCTGAGCGTGTGGGTCTCACCGTGGGTCGGTCCGGGGACCAGGTTCAACACCTTCGCCTTCGGCACCTTCACGTTGGCGGGCAGGCGCGGTGGGCGGCGCAGCAACGAGTGGCTGAGCTGCGGCGTTGCGGTCGCGGCGAAGGCGGTGCGGACCTTGGCGTCGGTGCGGCCGGTCTCGTAAAGAACGAAAGCGCCCGCGAACTGTCGGGCGACCTTGGTCGCGGCGGGGCCGGCCGGGACGATCTTTGCCGCCGTCGCCGTGTCGGCGGACGGGGTGGTCGCCGTTTCCGTCGCCCCCGCGGAGGCCGTTTCAGTCGCTTCGTCCGGGGCTTTGGTGGTGGCGGTCGCGCCCTCGGCGCCCGCGCTTGCCTTCGGGGTGAAATCCGGGGCGGTTCCCTGCAGGACCGGTGCTGCTTGCGCCACGCCCTCTTTCGCGGCCGCGGAGCTCACCACCGGTGCTGCGACCGGAGTCGCGGCCTGTTGCGTTTGCGGCGCCGAGCCACCGCCGCTGCCGGAGGCCCAGATCAGCCCGAATACCCCGGCGCCGACGGCGAGCGCAACCAAGGTGGCTGCTCCCGCGGCCCGCAATGGCTCGCTCCACTTGCCGGTGCGTTCCTCGAGCGGCCAGACCAGTCCCCGCTCGATCGCCCAGACGGCTCGCTCGAAGGGCCACTTGACCACATCGGCGACCGTTCGCAGCGCATCGGCGCCGCCCCAGACCACGCGCTCCTCCACCGCAAGCGCGGCGTCGGAGATCGAAGAGCGAAGTGGGGCAGACGGGTTGATTCGGCGGCGTCCAAGCATGAATTAGTTAGAGCAAGAGCTTATGTCGGATTTTGGCTGCTTTCCCTTAACACCAAATAATGGGCTGTAGTTGTCATTTGGCAGCGAATGCCAGCTCGCCTTCCTCCGCATCGACCCTCACCGCGTCGCCATCGCGGAACTCGCCCTCGAGCAGCTTCAGCGCCAGCTTGTCGACCAGCTGCTTCTGGATCACCCGCTTCAGCGGCCGGGCGCCATAGGTCGGGTCGTAACCGAGGTTGCCGAGCAGGGTCTTCGCCTCGTCGCTCAGCTCGACCTCGATCCCGCGCTCGCGCACGCGGCCGATCAGCTGGTTGACCTGGAGCTCGACGATGCGGCCGATGTCGGCCTTGGAGAGGCGGTGGAAGATCACCGTGTCGTCGATCCGGTTGAGGAACTCGGGCTTGAAGGTGGCCGCCAGCACCTCTTCGATCTGCTCGCGCATGCGCTCGTCGATCGACTCCGAGACGATCCTCTCGCTGCCCACGTTGGAGGTCATGATCAGCACCGTGTTGGTGAAGCTGACCGTGCGCCCTTGGCCGTCGGTGAGCCGCCCGTCGTCCATGATCTGCAGCAGGGTGTTGAAGACGTCGGGGTGCGCCTTCTCGATCTCGTCAAGCAGGACCACCGCGTAGGGACGGCGCCGCACCGCCTCGGTCAGCTGCCCGCCCTCCTCGTAGCCGACGTAGCCGGGCGGAGCGCCGATCAGCCGCGCCACCGTGTGTTTCTCCATGTACTCGGACATGTCGAGGCGGACGATCGCCTGCTCGGAATCGAACATGAACTCGGCCAGCGCCTTGGCCAGCTCGGTCTTGCCGACCCCGGTCGGGCCGAGGAAGAGGAAACTGCCGATCGGCCGGTTGGGGTCCGAGAGTCCGGCGCGGGATCGGCGCAGCGCGTTGGACACCGCCTCGATCGCCTCGTCTTGGCCGACCACCCTTTCGTGCAGGCGGGCCTCCATCTGGATCAGCTTCTCGACCTCGCCCTCCATCAGGCGGCTGACCGGGATGCCGGTCCATTTGGCAACGACCTCGGCGATGTCCTCCTCGGTCACCTCGTCGGCCAGCATCGAGGCGCCGCCGGCGTGCAGCTCTTTGATCCGCGCCTCCCCCTCGGCCACCACTTTCTCGAGCTCGGGGATGTCGCCGTAGCGGAGCTTCGCCGCCCGCTCCAGGTCGGCCTCGCGCTCGGCCCGCTCGGCCTCGTGCAGCGCCTCCTCGAGCTCCGCCTTGGCCTCGTTGATCGAGTCGATCGCGCCCTTCTCGTTCTGCCAGCGGGCGTTCATCTCGTTGAAGCTCTCGTTCAGCTCGGCGAGCTCGGCCTCGAGCGCGTCGAGGCGCGCCTTGGAGGCCTCGTCGGTCTCTTTCTTCATCGCCGCGCGCTCGATCTCGAGCTGTTGGATGCGTCGCTTGACCTCGTCGATCTCGGTCGGCATCGAGTCGATCTCGATCTTCAGCCGCGAGGCCGCCTCGTCGATCAGATCGATCGCCTTGTCGGGCAGGAAGCGGTCGGCGATGTAGCGCTCGGAGAGCGTCGCCGCGGCGACGATCGCCGAGTCGGTGATCCGCACGCCGTGGTGGTTCTCGTAACGCTCCTTCAGTCCGCGCAGGATCGCGATCGTGTCGTTGATGTCGGGCTCGCCGACGAGCACCGGCTGGAAGCGCCGCTCCAGCGCCGCGTCTTTCTCGATGTGCTTGCGGTACTCGTCGAGCGTGGTGGCGCCGACCGCGCGAAGCTCGCCGCGGGCCAGCATCGGCTTCAGCAGGTTGGCGGCGTCGACCGCGCCTTCGGCGGCGCCCGCACCGACAATCGTGTGCAGCTCGTCGAGGAAGAGGACGATCTGGCCCTCGGCGTCCTGGACCTCGGTCAGCACCGCTTTCAACCGCTCCTCGAACTCGCCGCGGTATTTGGACCCCGCCAATAGTGAGCCGATGTCGAGCGCGATCACGCGCCGGTCGCGCAGGCTCTCGGGCACGTCGCCGGCAACGATCCGCCGCGCTAGCCCCTCGACGATCGCGGTCTTGCCGACGCCGGGATCGCCGATCAGCACCGGGTTGTTCTTGGTGCGGCGGGAGAGGACCTGGATCACGCGGCGGATCTCCTCGTCGCGGCCGATCACCGGGTCGAGCTTTCCCGCCTCGGCCTCAGCGGTCAGGTCGCGGCCGAATTTCTCCAGCGCCTGCGTCGTCGCCTCCGGCTCGGGGGAGGTGACCGGTCGCGGCCGCACTTCCGTGATCGCCTTTTCCAGCGAGCCGCGGTCGGGGAGCAGGTCGGCGACGCCGGAGGCCTTGTCGGTCAGGGCCAGCAGGAAGTGGTCGGTCGAGATGTACTCGTCGCCCTTGCGCTTCATCTCCTGCTCGGCCTGCTGCAGCACGCTGCGCAGGGTCGAGGAGGGCTGGGCCTCCGGCTGCTCGGTGCCGCTCAATTTCGGCAGCTCGTGCGCCGCCGCCTCGGCTCGCGAGCGGATCGAGGCAACGTCGGCGCCGACCTTCTGCAGGATCGGCGCGGCCAGGCCTTCGTCCTGCGCCAGCAGCGCGATCAGCAGGTGGGCGGGGGCCGCCTCGGGGTTGCCAAGGCGCGAGGCGAGCTTGAGCGCGTCCATCACCGCTTCCTGGGACTTGACGGTGAACCTATCCGGCTGCATTCGCCCCTCCTTCCAGTTCTCCGAGCCTGCGTTCCAGAGCCAGCACCCTCTCCACCCCGGCGAGGTTCAGGCCTTCGGCGGTCAGCTGCTGAATTCGCCGCAGGCGCTCGACGTCGCGCTGGGAGTAGAGGCGGGTGTTCTTCGGCGAGCGCTTTGGGTGGATCAGGCCCCGCGCCTCGTAGATCCGCAGCGTCTGCGGGTGCATGTGGGCAAGCTCGGCCGCGATCGAGATCATGAAGACGCCGCGCTCCTCGTCGATTGAGACATCGACCCGTTCGCGCCGTACGCTCATCGGCGCCCCGCTTCTGCCAGCAGCTCGGCGCGCGGGTCGGAGCCGTTGAAGGCCTCCGCCAGCTTCGCGGCCGCCTCCTCCTGCTCCTTGGTCAGCTTCTCGGGCATCTCGATCTCGAGCCGATAGCGGATGTCGCCCTTGCCGCGGCCCTTGGTCTTCGGCGCACCCTCGCCGCGCAGGCGCTGGACCGAGCCGTGCTTCGTGCCCGGTTTGACCTTGATCTTCTTCGTCCCCTCCAACGTCGGCACCTCGATCGTCGCGCCGCGCAGGGCCTCAGCGATCGTGATCGGCACCGTCACCTCGAGGTTGCCCCCGTCGAGCCGCTTGAAGACCGGCGAGGCGACGACGCGGGTGACGACGAAGAGATCTCCCGGCGGGCCGCCGCGCTGTCCTGCCTCGCCCTTGCCAGCGAGGCGAATTCGCGCCCCATTTTTAACCCCGGCGGGGATGTTCACCTTGTAGCGCTTGGTCTGCTGGGTCAGGCCGGAGCCGTGGCAGGTGGGGCAGGGGTCTTCGATGACCTGGCCGGCGCCGCCGCATTGCGGGCAGGGCTGGCTGATCGAGAAGAAGCCCTGGCTCTGGGCGTCGATGCCGCGGCCTTCGCAGCGCGGGCAGGTGACCGGGGCGGTGCCGGGTTTGGCGCCGCTGCCGTTGCAGGTGGGACAGCGTTCGGCCTTCGGCACGGTGACGTTCACCTGGGCGCCTTTGACCGCCTGGTCGAAGCTGAGGTTGACTTCGGTTTCGAGGTCGCGGCCGCGCACCTGCTGGGGCTGCGCCCGTCCGCCGCCGCCGCGACTGAAGATGTTGGAGAAGAGATCGCCGAGGTCGCCGCTGCCGAAGCCGGCGCCCGGCGCGCCGGCACCGGGCCCGAACGGCCCGCCGGCGGGACCACCACCGCCGAAGCCCCCGAACATCCCTCCGCCCGAGTCGTACTGCTTGCGCTTCTCGGGGTCGGAGAGCGTGTCGTAGGCCCCCTGGACCTCCTTGAACTTCTCCTCCGCCGAGGCGTCGTCGGGGTTGCGGTCAGGGTGGTATTTGCGCGCCAGCTTGCGGTGCGCCTTCTTGATCTCCTCCTCGGAAGCCCCTTTCGGGACCCCGAGAACCTTGTAGAGATCCTCAGCCACGCGCTACTCGCTCACCACCACGCGGGCAGGCCGCACCAGCTGGTCGCCAAGCCGGTAGCCCTTCTGCAGTACCTCGACGACGGTTCCGGACTCGACCCCCTCGACCGGCTGCATCGAAAGCGCCTCATGCGCCATCGGGTCGAACTTCTCACCCTTCGGATCCACGGCCTCGACCCCGTTCCGACCCAGGGAGTCCCGCAGGCTCCGGAACACGAGCAGCACACCGTGAGCGAGCCCGTCCTCCGAGTCGCCCTCGGGATCCAGCCCGGCCGCCTCGATAGCCCGCTCCAGATCGTCAAGCACAGGCACCACTTCCCGAAGGAGCTCACCCTTGCCGCGAGCGGCAGACGCCTGAATCTCAGTCGTCATCCGCTTGCGGAAGTTCTCGAAGTCGGCCTTGGTCCGCTTGGCCAGGTCGAGGTACTCGTCCCTCTGCTTCTCAGCCTCGGCGAGGAGCGCGTCGAAGTCCTGCTCGACCTGCTCCTCGCTCGAGACCTCGGCAGCTTGCTCCTCGCTCATTTGTCCTCTCCGTCACCCTCATCGACGACCTCGGCATCGACGACCTCCTCCTCGTCGGCGGTCGAGCCCTCCTCGGAGCCGCCGTCAGCTGAAGCCGCCGCCTGCTCCTCCTGCGCCGCTTCGTAGATCTGCTGCGACACTTTTTGGAAGGCAGCGGTGAGCGCCTCCGTCTTCGCGTTGAGCTCCTCGACGCTGCCCGAGTCGAGGACCTCGCGCACGTCCTTGATCGCCGCCTCGATCGCCTCCTTGTCGCCGGCGTCGACTTTGTCGCCCAGCTCCTCGAGCTGTTTCTCGGACTGGTAGGCGGCGTTCTCGGCGAGGTTGCGCGCCTCGGCCAGCTCGCGTTGCTTGGCGTCCTCCTCGGCGTGCGACTCGGCGTCGGAGACCATGCTCTTGATCTCCTCGTCGGAGAGCCCGGAGCCGGACTTGATCTCGATTTTCTGCTCCTTGCCGGTGCCCAGGTCTTTGGCGGTGACGTGGATGATCCCGTTCGGATCGATGTCGAAGGTGACCTCGATCTGCGGCATGCCGCGCGGCGCCGGCGGGATGCCGGTGAGCTGGAACTTGCCCAGGCTCTTGTTGCCGCTGGCCATCTCGCGCTCGCCCTGCAGCACGTGGATCTCGACCGAGGGCTGGTTGTCGTCGGCGGTCGAGAAGGTCTCCGACTTCTTCGTCGGGATCGTCGTGTTGCGCTCGATCAGCTTCGTCATCACGCCGCCTTTGGTCTCGATCCCCAGCGTCAGCGGGGTGACGTCGAGCAGCAGCACGTCCTTGACGTCGCCGGCCAGGACTCCGGCCTGGATCGCGGCGCCGACGGCGACGACCTCATCCGGGTTGACTCCCTGGTGGGGCTCCTTGCCGGTCAGCTCCTCGACCCGCTCGCGCACGGCGGGCATCCGGGTCATGCCGCCGACGAGGACGACGTGGTCGACGTCCGTGCCGGCATCGCCGAGCGCCTGCTTCACCGGACCGACGATCCGCTCCAGCAGCTCGCCCGTCAGCTCGTTCAACTTCGAGCGCGAGAGCTTCATGTCGAGGTGCTTGGGCTGTCCCTCGACCGCGGTGATGAAGGGCAGGTTGATCTGCGTCTCCTGCGCCGAGGAGAGCTCAATCTTCGCCTTCTCCGCCGCCTCGTAGAGGCGCTGCAGCGAGTTCTTGTCGGCGGCGAGGTCGACGCCCTGGTCGCGTTTGAACTCGGCTACCAGCCACTCGACGATCGCCTTGTCCCAGTTGTCGCCGCCGAGGTGGTTGTCGCCGGCGGTTGCCTTCACTTCGAAGACGCCGTCGCCGATGTCGAGCACCGAGACGTCGAAGGTGCCGCCGCCGAGGTCGAAGACGAGGATCGTGTGGTCGGCTTTCTCCTTGTCGAGCCCGTAGGCGAGCGAGGCCGCGGTCGGCTCGTTGATGATCCGCTTGACGTCGAGGCCGGCGATTTTGCCGGCGTCCGTCGTCGCCTGGCGCTGGTCGTCGTTGAAGTAGGCCGGGACCGTGATCACGGCGCTGTCGACCGGCTCGCCGAGCTTCGCTTCGGCGTCTGTCTTCAGCTTCTGCAGGATCATCGCGCTGATCTCGGGCGGGCTGTACTGCTTGCCGCGCGCGTCGACGCGCACGTCCCCGTTGGGGCCGGCGACGACCTTGTAGGGGACGATCGTCTCCTCCTCTTTGACCTCCGCCTCCTTGCGGCCCATGAAGCGCTTGATCGAGAAGATCGTGTTCTCGGGGTTCATCACCGCCTGGCGCTTGGCTACGGTGCCGACCAGGCGGTCACCGGACTCGGTGAAGGCGACCACTGACGGCGTCGTGCGCCCACCCTCGGCGTTCTCGAGGACAGTCGGCTCGCCGCCCTCCAGCACGGCAACGCAGGAATTGGTCGTGCCCAGATCGATCCCGATCGTCTTACCCACTATTAAGTACCTCCAGCTCTAGTTTCATCTGCCTAAGAAATCTAAGCGTCAGTATGGCAGATCCTAGACGCGATTTAAACCCTGGCCCTATAGTGGGTTTGTATTGCATGGGAGCCGGGCAGCACCGCAGAAGCGGCGCCCGGCGGGAGGCGCCTCTAGAACCGACCCACGTCGGGTCGCAACCCAGAGGAGCCAAAGTGAACCATCCCCACGTTTCGTATCGACCGCCGGCGGTCTTGCTGACCCTCGCCGCGGCCCTGTGCTTCGCCCTGCTGCCTGCTCTGGCTTCGGCTCACAAGCCACCGCCGCGCCACGACCATCCGAGCCACCCTTCCAAGGGCCACGGGCACCACGGCAGCCACGGCAAAGACCACGGGCACCACGGCAACGATCACGGTCACCACGGCCATGGCCACGGCGACAATGGCAGGGGCAGGGAACTCACCGTGATGACCCAGAACCTCTATCTGGGATCCAGCCTCGGGCCGGCGCTCGAAGCGGCAACCCCGGAAGCTTTCGTCGAAGGCGTCGCGCGGATCTACGCGACCGTGCAGTACACGAACTTCCCCCAGCGCGCCGAAGCGATCGCCGACGAGATCCAAGAAAAGGGACCGGACCTGGTCGGCCTGCAGGAGGTCTCGAAGTGGACGACGGGAGGCGTGAACCCGCCCCCCGGCTATGACTTCCTCGCCATCCTGGAAAACGATCTCGAAGCCCGGGGCCTGCACTACTCGGCAGCGGCGATCGCGCATAACGCGAACATCGGACCGGCACCGCTCGCCCTGGCCGCACAGGGCTGCGTCCAGCCCGGGCCAGTGATCACCTGCTCCGTGCAGCTCGAAGATCGCGACGTGATCCTCGTCAACGACGACACGCCGGGACTGACCTGGGGCAACCCACAAAGCGGGCGCTACACCGCCCAGCAGACGATCGAATCGCCGGTGGGACCGCTGTCGTTCGACCGCGGCTGGGCCAGCATCGACGCGAAGCTGAAGGGCCAGCCATTCCGCTTCGTGGACACTCACCTCGAAACCGAGGAATCGCCGCTCGTGCAAGAGGCGCAGGCGGCCGAGTTCCTCGCCGGCCCGGGCAAGGGCGGGACGATCGTCGCCACCGGCGATTTCAACTCGGCCTCGGACGGCTCAACGACCACGTCCTACGCGCAGGTCACCGCGCCCGGCAAGTTCCGCGACAGCTGGAACGAGGGACTGCTCGGGCCCGGCAGCTCATGCTGTCAGGAGTCGAACACTCCGCCGCTCGCGCCGGGAGCGCTGAACAACCCGGTCTCGACCTTGCGGACCCGGATCGACCTGATCCTCAGCCGCGGCGCCGCCCGCTCGGATGGGGACGATGCCGAGCTCATCGGGGACACGCCGTTCCAGGCGACTCCGCCGTTCTGGCCATCTGACCACGCGGGCGTGGTCAGCCTCCTGCACCTTGGAGGCTAAGCAGCTGGCATAAAGCCAATCCCGGAAGGGGTGGAGCGTCTTGTACTTTTTCGTCGGGAGCAACGGGCGACAGCCCTCTCCGATACACCGAAAAAGTTAAGCGGAACCCCTTCCGGGATTGGCCCCCGCTAACCCTCGCCCGCTGTGTGGGCGACGAATTCGGCGACTTCTTCCGCCTGCTCTTCGTTGAGGATGCCGCCCGGCATCCGGCCCGAGGTGGTGGTGCTGTCGACACCGTTTTCGATCGCGTTGAGGACGCGCCCGTCGATTTGCTTGATCGTCGAGGCCGCGGTCGGGCCTTCCGGGGCCCCGGAAGGCGCCAGCAGAACGTCGAGGTTCGGCCCGTAGTTGCCGTCGGTGCCCGCCGCGTAGAGCGTGTGGCAGGTGCCGCAGTTGGTCTGGAAGAGGCTCTGGCCCGATTTGAGGTTGGAGGGCACGTCCTGGGCACCCATCGCGGCGTCGCCGTCCGAGCGGAAGGCGAGCCAGGGGATCAGGACGGCGAGGAACACGACCAGCAGCCCGAAGACGATGAACGTTTTTTTGCTCATTTGCGCCCGGCACGGTACCAGGGACACATTCGGCGTAGCTCGCACTCGTCGCAGCGCGGTTTTGGCCGACAGAGCCGACGCCCGTGCTGGATCAGGTTCATGTGCAGCTCGTAGGCGTCCTCGGGGTCGACGATCGCCAGCATCTCGTCGTGAGCGCGTTCGAACGATGCCTTTTCGGGGAAGAGGCCGAGCCGCCCTCCGACCCTGTGGACGTGGACGTCGACCGGGATCTCGGGAATGCCCCAGGAGAACATCAGCACGCAGGCCGCCGTTTTACGCCCGACTCCCGGCAGCGAGTCGAGGTAGGCCATCGATTCCTTGGCCGGGGCCGTCTCGGTCCAGTCGAGATCGGGACGCTCGCCGAGCTGCTCGAGGATCGCCTGGATCCGCGGCGCCTTCTGCTTGCCCAGCCCACCCGGCCGGATCGCCTCCTCGACTTCGTCGACGCGCGCGTCGCGAACTTCCTCCCAGTTGGGGAAGCGCTCCCGCAAGGCCGCAAACGCCCGATCCCGATTGCGGTCGTTGGTGTGTTGCGAGAGCACGGTCTTGATCAGCTCGGCGATCGGATGCCGGTGCGGCTCGTTGACCGGTTGCCCGTACATCTCCCGCAGGCGATCGCGAATCGCGCGGACACGGCGTTTGGGCGGTCGTTTCCAAGGCACGGTCACGGACCCTAATCCGCCCTATGGTTCGAGTGGTGACGGCGACGATTGAGGAGGGAGAGCTTCGGGTCGACGGAGTCCGGGTCTTTTACCGCCGGGTCGCGGGTGAGGGGCCGCCCGTCGTCTACTGCCATGGCAACCCGACCCACGGTGAGGACTGGCTTCCCTTCATGCAACGTGGCGGCGCCGCGATTGCGATCGACATGCCGGGTTGGGGTCGCTCTGACCACCCCGACCCCTCTGACTTCGACTACTCGATGTACGGGCTCTCGGCCTTCTTGGAAAAGTGCCTCGAAGAGCTCGGCGTCACCCGGCGCAAGCTGGTCCTCCACGATTGGGGCTCGCTGGCGCTGATCGGAGCCCAGCGGCGACCCGAGCTGGTTGAGAAGCTCGTCGTCATCAACGCGATTCCCCTGCTGCCTGGCTATCGCTGGCACTGGGTCGCGCAGATCTGGCGTCGGCGCGGGCTCGGCGAGCTCGCCAACGCGACCACCACCAAGTCCTCGATGGGTTTGATCATGCGCCAGCTCTCGGGCGACGGGCGGCCGATGCCGCCGTGGTTCATCGAGATGATCTGGCGCCACATGGACCACGGCACGAACGAGGCCACGCTCGCCCTCTACCGCCACGCCGATCCCGACCGCCTCGCCTTTGCCGGCAAGGACCTTGGCCGCCTGGCTTGTCCGGCTCTCGTCCTCTGGGGCGCCAACGATCCCTTCCTCAAGCCCCGTCTCGGAGAGGCCTACGCCCGAGCCCTCCCGAGCTCCATGCTCGACCTCGTCCCAGCGGCCGGCCACTGGCCCTGGATCAACGACGCCCGAGTCATCGACCGGGTCCAGGACTTCCTGAGCTAGCCGCCGGCCACTGGCCCGTTAACCGGGGAATTACAATTAGCCGTTCAGTGTCTCGTGCCTTCGCCCGCATCGGATCAAAGCTGCCCCAAGGCTGGGGAGACGCCGGGCGCCAGCTCGGAATCCTTGTCCTCGTCGACATCGCCTACGAGCTGGTCCGCGGCATCGCCGACGGCCAGCGCTCGGAGGCGATCGCCAACGGCCAGCAGGTGATCGACTTCGAGCGCTCGGCGCACGCTCTCTTCGAGCCCAGCGTGCAGGCCTTCTTCCTGCCCGCGCACTGGGTGATTGATCTAGCCAACCAGCTCTACCTGAACGCCCAGTTCTCGATCGCCCTTGGCTTCCTGATCTGGCTCTACCTCTTCCGCAACGAGTCCTACTACTTCGTCCGCAACATGTTCGTGGTCTCGATGGGCTTCGCCCTGATCGGCTACACGCTCTACCCGACCGCGCCGCCGCGGATGTTCCCCGAACACGGCTTCGTCGACACGATCACCGACTTCTCCAACGTCAATCACGATTCCTCGCTGGCGAAAGTCTTCATCAATCCTTACGCGGCGGTGCCGAGCATGCACTGCGCCTTCGCCGCGATGATCGGCATCACCGGTTTCCGGGTCTGTCGCAACTGGTGGTCGAAGGCCTGGTGGGGGGCATGGCCGCTGCTGATTGCCTGGGTCGTGATCGTCACCGGCAACCACTACTGGGTCGACGTCGTGCTCGGCTGGGGCGTCGCCGCGGCCTCCGCGCTGGTTGCCCAGCGCCTGCTCGCCCGCGCTCGCCCGCACGCCTGGGCCTGGCGCTCGACCAGGCAGCGTGAGGCAGAGGCGTGACCTGCCGCGCCTCCGCCCGGTAGCCTGACCCCGATGGAATCTTCGGCGCCCCCGAGGGCGCCTGGCGGCCGCCGCAACGGCCGTCAGGCCCGCAACGGCCAGGAGCTTCGCGCCTACGCTCGCGACCGCCTGATCGAGTCGCGACTGACCCCGAATGCGATCTCGATCGCCGGCCTGATCGGCAACCTGGTCGCCGCTGCCCTGGTTACGCAGCGCCTCTTCTTCCTCGCCGGCGTCGCCTTCATCCTCGGCTCGGTGATGGACACGCTCGATGGCCGCTACTCGCGGATGTCGGGCAAGGGGACGCTCTTTGGCGCCTTCCTCGACTCGACCCTGGACCGGATCGAGGAGGGGATTGTGCTCGCCGCTGTGGCCGGCTACTTCGCCGCCACCGGCCAGGATTTCGCCGCCGCGATGTGCGTCGTCGCGGTGCTCGGCTCGCTGATGGTCTCCTACACGCGCGCCCGCGCCGAGGCGCTCGGGGTCGAGTGCAAGGTGGGGTTGGCGACGCGTCCCGTACGGGTAGTCATACTCTCCGTCGGCCTGGTCTTCGCCAAGGGTGCCGGGCTCGGCGATTTCGAGCTTCTGGCTCCCGCGGTCTATGTGATCGCGGTGCTGACCATCATCACCACGATCCAGCGTGTATGGCATGTCCGAAACGAGCTTTCAAGCGAGGCGGCTTCCCCGCCCGACCTGTAACCAGTCCCCGAGCAAGGTGTCCCTTGCCACCTAGCCCGATCGAGGAAGGACTTCGAACTACATGAGCGAGACCAATGGAGCAAACGGCAGCAACGGCGCCGCCCGCACGGACGAGAAAGTCCGCGTCGCGATAGTCGGTACCGGCAACTGCGCCAACTCCTTCATCCAGGGCGTCCAGTACTACAAGGACGCTGACGCCTCCGAGGAAGTTCCCGGCCTGATGCACGTCGACCTCGGCGGTTACCACGTCGGCGACGTCGAGTTCGTCGCCGCCTTCGACATCGATTCCGAGAAGGTCGGCAAGGACCTCTCCGAGGCGATCTGGTCGGGGCAGAACGACACGATCAAATTCGCCGAGGTGCCCAACCTCGGCGTCAAGGTCGAGCGCGGCATGACCCTCGACGGCCTCGGCAAGTACCTCAAGGAGAAGATCACCAAGGCGCCGGGCGAAACCGCTGACGTCGTCGGCATCCTCAAAGAGACCAAGGCCGACGTGCTGGTCTGTTACCTGCCGGTCGGCTCCGAGGACGCGACCAAGTGGTACGTCGAGCAGGCGCTCAAGGCCGGCGTCGGCTTCGTCAACTGCCTGCCCGTCTTCATCGCCCGCGAGGACTACTGGGACAAGCGCTTCAAAGAGGCCGGCCTGCCGATCATCGGCGACGACATCAAGTCCCAGGTCGGGGCGACGATCGTCCACCGCCAACTCGCCCGCCTCTTCCACGACCGCGGCGTGCGGGTCGAGCGCACCTCGCAGCTCAACGTCGGCGGCAACATGGACTTCTACAACATGCTCGAGCGCGAGCGGCTGGACTCGAAGAAGATCTCCAAGACCAACGCCGTCACCTCGATCATGGGCCACGAGCTCCCCGCCGAGAGCGTCCACGTCGGACCTTCCGACTACGTCCCCTGGCTGACCGACCGCAAGTGGGCGCACATCCGGCTCGAGGGCAAAGCCTTCGGCGATGTGCCGCTCAACGTCGAGCTCAAGCTCGAGGTCTGGGACTCGCCCAACTCGGCCGGCGTCGTGATCGACGCGGTGCGACTGATCAAGCTGGCGCTCAACAACGGCGTTGCCGGCCAGCTCGACGGTCCCTCCAGCTACCTGATGAAGTCGCCTCACTCGCAGCGTCCCGACGACGAGGCCCGCGAGCAGACGGAGGAGTTCATCGCGGCCAACGCGCGCGACAAGACGCCGGCCCCGGGCGGAGCGAAGGTCTCCGCCTAGCCGGGGCTTGTGCCCGTCGAGCCACTCTCGATAGTCCAGGTCACGCCCCACCGGCGTGGCACCGATAACCCGGTCAACCGCTACATCGAGCGCGTCTCGACGGAGCTGGAGCGGCGCGGGCACAGCGTGCGGATCGCCGGCGTCGGCGATCAGGTCAAAAAGCTGCTGCGGGCATCCTCGGCGGACATCGTCCACGTCCACGATCCGTTCGCCCCGCGCGTCTCCTCGACCGCGCTGCGGCATTCCTCCGCGCTCAACGTCGCCACCTTCCACGCCCCCCAGGAGCGGGTGCTCTCGACCCAGGTGGCGCGGCCCCTGGTCGAGATCTTCTTCGGCCGCCTCGACGCGCGCACGGTCACCACGCCGAAAACGGCGCAGCTGCTGGAGCGCTACTTCCCGGCCGACTACGAGCTGATCGAGCCCGGCGGACCGGATCGCGACTGGGCCACCGTCGCCGCCGAGCTCGAGGCGATCTACCTGCGATTGGCGGCCCGCCGCCACGACCCGACCGGCAATCCCGAGGTCGCCCGTCGCATCGCCGACCGGCCCCTGATCGAGGTCGACCTGCACATGCACACCGACCACTCGACCGACTGCGCAACCCCGGTCGAGGTGCTGCTCGAGACCGCCCGCGACCGCGGCCTCGGCGCGATCGCGATCACCGACCACAACGAGGTCTCCGGGGCGCTGGAGGCACGGCGGATCGCCGCGGGGATGGACGACATCAAGGTGATCGTCGCCGAGGAGGTGAAGACGGCCGAGCAGGGCGAGGTGATCGGGCTCTTCCTCGAGGAGAAGATCCCGAAGGGGATGACGATGGCGGAGACGATCGCCGCGATCCGTGAGCAGGGCGGCCTGGTCTATGTCCCGCATCCCTTCGACCGCTTCCACTCGGTGCCCGACTACAAGCACCTGCTCGACATGGTCGAGGAGATCGACGTGCTCGAGGTCTTCAACCCGCGGGTGGCCGTAACCGCCTTCAATGAGGAGGCCGAACGCTTCGCCCGCAAGTACCGGATCGTGCCGGGGGCCGGCTCCGACAGCCACGTCGCCCAGGGCCTCGGCAGCGTGCGGGTGCGGATCCGCGATTTCGACGGGCCCGAGGAGTTCCTCGAGGCGATGCGCGACGCCGACATCACCCGCAAGCACAAGAACTTGGTCTACGTGCAGACCCTGAAGTTGCTGCAGACCGCGGGCCGGCCGAAGGCGCCGAAACGCAGCGTCCCCGACGCCAAGCCGGTGCGCGGCGGCCGGCCGCGGAAGAGGCGCCCGGCGAGCAAGAGCTGATGCAGGCGGGCCGCGCGAGAGGACCCGAGCCTGCCTCGTCAAAGAGAGCGCCGAGCATGCCGGCGACCGACGACGAGATCAAAGAGAAGTACCTCGAGCGCGCGATCCGCGAGCTCAACCAGCTAACCCACGATCTGCAGGCCTGCCCGCACTGCCCGCGCGGCAAGCTGATGCCGGTACTCGGCTCCGGCCACCCGCAGGCCGACGTTTTCATGCTCAAGCAGGCGCCTGCCGCGGCGGAGATCGAAGAGGGCGTCGCCTTCTACGGCCGCGCCGGCAACGCGCTGATGAAGAGCTTCAAGCGGCTTGGGATCGATCCCCTCGTCGTCTACGGGACCCTCTGCGTCAAGTGCCCGATCGCGGAGCCCGACCTCGCCGCCGAGCAGTGCCTGCGGCGCGTGGTCGAAGAGATCGCGATCGTGCAGCCCAAGATCGTCGTCGTCATGGGCGAACCCGCCCTGCGCGTCCTCAACAACTTCGAAATGCCGCTCTCGCGCAAGGTCGAGCCGCGCGAGGGCGAGATCCAGGCTTTTACGCCGACGGTCGATGCTCTCTACACGCCGGACATCGATGACTCGCTGGACGAAGAGAACGCCAAGCAGCGCTTCTGGCGGTCCTTCAAGACGCTCGGCGACTGGTACGAGGACCTGCCGCCCTACTAGGGCGCTGCGGATTCGGCTACTGCCGTCATCGGCTCCACCTTCGCTGAGGCGAGGCCCCTGACGACGATGGTGTCGAGGGCCTCGTAGGCGGCCAGGGACTTCTGGGCAGCGTTTGCGTCGGGGGCAGCTACTCCTACTGTGCCCTCGGGCTCTGCCAGGCGGTCGAAGTGGTTGCGGTAGCCGGGGTGGAGGTCTCGGTAGAAGGACTCCTCCTTGGCCAGGCGCTCTGCCGCGTCGGGCCCCACTGCTGTGCGGACGTAGCCGAAGACCGGTGGGGCCTCGCGGCCTGCCTCTTGGGCGCCGGCTTCGACCTTCTGGCGAGCGCCGGCGGCGAACTCGGGGGTCATCCAGTTGAAGAAGACGCCGTCGAACTCGGCGCCGGCCAGGGCGCACATCTTCGGGCCCATAGCGGCGAGGACGAGGCGGACGCCGGGGAGCTTCTCGCGGAGGTCGGGGAGGGACTCGCGCATTTTTGTCAGCGGCTTCTTCGAGAAGCCGGCGCCGACGCCGAGCCAGAGGCGGGCCGGGTCGAGGCCGAGCCGCTCGATGTCGGCGGCGATGACATCCGGTGGGGTGCGGTCGAGCGCGATTACGGCGACGCCGAGGTCGAGTCTGGGCGCAGCGCTGCCGAACTCCGCCAGCGTCTCCAGGCCTTTGGCGCCAGGATGGTCGTTGGACCACATCGAGCCATAGCCAAGCTCGGCACAGCGCTTGGCCAATGGCCGCGCCACGTCGGGATCGAGCCCGGCGGCCACTCCGAATCCTCTGCTTTTCCCATCGCTCATGGCGAGAAAGCCTATTGCCTGGCTTTTGTGTGAAAGCTGTGACGCATTTTCAATCTCAGCTCAACCACAGACAACACATTTCAGGCTAGCGTGGCATCATCATGGAGGCAATGGTTCAAGAATGGACAGACGGGCGGCTTGACGATCTCAGCGGCAAGGTCGATCGCGGCTTCGAACAGGTCGACCAGCGCTTCGTTCAGGTCAATCAGAGGTTTGACCAGGTCGATCAGAGGTTCAACCGAGTCGAATCCGAGATCCGCGGCGTGCGAATCGAGATGAAGGACGAATTCAAGGCAATACGGGGAGAGATTGGCGGCGTACGAGGAGAAATCGGCGGCGTACGAGGAGAAATAGGCGAGGTGCGCAAGGAGATCAATGGAGTTCAGCGCGCATTGGTCTTCGGGTTCATCGCGATGTCCGGCGCCATCGTCACCGGCTTCGCGGCCATCGCCAGCCAGGTCTGAACGCTATTTCTCCAGCAGCGCCACGCACTCGATGTGCGGGGTCTGGGGGAACATGTCGACCGGCTTGACCCGGCGCAGGGTGTAGCCGGCCTCGACTAGTTGGGCGGCGTTCGGCGCCAGCGTCGTCGGGTTGCAGGAGACGTAGACGATCTTCTTTGCCTCGCACTCGATCAGGCGGCGGACGATCTTCTGCGAGAGGCCGGCCCGGGGCGGGTCGATCACGACCACGTCGGGTTTGCCCGCCTGCTCGATCAGCGGCCGCACGCTGGTGCGGGCGCTGCCGGCGAAGAAGTGGGCGTTCTCGATCTTGTTCTGCTCGGCGTTTCGTTCGGCGTCGGTGATTGCCTCGGGGACGATCTCGACGCCCCAGACCTCGCCGGCCTTCTCCGCCATCGTCAGGCCGATCGTGCCGATCCCGCAGTAGAGATCGAAGACGCGCTCCTTGCCGCTCAGCCCCGCGTACTCGGCGGCGATTGCGTAGAGGCGCTCGGCCATCTCGGTGTTGGTCTGGAAGAAGGCGCCGTGCGACATCTCCAGGCGCAGCCCACTGAGCTCCTCGCGCAGGCGCTCCTCGCCGAGCACTCCGGTCGGCCCGTCGGTTCCGCCGCTGTCGCCCTCGATTGCCGTGTGCAGGTCGACGGGCGGTTTGGGGAAGGGCGCCGCCGAGGTGACCAGTCGGGTCTGAATCTGTCCCGTGCGCCAGCCCTCGCGCACAACCAGGTTGCGCAGGACGCCCTCTCGGGCACGCGAGTCATAGGCGGGGACCGATTCCAGCCGCGCCCACTCGCGAACCGCATTGCGCGCCGCATTGCCGCGCTCGGAGGCAAGCTGGCAGTCGTCGACGTCGACGATCAGATCCCAGCGGCCGCGAGCATGGAAGCCGAGGGTCGGCTCGCCGTCGCGCTCGCCGAAGGAGTACTCGAGCTTGTTGCGGTAGCGCCACTGCTCCAGCGCCGGCTCGATCGCCTCCAGCTCGAAGCCGTCGAGGCCGCCGATCCGGCGCAGCGCTTCGTCAACCTGCTCGCTCTTGTGGGTCAGCTGGCGCTCGTAGGCCAGGCCCTGCCAGGGGGCGCCTGGGCAGGGCTCGCCCTCGTGGACGCAGCGGTCGGCGATGCGGTCTGGGGCGGGTTGCAGCAGCTCAACCGTGCGTGCCTCGGCGAAGCGCTTCTTCGCTTTGGTGATCTCTACCCGCACCCGGTCGCCGGGCAGGGCTCCGGCGACGAAGACAACGAGTCCCTCGCAACGCGCGACGCCCCGCCCGCCGAAGGCGAGCGAGTCGATCTCTACCTCCAGCTGCTCGCCTCGGTGCCGGCGGGCCGCCGGCTTCTCACCGGTGGCCCCCTCCACCGTCAGCCGAGTTTCTTGCGCGCGCGGCGCGCAGCCTGCGTCGCCTGTTTGCGCACCGGCTCAGCCCGGCCGCCAACCTCGCGGCGCGCCTGCTGGACCAGCCGTTCCAGCTCTTTCAGCAGCGAGTCGGTTTGCCTGCGGCCCTTTTTGACCAGGTCGGTGAGCATTTTCTCGGCGTCGCCGCGGGTCATGCGGCCGCGTTTGACGGCGTCGTCGACGACCTCCTGCAGACGATCGCGGCTGAGGGTGACGTTGCGCTCAAGGCTCTCGCGGAACTGCTCGACGCTCTTGTCGAGCCCGCTCGTCGCGGCTGCTCGCGGCGCAGATTTACGCGCTGGTTTTTTCGCAGTTTTGGATTTCGCTTTTGCTTTGACTTTGGCTTTTTTGGCAGCCGGTTTTTTCGCGCTTTTCGCAGCCGGTTTCTTGGCGCTTTTCGCGGCGGCTTTCTTGGCCTGCGTGCCGGCTTTGGTTTTTTTTGTCGCTTTGCCGGTGGTCTGTTTTTTCGCGGCCATACTCACTCGCCTTCCTAGGTGGTTTGCGCGGGGGTTGCGACGGACTATCTCATCCCTGCCCTTTTGGCGGGCTTGGGGTTAGGCTGAGGCGAAGCTTGCCTGGATCGGAGCGTGGTCGGAGAGCCGCAGCGCACGGCCCTCGGCGGGCAGCTCACGCTCCTCGGGGGACCAGGGCGTGGCGACTTCGGTGACGTTGAGACCGCGCGAGAGCAGGTGGTCGATCGCCCGCGGACCGGTGCTTCCGGTAAGGCCGAAACGGCTCCCCAGTTCTTCGAAGATGCCGGGGTCCTCACCGGGGCGCAGGTTGAGGTCGCCGCCGAAGAGCAGCGGCGAATCGCCGGCCCATCCGACCGCGGCCTCCGCCGCCAGCAGGACGTCGGCGGTAGCGAGCTCGGGCCTGTCGTTTGTCGCGTGCAGGTTGGCAACGCAGAGGCCGGAGGCAGTGCGCGTAAACGCCATAGCCCGCCGCTCCGGCCACCCCGTGTGGATCGCCAACTCCCGCCGCTCGACGATCACGCCGTTCCGGTGCGCCTTTTCCCCGTCATGGGGGGATAAAGCGCACCGGAAGGAGTTTCGGACCAGGGTCAAGTTCGAGCCGCCCTCGCCGGAAGCGATCAGGTCGGGGTTGAGGCGGGCGGCGGCGGCGCGCAGGACGCCGAGCGAGTTGCGCGAGGTGAGCGCCCGGTGCGCGTCGGCTTCGCAGGCGCGAGCGAGCGGGGCAGCGAAGCGCGGCGGGCACTCCTGCAGCAGCGCCACGTCCCAGCTCGCGGCGGCGAGCATCGAGGCGAACTCGGTGGCGAGGTCGCGGTTGACTTGGACGTGGGTCCGGTTGCGCTCCTCGATTCGCAGCAGCCGCGAACGCCAGGTGAAGAGGGCCGGGTCGGGCGGGAAGTCGCGCCCGTGGAAGAGATTCCAGGCTACGGCGGTGAATTCCACCGCCGTAGTATCCGCTGCTTGAAGAAGCGAGACTTCCTCACAGGCGAAGAGCTGGGCGCTTTCGAGCTGGGCAAGCTGCTCGACCGCGCCGCCGCGCTGAAAGCCGGCCGCTCCGAGCGCCTCGGCGCCGAGGCGCTGGCCGGCCGCAGCATCGCCCTCGTCTTCGAAAAGCCCTCGACCAGGACGCGGATCTCCTTCGAGGTCGGCGTCGCCGAGCTCGGCGCGTCGCCGATCGTGCTGCGCGGCGACGAAATGCAGGTCTCGCGCGGTGAGTCGGTCGGCGACACGGCCCGGATCCTCTCGCGCTACGTCGACGCGATCGTGATCCGCTCCGGCTCGCACGAGGCGGTGGCCGAGCTTGCCGCCGAGGCCGACGTGCCGGTGGTCAACGCTCTCACCCCGCTCCACCATCCCTGCCAGGCCCTGGCCGACCTGCTGACCCTGCGCGAGCGCTGCGGCGATCTCTCCGGCCTCCGCCTCGCCTACGTCGGCGACGGCAACAACGTCGCCCGTTCGCTGGCGATCGCCGGCGAGCTGGCCGGGATCGAGGTGGTTGTCGCTGCCCCGCCCGGCTACCAGCTGGAGGAGGGCCACGAAGCGAAGCTGACCGGCGACCCGCGCGATGCCGCCGCCGGTGCCGACGCGATCTACACCGACGTCTGGGTCAGCATGGGCGACGAGGCTGAGGCGGATCGCCGCCGCGCCGACCTCGCCCCGTTCCGGGTCGACGCCGACCTGCTCTCCGCGGCCAAGGAGAGCGCCGTCGTCTTGCACTGCCTGCCGGCCCACCCGGGCGAGGAGATCACGGCGGAGGTGCTCTACGGCGAGCGCTCGGCCGTCTGGGACCAGGCGGAGAATCGCCTCCACACCCAGAAGGCCCTGCTCGAGATGCTGCTCGGCGACTGAGCGTGTACCCCGAGCTGCACCTGGGCCCGGTCACCCTGCAGACCTTCGGCCTGATGTTCGCCCTCGCCTTCCTCGCCGCGGGGGCACTGATCTGGAAGCGGCTGGGGGAGATCGGCAAGCCGGTCGACTGGGCTTACGAGATGGGTTTCTCGGCGCTGCTCGGCGGCATCGTCGGCTCGCGCGTCTACTTCGTGATCCAGAACTGGAGCAGCGTCAAGAGCGACCTGATCGGCAACCTCTTCTCCGGCTCCGGACTCGTTTGGTACGGCGGCGCGATCGGTGGCGCCCTGGCCGTCTTTCTCTGGGCCTGGTACCGCGACTTCCTCGAACTGGCCCTGCTCGACCTCGCCGCGCCGGCGCTTGCCCTCGGTTACGCGATCGGGCGCTGCGGCTGCCAGCTCTCGGGCGACGGCGACTACGGCAAGCCCTGGGACGGCCCCTGGGCGATGTCCTATCCGCACGGCACCGTCCCCACCGATCGCACGGTCCACCCGACGCCGGTCTACGAGACCCTGGCGATGGGCCTCGGCGCCTGGGTCCTCTGGCAGCTTCGCGATCGGGTCCGCGCCGGAGTCCTCTTCGCGATCTACCTCGCCTACGCCGGGGCCGAGCGCTTCCTGGTCGAGTTCCTGCGCCGCAACGACTCCGTGGCGCTTGGCCTGACCGCGGCCCAGTGGGAGAGCCTGGCGATGATGCTCGCGGGGGGCGTGTGGATCGCCGTCGTGCGGCGCCGACACGGTACCCTGTCGCGCGTGGCCTCCACCGAACCGATCAGACCCGTAGCGGGGTTGTAGCCGTGGAAGCCCAGACGGAAGGAGCGCCGCTGATGGCGAGCGCAGGAGAGATGGTGAAGCAGGCAACGGAGACGATCGCGGCGGCCGGCTGCGAGGCGCCGGAAGCCGATGCGAGGGCGCTGGTAGCAAAAGCGCTGGGGATCCGGGTCGAAGATTTAGAGCGAGACGGCGCGACCGAGGTCACGCCCGAGATCCGCGAGGAAGTCGAACGGCTCGTCTCGCGGCGCAGTGAACGCGAGCCGCTCGAGTACATCCTCGGCAGCTGCCGCTTCCGCGAGATCGAGATCGCGGTCGACGAGCGGGTGCTTATCCCGCGCCGCGAGACCGAGCTGCTGGTCAGCGTCGGGGTCGAGCTACCGAAGGGCTCCCGCGTGCACGAGGTCGGCACCGGCTCGGGCGCGATCGCCCTGGCCCTGCTCGACGAGCGTCCCGACCTGCGGGTGACGGCCTCGGACCTCTCCGAGGAGGCGGCCGAGAAAGCGCGCGAGAACGCGGCGCGCCTCGGCATCCCGCTCGAGGTGACCGTGGCCCAGGGCATTCCCGACCACGTCGACCAGGTCGACCTGCTGATCGCAAACCTTCCCTACATCACCGATACCTCGATCGACGAGCGCTCGCCGGAGATCCGCCGCGAGCCGGAGATCGCCGTGCTCGGCGATAGCGGTGACGACGGTCTCGGCGTGATCCGCGGCCTGATTGCCGAAACGCCGAGCGGCTGGCGGATGGCGCTTGAGCACGACACGCACCACGGCCCCGCGATGCGGGAGCTGCTGGGCGAGGCGGAAACGCGGACGGACTACCGCGGCGACGAGCGAGTGACGGTCGGCCTGGCCCGATGAGCGACGTGCCTGCGGGGGCCGAGCCCTCGCAGGGCTCAACTGAGGATGTGCGGCGGGCGAAGCTTGAGCGGCTGCGCGCCGAAGGCGTCGATCCTTACCCGCACCAGGGCTTTCCCGACCGCGACAAGATCTCGGCGATCTTCGCGGCGCACGACCCGGAGGAGCTGGGCGAGGGTGCGCACTCGCAGTTCTCCTACCGGATCGCCGGCCGGCTGGTCGGCCGTCGCGGCCACGGCAAGACCGCCTTTCTAGACATCCGCGACCTGACCGGGTCGATCCAGGCATACGCCCGGCTTGACTCACTAGGCGAGGAGGCCTTCGGCCGGATCGACGCCCTCGACATCGGCGACGCGATCGGGGTCGAGGGCGACCTGCACGTGACCAAGCGCGGCCAGCTGGCGCTGGCGGTGCGCGAGTGCACGCTGCTCGGCAAGGCGCTGCGCGATCCGCCCGACCTCTTCCACGGCATCTCCGATCCTGAGGTCCGTTACCGCCAGCGCGAGCTCGACCTGATGGCGAACGAGCGCTCGCGCGAGATCTTCGCGATGCGGGCGAAGCTCGTCGCGGCGATTCGCAACTACCTCAACGAGCGCGACTTCGTCGAGGTCGAAACGCCGATCCTGCAGACCCTCGCCGGCGGCGCCGCGGCTCGCCCGTTCGCCACCCACCACCATGCGCTCAACCGCGAACTGTTCCTGCGCACCGCGACTGAGCTCTATTTGAAGCGGGCGATCGTCGGCGGCTTCGAGAACGTTTACGAGCTGAGCAGGTTCTTCCGCAACGAGGGCATCTCGCCCAAACACAACCCCGAGTTCACGATGCTCGAGTGGTTCCTCAGCTGCGCCGGCTACGAGGGCGTGATGGCCTTCGCCGAGCAGATGCTCTCGACCGTGGTGGAGCAGGTACTGGGGACGACGGTGGTCGAGCGCGGCGATCGCAAGATCGACTTCAAGGCTCCCTGGAAGCGGATCACCCTGCGCGATGCGATCCACGAGGAGTCTGGCGTCGACATCCTCACCGCGAGCCGCGAGGAGCTGGTCGAGTTGCTGGGAGAGGACGTCGCCCCGGACGCGGACTGGGCCTGGATCATCGACGGGATCCAGGGCAAGCTGATCGAGCCGAAGCTGGTCCAGCCCACCTTCCTCGTCGACCTGCCGCGCGAACTCTGGCCAACCGTGAAGCCGGTGCCCGAGCACCCGGATCTGCTGGGCGAGGCGTTCGACGGGGTCGTCGACGGGATGGAGATCATTGGCGGCGGCACCGACACCAACGACGCCGATATGCAGCGCGAGAACTTCGTGCGCCAGCGCCAGCGCCGCCACCCCGAGAGCGAGGAGGCGCCCTATCCAAGCGACGACGAGTTCGTGCGGGCGCTCGAATACGGATCGCTGCCCGCGGGTGGCTCGGGGATCGGCATCGATCGCTTGGCGATGATCCTCGCCGGCGCCGAGAACCTGCGCGACGTCATCCTCTTTCCCTCGATGCGCCCCTCCGCCGACGGCTAGAAAGCCGAGTGCAGCAGGCCGCCGTCGATTGGGATGACGGTGCCGGTGATGTAAGCGGCGCGGTCGGAGCAGAGGAAGGCCACCAGGTCTCCGTACTCCTCGGGTTGGCCGAGGCGGGCGGCGGGGATTTCGTGCTTCGCGGCCTCTTCGGCAGCTTCGAGCGAGCCATTCGCGTCGGTCAATCGTTCAGTGCCGAAGCGGCCGGTGGCGACGGTGTTGACGGTGATCCCGTCGGCGGCGACCTCGCGTGAGAGCGTCTTGAGGAAGCCGACCGCGGCCATGCGGTGGGAGTTGGAGAGGTTGAGGCCGGGGATCGGCTCCCGCGTTGAGGAGGAGCCGACGTTGACGATCCGTCCCCAGCCGCGCTCGCGCATTCCTGGCAGGACGGCGCCGGCGAGTATCCGCGGCGCCAGGACCAGCGAGCGGTAGGCGGTCTCCCACTTGTCGAGCTCGTGGTCGAGGGCGCCACCGAACGACGGTCCGCCCGTGTTGAGGACCAGGATCTCGATCGGGCCCAGAGTCTCGGTGACCTCGTCGGGCAGCGCCGCGAGGCGATCGAGATCGGAGGCATCGGCCACGAACGGGGTCGCCGCTTTGCCGATCTCCGCCTCAGCTTCGTCGAGCTTCTCGCGCGATCGGCTCGCGATCGCCACCTTTGCGCCCTCGCTTGCCAACGACGCCGCGATCGCCCGGCCGAGGCCACGACTGGCGCCCATCACCAGCGCGACCCGGCCCTCCAGTCCGAGGTTCATGTCTCGATCTTCAGTCCGGTTTCGCGCTCGGAAACCTGCCAGAGGCGCTCGATCGCTCTGTTCATGCCGAGCCGGCGCAGGATCGGCTTGCGCACCGGCGGGCCGCTGTTGACGAAGAGCGGGCCGTAGAACTCGCCGCCTTCGGCGGCCGGGTCGGTTGCCGCGCGCAGCTGCGAAAGCGCTCCCTCTCCCGGTGACATGCCGACGCTGCGGGCCAGCATCAGGAAGAAGCGTTGCGAGAGGCCACCATCGGTCTCCTCGACGCTGACCGCCTGCAGCTCGGTATTGGAGAGGCCGGGGTGGGCGATGAGGCTGGCGGCTGGCGACCCGGCTTTGCGCAGCAGCTTGTCCAGGCCGAGGCCGAAGTGGAAGTTGGCGAGCTTGGCCTGGCCGTAGGCGCGCCAGGGCCCGTAGCGCCCGTCCAGGTTCGGGTTCTCGGGGTCGACCGCCCTGCCCATATGGTGGGCGCTGCTGGTCACGGTGACGACGCGTGCCGCCGGAGCCCTCAGCAGGGCCGGCATCAGGTGGGCAGTGAGCGCGAAGTGGCCGAGGTGGTCGACGCCGAACTGCATCTCGAAGCCGTCGGCGGTGCGGCGCTCCGGGATGCCCATCACGCCGGCGTTGTTGACAAGCAGGTCGACTGTCTGGTGAGCAGCGAGGATCTCCTCAGCGGCCTTCTGCACCGATGCCAATGAGCCGAGGTCCAGCTCAACCAGCTCCAGCGAGGCTTGGGGAAGACCGTCGCGGATTCGCCCCATCGCCTCCGCGGCTCGCTCCTGGTTGCGCGCCGCGATCACGACGGTGGCGCCGGCCGCTGCGAGGGCCCGTGCCGTCGCCAGCCCCAGACCTCCGTTGGCACCCGTGACGACCGCGGTTCTACCGGTTTGGTCGGGGATGTCGGTAGCGCTCCAGCTCATGCGGTCGCTCTGTCTAAGTGGGGGTTCATCCCGGTCGCAGGCTACCCGTGCGGCCGCCGAGGGCGCAGAAGTAAGCGAAGAGGAGCACCGCGACGAAGGCACCGAGCCAGTGCAGGCCGATCAGCACCGCCAGCAGGCTGACCAGTCCCGCGATCACTGCCCGCAAGAGCGTCAGACGCACCTCGAGTCCGACCACCCGTGCCGTCAGCCAGGCGCAGAGCAGCCACGCTCCGGGCCCGGCGAGCCATCCCCAGTCGACGAAGAAGCCGTGCGAGAAGACGGCCGCCAGCAGCAGCGAAAGCACCGCCACCGCCACCAACTGCACCAGGGCAACCCGCCAGAAGACCTCGAATCTCATGCCGCGCATTCTCCTCATACCGCCACCGCGCCGCCCTCTCCCTTCCTGTGTTTCATAATCAGAGCGAAGCCTGGGCGGTTAGCTCAGTTGGGAGAGCGCCTCCTTTACACGGAGGAAGTCGGCGGTTCGAGCCCGTCACCGCCCATTTGCGGTTACCGATGGAGCAAGCACTGGAGCTCTTCGAGCCGCCACAGCGGCCCGGCCGGCTAGACCGCGAGCGCGGCTACCTCGATCTGCTCGGCCCGGCGAAAGCCGGCGGCAACGCGGCGCAGCGGCTGATGCGGAGCCGGGCGGTGCCGCTGATCTACCAGCGCTTCTGGCGGCCGGTGGCGGGGCGATTCCTGATGGGGCTGACCGGGCCGGGGACTGAGGAGGAGCACCGGATCGCGCTGGCGATGCTCTCGATCTCACCTGGTGAGCGGGTTCTCGACGTGGCCTGCGGGCCGGGGAACTTCACGCGGGACTTCGCGCTGGCGGCGGGGAAGGGTCTCGTCGTCGGCATCGACTCCTCGGCGACGATGCTCGGGGTCGCCGTTCGCGACAACGCGATGGGCAACCTGGCCTACCTGCGCGGCGACGCTTGCGACCTGCCCTTTCGCGACGGCAGCTTCGACGCGGTTTGTTGCTTTGCCGCCCTGTACCTGATCGAGCAGCCGATGCTGGCGCTTGCCGAGATCGTCCGGGTGCTGGCGCCGGGCGGGCGGCTGGCGCTGATGTCCAGCTGTAACCGAGGACCCGTGCCTGACTTGGCCGCGAACGCCGTGGTGCACGGGGTGACCGGGGTGAGGGTGTTCGGGCGCGACGAGCTGACCGACGCGCTCGAAGGATTGGGAGCGATTGAGATTGAGCAGCGGGTGAGCGGGCTTGCCCAGTTCGTCTCGGCGGGAAAGCCAGGCAGCCCGGTTGGAACCGACCGACCTTAACATCCATTTGTGTCGCCTTCGGTATCTTTGAGGTTCTGGGAAACGGGAGGGGAAGAGGTATATGAAGAACAAGATCGTCGCCGGACTCGTTGTGCTGGGATTGCTTGCGCTTGCCGCTACAGCAAGCGCTTTTAAGGTTCACGTAGTAGCCGGGAACCTCGTGCTCGACGCCGAAGGTGACTTTGCGCCGAAGGCTCTGCCCAAGCACAAAAATGCGCCGATCACTTTCAACGGCGGAGGCAAACTCTCGACCCTCTCCGGCGACCTGCCGCCGATCCTGGACACCTTCGTGATCGAATTCGACAAGCACGGCGCGCTCGACACAACGGGCCTCGCGACGTGCACCAAAGGCAAATTGGTCGCCACCGACGTTCCAACTGCCCGCAAGGCTTGCCCCGATGCGATCGTCGGTACCGGCTTCGGTAGCGCGGTGGTCAAGTTCCCCGAACAGGGACCGATCAAAGTCGGTTCGCCGATCACCCTCTTCAACGGGCCGAAAAAGGGTGCCGATAACACGATCCTCGCCCATGCCCACCTCGACTACCCCGGGCCGACCACCTTCATCGTCCCGGTCGTGATCGAAAAAATCCACAAGGGTGTCTTCGGTTATCGGATCAGGGTCCAAATCCCCAAGATCGCCGGCGGCTACGGCCACCCGATCGCCGGCTCGTCCAAAGTCGGCAAGAAATGGACCTTCAAGGGCAAGCAGCACAGCTACGTCAACGCCCGCTGCGAAACCGGTCACTTCCAGGCCCGCGGTGAATTCACCTTCAAAGAAGGGCCCGAAGAAGCACCGACTGCGACGGCGGATGTGAACCAAATACTGAAGGCCAATTTCTTGCTTCCGTGTCAGGTGCGTAAGTAGGTCTAAGGGTTCGATCGTGAAGAGAAGCCCGATCAAGAGGAGACTGATCGGGCTCGGCGTCCTCGTGCTGTCTGTGCTTGCCCTGGGCGGTATTGCCAGCGCGGTGCGCGATAACGACAAGGTGGAACTGCGCGCTGGCGACCTCCTGATCGTCGGCCACGGGGGCTTCCGGCCCGAAACTCTGCCCCGGCACAAGGACGCGCCGATTCTGATCTACGGCGGCGGCAAGCTCTCGACCGTCTCCGGCGAACTGCCGCCGATCCTGGAAACGCTCACTTTTGAATTCGACCGCCACGGATCGGTCGACACCACCGGCCTACCGGTCTGCACGGCTGGGAAACTGCAGGCCACCACCGTTCCCGCCGCCCGCAAAGCCTGTCCTGGCGCGATAGTGGGCAAGGGTGTCGGCACCGCGATCGTCAAGTTCCCCGAACAGGGGCCGATCCCGGTCTCATCGCCGATCACCCTCTTCAACGGACCCAAGGTGCGCGGCTTCGACACTGTCCTAGCCCACGCTTACACCACGGTCCCGATCGCCACCACCTTCATCGTCCCGGTCGTGATCGAAAAAATCCACAAGGGCGTCTACGGCTATCGCGTCGAGGCGAAAATCCCCAAGATCGCCGGCGGCTACGGTCACCCAATCTCGGGCAACATCAAGGTCGAGCGCAAATGGACTTTCAAGGGCAAGAAGCACAGCTACGTCAACGCCCGCTGTGAAAACGGCCGCCTGCAAGCTCGCGGCGAATTCAGCTTCAAAGACGGCACTTTCCTCAAGGGCACGTTCTTCCGGCCCTGCAAGGTGAAGTAGCTAGCCGAGACGCGCGCGCAGTCGCTGCCACAGCGACGGTGGCCGGGGCTGGCTGCGCCGCCACTCTTCCTCGCTGGGGAGGCGCCCCGCCTTGCGCTCGGCGATCACACAGTTGGTGTGAGCGTGGCGGCGGCGCGCGGTGTCGCCCTCGGGGGCGATCAGCACGTGCTCGCTGAGCGCCGGCAGGTGCTTGCCGCAGAAGGGACAGCGGTAGGTGGCGGGCTTGAGGTTCTGCGCCCGCCGCATTGACCACCAGCGGACCGGCTCCCCTTGGGCCGGACGGGGCGCCACCGCTCAGGCGCTGGCGCCCAGCTGCGGCGTCCTTGTGCCGCCCCGTTCGCGCTCGCCCTTCATCACGACGTTGAAAAAGACGTCGTTGCGACCGCGGCGCACCTTGCGTGGGAAGAAGTGACGGGCGCTGCGGTGACTGGCGGTCATCGCGCGGAAGCCGGCCTCGTGGGCGCGGCTCCAGGGGATGCCGAAGATCTCTCGCACCCGCGGCGGCAGGGTGCCCTTGATGATGTGGTTCTGGGCGACGAGGTTGCCTCGCGCCGTCGCCGGGACCGGCTGCTCGAAGGCGACCAGCGGGGCCATCTCGAGGCCGTGCCGCGTCGCCTGCAGGTCCGGTGAAGAGAGCCGCTCGTCCCACCAGGCGCTGAACTCGCGGTAGCTGCCGGGGACATCGCTGGCCGGCAGGCCGAAGAGCTCGCCGAAGCGGACGTAGTCCTGCCACAGTTCCTCGCGCTCGACCTCGCTCAGCGGCCGCACCATCGTCTCGTACATCGCCCGCCCTGAGTCGGCGATCACCGCCAGCGTCCACAGCATCAGCTCCGGATCGAAGGCCGAGTATGGAGTTCCGGCGGCGTGCACTCCCGCCGCTTCGCCCAGCGTGCCGTTGACCCGTTCGTGCAGGCGATGCACCGCGGCCAGCGCCTTGTCGGCTTCGGCGCGGGTGCCGAGCAGGACGGTCTCCTGGACCTTGGCCGTGCGGGCGAGCCGCTGGAAGGGCCGGTCGCCGGCGCCCGTGCTCATCATCGTGCCGGTGTAGGTGAGCGGCTCCAGCGCTCCGATCAGCAGCGCCCGCTGCCCGTAGAGCAGGCCGACGGCGCGCTCGCCGTGGACCCGCCGCGCCACCGAACGACCGGGCGGGAAGTAGTACTCGGAGTCTTCGTTGTGGAGCGCCACCTGTCCGAGGATGCTACCTCGACGCGGCGGTATCCCGGAAAAGTGTGGGCGTTGCGGCGGCAAGCGCCCCGGAGCCGCCGACGCTCTCGTGTAGCTCGTGGGCGGCGAAGATGTCGTCGAGGTCCTCGCGCGTGAGCGTCTCGCGCTCGAGTGCGTTTGCGGCGAGGTCGTCGAGGCACTCGCGGTTGGCCGCGAGCAGGGTGCGAGCGCGGCGGTAGGCCTCGCGCGCCAGGTTCATCGCCGCCATGTCGACGTCGCGGCGGGTCCGATCCGAGAGCGCGTAGTCGCCGGTCGGCAGGGCGATCGGCGGCGCGCCGTCGGCGTCGAGGGCGACGCCCATGCCGAACTCGCCGACCATCTGGTTGCAGACGGCGTGCACGCGGTGAAGGTCGTCGACGGCGCCTGAGTAAGAGTTCCCCAGCACCTCCTCCTCGGCGGCGCGGCCACCCAACAGGGTGACGATCTCGTCGAGCAGCTCGTCGCGGGACTTGAGGTAGGTGTCCTCCTGCGGCGAGTGGCCGACGAAGCCGAGCGCCGGCCCGCGGGGGACGATGCTGAGGATCTCCGGGGGGTCGAGGCCGAGCAGGTGCCGGCAGAGCGCGTGTCCGGCCTCGTGGTAGGCGACTATGCGGCGCTCTTTCTGGTTCAGCCGCCGCGCTTGCTGTGAGCCGACCGCCTGGCGCAGAAGCGCCTCGTCGAGGTCCTCGCGGGCGATCGCCTTGCGCTCGGCGCGGCCGGCGATGATCGCTCCCTCGTTGAGCGCGTTGGCAAGCTGGGCGCCGGTCATCCCCGTCGTCTTGCGGGCGACGTCGGTCAGGTCGAGGTCGGGGCCGAGGGGCTTGCCCTTGGCGTGCGCGCGCAGGATCGCCTCGCGCCCGTTGCGGTCGGGCGGCGCGACCAGCACCTGGCGATCGAAGCGGCCCGGCCTCAGCAGCGCGTGGTCGAGCTTGTCGACGTGGTTGGAGGCGGCGATGACGATCACCGTGCCGGTGTCGCGCTCGAACCCGTCGAGCTCGACCAGCAACTGGTTGAGCGCTTGCTCGCGCTCACTGGTGCCGCCGTCGCCGCCTCCACCACGCGTGCCCCCCACGGCGTCGAGCTCGTCGATGAAGATCACCGCACGGCCCGACTTGCGTGCCTCCTTGAACAGCCGCCTGATGCGGGCGGCACCCCTCCCTACAAACATCTCAACGAAGCTCGAGCCCGAGGCGGCGAAGAAGTCGACGCCGGCCTGCGCGGCCACCGCCCGCGCCAGCATCGTCTTGCCGGTCCCCGGGGGGCCGAAGAGCAGGACGCCGCGCGGCGGCTGGGCGCCGAGGGCGGCGAAGCGGTCGGGATCACGCAGCCACTCGGCGACGTCCATCAGCTCGTCCTTGGCCGCATCGACCCCCTGCACCTCGTCCCAGAGCACCGGTGCGGTCCTGCTCGCCTTCACCGTTTCCGGCTTGGTCGAGCCGACCGTGCTGCGCATCAACCGCAGGAAGATGAACAGCAGGCAGAACATGAAGAAGACCCCGAAGATGGGGTACCAGTCGAAGAAGAATTCCTGGATTTCGGTCATCGTGACCGCTTGTAGGAAGTGCATAAGCCTGCCTAGCTAACGGGCGTCGTCATCAGAAGTGTGTACGAGTGTGGGGGGAAAGGGCCCTCACTCCAATCGCATATGCGTCCAGTTCGTGCCTGGAGGGCTAAAGGTCGCGGGGGGCGACGATGCCGCTCTGCAGCGCTCGCTCAACCAGGGCGATGCGCTTTTGGTTCTGCGGCAGATCCTCGACCCCGAGCCGCTCGAAGAGGGCGCGCATGTGGGTCTTGACCGCGTCGACGCTGAGGTGCAGCTCGTCGGCGATCGCTTGGTTGGTCGGCGGCGTGGCGAAGTTGGAGCCGTCCTTGAAGGGACGGCAGAGGGCGATCAGGACGCGGCGCTGGCCGGGGGAGACAGCGGCCGCGGTGGGCATCTCGGCCGCCACCACGGTCGCTTCCGGAGCCGCCTCTCCGGGGCGCCGAAAGAGCACCCGGGTGCGGCCGAAGCGCAGCGTGTCGCCGTCGCGCAGGAGCCGGCGCCCGTGGACGCGCTCCTCGGCGACGAAGGAGCCGTTGCGGGAGAGGCCGTCGTCGAGCAGCGTGCACTCGCCGCCGACGACCTCGATCTGGGCGTGCAAGGCGGAGACCTCCTCGTCCCACTCGATCCGCAGGCCGGCGGCCTCGCCGCGTCCAACCCAGAGCTCGGCGGCGCCCTCCTCGACGACGACGATCCGCTGCTCGCCGTCACCGTCGCGGAGAACAAGGAAGGGCCGCCCGCCGCGTTCGGCCTCGATCTGCGCCTTCAGCTCGGCGGCGCTGGTCTGGCGTGGCTCGCTCACGCGGCTGATCCTACGAGCCGGACTCGCTCCGGTGCGCCTTATCCGGTCTATGACCAGCAAAGGCGCACCGGAAGGCTTCTGCGAGGGGTGAGCAGGTCCACCCCTGGGGGCTCTGGGAGCGGCGGGCGATCCGGGCGAATCTGTTCACACGGAGCAGTCACCCCGCCCCACAGACCTCAAGGAGATTCAAATGACACGCAACGCTACCGCCCAGAAGATCGCCCGCCGCACCGGCCTCGTCGCCGCCCTGGCAAGCCTCGCACTGGCCCTCGTCCCGGCCGCCGGTGTCGCCTCGGCCCCGGTCAAGTTCGGCGCCAAGCTCAACTCGCGGGTGCAGCCCTCGAACTCGCTGCCGGGCCTCACCTGCAATGGGCCCGAAACCGCGCTCGAACCCTGCACGATGGTCCTCAACGAAGCCTACGGTCGCCCCGACGGCGGCGAGCTCGCCCCAAAGACCGGGACGATCAAGAAGATCCGGCTGATCGCCGGCGGCCCCGGCAGCTTCCGGCTGATGGCGGTCAAGCACATCAACGGCACCGAGTCGATCGCCAAGCGCTACGGGCAGAGGATCAGCTATCGCGGCCAGATGGAATCGGCCGAAGAAGAAGGCGACTACAACGTCGAGTCCTTCCCGGTTGACATGAAGATCAAGAAGGGCGAGCAGCTTGCCCTGCGCGGCAGCATCACCTCGATGATCCGCTGCTCCTCGGGTGGCGACAACACCCTGATCTACACCCCGCCGCTCTTCCTCGGCGGTTATTTCACCCCGGCCAGCGACACCGACGGCTGCTGGCTGCTGATGGAAGCGGTGATCAAGTAACCCGCACTCCTCCCTGGCAGACGAGGCCCGCTCCGGCGGGCCTCGTCGTGTTTCAGCCGCGCTCGACCTGGGAGCCGCCGACGATTGCCTCGGTGTCGTCGTCGCCGAAGACGACCCAGGCCTTGTTGCCACCGTCGTAGTCGGGCGCCCAGAGCTTCAGCGTCGCCGGGCGGCCCCAGACCGTCACCTGCTCTCCATTGGTCTCCTCCTCGCCGCGCCAGATCTGCACGAAGGGGTTGCTGTCCCACTCGTCGCCGATCGTCGTTGGCTCGCGGTGGCCCGGATGGACGGCGGTCTCCGGCGGCAACTCGAGCAGCCGCATCACCGAGGACTGGAGGTCGGCAAAGCCGCTGGCGCCTGGTGCCATCGTCCCCCCGACCGTTCCCTTGAAGAGGACGTCGGCGGTGAAGACGTCGCTGCCATTGACGAGGAAGGCGACGTGGCCGGCGGCATGGCCCGGCGTGTAGATCGCCTCGATCTCGAGGTTGCCGGTGTTGAGCTTCTCGCCGTCGGCAATCGTTTGCGCGATCTCATCCTCGATTTCAGCGGCGGCCTCGGCATGGGCGACCATCGGCACACCGCCGAGCTGCTGCTGCGCCGCGGCCAGGCCGGCGATGTGGTCGCCGTGCGGGTGGGTAATCAGGATGTGGGTGATCTCGATCCCGTCGCGCTCGGCTCGCTCGAGCAGCGGCCCGAGGTCGTCGTTGCCGTCGATCAGCACCCCGGTGCCGCCGGCCTCGTCGGCGACGAGGTAGGCGTTGGACAGCCACTGCGGGTTCTCGGTCCTCTCGATGATCACTCGGGTCTCCCTCCGGTTGCTCGCGTTCCCGAACTCTCCCAGAGTCAGACCGCGGCCGAGACCGAGCTGCCCTCGAGCAGGGTCCGGGCGACCAGCTCGGGGTCGTCCCACATCGGCGTGTGGCCGACGCCGGGCAGGACGACGTAGCGCGAGCCGGACGGGCGGCGCTCGGGCCGCGGCGGCGCCAGCAGTCGATCGCGGTCACCCCAGGCGAGGGTGACCGGCAGGTCGGGGTAGCCGGCGGGGTCGAAGACGTGGGTGCGCATCGCCTTGTTGGCCCCGTCGTAGCCGCTCGAGTCGATCCAGCCGAGGACGAGGTCGCGGCCCTCCTTTGCGGGGATCAGGTCCGGCCGGGCGGAGAAGGTCGCCAGCATCGACTCGCGGGTGCGCCGGGTGCGCAGGGCGACGGAGACGAAAGGTCGCAGGCGCTTGGCCCAGAGGCGGGGGTTGACGCGGCGGTCGCCGAGTGGCTTGCGCCAGAGGCCGGCGGGGGAGATCGCGGTTACCGAGGCGGCCCAGCCGGCCCGGCCCAGCTCCAGTGCGACCCAGCCGCCGAGCGAGTTGCCGGCCACGTGCGGGCGCTCGAAGCCGAGCTCGGCGCAGGCCTCGCGCACCGCGGCGGCGAGGTTGACCGCGTTCGGTTCGACCCCGTCCGGGAGCGGTGGGGTGAGGCCGAATCCCGGCAGGTCGATCGCCAGCACGTCGCGCTCGCCGGCGAGTAAGTCGATCACCGGGCTCCAGACCGCGGTCGAGCCGCCGAGCCCGTGCAGCAGGAGCAGCGGCTCGCCTCTTCCCTTCCTCAACGCCACTCCGGCTTGGCGAAAAGAGCCTGCACGTCGCCAATCCTACGCTCGCGGAAGCCCGCCTCGGAGGTGCTGAGGTAGAAGGCCCAGAGACGGCGGAAACGCTCGTCGTAGCCGCGGGCGCGGAGCTTGTCCCAGGCAGCGGAGAAGCGCTCGCGCCAGGCGGCCAGGGTCGGCGGGTAGTGGGCGGTGATGTCGTCGCGCCAGACCTGGCGCATGTCGGTGACGCGGGCGAGGCAGTCGGCGATCTTCCGCTCCGAGGGCAGGCAGCCGCCGGGGAAGACGTAGGTGTTGGCGAAGCTGCGGGCGCCCTTCTCAACCTCGTAGATGTCGTCGTCGATCGTGATCGCCTGCAGCAGCATCAGCCCGTCGGGGCTGAGCAGCTCGCTGCAGTGATGGAAGAAGGCGTCGAAGTACTGCCAGCCGACCGCCTCGATCATCTCGACCGAGACGAGGCGGTCGAAGCGGCCATCGAGGTCGCGGTAGTCCTGGCGCAACACGGTGACCCGGTCCTCAAGGCCCGCCTCGCGCACCCGCTGTTGAGCAAGTTCGTGCTGCTCGGCCGAGATCGTCGTCGTCGTCACCCGGCACTCGTGCTCGCGGGCGGCGTGGATCGCGAGGCCGCCCCAACCGCTGCCGATCTCCAGCAGGTGGTTCTCGGGGCCGAGCCGCAACTGTGTGCAGATCCGCTCCAGCTTCGCCAGCTGGGCTTCCTCAAGGCTTGTGTCCCGCTCGGGGAAGTAGGCGCACGAATAGACCATCCGCTTGTCGAGGAAGGAGGCGAAGAGGTCGTTGCCGAGGTCGTAGTGGGCGGCGATGTGCTGCTTGGCCCGCGTCCGCGTGTTCTCCGGGACCAGGTGGCGAGCCCGGTGCAGGAGGCCGCGCTGGCGGGCGACGGCGCCGCGCAGGCCGTCGAGCTGGCGCAGCTCGCGGGCGGCGATGCGGATCAGCGTGACCAGGTCGTCGGTCTCCCAGAGGCCCTCGACGTAGGTCTCGCCGAGCCCGACGCTGCCGCGCAGCGGGCCGCGCCAGGCGGCGGCGTCGCGGATCGTCACGGTCGCCCGCAGCTCGGCGTCGGCCGGGCCGAAGGAGCGCTGCCGGCCGTCCTCGACCACGTCGATGCGGCCGGCGCGCAGGCGCGACAGCGCTTGCTGCACAGCGGTGCGGGCGAGCCGGTCCCCTATGGCGATAGGAATCCCCTCGGTCGCTTCCCCCCGGGGTGGGGGAAGTAGGGCGCTCCCTTCAGCTTCAGCCGCAGAGTTTGAGCGTAGATCTTGGCGACGACCTGCAGCGACATCGCCGGGTAGCGCAGCAGCATCCGGGTCAGCAGCGGGCCGCTGAGCTCGCGGCGGCGCATCGAGAGGGTGGCGTCGAAGGCCTTGCCGGCGCCGTCGTTGGGGCGCGACTCGATCTGCACGCTCAGTCGCTCGCCGGGCTCGCTGGCGCGGAAGGCGTAGGTCTGGTCCATCGCCATCAGGGGCGAGACGTGGAGGGCCTTGTCGAGCTCTTGCGCAAGCACGGTTCCCTGGCGCCCGTCGCGCGCCAGGACATAAGGATGGCGCTCTCCCCAAGGGATGTTGTTGACGTCGGCGACGACCGCCTCGACCTGCTCGCCAGCGGCGTCGAAGCAGTAGTAGAAGCAGACCGGGTTGAAGACGTGGCCGAGGGTGCGCAGGTTGGCGAGCATCCGCACCGGGCCGGCGGGGCGGGCGCCGGTCTGTGCCTCGACCGCGTCGCGGGCGCACTCGGCCAGCGGCCGTTGCGGGTCGCCCATGAAGTCGGCGCGGCGGAAGCGAGCCGGGGCGGGACGGCGCGCCGACCAAAGCGGGTAGCGGTCGAGCAGCCGCGGCAGCTCGTCGAGGTCGAGGTACATGAGGAAGAGCCGGTAGCGGAAGTCGTGCTCGATCGGCTCGAAGCGCCGGTGGCGGATCCAGCCCTCGTAGACGGCGGAGGCGGTCATGCGGCCAGCGCCTCCGGGCGCGCCGGGGTCGCAGCGATCCGCTCGCAGGCACGGATCGCGCTGAGCACGCCGTCCTCGTGGAAGCCCCAGCCCCAGTAGGCGCCGGCGAAGTGGGTGTTGCGCGCGGAGCCGCTGATCTCGGCGTGGCGCGCCTGGGCGGCGACCCCCTCGGCGGTGTAGATGGGGTGCTCGTAGGAGAAGCGCCTCAGCACCTTCTCCGGGTCGATTTCCTCGCCGCGGTTGAGCGTGACCAGCAGTTGGCGCTCGCTGCGCAACCGCTGCAGGTTGTTCATCCAGTAGGTGACGGTGGAGCCGCGGGCCGGCTCTGGCGTGAGGTGGAAGTTCCAGCTCGACCAGGCGGCGCGGCGGCGCGGCAGGAGCGAGGCGTCGGTGTGCAGGACCGCTTCGTTGCGCTGATAGGGGATGACTCCGAGGATCTCACGCTCCGCCTCGCTCGGATCGCCGAGCAGCGCCAGCGCCTGGTCGGAGTGGGTCGCGATTACGACCTGGTCGAAGTCCTCGCTCTCGCAGCCCTCGGCCTCGATCCGGACGCCGTCGCCGAGCCGTTCGATCCGGCGCACCGGCGCCCGCAGGCGGACCCGGTCGCGCCAGGGCGCCGCGATCGCCTCGACGTAGGAGATCGAGCCGCCGCTGACGGTGCGCCAGCGCGGCCGGTCGCTGAGGCTGAACATCCCGTGGTTCTCGAAGAACTCGGCCATGAAGCTGGCCGGGAAGCTCCACATCTGCTCGGGGTCCGCAGACCACACGGCGGAGGCCTGCGGCACGATCAGTCGCTCGACGAAGTTCTGGGAGAAGCCTTTTTCCTCCAACCAGGCGCCGAGCGAGGGGGCGGTGCCGTTCATCCCGATCAACGCCCTGGCCTCGCGGTTGAAGCGGCGCCAGTCGCGCAGCATGCCGAGGAAGGAGGGGCTGAGCAGGTGGGCGGGACGGGCGAAGATGCCGCGCGGCGTCCCCGAGTACTCGAACTCGCCGCGCCCGTCGGAGACGGAGAAGCTCATGTGGGAGGCCTGCGTGGCGACCCCGAGCTCGGCGAGCAGCGCTTCGAAGTTGGGGTAGTTGCGGTCGTTGAAGACGATGAAGCCGGTGTCGACCCAGTGGGTCTCGTCCGCGAAGTCGACCCGGACCGTGTTCGTGTGGCCGCCGAGCCGTGAGCTCGCCTCGTAGATCGTCAGCTCGTGCTCGTGCTGCAGCAGGTGGGCAGCCACAAGCCCGGAAATCCCGGTTCCGACGATCGCGATCTTCATCGCTGCCAACTACGTAAGAGATCCTCGATCGGTTGTGTCGTGCGTGAGATCTGGCCATCCAGACGCGGCTATTTAGTTTTGGTACGGCAATGGTATGGCGGTTTCTTTTCTCCCGGCGCAATGCCCGCTACCGTGTCCTTCAGTTGACGTGGAGACAAGCTTCACGGCGGCGCCAGGGTTCCGCCCCGTGATCTCCACGATCGTCTCCTTCGCAATGGCGCTCCTCGCGTACATGCCAACCGCTGCCTGCGCTGTGCCGGCTGGAACCGGGGAAGCGAGCGACCCCATGAAAGAGCTGGGTCCCGCTCCGTGAGCAGGCGCCCGGCGGGGGCGCTTGCGGGCATAGCCATGACTCTTCTTCTCCTGGTGGCCCCGGGAGGGGCTGCCGCCGAGCGTCCCAGTCCGGGCGTTGCGCTCGAGGTGCCGCACCCCGCGGTACCGATGCGCGATGTCGTGTTGGGCGAGCCCGGTGCTGCGGCGGCGCGGATATCCGCCTCCGCGTCGTCGCAGCGCTACTCGATCAATGACGGCAGTGGAGCGACGATCGCGGTCGACGTCACCGCCGATTGCGCGGAGAGCTGCAACGTCACCGACCCGCAGCGGGTCGCCGACTTCATCGGCACCCTGATCCACGGCCCCGAGGTCGAACTGCTCACGGTCCAGCTCGACACCGAATTCCAGCTCGGCTTCGACTGCGGCTTCGGCGCCGAGGCCTGCTACTTCACCGGCGACAACAAGATCGTCATCGGTGGCTATGAAGAAGCCGACTCCGAGGGGGCGACCTTCGACTTCGTCCTCGCCCACGAGTACGGGCACCACGTCGCCCAGCACCGCGAAATGCCGGCCCCCTTCGGCGGCGCGATCGACTGGGGGACCGAGCGCTGGGCCAGCCTCGAGAACGTCTGCCAGGGCAAGCGCAGCGGCCGGCTCTGGCCGGGCGACGAGGGCAGCCACTACTTCGAGGACCCGGGCGAGGCCTTCGCCGAGGCCTTCGCCCACCTCCGCTTTCCCGAACTCCCGGTCTCGTGGCGCTACATGCCGGCGCTGCGCCCGGACCCGGCCGCCTTCGAGGCGATTCGGGAAGACACGCTTACGCCCTGGCAGGGGCGGACCAGCTTCGTGCTGGCCGGGCGAGTGCCGGCCAGGGGGGAGGGTGCAGCCGTCGAGTCCCTAAGTACGCCGCTCGACGGGACGGTCAGCCTGCGCCCAGCCAGCCTGCACAGGCGCGGCTACGAGTTGGCCCTTCGTAGCCGCGCCGGCAGGCTCCTTCGCCGCTCCAACCGCGGCCTCGGCCCCCTGCACCAGCTCGACTTCACGGTCTGCGGCCAGTCCCACCTGCGCCTCGAAATCACCTCGACCCGCGCCCACAGCAGACCCTTCCGCCTCCAAATCCAGCGACCCTGAGATAATGCCCGCCCGGGCGCCAGTCGCCTGTCTCCCGGGGGCGTAGCTCAGCTGGTTAGAGCGCCGGCCTGTCACGCCGGAGGTCGCGGGTTCGAGTCCCGTCGCTCCCGTATTTCATGCTGCTCGGGTCGTGGGGGGCATGCCCTCTGCTGGAGTTGGTCTCCCACCCTTCATATACCCGCGCTGTCAGGTCGATACGTGCAGAGCGATGAAGGAGCACGTGTTGAATCCGAGCGACCGGGCCGCCTTGCAGGGTCTGATTCCGCTTGCCGGCGCCCTCGGAGCCGGCACGATCTTCGCCCTCTTCTTCGGTGGGCGGCGCAAGGCGGGCTTCGCGGTCTTTGAAGTGTTCGTCGTCATCGCCGTGCTCACTGCCGTCGCGACGACGGCCTACTTTTGCGTCGCGCTGCTGCATCGCAACGAGCCGATCAGCGATCACGAACTGACCCAGACCGCGACGCCGCTGATCGTCGCGGTCTTCTTCCTCGCCTTCGTCAGCGTTGGCTCACGGATCCCGGGTTCATTCGTGCGCGCCTGGCCGATCCTGGCGCTGGCGCTGCTCGGCGGTGCCGCCGCCGCCTGGCTCGCGAGCTCGGCCTGGACAGCCACGCCCGACGACGCGGGCCTGGTCGCGGTTCTCATCCTGGCGGTCGGAGCGCTCCTTGGCCTACTCGCCTGGGGCGCCGACAGCGCCAACCAGCGCTCCGAGCGCAAGGCGCAGCAACGTCACGTCGAGCGCCTCCTGGGGCGTGGTTACGCCTCTGTCGACGGGACGCTCGCTCTCGCCTTGCCACGCCTTGAGGGGGTGGAGCGGCAACGGCTCGGTTGCTGGACGCGTGAGGGGAGGACTTACCTCGACTTCGACGCCTGTCGCCACCTCAGCGACGTGGTCAATGAGCGTTGGTACGCCATGTCGAAGCGGGAGGCGTGCTGGCCAGACGGCGGCCAGATCCTGCTCAGGGTCGAGATCGACCGCGTGATCCCACTACTGAGGGCAACGCCTTCGGTGCGGCTCGTGACATCGGCGCAGGGCTTGAGTCATGTGCAGGAGCTGGAAAGAAACCAAGATGGTCTCTTCGTCGTGAGCTAGGACTTCGTCGCTTCCGTCTCACTCCGCGTCGGCTCGCAGTAGCTCTAGGAGAGGCGACGGCCGGGTAGGAGGACGATGAGCGCATGGATGAGCTGTTCGAAGAACTGCGGCCGAAGGGCTTCGCGATCGCTTACCGGATGTTGGGCAGCGTCAGCGAAGCCGAGGAAGTGGTGCAGGAGGCCTTCGTCCGCCTTTACCGCGAGCTCGACTCGGGCGCGAGAATTGACGCGCCGGAGGCCTTCTTCGCGACCGTGGTGACGCGGCTGGCGATCGACGAGTTGCGCTCGGCGCGGGCGCGCCGCGAGGTCTACACCGGCGAGTGGCTGCCCGAGCCGATCCTCACCGCCGAGGACGAGGACCCGGCCCGCCACGCCGAGATCGCCGACTCGCTCTCGGTCGGGCTGCTGACCGTGCTCGAGACCCTCTCGCCGGAGGAACGCGCGGTCTTCCTCCTGCGCGAGGTGTTCGATTACCCGCACGATCGCACCGCCGCGATCCTCGGCAAGAGCCCGGCGGCGGTGCGCCAGCTCGCGGTCCGCGCCCGCCGCCACGTCGGCGCCCGCGAGCCGCGCTTCGAGACCTCGGTCGAGCAGCGTGACCGCCTCGCCTCCAGCTTCTTCGACGCCTTCGAAGACGGCGACCTCGAGGGCCTGGAAGGGCTGCTTGCCGCCGAGGCATCGCTGCACGGCGACGGTGGCGGCAAGGTCCCGGCGCTGGCGCGCGCCCTGCACGGTCGCGCCCGCGTTGCCAAGACGATGCTCGGCTTCCGGCGCAACGGTGAACGCTTCGGTGGCTTCACGATCCGCCGGGTCGAGGTCAACGGAGGCCCGGGGGCGCTTTTCCTCGGCCCCGATAGCAAGCTGCTCAGTGTGCTCTCGCTCGAGATCGCCGATGGCCAGGTCCAGGCCGTCAGGTCGGTGGTCAATCCCGACAAGCTCGCCCACCTGGGGCCGGTCGGCGATTTCAAGGGGCTGATGTCCCGGGCGCTGCGGAACCGTCACAGCTGAGGCCGCTGTCTCGTCTCACTGTCGGAACCACGAAAGGAGGCAGTGATGAAGGTCTTGGTAGCTGGAGCGGCGGGCGCGATGGGTAAGCAGTTGCTGCCGCGGCTGGCGGCGGGCGGCCACGAGGTGGTCGGGATGACGCGCAGCGCCGGCAAGACGGATCTGGTCTGCGAGCTCGGGGCGGAGGCGGTTGTCGCCGACGCGCTCGACCCCGAGGCGGTCGCCCGGGCCGTGGCCGAAGCCGAGCCGGAGGCGATCGTGCACGAGCTGACGGCGCTCTCGGGCTCGCTCGACCTGCGCCACTTCGACCGCGCCTTCGAGCCGACCAACCGACTGCGGACCGAGGCGACCGACCACCTGCTCTCGGCGGGGCACGCGGTCGGCGTGCGTCGCTTCGTCGCTCAGAGCTTCGCCGGCTGGCCCTACGCGCGCAGCGGCGGGCCGGTGAAGGGTGAGGGGGACCCGCTCGATCCCGAGCCCGTTGCTCCGATGCGGCGCTCGCTGGAGGCGATCCGCCACCTCGAGGATGCCGTTACCGGCGCCGATTGGACGGTCGGGATCGTGCTCCGCTACGGCGGCTTCTACGGCCCCGGCACTTCGCTTGCCCCGGGTGGAGAAAACGCCGAGATGATCCGCCGCGGCAAGTTCCCGGTCGTCGGAGACGGCGCCGGCGTCTGGTCCTTTGTCCACATCGCCGACGCGGCCGAGGCGACCGTCGCCGCGCTGGAGCGCGGACGGCCCGGCATCTACAACGTCGTCGACGATGAGCCGGCGCCGGTCCGCGAGTGGCTACCGGCAGTCGCCAGTGCCCTCGGCGCCAAGCCACCCCGCCACGTACCCCGCTGGGCCGGCCGGCTGCTGGCGGGCGAGGCGGCGGCGGTGATGATGACCGAGATCAGGGGCGCGTCGAACCAGAAGGCGAAGCGCGAGCTCGGCTGGCAGCCGCGTCACCCGAGCTGGCGCGAGGGTGTTGCCATGAGTGGCTAGTCGGGCTGCCGGAAAGTGTTTCTTGATGCGCCGGTGTCGGAGATGTGTGGGCTGCCGCCCTCGATGTAGAGGTGGCCGATCTCCAAGGAGTCGAGGAGTTGAAGGCGGTGGTCTGAAATCGGACTGTTGGTCACTAGGCAGAGACCGTCATCAGGTTCACCCAGGAAGAGGCGATATTCGAGCAACTGAGCGAGGCCGCTGCGCACGCGGCTTCGCTCGTTTTTCATCGTGATGCTTTTGACCTCGAAGAGGACTCGCTTTGCCGCCTTTTTGGGCGGCCTAGTCGCGACCAAATCAGTGGCCCTATCGATTTCCTCGAGGTCATACCAGCCCAGTTCGCCCAGCCAGAGGCCCAAGCTCTTGAGGGTCGCTTGGTGTGCCTGGTCCGCCTTCTCAGCCAGCACCCGCTGCTGGTCGAGATCACTTGGTTTTGCGGTTTTGCGCGAGGCTGATGTTCGGTTGGGATCGAAAGGTCGAGTCTTGAAGGAGGAGGCGTCGCGTGGGCGTGTCCCGTTCTTCTGGCGACCCCGAGGTCGGGCCGAAGATTTGTTCCCACGCGGCGAGGTGAGTTGGAGCCGAAAGCGATAGATGCGGCGATCGGCGCCGTCGCGGTCGGGGGCGGTTGTCTCCCAGTGCGTTTTACAAGTTGCCAGACCGAGGAACCGAAGTCGCCTGGCGTCGGTGTGCTCGAAGAGCAAAAGCTCACGGCTGTTCTCCGCCACGTCGCGGTTTGCACCGGCGAGCTCCTGATCGCCTTTCTGCCCGCGACCGGTGTAGATCAGCTCGTCCCCGTCCCAGTAGTCGTAGTAGTTGAACGACCTGCCGCCGGCAGGATGGGTAATCAGGAGGACCGCGTCGTGTTTTGGGCGGGGGATCATTCCGCCCGCTGTTGAGAGGTACTCGGGTTTGAAGTCAAACAGCGACCCGAGTTCCTCCCATGAATAGACGCGGTTCTTTTGCAGGCGAGGGGTCGCTGCCCGCGGCCGCGAAATGACCTCGAAGCCGAGCTTCTCAAGCGTTCCCCCCGACGTCAGTCGGCCGCCAGTGAAGAGATTTCCCCGTAAAGGTTTGCGCTCAGGAAACTGGCGGCTATACGCCACGCCCGAAATAGCCTTTGAGTCGTAGAGCTTTCCGCGATGGCGAACAAATAGCTCCCGCGCCTTTCCGTAGCCGTTCTCTTTCAGAAAGGCGGTGCGTCCCAGCCGGTCAAATTCCTCGATCGCCTCGAGGACGGCCGCGCGCGAGGTCAGCTCGGAGATCGGCATGCGTGGATCCTAAGTCGCGCAAGAGCGTACGCAGCTAGTCGCGCGGCGCGTAGCGGTGGTGGAGCATCAGGGCGTTGCCGTCGGGGTCGGTGAAGTGGGCCATGTGGCAGACGCCGCTGTCCATCGTCTCGGCGAGGAAGGTAACGCCCTTTGACTCGAGCTCGGCTCGGGCCGCCTCTACGTCCTCGACGTGGAAGGCGATTGGGTGACCGCTGGGCTGGAACTCGCGGCCGACCGAGGCGGCGTCCAACAGCTGCAGCGTCAGGTTCCCGGTCTCGAACTCGCCGGCCGGAATTTTGCCGTAGTCGACCGAGTGCTCGAGGCCGAGGGTGCTGCCGTAGAACTCGACCGCAGCCGGATAGTCGGTGACAAAGACGGTGGCGAAATCGACGCCGGTGATCGCGATCGGAGCGTTCATAGCTTCCTCCAAAGTGGTATTCAAGGCCGGTGGATCTGGGAGACGATACGAAGGCTGTCCTCCTGCTGTCGGCGCTGATGTTCCTCTGGGCGCTGCTGCTGGGGGTGATGAAGTTCCGGCAGATGGATGCCTCGGAGGAGGGCTTGGCGCATCCGTACACCGACATCGCCCACCGGGCGGCCCTGATGTACAGCTTCGCCCTGCTGCTTGTGGCGACATTTGTCGAGCTGAGCGGTTGGGGCGTGCTGGTCAACCTGCTTGCCGCCGGCGCGCTCGCTTTCTACTTCTACGCCGCCGTGTTCGGCTACATGGTGCATGGATGGAAACGCGATACCGACAACCAGTTCCGCCGCCCGGGCCGCGGCCTCGAGGCCTTCATGGCCACTCTGATCGTCGCCGAGATCGGCGGTTGGCTGGTCTTGATCGCCGGCTTCCTCGACGCCCAGGTCTTCTAGTCGCCGCGAGCGCGTTCGTTATTGCCGCCCTCACTGTTGTGAGGGTCAGGGTCAACTGGTGGCAGCGTGATGATCACGCAGCCCGTGCCGGATCCGATCGTGGCGTCTTCGCGTACGGCTGAGAAGTCGTCGCAGGAGGGTGAGGTCGTGCCCGTATAGGCCTTGATCCCGATCTCGGAGTACCCACTCAGGGGCAGGGGGGTGGTGATCGTCTGATCGACGTCGCCGTCGGAATTGGGGCCGACGTAGGCGCGGTACAGAGGCTGATCGTTTGAGCCGTTGAGAAGGTCGACCCGGAAGGCCAGGCGGTTGTTTGTCGGCAGGTTTGAGGCAGTCACATGGCTGGTCAGGCTCGTGCGGTCCGCGCTCAGGTTCGCCGAGATCTGCGGCCTGGGCTCGTTGTTCGCGGTCGCGACGGCCACGGCCAAGGCGAGGATGAAGCCGGCGGCGGCGAGGACGACGGAGACCACTCGAAGCAGGATGTCGAGCGTTCCTCGTTTTGCCCCGGCTGCCGGAGCGGTCAGGTTCGAGGCGAGGACCCAGAATGCTCCGGAGGCGACCACCAAGCCGATCGCGATCGACAGCCCCAGCGGATCGTCGCGCTGTACACGTCCTATGGTCCCGGTCAGCGCCAGCCCAGCCAATGCCGCGATCAACGGCGCCACCAGCAGACCGATCGACGAGATGCTCACACCCCCGGTCGATTCACCCGTCTTCTCTTTGTCCTCTTTCTTTGCGGCGACAGGTGGTTCCGTGGCGCCTTCGGGTGTGCTCGGCATCTCGCTCCTTTGTTCGGCTGCCTGGCTGGTTCAGGCATGAGCCAGCGGATGGTAAGGGTGGTTTAGGCGCCGGCACGGCGGGCGATGTAGATCGCCTTGGTGTGAATCGTGTCGTCGAGCGGCTGTTTGAGGATCCCGTCGGTGTAGATGCCGTAGACGTCGAGGCACTCCAGGCCCGCTCCTTTGAGCGCCGCCAACACTTCCGCTTCGGTGAAGTGGCGCTGGCGGTGAGTCATCGCCGGCACCTCGCTGGCGGCCGCGTCGGTCCCATCGGCCATCACCTCGAGGCGCGATTCACAGATCGATCCCGGCGTCACATCCGGCGCCGCCAGCCCGGTCCAGACCAGCCGCCGACCATCGCGCTCGACCACGACCGTTTCGGCGAAGAAGGTGCGATAGGCGAGTAGCTCGTTGACGTCGAAGAGGAGGAGGCCGCCTGGGCCGAGGTTGGCCCGCATCCCGACGAGCGCCCGCTCCAGCTCCACGGGGCTGAGCAGGTAGTTGATCGCGTCGTCAAGTGCCCAGACCAGGTCGAACTCGCCGAAGTGGGGCAGGTCGAGCATGTCGGCGACCTCGAGGCGGACCGTCTCGCCGGCCTTTTCACGAGCGAGCTTCAGCATCGCCGGCGAGATGTCGCAGGCAGTCACCTCCCAGCCGCGCGGCAGCATCGGCATGAAGCTCTTGCCGGTTCCGCAACCGACGTCGAGCAGGCGCTTGCCAGGCAGTCCGTGACGCTCCAAGGCCACGAGTAGATCCGTCAACCAGCCCTCGTAGTCGTGGTGGGCGGTGAAGTCGTCGTAGACCGGAGCCATCGCCTCGTAGGTCCGCTCTGCCCACTCCCCACCTGATTCCGTTGATGCTGTCAGCCCCACGAAAAGGAGACCGGAAAGTAGGTCAAGAAAGTTTCAGCACTAAAATTCACCTTTTTGGTTTTAGAAGTAGTACGGTCGAGCAATCAACGTTTCCACCATTCAAGATTCGAATTCTGACGACGGCTGGGAGTGGGACGAGGCGCACCGCTTTTGCGTGCGCATGGCCTATCACTACACCAGCAACCCGAGCGAGGCAGAGGACATTGCCCAGGACGCGTTGCTGCGTGCTTGGCGGCGGCGCTCGACCTTGCGCGACGGCGCCCGCCGCAAGGAGTGGCTGGGCACGATCGTCCGCAACGAGGCCTTCCGCCAGCACTCCAGGGTGCGCCCCGACCCGGTCGAAAGCGTCGAGACCTGGGAGGGTGCCGAGGACGAGCAGATCCTCTCCACGGTCGAGCGCGCCGACCTGCACGCGGCGCTAAAACGCCTCGACGAGCGCGACCGCCAGCTGATTCAGCTTCGCTACAGCGAGGATCTGACCCAGGAGGCGATCGCGCGCCGGCTCGGCATTCCCGACGGCACGGTCAAGGTGCGGCTGCACCGGCTGCGCCACAAACTGCGCCGCGAAATGGGAGCGGCGAAAGCGATGCCGCCGGCGCCTCAGCGGGTTGCCGCGACGCGGCGCATCTCCTCGGCCGCGGCCCGCGGCCCGATGTAGGGAACGAGCATCGCGAAGAGCAGGTCGGGCAGCATCGCTTGCAGCTGCGCCGCCCGTCCCGCCAGCAGCTCGTCGAAGATCAGCCCCGAGACGGCGCCGGCCGACATCAGCGAGATGTTCTCCGGCAGCTCGCGCCCGCCGGCGAGCTCGCGCCCGTCCTCGAGATAGGCGGTGAAGCGGGCGACCGCGTTCCAGTGGCGCTGCCGCGCGTCGGCCCCGGCGGCGGCGACCTCGACCACGGCTGTGCGCGCCAGCTCGGGGTCGAGGGCGAAGAGTTTGACGATCGTCGCCAGCCCGGACTCGACCCGCTCCAACCAGGGCTGGTTGCCATCGCAGTTGGCGATGACCTCGGCGAAGACCTGCTCGACCAACATGTCGTAGGCCGCGAGGAAGCAGTCGTGCTTGTCCTCGAAGTACTTGTAGAAGGTCGTGCGCGAGGTGGGCGTCTCCTCGATCACATCGGCTACCGAGGTCTCCTTGTAGCCCTTGCTGCCGACCACGCGGATCATTGCCGCGAGGATCAGTTCACGCCGCGATTCGGATGCCATCGGCCAATCCCAGGTTGGTGGAGAACTCCGGAGTACCTTCATCATAGCGGCATGGTGTACGTAAGCGTTTACCTACTCGTTTCCGCCCACCTCCCTGGCTGCCGCCGCTGGGCCGATATATGGCACCAGCGTGGCAAAAAGCAGGTCCGAAAGCAAATTCGGCAGATACCCCTCGCGTCCCTCAGCCAGCTCATCCGAGATCAGCCCCGAGACGGCGCCGATCGCCATCCGCGAGGTGTTCGCCGGCAGGCCGCGGCCGCCCGGCGCGAAGTCGCGTCCCTCTTCGAAAAGCGGCGTCAGCCGCTGCAGCGCGGCGCGGTAGCGGCGCTGCGCGGCGGGTCCGGCGGCACCGACGTCGACCAGCGCCAAGCGGGCGATCTCGGGCTCCTCGGCGAGGGCCTCGAGCAGCGCGGCGAGGCCCGCGCGGGCGCGGGCGGGCCAGCGCTCCTCGGTCTCGTAGGCCGCTGTGACCCGCTTCACGAGCGCGTCGGCGACGCTGTCGTAGGCGGCGAGGAAGCTGGCTTCCTTGTCCTCGAACATCGCGTAGAAGGTGGTGCGGGAGATACCCGCCTCGCGGGTCAGGTCGGCGACGGTGGTCGCGCCGTAGCCCTTCTCGGCGACGACTCGCACCGTCGCCTCGAGCAGCCGTTCGCGCTGGGAGCGGGCGACCACCTCCGGCGGCAGCCGGTGGCGACCCCGGGGCGGCCGCCAGCGCTCGCGTTTCTCGCCCCCCGCCTGCGCCAAAACGGTTTGCTCAGCCGTCCGCCGGCGCGAGGGTCCGCTCGGCCTCGCGTGCTTGCCGCAGCGCCTCCTCCTGGCCGAGGTAGGGCACCATCGTGATGTAGACGACGTCGGGCAGCAGCTCGCCGAGGCGGTCGGTGTTGCCAGCGAGGATCTGGCCGACGATCAGCGACTCGGCGGCGGAGAGGGCGGCGCGCCCGGCGCTGGACGGGATCGCCTGTTCCTCGATCGGGTCGTCGCGGCCGCGTTCGAGCAGCGATTGCAGCACCCGCTTGCCGGAGGCGTAGAGCTCGAAGGCGCGCTCGCCCGAGGACGGCGCCTCGACCAGGGCCATGCGGGCGAAGCCCGGCCGGGTGGCGAGCAGGTCAAGGAAGGTGGCAGCGGCGTCGCGAACCATCGTCGCCCAGGGCTTGTCGGGGGAGTAGACCGCGACGATCCGGCCCATCGCTTCGGCCAGGGCCAGCTCCATCGCGGCGTGGAAGCAGTCCTCCTTGTCTTTGAAGAGCTCGTAGAAGGTGGCGCGGGAGACGCCGGCGGGCTCGCAGACATCGGCGATCGTGGTCGCGCCGTAGCCCTTCTTCGCGCAGCTGGCCGCCATCGAGTTGAGAATCCGTTCGCGCTGGGAATGGGCGACAAGCGGCTCGGGCAGATCCTCGCGACCGGCGGGCAGACGCTCTTGCTCGATCACCGTCCCCAAATCGTCGGTGGGACCAGCGGAAACCTTGCTGTGGTGGGAAGAACTCGGAGGCACGTCGGGCACTCCTCAGGGCAGACACTCGTGTTTAGGTAAACGCGATTGTACACCCCCAAGGCGCTCTGTGGACGATCTCGTACCGAGATTAACAATCCACCGATTTGTTGGGAACGCCTGTGGAATAAAGCGGATCGACTGCCCGGTGCGGCCACTGTACATAGGGGCGATTGCGCCGGATCGAATCTCGGACCCCTGTACAACAGCCCCGGTCGCCCCTGCCGCGACCATTTGTCAATGGAGACTGCGCCTCGCCAGATAGTGGCCTTCGGCGGCGGCGGCTTCTCAATGGAGTCGGGTAATCCCCTGCTCGACGACTACGTGCTGGGGCTCTGCAAACGCGAGCGGCCGCGCGTCTGCTTCTTGCCCTCGGCAAGCGGCGACGCCGATCACTACATCGTCCGCTTCTACCGCGCCTTCTCTGCCGACCGCTGCGAGGCGAGCCATATCTCGCTCTTCCGCCGTGAGCAGGGCCCCGCGGATCTGCGCGAGCACCTGCTTTCTCAGGACCTGATCTACGTCGGTGGCGGCAGCGTGATCAGCCTGCTCGGGGTTTGGCGGGCCCACGGGATCGACGCGATCCTGCGTGAGGCCTGGGAGGCGGGAGTCGTCCTCTGCGGCCTCTCGGCCGGCTCGCTCTGCTGGTTCGAGCAGGCGGTCAGCGGCTTCCACGGGGGGCCGCGCCTGGTCGAAGGTCTGGGTCTCCTGCCCTTCAGCAATTGCGTCCACTACGAGCCGACCTCAGAGCGGCGCTTCGCCTACCACCAGATGCTGCGCGAAGGGATGCGTCCGGGCTACGCCGCCGAGGACAGCGCCGCCCTGCACTTCATCGGCTGCGAGCTAAGCCACGTAGTCGCCTCGCGGCCGGGCGTGCGCGGCTACCGACTCGACGCGGTCGGCGAGCGTGTGGTCGAGATGCGCCTGGCGACCGCATTCCTCGGGGACGCCCCGCCGGTAACCCGGCTGCCGGCGGCCGCCTCGTCGTCGCTCTCGACCGCCTCGGCGGCATAGCGTCGATGGTGCCCCGCATCCTCACCCTCGGCGGTCACGATTTCACCTCGCGCCCGCCCGATCGCGCGGTCAGCGAGCTGATGCTGCGCTTGGCGACCGAGCGAGCCGGGGGGCGGCCACGGATCTGCATCCTGCCCACCGCCAGCGGCGACACCTCCGAGCAGATCGGCCGCTTCTACGCCGCCTTCGGTGAGCGGCCCTGCGATCCCTCGGACCTCTCGCTATTCCGCCTCGGCCGGCGGCCGATGGCCCTGCGCGATCACCTCCTCGCTCAGGACCTGATCTACGTTGGCGGCGGCAGCTTGGTCAACCTGCTGGCGGTCTGGGAAGCGCACGAGCTTGGCGCCATCCTCAGCCTCGCCTGGCGCCAGGGGATCGTCCTCGCCGGCCAGAGCGCCGGCGCGATGTGCTGGTTCGAAGAGGGCATCACCAAGTCGTCCGGTCGCCCGGAGGCCGAGGCCGGCCTCGGCCTGCTCAGCGGCAGCCTCTGCGTCCACTACAACAACGAGCCCGAGCGCCGCGCCGCCTACCTGGAGGCCGTCGGCAACGGAATGCCCGACGGCTACGGCCTGGACGACTACGCCGGCCTGATCTGGGAAGGCCCAGGCCCCCCATCAGCGGTCACAGCCCGCCGCGGCGCCAGGGCCTACAAGGTCACAAGCTCCAGCACAGGCGTAGTCGAGTCACCTCTCCCCGCAAGGTTCCTGCCCGCTCCCGCCCCAGCTGCCCTTCGCGAGGACATAGCCGAGTTCCGCCGGATCAAATCGATGCGCAAACGAGCCGGCTGGCTCGGCTAGATAAAGAGGGGTGACCCTCGAACGGGCGGATACTCAAAGCGCCGGGCTAATTAGCCCGGCGCTTGGACGGGCGAGGGTCACCCCTCTTTATCCGGCTGATCCTCCGGCCATAGGCGGAGCGGTCGGGTCGCCGCTCTCCTCGCCAAGGCTCTCCCGCGCGATGTAATCCTCGGCCAGCAGCAGGTTCTCCTTCGACCGCTCGACCACGTTCAGCAGGTCGCCCATCAACGCGACCTCCTCGACCTGCTCCTTGACGAACCACTGCAGGAACTGCTCGGCCCGATAGTCCTTGACCTCGCGCGCCAGCTCAAATAGGGCGAAGATCTCCTCGCTGACCCGCTTCTCCTGCTCGAGCGCCATCCGCACCGGAGCGCTGCCGTCGGAGTAAGTCGTCTCCTGCGCCTTGATGTCGGGGATGTGGACTCCCTCGCCGACGTCGAGCAGGTACTGGATCATCATCATCGCGTGCTCGCGCTCCTCCAGCGCCTGGCGGTAGAAGAAGGCGGCGAGGCGGGGCAGCGTTTCGGCGTCGTAGTAGACCGCGGCCCCGACGTACTGCTGCGAGGCGGCGAACTCGTTGGCGACCTGCTCGTTGAGCGCGTCGGCAAAACTTTTCTCGGCCATCGTTTCTTCTCCTTACTCAGCGGGGGGCGGTCTGACCGCAACGTAGCTGAATCGGCGAATTTGGCTAGCCGAAGGACGAGGGGGCGGGTAGCCCCTCGAACGGGCGGATACTCAAATCGTCGGCCTAATTAGGCCGACGATTGGACGGGCGAGGGGCTACCCGCCCCCTCGTCCTTCATCCCACCGAAACCCGTTCGCACTCAGCTTTGGCTCCAGCGGGCTTACCGGCAGCCCGGCCTCCGGCTCCGCTTCGTTGTAGCCGCGGGGGGCGGTGTCGTTCGGCGTGTCGGGGTGGAAGAGCGAGGCGAGGACCTGGATCTGGCCGCGGCCGACGCCGAGCTCCCACTGGCCACCACCGTAGGCGCCGATGCCGCGCTCGGCGCAGTAGTCGTAGGCCTCGCAAAGCTGGCGCAGGCCGCCGACCCGCGAGGGCTTGATGTTGACCATCTTCGGTGGCCAGGGCAGCGCCTCGATGTCAGCGATCGAGTGGATCGGCGCGTCCCAGGTGAGGCGGTCGCGGACCGGCTCGAGGATCGGCCGGGTCTCGTCGTTGACGTCGGGGTCCTCCAGCCAAGCGTCGGGGAAGGCCTCGATCAGCTTGGCGTAGAGCTCGGGGTCGGTCTCGACGTCGACGACGGTGCCCTTGTACTGACCCTTGAGGTCGAGCGAGTCGACGGCGCCGGTCTCGACCAGCTCGGAGATCAACTCATCGGTCCAGTCGTTGGTCGGGTCGAGCTTGAAGCGCAGGTCGGGATAGCGGTCGAGCTTCGCCCGCAAGGTGTCGATCGAGGAGGGGCTGTCCTCGGAGCCAAGGCGCATCGAGGCGACGAAGGTGACCGGCCGGGGCCCGCGGCCGACGACCTCGGCGAGCCCCTTGCCCGCTTGGCGCAGCGCCAGGTCGAGCGCCGCCGACTCGAAGGCCCAGCGGCGGTAGAGGCGCGAGACGTCGCGCTGGGGCTCTGCCGGGAAGGTGTCGAGGTCGCCCATCAGCTCGCAGAACTCGCCGAGCGTGGCGTAGCCGGTCAGGTCGAGCGTGGGGCCGGCGTCCTGGAGGGCGATGTGGTCGACGGCGTCGTAGGTGACGTCCTCGCCTAGGCCGTCCTCGCCGGCGCCCCACATATGGATCACCGTGCACAGGCGTTCGAAGCTGGGCAGGTGAAGCTCCAGTGGCTGTAGCTCGTAGCCCTCGATCTCTAGTGGCAGGTCGGCTAGGGCGTCGAAGGTGGGCACGGCGGGGAGTGTAGGGGGAGGAAAGGGTGTGCCTCTCAGGACGAGCGGCGGGAGCCGCTCTTGAGTGTCCTGAGAGGCACACCCTTTCCTCCTGCCAGACTCGTCCTCCTGTGAAGCACGATGCCCACGGTTATTGGCTTGAGGAGGCTCCGGCCATTGAGGTTGCTCCGAAGCTTGTGGGGGAGCGGAGCGCCGATGTCGTCGTGGTCGGTGGTGGCTACACGGGGATGTGGGCTGCTTGGCACATCAAGCAGTTGGAGCCTGAGGCTTCGGTGGTTTTGCTTGAGGCAGATCGGTGTGGGTTTGGGCCGAGTGGGCGGAATGGGGGGTTCTGCAACTTGATGTGGTTCTCGCTGCCGAATATGCGGGAGCGGTGGGGGGATGAGGGGGCGCTGGCTGTTGCTCGGGCGGCCGAAGGGGCTGCGGTTGGGATTGGGGAGTTCTGCGAGGCGGAGGGGGTTGACGCTTGGTACAGGCACGGGGGGTACCTGCAGGTGTCGACCGCTGAGGCGCACGATGCCGTTTGGGAGAAGGCGCTCGATGCTTGTCGGGAGCTGGGGGCGGAGGATGCGATCGAGTTGCTCTCGCCGGCGCAGGTGGCTGAGCGCTGTGCCTCGCCTGCATTCAGGGGCGGAGCTTTCTATTCGAAGGCGGCCACGGTGCAGCCGGCGCGGCTCGCGCTCGGACTGCGCGAGCGGCTGCGGGCGCGTGGGGTCGAGGTCTACGAGCGCTCGCTGGTAGGCCGCGTCGTCGGCTTGGGGACCGGCGTCGAGGCGCATGCGGCCGGAGGTGTGGTTCGGGCCCAGCGCGCCGTGCTCGCGATCGGCGCTGCTGCCAAGGCGACGGGTGGTCCGTTCCACAACCGTCTCTCGGTCGCCTCGTCGCACATCGTCCTCACCGAGCCGGTGCCGGAGCTGCTCGAGGAGATCGGCTGGACCGGGGGCGAGTGCATCACCGACAGCCGCGCCCTGATCAACTACTTCCGCACCACCCCGGATGGCCGCATCGCCTTTGGCTGGGGCGGCGGCCACATCGGCATGGGCGCCCGCCTGCACGGCAACACCGAGGTGGACGCCGAGGTCGCCTCGCTCACCGCCAAACACCTCTGGGACTACTTCCCTGGGCTAGAGGGCCGTGCCATAACCCACGCCTGGGGCGGCCCGATCGACGCCTCACCAACCCACCTCCCCTTGATCCTCCCCCTCCGCGGCAACCGAGCCTTCGCGGCAGCCGGCTACACCGGCAACGGAGTAGGCCCATCCCACATGGTCGGCCGAACCCTCGCCTCCCTGGCCCTGGACCGCAACGACGAACAATCCCGCCTCCCCTTCATCAACCCCTCCCCACCCAAGCTCCCCCCAGAGCCCTTCCACTGGCTGGGCGGCGAGGCCATCCGCGCCGGAATCATGAGCAAGGAGCAAGCCGAGCTAACCGGCCACGCCCCGAACCTCCTCAGCTCCTTGCTAGCTCGCATCCCGGACCTAATCGGTTTCCACATCGGCCGATAGAAGAGGGCGTCTGGGGAGGGGTCCCCAAAACACTCAAGCGAGGCTCCTGCCGAGCGTTTTGGGGACCCCTCCCCAGACGCCCCACCTACCCCCGCTGCGCGGGAACCACCAGCACCGGCCGGTCCGCGATATGCAGCAACTTGTTCGGGGTCGACCCAAGGATCATCCCCTTCAGCGGCGCATCCCCATAGCTGCCGACGACGATCATCCGCGCATCCCGTTTCTCGGCCACGTCGACGATCGCCTCCGAGCCCCGCTTGGCGACCAGCTCGAGCTCGATCGTCGCGCCCGCGGCCTCCGCCTGGTGCCTGGCCTCCTCCAGCACCTTCCTGCCGCGTTCTTCGATCGCTTCCTCGTGTTCGACGATCTCACCGCCCCAGAGCCCCGGCGGCGAGTAACCGAAGACGACGACGGTCTCGTCGCCCAGCGCCTTCGCTGTCCGCAATCCCTCGGCGAGTGCCGCTCGGCTGCAATCCGAGCCGTCGTAACCGACAACTATCTGGCCCATCTCATTTCCCTTCCTGGTCGCGGGCGATTGGGACCGGATCCAGGACCGCTTCGCCCTCGAGGAACCCGGCCGGCGCGACCTCTGGCTTGCGGCGGAAGAAGGACGGCACGGCTCGCCACTGGACGAACATCAGCAGTACTCCGAGCACGAGGAAGAAGACGGCGATCACAAGCGGCGGCCCGATCCCGAACCAGGAGTTGCCCGATTCGGAGTTGGCCGGGTCGGAGAGTTCGATCCCGTTCTTGATCAGCAGGTAGAAGAGGATCAGTCCGCCAATCAGCGGGCCAAGGCCGACGAAGAAGAAGTTCTTGACGCTGCGGAAGAGCTCGCGCCGGTAGTAGATCGCGCAGGCGAAGCCGGTGAGGCCGATGTAGAAGGAGATCATCAGGCCGAGCGCGGCCAGCGAGTCGAAGAGGATGTCTTCGCTGACCAGGGTCAGGCCGACGTACCAGACGATCGAGGCGACCCCCATCAGCACGGTCGAGATGTGCGGCGTGAGGAAGCGGGGGTGGACCTTGCCGAGGCTCTTCGGCATCGCGTTGGCGCGCGCCATCGAGAGCGTCGTGCGCGCCGTCGGCAGGATCGTCGTCTGCGTCGACGCCGCTGCCGAGGAGAGCACGGCGATGATCAGGATCTTGTCGAGGGGCGAGCCGAAGACTTCTCGGCCGAGGGCGCTGAGCACGTCTTCCTGGTTGGCGACGAGCGCGTCGACGCCGGCGTAGGCCTGGGCGGCGACCGCGACGACGATGTAGATGCCGAGCAGGATCAGGGTGCTGATCACCGTCGCCCGCCCAGGGGCCTCGCCTGGGTCCTCGGTCTCCTCGTTGACGGTCGCGGTCGTATCCCAGCCCCAGTAGATGAAGACGGCGAGCAGCATCCCGGCGGAGATCTCGCTGGGGCTGAGGCTGAAGGGGTTGATCCAGGAGAAGCTCGGATCGATCGACGCCGCTCCCGCATCCCCCGAGTAGACCTTGACTAGGGCGACGATGGCGAAAGCGGCAAGGGTGATGATCTCGGCCGCCAGCAGCCCGACCTGGGTGCGCGCCGAGAGCTCGATCCCGATCACCACGATCGCGGTCATGATCACGATCCAGATCACCCCTACCGTCGTCACCGCAGCGGTCGATTCGGCGGCGGCGGTCCAGCTGAAGAGTTCGAAGGTATAGAGGCCGGCGATCTGCGCCAGGTTGGCCATCACGATCACGTCGGCGACGACGATCGTCCAGCCGGCGATCCAGCCCAGTTGCGGTCCCATCGCCTTGGTCACCCAGGAGAAGCTGGTGCCGCAGTCCGGATCGGCCTTGTTCATGTAGTAGTAGCCGGCCGCCACGAGGAACATCGGCACGAAGCTGATCAGCAGCACCGCGGGCGATTGCAGGGCGACCGCCGCGGCGATGAAGCCCAGGGTCGCGGCGAGGCTGTAGCCCGGGGCGGTCGAGGCGACGCCGATCACGACGCTGGAGACGAAGCCGATCGCGTTCTTCTTCAGGCCCTTGTCGATGGTGCTGCCGGCGGGCGGGGCGACGGGGTCTTGCGAACCTGGAGCTGGAACCGCTGTGCTCTCCATCCGGTCTCCTTCGTTGACCCGCCGCGCCTATCCGCAGCGACAGCTTGAAAGTAGGTCCATCGGCCGTTCTGCACAAGTGGCAAATGTCCCAAAAGCCAGCCATCTATTTGTCCAGTTAGTACAAGAGAACCGCTGTGACGTGCCCTAGTGAACATTGCAAGTGCGCTATACCAGTTCTAGCGTTGTCCATATCGTCGTAGCACGAGAGGAGAATGGGATGGCCGTCGCATCGCGTCCAGGCTCGGAGGTCAACACCGACCTGCAGGACCTTGCACAGCGACATCTCTGGATGCATTTCTCGCGCATGGGCTCTTACGGGCCGGGCCACGAGATCCCGATCATCACCCGCGCCGAGGGCTGCTACGTCTACGACGATCACGGCAAGCGCTACCTCGACGGCCTGTCGGGTCTCTTCTGTGTCAACGCCGGTCACGGCCGCACCGAGCTGGGCGAAGCGGCGGCACGCCAGGTCGACGAGCTCGACTTTTACACGCTGTGGAGCTATGCCCACCCGCGCGCGATCGAACTCGCCGCTCGGCTCGCTTCGCTCGCCCCCGCCGACCTCAACCGGGTCTTCTTCACCTCCGGTGGCTCGGAGTCGGTCGAGTCGGCGCTGAAGCTCGCCCGCAACTACCACCGCGAGCTCGGCAAAGGCCAGAAGCACAAGGTGATCGCGCGCGAGATCGCCTACCACGGCACCTCGCTTGGTGCCCTCTCCGCCACCGGCATCACCGAGCTGCGCTCCCAGTTCGAGCCGCTCGTCCCCGGCGGCTGCCACGTGCCCAACACCAACATCTATCGCTGGCCGGAAGACCGCCACCCGCTCTGGGCGGCGACCGCGATCGAGGAGCGGATCCAGTTCGAGGGCCCGGAGACCGTCGCCGCGGTGATCCTCGAGCCCGTGCAGAATGCCGGCGGTTGCATCGTCCCGCCGGACGGCTACTTCGAGCGGGTGCGCGAGATCTGCGACCGCTACGACGTGCTGATGATCTCCGACGAGGTGATCTGCGCCTGGGGCCGCCTCGGCCACTACTTCGGCTGCGAACGCTTCGGCTACGTCCCCGACATCATCACCGTCGCCAAGGCGCTGACCTCGGCCTACGCGCCGATGGGCGCGCTGATCGCCTCCGACGCCGTCGCGGCGCCGTTCATGCAGGGCGACGCCTCCTTCTCCCACGGCTTCACCTTCGCCGGCCATCCGCTGGCCTCGGCGATCGCGATGGCCAACCTCGACATCTTCGAGCGCGAGGACCTCTGCGGCCACGTGCTCGCCAAGGAGGGCGAGTTCCGCCAGATGCTGGAGACCCTCTACGACCTGCCGATCGTCGGCGACGTGCGCGGCGCCGGCTACTTCCAGGCGATCGAGCTGGTCAAGGACCGGGAGACCAAAGAGAGCTTCGACGACGAGGAGTCCGAGGACCTGCTGCGCGGCTTTCTCTCCGGCGAGCTCTACAAACGTGGGCTGATCTGTCGTGCCGACGATCGCGGCGACCCGGTGGTCCAGCTGGCGCCGCCGCTGATCGCCGATACGGAGCAGTTCGAAGAGATCCACGATGTCCTCCACGGCGTGCTCAGCGAGGCCTGGGAGCGGGTCCGGAGATAGGCCCCCGGATGCTCACCGTCCAAAGCCTGCTCGATGAGCTCGACCTCGAGCTCGCGGCTGGCACACAGGCTGCCGAGGCACCGGTGCGCTGGGTCCATATCTCCGAGCTCGAGGACCCGACCCCGTGGCTCTCGGGCGGCGAGCTGATGCTGACCACCGGGATCCCGCTCAGCACGGCGGCGAAGCAGCGTGCCTTCGTCGGCCTGCTCGCCGACCATAACCTGGCCGGACTCGGCTTCGGCACCGGCTTCAATCACGAGAAGATCCCCAAAGCCGTCATCGAGGAGGCGAAGAAACGGGACTTCCCGCTCTTCGAGGTGCCGTACTCGACCCCGTTCATCGCGATCACCGAGAAGGCCTTCGCCCGCCTCGTCAACGAGCAGTACGAGGTTCTGCAGCGCGGCATCGCCGTGCAGCGCCGGCTCGAGCGGCTGGTCCTGGAAGAGCGCGGGCTGGAGGAGATCGTGGCGACGATCTCCTCTGCGGTCGGCGGTACGGTGGCGATCCTCGGCGGCCGCGGCGAGCGCCTCGCCGGCCGCGGCTTCCGCCGCGAGCTCTCAGCCGAGGCGGTGAAAGCGATTCGCGAGGAAGCCCTCTCGCACACCGCCGACGGCCACCCCTTCGTCCCCGCCCATCCCGCGGTCGCCGGGCGCGCCCTCGCCCATCCGGTGATCTCGCCGGGGGGTGGGCCACCGCAGGCCTGGGTGGTGATCGTGCGCGATTCGGGCGGCCTCGGCGATTTCGAGCGGCTGATCCTGCAGCAGGCGGTCGCCGTCGTCGCCCTCGAGCTGATGCGCCGCCGCGTTGCCCGCGAGACCGAGCGTCGCCTCGCCGGCGACGTCCTCGCCGGGGCGCTCGGCGGTCGGCTCGAGCCATCGGAGCTGCGTCGCCGGCTCGAGCCCTTCGGCATCGGCGACGAAGCCGCCGTGCTCGTCTTCTCGCTCGACGATCCCGCCGCGGCCGAGCCGGTGCTGGAGCGCGCCCTCGCCGCCGACGCCTGCCCGGCCGTGGTCGCGCCGCACGCCAGCGGCCGCCGCGAGTTGCTCTGCGCGGTCGTCGACGCCTCCGACCGCGACCCGGTCGACCTCGCAGCCGACGCCCGCAAGGCGCTGATCGTCGACCGCGGCGCGGTCCGCGCCGCCGCCAGCCGCCCCGCCCCGCCGGAGATGCTGCGCCACTCCTTCCACGAGGCCCGCTGCGCCCTCGAGGCGACCGCGATCGACAACGGCAGCGCGCCCGAGGTCGCCTCCTGGAAGGACCTTGGTGCCTTCACCCTGCTGCTCTCGATCCAGGACGACGAGGCGTTGAAGCTCTACTGCGACAGCGTCCTCGGCCCGATCGAGGAGGGCGATGAGGAGTACGGCGGCGAGCTGCTGCGCTCGCTCGAGGCCTTCATCGAACAGAACGGGCAGTGGGAGCGCGCCGCGCGCGAGGTCTACTGCCACCGCCACACGCTGCGCTACCGGATGCGCCGGGTCGAGGAGCTGACCGGGCGCGACCTCTCGCGGGCTCACGATCGGATCGAGTTCTGGCTCGCCCTGCGGGCGAGGGAGCTGGTCGCGTGAAGATCGGCATCCCGAAAGAGATCAAGCCCGACGAGTACCGGGTGGCGGTCACGCCGGCCGGGGTGCGCGAGATGGTCGAACACGGCCACGAGGTGCTGATCGAGGCCGGAGCCGGCGAGGGCAGCGCGATCTCGGACGCCGACTTCGAGGCCCAGGGCGCCCGCATGCTGTTCGACGCGGCCGCGGTCTTCGCCAACGCCGAGATGGTGATGAAGGTGAAGGAGCCGCAGCCGCCCGAGGTGGCGATGCTGCGCCCCGGCCAGCTCCTTTTCACCTACCTTCACCTCGCCCCCGACCCGGATCTGACCCGAGGCCTCTGCGACTCGGGTGCGACCTGCATTGCCTACGAGACGGTCGAGGACGCTCGCGGCCGGCTGCCGCTGCTGGCGCCGATGAGCGAGATCGCCGGCAAGATCGCCACCCAGGCCGGTGCCTTCATGCTCGAGAAGCCGCTCGGCGGCCGCGGAATCTTGCTCGGCGGTGTGCCTGGCGTCGCCGCCGCCAACGTGATGGTTATTGGCGGCGGCGTCGTCGGCATGAACGCCGCCTTCATCGCGATCGGGATGGAGGCCGACGTCTTCGTCTTCGACAAGTCGATCGACCGCCTGCGCGAACTCGAGGTCGACTTCGCCGGCCGCTGCTCGACCGTGTTCTCGACCACGCTGGCGGTCGAGGAGATGTTGCCGCGCGCCGACCTGGTGATCGGCGCCGTCCTCGTCCACGGCGCCCGCGCGCCCTACGTCGTCCGTCGCGAGCAGCTGGCGCTGATGAAGCCCGGCGCGGTCCTGGTCGACGTCGCGATCGACCAGGGCGGCTGCTTTGAGACCTCGCGCCCGACGACCCACAAGGACCCGACCTTCGAGGTCGACGGGATCACCCACTACTGCGTCGCCAACATGCCCGGCGCGGTGCCGATCACCTCGACCCACGCCCTCACCAACGCGACCCTGCCCTACGCGATCGCCCTCGCCGACGAGGGCGTTGCCGGGGCGATCCGGCTCGACCCGGGCCTGCGGCTCGGGGTCAACGTCGCCGCCGGTGTGGTCACGCATCCGGCGGTTGCCGAGGGGGTAGAGATGAGCTGCGTCCCGGTCGAGGAGGCGCTTGAAATGGAAAAGACAACTACGAAGTCCTGAGGAGGGGAGGAGTCGATGAGCACCTACGCGGTCGTCAACCCTGCAACCGGCGAGAAGGTCAAGGAGTACGAGGAGATAAGCGACGCCGACCTGGACGCGGCGATCGCGAGGGCCGACGCCGCCTACAGGAGCTGGACGTCCTCTTCCACCGTCGCCGCGCGGGCGGGGCTGATCCGCAGGGTCGGTGAGCTGCACGGCGAGCGGCGCGAGAAGCTGGCCGGGATCATCGTCCGCGAGATGGGCAAGCCGGTCGAGCAGGCGCTCGGCGAGGTCGACTTCGTGGTCGAGATCTACGCCTACTACGCCGACAAAGCCGAGGAGCTGATGGCGGATGAGCCGATCACCCTGCTCGGCGGCGAGGGCACGGCCGTGGTCCGCCGCAGCGCCTTCGGCGTCCTGCTCGGGATCATGCCCTGGAACTTCCCCTACTACCAGGTGGCCCGGTTCGCCGGCCCGAACCTGGTGATCGGCAACCCGATCTTGCTCAAGCACGCTCCGCAGTGCCCGGAATCGGCCGAGGCGATGCAGCAGATCTTCGATGACGCCGGCTTCCCCGAGGGGGCCTACAAGAACATTCGCGCCAGCAACGAGCAGATCGCAGGGGTCATCGCCGATCCTCGGCTGCACGGTGTCTCGGTTACCGGCTCCGAGCGGGCCGGCGCGGCGGTCGCCGAGATCGCCGGCCGCAACCTGAAGAAGGTCGTGCTCGAGCTGGGCGGCTCGGATCCGTTCATCCTGCTTGGCTCCGACGATCTTGAGGCAGCAGCGGCGTCGGCCGCGGAAGCGCGGCTCGACAATGCTGGCCAGTCCTGCAACGCGGCCAAGCGGTTCATCGTCGTCGACGAGCTCTACGACGAGTTCCTGGAGAAGTTCAAGGTCGCCTTGACCGCTTCGGCGCCGGGAGACCCGGCCTCTGAGGACACCGCTGTCGGCCCCCTCTCCTCCGAGGCCGCCGCGGACCGGCTCGAGGACCAGGTCAGGCGGGCTGTCGACGCCGGTGCGAAGATCGTCGCCGGCGGCAACCGCGAGGGCAACTTCTTCGATCCGACGATCCTCATCGGGATCGAGCCGGGCGCCGACGCCTCCCAGGAAGAGTTCTTCGGTCCAGTCGCCCAGGTCTACCGGGTCGGCTCCGAGGATGAGGCGGTCGAGCTCGCCAACCAGACGCCGTTCGGGCTCGGCTCCTATGTGATGACGACAGACGCGGAGCAGGGCGAACGTGTTGCGGACAGGATCGAAGCGGGGATGGTCTACGTCAACCTGGTCGGGGCCGACAGTCCAGAGCTTCCCTTCGGCGGCTTCAAGCGCTCGGGCTTTGGCCGCGAGCTGGGCCGCTACGGCGCTGACGAGTTCGTCAACAAGAAGCTGATCCGCAGCGCCTGAGCGAGTGGCCGAGGGCCCAAATAGGGTTCGCCATGATGAGGAAGCTCCTCCTACCACTGGCTCTCGTCTTCCTGCTCGCGTCTCTCCTGGCGGCGGCCGTGCCGTCGGCCGAAGAAGAAGATCCGCGCTGCCATGGCCGGCGGGCGACGATCGTCGGCACGCCAGGCGACGACACGCTCCAGGGCACGCCCGAACGCGACGTGATCTGGGGCGGCGACGGCGACGACACGATCCTCGGCAGCCTCGGCAACGACCTGCTCTGCGGCGGCCCGGGTACTGACCTGGTCCATGGCGGGCGCGGCAACGATGTCGTCGACGGCGGCGCCGGCGACGATGACCGCGTGATCGGCGACCTCGGCGACGACAAGCTGACGGGCGGCCCCGGCGACGGCGACGAAGTGGCGGGCAGCCTCGGCATCGACACCCTCAACGGTGGCCCGGGCGACTTCGACTTCGTTCACGGCGACTACGGCTACGACCGCATGGACGGCGGCTCCGGCAAGGGCGACATCGCCTCTTTCGCCACCGACGTCGGCTCCGGGCGCAGCGGCGGGGTCAAAGTCTCACTTGCCAAGCACCGTGCCAAAGGCGACGGCCACGATCGCCTCTTTCGCTTCGAGAGCCTCGAAGGCTCGGCCTTCGACGACATCCTCGTCGGCAACGGCCAGGGCAACGTCATCGACGGTGGCGCCGGTGACGACGTGATCCGAGGCGGGGGCGGCAAGGACAGGCTGGTGGGCGGCCAGGGAAACGACCTCTGCAACGGTGCCAAAGGCAACACGGTCTCCTGCGGGAAGGAAGCCAAGCTGAAGGCTTCCGCCTACGCCGAAGTCGATCCCGTCTCCGGCGGCGGCGGCGGGCTGGAGCTTGTCGGCGGCGGCGGTGACGACCACTTCATCGTCGCCTTCGACGAAGCCAACTCGACCTTCGGCATTACCGCCAAAAACGGCATCGCGCTGGGCCCGGGCTGCCTGCGGATCAGCGCCGAGCAGGCAACCTGCCCGACCGAAGGCCCGGCCCGCTGGGTGATGGCCGACCTCGGCCCCGGTAACGACAGCCTCAGCGTCGAAGGCTCCCTGGCCGGCGCCCAGAATGTCCGCCTCGCCGGCGGCCTCGGCAACGACACGATCCACGGTGGTGACGAGGACGACCTGATCGAGGCCGGCTACGGGGCCGACCGCCTCTACGGCGGCGCCGGCGCCGACGGCCTGATCGGCAGCAGGCCCGGACCGACCTTCCTCTACGGCGAAGCCGACGGCGATTTGCTCGCCGCCGGCGGTGGCTGCGCCGGCGGGGCGTTGGTCGGCGGCCCCGGTCGCGATGACGCCTCGTTCGCCGAGACGCCGGCGCATCCCGGCATCCTCCACGTCTCCTTCCCCGCCCACGCGGCCTGGATCGACGCGATAAAGGACTGCCACAGAGTTCATCTCTCCCCGACCGACGAGGACATGGAGGGCTCCTTTGACTGGGACATCCTCGTCGGTGACGGCCGCGCCAACGCGATGCTGGGCCAGCCCGGTCGCGACCGCTTCTACGGCGGCGGCGGCGAAGACGTGATCGACGCCCGCGACGGCGAACGTGACTTCTCGATCCAGTGCGGCCGTGGCTTCGTGCCAATGAAGAAAGGGCAGCCGATTCACGGTACCCCGGCGGGCCGCGCCCTGACCGATGCGTTCGACCCGGCCACCGCCCTCTGCGCAATCACCAAACACGGCCACCCGGTCGACGGTCTCGGCAACGCCGCCGCCGGCGACTAGCCCGGACGGCAGTGCCGCTAGCGGCCGCGGCCGTCGCCGTTGGCAACCGCGCATGCTTCCGCGGCGCCGATGAACGGTGCCAGGGTGATGTAGGTGGCGAGGGGGGCGATCTCCTGCATGGACTCGGCGCCGCCGCCTTTGATCTGGTCGTAGATCATCGAGTAGATCGCGCCGCCGATCGCCTCGGCGGCGATCGGGCTGACGTCGGGCTTGAGCTCGAAGCCGGGGACCAGCAGGGCCTCCATCGTTTTCATCACCTCGTCGCGCTGTTCCAGCGCGCGGCGGCCGGCGGCGTAGACGTCGACCGCGCCGAGGGTCGTGTACTCGGGCTCGGCGGCGCAGAAGGCGAACATCGCGCCGAAGGCGCCGCGGACGGCGTGTGGCCAGTCGGGAGCGCGGCGGAAGGCCGGCAGCGTCGTCGCCAACATCTGCGAAGAGCCGGTGTCGACCGCGGCCAGCATCGCCTCCTCCTTGTCGGCGAAGTTGGCGTAGAAGGTGGAGAGTGAGATCGAGGCGCGGGCGGCGATGTCGCCGATCGTCATTGCCGGATAGCCCTTTTCGGCGACGACCGCGGCGAGCGCGCGCAGGATCCGTTCGGCCGAGTCGTAGCCGTTGGCTGAGCCGCCGTTTTGCGTGGCGTGGCTGCGCGGCCGCCGCAGCGGCTCCGGCGGCGGTTCGTAGGCAGCGAACCAGTCCCACATCTGTGCGGTCAAGTCGATCAGCTCCCCCTCTTCGTGGCGGTAGAGGCGACTGTGGATCACCTTGCGCACGCCGCCGACCATCGCCCGCACGATCTCGGCCGGCATGCCCTGACGGCCCGGGACCTGCTCGAGTGTGGCCGAGAGGAAAGCCTGCACTCCGTCGGTGGTGCGGTCGATCTCCTCGACCGCCCGGGGGCCCGCCGCGTAGATCTCGACCAGGCACATCCGCGCCGCCGCAGCCTGTTCGACGATCAAGTTGATGAACGCGTCGAAGGCTTGGCGGGCGTGCCGTTCGTCCGGCGGCGGCCCACCGCCGGCGAAGATGGCGCCGACGGTCGGCCCGACGAAGGCGTGCAGGGCCGCGAGCAGGCACTCCTCCTTGTCGCTGAAGTGAGCGTAAAAGGCGCTGCGCGAGACCCCCGAGAGCTCGAGCAGGTCCTCGACCCGGGTCCCCTCGTAGCCCTTCTCGGCGACCACGGCGACCAGGGCGGCGAAGAGCCGCTCCTGCTGATTGCGGGCGACCTCCTCTGCCGGCAACCGGCGTCCCGGCTGGAGCTTGCGATCGCGCAGCGTGCCTGCGTCTCCCCACGGCGTCCTGACCATCTCGACCGGACCATAACCGGCCATGTCGCTACCTCCGTGATTGATTGAGACTGCCTGAGCAGTGAGATAGTACGTCTGGTTCTTTTAGAACACAAGCCTCGCGCAGTAATTGATCCCTATTTTCCCCTTGAAAGTGCGAGGTTCGATGCCTGAAGAGCAGCCTTAACAAGAAAAAGCGGCCCTCGGCTTGATTTTTGCGTATGGCTATGTTCTTATATCGAACAGGCCATCGATGCCCGCTGCAACAGCCGGATTCCCTGCCGGCATCCCTGTCGCCGGCTCCCCCTTCCGGCGACGCGCGAAGCAAACATGGACCCGGGTCCGGCGCTCCCTCGCCGGCCCGGGCCGTTTGTCTCCGTGGCGGGCTTTCCCGCAGCGGGCTTGAACTAGGCTTCGGATATGGCCCGAAGCCCGAGCGAGGACGAGGCCGCCGCGATCGCGGCGGCGGTTGAGCGGTTCCGCTTGGAGACGGCTCCGGCGCCGAGTGGTGAGGCGGAGACAGTCGGCCCGTGGCAGCGGGCCGCGCTCATTGAAGGAATCAGCGCGAAGGGCACTGTCGAGGATTCAGAAGGAGGAGAGAGATGGCTGTCGTGAAGATCATCGAGTTGGTGGGCAGCTCCAAAACGTCCACCGACGACGCCGCAAAACAGGCTCTGGGCCAGGCGCAGGGCACGCTGCGCAACATCCGGGCGGTCGACATCGTTTCGACTGGGATTCGGGGTGAGAATCTCGATGAGTACCGCGCTCATGTGCGGGTGGCTTTTCTGATCGAGGGGACCGATATCGACTAACGGTTTTGGGAGAGGCCGGATGCCCCCTCCCAAAACGAGCGGCTGGCGCCGCTCTTGAGTGTTTTGGGAGGGGGCATCCGGCCTCTCCCACGACGCGTTGGCTAGATTCCGGCTTATGAGTGACGAGACACCTGAGATTTCCGAGATTTCGCGCGACGAGGCTCAGAAGCTTGTGGCTGAGGGCGCGCAGTTGGTTGACGTGCGGGCTGATCATGAGTGGGAGATGGGGCGGATCGCGGGTGCTGAGCATTTGCCGCTGGCTGAGCTTGCCGAGCGGACGGGGGAGATCGACAAGGATCGGCCTGTTGTCTTCTACTGCCGTGGGGGCAATCGTTCGACTATGGCTACCGATGCGCTGGCCGCTGCTGGCTACGACGCCAAGAAGTTGAGTGAGGGCATTGTCGGCTGGGCCGAGGCGGGGTTGCCGCTGGAGCCGGAGGGCGGTGTGGTCGCCGAGTCGGGTGAGGCTGCGGCGATCCTCCACGCACACAAAAGACTGCCTCCAGAGCTGACTAAGCCCTAAATACCCTAATCCCTGTCAGGTTTTGCTATTTTCCCTGGCATGGAGGTTCTAGTCGACCAGCAGAAGGAGCAGCGCGGCAAAGGCCGCACCGGCACGCTGGAGAACCCGGAGACCTACCGCAACGTCCCCGGCCACATCATTCCGATCATCGAGCGCGAGTTCGATGACTTCGACAACGAAGCCGAGACGTTCCTCGCCGGCCAGATACCCGAGGACGAGTTCATCGGCTTCCGCCTCAAGCAGGGCGTCTACGGCCAGCGCCAGGCCGACGTGCAGATGGTGCGGGTGAAGCTCCCCTTCGGCGGCGTCACCCCACAGCAGATGGAGGCCTTCGCCAGCGTGGTCGAGAAGTACGCGCCGCTGGGCAAGGGCCACATCACGACCCGGCAGAACATCCAGATCCACCACATTCCGCTGCGCGACATGGAGTCGCTGCTGCGCGAGATCGCCGTGGCCGACCTCTCCTCGCGAGAGGGTTGCGGCAACACGGTGCGCAACGTCACCGGCGATCCCTGGGCCGGCGTCGCCCCCGACGAGATCTTTGACCCAACCCCTTACGCCGGCGCCTACGCCCGCTATTTCGTCCGCCATCCGACCACGCAGCTGATGCCGCGCAAGATCAAGACGGCGTTTAGCGGCTCCGACGAGGACCGCGCGATCACCGGCATCCACGACGTCGCCTTCCTCTCCCGCGAACGCGATGGCGTCAAGGGCTTCGAGATCCGGGTCGGCGGCGGCACCTCGATCATGGCTCGGGTCGCGCCCACCCTCTACGACTTCGTCGAGGCCGACAACGGCGACTACCTCAAGGTCTCCGAGGCCGTGCTGCGCATCTTCGATCGCCAGGAGTGGCTGCGCGCGAATCGCGCCCGCGCCCGGATCAAGGTCTTGGTCGACAAGATCGGCATCGATGCCTTCCGCGAGCAGGTTGACGAGGAGCTCGAGGGCGATTGGGTGGCCGAGCGCGATTTCGACGTCGAGCGGCTGCGCTTCGAGGACGACGAGGAGGCCAACGCTCCTGGGGTTCCGCCCGAGGCCGCTTCGCCCAACGGCGACCGCTCCGAGTTCGAGCGCTTCTGCGAGGGCAACGTTCAGGCCCAGGTCCAGGAGGGCTTCTCCGCGATCGAGGTGAAGATCTACCGCGGCGACCTCACGCCGGAGCAGTTCCGCGGCCTGGCCGCGATCATGCGCGACTTCACCGGCGGTTACGCCCGCAGCACCGTGCAGCAGAACCTGGTCCTGCGCTGGGTCCGCGACGAGGCGCTCTACGACGTCTGGCAGCGGCTCAACGAGCTCGGCCTCGGCGAGGCCGGCGCTCGCGAGATCACCGACGTGGTCAGCTGCCCCGGCACTGACAGCTGCAAGATGGGCATCACCAGCTCGATGGGCCTGAACAAGGCGATCCGGGAGCGGCTGGCTGAGATGGAGATCTCCGACGAGCTGACCCGCAAGATCCACATCAAGATGAGCGGCTGCCCCAACGGCTGCAGCCAGCACCACATCGCCAACATCGGCTTCTACGGCGCCTCGCTGAAGGTTGGCGCGCGCCAGATACCCGCCTACATCCCGCACATCGGCGGCAACTACGAGGGCGGCGAGGTGATCTTCGGCACGCGGCTGAAGTCCCGCCTGCCCGCCAAGCGGGTGCCCGAGGCGGTCGAGCGCTGGGTGCGCCTCTACGAGGCGGAGCGCTCCGGCGAGGGCGAGGAGTTCAACCCCTTTGCCGAGCGGATCGGTGCCGCCCGCTTCGAAGCCGAGGTCAAGGACCTGACGCTGCCGGCTGAGTTCAGCCTCGAGACGATGCAGGAGTTCATCGATTGGAGCCGCTCCAGCCCCTACAAAGTCGAGAGGGGCGAGGGCGAGTGCGCGATATGAACCCCGTTGCCGCACCGACAAAAATCTCCGATCCGGAGGCGATCGCCGCCGAGCTCGAGGGGCGCAGCGCCGAGCAGACCGTCGAGTGGATGTTCGAGACCTTTGGCGAGAGCCATTACATCGCTTGCTCGTTCCAGAAAACGAGCTCGGTTACCGCTCACCTGGCGAGCAAGGTCAACCCCAACGCGCGCTTTTTCTATCTGGATACGGACGTGCTCTTCCCGGAGACGTATGAGACGCGCGAGCGCCTCGGCGAGGCGTTGGGGATCGAGTTCGACCGCTTCCACAACCTCACCCTGGAGGAGCAGGCGGCCCAGCACGGCGACGAGCTCTGGAACCGCGATCCCGACGCCTGCTGCGGTTTGCGCAAGGTCGAGCCGATGCGCAGGGCGCTTTCTTCCGTAGACTGCTGGCTCGCCGGCGTCCGCCGTGAGGACTCAGCCAGCCGCGCCAACACTCCGAAGTTCGGCTGGGACAAGCGCTTTGAGCTCTGGAAGCTCAACCCGCTCGCGGACTGGACCGAGCGCGACGTCTGGAACTACATCCATGAGCACGACCTCCCGTACAACCCGCTGCACGATCAGGGCTACCCCTCGATCGGCTGCACCCACTGCACAAAGCCGGTCGGCCCAGGTGGCTCGTCGCGCGATGGCCGCTGGGCGGGACTCGAAAAGTCCGAGTGCGGGATCAACTGACGGCGCGCCGCGCCTGATTTAGCCCTCCACGAACCGATTGGTGAGAACTCCCCGATGAGCGAGACGATGACTGAGCTTTCCCTGACACTTGACGAGCGCCACACCGCTGACTTCGAGATGATCGGCAACGGCGGCTTTGCGCCGCTGACCGGCTTCCAAGGCTCCGCCGACTGGGAGCGCGTCTGTACCGAGATGCGCACCACCGGTGGCGACTACTGGCCGATCCCGATCACCCTGGCGAGCGACCTCGAGTGCGAGGTCGGCGACGTCGTCGCGCTCTCCAGCGACGAAGGCAAGCCGCTGGGTCGGATCAAGGTCGAGGAGATCTGGGAGCGCGACGTCAAGCGCGAGGCCGAGCTTGTCTACGGCACCACGGATGAGAATCATCCGGGCGTCGCCGCGATCTACGCGGAGGGCAACCGCATGATCGCCGGCCCGGTCGAGGTCGACGCGCTGCCGGATCACGAGGAGGCGTTCATGCGCCGCTACAAGACGGCGGCGGAGCACAAAGCCGACTTCGAGGCGCGCGGCTGGAAGAAGATCGTCGCCTTCCAGACCCGCAACCCGATCCACCGTGCCCACGAGTACCTGACCAAGGCGGCGCTGGAGACCTGCGACGGGCTCTTCATCCACCCGCTGATCGGCAAGACCAAGGCCGGTGACATCCCCGCCGACGTGCGGATGCGCTGCTACGAGGTGCTGATGGAGAACTACTACCCGAACGACCGGGTGGTTCTGGGCGTGAAGCCGGCGAAGATGCACTACGCCGGGCCCCGCGAGGCGGTCCTGCACGCGATCGTCCGCCGCAACTACGGCGCTACCCACTTCATCGTCGGCCGCGACCACGCGGGCGCCGGGGACTACTACGGCACCTACGACGCGCAGAAGATCTTCGACACGATCGACATCGACGAGCTCGGCATCGAGCCGTTGATGTTCGAGCACACCTTCTGGTGCAACGAGTGCGAGGGGCTGGCCTCCAACAAGACCTGTCCCCATGACCAAGACGCGCGCCTCTTCCTCTCCGGAACCAAGGTCCGCGAGATGCTCGGCAACGGCGAAAGGCCGCCGCACGAGTTCTCGCGCGACGAGGTCGCAGACATCCTTATCGACGCTTACAAGGAGGACTAACGAGCATGGCTGGCGAGAAGGGCTTCACCCTCTGGTTCACTGGACTTTCCGGTGCCGGCAAGACGACCATCTCTGGACTGCTGGAGACCCAACTGCGCGAGCGTGGCTCGAAGCTGGAGATCCTCGACGGCGACATCGTCCGGGAAAACCTCTCCAAGGGCCTCGGCTTCTCGAAGGAGGACCGCGACATCAACATTCGCCGGATCGCCTTCGTCGCCGATCTGCTCAGTCGCAACGGGGTGCCGGTGATCACCGCGGCGATTTCCCCCTATGCCGAGATCCGCGACGAGGCGCATGCCCTGATGGGCGACCGCTTCATCGAGGTTTACGTCAAGGCTTCGGTCGACACCTGCGCCGAGCGCGACGTAAAGGGTCTCTACGCGAAGGCCTTCTCCGGCGAGATCAAGGAATTCACCGGCGTCTCGGATCCGTACGAGATTCCCGAGAACCCGGACTGGGTCTGCGACACCGAAAACGAGACGCCTGAGGAGTCGGCGCAGAAGCTGCTCGAATACCTCGAGTCGCGGGATCTGATCCCGGCGGCTGCGGTTACCGCTTAAGGGATCAGCGGGATGGGAGGGGCGGCGACCCCTCCCAAAACGCGCGGCAGGAGCCGCGCTTGAGTGTTTTGGGAGGGGCCACCGCCCCTCCCACTCAGGGACCTCCCGAGCGCCAACCGGTCGGGAGAATCCCGCGGCTCAAGGGTTCTCAGCTCAAGCTTGTTAGGGCTTGGGTGGGACTTGGGGCTCGGCTAGGCCGTAGGTGTCGTAGTCGCCGAATTTCGAGAAGGTCTTGTGGGTTGGGCCGTGGTAGTCGGAGGAGGCCGTGGGAACCAGGTTTAGCTCGTGGCAGAGCTTCAGCAGGTGTTCGGTCTGCTCCTTGGTGTGGCTGGGGTAGAAGGTCTCCACGCCGTCGGCTCCGAGGGAGCGGATCAGGTCCTCGACCTCCGTCGGGTCTTTGATGTCCCAGTAGGGGTGCGCGATTACGGCTGCGCCGCCTGCCTCGCGGATCAGGGCTATCGCCTGCTCTGCCGTTGGCCACTCGCGCGGCACGAAGGCCTTGGCGCCGGGGACGAGGTACTCCTCGAAGAAGGGGCCGAGGTCGCCGGTCGCGCCGGCGGCGCGGGCGATGTGGGGGCGGCCGATCGAGAGGGCGTCGCCGGCCTCCTTGATCGCGTCCTCCAGCTTGATTTCGAAGCCCCAGCCCTGCAGCCGTTTGACGATCGCGCCGGCGCGGTCGACCCGCTCTTTCTGTGCCCGCTCGCAAGCGGGCGCGATCTTCTCCAGGTCGACCCAGTAGCCGCAGACGTGCAGGTCTTCGGCGTACTCGTGCACGCAGGACATCTCGATCGCGGGCACCAGTTGGACGCCCAAGCCCTGCGCGGCCTCGGCCGCCTCAGAGACCCCGGCGATCGCGTCATGGTCCGTCAGTGCCAGCGTCGTGACGCCCGCTTCCCAGGCTTGGGCGACGACTTCGCCGGGCGCAAGCTGCCCGTCGGAGACCGTCGAATGCGACTGAAGCTCGATCAACATGGAGGCGGCAGCCTATTCCGCGCGCCGCATTTATAGAGTGCCGCCCCCGTGTTCAAGAAAGTGCTCATAGCCAACCGCGGCGAGATCGCCATCCGCGTCGCCCGCACCCTGAAGGAGATGGGAATCGGCTCGGTCGCCGTTTACTCGGAGATCGATCGCGACGCGCCGCACGTGCGCGAGGCCGACGAGGCCTTCCTGATCGGGCCCGCGGTCCCGGCCGAGAGCTACCTGAACATCGCGAAGATCATCGAGACGGCCAAGGAGGCGGGGGCGGAAGGGATTCACCCCGGCTACGGCTTCCTCGCCGAGAACGCCGAGATGGCTCGCGCCTGCGGCGAGGCAGGCATCACCTGGATCGGGCCGCCTGCGGAGGCGATCGAAGCGATGGGCTCGAAGACCAAGGCGCGCGAGATCATGGAGCAGGCCGGGGTGCCGATCGTCCCCGGCTCGACCGAGGTCGCCAAGGACCTCGACGAGGCCCGCAAGCAGGCTGACGAAGCCGGCTACCCGGTTGCCTGCAAGGCAGCCGGCGGCGGCGGCGGCAAGGGTTTCCGCGTCGCGATGACGCCTGACGATCTCGCCGAGGCCTTCGAGGGCTCCGCTCGCGAAGGCGAGAAGTTCTTCTCCGACGACCGCGTCTACGTCGAGCGCTACCTGGAGGACCCGCGCCACGTCGAGGTCCAGGTCCTCGCCGACTCGCATGGCAACGTGATCCACCTCGGCGAGCGCGACTGCTCGATCCAGCGCCGCCATCAGAAGGTGATCGAGGAGGCGCCGGGGCCGCACGTCGACGAGGAGATGCGCGAGCGGATCGGCAAGATCGCCACCGACGCGGCGGCGGCGGTCGGCTACCGGGGCGCCGGCACGATCGAGGGCATGCAGGTCGGCGACGAGTACTTCTTCCTCGAGATGAACACCCGGGTCCAGGTCGAGCACTGCGTGACCGAGATGATCAGCGGCGTCGACATCGTTCGCGAGCAGATCCTGGTCGCGGCCGGGGAGCCGCTTTCGCTTGCTCAGGAGGACGTCGAGCTGCGCGGCTGGTCGATCGAGTGCCGGATCAACGCCGAGGCCGCGCACAAGAAATTCGCCCCTGCACCCGGCCCGATCGGCGATTCCTACCGCGAGCCGTCGGGACCCGGCGTGCGGGTCGATTCCGGGGTTGAGGGCGGCTCCGAGGTGACCCCGATGTACGACCCGATGGTCGCCAAGCTGATCGTCTGGGACGTCGACCGCGAGAAGGCGACGCGGCGGATGCTGCGGGCGCTCGGCGAATACGACTCCGGCGGCCTGACCACCCTGATCCCCTTCCACGAAGCGATCCTCGCCACCGAGCAGTGGGCCAAGGGGGAGACCTGCCGCGACCTGATGGAGGATCGCGACTGGCTGAAGGGGACCGCGCCGGCTGAGGCCGGTGCACCCGCCGAGAGCGAGGAGGGCGCCGAGATCGTCGCCCGCGACTACAAGGTCGAGGTCTCGGGCAAGCTCTTCGACGTCAAGGTGATCGGCGCCCAGCTAGTCGCCGGCGGTGCGGCTCCGGCGGCCGGCGGCAAGCGGCCGCCCAAACGCGAGCGCAAGGCTGGCGCCGGCGGCGGCGCCTCGAGCGAGTCGCTGCCCTCGCCGCTGCAGGGAACCGTCTTCAAGGTCGCGGTCGAGAAAGGCGCCGAGGTCGCCGAGGGCGACCTGATCTGCGTGATCGAGGCGATGAAGATGGAGAACGAGATCGTCGCCCACCGCGCCGGCAAGGTCGAGGAGCTGAACGTCGCCGAGGGCGACGCGGTCTCCAGCGGCGACGTCCTCGCCGTGATCAAGTAGCGCTCAGCCGACCGGCTGTTCCGGCGGCGGCTGCAGTTCTTTTTTCTGCGACGGCTTGTGCTTTTGCCGTTTTTCGCGGCGTTCCTTTTCGCGGATGCGGATCGCCTCCTGGCGTTCCTTGCGGGTCAGCGGGATTTCCGCGGCTTCTTCGCTGCAGACCCGCCCGACGCAGTCCTCGAGCCGGTTGAGCAGTTCGCGATGGAGGAAGTTCCGCACCGGGAAGTAGTTGGGGATGCGGACGATGTTGTTGAGCTCGTAGGGGTCCTTTTCGAGGTCGTAGAGCTCCTTCTCGCCGTCCGGCCAGGCGATGTACTTGTAGGGGCCGAGGCGAAGTCCCTCGTAGTCCTTCGGCGGCGCCAGGATCGATGCCGTGGCGCCGGCCCCATGGCTTGCGCTGGCACTGGCGCCAGGGCGGGCCCGCGCGGTGGTCGAGCTCTGATCCCCTGGTTCGGCGATCGCGCCCGCTTCGACGACGTCAGAGGTCTCGACGAAGGACTCGAAGAGGTAGGGGCGCAGGGTGGTCAATTCGGGGTCGTGCAGGAAGGGGGTCATCGAGCGCCCGTCGATGCTCTTGTCGGGTTCGACGCCGGCCAGTTCGAGCACGGTCGGGGCGATGTCGATGTTTCCCACCAGCTCGTTCGATTCGGTGCCGGCGCGAATGTGCGGCCCGCGGATCAAGAACGGCAAGTGCGTAGAGGGCTCGTAGGCGAGGAACTTGCCGCCGATCAGGCGGTGCTCCCCGTAGAAGAAGCCGTTGTCGGAGGTGAAGATGACGTAGGTGTTGCGCAGGCGGTGCTGTGACCCCAGCGTGTCCATCAGCAATTTGACCCCGTCGTCGATCGAGCGCAGCGACTCCAGCGCCTTGTCGTAGTAGACGCGGTAGGTGTGGATGTCGGCGAGCCCGAGGTAGGGAGCGTCGCGGATGAAGCGGGGCTTGTCGGCGACGTTGCCCTCGTCGAAGCCTTCCGAGCGGCTGTGCGGCAAGGGCGCGCCCTTGAACCAGTCGTAGTGGCGCGGCGCCGGCTCTGGGCCGGCCGGGTGGCGGAAGTCGCCGTGGGGCGCGGTGTAGTCGAGCTGGAGGTAGAAGGGCTGTTCGGGCGGCGTTCCCTGCAGCTCGCCGATGGCGTAGTTGGTCAGCTGGTCGGTCTCGTAGTAGCAGGGCAGCCCGTTGAGCGGGGCGTAGGGACAGCCGATGTCGTCGCGCACGCCGTACTCGCGCGGTTCCCAGGTCCCCGAATCCCCGTAAGGACCTTCGACCTGGCCGTTGTTGTTGAGCGAGTAGCCGTAGTAGTAGTGGTTGGTGTCCGCTTTCAGCACGGTATGCCAGGCGCTCCAGCCCGGGGGGACTTCGGTGCCGTTCGAATACGGTTCGTCGCCGTAGCCGTTGAGGAACTTGCCGACGTGGATCGTGCGGTAGCCGGCGCCCTGCAGCCAGGTGGCGAGGTTGTGGGTATCGGCGGCGCGGAAGGAGAAGCCGAAGTAGCCGCCGTTGGGCTGGATGTTGCCCTTGACGCCGTTGTTGTGGGCGTAGCGGCCGGTCAGCAGGCTGACCCGTGAGGGGCAGCAGAGCGGGTAGGAGACGTAGTAGTTGTTGAAGGTCTCACCGCGCTTGGCGATCATGTTGAGCGTGTTCGGCATCGCCTGCAGTTTCGGCTGGCCGAAGGTCGCGTAGAGCTCGTCGAGGGTCTGGTCGTCGGTCTGAATGACGACGAAGCTGGGGGGTTGCGCGGTTTCGGCTGCGGTGCTGAAGCGCGGGCCGGCGAGCAGGAGCAGGCAGAGCAGCATCAGCAGGCCGGCCGCGAGGGACAGGCGCGCGCTGCGAGAAACCCTGCTTTGTTCGAGTAGATCCATGCGTAGCTGCCGGCGGCTCCGGCCTACAGGGTCGAAACAACTGCCTCCGCCGAAGTTGCGTACGAAACGCTAAAGATCGCTCAGGACGCGCCGAGCTTTTTGACGGCGTCGCGGAACGTTTTCACAGTGGCGCTCGGCGCCTTGCGACCTTCGAGTTTCTCGCCGTGGCGGTTGACCCAGATCACCGGCACGTTCATTTTCAGCAGCGGGGCGACATCGTTCGTGTAGTTGCAGCCGATGTGCAGCCAGCCTTTCTTGCCGCCGATTCGCCGTGCCGCCTCTTTGAAGTGGACGGGGTCGGGCTTGTAGCTGCGCACCTGCTGGGCGGTGACGACGAGGTCGAGTTCGGTGCGCAGGTGGCGGCGCGAGATGCCGAGCAGTTTGTCGTCGATGTTGGAGACGATGCCGATCTCGTAGCGTTTGCCGAGCCGGTCCATCGCTGCGTTGGACTCGCGGAAGGGCAGCCAGTAAGCGACGCTGTTGGGCAGGAACTGGGCCCGCGAGGGCTCGATCTCCCAGCCCAGCTCGCCGGCGACCTTGACGATCGTGCGGCGCAGCACCTCGGCGTAGAGCTCGTAGGAGCCGGCCATGATTTCCGCCTGGACCTCCATGAAGCGGGCCAGGAAGGGCTCCTCTTCAAAGCTGAAGCCGTCTTTCTCCGCCTCTTTCTTGCAGGCGTCGATGATGCCTTTCTCCCAGTCGATCAGGGTGCCGTAACAGTCAGTGGTCACCCATTTCACGGTTTTGAGGCTCGGGAGAGGCATAGCGGCGGCGCATTATGCCAATCGCTTCGAAGGCGGGCGGCGCGCCACTAGAAGTCGGTCGGATCGAAAGGTCGGATAGGCTGCCGCCCGCGCCGCAGGGGCGCCTTCTACCCATGGACCTCCTCGAGTATCAGGGCAAGCAGCTTTTCGCCAAGCACGGCGTCGCCGTGCCGAGCGGCGAGGTCGCCGCGACGGTCGACGATGCGGTCGCCGCGGCGGAGCGGATCGGCTACCCCTGCGCGATCAAGGCCCAGGTGTTGATCGGCGGCCGCGGCAAGGCCGGCGGGATCAAGATCGCCAAGGACGTCGAGGAGGCGCGCACCTACGCCGACGCGATCCTCGGCATGGACATCGTCGGGCCGCACGGCGAGGGCCCCTTCCGGGTCGACCAGGTTTGGATCGAGGGCGGCTCGGACATCGCTTCGGAGTACTACGCCTCGGTCATCCTCGACCGCGGTGAGAAGAAGCTGCTGGCGATGGTCTCCGCCAAGGGCGGGATGGACATCGAGGCCGTCGCCGCTGAGGATCCCGAGGCCCTGGTCAAGGTCCACATCGACCCGACCAAGCCCTTCGACGCCGCCGCGGCGCGGCCGATCGTCGACGCCGCCGGCCTCGACGAGGACGTGCGTGACCAGGCCGCCGAGGTGCTGGTCAAGCTGGCCGAGGTGGCGAGTGCCGAGGACGCCAACCTGATCGAGGTCAACCCGCTGATCGTCACCAACGATCGCGAGGTCGTCGCGCTCGACGCCAAGGTGACGATCGACGGCAACGCCCTCTTCCGCCATCAGGATCTGGCCGAGATCGCAGACACCGCTGAGGACCCGCAGGAGGCGATGGCGAAGGAGAAGGGGCTCACCTACGTCAAGCTCGACGGCAACGTCGGCATCCTCGCCAACGGCGCCGGCCTCTGCATGTCGACACTCGACGTGGTCGCCCAGGCGGGTGGCGCTCCGGCCAACTTCCTCGACGCCGGCGGCGGCTCCAAGGCGGAGGCGATCGTCGACGCGCTGACTGTGATCACCTCCGACGAGAAGGTCACCGCCATCCTCTTCAACATCTTCGGCGGCATCACCCGCTGCGACGAGATCGCCAACGGGATCGCCACCGCCTCGCAGCAGATGGACTTGAAGTTGCCGCTGGTCGTCCGCCTCGACGGCACCAACTCCGAGGAGGGCCTGGCGATTCTCGCCGAGGCCAACCTGTCCAACCTGCAGCAGGAGACGACGATGCTCGGCGCCGCCAAGCGGGTCGTCGAACTCGCGGGGGCGAGCGCCTGATGTCGATCGTCGTCGACAACGACACCAAGCTGGTCGTCTCCGGCCTGACCGGCCGCGAGGGCTCCTTCCACGGGTTGCGCAACCGCGCCTACGGGACTGACCTGGTCGCGGGAGTTACGCCGGGCAAGGGCGGTCAGGACGTCGAGGGCGTTCCCGTCTTCGACTCGATCAAGGAGTCGGTGCAGGAGGCCGGCGCCAACACCTCGATGATTTTCGTGCCGGCGCGCTTCGCCGCCCCGGCGATCGACGAGGCGATCGAGTCCGGCGTGCACACGGTAATCGCGATCACCGAGGGGATTCCGGTGCTCGACATGCTGAAGACTTACTGGAAGGCCAAGGAGGCGGGGGTCCGGCTGATGGGGCCGAACTGCCCCGGCGTGCTCTCGCCAGGCAAGGCCAACGTCGGCATCATCCCCGCCCAGTTCTTCGACCCGGGCAAGATCGGCGTCGTCTCCAAGTCGGGCACGCTGACCTACCAGATCGGCAACGAGCTGAAGCAGGCGGGCGAGGGCAACTCCTCGATTGTCGGCATCGGTGGCGACCCGATCATCGGCTCCGACTTCATCGACATCCTGACGCTGTACGAGGCCGACCCCGAGACCGAGCTGATCGTGATGGTCGGCGAGATCGGCGGCGACGCCGAGGAGCGGGCGGCAGAGTTCATCGCCAGCGAGATCTCCAAGCCCGTCGTCGCCTACATCGCCGGCTTCACCGCGCCCCCCGGCAAGCAGATGGGCCACGCCGGCGCGATCATCTCCGGCTCGTCGGGCACGGCGCAGGCGAAGAAGGACGCGCTCGAAGCCAAGGGCGTGCGGGTCGGCGAAAGCCCGACCGAGACGGCGCGCATCGCGGTCGAAGTGCTTCGCAGCTCCTGAGGCGCGGAGCAGACCCGGGTAGGGGTTCCGCTTAACTTTTTCGATGGAGAGAAGTCTGCTGACGCCGCAGGGTGAGCGCCGAAAAAGTACAAGACGCTCCACCCCTACCCGGGTCTGCTCTCAGGGCACGGAGGGACGGCGCAGCATTCGGTCGGAGTAGCACTCGAAGCTCGTTGGGAAGTGTGGCGCTGCGCAGGCCAGAGAGCATCCACCTCGTAACCGAGCACGGTTGTGTTGAAGGAAGGCATTGGCAGGCCGTGCTTGCGGCAAAACGCTGCGAAGTCGTCCTCGAGCGGCGAACGGGTGATCATGGCGGCGCGTGCCTCGGCGAGCAGGCGCCTGATTGGCTTCAGTGCGCGCCGCCCGTAGCCTTGCTCGCAGACTTTCTCGATAGCCCGCAGTTGTAGGAGGTTCAGGCGATCGGCTTCCTCCCAGGCTGATTCGAGGCGCTTGAAGGGGACGAATTCGGCAAGGTCGAAGAGCGTTCGGGCCACCGTCGTCACCGGGATCCCGCCACACACCGTGCGGTCCTCGGGGTGAAGTCGCCCACGATGGACGAAGACGCCGGCACGACGGTCAATTCCCTGGCGCCCCGTCGTGGCGGTGACGTCCATGACCCGCGAGCGCCCGCGGGCCAAGCCCCAGAGGACCGCAGCGCTGCGATGGCTCAGCAGGGTCCCCTCGCCGTATGTGAGAACGGCGGCCCATCGACGCCCTGCTTCGCCTAGGCGCGGGTGTCCAACCGCAAAGACCTCGCGATGCACGGGGTGGAGCCGACCGCCCTTGACCCATTCCTCAATGGTCCTCTCCGGTATCGCAAGCGCGATCAGCTGCCGTCGTCCCACGACCCCGTGCTGCCGGTCCGCCAGTCCCGCAATCTCCCGTCCCAAACGGACGTGTCTGAGCTTTCCCACGATATGTCGTGGCTAAGCTCAGACACGCCTCGGTTCGTCCCTCTTGTGGGGACGGATCGGCGAGTGGTGGGCGTTGCTAATGTCGCGGCCATGGCCGGTGACACAATTTCTTTTGCCCGCGGGGCGCCCAGTGCCGACATCCTGCCCAGGGATGCGGTGCGCGATGCCGCTGCGGTTGCGCTCGCTGAGGATTGGGAAAAGGCGCTCTCCTACGGCACCGGGATCGGGCATCCGGGGCTGTGCCAGTGGATTGGCGAGCGGCACGGGGGGCTTGATGCCTCGCAGGTGATGGTCGCCAACGGCTCGCTGGAGGCGGGCTGGATGCTGTTTGAGCATCTGCTCGAGGCCGGCGACCGGGTTGTGGTCGAGCAGCCCACCTACGACCGCACGCTCTTGATGCTGCAGCGGCTCGGGGTCGAGCTGGTGCCGGTGCCGCTCGAGGACGACGGCCTGGACCTGGCGGCCTTCGAGGCGGCGCTTGCCGAGGGACCGATCAAGCTCGCCCACGTCATTCCCAACTTCCACAACCCCGCGGGCTGCACGCTCTCGGCTGAGAAGCGGGTGCGGCTGGTCGAGCTGGCCGCCGAGCACGGCTTCTGGATCTTCGAGGACGACCCCTACCGCGAGCTGCCCTTCGAGGACGAGGCGCTGGAGACGATGCTCGAGATCGATCGGGCGGACCGGGTGGTTCACGCCTCCTCTTTCTCGAAGACGGTCAGCCCGGGCGTCCGGGTCGGCTACCTCGCCGGGCCGGCGGAGCTGATCGCGAAGCTGGCGAAGCGGGCCAATGAGACCTACATCTCACCCAACATGCTGGCCGAGGCCGTGGTGCTGGAGCTCTGCAAGTCCGGCGGCCTCGACCGCAACATCGAGTTCGTCAAAGACGCCCTGCGCGATCGGCGCGACTCGCTGGTCCGGGCCCTGAACGAGCAGATCCCCGAGGCCGAGTTCGTCGTCCCCGGCGGCGGCTACTTCCTCTGGCTCGACCTCGCCGAGGGCACCGATACCACCGTGCTGCTGGCCGAGGCCAAGGGTGAGGGCGTCGCCTTCGTCGCCGGGCCCGACTTCATGATCGAGGGCGGCCGCAACAGCCTCCGCCTCTCCTTTGCCAGTGTGCCGCCGGAGCGGATCCCCGAGGGGGTCGCGCGCATCGCCCGGGCGCTGGAGCGCGTCCGCGCCGGCTCGCCTGCCTAGCCGCATCGGCTTGCACTGATCCGACCTGGAACGCCGCGCGTAGTGGTGGGCAGAACCCATCCCTACCCAGGAGGAAGCATGGCTGTTGCGAACAAAGAGAGCGCGCTGTCCCGCGTTGCCAGCGATCCGGTCTCGCGACGCAAGCTGCTCGCCGTGACTGGCGGCTCGACCGCGCTGGCGGCCTTCCTCGCCGCTTGTGGCAGCGACAGCGGCACGACGACCACGACCAGCACCGCCGCGGCCACAGGCGGGTCCGGCACCGAGAAATTCGGCAAGGGCGACGTCGGCATCCTCAACTACGCCCTCACGCTCGAGTACCTCGAGACGGCCTTCTACGAAGACGTGGTCAAGAGCGGGCTCTTCAAGGGCTCCGACCTGGCGACGATCCGCAAGTTCGGCGCTGAGGAGGCCGAACACGTCACCGCCCTGACCGGCTTCGTCAAGCAGATGGGCGGCACCCCGGCGCCGAAGCCAAAGACCGAATTCCCGCTGAAGAGCGCCAAGTCGGTGCTCGAACTGGCGGCGACGGTCGAGAACCTCGGCGCTGCCGCCTACCTCGGCCAGGCGCCTTACATCAAGGGGGCCTCGGTTCTCAGCGCGGCGCTCTCGATCCACAGCGTCGAGGGCCGTCACGCGGCGGCGCTCAACACGCTGCTCGGCGAACCGATCACACCCGACGGTGCTTTCGCCAAACCTGCCGCCGCGGACGAAGTCCTCAAGTCCGTCGAACCCTTCATCGTCGGCTGACTCCGGCGCACAAAGAAAAGGAGAACGAGATGAGCGACCAGATCCTGGCCCAGCCCGAGCTCGCCGGTGTGCGCATCGACGAGGACAGCGACGACCTTTCCCGCAGCGAGGTGATCCTCAAGGGAGCGCTGGCCGCCGGTGCCGTTTACGGCGCGGTGATGGTTGGTCCCTTCGTCGGCAAGGCGCTGGCGATGTCCGGCAGCAGCGACGTCGACATCCTCAACTTCGCCCTCACGCTCGAGTACCTCGAGTCGAGCTTCTACAAGGAAGCGAAGAGCCGGGCGAAGGCGAGCGGTGACCTGAAGAGCCTGATCGACCTGATCGGGCGCGACGAGGACGAACACGTCGGCGCCCTGACCGAAACGATCAAGAAGCTCGGCGGCAAGCCCGTCGCGGAGCCGAAGTTCGACTTTCCCTACAGCGGCACCGCCGGCTTCCTCAAGCTCGCCCAGACCTTCGAGGACACCGGGGTCAGCGCCTACAACGGCGCCGCGCCCCAGATCAAGTCCAAAGAAGTGCTGGAAGCGGCGGGCTCGATCGTCCAGGTCGAGGCGCGCCACGCGGCGGCGATCCGCCTGCAGAACGGTGACGAACCGGCCCCGGTCGCTTTCGACCCGGCACTGAGCGAAGCTAAGGTGCTGAAGGCGGTCGAACCGTTCATCCAGTAGCCGTAGCTGGTTAGGGCGAATGCACAGCCAATGAAGATCCGGGCAAGCAAAGCCGAGCGACTCGCCGACGAGGAGCTGATGCCGCGGATCGGCGAGAAGGATCCCGATGCGTTTGAGGTCTTCTACGACCGCCACGGCGGGGTCGCCTACTCGCTCGCCTACCGCATCGTGGGCGAGCGGGGGGCGGCTGAAGACGTCGTCCAGGAGGCCTTCATCTCGATCTGGCGTAGCGGCGCCCGCTACGACCGGGCGCGTGGCAGCGTCCGCTCCTGGATGCTCGGCATCGTCCGCAACCGGGCGATCGACTTCCTGCGCAGCAAGACGGGGCGGGCGCCGAAGCTCGACTTTGATGACGACGCGGTGCTCGAGCATCGGCCCTCCGGGGAGCTGACCGACGCCGAGGCGCTGCGCCGCGAGACCGCGCACGAGCTGCGCGGGGCGCTGGGCGAGCTGCCCGGCGAGCAGTCGAAGGTGATCGAGTTGGCCTACTTCGGCGGCTTCAGCCACTCGGAGATCGCGACGATGCTGGAAGTGCCCCTGGGCACAGTGAAGGGGCGGATGCGACTTGGTTTGGAGAAGATTCGCGGAGAGCTAGCGGGGGGACTGGCATGAACGAGACAGAGCACGACCGCCGGCGCGACGACGTCGCCGCCTACTTGCTGGGGGCATTGGAACCCGGCGAGGCTGCCGAGCTGGAACGCCACATCGCCGGCTGCCCGGAGTGCGAGGAAGAACTTCGGCGGCTGCGTCCCGCCGTGCAGGTGCTGCCCGAGACGGTGGAGAGGGTTGAGCCACCGCCGGCGCTGCGCGGTCGCCTGATGGAACAGGTGCGCTCCGAGGCGGTTGGACCGCAAACCGCGCCTGCGGCTCGACGGGCCTCGCGGTGGCGGTTCGGGATCTTGCGTCCCGCTGTCGGTCTAGCGGCGGTGGCGCTCGTCGTGGCTGCTATCGGCGGCTACGCGATCAGCGAGAGCGGCTCGGGCGGCGGCCCCAAGACCACCACCGTGATCAGCGGTCACTCGCCGGGCGTCACCGCGGAGATGGTGCGCGAGGGCGAAACCGGCACATTGCGCCTGGCGAACCTGCACCAGCTCCCTTCCGACAAGGTCCTGCAGGCATGGGTGCAGCGCGGTGAGCAGGTCGTCTCGGCGAAGGCGCTCTTCGTCCCCAATTCCGACGGTACCGCGACGGCGACGATCGACAACATGGACGGCGTCAACACCGTGATGGTCACCGCTGAGCCGCGCGGCGGCAGCGTTCAACCGACGAGCGCGCCGATCGTCAGCGTCTCGATCCCGCAGTAGGCGGATTCAGCGACCGTAGCGGTCGCTAGATAGGACGAGTTGCTCGGGAATAGTTGCCCGTGGCGGCGGTGCCGGGTCGGCGCGGACCGAGACGGTCTCCGCGACGCTGCTGGAGACGTGGTGGCTGCCGCGCTCGGAGACGATGACGACGCCGTCGTCGCCCGAGCTCTCGACACTGCCCTCCAGGCCCGGGTCCAACCCAGCGTCCTTGAGGTAGTGCAGCAACTCCTCGGCCTCGTTCTCGAAGCGCAGGACGACGACCTTGGCGCCGGGCTCGACGTCGGAGAGCAGAGAGCCCTGCTCGCGGGCACCCTCGACGATCGGGTGGCCGTGCGGGCAGGTGGTGGCGTCGCCGATCGCGGCGCGCATTCGCTCCTCCAGCACCGGCGACATCGCGTGCTCGATCCTCTCCGCCTCCTCGTGGACCTCGTCCCAGGGGATGCCGAGGACGTCGGTGAGGAAGCGCTCGATCATGCGGTGACGGCGGACGATGTGGCTGGCGTGCTCGCGTCCGGACTCGGTGAAGTCGAGCGACTTGTCGGGCTTGCGCTCGACGTAGCCGTCGCTGACCAGGCGGCCGATCATCTCGTGAACCGTGGGGGGCGAGAGCTGCATCGCGCGGGCGATGTTGGCGCCGGTCATCGGCAGCCCGGCCTCCTCGAGCCAGAACATGATCTCCAGATACTCCTGCTCGGCAACGGTCGCGTCACTCATTGCTTCGATACTAACGACGCTCCATCAGCGTCGAAACGACGGCCTCGTAGAAGCCGTCTCCCATCGCCCCCTCGGTGACCGTGGCGTTCTCCCAGGCGCCGAGGACGGCGCGCAGGCCGGGGTCGCGCTCGGGACCGTTGGCGACGACGAAGAAGCGACCGACCGCGGCGGAGACCTCGAGGTCCTCGACCGAATCGCCGACGGCGATGCAGTCGGCCGGGTCGTAGCCGCGGACGCGTGCGTGAGCGGCTACGGCGCCCGCCTTGCTGACCCGCTTGGGGACGAGGTGGTAGGCGTGGGTGGGGCCGTCGACGGCCGGCATCTCGCGGCCGATCGCGCCGTTGTCGAGCAGGCGCAGGTCGTCGTGCCCGTCGGCCTCGAGCAGCCGGTTGGCCTCGTCGACGTCGACCTTGCCGCGGAAGAGGTGGGAGAGGATGCGCCCCTCGTGCCAGGGGGCGTGGTACTCGAGGCGGCCGTCGAAGTGCTCGAACAGCATCTTGGGGATGCCGCGCTGCTCGATCTTCTCGTAGACGGTGCCGTCCTCGTCGGGGACCATCTCGCCGGTCATCAGCGTCGTCTCGCCCTCGATCGCGAAGGCGCAGCCGGCCTCGTAGATGTAGGAGCTCTGTCCCATCAGCCGAGCGCACTCGTGGACCTGCGGCTCGCGGCGGCCGGACATGATCACGACCTCGACCCCGGCCCGCTGGCAGGCCTCGAGGCCGCGCGCCTGGGCGAGCGAGAAGGCGCCCTCGGCGTCGCGGAAGAGCGACGAGCCCTTGCCCAGCAGGGTGCCGTCGAGGTCGGTGTAAACGCATCGCAGTGCCATCGGTCGGTCGCTACGGTAGCCGGATGAGCTGGCGCCTCGCCGACCGCAGCCTCGACCTTGCCCAGCCGCTGGCTGCGGGGATCGTCAACGTGACCGTCGACTCGATGTTCGAGGGGGCACGGAGCGGGACACCGGAGCAGGCCGCGCTGGATGGGATGGCGCTGGTCGAGGCCGGCTTCGACATGCTCGACATCGGGGCGGTGGCGGCGAAAAGCGGGCCGCCGGTGCCGGCTGAGGTTGAGGCGGCGGCGCTGGTGCCCGCGATCAAAGGGCTGGCGCGCGCGGGCGTGCCGATCTCCGCCGACACCTTCTCGGTCGAGGTGGCGCGGGCGGCGCTCGATGCCGGCGCGGTCGCCGTCAACGACATCTCTGGCGGCTCGGAGGAGATGTTCGAGCTCGTCGCCGAGAGCGGCTGTGGCTACGTGCTGATGCACATCGAGGGGCCGCCGCGGGTGGACCGAGAGCCGGGCGACTACGGCGACGTGGTCGAGCACCTGAAGTCGTGGTTCGGGGGGAGAGTCGAGCTGGCTCAGGGGCTTGGGGTGTCCGAGGAGCAGATCGCGATCGACCCCGGACTTGACTTCGACCTCAGCACCGAGCAGGACTTGGAGATCCTGCGGCGCCTGCCCGAGCTGGCCGCGCTCGGTCCGGCGCTCTACGTCTCGCTATCGCGCAAGGACTTCATCGGCGCGGTCCTGGCCGGGTCCTGGGAGGGGCGATTGCCGCCCGCCGAGCGGGAGTGGGGGACCGTCGCCGCGACGGCGCTGGCAGTGCGCAGTGGCGCCGACATCCTCCGCATCCACGACCGCAGTTCGCTGCAGGCGATGCGGGTGGCCGGACGCGTGGCGCGGCCGGTTCGGAGTTGCGCCTAGTGGCGAAGAGCCTGCTCGAGGCTCCCTGGTCGGTTGCGATCGACCCGGCGCGGCGCGACGGCCGCATCGTCGCCGAGGCGAGCGAGGAGGCGCGCAAGGCGCGGACGGTGGCGCTGCCGCGCTCGCTCGACCCCGGCTTCGTCGAAGCGCTGAAGCGGGCCGGCGTCGAGCGGCTCTACTCGCACCAGCGCCAGGCGCTGGAGGCGGCGGCCTCCTCGGACCTGGTGATCACTAGCGGCACCGCCTCGGGCAAGAGCCTCGCCTTCAACCTGCCGGTGCTCGACGGGATCGCTCGCGACTCCAAGCGCCGCGCGCTCTACCTCTACCCGACCAAGGCCCTCGCCCAAGACCAGGCGCGCAAGCTCGGCGCGCTGCGCCCGCCCGGCTTGCGCGAGGCGATCTACGACGGCGACACGCCGCGCGAAGAGCGGCCGGCGATCCGCCGCAAGAGCAACCTCATCCTCACCAACCCGGACATGCTGCACGTCGGCATCCTGCCCAACCACAAGAGCTGGGGCGACTTCATCGCCAACCTCGGTTGGGTCGTCGTCGACGAGGCGCACACCTACCGCGGCGTCTTCGGCTCCCACGTCGCCAACGTGCTGCGCCGGCTGCGCCGGGTGGCGCGGGCCTACGGTGCCGAGCCGCGCTTTCTGCTCGCCTCGGCGACGATCGCCAACCCGGTCGGCCTGGCCGAGGAGCTGGTCGGCACGCCCTTCGAGCTGATCGACGACGACGGTGCGCCGGGCGCCGGTCGCGAGATCGCGATGTGGAACCCGCCACTGATCGACAAGGCGACCGGGACGCGGCGCTCGGCCCTCTCCGAGGCGGCGGACCTGCTCGCCGAGCTGGTCACCCATGGCGTGCGGACAATCTGCTTCCTCAAGAGCCGGCGCGGGATCGAGCTGATCCAGCGCTTTGCCCGTGAGTCCCTGGAGGCGCGCGGCAAGCCGGAGCTGGCGGCGCGAATCGCCCCCTACCGCGGCGGCTACACCTCGCAGCAGCGGCGCGAGATCGAGCAGAGGCTGTCCGAAGGCGAGCTGCTCGCGGTCGTCGCCACCGACGCGCTTGAGCTCGGCATCGACATCGGCGAGCTCGACGCGGCGATCTGCGTCACCTTCCCCGGCACCGTCGCCAGCCTGCGCCAGATGTGGGGCCGGGCGGGGCGCCGCCGCCGCGGCCTTGCCGTCTACGTCGCCGGCCAGGACGCGCTCGACCAGTTCTTCTGCCGCCACCCCGAGGAGTTCATCGGCCGGCCGGTGGAGGCAGCGATCCTCGACCACGAAAACGAGCAGATCGCCTCGCGGCACCTGATCGCGGCCGCCTACGAGCTGCCACTGGGGGAGGGTGACGGCGAGTTCTTCGGCGCGGGCTGGCGCGAGCGCTCCGAGCGGCTGGCCGCAGCGGGCGAGCTGCGCCGCGCCGGCGGGCGGATGATGCCGCGCAGCAGCGAGTTCGTCGCCGCCAAGGTCCCGCTGCGCTCCGCCTCGACCGACTCGGTCGCCGTGATCGAGCGCGACTCGGGAGAGATGCTCGGCCTGGTCGAGTCCGAGCGTGCCTTCACCACGATCCACCCGGGGGCGATCTACCTCCATCTCGGCCGCTCCTACGAGGTCGAGCAGCTCGACGTCGCCGGGCGGCGAGCGGTCGTCTCCGCCTTCGACGGCGACTGGTACACCCGGCCGAAGAAGGAGACCGAGATCTACATCGAGCGGATTCGTGAGCAGCGCACCACCTCGGGGGTCGAGCTGCACTTCGGCGAGGTCTCGGTGACCGAGCAGGTGATCGCCTACCAGCGAGTATCGATCGCCGACCAGGAGCCCTTCGACATCGTTTCCCTCGAGCTGCCCGAGCAGCAGTTCGCCACCCAGGCGCTCTGGTACGTGCTGCCCGAGCGGCTCGCCGGCGCGCTGCCGCCCGACGTCCTGCTCGGCTCCCTGCACGCGACTGAGCACGGCCAGATCGCGGTGCTGCCGCTGATCGCGATGTGCGACCGCTGGGACATCGGCGGCCTCTCGACCAACGTCCACTTTCAGACCGGCCGCTCGACGATCTTCATCTACGACGGCCATCCCGGCGGCGTCGGCATCACCCTGCGCGGCTACGAGCAGTTCGAGCGCCTGCTCGGCGACGCCGAACGGCTGATCGCCGAGTGCCCCTGTGAGTCCGGTTGCCCCTCCTGCGTACAGAGCCCCAAGTGCGGCAACCTCAACGAACCGCTGCACAAGGCGGGGGCGCTGGAGTTGATGCGGACGATGAAGGGCTCCGGCTAGGCTGAATCGATGTACGAGGACTCGATCCGCGAAGAGTTCACCCACCAGTCGTCGAGCTTCGGCAAGGCTGCGGTGATGACCTCGGCCGAGACCCTCGGCGCATTGGTCGAGTTGGTTGCTGAGGACGCTGACGCTCGCTGGCTCGAGTCAGCCTGCGGCACCGGCCTGGTTTCGAGGGCGATGGCCAGCAAGGTCGGCTCCGTCACGGGCGTTGATCTGACTCCGGCGATGCTCGAGCAGGCGAAGCGCGGAGCGGCCGATGAGGGGATCGAGAACGCGAGCTTCTCCGTCGGTGACGCCACCGCGCTTGAGTTCGCCGATGGATCCTTTGACGGCGCCGTCACCCGCCTCAGCCTGCACCACATCCCGGTGCCAGGGCGGGCGATCGCCGAGCTGGCCCGCGTAGTCCGGCCGGGTGGCTCGGTGATCGTCGGCGACCTCGTCGCGGACGAGGCGGATGGTGACGGGGCGTTGTGGCGAGAGGAGATCGAGCGGTTGCGCGATCCCTCGCACTGGGTCTGCCGCACGCCGGAGCAGCTGCGGGAGATGGGCTCGGCGGCTGAGCTCTCTCTGGAGCACGAGCAGCTGATCCCGCTCGACATCGACTTCGGAGACTGGCTGGAGCGCGGCTCGGGCGGGCGTGTCGCGGGCCCGCTGGTCGACGAACTGCTGGCGCAGCGACCCGAGGGTGCCGAGAGCTTCCGCGTCGTCGGCGGCGACAAGGGTCGTCGCCTGCACCAGCGTTATTGGCTCGGCCGCTGGCGCCGTCCCGACTGAGGGTCGCTCGGCCAGAGTTCGCGCAGGGCAAGGATCGCGAAGGCGTGCGACCAGGCCAGCGGCGTGGTCGAAGTGGGGATCCCGGTATGGACGTCGACCCGCTCCGGCAGCATCCCGCTCGCCGTGGCCGCGCGGCGCAGCTCGGCCATCAGGCGGAGGGCCGGACGCCGCTCGCCGAGCGCGGCGAGGCTCCAGGCAGTCCAGGCCGTGGGCGCGGTCCAGGGGTCGATGCCGCCGTCCCAATCTTCGGAGGGGACGATCCCGAAGCGCCCGCTGTGCGCGGCGAGTCCCAGCAGGGTTCGCCTCACGAGGGGGAAGAGGACCGGATGCGGGAAGGGACGCACCGCCCAGGCTGCGGCTGAGTCGAGCCCCGAGTCGGGATCGCCGGCGCGGCGGGACAACGTCCCCGAGGGCGTCCCGAACAGCGGCCGGATCCGCGGCGCGCCGGATGCGATCGCGTTGGAGAGGAAATCGCCAGCGCCGTTCTCCTGATAGTCGTCGAGCCCTTGCCACGGTGGCTTCGGCGCCGCGCTCGGCACCCCCGCCGCACCGGCGGCCGCCCCGATCCAGCCCGCCGCATCGCCCTGGGCGCTCCGCCCGTCGACCGGAGCACCGTTGCGGTGAAAACGAGCAGCCGCCCCGAGGTCGAGGCCGTGCAGGAAGCTCACGATGTGCCGCGCTTCGCCCCGGTATCCCGCGGCGGCAAGCGCGATCGCCACGGTGCTCGCGTCCCGCGGCCAGACGTAGGACCAGTCGTGGCGAGCGCCGGCGAGGACCGCGCCGGTGTGCCGATCGGTGAGCGCGTGCAGGACGAGCAGCGACTGGCTGTACATCCGCCGTGCCCACCTTGGCGCGTCCGATGCCAGCGGCCGTGCGGCTGCGAGCCAGCGGGGGGCGGGACGGGCGACATCCGGCCTGCCGAGCGAGTGGACCGTCACGGTCCGCGCAGTCCCGAACCTGGCGACGGTCCGCAGCGCGTTGCTGTCAGGCAGATAGTGCTGTCGGACCGAGTCGGCCTGCGATCCGCCCGAACTGAGGAGGGCGCCGACGGCGAGTAGGACCACCAACCCGATCGCTGCCGCCAGGAATCTCATCGGAAGAATGCAAGCAGCCCCGTCGCCCCCCGGTCGCTAGCCTTCGCTCTGCAAGGCGCGAGCCTGCGCTCCCAGGCGAGGTAGCTCAGTTGGTAGAGCACACGACTGAAAATCGTGGTGTCGTGGGTTCGATTCCCACCCTCGCCATTCTTTTCTCCCGCAAATAGGCCAGCCAGGATGAGCTGTTCGCAACGGAATTCGCCTCCCCCTGAGATTTCTGCGCCGCCCGGGCGTGTAGAAGTTCGTGGACAGCAGGCCTAACCGGGTCTTGCCCCGCCTACTTCAAGGAGACGAGATGTCGATTACGACCAAGGATGAGTTGGCAAAGCAGGTAGCCGCGCGGACCGGGCTCGAGACGGGCCAGGCAAAGCTTGCGGTCGAGGCGACGATCGAGGAGATCACCGCCCAGCTCGCGGCCGGCAACGAGGTCAAATTCACCGGCTTCGGCAAATTCTCGACGGTCGCCCGTCCGGCTCGGGAGGGCCGTAATCCGCAGACCGGAGAGTCAATCCAGATCGCCGCGAAAACGGCGGCGAAGTTCAGTCCCGGAGCGGAGCTGAAGAAGGCCGTCAACGGCTGAGACACTCTTCGCCACCGCGGTCTCTGTCCCCGGTCCCCTGGAGCCGCCTGCGGCTGCGTCGACAGGCTCTCCTGGCGACGGTATGAGGAGCCGCTGACTTGTCGATTTGCGCGGCGGCTCCTCCTGGCCGGACGACCCCGGGCGCCGAGGCTTTCCCACCCCGGCGCCCGGTTGCTCCGGCCCCGACGCTGGCTACCTCGCGACCGCTAGCCGCGGCCTGTCTGCAGGAAGTCGGTGATCAGCTCGGCGAGCGGAGCAGGGCTGTCGACCTGGGCGAAGTGGGAGCTGTCGTCGAGCCAGTGGAACTCGGCGTCGGGGATGAGCTGGTGCAGCTTTGGGCCGATCTCCGGCGGGACCATCGGGTCCTGGCGGGCGTAGACCAGCATCAGTGGCGCCGGGAAGCCGTCACCCTCGTCGCGCCGCCGTTCGAGCTTCGCGACGAAGCTCGTCAGCTCTGCAGGGTCGAGGGCGTCGGCGAGGTAGCGGATGAACGCCTCCGCGCCCTCTTTGGTGGCGAGTGGTTCCCCGTAGGCGCGCGCCTCCTCCAGGGACTTCAGGCTCTCGTCGTAGTAGTGGACGTTGCGGTGGGCCCAGCGCAGGGGATCGCGCCGCACGACGCGTGAAAGCGCCCGGGCCGTCCCCGGCACCTTCAGCGCGAGGTGGAGTGCGCGCAGCCGGGCTTGGGGGAGAGCCGGCGCGTGAATCACCGCGACGCGACCGAAGCTCCTGGGCTCCTGGAGCGCGCGCTGCATGCAGAGGTAGCCGCCCAACGAGTTGCCGACGACGTCGCAACCCGCGATCCCGAGCTGGTCCTGCAGGTCGCCGATGAAGCTCGCCAGCGCCAGGCCCGAGTAGTGGCGGCCCGGGGCCGGCCGGCTCTCCCCGCACCCAGGTAGGTCGGGAACGTAGAGGCTGTAGCTCGAGCCGAGCGGCTCGAGCAGGTAGCGCCACGAGTAGCTCGAGGTCATCAGTCCGTGAATCAAGAGCAGCGGCGCCGCCGTCTCTCGGCCGTACCTGACGACCCTGGTGCTGATGGAGCCGAAGGCGGACGACTCGACCACGACCTCTTCCTTCGGAGCCTCGGCGTAGGGGTGCGGCAACCGAGGCCGCTCGGGCAGCTCGCTGAACGGTCCGCGACTGAACGGAGTCTGCGTATTGCCCGCTCGTGCCATCGGTGCCCTAGCCGCCGAAATGGCGCCGGAGGCGCTTGTGGCGGTGGCGGAAGAACCAGGCGATCAGCGGGCGAAGCGGCCGGCCGGGCAGTCCGAGGCGCGGCTGCCAGCTCACTCGATCGGCGATAAGGCAGCCGCCGTCGGCGGTCGGCTCGAGGGTCCGTTCGTGTTCCCAGACGCGCTGGCTCAGCATCCGCGAACGCTCGAGGAAACCGCGCCCCGGTTCGAGCCTGACCAGCGTGATGTCGTCGTAGTCGAAGGGGAGCAGGCCGAAGAGGAGGATCCAGCTGCGACCGATCCTCTCGCCCAGCTCGATGCTCTCGGGATCGAGCCGCTCGACGCCGTCGGGAAGCGTCATCCGCATGTACGGGCGCATCTCGTCGCGGATGCCCTCCGGGGTTATCACTCGGTCCCAGACCTCGGCCGGCGCCGCCCGGAGACTGGAGGAGACCGCTATCTCCGCCGAGCGCGGATCGGCATTCATGCGAAGGAGCCTAGTCCGGAGGGCCGGACTCCTCGCAGGCGCTAAGGTCGGCGGCGATGCGGACCGCGGTGATAACCGGCGCTTCCAGTGGCATCGGCGCGGCCACCGCGAGGGCGCTTGCAGGCGAGGGATATCGGACCGTGCTCGGCGCCCGGAGGCTCGATCGGATCGAGGCTCTTGCGGCGGAGATCGGCGGCGAGGCGATCGCCCTCGACGTCGCCGACCCAGCCTCGGTCGAGGCCTTCGCCGCCCGGGTCGAGGGCTGCGACGTGCTGGTCAACAATGCCGGTGGCGCGCTCGGGCTCGAGCCGGTCGGCGATGCTGATGAAGAGAAGTGGTTGCAGATGTACGAGTCGAACGTGATGGGGACGATGCGGATGACGAAGGCGCTGTTGCCGGCGCTGATCGGCTCTGGCAACGGCCACGTCGTCACCATCACCAGCATCGCCGCGATCGAGACCTACCGTGGCGGCGCCGGCTATAACGCCGCCAAGCACGCCCAGCGGGCGATGCTGCGGGTGCTGCGGCTCGAGCACCTGGGCGAGCCGGTTCGCTTCACCGAGGTCGCCCCGGGCATGGTCGAGACCGAGTTCTCAGTGGTCCGCTTCGGCGGCGACGAGGAGGCGGCGCGGCGCGTCTACGAGGGGATGGAGCCGCTACGAGCCGAGGACGTCGCCGAGTGCATCCGTTGGGCGCTGGCGCAGCCGCCGCACGTCAACGTCGACGAGATCGTCGTCCGCCCGCGCGACCAGGCGACCGCTGCCGACGTGCACCGCCAGGCGAAGTAGCGCTACTCGCCGGCGAGAAAGCCGTCGGGCTCTTCGACCACGGTGTTGACCAGCTCGCCGATTCGCTCGATCTCGACCCGGACGGTCTGGCCGACGTGGAGCACGTTCTCGCGAATCGGCTTGCGGCCGATGCCGACGCCGGCCGGCGTGCCGGTGGCGATCACGTCGCCGGGCTCGAGGGTGAAGGCTTCGGAGAGGTGGGAGACCTGCTGGAAGCAGTCGAAGACCATCTCGGTAGTGCTGGCGTCCTGGCGCATCTCGTCGTCGACAAAGCAGCGGACGCTCAGGTCCTGCGGGTCGCCGACCTCGTCCGGCGTGACCAGCCAGGGCCCGAGCGGCCCGTGGGTGTCGAAGGACTTGCCGATCGTCATCGTCTGCGCCCGGCCCTGCCAGTCGCGCACGCTTAGGTCGTTGGCGCAGGTGTAGCCGGCGATCACTTCGTGCGCCCGCTCGACCGGCACGTGGCGGCAGCGCTTGCCGATCACGATTGCCAACTCGGCCTCGTAGTCGAGCAGGGTGGAGACCTTCGGCATGTGGACGTCGGCGCCGGGGCCGACCACGCAGGTCACCTGCTTGTTGAAGAAGACCGGCACTTCTGGCGCCGTCATCCCCATCTCGGCGATGTGCTCGGCGTAGTTGAGCGCGATCCCGAGGTACTTGCGCGGCGCCGCGGGCGCCAGCAGACGCACCTCGGTGAGCGGCAGGCGCGGTGCATCAGCGGCGAGCTTCTCGAGCCCGTCCCGTCCCGCCTGGGCGAGCGCCGTGGCTGGTTCGGCGGGTAGGCCGGAAGCCGAAAGGTCGATGACCTCGTCGCCCTCGACGATCCCCAGTCCGGGCATGCCGGAGGTTGTGGCGAAGCTGCAGACCTTCATCGGCCGGACTCTCCCACAAACCCTCGGCTGAGTTCGTCTTTATGCGTGCTATTGGAGTACAAAAGACGAAGTCAGCGTTATCGAGGTGACATCAGTCGTCCAGCTCGCCGATTAGCTCGGTCACGCGGCGCTCGATCTCGTCGCGGGTCCGACGGACCTCCTCGAGCGGGCGGCCATTTGGGTCTTCGAGCTCCCAGTCGAGGTAGCGCTTGCCGGGTATGTAGGGGCACTCGTCGCCGCAGCCCATCGTCACCACGACGTCGGCCCACTCGGCGTCGCCGCGGGAGAGCCTGCGGGGGACCCGGCCGCTGAGGTCGACGCCGAGCTCCTCCATCGCTGCCACCACCTCTGGGTGGACGCGTTCGCCGGGCGTCGTCCCTGCTGAACGGGCCTCGTGCCGACCCGCCGCCGCGCGCCCGAAGAGCGCCTCGCTGATCTGCGAGCGGCCGGCGTTGTGGAGGCAGACGAAGAGGACGCGGGCCATCAGGCCTCCTCGGTCGCTGGCGCACCGGAGGGGCCTCGGACCAGCTGGTAGGCGAGGGCGCCGAGGGCAGCGCCGGCGACCGGCGCGACGATGTAGATCCAGAGGTCGTGCAGTTCGCCGCTGACGAGGGCCGGGCCGATCGAGCGGGCGGGGTTCATCGAGGCGCCCGTGATCGGGCCGCCGAAGAGGGCGTCGAGGCCGACCGCGCCGCCGATCGCGATCGCGGCGCCGGCGCCGACCGCGCGGGTGTCAGTGGCGACGGCCATGATCGTGAACATCAGCAAGGCGGTCAGCACCGCCTCGTAGACGAGGGCGCTGCTCGCGCCGACCGAGGGCAGCGTCGTGCCCAGCGCCGCCGGCTGGCTCGGCCAGACCGCGAGCAGCAGTGCCGCCGCGGCGATCGCACCGAGCAGTTGGGCGGCGATGTAGGCGAGCGCCTCGCGGCGGGGGAAGTGGCGGGTGAGGGCGAAGGCGAGGGTCACCGCCGGGTTGAGATGGGCGCCGGAGAGGTGGCCGGTGGCGTAGACCATCGCCATGATCACCAGGCCAAAGACGAGCGAGACGCCGACCGCGCCCAGGGACCCGGGGTGCACCGTGTCGGTGACGATCGCGCCGCAGCCGGCGAAGACGAGGGCAAAGGCGCCGAAAGCCTCGGCGGCGGCGCGGCGGCGGAGGTCGGGACGCCCGTCCATCGCGCGTTCAGCAGCAGCCGGCGCGCTTTGCGCCTGGGGCGGCCTCGACCGCGACCCGGGCCGGGGTCGAGAAGACCTCGCGCACCGAGTCGAGCGCGCCCGGCACGAGGCTGAAGTAGCTGTAGGTGCCGCGCCGCCTGCGCTCGATCACGCCGGCCTCGACCAGTTGCTTGAGGTGGTAGCTGACGGTGCCCTGCGAGAGGCCGAGCAGGGGACGCACCTCGCAGACGCAGACCGGCTCGCCACCCGCCCGCAACAGCAGGTTGACGATCCGCAGCCGGTGCCGGTCGGCGAGCGCTTTCATCACGGCCTCCAGCTCGACCGCCCGCTGGTCAGATAGCGAAGAGCCCGCCAGCGGCGTGCAGCACTCGATCACGGGAAGCTCGCTCATCGATCGCACCGTAACAGCATTCATTGAAATGTGTCAATGAATGCTGTTCGTTCCTCTTTCCACCGCCTAGAATGCGTTCCTGAGCGATGGGGCTCGCTCCTTCATAAGCGCGGTTTTCAAGCCGCTGACGGTCCCTACCAACGTCCATCGACGCTGATAGGAGACCCTCGATGCGAGCCACCAAATTCGACCTTCGCCGCTTGGCGGCCATCTACGCAGGGGGAGTGATCGGCGCCCTCGCCCGGGTCGGCCTGGCGCAGGCGATGCCGCACGGGCCCGGCGGCTGGCCCTGGGGGACCCTCGTGGTCAACATGGCCGGCGCCCTGCTGCTCGGCTACTTCTTCGCCCGGCTGGGTGATCACCCCGAGGAGGGCCTCGCCCATCCGTTTCTCACCACCGGGATCTGCGGCACGCTCACCACTTTCTCGACGGTGCAGCTCGAGCTGTTCGAAATGATCGACGCCGGGCGTATCGGCCTTGCCTCCGCCTACCTCGGCTTGACCCTGGTGGCAGGCTTCCTCTGCGTTCGCGCCGGGATCGCGCTCGAGCGCCGTCCGCGGGCGGCGGGATGAGCGCCGCCGGCTGGGTCGCCGTCGGCCTGCTCGGAGGAGCCGCCGCCGCCGCCCGCTTCCTGATCGACTCGGCCTTCGCCTCGCGCAGCGATCACCCCTTCCCGCTCGGCGTGCTGGCGATCAACCTGACCGGCACGCTGGCGCTCGGCCTCGTCGCCGGCGCCGCCCTCGAAGGCGAGGCGCTGATCATCGTCGCCGGTGGCGCGATCGGCTCGTTCACCACCTTCTCCACCTGGATGCTCGACTCCCACCGGCTCGCCGACGCCGGTCACGCGCGCCTCGTCTGGCTCAACCTTGGCCTCTCGCTCGTCGTCGGCTTCGCCGCGATCGTCGCCGGCCACTGGCTCGGCGGAGTGCTCTAACCACCGTCCGCCGGTCCCACTACTTTGGATTCAGGATGGAGCAGCAAGCTCTCACCGAGACACTTATCGCGGCAAGGGTGCCGCTCGGAGAGCTGCAAGACGGCCAGCGGGTCGGCGGCGTCTACGCGGTTCGCGGGCGCGAGTTGCGGCGCAAGCGCAACGGCGAGCCCTGGCTGCGGCTGACCCTGGGCGACGCCAGCGGTGGCTGCGAGGCCGTCTGCTGGGAGGACGCCGAGGAGCTCTACGCGATCGCCACTCCCGGGGCGGCCGTCCACGTTGGCGGCCACTTCGAGGTGAGCGAGCGCTGGGGCTCGAAGATCAAGCTGATCGGCTTGCGCGAGGCAGCGGACGACGAGTACCGCGCCGAGGATCTGGCCGCCGAGTCGGATGTCTCCTTCGAGCGCCTCGAGAGTGACCTGCGCGAGCTGCTGGCGACCGTCCAGCACCCGCAGCTGCGCTACCTGCTCGACCGCTTCTTCGGCGAGGACTCGGAGATCTGGGCGCGCTTCCGCGACGCGCCCGCGGCCAAGACCTACCACCAGGCCTACCGCCACGGCCTGCTCGAGCACACCGTCTCGGTGGCCCAGGCGGTCAGCGCCGCCGCCGCCTACTTCCCCGGCATCGACCGCGACGTCGCCGTCACCGGCGCCCTTCTGCACGACATCGGCAAGACCGAGGCCTACAACGACGACCCGCTGGCGATCGACCTCACCGACGCCGGTCGCCTGCAGGGTGAGATCCCGCTTGGCTACTACAAGGTGCGCCGTCAGATCGAGGAGATCCCGGGCTTCGAACCCGACCTCGCCCAGGCCGTCCTGCACATCATCCTCGCCCACCACGGCTCGCTCGAACACGGCTCGCCGGTCGTCCCCGCCACCCGCGAGGCCGTCCTCGTCCACATGATCGACAACCTCGGCGGCCGCCTCGGCAGCTTCGACCGGCTCGAGCGCCAGCTCCCCGCCGGCGAGTCCTGGTCCGGCTTCGACCGGGCTCTCTCCGGTTCGGCCTACTTCGGCCAGCGCGCCGCCTGATCGCGTCCATAGACTGCGGCGCCGTGGCTTCCGAGAGGTCAGAGCGGCGACCCGAGCCGCGCCCTGCCGTAAACCCGATCGCGGCGCTGGAGCGGGCGGTCGGTCGCTTCGGTGTTTGGGCGCGCGGGGTCGGCGAGATGAAGGTGGCCTACGCGGCCCTGGCGCTGATCTTTGCCATCGCTGCGGTACTGATCCTCGCCTGGGGAGGGGGACAGACCTTCATCCAGGACGAGTGGAACTACCTGGTGGTTCGCTCGGACTGGTCGTTGGAAACGCTGCTGGCGCCGCAGAACGGCCACCTGATCGTCGCGCCGTTGCTCCTCTACAAGGGAATGCTGGCGACCTTTGGCGCCGGCTCCCACCTGCCCTTCCAGATCGTCGCGGTGATTCTCCACCTCACCGTCGCGTCGATCTTCTTCTGCCTCATCCGCCGCCGCTTGCCGCTGGCGGCAGCGGTTGGCCTCACCGCCCTCGTCGCCCTGTTCGGCGTCTGCTGGGACACGATCATGGCCTCCTACGAGATCCCGAACCTGTCCGGGATGGCGGCCGGCCTTGGGATGCTCCTCGCGCTTGACCGGCGGACGCGCGGCGGCGATCTCGCCGCCTGCGCGCTGCTCGCCCTCTCGCTCGCCTCGTTCAGCGTCGGCATCGCCTTCGCGCTGGGCGCGCTGATCTCGATTTGGCTCGGCGGGCGGGCGCAGTGGAAGCGCGCCTGGGTCGTCGTCGTTCCCTCGGCCATCTATTTGGTCTGGTTCTTCTGGGCGCGCAAATTCGGCCAGACCGAAGTGACCGCCGTCGCCGTCAGCGCGATCTTCAGCGGCATGGCCGACCAGTTGGCGGCGATCTGCGCCAGCGTCACCGGCCTCTTCCGCGTTCCCGGCAGCACCGACATACCGGTGGTGCTCGAACTCCGTTCCGACTGGGGCTATCCGCTGGCGGTCGTCCTCGCCGGCCTGGTGGCCCTTCACGTGCGCCGGGCGCCGCGCTCGATCTACTTCTGGACCCTCGCCGGGACCCTGCTCGTCTACCTCGCCTTGGTCTCGGTCGGGCTCAGCCCGGCGCGGACGCCGAACGCGGGCCGCTACGTCTACATGGGCGGGATCCTCACCCTGCTCCTGATCGCCGAGCTGGGGCGCGACATTCGCTGGACGACCGTCTCCGGACTGGTTGCGGTCGTCTTTCTCGGCCTCTCGCTGATGGCCAGCGTCGCCGAGATGCGCGCCGGCGGGCGCCTCTTCTCTTCGGAGGGCGAAACCAACCAGGCGACCCTGGCGGCATTCGAATTGACCCGCAACCGGGCCGCGCCGGCCTTTCAGGTCGAGGACGGTACCGCCATCCACTCGCATCCCGACATGTTCTTCCCGGCCTGGGAATACATCGAGGCGACCGAAAAGTTCGGCTCGCCCGCCTTCAGCCTCAAGCAGCTGCTGGCGACCGGCGAGCAGGCGCGGGAAGCGGCAGACCAGGAGCTGGTACGCGCCCTGGAACTGAAGCCCGAAGCGCTCGCCGTGCCGGCGCTTCCGGCCCGCGGAGCGCCGCCGACGCTGATCTCGGCGAGCGGCGGGCAGGCCCGCACTCGCGGCAGCTGCCTGGTCCTGACCCCCGAACCGGACCACACGGCCGCGTTCCAGCTCAAGCTTCCGCCCGGTGGCCTTAGCTACCGCACGGCGCCGACCGCGACGGTGGCGGTGAAGCTGGCCAGGTTCGGCGACCTGCTCGTCACCGAACTGCCGGCCGTCCCCGGCTCGGCCGAAATCGCGATACCGAAGGACGCCGCTCCGACCCCATGGCGAGCCGAACTGAGTACGGCGGCGAGGACACTTGCCTGCGCCCGCTGAGCAGGGTGCCGTAGGCCGACCGGCAAAAACGGGTGGCTCGGCGGCCGTCGAGCGAGCGAAGCGCCTGCTCCTCTCGACCCCGCTTCTCGGCGCCGTGATCGCCGCGATCACCTGGCCGTTCAAAAGCATCGCTCCCAGCGCCGGCCTCGACCCATCCTGGATCGCCGGCCTCTACATGGCCGCCGAGCGGGGCATGCACGCCGGCACCGAGATCGTCTTCACCTACGGGCCACTGGGCTTCCTCGGCCTTCCCGATCTCTACAACGTCTGGCTGGGACGGTTTGCCTTCATCTGGTCGGCTCTGGTGCAGGTCGTCTTCTGCATTGGCCTGCTCTGGGCATCGCGCCGTGCCTTCGGGCTGGCCGCCGGCCTGGCGATAGCGACCTGCGCGACGATGACCCCGATCGCCGACCCACTGGCGATCGCCGCGGTGGTGGTCGGGGCGGCCGCCCTGCTCGGCGAGGAGTGGAGCCTTCGTGCCCGGCTGGCTCTCGCGGCGGGGATCGGGGCTCTGGCGGGCATGCAGCTGCTCGGTTCGCTGCGGACGGGCCCGGCCCTGGCGGCGGTGGGGGCCGCCGTGCTGCTCGGCCTTCCCGGTCGCCGCCGCACCTTTCCGGCCTTCATCGGCGCGCTGGTTCTCTCCTTCGCCGTCTTCTGGTTCGCCACCGGGCAGGGGATCGGCAACCTCGACGAGTACGCCGCCAACACCGTCAACGTCGTCGGCGGTTACTCGGAAGCGATGGTCTTCGTCCTGCCCGGACCCTGGTGGCGGGCGCCCGCGGTGCTGCTCGCGGCGGCGACGCTCGCCGTCCTCTGCCTGGCGGCGGTCTGGCGGCGGGACAACCCGCGCCGCGCCGGCCTCGTGCTGATGGTCGCGGCGGTCGCGTTCCTGATGTTCAAGCACGCCTTCGTGCGCGAGTCGCCCGCGAGCGTCGGCGCCATGTTCGCTTCGTTCCTGGCGATCGGCGTCGCCCTGGTTCCGCACGTGCGCCGCCGCCTCGCGATCGGCGCCGTCGCTGTTCTGATCGCCCTCGCCTTCGTCGCCAACCCCGACCTGGGGGACTTCCCGCTCCAGTTCGGCCGCAACGCGAAGGCCTTCGCGGGCCAGGCGCGCACGATCGTGATTCCCGGCCGGGCCGCCGAGGAAGAACAGCGTGGGCGCGAAGACATGGAAGCCGCGTACGCCCTTGGACCGGCCGACCTCGCGCTGCTGCGCCGGGGGACCGTCCACGTGGCGCCCTGGGAGGCCGGCGCGGCCTGGGCCTACGGCCTCGACTGGGATCCTCTGCCGGCCTTCCAGCAGTACGAGGCCTACACCAAGCGGCTCGACGATCTGAACGCTGCCAAGCTCGAATCGGCGACCGCTCCCGACCTGATCCTCTGGCAGAACACGACCACCTTCGATCCCGCCGCGGTCAACTTCCCCGGCGCGATCGACGCTCGCTGGCCTGCCTTCGAGTCGCCGGCGGAGATGGTCCAGATGTTCTGCCGCTACCGGGTCGCGCGCTGGAGCGTGGGCTGGGCGATCCTGCGCCGCAGTCCGGATCGCTGCGGCCCCGAACGGGCGCTGCGCACCGTCGTCGCCGGCAGCGGCGAGGTGGTTCCCCTGCCGCGAGCGCGGCCGAACGAGGCGGTCCTGGTCCGCGTCGACGGCCTCGCCGTCTCAGGGGTCGAACGCCTCCGCTCGCTGCTCTTCCGGGCGAAGAACCGGCGCGTCATCTTCGGCGCCAACGCTTGGAACCTCGTCGGCGACACCGCCGCCGATGGCCTGCTGTTGCAGATTCCGCACTGGGCCGACTACCCTGGCCGCTTCGCGCTCGACAGCGAATCCCCGACCGTCGCCTTCGAGCGCATGGGCGGCCTGCTCACCGGCGCCGGCAACGAGGCCAAGCTGACGCTCTCCTTCAGCGCGCTGCCGCTGAGCGCTCCGGCGCTGCTGCCACGGGCGCTGGCGCTTCAGAAGCGCCGCGTGCAGCGCTGAATCCGCTGCACGTCGCCGTTGGCGTGCTTGATGCAGCCGATCAGCTTGTGCGGGTTGCCGCCGTGCTGCTTGGTCACCTCGAAGGAGTGGTGGATCTGCCGGCGGACCGTCACGTTGACGTCCTTGATCGTCTTGCTGATTTCGTCCAGGCCTGAGGACTTGAAGGCCTTGTCAGTCACTTCGCTGGTCGTCTTCAGGACCGGCTTGACGATGAAGAGGTAGCAGAGGAAGAGCACCCCGGCCGCGACCGCAAGCCGGATAATGCCCGAAGTCACGTTGCCGAACAGGTTGCGCAGGAGGTCCATGGGGGCGGTCGCACACTATCCTGCGAGCCGTGGCAAAGGACACCGAGAAGCTGATCCGTCAGCTCTCGCTGATCTCGTTCCTGATGGCGCAGGGGAGGCCGGTTTCGGCGCTCGAGATCAAGCGCGAGGTTGAGGGCTATAGCGACATGAACGACGACGCCTTCGCGCGGCGCTTCTACGCGGACCGGGCCGAGCTGGAGAGCCTCGGCATCCAGCTCGGGGTGGAGAAGCCGGGCGAGGGCTTTTTCGAGGCCGAGCTCTACTCGCTGCCGCCGGAGAACTTCTACCTCGACGCGATCAAGTTCTCCGACGACGAGCTGGCGGCGCTGAGCACGGCGCTCCTGCTGCTCTCCGAAGGCGAATTCGCCTACGCCGAGCCGCTGCGTCTGGCTCTGCAGCAGGTCGCCTGGGGCCACCCGAACCCGCTCAAGGAGGGCGAGCGCGCCCCGGTCGAGATGGCGATGACGGCCTCCGCCGGCGGCCGCGACCTCTCGCAGCGCCTCTCCAAGATCGAGACCGCGATCTCGCGCCGCAAGACGATCGAGTTCACCTACTACACGATGGAGCGCGACGAGACCGAAAAGCGCAAGGTCGACCCTTTCCACCTGGTCTTCCGCGGCGGCCAGTTCTATTTGATCGGCTACGCCCACGAGCGCGAGGCGGTGCGCGTCTTCCGCCTCTCGCGGATCCAGGGCAAGGTCGGCTACGCCTCCAAGGCCGAGCACGACTTCTCCCCGCCCGAGAACTTCGATCGCCGTGACTACGGCCAGCGTGCCGACTGGCAGCTGGGCGAGATCCGCGGCACCGCGAAGATCTTCGTCCGCGACCGCATCGCCTGGCTGATCGAGCGCGACTTCGGTGCCTTCGGCAAGCTGCGGGCGGCGAAGAAGTCCGACAAGGCGCCCGGCAAAGGCTCGGTCTTCGAGACCGATTACGCCTCGCCGCGTGAGCTGATCGCCTGGGTGCTGCGCTGGCGTCAGAACGCCCAGGTGCTGGCCCCCGACGAGTTGCGCGAGGAAGCCGAGGGCCGCCTCGGCCTGCTCCACGATCGCCACCACAACGGCTTCGAGCCGGCCGAGATCGTCGACCGGCCGCTGCGCGAGGCGCCGAAACGGGCGCGCTCCAACGGCCGCGGCGAAGCCGCGATCCGGCCCGAGCGCTTCGCCCGCCTGGTCACCCTCGCCGGCCTGCTGATCGAATCGGCCAAGGGTGAGGAGCGGCTGCGGGTCAGCGAGCTGCGCCAGCGGCTTGAACTGACCGACGAGGAGCTGCAGGAGGACATCGACCTGCTCAACGTCGTCAACTTCGGCGGCGGCACCTACGTTCTCTACGCCGAAATCCAGGGCGATGAGATCGAGGTCGACTCCGAGCCCTACGGCGATAACTTCGCCCGCCCGGCGCGGCTGCTGCCGCTCGAGGCCAAGGCCCTCGTCGCCGCGATCGACCTCTTCGGCGATCACCTGCCGCAGGGCGGTCTGCAGAGTGCCCGCACCAAGATCGTCACCGCGCTCGGCCACGACCCCTCCGAGGAGGGGCTGGAGATCGCCGCCGGCAGCGGCGGCGACGCCGAAGTCGCACGCCAGGTCAACGAGGCGATCGGGTCCAGCCGGGTGCTCGAACTCCAGTACTACAAGGAGAACGAGGATCAGTTCACCAAACGCGCCGTCGAGCCCTACCGCTTGGAGAACGGCAAAGAGGGCTGGTACGTCGAGTGCTTCGACCTGACCAAAGACGGCGTCCGCCACTTCAAGCTCGACCGGATCAAGGAGGCGACCGTCTCGGCGGAGTCCTTCGAGCCGCGGCCCGAGGTCGAAAGGCTGGCCGGGGTCGAGGGCTGGATGACCCACGGCGAGGTGCCGACCGCCCACGTCGCCCGCGTCTGGGTCTCGCCCGAGCGGGCGCGCTGGCTGCGCGAGGAGCGCACCGTGGTCGAGGAGCTCGCCGACGGCGCCGTCGTGATCGAGCTGCCCTACGCGGGGACCTCGTGGCTGGTGCGCGAGATCCTGCGCGGCGCCGGCGACCTCGTCGTGCTCGAGCCCGAGGACGCGCGGGAGGCGATTGCAAATGAGGTCGGCGAGAGCCCATCCCGGTAGGGGTTCCACTTAACTTTTTTTGAAGACAGTGGTGGGCCGTCCGAGGAGGTCGCCGCAAAAAAAGTACAAGACGTTCCACCCCTACCGGGACGGGCTCCAACGTAAATGCAAGCACCAGGACACGCGGAGATTTCGAGAATCGTCGCTCCGAACCCGGGGCCGATGACGCTGGAGGGGACCAACACCTATCTCTATGGGTCCGACCCGTGCACGGTGATCGATCCCGGGCCGGACATTGAGAGCCACCTGGACGCGGTTCGCGCTGCTGCTGAGGAGCGCGGCGGACTCGGCGCCGTCTTGCTCACCCATGGTCACGGCGACCATGCCGACGGAGCCGCGAAGCTCGGCGCCGACGTGATTCTGCCGACCGATGGCGAGGAACACGGTGGCCTGCGCGCGATCGCCACGCCCGGTCACGCCCCGGACCACGTCTGCCTGATGACGGAGGACCGGGTCTGCTTCAGCGGCGACCTCGTGCTTGGCGCCGGCTCGACCTTCGTCCCGCCTGACGGTGGCTCCCTCGCCGCCTACATGGACTCCCTGCGCCGCATGCAGGCGGAGCCGATCGATCTGATCTGCCCTGGCCACGGCCCTTGGATCACCGACCCAGCGGCGAAGCTGGCCGAGTACGTCGAGCACCGCGAGATGCGCGAGCGCCGCCTGCTCGCCGCCCTCGAGCGCGGCGAGCGCTCCCGCGACGCCCTTCTGGCCGAGGCCTGGTCGGATGTCCCGGTCGAGCTGCGCCCCGCCGCCGCGATGGTGATGCAGGCCCACCTCGACAAGCTCGCGGCCGAAGGCCGTCTCGCCGCCGACCTCGAGCCATGATCTCGCTTCCGGTGCGCTTTATGTGGTCATAGACCGCAAAAGGCGCACCGGAACGGTTCATCCTGGCTGCCTGGCCAGTAGGCTTGCAAGATGAGCGGCGGGCGCGTGGTGAAGACGGGATTGTTGGCCGGGGCTGCGGGGACCGGTCTTGCCGCCGCCGCGACTGCTGCCGCCTGGCACTGGTTGGCGCGCCGGCCGTTGCCGAAGCAGAAGGGCACGATCGCGCTCGATGGGCTCGAGGGCCCGGTGCGGGTGCGCCGCGACCGCTGGGGCGTGCCGCACGTCGAGGCCGCCTCCGCCGCCGACCTCTGGTTCGCCGAGGGTTTCTGCCACGGCCAGGACCGGCTCTGGCAGCTCGACTTCTACCGCCGCGCGGTCTCCGGCCGGGTTGCCGAGATGGCCGGGGAGGAGGGCCTGCCGATCGACCGCTTGATGCGGACGCTGGGGATCCGCCGCACCGCCGAACGCGAGGCGGCGACGATCGAGCCCGAGCTTCTCGCCCTGCTGGAGCGCTTCTGCGAGGGAGTCAACGCTGCCGCCGCCGACGCCAAGGCGATGCCCTTCGAGATGCAGCTGCTGCGGCTCGAGTGGCAGCCCTGGCGCCCGGTCGACATCCTCAGCCTCGGCAAGCTGCTCGCCTTCGGCCTCTCGACCAACTGGGAGCGGGAGCTGCTGCGCGCCGACATGGTGCGGGCGCTCGGCCCCGAGCTCGCCGCCAAGCTCGACCCCGCTTATCCGGCCGACAACCCGATCGTCAACCAGGAAGCCTGGTCCGGAGACGGCCTCGGGATCGTCGAGCAGATCGACGCCGTGCGCCGCTCGATGGGGCTCGCCGCCGAGGCCAGCGGCTCCAACAACTGGGCGGTCTCGGGCAAGCTCAGCGCCACCGGCTCGCCGCTGATCGCCGGCGACCCGCACCTGCCCCCGAGCATGCCGGGCATCTGGTACCAGGTCGGCCTCGGGCTCGGCGACCGCTTCGTCCGCGGCGCCTCGCTGCCCGGGATGCCGGGCGTCTACATGGGCCAGAACAACGACGTCTGCTGGACCTTCACCAACGTGATGGCCGACGTCCAGGACCTCTTCATCGAGCGGGTCGAGGGCGATCGCTACCTCTTCGAAGACGAGTGGCGGCCGCTGGAAATCATCCGCGAGGAGATCCCGGTCAAGGGCCGCGACGCGCCCGAGGTGCTCGACGTGCGGATCACCCATCACGGGCCGCTGGTCAACGAGGCGCTTGGCGCCGACGAGGGCGAGCCGCTGGCGCTGCGCTGGCAGACGCTCGACCAGCCGACCGCTTTTCCGGGGATGTTCGACCTGCACGGCATCACCTCCGGGCCGGAGCTGGTCGCCAGGCTCGAGGGCCACAGCTCACCCGCCTCGAACCTGATCTGGGCCGACCGCCACGGCTCGATCGGCTACAAGCTGATCGGCCGCCTGCCGCTGCGCAAGGGCGGCTGCCCCGACCTGCCCAAGCCGGGCTGGAACGGCGAGTTCGAGTGGGAGGGGACGATCCCCTACGAGGAAATGCCCGAGGCGGTCGATCCCGAGAGCGGTTTCCTCGTCACCGCCAACAACCGCATCGTCGGCGACGAGTATCCGCACCACATCACCAGCGAGTGGCTCGACGGCTTCCGCGCCGAGCGGATCGAGCAGCTGCTGCGGGCAAGCGACGAGCACGACATCGACGGCTTCGAGTCGATGCAGTCCGACAACCTCTCGCTGCCGGGGATCGAGGCGGCGAAGCGGCTGGGACGGCTCACGCCGACTGGCCAGCGCGAGCTGAGCGCGATCGAGCGGCTGCGCAGTTGGGACGGGCGACTCGATCCCGACTCGATCGCGGGAACGATCTACCAGGCCTTCCTGCTGCGCCTGGCCCGCGAGGTTGCCCGCGCCGCGATCGGCGACCGCGACCTCAGCGAGCGCTGGCTCGATCGCGCCGACAACGGCTTTACTCCCCACGTCACCTCGCCCTGGCGCTGGCACTCGCACCTGATGAAGCTCTGGGAGGAGGGCGACGAGGAGCTGATCGGCCGGCCCTGGGAGGGCCTCGTGCTGGAAGCGCTGAGCGGCGCCCTCGATGACCTCGGCGAGCGCTTCGGCCCCGACCCTGAGGGCTGGCGCTGGGGCCACGTCCACGCGATGGAGTTCCCGCACCCGCTCGGCGAGGCCAACCCGCTGCTGCGGCGCCTGCTCAACCGGACGCTGAGGGCGGGCGGCGCCCAGGAGACCGTGAGCCAGATCGCCTACGACCCCAACGACCCCTACAAAGCCGTCTGGGCGCCGAGCTGGCGCATGGTCGCCGACCCGACCGCGCCCCAGCGCTCGCGCTGGCAGATGTTCACCGGCCAGTCAGGCCACCCCGCCAGCCCCCATTACGACGACCTCCAGGCCGACTGGCTCGAGGGTCGCACCCAGCCGATGGCCGGCGAAGGCCCCTGGCGCGAGCTGGACCTGGTTCCGGCGCAAACCTAAATGCAGGCCCCGCTTGTCGGGGCCGAATCGATCGGCTGATGCAATTGTTGGGGCGGTATGCGCCAATTTCGTCCAATCTTGGCGGTCTTCGTGCTGCTCGCGATCTGCGCCACGCCTGCCGCCGCTCGAACCGTCCACGCCGGAGATCGCGCCGTTGACGTGCCCCGCGGCTGGCCGGTCTACCGCCTGGCCGAGCATCCGCGGATGTGCGTGCGGCTCGATCGCCGCGCGGTCTACGTCGGGACCCCGGGCGCGAGCCAGCGCTGTCCCTCGCACGCGATCGGGCGCCGCCGGGCGATCCTGGTCGATCCCAGCGCCCCTCGGCGAGCCCGTGCGCAGGCCAGCGCCATCGCTCCACCCGCTCCCGTCGCTGGCGGCTCCGACGACTACACGGGCCTCGGCTTCGACGCCTGCGCAGCCCCCTCGTCGCGGACGATGTCGGCCTGGGCCAGCTCGCCCTACCGGGCGATCGGGGTCTACATCGGCGGCGCTAACCGCGGCTGCTCGCAGCCCAACCTGACCTCGACCTGGGTCGGCGAACAGGTCGCCGCCGGCTGGCACCTGATCCCGACCTACGTCGGCCTGCAGGCGCCGACCAGCGCCTGTTCGAGTTGCGCCGAGCTGAGCTCGAGCACGACCAAAGCCGCCGAACAGGGGACAGAAGCCGCCGACGACGCGGTCGCCGAGGCGCAGAGCGTCGGTATGGGGGCCGGCAGCCCTATCTACTTCGACATGGAGGCCTACACGCGGACCACCAGCGCCACCGCGGCGACCCTCACCTTCCTTTCCGCCTGGACCACGCAGATTCATGCGCTCGGCTACGTCTCCGGCGTCTACAGCTCCGGCGCCTCCGGCATCGCCGACCTCGGCCGCGCGATCGGCGGTCCCTACCTGCTGCCCGACAACGTCTGGAGCGCCAACTGGAATGGCGCCCAGAACACGCTCGAGCCCTATCTGCCGTCGACCGCTTGGACCGCGCACCAGCGCATCCACCAGTACCGCGGCGGTCACGACGAGACCTACGGACTGATGACGATCAACCTCGACAACAACTACGTCGAAGGGGCGACGGTGGGTGCCGGGGTGACGGTGCCGGAACTGCCGCCCCTCACCGTCTCCCACGTCAAGCCGGAAGGGGGGACGGTCAGCGTTTGGGTCCGCTGCGGCTGGCCGCCCGAGGGCGAAGCGTGCCCGGTCCAGCTCATCCTTCGCACCCACACCAGGGTGCCCTTCCGCGCCCGGCGCGGCACTCCGACCAAGGTTGTGCGGGTCGCCGTCAGCCACCGCGTCTCGCGTCTCGCCGGCGGCAAGTCCCACACCTTCCGCATCGGCCTCAACTCCCGCGGGGCGCCGCTGCTGCGCGAACGCGGCTTCCTCAAGACGCAGCTGCTGGTGGCGATCCCCGACGCCCGCGCCACCCGCGCCGTAAGCCTCAGGCGCTAGCGCCGCCGAGCCTCTTCAATTCCAGGTCGCGAGGGAGAGGTTGGCGAGGATGGTCCGGTCGGCCGTGAGCAGTGGCGCGTCGGCGACGATCGCCTGCGCCGAGATCATGCGATCGAACGGATCGCGAGTCCAGTTGAGTTTGACTGCCGCATCCACCAGGGCGGTGAGGGATGCGTCGGCGGTCTGAAGGCCGATCGTCCTGCGCAGCGCGGACAGGGGGGCTGCGGCCGGCTCGGTGACCCGGCCGACCTCGTAGAGGTAGGTCAGCTCCAGCTCGACTACCGGGGATACGAACGGCTTCTCGGACTCGAGTAGATCACGCACCGCGACGGGGATGCGCTGGTCGGCACCTTCGTAGAGCCAGCCGACGAGATGGGTGTCAAGAAGGATCAGGGTTCCACTCCGAGGACCAGTCGATGTGGATCAGCTCGTCGGGATCGCCGACGATGAAGCCCTCGCGCCGCGGCAGGCGATCCCAGATCGATTGCTGTTCCTGCGGTGCGATAACCAGGGTCTTGCCATTGCGCTCGATCTCCAATGGTTGACCGGTCTCGAGGACCTCATCCAGCATTCGGTAGATGTTGGCGCGGAGCTTGGAGGCGGTGGTGGCCAAGGCGGTTCCTTGAGTACGTACGTTCCTTGAGAGAGGCATACGTACGATATCACTGGAGACCGGCCGCTTGGGTGTCTGTGTCGGCGCCGCCATGGAGATGAAGCTACAGAGCTAGATCTGACCCGTGGCGCGCAAGAACGCGCGGAGCTGCGACGCGTCCGGAACTTAAATCAGGCAGGCTCTCCTTCGTGAGTCGCCGCGATCAGATCAAGCTGAGCGAGGACGAGCGGCTGGAGCTGCTCGAGCGGGAGCGGGTGGCGATCGTCTCCAGCCTCGGGCCGCGCGGCTGGCCGCACTCGATGCCGATGTGGTTCGTGCCGCGGGCCGGCGAGGTCTGGATCTGGACCTACGCCAAGTCGCAGAAGGTGCGCAACCTCGAACGCGATCCGCGGGCGACGGTGCTGATCGAGACCGGCCACGAGTACGGCGAGCTGCGCGGGGCGATGATCGAGGCCGAGGCCGAGATCCACAGCGACTTCGAGACCGTGATCTCCTTTGCCGAGGAGCTGACCCTGCGCTACGCCGAGGGGATCTCCGCGGTCGAGGGCGATGCCAAGGCGGCGCTCGAGGCGCAGGCGCCGAAGCGGGTCGCGATTCACTTCAAACCGGTCCGCGTCGCCAGCTGGGATCACCGCAAGCTGGGCGGGTCCTACTGAGCCGTTAACTTCTCGGCGATACAGACGTCGCTTCGGCGTGTTAGGAAGTGACCTGCACACGCCCCGCCGCCTCCACGCACCAAGTTGAGAACCGCAAAGACCACGATCCTGCTGCTGGCCGTAGCCGCCGCGATGGCCGTCCCATCGCTGGCTCAGGCGCTGCCGCCGACCTTCTTCGGCATCGCGCCGCAGACCCAACTGGGCGACACCGACGCCGCCTACATGAAGGCCGCCCGAATCGGCAGCGTGCGCTGGCCGATCAACTGGGAACTCGTGCAGCCGACCGCGAAGGGCGGCTATGACTGGAGCAGCGTCGACCCGGCGGTCGAGTCCGCCGCGCGGCACGGGCTGAAGATCCTGCCCTTCCTCTACGGAGTGCCGCACTGGATCGCCAACAAGCCGACGACGCTGCCGATCGACAGCGGCCGGGCGAAGAAGGCCTGGGTCGCGTTCGTCAAGGCGGCGGTCGACCGCTACGGGCCGGGGGGCGAATTCTGGGCCGAGCACGCGCCGGCCGTGGCCGGCATCAACTACGTGCCGGCGGTGCCGCGTCCGGTCGCGATCCGCACCTGGCAGGTCTGGAACGAGGCCAACTTCTTCTACTTCGCCTATCCGGTCTCTCCCACTCGCTACGCCCGCCTGCTGAAGCTGACCCATGGCGCGATCAAGGCCGCCGACCCGAGCGCCAAAGTGATCCTTTCCGGCCTCTTCGGCGACCCCGACCAGGGGGGCAAGAAAGGGATGCCCGCCGCGAATTTCCTCGAAGCCCTCTACCGCGTGCCCGGGATCAAGGCCGATTTCGACGGCGTCGCCCTGCACCCCTACGCCTTCCACGTCGACGTCCTCGAAGAACTGACCGAAGGGGTCCGCGAAGTCGTCGTCGACAACCACGACCGTGGCGCCGGCCTCTACATCACCGAGATGGGCTGGGGCTCCCAGAACGACCCCAACGTCGTCGCCTTCGAGCAAGGGATTCAGGGCCAGGCGCGTGAACTGCGCAAGGCCTATGCCTACCTGATCGCCAATCGCAACAAGCTCAACCTCAAGGGCACGTACTGGTATTCGTGGAAGGACAACCCGGAATACGTCGCCTGCTCCTTCTGCGACTCGGTCGGACTCTTCCGCGCCGGCGCCAAGTTCCACCCCAAGCCCGCCTGGCGGGCCTTCGTCGCCCTCACCGGCGGCCGCGCGCGGCCGTAGGGCAGAGGCGGGCCCCGAGTAGACTCGCCGCCGTGCCGGGGGCTGGTAGTCGTGATCACGGTTTGGAGCGGCTCGCGGTAGCCGGCCTGGTGCTCGCATTCGCGATTGCCGCCGCCCTGCTGATCTGGGAGGGGCGGGGACTCTCCCTCCTCGCCGACGATTGGCAATTCGGCTTCTCGGCGCGGACCAGCTTCGACCCCTCGGCGTTTCTCGTCGCTCACAACGGTCACTTCGTTGCCGTCCCCGTCGCGCTCACCAAGCTCTCGCTGCAGCTCTTCGGCGCCGACGCCGCCCTGCCGCTTCGCCTGGCCATGGTCGCGGTCCACCTCAGCGCCGCGGCCTGTTTCTTCTTCATCGTGCGTCGGGGGATCGGGACCGTAGAGGCGGCTGTGGTCACGGTGCTCGTGCTCTTCCTCGGCACCGCCTACGACGTGCTGATCGGTGGCCACGGGCTGCCGATCGGAATCGCCGTCGCCAGCGGCCTCGGTGCCTGGCTCGCCCTGCTGCAGCGACGGACCGGCTGGGATCTCCTCGCCGCCGCCCTGCTGGTCGTCGGAATCGCCTCCGAGGCCACCGCGCTGCCGTTCGTCCTCGCGGCGGCGGCGCTGATCGCGATCGAGGGCGGGCCGCGACGGCGCTACTGGGTGGCGGCCCTGCCGCTTGTCGTCTTCGGGCTCTGGTGGCTGAAGTACGGCGGCGACGGCGGCTTTGCGATCGCCAACCTCGCTGGCCTGCCGTCCTTCGCCTTCAACTCGCTGGCCGCCGGGCTGGGATCGATCGCCGGCGTCTTCACAATCCCCGGCGGGCGCACCGCTGACTTCGACGTCTCCGCGGGCCAGGCGCTGGCCGGCGGGGTCCTCGTCGCCCTGCTTGGCGTGGCCGTGGCCCGTGGCTACCGGCCGGGGCGGGCAACCGTGCCGGCGCTGGTCGCCCTGCTCGGCTTCTGGATCCTCACCGCCGCCGTCGCCGATCCCGACCGGCAGCCGATCTCGAGCCGCTACCTCTATGTCAGCGTGATCCTGCTCCTGCTCGTGCTGGCCCACGAGATCGGCGCCTCGCCGCTGCGCCGCCAGGGGGCCGTGGCGCTGGCCGCGATCTGCGCCTTCGCCCTCCTGCCCAACATCCGCCAGCTCACCTATGGCGCCGACTACGCCCGCGCCCAGTCAGAATCGAACCGCGCCGTGATGGGCGCGGCGAACCTGATCGAGGGGGAGGCGCCCGGGTCCCTGATGCTCGAGGACCCGGCGAACCTCGCCCCCGGGCAATTCCCTGACCTTGGCCTGCCGCTTGCCCAGTACGAAGCCTCGGCGGCCAGGTTCGGCACGCCCGCCTTCTCCCCGGCTCAGATCGCGGCGGCGACTCCTGACGCCCGCGCCGCCGCCGACAACCTGATCGCCCGGGCGCTGCCGATCGAGCTGCGCGCGGCCGGCTCGGCGCCCGTTGCCCTACCGCCTTCCGTGGCGGCGTCGCAAACCGGGGGCACGCTGAAGAGGCGCGACGGCTGCCTGCGCTTCGCCCCGCTCGCGGTCGGGGCTCAGGTGACCCTGGGACTGCCGATCGGCGGCCTCTGGGTGCGTCCCGCCCCCGGGCCGGCGGTTCCGGTCGGGGTGCGGCGATTCGACGAACTCTTCGGATTTCAGCTCAGCCCCGCCCTGGGCGGGAGAGCATCCGTAGTCGAGCTTCCTCCGGGGCGAGCTTCCCGCGGCTGGCAGGTGCAGCTCGCGCCCGAACAGCCGCTGCTGCTCTGCGCGGCCTGAGCCGGCGCCGCGCCTGGCCTCAGGCCCGCTCGGCCGCGATCTCGTAGCGGCTCCAGAGAGCCGGGTTCTCGCGCAACCACTCGGAGAGCTGGGCGAAGCCAGTCGCCAGGTCGTCCTCGGCGGCCCAGGCGAGCTGTTCGTTCGCCCGGCGCGCGTCGCCGACCCAGACCGTCGCGTCCCAGGAGCGCTGAGGCTCGGTGCCCCACTCGGGCTCTGCCTCGATGCCCAACTGCGCCCGCGCCACCTCGACCACCTCGCGCAGCTTGGTTTCACGGCCGGAGGCGATGTTGAAGACGCTTCCCCGCTCGACCTCGGTGCGCTCGGCGGCGCGCAGGAAGGCACGCTCAGTGTCGCGCATGGAGATGAAGTCGCGGGGAGTGTCGGGGGAGACCAGGGGCGGCAGCCGTCCCTCCAACCCGCGGGCGACGAGGGTCGGCATCAGCCGCCCTGGCTCCTCCCAGGGCCCGTAGACCGAGTACAGGCGCAGGGTGACGACGTGGACGTCATCGCGCTGGGCGACGAAGCGGCAGTGTGAGGTCGCCGCCGCCTTCATCACCGCGTAGTCGCTGTTTGGCTCGGGCAGCTCGTCCTCGCCCGGGGCGTGATCCTGAAAGCCGTACTCCGACGAGGAGCCGGCGTGGACGAAGGCGGAGAAGCCGTGGCGCTGGCAGGCCGCGAGCAGGCGCACCGTCGCGACCAGGTTCGTCTGCATGATCGTCTCCGGATCGCGCTGCCACGAGTAGGCGCCGTGGGCGGCCAGATGAAAGACCCAGTCCGGCCGCGCCGATCGCACGGCCGCGTCGACCTCGTCGCCGTCGAGCAGCTCGACCGGGACCACCTCGACCGTGTCCTCGACGTGGTCGAGGCGCCAGGTCGGGCTATCCGGCCGCACCCAGGCGACGACGTCGTGCCCGTCTCGGGCCAGCGTGCCGGCGAGGTTGGCGCCGACGAAGCCGCCGGCACCGGTGACGAGGACCCTCATCGTGGGGCTTGCTGACGGGCTTGCTGCGGGGACGGGCGGCGCACGGCGGGGGATCATAGGCGAGCCGGTCCCGTCCGGCCTCCGTCTTTATCCTGTGCCGCCGTGACGCCGACCGCCACCACGGGACCCCTCGGCGAGCTGACCGAGCGAGGCTGTCCCACCTGCGGCTCGACCGACGACAGCAAGGTCTTCGCCGAGCAGCGGCTCGACTTCGCCGCCCTCGATGAGCACGCGTTCGCCTCGCGCAAGCGCCCCGAGCACATGCGGCTGCGGCTGGTCGCCTGTCCCGTCTGCGACCTCATCTACGCCAGCCCCGTTCCTTCGCCGGAGGCACTGGCGAACGCGTACGACGTCGCGGCTTTCGACAGCGCCGAGGAGGCTCGTTACGCCGCCGCCTCCTACGCCGACGCGCTGGCGGGCCTGATCGCGACCCTGCCGGATCGCAGCGGCGCGCTCGACATCGGTACCGGCGAGGGTGCCTTCCTGGCCGAGCTGCTGGAGCTCGGCTTCACCGAGGTGGGGGGAGTGGAGCCGTCGCGGGCCCCGATCGAGGCGGCGGACCCCGCCGTCGCTGGACTGATCGAGCACGACATCTTCCGGGCCGGCACCCGTCCGCCCGGCAGCCTCAGCCTGATCACCTGCTTCCAGACGATCGAGCACGTCCCCGACCCGGCAGCGTTGGTTCGCGAGGCGGCCGCGATGCTCAAGCCCGGCGGCATCTTCGTCCTCGTCTGCCACAACCGGCGGGCGCCGCTCAACCGGTTGCTCTCGATGCGCTCGCCGATCATCGACATCGAGCACATGCAGCTGTTTTCACCGCGCAGCGTCGACGAGCTGTTGCGCCGGGGCGGCCTGCAGGGCGTCGGTCACCGCACGATCCGCAATCGCTACCCGATGCGCTACTGGGCCCGCCTGCTGCCCTTGCCGGAAAAACCCCACGCGCTGGTTTCGAAGGGACTGGAGCGCAGCGGGCTAGCTTCGAGACCGCTCTCCGTCGGCGTCGGCAACATGCTCGCCTGGGGCCGCCGGTAGCGTCTCGGAAGCAGTTGTGCCCAGGTCCGCCGCCCGTGGGCGGGGACGGGGCGCTTCAACCCCAGGCGGCGGGTTGAGCATCGATTCGACCACGAAGGGCGGCCGTCGCTTGACCTCCTCGTACATATGCCCGAGGTAGGTGCCGATGATCGCCAGACAGAGCAGCTGGATCCCACCGAGGAAGAGGATGACGACGATCAGCGTCGTCAGCCCTCGCGGCGCCGCTGAGGGGTCGGCGATGCGCAGCCCGAGCTGCACGATCAGGCTGACGAACGAGGCGGCGACGACGATCAGGGCGAGGCCGGTGATCAGGTCGAGCGGGGCGTATGAGAAAGAGACGATCGCGCGCCGCGCCCAGCCGAGGTTCTTGCGGAAGTTGTTCGTCGTCGTACCGAACATCCGCTCCGGGCGGACGTAGGGGACGCCCACCTGCTTGAAGCCGACCCAGGCGCGCAGGCCGCGCATGAAGCGATGCGACTCCGGCATCTCGTTGATCGCGTCGACCACGCGGCGGTCGATCAAGCTGAAGTCGCCCGCGTCGACCGGGACGTTGACGTAGGCGAGCCGGCGGAAGACGCGGTAGAAGGCCTTGTAGAACTTGCGCATGTGCAGGGGCGCCTCGCGCTCGACCCGCTCGCCGTAGACGACGTCGTAGCCCTCCCGCCACTTCTCGATGAATTTGGGGATCACCTCGGGCGGGTCCTGGAGGTCGCCGTCAAGCAGTGCCACGGCATCGCCGGTCGCGATCCGCATACCGGAGGTGAAGGCGCTCTGCGAGCCGAACGCTCGCGCGTGGTTGACGACGACGACCTTGGGGTCGCGCTCGGCGAGGTCCGCGAGCACCTCGGCGGCGTTGTCGGGCGAGCCGTCGTTGACGAAGATGATCTCGTAGTCGGCGCCGGCCCCGGTGATCGCGGCGACGAGGCGTTCGTGCATGATCGGCACCGCTTGGGCGTCGCGGTAACACGCGATTACGGCCGAGATCTTCACCGCGGCGCAGCCTACAGTGGACGGTATTGTCGTCGCCGGTGGCGACCGAGATAGTTCTCAAACCATCGCCGAGTCGCCCCGGGCCCGCCCCTTCCAGCGGCGGCGAGCTACCCGCTCTGCTCGAAGCGTGGGGGCTGCGACTGCTCGCCTGCGGGGCGTCGGTGGCACTGCTGGTCTGCATGTTGATCCTCCCTAGCGGTCCCTCGGAGTCCGACGAGACCCGGTCCTGGCTCCTTGCTTTTGCGGTCGCGCTGCCGGGCGGGATGGCCCTCGCTGCCTACCATGCTCGGCTGCTCGCGCGGGCGGCACCGGCGGCCACCGCCCGCGCCTTGGCCATGGGAGCGGGCCTGCTCTTGCTTGCCTTCGCGCTGCGCCGTGCCGGCGCCGGAGATCGGTTCCATCACGCCTTGCTCGCGCTTGCCGCCGTCGCGGCGCTGCTCGCGCCCATGTTCGCCGCTCGCCTCTGGCGCGATCCCGACGATCGCGCCGCTGGGCCTTACCGCGCCTTCGCGCTTGCTTGCCTTGCCGTCCTGGTGCTGCTCTTCGTGCCCTCGCCCGCGCTGCGTCCCGCTCCCCTCCTCGCCGCGCTGGTCCTCGCCGCGCTCGCCTTGCCGGTCCTGCGCCTGCGCTTGCCGTTCTCGGTGGGAGCGCGGCGGGGGTTGGACGCCGCGATCTGCGTTGTCATCGCGCTGGTGGTGATCCAGCTGCCCGAAATCGTCCCCTATGCGCCCGACCTCACCCTCCATCACGGCTTCTTCCTCGGGCCGGCGAACGACGTCCTCCACGGCCGGGCGGCGATCGGCGACTCCTGGTCGCAGTACGGCGTCGGCCTGATCGACTTCCTGGGTCTCGCGTTTTCGGTGATTCCGATCGGCTTCGGCACCCTCGCGCTGATCGTCACCGGGCTCGCCACCGCCCAGTACCTGTGCGTGTACGGAACCCTGCGCCTTGCCGGCCTGGGGCAGCTCTTGGCTGTGGCCACGATTGCGGTTGCGGCATTGGGGAACTTGTTTTCGACGATCGAGTTCTACGCCGTGTTCCCCAGCGATACAGCGTTGCGCTTTGGGCTGCCCTACCTGATCGTCCTCTCCGCCGTGATCGGCGCTCGCTATCCGGCAAACGCCGGGGCGACGCGCGTCGCGATCCTTGGGGTGTTGGCCACCGGCGCCGTCTGGAGCTTCGAGGCCTTCGTCTACTGCGGTGCGACCTACGGCGCGCTCGCCCTGGTCGAGGCGCTCTACGCTCGCGAGCATGTGTTGCGGCGACTGCTCCGCGCCGCTCTGCTGGGCTTGGCCGTGGGCGCGATCGCGGTCTTGCTCTTCAGCCTGCTGACCCTGCTGCTCGACGGTCACCTCCGTTGGACCCCCTACTTCGAATACCTGAGGCTGTACTCGGTTAGCTCCTACAGCACGCTGCCGATCGTCTTCTTCTCGGCCGGCCCCCTGATGGCCGCCGCGATTTTCCTCAGCGCGATGTCGCTGCTCTGGCTGGCTCGCTATCGGCCGTACACGCTGACGCCGCCGATCCGCGCGGCGCTCGCCGGCTTCACCGGTTTCGCGATCGCGACGTTCACCTACTACCTCGGACGCTCGCACCCCAACAACCTGCTCGTCCTCCTGGTTCCGCTCGTGGCGTTGGGTGGGCTTTGGTCACAGGTGCTGCTGAGCGCGCCGACGGCGCGCTGGCGGCTTACTCTTGCCGGACCGCTGCTGCTGGCGGCGGCAATGATCGCGGTCGCCGGCCTGCCCTCGGTGAAGGCCAAGTGGCGGGCGACCGCCCTGGGCCTGTCGGTGCCCCGTCAGGGCGGCTCGCTGAGGCTCTCGCTCGAGCAGCTGGCGGAAAATCCCGTCTTCGACCCGCGGGCGCCCGCCGCTGCGGCCCTCCTCGACGACCTCCCGGCCTCCGAGCCGGTTGCGGTCGTGACCGAGCCGGAGTTGACGACCGAGGTGCTGATGCGGGCGGGCCGGGACAACCTGCTGCCGGTCTCAAACCCGCGTGAGGACGACCTGATCGATTCCAGCGACGGCCGGGTGCTCGCCGCGATCAGGGGACTTCCCGCCGGGACGCTCCTGCTCACCTCGCCGCCCCCGCCGCCGGGCGCGCTGTCGCCGACCAGCGAGCCCAGCGAATTCACCGAGCTGCAGCAGCGCGCGCTCGGCGCCCTGCACCGGCGCTTCGGCTTCCAGCTCGTGCGGCGCACGCCCGCGAGCATCGAGCTGGTCCGGCTGATTCCGAAGAGCGGCGGCTGAGCTCAGGCGATCGGGCTCAGTGCCCGCTCGAGCTGCTCGGCGAGGTGCGGGGCGGTGAGGCCATGGCGATCCTCGAGGAAGCGCTGCGAACCGGTTTCGCCGCCCGGCATGCGGGTGACCCCGGCACGCAACAGCCGGCAGGCGATACCGCGTTCGGCGATCGTCTCGGCGACCAGCGAGCCGAGGCCGCCGTCGCGGTAGGCCGCCTCGACGGTCAGGGCCGCGGGCATCTCCTCCAGCAGGGCGGCGATCTCCTCGATTGGGCTGGGATTGAAGGAGGGAACGAGTGCCACCGTGGCCTTGATGCCGCGCTCGGCGAGCAGATCGGCCGCGGCGGTCGCCTCGTGGGCGATCGAGCCGATCGCGAAGATCGCCACGTCGCCGCCCTCGCGCACGACGCTGAGCCGGCCGAGCTCGAAGTGACCATCGAGGCCGGGCACCTCGTCGCCGCGCTTGCTGACCCTGTAGTAGACGGGCCCGGGCAGCTCGGCGGTGGCGTGCAGGGCGGCGCGCGCCTGTGGTGCGTCGGCCGGGGCGACCGTGGTGACCCGGGGCTGCGTGCGCATTACCGCGTAGTCCTCGAGGGCGAAGTGCGTAACCCCGTTGTGGCCGTAGTCGAAGCCGCCGCCGACGCCGACGATCCGCACCGGCAGCTCGTGCAGCGCCGGCCCGTTGCGGATGAACTCGTACGGGCGCAGGGTGGCGAAGGTGGCGATCGAGTAGGCGAAGGGCACGAAGCCGGCCTCGGCCAGGCCGGTGGCGACCCCGAGCATGTTCTGCTCGCCAACGCCGCAGTTGATGAAGCGGTCGGGGAAGCGCTGCTCGAACTCTTCGAGGACCATGAAGCCGAGGTCGCCGGTGAGCAGCATTACCCGCTCATCGGCCTCGGCGAGCTTGACCAGCTCGTTGACGAACTCGTTCCTCACGCCGCCGCCCGCTGCTCGAGGTCGGCGATCGCCGTCGCGTAGCTGTCTTCATCGAGCGGCAGGTAGTGCCACTTGATTTCCGACTCCATGAACGAGACGCCGTAGCCGAAGGTCGTCTTGGCGACGATCGCCCGCGGCCGGCCCTGGTCAGAGGGCTCCAGCGCGGCGCCTAGGGCCTCGTGGTCGTGACCGGGGACGACATCGGCCGACCAGCCGAAATTGCGCAGCTTGTCCTCGACCGCGCCAAGGTCGATCACGTCGGGGGTGTAGCCGAGCGCCTGTTGGCCGTTGAGGTCGATCAGCAGGGTCAGGTTGTCGAGTTGGTGCTGGGCAGCGAACATCGTCGCCTCCCAGACCGATCCCTCGTTGAGCTCGGCGTCGCTCATGATCACGAAGACGCGGCGGGCGGAGCCCTGTCGCTTGGCGGCCAGCGCGGCGCCGGCGCCGAGTGAGAGGCCCTGGCCGAGCGAGCCGGTGCAGAAGTCGACGCCCCCGAGGCCGTGCTCGGGGTGGACGCCGAGCAGGCTGCCGTCGGCGCAATAAGTGTCGATCGCGCCGTCGTCGAGGCGCCCGTCGAGGTGCAGGGCCGCGTAGAGGGCGAGCGCCGCGTGCCCCTTGGAGAGCACGACGCGGTCGCGGTCGCCATCTCCGTCGAGCCGGGCGGGGCCCGCGATTACGGCAGCGACGAGGTCGGCGATCGAAAGCGCCGATCCAATATGGCCGACATTCGCACGGTAGGACTGCTCGATGATCGTCCGGCGAATGTCGTGAGCGAAGCTCGCGCGCTCCCGTGCATCCATTCGTGCCCAGCGTATCGGATCGGGGCGGCGCGATATCTTGCTCGGCTCGTGACGGATGCTCCGGCCTCGAGGCCGAAAAAGCTTTTCACCTGGGGGGGGGTTCGCGACTGGATCGACGCGCACCCGACCGCCGCGGCCACCGGCCTCTACGCGCTTGTGGCGATCGCGGTGGGGGTCGTCGCCTACCTGACGATCTTCAACGGCTTCGCCGGCTACGACGACGAGGGCACCCTGCTGGTGACCCTGAAGTCCTTTGTGCATGGAGAAGTTCTCTACCGCGAGATCTACTCGGAGTACGGCCCGTTCTACTACGAGCTGTTCGGCGGCCTGTTCGCGCTCAGCGGGCACGCCGTCACCACCGACGCGAGCCGGGAGATCGTCATCTTCGTCTGGGTTGCGACCAGCCTCCTCTTCGGGTTGGCTTCGCAGCGCCTGTCAGGCAGCCTGATGCTCGGCGTGGCGGGGATGCTGGCGGCCTTCGCATCGCTCGGCGTCCTCGCCAACGAGCCGATGCACCCGCAGGGCCTCGCCGTGCTCCTGCTCGCCGGCCTCGTGCTGATCGCGGTCAGTGGCCCCGCACGACGGGTCCTCCTGGCGGGTGGTGCCTGTGGTGCGCTGATCGCGGCACTGGCCTTGACCAAGGTCAATCTCGGCGCCTTCGCTTTCGCGGCAGTCGCGCTCGCAGCCGTGTTCGCTGTCGATTCGCTGCACAGGCGCCTCTGGGTGCGCTGGCCGGTGGTGCTCGTCTTCCTGGCGTTGCCGGTCTTCGTTCTCGCCCGAGATCTGCGCGAAAGCTGGGTGAGGGACCTGCTGCTGCTGGAGGTCCTGGCGACGATGGCGGTCGTGGTCGCCGCCTGGCCTGCCAAGCCCAAGCGGGGAGAGAATGACGACGGGCTGGGACGCTGGCTGCTCGCCGCCGCCGCGGCGTTCGCGGCCACCTCCGTCGCGATCTTCGGAATCGTCCTGCTCACCGGTCCCTCGCCGGCCGATGTCTATGACGGGGTGATCGGCAACGCCCTGAAGGTGCGCGACATCCTCGTAGTTCCCCTGGGCCTGACCCCGGCGGCGGTGGACTGGGCGATCGTCGCCGTCGCGGCGGCAGCGATCGCTTCGCGCCTGCGCCTTGCCGGGGACCGGCCACCGTCGGTCTGGCCCGGCCTGCTGCGGGCCGCCGCCGGGCTGACTATTTGGTTCTCGGTGGCGCACATCACGCCGATTGCGCTGAACCCCTCGCCGGGCAATCCCGACGCGTTGCCGATGGTGCTCGCCTGGGTTGCCGTGATCCCGCCCTTCGGCAGAGACGAGCCTCCCTATCGTCGCTTTCTCAGGGTTTTCCTGCCGGCCCTGGCCCTGGCCGAGACACTTCAGGTCTATCCGGTCGCCGGCAGCCAGATGGGCATCGCCGCGTTTGTCTTCGTCCCGGTAGGAGCGCTCTGCCTCGGCGACGCGTTGACCTGCCTGCGTGCCTGGAACACCGCACGCGGTCCGGGAGCGCTCGAGCGCTTCGGCGCCGTTGCAGCCATCGTCACCACAACGATCGCCGGGCTTTTCGCGCTCGACGCGATCGTGCGACCAGGGGCGGCGAACCTCGTGCTCCACCGTGACCAACCGGCGCTATCGGCCCGCGGCGCGAACCTCCTGCACCTTCCGCAGCCCGACGTCGAAACTTATGAGGGCGTCCTCCACCTTCTGGACAAGTACCGCTGCACGACCTTCGTCGGCTACCCCAACATCGACAGCTTCTACCTCTGGTCGGGACTCGAAGCGCCACCGCCGACGCTTCCGGGTGCCTGGATGGACGCGATCGACGCGAAAACGCAGAAACGCGTGGTCGACGGGATGCGCGCTTCGCCGCGCCCCTGCCTGATCCGCAGCGATGCCAGGGCCGAATTGTGGCTCCACGGCGTGCCGCCTCCGGACAGGCCGCTGGTCCACTACATCAACAACGGCTTCACGCCCGTGGGGCAGGCCGGTGACTTCCAGTTCCTCTTGCCGAAGGCTCGAGTGCGAGGGGAATCGCGGTGAGCGGCCGCGAGAACCTTGCCCTGCGAACTTCCGAGCGCTGGCAGCCGCCCGCCTTCCGCCCGCCACGCACGCGGTGGGACCGGCTTCTTGCCGCCGGCCGCCGGCTGCTGGACCTGCAAGCGGCCTCGGTATGGCGCGATCTGAAGCTCGAGCTGGCATCCGCGCACGGCGACGTCCTCGACGTTGGAGCCGGGGCACAGCCCTATCGGCCGCTCCTGCCCAGCGGTGCCCGCTACCGGGCGATAGACGTCGCGGTCGCCGGCGAGGCCTTCGGGTATGACCTGCCCGACACCGAGTACTTCGAGGGCGACCGCTGGCCGGCCGATGACGCATCGATAGACGTAGTGCTCGCCACCGAGACGCTCGAGCATGTGCCCGACCCGAGCGTCTTCCTCGCCGAGGCCCGGCGCGTCCTGCGGCCCGGGGGTCGCATCATCCTCACCGTTCCCTTCGCTGCTCGCTGGCACTACATCCCCCACGACTACTGGCGGTTTACCCCGTCGAGCCTTCTCAATCTGCTCGCGAGCGCGTCCTTCGGTGACGTGGTCGTCCACGCCCGGGGCAACGAGATCACCGTCGCCTGCTACAAGCTGATGGCGCTGATCCTGCCGGCGCTCCTGCCGCCGGATGGAGGGGTCACGCCCGCTCGGATCGGCGCGATCCTCATGCTCCCCCTTCTCGCTCTCCTGGCGCTGGTGGCCCACATGTCGATGCGCGACGATGGGGGAGTCGACTGCCTGGGCTGGACCGTGACGGCAACCGCGAGCTGAGCGCTTAGCGCCGGCCGGCGCGCCAGGTGCCGCGCGGCCGCGCGGTCGGCAGGCCGTCGCGGCGGTAGTCGCCGCGACTGAGGTGGTGCTCGAGGAAGACGTAGAGGACGATGAAGAGGTAGCGGCTTCCCATCTCGTTGAGGCGCAGCTTTGAGGTGCCGGCTTTGCGGTTGGTCCAGGAGATCGGCACGATCCCGTAGCTGTAGCCCCGCACCACCGCCTTCAGCGGCAGCTCGACCGTGAGGTTGAAGTGGTGGGAGAGGAAGGGCTGGACGTGTTCGATCACCTCGCGCCGGTAGGCCTTGAAGGCGTTCGTCGTGTCGTTGTAGCCGTGGCGGAAGAGCAGGCGGATGCCGAAGTTGACGATCCGGTTCATGATCAGCTTCGAGCGCGGGTAGTCGATCACGTTCGAGCCGTGCACGAAGCGCGAGCCGAAGGCGCACTCGTAGCCCTCTTCGAGCAGGCGCTGGTAGGAGACGAGGTCCTCGGGGCTGTCGGAGCCGTCGGCCATCACGATCGCCACGGCGTCGCCCTCGAAGGCCTCGAGGCCGGCCCGGACGGCGAAGCCGAAGCCGTTCTCGTAGGGGGAGGGCAGGCAGCGGACCTGGGGATGCTCGATCCCGATCCGCTCGACCACGGCCGCGGTGCCGTCGCTGCTGGAGTCGTCGACGACGATCACCTCGTGCTCGATCTCCTCGCGGCTGAGGGTCGCGATCAGCCCTTCGACCGTCTCGGCGACCGTCTCCTCCTCGTTGTAGGCCGGGATGACGACCGAGAGCTTCATGCCGGCGCCGAGGCCCAGCGCTCGGCGTTGGCCTCGTGGATCTCGCGCAGGATCGTCTCCAGGTCGCGCTGTGGGCGCCAGCCGCCGTACTCGGAGCCGAACTGCTCGAGGTCGCTGATCCACCAGCGGTGGTCGCCGATGCGCGCCTCGTCACTCATCTCCCAGCGCAGCTCGCGGCCCGCCACCCGCTCGCAGATCTCGATCGCCTCGAGCATCGAGCAGGCGTTGCCGCGGCCACCACCGATGTTGTAGACGGCGGCGGCGCTGGGCTTGCCGTGGAAGAGCAGGAAGGCGTCGACGAGATCGGCGCTGTGCAGGTTGTCGCGCACCTGCTTGCCCGCGTAGCCGAAGACGGTGTAGGGGTCGCCGGTGACGGTGCACTTCATCAGGTAGGCGAGGAACCCGTGCAGCTGGGCGCCGGCGTGGTTGGGGCCGGTGAGACAGCCGGCCCGGAAGCAGACCGTGGGCATGTCGAAGTAGCGGCCGTACTCCTGCACGAGCAGGTCGGCGGCGGCCTTCGAGGCGCCGAAGAGCGAGTGCAGGGTCGAGTCGATCGACATCGTCGTGTCGATGCCGCCGAACCACTCGTGGTCCTCGGGCAGCTCCAGCCGGGTCTCGAGGTCCTGCAGCGGCAGCCGGTTGGGGGTGTCGCCGTAGACCTTGTTGGTCGAGGTGAAGACGAAGGACGCCTCGGGGCAGTGCTGGCGGGTCGCCTCGAGCAGGTTGAGCGTGCCGTTGGCGTTGATGCCGAAATCGGCCTGCGGATCGCTGGCTGCCCAGTCGTGGGACGGCTGCGCCGCGGTGTGGACGATCAACTCGATCTCCTTGCCGGCCTCGGCGAAGATGCGATTAATGCCGTCGGCGTCGCGGATGTCGAGGTCGACGGTGCGGAACTGCGAGAGCTCGCGGTTGAGCCGCTCGGTCACGTGCGAGGTCGAGGCCTCGGCGCCGAAGAGCACCGCGCGGGTGTCGTTCTCGACTCCGATCACGTCGTAGCCCGCCTCGACCAGTCGGCTGGCGGACTCGGAGCCGATCAGGCCCCCCGATCCTGTGACTATCGCCTTTGCCATTTGCTCTGAGTGATTCTGCCTAGCTCTCGAAGCCCAGCGCCCTGCGCAGGTCGTCCTCGTGCGCGGCCGACCAGTCAAGCAGGTCGGTGAGCACATCGCGCGGCCCGCGGCGCGCTCGCCACGAGGTTAGAGAGTGCAGGTGCGAGCAGTCGCTGAGGTAGACCGGGACGTCCCCCGGCCGCGTCTCGGCCTCGGTCCCGATCGCCACCTCGTTGCCGGTCAGCTCCCGGCAGAGCGCTGTCGTCTCCAGCAGCGAGAGGCTGCACTCGCGGCCACCGCCGACGTTGGCGGTGACGCCGCTCCAGCGCTCGGGATCTGCGAGCTGTTCGTCGACCAGGTCGACCAGGTCATCGACGTGGAGCAGGTCGCGCACCTGCTTGCCGGAGCCGCCGTAGCCGATGTAGGTGAGCGGCCGGCCAAAGCGGTGGCTGAGCAGCCACCATGAGAAGACGCCCTGGTCGACCTTGCCCATCTGCCAGGGGCCGGCGATGACGCCGCAGCGGTTGGTCACGGCGCGCAGGCCGAAGGCGTCGGCGTACTCCTCGATCAGATGCTCGGCGGAGAGCTTGGTGGCGCCGTAGAGCGTGCGGGCGCCGCTCAGCGGGAAGTCCTCGGCGATGCCGGCCGGGCCGGCGCCGGAGACGGGCTGGGAGTCGCTCAGCTCGAAGCGGGTCTCGGCCTCCTCCAGCTCCAGCTCCAACTGCGGCGCCACCGGGTAGACGCGGCTGGTCGAGAGGAAAACGACGAAGGCCCCCTCGGCGCGGGCCCGCTCGAGGCAGTTGAAGGCGCCGAGCAGGTTGGTCTGGACCGAGTAGGAGGTGTCGGCGAAGCCGGCCAGGACCGATGGCTCGGCCGAGCACTCGACCATCGCGTCGAAGTGCCCCGCGGCCGTCAGGTCGGCGGGCTCGCGCACGTCGCCGTGGACGAACTCGACCCCGGCCTCGCGCAGGCGCGGCAGGTTCAGCTCCGAGCCGCGGCGCATCAGGTTGTCGAGCGCGACGATCTCCCAGTCGGGGTGGCGGCCAGCCAGGGCGACGACGAGGTTGCCGCCGACGAACCCGGCGCCCCCCGTGACCAGGACCCGCATCGCCTAGCGGCGGCCGATCACCAGGAACTGCTTGCCGAGCAGCTTCCAGGCGGGCGGCGTCCGCAGGTAGAGGCCGGTGAGGCGCTGTGAGGGCGGCAGGATGCCGCGGAAGGAGTAGGGCAGGTAGCGGGGGATGATCCGTTCGGGCTCAAAGCCGGCGGCGTAGAGGTGCTCGGCGATCGCCACATGGGTCAGCGCGATGTAGTGATCGGCGCAGTCCCAGTACTCCTTCGAGCAGTAGCGGTAGTTCGGCCCCATGATCGCGATCCGCCCGCCGGCTTTCATCGAGTCGCGCATCCGTTCGAGGAACTGGGCGATCGCCTCCTGGGTGTGCAGGTGCTCGAGGAAGTTGGAGGCGAAGACGCCGTCGAAGTGCTCAGTCGGCAGGTCGGCGTCCATGATGCTGGCGGTGACGACTTTGACCCCGGCGGTCTGCTCGGCCTCGGCGTAGGCGACCTCGTCGACCGCCCAGCGCTCGCGGGCGTCGATCGAGCCGATGAACTCACCGCGGCCCGCGGCCGGGTCGAGCACCGTCTGCGGCGACCCCATCAGGCCGTGGACGTGCGGCGCGATCGCCTCCCAGACGCGCAGCCTGGCGGCCTGGTCGATGTCGCGGAAGCGGTATGCGTAGAGGCGTTCGAAGTTCATCTGGCTGCGGCCGGTCCTCGGCGGCAGACGAGACTACAGGCGCCGGTCCCGGCAGCGCGCGACGAGCGGCTCCCCGGGCGGTCCTGCGCACGTCCTGCGGCGTTTGGCCGCTGGATGCTTGGCTATAGTTGCCGCCCGCACGGGACTTCCGCTGCCCACGCAGGTCGCCTCTGCCGCAGCCGTGCGCCCCTCGCCTTGACCGCCACCAGCCAACAGACCGCGCAGGCAGAGACCGATGTCGGCCGCTCCAACGCGCCCGTCAAGCGCCTGCTTCGCGCCGTCGTCCCCGCCTCGGCAAGGGCTCGCCTGCGGATTGCCCAGTGGCAGTTGCGCGGCAGTCCGGTGCCTCCCCCGCACTACGTCAAGCAGCGCGCCCTGCGCGACGCGGCTCACCGCTACGGGCTCAAGCGCCTGATCGAGACCGGCACCTTCCTCGGCGACATGCTCGCGGCGATGCGCGATGACTTCGACAACCTGACCTCGATCGAGCTCTCCGACGAACTCTACGAGCGGGCCACGAAGCGGTTTGCCGGGGATCCGAAGATCACGCTTCTGCATGGCGACAGCAGCGAGCAGATCAAAGAGGTCGCCGGCTCAATTAAGGAACCGGCGCTGTTTTGGCTCGACGCGCACTACTCCGGCTCCTGGCACGAGGACTTCGACGAGACCGCCGGCAGCGACCGTCCGAACCCGATCTACGCGGAGCTGGAAGCGGTCTTCGCCAGCCCCTACAAGCACGTCGTCTTCATCGACGACGCCCGCCTCTTCAACGGTGAGGAAGGCTGGCCACCGCTCGCCGAGGTGTTGTCCTTCATCAAAGAGCGGGAGCCCGAGCGGACCTTGCTCGTTGACGAGGACTGCGTCCGCGTCTTCCCGAGCTAGTTCGAGCGGGCCCGGAAGCTCTCGATCGTCTTCGCCAGGCCCTCTTCGAGCGGCGTTGCCGCTTCAAATCCGATCAGGTTCGCGGCCCGGCTCACGTCCAGGTAACGGGTTGGCTGGCCGTCTGGGCGGGAGGTATCCCAGGTCGTCTCGCCCTCGAAGCCGGTCGCCGCGGAGATGATCTCGGCGAGGTCGCGGATCTTCGTCTCGACCCCGGTGCCGACGTTGAACGGCTCCGAGGAGCCGGCGTGCTCGGCGGCGAGGATCAGCGCCCGGGCCGCGTCGTCGACGTAGAGGAACTCACGCGAGGGCTCGCCGGTCCCCCAGAGCACGACCTCGGGCTCACCGCTCTCGACCGCCGCCACGTACTTGTGGACCATCGCGGCGATCACGTGGGAGTCCTCGAGGTCGAAGTTGTCGTCGGGGCCGTAGAGGTTGGCGATCACCGGCACGCAGGAGTCGAGCCCGTACTGGCGCCGGTAGGAGTCGGAGAGGACGATCAGCATCTTCTTGGCGAGGCCGTAGGGGGCGTTTGACTCCTCGGGGAAGCCGTCCCAGATCTCGTCCTCTTTGAACGGGACCGACATGAACTTGGGGTAGGCGCAGACCGAGCAGGCGACGACGAGCTTCTCGACGCCGAGCTCGCGGCAGGCCTCGAAGACGTTGAGGCCCATCGCCATGTTGTCGTGGACCAGCGGGCCCGGATTGCGGCGGTTGTAGCCGATGCCGCCGACGTTGGCGGCGAGGTGCAGGACGATCTCGGCGCCGTCGAGTGCCTCCTTGCAGGCCCTCGGGTCGGTCAGGTCATGTTCGGCCGAGCGCGGAACCCGCACCTCGGCACCGAGCTCGCTCAGCATGCGGACGGTCGGCTTGCCGAGGAACCCGGCTCCTCCCGTGATCGTCACTGCCTTGCCCTGCCAGAAGGCGCCCTGCGGCTCGCCCGCGGCCACTAGGACACCTTGCCGGCGAGTTGGTCCTGAAGCGCCTTGACGTCAGCGTCGACCATCAGCTCGACCAGCTCGCGGAACCGCACCTTGGGCTCCCAGCCGAGCTTCTCGCGGGCCTTGCTCGCGTCGCCGAGCAGTGAGTCGACCTCGGAGGGGCGGAAGTAGCGGCTGTCGATCTCGACGTGCTCTTCGTGGTCGAGGCCGGCGTGGGCGAAGGCCACCTCGAGCGCCTCGCGGACGGAGTGCTTCTCCCCGGTCGCGACCACGTAGTCGTCGGGCTCGTCGGCCTGCAGCATCATCCACATCGCTTCGACGAAGTCCGGCGCGTAGCCCCAGTCGCGTTCGGCGTCGAGGTTGCCCATGTAGAGCTTGTCCTGCAGTCCGGCCTTGATCCGCGCCACGGCGCGGGTGATCTTGCGGGTGACGAAGGTCTCGCCGCGGCGCGGGGACTCGTGGTTGAAGAGGATGCCGTTGACGGCGAACATGCCGTAGGCCTCGCGGTAGTTGACCGCCGCCCAGTAGGCGGCGACCTTGGCCACTGCATAGGGGCTGCGCGGGTGGAAGGGGGTGGACTCGTTCTGCGGCGGCGGTGAGGCGCCGAACATCTCCGAGGACGACGCCTGGTAGAAGCGAGTCTGCACCTCGGACTCGCGGATCGCCTCGAGCAGGCGCAGCGTCCCTCCCCCGGTGACGTCGAAGGTGTACTCGGGGATGTCGAAGGAGACGCGGACGTGGCTCTGGGCGCCGAGGTGGTAGATCTCCTGCGGCTGCAGTTTGTAGATCAGCCGGGTCAGCGCGACCGGGTCGGTGAGGTCGCCGTAGTGGGTGAAGAGGTGCGCGTCGGCCTCGTGCGGGTCGCGGTAGATGTGATCGATCCGGCCTGTGTTGAAGCTGGAGGAGCGGCGGATGATGCCGTGGACCTCGTAGTCCTTGGCGAGCAGGAGATCGGCCAGGTAGGAGCCATCTTGGCCGGTGAGGCCGGTGATCAGGGCGCGCTTCTTGGTCTCGCTAGGCATTGGCGGCGCTGATTCTCGCAGCCGGCTGGAAGAGGCCGTTGACACAGAGCAGCTCGCCGCTGCCCGGGTCGACGAACTCGGGCTCGAGGTGGGTGGGGCGAAAGCCCTTGCTCCGCATCAGCTCGATCATTTCACCGAGCAGCAGCTGGTTCTCGTAGATCGGGGTCAGCGACAGCTCGAGCTCGACCGCGACGCAGCTCGGCAGCGTCTCGCCGGCCCCGGCCAGGACTTCGTGCTCGTACCCCTGGGTATCCGCCTTGAGGTACGCCGCGCGGGGTCGCCCGGCGCGGTCCCCAAGCGCCTCGTCCACCGTGGTCACCTCGATCGTCTGCGTGCGCTCGAAGTGCGACCCCGGCGCGGCCTGTTCGTGGGCGCTGGTCATTCCCAGCAGCGAGCTGCTGTGACCGTCGTTGGCGGAGACGTTGATCGTCGCCGTTTCGGTTCGCGCTCCCCCGGCACGGTTGAGGCAGTTCCAGGAGTCGTCTCCGGCGGCAGCCGCGAGCAGCCGCTCGAAGTAGTCGCTGACCGGCTCGAAGGAGAGGATCTCGCCGCGATAGCCGGCTGTTCGCAGTTCGCTCCCGTACTCGCCCTCGTGGGCGCCGACGTCGATCACCAGGTCCACGCCGGCGCCCAGCAGCGCCTCGCGAGCTCCTGCCAGCGTGTAGCGGTGCCTGCCGAGATGCAGGCCGAAGCGATGGAACAGCGACTGCATCCGGTCGGTGGGGGTGGTCCGCGGCATCGTCAGATCCTTTTCAAGATTCGCTTCACAGCTCGCATTCCACGCGGGAACAGCCGAGTCAGCCAGAAGGAGATCCGGTGCCGCTCCAGCACCGAGGGCATGAACCTTAGGCCAGTGGCAGCGGCGGCCGAGGCGTCGCGGTAACGCCCTTCGTCCAGGGCTTTTTCGATTTCACCGGAGGTCTCGTAGCGACCGGCGAGGGCGAGCGCCGCTCCCGCCTGCTTGAACATGCCGTGCTTGAGGTAGATCCGGTGCCGCTCGAGGACGATGTCGCGCAGCGGCACCTCGCCGCTCTTGGTTCCGTCGTAGATCTCCAGCAGCGCCAGCGAGCGCGGCGTGTAACGCGAGGGCACACCTGCCTGCAGCAGCCGCAGCGAGAGGTCGAGATCCATCTCCATGTTGAGCTCCTCGTCGAGCCGCCCCGCCCGCTCCAGCGCCCAGCGGGTGAACATCGTGCCGGGCGCGATCAGGCCGACGTTGTTGAAGTCGAGCTCTTCGATCGTCGCTTCCTGCGGCGGGCGGATCACGTGCTTGTGCCCGCGCCGGTCGACGTCGAGGTTGCCGTAGACCCAGCCCAGCTCCGGGTCCTGCTGGAAGAGCGCCGCCGCGTGCTCGACCGAGCCGGGGTAGAGGACGTCGTCGGCGTTGAGCCAGACGATCAGGTCGCCCGTCGACTGCTCGAAGATCGCCTTGTTCATCGCATCGCACTGGCCGCGGTCCGGCTCGGATATCCAGCGCAGGTGCTCGTGCTTTGCCAGGACATCGAGCGCGCCGTTGGTCGAGCCGCCGTCGACGACGACGTGCTCAATCTGTGGGTAGTCCTGGGCTTCGACGCTCTCGATGCAACGGACGAGCTTGTCGAGAGGGGGGTCGAGCGCGGCAGTCGCGATCGATACGAGGGGGAGTTCGTTGCTCATGCGAGCGGGCATCCTTTCAGGCGCTGTGGCCGCTGCTGCGCAAGGCCAGGGCCCGGCGCAAGCTCAGCGAGGTGACCGCGCCCGGGGGCAGCTGCCGCGACGCAAGCTCCTTGGCGGCCCGCCAGCCCGCGATCCTGCCCCGCGCGCCGGCGAGGGTGCGGTCGCGGAGCAGCTGGCCGGCGCAGATCGCCGCCTCCCGGCCGAGCGCCTGCGCACCCAGCGAGGCCGAAGCCGTGACCCCATAGCGCCGCAGCAGGTAGCCCCGGCTCCAGCCGGTCATCGCGTACTTGCGCCCACTGCGCGCACCCAGCGTCATCGAGTAGCCGTGGATAGCGCGCGCTTGGGGGGAGAGCACGCAGCGAGCGCCCTCGGCCCGCATCCGCAGGGCAAGGTCGACGTCCTCGTAGTAGAGAAAGATCCGCTGGTCGAAGCCGCCGACGGCGTTGAAGGCGTCGCGGTCGTAGAGCGCCGCGCCGCCGGTGGGGCCCATCGGGTCGGAAGCGCCCTCCAATGCCGCGACGGGCTCGCCACAGAGGTAGTCGAACGCCATCAGGGTCTGGTCGACGAGGACCCCGGCCGAGTCGATCCTGCTGGTGTCTCGTTCGCTGAGCAGGGCGGCCGCGACCATCTCGGCCCGAGCGCTGCCGGCGAGGAGGTTCTCGATCAGCTCGGGCTCGGCGACTGCGTCGTCGTTGAGCAGGACGATCGGGCCTTCTCCGGCCTCTGCGATCGCGCGGTTGAGGGCGTTGCCGAAGCCCAGGTTGCGACCGAAGCCGACCCTGGTTACCTGCGGAAACTGCTCGCGCAACAGCGCCGCGCAACCCTCGCCCGAGCCGTTGTCGGCGACCACCACGTGCGGAGGGGTCGTCTGCCGCTCGAGCGAGGCGAGGCAGCGACTCAGGTTCTCGCCGCCGTTGAGCGTCGGGATGTACACCGTCGGGATTGGGACGGTCATACCGCGGCCCTCGCTCTCATATTGCGGATCAGACCGATCATCTGGCCCAGCTCGCTCTGGAAGAAGGCGGCTGTCAGGCCCAGCCAGACGATCCCGCTTACACAGAGCGTGGCGAGCAGACCGGCGCCGTTGTAGGAGACCGGCAGCAGTTGCCCGGCCGCCGCGGCGGCGAAGGTGATCGCCGTGGCGCGGGCGACGTCGCCCGCGCCGGTGCGCACCAGTGACTTCGTCGTCGCCAGCAGGATCGCCGCGGAGACCGCGGCGGCGGCTGACATCGCGATGCCGATCCCGGTCTCCTCGAGGGCGCCGACCAGAATCGCGACGAGCAGAAAGCCGACGACCAGCTCAACGCCGATCGCCAGCACCGGGGCGTTCGGCTTTCCTTCCGCCAGGCTGAGGCTGTTGATCGTTGAGGCCACGCTCGCTCCCAGCATCATCGCCAGGGAGCCGTAGAGAACGATGTCGGTGGTGGGAAGCCATTCGGGCCCGAGGACGACGTCGATCAAGGGCTGAATAGCTCCGGCGATCAGGGCCAGTGGCAGGCCGCAGACGAGGGCGACCTGGCTGAGCATGCGAGCGGCCCGCTTCGGTCCTTCACCGCCAGACTGGCTCAGCGCGGGAAGCATCACGCGGGCCACCGCGGCGGCGAGCGCGGTCGGGAAAGAGAACAGCCGCTTCGCCATCCCGTAGAAGCCCGCCATCGGCGCGCCGCCGATCGCGCCGATGATCGCCACGTAGCCGAGGTCGCGACCCAGGTAGAGCATGCCGAGCACGCTTACCCGGCTGCCGAAGCCGATCAACGGCTTCACCCGCGACAGCTCGAAGCGGGGCATGCGAGCAGCCCCGGGGGTCAGCCAGGCGACGCCGGCTCCCAGCATCGCGCCGGCGGGAACCGCGCCGGCGAGGCTGAATACGCCGAGCCCCGCCAGGGCCGCCACAAGGGCGAAGAGGTTGAAGCCGACGGTGTCGGCTGCCTCGACCGCGGCAACCCGGCCGAAGCTCATTTTGCGGTCGAGCATCGCCAGCGGCACGGCGCGCGCGGCGTAGATCGGCAGCGCGAGCAGGGTTATCGAGACGACGCGGAGGACGTCGCCGGACGCGCCGAACGCGGGCAGGATCAGGAACGTGGTGACCAGCACCGCGACCACCGCGGCCGAAGTGACGACGAGCAGGAAGCCGATCGTCGAAGCCTGAAGCTCGGCGGACGGCGGCTCCGGCATGCGAACCAGGGCGGCGGGCAGGCCCAGTTCGGCGATGTTCTGCCCGACCAGCTGGACCGAGAGGGCGATCGCGAAGAGCCCGTAGTCGGCGGGGGTGAGCAGCCGCGCGAGGACGATCGTGACGCCCGCCGTGAGCAGCTGAAAGCCCAGGGTCCGGCCGACCAGCAGCGAGACACCCCGTGCCGCCGACTGACCCAGGGCGGCGCCGTCCGGCGGAGCGGCCGCCTCGAAGTGCTCAATTTGTGGGTCGGGCTCGACTATTGGAGCGCTGGGGGGTTCGTTAGACCGAACACCTTAAGGATGGGGCCGCCGGCGGCGCCGCGCTGGACTTCGTAGATGGCTGTAGCGCCCTGGTGGGCGCCGATGAGGAAATCGGTGCTCGGTGGGATCGAGCCCGAATCGTCGAGATCGCGCCTGATCGCATCCCACTCGAAGCCGGTCTCGCCGAGCAGGACATGCACCATGCTGTGCTCCTCGCCGGGATCGTGGTGAATCATCACGAGGTCGAGCCGGTCCCCGTTGAAGATGCGTTGTTCGCTTTTCTTCGGCAGGCCGATGATCGGGGCGATTTGAAGTGACCAGTCTTTGCTTTCCAGTCCCCGGTACGGCAACCGGGCGGCGTAGACCTGGCGCCTGAATCCGGACTCGCCGGAGAGGATCTGCAGCGTCGGGCGCGATTCGCGATCGCCCCGGGTTATGACGAAGAGGTCCGGTTTGTCCCCGCCCCAGGCCGCGATCGAGAATTCCCTGGTGACTCCCTTCGGCGGCGCCGACAGCGGCGAGACGAAGTGGACTGGCGCGCCGTCGGACTTCCAGGTCGGGCTGATCGTGATCGAGAGGTTGCGCTCGTGCTGATCGAACGAGAAGAGCACCTGAGCCCGGCGTGGCGGCCAGTAGTTGACGTCGAACTGGGAGCGCCGAATGTCCCCCGGGATCCTCAGCCGTGCCACGCGTTCGGTTTCGGAAAGCGGGCTGCCGGGGGTGTAGGAGTAGAGGTCGACCGTGTGGCCGTGACCGCGAACCCAGGTCAGCGGTTCGTTGTCGGCGGGGCGGTCGTTGTTGGTCATCACCTGGGGTGAGGTCGCCAGCGACTGGGGGAGCCGCACGGTGGCGATCAGCGGGTACGGTTCGCGCAGCAGCGGCTGGATCAGCAGACCCGAAACGCCCAGAAGCAGCACGATCGCGGCGCCGGCGAGGATCAGCTTTCGCCCCAGCTTCCTGTCGCCCTTGCTTCGCGGTGTGTCGCCTGCTGCTTGTGCAGGGGGGGCCGCGACCCCAGCGTGTCCCGTCATCTGCCGGATTCTCCCCCATACCCGTCCGGTCAGGCCGGGCGGCGCCTCCGGGTCTTCGGCGAAGGCGCCGACGATGAGCAGGAGGGGAACGACCAGCAGCCAGTCCAGGGCCTGGGTCCAGAGATTTGTGTAGAGGCCGAAGACGGCGAGGTAGAGCAGGTAGGCGGCAGCCATGCTCCATCTGAACGACCTGGTCCTCATCGCCATCGCGAAGGCCCCGGCGGAGATGAAGCCCGTGGCCGCCACTCCCGGGATCAAGGCGATGAAGCCGCCGTCGGCCCAGAGGGGGCCGGCGACCGTGCTCGTCACCCAGGGGGGCGTGATCGAGCCGGAGACGTCGGAGACGTTGCGGGCGCCGTGGAAGACGATGTTGAGGCCGATCGCGTTGAAGGCGCCGTTGCCGAAGGCTTCGCCGGTCGGGAAGTGCCCGACCACCCCCTGCAGGGCGAGGAAGTTGGTCGTGACCGCCAGGTAGATCGGGACGAGCGGCTGCAGGAAGAACGGCGTGCCGGGGATGATTTCGCCGAACAGTTCGGACTCGAACGGGTTGTAGAAGTTCTGCCGGGTGCGCAGGTAGAAGCCGAAGACGACGGCGACGAAGGCGAGCAGTCCACCGGCGACGAAGACCGCTGTCCGCGGCCTCCCCCAGTAGAGCCAGCGAGCGGCGATCGCGACGATCACCGGCAGTAGGACGCTGCCGCGGCCGGCCTGCAGGGCAAAGCCCCCGACGGCCGCGAGCGCGATCATCAGGTCGAAGCGAGACTCGCTGCTGAGCAAGCTGCGCGGCCTGACCAGGGCCACGATCGCGGCGACCGTGAGGCCGTCGGTGAGGATGATCGTCGGCCCGCCCTGGCTGAAGCGCAGGGTGCCGCCATTGGGCGAGAGCAGCGGGATGCCGCCGATCTTGGCGAACTGGTGGACGAGCTCGAGCAGTCCGACAACGAGGAGGACGATCAGGATCCTGCGCAGCACCCGGCTCTCCCGGGGCTCGCTGCGAGCCTCGCTCTCCTCTGTCCGCCCCAGTGCCAGGCCCTCGCCGATCAGGCCGCCGGCGAGGAAGGCGAGGGGGACGGCAACGACAACGACGACCATGATCGTCGACCACGGCACCTCGCCGTTGAGCAGGCGGTATTGGCTGAGCAGGGCGGCGAGCACCCAGGCACCGGTGAAGGCGACCAGGGGCGAGAGCACGGTGTTGTTCAGTCTCGCGATGCGCCTCATCATCCCTCCGCCGGTCCCAGCCGGTAGCCGCGGGCGTAGCCGCCGCGCGTCATCGCCAGCCAGACCCGCTCGCGCAGGCCCTTCGGCAGCGGCAGGCGGGCGAGCGCGCCCAGCAGCGGCGCCGCGGCGCGCACGGCGGACCAGGCAAAGCCGCGGGGGGCCTGCACGCCGGGGTGGGGCCGGTCGGGACGAAGCCTGTTGTAGAGAGCCGCCGAGCGGCCGACGGCGACCGAGCGGCGAAAGCTCTGGGCCGGGGTGGTGGGGTGATCGTGGAGGACGAGCAGCTCGGGGTGGTAGTCGAGCTCGAGCCCGGCGTCGGCGAGGCGCACACCGAGCTCGGTGTCCTCCACCGCCGCGGTCGGGAAGCGCTCGTCGAAACCGCCGGCACGCTCGAGCAGCGAGCGCTTGACCGAGGCGTGCGAGCTGTAGAAGTAGCTGGCCGCGTCGACCGGGCCCGGCTCCAGCTCGAAGTAGTGGAACTGCGGCCCGCCGTTCTCCAACCAGCGCATGAACGGCGTTACCTGGTTGTGCGGGCTCCAGGTGATTCGTCCCAGCACCCCGTAGGTCTGCTCGGGCCGGGCGGCGTGCAGGTCGAGGTGCGAGCGCAGCAGCCCGGTGCCGTCGGCCTCGGTGTCGTCGCCGAGGAAGAGCAGGACCTCGCCGCTGGCGGCCTCGACGCCGGCGTTGCGCGCCGCCGCCGGTCCTCCCGTGGGCTGCTCGAGCAGCCGGATTGGGATCGCCGCGGCCGCGGCACGCTCGCGCACCTGCTCGAGCGTGCCGTCGCTGGAGCCGTTGTCGACGACGATCGCCTCAACGCTCGCGTCGCCCATCCGCTGCCCTTCGAGCGCAGCCAGCGTCCGCGCGAGCGCACTCGCGCGGTCCTTGGTGGGTATGACGACTGACAGTGAGTTCATTTGGCGCCGCCCGCTCTAAGGCGCCGGGAGAGCCTAAGTAGCGGCGCGGCGATTGGCATGGCGAGGCGATGGTGAAGGCGGATGTAGCGCTCGACCGAGCTCAGCCGGATCGCCTGCTGGCGGCGCGGGTCGATCTGGACGAAGGCCTCGGCCCCGGCGTGGCCGGCGCGAGCCGAACCGACGACGAGGTTGCGCAGGCCGCTGTCGTGCAGCCGCCTGGCCAGGTCGACGTCCTCGTACCAGAGGAAGAAGCCCTCGTCGAAGCCACCGGCCTGGTCCCAGACCTCGCGGCGGACGACGAAACAGGCGCCCGAGGGCTGGCCGACTTCACCCACCTCGCCTGTCGGAGGGCTCGGCTGCGGCTTCTCGCCAAACGATCCGACAAAGATCCGGGCCAGCATTGTCGCGGTTCCCGGCAAAGCCGCGTGGTAGCGGTCGGTGTCGCCGCCGAAGACCGGCCCGACCATTCCCGCCCGCGGCTCGCTCTCCGCCGCCGCGGCGAGCGCCGCCAGGGCGCCCGGCTGCGGCACGACGTCGGCGTTGCTGACGCAGACCAGCTCTGCCTTGCCCTGGCGCAGCGCCCGGTTGGCCGCCCTGCCGTAGCCGAGGTTCTCGTCGCTGACGTCGAGGCGCACCCCCTCGGGGCAGCCGTCGCGCAGCTGTTCGCGCTGCTCGGGACGCGAGTCGTTGTCGACGATCGTCACCCTCGGCTCGACCCCTTCGGAGGCGAGGTAGGCGCCCGCCGCGGCCAGCGCGGCCCCGGCTGTGTTCCAGTTGACGATCGCGACATCGATTGCAAGCGCTGGGCCAGTCCGGCTCATAGTCGGCGCGACGATAGCCTTCCGGCCCGTGCAAGACCTCAAAGGCCTGATCCTCTCCGGCGGTGCCGGGACGCGCCTGCGCCCGATCACCCACACCTCGGCGAAGCAGCTGGTGCCCGTCGCCAACAAGCCCGTGCTTTTTTACGGGATCGAGGCGCTGGTCGACGCCGGCGTCACCGAGATCGGGATCATCATCGCCCCGGAGACCGGCGAGGAGATCCGCGAGGCGGCCGGCGACGGCTCGGCCTTCGGTGCCGAGATCACCTACATCGTCCAGGACAAGCCCGCCGGCCTCGCCCACGCGGTGCTCACCGCGGAGGAGTTCATCGGCGGCTCGCCCTTCGTCATGTACCTCGGCGACAACCTGCTCGCCGACGGGCTGCGCGGCCTCGTTTCTACTTTCCGCTCGGAGGAACCCGACGCGCTGATCCTGCTGACGCCGGTCGACGACCCGCAGTCCTACGGCGTCGCCGAGCTCGACGGCGAGCGGATCGTGCGCCTGGTCGAGAAGCCCAAAGACCCGCCTTCCAACCTCGCCCTGGTCGGCGTCTACCTCTTCGCCCCGCCGATCTTCGAGGCCGCCCGCGCGCTCGAGCCTTCCTGGCGCGGCGAGCTGGAGATCACCGAGGCGATCCAGCGCCTGATCGAAGAGGGCAAGACCGTTAAGTCCGAGGTCGTCAGCGGCTGGTGGAAGGACACCGGCCAGCTCGCCGACATGCTCGAGGCCAACCGGCTCGTGCTGGAGGAGATCGAGACCAGGATCGACGGCGAGGTCGACGACGCCTCGCGGGTCGAGGGTCGCGTCGTGGTCGAAAAAGGCGCGGTGCTGAAGGGCTCGGTCGTCCGCGGCCCGGCCGTGATCGGTGCCGGTGCCCGGATCGAGGACGCCTACGTCGGCCCCTACACCTCGATCGGCGACGATGTCTGCGTGCGCCGCTCCGAAGTCGAGCACTCGATCATCCTCGCGGGATCGCTGGTCGAGGACCTCGGCACGCGCCTCGAGGCGAGCCTGCTCGGTCGCGAAGTCAAGCTCACCCGCAGCAAAGGAATGCCGAAGACGCTGCGGATGCTGGTCGGCGACAAGTCTGAGATCAAGATCATCTGAGCCGGTGCAAGACCGCGCCGCGAAGATCGTTGTTGTCTAGATGAAGGTCCTGGTTACAGGGGCGGGCGGAATGCTCGGCCGCGACGTCGTCCTCGCCGCCGGCAACGCCGGCCATGACGTGATCGGCTTCGGCCACACCGAGCTCGACGTCACCGAGGGGGCGACCGTCAGCGCCAAGTTCGAGCTCGAGCGGCCCGACGTGGTGATCAACTGCGCCGCCTGGACCGACGTCGACGGGGCGGAGGAGTCCGAGCAGGCCGCGCTGAAGGTCAACGGCGAGGCCGCCGGCAACGTCGCCGCAGCGGCGGCAGCGGTGGGCGCATCCGTCGTCTACGTCTCCAGCGACTACGTCTTCGACGGGGCCAAGAGCGCGCCCTACGTCGAAACCGACCAGACCGCGCCGCTCTCGGCCTACGGCCGCACCAAGCTCGCCGGCGAGGAGGCGACCGCGGCCGCCAACAAGCGCCACTTCGTCGTCCGCTCCTCCTGGCTCTTCGGGATCAGCGGCTCCAACTTCGTCGAGACGATGCTGCGCCTCGCGTCGACCCAGAACGAGGTGCTCGTGGTGCGCGACCAGGTCGGTTCGCCGACCTACACCTGGCACCTCGCCTATGGCATCGTCCGCCTTATCGAGGGGATCGAGTTCGGCATCCACCACATGGCCGCCGCCGGCGCTTGCTCCTGGTACGACTTCGCCCGCGAGATCTTCGAGCAGGCGAAAGTCGAGTGCCGGGTGCTCTCGGCGACCACCGACATGCTCGGCCGTCCCGCTCCGAGGCCGCCTTACTCGGTTCTCACCAGCCAGCGCAAGCACGCGATCGAGCTGCCCTCGTGGCAGGACGGTCTCGCCGGCTACCTTGCCCAACGTCCAACTGAGAGGGAGGCTGCATGAAGCTCCTCGTCACCGGCGCGGCCGGTTTCATCGGCTCCACCTACGTCCGCCTCGTCTCGGGCGAGCACGAGGTGCGGGTGCTCGACAAGCTCACCTACGCGGGTCGCCGCGAGAACCTGCCCGAGGGAACCGACCTCGTGGTCGGAGCGATCGAGGACCCCAAGGTCGTGCGCGAGGCGATGGAGGGATGCGACGCCGTCGTCAACTTTGCCGCCGAGTCCCACGTCGACCGCTCGATCGACGACCAGGATGCCTTCGCCCGCACCCACGTGATCGGCACCGGCACGCTGCTCGATGCCGCCCGCGAGTTGGGCGTGGCCCGTTATCTGCAGGTCTCGACCGATGAGGTCTACGGCTCGATTGAGGAGGGCTCCTTCACCGAGACCTCACCGCTCGATCCCTCCTCGCCCTACTCGGCGACCAAGACCGCCGGCGACCTGCTGGTCACCGCCCACGTCCACACCTACGGCATCGACGCCTCGATCGTGCGCGGCTCTAATAACTATGGCCCCCGCCAATACCCCGAGAAGCTGATCCCGTTGATCACGCTCAACGCCCTGCACGGCGACTCGCTGCCGGTCTACGGCGACGGCAAGCAGGTCCGCAACTGGCTCTACGTCGAGGACTTCTGCCGCGGCATCCACACGGTGCTGACCAAGGGCAAGGCCGGCGAGGCCTACAACGTCGGCGGCCCCGATGAGTGCGAGAACATCGAGGTGATCAAGCGGGTGATCGGGCTAACCGGCAAAGACGAGTCGCTGATCGAGTACGTCACCGATCGCCCCGGCCACGACCGTCGCTACTCGCTCTCCTCCGCCAAGCTGAAGGAGCAACTCGGCTGGGAGGCCCAGGTTCACTTCGCCGAGGGGCTGGAGAAGACCGTCGCCTGGTACCGCGACAACGAGGAGTGGTGGGGCCCGATCCGCTCCGGCGAGTACCGCGAGTACTACGAAAAGCAGTACGGCAAGTCGCTCGCCTGATGCTGCAACGCCTCGAGACCAAGCTCGACGGCCTCGCTCTGCTCGCGCCCGTCGTCCACGGCGACGAGCGCGGTTTCATGGTCGAGACTTATCGCCGCGACCTCTGGGCCGAGCACGGGATCGAGGTCGACTTCGTCCAGCACAACCATTCGCGCTCCTCCAAAGGGACGCTGCGCGGCCTGCACTTCCAGACCGAGCCCGGCCAGGCGAAGCTGGTCCGCTGCCCGCGCGGCAAGATCTTCGACGTCGCCGTCGACCTGCGCAGCGGCTCGCCCACCTACGGCCAGTGGGACGGTCACATCCTCGACGACGAGTCCCACCACCAGCTCTTCCTCCCGGTCGGCTTCGGGCACGGCTTCGCCGTGCTCAGCGAGGTCGCCGACGTCACCTACCTCTGCTCCAGCGTTTACGACCCCGCCACCGAGGCCGGCATCGCCTGGGACGACCCCGGGGTCGGGGTCGAGTGGCCGGTCGATGAGCCGCTGCTCTCCGATCGCGACAAGGCCGCGCCGACCCTCGCTGAAGTCGGCGAGACGCTGCCCTTCTGAATCGCGCCTTTCGTCACGCTCTCGCCCGGCAAGCGGCTCATTTGCCGCGCCACGGTTGCGTCCGCGCCATGCAGGATTGCGGCCATGTCCCACGCAACCGCCAAGACATGTCTGCCACATGGCCTAATGTGGTCCACATGTCCAAGATGATCCAAATCCGCAACGTCCCCGACGAGGTTCACAGAGCCCTGAAGCTCCGCGCCACGGCCGAGGGCCTCTCCCTCTCCGACTACATAAAGCGCGACCTCGAAGAGCTCGCCACGCAGGCCACGATCGAGGAGGTCTTCTCCAGCGCTCGCGCCCGCGGAAGTTCCGGCATCACCACCGAGGAGATCGTCGCGGGCATTCGAGCATCTCGCGGCGGGTAGCCGACCATGCCCGTCATCGACGCATCGGTCGTCGTCACCGTCCTGGCCGATGCCGAGCATGCTTCCTGGGCCGAGGCCCAGCTCTCGACCCGTGGCGCCAACCGATCTCTCTGGGTTCCCCATCTGATCGATGCGGAGGTTGGGCAGGCGCTGCGCCGCGAAGTTTCAGTTGGCCGGTTGGGTGAGGGCAGGGCAGACGCGGCGGTGCTGGATCTCATCCGAATGCCGCTTCGTCGCATCGACCACGTCGGCCTGATTCACCGGGCCTGGCAGTTGCGACACAACTTCAGCTTCTATGACGGTCTCTACGTCGCTCTCGCCGAGGGCTTGGATGTGCCCCTGGTCACGCTCGACCGTCGCCTTGCCAGGGCTGTCGGCGATGCCACCAAAGTGGCCGTGCTCACGCCGCTCTAGCGTCCGCGTGCCGCGGTGATGCCGAGGCTCATCGCGAGCTTGGCGCCGATGCCGGCGTAGACCGCGGCGTTGACGAGCGGGTTGTGCCCGGCGGCGTCGAAGCGGCGGTAGAAGCGGCCCATGCCGCGGTGGAAGGCGATCTCCTGTTTGGGCTTGCGTCGCTTGCCGCTGGAACCCCCCTTGACGTGCAGCGCCACGCCTGCCGGCTCGTAGAAAACCTTCCAGCCGGCCTGCCAGAAGCGCCGGCACCAGTCGAGGTCCTCCATGTAGAGCCAGTAGCCCTCGTCGAGCAGGCCGACCTCGCGCACCGCCTCGGCGCGGCAGAGCATGAAGGCGCCGTTGACGGCGTCGACCTCGCCGGGATCGTCGTCGCCGAGGTGGGTCGCCCGGTACTGGCTCAGCGACTCCCCGGCCTCGTCGCTGCGGCCGACGCCGGTGAAGTGGGCCAGCGCGCTGAGCGGAGTCGGGAAGGAGCGCTTGCAGGCGTGGTCCAACTCGCCGGACTCGGTCACCAGCTTGCAGCCGACCATGCCGATCCGCTGCTCGGAGCGCAGCCGCGCCAGCGCCGCGTCGAGGGTGCCGGCGTAGACCTCGGTATCGGGGTTGAGCAGCAGCACAGCGGCCGCCTCGTCCTCGCGCAGGACGACGTTGTTGGCGGCGGAGAAGCCGATGTTCTCGCGGCGGATCAGGCGCACCGCCGGAAACTCGCGCTCGACCATGTCCGGGGTCGCGTCGGTGCTGCCGCTGTCGACCACGGTCACCCGCATCGTGCCGCTCGCCGGGTGCTCTTGCAGCGAGCGCAGGCAGCGGCGCAGCAGCGTTTCGGCGCCGTGGCTGACGATGACGACCTCGAGGTCGAGCGGGCTCGGCATGGCTGGATTCTCTAGTAGGCGCCTTCGCCGCGGACGATCGCCCGCGGCGTGCGCAAGAGGATCGCCAGATCGCCGGCGACCGAGAGGTTGTCGAGGTAGTCGCGCTCCATCGCCAGCCGCTCCTCGAAGGTGAGATCGCCGCGGCCGTAGACCTGCATCGGCCCCGTCAGCCCCGGCTTAATCGCGAGGCGGATGCGCTGTCGCTCGTCGTAGAGAGCGACAACGGCCTCCTCCTCGGGACGCGGGCCGACCAGCGACATGTCGCCCCGGAGCACGTTGATCAGCTGCGGCAGCTCGTCGATGCTGGTCCGCCGCAGCAACCTTCCGGCGCGGGTGATCCGCGGGTCGTCGACAATCTTGAAGGCGGGCTCGTCGAGGTTTTCGAGATCGACCAGTTCCGCCAGGCGCTCCTCGGCGTCGGTGACCATGGTGCGGAACTTCAGCATCGTGAACGGCTCACCGTCCTTGCCGGCCCGCTTCTGGCGGAAGAAGACGGGCCTGCCGGAGTCGACCACGATGAAGAGCGCGATCAGCCCCAGCAGCGGCGAGAGCAGCGCCAGCATCAGGCCCGAGACGGTCAGGTCCAGGCCCCGCTTCAGCGCCAGGGTCGAACGTGGCGGGTCGGAGAAGCGGAAGTCGAGCACGGGCAGCTCGGCGAGTCGGTTGAGCTCGATTCCCGGCCCCAGCAGGCCGTAGTGCTTGGGCAGGAAGGTGAGGCCGAGGCCGGCCGCCTTGCACTCTTCGATCAGGTGCTCAGCGTCGCGCTGGCCCATCTCCTGCTCGGCGACGACGACGCGCTCGACGTTGTGTTCCCTCGCCACCCTCGATATCTCCTCCACCGAGCCCAGCCGGGGTAGCGCGGCGTGCCGGTCCTTGTCGCGAGGCTCCGACAGGTAGCCGACCAACTGCAGGCGCGCCTCGGGATGGGTCGCGATCCGTCGCGCCACCGCATCGGCCAGGTTCGCGGGGCCGATCACAATGCCAATCGCGACCCCGGTTAGGCGCTGCCAGGCGAAGCGCAGCACCGCGCGGGCGACAAAGCAGGCGAGCACGGCGCCGATCCCGATGATGATCGCGCTCTTCGCCGAGAGCGCCCCACCGGGGCTGAGCCATAGAAGGCCATCGAGGACGATCGTGCCGAGGGCGCTTGCGGAGATCAGCGAGGGCAGCTCGTCGAGCGTGCTGTGGCGAATGCGGCGATGGTCGTTGTCGTAGAGGCCGTGCAGCTTCAGCACCAGCAGCCAGGCCGGTGTGAAGAGGACGGCCCAAAAAAGCTTGGCCACGTCCGTCGTCGAGGTGACCGCGGTGGCGACGCAGAGCGCGACGAAGATCGCCACCCAGTCGCCAGTGGCGAGCAGGCGCCGCAACATCGCACCTCGCCGGCGTGAGCCACTCGGCCCGGTCAGGCCCAGCCGGCTCGCCATCTCCGTCGGGGCGCTGGGCGTCGCGTCGGGCGTCGCCGCCTCGCTCCGCGTCTCGCTGGTCGCCTTGGTGCTCATTCGCAGGTCCATTCGCCGTTCAGGCAGGCTGCCTGCGGGTTGAGTTCGCGCGCCTTGCCGAGGTCGGCCCGGGCCGCGGCTTCTTCGCCGGCCTCGTGCTCGACCCGCGAGCGCAGGTAGTACCACTGCCAGTTGTGATCCTCGCGTTCGATCGCGTGGCTGAAGTGTTCGGTCGCGGCGGGGAAGTCCCCCTGGCGCTCGGCGAGCAGGCCGAGCTGAACATAGGGGGACGCGGCCCAGGGCTCGATCGAGCGGGCCGTGGCGGCGTGGTCCATGGCCGCGCCGAAGTCTTCCTTTGTCGCCGAGGCCCGGCTGGAATCGATCTCGCGCTCGACCAGCAGCGGCCCGACCAGGGCGATCGCCGAGATCCAGGCGAGGACCACGGCGGTGACCGTGAGCCCGAAGCGCCGTCCCTCGGCCCGCGAGTCCTTCTGGCGTCGGGGATCGGCGGCGATCTGCGCACAGCGTGCCGCGACCACGACGCCGCTGGCGAGGAAGAAGATCGCGCCAAGCGCGGCCATCTCCCAGAACCAGTCAAAGGCGGCGCCGACCGCGAAGGCGAGCATCGCCGCCAGCAAGGCCGCGTAGCGGTCCCGCTGCGACTCGGCGGCGTCGCGCCAGGTGGCGAAGGCGAACCAGAGCAGCGTCCCGACCAGGCCGAGCACGAGCAGCCCGCCGAGGAGCCCCAGCTCGGCAAACGACTCGAGGTAGAGCGAGTGCGCGTCGTGGACGGGCAGTTCGATCGTGCGCAGCTTGTCCCAGGAGAACTGGTAGGTCCCCGCTCCGTGGCCGAGCAGCGGCTTTTCGCCGAAGGCTTCGATCGCAACCTTGTAGAACTCGTGGCGCCCGGCGCCGGAGAGGTCGGCGAAGTGTTCCTGCGGGTTGCTGGGGAACTGGATGTCGGGGCTGGAGAACTGATCCCAGGCACGACCGCCGACCGCGATCACGGCGACGAGTGCCAGCACCGCCCCGCCCAGTGCGATCCCCCTGAGGACCTTGGGATTGCGGGAGACGGCGACCGCCCGCTCACTCAGCCCGCCCTCGCGCCGCTCCTCCCAGCGCAGCGCAGCGAAGAGCAGTAGCGAGAGGGCGATGCCGGCGAGCAGGATGAGGAGCACAGTGACGCCCTGGTCGATCGCCGCCTGGCCGCCGAGGTTGTCGGCGAGACTGTGGCGCGCCTGCACGGCGAGCACTGCCGGCAGCGCCCCGATCGCCCCGATCGCCAGCGTCGCCAGCAGCCAGAGCCGGTCACGCGAAAGGGCGATCAGGCAACCGCTCGCGACTACGAGCGAGAGCAGCCCGCCCCGCGAGTAGGTGAAGTAGAGGGCGAGCAGGCAGGCGGGGATCGCGGCGACGGAGAGCCAGCGAAGCGCCGCCGAGGCAGCGCGGCGGCTGGTCCAGAGCAAAAGGGCGACGGCGATGCCGAACATCGCCCCGTTCGCGTTCCAATAACCCAACGGATATCCGAGGCGCGGCCCGTCGCCAGTCGATTCGGCGATATCGAGCACATGCGGCAGCAAGCGCCCAGCCAAGCCAAGTAGAGCAACCAGCGCCGCAGCAATTGCTAGACCTTCAGCGAAACGTTGACGCCTTTCGTCGGTTTGGGCGATGAGGAACGCGGCAATGAAGAAACCTAGGTAGACGGCCACCCGGTCTGCCTCGATCACGCTCAGCTCGACCGACCCCGACCAAAGGGATGAGATTGCACACAAAAGCGACAGACAGACGATCAGTCCGCCTGCCCAGTACAGGGGCCGCTCTGGCTTCACGGCCGATCCTGCGCCAAAGACCAGCAGCGCAACTACAACCAGCCACGCGCCGAGACCCGCAATGTGACGGCTGCTCACATCAAAGCCGCCTCCAGCCACGGCCATCCCGACGATCAGGGCGGACGGCGCGAGCAACGCCGCTGTTTGGTCTAGTCTTGCCCGCGATGAATGCCGGGAAGCGCCATCGCCCGGCCCCAGCGCGGGGCCGCGTCCTGTTTGCGTCGGTGTCAGTGATTGCTCTGCTGGCATTGGTTTGCTTTCCCGTTTTTGCTCAGGCCGAATGCGTGAGCTCGAGCTGCGTTCAGTACACCGAATCCATTCCTAAAGCGGAAAGCGAAAGCCCTCCGCCGCACAAGAAACATCCAGCGGTTGCCAAAGCTGCGGACAACGGTGGGGCGTCGGCGCCAGATGGCAAGGCCGGCGCGAAGGGCTCGGATGGCGAAAAGGGCGAATCTTCTGAAGAAGAATCATCAAAGGAAGAAGGTGGGGTGGCGCCGGCCGGCAACGGCGGCGGCAAGGGGCAGGGTAACCCAGGCGGCAGCGCCAACTCCGGGTCCGGAGGCCAGGTGCAGCACGGCGGTCAGAACGCCGCAACGCCCGCTTCACAGTCCAGCGACAGCGGCTCCTCCCCGCTGGTGCCAATACTGGTCGGCATCGCGATCCTCGCCGCGATCTCGGTCGGGGTCGTGATGTACAGGCAGCGCCGCCAGCGGCGCGGGCCGACCGCTTCGACCCCCTCGCCGAAGGCGAGCTGATCGTGGCTCAGGCGCGGAAGCGCCCCTTGGGGCGGGTGCATGCGTGGATAGCGGCGATGGCGATCTCGCTTGTCGGGCTGGCCGCGATTGCGCCCGGGGCGATGGCGCTGCCGCACGGCTTTTGGGGCGTCTCACCCCAGGCGACGCCCAGCGTCGAACAGTTCCAGCGCCTGCGCGCCGGCGGGGTCGAAAGCGTTCGGATCCCGATCTCCTGGAGCGCGGTCCAGCCGCTCAGCGGCGCCGAAGCGAACTTCAACGCGTCTGACCAGCTTGTCGCGGGTGCCGCGGCGGCGGGGCTCAGCGTGCTGCCCTTCGTCTACAACGCGCCTTCCTGGGCGGTCACCCCGGCGCATGTCCCCGGTCCCGGAACCGCGACGGCACCGAAGACCCTGCCGGTCAAGACGGGCGCCCAGCGTAGTGCCTGGGCCAACTTCCTCAAGCTGGCTGTCGGCAGGTACGGCCCCAACGGCAGCTTCTGGGCCGCCAACCCGGCGTTGCCCGCGAGCCCGATCAGCACCTGGCAGATCTGGAACGAGGAGAACTTCAAGTACTTCGTCGTGCGGCCCAGCCCGGCCGACTACGGCAAGTTGATCAACGTCTCTTACGCGGCGCTCAAAAGCGTCGATCCGGGCGCGAAGGTGATCCTCGGCGGCATGTTTGCCCAGCCCAACGAGGCGACCTTCAAAGCGAAGCCACCGCAGGCCTACTTCGCCGCCGACTTCCTCGACCAGCTCTACGAAACCACACCTGGGATCAAGCGCAAGTTCAGCGGCGTCGCCCTGCACCCGTACACCAGCCGCTACCAGAAGCTGACGCCTGACATCGAAGAATTCCGCGCCCAGCTGGCCCTCAACCACGATGCCGGCAAGCACCTCTGGATCACCGAGATCGGCTGGAGCTCCGAACCGCCCGATCCCGCCCACGACGCCTTCGCCAAAGGCCCGGCGGGCCAGGCGAAGCAGCTGCGGGGGGCATTCAACCTGTTCAAAGCCAAGCAGGCGAAATGGAAGCTGCAACGGATCTACTGGTTCTCGGTCGACGACGTGGCAGAAGTCTGCAACTTCTGCGGCGGCTCGGGTCTCTTCGGCAGTGGCTTCGTGCCGAAGAAGTCGTGGTTCGAATACGTCAAGTTCGCCGGCGGCACGCCCTAATTCACTGCTCGGCTTAGCGGCCGCGTAAGATCGGTGGGTTGGCCGCCGACGCGAAAACTAGTTCGGGATCTGATCCCCTAGCGCCGTTCAGTGCCCCTGTTAGGCGCTGGTTCGAGGCGTCCTTCGAGGGCCCGACCCCGGCCCAGGCGGGGGGATGGGAGGCGATCTCCAGTGGGGCCAACACGCTGATCTGCGCCCCGACCGGCTCGGGCAAGACGCTGGCCAGCTTCCTTTGGGGCATCGACAAGCTCTCGCGATCGGCGGAGCGCGGAAACGGGGTGCGGCTCGTCTACGTCTCGCCGCTGAAGGCGCTCTCCTACGACATCGAGCGCAACCTGCGCGCGCCCCTGCGCGGCATCGGCGCCGACATCTCGGTTGGGCTGCGGACCGGCGACACGCCACAGTCAGAGCGCCGGGCGATGCGCAAAACACCCCCGGACATCCTCATCACTACGCCTGAGTCGCTTTACCTGATGCTTTCCTCGGGGGTTCGTGAGATTTTCGGCACCACCGAGGCCGTAATCGTCGATGAGATCCACGCTGTTGCCCAAAGTAAGCGTGGCTCCCATTTGGCGCTTACGTTGGAGCGGCTTGAGTATCTCGTGAGGCAGTCGAGGGAGGGGTCTCCAGAGCAACAGCGGGGAGGCTCTGGAGACCCCTCCCTCGACTGCCTTCAGCGGATCGGTCTGTCCGCAACCCAGCGACCGTTGGAGCGGATAGCTCGGTTCCTGGTGGGTCCGAAGCGGGAGTGCAAGGTCGTTGACGCCGGGATTGCCAAGGAGTTGGACCTCGAGATCGTCGTTCCCGTCGAGGACATGGCTGATCCCGGAGCAGCTTCCTACCCGAGCTCCGACGGCAATCCTGCGGAGGGTGAGCCCCTAGTCCACGTTCGCTCGATCTGGCCCGCGATCTACCCGGAGCTCCTCAAGCTGGTTCGCGAACACACGTCGACGATCATTTTCGTCAACAACCGCCGCGCTTCCGAGCGCCTGGCGAAGCGCCTGAATGAGCTCCACCTGGACGAACCCGAGCAGGAGCTCCCGGCTACGGAGCACGCGGGAGCGGATGGGTCTGGTCCGGCGGGAACTCCTCGCGATAGCGAGCCCGACGGATCAGACCCATCCGCTCCCCTCGAGATCGCTCGCGCCCACCACGGCTCTCTGAGCCATGAGGAGCGCACGGTGGTGGAGGAGATGTTGAAGTCGGGGCAACTTCCCTGCCTCGTCGCGACGTCCAGCCTGGAGCTGGGGATCGACATGGGGGCTGTCGACCTGGTGATCCAGGTTGAGTCGCCGAAGTCGGTCTCCCGCGGCCTGCAGCGGGTCGGCCGCGCTGGGCACTCCGTCGGCGATGTCTCTCGCGGTCGCATCTTCCCCAAGTTCCGCGCCGACCTGCTCGAGTGCGCCGTCGTCGCCCGCCGCATGCGCGAAGGCGCGATCGAGGAGACGGTGATTCCCCAGAACCCGCTCGACGTGCTCGCCCAGCAGCTGGTCGCGATGGCGGCGCTGGACGAGTGGGAGATCGATGCGGTCGAGCGGCTCATCACCGCCTCGGAGCCCTTCCACGAGCTTTCCCGCGAGCAGCTCGAGAACGTGCTCGACATGCTCGACGGCCGCTACCCGTCCGACCGTTTCGCCGAGCTGCGGCCACGGATCGTCTGGGACCGCACCAAGGGCACGATGCACGGCCGCAAAGGCGCCCGCTCGCTGGTCGTCACCAACGCCGGCACGATCCCCGACCGCGGTCTCTACGGCGTCCACCTGCCCGACGGCCGCCGCGTCGGCGAGCTCGACGAGGAGATGGTCTACGAGGCGCGGGCCGGGCAGACCTTCCTGCTCGGCGCGACCACCTGGCGGATCGAGGAGATCACCCGCGACCGCGTCATCGTCACCCCAGCTCCGGGAGTCCCCGGCGCCGTCCCCTTCTGGAAGGGCGACGGGATCGGCCGCCCGGCCGAGCTGGGCAAGGCGATCGGCGCCTTCGCCCGCGAGGCGGTCTCGCGTGAGCCAAAGGAACTTGCCGCCGAATACGACCTCGACCGCCGCGCCGCCGAGAACCTGGTCGCCTACCTGCGCGAGCAGCAGACGGCGACCCGGGTCGTGCCCTCCGACGAGACGATCGTGGTCGAGCGCTTCCGTGACGAGATCGGCGACTGGCGCCTCTGCATCCTCTCGCCCTACGGCGGCCGCGTCCACGCCGCCTGGGGCCTGGCGCTCGCGGCCAAGATCCGCTCCGAGCGCGACCTCGAGGCCGACGCGATCTGGTCCGACGACGGCATCGTCATCCACCTCCCCGACGCCGACGAGCCACCTCCCGCCGACCTTGTCCTGATCGAGCCGGACGAGCTCGAGGACCTGATCGTCGGCGAGCTCTCCGGCTCGGCCCTCTTCGGCGCCCACTTCCGCGAGAACGCCGCCCGCTCGCTGCTAATCCCCCGCGCTTACCCGGGCAAGCGCACGCCGCTCTGGCAGCAGCGGCTGAAGGCGCAGAGCCTGCTCGAGGTGGCGCGCGACTTCCCCCGCTTCCCGGTCATCCTCGAGACCTACCGCGAGGTCCTGCGCGACGTGCTCGACCTGCCCTCGCTGGCGGAGCTCTTGCGCGACCTGCAGTCGCGCAAGCTCAGCCTGGTCGAGGTCGAGACCGCGACCGCCTCGCCCTTTGCTTCCTCGCTGCTCTTCGACTACGTCGCGACCTACATGTACGAGGGGGACACGCCGAACGCCGAGCGGCGGGCGGCGGCGCTGGCACTCGACCGCGACCTGCTGCGCGAGCTGCTCGGCCAGGAGGAGCTGCGCGAGCTGATCGATCCGGAGGCGCTGGAGGAGGTCGAGGCGCAGCTCCAGCACCGCACCGAGGCCGGCCTCGCCGGCGACCGCGACGCGCTGCAGCAGGTGTTGCGCAACGTCGGCGACCTCAGCGCCGCCGAGTGCGACGAGCGCGTGCAGGGCGGCTACTCGGCCGCGTCGATGCTCGAGAAGCTGGTCGGCGAGCGCCGCGTCGCCCTTGTCCGCGTCAACGGCGAGGAGCGCTACATCGCCGGCGAGGATGCCGGCCTCTACCGCGACGCGCTCGGTGTGCCGCCCCCGGCCGGCCTGCCCGAGACCTTCCTCGAGGACCACCCCGACGCGATGCGGGCGCTGGTGCGTCGCTACGTCCGCACCCACGGTCCCTTTCCAACCGCGCAGCTCTCAGCCCGCTACGGGGTCGACCCGACGCCGGCGCTGCGCGAACTGGAGCGCGAAGGCACCCTGGTCCGCGGCGAGCTACTGCCGGGCGGCCGCGAGCGCGAGTGGTGCGACGCCGAGGTGCTGCGCCGGGTGCGCCGGGCCAGCCTCGCCCACCTGAGGCGCGAGGTCGAACCCGCCGGTCGCGACCGTTTCGCCCGCTTTCTGCCGAGCTGGCAGAACGTCGACGCCCACCGCGCCGCCGGGGCTGGCCCCGACCGCCTGCGCGAGGCGCTGGTGCCGCTGCAGGGGGTGGCGCTGACGCCGAAGGTCTGGGAGGGCGACGTGCTGCCGCGCCGGCTCGGCGCCTACTCGCCGGCCTGGCTCGACGAACTCTGCACCAGCGGCGAGGTGGTCTGGATCGGCGCCGGCGCGCGCGGGCGCAGCGACGGCCGCATAGCCCTTTACTTCCGCGACGATGTCCGCCTCGCCGGCCCGCCGGCGGCGAACGTGAAGCTGGAGCGACCCGAGGGCGAGGTCCACGACGCGATCCGCGAGCGCCTCGCCGCCGGGCCGGACTTTTGGCTTGACCTGCTCTCCGACCTCAACCACCCGGTCGAGGAGCTCCACACCGCCCTCTGGGACCTCGCCTGGGCCGGCGAGGTGACCAACGATGCCTTCTCGCCGCTGCGGGCGCCACGCCTGCGGGCGGCGCCTCCGCCCGGGGAGCAGCGTGGCCGCCGCTTCGCCCGCCGCCGCGCCGCCGGCGCCGCTGTGCAGGGGCGCTGGTCGCTGACCGCGCCGCTGTTCCAGAACGCCCCTGCCACCGGCCCCCGCCTGCGCGCCCAGGCCGAGCTGATGCTGGAGCGTTACGGCATCGTCACCCGCGAGACCGTTCTGGCGGAGGGCGTCCCCGGCGGCTTCGCCAGCCTCTACGCGGAGCTCGGCAACCTCGAGCTGCTCGGCACCGCCCGCCGCGGCTACTTCGTCGAGGGCCTCGGCGGTGCCCAGTTCGCCCTGCCGGGTGCGGTCGAGCGCCTGCGCTCGCTCCCGTTCGAGGACGGCTCCTTCCTGCTCCTCGCCACGACCGATCCCGCCAACCCCTACGGCTCCTCGCTGCCCTGGCCGAAACCGCCCAGCGGCCGCCGCCCGGCCCGCGCCCCCGGCGCCCACGTCCTCATGCGCGACGGCGCCCCGGTCGTCTACGTCGAGCGCGGCGGCCGCGGCATCGTCCGCCTGATCGAGCTCAGCGACGAGGAGCTGACGGCGGCGATAGGCGCCCTCGCCGAGGCCGTGGCCGCCGGCCGCCTGCCGAAACTGGCGATCGAGAAACTGGACGGCGAGCCGATAATCGGCTCGGGCCAGGAGGACCTCCTGCTAGGCGCGGGCTTCAGCCGCGGCCCGCGCAAGCTGACCCTCGCCGCCCGCTGACACTTACTGTTAGCGGGATTTGATGACTCGAGCCATCGGGCGGGAAAATAATGCTTAGTTCCGTTGTCGCGATTCTTGCCGCGGTCGGCTTGTTGATGCCGGGGTTCATCATTACTGAGCTGAGTTCGGTCGGCTTCGTCCGATCTTCCCGGAGCGATCTTGAATTGGCGCTTCGAGCTCTGGCTTTCACGCTGATCATCCAGCTCGTCTTTGGCTTTTGGACGGCAAACTTGGTGAAGACCGTCGGCCCGATGGAGAACTGGGTCAACCACGTAGGGGCGATCAGCACTTACGTGGTGGTGGTTCTGCTCGGCATTCCGATAGCGGCGGGATTCGCGCTCAATCGCTTTATTGCTCGCGCGGAGAAGGGGCCCAGCCGGCCCGGTCTCCTGGCTACGGGGCTCGGCGCCGGCGGGGCACGGGATGCGTTCGACTTTGCCTATCAGCACTGGCGTGCCGAGGGCGCCTGGGTGATCGTCGAGCTGACCGATGGGACGCCCCAGGCCCCGCGCCTGGTGGGCGGCGTCTTCGGGCGCCAGTCCGCGGTCGGCCAGACTCCACAGCCCCATGACATTTACCTCGAAGCTCTCTGCACCGTCGACGTGGACCAGAATGGCATTCGCAGCATCGGCCACCGAGTTGAACCCGCACGGGGCATCTACATCGCGGCCGATCAGATCGCCAGGATCGATCTCGTGCCAGCCGGCCCCGCTACCCTGGAATCGTGAGTAATTCTTCAGATAAAGGGCGCCTTCGCGAGGGTGCGCTGAGCGCTCTCAAGACTCCTGAGAATCCGCCGGCTCCAGCAAGACTCGTTCCGGTTGGATCCCGGCCTTCTTCGGCAAGCTCAGAAGCAGCGCCAGATCCTGACCTCACTTACAAAGCTGTGGCTCTCGCCAAGGCGGGTGATGCGGAGGGCATGCATACGCTCTACGTTCGCTATTCACCGGCGGTTGTTCGCTTCGTCAACAGCATGGTCTACGACCAGCGCGAGGCCGAAGACATCACGCAAAGCGTTTTCGCCAAGTTGATGAAGACGATCCAGAACTACGATCAGAGCGAAGTCCCGTTCGATGCTTGGATCATGCGCGTCGCCCGAAGCGCCGCCTTGGACCACATGCGAGTTCACCGGCCAGCCACCACTGACTATCCGGCGGCAAGCGACACCACGCTTGAGATTGGAGCGGAGGGAGCCCGGTCTCTACGGGAGGCCCTTGAGGAGCTTCCTGAGGCCCAGCGAGAGATCCTCGTGCTTCGGCATATCGCTGGTCTGTCCCCGCTGGAAATTGCCAATGTCCTGGGACGTTCCGAGTCAGCGGTCCACGGCTTGCACCACCGCGGCCGTCGCACCCTCCAGGCCAAGCTCGTGGAGCTTGGCGCAGAGAAGCGTTCGCAGACATCGAGCTAAGGCATCTTTCTCGTCGCTGGAGTTGGATCTGCGCCCATCTAGGGCTCTGACCGGAATCCACGCTCCATAGAGAGAAGGGATGCGAGCTCAGGCTGGGATACTTGGGGAATGGAGGATCGCGGGGTGGGGCAGGGCCCGGTCGAACTGCTGCGCAGCGTGCCGCTCTTCGCCGACCTCGAGGAGGGCGAGCTGGAGCGCTTCTCGCGCGTCGCCGTCGCCCGCTCCTTCCCGGCCGCGACCCGGGTCTTCCACGAGGGCGATCACTCCGACGCCTGCTACATAGTCCGCGACGGCAGCTTCCGGGTCACCCGCGAGCACTCCGACGGCCGCGCGATCACGCTGGCGACGCTTGGCCACGGCGACATCTTCGGCGAGCTGGCGATGCTTGACGGCGAGGTGCGGTCGGCCAGCGTCGAAGCGCTCACTGACGGCGAGCTGCTCGCCCTGCCGGCCGGCGAGGTGCGGGCGCTGCTCGCCCGCCACCCGGAGATCACGGTGAAGCTGATTGCGGCTCTGGTGCGCCGCCTGCGCAGCGCCAACGAGCGGATCTCGCGCCAGTCCTTCCAGACCGTGCCCAGCCGCGTCGCCGGCGTCCTCTCCCAACTCGTCGCTGAGGAATCGCCGCGCGGTGAAGGCGGCGAGGTGACGATCCGCATGAATCAGGCCGATCTGGCGCAGCTCGCCGGGACCTCGCGCGAGAGCGTCAGCCGCTTCCTCGCCGACCTCGAGCGGGCGGGAGTCGTGCGGCCGGGGCGCGGCCGCGTCACCGTGCTCGCGCCGGAGAAGCTCAGCAACTACATCTTCTGAGGCTCAGCAGTCGACCGGCTTGGGGTCCGAGCCGTCCTTGCTGGCGCTGTCGTCGCCGGCGCCGCACTGGATCGACTTGTCGCGCTGCCCGTCGATCGCTTCGATCGAGTCGTTGCCTCCCTCGCCGATGAAGGTATCGGCGCCGAGATGGCCGAAGAGGCTGTTGGCACCGCTGTCGCCGATCAGCACGTCGGGGCCGTCAGAACCCTCCAAGTCCTCGTTGTCGCCGAGGACATGGTCGGGAGTGGCGCAGCCGGGAGGCCCGCCGGTCCCGTTGAGCTCTACGTGCATGGCGGCGTTCGAGCGGCCGTAGGAGACGGTGTCCTCGCCCGGCCCGCCGCTGTAGGTGTGGCCCTGGCAGACGGCCACAGAGGAGACGAGGAGATCGTCGCCGTGCCCACCGCTGAGCTGGTCGGCGCCTGGGTCGGCGTAGAGCACGTCGCTGCCGTCGTTGCCGATCAGCGTGTCGTTGCCGTTGTCGGGGGAGTTGTAGTTCTCGCCCGCTTCCAGCACGTCGTCGCCCAGGCCTCCGCTGAGGGTGTCGGAGCCGGCATTGCCGTTGGCACGAACCTTGACCCCGGCCGGGACGCTTTCGGCGATGTCGATCGAGTCATCGCCGCCGTTGCCGGTGATCACTACAAGTCCGGTTGGGACGCTTGCGGGACAGCTAACGGACATGGTCACCTCGCCTACCTGGCAGCCTTCGCCGGCGACGACCGGGCCGTTGGTGGTGACGTTCCAGCCGCTGTCGTAGAAATGGACGCCGATTTGGTTGGCGCCGTCGTCGCCCTGCACGATCAGGCTGCTGCCGTCGAGGCCTTGGTTGAGGATCACGAAGGTGCCGCTGGTGGGCGGATTTTCTTCGACGCCGCAGGAGTGCTCAGTGACGAAGCCGTCGCATTCGTCGCTGCCGGCACCGCCGAAGGCTTCGTCGGGGCCGCCCATCCCGTCGAGGTCGTCGTTGCCGACGCCGCCGTCGAGGCGGTTGAATTCGGGATCGCCGACGATGTCGTCGCCCTGCGGCGAGCCGACGACGTCCTCGAAGCCCTGCAGCGTGTCGTGCCCGTCGCCTTTCGAGTGGCCGTCGGCGAGGTCGACGACCACGCCGCTGCGGGTGGCGCTGGCGTAGGAGACGATGTCGTTGGCGCCGGGGCCGCCATCCAGTGCGTCCTCGCCGCTGTCGCCGCGGACGATGTCGCCGTCGCCTTCGCCGCCGCTGGCGTCGTCGCTGCCCGCGCCGCCGTAGACGAAGTCGCTGTCGGCGCCGCCATCGACCTTGGGATCGTCGCCGGGCCCGCCATCGACCTGATCCGTGCCGGGGCCGCCTTCGAGTTCATCGTTGCCCTTGTCGCCCTTCAGCATGTCGTTGCCGCCGCCGCCGTTCTCCTCGTCGCTGCCCTTTTCGCCGTCGAGGTAGTCGTCGCCGGCGGCGCCGATCAGGGTGTCGGGCCCTTTGGAGCCGAGCAGTTTGTCGTCGCCGCTGCCGCCGACGAGGCTGTCCTTGCCCTTTTCGCCGGCGAGCTCGTCGTTGCCGGCGCCTCCTTCGAGGTGGTCGGAGCCGGTGTCGCCGGAAAGGTGGTCCTCGCCCCCTTCGCCATATAGGGCGTCGAAGCCGTGGCCGCCGCTGAGGACGTCATCGCCCGGCCCGCCGCAGATCGTGTCGTTGCCATTTGGTCCGCCACTGATGTGGTCGTTGCCGCCTCCGCCGTAAATCACGTCGTTGGCGCCCTTGCCGACGATCACGTCATTGCCGGCAGTGCCGACGATGGTCGCGTGCTTGCCATGGCAGCTAGCCGCGCCGGCGGCGGCAGCGAAGACAAGCATGAGGAGAACGGCTCCGGTGATGGACAGGGGCAGCGAGCGGGGAAGACCCCTGATTGTGGAGTGGCGCATAGATCCCCCATCGACCGTTTTCCGCCGATCTACACCTCTGGAAGCCGGACGTTCAAAATTGAGTAAGCCGTTTGTCCGGTTCTAGGACCCGATCCGGGGGCCAGGATCACGCTGAGGACGAGACCGCCCTCGGCCCGGTCAGATACGCTCGCTTCGCATGAGGGGCGGCATCTACGTTCTCAACTTCTACTCGCCGGTCTTCGTCGACCAGCTCAAGCGCGGTCGCAAGAGCGCGACGATCCGGCTTGGCGACAAGAGCAACAAGTACGAGCGCGGCCAGGTCGTCTGGATCACGGTCGGCTTTCGCCATTCTCCGCGGGAGAAGATCTTCACCGCGGTGATCGACGATGTCGAGGTGAAGCGGGTCTCCGAGCTCTCCCCGCGTGACATCGAGCACGACAACCCGGAGTTCCGCCGGCTCGAGGACGAGGTCAAGTTCCTCGAACAGATCTACGGCCGTCCGGTGGCCCCGGACGAATCCGTCACGGTGATCCGCTTCTCGCAGATCGTCGAGCCGCCCGGCGCCCACTTCGGCAACGGAGAGACCCCGCACCACAACTGATCGCGGGAAGCCTCGCGTCCGTATCCAGACCGATGGCCGACTACGCATTCCTCACCACCTGGCTGCTGGAGTCCCCTTGCGAGCCGGTCTGGGAGGCGGTCTACGACCAAGAGCGCTGGCCGCAGTGGTGGCGCGGCGTCGAGGAGGCCGAGGCCGTGCGGGATGGGCAGTCGAACGGCATCGGCACGGTCTCGCGGCTGGTCTGGAAGAGCTTGCTGCCCTATCGGGTCGAGTTCGAGGTGACCACGACCCGAATCGAGCACTTGCGCCTGCTTGAGGCCGACGCCGTCGGCGAGCTGAGCGGGGTCGGCCGCTGGCGCTTCTATGAGCAGGACGGCGTTACCGCCGTGCTCTACGAGTGGAACGTGGCGACCAGCAAGGCCTGGATGAACCTCTTGGCGCCAGTGGCGCGCCCGGTCTTCGAGTGGAACCACGACTGGGTAATGGCACGCGGCGGCGAGGGAATCGCCCAACTCCTGGGCTGCCGCTTGCTCGCCAGCGGCTGAGTTTCCGCCGAGTCGGCTGCCCCGCTATCTTTCAGCGCTGGCACTCTCACCCGCAGAGTGCCAACCAGTCTCGAACTTCTGACCCACCCCTGACCCATAAATGGAGGTATACGGATGAAGCTGAAGCCCCTCGGGGACCGGCTGATCGTGAAGCCGATCGAGGAGGAGGAGACGACTGCCAGCGGCATCGTCCTTCCCGACACCGCTAAGGAGAAGCCCCAAAAGGGCAAGGTCGTCGCCGTCGGTGACGGTGCGATCAACGAGGACGGCAGCCGCCGCCCGCTCGACGTGAGCGAGGGCGACGAGGTCCTCTACTCCAAGTACGGCGGCACCGAGGTCACCGTCGAGGATGAGGAGCTGCTCGTTTTGCGCGAGTCAGATGTCCTCGCCAAGCTCGGCTGACCGTTCGCCAACCAGGACTTAGATGAACCAAGGAGGACTGAAAACAGATGGCTCATAAGGAGCTGAAGTTCAGCGAGGAAGCACGGGGGGCCCTGCAGGCCGGCGTCGATGCAGTCGCCGACGCGGTCAAGGTCACCCTCGGCCCGAAGGGTCGTTACGTCGTGCTCGACAAGAAGTTCGGCGCGCCGACGATCACCAATGACGGCGTCACCATCGCCCGCGAGGTCGAGGTCGAGGACGTCTTCGAGAACCAGGGCGCGCAGCTCGTCCGCGAGGTCGCCACGGCGACCAACGACGTCGCCGGTGACGGTACGACGACGGCGACGCTGCTGGCCCAGATCATCGTTCGTCAGGGCCTCAAGAACGTCGCCGCCGGCGCTAATCCGCTGGCCCTGCGCCGCGGCATCGAGTCCGCGGTCGAGGATGTTGTCGAGACCCTGCGCGAGAAGCAGTCCAAGGAGGTCGCGGGCAAGGAGCAGATCGCCCGCGTCGCCGCCATCTCCGCCGGTGACGACGAGATCGGCAACGTGATTGCCGACGCGATCGAGAAGGTCGGCAAGGACGGCGTGGTCAACGTCGAGGAAGGCCAGACCTTCGGCATGGAGCTGGAGTTCACCGAGGGGATGCAGTTCGACAAGGGCTACATCTCGCCGTACATGGTCACCGACCAGGACCGCATGGAGGCGGTGCTGGAGGACCCCTACATCCTCATCGCCAACCAGAAAATCGGCTCCGTGCGGGACATCCTGCCGGTGCTCGAGCAGGTGATGCAGGGTGGTAAGCCGCTGATGATCGTCGCCGAGGACGTCGAGGGTGAGTGCCTCGCGACGCTCGTCGTCAACAAGCTCCGCGGCACCTTCACCGGCGTCGCGGTCAAGGCACCCGGCTTCGGCGATCGCCGCAAGCGGATGCTCGAGGACATCGCGATCCTCACCGGTGGCGAGGTGATCACTGAGGAGATGGGTCTCAAACTCGAGAACACCCAGATCACCCAGCTCGGTAAAGCCCGTCGCGTCGTCATCTCCAAGGACACGACGACGATCATTGATGGCGCCGGCGAGGCCGACGACATCAAGGGCCGGATCAAGCAGATCAAAAACGAGGTCGAGAACACCGACTCCGATTTCGATCGCGAGAAGCTCCAGGAGCGTCTCGCCAAGCTGGCTGGCGGTGTCGCCGTGGTCAAGGTCGGCGCTGCCACCGAGACCGAGATGAAGGAGAAGAAGCACCGCGTCGAGGACGCGCTGCAGGCGACCCGCGCTGCGCTCGAGGAGGGCGTCGTGCCGGGTGGTGGCGTTGCCCTGCTCAACGCCCAGGCCGATCTCGACCCGGACAAGCTCTCCGACCCCGATGAGGCGACCGGAGCACGGATCGTCCACCGGGCGCTCGAGGAGCCAGTCCGCCAGATCGCCGAGAACTCCGGCGAGGAGGGCTCGGTCGTGGTCAACAAGGTCCGCGAGTTGAAGGCCGGCGAAGGCCTCAACGCGGCCACCGGTGAGTACGGCGACCTGATCGCCGCCGGCGTGATCGACCCGACCAAGGTCACCCGGTCGGCGCTCGAGAACGCCGCCTCGATCGCAAAGAACATCCTCGTGACCGAGGCGATCATCGCCGAGCCGCCCGAGAAGGACGGCGCCGGCGGTGGCGGAATGCCCGGTGGTATGCCGGACATGGGCGGCATGATGTAGCCACGCCGCTCAGGCGTATCCTCGCCTCGACAGGCGAGTGTCTTTCCGAGAGGCCCGGCAACCGCCGGGCCTCTCGCATTAGGGAGCCTTGGCGGTTTTCGGTGGTGGTGGGGGCAGTGGTGGCAGCAGGCCGGCGTTGTATTCGGCGTACTCGAGGAAGCTCGGGCGGCGGATCTTCAGGCGCAGGGTGTTCGTCGTGCGCGGGTAAAGGCTGAGGTCGTAGGGGTTGGCGCCGGGGCCAAAGCCCAGGTAGTAGACGAGCATGCGCACGCGGGGGTGTTTGACGGTCCAGGTGATCAGTTCTTTGACAAAGCGCGGTTCGTCTTTGCCCGAGACGGCCCACTCGGTGAGCGCCATCGGCTTGCTCTTCCACTGCACGCCGGTGTAAAAGCGTTCGAGGTCTTTCCAGACCGGATATTCGGAGTAGAAGTCGGTCCCGGCCCAATCGACCCAGCGGCTTCCCGGCCAGTAGTTGCCCGGGAAGTTGCCTTTCACCCGAGGCGAACCGCCCGGCAGCGGGCTCCAGATGATGCTCACCGGGGCCGCCGGCAGTTCGGTCGGGTTCGGGCCTTTGGTCCGGTTCAGTGGCGGCAGGGCGATTTCGGCCAGGGTGGCGTTGATCCCTTCCAGGGTCTGGCCACCGCGCACGATCGCGACGATGCGGCGGAAGGCCTGCTTGTACCAGTAGGTCGTGTGTTCACCACCCTTCTGGCTGCCGTCGCAGTTGACCGCCGACCAGGCATTGAGGCAGCGGTTGGGCTCACCCAGGGGCCTGATGTAGGCGGGCAGGGCGTGTTTGGCGAAGAAGTCGTTGATCCGGAGCAGGTAGTCGTCGCCGGCGCCGAGCGCGATCTGCTCCGGCGTGATCAGCTCGGTCAGGTTCTGGTCATCCTGGGTCGAGATCGCCAGGACCGGGCGGGTCGAGGTTTCGCGCCAGCGTTCGTAGGCCTGGTTGAGGCTGTTGCCCCAGGGGTGGAAGGTCTCCAGCAACGCCGGGTGCTTGAGCATCTGTTCGGTGAATTCGTTGAACCCCTGCGTCGACCCCTTGTCGCTGATGCCAAAGAGGACGTCGGGCTTGGGCGGGACCAGCGTCAGCGCCGAGGCCTGCCCGGCCCCTGCGATTGCGCTGACGGCAAGCGCCAGCACCGCCGCGCGCCTAAGACTCCTCCAGGACATCGATCATCCTCCTTGGCTCGACTCCAAGCGCCTCGGCGTCGGCCGTGCCGCGCTCGCTGACCATCGGAACCTCCATCAGCTCCGCCTCCTCCCAGGTTGCAAACACGGCCTCGCCGAAAAGGGAGCGGGTCGCGATCAGGCCAGCGCGGACCAGCGACAGCGGCATGTGGACGAGTGGCCGCGGGCGGCCGGCGATGCGGCTGACCAGATCTGACATCTCGTCGTAGCTGAGGACCTCGGGCCCGGCCAGCTCATAGCGTTCCCGCTCGCCCTGCCTCAGCGCCGCGACGACGCAGCGGGCGGCGTCCTGGGCCCAGATCGGCTCGAAGCGAGCCCGCCCGTCGCCCGAGACTGGCAGCACCGGCAGGAAGGAGAAGCGGCGCAACAGGGTGATCCAGGGATCGGAATGGTCGTAGACGATCGAGGGAGCGAAGATCGTCGTCTGCAGCGGCGAGGAATCGACCGCCTGCTCCGCCAGCCACTTGGCACGGAAGAAGCGGGTGCGCTGCGCCACCGAGGCGTTGAGGGCGCTGAAGAAGACGAAGCGCTTGACGCCGCTGCGCTCGGCCGCGCGCAGCAGCCGAACCGTGGCGAGGCCGTTCAGCTCCTCGATCCGCCGCGGCGGCTGATCGCGGATCGTCGCCGCCAGGTGGATCACGGTGTCGACGCCGCGCAGCGCCTGCCGCACCAGGTAGGGGTCCGACATCTCGCCGAGGTCGCCGAGCGCGATCTGCACGTCAACCCGCCGCGCGCCCAGCCGGCGCGGCTCGCGGACCAGGCAGCGCACGTCCTCGCCGCTCTCGAGCAGCAGCGGCAGCAGCCGCGATCCAACGCTTCCTGTCGCCCCTGTTAGCAGCAGCATCGCCGAGCGATGCTAGTGATGGGGCTTCTTCGGCTTCGGCTTCGGAGCCAGCGTGAGATCGACCTTGCCGCTGGTGGAGTGGGAGCCCGCGGCAGGGGTCGAGGACTTGACGATCAGTGGCCCCAGCTTGTGGCCTTTCCGCGCTTTTGGCTTCGTCACGGCGCCGAGCGTGCAGTGGGCTGCGACCAGCGCCGCAGTCGCCTGGCCGAGCGTCTTGCCGGCGAGTTTCGGCACGGTGCACGCTGACAGGGCCAGCGGTGAGATCGCCGCCGCCGGGCTCGCGTTTCTGATCGCCGCTTCCGTTTGTTCCACTATTCCCGGCGGCAGATGTTCGACGATGACCGTCGCCGATTTCTCGGTGTATTCGATCGGGGTCGAACAGGGCGAAGCGTTGAGGGCGGCATCCGTTGCCGTGGCCGTCAGCTGGGTGCTCGAGTTGTCTGGCACGGTTACGGCAATTCCCGGGGAGCTGAGTTCCGCGGCGGCGCCGGTCGCCACCGGCGCCCCGCTGCACGTCGTGCCTTTATAGATGCGGATCGTCGAGCCCGCCTCCGCTGTCCCGACGACCTTCGGGTGGTTCTCGTCTGCCGGCGAGTTGGGAACGGTGCTGGTGAGATGGGGTGCGGCGGGGGCTGTTGTGTCTTTTTCGAGGACGCTCATCGCCGTCGAGACGTTCAGGCGCCCCCCGGTCACCGTTTTCCCGGCCAGCGAGGCGACCGGATCGACGCCGTCCAGCAGGGCTTCGCGCACTTCGCTCACGGTTGCCGAGGGAATCCGCGAGAAGAGCAGTCCGGCGGCGCCGGTGACGTGTGGCGCCGCCATCGAGGTGCCCTGGAGGAATTCGTATCCGGGCGGGGTCGACAGCGGCGCGTTGCAAGTCAGCTTGACGTCGTCGAGCCAGATTCCGTCGGAGGCGGTTGGCGTGGGGCCGGCGGTGAAGCTGAAGCGCACGCTCACCGAGTGGCCGCCCAGGCCCGTGATCAATTCCGTGTGGAAGGCTTCCAAGGTTGAGCCGCTCGTCGTCGTCGACGTCGAGTTGCGGAAGGCTTGGCTGCCGTCGCTGAGGACTTCGTAGAAGAAGGTGCCGCCCGATCCGCCGGACCGATAGCGCCGCCCGCTCAGCGTGCAGGCGCCGGTCCCGGCGGGCACCGAAACGCCCGTAGAGGTCACCACGTGGCTCGAGTTGGCGGCCGGAGCCTGTCCCGGCGAGTCGTTCATCCCGAACGAGGTCAGCGGCCCGTCTCCGGCGCTCGCCCGGCCGAAGCTCTCGCTTCCCGAGTTCGACCAGACGGTGGCGAAGTTGTTCGTCTCGAAACCGTCGCTGAACTTGTCCTGGGTTACCGGGAAGGTGCTGAGGGTCTCGGTTCCCGGCGCGCCGAGATCGACCGATGTGGCGCCCCAATCGGAGAAGCCGGCGAGGCCGTCGGCTTGGTTCGTGGCCGCGACGCAGACGATGTTGTCGACCGCTCCCACGACCGGCGGGGAGGCTTGCGTCTGCGGCGTGTAGTCGCAGGGATAGTGGTGGACGAGCTCGTTGTCGTCGCTGTCGTTGCCGGCCGAGATGACGAAGAGCGTCTGAGGGTTGGCCGCAAGCGCGTTGACCAGGGCCTGGTTGAAGGTCGTGCCACCCAGCGACATGTTTGCGGCTCGCGCTCCCTTGTTGCCGGCGTAGTTGATCGCGGCGATCTGCGACGAGGTGGGACAGCGGACTTCGTTTTTGTTCGCCGCCGAGTTCGCGCAGACCCGCAGCGGCATGATGCGCACGTTCTGGGCGACGCCCGTGATGCCAACCCCGTCGCTCCCCTTGGCCCCCATCGTTCCCGCCGTATGCACGCCGTGACCGCCGGAGATGAGGTTGTCGTCGGTCGGGTCGCCGTCGACCGGCAACGAGGAGGCGTCGGCGTTTGGCCCGACGAAATCGGCGCCGTGGAGGTCGTCGACGATCCCGTTGCCGTCGTCGTCGAGCCCGTTGGCTGTCTCACCCGGATTCGTCCAGGCGACGGGGCCGAGGTCTGGCGAGTCGAAGCGGTAGCCGGTGTCGATGTCGGCGATCACGACCGATGGCGACCCCACCGTCCGGTCCCAGGCGGCGGGGGCGTCGATGTCGGCCCCTGCGACGGCGCCGCTGAAGCCGTCGATCCCGGCCCCGCCAAGGTTGTGCAGGCCCCAGAGCTCGCCGAACCGCGCGTCATTGGGGATCGAGTTGGGCGCGCTGTAGCTGTCGCGTTCGGCGACGAGCACGGCGGAGTCGCCGTGCAGAGAGGCCAGTGCCTCATCCATGCTCTGCCCCGGCGCGACACGCACGAGCTGGAACTCGGCGTCGCCGAGCATCCGCACCGATTCGACCTCGGCGCTCTCGCGGGCGTCGCTGCGCTCGGTGCCGTCGGTTCGTGGCGCCCACTCGACGATTACGCGGCTGGAGGAGAAGCTGGCCGCTGGCGTGGCGGGAGCGGCAGCGAAGGAGACGTCTTGCTCAGCGCCTGCCCCGTGCGCCATCGCGGGCGCGGCTAGAAGCATCGCGAGCAGGGCAGATCCAATTGAGAGCCGGGGACGAGGCACCCGGCAACGATATCCAGGAGATGGACACGGACTGGCTCCCCTGCACGAATTTCCACCGCTCGCCCCGCACCTGCCGCCCATATCCCTAAAATGTGCGTCCGCGCTTTGGTGGGGGCCTGCGAGCCTCCGCCGCACCGAAAAGACGACCCAGGAGAACTTCTCGAATGACCTATGTCATCGCCGAGCCGTGCATCGGCACCAAGGACAACTCGTGCGTCGAGGTCTGTCCCGTCGACTGCATCCACCCGACGCCCGACGAGCCCGACTACGACTCGGTCGAGATGCTCTACATCGACCCGGACGAGTGCATCGACTGTGACGCCTGCGTCGAGGCTTGCCCGGTCGACGCTTGCTTCGCCGAGGACCAGCTTCCGGCCGAGTGGGCCAAATACGCGGAGATCAACGCGAACTACTACAAGAGCAAGAGCGCAGCCTGAGGTTAGTTGTCTGCGAAGCCCGACGCTAAGTCTCTTTACTCCCAAGGGATGAAGTCGAGAACTTCGGTCAAGTCCCGGGTGTCGAGGGCAACTGAAGCTGCTTCGCGAGCCTGGGGCGTCGCATTGAGCGCAATCGAGAAGCCTGCTGCTTCAAAGAGCGGGATGTCCGACCGCGAATCGCCGATAGCGATGCAAGCGGCGAGGTCGATGCTGTTCGCCTCGCAGTAAGAGCGGACGAACTCCAGCTTGTCCCACTCGTCGAAATGGCGCTTGACCTTCCCGGTGGGGATGCCGTCTGGGTCGAGTTCGATCTCCGTTCCGGATACGGCGGCGAACCCGTGTCGGCGGCGAAACTCCTCAGCGGCGAAGCTCCATGTCACGGTGCCTAGCAGCGACTCAATCTCTCGCTCGCGCAAAGCTGCGAGCGTCGAGTCGATCCCCTCGATACAGGCGATGTCGCTGAGTTTCGCGACAACTTGCGGGAGGGGAATGTCGCGATAGTTGCGGGCCTGCTCCTCGGCGACCACCGAATTGGAGATTTCGCCAGACGTGTAGCGGCGCTCAAGCTCTGCCATCTGCTCACTCTGGCCGAAGCGGTCTGCCAGGTGCTGGCTGACGCTGGTGCCGTGGACGAGGGTTCCGTCGAGGTCAAAGCAGGCGAGGCGCCAACGGCCGAACTCATGAGCTGCGGGCATCAAACCGGAGCCTTGACACGTACCAGGGCGTTGCTCGTCCGGCGGGACGTGTGCCTCCATCCGCAGGAAACTTTATTGGAAATTTGATGCTTGCAGCCCGCACGCCGCGCCCGTGGACTGTCGCCCTTTCCTGATCCTCGCTGCCTTTGCCGCATCGCCGTCGCCGTAGCAAGGGCGCTGGCGTCATTCAGAGGTCTGGGGTTCAAGCGGCGACGGATCGCGGTGTAGGGCGATCGGCCCGAACAATTGATGCAAGAGCAAGGCTTCGCCGTAATTGTTCGCCGCTTGTTCGGTTTTCGGGCGAGTACCGGGCGTAGCTTCTCGTCGCAACCGGCTACGGCCTGCTCGCTGACAAGCGGCTCGAGCCAGCGGGTGCCGATCAGCTCGACGTGCGTTTGCGCCGGTATCCCGTGATGGAGCCAAGACCAAGCAGAGGACGAGGAGCATCGAGCGGGGCCTCGGCATCGGGCTTTGAGCGCCCCCGACCCCGGCGATTGAAGCACCCCGCTCGCGCCGGTCAACCCCTGCGGGGGCCGGGCGCTGCGTGCCCTTGACAAGCACTCTCGCGGCGCTGGCTTGGCGGGTAGGTCGGGGGGATCAAGGCGAGTCGTCATTGCGGCTGCACCGCCCCGGCAGGAGGGGGATGAATATGCCGGAGCGGTGCGCCCTCCCTAGCTACTTTTCGGTGGGACGCGAGCATCCCACCAGGCCGCTGCCTTCCATCCGACCGTCAACCCGATGGCGGCGCTCAGGCCGTAGGCAACGGCGGTATCGAGTCCACCGGCTGCCCATTCAACCAACCATCCTGCGATGAAGCTGACGACGATGCTCAGCGCTATCACCAGCCCGTAGAAGGCGGGGGAATGGCGGTCCGATAGGCCGTCCACGGTCCTTATCTCCTGTCGTCGGCGGGCGAGGACTGCCGTAGGCCGTTGCTGTTCGAGCCGGGATTCGCTTCGTGGTCCCTGGCTTCCCGTTCGGCCGGCTCCGGGCTGCCGTGACTCGCGCCGACCCACCCGCATGAGCAGGACACGACATAGCTGTCTAGCGTCGGAACAACTAGGGCGTTGTGGCTGTCTGACATTTGGCGGCCCTTGGTGTTTTGGGGAGGGCGGCGCATGCGAAAACACCGCCCTCCCCGTTCAATCGAGCAAGTACCGAGCGTCCACGCGAGGAGCATTCGTGCTGACGACTACTCCTTAGGCCCAACGCTCGGTACGGCGGCGATGCTAGATGCGAAGTAATGTTGAAAAAGACTCCTGCGCTCAGGAGATTTTCAGCCTCATTTATGGCTTAATCTTCTTCGTTCGCTGTTTCGAGAGCACGGGTTTTCCGCTCGCGTTCTTGTGCTCGCGACCGGTCTTCCAAGCTGGCACGTTCGCCATCTTGCCGTCCTTCGAGCCGAACACTAAGAGGACCGCGCTAGTCGAAATGTGCTCGCCCTCGCCCTCATCGGCAGCGCGCCGCGTTGCCGATTCCATCTCGATTTTCAGAAAGTCTTCAATGAACTGATCCGCCAACTTCTCGGCGTCTTGGCGGCCTTGGCCATCGAGATCCGCAGGTATCCAGCCGACGTGCCAATCGTCGCGGTCATAGAACGTGCCTGCCTTGAGCGAATCGCCCACGTCCCGCTCGATGTTCTCCAGAAAACCGTTCCCGATGATGCGCTGCGCCACCTTGGGGATATCGCTTGCGATGCCGGAGGGAACGAAGGCTCGCTCGGTTGCCCTGTAGTAGTGCTCCACCGCCCCCCGGCGCGGCTCGGTCCTGGTCAGCTCGATCATTCCGAAGTCCTTGAGGACTTTGACGTGGTAGCTGACCTGACTTAGTCCCTCTCCGAGCGCTTTCTTAAGTTCGTTGGGACTCCATTCCCCAGCGTTCATGAGGTCAAGGATCGCGACCCGAAGGGGGTGAGCCAACGACTTGAGGAGCTTCATCTGAAGGGAGAGTTTCTCCTTCCCCTTCTTCTTCGGCGTCTTTTTTGTCGATTCCCTGCTCGGCTTCTGTTTTGCCGTCACGCCCCTGCTCCTCTTTTTCTGGCCCGCGGCAGGCACTTCGCCCAAATCTCATTGCCACGGGCTGGTTGGTTTGCGACTGAAAATTAGCCGCAAACCCGCTGCCCCGTTCTAATTCTTTTCGATTGCTCTAATCTTCTTTAAGTAATCAAGAAGATTTTTGGTATTGGGAGGGGGTGAGACGATGACGATCAAGCCGTGCCCGATAGTGGCTCCGCTGATGTCCAGCTTCAAGAGTCGATGAGTGACGCGGGGCAGGACTTGGCGAGGGCTGACGACCGCCAAGTCCTGTCCAGCGCCAAAGGGAAAGGAGGATGCAATGACGATCAAGCCGTGCCCGATAGTGGCTCCACTGCTGTCCACCTTCAAGAACCGATGAGGCGTAGGGCGGGGCTTGACGGTGCGCCAGGTCCTGTCCAGCTCCATTCACCCGGTTGGTCTCAAGAAGGTCAAGAGCAGCGAGTCGCAGCGCTGGCTTAGCCCTCGGCTCGCGGCAGCCGATTCGTCGCCTACGGCAATCGGCCCAAACAAATAAGGGTAGGGCGAGGCCTGCCGTTAGTTGCCGGGTCGCCTGCTTCGCATCGCTGCTGCGCCGTCTACGTCTGACCAGTTAGCGGGATCGGGCCGAACAATTGATGCAAGAGCAAGTCGGCAGCCTGAGGCGGCTTCTCGGTTGCGGCGGAGGTTTGCGTCGCAACCGAGCCTGAGGTTCCCACGGCGCTTGGGCGCTACCGTGGGTCGATGATGTCTTCCGCTCGCAGTCCGTCGGTCTCATACGAAGACTGGCGCGATACCTGCGACACGCTTCACGCCCACACCCAGGTCCTCGGCAAGCTGGCCGCGGAGCTGGCACCGCCCGAGCCGCAGCTCCAGCACGCCGCGCTGCGATTGACCGCGCGGGGTTGGGAGACGGCTCCGCTGCCGGCCCCCGATCGCTCGGGCGCTCTCGTCGTCGCCCTCGACCTTCGCAAGCACGAGGCGGTCGTCGAGCGCAGCGATGGGTGCACCGCGAGCATCGCGCTCGCTCCCAACCGCGCCGTGGGCACCGTTACGCGCGAGCTGCTGGCGCGGCTGGGCGAGCTGGTGGGTCCGGTCGAGATCGACCCGGCGCCGCAGGAGGTCTCGTGGAGTGTGCCGCTCGACGAGGACGACGAGCACGCGACCTACGACGTCGATCAGGTCAGTGACTACTTCGCCGCCGCAACCCAGGCCGCTCTCGTCCTAGCCGCTTTCCGGGCGCCGTTCCGCGGCCGCTCGACCCCGGTGAACGCCTGGTGGGGATCCTTCGACCTCGCCGTCAGCCTCTTCTCGGGACTGCCGGCCGAGCCGCCGTCGGACGACTTCATCATGCGCAACGCGATGGACTCTCAGGAGGTCGCGATCGGCTGGTGGCCCGGTGACGGGCGCTACGGGAAGGCCGCGTTCTACGCCTACGCGCACCCCGCGCCGCCGGAGTTCGAGGGCGGGACCCTGACGCCGGAACCTGCCCGCTGGGACGGCGGGCTTGGCGAGTACATCCTCGACTGGGACGACGTCTGCGCGAGCGAGGATCCGCACGCCTTCGCGCTCGGGTTCGCCCAGTCGGCTTTTCGCCATGCCTGCATGGTCTGCGGCTGGGACGAGAACCTCGCCGCAAGCGCCGAAGGGACTCCGCCACCGGTCGTCTGAGGTGCGGTTCGCTTCTCTACTAGCGGGCGGCCACGGCGGCCGCCCGCATCAGCCCTGAACTACGGGGAGCGGGATGCCGCCGACCGGCGGCGGTTCGGCCATCGCCGGCACTGCCTGCAGGACGGGAAGCTCCTGAGGCGTCGTGGCGACAATGCCGCGTGCCGCTTGCCGGATCGCCTGCGAGGCCGGCGCGTCGGGTTCTGCGGTGACCAGGGGCGTGCCGGCGTCGGCGTGTTCGCGCAGGGCCTCGGAGAGCGGCACCTTGCCGAGCAGCGGGATGTCGAGTTCGTCGGCGAGCAACTGACCGCCGCCCTCGCCGAAGATCGTGAAGCGCTCGCCGTCGGGAGTGGTGAAGCCGGACATGTTCTCGATCGCGCCGAGCAACTCGAGGTCGAACTTGGCCGCCATATCGGCGCCGCGCTTGGCGACGGTCTGCGCCGCCGGTTGCGGCGTGGTCACGATCAGGAACTTGGCCTGGGGGAGGAGCTGGGCGAGTGTCATCGAGACGTCGCCGGTTCCCGGCGGCAGGTCGAGCAGCAGGTACTCCAGCTCGCCCCAGGCGACATCCTCGAGGAACTGCTGGATCGCCTTATGCAGCATCGGCCCGCGCCAGACCACGGCGGAGTTCTCCTCGACGAAGAAACCGATCGACATCACCTTGACCCCACCCGCAGCCTCCAGCGGCAGGATCTTGCGCTCGCCGTTGACCTCGGGCTTGCGGTTGACGCCGAGCATGCGCGGGATCGAGTAGCCGTAGACGTCGCAGTCGAGCGCCCCAGCCGCGTGGCCTTCGGCACTCAATGCCGCTGCCAGGTTGGCGGTCATCGTCGACTTGCCGACGCCGCCCTTGCCTGAGGCGACGCAGATCACGTTTTTGACCTGAGCCAGGGCGCCGGCCGGCAGCTTGCCGCGGCCGAGCGTTTGCTGTAGGGCGCCTTTCTCCTCGTCGGAGAGCACGTCGAAACCGACCGCGACCGCGGTCACTCCGTCCAGCTCGGAGACCTGTTTGGCAACGGCGTCTTCGAAGTGGGAGCGGATCGGGCAGCCCGCCGTGGTCAGGGAGACCACGACATCGACCCGGCCGTCGTCCTTGACCTCGATCGAGCGCACCATGCCCAGCTCGACGATCGAGCGGCGCAGCTCGGGATCGATCACGGCGCGCAGCTTCTCGGTTATCTGATCCTGCGTGGGAAGTGACATTGACGCCATTCTCGCAAAGGCGCTCCCGCGGCACCCCGGCCGCTCTATGCGGACAGGGGGGAGAGATTTCGCCACCGCGCCCTTAGCCCTCCAGATGCCGTCGAGCAAAGGAGGGTTCATGTCGGGGACGCGTGGTGGTCTGGCACGGCTGGTTGCGATGGGGGTGGCCTTGGCGTTGGCTCTACTGCTGCTCGCGGCGAGGGAGGCGACGGCGGGGAAATACTCGGTCGTGCAGTGCGGCTGGCATGTGGGCGCCGACGCCGGCTGGGCCGATTCGACCGGCGGGGCGAAGTTTCGCCCCGACTCCTATTGCGCGACGCCGCCCGGCGCCGATCCCTTCGACGGCGCCCATTTGAAGAGCTTCACCAAGGACGGGCAGTCGACGGTCTCCGGCACCCGTTACGCCCGCTGGCGCTGGGACGCGCCGGCGGGGACGGGCATCACCCGGGTCAGCGGCACCTGGTGGCACACCCTGCACGACGGGATCGAGCACCGGATCGGCGTCGCCAACTGGGGCGGTGGCTTCGACGTTTTCGCCGCCGCGTCGGCGACGGACGTGACTCCACGCGATTTCGTCGCCGGCTTCTCGCCGGCCCAGCCCGCGCTCGAGGACCGCCTGCTCTGCGCCCGGGTGGAAAGCAAGTCCTGCAGTCTCGAACCGGGATCGTGGTCGGCGATCCGGGCGCTGACGATCACGCTCGAGGACGACTATCCGCCGGGGTCCTCGATCGGCGGCACCATGCTGGGCGGCGGCTGGCTGCGGGGAGAACAGAAGCTCTACTACGGCGCGACCGACCTCGGCGCCGGGGTGAGTCGGACCGAAGCGCTCGTCGACGGCGCCGCCGTTGTGCGCCACGACCACGCCTGCAACGTCGTCTCGGTGAGCGGCGAACCGCGCGGGACGACGATGCAGCCCTGCCCGAGCGAACGTGTCGGCTACTACCCGATCTACACGACCGCCTTCAGCGACGGGCCACACGGCGTCGGCCACTGCGCCACCGACTTCGCCGGCAACGTCAACTGCCTGCCCGCCCAGACCATTCTGATCGACAACAACGCTCCGGCCCACCCACGCAACCCGGCTCTCGCCGGCGGCGACTCCTGGCGCCGCGCAAATGACTTCGACATCTCCTGGACCAACCCCGACCAGGGTCCCGCGAGCCCGATCGGCGGTGCCTTCTGGCGGATCGAAGGGCCAAACGGCTACGACAGCGGGGTCAAGTTCGTCGGCGGCCACGAACTCAACAATCTCCAGAACCTCTTCGTGCCGCGGGCCGGCACCTACTCGCTCAGTGTCTGGCTGCGCGATGAGGCCGGCAACGATGCATCGCAAGCGTCGGCAGCCGCATCGGTACCGCTGCGATTCGACGACGTTCCGCCTGCCGTGGCCTTCGAAACCGTCGCCGGCGAGGCGGTGCCGGATCAGATCCGCGCTCAGATCACCGACGCGGACTCCGGGCCCGTCGCCGGGGAAATCCACTACCGCCGGCTCGACAGCCAGCAGTGGACCGAGCTGCCGGCGAAATTCCAGCGGGGCGACGCGGCGACCGACGCGCAGCTCTGGGCCCGCCTGCCAGGAGATCTCGGGCCCGGCACCTACGTGTTTCGGGCCGATGCGGCCGACGGCGCCGGCAACAAGGCGACGACGACCCACCGCGCCGATGGCGCCGAGATGACCGTGCGCAAGGTCGCGCCAGGCGCCGTGGCGACGGTCAAGCGCGCCGAGCCGGCGGGGGTCACGGCGGCGCGGGGGAAGGCGCGGATCTTCGCCCAGCTCGGCTGGCGCGGCCACGGCGGTACCGAGTTGACCGTGCCTTTCCGCGCGGCGACCACGCTCAGCGGCCGTCTCCTCAGTGCCGATGGGGCCGGGCTCGCCGATCGCACCCTGCGGGTCGTTCAACGACCCTCGCGCGGAGCACTGGCGCGCGCTCGTGTCGACACCGTCGGGACCGGTCCCCACGGTGGCTTCCGCCTGCGGCTCGCGGCCGGCACCTCGCGGCGCATCGCGGTCTCGTTCCCAGGCGACGCACGCCTTGACGAGGCGAGCCGCGGCCCGCTGACCCTGAGGGTTCGTGGGGGGATCGAGTTCAACGCCTCTCCCCAGGCCCTGAAGACCGGCGACGCCGTGCGCTTCCAGGGCCGCGTGCGCACGCTGGGGGCGCCGTTGCCGCGGCGCGGAAAGCTGGTCGCGATCCAGTACTACGAGTCGGCCGCGAAACGCTGGCGCCCGGTGCTGGTGACGCGCAGCGATCACAGCGGTCGTTTCCACGCGAGCTATCGCTTTCGCTACGTCAGCGGCTCGGCCCGCATCCGCCTCCGTGCGTGGGCCCTTTCCGAGGAGCGCTGGCCCTACGCGCCCGGCGCCTCGCGCTCGCTGACCGTTCGCGTAACCGGATAGGGTTGTTCTCGATGTCGCAGGCCACCCTCCACACCAACGCCGGGGCGATCGTGCTCGAGCTGCACGACGATGACGCGCCGAAGACGGTCGAGAACTTCCGCAAACTCGCCGCCGATGGCTTCTACGACACCCTGGTTTTCCACCGGGTGATCCCGGATTTCATGATTCAGGGCGGCTGCCCGGAAGGGACCGGTCGCGGCGGTCCCGGCTACACCTTCGAGGACGAGTTCAACCAGCACAAGGTGGTCCGGGGGGCGCTGGCGATGGCCAACGCCGGCCCCAACACCAACGGCTCGCAGTTCTTCATCGTCACCGCGCAATCGGCGCCGTGGCTCGACGGCAAGCACACCGTCTTCGGCCAAGTGGTCGACGGCATGGACGCTGTTGACGCGATCGAGGGGACCGCGACCGACGGGTCGGACGGCCCGCTCGAGCCGCAGACGATCGAACGCGTCGAGCTCTCCGACTAGCTCACTTCAGGCGAAGGCGGTGGGGTGTCGGCGGGCGATCCTTCGCCGCCGCGTTGCTGATGCCGCCGCCGAATCGCCTCGCCCGGGCGCCAGAGGCTGACCAGCCCGGCGACGAGGGTGACCAGGAAGATCTGGCCGGCCATCATCTCCAGGCCCGAGATCAACCGACCTGGCTGGCCGCCGGGAACGAGATTGCCGTAGCCGGTCGTGGTCAGCGTCGTGTAGCTGAAGAAGAGGAAGTCGGAACTCGCGGGCTGCGCGTGGCCTTCGAAGAACGGTCCTCCCTGGACCCGGTCGATCACGCCGTAGAGGAAGGTGAAGAGGATGCCCAGCACCGCGTACACGCTGAGCGCGCCGAGGATCGTCCGCGAGCCGACCTCGGGTGCCATCACGACGCGGCGCAGGACCGCCCCCATCGCCACGGTCAAGAGTGAGACCTGGATCAGCGTGGCCAGGTTGAGCCAGTCGTGGTTGTCCGCGGTGGCGCCGATCGCGGCAAGCAGCACCGTGAGTACCGAGAGCACCAGGGCGACGCGCACGGTTCGTGCCTGTGCGTGCGAGCTGGTCAGGGCCACCACCGAGGTCGCGCTCGTCGCCACTGTGAGCACGACCGAGGTCCAACCTCGGTTCTCCAGCAACGAGGCCAGCACGTAGGTGACCATGACGAGCACGAAGACCAGACCGAAGGCGTCGCTGACGCGCTCCGCTCGCAACAACCATCGCTCACGCCTGCGCGCCCGGCGCGATGCCGTCTCCATCCTCGGACGTTCGGTCGTCGGGAGAGGTTTCCTGCTCGCGGCATCGCCCTGATAGACCTCATCCCGTGTCGCAGGAGACTTGGACCGCGGTCGACGACTACGTGGCGAGCTTGCTGGCCCCTCACGACGAGGCGCTTGAAGCGGCATTGCGCGCGAGCGAGGACGCGGGCCTTCCCTCGATCCAGGTCTCGCCGGCCCAGGGCAAGCTGCTCTACCTGCTGGCGAAGTCAATCGGAGCGGCGCAGATCCTCGAGTTCGGCACCCTCGGCGCCTACAGCACGATCTGGCTGGGTCGCGCCATACCCGACAGCGGTCGTCTCATCACTCTGGAGGCGGATCCTCACAACGCCGAGGTCGCGGTCGGCAACATCGACAGGGCCGGCCTAAGCGATCTCGTCGACCTGCGAGTCGGGCCCGCCCTCGACCAGCTTCCCCAACTCGAGGCCGAGGGGGTGGGTCACTTCGACCTGACGTTCATCGACGCCGACAAGATCCACACGCCCGACTACTTCGCCTGGGCCCTCGACCACTCTCACCCTGGCAGCTTGATAGTCAGCGACAACGTCGTCCGCTTCGGTCGCCTCGCGGACCCCGACAGCGACGATCCGACGATCCCGGCGCAACGTCGGCTGCACGAGATGCTCGCCGCCGAGCCCAGGGTCGAGGCGACGACGATTCAGACCGTTGGCGCCAAGGGCTACGACGGCTTCAACGTTGCACTGGTTATTGCCTGACCAGACGATCGGTTAGTGAAAAATTCCCGAGCCTTAGCATTCATGCTGCATCAGGTTTGCCACGGGGTCTTTTCGCATGGGCCTCGGTCGGCGCTGATGCTGCTCGATTGACTGGGAGGGCGGCGCTGTTATGGCCGCCCTTCCACTGAACCGTTGTCCGACGCAGCGGGGAAGGGGCCTCGAACCCACGGTTACTACCAGCCTTCTTCCCATTCTTCTTCAGGTTCTTCCCATTCTTCTTCTTCAGGTTCTTCCCGTTCTTCGGGTCCCGCCCATTCTTCTTCGGGTTCCCAACTTCCTTCGCCGCCTTCGGGCCGCGCTGTGCCGCCTTCGACCGGCGGGCAGCTGCAGAATTGCTTGGGGGCGGTGCTTGTGCTCGATTCAGCGTCAGCGCCGGCAGGCGGCTGTGATTCGTCTTCTGTAGTAGCACCGGCTTCACCCGACGGTGCTTGGTGGGCCGGCCTTGGAGTCTTCGGGCCTGCCAGGGCACGGGCTGGGCTCACCGATGCCGTCAAGCTGTTCACCACGTTGGCCGGAACGGTCTTGTAGAGCGCGCCCGACACTGCCAGCGCGATACCGACTACTACGGTGGCCGCAGCGGGCCTCGCGAGCCAGCGCCTGATCTGCACCGCTCTCGCCTCATATCCGAGAATGAGAGCGGCCAACGAGGTGAGGCTTACGCCGATAACGACTATCCACAAGCTGGAGATTGATTCGTGCAGCCAGAAATGTCCTTCCACGAGGAAGGCCGAGATTTCGTTGCGCGAGGTAATCGCCGAGACAAGTTGCAGGAGGCCCCATAGAGAGAGGGGGATGAGGACGATCAACTCAATCGCTCTCAGGATCCGAGTCCTCTTTTTTGAACTCCCCAACACAACTTCATGGTACGGGCAAGGTCTTCGCTGAAGTGGCGAGTTGTTAACGCTTTGTAACTATGTGATGAATGCACGACAGGGGGTCGTCCTCCTGACGGGAGGTGCTCTCGCAAGTCAGGTTGGGCCGCTCAGCGGAGGGGGAGGGATTCGAACCCTCGAGACGCCGTTAGACGCCTGCCGGTTTTCAAGACCGGTGCATTCAACCGCTCTGCCACCCCTCCGGGGAGTAAGCGATCCGCCGATGCTAGACGCCGCGGCCTAAGACCGGGAGCGCTCTAGATGATTGTATTGTCTGCAATGCGTCGATTGCTCATACTTGCTTCGGCGATGGTCTTCTTTGACGTCGCTTTCTTCTCGGCGATCGCGCCCCTGCTTCCCGACTACGTCGCCGAACTCGGGCTGAGCAAGGCCCAGGCTGGCGTCCTGTCCGCCTCCTATGCCGCCGGCACCCTGTTCTTCTCGCTACCGGCAGGCTTGCTCGCCGCTCGCGCTGGTCCTCGCCGCACCGTCATCGGGGGGCTACTGCTCCTCGGAGTTGCCAGCGTTGCCTTCGGCTTCTCGCACCACTTCCTCTTGCTCTGCTCGGCTCGCTTCATCCAGGGGGCGGCGGGCGCCCTGATCTGGTCCGGTGCCCTCACCTGGCTGATCACCGCCTCGCCCCCGGAGCGCCGCGGCTCGGTGATTGGCACCGCGTTGGGCACGGCAGTCGCCGGCGCTCTGCTCGGGCCCGTACTTGGGGCGCTCGCAGCCGAAATCGGCACCGAGGTGGTCTTCAGTGCGGTGCTCGTGGTGGCCGCGGCGCTCGCCCTCTTCGCTTCCCGCCTGCCGGAGGCGCAGCCACCTGAGCCCCAGGACCTGCACGAGGTCGTCGAGACGATCTTCAGCCGGCCGATCGTGCTCGCGACGGCCTTCGTCGCGATTCCCTCGGTGATGTTCGGCGCGGTCGAGGTGTTGGTACCGCTGCAAATTGCTGGCCTCGGTGGCGGCCACGCACTGATCGCCGGCGGGTTCATCGCCGGGGCTGCACTGGAGGCGGTGCTGGCGCCGATCGCCGGCCGCTACTCGGATCGGGTTGGCCGGCGGATGCCCTTCATGGTCGGTCTCAGCATCTGCGCCGTGGCAATGGGGGCGGTGGCAATGGGGCAGTCGATGTTCATCGTGATGAGCGGGCTGATCCTGACCTCTCTCGGTGGGGGGATCTGCTTCACGCCGGCGCTGACGATGCTCTCCGAGATTGCCGAGGCAAGCCGCCTGCACCAGGGTTTTGCCGCCGGCCTCTCCAACATGGCCTGGGCTGCGGGACAGGTGGCTGGTGGCCTCGCAGGCGGCGGCGTCGCCAGCGTCGCCGGCAATGCGGCGCCGAGCCTGGCGATCATCGTGCTCTTGCTGGGCACCGTCGCTTACTCGTTCCACGCGCTCGCCCCCCCGGCTGTTCGGCCGGTCGAAGGCTGACCGGGTTAGGCTCCTCAACATGTCACCAAGTGGTGCAGTGGACGGGGGAGCTGGACGGGCCTGGAGCAACTGGGCCGGCGATCAGGTTTGCGCGCCGTTTGAGCGGCTGCGTCCGCACAACGGCGAGGAGCTGGCGAAAGCGATCGCCGCCGCGGGGGCCGCGGGTCGCAAGGTCAGCGTCGCTGGCAGCGGCCACTCCTTCACCGAGGCAGCGATGACCGACGGCACGATGCTCGACCTCGGCGCGTTTAGCGGCGTGATCGACGCCGACCCCCCATCGGGCTTGGTCAAGGTCGGCGCCGGAACGGTGCTCGCCGAGCTCAACGAGGAGTTGCACCGGCTCGGGTTGGCAATGGAGAACCTCGGTGACATCGACCGGCAGACGGTCGCCGGGGCAATCGCCACCGGCACCCACGGCACCGGGGCCAAGCTGCGCAACATTTCCTCCCAGGTCGAGGGCATGGAACTGGTCCTCGCCGACGGCTCGACGCGTGAGCTGAGCGCCGCCGCAGATCCCGACCTGCTGCGGGCCGCTCGGGTCGGGATCGGCGCCCTCGGCGCGGTCTCGGCGGTGACCCTGCGCTGCGTGCCGGCCTTCACCCTGCACCGGGTCGACATCCCGACCCCGCGCGAGGAGGTCTTCGACGCCTTCCAGAGGCGCGCCGACGAAAACGACCACTTCGAGCTCTTCACCTTCCCCTATGCCGACTCGGCCCTTGTGCTGGAGCGCAATCGAACCGACGGCCCGGCTAGGCCGCGCGGCCGAGCTGCCGCCTTCCTCAACGACGTCGTGCTGGAGAACTGGGCGCTGGAGGCGACCTCCGCCGCCGGCAAGCTCTTCCCGCGGGGGATTCCCTCGCTTTCCAGGCTGGCGGCCTGGCTCGCCTCGGGCAGCAAGTCGATCGATCGCAGCGACCGCATCTTCGCTAACGAGCGCCGCGTGCGCTTCACTGAGATGGAGTACGGCGTGCCGCGAGAGCACGGGCCCGAGGCGGCGCGCCGGGTGATCGAGTGGGTGCGCTCGAACCGCTACCCGGTCTTCTTCCCGATCGAGATGCGGGTGACTGCCGCCGACGATGCTCTGCTCAGCCCCTCACACGAGCGCGACACCGCCTACATCGCCGTCCACCAGTACCGCGGCATGGAGTGGCGCCCTTACTTCGAAGCGGTCGAGCGGATCATGGACGAGTACGGCGGTCGCCCCCACTGGGGCAAGCGTCACTTCCAGACCGCGGCGACCCTGGCCGAGCGCTACCCGCGCTGGGCCGATTTCCAGGTGGCGCGCGATGAGCTTGACCCGAACCGCGTCTTCGGCAACGAGTACGCACAGCGCGTCCTCGGCGCTTAGAGGAAGGCCTGCCCCTCACCGCGGTAGGTCGGCACGACGTCGACGATCTCGTCGCCCTCGACCAGGTGGAGGGCGTCGAAGCGCTCGCAGAGCTCGCCCGCCTTGGCGTGGCGCATGTAGACGCGGTCGCCGATCTGGAGGTTGCGGGCCGGCTCGCCGCTGAGCGGCGTCTGCACCTCGCCGGCGCCCTCCTCCTCGTCGAGCTCGAGGCCGGCGGGCAGCCAGGGAGACGGAAGGCGGGCGGTGTCGCCGCTGCCCGAGGCCAGGTAGCCGCCCCCGAGCGCCGTCGCTACGGCGGCGGTGGGCTTGCGCACTATCGGTAGGGCGAAACCGGCGGCCGGCGTGAGCGTGAAACGGCTGTAGCTGTCGAAGAGGGTTGGCGCGTAGAAGCCGGAGCCGGCCGCGATCTCGGTGACCGCGCTCTCGGCGCCGGTCAGCTCGAGGCTGCCGGTGCCGCCGCCGTTGACGATCGGCAACTCGGCGAACTCGCGGATCGCGGCGACGACCGCCCCGCGTCGTTCGGCGAGCTCGGTGGCCGAGCGGCGCTGCATCGCCCGGATCATCGCGCCGCGCAGGCGCCGGCCGGGGGGCTGGTCGCCGACGCCGGCGATCTGGCCCTCGTATGACATCAGCGCCGCCAGCTCGAGCTGCGGCCGTCGCTCGATCTCCTGGGCGAGGGCGACGGCCTGCTCGACCGTGTGCACGGGAGAGCGCTTCGGCCCGACCTTGATCCGCCCACCCAGCGCCCACCAGCCCGCGTCGAGGTCGATGCAGACCCGCACCGGCGCTGCGCCGGTCCCTAGCACCGACTCGATCGCGTTGAGGTGCTCTGCGCAGTCGACCATCACGATCGGTGCTCCCTCGGGATTGGCCGCCGAGCGCAGCGCCAGCTCACCGAGCGCCCCGGCGTCGGCCGTCGGATAGGCCAGCAGCAGGTTCTCGAAGCCGGCCTCGGCCAGCCAGAGCGTCTCCGGCAGGGTGAACGTCATCAGCCCGGCGAAGCGCTCGTCGCGGCTGAGGATCCGCTCGAGTAGGGGACGGCAGCGCAGCGACTTGCTCGCCACCCGGATCGGCTTCGACCCCGCCCGCTCGAGCATCGCGTCCGCGTTCGACCACATCGCATCGAGATCGACGAAGGCGAACGGAGCCTCGACCTGCTCGAAGATCTGCTCTAGCTCAGCGTGGGAGCGGACGGACACGACCACGAGACTAGTGGCCAGCCACGCGGGAACGGAGAGGGAGGGATTCGAACCCTCGAGAGAGCTTGCGCCCCCTACTCGCTTAGCAGGCGAGTGCCTTCAGCCACTCGGCCACCTCTCCGGGCATTCCGCTCGATTGTAAGAGCTTCTATGCCCGGCGGGAGCGCAGGACGACGCGGCCGCCGCGGGCGGGGATCATCGTCACGTTGCGGTGCAGGGCACGCTCGGGCTCGGGCTCCGCTGCCTCGAGGTCGAGGCGGCGGGCTGTCGCCTCCAAGACCACGCGCATCTCGGCCATCGCCAGGGCGGCGCCGAGGCAGCGGCGGATGCCGCCGCCGAAGGGAATCCACTCGTAGGTGCCGGGTTTGCGGCCGAGCCAGCGCTCGGGCCGGAACTCGAAGGGCTCTGGGTAGAGGTCCTCGCGATGGTGGACGAGGAGGATGCTCATCCCGACCGGTGTGTCGCCGGAGACGCCGTAGGGGCCGAAGCGCCAGGGCACCGTCACCCGCCTGCCGATGAACGGCACAACGGGGCGAGAGCGCATGCTCTCGATGATCGTTGCCTCGATCTGCTCTTCAGCGTTCTCGCCGTTACGGGTCGCTTCGCGCAGGGCCTCGTGGGCTTCGGGGTTGCGCACAAGGCGCTCCCAGGTCCAGGCCAGCGAGTTTGCTGTCGTCTCGTGGCCAGCGAGGACCAGGGTGAGGAGCTCGTCGCGGACTTCTTTGTCGTCCATCGCCTCGCCCTCCTCGGTTCGCGCCTGCAGGAGGAGGGAGAGGATGTCGCGCCGCTCCGCCAGGTGCTCGTCGGCACGGCGGGCGCGAATCACGGCGTAGGTCGGGCGGTCGAGCAGGTTGACACCGAGCTTGATCAGTGCGGAGGCGTCTTCGCGGCCGATGCTGAGCAGTTCCCCGGTCTGGCCGAGCGGCGAGGTCGAGATGTTGACCAGACGCTTAACGGTCGAGCGCATCCGGTCCTCGGGGGTGCCGCGCTCGGGCCTGCCCTCGATGCCGAAGATCCCCGCCATGATCACGTCGAGGGTGATCGCCTGCATCCGCGGGGCGATTGCGAAGGGCTGGTTGAGCGGCCAACGATCGAGCTCGCGTTCGGTCGCCGCGGTGATCATTTCCGTGTAGCGCTCGATCGCCTCGCCGTGGAAGGGGGGCAGCAGCAGCTTGCGCTGGCGCATGTGGCGCTCGCCGAGCGAGGTGAGAACCGAGTTGGGGCCGAGGATCGGCCGCAGTGGCGACTCTCCAGTTAGCGAGGGCGCCAGCTCGGGTTTGGCGGTGAAGAGCGAACGAACGTGGTCGGGATGGCTGGTGACGACCGGGCCGCCGGGCATTGCGGTGCGCATGCGGAAGGTCTCGCCAAGGCGACGCCGGGCGCCGAAGACATACTCGATCTGTCGCATGCTGAAACGCAGCATCTGCGCGCTGCGGGGCAGCGGCACGATTGGCGGCTTTGCGAGTTCAGCCGCCTCGGCCGACTCAATCGGCCCAGCGGGGGAGGGAGGCGCCTCGCCAACGAGATGCGGGAAAGCTGGCTCCTCGGCGCTGGCGGGACGCTCGGCGACGCTGCTCACTCGGCCATTGTCACAGAGATCAGAGTCAGCGTCGCGATCTCTGGGGTGCGATGCGTCACGCTTTACAGTCAAGCGATGCAGCCAAGTAGGCGGACGAAGATCATCGCGACGGTCGGCCCGGCCAGCTGGGGCGCCGACGTGCTGCCGCGCCTGATCGAGGCCGGCGCCGACGTCCTCCGGCTCAATTTCTCCCACGCCGACCGCGATCGCCACGCGCGCACGGTCGAGGCTATCCGGGTCGCCGCCGAGCGGGCCGGGCGCGAGGTCGCTGTGCTCGGCGACCTGCCGGGCCCGAAGTTGAGGATCGGCGAGCTGCGCGACGACGTCGCCGAGCTGGAGACGGGGATGCACGTGAAATTGACCCCGAAGGAGGTCGAGGGCGACCGCGAGACGATCCCGGTCACCTGGCAGGGAGTTACCTCGCTGCGGGAGGACGAACCCGTCTACCTCGCCGACGGGTCGATTCGCCTGCGCGTGCGCGGCCCTGAAGACGGCGGCATTGACTGTGAGGTCGAGGTCGGTGGCACGCTCTCCTCCCACAAGGGGATGAACGTGCCCGGCATCGTCACTCCAGCTGCGACCGCCGGCGACCTCGGCTGGGTCGAGTTCGCGGTCGAGCAGGGCATCGACCTGCTCGCGGTTTCCTTCGTTTCGACCGCCGCCGACCTCGAGCCCGTTGGGGAGCGGCTGCGCGCGCTCGGCTCCGACATCCCGCTGATCGCCAAGATCGAGAAGCAGACGGCGGCGGAGAACGCCGAGGAGATCGTTGCCGCTGCGACCGGGGGGATCATGGTGGCGCGAGGCGACCTCGGGATCGAGGTGCCGCTCGCCCAGGTGCCGGTCCTGCAGAAGCGCCTGATCCGGGCCGCCGGACGTCGCTCCAAGCCGGTGATCACTGCGACCCAGATGCTGGCTTCGATGGTGATCGCGCGGCGCCCGACCCGGGCCGAGGTGACCGACGTCGCCAACGCGATCTACGACGGCACCGACGCGGTGATGCTCTCCGAGGAGACGGCCGTCGGCCAGCACCCGATCGAGTCGGTGCGGGTGATGGACCAGATCGCCCGCGCCACCGAGCCCGACCTTCCTTACGGCGACTGGCTCTTCAACCGCACCGACCAGGCGACCCAGGACGTCGCCGACTCGGTCGCCCAGGGCGCGGTCGGCGCTGTCTACCGGCTCGGCCTCTCGGCCCTGGTCGTGCCGACGACGAGCGGGCGCACCGCGCGCCTTGTCTCGGCCCATCGTCCCAACGTGCCGGTGCTGGCGATTTCGCCGCGGATCGAGACCGTGCGGCGCCTCGGCCTGCTCTTCGGCGTCAAGGCTTTGCTCCACGAGCAGGAGACCGACATTCGCACCCTGCTGCACGACTGCGCGGGGCTGGCCGGCGAACAGGGCATCGCCGCCTCGGGCGACCTGATCGCGATCACGGCGGGCCTGCCCGAGCAGGAGCTGGGGACCAACCTCTTCGAGGTCCACCGCGTGCCCTGAGGCAAGTCGCGTAGGGTTTTCCCGTGGCTATTCGACTCGAGCGCGATCAGCAGGGGCTGGCGGTTGCCAGCCTCGACAGTCCGCCACTCAACCTCTTCGATCGTGAGATGTTCGAGGCGCTGCAGGCGACGATTGAGGCGGTTGAGGCGGACCTGCCGCGGGCACTTCTCTTCCGCGCTGAGGGGCGCGCCGTCTCCGGCGGCGTCAACGTCGCCGAGTTCGACGGTCTGACGCCCGAGCGGGCGAGCGCCCTCTGGGACGAGCTGATCGGCGTCGTCGAACGGGTCGAAGCGCTGCCGCTGCCGGTCGTCTTCGCCGCCCACGCGCTGACCCTGACCGCGGCCTTCGAGCTGGCGCTCGGCTGCGACCTGATCCTTGCCGCTCGTTCGGCCAAGTTTGGCCTGGTCGAGAAAGTCGTTGGCCTGACCCCCTCGATGGGCGGCACGCAGCGCCTGGCGGAGCGCGCCGGCAGCGGCCGCGCGCGCGAGTTCGTGATGACGGGTGAGTTGTTCGGCGCCGAGCAGATGGAGCGCTGGAACGTCGTCAACCGCGTCTTCGACGACGAGGGCTTCGATGAGCGGGCGCGCGCCTTCGCCGCTGAGCTGGCAGCGGGACCGACCAAGGCGCACGCGATGACCAAGCTCGTCCTGCGCCGCTTCCGCGAGGGCGGGATCCCGGCGGCCGACGAGACGATCCGCAGCGAGGCCGGCGAGCTCTTCGCAACCGAGGACCTACAGCGCGCGGTCAAGACCTTCCTCGAGCACGGCGGGCCCGGCCACGCCGAGTTCCAGGGTCGCTGAGCGGGATAGGGTTCGCCGATGGATCCTTTCGAGGCGATTGCGCAGGGAATGAGCCGGGCCGTGCCCTTCGCGGGGTTCCTCGGCTTGGAGATAACGAGCGTCGCGGCGGGCGAGGCCGTCGCCCGCCTGCCCGAGCGCGCCGAGCTCACCAACCACGTCGGCTCTCAGCACGCCGGTGCGCTCTTTACAGTCGCCGAGGCCGCATCGGGCGCTGCCTTCGTCGGCGCCTTTGTTGAGCGCATGGGCGAAGTCACCCCGCTCGCCCGCAACGCCGAGATCTCCTACAAGAAGATCGCCAAGGGTCCGATCGATGCGAGCGCCAAGCTGGGCGTCCCAGCGGCCGAGGCCCTGGCCACCCTCGACGCCGAGGGCAAGGTCGTCTTCCCCTGCGAGATCGAGCTCACCGATGCCGATGGCCAACTCGTCGCCACCGCCACAGTCCACTGGCACGTGCGGCTGAACAAGCCCACCGAGCTCGAAGCCGCCTAACCAGGCCCCCAAGTCCCTAGAATCGCCGTCCCGAGTCCTGACTCGGCATCCCGCGCCAGTAGCTCAGTTGGATAGAGCGTCGGTCTACGAAACCGAAGGTCACAGGTTCGAATCCTGTCTGGCGCGTTCACTGTAGTTCGCTTGTAGAGCGAAATCTCGCGTCCGGGGTGGGTTTTCCGCTCGCCGCCCCTTTTGCGAGAGGACGGTGCCGGTCGGCGAAAGTCAGCAAGAGACCTTGCGAGGCTTATCGGGTTGAAGCAATGGCCATTGCGGCGAGCGCCGTGGCTAGGGTTAGCATCTCAACTTATGTTCTTGACTGATTCGGAATTGCTTTTACTCCTCAGTCGAAATGAACTTGTAACAGGGCTCGAGCTCGGTGCTGGCTCCGAGCAGTACAGCCGTGCCTCGCAGGTTCAGCCGTGTTCAGTCGACCTCAGGATCGGGGAAATCTTCATTCCTGGAACGCCAGAAGGAAAGCCTGGGTCGCTTGGCACGCCAAGCGACAGTGCAATTCTATTGCCGGGTGGAACGGCAGTCGTCCGAACCCTCGAGGAGTGCAAGCTCCCCTCGACCATCGGCGCGATCGGCTTCCCGCCCAATACCGTCTCGGCAGAGGGAATCTTGATGACGAACCCAGGGCACGTTGACCCAGGATTCCAGGGTCGAATGACCTTTACCGTCATCAATATGAGCGAGGTGAACTTCCATCTCCTCAAGAAGAACAAGATCGTCACCCTGCTGTTCTTCGAGTTGCGCCAAGGCGTCTCCCGGAATCTCGACGAACGACTCGCGGGCGACGACGAACTGGGTGTGAGCGGTGATTCAGTCGGCAAGCTACTCGGGGTCCTTTCGTCGGATTTCCTCGGTATCACCGCGAGGGTCAAGGCCGCCGCAGAAACGGAGGAGGCGAAGACGAGGCGTAGCACCATTAAGGGGCAGGTCGGACTGGCATTGCTCGGTATCATCGCCACGATCATCGTTGTCGGGCTCGGGCCCGCCGAGGTTATGCGTGGCGAAATCAGCGACCTCAAGGCCAAGGTCGAATCTATAGACGAAGCTCGCGAAGTCAGGAAGCAAGTGCGGGTTCATAGGCAAGTTCAGATCCAGAAGAGAAAGGGCTATCGCACGCAAGTAGCGGGAGTCCGGCGCTCGGAATCTCCATGAGCGGCACGCGACCATCGTCGTCGAACCATCCCTGCAACAGGGAGGGAGGGGGTCGAGGCATCCAGCTTCTGGTTGTGGGCCGACCAAGCTTCGATCGAGACGCAGTCGAAAGCGTTCTTGCCGATGAGGAGTTGAGCTGGCGCAGCAGCGCGACCGCCACCGACGCCGAGAACCTGATCGAGGTGGCCGGACGGCTCTGCTATCTCTCGTTTGGCGAGCGACAGTCACCGAAGAGCAACCGCGAGTACATCCGCCACCTGATAGTCAACGAGCACGAGAGCGTTTTGGAGCACGCCAGCTGGAGTTTCGTCCTGACCGGCGTCACCCGCGGCTTCACCCATCAGTTTGTGAGGCACCGCGTTGGCTTCGCCTTCAGTCAGATGTCGCAGCAGTATGTAGATCAGGGATCGTCTTCGGCGATGATGCCCGAGGCGGTGCGGCGAAGGCCAGAGGCAGAACGGCGCTGGCAAGAATCGATCGAGCGCAGTCGGGAGGACTACCGCGACCTGCTCGACCTGCTCGAGAATGAGCCCAGCGACCTGCCATCGCGGGAGAGACTGCGACTGATTCGCAGCGCTGCAAGGACCCTGCTTCCGGAGGGGACCGAGACGAAGCTGGCCTTTACCGCGAACGCTCGGGCGCTACGTCACTTCCTCGCCATTCGCGGCGGGGTTGAAGGCGACGAGGAGATGCGCCTCGTTTGCGCTCGCCTGCTGGCAGCGTTGCGGCGGGAGGCACCCTCGGTCTTCGAGGATTTCTACGCCGAGGATCTGGCTGATGGCCTGCCGGTTATTCGCCTAGTGCCGCGGGGTGGTTGACGACTCCTCCGGTTCTGAGGAGATCCCCGGCTTTGCTCGTTGAGCGCGACTGGGCGATTTGCTTCAATCGGATCACCAGAGAAAGGAGGTGGTCCTATTTTGAGTCACATGCTTCAGGGGACACTGGAGGTGCAGGGCCGCTAGGCGCCGCACTGTTTTGGCCGCCCGGCGGAATCCAACCCGGGCACCGGCGAGCAAAGGGAGACCGGGCGTTGTCCCACCCGGCCGTGGTTCCCGCGTTCGTTCCCAAGCACCTGGCTAAGGGCCGCCTTCGGGCGGCCCTTGCCGTTTGTCCTTGCAATGCGGGCCGCTGCCCGGCTAGGGTGGATGCATGGCGGTCAAGCTCCATCGCTGCTCGACCATGTGGGTCAAGGTCGACGCGCATCCATGTTGGAAGGTGCAGAAGGCACTTGACGAGCAGGGGGTCGAGTACGAGGTCGTCAAGGGACCGCTGCGGCCGGGCAAGCGAAACGACCTGGAGCAGCTTTCGGGGCAGCGCAAGTATCCGGCGATTGAGTTCGAGGACGGCCGCGTCTATCGCGAGGAATCCGCGGACATGGCCGCGAAGATCCGCGCCGGCGAGCTCTTCCAGGGGCCAGAGCAGCCCGGTACTGCCGCTTAGTGAGCAAGTTCAGGTTTCAGATCTCGGTCTCGGCAGACGGCTTCGTCGCCGGCCCGAATCCGAGTGAGGAGCACCCGCTTGGGGAAGGCGGAGAGCAACTCCATGAGTGGGTCATCAAGCTCGCCGCCTGGCGCGAGTCCCATGGCCGGGAGGGCGGCGAGGTAAACGCCAGTACCCCGGTCATCGCGGAGGCGGTCGAAAACGTCGGGGCGACCGTGATGGGGCGCAATATGTTCGGTGGCGGTCCGGGGCCCTGGGGCGAGAGGCCCTGGGAGGGCTGGTGGGGCGACGAGCCGCCCTTCCACACTCCCGTCTTCGTCCTCACCCACCACGAGCGGGAGCCGCTGGAGAAGGAAGGCACGACCTTCACCTTCGTCACCGACGGCATCGAGTCGGCGCTCGCGCAGGCCAAGGAGGCGGCGGGCGGCAAGGACGTCGCCCTCGGCGGCGGCGCCGATGTCGCTCAGCAGTACCTGGCGGCGGGCCTGATCGATGAACTGGACCTCAACGTCGCTCCCATTCTGCTCGGCGGCGGCAGGCGCCTGTTCGACAATCTTGCGGGAGCCGACATTGCTCTCGAGCAGGTGCGGGCGATCGAGGGCCCCGGCGTCACCCACATCAAGTACCGCGCCTCCGCCTAGACCTCGATCCAGGTGCCCTTCGGGCCGAGGTTGCGGACCGGCGTCTCGCCGACCCGGCTCTCGCATCCCCACGACTCGTGGATGTGGCCGCAGACCGCCAGCCGGGGGTTCTTCTCTTCGATCGCGCTCAGCAGGGCCGGGCTGCCGAAGTTCATCCCGGCGCCGTTGCTGTCGCAGTGGTCGCGCGGGGGCGAGTGGAGGACGAGGATTGCGCTCTCGGGGCAGGGCGCGAGCATCGCCGCCGCCGCCTCATCGTCGAGGTCGAAGCTCCAATCCCAAGGGGTGACGGGGACGCCGGCACCGAGCCCGTAGAAGTCGGCGCCCTCGATCGTCGCGCCGCTGCCGTGCAGGACGGTGGCGGCGCTCCAGCTCTCCGCCGCCTCGCGCAGCGCATCCTCGGTCTCGTTGTTTCCGGGTACCAGCACGGTGGGTGTCTCGATCGCCGCCAGGGCATCGATTGTCTCCACCAGCCCCTCGTGCACCGAGGCGAAGTCGCCGGCCCCGATCACCACGTCGGCCTCGGCCGACATCGCGACCAGCTCGGCCGCTTGATCGAGGTCTCGATGCAGGTCGCTGAAGGCAAGCAATTTCACTGGCCGAAATCTAGCTGGAGCCGTTCGGGGTCGCTTGCGTCTGTAACATCAACCGCAGACAAAAAGTCTCAAACCTGTGACATTCAGCGCGCAACGGTTGCGGCGAACCGAGGCACGATGGAGGCATGGAGGCGATGCGAGTGAACTGGACGGACGACCGCTTGGACGGTCTGAGCGAGCGGATGGATGAACGTTTCGACCGAGTCGACGAACGCCTCAATCTGCAGTTCCGCGAAATCGACCGGCGATTCGACGAGGTCAATAGGAAGTTCGATGAGGTCAATCGCCAGTTCGACAAGGTCGACGCGCGGTTCGAGGGGATCGAGGCGAAGCTCGAGTCGATCAGCGTACGCTTCGATACGTTGCTAATCGCCCTGTTTTACGTGGGCGGCGGCCTCGTCGCCGCGCTCGCAACTGCACTCGTAGCGCTGGTTGCAACCCAACTTTGAGCCGCTCAGGCCTCGGCCGTGGCCGCCCGGCGTGGCCATCGCTCGCGCCAGGGCTTCGCCGGCTCCTCCTCTGCCCGCTCACCAAGGTCGAAGTAGAGCAATGTGCGGCCGAGTGCCACGTAGGGGACGAGCAGGGCGAAGACGACGGAGCCGATCACGTTGATCCAGAGCAGCGAGATGTTGGTGAAGATCAGGGTGAAGCCGAGCACCGGGCCGGCCGCGATGCTGAGCAGCCAGAAGAAGCCGAGGGTCCGCACCGTGTGCCACCAGCGGCCGCGCACCCGGTTGGAGCTGCCGTGGAAGGCCTCGCGGATGCCCTTGTCCTCGACCAGGATCTCCTGCTGGACGAACTGCCAGCAGACGATCTTGTAGATCGCGACGGGAATCCCGATGATCGTGACGGCGAGTGCCAGCGCCGCCAGTGGCGGCAGCAGCGACCCTCCCGCTACTCGCCAGAAGCGACGCAGCATGCCGCGCCAGGAGTCGAGGAAACTCATCCCCCCGCTTTCGAGCAGCAGTCGCACGGCAAAGATCACCACCGCGGCGACGATCGCTTCGGCAATCGGCAGCCCGAGCGATTCGATCGTGTCGGCGAGGGCGAGGTGGGCGCCGGTGCGGCCGGTGGCGCTGTCTACGCCGCGCTGCCCGGCGATCAGGGCGGCGAGCCCGCGCACCCCGCCGACAATCACAAGTGCGCTCAGACCGATCGGCACCATCGTTCGCCAGTGCCGTCCGTAGAGCTGCCGTGCCGCCCGCACGATCTGGCCGAAGGCACGGCGCCGGCGCAACTCGGTCAGGTCGACCGGGCCCCACTTGGTCACGCCGACGAACAGCAGTAGAAGGAGGGCAGGGACCGCGATCATCGCGATCGCCGCCGGCCGCGAGCGCGACTCGAGGTTGATCACGTCGGAGACAGTGGAGACGGCGCCGCAGAAGGCACCGCTGACCGCGGGGCCGGCAAACGATCCGCCCGGCACCCGCGGGCTCGTCGTCCGCTGCTTTTCCATCCAGGAGAACGGTTCGAGCCACTGGGTCTTCGTCGCCGGGCCGGTCGGGCCGTTGTTGAAACCTGCCTCCTTTTGACCCCAGTGGCCGAAGTAAGTGAGCCACTTGAAGCGGCCGGTGGTGGTCGGGAAAGTCGGGATCGCGATCGGATGCGGCCGCACTTCGTACAAGGGCCCGCTGGTGTTGTCGCAACCGACGCCGGAGCCCTTTGAGTCGTTCTGGACGTAGACGGTCGAGTCGTAGAAGGTCGCGTGCGAGCCCGCCGCGGGGTAGACGATTGGGTGCGTCCCTTCCTTGTCGACCTTCGGGTCTCCCCAGTCCGCCCGCTCGCCGCCGGCGTGCTGGAAGAGGATCATTTCGCTCGGGCCCTCGGCCAGTGCTTCGCGCGCCGTGTTTGCTTCGAAGGCGATCTGCATGCCCTCCCAGTCGCCCTCGTGCAGGTCGTTGAACTGGTTGAAGTACCAGAAGAACCAGTACTGGACGACGAGCCCCGGCCGCCCTACCTGGCGGGCGATGTGAGCGTAGGTGGTCGGCGGCGCCTTGCCTTCCCGTTTCAGCCTGGCGAAGTCGCGCGCGTAGACGCAGGTGTCGCCGAGTGGGTCGCCGGGCAGTTCGAGGTGGTAGGGGTCGTCGAGCCCGGCGATGTCGGCAGCCGTCGGGGCCCGCGTCACTAGCACTTCCTTGCCGTTTTCTTCGACTCGCTGGAGGCGCACCGAGGGGTTGCCGAGCACGGTTGAGACGCTCGTCGGCTCGTACTGCTCAGCTGAGGTTTCGCAGGGCGGATCCTGCTCTTCGCGCAGCATCGTGATCGGCGCGTAGGTGCTAATTAGGCGCTGGGCCGGACTCGCGCCTATCGCGGAGCCCGGCAAAGTGAGCAGTGCCGTCGTCCCGAACATCGAGGCGACGAGGAATGCTCGAATCATCACGCTCGGCAACGTACGGCAGTTCCAGGTCACCCGCAACATCTACCTTCAGGGCTGACTTCGCCTTTATGCGTGCATATGGACTACTAAAGACGAAGTCAGCGTGGACTACGGAGTGGGGTCTTCGACTTGTTCCTCGACCTTGCCGGCGGGCATCGCGGCCAGGGCGACGACGAAGGCGAGCGCCATCACCGCGGCCATCACGTAGAAGACCGTGCGCGAGGCGAGCGCGAAGTCGTGCTGGACGGCCGTGAAGAGCTGCTGCGCGTGCTTGCCCGCCGCTTCGGCGAAGCCGGCGCTGCTGCTGGAACTGCCCTGGCTGATCGAGTCGGCGATCTGGTCGGCCTTCGCCTTTGGCACGCCTTGCGCGCCGAGCGTCGACTCCAGGTTCGCCTTGTTCTCGAGGATCAGGATCGTGCCCAACACCGCGAGGCCGAGGCTGGAGCCGAAGTTGCGCACCGTTTGCGTGATCCCGGTCGCCTCGCCGTAGTGGCTGGCGGGCAGGCGGTTGAGCGCGTCGGTGTTCGCCGGCCCTAGGACGAGGCCGACGCCCGCTCCGGCGAGGACGATCCAGTACCACTGCGAGCTGACCGAGAGGTCAGGCATCGAATGCGCCCAGAGGGCGAATCCAGCCGCCGCGACCGCGCAGCCGAGCACCACCGAAGGCCTCGCCCCGACCCGGTCGAGAATCCTGCCGCCCCACTGCGAGGCGGTGGCGAAGCCGGCGAAGAAGATCAGCAGGTAGAGGCCGGTTTCCGAGGCACTTTCGCCGAGCGAGATCTGCGCGTACATACTGGCGAAGAAGAAGAGCGGGACGAAGGGGATCATCAGCAGGAAGAGGATCACGTTGTCGACCGCGAAGGCGCGGTTTTCGAAGATCCGCACCCTGATCAGGGGGTTGGCGACGCGCAGCTCGAAGGCGACGAAGGCGGCGATCAGCGCTAGCCCGGCGGCGATGCAGACCCAGGTGATCGCGCTGCCCCAGCCCCAGACGCTCGACTGCTGCAGGCCGAGGATGGCGAGGCCCATGCCGCCGGAGATCAGCACCGTGCCGCGGTAGTCGAGCGGCGCCGGGTGCTTGTGGTCGTCGGGCTTGGCGATCGCGGTCAGGATCAGGGCGATGATCGCGACCGGGATGTTGACCCAGAAGATCGTCCGCCAGCTGATCTCGACCAGGTAGCCGCCGGCGAGCGGGCCGATCGAGGTCAGGCCACCGGTGATCGCGAAGAAGATCGCCATCGCGCGGCCGCGCTCGCGTACCGGGAAGGCGCCGAGGACGATCGCCAGCGCCGCCGGAAACATGATCGCCGCGCCGGCGCCCTGGATGATGCGGAAGGTGATCAGCCAGACCTCGTCGAGGCTGCCGGTCGGCGTCGCCCCGCAGAGGCCGGAGGCGGTGGCAAAGACGATCACGCCGAGCACGACCATGCGCCGGTGGCCGGCGATATCGGCGAGCCTGCCGCCGAAGGCGAAGAGCGCCGAGAGCGAGAGCAGGTAGCCGTTGATGATCCACTGCACCCCGGTCGAGGAGAGCGAGAGGTCTTCCTGCAGGCTGGGAACTGCGATCGCGACGATCGTCATGTCGATGAAGGTCATCGAGACGGCGAAGATCATCGCCGCGAGGATCAGATTCTTGTTGGCGCTGCCGCTGGTGTCCATGCTCGACGGTTTGTCGCGAGCCCGCCAAATCCTCCCCATTCGATAATCTCGCCCGCTCATGCCCGACGTCTTCTGGATTGGCCTCACCCTCGCCGCCGCGATCTTCCTGATCGGCGCCATCTCCGGCGCCCGCTCGCGCACGGCCAGCCTCCGCACCGGCGCTCTGATGGGCGCCTACATGGGCATCATGCTTGCCTTCCCGCTGCTGGCCCTCGGCCTCGCCAACAGCTAGGCCCGCGCCCACCGGGTTCTTTACTTGATTTAGTTGAAGTATTTCCCTTTGGGAATTACTAGAGTTCGGTGCGGGAACTCTGGATGCCGAACTCCGCAAAGCCGCTCCTCGCCCTGCTGGCATTTGCGCTGACCGCCCTGGTCGGTTGCGGCAGCAGTGGCGATTCGACTGACTCGCCCTCCACCGGCCTGCCGAAGGAGATAGTGATCGGCGCCGCGATCGCCAAGACCGGCTACCTCGCGCCCTATGACGGCAACATCTCCGCGATCGAACAGCTGGTCGATGAAACCAACGCCAAGGGCGGCATCGACGGACACAAGCTGGTGATAGTGAAGGCCGACAATCGCTCCGATCCGCAGCAGGCTCCGGTGGCCGCGCAGAAGGTGATCGAAGAGGGCGCCGACACCCTCCTGCTCAGCTGCGAGGCGCTGACGGCGGCTGCGGCCGCGCCGGTGGCCGAAGAACACGACAAGCTCAACTTCTCCATGTGTGCCGGCGAACCCGGCTATGGCCCGCCGTACACGGGCCACCTCTCCTTCAGCGGCAACCCGAACTTTCTCAGCGAGGTCAGCGCCGGAGCCGCCTTCCTGCACCAGCGGGGGATCAAGCGGCCTTTCCTCATGTGCGACACGGCGATCGTGATGGGCAAGGCGCAGTGTTCTGCCTTCGAACAGGTATGGAAAAAGCTCGGCGGCTCGATCGCCGGCTCCGCCGATTTCGCCAACGGCGACGAGTCGATCGCCAGCCAGGTCAGCGAGCTGAAGAATTCCGACGCCGACGCCGTGGTCATGGCCTCCTACCCGCCCGGCGGCGCAGCGGCGATCAAGCAGATCCAGGCCGCCGGCATCGACGTCCCGATCCTTGGCGGCAGCTCTTTCGACGGCACCTTCTGGATCAAGGGCATCCCGGATCCGGGGAAGATCTACGCGACCTCCAACGGCTCGGCCTACGATCCGCCCGACCGTGCCTCAGCGCGTCTGTTCAGGGTCCTTCGGCGCAACGGGGTCAATACCGACGTGTCCGGGACCCTGCTGGCGTCCTACGCCGCCGGCCAACTGATCATCGAGGCGATCAGGGAAACCCACAGCGTCAGCGGGAACGTGCTTGCCGACGCCCTCGAAGCCAAGCCGCACCAGACGATCGTCGGCAAGGAGACGTTCAGTCCGGAAGACCACCTGGCGACCCGGATCTGGCCGGTCTATGAGTACTCGAACGGCAAGCCGAAGCTGGTGGCGAAGGTGAAGCCGCCGTTCATCCCTACATACGGAGGCTGAGCGCGCGATCGACGAACTCGGCGAAGGCGGGCCGGTAGGCGAGGGTGAAGCGATCGGCGAGCGTGCTCGTGTCGGAGTTGGGGTCCAGCGATAGCTCGGGCGGCTCGACCGCGGAGATGACCGGCAGGTCCTCGCGGTAGATGCGCCACTCGTAGTCGATTGCCTCCGCGAGGGCCGCGTCGTCAAAGCCCTCGGCCAGCCCTCCCTCGATCCAGTAGTGCGCCGACTCCGTGGCGCTGATCGCGCGGGCGGCGTGGAGCAGGCAGCGTTCGCCCGTGTCGGTGAACATCTGGAACGAGATGAAGTTGGGGGCGATCACGTGGTAGCGAGCCTCGCCCACCGAGCTCCAGAACTTGGCGGCTTTGTCGCCGAACTGCATCTCTCGCCGCAGCGTCACCTCGATGCCGTCTCGCTCGACATCCAGCGGCTCGACCACCTCCGGCAGTGGGCCGAGGGTCGTCTCGTGGACGAAGGCGAAGTGGGCGACGTCGCGGAAGTTCTCGATCATCACCCCCAGCCCGACGGGCAGCTCAAACGGGGTGCCGTGACCCCAGGTCCAGGCGTCGGCGTCGAACCACGGCAGGTCGGGTGGCTCGCCCAGCGGCTTCTCCAGGACCGTCCAGACCAGGCCCCAGTGCAGGCGCGCCGGAAAGGCGGCGACGCGGGCGCGGGTTGGGATCTGACTCTGGTCGGGCAGCGAGGGGATACGGGTGCAGGCACCATCCTCGCCCGCCCACTCCCAGCCGTGGTAGGGGCATTGGATCGACTCACCCGCGACCTTGCCCATCGAGAGCGATGCCCCGCGATGGGCGCAGCGATCCGCGACCACCGCCGGCTCGCCGCTCTCGGTGAGAAAGACGGCGAGCGCTTCCCCAAGCAGCACCGCTCGCTGCGGGCCGCGCTTCAGATCCTCGAGTCTTGCGACCGGCTGCCAGCAGTGACGCAGCGCGAGTGAGATCTCCTCGCTGGTCGGAACTCGGAATGGGCGGTCGCCGTACATCGCTTCCTAGTGACTATTTCAGGATTCTATTTCATTCATATTTGCCTGCCCAGGTAGGCGCGCAGGACATCGGGGTTGCGCTGCAGCTCACTGCGAGATCCTTGGGCTCGAATCCTGCCGGTGCTGAGTACGACGCAGCGGTCGCAGAAGTCGATCGTGCGGGCGGCATTCTGCTCGACCAGCAGCATCGTCACCCCTTCGTCGCGCAGGCCCTGGAGCAGCTCGTAGATGACGTCGATCATCTTCGGCGCCAGGCCGAGCGAGGGCTCGTCGAGGATCAACAACTTTGGTTTGCCGAGTAGGGCCCGGGCGATCGCCAGCTGCTGTTGCTCTCCGCCCGAGAGGCGATCGGCCTGTTGGCGGGCCCGCTGGCGAAGGATCGGGAAGCGCTCGAGCGTCTGCTCCATCAGGACGCCGCCACCGTCGCTCCCCGCTCCGAGCCGCAGGTTCTCCGCCACCGTCAGGGTCTTGAAGATGTGCCGACCCTCGGGCACCAGCGCCAATCCCAGTCCTGCAATTTGCTCCGGCGCCAGCCCGGTCAGCAGGCGGTTCTCGAAGCTCACCTCGCCGGCGGTCGGGCGCGCCAGTCCGCAAATCGCTCGCAGGATCGAGCTCTTGCCGGCCCCGTTTGGGCCAACCATCCCGAGCACTTCCCCTTCGCCGACGCTCAGGTCCACTCCGTGGACCACCTCGATGCGCCCGTAGCTGACCCGGACCTCGCGCAACTCAAGCATCGGCGGCCGCCAGGAAGGAGCTGCCGAGATAGGACTCGACCACGATTGGGTCGGATTGGACTTCCTCCGGGGTCCCGATCCGCAGGGTCATGCCATCGTCGAGCACTTGAACCCGGGAGCAGAGCGGCATGACGATGTTCACGTCGTGCTCGATCAGCAGGATCCCGCAGCCGAAGTCCGCCAGCACGCCGCGCAGGATCGCGACCAGATCCTCGCTTTCCGCCTCGTTCAGCCCGGCGGCGGGCTCGTCGAGCAGCAGGTAGCGGGGCTCGATTGCGAGCGCGCGGGCGATGCCGAGGAGGCGCTGGCTCCCCGGTGGCAGGGAACCGGCCGGCAGCGCGGCCTGCTCGAGCAGGTTGAGGCGGGCGAGCACGTTGGCTGCGACCGCGACTGCCCGCCGCCTGTCGACTCCGATGCCCATCGCGCCGACCGCGACGCTCTCGAGGACGCTCAGGTCGGGAAAGGGGAGGGCGGCCTGGAAGGTGCGGCCCAGGCCGTCGTGGGCGAGGCGGGTCGGGGAGCGCCGGGTGACTTCGCTCCCGTCAAGCCAGACGGAGCCCGAGTCGGGCGCTTGGAACCCGCTGAGGACGTTGACGAGGGTGGTCTTGCCGGCGCCGTTGGGGCCGATCAGGCCGAGCGCCTCGCCGGGCTCGAGCGAGAGGTCGATCTCCTTGAGCACCTGCAGGCCGGCGAAAGCGAGCGATACCCGTTCGGCGCGCAGGGCGCCTTTGGTGACGTGCTCGACCGCCGGCCTGCCGGTGAGCGCGTCGGCCTGTCGGGGTGGCGGCACCGGGGCCCTTGGACCCAGGCGGCGCAGCCAGGGCAGCTCGCCCGCCTCCTTGCCGCCGCTGAGGCCGTTCGGCATCGCGATCATCGTCGCCAGCAGGATCAGGCCGAGACCGATCGCGGCCAGGCCCGGCGCTTCGCCGATCGAGATCGCGCCGAACAGGCTGGCGCCGTTCTCAACGCCCCGCAGCAGCTCGTTGACGATCGAGATCGCCAGTGCCCCGATCACCGCCCCAAAGACACTGCGGGCGCCGCCGACGACCAGCATCGTCATCGTCGTCACGGTCGCGCCGAAGTAGAAGGTGGCGGGGTTGAGGACGCCCGACTGGTGCACCGCCAGCGCGCCACCGACCCCACACAGCACCCCGCTGATGCCGAAGGCGATCAGCCGCTCCCTCATCACGTGGACTCCGATCGAGCGCGCCGCCACCTCGTCCTCGCGCGTCGCCTGCAGGCGGTAGCCGCTCGCCGACCATTTGAACGCCAGCGCGAGGATCACGGCTGCGACCGCCCACAGCGCGGCGGATCCGACGCCGGTCGTCGTTGGGATGCTGACCAGGCCGCTGTTGCCACCGGTGATGCGGTCCCAGTTGGCAACGACGTTGTAGACGACGATCAGGAAGGCGAAGGTGGAGATCGGGATCGCAAGGGTGGACGTCCGCATCAGCGGCAGGCCGACGACCATCGCGAGCAGTCCGGAGACTGCCGCGGCGATCAGCGTCGAGGAGAGCGCGCCGAGGTCGGCGTCGGCGATGAAATGCGGCAGGCCGGGCGTCTGCAGGAGGGCGAAGGTCGCCGGCAGGGTGAGGATCGCGGCGACGTAGGCACCGGTCGTCGCGAAGCCAAGCTGGCCGAACGAGTAGACGCCGCTGTTGCCGACGAAGACCTGCAAGCCGACGACGACGATCAGGTTGCAGAGAATCAGCGTGACGGTGCCCTGCAGGGAGGGCGTGCCGTTGGCGCCGACCAAAGCGGCGATCGCGATCAGGGCCAATGGCAACAGCAGCGAAGTGGCGGCGGAGGGGCTGGAGCGAAATCTCGCGGTGCTCATACCCGGGCCTTGCCGATCTCCCCGCCCAGCAGGCCGTGCGGCCTGAAGATCAGGATCAGCACCGGAAAGGTGAAGACGATCGCTTCGCGGAACGGCACCAGTCCGTCCGGGAGGTAGACCCCGAGCAGGGAGGACAGCGCACCCAGCAGCAGGCCGCCGACCACGGCGCCGAACATCCGGCCGAAGCCGCCGATCACCACCGCGACGAAGCCGATCAGGACCGGGGTGAGCCCCATCGTCGGCGATACCTGGCCGGTCTGCATCACGATCAGCACGCCGACGACGGCGGCGAGCGCTCCGCTGATCGCGAAGGCGATCGCGATCACCCGGTCCGCGCGGACGCCGAGCAGGCGGGCCATGTCGAAGTTCTCCGCCGCCGCCCGCATCGCCAGGCCGGTGCGGGTTCTGTAGAGCAGCCAGCCGAGACCGCCGAGGACGATCACCGTCAGTCCGAGGGTGACGAACTCCAGGTTTGGCACCGAAACGCTGCCGAAGCTGGTCGATTCGCTGATCGCGGCCGGTGTTTCGACCGATTGGGCGCGAGCGTCGACCGCCGCGGTGACGACGTTCTGGAGGATCGCCGCGACTGCCAGCGAGGTGACGAGCTGGGCCGAGAGGTCGGCGTTACGGACCGGGCGGAAGGCCACGCGCTCGGCAAGCAGCGCGATCGCGACCCCGGCCAGCAGGGCGCACCCGACCGCGGCGGCGAAGGGCAGCCCCGCGAAGGCGAACAGGGCGTAGGCGGAGAGCATGATGAACTCGCCGTGGGCGAAGTTCATCATTCCCATCACGGTGTAGACGAGCGTGATGCCGAGGGCGATCAACGCGTAGAGGCTGCCGAGGGCAAGGGCATCGATCAGGTTCTGACCCAGCTCCGTCATGGCGAGCAATTGATCTTTCCATAGCGATTAAGAAATCTCGTGCTAGCTGAGCACAAAAGAGAGCTGGGTGCTGTCAGCTCGGTAGATCAGGCGCGCGAACTCGAGTGGGCGCTCGCGCTCCGATCCTGGCGTGCGGCCGAACTGGATGAAGCGCCCCATCAGCGCCGGCTCGCCGGCTTTGGCGCCGACCTGAGAGGAGCCCCACTCGCCGAAGAAAGTGTGCTCGACTGCGATCGTCGCGCGGGTCAGCTCAAGTCCGCCGGGGACGGGTGGTTTTGCGCCGGCCGCCAACGCGTGGGCGGTGGGAATGAACCAGGGCACGTGGGCAACAGTGGAGTAGGAGTCGACGAGGCAGACCGACGGTTTACCAACGTCGACGATCGCAATCACGTGCGCGACGTGAGTGTCGTCATCCTCGATCTCGAGGAAATGAGAAACGGTGTGATCGGGCAGGTGCTCCTTGGCGCTGCGGACGGCGATCGGGCGATCGTGGTGGCGCTCCAGCCACAGCCTGACCAGCCCTGCCACCTCGACTTCCTGCCGTGGCGGCGCGACGAAGGCACCCGATCCCTTGACGCGGAAAATGGCCCCGTCGCCGACGAGGAGATCGAGCGCCGGCCGGATCACCGCACGCGAGACGCCGAACTCTTCTTCGATCTCGCGCTCGGAGGCAAAGCGCGCACCGGACTCCCAGCCGCCGACCTCCAGCATCACCTTCAGCGCCGCGGCGAGCTGGAAGTAGAGCGGCACGTCGCTGCTGCGGTCAAGCCCGCGACTACCGGCCAGGGGAACCTCGGATGACTGCTTGGGCCGGCCCCGTACCGGTTGGTTGGGCTTGGCCATTTGGAGGCGAGGATACCTTTCACATAGAGGTCAGTGCCACTTTGGTCTGGGAAATTGACTCCAACCCAGAGAGGCGTAAACGCTTTCCAGCCGGGTACAGAGATCCCGACTACGCATGACAGCAATAGAGCTATCATGACAACAAAGGGAAGCTGATGCCTCAATTGACAATTCCAAGCGCCGTTCTCCATGACGGCATCGTGATCCCCCAGCTTGGGTTCGGTGTCTTCCAGGTCCCGCCCAAGGAGACACAGGCGACGGTCGAGCTGGCGCTCGATGCCGGCTACCGCCACATCGACACCGCCGCCGCCTACCGCAACGAGGCAGCGGTCGGCGCCGCGCTCGCCGCTTCCGGCCTGCCCCGCGAGGACGTCTTCGTCACCACGAAGCTCTGGAACGCCGACCAGGGACACGACTCGACCCTGGCTGCATTCGAGGCTAGTCTCGATCGGCTGGGGCTGGACCACGTCGATCTCTACCTGATCCACTGGCCGGTTCCCAGCGAGGGCCGCTTCGTCGATACCTGGAGGGCGTTCGAACGGATCTACGAGGAGGAGGGCGCCCGCACGATCGGGGTCTCCAACTTTCGAATCGAGGATCTGGAACGGCTCGAGGCCGAGGCAGACACGCGGCCGACGGTGAACCAGGTCGAGCTGCACCCGAGCCTCCAGCAAGCCGATCTGCGCGCCTTCCACGCCGAACAGCGGATCGCCACCGAGGCCTGGAGCCCGCTCGCCCAGGGTGGTCTGCTCGATGATGAGACGATCGCCGCGATCGCCGAGCGGCACGAGAGGACGCCCGCTCAGGTGATTCTGCGCTGGCACCTGCAGCTGGGCAACGTCGTCATTCCGAAGTCGGTGACTCCGGAGCGGATTCGCGAGAACATCGAGGTCTTCGACTTCGAACTGGACGACGAGGACATGGTCGAATTCGCGAAACTCGACCGCGGTGAGCGCATCGGCCCCGACCCGGAGACTTTCGTCAAGCCGTAGCGCGCTGCTGAACGCGGTCGCGGCGACCGCGTTCCTGATCGGGGGATCGCTGTTTGCCCTCGGCGCGGGGCTGGCCCAGGCTGGGGTCTCGACGACCGCCTGCGCATCGGTCTACCTCCTCGGCGGCGTCTTCTTCAGCACCGGCGGCTACAGCTCGGTCCTGCAGGTGGTCAACGAGCCGAGCGGCGATCCCGCTGCCGCGGAGGCCCGCTGGCGCTGGTGGTCGCGCGAACCGCGCCGCCTGCAGTGGCTGAGTGCCGTCGTCCTCTTCGCCGGCACCCTGGTCTTCGCGATCAACCTGATCGACTCGTTCATCGCCGAACTCAGCCCGGCCGCCGAGGATCACCTCGTCTGGTCGCCGGACATGGTCGGCTGCGCGCTCTTCCTCATCTCCGGCCATCTGGCGCTGACCGAGATCGGCGGCGGCCGGCGCTTCTGGCGCCATCGCGACCTTGGCTGGTGGATCGTCGGCGTCAACCAGATCGGCTCGGTCCTTTTCATGGTCTCCGCCGTGGCCTCGTTCGTTGAGCCGGCGAGCGCCAAAGCGGTCAACATCGGCATCGCTAACTGGGGCACGCTGACCGGCGCCCTCTGCTTCGCGATTGCCGGGCTGATGCAGGAGTTCGAGCACCCGCTCGGCCCGCGCCGCCGCCGCGCTTAAGCCCCGGCGGTCTGGGGACGGCGCACCTCGTGCCGACCCTCGCCGTAGAGGCGCGTCTCGTAGGCGATCATCGCCCAGATCAGCAGGTTGGCGATCGCGACCGGGACCAGGGCGGGCACCTCGGTCGCTACGGGGACCAGGGCCAGCAGGACGATTCCGAGCAGCAGTCGCTGCCTGTTGACCGTATGGACGTGGCGGTAGCGGAACACAACGTGGCCGAAGAGGTAGATGGCGAGGCCGCCGAACAGGGCGAAGGCGGGTACGGCGTGCAGGTGATCTCCCGTATGGCCGATCGTCGTCTTTAGGCCGAGGGCAACGAGGACGATTCCGGCCACCATCACCAGGTGCATATACGAGTAGGAGTCGCGCGCCATCTCGTTCTGCGTCTTGCCGACGTCCGCCTCCGCCAGTCGTTTCCCGGCGACGATCGCGACGATGTCGAAGTAGATCCACCACATCGCCGCCGTAAGGGCGACGCCGAGCACGGCGGCGGTGCCGATGCTGAGGGTGAGCGAGTGGGAGGCGCCGACCCCGATCGCGACGATCGACTCGCCGAGGGCGATGATCACGATCAGCCCGTGGCGCTCAGCGAAATGCCCTGGAACGAGTTTCCAGCCCTCGGAGCCAAAGAAGTAGGGCCCGGCCATGTCGAGGAAGAGGGCGAGCGCCCAGAGCGCCCCCTGGGCGAGGCCGTCGAAGAGAGACGCCGTGGCCAGCAGGACGACGGCGACCGCCGTGCTTGCGGCGAGGCCCAGGACCGAGTGGCGCAGGGCGTCGTCCTCGGGGCTGGCGAGCATGAACAGGACGATCTGCGCCGAGCGAACCACCCCGTAGATCAGCGCGAAAGCGAGCGCCAGGCCACCGAACGCTTCCGGCACGCAGAGGGAGACAAGCAGCAGCGCCGCCATCGCACCGAACATGACCAGGCGCACCGCCCCCTCCTCGGGGTCGATCACGCTGGTCAGCCAGGAGTAACCGGTCCAGGCCCACCAGAGCATGCCGAGCACCAGTAGGCCCTGGGCTATTCCCGACCAGGTCGGGTGGTGCGACATCAGCGCCGTGCACTGGGTGATCGCCAGCACGAAGACAAGGTCGAAGAAGAGCTCGAGCGGCGTTACCCGCTCGCCTTCGCGCAGTGTCGTGCCGAGCCGGGACCCTCCGTTTTCGCCGTTGGCGGGCATCGCCGCCATCTTCTCAAGCAGTGACGGCGGGCTTGGTGTCTTCGGCGTGGTAGCGCTCCAGCAGCGCCTCCTCCTCGTCCCGCTTGGGGAAGAAGAAGAAGACAAGGGCGGCGCCGAGTAGGACGGCGGCGATGCCGGCGGTATAGGCGAGCTCGTCACCCTGCAGGAACGAGGTCTTGGCGGCGGCGATGATCTGTTCGGAATGACCGGGGTACTGCGAGGCGAGGTCGGCGGCGCTGGAGAAGGACTTGGTCAGCTCTCCTTCGACGTTTTCGGTGACCTTGGCCGATTCGCCGGAGGAGGCGATCGCGGCGCTGGCGGCGGCCGCGTAGCCGGCGGTAAGCAGGGCACCGAAGATCGACTGCATGATCGCGCCGCCGAGGTCGCGCTGCAGGTCGGCGGTTCCCGAGGCCATGCCGGCGCGGGTGACGGGGACCGAGCCGGTCAGCGAGTGCGAGGCCGGGGTGCCGGCGAAGCCGACGCCAACCCCGATCAGGGCGTAGCCGAGGCCGACCTTCCAGTAGTCGATGTTGTCCTTCCAGAGCAGCAGCATGGTGAGGAAGCCGAGCAGGCAGAAGACGTAGCCGATCAGCAGGGTGAAGCGGGCGCCGCGCGCCTCGACCAGCTTTGCCGAGCGCGGTGCGACGATCACCATCAGCACTGCTGCCGGCAGGATCGCCAGGCCCGAATCGAGGGTCGAGTAGTCGAGCACGTTCTGCAGGAACTGCTGGCCGATGAACATCGCTCCCATCAGCGAGCCGAAGACGATGATCCCGGCGCAGGCCGCGACCCAGAAGATCCGCCGCGCCGCAACGTCGAGGTCATAGAGCGGCGAGCGCGCCCGCCGCTGGCGGATCACGAAGGCCGCGGTTGCGGCAACCGCGACGATGCCCAGCCCAAGCGCCAGCGCTCCCTTGCCGGGGACCGGCGCAAGGTTGATCCCCAGGACAAGCGCCGCGATCAGCAGGATCGAGAGGATGCCGCCGAGGTTGTCGACCGGCTCAGTTGCCTCGTTGACGTGGGCGGGGACATAGCGCCAGGCCATGAAGAGGGCAAGCCCCGCCAGCGGCAGCGTGATCAGGAAGACCGAGCCCCAATCGAATTGCTCGAGCAGGGCACCGGAGAGCAGTGGCCCGAGCGAGGCGATCGCGCCGCCGATCGCCGACCAGAGGGCGATCGATCGGGTCCGTGCCGGGCCAGACCAGAGGGCCGTGATCAGGGCCAGGGTGGTGGGGAAGGCCATGCCTGCGGCGACGCCGCCGAGCAGCCGAGCAATGAAGAGGACCCCGTCGGAGGGAGCGAAGCCGGCTAGCAGGGAGGCCGGGATTGAGAGCCCCATGCCAAGCAGAAGCATCATCTTGCGCCCGTAACGGTCGCCGAGCGCGCCCAGGTAGAGGACCGAGGTCGCAAGCCCCAACGAGTAGCCGACGGCGATCAGATTGAGCGTCGTCTGGCCCGAGCCGAAGGCCTTGCCGATATCCGGCAGGGCAACGTTGGCCACCGCCAGGTTGAGGTTCGCAACCGCCGCGACCAGGATCAGCGCTGCGAGGACGAGGCTTGCGCGCTTGGGGCTGCTCGACTCCATGCACGCTCAACCTATCCCAGCATGACGGCGGTCACGCGGCGCGGCGGCGGCGCCTGAGAGGATTCAGTTCGATGGCGGAGGATCGCAAGCGGCCCGAGGCTCCTCGTGCCGAGAAGACGCTGCCGGGGATCTGGAGGCTGAGATTGCCGCTCCCCTGGCCCGGCGTGCCCCACGGCAACGCCTGGGCGGTCGCCGCCGACGGCGGCATCGTCCTCTTCGACACCGGCATCGGTGGCAAAGGGCGAATGCGCCAGTTCGACCTTGCCCTCGCCCAGGCCGGCTTCGACCTCGGCGACGTAAAGCTGTTGGTTTGCACCCATTCCCACACCGATCACTACGGGCTGGCGGCGCCGATCGTCGAGAACGCCGGCTGCGAGCTCTGGATGCACCCCAAGTGGGAGCACGTGCGCCTGCTTGCCGACGACCCCGCGGCGGCGCTGGAACAGCGGCTCGAGGTGGCGCGCCAGAGCGGCGTTCCGGTGGCCGGGCTCGAACGCTACCGCGAGTCCCGCAGCGAGGACGACGACAACGGCATCGACGCGATCGTCGAGCCCGACCGAGACCTGCTGCCGGGGGTCGAGGTGGAGACCGACCTCGGGGTCTGGCAGGTGTATGAGACGCCCGGCCACGCTCCCTCGCACGTAGTCCTACACCAGCCCGAGAGCAAGCTGATGATCTCGGGCGACCACCTGCTCGGCCGCACGGTGCTCTTCTTCGACCACGGTCACAGCCCCGACCCGGTCGGCGAATTCCTCGCCAGCCTCGACGAGGTCGAGCCGCTCGACGTCGACCTCTGCCTGCCCGGGCACGGCCGGCCCTTCCGCGACCCAGAGGCCAAGATCGCCGAGGCGCGGCGCCAGGTCGGCGAGCTGCTGGGCAAGACCCGCGATGCGCTTGGCGAGGGCGAGCGGACGGGGTTCGAGATCGTCGCCGAGATCGTCGGTGCCGACAACGTCAACACCCCGGTCAGCGCCTGGGTCCTGCAGATAGTCCTCTCCTGCCTCGATCACATGGCGATCCTTGGCGAGGTGGTGAAGGTCGAGGGGACCGATCCGCAGCGCTGGCGGCTGACGTAGGGCGCCCTCTGTAGGCTGCGACGCGATGGCAAGCTTCACTTTCAACCGCGAGATAGCGGCGCCGCCCGAGACCGTGTTCGAAGTGCTTACCGATCATCGGAAGTACTCGGAGCTGACGCCGTTGCGGAAGTCCGTGCTCGAGCGTGAGGGGCAGCCTGTCCCGAACGGGGTTGGAGCGATTCGGAAGCTGACTGCCGTGGGACCCGCTTTGCGGGAGGAAGTGATCGCCTACGAGGAGCCCAGTCGCTTCTCCTACACGCTGCTCTCGGGGCTGCCCGTGCGCGATCACGTCGGCACGGTGGAGCTGACGCCCAGTGGCGGCGGCACCAGGATGGTCTACGCCGTAAAGACGCAGCCGACGCTGCCTGTCGTCGGCTTTGCCGTCGTTGCTGCGGTCAAGCAGGCGGTCAATGGGCTGATCGGCGGGATTGCCAAGGAGTCGGAACGGCGCGCAGCCGCCCCGGGTTGAGCGAGCGCGGATGAGCCCGCGCGTCGAAGAGCGGGAGTTGCGCCGCTGAAGGGGTTCTGGAAAACGCTCCTGGTCGGCGTCTGGAGCGCCGTCGGGCACTTCTGGCATAGCCGCCGCGGGCTGGCGGTCGGCCTGATTGTCGCCGCCGTGCTGGTCGTGCTCGGCGCTGGTGTACTCGCCTACGAGCTGCTCAAGCGCCCCGCCGACGTCCACAATTCCAACGCCGCTTTCGTGCCGCAGAAGCCGCCGAAGCCGGAGGCGAAAACGGTCAACTGGCCGATGTTCGGGCTCAACCCGGCCCGCACCCGCTACCTGCCGGCCAAGGGGGTAAAGCCGCCGTTCCGCAAGCTCTGGCGCTACACCGAGCGCCCGCTGCTCGAGTTCCCGCCGATCTACGTCGGCGGCAAGCTCTACGCGATCAACAACAACGGCACCGCCTTCGCCCTCGACGCCAAGACCGGCAAGGTGCTCTGGGAACGCAGCCTCGGCCGCCTCAACGCCTCCTCGCCGGCCTACTCCAAGCACCGCCTCTACATCGTCAACCTCGTCCCCGGCCACATCGTCAAGCTCGACGCGAAGACCGGCAAGGTGGTCTGGAAACACTCGCTGCCGGGCCGGGCCGAGTCCTCGCCGGTGGTGATCGGCCGCACCGTCTACTTCGGTTGCGAGGACGGCAACCTCTACGCGCTGAGCACGATCAGCGGCGACGTGCGCTGGGCGACCCCGCTCGGCGGCCCGGTTAAGTCGGCCCCTGCCTACTACCACGGCACCCTCTACGTCGGCGACTACGGCGGCTACATGAACGCTGTCGACGCCAAGACCGGCAAGCTGGTTTGGCAGAGCGGCTCGCTTGGCCAGGGCTTCGGTACCTCGGGCCAGTTCTACTCGACCCCCGCGGTCGCCTTCGGTCGCGTCTACGCCGGCAACAACGACGACCGCGTCTACAGCTTCGACATCAAGGACGGCACGCTCGCCTGGAGCTACTCGACCGGCGGCTACGCCTACTCCGGGCCGACGGTATCGACCACCCGACACAGCCCGCCGACCGTCTACATCGGCTCCTTCGACGGCAACATCTACGCGCTCGACGCCAAGGACGGCAGCGTGCGCTGGAGCCGCTCGGCCGGCGGCCAGGTGGTCGGCTCGCTCTCGGCGATCGGCGACATCGTCTACGTCGCCGAGTTCACCAACAACACCACCAGCGGCTTCATGATGAAGAGCGGCCGCAAGGTCTTCCACTACGGTCGCGGCACCTACTCGCCGGTGATCTCGGACGGCCACCAGATTTACCTGACCGGCTACTCCAGCATCACCGCCCTGCAGCCCTACAAGTACAAACGCGCCGTGGGCCCCGCGATCGTTGCCCCGAAGGGCGAGCCGCGCCCGAAGAAGGCCCCCGCGAAAAAACGCTAGGGGGCCGGCGACAGCCCGCCCGGTGGCGGGGGTGGCGCAACCGGCGGGTTGGGGGCGAAGGCGGGGAAGACCGGGTGGTGGAGGGCGTTGCTCAGAACCGCCAGGCTGGCCGGGTAGTTCTGGATTCGGTAGGCGCTGGTCGAGCCGAAGTCTTGGTAGTAGATGAGCATCTTGGTGCGCTCGTGGCGGCGGACCCAGGCCATCAGCTTGGTCATGTAGGCGGGGTCGTCGCCGCTGGAGACGCCGAACTCGGGGATCGAGAAGGGCTTTGTGGAGAAGCGGTTGTAGAGGCCGGTCAGGGCTTTCCAGTCCTGGTTGTCGGAGTAGAAGTCGGTACCGACCCAGTCGACGTAGTCGTCGCCAGGGTAGAAGTGTTTGGGCCGGTTCTGCGGCACCGTCGGCGAGCCGGCCGGCAGCGTGCTCCAGATCACCGCGAGCGGCGCCTTCGGCAGCCCACCCACTTCGCTCTTCAGCGGCGGCAGTCCGGCTTCGCCCAGACGGGTGTCGATCAGCGTCCGCTTGCCGCCGCCGTGCAGGACGATGTAGATGCGGCGCAGCGCCTGCCGGTACCAGCGCGGCTTGTGGGCGGCGTCGCGGAGCTTGCCGCCGCAGTCGTAGGAGGAGTAGACGTTGAGGCAGCGGTTCGGCTCGCCCAGCGGCCGGATGTAGGCGGGCATTTTCTTCTCCCAAAACAGCCTGTTGAGCCGGATCAGGTAGTCGTCGCCGTAGCCCTGCGCGATCTGCCGCGGGTCGATCAACTCGTGGCCGTCGGTCGTGTCGGCCGTGGTGATGTGCAGCACGGGGCGCGCCCGCGCAGCCTGCCAGCGTTCGATCGACTCCGGGAAGTCCGAACCCCAGGTGCGGAAGCTCTCGATCAGCGCCGGATGCTTGTTCAGCGCCGCGCTGAACTGGCCGAAGTCTGCGGAGTCGCCGGTATCGCTGACCCCGAAGAAGATCTTCTTGCCGTGCGGCAGCAGCGCGGCCGTATCGGCTGCGGACGCTGTGGCAGGGCAAAGCAGCGCCGCGGCAAACGCGACCAGGGCGATTCGCTGTCCGAGAGGGCGCATCCGAGCTTCATTCGACTGGCATGGGAACAGTCCCTCCCCGCCGACGCGCCTGGAGTCGGAGGTTTAGTTGACATCCGGCCCGTCAGCGGGGAGATCGTGTGCGGCTGTAACACCCGCCGGCAGCGATCGATCCGCTACCGCGGACAGGAGGGGACTCAGGCAGCCGGTTCGAGGGCGCTGCCACGGGGGTGCGCGGCGACGAGCGCGAGGACTTCAGGCGCGAACTTGGTGATGAAGCTGGGGCCGATGCCGCGGATCGCGAGCAGGCTCGCGTCGTCTCCGGGCCGCGTCGCCGCGATCGCCGCCAGCGTCGTGTTGTGGGCGATCGTGAAGGCCGGTTTGCCGTCGGCTACCCGCAGGCGCCACGCCTTCAGCTCGTCGAAGAGCGGGCCATCGGAGGCTGACAGCTCAGGCGGCGGCGCAGCCGAGGCCTTGGCCCGGGCCGGCGCTCGCACGGTGATCGTCTCCGGATCCGGCAGCCAGCTCTGCGCGTCGCAGACGTCGCAGCAGCGCCCCAGCGGCCGGCCCGCTTCGCGGTCGCCGAAGTGGTCGAGGATGCTGCGCCGCCGGCAGCGATCGTCGTAGATGAAGGACTTGATCGTGCGGTAGTCGCGCCAGCCGCGCTCGCGGGCGATCGTCAGCTCGGGATCGCGCTGTTCGATGAAGCGGACCAGGCGCCCGAGGTCGGCCTTCATCGCCAGCATCACCGCCTTGGCCGGCAGGCCGTCGCGCCCGCCTCTGCCGGCCTCCTGGTAGTAGGCCTCGAGGCTGGTCGGGATCGCCATGTGCCAGACCGAGCGCACGTTGGCCTTGTCGACGCCCATGCCGAAGGCGTTGGTGGCGACGATCACTTCCACCTCGCCGGTCATGAAGCGGCGCTGCGTGTCAGTGCGGTCCTCCGCCTCCATGCCGGCGTGGTAGCCGAGCGCGCGCAGGCCGGAGTCGCGCAGCGACTGCGCCACCTCGTCGGTGTCGCGCCGGGTGCCGCAGTAGACGATCGCCGGCCGGTTCTCGGGGTCGGCCAGTCCCGCTTCGAGCAGGGCCAGCCGCCTCGCCTTCGACCCTTTCCCTTCGAGCCTGACGACGTCGAAGGAGAGGTTGGGGCGGTCGAACCCGGAGCGCACCTGCAGCGGTTCGCGCAGGCCGAAGCGGGAAACGATCTCGGCCGCCACCGCCTTGGTCGCGGTCGCCGTGCACGCCATCACGGTGGGCCTTCCCAGTCGCTCGGCGATTTCGGGCAGGCGCAGGTAGTCGGGCCGGAAGTCGTGCCCCCACTCCGAGACGCAGTGCGCCTCGTCGACCGCCATCAAGTCGATCCGCCGCTGTGCCAGCGCATCGAGGAAGACGCCCGAGGCGAAGCGCTCCGGCGAGCAGTAGACGATCCGCGCCGCACCGCTGCGCACCTGGTCGAGGGCGGCCCGGGCGGCATCGGGGCTCATCCCGGAGGAGATCATCGCGACCGGGTGGCCGCCGGCGATCAGCCGCCGCCACTGGTCGTTCATCAGCGCGATCAGCGGGCTGACCACGATCGTCAGGTCCTCGGTCGCCAGTCCTGGCAGCTGATAGCAGAGGCTCTTGCCGCCGCCGGTGGGCATGACGATCAGCGAGTCGCGCCCCTCGAGCGCGGCCTCAACCGCCTCCTTTTGCCCCAGCCGCCAGTGCTCGAAGCCGAGCTTCGCGAGCAGAACGTCAGCCTGGTCCCCAGCCGTAACGGTCATGGGGACCAGGCTATGGCCTTCATCCGACGATCTGGGCGGGCACCTGTGACAACTCCTCGGCGAGAGCGTCAATTTCCTGCGCCAGCTTGCGCGTGTCGGCCTTCGTCAGTTCCGTGTAGGAGACGAAGCCGTTGCCGCGCTTGTAGGGCTTCAGCGAGGCGTAGACGTCTTCAAAGCTCGCTTCGATTTCCTTTGCCAGCTTCGGGTCCTTTTCGCTCAGCAGCGGCTCGACCGCTTCGAACGCCGCCTCGGCCCCTTCGACGTTGGCCTCGAAGTCGACCAGGTCGATGTGCGAGTAGCGCTCCTCCTCGCCGGTGATCTTCGAGGCCGAGACCTCGCCCAGGAGCTCGTTGGCGCCGTTGGCGATCTGCACCGCCTGCAGGTCGACGGTCTTCACCTTCTGCTGCAGTTCTTCGACGTCGGCCAGGAGTTCCGCGGCGACGGGCTTCATGCCGTCGGTTGTGTTTTCGACCCAAAGAGCTTTCTCAATCCTGTGAAATCCGCCGAATTCATTCGGCGGAATGTCATTGGCGCGGGCGTCGATGCGGGGGTCGAGGTCGCCGAAGGACTCGGCCACCGGCTCGATCCGCTCGTAGGGGATGCGGGCGGCGGCGTAGAGGGTCTTGGCCTCGTCGACTTCACCGCTTTCGACCGCGACGACGAACGGCTCGGTGGCGCTGACCAGCTCATCGGTGTTTTCCTCGAGGTATTCGCGGTACTGGGCGATCGCCGCTTCGATCTCGGGGCTGGTGCTCGCGGTGGCGCCGCCGGTCACCGTCAGGGTGCCATCTTCTTCGGAGCCGCCGTTGCAGCGCAGCGTGTATTCGCCCTCCTCCAGGGTCAGCGAGAAGCTGCCCGAGAGGCCCTCGGAGAGGTTCTCCACCTCGCCCAGAATCGTGTCCCCGTCCAGAACCTCGAGCTCGGTGACGCTGCCGCTGCCGGTGTTTTCAACGTCGAACGTGATCGGCCCGGCCGGTGCCTTTGCGTTGTGGGGATCGCAGCCGGCGTCGGTCAGCGCGAAGGACATCTTCTTGGCGCCGGCAGGCCCGTCGTCGCTGGAGCCACAGCCGGCGGCGAGCAGCGCGACCAGGCCGATGGCCAGAGCGGCCAGCGAGAGGCGGACGGGGAATCGATTCATTGCTGGAGAACTCCTTCTTTGGGTTGGGACGAGAAAATTTAGGGCACCCTAACAAAAACCGACAGATCAGGTCGGAATACCTGGTGCGTTCAGCCGAGCAGCGTTTCGCCGACGTAGCCGCCGGATCGCGCTCCCGGGGGCACCGCGAAGACGGCGCTGCCGACGTGCTTGATGTACTCGTTGAGCGCGTCGTTGGAGCCCAGCCGGCGCTGGATCGTGACGAACTGGCGCTGTGGGTCACGCTGGAAGCAGATGAAGAAGAGGCCGGCTTCGAGCTCGCCGAGGCTCTCGTCGACGCCATCGGTGAAGGAGTAGCCGCGGCGGAGGATCCGCTCGCCGTCATTGGCGGAAGCGGAAGCGAGCCGGACGTGGGCGTCGACCGGGATCACTGGCTCACCGTTCTGTTCGGCCTCGAGGTCGAGCGGATCGAACTCCTCGCTTGCGCCCAGCGGCGCGCCTTTGTACTTGTCCCTGCCGATCGTTTCTTCTTGGTCGCCCAGCGCCGAGCGATCCCAGACCTCGAGCAGCATGCGGATGCGCCGGGTGACCAGGTAGCTGCCGCCGCGCATCCAGGCGGGGCCTTCGTTACCGACCCAGACGTAGCGGTCCATCGCCGCGGTGTCCTCGGCCTTGATGTTGGCGGTGCCGTCCTTGAAGCCCATCAGGTTGCGCGGCGTCTCCTGGCTGCGACTGGTGCTGGCGGTGCGGCCGAAGCCGAGCTGCGACCAGCGCATCACCACCGTGCCGCGGCCGATCCGGGCAAGGTTGCGGATCGCGTGGAAGGCGACCTGGGGATCGTCGGAGCAGGCCTGCACGCAGATGTCGCCGCCGCTTTCGCCCTCTTTCAGCTCGTCACCGGGCAGGGCTGGGATCGGTTGCAGCGCCGCCGGGCGGGAGCTCCGCAAGCCAAGCTCGCCTCGCGCGAAGAGGCTCGGTCCGAAGCCGAAGGTGACCGTCAGCCGCGAGGGCAGCAGCCCGACCGTCTCGCCGGTGTCGTCGGGTGGCGCGAGCTCGACCCCGTTGGCGTCGCCGATCATCTGCCCCGCGGTCATTTCGGCGGCAGCGCTTGACCATTCCTGCATCAGTTCGCGCAATGCCGCTCGACTCGGGTTGACCAGGTCGAAGGCGGCGAAGTGGAGGCGATCCTGGGCCGGCGTGTCGATCCCGGCCTGGTGTTCGCCGAAGAAGGGGACCGAGCCGGTGCCGTCGCTCGCCTGCGCGTCGTCGCTGCCGACCAGGTAGCCGGCCGCACCGCCGAGGCCGACGCCAGCCGCGCCGACGCCAGCCGCCGCCAGCAGTCGACGCCGTGTGAGCTCGGTCATCGCAGTTGGCTGCGCGGGCTCAAGCCGGGCTCTCGGCGGGGGCCGAACTGCGAGAGCGGGCGGTCGCGCGGCGCAGTCGCAGGCGGTCGGGCCAGATCACGTAGAGGGTCATCGGCACTGCGTAGAGCACGTAGATCAGTACCTCACCGAGCGTCGGCTGAGGCTGCAGGCCGAGCATCCCGGTCAGCAGCGAGCCGGAGATCGTCCCCGGCTGCACGAGCCAGGTCAGATCCAGCGCTTGGTTCTGCAGGCCGTTGAACCAGCCGGCCTCGTGGGCCGTGTGCAGGGAGGTGGCGAGCAGGCCGGCGGCGACGAAGACGAGGATCAGGCCGGTGACGCGGAAGAAGCGGGTGAGGTTGATGCGCACGCCGCCGCGGTAGATGCCGAGGCCGATCGCGATCGCCGCGACCAGGCCGATGATCGCGCCGATGCTCGCCGCGGTCGTGTCGGTCGAGTCCTGGAATGCGGCGAGCAGGAAGACCGAGGTCTCGAAGCCCTCGCGCAGCACCGCCAGGAAGGCCATCGCGACCAGGGCCATGGTCGAGCCGCTGGCCAGGGCGCTCGCGGCGTTGCCTTCCAGCACCTTCTTGATGCCCTTGGCGTTGCGGCGCATCCAGATGATCATGTAGGTCACGGCCGAGACCGCGATCAGCCCGATCACGGTCTCGAGCCCCTCCTGCTCACGCTGGGGAAGCTGTTGGCCGATCGTCTCGAGCATTACCGCGATCCCGATGCAGAGCGCAACGGCGATCGCCACGCCGGCCCACATCTGCCGCATCGCGTCCTGTCTGCCCTCCTTGACCAGGAAGGCGGCGATGATGCCGACAATCAGCGAGGCCTCGACACCCTCGCGCAGGGCGATGACCAAAGTGGGGATCAACGCTGCTCGTTCCTCTGCTCTACGTGGTCCGACATTACGTTAGGCGCCCCTAATTAGGGGTCCCAAATCTAGCACGGTGGTCGGGATTGCGTCTGGGCGGGCTGCTAGCTCGGCAGCCAGGGCTCTTGCCACTGGGTGACGCCGCGGGTCAGCTCGGCAGCCTCGGGCGGCCCCCAGGTCCCCGGCTCGTACTGGTGCACCGGCCCGGGTTCTTCGAGCAGCGGCTCCACGACTCGCCAGGTCTCCTCGACCGTGTCCTGGCGGGTGAAGAGCGTGTGGCGACCGGCGATCGCATCGCCGAGCAGCCGCTCGTAGGGCTCCGGCTCCTCGCCGGGGACCTTTTCGAAGAGGACTTCCATGTCGGCTGGCTCGAAAGCCTCCTCGCCCGCGCGCTTGGCGAAGAGGCGCATGCGAGCGCCGGGCTCGGGCTCGATCCGCACCGTCATCCGGTTCGGATCCGGTCGCTTGCCGCCACCGACGCCGAGCGGCGGCGGTCGCTTGAAGACGACGCTCACCTCACTCGACTTCGCCGGCATGCACTTGCCGGCGCGGATGAAGAAGGGCACCCCATGCCAGCGCCAGTTGTCGACCGCCAGCTCGACCGCGGCGAAGGTCTCGGTGGTCGAATCAGGCGCCACGTCCTTGACGTCGAGGAAGCCCTTGTACTGGCCGCGCACGTATTTCTTCGGGTCGGCGGTGCGCATCGCCTTGAAGAATTCGAGCTTCTTGTCGCGGATCGAGTCGTGGTGGTTGTCGGTCGGCGGCCCCATCCCGACCAGCGCCAGGACCTGCAGGGCGTGGTTTTGGATCACGTCGCGCATCGCCCCGACGGCGTCGTAGAAGCGGCCGCGGTCGTCGACGCCGAAGTTCTCGGCGATCGTCATCTGCACGTGGGAGACGTGCTGGCGGTTCCAGACCGGCTCCAGCACGGCGTTGGCGAAGCGCAGGTAGGTGATGTCCATCACCGGCTCCTTGCCGAGGTAATGGTCGATGCGCAGGATCTGCGACTCCTCGAGCACCTCGCAGAGTTCGGCGTTGAGCGCCCGCGCGGACTCCAGGTCGTGGCCGAAGGGCTTCTCGATCACGACGTGGGCGTTCTCGGTCAGACCGGCGTCGCCGAGCCCGTGGACCACGGTGGCGAACAGCGAGGGCGGGATCTCGAGGTAGAAGACCGGCCGCTTGGCCTCGCCGATTGCCTCGCCGACACGCTTGAAGGTGTCGGCGTCGGCGTAATCGCCCTGGACGTAGGAGAGACGAGCCGCGAGGCGGCTGAAGACGTCCTCGTCGGGGCTGCTGACGCTCGCGGCGATCGAGTCGTGAGCGTGCTTGCGCAGCTGCTCGCTGTCCCAGTCGTCGATCGCGACGCCGACGATCGGGCAGTCGAGCTTGCCGGCGGCCTCCAGCCGGTAGAGCGCCCGGAAGGTCATCTTCTTCGCCAGGTCGCCGCTGATCCCGAAGATCGTCAGCACGTCGGCGGGCGCGTCGGTGTGTTTGGCGTCGGCCTTGGCCATTCGTCCGCCAGGCTACCTCCCCAAGGGGGTGTCTGAGCTTAGCCACGACATATCGTGGGAAAGCTCAGACACGCCCGCTGTCGCGTAGGGTTACGACCCATGGAGCTGGGAATGGTCGGGCTCGGCCGCATGGGGGCCAACATGGCGCGGAGGTTGATGCGCGATGGCCACCGCTGCGTCGTCTACGACGTCAACGCCGATGCCGTCTCGGCCCTCGCCGCTGAGGGTGCCGAGGGTGCGTCCTCGCTAGAGGAGCTCGCATCGAAGCTGAGCGCGCCGCGCTCGGTCTGGGTGATGGTCCCGGCCGGCGAGATCACCGAGAAGACGGTGGAGGACGTCGCTGCGGCCCTCGACTCCGGTGACGCGATCGTCGACGGCGGCAACTCTTATTACCGCGATGACATCCGCCGCGCCGCCAAGGTCGGCGAGCAGGGCATCGATTACGTCGACTGCGGTACCAGCGGCGGCGTCTTCGGCCTCGACCGCGGCTACTGCCTGATGATCGGCGGCCCCGACGGCGCCGTTCAGCGCCTCGACCCGGTTTTCGCCTCGCTGGCGCCCGGGGTCGAGTCGGCGGAGCGCACGCCGGGGCGCTCGGGTGACGTCTCTCCTTCGGAGAACGGCTACCTGCACTGCGGCCCCAACGGCGCCGGGCACTTCGTGAAGATGGTCCACAACGGGATCGAGTACGGGATCATGGCCGCCTACGCCGAGGGCCTCAACATCCTCAAGAACGCCAACGCCGGCAAGGTCCAGCGCGAGGCCGACGCCGAGACCGCGCCGCTCGAGCAGCCCGAGTACTACCAGTACGACCTCGACCTTCCCGAGGTGGCCGAGGTTTGGCGGCGGGGCAGCGTGGTCGGCTCTTGGCTACTCGATCTAACCGCCGCCTCGATGCAGGAATCCCCCGATCTCTCTGACTTCGCCGGCCGCGTTTCGGACTCGGGCGAGGGCCGCTGGACGTCGATCGCCGCGATCGACGAGGGCGTGCCCGCTCCGGTCCTCACCACCGCGCTCTACGAGCGCTTCTCCTCGCGCGGCCTCGACGATTTCGCCGACAAGGTGCTCTCGGCGATGCGCAAGCAGTTCGGCGGCCACGACGAGAAGCCGTCTTAGGCAGGGCACACGTGGCGATCGATCTCGAGGTCCCCGGCGACGAAAAGGCGGCAGCGCGTCGTGCGGCGGAGTTGATCGCAGGGATCGGCCGCGACGCCGTGGCGGAGCACAACACTTTTTCGCTGGCGATGAGCGGCGGCCGCAGCCCCTGGGCGATGCTGGCGATCCTCGGCGAATTAGAGGAGATGCCGTGGCCCGAGACCGAGCTGTTTCAGGTCGACGAGCGGATCGCCTCGCCCGGCAGCGAGGATCGCAACCTCACCCACATGGTGCTCGGGCTCTCGATGGACCACCAGGCGATGCTGCGGCCGATGCCGGTGACCCAGCGTGGCCTTGAGGGCGCCGCGCGTGACTACGAAAACACCCTTCCCGATCCGCTCGACTGCGTCCACCTCGGCCTCGGCCCCGACGGCCACACCGCCTCGCTCGTGCCGGGTGACCCGGTCCTCGATGTCGCCGACCGCCGCGTCGCGCTCACCGAGACCGCCTACCAGGGCCACCCGCGCATGACTCTCACCTACCCGGCCCTCAACTCGGCGCGGAAAATCGTCTGGCTGATCACCGGCCCCGACAAGGTCGAGGCGCTCGCCAAGCTGCAGGCCGGCGACCGCTCGATCCCGGCCGGCCGGGTCGAGAACGACAACATGATCATCGTCGCCGACGAAGCTGCAGCTGCCTAGGTGGCCGCCATGGAGATGCTCGAGGGCCTCGACGACCGCGCCCTCGCGATCGACGGCAACAATCTGCAGATCCTTCGCTGGGGCGCCGAGCAGGACCGGGTCCCGCTCGTCAACCTCGAGCCCGCGAAGATCGTCCGCGACGACAAGAAGAAGCTCTTCGGCGCCGATGAGGAGCGCGTCCGCATCGGCTTTGGCGCCTTGATCACCAATATTTGGCTGCCGCTCGAGCGCCAGGCGGAGGCGGAGGCCTTTGCCGCGGCGGTCAAAGCGGCTTGCGACTCTGGCTAGAGGCCGACGCACCCAAAAAAATCGGTTCTGTTAGCGGATTCGCTAACATCTGCCAATGTCCATTGCTCCCGGTGCCTCGCTCGCAGAGCAAATTAGAGCGCGAAGCGGCCTAAGTCAGGCGGAGCTGGGCCGCAGGGCGGGTCTGCCTCGGTCCGTGGTCAACGCCTATCTGAAAGGGAGCCGGGAGCCGGGAGCGGACGCGCTTGCCCGCTTGGCCGCGGCAGGCGGGTTTGAGTTGCAACTGGATCGCCGCAAGCCACCGGTTGATGCTGAGCGGGCGGGGCGAATCCTCGTCCAGGTGCTCGAGCTGGCGGAGGCGCTGCCCTTCCGCCCCCGGCCTGAGTTGAGCTATCCGCGGCTTGCGGATCGGCTCGCCGCTGGGGGAGGCGGAGCTTGAGCGAGCTGGTCGAAAAGCTCTTCGCCATCCACGACTCGCTCGCGGAGGCAAGCATCGCCCACGCCTTCGGGGGCGCGATTGCCCTCGCCTATTGCACCGAGGAGCCGCGTGGAACCCGCGATCTGGACGTCAACATCTTCATTGACGCCTCCAAGGCTGGATCCACGCTGGCCCGCATGCCGCAGGGGGTGAGGGTCACCGAGGAGGACATCGCCAAGGTCGAGCGCGATGGGCAGGCGCGGCTCGATTGGGACGGAACCCCTGTGGACGTCTTCCTCAACAACCTGCCGCTGCACCAGGCTGTTGCCGCTGCGGTCGTCTGGGTTCCCCTTGCCGGCCGCGAGGTGCCGGTCCTCGACTGCGCCTCTCTGGCGATCTTCAAGGCCTTCTTCGACCGCACCAAGGACTGGGCCGATCTGGAGGCGATAGCGCGGGCGACGCCGGAGGACATCGATGCGGCGGCCGCGACGATCTCTGAGCTCATCGGCAAGGACGACCCCGCCGTTCAGCGACTTGAGAGCCTGATCCCTCTCGACATCGGATCGTCCCGGTAGTCGACTTCTAGGCCGGGGCGATGGCCACTGCGTGGTTGGAGACGATCATGTTGTCGGGGTCGTAGCGGCGCTTGATGTCGGCCAGGCGGGCGCAGGTCTTCGGGGGCAGGATCGCGTCGGCGTCGCAGGGACGCTCGGCGAAGTTGAAGTAGCCGCCCTCGGCGACCCACGGCTGCATCGCCTCGTCGAAGCGGTCGAGATGCGCCTCGATCGCCTGACCCAGCTCGGGGGTCATCGGCAAGCCGATGCCGAACATTACGTAGCCGGCGTCGAGGTGGGAGAGGGCGCCGCCGTTCTCGTCCTCGCGGCCGAGTGCTCCGCCCACGTGGCGCAGCTCAGTGAGCAGCAGCGGCGATTGCGCATCGGGCCCGGCGAGCGCGGCGAAGGCGTCGATCGCATCGTCGGGGAGGTCGCGGAGAACCTGATGGTGGCCGATGCCCGGCACCGGGTTCTCGGGGTCCATGTGGATCCGGCACAGTCCCTCGGCGGGGATCTGGTCGAAGGTGTCCATGATCGTCTCGCCGATCTCGCGCAGCGGCGCGATCGTCGCTTCGCCGTTTGCCTGGTCGCCGATGCAAGCGCCGTCGATCGTCAGCAGCGGCCGGCCGCGGATCGGCTCGGGCACGTCGGGGAGTGGCGGCGGCGTGATGAAGCGGACCACCGAAGTCACGTCATCGGAGACGCCCGCCGCCCAGTCGCGGTAGGTACGGACCGCCTCGGCGCCAACCTCGGCGGGGAAGACCAGGGCGCCGGCGTAGATGTCGGCGATCGGGACCAGGTCGAGCTGCAGGGCGGCGACGATCGCGTAGCCGCCACCGCCACCGCGCAGCGCCCAGAACAGGTCGGCGTCGTTCTCGGCGTCGACGGTGCGCTGCTCGCCACCCGCCGTGACCAGCTCGATCGCGCGGACGCGGTTGCAGGCGAAGCCGTAGCGCCGGCCGAGCCAGCTCAGGCCGCCGCCGAGTGAGTAGCCAGTCACGCCGACGTCGGGCGAGGAGCCCGGCAGTGAGCTGAGTCCGTGGCGGCCCGCCGCTTCGCTCAGCTCCAGCACCAGCACGCCGGCCTCGACCCGCGCCGTCTGTGCATCGGGATCGACCTCGATCCCACGCATGCGCTCGGTCTTGACCAGGATCGTCCCCTCGAGCGACCCGACCGCGACCGCGCCGTGACCGGTTCCCTGCCCTGAGACGCGGAGGTCGTTCTCGCCGGCGAAGCTGACCACCTTGGCGATGTCCTCGGCGCTCTCGACGAAGGCCACGGCCTCGGGGCGCTGGTCGGCGACGAGGTTCCAGGCGAGGCGCGCCTCGTCCCAGTCGGCGTCGGTCGGGGTGGCGATGCGGCCGGCGATAGCCAGGCCGGTGAAGTCACTCATCAGGTCCTCCTAGGTCAGCGTCAAGCGTTCGACGGTGCCTCCGGCCCCCACCAGCACCGCGCTCACCATATCCGGCGGGAAGAGGCCATGGGCGGTGATGCCGGGGTCGGCCTCGAGCCGGGCCGCGAGTGCGGCCGGATCGCCGATCTCGCCCCGGTAGTCGGCAATGACCCCACCGTCGGGGCTTGAGGGAAAGTCGCGCAGGGTGACCTCCGGGCCGAGCCGGGCCAGGGTCGAGCGCAGGCCGAAGGCCGAGAGCTCCAGCGGTACGGGCGCTCTCAAGGCGTCGACCGGCTTGCTCGAGTCGGAGATGACGACGAAGCGCTCGGCAGCCGCGGCGACGATCTTCTCGCGCAGGTGGGCGCCGCCGCCGCCCTTGATCAGCCAGCCGTCGGGGGTGACCTGGTCGGTGCCGTCGATCGCGATGTCGAGTCGCTCCAGCTCGCTGAACTCCTCGACCGGGATCCCCAACTCGCGCGCCTGCTGCTCGGTCGCAACCGAGGTCGCGACGCAGCGGATCCCGCTCAGACCGCGGGCGGCGATCGCCGGCAACAGGAAAGCGACGGTCGACCCGGTCCCCAGTCCCACCGTCATCCCATCCTCGATCAGCTCTGCCGCAGCGTCGGCGGCGATGCGCTTCTCGGCGTCGGCGTCGGTCACGGCGCGCCACTTTACCCAGCACCCAGGCTGACTTCGCCTTTTTGGGGGCATACGGAACCAGAAGGGCGAAGTCAGCGCTGGGATCTATGCTCGCGGCTGGATGGACGCGCGCATTTGGATTAGCGGCCGGGGCGGCGAGCCCCGTTCGGTGGCGCTCGCGGGGGAGAGGACCGTGGTTGGCCGCGACCCCGAGGCAGATGTCCATATCGACGACGAGGGGGTTTCCTGGAACCACCTCGAGATCGAGCGGCGCGGCGAGGTCCTGATGGCGACCGACCTCGACAGCCGTAACGGCACCGCGCTCAACGGTGAGCCGCTCGACCGCCCACGCCGCCTGCGCAATGGCGACACCCTGATCGTCGGCGGCCACCGGCTCGAAGTCTCGCTTGGGCCGGCGACGCCTGTCGGGGCAACCGTTCCCAGCAGCCAGCCCACGGTTGCGCTCACCGAAGAGGAGCGGGCGACCGCGGCTGCCTTGGTCGCGCCCTACCGCAGCGAGGGCGCCTTTGCCGGGCGTCCGGCCACCCGGGCTGAGATCGCCGCGGCGCTCAACGTCAGCGAGCGCACCGCCCAGCGCCGGCTCGACGCCCTCGCGGCCAAGCTCGACGTCTCCGGTAACGCCGGTCGCGAGCGCCCGCGCCTGATCGCCGCCCGCGTGATCGAGCTCGGCCTCGATCGCTGACCCGGACCGGGCCAAAGCCGGCTCGATGGGAGACGCCGGCGTCGTTGGCGCGTGCGGTTCGCGAGCGGAGCATCGGTTGTGCAATTCACAACCGACCCGAAAGGGGAGTCCAATGCTCAACCGTTCGATCAAGTTCATCCTCACCATCTTCGCCCTGGCCCTGCTGCCGGCAGCGAGCGCCGCCGCCGCCGGTCACTCGGGTGCCGTCGTCTTCTCGCGGGCGATCACCAAAGTCGAAGAAACGAAAAGCGGCAAAGTCGAAAAAGCCGAAGGCGGCCTCTATGCGGCACGTGACGGCCACCTCAACCAGCTCACCGAAGACCCGACTGACAGCGAACCGGACTTTTCCGCCGACGGGCGCAAGATCGCCTTCGTCCGCGGTGGCGACGTTTGGGCGATGCGGGCCGACGGCACCGGCCAGCACAAGCTGACTTCCGGCACGGAGATCGACAGCCGGCCGCAGTTCGACCCGGAAGGCCACTACGTCGTCTTCACCCGCGCGGCGACCGAAGGCGGCTCGCGCGACCTCTACCGGGTCAACCTCGGGGGCGCCGCCCGCCCGCTCGTCACCAGCGCCGGCGATGAGCACGAAGCCTCGTTCTCGCCCGACGGCAAGACGATCGCCTTCGTCCGCAGCATGGCCGAGACCGGGGGCGGCTCCGCCGACGACATCTACTCGGTGCGTCCCTCCGGTGCCGGCCTGGCGCGCCTGAGCAAGACCGGTCACATCGACGAGTTCTCGCCCCGTTACTTCAAGGGCGGCATCGTCTTCAGCCGTGGTCAGAGCGGGGACGGCCCCGGTGCCTACGCCGACATCTTCACGATGCGCAGCAACGGCACCAAAGTGAAGGTGCTGGTCGCCGGCGCCGGCTCCTCCTTCGTCGAAGACGTCGCCCCGGCGGCGGGGATGCTGCTCTTCCGCCGCGACCAAGGCCTCTGGGTGAAGAAGATCGGCCCGGGCGCTGCCCACAAGCTGAGCGAGGTCGCCGACAATTCCGCGACCAACTCGGTCTTCTCCTCCGATGGGCGCAAGGTGGCCGCGTTCATCGCCACCGACGAAGCCGAGACCCTCTCGGCGATTGACGTTGCCAGCCGCCGCAGCTCGCAGCTCGCCGAAGGCTTCGCGCTGGAAAGCGGCTCGACCGCGACGACGATCGGTTCGGTGATGACCTGGCAGCCGGTGCGGCGCTGAGCCCCAATCCGGTTCTCCCGGGGGGCTCCGCATGGACTCCCCCCGGCTCCAGCTCGAAGGGCCCGCTCCGGGTGGAGCGGGCCCTTCGTCGTTTTGCGGCTGTATAACCGCCGCGTGGGAGAACCTTCGATTGGCTCGACTCTCGGCGGCTACCGGATCGAGTCGCTGATTGCCCGCGGTGGCATGGGCGTCGTCTACCGGGCGACGCAGCTGGCCTTGGAACGTCCGGTGGCGCTCAAGGTGATCGCCGCCGAGCTGGCCGAGAAGGAGGGCTTTCGCGACCGCTTCCTGCGCGAGTCCCGCCTCGCAGCCAGCCTCGATCATCCCAACGTCGTGCCGGTCTACGACGCCCGCGAGGAGGACGGCGAGCTGATCGTCGCGATGCGCCTGGTCGAGGGCGGCGATCTGCGCAAGCTGATCGACCGCGAGGGGCCGCTGGAGCCGGCGCGGGCGGTGGCGCTGCTGGGCCAGGTCGCCGATGCGCTCGACGCGGCCCACGCCGCCGGCATCGTCCATCGCGACGTCAAGCCGCACAACATCCTGGTCGAGGGTGAGCGTGCCTATCTCTCAGATTTCGGCCTCGCCAAGGCCTTTGAGGGGACCGGCGCCGGCAGCGGTGCCTCGGTCGTCGGCACGGTCGAGTACATGGCGCCGGAGCAGTGGCGCGGGGAGAGCGTGGGCCCCGCCGCCGACGTCTACTCGCTCGGCTGCGTCCTCTACGAGGCGCTGACCGGGATCGTGCCCTACGCCCGCAAGGACGCCGACACCGAGCCGGAAATGCCCGAGGGGCTGGACGCCGTGATTGAGCGAGCGGTCTCGAAGGATCCCTCCGACCGCTACCGCAGCGCCGCCGAGCTGATTGCGGCGGCCGAAGAACGTGAGGATGCGAGCCTTGCCGCGACCGCGGTGCTCTCTGAGAACGGCGGCCAGCCGACCGTTCCGATCGAGCGCGCCAGCGGTTCGCGCCGGCGCTTCGGGTCCCGGAGAGTGCAGTGGCTGGGCGCGGCAGTCGCCGTCGCCGCTGGTGCGCTCGTCCTGGCGCTGACGCTGCTGGGCGGCGACGGGGTCTCGGTCTCCGACCCGATCCCGATCGGCAAGGGTCCGCTGCGGGTCGCCGCCGGCGATGCCGAAGTCTGGGCGACCAGCGCGCCGGACGGCACGCTTTCGAAGATCGACCCGCAAACCCTGGAAGTCGCCGGGCCCCCGATCAGGGTCGGCAGCGGCGTTTCCGGCGTAGCTATCGGCGAGGGCTCGGTTTGGGTCTCGAACCCGCGCCAGGGCCGCGTCCTGCGCGTCGATCCCGGCAGCGGTCGGGTGCTCGCGACGATCGACGTTGGCGGCAGTCCCGGCGCGATCGCGGTCGGCGACGGCAGGGTCTGGGTGGCCGACGAGGCCGGCAAGGGTGTCACCGCCATCAACGCGCTCAACGGCAGGGTCTACAAGAGCGACATCGTGCCCCACGCGGCACCACTGCGGCTCGCCGTTGGCGCCGGTGGTCTCTGGGTGAGCAGCGCCTCGACCAGCGCCGTCCGCCGCATCGACCTCGGCAGCGCCGACGCCGACGCCCCGATCCTCGCCGGCCGCGGCCCGGCGGGCGTGACCGTGGCGGGCGGCCTCGTTTGGGTCGCCAACAGCCGCGCTGGCACCGTCACGCGCGTTGATCCGTCCCTGCACACGATCCTCGGCGACCCGATCCCGGTCGGCGGCTCCCCAGGAGGAATCGACGCAGGCCCCGAAACCGTCTGGGTAGCCAACTCGGCCGACGACACAGTCAGCCGCATCGACATCGCCAGCGCCGAACCGACCGGCAGCCCAATCGACGTCGGTCCCGACCCAGGCGCCGTCGCCGTAGGCGCCGACGCGGTTTGGGTAGCTAACAACGGTGACGGCACCGTCACCCGCATCGAACCCTGACTAGGATCGGGCTACGTGGACCGCGACATCGACCAGCTCTGCATCAACACGATCCGGACGCTCTCGATCGACGCGATCCAGAAGGCCAACTCCGGTCACCCGGGAACGCCGATGGCGCTCGCCCCGGTTGCCTACACGCTCTGGCAGCGCTTTCTGCGTTTCGACCCGGCCGATCCGATCTGGCCCGGCCGCGACCGCTTCGTGCTCTCGGCCGGCCACGCCTCGATGCTGCTCTACTCGTTGCTTCACCTGGCGGGGGTGAAGGCGGTCGATCCCGACTATGAGGTGGTTGGCGACCCAGCCGTCTCGCTGAAGGACATCGAAAGCTTCCGCCAGCTCGACTCGCGCGCTCCCGGCCACCCCGAGTACCGCTGGACCTCCGGCGTCGAGACGACCACCGGCCCGCTTGGCCAGGGCGTCGCCACTTCGGTCGGGATGGCGATCGCCTCTAAGTGGCAGGCGGCCCGCTACGGCGCCGACCTTTTCGACTTCGACGTCTACGCGATCGCCGGCGACGGCTGCCTGATGGAGGGCGTCTCCAATGAAGCCGCCTCGATCGCCGGGCATCTCAGGCTCGACAACCTCTGCTGGGTCTACGACAACAACCACATCACCATCGACGGCAAAACTCACCTCGCCTACGACGACGACGTCGCCGCCCGCTTCATGGGCTATGGCTGGAACGTGACCAGGGTGGGGGACGCCAACGACACCGACCTGATCGCGACCGCCTTCGAGGAGTTCAAGGGCGAGGAGGGGCGGCCGACGCTGCTCATCGTCGACAGCCACATCGGCTACGGCTCGCCGCACAAGGTCGACACCTCCGCCGCCCACGGCGAACCGCTTGGCGAGGAGGAGGTTCGCGAGACCAAGCGCGCCTACGGCTGGCCCGAGGATGCCCAGTTCCTCGTCCCCGACGGCGTCCGCGAGCACTTCGACGCGGGGATCGGCAAGCGCGGGGCGGAGCTGAACGCCGCCTGGAGGGCCAAGCTCAGCGAGTACACCGCCGCCAACGCTGACCTCGCCGCCGAGATCGAGGCCCAGCAGAAGCGTGCGCTGCCGGATGGCTGGGACGCCGGCATCCCCAGCTTCGATCCCGACGAGAAGGGGATCGCCACGCGCAAGGCTTCGCAACAGGTCGAGAACGCGATCGGGGAGCGCCTGCCGTGGCTGCTCGCCGGCTCCGCCGACCTCACCGACTCGACCTCGGTCCGCCTCAAGTTCGACGGCGCCGTCGACTTTGAGCCCGGCGCCCGCGACGGCCGCCAGCTCCACTTCGGCATCCGCGAGCATGAGTCGGCGGCGATCTCCAACGGGCTCTCGCTCTCCAAGCTGCGGCCGCTCTGGTCGACCTACCTCACCTTCTCCGACTACGCCCGCCCGGCGATCCGCCTCTCGGCGCTGATGGAGTTGCCGGTGATCCACGTCTTCACCCACGACTCGATCGGCCTCGGCGAGGACGGCCCGACCCACCAGCCGGTCGAGCAGCTCGCCTCGCTGCGAGCGATCCCCGGCCTCGACGTGATCCGCCCGGCCGACGCCAACGAGGTCGCCGAGGCTTGGCGGGCGGCGATCGACCGCAGCCACCAGCCGGTCGCCCTGATCCTCACCCGCCAGAACGTACCCGTCTTCGATCGCTCCAAATACGGCTCGGCCGAGGGACTGCGCCGCGGCGCCTATGTGCTTGCCGACGCCGAGGGCGGCGATCCCGAGCTGATCCTGATCGCCACCGGCAGTGAGGTCGCTCTGGCCTTGGCTGCGCACGAGGAGTTGAGCGGCGAAGGCATCCGCTCTCGCGTGGTCAGCATGCCCTGTTGTGAGCTCTTCGATCGCCAGGATGAGGCCTACCGCAACGAGGTGTTGCCGCCGGCGGTGCGGGCGCGGGTCTCGGTCGAGGAGGCCTCGACCCTGGGCTGGGACCGCTACGTCGGCCCAGACGGCGCCAAGGTCGGCATGCACACCTTCGGCAGCTCGGCACCGCTCAAGGATCTGCAGACCAAGTTCGGCTTCACGCCGGACAAGGTCGCCGAGGCAGCGCGCGCGGTGCTCGACAGTGCAAGAGTGAACTGACAAGACCCAAAGGGACCTACGAAGGGAGAGCCGTGAAGGCCACCGCGAAACTGCACGAGCTGGGCCAGAGCCTCTGGCTCGACAACATCACCCGCACGATGCTGGACGACGGCACGCTTGCCGGCTACATCGAGGAGCTCTCGGTCACGGGCCTGACCTCGAACCCGACGATCTTCGACAAGGCGATCTCGGGCGGCGACACCTACGACGAGCAGATCGCCGAGCTCAGCGCGGGCACGGTTCCCGAGCAGGGGATCGGCGCCACCCCTACCGAGAGGATCTTCTTCGAGCTGGCGATCGCCGACCTGCGCCGCGCCACCGACCTCTTCGCCGGCGTGCACGAGCGCACCGACCACGTCGACGGCTGGTGCTCGCTCGAGGTCTCGCCGAAGCTCGCCGACGACACGCCGGCGACGATCGAGCAGGCGGCGAAGCTGCACGCCCGGGCCGAGCGCGACAACCTCTACATCAAGATTCCCGGAACCCCGGCCGGCCTCGGCGCGATCGAGGAGTCGATCTTCGCCGGCATCCCGGTCAACGTCACCCTGCTCTTCGACCGCGCGCAGTACCTCGCCGCCGCCGATGCCTACATGAAGGGAATCGAGCGGCGGATCGAGGCCGGGCTGGACCCCAACGTCGCCTCGGTCGCCTCGCTCTTCATCAGCCGCTGGGACGTCGCCGTCTCCGGCGAAGTCCCCGATGAGCTGCGCAACCGGCTCGGCGTCGCGATCGGCGGCCGCGCCTACCGCGCCTACCACGAGCTGCTCGACTCCGATCGCTGGCAGCGCCTGCTCAACGAGGGTGCCCGCGCCCAGCGCCTGCTCTGGGCCAGCACCGGGACCAAGGACCCCGATGCCTCCGACGTGCTCTACATCGAGGCCTTCGCCTCACCCTTCACGGTCAACACGATGCCCGAGCCGACCCTGCTCGCTTTCGCCGATCACGGCGAGGTGGGAGAGCCGTTGCCCGCCGACGGCGGCGACGCCGAGGACGTTCTGGCCAAGTTCGGCGAGGCCGGGATCGACGTCGACGCCCTCGCCACCCGCCTCCAGGACGAGGGGGCGGAGGCCTTCGTCAAGTCCTGGGGCGAGATGCTGAAATCGATCGAGTCCCAGGTCGGGGCACACGCGTGAGCGAGGGGCCGGCGTTGCGCCGCCAGCCCGCCTGGCAGCTGCTGCAGCAGCACTACGAGGAGATCGAGGGCACGCACCTGCGCGACCTCTTCGAGGGTGACCCCCAGCGCGGCGAGCGCTTGATCGCCGACGGCGCCGGCCTGCACCTCGACTTCTCCAAGAACCGGATCAACGATGAGACGGTGATGCTGCTCGGCCAGTTGGCCAAGGAGTGCGGGGTTGAGCAGCGCCGCGAAGCGATGTTTGCCGGTGAGCACATCAACGTCTCCGAGGACCGCGCCGTGCTGCACGTGGCGCTGCGGATGCCGCGCGGGCGCTCGCTGATCGTCGACGGCGTCGACGTGGTCAAGGAGGTTCACGAGACCCTCGACCGTATGGCTGCCTTCGCCGAGCGGGTGCGCTCGGGGGAGTGGAAGGGCCACACCGGCAAGCAGATCCGCAACGTCGTCAACGTCGGCATCGGGGGCTCCGACCTCGGCCCGGTGATGGCTTATGAGGCGCTGCGCCACTACGCGCGCCGCGAGATGACCTTCCGCTTCGTCTCCAACGTCGACGGCACCGACTTTGCCGAGTCGACCCGCGACCTCGATCCTGAGGAGACGCTCTTCGTCATCTCCTCGAAGACCTTCACCACGCTGGAGACGATGACCAACGCCCGCACCGCGCGCGAATGGTCGCTGGCGGGGCTCCGCGGCGATGAGGCGGCCGTGGCCAAGCACTTCGTCGCGGTCTCGACCAACGCCGACGAGGTATCCAAGTTCGGTATCGACACCGACAACATGTTCGGCTTCTGGGAGTGGGTCGGCGGCCGCTACTCGATGGACTCGGCGATCGGCCTCTCGACCATGCTGGCGATCGGCCCGGCGCGCTTCGAGGAGATGCTGGCCGGCTTTCACGCGATGGACGAGCACTTCCGCACCGCACCGCTGGCCGAGAACCTGCCGGCGCTGATGGGGCTGCTCAGCGTCTGGTACGGCGATTTCTTCGGCGCCCAGACCTGCGGCGTCTTCCCCTACGACCAGTACCTGCACCGCTTCCCGGCCTACCTGCAGCAGCTGACGATGGAGTCCAACGGCAAGCACGTCACCCTCGATGGAGCCCACGTCGACTACGACACCGGGGCGATCTTCTGGGGCGAGCCGGGGACCAACGGCCAGCACTCCTTCTACCAGCTGATCCACCAGGGCACGCGGCTGATCCCCTGCGATTTCATCGGCTTCTTCCAATCCAACAACCCGCTTGGCAACCACCACGACCTGTTGATGTCCAACGTCTTCGCCCAGAGCGAGGCGCTCGCCTTCGGCAAGACGGCCGAGCAGGTGCGCGCCGAGGGCACGCCGGAGGCGGTCGTGCCGCACCGGGTGATGGAGGGCAACCGCCCCTCGAACACGATCCTCGCCGAGCGGCTCGATCCGCACACGCTCGGCACCTTGGTCGCCCTCTACGAGCACAGTGTCTTCACCCAGGGCGCAATCTGGGGGATCGACTCCTTTGACCAGTGGGGGGTCGAGCTGGGCAAGGCGCTCGCCGTCGCGATCATCCCCGAGCTCGAGGCCGACGAGGAGCCGAAGCTCCGCCACGACAGCTCGACCAACGCGCTGATCCGTCGTTACCGCAGCGCCCGCCGCGGGGAGTAGGCTCGCCCACATGCCCTCGCTCGACGCGCTCCCGTTGGCAGCGTCGGCGTCGAATCTGCTCGCCGCGCGCGAGCAGATGGCCTTTACGCTCGGCTTCCACATCGTTCTCTCCTGCCTTGGCGTCGCCCTGCCGGCGACGATCCTGATCGCCAACTACATCGGGTTGAAGCGCGATGACACCGACGCGATGGAGCTCGCCCGCCGCTGGTCGAAGGCGATGGCGGTCACCTTCGCCGTCGGCGCCGTCACCGGCACCGTGCTCAGCTTCGAGTTCGGCCTGCTCTGGCCGCATTTCATGGACCGCTTCGGCGCCGCCTTCGGCATCGCCTTCGCGATCGAGGGGATCTTCTTCTTCATCGAGGCGATCTTCCTGGCGATCTACATCTACGGCTGGAAGCGGCTCTCCGGCTGGGCCCACTTCTGGTCGGGCGTGCCGATGGCGATCACCGGAATCGGCGGCGCCTTCTCGGTCGTCGCCGCCAACTCCTGGATGAACCAGCCGCAGGGATTCACCCTCGACGCCGCCGGCAAGGTCGTCGACACCGACCCGCTGAAGATCCTGATCAACCCGGCGACCGGCTACGAGGTGCCGCACATGATCCTCGCCGCCTACATGGTGGTCGGTTTCCTCGTCGCCTCTATTTACGCCGTCGGGATGCTGAAGGGACGGCGCGACCGCCTGCACCGGCTCGGCCTGCTGATCCCGCTGACGATCGCCTGCATTGCCACCCCGATCCAGCTCTTCGTCGGCGACACCGCGGCGCGCGAAGTCGCCGACCACCAGCCGGCCAAGTTCGCCGGCATGGAGTGCATCCAGAAGACCGGCACCCACCAGACCGAGTACGTCGGCGGCGTCTGCACGACGAGCGGGGTCAAGGGCGCGATCCCGATCCCCGACCTCGACTCGCTTCTGGTCGGCTTCAGCCCCAACACCAAGGTGATCGGGCTGGCGGCGATCCCCAAGGACGAACGGCCGCCGGCGAACACGATGCTGCACCTCGCCTTCGATGCGATGGTCGGGATCGGCACCGCTCTGCTCGCCCTCGCCCTCTGGCTCGCCTTCGTCTGGTGGCGCCGGCGGGAGATCCCGAAGACTCCCTGGTTCCTGCGCGCTGTGGCGATCTCCGGCGCCGGCGCGGTGCTGGCGCTCTGGTGCGGCTGGATCGTCACCGAGGTTGGTCGCCAGCCCTGGATCGTGCAGGGCTACATGCGCACCTCCGAAGCGGTGACCGAGGCGAACGGCATCTGGTTCAGCTTCGCCCTCGTGCTGCTGCTCTACGCCGCGATCGGGACGATCGCGATCAAGGTCCTGCGGGGCATGTCGCGCCGCTGGCGCGAGGGCGGGGCGGAGCCGGAGGGCACGCCATACGCGCCGCCGGCCCCGGCTGCGGAGGCCGGCCAGTGACCCGCGCCGACATCTGCGCCGTGATCCTCTGGGTCGGGGCGACCTTTTACGCGCTCTTCGGCGGCGCCGACTTCGGCGGCGGCTTCTGGGACCTGGTGGCGGGTGGCGCCGAGCAAGGGGAGCGGCCGCGGGCGCTGATCCAGCGCTCGCTGACCCCCGTCTGGGAGGCCAACCACGTCTGGTTGATCTTCATCCTCGTCGTCCTCTGGACCGCCTTCCCACCCGCCTTCAGCGCCGTGATGACGACCCTCTACGTGCCGATCGCCCTGGCCGCGGTGGGGATCGTCCTGCGTGGCTCGGGCTTCGCCTTCCGCAAGTCGATCGAGGGTCTTGCGGGACGGCGAGCGGCCGGCGCCACCTTCGCGATCTCCTCGTTGCTGACGCCGTTCTTCATGGGCGCTACGGTCGGCGCGATCGCCGCCGGCAATGTGCCCGGCGATGGCAACGGGCCACCTTTCTCGAGCTGGCTCGAGCCGCTGCCGCTACTGACCGGGGCGATGTTCGTCGCCAGCGGCGCCTACCTCTCCGCGGTCTTCCTGGTCGGCGACGCTCGCCGCGCCGACGAAGGGGACCTGCAGCGCTACTTTGCCCGCCGCGCCCTGATCGCGGCCGGCGTCGCCGGTGTCGCCGCAGCCTTCGGCCTGATCGAGCTCCACGCCGAAGCCCGCTACATCTTCGACCGCCTCACCGGCGAGGGGCTGCCGCTGGTGATCCTCTCGGCCCTCTGCGGGCTCGGCGTCCTCGCCCTCCTGCTCTCTGCCGCCCGCCGTCCCGCCGCCGCTTCGCCGCACCTCCTGCGCCCGCTGGCCGCCGGGGCCGTCATCGCCGTGATCTGGGGCTGGGGCGTCGCCCAGTTCCCCTACCTGATCCCGACCTCGCTGAAGATCACTCAGTCGGCAGCGCCCCCCGACACTCTTTCGAGCGTGATCGTCGTCTTCATCGTCGCCGCGATCCTCGTCCTGCCCGCGCTCGGCCTGCTCTATTGGCTCTCCCAGAAGGAGCTGCTCGGTGAGTGAGCGGGACGCGATTCGCGCCGTCCTCTTTGACATCGACGGCACGCTGCTCGTCACCGGCGGTGCCGGCGCGGTTGCCTGGCAGCGCGCCTTCGAGGAACTGCACGGGGTCGAGGCCGATATCGCAGAGCACACCGACGCCGGCATGACCGACCCCGAGATCGCCGCGATCATCTTCCGCGAGGTGATCGGCCGCGAGGGCAGTCAGGAAGAGCGCGCGAAAGCGATCGGCTGCTACCTCAAGCACCTGCCCGACGCGGTCGCCGGATCCAGTGGGTACCGGGTGATGCCTGGCGTCGAGGATCTGCTCCCCCGGCTGATCGAGCGGGGCGTGCTGCTCGGGCTCGTCACCGGAAATATCGAGGCGGCGGCCCACATCAAGCTTGCTCGCGCCCACCTCAACCACTTCTTCGGCTTCGGCGGCTACGGCTCCGATTCGGCCGACCGCACCGAGGTCACCAAGGCCGCCCTGGCCCGCGGCACCCTCGTTTCCGGTGGCGTCCTCACCGACGGCGGCTGTATCGCTGTCGGTGACACTCCGCGCGACGTCAGCGCCGGCCACGGCGCGGGGATCGAGGTGGTCGGCGTCGCCACGGGCAGCTACAGCGCCGCCGCCCTGCGCGAAGCGGGGGCCGACTGGGCGCTCGAGACCGTCGAGCGCGACTTCCCGGCCTAGCGGCAGAGGGCGAACCGCGCCCGCCGGTTATTCACATCTTTGGCAATAAACCTTGCTGGCCGTGGCGGCGGCGCGTAGCCTCAGCGGCCGCTCTCGGGTTGGTGCAAATTCGATTCCCCGAGGCAACCGGCAAGGGGAAGAGTGGTTCTTTACGGACGCAGGGGCTTCGGAGCGTTGCTTGCCTTCTTCGGGCTTTTGGCAATCGTCGGTCTCCCTTCCAGCGCCAGCGCCGCCGAATTCGAAATCGTGCCCGGCAGCTTCACGGCCAGGATGTTCGACGCGCAGGGGAACCCCGAGAATCGCGCCGGCTCCCACCCCAGCCGGATGGACATCAGCTTTGCGATGAATATCGAAGGGACGTCGGCCAGGGACCTCGTCTTCGAACTTCCTTCCGGCCTCGGCGGGACCCCGGACGCGGTACCGCAGTGCTCGCGGGCGCTGTTCGAAGCCGGGCAGGAAGACTGCCCGGCGGAGAGTCAGGTGGGGCGCGTCAACTTCGTGCTCAAGGCGGGGGGGAACCTGGAACTGCCAGTCTTCCTGCTGGAACCCGCTCCGGGCGAATTTCTCTCCTTTGCCTCGAAGGCGGTTCTCGAATCTCCGCTGAAATCGGAACTGCGGCCAAGCGATCTCGGCATCACGCTGAGGGCGGAAGAACTTCCCAAACAGGCGGTGACCGAAGGCCATGTCGAATTCTGGGGTGTGCCGGCGGAACACCAGGTCAGAACCACGATCCCCAAACGACCGATGCTGACGGTGCCGACCCGGTGCGGCCCACTCATCTTCAGCTTCCGTACCCGCTCCTGGGAGGAAGGGGCGCCGTGGTTGAGCGCGAGCAGCGATACCGGTGCCCCTCTCGAAGGCTGCGCGGATCTGAACTTCAAACCGCGGTTGACGATGGGATTCAGCAATCCGGTGGCCGATTCCCCTACCGGCATGACGATGGAACTGACCACGCCCGAAGAAGCGGAGGGGAGCGAACTGGCCGACGCGCTGGTCAAAGACGTGACGATCGACCTGCCGGCCGGCGTAACCGTCTCTCCCGCAGCCGCGGTTGGGCTCGCGACGTGCAGCGACGCCCAGCTCGACGTGACCAGCGGCGGCGAAGCGCATTGCCCCGCCGGGTCAAAAGTCGGCGCCCTGGAACTGTCGTCGCCGATAACGAGCGAACCGCTGGTGGGGAGCGTCTACCTCGGCGAGCAACGAGGGTCGGAGCGGCTTCGCCTCTTCGTCGTCGCCCCTGGGGCCGGGACCGTGATCAAGTTCGTCGGTGCGTTACACGTCGACCCCTCCACGGGCCGGTTCTCGACGACTCTGGCGAACCTCCCCCAGATCCCCTTTCGTCGCCTCTCTCTGAGCTTCGACGGTGGGCCGCGGGCCCTTCTTGTCTCGCCGCTGGCGTGCGGGCCGGTGACGGCGACCGGCAGATTCGTGTCCTACGGCGGCGGCCCGGTGGTCGAGTCTCCGGCCTCGGTGGCGATCGGCTCGCCGATCCCGGGTGCGCACTGCCCCGGCCCCGTGCCGTTTGCGCCGCGCTTGGTCACGCATAGCTCCCAGACCAAGATCGGCCACCAGACCACGCTCTCGGTGACCTTGCTGCGCCAGACCGGCGAACAGGTGCCGCGGCGCTTCACGCTTTCCCTGCCGACGGGGCTGAGCGCCGCGCTGGGAAGCGTCGAAGCATGCACGGACGCCGCCGTGGCCGCCGGGGCGTGTCCCGCCGGCAGCAGGATCGGCGGCGTGGTCGCGCGGGTGGGCTCGGGCCCCGAACCGATGACGCTGCAGGGTGACGCCTACGTGACCGGTCCGTATCGGCGAGCGCCGTTTGGCTTGATGCTTCAGCTCCACGCCGGACTCGGTTCGTTGAACCTCGGTGCGATGTCGATCCGGGCGGCCGCGACGGTCGACGGGAAAACGGGGCGCGTCTCGGTAGAGACCGACAGTCTGCCGACCGAAGTCGAAGGCATCCAGGTCAGGTTTCAAGCGATCGAGCTGAACATCGACCGGCCGGGCCTCGTCCACAACCCGACCTCGTGCCGGCCGGCGGCTGTAGATGGCTCGATCGAATCGAGCGCCGGTGACGTGGTAACTGTCAGCAGCCCGCTGACCCTGACCGGCTGCCACCGGCTGGGCTTCCGGCCCCGGTTCCACATCGCCCTCGAGGGCCGCAAGGAGTTGCACCTCCACGGCCACCCCGCGATGCGGATATCCGCCCGCATGCGCAGCGGTGACACCAGCATGCGGGCGATGAAGATGGTGCTTCCTCCGGAGATGGGTTTCGGCTTCGGCGGCCTCGAAGAGATCTGCTCGAGGCCGGACGCGGCGCGGGGCAGCTGCCCGGCCGGGGCTCGGGTCGGCACCGCGGTGGCCCACACCTCGCTGTTGAGCAAGCCACTTAAGGGCGCGATCTACATCGTTCCGCCCAAGGGCAACGACGACCTGCCGGACCTTGGCATCGCCCTCACGGCGCTGGGCACCAAGCTGAACATCAGCGGCCATACGGAAGTCGACGATGGCCGCCTGGTCACGAGACTGTCCGGCCTTCCGGACATGCCGCTCTCGGACTTCACGATGCGGATGGACGGTGGCAGTGACGGGGCGTTCTCGCTCGAGGCAAGCCCCTGTAAGCAGGGCCGGCCACGCCGGTTCGGCTCGATCCTCACCGCAACCGGGCAGGACGGTGCCAAGCGCACCTCGCCGGTTTCGGTCGAGACGAACGCCCACTGCCGATGATCCGCACGAGGGGCCGCGCCCGGAGGCGACCGAGTTCGAGCCTCCTGGAGAGAATCGCCGGCCTCGTTACCGGGCGTTCGCGCCTCGTGATCGGTATCTGGATCGTGACCGTGGGCGTGCTGGCGACGCTGGGGCGCGACATAAACCACACGCTCACGATTCACCCTCCGTTTGTCGACGGCACGGCAAGCAAGCGGGCCCACGAACTGTCGCAACGCGAGTTTGGCGGCGACAACGCCATGGTTGTGATGCTGCGCGGCCCGAAGGCCGAGGTCGAGCGGCAGGGGCGGGACCTCGCCAGCCATCTCGACGCGATGCCGAACACGCTGGCGATTTCTCCCTGGGCCCGCGGGGCGAAGGTCCAAGGCCTGAATCCGTCACCCGGAGTCGCGGCAATCATCGTGCGCAACGAGAGCAACGAAGAGAATGGCGGCGGCGGCCTCTTGCCCTTAGTGAAACGGCAGGCTGCCGCCCGCGTTTCGGGCCCGGTCCGGACAAGCTTCGCGGGCTTTCCGGCGGTGGTCGAGTCGCTGCGGAAGGCCGGCGACGATGCCAACAAGCTCGGCGAGATGATCGCCGTGCCGATCCTGCTCATCGTTCTTTTGCTGGTGTTCAGGTCGGTGCTTGCCGCGTTGATGCCGATCGTCATCGGCGGTGCCGTCGTCGCGGCGACCAACGGGATACTGAGCCTTTTGGCCGGGCTGGTCCAGATCGACCTCTTCGCGATCGGGGTCGTGGGGATGATGGGGCTGGCGCTCGGGGTCGACTACTCGCTGCTCGTGATCTCGAGGTTCAGAGAAGAAGTCAAGGACCATGATGCCGCCGAGGCCGCGCGGCGGACCGTTATCGCGACGGCACGCTCGATCCTCCCCGCGGGGGGTGGGTTGATCCTCGCCATGCTCGTGGCCACCCTGGTGCTGCCCAGCGCGATCGTGCAGTCGGTCTCCGTCGCCGTGATTACGGCCACCCTGATGAGCATGCTCTCGGCGATCTGCGTCGTGCCGGCGCTGCTGACCGTGTTTGGCCACAAGCTGGAGCGTTGGTCGCTGCCCAAGCGGCGCGGCCCCGGACTGGCGCCATTGCTCTGGTTTCGCCGGCTGTCCACCCGCCGCGGGGTCGTCGTCGGGCTTGTGGCCGGCTTGGTGTTCCTCTCAGGCTGGGCGTTCACGCTCGACTCCGGCGCCACGACCATCCGCTTTCTGCCCTCCGGCGACAGCGGCCGGCAGGAACAGGAAGAAGTCGAGGCGGCGCTGGGGCCGGGCTGGCTCGCCCCGATGGAAGTCATCGTCAACGGGCGCGGCGCCCCGGTCACCTCTTCGCGGCGACTGCGGGCGCTGGCCGATTTTCAACGTCACGTCGAACGCGATCCCGGGGTGGAGACGATGGCTGGCTTTGCCCGGCTCGAGCCGCTTACGGAAAAGGTGGGCGGTATCGAAGGGCAGCTGACCCGTCAGGAAGCAGGGATGAAGCGGCTCGGCTCGGGAATCTCGCGGATTCGAGAGGGCACGGCCGCAACCAGCGTCGGGCTAAGCAAAGCCTCGGCGGGATCAAGGGAACTCGGTTCGGGCCTGGGGGCGGCAAACACTGGAGCCGGGGTCCTGGCCAACGCGCTGCAGCAGACGAGCGCCGGCTCCAGTCGCCTAACCGATGGCCTCGATCGCGTTGACCAGGGGAGTGGAAAGCTGGCCGAGGGGACGACGAAGGCCAGCACCGGTGCCGGCAAGCTCACCGAAGCGCTCGAACAGGCGCACGAAAAAAGCGCCGAAGCGCAGAGCAGTACAACGCTGCTCAAAAACGCGATGCAGTCTGGCGAAGACAGACTGAGCGAACTGCACCCGCCGCTTCAGTCGACCGAAGAGCGGCTCGCCGCGGCCTGGCAGGCGCTGCAGCAAATGACAACGGGGCGGAGCGATCCAGAATTCGTCGCTCTGCAGACCGCGCTCGAAGAAGCGGAGCTGCACCTCACCGGCAAGGACATACGCACCGGAGAATTGGCCGATCCCGCCTACGCGGGGATCGGCTCAGGCATCGATCGGGCCAATGGCCAGTTCGGCGTCGGCGGGTATCTCGCCTCGACGATGGAAAAAAACAACCAGCAGGCGAGCGAAGGGACAGAAAAGCTCGCTGACGCTTCGGCGCGCTTGGACAAGGGCCTGCAGCGGCTCGCCGCCGGCAGCCGCCAGGTGTCGAACGGGGTCGGCGCGCTCGCCCAGGGCGGCGCCAAACTCTCGCCGGCGCTGCAGCGACTGGGCCAGGGGGCCGACCGGCTCACCAAGGGCCTCGGTCTGCTCGAAACGGGAGCCGGGCAGCTTTCCAGCGGCCTGGGCACAGGCGCCGAGAAATCCAAACTTCTCACCAGTGGTCTCGATCGAATCGAGAACGGCCTTGAAGAATCCGGCGGTTCCGGCTTCTCGCAGCTGCAGCAGCGTTCGCCCGGCATATTCCACTCCGCCTATTTCATCCTCGCGAGCCTCGACGGCAGCCGCCCCGCGCAGCGCAACCAACTGGTCTCCTTGGTCAATCTCGACCGCGGCGGCATGGACGCACGGATGCTGGTGGTCCCGAACGACGACCCGAGCAGCACTGAGGCTCGGCAGACCAGGGACCGCCTCGAAGCCGACGCCGAAGGGCTCGCCCGCCGCACTGGCACCGAAGTCGTGGTCGGCGGAGTCGGTCCCGCCAGCATCGATATCAACGATGCGATTCGCGGACAGGCCCCGCTGGCGCGGATCGTGCTCGCCCTCGTCACCCTGCTCATCCTCATACCGGTGCTGCGCTCGCTGACGATTCCGATTCTCTCCGCGCTGATCAACCTGCTCACGGTCAGCGCCAGCTTCGGAATTCTCGCGCTGCTGTTCGACAACTCCTCCCTCGGCGGACCGGGGTACGTCGATGTGGGAATGATCGCGGCGATCGTGATGGTGATGTTCGGGCTGGCGATCGACTACGAGATATTCGTCTTCGCACGGATCCGGGAGGAGTACGTGCGCACCGGCTCGACCGACGCCGCGGTCAAGAACGGGCTCGACCGCACCGCCCACGTCGTTACCGGCGCGGCGATCATCATGATCACGGTCTTCCTCGCCTTCTCGGTCTCGGAGTTCATGTCGCTGCGCAACTTCGGCGTGGCCCAGGCCGTCGCCGTCTTCATCGACGCCTTCCTGGTCCGGCTCATCATCGTGCCGGCAATGATGAGCCGGCTGGGGAAGTGGTGCTGGTGGATGCCGCGATGGCTCGACCGCCTGCTTCCAGGCGGTTCCCCGGCTATTGCCGGCCGGGGCGAGGAGGCGTAGCCGTGGCTAGGCGGCGGTGGGAGCCGAAGAGCTCCCGAACGCTTCGCGCACGCTCTCGCGCACGCCGGGGCTGAGCCGGAACCGCGCCGGCGGGCGGCCCGAAGTCTCGCCGTCGCTGACGCCGGCTTCAGCCTGGATCACGCCGAATGCCTCTAACGCCTCGAGGTGGCGGCGCAGGGTCTGGTAGCTGGCCGGGCTCTTGGCCGCCAACTCCGAGGCCGTTGCGTCGGGCACTTGGCTCAGCGCGCGCAGGATCTGGAGGCGCACCGGGTCGGCCACAACGTCCAACCAGTGCGACCGTCGTCCTGCTCTCGATGGCGCTGCTACGGATGCGCGCACCCTGTTCGAACCTCCCGCTAGTGAGTCGCTGCGAAAAAAACTAGCTCGTCTATGGCCGATCCAGGGGTAGCTTCAGTTAAGACCTATCACTACGTATCACTACGGCTCGCTTCTCAGCCGAGCGTGCAGCGGGCCTGGTAGATCGAGAGGAAGCCACTCTCGAAGCCCCGGCGTGCCATGCGCAGGTAGAGGCGCCAGACCCGCAGGCGTTCCGGGCCGGCGAGCCGCACCGCGTCGTCGAGGTTCTGGTCGAGCCGGGTCGCCCAGTGGCGCAGGGTCTCGGCGTAGTCGTCGCCGAACTCCTCGACGTGGCGGGTGACGAAGCCGGCTCGTTCCAGCGCCAGCAGCACCCGCGAGAGGTGCAGCGGTTCGGCATCGGGGAACACGTAGCGCTCCGAGAAGGGCCCGGCGTCGGGGTCGCTGTGGCGGAGGCGGGCGATGCCGTGGTTGAGCAGTCGCCCACCCGGCTCGAGCAGGCCGGCCAGGGTGCGGGCGTAGACGTCGATCTGCGCCTCGCCGACGTGCTCGACCATGCCGATGCTGGCGATCGCGTCGAAGCGCTCGCCGACCAGGTCGCGGTAGTCCATCACCCGGATCTCGACCCGGTCGCTGACGCCGGCCGCCTCGGCCCGTTCGCGGGCGCGTTCGGCCTGTGGGGGGGAGAGGGTGATGCCGAGGACGCTGGCGCCGTGCCGGGTCGCCGCCCAGAGCGGGAAGCTGCCCCAGCCGCAGCCGACGTCGAGCACGCGGTCGCCCTCCTTAAGCGCCAGCTTGCGGGCGACCATCTCGAGCTTCTCCTCCTGCGCGGCCTCGAGCGTCTCGGCCCCGCGCGAGAAGACCGCGCAGCTGTAGGTCATCGAGGCGTCGAGGAAGAGCGAGAAGAACTCGTTGGAGACGTCGTAGTGGTGGCGGACGGCTTCCGCGTCGCGCTCCTTGCTGTGGCGGGCATTGCTCGGCCGCAGCTCCGCCGCGGGGCGCTTAGGCGGGCGGTTGAGCCCGGCGGCACGCACCGCGGCCAGCAGCAGCCGCGCCTTGTCGCCGCCCTCGAGTGCCGGTGGCTGCCAGCCGTCGAGCAGCTCGATCACGGCATCGATGTCGTCGACCTCGATCGCGCCGCTGACGTAGGCGCGGCCGAGGCCGAGCTGTCCCGGCGCCCGCAGCGCGTGGGCCGCGGCGCTCGGCGAGCGCACGTAGAAGGTCGGGCCGCTGTCGCCGTTGCTCGCCGGCAGGCGCGTGCCGTCCCAGAACTCGACCGTGAAGGGTCGCTCGGGGATCCGCGCTTCGATCTCGCGGCGCAGCGGAGCGGTGCTGGCGAACGGCATCGGCATGGACCTTATCGACGGCGCGCGGTGGCCGGAAGGCGGGCCTTCAGCTTTTCTCGGCTCGCCAGATCCGTATGATCGGCGGCACTTGATGGAAGCAGCGGGACCACTCCCATCCGATATCCAGCCGGTCGCCAATGAGACGCGCGACCGAATCATCACCGGCCTGGTCACCCTGATCCCGTTCGTCGCACTCGGCCTCGCCGCCTGGCAGGTCTGGGGCAAGGCGCTGCACTGGAGCGACGTCTTCCTCTTCCTCGGCATGTACTTCTTCACCGGGCTGGGGATCACGGTCGGCTTCCACCGCCACCTCACCCACCGCAGCTTCAAGGCGAAGACCTGGCTGCACGGCCTGCTGGCGATCCTCGGCTCGGCGGCGATCGAGGGCCCGGTGATCTCCTGGGTCGCCGACCACCGCAAGCACCACGCCTTCTCCGACGAAGTCGGAGACCCGCACAGCCCCCACGTCGACCACGGCCACGGCTGGTCAGGCGCCCTGCGCGGCCTCTTTCACGCCCACATGGGCTGGCTCTTCATCCACACCCAGCGCGGCAACAAGGAGCGCTTCGCTCCCGACCTGATCAAAGACCCGGTGATCAACTGGGTCGACCGCACCTTCATCTACTGGGCGATCGGCGGGCTGATGCTTCCCTTCGCGCTCGGCTGGATCATCGGCGGCACCCTCTTCGCCGCCTTCACCGGTCTGCTCTGGGGTGGCCTGGTCCGCGTCTTCGTCCTGCACCACTTCACCTACAGCATCAACTCGCTCTGTCACGTCTTCGGCAACCGTGACTTCGAGACCACCGACGAGTCGCGCAACCTCGCCCTGATCGCGATCCCGACCTTCGGCGAGGCCTGGCACAACAACCACCACGCCTTCCCCACTTCCGCCACCCACGGCCTCGGCCGCTGGCAGATCGACATCTCGGCGCTGGTGATCGACTCGCTCGAGAAGATGGGTCTGGTCTGGGACGTGGTGCGTCCCACGCCAGAGCGCATGGCCGCCAAGGCCGCTCCTTAGGGCGCTTCAGCCGATTCGTACCAGTCGACCCAGCCGTTACAAGCAGCGCTGAGCGGCACGGTGCGATGCGGCTTGGCCTCGACCGCGACAAGCTCGCCGAGGTTCGCCTTTCCGGTGTAGCCGGTCAGGCTCTGCAGTGTGCTCGCGTCCTCGGCCGAGACCGTGAAGCGGATCGGCTTGCCGTCGCTGTCGATCCTGCCCGCGGGCCAGAACTGACCCTCGTTGGCAAGGCTGATCGTGTTGGGACGCTGGCCGTCGAGCGCGGCCGGCAGCGACTGGTGCAGGCCGGGCGCGGAGAGGGTCAGGCTGAAGGGGGAGAAGTACTGCAGCGAGAGCAGCCAGCGCCCGGCCGGCAGCTTCATCGTTTGCGCGGCGCTGTCGCCGGTTCCCAAGCTTGCCGCCGGGCTCCAGCGCGCCTTGCCGCCGATCACGGCGGCGGGGAAGAGCCCGGCCCTGCCGGGGTTCGAGGTGAGGATGCGAATCTCCGGTGAGGCGCAATTGGCGTGCGCCGCGGGTTCGGTCCCCTCAAGCAACACGTGGCGATCGGTGGGCACCGATCCGGTTCGCTTCCAGAGGATGTAGGAAGGGGTCGCCGCGACCCGCTTGAACCCGGAGGGCGCTTCGCTGTTCCAGGCCGCCCGGCCGGTGATCACGTAGGGGAAGCGTTCGAGCGTCCCGTGCGAGAAGGAGTCGAAGTCGATCGGGCTGTAGGCATCGCCCGTGTCGAAGGGCTTTTCCGGGCTGGGGGAGACGTCGGAGTCGGGGAACTCGACCAGCGGCACGTGGGTGTCGGCCCCCTGCAGCTCGTATGCCGCGTAGCGGTCCTGCCCCGCGTAGAGCACCGGTTCCCCGCGCAGGATCGGCATGAAAGCCCGCAGCTCGGACCCGTGCCCGGGAGGCCCCACCGGCGCGTCGCGCAGCACCAACAGGCTCGAGTAAACGGCGCCCACGACGAACGCCACAGCCAGCATGGCCCACCCGATTCGCGCAATCCCCCCGGCTGAGTTCGTGTTTTCTCTCGCTATGCGAGACGAACCACGAACTCGACCGGCCTCGAAGAGGAGGGGGCGGATCGCCACGAGCATTGCCAGCGGCGCGGCGATCATCAGCGCCTTGGCCTGGGAGTACTCGCCGCTGCCGGCGACCGCGGCGATGTAGAGCAGGGTGCAGGCGGCGAGCGCCAGCGGCACGGCGAGCTGGCGGCGGCGGAGCCACCAGGCGGCGCCGAGGATCACCGCCAGCGCGGCGATTGCGGTGGCGAGCCCGGTCAGTTGGGCGCCCCCGGCGGCATTGAGGCGATAGCTCGATGCCGGCCAGACCCCGAGTGCCTCGATCGGCGAGACCGGGCCGTAGGTGTTCGTTCCGGCAACCCGGTTGAAGCCGTGGATGAAGGCGTAGGGGCCGGCCACGGTCAGCACGACGAGCGCCGCGAGGGCGAAGATCGTCAGCGCAACGGCCGGCTGCCGCAGGGTGTTAAGCAGGGCCCGCGGGCGCAGCGCGCTGCGAACCGCCGGGACCGTCGCGCCCCAGAGGACGACGATTGCGACCGGCCAGGCGAGCCCGGCGAAGCTGTAGGAGAAGAAGATGCCGCCGACGAGCGCGAGCGGAATTAGGGCCGGCAACGCTCCGGCGAGCCCGGGCAGGTCCCATTCGTGGGCATCCTCGGCCCGCCTGTGGTCAAGGTCGTGGAGGTAGACAGCGAAGGCGAGGACGAAGAGCGCCTCGGCGGTCTCCTTGAAGGCGCCCTGGGCGAAGTAGGAGGCACCGAGGTAGGGGATCGCGACCAGCGTCGCGGCTAGCACCCGTCGCCCCGGCCCGAGGTCGCCCAGCGCCGCGAGCGCGGTCAGCGCGGTGAGGATGCCGATCGCGAAGATCTCGCCGACGAAGGCCTGGCCGAGGCCAATCCCCGGCACCGCCGCAACTGCCGCCGCGAGCGCATGCGGGCCCAGTGGGTAGCCGGCTTCCGGCGCCGGGCCGAGGCCGCTGCGCAGCCACTCCGCCCAGGCCAGGTGGAGGCCGAGGTCGTTGTTGAAGCCGACTCCGATGATCCCCCAGCGCCCGCTCACCGCGAACGGGATCGAGAGGATCAGGGCGACGAGGAGCCCGACCGGCAGGCCCTCCCGAAGCAGCCCGCCCTGGCCCCCGCCGCGACGCGGTCGCCACCAGAGCAACAGCGCCGCCGCAACGATCAGCGCCAGCAGGCCCACGGTCGCGCTGGTCGCGTGCCCCGGCGCCCGCGCCAGCAGTCCGGTCACAGAGAGCACGGCTCCGAAGCCGACCGCCGGCCCCAGCCAAGCACGTGCTCCGTCCCCGCCCGCGAGGCCGAGGATTGCGCGTCCCACCAGCATCGAGGCGGCGCAGATCAGCGCCGCCGAGGCGTAGGTCCCGATCATCAGGGGCGGAAACTATGGCAGCGAGGCGGCGAACGCCGCCTCGACTCAATACTTCTCGGCCGCCCGTTCCAGCGCCGGGCGCAGGTTCTCGCCGCGAAGCGGCTCCTCGTGGCCGGTGCAGACCAGCGTCGGTTCCAGCGCCGCCAGCTTGCGTATCGACTCCTTCGCCTTGGCGTGATCCCAGTTCCAAGCTGGGTGGGGCACGCTCGCCTCGCCCTCGGGCAGCGGTCGTCCCATCTTGGTCGAGTCGAGCAGGTAGATGACGTCGCTGACGAGCGCCACCCTGTCGCTCTCGCGCCAGAGGCCGATCAGGCCCGGTGCGTGGCCGGGAAAGTGAAGGACTCGGAAGCCCGCCACCTCGTCACCCTCCGCGACCGTGCCGGCTATCTTGACCGCGCCGCCATCCCAGCGTTTCAGCAGCAGTGGGAAGAGCCAGCGGGCGGGCGCCGGCAGTTCGGAGATTTCCATGTATGGAGCGATCGCCGCGTCGCTTTCCGCGTCGGCGACATCATCGGCGTGACAGAAGACCGGTGCGCCCATCGCGGGCGCGGTGCCGCGGTGGTCGGCGTGGGCGTGGCCGAGCACGATTCGCTTCAGGCCGCCCAACTGCCCGGCGGCCGCACGTGCCTTCTTCACCATCGCCTTGGTGCCGGCGTCGAACTGCACCACGCCGTCGCCGTCCTCGAGGAAGTAGATGTTCATCGCCTTGCGGGCATCGCCCCGCAGCAGCCAGACCCCGTCAGCGACCTTCTCCATGATGAGATCAGCCTAATGCCAAGCATCTGGAAAGCGGGAATGCTGGTCCTGATCATCTGTCTGGTCGCCTCGATGGCGATCGCGATCTTCCGCCTTGCCACCACGCCACAGGAAATCCTCGGCGACGGCTTTCGTGGCCTGCCGGTTCACGCCCAGCCGCGGCGTTAGTATCAACCTCGTTCGGCGACCGAGTCTCGAGGAGGCGGCGTGTTCACTCGCATCGTTGTTGGAACTGATGGGTCCGATACCGCCGCCGAGGCGGTTCGCCAGGCCGTCGATCTGGCCAAGCTGGCGGGCGCCCAGCTCAGCATCGTCAGCGCCTTCGAGCCTCTGTCCAAACGCCGGGTGGAGGAGGAGAAACAGGCCGCTCCGGCCGACGTGCGGTACGAGATCGGTCCGCGCGAAGACGTCAACCTCGTCCTCGACGCGGCCGCTGCCGCGGCCCGCAGCGAGGGGATCGAGGTGCAGACCCACCCGGTTCAGGGCGAACCCGCCGAGGCGATCCTCAACGTCGCCGAAGAGACCAAAGCGGACCTGATCGTCGTCGGCAACAAGGGCATGACCGGCGCGCGGCGCTTCCTTTTGGGCAGCGTCCCCAACAACGTCTCCCATCACGCTCCCTGCAGCGTGATCATCGTCCGCACTACGTAAGGCCGACTTATTCCTGCGGTTCGGCGGCGGTAGCTCGCGCGGCGTCGATCAGTCCGGCGCCCTGGCGCGTTGACGGCAGGCCGAGGTCGCGGGCCGTCTGACGCAGGCGCTGGGTCACCGCGGCGACTTTCCCCTTTTTCTTCGCGTCGGGATCGAGGGTGCCGCTGGCGAGGACCATCGCGGCCACGCCGGAGACGTGGGCGGCCGCCATCGAGGTGCCGACGTAGTTGCTCGGCTCGGCGAAGTGGCGGGCATTGCCTTCTTTCAGCGTCACCTGATAGATCGGGCTCGCCAGGATCGATGGGCAGCCTGCGGTGGGAAAGCCCCCGCCCGGGGCAATCACGTCGACCCCGACGCCGGCGAGCGAGTAGTTGCCGAGGCAGCCGCCCTCAGTGCTGCCGCCAACGCCGATCACGTGCGGGCCGGTGGCAGGCGGGGCGACGCAGGCCTCCGAGCCGAGGTTGCCGATCGAGGCGACCGCGATCACGCCGCGGCGGTAGGCCTGGCGCAGCGCTTCGTCTACCCCTGGCACTTCCTTGTCGCAGCCGAAGTTGAAGCTCATGTTGATCACGTTGGCCCCGTTGGCGACGGCGAAACGGATTCCCTTGGCGATCTCGTCGGCGCGCCCGCGGCCGTGTTTGTCGAGCACCCGCACCGGCATCAGCTTCGCTCGGAAGGCGAGCCCGGTCAGGCCGATGCCGTTGTTCGTCTTCTCGGCGATCGTCCCGGCGACGTGGGTCCCGTGGCCGTTTTCGTCCAAGGGCAACTGGTCGTCGTCGACGAAGTCATAGCCCTTGACGAACTGTCCCGACGTGAAGTCCGGGCTGCGGTGGAAGTTGGCGCCCTTGGCGCGGTAGGCGATTCCGGTGTCGAGGACCGCGACGGTGACCCCCTCGGCGCCTGGACGGCCCGCTTTCTCCAGGTTTTTCCAGGCGCCGGTCGCGTTGATGCCGCCCGGCGAGAGCGGCAGCAGCGGCGTCGCAACGCCTTCCCAGGGAAGGAAGTTCCACTGCTTCAACACCCAGCCGCCCGGCGGGCCGGGAGGCCCGGTGAGCGGGCCGGGATCGTTGGGGATCGTGGCGGCCGCTTCTTCCGGCGTCGCCGAGGCGCTGGCGATGTAGTTCGGCGCCGCGTAGTCGACCTGCGGACTGTCCCGCAGCGCGGCGACGGCCTCGCGCACGCCCTCTTGTTGTGGCAGCGCCACGGTGCGGGCCGATGAGGCGCCATTGAACTTGACCACGAGCTGGTGAGGCGCGAAACCGTGCGCCGGCGAAATTCCGGCCGCCGCGCGGGCGAGGCTCGGAGCCAGGCAGAGAGCAGCGAGAAGGAATGCGGCGGCGGTCGGAAGGCGTCGGTTCATCTGGGTTCTGCGCACGCAAATCCCTGCATCGGCGAGCTACTCCCTAACACCAGCCCGCCGGCGAAGTTGTAGTGACACATACTCCCGTATGTATGCGCAGCGAGGTTCTCCCGCCCGTCCACGAGCAGATGATGGCGCTGGCCATCGAGCGCGCCCGCGAGGCCGAGCGCCATGGCGACGTGCCGATCGGTGCGGTGGTCGTTCGTAGCGGCGAGCCGATCGGCGCCGCCGGCAACGAGCGCGAGCTGCGCGCCGACCCCACGGCCCACGCCGAGATCCTCGCGATCCGCGCCGCCGCCGAGGCGCTCGGCGGCTGGCGCTTGCCGGAGACAACCCTCTACGTAACGCTCGAGCCCTGCGCCATGTGCGCCGGCGCGATCGTCCTCGCCCGCATCCCCACGGTCGTCTTCGGCGCCGCGGACCCGAAGGCGGGAGCCGCCGGCAGCGTCCTCGACGTCCTCGCCGAGCCGGCCCTCAACCACCGCCCCGAGGTGACCGGTGGAGTGCTTGAAGGCGAGTGCGCCACGCTGCTTCGGGACTTCTTTGCGTCGCGGCGAAGCGGAGAGGGTGGGATTCGAACCCACGAGGCGGGTTAACCCCGCCCACGCGATTTCCAGTCGCGCTCCTTAAGCCGCTCGGACACCTCTCCGTGGGTCCAGCAAGGGTATTGCTTCGGCCGCGGCAACCGGCTTAGGCGGTTGCAGGTTCTTGCATCGCCGCGGGAGCGGTAGCCGTGGGCGCGGGCAGCGGCAGCACGATCGCGTCGCGCTCGTCGGTCGGCACAGCCGGCCGCCGGCCGCGCAGGCGCTCGTGATTGCAGACGACGTAGCACCACTCCATCAGGCGCATGCGCGAGGCGGAGTCGATTTCGGTGATCGTCGCGCCGACCAGGTGGCTGCCCTCAACCTCGCGGCAGGAGCGCACCTCGACCTGGGCCGCGACCTCGTGCGGCTCGCCGGTCGCGTCCTCGAGCTGGAGCAGGACCGCGGGTGTGGCGCCAACCGCGAGCGGCGCCTCCAGCACGAGTCCGACGCCGGCCGCGCTGGCGTCGATCAGGCGCCCGGGGACGTGGCCGTCCTCGGAGAAGCACTGGGCGGGCGCGTCGCCCTCGAAGCGGTAGATCAGCCGTCGCTGCTGGCGCCGCCCGACCGCGAGCAGGGTGCGGCCGATCCGGCGCAGCTCGACCAGGCCGAGCAGGGGCACGATCACGGCGGCGATGCCGGGCAGATCGGGCAGCGGCCCGATTCCGGCCAGGTCGAGCAGCCTCAGCAGCGTTCCAACCCCGAGCACCACGGCACAGAGGACCACCAGGTGCAGCTTGCGGACCGCCTCAAGCCCGCCGCCGCCCGTGCCCTGCTTCGGCGTCACCTTGAAGGCGGTGTGGCCGGGGCGGAAGGCGCAGCGCAGCGCCCGGGTGTAGATCTCCATCGTCAGCAACTCGTAGTGGGCGGTCTCGCCGATCTTCATGTAGCCGCGGGCGAGCGCGGCACCGGCGCTGAGGTTGAGCGTCAAGTAGGGCAACCAGAGCGCCGCCAGTGCCACGACGCTGATCTTCATCGGCAGCTCGCCGGTCCAAAGCACCAGGCCCAGCGTCGCAAGCAGCAGCAGTCGCATCGGCGGCGCCAGGTAGGCGAAGAGGCTGGTGAAGTAGGAGAGGCGTTGAACCGGGCGCAGCTCGTTAGCGCGCAGGGGAGACTCGGGCAGGGTGAAGACGGCGAGGTTGCCGCGCGCCCAGCGGTCGCGCTGCAGCAGGTAGCTGTCGAGGTCGTGCGGGGCGAGGCCCTGGACCAGCACCTCGTCGTGGTAGCGGCTCTTCCAGCCATGGCGCAGCAGGCGGATCGTCGTGTGGAAGTCCTCGGCGATCGTCTCGGTCGCGACACCGCCGATCTCGAGCAGCGCCTCGCGGCGAATCAGCGCCGCCGAGCCGCACCAGTAGGCGGCGCCGTGGCGGTCCTTGCCGGGGCAGACGACGCGGTAGAAGAGCGACTGCTCATGGCGGCCGACGACGTAGTGCTGGACCGAGTCGTGGTTGAAGAAGTCGTGCGGGCTCTGCACCAGGGCCATGCGCTCGTCGTCGAAGTAGCCGACCATCGCGTCGAGGGCGTCGGGCATCGGCACGTGGTCGGCGTCGAGCATCAGCACCAGCTCCCCCTCCGTGCGCCCCAGCGCCGTGTTGATGTTGCCCGCCTTGGCGTGCGAGTTGTCGGGCCGGGTCAGGTAGCGGGCGCCTGCCAGCGTTGCCAGCTCCTCCATCTCCGGCCGCCGCCCGTCGTCGAGCAGGTAGGTCGTGTGGGGGTAGGTGAGGGCGCGGCAGCCGGCCAGGGTCGCCGACACCACCTCGGTCGGCTCGTCGTAGGTGCAGACGTAGACGTCGATCGAGCGCCCGGGCGTCGCGGGCGGCCGTACCGCCGGCGGCCGCGACCAGGAGAACCAGGCCAGCGTCCCCAGTGCCCAGATGCCGTAGATCTCGGTCACCAGCAGCATCGCGAAGGCGACCGGACTGGCTCCCTGGCTGCTCCAGCCGATCCGCCAGATCAGGTAGCCGACGCCCCAGAGCAGGGCTGCGATCGCAAGCGACCGCAGCAGCAAGGGGTGGCGGTCGAAGAACCGTCCGAGTTGGGTCTGTGCGCCAGTTTGCACATGGGCTGCATCGGCCCGCGGCACGGCCTCCTTGAGCCACGGCAGGATGCCCGCGCCGCGCCCGCTGCGTCCAGCCGTAAAATCAGGCGCTGACTGAGTCCCGGAGGGGTGCCGGAGCGGTTGAACGGGGCAGTCTCGAAAACTGTTGGCGTCGCAAGGCGCTCGTGGGTTCGAATCCCACCCCCTCCGTTAAGCTGGCCGAGCCTTCAGGCACCCGCGTGTGTTTGGGGGCATGAGATGCTTGGGACTATGGGAACGAAAGGGAGGTATCTGGTGGGGAAGAAGAGCTTTTGCGCGCTAGGCGCGTTCGTACTGGCCTTTGCGCTGCTGGCGGCGCCGTTTGCGCAGGCGACCGAAGTAACGCGCGAAAGCTACAAGGAAGCCGTCGAACCGATCTGCAAGACCAACGTGCAGGCCAATGAACGGATTCTCAAGAACGTCCGCGCCAACGTTAAGTCGGGCAAGCTGACGCTTGCGGGGAGTCAGTTCACGAAGGCGGCCGAAGCTCTTCACAAGGCGATCCCCAAGCTCAAGGCCGTTCCTCAGCCGACCGCGGACCAGGCCAAGCTCGCCAAGTGGCTGAAGTACATCGAAGAAGAGGAAGGCTTCTTTACGCAGATTGCCAAGAAGCTCAAGGCCGGCGACAAGAACGGCGCCACGGCGATGCAGATCCGCCTCTCCCACACCGCCAACCTGGCCAACAACCAGGTCCTCGCCTTCGAATTCAAGTACTGCCGCGTCGAACCCTCGAAGTTCAGCTAAGCCTGAGATATCCAGCGCACTCGGGGCGGACCGCCGCCTCGAGTGCCGCTGTGCGTTCGGCTCTCAAGCTTTAAGATCGAGCCGACGTATCGCTTCGCCCAGGTAGCTCAGTTGGTAGAGCACTTCCATGGTAAGGAAGGGGTCACGAGTTCGAGTCTCGTCCTGGGCTTCTAGGTTTCGGGCCCTCTAGGGCCTGGCCGACCCTCCGGCTTCGGCCGCGCCCCTCTCTCTATGTCGCGTTGTCCAGTCGGCGCCAGGCGCGGCGCTCGGCTTCGCCTGCGTGCGGTGTGCCGTGGATGCTCCGCGGCGTCTCGCCGATAAACGCGATTATCTACCCCTAAAACCCTTGGTTTGCAGGGGGAACTCGGACTTCTTGACTTTCAGACACGCATGTGTCTTAATCTCGGCTGCATCGAGAAACACCGTTATCCACCATGGATTCACGGCAGACCTCGATCGCAGGGAAGCAGTTCACAGGGACAACAGAGCCTCTTGAAGCGCCGCTACAGGGAAGCGGCAGGGGGCTCGGGGACACAAGGAGAGAAGCCACGTGAGAGACGTGTCGGCATCGTCCAAGTTGGGCATCGCGTTGGGTTCCATGATGCTCCTCGCCCTCGCTCTGCTGACCTTTGCCAGCGCTCCCGCTTCGGCGGCCACGAGCAGGCCGCTACTGAGGACGCTTCCGACCGGGCCGGGAAGCAGCCCGCAAGGCTTGGCCTCCGATGACGCCGGAAACGTCTACGTGCTCGAGCTCGGCGGGCCGGGGTCCACACCCGGCGTGGCCAAGTTCGACTCCGCCGGCGATCCTGTGCCGTTCACGGCGTCCGGCGACTACATCAGCGGCAACAAGCTGACGGGAGCGCCCGGAGCTCCATTTAGCTTCGAATCCACCTATCTCCCGAGCGTCGCCGTCGACCGCTCTGGCGGTCCGAACAATGGCTACATCTATGTCGCCAACTCCCTTGGGTCGGGGGAGTACGGATCCGCCGTCTACGTATTCGATTCGACCGGCGCCTTCAAAGGAGCATTCGACCGGGACTCGTCACATCTCGTCGCCTGCGGTGTCGCCGTCAACCAGTCGACCGGCGCCGTCTACACCAACAGCTTCTACGGCAACGAGTTGGTTCGCCGCTTCGCCGCGCCGACCGGTGATCCGGCCGATGCCGTGCTCACCGGGCGCCTGGATCAGCCCGCATCCGTGAGTTGCGGCCCGCTGGCTGTCGACTCGACCGGGGCGGCCTATCTCGGCGTCTTCCAAGGTCCCGGAGTCACCAAGTTCGACGCCTCTCAGTTCGAAACGACGCCGCCGGCGGGAACGGTCGTCGAGCCTGACGGCGCGAAGGCCCTTGCGGTCGACCCGGCGAACGACGACCTCTACATCGACAAGGGCGACCGCATCGTCCAGCGCACGGCGGCGGGGGCACAGGTGGGCAGCCCCTTCCCCTCCGCTCCCCTCCAGTCCTTGGGCGTAGCGACCGGCCAGTCCGGCGAGGTCTACGTCTCGGAACAAAACGGCGGCGACGGTGGTGTTTTCGTCTTTGGGCCCGACGAGGTCGACCTGCCGCTGGCGACCACCGGGCCTCCGAACGTCACGCATAACACCGCGGACGTCTCCGGAGAAGTGGATCCCGACGGGGCGGGAGGGATCACCCGCTGCGAATTCAGATTCGGACGCGACCTTGGCTATTCCGAGGGGTCTGTGCCCTGCACGCCCGCCGCTTCGAGTGGCAGCCCGATCACGAGCGCGACAGCGGTCAGCGCCACGCTCAGTGGGCTGCAGTCGCCGGAGTCCCACTACCACTACCGACTCTTCGTGGAAAACGCGAACGGCACCGCGACCGGAGGGGATCAGGCCTTCGATAATCCTCCAGCCGTTCTGGGCCTGGCTACCGGCGAAGCCACCGAAGTGACCAAGGACAGCGTCGAACTGGGTGGCTCCTACGAAGGAGAGGGAGAGGACACTCACTACTACTTCCAGTACGGGACGACTACGAGCTACGGCCAGACGGCGCCGACGCCGCCCGGCGATGACGCCGGCACGGGCTCTGGGCCACAGACCCTCGCCCCGATCGCGATCAGCGGCCTGCAGGGTGGGACTGAATATCACTACCGCGTAGTCGCCAGTAACTCCTTCGGCACCAGCTTCGCCGAAGACAGGACCTTCACCACCGCACCCGCGGTGACCAACCTCGTGACCGAAGCCGCCACGGGAATCACCAACGAAGGCGCCGACCTCCACGGCTCTTTCGACGCCGACAAATACGACGTTCACTACTACTTCGAATACGGGCCGACAGCCGAATACGGTCAAGTAGCCCCGGCGCTGCCCGGCAGCGAAGTCCCGGCCACCACCGGGAACGTCAAAGTCACGCCGGTGGCGATCTCCGGCCTGCAGCCCGGCGGCACCTACCACTTCCGGATCGTCGCCACCAACGCGGCCGGCAAATCATTCGGGTCCGACGAAGTGCTGACGGCAGCCGACGGCCCGGCGATCAGCAACCTCTCGACCAGGAACGTGAAGGCGACCTCGGCCGAACTGACGGCGGCGATCAATCCCCAGGGGGGCGAAACGAGCTACCACTTCGAATACGGGCCGACCACGGCCTACGGCACCTCGGTTCCGGTCCCTGATGAAGACATCGGCTCCGGCACGACCGACGTCAACGTCAGCGCGCTCGCCGACGGCCTCACTTCCGGCATCACTTACCACTTCCGCGTCGTTGCGCAGAGCCCCTACGGCAGCGCCCAGTCCCCCGATCAGACCTTCGGTTTCTACCCACCGGCCTGCCCCAACTCGCACCTGCGCCAGGAAACCGGCTCCAACAACCTGCCCGAGTGTCGTGCCTACGAGTTGGCCTCGCCGGGCAACACGGGAGGTACGACCCTCTTCCCGTCCGTGGCGCCCAGCGCTCCATTCGCGACCACTCCCGCTCGTATCGCCTTCAGCGGCGATTTCGGCCAAATTCCGGGGAGCGGCGATCCGATCAACACCGCCGGTGACCTCTACGTCTCCACCCGCACCAACACCGGCTGGTACACGAAATACATCGGCTTGGCGGCCAACGAAAGCCTGGAAATGGCCGGGCCGCCGGAAAGCCTCAGACTACCCGTCACGGCACGCGGTCCGCAGGAAGCGCAAAAGGGGGTCCTGTCCAGCCCGAACCTGGATCGCATTCTCAACTACAACGACGAACCGCCGGGATTTTTCTCGGAAAAAGAGCATTCACCCCCGCCGTCGAACGCCCCCTACGTCTGGGACTCCTCAACTAACACTCAGCTGGCGCGCTGGCCGACGAACCTCTCTGAAGTCGAACATGGGGAGGAATTCATCGGTACGCCGACCGCTTCAGCCGATCTGACCCACTTCGTCTTCTCCTCCGACACCGTGTTCGCGGATGGCGGGGAATCGGTGACGATCGTTCGCAAAGACAGGGGACCGAATTTCAACGTTCCATGCTGCGCAGCCCCCATCTACGACAACAACACGGTGACCGGAGACGTGACGCATATCTCGGTCAAGGAAGACGAAAAAACCAACTTTATCGGCATTCCGCTCAATGTCTCGGCTGACGGCAATTACATCGTGATGTCTGAAACCGCCGATACATCTGTCGGTGGCGAGACACCGATCTTCGTCTGGGTGAACTCCGTCGGCCATACCTACGACATAGCGCCCGGGCACAAAGTTCGCTTCGAGGGCGCGACAGCCGACGGCAAGACAGTCTATCTCTCCTCCACCGCGCAACTGACGGCCGACGACCATGACGCCAGCCGGGACCTCTTCATGTGGCGGGCGAGCGACCCCAAAGAGCTGACCCGGATCTCGATCGGGTCGGGCGGCTCCGGCGACAGTGACAGCTGTTCGGTCTCGTGGACCGGGGGCTGCGGGATCGTGGTGATCTCGACCAAGTCTTATTCGGCGGTCAGAAACGGCCAAGGCGGCAACGGAGTCACCGATAGCCCAATCGCCTCGAAGAGTGGCGACATCTACTTCGAGTCGCCGGAGCAGCTCGACGGCGCCAAGGGCGAATTCGGTCAGGTCAACCTCTACGTCTATCGCCACGGCGAGGTGCTGTTCGTGACGAAGATGAATTTCACCACCCTCTGCAGCGGTTCGTTCGCCGAAGTCTATTGCAGCGAAGGACCGGTAGCGCGTATTCAGGTCACCCCCGACGGCCAATACACCGGTTTCATCACGCCCAGCAAAGTGACCTCCTACGACAACGCCGGCAAAGCCGAGATGTACCGGTACTCAGCGGAAACCGGCCGGATCATCTGCGTCTCATGTCTGCCGAGCGGTCAGCCGCCGGTTTCTGACACCTACGGCAGCCAGAACGGCCTCTTCCTGCTCGAAGACGGCCGGATGGGATTCTCGACCAGCGATGCGCTCGTGCCGCGGGACACCGACGAAATCGATGACACCTACGAGTACACCGAAGGCAGGCCGTACCTGATCTCCAGCGGCTTGGCCCCTGCCCACAATTACCAAGGTGGCTTCGACGAGGGCGCGACGACCTCCGGCCTTGTCGGAATGAGCGCCAACGGCGTGGATCTCTACTTCGCCAGCTACGACCACCTGGTCACCCAGGACCACAACGGCCAGGAAATCAAGATCTACGACGCCCGCACCAATGGCGGCTTCCCGGCAGAAGTGCCACCGCCCAACTGCCAGGCAGCAGACGAGTGCCACGGCGCGGGCAGCACCCCGCCGGCCCCGCTGGCCGACCGCACCAGCGCCAGTCAGGGCGCTCCGGCGCGCGCCAAGGCACACAAGCACCAAAAGAAGCACGCGAAGCACCAAAAGAAAAAGCGCGCCAAGCACAAGAAGCAAAAGCGTGCCGCGAAGAACAGGAGCGGGCGATGAGGGCTGCAGGGGAGATGCGGAATCGAAGCGGCGTCCTGCGGTCGCTGGGGCTTGCGGTGCTTGTCTTCGCCGCCCTGACCGCGGTGGGTTTGACCGGCTCGGCGCAGGCCGAACCGGTGGCCCCGGTGGGTGTGGAAATCCGTTCCTTTGAAGCAAGCCCCTCCGACACCCAGGCCGGGGGTCATCCCGACGTCAGTTTCGGCTTCACCAACAGCTCACGAATCGATCCGTTCCTTCCTGGTCCCTGCCGCTGTAACACACTCAAAGAAGCGAGGCTGAGCCTGCCCGCAGGAGTGATCGGCGATCCGCACGCGGTGCCGCGCTGCACCGCCGTTGACTTCTCGCTGAATAGATGCTCTCCGGATTCCCAGGTCGGCGTTGTGTACGTCCAGGCTGTGCTCAACGACATATGTTGCGTCCCCGTCGAAAACCCCCTCTACAACCTCGCCACCCGCCCCGGCCAGGCGGGCCTGCTGGGCTTCAAGGCCCCGGGCCTCGGCTACCCCGTCTACACCATCATCAGCGCCAGGACCGGGGGCGATTTCGGCCTCGAGGGCGAAGCGCTGGGTATCCACCAGTCGCTCGCGGTCATGGGGTTCAAACAGGTGCTCTGGGGAGTCCCCGCTTCGCCGGTGCACGATCCCCAGAGGTTCAAATCAACCACCGGCGGGCAGTCGGTCCCCGGCCCAACCCCCTCCAACAGCCCCGAAGTCCCCTTCCTGCAGAACCCGACCACCTGCGCGGGCCCGCTGCAGAGCTCGCTGCGCCTGGGCGCCTATGACCACGGCATCAGCACCGCCACCGCGCCCTGGCCCGCCACCACAGGTTGCGACACCCTCGCCTTCAACCCCTCACTCTCAGCCCAGCCCTCGACCACCGCGGCAGACACCGCCTCGGGCCTTGACATCGACCTGCAGGTGCCCCAGAACAGCAGCCCCTCGGCACCCTCGGCCTCAGAGATCAAAGCCACCACGGTTACCCTGCCGGCCGGCTTCTCGGTCAACCCCAGCGCCGCCGACGGCAAGACCTCTTGTTCTGATGCTGAGGCGCGCTTCGGAACAACCGAAGAAGCCCAGTGCCCAGAGGCCTCGAAGGTGGGGACGCTCTCGCTTTTGAGCTCAGCCCTGCCAGAAGCGATCCCCGGCGGGATCTACCTCGGCGAACCCCTGCCCGGCAACCGCTACCGCCTCTTCATCACCGCCGATGGCTTCGCCACCCACATCAAGCTCCCCGGCTCGGTCTACCCCGATCCACAGACCGGCCAGCTGGTCACGAGCTTCCAAAACCTCCCGCAGAGCCCGCTGACCGAGTTCAAGATGCACCTCTTCGGCTCTGAGCGGGGACTCTTGGCAACTCCGACCCGCTGCGGGCGCTACGCGGTCAACACCGAATTCGTCCCCTGGGCAGCAGAGCTGCCCAACCAGACCTCAACCCAGTTCTTCTCGATCACCGAAGGACCGGGAGGCTCACCTTGCCCAGGAACGACCCGTCCCTTCGCCCCGACCTTCAAAGCGGCCGGCGCCAGTAACGGCGCCGGTGCCCACAGCCCCTTCTCGGTCTTGGTCAATCGCCCCGACGGCGATCAGAACCTGCTGCGGATCGGCGCCAAGACCCCACCGGGCTTCTCCGCCACGCTCAAGGGAGTCCCCTACTGCCCGCAGGCGACCCTTGACTACATCGAAAGCCCCGCCCGCAGCGGAGTAGCCGAGCAGGCCTCACCGAGCTGCCCCCCGGCAAGCCAAGTAGGTGTCTCCTCCGCCGCAGCGGGAGCGGGCACCCATCCGCTCTACGCCCCAGGCCGGGTCTACCTCGCCGGCCCCTATAAGGGCGGCCCGCTCAGCTTCGCCGTAGTGACCCCAGCGGTCTCGGGCCCCTATGACCTCGGCAACGTCGTCAACCGCGTCGCCGTCGACGTCGACCCCGAAAGCGCCCAGGTCACCGCGCTCTCTGATCCGCTGCCGCAGATCATCGACGGCATCCCCTTGCGCTTGCGCTCGGTCCTGCTCAGCCTCGACAAGCCGAACTTCACGCTCAACCCGACCAACTGCGACCCCTTTGAGGTCAATGGGCTTTTGAGCGGCACCGAAGGAGCCTTCACCTCTCCCTCCAACCACTTCCAGGTCGCCAACTGCGATTCGCTGAACTTCGAACCGAAGCTGCGGCTGACGCTCAGCGGCGCCACCAAGCGCGGTGGCTTCCCGGCTCTGAAGGCGGTGCTGACCCAGCCCGCGAGCGGCCAGGCAAACAACGCCCGCGCCGCGGTCACCTTGCCGCATTCGGAGTTCCTCGCCCAGGGACACATCGGCACCGTCTGCACCCGGGTGCAGTTCGCCGCCGATAACTGCCCGGCGGGCTCGATCTACGGCAAGGCCAGCGCGGTCTCACCGCTGCTTGACGGCACCCTCGAAGGCCCGGTCTACCTGCGCTCCTCCTCCAACAAGCTGCCCGACCTGGTCGTCGCACTGAAGGGACCTGCCTCCCAACCCGTGAAGATCGACCTCGTCGGTCGCATCGACTCCGTCAAGGGCGGCATCCGCACCACCTTCGACTCGATCCCCGACGCTCCGGTCTCACGCTTCGTGCTCGAGATGCGCGGCGGCAAGAAGGGGCTGCTCGAAAACTCGACCAACCTCTGCAAGTCCACCAACCGCGTCGTCGCCAAGGTCACTGGTCAAAACGGAGCCAAGGCCGATCAGAACCCGGTGCTGGAAGCGCCCTGCGGTGCTTCCAAGCGCAAGGCCAAGGCCAAGCGAGCTACTCGCAAGAGCGGGAGGGCGGGACGATGAGGCGGCTTTTGGTCAGTGCTCTGGCTGCGGCGGCGCTCTTCGCCATCCCTGCGACTCAGGCAAGCGCTGCTCCTAGCGATCCCTTCCAGTACCAGTCCTCCTTTGACGGAGCCGGCATTGGCGGCCTGAGCAACGTCGGTGACATCGTGTTCAACCGCGCCACCGGCAACCTCTTGGTCTTCGAGAGCGGCCGGATCGATCAGTTCGACCCCAACGGCAACCCGGTGGACTTCGCTGCTACCGGCTCACCGAGTCTTCAGGTCGGCGGCGGTGAATTCGTAACCGTCGACAACAGTGGCGGACCGACACAGGGGAACATCTACGTCTTCACTTCTACCTTCGCAACCAATGGGCTCTACTCCGGCCTTGAACAGTTCTGGGCATTCGGCCCCGCCGGAGAATCACTAGCCGCCAACCCGCAGTCGCTTTTCTTCGAAGCCTTCGAAGGATTCACGGGTTCCGTTGGGGTTGGTCCCGACGGCAAGCTATGGGGCTTTTACTACGGCTTCGATGCTGCTTTTCATGCTGGAGAACTGACCACCGAAGGCAAAGCCACCGGCGTCAACAAAACTCTTTCCGGGTGGGAATACGCCTTCCCCAACCCCGCCGTCTCCGACGGGCTGGGCAACTTCTATCTCCGCAGCCCGGAAGGGATCAACAGGTTCGATTCGACTGCCGACTTCGCGAACGAGGGCGAAACCGGTCTTCCGGTGAGCACGTTTCTCGCCGTCGACCCCTCGACCAACGACGTCTATTCCCGCCAGGGCGCCAAGATCGTCGGTGTCCACTACTCGGATCCACTGGTCAAAAGCACGCCGTTTGAACTGCTGAACGGCGTCGCTGAAGGTGAAGGTGGCATCGCCTTCGATGTCACCGGCGAAACTCTCTTCGTCGCCGAAGGTTCGAAAATCAGCGTCTTCCATCGCGAACCGGCGTCAGCCCCTTATGGGCTGGGGCAGCTTTCAGTGGATGGAATCCGCACGGATCAGGCCGTGCTGCACGGGCAGCTCTCCGCCAGTGTCTCGCAGGCCACCTACCACTTCGAATACGGCACCGACACCAGCTACGGCAACAGCACTCCGGAAGTGCAGGCTCCGTTCAGCATCCTCCCGGTCAAAGCAGGCGGAGCCCTGATCGGAGGCCTTGCACCCAACACGACTTACCACGCCCGCCTGGTCGCGACCAACTCCGTCGGCACCACCTACGGTCCCGACAAGACGTTCAAGACCTACCCGTCTCCATTTGGAGGCGCCGACTCCTGCCCCAACGCCCTCGCCCGCAAGCAGACAGGCGCCGCCTCGCTGCCCGACTGCCGCGCCTATGAGCTGGTCTCGGCCCGCAGCACCGGGGGTTATGAAGTGGAGTCTTCGCTTGTGCCGGGGCAAAAGCCCTTCGGCGGCTACCCGGATGCGAAGGGTCGCGTTCTCTACGGCGTGCACGCAGGGGCGATCCCCGGTCCCTGGCACGCGACCAACCGCGGTGTCGACCCCTACCTCGCCACCCGCGGCGCCAACGGCTGGAGCACCAACTACCTCGGTCTGCCCTCTGACCTCAACCCCGCCTCGGGTCCCTTCTCCTCGGTCTTGGGCGAAGCAAGCTCGGGCCTCGACAGCCTCGCCTTTGCCGGCGCTGGCCTCTGCAGCCCCTGCTTTAGCTCCGGTCTTGAAACCGGCATCCCCGTCCGCCTGCCGGGTGGACAGCTGGTCCAGGGCATTGCCGGCTCGCTCGATCCCGGCGTGCCTTCGGCGATGCCCGAAGGCAAAGTCGGCAAGTACTTCTCAGCCAATGGGCAGCACCTCGTCTTCGCATCCAAATACGCCTTCGAGCCCGGCGCAAACGACAACAGCGGCGACCTCACGATCTATGAGCGCGACCTGAGCGCGGGGGAGACCGAGATCGTCTCGACCACTTCGGGCGGGTCGACGATGACGGGTGCGGGGATCTCCGAGCTCGACATCTCCGCCGACGGCTCACGGGTCCTCTTCGCCCAGAAAGTAAGCAGCGACTCCGCCGGCAACGAATACCTCCACCCCTACCTGCACCTGGCCGGCTCACAAGGAAGCGTCGACCTAGCCCCAACCACAACCACCGGCGTCCTCTACGACGGCATGAGCTCAGACGGCTCGAAAGTCTTCTTCACCAGCAAAGACGCGCTGTTGCCTGCAGATGACACCGATTCGAGCGCCGACATCTATGAGGCAGACGTCGACAGCGACGGCAACGTTGCCCTGAGCCTGGTCTCGGCCGGCAACTCCACGAGTTGCAACCCGGTTGCCAACTCCGCCCGCAGCCACTGGAACTCCGTCACCGGCACCGCCGACTGCGGCGCCGTCGCCGTCGGCGGCGGTGGGGGAGTGGCCACGGACAGCGGCGACGTCTACTTCCTCAGCCCCGAGCAGCTCGACGGCTCCGAAGGCACCCTCGACCAGCCCAACCTCTACCTAACCGCTCCAGGCGGCTCACCGGTCTTCATCGCCACCTTGGAGCCAAACAACCCGCTGGTCTTGCACTCGGTAAGCCAAGCGGCGAAGCGCCAGACGGGCGACTTCCAGGCGAGCGCCAACGGCCGCTACGCGGTCTTCGTCAGTGACTTGTCGCTGACCGGGACCGACAGCTTCGGCTTCCGCAGCGTTTTCCGTCATGACGCAGACGGCGATCATCTGGCGTGCGCCTCCTGCGACACCACGGGCACCGCCGATTCGAGCCTTGCCGCCGATGCACTGCTTGCCCCGAATGGACTCAGCCTGACCGATGACGGCCGCGTCTTCTTCAGCACGCTCGCCACTCTGGTTCTGAACGACTCTGACCACCGCCTCGACGTCTATGAGTCCTCCGGCGGTCCCGCCGAGCTGATCTCCTCAGGGATCAGCCCCTTTGACTCGGGCCTGCTCTCGGTCTCCTCAGACGGCACCGACGCCTACTTCTTCACCCACGATCGCCTCGCGGCGGCCGAAGACCAAAACTCGGGCACGGTGACGAGGATCTATGACGCCCGCTCAAACGGCGGCTTCTTCTCGATCCCCGGCCCCGGGCCCTGCGCGGCCTCTGATGAGTGCCACGGTCCCGGCACCCAAAGCGCTCCCTCGCCGCCGATCAGAACCGGCGGGCCGACCATCCCCGGCAACGAGAAGGCAAAGGCCAAAGCCCTCAGTTGCCGCAAAGGCCAGGCAAAGAAACGCGGCAGATGCGTGCCGAAGAAAAAGAGCCACGCCAAAAAGCACCACGCCACCAAGAGCCAGAGCAGGGGGAGCCACTAAGCATGTCTAAGACCAAGACCATCACCCTGGCGCTGAGCGCTGCCCTGGCCTCGCTGGCGATCTTCGCGATCCCCGCCCAAGCCGCCCAGCAGATCGAAGAATTCACCACCACCTCCTCGACCTCGCTGGCCGGCGGGCACCCCGACCTCACCACCGCTTTCAAACTTAAAGACGCCGGCGCGCCCGAAGTCGCCCGCAACATCACCTTCAACACCCCCGAGGGGATCTTCGGCAACCCCTCCGTATTGACCCAGTGCCGGGCGGTGGACTTCTCGCTAAACAGCTGCCCGCCTGGTGCCCAGGCGGGCCTGGTAACCCTGCGCGCCAACTACGAATCAAACCCCAACTACCTCCTAGGCACAGCCCCGATCTACAGCGTCGAAGCCGGGCCGTCGGAAACCGCCCGCTTTGCCTTCGTCGCGCCGACCCTGAACATCCCGATCGCGATCCCGGTCACGACCCGCTCGGCGACGGACTACGGCCTGCGCTTCACCGTCAGTGGGATCACCCAGCTGGCGCCGCTGGAGGCCGCCAACCTGACCTTCTGGGGCTTCCCGGCCAAAGCCGAACACGACCTCGATCGCTTCCCCAAAGGCTCACCCAGCACCCCGGCGGGCTGCCCGGGTGCCGCTGACACCAGCTGCATCGGCATCCCAGAAGGGGTCAAAGCCAGCATGCCGGTCGCACCCCTGACCGGCAATCCCGGCGTCTGCAGCGGCGAAGACCTGACCACCACGCTTGACGTGCAGACCTACCAAGACCCCGCAAACCTCTCCCACGCGGAGTCCTCCTACCCAGCGATCACCGAATGCATCCGCCAGAGCTTTAACCCCTTCGTCCACGCCCGCCTGACCAGCACCGAAGCCGACTCGCCCTCAGGCCTTGAACTGGAAATCGGCGCCCCCCAGACCCAGGGCTTTGCCGCCTCGCCCTCAGAGATCCGCGCCTCGGTCCTCACCCTGCCCAAGGGGCTGACGATCAACCCCGACGCCGCCGATGGCCAAAGCGCCTGCTCAGATGCCGAGGCCGGCTTTGGGGTCGAAGGCCCTGCCAACTGCCCCGACAACTCAAAGATCGGCACCGCCCTGATCTCCTCCGCCGCCCTGCCCGGCGACATCACCGGCTCGATCTACTTCGGTGCGCCCCAACCCGGAAACCAGTACCGCCTCTTCCTCTTCGCCGACGGCTACGGCATCCACGCCAAGCTCGTCGGCAAGCTCCTGCCCGACCCACAGACCGGCCAGCTGACCGCGGTCTTCGAAGGCCTGCCCCAGTTGCCCTTCGATCGCTTCTCCTTCCACCTCTTTGCCTCCGATCGCGGCGTCCTCGCGACCCCGACCCGCTGCGCCACCTACACCGCCACGACCCGCCTCTATCCCTGGAACGCGGTCCTGCCCGATCAGACCTCCGACCTCGGCCTGGGGATCAGCTCCGGCCCCGGCGGCTCGGCCTGCCCCGGCGTGCCGCGTCCCTTCAACCCGCGCCTTGCCGCCGGCACCTCAAACCCCGCCGCCGGCGCCCACAGCTCCTTCACGCTGAAGCTCGATCGCGATGACGGCGATCAGTACCTCGGCAAGCTGAACTTCACCATGCCCGCGGGGCTCACCGCCGACCTACACGGCGTCACTTACTGCTCTGAGGCAGCGATCCTGGCCGCCGCCAACCGCCTCGGCCGCTCAGAGCTTGCCTCCCCAAGCTGCCCCGCACCATCAGCGATCGGCACAACAAACGTCGCCGCCGGCCCCGGCACCCACCCCTTCCACGCCACCGGCCACCTCTACATGGCCGGCCCCTTCAAAGGCGCCCCGCTCTCGCTGGTCGCGATCACCCCCGCCTTGGCTGGGCCCTATGACTACGGCACCGTGGTCGTGCGGGTCGCGCTTCACATCGACCAAGCCGACGCCCACGTCGTTGCCGACTCAGAAACTGTCCCCTCGATCATCGGCGGGGTACCGATCCGGATGCGCTCGATCCAGGTCAACATCGATAAGCCCAACTTCATGATCAACCCGACCAACTGCACCCCCGCCGCAGTTGCCTCGCAGGGGATCGGTGACGAAGGCACCCTGGCCGCTTTCTCCTCGCCCTTCACCGCGACCAACTGCGCCACCTTGCCCTTCAAGCCGCAGATGACGATCACCAAGCTCGGCGGGGGAGCCGCCGCCCGCGGCAAGAACCCAGCACTTCGCTTTGACCTGCGCACCCGCCGGGGCGACGCCAACATCAAATCGGTCGCGGTGACCTTGCCGCGGGCCTTTGAGATCGACCAGCGCCACCTCAAGAACATCTGCTCGCGCGCCCAGTTGGCATCTGAACGCTGCGCGGGAAGAGCGGCGATCGGCACCGTTCGCACCGACACGCCGCTGCTTGAAGCTCCGCTTGAAGGCCCCGCCTACGCGGTCAGTGGTTTCGGCAAGCTGCCCCACCTCGTCTTCATCTTGGCCGGCCAGGTGACGCTGATGCCCGAAGCGATCTCCTCCTCGGTCAAAGGCGGGCACCTGCGCACGATCGTCGGAGTCGTCCCCGACGCCCCGATCGGCCACTTCGCCCTCACCCTCTTTGGCGGCGGCCGCGGCTATTTGGCCAACACCCGCAACCTCTGCGCTTCGCCGGTCAGCGCCACGGTCGAATACTCAGCCCAAAGCGCCAAGACGCTGAGCCAGAAAGTCAAGGCCAAGACCGGCTGCGCCAAGGCCCGCTCCAAGCGCAGGCGTTAGGCAAAACACAGCTTTAGACGGGCCCCCCCGGGGCGCAAAACCCCAAGCAAAGGAAAGCGATGCAGCGACAGACCCAACAAGACAAGAAGTGGATCGGCCGGCCCTCGCCGGCGCTGGTGATCGCTGTTATCGCCCTTATCTGCGCGCTCAGCGGCACCGCCTGGGCCGCGCTTGGCAAGAACTCAGTCGGCTCGCGCCAGCTCAAGGCCAAGGCGGTTACGACCGGCAAGATCGCCAACGGGGCGGTCAACGCCGCCAAGGTCGCCAACGGCTCACTGAGCGGCGCTGACATCAACGTCGCCGCGCTTGGCACCGTGCCCAAGGCCGCCTCTGCTGACTCCGCCGGCAATGCCAACACCGTCGGTGGGCACTCCGCCGCTTGTCCTGGCGGCACGGTCTTGATCCGCGGCATCTGCTTTGACGCTGCCCCCAACGCCGCAGTCCCCAACCAAGGCCAGGCCGCCGACGCTTGCGCGGCCAAGGGCGGCTGGCTGCCGGCGCCGATGGAGCTCTACTCCACGCGCGGCGTGCTCAACCTCGGCAGTGGCTCGGGCCCTGAAGAGCAGTTCACAAACGTCGTCTACGCCAACACCAACGGCGTCAACTACCGCACCGTGACCGTCGACGGCACCGGGCGGATCGCCGAGCACCAGACCGAAAACGACCCCGCCCAGTACATCTGCGCCTACGCGCTGGTGCGCTAGGGGATGGGGAACCGCTTCGCGAAGATCGCCGCCACCGGCGCGCTCGGCGCGCTGGTGGCGGCGGGCATCGCCCACGCCGAGCTGGCCCAAAAGGGCTCCCTGCGGGTCGCCTTTAACGGCGGCATCGCCCCGCAAAAGCTGCCGCGCTCTGAGCCCGCCCCGGTAACCGTGCGCGTCGGCGGCAAGATCGGCACCGCCGATCGCTCCACGCCGCCGAAACTGCAGCGGATCCGGATCGCGGTCAACTCCAACGGCAAGATCCAAAGCAAGGGCCTTGGCACCTGCGCGCTTTCAGAGTTGAACTCGGCCTCCTCCGCGCAGGCCAAGCGCACCTGCGCCGATGCCCTGATCGGCCACGGCAACGTCACCTCGCGGATCACCCTGCCCGGCCAGGGCGCCTTTGCCTCAAACGGCCCGCTCCTAGCCTTCAACGCCCACTACAAAGGCCACGAAGCGATCTTCGCCCAGGTCGCCTCCGGCGCGCCGCTGCCGCTCACCTACGTGATCGTCTTCGAAGTCAAGAGGGTGGGCGGGCGCTTTGGCACCGAACTGATCGGCACCCTGCCCCAGATCGCCTCCGAATACGGCTACATCTCAGCCTTCAACCTCTCCCTGGGCCACACCTACACCTACAAGGGCAAGACCCTGAGCTATGCCTCGGCCTCCTGCCCCGCCCCGCCGGGCTTCCCCGGCGCCAGCTTTGCCTTTGCCAAGGCGAGCTATGAGTTCTCTGACTCCACGACGCTCTCGGCGACGCTGAACCGCGACTGCAAGGTCAGGGGCAAGTGATCGGGGCGGGGAGGAGGCCACATCGCCTCAGGGCACTCGGCGCATTGCTTGGTGTCGCGGTAATCGCCGCGGCGCTGCTGATCAGCAGCGCCGCGGGCCAGGTGATCCGGGTTGGCAACCTGATCGTCGAAGTCGAAGGCGGCGTCAGCCCCAAGGCGCTGCCGAAGGCAACCCCGGCGCCGATCACCTTGAACGTCTCCGGCTCAGTCAAAAGCGCCGACGGCAGCCACGTCCCAGCCCTTCAGACCCTGGCCTTGCAGTTCGACAAACACGGCCACCTCTACACCAGGGGCCTGGCCACCTGCCGGGCCGCCGAGCTGCGCTCGACCCTGACCGCGAAGGCAAAGTCACTTTGCGGGGACGCCCTGGTCGGAACCGGCAGAGTCGGCGCGGAGATTGCCTTCCCCGAACAGGCCCCCTTCAGCGCCTCGGGGCCGCTACTGATCTTCAACGGCACCCCCAAGGGCGGTAAGCCCTCATTGATCTTCCACGTCCACGCCAACGTCCCCGCCCCGACCACCTTCGTCACCGAAGGGGTGATCTCAAAGGCCTCGGGCAAATACGGCACCTCGACCGAGATCGCGATCCCGACCATCACCGGCGGGCAGGGCTCGCTGACCTCCTTCAACGCCACCCTGCGCAAAACCTGGACCTACAAGGGTAAGAAGCGCAGCCTGCTCAGCGCCTCGTGCCCGAGCGGGTCGCTCTTTGCGCACGGGGACTTTGTCTTCGTCGACGGCAGTGAGCTTGCCGGGGACGTGGTTAAGAGCTGTCGGGGGATTGGGTAGGGCGACCATGCGGTTTGGTGTCGCTGACCGTTAGGCTGCCGCTTCGTGGATTTCGCCCTTTCGGACGAGCAGGAGGACTTCGTCGACGCGATCCGCCGCTACTGCGATCACGAGTGCGGCACGCCGGATCAGCGCGAGCGTCTCACCGAGGGCTACACCGAGCACCACAACGAGACGATCTATAAGGAAATGGCCGAGCTCGGCTGGCTCGGCGTGACGATTCCGGAGGAGTACGGCGGCTCGGGCGGCTCGATGCTCGATGCCTGCATCTTCATGGAGGAGACGTCGCGCGCGCTCGCCCCGATTGGCGGTTACGCCACGACCCTGATCGTCGCCGGCGCGACCAAGCGCTTCGGCACCGAGGATCAGAAGCAGGAGATCCTCGGCGGCATCGCCGGCGGCGCTGTCGAGGCGATCGCGATGACCGAGCCCGAGGCCGGCTCTGACGTCGGCGCCCTCTCCACCTTCGCCGAGAGCGTCGATGGCGGTTACGTGCTCAACGGCCAGAAGGTCTTCTGCTCCAACGCCCACATCGCCGACCACGTCCTCGTCGTCTGCCGCACCACCCGCTCGGCCTCAAAGCACGAGGGGATGACGATGATCTGGGTCCCGCGCGACGCCGAGGGCCTCGAGGTGGTCCCGATCGACACGATGGGCGGCCGCGACACCAATCACCTTTACTTCACCGACGTCGAGGCGCCCGCCGACGCCGTTCTCGGTCAAGTCGACCAGGCCTGGACGCAGCTGATGGCCGGGCTCAACGTCGAGCGCCTGATCCTCGCCGCGACGATGCTCGGCATCGCCCAGCGCGTCTTCGACGACCTCATCGTCTACGTCAAGGAACGGGAGCAGTTCGGCCGCCCGATCGGCTCCTTCCAGGCGCTCCAGCACCGCATCGCCGACATGGCGACGGACATCGAGGCGGCCCGCCTGATGACCCGCTGGGTCGCCTCCCTGACCGACGAGGATCCGGACCGGATGCTGCCTCGCGAGGCCTCGATGGTGAAGCTCTTCGTCACCGAGGTGACCAAGCGCGCAGCGCTCGAGGGCATGCAGATGATGGGCGGCTACGGCTACGCCTCCGAGTACGACATGGAGCGCCTCGTCCGCACCTCCCTGGTCTCCACCATCTACGGCGGCACCTCGGAGATCCAGCGCAACATCATCGCCAAGACGTTCGGGCTCTGAGACCGGCATACTTTCCGGGGCAGGGATGTAAGAGCGCCCGTAGCTCAGTGGTCAACGGGCTTTTAACGAGGCCCAAAGAGCGCCGGTCTTTCAAGCCGGAGGTCGAGAGTTCGATTCTCTCCGGGCGCATTTCCGCGGCGTTCCTGCGGACGCCGCGATTTACCGGTGCAGAGCCATTTGTCAGCCATCTGCGCCGATCTCTCTCGAAGCGGAGTGCTGCGCCGCGCCGAGGCGTTCCGGGCGGTTCCGGGGCGTCCGTGTCACATCCAGGTCACATCTGGAAGGTGTCGAGGGCGGCGAATAGGCTCCTTCGCCAATGGCTGACAAGGCACGGCAGAAAGCACTCGCGGACGTGCGCAAAGCGCAGGCTGAGTTCGAGCGCTTGCAGGTTCGGGTCGAGAAGGGTCGCGAGACGCGCCGCGAGAGCTTCGAGCGCGCCCGCGCTGCGGGCTTGTCGCTGGCTGAGATCGGCAAGGCGGCCAAGTTGCACCGCAGCCGCGTCGATCAGATCCTTCATGGCAAGTAGCGCCGCCAGTCTCGTCTAGGGTCTCTAGACGAGACTGCTACCCTCGGAAGCCATCTCAAAAAGCGGCCCCCGGCCGGCGCGGTAACGCCAACCGAGGGCCTGACCACAAGGAGGCAGAGCTCCTCATGGCTGAGCAGAACCCTACGGGTAGCGGCGCGGCCGTCGCCCTCGAACTCCCCGCCAATCACTTCGGCTTTCTGCGAAGCACCTTCGAGAAGGCACGGGCCGGCGTCAAAGACGAGCTGGAGGAATTCCCCGACCGGCTAGACCCAAAGCGCCTGGAGCGCGAGGAGGCCGCCTACGGGCGCCTTCTGGCGGCGATGGACGAGCTGGTGATCGTCCCTGACGATGATGTTCGAGCGGTCGTCGGAGACCTGTCCCAGGTGATCGATAGCGGCAACGAGTACAGCCGCGTCGTCGCCGAGCACGAGGCACTGCACGGCTTGCTCGGGCAGTTGGGCGGAGGCGAGGCCCGATGATCGACCTCGCGGCCCACTTTGGGGACAACCTGGCCCGCTGTCGCAAGAAGGCCGATCTCTCTCAGGACGAGCTGAGCACCCGCGCTTCGCTTCACCGAACCGAGATCAGCCAGCTAGAGCGAGGCTTGCGCCTCGCTCGTATCGACACGCTGATCAAGCTGAGCGCATCGCTCGACGTCAGGCCCGATGAGCTGCTTGACGGGATCACTTGGAGTCCCGGCAACTACCGGCCGGGCGGCTTCGTGGAGCGGGGACGAGGCTGATGGCTGAAGCCGGTCCGACGCCGCGGCGAGGCGCGCTCGAAAAGAGACCAAGTCATCAAGCCCAACCAAGCTCACTCAGCCATCAAGGCAATCCACAGCCGGCAATCAGGCCAAGCAGCTCAAAGCCAAATCCACCCGTCCGGCAAAGGCCCTCAGATCCGAGCCGTCAAGCAGCCCCAAGAGCCTCCCTGCGCCCCAGCCCCTACAGCCCGACACACTACGCACCCTCCGGTTCCGTGCCTGGGCCGCAGCTTTTTGATCCCAAACATCAGGAAGGCTCGGGCGTAATGGCGCTGGCGACTCCGGCCGTGCCTCCGGCGGCCGATTGTGGCACGGCTTTGCCGTGCGGAGGCCGCCTGTATGGAGGCCCGGCAGTGGCCCTGACCTTCGGTCGTTTGGGGGCCATCGAGTGGCTCGGCGGGCCGACGGAAACCGTGCTCGCTCTTGACGTAGGAGGCATGGAACGGAAACCGCTTTCAGCCGCCTTCTTCACCGAGCGGACTCTTGCCGCCTACCTCGCCGTCTCAGACCGCACGATCCGCAATTGGATCAGGAGGGGGGATCTGCCCTCCTACAAGCTCGGAGCAGCCAGACGGATCGACCCAGCCGACGTAGACACCTTCCTCGCCCAGCGACGGGATGAAGTGGCATGAGACGGCGCGAGGCTTCAACCAAGCGCCGCAACCCCTCCGGGGAGATCGTTTGGATGGCGCGCTACACCGGCAGAGACGGCAAGCGCTACATCGCCAAGCCTCGCTGGAACGGCGGCAAGGGCACGTTTGCCCTCAAGCGCGAAGCCCAGCAGGCGATAGACGAGGCATACGGGCTCTCAGATCGCCCCGACACCCTGGGCGAGTACTTCGCCACCTGGCCAACCAATCACCCGCGTTCAGAACGGACAAACGAGACCAACGAGCACCGCATCAGCCGCGTCCTCGAGGTGGAGGTCGAGGGCATCCCCTTGAAGCAATGGCCAATGCGCGAGCTGCGCCGCCGCCACGCCCTTGCCCTGGTCGACCACATGCTGCAAGTCCAAGGCAGAGCGACCACCGGAGTCGTCGGCATCCTGCGCTCGCTCTCGGCGATGGCCGAGGACGCGATCACTGATGAAGTGGCTGACCTCAACCCGTTCAAGGGAGTCAGGGTCAGGGCCAACGACCCGCGAGCCAAGAAGAAGCGAAGGCCGATCCGCGTCTTCAGCTTCGAGCAGATGCACGCCTTCGCCAAAGCGGCCGGTCGCTACGAGGCAATAGTCCGCGTCTTCACCGACACCGGCATGAGGCTGGGCGAGGTGCTTCCCCTTCGCCGCGAGGACTTCGACGGCGAGACTCTGAAGGTGAGGCGCACCGCCCACGAGGGCACGATCCTCGACGGCACAAAGACCGACCACGGCGAGCACGACGCGGGGAGGACCGTCCCGGTCCCGGCGACCCTCGCCTGGATGATCGAAGCCCAGATGCGCCTTAACGGCGAGGACTGCGAGCTGCTCTTCACGACCCCGACCGGTCGCATGTGGCGCGAGCGCAACTTCTACCGCGACCTCTGGAAGCCGACCCAGAAAGCCTCCGGTCTAGACATCCGCCCCCACGAGTGCCGCCACTCCTACGTCACCCACCTCCGCGCCGCCGGCATCAACGACGCCGACCTAGCCGAGATCGCCGGCCACCGCGTCGAGACGATGCTGGCGCGCTACACGCACGCGGTGGGGACAAGCTTTGCTTCCATCCGCTCAACCATCGACCAAACGCACTGAGTTCAAGCACTAAGCCAAAGGCCACTCTATAGGCATAAATCCGAGAAACGCTTCCCGGTACGCCTCAGGTAGGCTTCCGGGCCTGCTAGATGCCTGAGAAGAAGTCACACACCGCCGCGTCGCGCTTTACGTTTGCGCACCTATCTGACATTCATTTTGCCGGGTACGAGCCTGGGGCGCTCTTTGACGTTAATTCTGATATTCGCCGAGAGCTTGTGCATGACTTGTGCAAATTGGTTGACCGCGCAGGAGGCATCGATGCAATTCTTATTGGAGGTGATATTGCTGGAAGCGGGCAGGTGGAGGAGTACGAAGCAGCGAATCTCTGGCTAGATGAACTATGCGCGGAGTTTTCTGTTCCTCCTGAGATGGTTTTCTGCGTTCCCGGCAATCACGATGTTTACCGGCCTGCAATTCAAGAGGACTCCATCTTCCAAGTGTCTCAGCGAGCCATCCTGAACTGCTCGCCTGAGCAGATTGATCCGATGTTTGAGGTCCTCTTCACAAATAAAGCGCATCCTGGCCTTCTGCTGCGGGGGCTAGCGCCCTATAACGAGTTTGCATCCCGCTATCTGTGTGGAATGAATCTCGATAAACACAACTGGACATGGAACTTGAAAGTCGGCGACCTCAAGATCCACTTGGTTGGTCTTGCGTCAGCCATTCTTTGTGGACCGGACGATGTTCAGCAGGCCGAGCATAGCCAGCTCGCCCTGGGCCCTCAAGCACGAATTCCACGTTTCGTTGACGGCACGTTCACCATAGCGCTTTGCCACCATCCTCCGAACTGGTTTCGGGATCGAGATGTAGTTACTACCTTTCTGAATAGAGCCCATTTGCAACTCTATGGTCACGAGCATTCTTTTGATCTTAAGACGTCAGGACTTGGCCTGCGAGTCGATGCAGGCGCAGTTCATCCCTCTCGGAAGGAGGATCCTTGGTTGCCCTCATACAATTTGATTTCGCTGTACGAGGGCGAGGCCAAAGGTGAAGTTGTTGTTGATATTTATCCGCGTCAGCTACTTAGCGATCACACCTTTGGTCCGAGGGAGGAGGGCGAGGATTTTCGTCGGCAATCGGTAACTGTTTCCGAGCAGGCATCAGTTGATGGCCCTCCTTTGCCAGCTGCGGAATCCCTCGATCCCGACCCCATGGAGGAGCGGACAATTGCTAGAAGCTTCCTAGATCTAGATCGGGACACAAGATTGCGAATTGGAAAAGAACTGGAGCTCATAAGCGAGGCCGAGGCCGGGCTGCCAGAGGGTGTTCGCATTCGGCAGATTTTCGATCAAGCACGAGCCCAGGATCGTCTGAGCGAACTCGAGGAAAAAATAAATGCCTGAGACTTTGCCAAAAGATTTGCTAGCACAACGCATTGAGGACTGGTACAGCGGGGTCAGTATCGATCTGACTGGAGAAATCCTCGAAGCACGCCAGAACGCGATTGAAGCAATGGCGCAAACACTTACCATTAAGACCACGCCCGATGTCGTTGCTTATGCTCACGGACACACTGAGTTCGCTAGTACTGTGATGCAGTGGATTAGCAGTCACGGTCAAAAGTTTGATGTCGACTTCACGCCGAAAGGCACTGGTCGCGAGCCGCGTGTAATGACCGCCTGCGCGATCGCCCATCGGCTGGCGACAGATCCCGATGGCCACCTGTCAACCGTTTGCTCTCTTCTAATACATAGCGCTGCATTCCGAGGTTATAAAACCTCCGCTCGCAGTCAGAACCTTGTGAGTATTGCCAATCGCCAGCTCGGAACGGCTGCTACCAACGCGAGCGACATGCCACCGCCAGCAAAGGTATCGGCTGTTGAAAAGGTGAACACAGCATTCAAAGAGCGTGGGGAGGCGCCGGTCGGTGGTGGGGAGGGATCGGGCCTTGCTGAGTGGCTCACCGCCTTGAAATCAACCGTCGATATGCTCGCTATGCGGCACGACGCCGTTCAACGACGTCTCGTTCGCGTTGCCGCCACGGCGCGGCAGGGACTTGATCAGGTTGCTTGGCTCCTTGATGACTACTGCGAGCTAGGTGATCGCCCTTGGCCTGAGACTAAGGACGCTGCCGCCATTCTTGCCGGTGCGGAGTTGGCTGCTATTACACAGACTCCCAGTATGCCACAGGCTGAAGTAATGGTCCGTAGCACTCTAGTTAAAGCTGACCGTAGTCCGTCTCATGAGATGAAGCCGGTCACCGCAGTTCAGCGTGCCGCCTCTCATCTCGATGTGTGGCCCGGCGGTCACGGCCATCTCCTTCTTCCGCTCAGCGCTGCCCTCGATGCCTGGAAGGAAAGGAGTGAAGGAGCGTCGGGATGGAGGGATCTCGCAAAGGCAAAGCGTGGGGGTGGGGAACTCACGAACAAGACAGAGGCAGAGATCGCCGACCAGGCATTTCGTGAGTTTCTCATTGCAAGGAGGCTTGATGAGTATCGAGACTGAGGAGCGGCTGGACCAGACCGACGAATCAGCTGGAGAAGCAGGAGCAGATGATTCAAGCGCCGTGAGTTCCGAGGAGACGGAAGATGATGCGGTTCTGCTTCGCGGCCCTGATCTTCTTACTCCAGAAGAGGGATCTCGGCTGGCAGCGGATGGAAGCACGCGGCTGGTCGTTTGGGCCGGTGAGCGTGACTCTGGAAAGACCACGCTGAGCGCAGAGTTCTACGAGGGTCACCGTACGGGTCGTGCGAGCACCATCTTTGCGGGATCCGAGACCTTGCTCGGCTTCGAGGAACGCATCCACCCAGCGCGCCTTGAGTCTGATCGTCTAACGCCTCGGACTGTCCGAACCGAGTCTGATCCGGAAGCCCGTGAACTCTTGCATCTTGCTGTGTGCTGCGATGCGAAAATTGAGCATATCTTGTTTGCGGACATCCCCGGAGAACACTTTAGAAGGATGCGAGACCACGAGCTCGATGCTAGCGATGTATCTCTGCTTGCACATGCCGACAAGCTCGCCGTTGTCGTCGACGGCGGGCTAATAGCCGATAACGGCATGCGTGCTGCGGCAGTGAATTTCACTCGTCAGCTAATCAGTCAACTGAAGGCTTCAGATCTGCCTGTTCAAAGAATGGATGTCATCCTCCTGCTCACAAAGCTAGATCTTGTTCTAAACGCTGACCAGGCGACTTTTGCCTACTGGGAGAAGCGGGAGGAGGATTTGCTGAATGCACTCCGGGGGTTTGCTCCTCACGCCGAAGTATTTCGCACCGCGGCGCGGGGTCTTTCAACTCCGGATAGTGGCATGGCGGCGTTGATGGAGTGGATTCTCAAACCGCCTCCCGAGCCACCAGAAGTCGAAGCTTCCTCTGAAGAGGAAGTTCCGCTTTCCAGGATTCAGCGTATTCGAGCCCCGAGAGCAACGCCATGAATATTGCTTTTCTAGGACTGCATAAAACAGGAAAGACGACTTATGCCGTCGGAGCTTATGCTGGGATGACGAACGAGGTTTACTCGGAACTGAAACTGGTGAGGGTCACAGAGTCAGTTGCAACATTGAATTTGGGGCTGATGCGCCTCTCAAGGCGTCTCTCGGTGAGTCGCACTGATACGGAGGGTGCCGAGACAGTTGGATTGGAAGTTCGTGCGGTCGATGGCGAGGTGCACCACCTACGCATTCCTGATCGATCAGGCGAGGCATTGCGAGGCTCGCGGAATTCCCGCACCTGGGACCCCGAGCTTCTTAAGGAGCTCAGCGAGGCAGACTCCATCGTGCTCTTTTTGCGCCCCGGAGGTGTCAAGCCCGGAGAGTCTGTTTCGGAGCTCTCAGTTCTTGCGTCAACGAGCGGGGAGGCGACAGGGGACAATGAATCCGAAAGGCCTTGGGAGCCTTCGCTGATGCCGACAGATGTCAGCATGGTTGATGCGCTTCAAGAGTTGAGCGATTTGAGTGAGCGCGAGACCTTTCCCGTCGCGGTAGTGATTTCAGCGTGGGACGAAGTCGAAGATATGACGCCTCGGGAGTGGTTGAGTGCCCGAGTTCCGCTGCTTGCTCAGTACCTAGAAGCGAACTCCGAGCGCTTTCCTTCCACCGTGTTTGGGGTTTCCGTCCAAGGGGACACCTTCCCAGAGCCGAATGACGAGGCCGAGGCAGAGAAGATAAAAGTTGATGTCGATGCTTCCGAGCCTGATCCTTGGGACCGGGCGACCTGCGTTGATTTCCAAGGAGAGCAGTCTGAGCTTATTGCGCCGCTGGCTTGGATAGTGGCTCGTGGTGGATAATCGAGGGGTGGGACGAGCGATCGATCAGCTTCTTTTTGGCTACCGGGATGGCCACGAGCTGCTTGCAGGCTCAATCGATGTCGATGCACGACTAGAGGCTGAGCTCCTTCCTCATGCCGATGCGCGCTTTGAGGACGAATCTGATCGGTATCTCGTTGGTCTCCGCATCGCATCGCTAGATCGATTCATGCTGACGATGATCTGGCCGGCGCCAGAGCTTCCTCGCCCAGGAGCTGTATGGGCGCATGCGTTGCTTCTCAACGATCAGATCTTGAAGGAGGCTGACCCTCTCCTTCTTCGCAACTATTTTCAGAGGCCGCAAGATGATGACTTTGGTCACTACCAGAGGAAACTTGCCTTCAATGGGCACGCTAAAAGGCGTGCTCATGTAGATGTTCCAAAGCAGCTCATGCTTGCTCTGTGTGAGGCTGTCTATGACCCAACCGAGGCGCAGGCAGTAGTGATTTGGCCGGACGAGCTTGGGGCTGAGACTGGGCTCCTAGCTCTTTGGCGCTTTCTCCCGGAGCCTGTGCGTCATTCTTTTTCATTCCGGACTCGAGGAAGGGCGCGAACTGGCTCAAGTCGCTATGGGGTCCAAGTGGCCACGCAATTGGCGGGTCGGTCCGCATCTCAAGAGGCTCGGTTGATTTGGCCTGAGAAAGTAAATCCAGACGCGAGCGTCGTCCTTCTTGCGTCTGCCGCTTGCGATCCACAAGAACGGCTTGGAGATGTCCTGGACAGTTATGCGCTAAACGTCATGGACGCACGATCGATTGCTGGCGCGTGGCCTCTCATCACTGATGAAGATGCTGCGTCCTTGCTTCGACATTTTGAGTCCAAGGCCGATCGCACACCATTTCAGTTTGCAGAGGCTCTTTTCGCACCGGTTCAGGCCAGCGAACGTCTCTGGGGAGTGTCCGAAGTCGAAAGGGTCTTGGCGCTGCTAGGCGCCCAGAGCGTGATCTATCTCCGAATGTTGGATTCCTTTCGCCTTCAGTCTGCTTGGCGATCCAGTCACGCAGCGATGCTTGAGCTGCTCGACCGTCGCTGGGAACTCAAAACGGATGCCGCAGGCCTGCTGCTTGATTCGGGGGTTACCGAGTTGAATCCCGATGAGATTGTTGACCGATTGAAGGACCGTGAGCTTATTGACCGAGCCCTGAGGGAGCGCGATGATCTGCTGCGAGCCGACAGGTTTTGGAGGGCTCTGGACAGATCTTCTGATCGCGAGCTTCGCGAGCGCGCTCTCTCTGTTGCCGGACCCGAGACAGCGCCCATCTTGGTCAAAGCAAAGTGTTGGAGCTTGTTGGATCAAGCGCTTGATCGCTCGTCAGCATTTCCATTGATAGCGGAACTTCTTGCCGGTGCTCCTACTGGCAATGTTCAGTTTTGGCAAAAAGCAATGCACGGCCGAGAGCGTCAATTGGCGTCCCTCCTATCTAGTCCCTCAGTGGTGCGCCCCGGAGTGTCGATTCTCGCGGCAGCGATTTTGTCGCGCGATCTCTTGAGCGCAGTTCCGCTGCGGCGCTGGCTTGATGCAGCTTCATGTCTACATAGGCAAGAGGATCAGGCAAGTGCTATCGCGGCATCACGTCTAGCTGCGCTGGCCTATTGCCAGAAAAATCCTGTAGCCCGTGAGGTGCTGATCGAGTGTTTTGGCCCCGCTCACAAAGCGCTTGAAAAGGACAAACTTCCGTTGGACGTAGTTGCTGAGCTAGACGACTCTCTCCCGAATCCCAAGATGAAATCACTCGCTAAGCGACTAAATCGAGCCTTGATTCTCAGTATGGAGTCATCGCAATGGACCGAGGCTGAGCTCCGGCGGGCGCTTGAGGATGCAGGACCTGAAGCGCGGAGGCTCGTAAAGCTCGTTCCAAAGAAGAATCCATTGCGGCGAAGAATTGAGGGGGCGCTACATGACCTTGAGGGGCTCTTGCCGCTGGGCTAAGAAGATCGGCTGAAGCGCGGCTGACCTTCGGTCGAAACGACCGCATAGGACAGGTCTCATAAAGGTCACATGACTGCCCGCAAACGCTCTTCTCATGCGGATGCGCCTCAGCCTTTCAATCTGACGGAGGTCGGCTTTCTAGAGCGATTTGGCTGCGGGACTGATTCAGGCGTCGACGTCCATAGATGAAGAGTCCGCTGATGACTCCGACGCCCCAGAGGATCGAAGCCCAAATACCAACTGCGCTTCCCAGGAAGCCTGCGAAAACAACGGCCGCCAAGAGAGCTACATAGGCGCCAAGTAGAAGGAAGACGCGTCGCAGAAGCCTTCGCACGATTAGCTTTGACCCTCCTTGGTGTGTCTCTCCCTGCGCATCGACCGGAGTTCGTCCCCGGCGAGCTTGAGACTCTCGTTTTCGGGCGCCGGCGTGACCTCGGCCCAAAGGTCAGCAACGTCATCGACTCCGGGGTCGCGGCGCCGTGATTCTTCCACCAGGCATTCGTACTGGAGAGCCACGCTCGACCGGAGAGGAGTGGTCTTGCCAGTGGGGGTCATCCCGGCTCGCTCGTAGAGCCTGCGAGCCGCGCTGTTCTCCTGCCCCGTCCAAACTCCCACTCGTTTGTAGCCGCTCGACCGTGCGACGTCGAGGACATGCATGACAAGAGGGAGTCCGACCCCTGTGCGCTGTGCAGCGGGACGAACGAAAACCATCGAGATGTGCAGGAGCGTTGGGTCGAGGTCTCCTGCGCCGTCATCGAACCTTCCGGGCTCGGCGAGCGCCATGCCTACGATGTCTGGGCGAAACGCGACGAACGGCAGTGCGTCTGGGGCTGAGAGTTTCGCGCGGATTCGAGCGATGCGCTCAGGCCCGTGCGGAGCACCACGGGCGCCGTTGGCCTCGCGCCACACGCTGACCGCGGCGTCGATCTCATCGGGGCGCATGTCGCGCACTTTCATCAACAGATCGTACGGCGGGTGGCGCGAGCAGTTTTCCCGGCATTTCGGGATCGCAGTTTCGGCCGATGATCGTGCTCGACTAGGTCTGCAGGGAACTCCAGCAGCCCATGCAGCTGGGCCTTCAGTTCCTGGAAGTCCATGAATCCATCCAGTCCGTTGCCGATGTCGTTCGCATAGAGAGCTTGATCGGACATTCCGTTTCGGACCGCCTCGTTGATGTCATTGCCGACGCCCACGCTCAGTTCGCCGTGGCGATAGCGGGCATAGATCGCTCGGCCGTCCTCAAGGGCTCCCTCCCACTGGGATGGACACGCGATGCAAGTTTTCGTCAACGCCACCAGCCTCAGCATAGGATCATCGTTGCAGACAAAACCTTGCATTGTCGAAAGACGATAGTCAGTGTGCGGAGGTCCTGGAATGACCAACGATGGCGCTGGCGCTCGATTCATGGCGACGACTACGATTTGAACGATGAAGGTGGTTGACGAGAAATTGATTGCGGAGGCGGGACGCCGCTTGGCTGCCGCTGCCCCCGATGCGCAGGTGGTCCTTTTTGGCTCGCATGCCCGCGGAGAGGCCCACCCGCATAGCGATGTCGACTTCCTTGTCGTCGAGCCCGAGGTCGCCAATGAGGCCGAGGAGTCGGTGCGCCTACATCGGACCCTGCGCGATTTGCGGATGCCAGCAGATGTCATCGTCGTCGGCCGCGACTACGCTGACAGGTGGCGGGAGGCGCGCGGTGGCCTCGTCCACGCAGCTCTATCGCAGGGGCGCGTCCTCGCCGGATGAGAAGAAGCCAGATCTACCTGGCGCGATGGCTACCGGCTCATTTCCAGGGAATTCTTCTGCACGCACAAGACAACTTGCGTCTCTTATAGCTAGACGCAAGTTTTAGCCGATATATTTGCGTCTGTGGATACGGCCACTCTTGAGCAAAGCCCTATCGGCAACCTGATTCCCATTCTTGGGCCGGATCCGGTCACTCACGAGATGGTCGAGGGCAGAGCTTTCCTGCCCGATCCGTTGCCACGAGAAATCGTGCTTTCAACGAAGACCTGGAACGTCGTCAACTCGGCCACCGCGGCGCTGGCTCGGCTCGATGGTGCCGCAAGGCGTATCCCTGAGCCCTCGCTCCTCCGTCGGCCTACCCTGCGTCGTGAGGCGCAGAGCACGAGCGCGCTGGAGGGGACGTACGCTCCGTTCGCCGACGTCCTCGCGGCAGAGGGCGACGATCCACAGCATCTCTCTGCAGAGCTGGTTGAGGTCCTCAACTTCGAGCGGATGGCTGAGCTCGCCTTCTCTTGGCCCGAGAATCGCGCTCTCACGATCGGCATGTTGGGTGCCTTGCAGAAGGCGCTCGTTCGTGACACCGCCGGCGAGCTGTCGGATGCCGGGGGACTTCGCGACCGAATCGTTGTCATCGGTGCCCGTGGCGCCGGATTCGATGAGGCCCGATTCGTGCCCCCACCTCCCGGAGACCAGTTGCGCGGCGGCGTCGAGGAGTTGCTCGCATGGATCGCTTCGCCTCCTGAGCTGCCGACCGTCGTTCTCGCGGCGCTTGGTCACTACCAGTTTGAGTCGCTCCATCCGTACTCCGACGGGAACGGGAGGCTAGGTCGCCTATTGGTGATCGTTCAGCTCTTGCGGGGTGCGGTAATCCAAGAGCCGCTCCTCGTTGTCTCTCCATGGTTTGAGAAACGCCGCGACCGCTATCAAGACGAACTCATGCGCCTCAGCTGCGATGGGGACTGGGATCGGTGGGTCAGCTTCTTTGCCGAGGGAGTTGCGGCATCAGCCCTTGACTCTCAGCAGAAAGTTGAGGGCTTGGTTGCCCTGCAGGAGCAGTTGCGCCGTCGAGTGCAAGATGCGAACAAGCGGGGCTCTGCCGAGCAGCTGGCCGCGGACCTGGTTGGTCGCCCTTACGTCGATCGGCCCTGGGTGGCCAAGCGCCTTGGCCTGTCGGGCCAGGGCGCTCAAAATACAATCAACACTCTCGTGTCGCTGGGTATCTTGGAGCCCGCCCCCGTTCGTCTCGCAAGAAACGCCCGCCTATATGTAGCCCCAGAGGTTGTGCAGATCATTTCGTCGTGAGGTGCTGCCAAGCCCAGGTCTCATCTCGGTTACATCACCCCCGCAATCCCGCTCCCCAAGCGACCCACCCTCAGCCTTTCAAGCCGGAGGTCGAGAGTTCGATTCTCCGGGCGCATTCCGCTGCTACTCAGACCTCTGTAGAGCCTGACCGGTCGTCAAGTCCCCGGGCTCGCAGTAGGAACTGAGTGGTACGAAGACCGCGACACGACGGAAGGTGCTGTGCTGTGGAGCGGCCGGACGCTTCCGGCGTTTCGCGTCCTGCTCGCGGACGCCGTCACGGTTGACCTTGGCCGAGCGCGGCGCCGTTGCTGTCGTCCCTCGCGACCTCATGCCGGCACCTCCGTTTGGGCGGTCTTGGCAGGGATCAGGCGTGGGCGCATGACGCCGAGGACGGTGGCCAGGGCAAGGGCGATCAGAACCGCAGAGCCGGCGAGGACCGTGGGGACGCCTTCGACGAGGGCCTGGGCCCCTGCGCCGTTGCTGGCGGCGGCGAAGACGGTGATCAAGGCGCCGACTCCCAGCGTGCCGCCGAGCTGGTGGGCGACGTTGATCAGGCCGGAGGCGGCTCCGGCATCGGCATCGGCGACACCGGCCATGCCGGCGGTGGTGAGGGGAGTGAGCGCCGAGCCCATGCCGATCCCGAGCAGGATCAGCGGCGCTGCCATCTGGGTCAGATAGTCGGCGCCCGGGGAGATCTGGCCCAGCCAGAGCATTCCGAGCAGGGCGATGGCGAGGCCGGCGGCGAGAACCCGCGCCTCGCCGACGCGTGGTGTGATCCGGGGCACCACCCGCACCATCGCGAAGACCGAGAGGGTCATCGGCAGGAAGGCGCAGCCGGCCGCCAGGGCGCCGTAGCCCTGCACGCCCTGCAGGTATTGGGTGAGGAAAAAGAAGGTCGAGTACATCGCCCCCACGACCATGATGCGGGCGACGTAGGCGCCGACCCGCTCGCGGCTCGAGAAGAGGCGCAACGGCGTGATCGGCTGCTCGGCCCGCCGCTCGTTGGCGACGAAGAACGCCAGCAGCACCGAGGCCAGGGCGAAGGAGGTGAGCGACAAGGCGTCTCCCCAGCCGTTTTCGGCGGCACGGATCAGGCCGTAGACGAGCGCGGTCATGCCGATCGTCGAGCTCAGTGCGCCGGGAAGATCGAAGTGGCCGGCGCGGCGCTCAGTCTCCGGTAGGTAACGCGGCGCCAGCCAGATCAGCGCCGCCCCGAGCGGGACGTTGATGAAGAGGCCGGCACGCCAGGAGACCCAAGAGGTCAGCGCGCCGCCGAGCAGCAGACCGACGCTGCCACCGGCACCGGCGACGGCGCTGTACCAGGCGACCGCGCGGGTGCGCTCGCGGCCCTCGGCGAAGCTAATGGTGAGCAGGGCGAGCGTCGACGGGGCGGCGATCGCGGCGCCGACCCCCTGCAGTGCACGAGCGCCGAGCAGCCAGGCCGGCGACTGGGCGATGCCACCAAGCATCGAGGCGAAGGTGAAGAGGGCGATCCCGGCGACGAAGACCTGGCGGCGGCCGAGGATGTCACCGGCCCGGGCTCCGAGCAACAGCAGGCCACCGAAGGTCAACGTGTAGGCGTTCTGCACCCAGGAGAGGCCGGTAGTCGAGAGGCCGAGATCCTGGTGGATGCTCGGCAGCGCCGTGATCACCACCGAGATGTCGAGGATGATCATCAGGTAGCAGCCGAGGATGATCGCGAGGACGAAGGCGGGGTTGCGGTTGCTCTCTTCGGCGGGCCGGATGCGGCCCGCCAGTGGATTTCGCAGAGCTTTGAAAGTCATGGAGTCCTTTTCTGAAGCGGCGGAATTCGGTGATAAACTGGAGGGGTCCTCCGGGTAATTCGGAGGTGGCCTCCGCTTTCAGAGAGCACTATACGGAGGATGCCTCCGCTTTGTCAAGAGATCGGAAGAAATTCGTGAACGCGAACCCCAGCGACGTCGTCACCCTCGCCCCGCGGCCAAAGCGCGCCGACGCCCGCCGCAACTACGAGAAGCTGATCGCGGCGGCGCGTGAGGAGTTCGCCGAGGAGGGCACCGGCGCCACCCTCGAGGACGTCGCCCGCCGGGCCGGGGTGGGGATCGGGACCCTCTACCGCCACTTCCCGACTCGCCAGGACCTGCTCGAAGCCGTCTATCTCGACGAAGTCCAGGCGATCTGCGACTCGGCCGAGAAGTACGTCGACCAGCCGCCCCTGGAGGCGCTGACCGGGTGGCTGCACGAGTTCGTCGGCTTCGCCGCGAAGAAGCGCGCGCTCGCCGAGGAGCTGTTCGCCTACGTCGATCGCGACTCGCCCGTCTTCAGCTCCTGCGCCAACGCGATCTACGGCGCTGGCGAGGATCTCCTGAAGCGTGCCCAGGCGGCGGGCGCCGTCCGCGCCGACGTCGACATCTCCGACGTCACCAAGATGGTCGGCGGCATCGCCGCGATCCGCACCGCCGACGCCGAGCAGATCGACCGCATCCTCGGTCTCGCGCTCGACGGACTGCGCGCCGCTCCAGAGGGCTAACGCCCGGCCGCTTCGCCTGGCGAGCCCGTTTCCGAGGCTTTTGCGCAATTCGCGCCTTCGCGCGGAGCGATTGCTTGCCTTGCCACTTCCGGCCCGGATAGCGTCGATTCATGTTCCTGGAGCACTCTCAGAAGTTCTGAAAGGAAGAAATGAATCCGCTCAAATACTCGCTCGCCGAAATCCAGAAGGCGATCATTTCGCTGATTTTCCTCGTCGGCGCCGCCGTCGGGCTCTTCGTTGCGATGAAACCCGGCTTCGTGGAAGCCTGCGTGGCCCTGGTCGGACCTGTCTTCGCGGTGATTGGCGTTTTCGCGGCCAAGAATCACACCGCTGACGACCTGCAAAAGGCCCTCGAACAGATGAAGGGCGCGGCCCTGGCCATCGTCGGCTACTTCACGGTGGTGCCGACAACGACCGGCGAGCGAATCACGGCCCTGATCGGCGCGGTCGCAAGCGTTTTCGCCGTCTACTGGAAGCACAACGAACCACCATCGGCGGGCCCGGTCGGCGGGAATTGACCACTGATGCGGAGGGGAAGGCGGCCAGAAGGGGGGTGCCATGCCGCCACCGGCCGTTGAGCGCTATTCTTCGGTCCAGCCTCGTGCCTCGGCCCGGGGTTTTTCCTTGTAACGGCGCGTAAGTAATCGAGGGATACACATGGCTCGCGGAGATGTCCGCATTGCGGTGACGTTGGCTTGCGAAGACTGCAAGCGGCGCAACTATCAGACAAATAAGTCCAGGCGGAATTCGCCGGATCGCATCGAGCTGCGCAAGTTTTGCCACTGGTGCGGACACCACACGGCGCACAAGGAGACGCGCTAGCTCCGATGGCGAAGACGCGCGCACAGCGCAAGGCGGAGCGGCGGGCTCGCGAAGAAAAGGAACTGAAGCGCGCCGGCGAAGAGCGCGGCGCCCAGTCGCGCTCCCAGCACGACACCCAGGTCCCGGTCTCCGGCGAGATCGCTGAGATCGAAGCGGTCGAGGCCGGGATGGCGGTCGGCGCTCCCGAGGCGGCGCTGGAAACGCCCGACGCACCCAAGGCTTCCCCCCGCTCGCAGCGCCGCGCCGAGGCGAAGGCGCTGAAGGAAAGCGAGAAGCGCCAGCGCTCCGAGCAGAAGCGCCGCGAGAGCGAGCAGCTCGCCAAGAAGCAGAAGCAGGCTTCGGCGGAACGCCAGCGTGGCGGCGTGTTCGGCTTCCTCGCTTCCTGCTGGGCAGAGCTCAAGAAGGTCCAGTGGCCCGACCGCGAAACGCTGGTCCAAGCCACCGCCGTGACGATCATCTTCGTAGCCGTCGCCGCCACTTACCTTGGCGCGCTCGACGCTCTCTTCAGCTTCCTGGTCAAGCGGATCCTCTAGCGGATCCCCGAACAAAGGCTTCTAAAAGTATGTATCGCTGGTACGTGATCAACACCTACTCGGGGCACGAGAACAAGGTCAAGCACAACCTCGAGCACCGGGTTCAGACGATGAGCCAGAACCGCAACGTGCGCCAGGTCGTCGTCCCAACCGAGCAGGTGATGGAGCTGGGCAAAGACGGTCAGAAAGAACCGAAGGAGAAACGCACGATGCCGGGCTATGTCCTGGTCAACATGGAGATGACCGACGACGCCTGGGGCCTGGTCAAGAACACGCCCGGCGTGACCGGCTTCGTCGGCTCGCGCAACAAACCGGTGCCGCTCTCCAAACCCGAGGTCGACCGTCTGCTGCACCGCGAGACCGCCGAGCGGCCGCGCACCCAGGCCCAATTCTCGATCGGCGAGTCGGTCAAGGTCGTATCCGGTCCGCTCTCGGATTTCTCCGGCGAGATCGCCGAGATCAACGAGGACGCGGCCAAACTCAAGGTGCTGGTTTCGATCTTCGGTCGCGAGACCCCGGTCGAGGTCGGCTACGACCAAGTCAAGAAGATCTAGCGCGGCCCGCTACTCTCTCCGATCCCGATGGCGAAAAAAGTCCTCACACAGATCAAGCTGCAGATCTCGGCCGGCTCGGCCAACCCGGCCCCCCCGGTGGGCCCGGCGCTGGGCCAGCACGGGGTCAACATCATGGAGTTCTGCAAGGCGTTCAACTCGCAGACCCAGTCCGAAGGCGGGACGATCATCCCGGTCGAAATCACGGTCTACGAGGACCGCTCCTTCACCTTCATCACCAAGACGCCCCCGGCGGCGGTGCTGATCAAGGAGGCGATCGGGATCAAGAAGGGCTCAGGCGAGCCCCACGTCAACAAGGTGGGGACGATCTCGATGGACCAGGTCCGCCAGATCGCCGAGCGCAAGATGCCCGACCTCAACGCCAACGATCTCGACGCCGCCTCGAAAATCATCGCCGGCACCGCCCGCTCGATGGGCGTGGACGTCAAATAGCCATGGCCCACGGCAAGCGCTACCGCAAACAGCTCGGCAAAATCGAGCGCGAGCATGCTTATCCGCCAGCCGAGGCGATCGCCCTGGTCAAGGAGACCGCCAGCGCCAACTTCGACGAGACGGTCGAGCTGCACGTGCTGCTCGGGGTCAACGTCCGCCACGCCGAGGAGCAGCTGCGCGGCACCCTGGCGCTGCCCCACGGTCTTGGCAAGGACGTCACCGTTGCCGTCTTCGCCCAGGGTCAGCAGGCCCGCGACGCCGAAGCGGCCGGAGCTGACTTCGTCGGCGGCGACGATCTCGCCAAGAAAGTCGAGGAGGAGGGCTGGACCGACTTCGACGTGGCGATCGCCACTCCCCAGATGATGGGCACCGTCGGCAAGCTCGGCCGCGTCCTCGGCCCGCAGGGCAAGATGCCCAACCCGAAGGTCGGCACGGTCACCGACGACGTCGAGAAGGCGGTCAGCGAGTCCAAGGCGGGCAAGGTCGAGTACCGCACCGACCGCCAGGCGATCGTCCACATGGCGATCGGCAAGGCCAGCCTCGACGCCGACAAACTGGAAGACAACTTCACCGTGGTGATGGAGGAGATCGTCCGCGCCAAGCCCTCAGCGGCAAAAGGTCGCTACATCGTCTCCTGCACTTTGACCACAACGATGGGTCCCGGAATTCGGGTCGACGCCTCCAAGGTCGGCGCCCGCGACGCCGACGCCGCCCCCCAGGCAGCAGAGGAACCCGTAACGGCCTAGACTGCGCCGTCGCACCCGAGACCATCGGCCGGGCCGAGCCCGTAACTCCGATGCAGGTAGACGAATGAACCGAGACGAGAAGTCAGCCACAATCGAGGAGATCGCCGCCCAGATCGAGGCATCTGAGGCGATTTTCGCGGTCGACTACAAGGGGATCAGCGTCCCCCAGGCGGCCGAACTGCGCGCCAAGCTGCGTGAGTCCGACGCCAGCTTCCGCATCGTCAAGAACCGGCTGAGCAAAATCGCCGCCGAGAAAGCCGGCGAGGAGCGTCTCGGCGGGCTGCTCAAGGGCCCGACCGCGCTGACCTTCGTCCGCGGCGACACCGCCCAGGCGGCGAAGACGATCTCGAGCTTCAGCAAAGCGAACGACGTGCTGACCTTCAAGGGCGGCTTCATGGAAGGCCTCAGCCTCGACGAGGATCGCTTCCAGGCGATCGCCAAGCTGCCCGGCCGCGAAGTCCTGATCGGCCAGTTCGCCGGCGTTGTCGCCAGCCCGCTGACCGGCCTGGTCCGCGGCCTCGGCTCGCTGATCCAGGGCCTCGCCTCGCAGCTCGGCCAGATCGCCGACCAGGGCCTCGTCTCGGGGGAGGCGCCTGCGGAGCCCAAGGCCGAGGAGCCCGCGGCCGCAGAAGAGCCGGCGAGCGATGAGCCTGCGGAGGAGGAGCCCAAGGCCGAGGAGCCCGCGGCAGCTGAGGCTGCTGAAGAGGCACCCGCCGAGGAGCCCGCGGCGGAAGAGCCGGCCGAGGACGCCCCCGAGGCAGAGGCAGAGGCCGAGACAGAGACTTCCAGTGACGATGAGACTTCAAACGACGATGCGAGCAAGGAAGAGGAGTAGATGGCAACCAAGATTTCAACCGAGGACTGGATCGAGGAGCTGAAGAGCATCTCGGTGCTCGAGCTCTCCGAGCGGATCAAAGCTCTTGAGGAGGAGTTCGGCGTCTCCGCGACCGCTGTCGCCGCCGCGGCTCCGGCCGCTGCCGGCGCTCCCGCCGATGGTGGCGGTGCCGAGGAGGAGTCCTCCACGGTCGACGTCGTGCTGACCGAGGTCGGCGGCCAGAAGGTGCCCGTCATCAAGGTCGTCCGTGCGGCGACCGGGCTCGGCCTGAAAGAGGCCAAGGCGATGGTTGACGAGGCCCCGAAGGCAATCAAGGAGGGCATCGACCGCGAGGAGGCCGACAAGTTGAAGGCCGAGCTCGAGGAGGCCGGCGCCACAGTCGAGCTCAAGTAAAGCTCGCATCAACCGCGGTTGGAATCCCGGCAGGGAGCCAAATCTGCGGCAGAGCGCGGCCGTGTGTTATTTTTCGCGGTCGCGCCCAGTTGAGTTCCCTGCCCAATATCTGCGCTGTCCCTAACGTCCCTCTGACCTTCTGAGGAGTCGCCCGTCTTGGCACGTTCGAACGCTGCCCCCGTAACCCGCAGGAGTTTTTCCCGACTACAGAACCCGCTCGAAGTTCCCCATCTGATCGATATTCAACGTCGCTCTTTCGAAGAGCTGACGGATCCGAAAAAAGGTGGACTTCGAGAGACGATCAACGACATCTCCCCGATTGAGGACTACACGGGGAATCTCGCGATCGTTTTTGGCGAGTTCAAATTCGAGGAGCCTCCACACACAATCGAGGAGTGCCGCGAGAAGGACATGACCTACTCGCGGCCGCTCTCCGCAACGGTCGCTTTCCAAAACAAAGAGACCGGAGAGATCCGTGAGCAAGCCGTCTTCATGGGTGATTTCCCGTGGATGACCGATCGCGGCACCTTCATCATCAACGGCACCGAGCGCGTCGTCGTCACCCAGCTGGTTCGTTCCCCCGGCGCCTACGTGATGGCGCCCAAGGACGCCGAAAAGCAGGTCTTCATCGCCAACCTGATGCCGGCCCGCGGCTCTTGGCTCGAGCTGGAGATCGACAAAAAAGGCAAGGTCTTCGTCCGCATCGACCGCAAGCGCAAGCTGCCGGTCACGGTGCTCTTGCGCGCGATGGGTTACGTCGAGGACAAACAGCTCCTCGACATGTTCGACAACTCGATCTACATGCGTCACACGATCGAGGCCGACACCGAGGCGACCCGGACCGAGGAGGGCGCCCTGATCGAGCTGTTCAAGAAGCAGCGCCCGGGTGAGCCGCCGTCAGTCGACGCCGCCCGCAACCTGCTCGAGCAGCTCTTCTTCGACCCCAAGCGTTACGACCTCACCCGGGTCGGTCGCTACAAGCTCAACGCGCGTCTCGACCTCGACATCGACCTCGACACCCGCGTGCTCACGCACGACGACATCATCGCCCTGGTCAAGGAGCTGGTCAGCCTCCCGAAGCTGCTCGGAATCCCCGAGGAGATCGACGAGGAGAACCCGATCAAAGACTACGCAGCGGAGGCGATTTCCTACCCCCGCGAGCCGGTCAGCGAGCACCTCGACGAGTACGAGCACTTCGGCAACCGGCGCCTGCGCACGGTCGGCGAGCTGATCCAGGAGGCCTTCCGCATCGGCCTCTACCGGATGGAGCGCGTCGTCCGCGAGCGGTTGACCACTGAAGACTCCGATGCGATCACCCCGCAGACGATCATCAACATCCGGCCCGTGGTGGCGGCGATGAAGGAGTTCTTCGGCTCCTCGCAGCTCTCGCAGTTCATGAGCCAGACCAACAGCCTCGACGGGCTCACCCACAGGCGCCGGCTCTCTGCACTTGGTGCCGGTGGACTGACCCGCGAGCGGGCCCCGATCGAGGTTCGCGACGTGCACCCGACCCACTACGGCCGGATGTGCCCGATCGAGACCCCGGAGGGTCCGAACATTGGCCTGATCGGCTCGCTCTCCTCCTACGCGCAGGTCTCCGAGCACGGCTTCGTCACGACCCCCTACCGGGTGGTCAGGGACGGCGTCGTCACCGAGGAGATCGTCCATATGGACGCGACCCAGGAGGAAGACAAGGTGATCGCCCAGGCGAACGCCGAGCTCGACGAGAAAACCCAGAAGCTGAAAGGGCCGACGGTCCTGGTGCGCTCTGGCGAGGACGAGTACGCGACCGCCTCCCCGAAGGAGGTCGACCTGATGGACGTCTCGCCGACCCAGATCTGGTCGGTGGCGACGGCGCTGATCCCGTTCCTCGAGCACGACGACGCCAACCGGGCGCTGATGGGCTCCAACATGCAGCGCCAGGCAGTGCCCCTGCTCAAACTCGAGCCGCCGTTGATCGGCACCGGCATGGAGCGCCGCGCCGCCGTTGACAGCGGCGACGTCGTCCTCGCTGAGAGCGACGGCGAAGTGACCCACGTCGACGCCAAGTCGATCGTGATCACCCATGGCGCGAAAAAAGACGAGTACCCGCTACTCAAGTTCATGCGCTCGAACCAGGGCACGATCATCCACCAGCGGCCGATCGTGAAGAGCGGCCAGCAGGTGAAGAAAGGCGACGTGCTCGCTGACGGTTCTTCGACCGCGGGCGGCGAGATCGCCCTCGGCAAGAACTGCCTGGTCGCCTTCATGTCCTGGGAGGGCTACAACTTCGAGGACGCGATCATCCTCTCGGAGCGCCTGGTCAAGGAAGACGAGATGACCTCGATCCACATCGAGGAGTACGAGATCGACGCCCGCACGACCAAGCTCGGCGACGAGGAGATCACGCGGGACATCCCCAACCGTTCCGAGGAGAGCCTGCGCAACCTCGACGAGCGCGGCATCGTCCGCGTCGGCGCCGAGGTCATCTCAGGCGATCTGCTGGTCGGCAAGGTCACGCCGAAGGGCGAGACCGAGCTCACCGCCGAGGAGAAGCTGATCCGCGCGATCTTCAAGGAGAAGGCGCGCGAGGTCCGCGACACCTCGCTCAAGGTCCCGCACGGCGAGGGTGGCGTCGTCATCGACGTTCTCACCTTCAGCCGCGACGACGGCGACGATCTGTCCGCAGGCGTCAACGATCTGGTCCGCGTCTTCGTCGCGACCAAGCGCAAGATCGCCGAGGGCGACAAGCTCGCCGGCCGTCACGGGAACAAGGGTGTGATCTCGAAGATCGTGCCCGAGGAGGACATGCCTCACCTCGCCGACGGCACCCCGGTTGACGTCATCCTCAATCCGCTCGGCGTGCCGAGCCGAATGAACATCGGTCAGATCCTCGAGACGCACCTCGGCTGGGTCGCCGGTAACGGCTGGTACGACGACAGCTCCGAGGCCTACAAGCAGGCTCACTCCGATGAGGGAGACGGCCGCGTCTACGTGGCGACCTCGGTCTTTGACGGTGCAACCGTCGAGGACGTCGACGAGGCCCTGGTCAAGTGGCAGGAGCAGAACGCCGAGCGCGGCATCGACCTCGGCATCGACATGAACGAGCGCCCCGGCGCCCGTGCCGACGGTAGCGCCCAGCTGTACAACGGTCGCACCGGCGAGCCCTACGAGGGCAAAGTCACGGTCGGCTACATGTACATCCTCAAGCTGCTGCACCTGGTCGACGACAAGATCCACGCCCGTTCGACCGGCCCTTACTCGCTCGTCACCCAGCAGCCGCTGGGCGGCAAGGCGCAGTTCGGTGGTCAGCGCTTCGGCGAGATGGAGGTCTGGGCCCTGGAGGCCTACGGCGCTGCCTACACGCTGCAGGAGATGCTCACGGTCAAGTCCGACGACACGGTCGGCCGCGTCAAGGCCTACGAGGCGATCGTCAAGGGCGAGAACATCCCCGAGCCGTCGATCCCAGAGTCATTCAAAGTGCTGCTGAAGGAGATCCAGAGCCTCTCGCTCGACGCCAACGTCGTCTCCGAAGGGGGAGACGTTGAGATCGCCGAGGAGGACGACGACCTGCTCAAGGCCGCCGAGGAGCTCGGCATGGACCTCACCGGGGTCCGCGCCGACTCGCCGGAGTCCCCCAACGGGGCCGCCGATGAGCGCGAGGAGCAGGTGGTCGCCGAGGGCGAGGCTGGAACTGACGGTGACGGGGCTGCTGCAGAGCAACCCAAAGAGGCCGAAGAGGCAAAGGTGGAGGACTGATGATCGACATCAACAATTTCGACGCGATTGAAATCGGCCTCGCGTCGTCGAAGAAGATCCGCTCCTGGAGCTGGGGCGAGGTCACCAAGCCGGAGACGATCAACTACCGCACGCTGAAGCCGGAGAAAGACGGCCTCTTCTGCGAGCGCATCTTCGGTCCGACCAAGGACTGGGAGTGCTACTGCGGCAAGTACAAGCGGGTCCGTTACAAGGGCATCGTTTGCGAGCGCTGTGGGGTCGAGGTCACTCGCTCCAAGGTCCGTCGCGAGCGCATGGGTCACGTCGACCTCGCCGCGCCGGTCTCCCACATCTGGTTCTTCAAGGGCGTGCCCAGCCGGATCGGCTACCTGATCGACATGGCTCCGAAGGAGCTCGAGAAGGTCCTCTACTTCGCCGCTTCGATGATCACCTGGGTCGACGTCGAGGCCCGCGACAAGGATCTCGGCGAGCTCGAGAAAGAGGTCAAAAAGGTCACCGACTCCTACGAGGCCGAAAGGCAGAAAAGGACTCAGGAGCTGAGCGAGTCGCTCGAGCGCCGGGTCAAGTACCTCGAGGACGGCACGCAGACCAAGTTCGACGACGACGATCACATCTGGGCCGACTCGCTGAAATTGACGGCGGCGCAGCTGCGCAAGCTGAAGGACGACGAACGCGCGAAGATGATCAAAGAGCTGCGCAAGACCTTCGACGCCGAGATCTCCGACACCGAGGCCTACATCGACGAGGCGATCGAGCGGATGGCCGAAGTCTGGAAGATCTTCACCGAGATGAAGCCGAAGGACGTCGTCAACGACGAGACCGTCTTCCGTGAGCTCAAGGACCGCTTCGGCTCGCCGTTCGGCTGGGGTGAGTACTTCCGCGGCAGCATGGGTGCCGAGGCGGTGCGCGACCTGCTTGAACAGGTCGATCTCGCCGCCGACTGCGAGGAATTGGAGCTGATCATCAACAGCTCCAAAGGCCAGAAACAGGCCCGCGCGGTGAAGCGCCTCAAGGTGGCTTCAGCCTTCCTCAACTCCGAGAACCAGCCGGACTGGATGATCCTCGACAGCGTGCCGGTGATCCCGCCGGAGCTGCGGCCGATGGTCCAGCTCGACGGTGGCCGCTTCGCGACCTCGGACCTCAACGACCTCTACCGCCGCGTGATCAACCGCAACAACCGGCTCAAGCGCCTGCTTGACCTCGGCGCGCCGGAGATCATCGTCAACAACGAGAAGCGGATGCTGCAGGAGGCCGTCGACGCACTGTTCGACAACGGCCGTCGCGGCCGCCCGGTCACGGGCCCCGGCAACCGTCCGCTGAAGTCGCTCTCCGACATGCTCAAGGGCAAGCAGGGACGCTTCCGCCAGAACCTGCTTGGTAAGCGCGTCGACTACTCCGGCCGTTCGGTAATCGTCTCCGGCCCGAGCCTGAGGCTGCACCAGTGCGGCCTGCCCAAGCTCATGGCGCTCGAGCTCTTCAAGCCATTCATCATGGCTCAGCTGGTCGAGCGCAAGGCCGTGCAGAACATCAAGGCCGCCAAGAAGATGGTCGAGTCGATGATTCCCGAGGTCTGGGACGTGCTCGAGGAAGTCATCCACGAGCACCCGGTGCTGCTCAACCGCGCGCCGACTCTGCACCGCCTGGGCATTCAGGCCTTCGAGCCGGTGCTGGTGGAGGGCAAGGCGATCCAGGTTCATCCCCTGGTCTGCTCCGCCTTCAACGCCGACTTCGACGGCGATCAGATGGCGGTCCACGTGCCGCTCTCCGCCGAGGCCCAGGCCGAGGCGCGGATCCTGATGCTCTCGGCGAACAACATCCTCTCGCCGGCTCACGGTGCGCCGCTGGCGACGCCGACCCAGGACATGGTGCTCGGCATCTACTACCTGACCTACGGGCCCGACGCCGAGGATCTGGCGAAGATCGATGAGGAGCTCAAGGCGGGCCAGGGCAATAAGCGCAACGGCTCATCGCCGAAGGTATTCCGCTCCTCGCAGGAGGCCGAGCTCGTCTACGAGAACGGCGGCTGCAAGCTGCACGACCAAGCCGAGTACCGGCGGGCCGGGCGCGGGCACTTCCTGACCACGGTGGGCCGGATCATCTTCAACGAGAAGATCGAGCGTGCCCTCGCCGAGGCACTCGGGGACGACTTCGATCCCGACCAGTTCGAGTTCGTCAACTTCTCGCTGAAGAAGAAGAAGATCAACGAGATGGTCTCCGATCTGGTCGAGGCCTACGGTGCCCCGGCTGTCTCGCAGATCCTCGACGCGTTCAAGGACCTCGGCTTCCACTACGCCAGTCAGGCGGGGATCACCGTCTCCAAGAACAACGTCGTCTCGCCGCCCGACAAGGAGCAGATCCTCGAACGCTACGAGAAGCAGACGACCGAGATCCAGGGTCAGTACAACGACGGCTACATCACCGCCGAGGAGCGTCACGAGGCGGTCACGTCGCACTGGAACAAAGCGACGGACGAGGTTGCCCAGGCGATGGAGGACAACCTCCACGAGCTGAACCCGATCTTCATGATGGCCAACTCGGGCGCTCGCGGATCCTTCAAGCAGATCCGCCAGCTGGCGGGAATGCGCGGCCTGATGGCCAATCCGAAGGGCGAAATCATCGAGCGGCCGATCAAGGCCAACTTCATGGAGGGCCTCTCGGTCCTGGAGTACTTCATCTCCACCCACGGCGCCCGAAAGGGTCTCGCCGACACCGCCCTGCGTACGGCCGACTCGGGTTACCTGACCCGGCGCTTGGTCGATGTCGCGCAGGACGTGATCGTCCGCGATGAGGACTGCAAAACCAAAGACCACATCGAGATGGCGTTGCGCAAGGACGACAACTCGCTCAACGACAACCTCGCCGGTCGTCTCGCGGCGAAGAAACTCGAAACCAAACGAGGCCGCGAGCTGCTCAAGCGCAACCAGGAGATCACGATGGCCGACGTCGAGGCGATCGCCGAGGCCTTTGGAGACGAAGAGGTCCAGGTCCCGGTCCGCTCGACGCTTAAGTGCGACGCCGATTCGGGTGTTTGTCGCGCCTGCTACGGCGTTGCCCCGGCGACCGGCTTCATGGTCAACATCGGCGACGCGGTCGGCATCATCGCCGCCCAGTCGATCGGCGAGCCCGGCACGCAGCTGACCATGCGTACCTTCCACACCGGTGGTGTCGCGGGTCAGGACATCACCCAGGGTCTGCCGCGCATCGTCGAGCTCTTCGAGGCGCGTAAACCAAAGGGCCTGGCGCAGATGGCCGAGGCGGCCGGCAAGGTCACCGTCGAAGAAACCGACAAAGCCCTGAAAGTCATCGTCACCGAGTCAAGCGGTGAGGAGCACGCGTACAGCTTTCCGCCCCGGACCCGCTTGCACGTTGCCGACGGCGACAAGGTCGAGGTTGGACAGCAGCTCAACGAGGGCTCGCTCTACCCGGCTGACCTGCTGGCGATCCGTGGCCGCACCGACGTCGAGCTCTACCTGGTGGCCGAGGTGCAGAGGGTCTACCGCGCGCAGGGCGTCGACATCAACGACAAGCACATCGAGCTGATCGCCCGTCAGATGCTGAAGAAGGGTCGGATCGAGTCGAAGGGCTCGACCAGCCTGCTCCCCGGCCAGCTCGAAGACCGCGGTGCGCTCAAGCGACTCAACAAGAAGACGAAGGACGAAGGCGGCACGCCGGCCAAGGCCGAGGAGGTCATCCTCGGAATCACCAAGGCATCGCTGGCCACCGAGTCCTTCCTCTCCGCCGCCTCCTTCCAGGAGACGACCAAGGTGCTCACCGATGCCGCGCTGGAGGGCAAGCGAGACAAACTCGTCGGCCTCAAGGAGAACGTGATCATCGGCAAGCTGATCCCAGCCGCGACCGGCCTCAAGCACTACCGCACGATCGCGGTTGAGCCGGCCGTGCCGATCGAACCGCCGAGCGAGGAAGGGCTGCTCGACGAGGAAGAGCTGGCTGCGGAGCTTGGGCTTGACGACGGCGAGGCCGTGGAGAGCTTCGGGCCTTCGTTTGCCGAGGAGCTCGAGGAGCTGGCGCAGGAGATCGAGCAGACTTCTGAGGAGAAGTCGCCCGGGCAGTCTTAGTCCCTTTCGCAGCACGCAAACGGCCCGGGCAATTGCCCGGGCCGTTTTGCTTGGTGCGTGCTAGTTGCTGCTTCCGCCTGAGAGGCAGTAGGCGTAGGCGGTGAGGGTGGTGTCGCTGCCCGAGGTGCTGTGGGCGTATGCCTCCCAGCCGTTGCTGTTGCGGACGCTGCCGACCAGGTAGACCGCGTAGAGGCCCGGTAGGCCGCCGCCGCTGATCACCGTGGTGCCGGCGGGGCAGAGGGCTGTGACCGTCTCGTTGGTACCGGCTTTGATCGTGACCGCGTTGCTGACCTGGACGATCCCGCCGAGCTCGGAGGCGCGAACTGAGCCGGCCTGCAGCTCGCTCGAGCCGACTGAGTCGGGGCCGAGGTCGTTGGCGGTCAGCGACTGGTCGGCTACCTCCGAGGAGGTGACCGAGGCGGCGCCCAGGTCGGCCGAGGTCAGCGTCTCCGGGGCGACGTCGGAGGATTCGACGCCGTTTTCGGCGATCTCGGTCGTGTCGACCGCGTCGGGGGCGATCTTCCCAGCCGCGACCGAGTTGTCGCGGAGGTCGATCGTGCGGATCGTGCCGTCGACGATCTGCGGCGAGCGGACCGTGTTCTTGCCGACGCCGGCGGCGATGGCGCTGCCGGTGAGGGCGGCGAACAGTGCGATGCAGGCGATCACGAGGGCGGGGGAGGGACGGAATGAGCGGGTCTTGTTGGTCATCGGAGGTTCCTTTCGTTGGGTTGTAGATCCGATGGACCAAGCTTCGAATCGATTGCCCTTTCTCTCTACGGACCCCAGGGGTGAACCTCCTCACCCCCTGTAGATTCCAGGCATGGCAGCTGCCCAGAAGGTCTGCGTGATCGGCGCCGGTTCATCCGGGATCACCGCCTGCCAGGTCCTCAACGCGCGTGGGATCGCCTTTGACGCCTACGAGAAGGGCTCCGAGGTGGGCGGGAACTGGCGCTACGAAAACGACAATGAGATGTCGTCGGCGTACCGCTCGCTGCACATCAACACCTCGCGTGGGCTGATGGCCTACAAGACCTACCCGATGCCGGATGACTATCCGGACTACCCGAATCACTTTCAGATCGCCCGCTACTTCGATGACTACGTCGACCACTTCGGGCTGCGCGAGAAGATCCGTTTTCGCACCGAGGTCAAGAGCGTTGTGCCCGTCGACGGCGAGTGGGAGGTGACGGTTGCGGGCGCCGATGGCAAGAGCGAGGCGCACCGCTACCGGGCGGTCCTGGTCGCCAACGGCCACCACTGGGACCCGCGCTGGCCCGAGCCTCCGTTCCCCGGCTCGGATCGGTTTGAGGGCGAGCAGATCCACGTCCACCACTACCGCGAGCCCGAGGTGCTGCGCGACAAGCGGGTGCTGGTGCTGGGGATCGGCAACTCGGCGACCGACATCGCGGTCGAGGCGTCGCGGATCGCCGATAAGACCTTCCTCGCGATGCGCCGCGGAGCCTACGTCATGCCCAAGTACCTGAACGGCAAACCGACCGACGAGGCGGCTTCGAAGCTGCTGACGATGATGCCGCTACCGGTGCAGCGCTTCGTTTTGGGGCGCATGCTGGGACTGACCGCGGGCGACATGACCGCCTACGGCCTGCCCAAGCCCGACCACAAGCTGCTTGAGGCGCACCCGACCGTCTCCGCCGAGCTGCTCTCGCGGCTCGGCCACGGCGACATCGCGGTCAAGCCGAATCTCGACCGCTTCGACGGCGGTCGCACCGTCCGTTTCGCCGACGGCAGCGAGGAGGAGATCGACCTCGTCGTCTACTGCACCGGCTACCGGATCACCTTCCCCTTCTTCGACGACGATCTGATCTCTGCCGCCGACAACCGGCTGCCGCTCTACCGGCGGGTTGCCTCGGTCGAGCATCCGGGGCTGTACTTCATCGGCCTGATCCAGCCGCTGGGGGCGATCATGCCCCTTGCCGAGGCGCAATCGGAGTGGGTCGCAGATCTGCTCGGTGGGCGCGGAACGCTGCCGTCACCGAGCGCGATGCAGGCCGAGATCGCGGAGGCGGAAAAGAAGATGAAGAGGCGCTACGTCGCCTCTAAGAGGCACACGATCCAGGTGGACTTCCAGCCTTACTTGCGGGAGATCAGGCGCGAGCGGAAGCGGGCGGCTCAGCGGATTTGAGAGGGAGGGGACGCGGTGCCCCTCTCGCTTGCTGGGGTTTTCGCCGTGCGCGGTAGTTCTCTCGCTGCGTGGTCTGTGCGAAAACCAGGACGCCGCTGCGCGAGAGGGGCACCGCGTCCCCTCCTTGCAACCGCCGCGCCTCCGCCGTGAGGTCCTCGGCGTGGGCCTCGGGGGAGCTTTGGCTGCGGGTTCCGGCGCTTGAAGCCGCCATCAGAGTCCTCGGCTGCGCCTTCGGGCTCGGGTTCTCTGCTTGCCCACCAGATCAAGGCTATTGAGGCGAAGACGGGGATCTTCAGCACTACGAGCAGAAAGAAGATTGGCCAGAAGCCTTGCATCGCGTCAGTGTAGGGATACGGCCCACTGACGCAAGGCCTCGACGTGGGCCTCCTCGAGGCCGAGGTGGGTTTCGGTCGGGACGAGCAAGGTTGGCTGCTCTCGCTTCTCCGCCCACTCGTAGCAACTCTGGTCGAAGTTGTCGTCGATCCAGGCCATCGCGCGTCCCCGTCCGTACTCCTCGAGGGGGCCGAGCTTCCAGTGCGCGCTGCCGGCGGCTACTGCGCCATCGAAGGTCACGTGCGGCAGCTCCGGCAGGCCCAGAAGGGAGGGCAGATAGAAGTTCGCTTTGTCCTCCCAACCGCTGGCCCAGACCAGCTCAAAGTGCTCACTCAGCCGCACCAGGCGGTCGCCACACGGCAGCGAGATCAAATGAGGCACCCCATCGACCAGCTCGAGCCTGGTGAAAGATCGGTCGGGCGGAGTCTCTGCCCCGAAAAGGGAGATGACGCCATCGATATCGACTGCGAGGATCGGCCGGCTCATGGCCGAGGTCGGACTACCAGCGGTAGTGCGCGAAGGCCTTGTTGGCCTGTGCCATGCGGTAGATGTCGTCCTTGCGCTTCCAAGCCGATCCTTGCTGCTGGGTCGCATCGAGGATCTCACCGGCAAGGCGCTCGGCCATCGAGTACTCGCGGCGGTTGCGCGCGTAATCGACCATCCAGCGGATTGCCAGGGTGCGAGCACGGCGGGCGGGAACCTCGACCGGCACCTGGTAGGTGGCGCCACCGACGCGGCGGGAGCGGACCTCGAGCACCGGGGTCAGCTGCTTGATCGCGGCCTCGAGGGTCTCGATCGCATCCTCGCCGGAGCGCTCGCCGACCAGGGCCAGCGCGTCGTAGACGATCCGCTCGGCAAGTTGCTTCTTGCCGTCGCTCATCACCTTGTTGATCAGCTGCTGGACGAGCCGGTTGCGAAAGCGCGCGTCGGGCTCGACCGGTCGGATTGTTGCGGCTGAGCGGCGGGGCATTAGGAAGCCTTGACGCCGTAGCGCGAACGGGCCTGCTTGCGGTCGGAGACACCGGCTGCGTCCAGGGTGCCGCGGACGACCTTGTAGCGGACGCCCGGCAAATCCTTGACGCGACCACCGCGAACCAGCACCACGGAGTGCTCCTGCAAGTTGTGACCCTCGCCGGGGATGTAGGTGGTGACCTCCATCCCGTTGGTCAGCCGCACACGGGCGATCTTGCGCAGGGCTGAGTTCGGCTTCTTCGGCGTTACGGTCGCGACGCGCGTGCAGACGCCGCGCCGCTGCGGCGCGGCAACGGCCTTCTTGCGCCCTTGCCCCGACTTGAGACCGGGGGTCGTCGTCTTCTTCTTCGGGCGCTTGCGGCCCTTCCTGACAAGTTGATTCGTATTCGGCACGGCCGCGCATAGTAGAGCAGTCCGCCCAAGACCAGCCCCGCCGCTGCCGCGAGCTGCGCGTAGAAGCCCTCGTCGAGCACTGCCGTGGCGCCCGAAAAGCGCGTTGCCTGGGCGCCCTCGTCGAGGCCGGCGGGCAGGTCGACGAGCAGGATCACGGCGATGCTGAGCAGCCCGAGCGCGATCACGACGCGGCCCAGTCCGCGCCGCTCGGGGCGCAGCGCCATCGCTCCGGCGATCGCCGCCAGCAAGGCGATCGGGATCAATACATAGGAGTGGACGTCGACCGGCGTCTTCGCAGCCACGGTCGGCGGAGCGGCGGCCGCGATCCCCGCATAGCCGGGCTGGCCGATCTCGACGCTGCGGAAGTCGACGAACTGGGAGACGACGAGGCAGACGGCCGAGGCCACGATCACTCCGCAGACGGCGCGCTGGGGAGTAAGGAAGGTGCTGGCGCGGGTCGTCGCGCGGATCGCAAGGGCGCTGGCTCGCCGCAGCAATCGTTCGCCCCGGCCGAAGACTCGGAGCACGATCACGCCGAGCGGCCGCAAGCGCTTGCCCAGCGCCCGCGCCACCCCTACTCCGCGGGTGCGCAACCGCGACGCCGATCTGACCACGACGGGGCGCAGCTTCTCGATCCGCCGCGCCAGCGCTCCGTCTACCTGGCGGGTGCGCTTGGCGGCTGCCGAAAGGACCGCGCCGATGCGCCGCCGCGCCGCTGCTATCATCGCGCGTCGCTCAGGCAGTCTTTTCGAAGTCCGTTTCGAAGTTCGTTTCGCCGGGCCCGCGAGGGCCTTTTTCATGCGCCGATCGCGGCTCTTGCCAGATCGTTTGCTTTTGTCCCGTCCCCGTTTCACGTCCAAACCCTTACCTTAGGAACACATGGCACGCAGCTTTCCCCTAGAGAAGACGCGCAATATCGGGATCATGGCGCACATCGACGCCGGTAAGACGACGACGACCGAGCGCATCCTTTATTACACCGGCCGCACCCACAAGATGGGCGAGGTCCACGAGGGCGCCGCGGTGATGGACTGGATGGAGCAGGAGCAGGAGCGCGGGATCACGATCACCTCCGCCGCTACCGCCTGCGAGTGGAAGGACCACCGGATCAACATCATCGATACGCCCGGCCACGTCGACTTCACGGTCGAGGTCGAGCGCAGCCTGCGCGTGCTCGACGGCGCGGTCGCCGTTTTCGACGCGGTTGCCGGAGTCGAGCCCCAGTCGGAGACCGTCTGGCGCCAGGCGGACAAGTACAAGGTGCCGCGCTTCGCCTACATCAACAAGATGGACCGCACCGGGGCGGACTTCTTCTACTCGGTGCAGACGATGACCGACCGGCTCGGCGCCAACCCGCTGCCGATCCAGCTGCCGATCGGCAGCGAGGACAACTTCCAGGGCGTCGTCGACCTGATCGAGATGAAAGGGCTGATCTGGACCGACGAGCTCGGCGCCGAATACGAGACGATCGATATCCCGGAGGAGCTGCGCGAGCAGGCGGAGGAATACCGCACCCAGTTGATCGAGGCTTGCGCTGACTACGACGACGAGCTGATGGAGGCCTATCTGGCCGAGGAAGAGATTCCCCACGAGCGGATCGCCAAGTCCCTGCACCGGGCCTGCCTCGACACCAAGGTGACGCCGGTGCTCTGCGGCAGCTCGTTCAAGAACAAGGGCGTGCAGCCGCTGCTCGACGCGATCGTCGACCTGCTGCCCTCGCCGCTGGAGGTGCCGCCGGTGACCGGTGTCGTTCCTGCCGGCAAGGGACAGGCCGAGGACGTCGAGGCCGAGCGCCCCGCCTCCGACGAGGCTCCATTTGCCGCTCTCGCCTTCAAGGTCATGACCGACCCCTACGTTGGCAAGCTCACCTACTTCCGCGTCTACTCCGGCAAGCTGGAGAAAGGCGGCCGCGTGCTCAACGTGAAGACCGGCAGGACCGAGCGCATCGGGCGCTTGCTGATGATGCACGCCAACAGCCGCGAGGAGATCGATGACTGCTACGCCGGCGACATCTGCGCCGGCGTCGGCCTCAAAGAAACCGGAACCGGCGACACCCTGGCCGCCCCGGATGCGCCGATTGCGCTGGAGAGCATCGAATTCCCCGAGACCGTGATCGCGGTCGCGATCGAGCCGAAAACAAAGGCCGATCAGGAGAAGATGGGCAACGCCCTGCAGCGCCTCGGCGAGGAGGACCCGACTTTCAAGATCGAAAGCGACGAGGAAACCGGCCAGACCCTGATTCACGGCATGGGCGAGCTTCACCTCGAGGTGATCGTCGACCGCATGCTGCGCGAGTTCAAAGTCGAGGCCAACGTCGGCAAGCCGCAGGTCGCCTACCGCGAGACGATCCGCAAGCGGGTCGAGAAGGTCGTCGCCCGCTTCGTCCGCCAGACCGGCGGTCGCGGCCAGTTCGGCCACGTCGTGATCAACGTCGAGCCCGCCCCCGGCGAGGGCTTTGAGTTCGTCAACAAAATCAAGGGCGGCGCGATCCCGGGCGAATTCATCGGCCCGGCCGAACAGGGCATGCGAGAGGCGCTGGAGAACGGCGTCAAGGCCGGCTACCCGATGGTCGACGTCAGGGTCGAACTCGTCGACGGCTCCTACCACGACGTCGACTCTTCCGAGATGGCTTTCAAAATCGCCGGCTCGATGGCGATCCAGGACGGCGCCCGCAAAGCTAACCCGGTCCTGCTGGAGCCGGTGATGGCGGTCGAGGTTGTCACTCCCGAGGACTTCCTCGGCGATGTGATCGGCGATCTCTCCCGCCGTCGCGGCAAGGTGCAAGGACAGGACCAGCGCGGCAACGCGCTCGCGGTTCAGGCCTTCGTGCCGCTCGGCGAGATGTTCGGTTACGCGACGGAACTTCGCTCTATGACTCAGGGGCGCGCCACTTACACGATGCAGTTCGAGCGCTACGAAGAGGTCCCGGCGAGCATCGCCGAAGAGATCGTCGAGCACCGATCTGGCGAGCCCGTTGCGGCCGCCTCATGACCGGGATCGGGCCGCACCCTAGTTCTAGCTATATTTCCCAGGTTCGCCCGCAGGCAGGCCGAAGTGTCCTGCCTGGCAGTGCCCCGCAAACTTAATCAGCCAACTCAGACAGAACCCGACTTCGAAAGGTAGAACGGAGAGAGATGTCCAAGGAGAAGTTCGAGCGCGATAAGCCGCATGTGAACGTCGGAACTATTGGTCACATCGACCACGGAAAGACGACGCTGACGGCCGCGATCACCACGACGCTCGCCACCAAGGGCGACGCCGAGGCGAAGAGCTTCGCCGAGATCGACAACGCTCCGGAGGAGAAGGAGCGTGGGATCACGATCGCGACGTCACACGTCGAGTATCAGACCGAGAACCGCCACTACGCCCACGTCGACTGCCCGGGTCACGCCGACTACGTGAAGAACATGATCACCGGCGCCGCCCAGATGGACGGTGCGATCCTGGTCGTTTCCGCGGCGGACGGCGTGATGCCCCAGACGCGCGAGCACATCCTGCTTGCCCGTCAGGTCAACGTGCCCCACGTGGTGGTCTTCCTCAACAAGGTCGATCAGGTCGACGACGAGGAACTGATCGAGCTGGTCGAGGAGGAGGTCAAGGAACTCCTTAACGAGTACGACTTCCCCGGCGACGACACCCCGATCATCAAGGGCTCGGCGCTGAAGGCGCTGGAAGGCGACGAGGAGGCCCAGAAGGCTGTCTTCGAGCTGGCTGCCGCTCTCGACTCCTACATCCCCGAGCCCGTCCGCGAGCTCGACAAGCCCTTCCTGATGCCGATCGAGGACATCTTCTCGATCACCGGCCGCGGCACTGTTGCCACCGGCCGCGTCGAGCAGGGCATCGTCAACACCGGCGACGAGGTCGAGATCGTCGGGATCAAGGACACCACCACGACCGTGGTTACCGGGGTCGAGATGTTCCGCAAGCTGCTCGACGAGGGTCAGGCCGGCGACAACATCGGCGCCCTGCTCCGTGGCACCAAGCGCGAGGAGATCGAGCGCGGGCAGGTGCTCTGCAAGCCCGGTTCGATCACTCCGCACACCAAGTTCAAAGCCGAGGTCTACTGCCTGAAGAAGGAGGAGGGTGGCCGTCACACGCCGTTCTTCTCGGGCTACCGGCCCCAGTTCTACTTCCGCACGACCGACGTGACCGGGATCGCCAACCTCCCCGAGGGGACAGAGATGGTGATGCCGGGAGACAACGTCGAGATGACGATCGAGCTGATCCAGCCGATCGCGATGGATCCGGGCCTGCGCTTCGCCATCCGCGAGGGTGGCAGGACCGTCGGTTCGGGGGTCGTCGCCGAGGTCATCGAGTAACGACCTGAGCGGGCTTCGGCCCGCTCATCGCCACCGGCGGGTGGCGAGACAACTGCAAAGCACATACGACCGGGGCGGCGCCCCACCTAAAAGGGGCCCCGCCCCTTATGCGCGGTAAGACCGCGCAGAAAGACCAGAGAGACAAGATCAGAACGTGGCAGCGATAGCAGCACAGAAAATTCGAATCCGGCTCAAGGCGTATGACCATGACGCCATAGACCGGGCTGCCCGCGAGATCGTCGAGACCGCGGAGCGCACTGGCGCCAGCGTCTCTGGTCCGGTGCCGCTGCCGACCGAGAAGAACGTCTACTGCGTGATTCGCTCGCCGTTCAAGGACAAGGACTCGCGCGAGCACTTCGAGATGCGCACCCACAAGCGCCTGATCGACATCCTCCAGCCCTCACCGAAAACCGTTGACTCGCTGCAGCGCCTCGACTCGCTGCCGGCCGGGGTCGACATCGAGATTCGTCTCTAGCGCGATGGCTGCGATCCTCGGAAAGAAGCTTGGGATGACGCAGGTCTTCAGGGAGGACGGGTCCGTCATTCCCGTCACCGTGATCGAGGCCGGCCCTTGCAAGGTGACCGCGGTTCGCGACTCCGAGCGCGACGGCTACTCGGCAGTTCAGCTCGCCTTCGGCGCGACCAAGGAGGGCAAGCTGAGCAAGGCCGAGGAGGGCCACGTGAAGAAGGCCGGCTCCGGGCCGATGCGCCACCTGGTCGAGTTCCGCGACGAGGACCTCGGCGCCGAGGATGGTCCGAAGATCGGTGACGACGTCACCGTCGAGTCCTTCGAGGCGGGCCAGAAGGTCAAGGTCGCCGGGATCTCGATCGGCAAGGGCTTCCAGGGTGGGATCAAGCGCCACAACTTCAGCCGCGGTCCGGTCAGTCACGGTTCGCACAACGTGCGCGCCCCGGGCTCGATCGGCGCCAGCACCTTCCCCGCCCGCGTCTTCAAGGGCATGAAGATGCCGGGCCAGATGGGCAACAAGCGCATCACCCAGAAGGGTCTCGAGGTCGCTGAGGTGGATGCCGATCGCAACCTGCTTCTGATCAAGGGCTCCGTGCCTGGTTCTCGCAACTCGGTGGTTGAGGTGAGGACCGATGGCTAAAGCGTCCGTGCTCGGCAAGACGACCAAGGCCGACCTGCCCAAAGAGCTCTTCGACGAGCCCTTCCATCACTCGCTGGTCGACGAGGCGGCTCGCGCCGACCTCGCCGCCCGCCGTCGTGGCACCGCCTCGACCCTGACCCGGGCGGAGGTGTCGATGACCGGCGCCAAGGCCTGGCGCCAGAAGGGCACCGGCCGCGCCCGCGTCGGTGCGCTCAGCTCGCCGACGCGCTACGGCGGCGGCATCGCCTTCGGCCCGAAGCCACGCCACTACACGGTCAAGGTCAACCGCAAGGCGCGTCGCAAGGCGATGCGCTCGGCACTCTCGACCCACGCCGAGCGCGACAGCGTGGCGCTGCTCGACGCCAGTGCCTTCGATACTCCCTCGACCAAGACCGCGGCTGCCGCGCTCGATAAATGGGGCGCCAAGCGCTCCACCTTGATCGTGCTCGCCGCTGAGGAGAGCGGCGCGGCGAAGAGCTTCCGCAACATCCCCCGTGTTGGGGTGGTCGAGGCAAGCGCGATCGGAGTTGCCGACGTGATCGGCGCCGCCTCCCTGGTCATTTCCGAAGGCGCCCTGGCGAACCTGCAGGAGCGGCTGGGCTGATGGACGCGCGCAACGTGATCATTCGCCCCGTCGTCTCCGAGAAGAGCTACGCGCTGATCGGCGAGGGCAAGTACACCTTCCGGGTCGACGACCGCGCCCACAAGACCCAGATCGCCCACGCGATCGAGGAGATCTTCGAGGTCAAGGTCGCCGCTGTGCGCACCTCCAAGGTGCGGCCCAAGCCGAAGCGCCGCGGCCTGCACCAGGGTCGAACCCGAGGTTGGAAGAAGGCCGTCATCCAGCTTGCGCCCGGTGAACGGATCGAGCTGTTCGAGGGCGCCGAGACCGCATAGGGATATAGGGATGCCGAACCGAAAAACCAAACCGACGAGCCCCGGACGCCGCTTCGCGACGTACCCGCTCCGCGAGCAGCTGACCGAGTCCAGTCCGGAACGGAAGCTGACCGAGGGCCTGCGCAAGTCCGGCGGCCGCAACGTCAACGGTCGCGTCACCGCCCGCCACCGCGGTGGCGGGGCCAAGCGGCGCTACCGGCAGATCGACTTCAAGCGCCTCAAGGATGGCGTGCCCGCCAAGGTTGCGACGATCGAGTACGACCCGAACCGCAGCTGCTACATCGCGCTGCTGCACTACGCCGACGGCGCCAAGAGCTACATCCTTGCTCCCGCCGCGATCTCGGTCGGCGACGAGGTCCAGTCCGGTTCTGGCGCCGACATCAAACCCGGCAACGCCATGGCCCTGGGCGAGATGCCGACCGGCACGCTCGTCCACAACGTCGAGCTCACCCCTGGTCAGGGCGGCAAGCTCGGACGCTCGGCCGGCACCTCGATCCAGCTCGCCGCCAAGGAGGGCGAGATGGTGACGCTGCGGTTGCCGTCCTCGGAGATGCGGCTGGTCCGCGCCGAGTGCCGCGCCACGGTCGGCGTGCTCTCCAATGCGGAGCACCAGAACATCAAGATTGGCAAGGCGGGTCGCAGTCGCCACAAGGGCAAGCGGCCGCAGAGCCGCGGCGTGGCGATGAACCCGGTCGACCACCCGCACGGCGGCGGCGAGGCCCACCACACCCCCGGCGGTCACCCGGTTACGCCCTGGGGCAAGCCGACGCTCGGCTACCGCACGCGGAAGAAGGGCAAGCAATCTGATCGATACATCGTGCGCGGCCGGCGCCGAGGAAAGAAGAAGCGCTGATGGGACGTTCGACGAAAAAGGGCCCGTGGGTGGAGGCCGCACTGATGAAGCGAGTCAGCGCGATGAACGAGTCGGGTCAGAAGCAGATGCTGAAGACCTGGTCCCGCGCCTCGACCGTCTTCCCGGACATGGTTGGCCACACGATCGCCGTTCACGACGGCCGCAAGCACGTGCCGGTCTTCATCTCCGAGTCGATGGTCGGTCACAAGCTCGGCGAGTTCGCGCCGACCCGCACTTTCCGCTCCCACTCTGGAACGGGCAAGGGTGAATAGCGTGGCCGCACCAGTCGTCGTTCGTGCCAGTTCCCGCTACGTGCGCGTCGCCCCGCGCAAGGCCCGCTTGATCGCCGATCAGGTCCGCGGCCTGCACATCGATCAGGCGCGAGCCCTGCTGGCGTTCTCGCCGCGCGGAGCCGCGCAGGACATCAGCAAGCTGATCGAGTCCGCCGCCTCCAACGCGGAGAACAACCACGATTTGATCGCTGACGAGATGCTGATCTCCGAGATCACCGTCGATGAAGGTCCGACCCTGCGCCGCTTCCGGCCGCGGGCGATGGGCCGTGCCTCGCGGATCAACAAGCGAACCTGCCACATCGCAGTGGCACTGACACCGGAAGACGAGGACTAGGGACATGGGCCAGAAGATCCATCCCGGCGGCTTCCGCGTCGGCTACATCCAAGACTGGAAGTCGAACTGGTTCGAGGAGAAAGACTTCGCCGACGTCCTCAACGAAGACTTGAAAATCCGCGAACACATCGAAAACAAGCTTGCTCACGCCGGCCTCTCCAACATCACAATCGAGCGCCATGGTGAGATCGCGGTAGACATCCACACCGCCCGCCCGGGCATCGTGATCGGCAAGTCGGGCAGCGAAGTCGATGCCCTGCGCAAAGACCTGCACAAGCTGACCGGGAAACCGGTGAAGGTGAACATCCGCGAGGTGAAGCGTCCCGAGCTCGACGCCAAACTGGTCGCCCAGTCGATCGCCGAGCAGCTGCAGAATCGGGTCGCTTTCCGGCGCGCGATGAAACGCGCCCTGACCTCGGCGATGCGCTCCGGTGCCCAGGGCTGCAAGGTCCAGGTCTCGGGACGCCTCGGCGGCGCCGAGATGGCGCGGACCGAGGGTTACTCCGACGGCCGGGTACCGCTGCACACGCTGCGAGCGAACATCGACTACGGCTTCTTCGAGGCGCGCACGACCACCGGCCGCATCGGCGTCAAGTGCTGGATCAACAAGGGCGAGGTAATGCCCGAGGGCTTCCGCACCAACCAGCTTGAGGAAGAGGATGGCGGGCCGCAAGGCCAGCGCGGCGGCCGGCCGGGCGGAGATCGCGGCGGACGCGGCGGTGACCGTGGTGGTCGTCCAGGCGGCGGTCGTGGAGGTCCCGGTGGCGGCGGCGGACGCGGCGGCGGACCAGGCGGCGGACGCGGCGGACAGCGCGGAGGTGGTCGCTGATGCTGATGCCGAAGCGGGTCAAGCACCGCAAGCAGATGCGCGGCCGGATGCGCGGTAACACCAAGGGCGGCAGCACCGTGGCCTTTGGCGAGTACGGGCTGAAGTCGCTCGACCGCGGCTGGATCACCAACCGCCAGATCGAGGCCGCCCGTGTGGCGATGACCCGCAAGATCAAACGTGGCGGCAAGGTCTGGATCAATGTCTTCCCCGACAAGCCCTACACCAAGAAGCCGGCCGAGACCCGGATGGGTTCCGGTAAGGGCAACCCCGAGGGCTGGGTCGCGGTGATCAAGCCCGGCAAGGTGATGTTCGAGCTGGCCGGTGTCCCCGAGGACCTCGCCCGCGAGGCGCTGCGCCTGGCGGGGCACAAGCTTCCCGTGAAGACTAAATTCGTCATGCGCGAGGGGGCCGATTCACAGTGAAGGCCGCCGAGGTGCACGACCTCAAAGACGACGAGCTGATCGCGAAGCTGATCGACGCCAAGCAGGAGAAGTTCAACCTGCGCTTCCGCCAGGCGACCGGCGAGCTGGAGAACACGGCTCGGATCGCAGTCGCACGACGGGACGTCGCAAAGCTGCTGACGGTCGCCAAGGAGCGCGGGATCGACGTTGAGAAAGAGTTGAAGAGATGAGTGACGAGGAGAAAAAAGACTTGACAGAGGAGACGACTCAGGACGAGGCCGCCGAGGCCCCGGATCCTGTCGCGGAGGAGGACTCCTCGCCGGCCGCGGAGGAGGCGCCCGAGGCTGAGGCGAAGGACGAGCCCGCCGAGGAGTCAGCGCCCGCTTCCCAGGCCGAGGAGAAGCCTGCTGCCGCCGAGGCGGAGCCCGATCCCGAGGACGACCTTCCCTGGAAGGAGCGGCGACGGCTGCAGCGCTCGCGCCAGCCTCACAAAGCCGGCCCGACGCTTACGCCTGAGGAAAGGACCGCGAAGCGGGCCCAGGAGCGCAAGCTCAAGGCTGAGTCGCGGCGCAAGGAACGGGCTGCCGCGAAACAGGGCAAGACCGCTGGGACGGGCACGCCCGCCGCGGAGAAGGATGCCGTCGCCGCCAAGACCCGGCAGGGACTCGTCGTCTCCAGCAAGGGCGAGAAATCGATCACCGTGCGGATCGACATCGCCCGGCGCCACCCGACTTACGAAAAGGTCGTGCGCCGCTCGCGCACATTGCACGCTCACGACGAGCGCAATGAGGCCGGCGAGGGCGACACCGTGCGAATCGTCGAGACGCGGCCGCTCTCGAAGACGAAGCGCTGGCGGCTCGTCGAGGTTCTGGAGAAGGCCAAGTGATCCAGCAGGAGTCGAGACTGAAGGTCGCCGACAACTCCGGCGCCCGCGAGATCCTCTGCATCCGCGTCAAGGGCGGATCGCACCGCCGCTACGCCGGCGTCGGCGACGTGATCACCGCCACGGTCAAACAGGCCAGCCCGCAGGGAGGCGTTCGCAAAGGCGAGGTCGTGCAGGCCGTCGTCGTGCGCACCAAGAAGCAGCTCGGCCGTCCCGATGGCACCTACATCTCTTTCGACGAAAACGCCGCGGTGCTGATCGACCCGGCGAGCAACAACCCGCGTGGCACCCGCATCTTCGGCCCGGTCGCCCGCGAGCTGCGCGATCGCAACTTCATGAAAATCATCTCGCTGGCGCCGGAGGTGCTCTGATGGCCAAGTCGATGCGGATCCGCAAAGACGACCAGGTGATGGTCATCGGCGGCAAGGACTCCGGCAAGACCGGCCGCGTGGTGCGGACCGACCCGAAGAAGGAAAAGGTCTTCGTCGAGCACCTCAACATGATCAAGCGCCACGAACGGCCGCGCTCGCAGACCGACCTCAAAAACCCGCAGGCCGGCGGCATCGTCGAGAAGGAGGGTCCGATTCACGTCTCCAACGTGATGCTGCTCGACCCCAAAGACAACAAGCCGACGCGCGTCGGCGTGCGCCGCGACAAAGGCGGCAAGCGCGAGCGCTTCGCCAAGCGCAGCGGGGTGTCGTTCTGATGGAGGCTGCCACCGCACAGAGTCAGGCCGCGCCGCCGCCGCGCCTGCGTGAGCGCTACGAGCAGGACGTCCTGCCGGCGCTGACCAGCAAGTTCGGTTACTCCACTCCGATGCAGGCGCCGCGCCTGGAGAAGATCACGCTGAACATGGGCCTCGGCGAGGCGAAGCAGAACAACAAGATGCTTGAAGCCGCGCAGACCCAGCTGGCGACGATCGCGGGTCAGTACCCCAACATCCGCCGCGCCCGCAAGTCAATCGCTTCCTTCAAGGTCCGCGAGGGCATGCCGGTTGGCGTCTCGGTGACGCTGCGCCGCGCCCGCATGTGGGAGTTCCTCGACCGGCTCTGCTCGATCGCCGTGCCACGTATCCGCGACTTCCGCGGGCTCAACCCGCGTTCCTTCGACGGCCGTGGCAACTACTCGATGGGCGTCAAGGAGCAGTTGATCTTCCCCGAAATCGACTACGACTCGATCGACGAGGTACGTGGCCTCGACGTCACAATCACCACCTCCGCTCAGACCGACGAGGAGGCCTTCGAGCTGCTGCTCGGGTTGGGCATGCCCTTTGCCAAAGAGGGCCGTCCCGGCAAACCTGACGCTGACATCGAGGCGCAGGAAGCCGCCGAGGAGGAGAAGCGCAAGGAGGAGGCCCGCCTGCGGGCTGAGGCCGAGCAGGCAGCGCTGGAGCAGCTGAAGGAAGAAGACCCCGACGCATACGCGAAGCCCGAGACCGAGGACGAGGGTGAGGGTGGAGAGCCCGCCGCCGAGGGCGACCAGGACGCCGAGAAACCGGCCGACGAGGAGAATCAGGAGAATGGCTAAGACTTCGCTGAAGGTTAAGCAGGGCCGCAAGGCCAAGTACAAATCCCGTGCGTATAACCGCTGCCGCCGCTGTGGCCGGCCGCGCGCCTACTACCGGAAGTTTGGCCTCTGCCGCATCTGCCTGCGCGAGGCCGCGCATGAGGGGTATATCCCTGGAATGACCAAGTCGAGCTGGTAAGAAACGAAGACCGATGCTGACCGATCCAATAGCTGACTACCTGACCCGAATCCGCAACGCGCTTGGCTCCGGCCATGACGACGTGGAGATCCCCGCTTCTGGACTGAAGATGGAGATGTCGCGGATCCTTAAGGAGCAGGGCTACATCCTCGACTTCCACCGCAAGCCCGCGGCCGTGGGCGAGGCGATCAGCATTCGCCTCAAGTACACGGAGGACCGCCGGCCGGTGATTCTCGGCCTCGAGCGCATCTCGCGCCCGGGCCGTCGTCGCTACGTCGACCACAAGCAGGTGCCGCGCGTCGACGGCGGTACCGGCACCGCGATCGTCAGCACCTCGGTCGGAGTGATGACCGGCCACGAAGCAAAGGCAAAGGGCGTTGGCGGCGAGGTCGTCGCCTACGTCTGGTGATTAGCTGATGAGCCGGATCGGAAGAAAGCCAATCTCTGTGCCCGAGGCCGTCACGGTCGAGATCGCCCCTGGCCTCGTTGCGGTCAAAGGCCCCAAGGGCGCGCTTTCACAACCGCTCTCGACCGATATGAAGGTCGAGCAGTCCGACGGCACCCTCACGGTCGCGCGACCAACTGACCGCGGTGAGCACCGCGCCCTGCACGGTCTCACCCGCAGTCTGATCGCCAACATGGTCGAGGGCGTTACCGACGGCTTCGAGAAGCGCCTGGAGATCCAGGGCGTCGGCTACCGCGCCCAGCTCAAGGGCAAAAACTTGGAGCTGGCGCTGGGCTACTCGCACCCGGTTGCGATCGAGGCGCCGGACGGAATCGACTTCGAGGTGCCGCAGCCGACCGAGATCATCGTGCGCGGGATCGACAAGCAGCTAGTTGGACAGGTCGCCGCGGATATCCGCAAGCGCCGTCCGCCGGAGCCGTACAAGGGCAAGGGCATCCGCTACCGCGGCGAGCACGTCGCGCGCAAGGTGGGTAAGCGCGCATGACGGTCGTTACGAAGCGCCAGCGTCGTTTGCGCCGCCGTCGCCGCGTTCGCGCCCGGGTCACGGGCACGACGCAACGGCCGCGCCTGTCCGTTCACCGCTCCAACCGCGGCGTCTTCGCGCAGCTGATCGACGACGGCAAAGGCCACACTGTGGCAGCGGTCAACTGGATCGAGCCAGAGCTGCGCAAGCTCACGGCCAGCGACCAGGCCAAGCGGGCGGGAGAGCTGCTCGCCGAGCGCGCCAAGGCGGCCGGAGTCGAAACTTGCGTCTTCGATCGCGGCGGTTACCAGTACCACGGCCGCGTTAAGGCGCTCGCCGAAGGAGCCCGAGAGGGGGGCCTGGTCTTCTAGCGCTAGTTCGCTACCTTGGACCGCTGCTTATGAAGGGAATGGACACAACCAACGTCGAGACGGTCAGCCCCCGCGGGCTCGACCTGCAGGAGCGCGTGATCGAGATCAACCGCGTCGCCAAGGTGGTCAAGGGTGGCCGCCGCTTCTCCTTCACGGCCCTGGTTGCCGTCGGCGATGAAGACGGCGTGGTCGGGATCGGCTACGGCAAGGCCCGCGAGGTCCCGCTGGCGATCCAGAAGGGCGTCGAGAACGCCCGCAAGGACTTGATCCGGATCCCGAAATACGGGCAGACGATCACCCACAAGATCATCGGCCGCTACGGCGCCGGGCACGTCGTCCTGCGCCCGGCCAGCCCCGGTACCGGCGTCATCGCCGGCGGCGGAGTGCGCGCGGTGCTCGAGCTGGGGGGCGTCAAGGACGTCCTTACCAAGAGCATTGGCACGCAGAATCCGATCAACCTGGTGAAGGCGACGATGGATGGGTTGATCCGTCTGCGTCGGCCCGAGGAGGTTGCAGAGCTTCGTGGTTTGACGGTCTCGCAGGTTCTTGGAGTCCAAAAGAGCAATGGCAATGGTGCTGCGGCTGCGGCTGAGGGTTCAACTCTCTCGGCTGCGGGTCCTGGCGCCGAGGGTGACCCGTCGTCCTCGCAAGCTGCGGGCGACGTCCCACCTTCGACACCACCCGCAGGTGAGACGCCTAAAGCCGAGGCTCCGGTGGCGGTGGCTGAGAAGCCCGCTACCGCGGAGGAGACCAAAGCTGAGGAGCCCGTTGCCGAGGAGAAAGCTTCTGAGGTTCCGGAGGGTGACGCTTCGTGAGCGCTGTGAAGATCAAGCAGGTTCGGTCTTCCAATGGCTCGAACCCGAATCAAAAAGCGACTTTGAAGGCGCTGGGCTTGAGCGGCATCGGCAAAGCCGTGGAGCGGAAAGACAGCCCTCAGTTGCAGGGACAGCTTCATGTTGTCTCTCACTTGGTTGAGGTGAGCTCCTGATGGCCGCCGAGACGCCTCGGTCCGAGGAGATCGGGCTGCACAATCTTCGACCCAAGCCTGGTTCGCGCAAGCCGCGCAAGCGGCTCGGCCGCGGCGAGGGTTCTGGGCTGGGCAAGACCTCGGGTCGCGGGCACAAGGGTGCCGGTTCCAGGTCGGGGTCCAAACGCAAGATCGGCTACGAAGGCGGCCAGAACCCGATTCACATGCGGATGCGAAAGCTCCGTGGCCCGCACAAAAAGCAGTCGATGCCGTTCGAGAACTTCAGGACGAAGTCGCAGCCCGTCAATCTTTCCGACCTCGATGAGCGCTTCGACGCCGACGCCGAGGTGACCCCGGAGACGCTGAAGGAGAAGGGCCTCGCCAAGCGTTCCGACCCGGTGAAGATCCTCGCCCGCGGTGAGATCTCGAAGAAGCTGACGGTACGAGCGCACGGCTTCAGCGCTGCCGCCAAGGAGAAGATAGAAGCGGCGGGCGGTTCCTGCCACACTCTGGAGCCCTAATGCTCCGGACTATTGCGAACGCCTTTAGCGTCGCCGACATTCGTAAGAAGCTCGCCTTCACCGCGGCGATGCTTCTGCTCTATCGGCTCGGCGCCTACATCCCGGCCCCGGGAGTCAGCCTTGACGCTGTCAAGGAAGTCCAGAGTAACTTCGGCGGCGCCGGCGTCCTCGGTTTCCTCAACACCTTCTCGGGAGGAAGTCTCTCGCGCCTATCCCTTTTCGCGCTGGGAATCATGCCGTACATCACGGCCTCGATCATCCTGCAGCTGCTCACCGTGGTCCTGCCCTCGCTGGAGAAACTGCAGAAAGAAGGCGAGGTCGGCCAGCAGAAGATCACCCAGTACACGCGCTATCTCACCGTCGGCCTGGCGTTCGCCCAGTCCTTCGGCTACGTCTTCCTCTTTCGCTCCTTCGGCCAGCAGGCCGGCGGCCAGAACCTGCTCGGCAACCTGACCGGCGCCAAGGTCCTGCTGATCGTGATCTCGCTGACCGCGGGCTGCACGCTGCTGATGTGGTTCGGCGAGCTGATCACCCAGCGCGGCATCGGCAACGGCATCTCGCTGATGATCTTCGCCTCGATCGTCTCCGGCCTGCCGCACGGGATCCAGGCCTGGTGGTCGAGTCCCGATCAGGTCTTCGTCGTGATGATGCCGTTCATCGCCCTCGCCGTGATCGTCGCGATCGTCTTCGTCCAGGAGGGCCAGCGGCGGATCCCGGTCCAGTACGCGAAACGCGTCGTCGGGCGCAAAATGACTTCTGGCGGATCGACCTACCTGCCGCTGCGGGTCAACATGGCGGGTGTCATCCCGGTCATCTTCGCCGCCTCGATCATGGCCTTCCCGGCGACGATCGGGCAGTTGCTCAACACCCCCGCGGCCCTCGACTTCGCCGCCTTCGTCGGGCCCAACACATGGGCCTACGTGCTCGGCGAGGTCTTCTTCATCGTCATCTTCACTTACTTCTATACGGCGGTCACCTTCAATCCGGTCGACCAGGCCGACAACCTGAAGAAGTACGGCGGCTTCATCCCCGGCGTGCGGCCAGGCCGCCCGACCGCCGAGTACCTCGACCGCATCCTCTCGCGGCTGACCTTCCCTGGCGCCCTCTACCTGGGCGCGGTGGCGGCGCTGCCCACGATCCTGATCAGCCAGACGTCCGCCAACTTCTATTTCGGCGGTACCTCGATCCTGATCGTGATCGGCGTCGCGCTGGAAACCGTGAAGCAGCTCGAGGCGCAGCTGATGATGCGCAACTACGAGGGCTTCCTCAAATAAGCTGCGGTAGATGCCCGAGCAGAACCTAGTCCTCCTCGGCCCCCCCGGGTCCGGGAAGGGGACGCAAGGTGAGCGGTTGCAGGAGGAGCTGCAGCTCCCCTACTACGCGACCGGAGACATCCTGCGGGCGGCGGTCCGCGAGGGGACCGAGCTCGGCCGCGCGGCGAAGGACTACATGGACCGCGGCGACCTCGTCCCCGATGAGGTGATCGTCGGCATGATCGGCGAGCGCATCGACTCCGCCGAGGCGGCGGACGGCTTCATCCTCGACGGCTTTCCGCGCACCGCGCCACAGGCCGAGGCCCTCGCCGCGAAGCTTTCTGAGCTCGGCCGGGAGCTGACCTCGGTGTTGCTGATCGACGTCAGCGACGAGGAGGTCGTGCGCAGGCTGGGCGGCCGCCGCACCTGCGTCGAGAACGGTCACGTCTTCCACGTCGACTTCAACCCGCCCCAGCAGGAAGGGGTCTGCGACGTCGATGGCAGCGAGCTCGTCGTTCGCGACGACGATAAGCCCGAGGTGATCCGCCATCGCCTCGAGCAGTACCACGACAAGACCGCGCCGCTGATCGAGCACTACGACAGTCAGAGCCTGCTGCGCCGGATCGACGGGGCCGCTTCACCGGACGAGGTTGGCGACGAGATTCGCCGCACGCTGGCGACGCTGCGACTCGAGGCCGATGAGGCCATCTAGCCTGTGTACAGGATGATCGTCAAGAAGTCCCCCGAGCAGGTCGAGAAGATGGCGGCGGCCGGCGAGATCCTGGTCCGTTGCCTACATTTGCTCGCCGCCAAGGCGCGCCCGGGCGTGACGACCAAAGAGCTCGACCTGGCGGCGGAGAAGTTGATCCGCTCACAGGGAGCCGAGCCGGCCTTCAAGGGCTACCGGGGCTTTCCGGCCTCGATCTGCGCCTCGCCCAACTCGATGGTTGTTCACGGCATTCCGGGGTCCTACGAGCTCAAGCGCGGCGACGTGCTCTCCGCCGACGTCGGGGTGGTCAAGGACGGCTGGGTCGCCGACGCGGCGATGACCCTGCCGATCGGGCCGATCGAGCCCGAGGCGCGCACGCTGCTCGACGTGACCAAAGCTTCGCTCTTCGCCGGGGTCGAGCAGATGCAGCCCGGCAACCGGCTCGGCGACGTCTCGGCCGCGATCCAGCGGGCGGTGGAGATCGAGGGGCTCTCGATCATCCGCACCCTGGTTGGCCACGGGATCGGCCGCGAGATGCACGAGGACCCGCAGGTCCCGAACTTCGGTACCCCCGGCAAGGGTCCGGTGCTCGAGGAGGGCACCGTGCTGGCGATCGAGCCGATGGTCAACGCCGGCGGTCCTTTGGTGCGGATGGGCGACGATGGCTGGGCCGTCTACTCGCAGGATGGCTCGCTCGCGGCTCACTTTGAGTTCACCGTGGCGGTCACCGCCGACGGCCCCCGCATACTCACCCCCTGGCACGAAGACTCCTAGCCCCCTCAAAGCTTTCACCAAGCTTCGAGGCGTGTGGAAGGAGGGCCGGGGTGCCTCCTTCAAAACACTCAAGCGCGGCTCCTGCCGCGCGTTTTGAAGGAGGCACCCCGGCCCTCCCAACCGAACGCGCCCCGAAGCAAGCCCCCTGCTATCTTTCCCGGTCGGCCCATTGGGCCGGTTTGTGCCTGCCGTCCAACTCCTGGGGCGTGCAGGAGACCTGTATTCGATACGAGACCGGAGCAATGAAGGTTCGAGCTTCCGTAAAGCCGATGTGCGAAAAGTGCAAGATCATCCGCCGCCACGGCGCGGTATTGGTGATCTGTCAGAACCCCCGCCACAAGCAGCGTCAGGGCTAGGGCGAGATGGCACGCATCGCAGGCGTCAACGTTCCGGTCGGCAAGCGCGTCGAAATCGGCCTTACCTACATCTTTGGGATTGGGCGCTCCACCGCGCAGAAAATCCTCGTGGAGGCAAAGGTCGACCCCAACACGATGGTCAAAGACCTGACCGAGGACGAGGTGATGCGCCTGCGCGAGGCCGTCGATCAGCGCGAGGTCGAGGGAGACCTTCGCCGCGAGCGCTCGCAGGACGTCAAACGGCTTATGGAGATCGGCTCCTATCGCGGGCTGCGACACCGTCGCGGGCTGCCCGTCCGCGGCCAGCGGACGAAGACCAACGCGCGTGGCCGCAAGGGCCCGCGCCGGATGAGCGTCGCCGGCAAGCGCAAGGTCTAAGGAGACACTCAATGGCAGCTGCGAAAAAACCCGCCAAAGGGCGCTCCCGGCGTCGCGTCAAGAAGAACGTCACCTACGGGCAGGCGCACATCAAGACTTCCTTCAACAACACGATCGTCACCCTGACCGACACCGAGGGCAACGTGATCGCCTGGGAGTCGGCCGGTTCGGCCGGTTTCAAAGGCTCGCGCAAGTCGACCCCGTTCGCCGCTCAGGTGACCGCCGACGCCGCCGCCAAGAAGGGGATGGAACACGGTCTCGAGAAGGTCGAGGTCTTCGCCAAGGGCGCCGGCTCCGGCCGCGAGACGGCGATCCGCTCGCTGCAGGCGGCCGGCCTCGACGTCACCACGGTCAAGGACGTCTCGCCGCAGGCCCACAACGGCTGCCGCCCGAAGAAGCGGAGGCGCGTCTAATGGCTCGCGATACCGGAGCGCAGTGCAAGCAGTGCCGTCGCGAGGGCCAGAAGCTCTTTCTCAAGGGTGAGCGCTGCTTCACCGACAAGTGCGGGGTCGAGCGCCGCTCCTACCCGCCCGGTGAGCACGGACGCGGCCGCATGCGCCAGTCCGAGTACCGCGTGCAGCTGCGCGAGAAGCAGAAGACCCGCCGCTACTACCAAGTGCTGGAGAAGCAGTTCCGCGCCTACTACGACAAGGCCTCCCGCCAGGAGGGCGTCACCGGCGAGAACCTGCTGCGCCTGCTCGAGTCGCGCTTCGACAACGTCCTGGTCCGCCTTGGCTTCGCCGCCTCACGGCGCCAGGCCCGCCAGCTGATCAGCCACGGCCACTGGCTGATCAACGGCCGCCGCGTCGACATCCCCTCCTACCAAGTACGTCCCGAGGACGTGATCTCGATCAAGTCGAGTTCGTCCGCCGGCGACACGATTCGCAAGGCAACGGAGCTCGTCTCCACCGTGCCGGCCTGGTTGCAGGCCGACCACGACTCCCTTACCGCCAAGGTCCTGCGCTACCCAGAGCGCGCGGAGATCTCGGCACCGGTGCAGGAGCAGCTGATCGTCGAGCTGTACTCCAAGTAACCGGGTCCCTTTCTGAACACGCATACGCAAGGAACACATGCCCACTGATTTCCAGGTCCCTCGCATCACGTCTGAGAAGGTCGATGACCGCCGCGGCACCTTCACCGTCGAGCCGCTCGACAAGGGCTTCGGCTACACCTTTGGCAATAGCCTCCGTCGCGTCCTGCTCTCCTCGCTGGGCGGCGCCGCCGTCACCAGCGTCCGCATCGAGGGCGTTGCCCATGAGTTCTCCACCGTGCCCGGTGTCAAGGAGGACGTCACCGACATCGTGCTCAACCTCAAGGACCTCGTCGTCCGCATGCACACCGACGCCGACGAGGTCGAGGCGCCGCTGGTTGCCACCGGCCCAGGCGAGGTCAAGGCGAAGGACATCGACCTGCCCTCGGGCGTCGAGATCCTCAACCCCGAGGCGCCGATCGCGACGCTCGAGAAGAAAACGAAGCTCGAGGTCTACCTGACGATCGGTCGCGGCCGCGGTTACTCGCCGGCCGATGAGAACAAGTCCGACGAGCAACCGATCGGCGTGATCCCGATCGACTCGATCTTCTCGCCGATCCGTCGTGCTTCGTACTCGGTGGCGACCGCTCGCGTCGGCCAGCGCACCGACTTCGACAAGCTGACGCTCGATCTCGAGACCGACGGCTCGATCGAGCCCGGTGCGGCGTTGCGCGAGGCCTCCGAGATCTTGATCAAGAGCCTGGCGATCTTCACAGACGCCGATCGGGTCGAGGAGCTGACCGCGCGTGAACCGGTCCCGACCCACTCCGCCGACATCCTGCCCGGGCCTGTCGGCGACGGCGTCGCCAGTAGCAACGGCCTCGACGAGATCCTGATCGAGGAGCTAGAGCTCGGCGTCCGTTCCTACAACTGCCTGAAGCGGGCAGGAGTGCAGACGGTCGGCGACCTGGTGCGCAAGACGCGCTCGGAGCTGAACGCGATCCCCAACTTTGGCTCGAAGTCGATCGAGGAAGTAATCGAGACCCTGCACGCACGCGGCCTCGACCTTCAGGGAGACTGAAGGGGGAGCTGATCCAGAGCGATGCGTCACCGCAAGAAGCGAAACAAGCTGAGCCGCGACGCGGCGCATCGTGAGGCACTGCTTTCGAACCTCTCCAAGCAGCTGATCCAGCACGAGCGGATCAAGACCAGCCAGGCCAAGGCCAAGGCGGTCAAGCCGGAGGTCGAGCAGCTGATCACGCTTGCCAAGCGCGGCGACCTGCACGCGCGGCGGCAGGCGCTGGCGACGCTGCACAACGACAAGTTCATCGTGCACAAGCTGTTCGAGGAGGTCGCGCCACGCTATGTGGAGCGGCCCGGTGGCTACACGCGGATCGTCAAGTTGGGCCCGAGGCGTTCGGACTCGACCGAGATGGTCTACCTAGAGCTGGTCTAGGCTCGCGCTCCTCCTCGGTCAGTAGCTGACCGACATCAGGTACAAGCCGTGCGGGGGAGCTGTGTCGCCTGCAGACGAGCGTGGTGCGCCTTGGAGCAGCTTCGTGAAGTCGTCTAGCGAGCGGCGTTGGGAAGAGACGTCGAGCATTGTCCCGACCAGGACTCGGACCATGTTGCGCATGAAGGCGTCGGCCGTCACCTCGAAGCTGAGGATGTCGTCTTCCTGATTCCACTGGGCGGCGAAGACTTTGCGGTGGAAGTGGACGTGGTCGGTTTGGGTGGGGGTGAAGGCGGTGAAGTCGTGCTTGCCCGAGAGGGTCTTGGCGCAGGCGTCCAAGGCTTCGCGATCCACCCGGTGGGGCCACCAGAGGGATCGACCCTGCTCGAAGGGGCTCGACGCGCGGCGTGTGAGGAGCCGGTAGTTGTAGGTGCGGGATAGCGCGTCGCGGCGAGCGTCGAAGCCGTCGTCGGCTACCGTCGCGCTTGTCAGCGCTATGTCGCGAGGGCCCAGGCCGTTCGCTCGTCGGGCCAGGTCGCCTGGCACCTCGGCGGCGGTCGCGAAGCTTGCTACCTGCCCCCGCGCGTGGACGCCGGTGTCGGTGCGGCCGGCAACGGTCAGCTCAACCGGTTCCCGCAGGACCGTCGCCAGCGCAGTCTCGATCTCCTCCTGCACCGTCCGCAGCCCAGCCTGCTTCGCCCAGCCCTTGAAGCCACCGCCGTCGTACTCGATGTCCAGGCGGACAGTGGTCACTTGCCGAGCAAGCTCAGCAAGCCAGGCTCGTCGAGGATCTCGGTCTCGAATTTCTCGGCTTTGGCCAGCTTCGAGCCGGGGTTCTCGCCGGCGACGATGTAGTCAGTTTTTTTCGAGACCGAGTTGACGACCTTGCCCCCGGCGGACTTGATCAGGGCCGCCGCCTCCTCGCGGGTCAGCTCTGGCAGGGTGCCGGTGAGGACCAGGGTCTTGCCTTCGAGGGGGCCTCCGCTGGAGCGGCGTTCGGAGGGGTCCTGCTCGAGCCGCAGGCCCTTTTCGCGCAGCTTCTCGACCAGTTCCCAGGTGCGCTCGTCGGCCAGCGACTCGGCGATCTGGACCGCCATGATCGGCCCGACCCCCTCGACCTCCTCAATCAGCTCGGGGTCGGCCGTGTGCAGGGCGTCGATCGAGCCGAAGTGGTCGGCGAGCGCCTCCGCCGTGACGTAGCCGACGCCGGGCAGGCCGAGGGCGTAGAGGACGCGCTTGAAAGGACGCGAGCGCGAGGCGTCGATCGCCGCCACCAGGTTGCGTGCGGATATGTCGCCAAAGCCCTCGAGTCCGTTCAACTGCTCCTCGCCCAGCTCGTAGATGTCGGCGACGTCGGCGATCAGCTCTTCCTGGAGGAAGCGCATTGCCTGCTTCTCGCCCAGCCCGTCGATGTCCATCGCGCCTTTGCTGACGAAGTGCTTGACGTGCTGGAACGCCTGGCCCGGGCAGCCGCCGCGGTTGGGGCAGATCGTGAAGACGGCGTCCTCGGGCTTGACCGTCTCGGTGCCGCAGGCGGGGCACTTCTTCGGCGGTTTCGGTTTGCGGCCGCGGCGCTTTCCTCCCTCTTTCCTCAGTAGCGGCGAGACCACTTGGGGGATGACGTCGCCCGCCCGCATTACGACGACCTCGTCGCCGACGCGGACGTCCTTGCGGGCCAGGTCCTCCTCGTTGTGGAGGGTCGCGGTGGTTACCGTGACGCCGCCGACGTGAACCGGCTCCAGCATCGCGAAGGGGACGAGATGTCCGGTGCGGCCGACGTTCCAGACCACGTCGAGCATCGTCGTCGTCGCGGTCGTCGGCGCGAACTTCCAGGCGATCGCCCAGCGCGGCTCGCGGCCGACCACGCCGAGCTCGCGCCAGAGCGCCCGCTCGTCGATCTTGACGACGACGCCGTCGATCTCGTAGTCGAGCTGCTCGCGCCGCTCCTCCCACCAGCGGCAGCGCTCGACAACCGAGTCGATCCCCGCGTGGTGTTCGGTATCGGGATTGACCTTGAAGCCGCGCTCGCGCAGCCACTCGACCTCGTCGCTGTGGGTGGCGAGGTCGAGACCGCGGGTGGCGCCGATGCCGTAGCACCAGACCGAGAGCGGCCGTTCGGCGGCGAGTGCCGGGTCGAGCTGGCGGATCGAGCCGGCGGCCGAGTTGCGAGGGTTGGCGAAGGTCGGTTCCTCGGCCTCGGCGCGCCGTTCGTTCAGCGCCTTGAAGTCGGCGATCGGCAGGTAGACCTCGCCGCGCACCTCGACCAGCTCAGGGGCGTTGTTGATGCGCAGCGGGATCGCCTTGATCGTGCGCAGGTTCTGGGTCACGTCCTCGCCGATCCTGCCGTCGCCGCGGGTCGCGCCGCGGGTGAAGACGCCGTTCTCGTAGGTCAACGACATCGCTAGTCCGTCGATCTTCGGCTCGGTCGTATAGCTGAACTCAGAGGCGGTGATGTCGAGTCGCTTGAGGTGGTTGTGCACCCGCGTCTCCCAGGCGCGCAGCTCCTCCTCGTTGCGGGCGTTGCCGAGCGAGAGCATCGGCTCGGCGTGCTCGACCTGCTCGAAGCGGCCCAGCGGCGGTGCGCCCACCCGCTGGGTCGGTGAGTCGGGCGTGCGCAACTCCGGGTGGTCGGCCTCGATCGCGCGCAGCTCATCGAGCAGGGCGTCGTAGACGTCGTCGCCGACGGTCGGTTCGTCGAGGACGTAGTAGCGGCGGTTGTGCTCCGCCAGCTCCCGGCGCAGCTCCTCGGCGCGCCTCTCCGGCCCTGCCGCGCTCACACCGAGGTCGGGGCGCTCGCCGCCAGCATCTCCTCGAATCCCCAGCCACGCAACCGCTCGAGCCCGCCGTGGTCGGTGAGGTCGAAGTGGATCGGGGTCACCGAGATTCGACCCTGCGCCACGGCGTTGAGGTCGGTTCCCTCAATCTCCTCGTAGCCCGGTTGCCAGCCGTAGATCTCGTAATGGCGGCGGCCGTTGTCTTCGCCGATCAGCTTCAGCTCGTCGTTGTAGATGCGTTTGCCGAGCTTGGTCACTTCGATCCCCTTCGGCTCGCCGGCCGGGCAGTTGACGTTGATCAGGGTCGCCTCGGGCATCGGCTCGGAAACCAATCGCCGCACCAGCTCGGCGGTAAAGGCGGCCACAAACCCGAAATCGAAGCGGCCGCTGACGTAGCCCATGCCGCCGCCCGAGGACTGCTGTGAGACCGCCACTGCGGGAATGCCGAGGACAATGCCCTCGAAGGCAGCGGCGACCGTCCCCGAGTAAGTGATGTCGTCGCCGAGATTGGCGCCATGGTTGATTCCCGAGACGATCAGATCCGGTCGGTGGCCGACCAGGCCCAGCTCGGCGAAGCGCACGCAATCGACCGGCGTGCCGTTGGTCGCGAAGCCCTTGTCACCATCGCCGAACTCGACCTCCTCGACGCTGAGCGGCGAGCGGGTCGTGATGCTGCGCGCGGTCGCGCTGCGGTTCGAGTCGGGCGCGATCACATCGACCTCGACCCCCTCGATTTCGCGCAGCGCCCGCCGCGCCGCCTGCAGGCCGGGGGCCGAAATGCCGTCGTCGTTGGTAAGCAGAACGCGCACGGCAACCGATTCTAGGCGGCCTCAGTAAGAAGCGATTTCGGCGGCGATCAGGTCTTGCTCTTCGTGAGCGAGGCCGAGGTCGCGGACGCTTCCCATCAGGATCGAGAAGATCATCAGCTTGCCGTCGCGGTTGAAGCAGTAGCCGGAGAGGTTGCTGACGCCGGTCAGGGTCCCGGTCTTGGTTCGGCAGCGGCCGTAGGCGGCGGTGCCGTGCATGCGGTCGGCGACGGTTCCCTCATGGCCGGCCAAGGCCAGGTCCTGGATGAATTCGTCGCCGGCGTGGTTGCTTCGCATCGACCTGAGCAGGCCGACGACCTGTTTCGGCGTGGCCCGGTTGGAGCGGGTCAGGCCCGAGCCGTCGACGGCGTGCAGCCCCGATTCGTGGCCGCGGGCGAACTGTTCGACCACCTGCGCACCGGCGGCCGTGCTGCCCGCGCCGCCGAAGCGCGCGCCGAGAAGCTTGATCAACATCTCGGCGAAGTGATTGTCCGAGTAGACGTCGGTGGTGTTGACGATTTCGGTCAGGGGCGGCGATTCGATCCGGGCCAGCTCTGTGCTGAGGAGCGGCGCCGTGCCGAGGGAGACATTGGTGGAGACGCGAATGCCGGCTCCGTGCAGCGATTGCGCGAGCGTCGCCGCCGCCGTCAGGGCGGGGTCCGTGGCGAAGCTGCCGGCACTGGCGCTGCTGTAACCGGAGTCGAAGTCGAGGCCCGATAGCGGGCCGATTTCGGAGCTGGTGGCGTAGCCGGAGTCGGCGACGCCGCGCAGGCGGTCGAAGATGCTGTCGTCGGCGTAGACGCGGCCGGTGATCGATTCGATGCCCGCTTCACGGACCTGGCGCTTCAAGAGAAAAAGGTTGGTGCCCAAACCGCCCAGGAAGCGCCTGTAGAAGGATGGCGTGCCAAGGGCCGGATCGCCGCCACCGACCAGGTAGAGGCTGCCGTGGAGGACGCCGTCCTCGTCAATCCCACCGTCGGTCTTGAGCGTGGTCGGGATTCGCGACTGCGGCCCGAGTCGCGCAAGCGCGGTCGAGGTCGTGAACAACTTCATGTTCGAGGCGAGCGGCCGCGGCTTGGCGGCTGCCCGGGCGCAGACCGGCGCGCCCGTTTCGCCATCGATGACGAAGAGGCCGCTGGCGCTGCCTCCACCCTGCACCAGGCGCGCGCGCAGGCTTGCGCAGAGCGTCCCACCCGCGCCTGCCTGCGCCGCTGTCGGGAGCAGGGAAAGCGCGAGTAGCGCACAAATCGCGGCGAAGATTGCCGGGGTCCGCCTCACTTGGTGAGATAATGCATGTTTATGGGCAAAGTTGTGGACATAGAGTCGCAACCGCGACGGCGCCGCAGTCGCAAACGCCCATCCAAGACCGCCCTCGTCCTCGGCGGCGGCGGTTTCACCGGCGGCGTCTACGAGATCGGTGCCCTGCGTGCCCTCGACCTGCTTGCGGTCAACAGCACGGTCAACAACTTCGACGTCTACGTCGGCACCAGCGCCGGGTCTTTCGTCGCGGCGATGCTCGCCAATGGCGTCACGCCCGACGAAATGATGCAGGTGATCAACCGGCGCATCCCCTCCGAGCTCGAGGACCTCGATCTCGGCAAGGTGCTGAAGCCCAACTACCTCGGTTTCCTCGAAAAGTCGGCGATGCTGCCGCTGCGGACGCTGGAGCTGGCCCGCAGCCTGGTGCGAATGGGGCGGTTCTCGGCGATGGACGTCGGCGTCGGCCTCGCCGAGGCGCTGCCGACCGGCTTCTACTCGGGCAGCGGGATCGCCGATTACGTCGCCGCCGCGCTCTCCGAAGAGGACCGGGTCGACGACTTCCGCTTGCTCGACAAAGAGCTTTACCTGACCGCCACCGATCTCGACACCTGTGAGCGGATCGTCTTCGGCGAAGAGGGCTGGAACGACGTTCCAATCTCAAAGGCAATCCAGTGCTCAACCGCGCTGCCGATCGTCTACAAGCCGGTTGACCTCAAGGGGCGCCAGCTGGTCGATGGCGGTATCCCCTCGACCACCAACGTCAGCATCGCGGTTGAAAAGGGCGCCAAATTCATCGTCGTCGTCAACCCGCTTGTGCCTTACGTCAACGATTTCGAGAAGACGATCCCGACGGTCTTCGGCACGCGGGTGCGCCGCGTCTCCGACATGGGCCTGCCGGCGATCGCCAACCAGACCTTCCGCTTGATCGCCCACGCCCGCCTGCACCAGGCGGTCGAGATGTGGCAGGAGCGCTACCCGGGCGTCGACATCATCCTGGTCGAGCCCGAGTCCAACGACGAGCTGATGTTCGGCACGCCGATCATGGACTACTCGCGGCGCCTGAAAATCGCCCGCCACGGCTTCGAATCGGTCACCGCGACCCTGGCCAAGGACTACGAGCGCTTCAACGAGATCGCCGAGCGCCACGGCCTCGAGATCTCCGAGCGCCGCGTGCGCCGCGTGGTCGAGCGGGCCGCCGAAGAGGAGCCCGAGCAGAACTCCACCTGGCGCCGCGTGCTTGAGCAGACCACGGCAACACTCCTGCGCCAGTCTGGTGAGGCCTCCTAAACTCTAGCCGTGTGGGAGGGCCGTTGGCCCTTTCTGGGAATTGATGTCGCACGCGCGCTCCGCGCGCTTGCGACATCAATTCGCCCAGAGGGCCACCCAATCCCTCTAACCAACCGCTAGCTCGCGTAGAGCTTCTCGATCTCCTGCTCGTGCTTGCTTGCGACCACGGCGCGCTTGACCTTCAGCGTCGGCGTCAGCTCGCCCGTTTCCTGCGATAGGTCGCGGGGGAGGATCGCCACCTTCTTGACCTGCTCGACCCGGGCGAACTTCTCGTTGATCGTCGCCACGTGGTCTTCGATCGCTTTCTGCACGTCGGCATTTTTGGCGAGCTGGGCGGGGTCCTCGGGCAGGCCGTGCTCCTTGGCGTAGGCGACCGCGTCTTCGGGGTCGAGGGTCACGAGGGCGACCAAGTAGGGCTTGCGGTCGCCGACGACGACGCACTGGGAGACCAGCGGGTGCTGCTTGATTTCGTTCTCGAGGTTGGCCGGCGTGATGTTCTTGCCGCCCGCGGTGATGATGATGTCCTTCTTGCGACCGGTGATCTTGATGAAGCCGTCGGCGTCGATCTCACCGATGTCGCCAGTGTGCAGCCAGCCGTCGACGATCGTCTCGCGGGTCGCCTCCTCGTTCTTGTAATAGCCCTGGAAGACGTTGGGCCCCTTGACCAGGATCTCGCCGTCGTCGGCGATTTTGATCTCGCAGCCCGGGAAGGGCCTGCCGATCGTGCCGATCTTGAAGTCGTCGGGTTTGGAGATCGTCGCTGCGGTCGAGGTCTCGGTCATGCCCCAGCCCTCGAGCACGAGCACGCCGGCGGCGTCGAAGAAGGTGAGGATCTCGGGGTTGATCGGGGCGGCGCCGGAGACGGCGAGGCGTAGGTTGCCGCCGAAGAGGCCGCGGATCTTGGAGAGCACCTGCTTGTCGGCGAACTCGTAGCTCTTGCGCAGCAGGAAGCCCGGCTTGCGGCCGGAGCGCTCCGCCGCCCGCATCTTCTTGCCGACCCCGATCGACCAATCGAAGACGGCCTTTTTGATGCCGCCCTCTTTCTCCATGCCGCTCGTCGCGGCGGTGTAGATCTTCTCGAAGATGCGCGGAACCGAGGGGAAGTAGGTCGGTTTCAGTTCGCCGAGGTTGGGCAGGATCTTGAGCGGGTCACACTCCCAGTAAGCGATCGTCGCGCCGAGGTCGAAGCTGCCGAGTTGGATCAGCAGGGCGAAGGAGTGGGCGAGAGGGAGGTAGAGGTAGGTGAGGTCTTCTTCCTCGATCACGCTGGTCTCGTTGACCATGTCGAGCATCGCGCGGTAGTTGCCGTGGCTGATGATGCAGCCCTTCGGCGGGCCGGTTGTGCCCGAGGTGTAGATGAAGGTGCAGATGTCGTCCTTGGTCACGGATTTCCAGCGCGCCTCCCACTCGGAAGCGTCGCGGGCGTTGCCGCGGGCGGCCAGGTCCTCGAGCGAAATCGCGTCCTCGCTGGAGCCGGTCATCCGCACGATCTGCTCGAGCAGCGGCAGTTTGTCGCGGACGGCGCGGATCTTCTCCATCTGTTCGTCGTCCTCGACCACGACGACCTTGGCGTCGGAGTTCGCCAGCACGTACTCGCACTCCTCCGGCGAGTTGGTCTGGTAGATCGGCACGACGACGGCGCCGGCCGAGAGCGCGGCGAAGTCGAAGTAGGTCCACTCGGCGCGCGTGTTGGCCAGGATCGAGACCTTGTCGCCTTTGGCGACGCCGAGGTCGATCAGGCCGAGGGAAAGCGACCGCACGGTTTCCAGTACCTGGTCGAAACTCCGGTCGACCCAATCGTCGCCCTGCTTGAAGCGCACCGCGGGCGCGCTGCCGTAGAGCTTGGCGGAAAGCGGCAGCAGATCTGCCAGCGTGACCGATTTGGTTCCCCGCTCCATGCGGGGGAGGAGTTTAGTTAAGAGCTAGCTGGGGCGGGCTTGCTGGGGCGGGCCCTGGCCCGGCGCGGTGCGCAGCGAGGTCTGGAAGAGCGACTTGTCGATGCGGCCGTGGAAGATGGGAACGCCCAGCTGCACGCACTTGCCGATCACCTCCTGCCGCTTCATGTGAAGTTCTTCGGCAAGCTCGGACGGAGTGAGGTGATTGGCCACGGCGGACCTCCCAGGTCGTTGAAATCGGGTAGTCGGATATTTACCCCTGCCGGCGGACGTGTCAAACCGCCGGCGCGAGTCTGCGGGAATCCCCGGACTGGCGAGTCGGGATAATGCGGCGATGCCAACCCTCACCCCCGATCAGGGCGCCGAGCCGGTAGCCGTGCCGATCCCGCGGCGGGGCCGGATCTGGATCATTCTCGGCCTCCTTCTCGCGCTCGCGGCGCTCGGCTACGCGATCGTCAACATCGCCACCCAGAAAGCCGGCCGCGATGTGGTTCGCCTCGCCGGCATCGCCGAAGCGCAGGAAATCTTCGGCGGCGTGCCGCAGGAAGGGGAACGCCTCGGCTCCTCCGACGCGCCGGTCTCGATCCAGGTCTTCAACGATCTGCAGTGCTCGAGCTGCCGCGAAGACTTCCTCAGCACCATCCCCGGGCTGGTCAACGCCTACGTGCGGCCAGGCGACGTGCAGTTGCTCTATCGCCACTACTCGGTCAGCGAAAGCCCGCAGGAGCTTGGCTTCTACGGCGCTGAAGCGGCCGCCGCCCAGGGCTACGGTTGGCAGTACACCTACCTCTTCTTCCGCAACCAGAGCGAGGCGGAACGATTCGGGATCGACCAGGACTACCTCGACTCGGTGGCGGGTGGGATCGAGGAACTCAATGAGCCGGAATGGCTGAGCTACCTCGAAGACCACGGCGGCTCCGGCGGCTCGATCAGCAAGCAGCTCGAAAGCTACGACGAGCTCGGCACCGAGCTCGGCATCCGCACCCGCCAGGCGATGATCGTCAACGGCCCGGGCGGCACCCGCACGCTTCAGGACGGCCCCAGTCTGGCCCGGATCGAAGCCGCGATCGAAGCCGTTCAGTAGTTCCAGCGCCGGTCTGGGATAATCGCCGCCTCTCGGGGCGTGGCGCAGCCTGGTAGCGCGCACCGTTCGGGTCGGTGAGGTCCCCGGTTCAAATCCGGGCGCCCCGATGAGGTCCCTGTATGCGGAAGCCGCGACTTTCGCCCGCAGCCAGGGTCATTGTTGGACTTATGCGCAGAATCATCCTCATCCCCCTGACCGTGGCGCTGCTCGCGCTGACGCCGGCTATGGCGGGATCGTCACTGGTCACGGTGGCGCCGCACGGATTCATCGGCATCTCGCCGCAAGGCGCCCCCGACGGGGAAGACTTCGAACTGATGCGGGAGGCCGGGATCACCTCGGTGCGCCTGCCGATGAACTGGGCCGAAATCGAGCCCGAAGCCCGCGATCGCTTCGCGCCCCGCTGGGAACTCCTTGATAGCCAGGTGCGCTTTGCGGCCGAACAGGGGATGCGCCCCTTCATGTTCGTTTGGGGGGCGCCGGAATGGGTCTCCTCTGGGCTTGGCGTCGAACCGGTGACGACCGGGCGCCAGCGCCAGGCGTGGCTGGGGTTCTTGCACGCGGCGGTCTTCCGCTACGGCCCGCAAGGAAGCTTTTGGCGCGAACATCGCGGCCTGCCGCGCCTGCCGGTTCGCCAGTGGGAGATCTGGAACGAGGAGAACATCGTCACCTTCTCCAAGGAACCCGATCCGGAACGATTCGCCCGGCTGGTTCGGATCTCCGGCAGCTTCCTGCACCGCGCCGAGCCCAGCTCGACGGTGATCCTCGGCGGGCTCTTTGGCCGCCCGCTGCAGATTCCGCCCAACGTCGCGTCTGACGGGTTTCTCGCCGACCTCTACCGGGTGCCGGGGATCGAGCGCTACTTCGACGGCGTCGCTCTGCACCCTTACGTTGCCGATGCCGGGGCCTTGGAAGGCCAGATCGAAGACCTGCGCGAGGTGATGGCCGCCAACGGCGACGCGGCGACACCGCTCTTCGTGACCGAGATGGGCTGGGGGTCCGATGGCTTTGAGTCCCGCTGGGAGCGCGGCCCTCGCGGCCAGGCCCGCGAACTCGACCGCTCTTTCCTGATGCTGACCCAGAACCGGCGGCGCTGGCACATCGGCGGCGTCTGGTGGTTCTCCTGGACCGACCAGGCGGGCTCCTGCCAGTTCTGCGACTCCGCCGGCCTGCTCACCAGTCGCCGCGAAGCGAAGCCGTCCTGGTATCGCTTCAACGCCTGGACGGGCGGTGACGCGGCGACGGTGCCGCGGGCGTCGGCGCGAGCGCTGCGCAGCGGGCCTTAGCCCCAGGCGCCGGTTGGGCCAAGGCTAGGTCGGGCGCGACACGGGCTATTTGCTCGCGGATGATCCCGATCTGCGTCGCTCGGTCGTCGACTCGACCCTGGCCCAATTCCCCGTGATCGGCGAACAGCTCAAGGTGAGCTCGCTACAGGGCAGCGGGGTGGCGCTGGCGGTCGGCATCGCTGGGACCCTGTGGGCGGGCTTCGGCGTGGTCCTCGCCGGCGAGGAGGCGATCGACCGGGCCTGGGACGTGCCGGACAGCGGTCGTCCCAGCTTCCTCGCCTCGCGCTTGCGGGCGCTGGGACTACTCGTCTTTCTCGGCGCGGCGATGATCGCCTCGACCGTGGTCTCGGGCCTGGTCGGCGGCGGCAGCGGCTGGCTCGGCACGATCGGCGGGCTCGTCGTCTCGGTGGCACTCAACCTCGCTGTATTCATCGCCGTCTTCCATTTGCTCGCTTCACTCGAGCTGCCACTTCGCGCCTCACTCCCGGGCGCTGTCCTCGCCGCCGTCTGCTGGACCGCGCTGCAGCTCGCCGGGGCCTGGTTCGTCACGCATGAGATTCGCAACGCGACGCCGGTCTACGGCACCTTCGCCCTGGTCATCGGCCTGCTCGCCTGGATCCAGCTCGGTGCGACGCTGACGGTGTTTGCCGCGGAGCTGAACGCCGTCCGCGAGCGGAGGCTTTGGCCGCGCAGTTTGCTCGGCACGCCCACGCCCTGAGCAACGCTATGGACTTGCGCGGCAGCGGCGACTACTGTCCGAATCGGGAGGCCTGTGGATCTAGTCGTGATATCCGTGATGGCGGTTGCGCTGGCCGCGTTGTGCGCCTGGCTCGCTGTCCTGCTGATGCGCGGGAGAACAGCGCAGCACCGCTTCAAGATTCTCGGTGAGGTGGCGAGGGCGACCGAGGACGCCGGCTCGCTGGCGGAGACACTCGAGGCGATCTGCGATGTCCTCGTGCCCGAGATCGCCGACTTCTGCGCTATCGACGTAATCGAGGGCGATCGCCCTCGACGCGTCGCGGTCCGCGTCGCGCCCGGCGGTGGTGCCGGCATCGAGCGCGGGCTGCTGGAACGTGAGCCCTCGATCCCGGAGCGGATGGTCGAGGGAGACAATGGCGACTCCCTCGACCCTCGTTTTTTTGAGCGGATGTCGGAAGCGGACCTGCAGGCGCTCGCCCACGACGACGGCCCCGACCTCGAGTTCCTGCGCGGGATGGGTGTCCGCTCCGCGATCACCCTCGCCCTGCAGGCGCGGGGCCAGGTAACCGGGGCGCTGACCCTCGGCGTCGCCTGGTCGGGGCGGCGCTACCGCCCCAGCGACGCCAACTTCGCCTGGATCCTCTCCGGCCGCGTCGCCCTCGCCCTCGACAACGGCGGTCTCTTCGCCGATCTCGAGCGGGCCGAGCAGGAACGGGCCGAGATCGCCGAGACGCTGCAGCACGGCCTCCTGCCGCCGCCCCTGCCGCACCTCTCGGGCTGGTCGATCGCCGCGCTGTACCGGCCTGCGGGGGCTGAGAATGAGGTCGGCGGGGATTTCTACGACGCCTTCCGGGTCGCCGGTGGCTGGATGCTAGTGATTGGCGACGTCACCGGGCGGGGGGCCGAGGCTGCCTCGATCACGGCCCTCGCCCGCTACACGCTGCGCACCGCGGCGGTACTCACCAACGACCCGGAACTGGCCATCGCCACCCTCAACCGCGCCCTGCTTGCGCGCGGGGGTACGGCTCTGTGCAGCGTCGCCGCCCTGGCCCTGAGCGAAGACCCCGCGCAGCCGGTGCGGCTGGCGGTGGCCGGCCACCCGCCGCCGCTCCTGGTCGACGGTGAGGCCGTGACCGAGATGGCCGGACCCGACCCCGTGCTCGGCGCCTTCGCCGACGTCGAGTGGACGATCGAGCAGACCTCTTTCGAGGCCGGTCAGCAGATTGTCCTGGTGACCGACGGGATCATCGAGGCCGCCGGTGAGCAGGGCCGCTTCGGCGAGGAGCGGCTGCGGGCGGAGCTGGCCGGCGCGAACAACCCGGCGCATTCGGTGCAGCGACTCGAGGGCGCACTGCACGGCTTCACAGATGGCGATCTCGATGACGACGTGGCGATCCTGTCGCTCAGTCGTGCCGGCGGCGAGCGCGCCGCGGCGACTGACCAGTCGCGGAGAAACTCACCCGGACAGGCGGTCGACGACGCCTACGAGGCGCTGGTTGCACGTCTTTTCCACGCTTTCAACCAGCGCGACGCGGTGGCGATGGTCTCGCTTTGTGCGCCGGAGATGGAGTTCTTCACCGTCACCGGCGGCGAAGCCGGGCACGATGCCCCCTACAGAGGCCCGGACGGCCTGCGCGAATACCTCGTCGACGTCGAACGCATCTGGGAAGCGCTGCTGATCACGCTTGGCGCGGTCGAGCGGCAGGGGAACCGCCTCCTGGCAACCGGCCGCGTCTACGTTCGCAGCCGTGAGCTGGGCATCCGCGACATGCCCGTGGCCTGGATCTGGGACGTGCGCGACGGGCTGTTCGTCCGTGGCGAGGTCTTCACCGATCCGGCCGAAGCCGCCTCGACCTTCGATCGCGCCGCTGCCTGAGCGAACGCCCTCGGCTCCGCGCTCAGGCGGAGTGTTCGGCGGTGGCCGCCGCCGGAGCGAGGCGCAGCGCTTCGAGAACTTCCTCGGCGAGCTGCGGGCCGTCGTCCGCCCGCAGTGGAGTCGCGTTGATGCGAAGGATGACTCCGTCCTCGTCGACTTCCTCCAGGGCGACGTCGGGCGCGTTGCGGGTGGGGATGCGGATCGAGCTAAGCAGCTGCTTCTGGACCCGGCGCGGGCTGGCCTCAGACGTGAAGCGAGCCCTGACGTCGACCTTCGGCGGCTCGCGCAGGGGTACGACGACCAGGTTGATCATCACGCTGTTTGGCACCTGCAGGCGGTCGGCGCCCTGCACCAGGGTTGCGTAGAAGAGGCCGAGCGAGCTGACCGTTCCCTCGATCGAGCCGGCGAGGGCGCCGCCGACCAGGCGCACGCGTTCGCCGACGCGGAAGGGCCGGGTGCTTTGCAAGACGATGCCGGCGAAGAGGCTGCCCAGCGTCTGCTGGGCAGCGAGGCCGAGGACGATCGCCGTGAAAGCACCGCCGACAGCGAGCGTGGCGGCGGTGACGCCGGCGATCCGCAGGGCCAAGATCACCACCGCCGCCATCGCAAAGAGGCGGATCAGGAATCCCGCGGTGCCGGCGGTTGCCGGATCGACGCGGCGGAAGAGCCGCGGGGAGACCCATCGCACCAGCCAGTGGCTGGCCGCCGAGCCGACGATGATCAAGATCGCGACGGTGGCCGCGCGCACCCACGGCCCGTAGCCCGGCAACAGCTCATGGCGCCGGTAGTAGACGACGAGAACCGCCGCGATCACCGTCAGCGCGACAAGCAGGCCGCCAAGCGCCCGGCCCGGTGGCTGCGCCTCCAGCTCGTGCCCGAGCCCGGCCTCCTGCCAGGAATGGCTTCGGGTCTCGAACAGCTCGCGGGGAAGTCTCCGGCGGGGCGCTGGCATCGTTCGTCACTACCCGCTCTTTGCCTGGGCTAAAGCGGCTTCAGCAGGGACGCCAGGGTTTGGCGAAGAGGTCCTCTGACTTGCCGATCGCGCTGAAGTGGATCGCGCGCGCCGTTTCGCAGTACTGGCCGAGCTCGAGCTCATACTCGGCCTCGAAGACCGCCTTGCCATGCCGCACGAAGGGCTTGTAGTAGCCGCATTCGCGGAACTGGAAGCATTGCTCCACGATCGCGAAGTCGAAGTCGCCGACCAGCTCGCGGGCTTGGCGGCCATCGTTCTTCAGCGCCACCGCCATCCCACGCTTGTGCACCTGTTCCGCCACCCAGCGATTGAAGCGCAGCTGGTCGGCGCGCCCGATCCTGAAGCCGGTCTTGTTTTCCCAGCCCGCCAGATTGTCCGGCTCGACCGCGTCGAAGCCCTTGCGCGCGCACATCGCGAAACGCCGTTCGAGCGGGGCGGCGAAATCGCGGAAACGGCGGACGTCGAGCCAGCGCTCGTCGGGAAAGCCTTCATAGCGCCGGCCGATCGCCGCGCGCGGGAACCGGCCGGCGTCCGGCCGGTAGCTCTCCCAGCTGCCGACGTCGAGATAACAGACGACTCTGGCACGCAGGTGGTGCAGCTCGCGCACCGTTCGCGCCGGCGTTTCAAACCCGTCGACGTCGAAGACGGGCACATCGATGGAAGTGTCGATCTTTCCCTGCAACTGCCATTGCCACGGCTTCGTCGTCGGCTGCGGCTGCCAGTGGGCCGTCGCCGTCGCGGCGCCCGGGCCAAAAATCAGCGCCGCGACCCCGATCAGCAAAAGGAGGTAGTTGCTGCGCACCCTCACCCACGAGCGGCTCATGCTTCGAAGCTACCCTGGGTCAGCCGGAAGAAACGGATGGGTGCATCGCGGTTTGCAGAGCTGCGCCTCGGGTACCGGGTGGCCGAGGACAACACAGTTATGCTCGCAGTCCGCGGGGAACCTGATCTCCAGCGGGAATCAATGGCAAACGGCTCCATCACCAGCGAGAAGCCAAAAGGGCTTTACATGAGGCTCCCCGCTAGGGCGGAGAACGTCGCAGTGGTCCGTCACGCGCTGGCGGGGCTGGCCGAGCAGATCGGGATGGACGAAGTCGGCGTCGCCGATCTGAAGACCGTCGTCACCGAGGCCTGCATGAACGTCGTTGTCCACGCCTACTCTGGCGAGAACGGCCCGCTCACGGTCGAGGCTGAGCCCGATAGCGAGGGCCTCACCGTGACCGTCAGCGACAGCGGCTCGGGGATCAGCCCGCAGGCTGAATCCGAGCGCGCCAGCCTCAAACTCGGCCTCTCGCTGATTGCCGCCCTCTCCAGCAGCTTCAGCATTTCCGGCGGGCTGGACCGGGGTACCGAAGTAATGATGCGCCTGCCGCTTCTCGAGGGGGGTGGTAACAACTCCGGCGGGTCAGCGGGAACGCTTCTTCCGGAGGTGACCGGCACCGAGATCGCCGTCGGTCGCGCCGAGCTGCTCGAGCCGGTGCTGGCGCGGATGGTCGGCGCCCTCGCGGCGCGCCGCGATCTCCCAATCGACCGGGTTTCCGATGCGGTCTTGATCACCGACGCGATCGCCGGGGCCGCCCCGGGCCGCTTCGCCGACGGTTGCGTGCGGCTCGGTCTTGGCGAGAGCGAGAAAGGGCTCGAACTGCGCCTCGGGCCGATGGAAAAAGGCGCCGCCGGCGAGATCCGTCGCGAGCTGGACGTCCCCGAGGTCGGCGGTTCGCTGGAAACGCTCGCCGATGAATTCGTCGTCGAAGAGTCCGAGGACGGCGATTACCTGATCGTCCGCTTCGCCGGCCTTCCGAGCGCCTAGCTTCTAGGCGTCCCTGTCCAGGCCGCGTTCCTCCTCGATCCGTTCGCGGATGCGAGTGAGCGCGCGGCGCAGGATGCGAGAGACGTGCATCTGCGAGTGGCCGATCTGGTCGGCGATCTGCGACTGGGTCAGGTCCTCGACGAAGCGCAGGCGCAGGACGGTGCGCTCGCGCTCCTCGAGGTAAGGCAGCGCGGCGTCGAGGGCGATCCGTCCCTCGACCAGCTCGAAGCGCTCGTCCTCGTCGCCGATCCATTCGGAGGGCGGCGCCTCGTCGGAGTCCTCGCCCCCGGGCGGGCGATCGAGCGAGAGGGGGCGGCGGTTGTGGTTTGCCTCCATCACCTCGAGCACGTCGGTTTGCTCGATCCCCAGGCGCTCGGCGATCTCGCCGATCGAGGGAGAGCGCTGCAGTTGCTTGGTCAGCTCGGTGGTCGCCTTGTCGACTTCCGCCATTCGGTCGTGCAGCCCGCGCGGCACCCGCACCGTCCAGACCCGATCGCGGAAATGACGCTTGAGCTCGCCGAGGATCGTCGGCGAGGCGAAGGCGGTGAAGGGGATGCCGCGCTCGGGGTCGAAGCGATCAACCGCGTTGAGTAGGCCGAGGTTGGCGACTTGGAGCAGGTCGTCGAAGGACTCGCTGGCACCGCGGTAGCGCAGCGCCAAGCGCTTGGCGAAGGCCATGTTGCGCCGCACCAGCTCCTCGCGGATGGCTGGGTCGTGGTCACGCACGAAGCGGTCCCAGAGCTCGCGTTCGCCGGCGAGATGCTCAGTCGACCCCGGTGACCGGGCGGCGGAATCTATGTCGTCTGTGGTGCGCTTAGCTGCCATGGCGCTCTAGGTGGGGGAGATTCTTCCGGGAACAGATCGTCGCCGCCCTCTGAGCCTCCCCTGAGACCGTGCAGCCATCCTGTGAGACACGCTAGCAGGGCTACCGCGGTGTCCAGTTGGGCATCCCTGGTGGAGAGTTGTAGCTGCCGCGACCCAGCCGGTAGCGGCCGCGAGGAGGCTCCCGTTTCCCGCCCTTCTCCTGGTCATCGCTGCCTCCCTCTTCCGCCGTAAGCGGTTCCGCCACGTCCTCCAGCTGTCTCTGCTCTGCCTTGACGCCAAAGAACAGCTCGGCGATCCCGCCGATCGCCATTACCGCGGCGCCGATAAAGAAGCCGGTCGCGACCTGGTCCTGGCTGCCGCTGGCGATGAAGTGGCCGAAGAGCAGCGGCCCGGCGATGCCGCCTGCCGCGGTGCCGACGGCGTAGAAGAAGGCGATTGAGAGCGCCCGCGTCTCCATCGGGAAGATCTCGCTGACGGTCAGGTAGGCGGAGCTGGCGCCCGCCGAGGCGATGAAGAAGATCGCCAGCACCAGCGCCATGAAGGTCCAGGTGGTGAGCGAGCTGCCGAGCAGTAGGACACCCAGCACCACGGTCAGGGCGGCGGAGCCGAGGTAGGTCGCGGTGACCATTGGCTTGCGCCCGACCGTGTCGAAGAGGCGGCCGAGGGTGAACGGACCGAGGAAGTTAGAGATGCCGAAGAGGGCGATGTAGAAGGGCACGCTGCCCGAGGAGACGTCAAAGAATTCGCCCAGCAGGGTGCCGAGGTCGAAGGTGACCGCGTTGTACATGAAGGCCTGGCCGACGAAGAGGGCGAGGCCGAGGGCGGTGCGGCGAGGGTATTTCGAGATCGCGGTCCGGGCGATCTCGCGGAAGGGGATGCGCTCGCGCTGTTTGATCGTGAGGCTGTCATCGGGCTGGGGCAGCTCTTCGCCCTTCTCCTCTTCGATCGCCTCCTCGATATCGCCGACGATTTCGTCGGCCTCTTCGTCGCGGCCATGGATGAAGAGCCAGCGCGGGCTCTCCGGCACGTTGCGGCGGACCAGGAGGATGCCGACGCCCAGGAGAGCACCGATTCCGAAGGCCAGGCGCCAGCCGACGTCGGCGGCGAAGAGCGCGGTGTCGAGCAGGGCGATCGCCGCCACGGCGCCGCCCGCGGCGCCGATCCAGAAGCTGCCGTTGATCATCAGGTCGACCCGGCCGCGCAGCCGCGCCGGGATCAGCTCATCGATCGCCGAGTTGATCGCTGCGTACTCGCCGCCGATGCCGGCGCCCGTGAAGAAGCGAGCGGCGAAGAAGTACCAGGCGCTGAAGGAGAAGGCGGTGGCGATCGTGGCGACGATGTAGACGCCGAGCGTCAAGAGGAAGAGCTTCTTGCGGCCGAAGCGGTCGGTGAGCTGACCGAAGAAGAGCGCGCCGACGCAGGCGCCGGCGACGTAGAAGGCGGCGGCGGTGCCGATCTGACTGGCATCGAGCACGAGGCCGCTGCCTTTTTCGGTCAGCCGCTGGCCGATACTGCCGACGATCGTCACCTCGAGCCCGTCGAGGATCCAGACCGTGCCCAGGCCGACCACGATCATCCAGTGGAAGTTGGACCAGGGGAGGCGGTCGAGCCGCGAAGGCACGCGGGTCTCGATCTTTTCCATCTTGGGATCGGAATCGCTCATCCCGCCCGGCCAGTACCCCGCTAGCGACCGGTTTATGCATCTTGTCGGGTGTGCCGAGGAACTCGCACGGGTACCGAAGGCGTGGCGGCGTTAGGCTCCCAGCGAGACTTCGAATATCGACCCAAGGAGACACCAGATGGCCTTTTCGGTTCCCGACCTTCCTTACGCATACGACGCCCTCGAGCCCCACATCGACGAGGCGACGATGCGCGTTCACCACGACAAGCACCACCAGGCCTACGTCGACAAGGCGAACGCGGCTCTGGAGGGAACCGAGTGGGCCGACCGCGAGGTCGAGGACGTGCTGCGCAACCTCAGCAGCCTGCCCGGCGACAAGCAGGGCCCGGTCCGCAACAACGCCGGTGGCCATTACAACCACAGCCTCTTCTGGCAGATGCTCAGCCCCGACGGCGGCGGCGAGCCCGGCGGCGACCTCGGCGCGGCGATCGGCGAGACCTTTGGTTCCTTCGATTCCTTCAAGGACGAGTTCAAGAACGCCGGCATCGCCCGCTTCGGCTCCGGCTGGGCCTGGCTGGTCAAGGACAGCTCCGGACTGGCCGTCGTCTCGACGCCGAACCAGGACTCGCCGCTCTCCGACGGCAGCGTGCCGCTGCTCGGCTGTGACGTATGGGAGCACGCCTACTACCTCAAGTACCAGAACAAGCGCCCCGACTACATCGACGCTTTCTGGAACGTCGTCAACTGGGATTACGTCGGGCAGCGCCTCGCCGACGCGGGCTGAGCGCTAGGAAGCGACCGGAGTTGCAGGCCGCGCGGCCCGGGGAAGGTCGCGCGGCTCGGTTCCCTGCTTCTGGGGGACCAAGCTCATCGCGTGCTCGGCCTTGGCGGTGATCGTCAGGCTCGGGTTGACGCCAGGGTTCGCCGGGATCGAGGCGCCGTCGGTGACCAGCAGGTTCTCGTAGCCGAAGACCCGGTTGGCGGCGTCGACGACGCCGCTCTCCGGCCCGGCGCCGATCACCGCGCCGCCGAGGATGTGGGCGGTGGTGGGGATGTTCTGAATCGACTCGGTGAGGGCGCTCTGGGCGGTGCCCCCGGTTCGCTTTGCGAACCAGCGGGCCGCCTGCGCGGCGGCCGGGATGTAGGTCGGGTTGGGGCGGTTCGGGTCCTGCTCGGTTTGCAGTCGCACGCCGCGTCCGAAGAGCTTGCGCTTGGGTCGCAGGTGCATCGCCGCGTCAACTGTCTGCATCACTAGGAGGATCACGGTCCGCCGCGACCAGCGGTAGGGGATCCGCATTCGCAGGGCCTGCAACGGATGGCGCAGCATCGCGAAGATCCACTTCAGCGGCCTCGTCAGCTTGGTGCCAGGACCGGTCATCGCGGTGAAGGTGCCGCTCATCGCGTCGCCGGCCTCGCCGTAGGTGACGACCTCGATGTGGGTGTCGGGATCCGGGTAGATGCTGGAGGTGATCGCGACCGAGCGGCTGAAGTCACGCTCATCGTCCATCGCGGTGACCGATTGGATCGACTCCGAGTTGGTCCGGATTACATCGCCGATGCGGCTGGAGAGGCGCGGCAGGGCGCCGCTGTGGCGGCAGTTGGCGAGCAGGTTGTTCGTGCCAAGGGCACCGGCGGCGACGATCACACCGCGGGCGTGGACGGTGCGTCGCTGCTTGCGCAGCCATGAGCCGGAGCGCTCGCTGGTCACCGCGTATCCCTCGGAGCCGTCGGCCGGGCCGAGCGGGCGGATCTCGGTCACCTGCCGCTCGGGCTCGATCCTGACCCCGAGCTTCTCGGCGAACCAGAGGTAGTTCTTGACCAGCGTGTTCTTCGCCCCGTGGCGACAGCCGACCATGCAGCTTCCGCAGCGCATGCAGCCGGTTCGAGACGGGCCCTCGCCATCGAAGAACGGGTCGGGAACCTCGACGCCCGGTTTGTCGAAGAAGACGCCGACGCGGGTGTTGGTGAAGGTCTCGCCGACGCCGATCTCCTCGCCGTATTCCTTCAGCAGTTGGTCGGCCGCGCCTATTCCCTCGTACTCGACGACGCCGAGCATCCGTTCGGCGGTCTCGTAGTGGGGCTTGAGCTCGGCTTTCCAGTCGCCCAACTCGGCCCATTGCTGGTCCTTGAAGAAGGCGGGGCGGGCCCGGTAAAGCGTGTTGGCGTAGCCGAGGCTGCCACCGCCGACGCCGCTACCCGAGACGACGAGGACGTCCTTGAAGAAGGTCATGCGCAGAACCCCGCGCATGCCCAGCTTCGGCGCCCAGAAATAGCGACGCGGCTGGCGCAGGGTCGACTCGGCGAAGTCCTCGTCGCGAAAGCGGCTGCCGCACTCGAGCACGGTGACGCTGTAGCCCTTCTCGGCGAGCCGCAGCGCGGAAACGGAGCCACCGAATCCGGAGCCCACCACCAGCCAATCGACGTCGTACTTCATGCCGCCCCTGCGGGCCTAGGCCTCGCCGGGCTCCAGCGGGCGAAAGTCTGAGGTCCTCGCGCCGCAGACCGGGCAGAACCAGTCCTTGGGGATGTCCTCAAACTTGGTTCCGGGGGGGATGCCGCCGTCGGGGTCGCCGATCGCCGGGTCATAGATGAAGCCGCAGCTCTCGCAGATCCACAGCGTTTGCTCCGTAGCGGTAGTCATGACAAGAAGCTTAAGGCCTCAGTCTTTGCTGAAGTTGACCGAGACCGGCTCGCGATCGGACGCGTCCTCGATCTCGAAGTACTCGCGTTTGGTGAAGCCGCCCTGGTTGGCGATGATCGAGCCGGGGAACTGTTCGATGTCGGTGTTGTAGGACTGCACGTTGGAGTTGTAAATCCGCCGTGATGCCTGGATCTCGTCCTCGAGCTCGGACAGGTTGCGGCTGAGCTGCTGGAAGTTCTCGGTGGCGCGCAGGGTCGGGTAGTTCTCCGCGACGACCTTGACGTCGGCCAGCGCCTGGGTCAGTTTCTGCTCGGCCTTGGCGGTTTCCTCGACACCCTGAGCAGCCATCGCCTCGGCCCGCGCTTGGGTCGTCTTCTCGAAGGTTGAACTCTCGTGCTCGGCGTAGCCCTTGACCGTCTCGACCAGGTTCGGCACGAGGTCGTGACGTCGCTTCAGTTGCACGTCGATTCCGCTCCAAGACTCGTCGACCCGGTTGCGCGAGGCGATGATCGAGTTGCGCTTGGCGATGTAGTAGAGGACCGCGATGACGATGATCGCGACGACCACGATGATGGCGATAGTCATTGAGCCCATCCTAACTGGCTCACCGGCCAACTGCATAGGATCGGCGTGTATATGGGCGCCAAGCAAGAAGCGCAGGAATGGGCCGAGGTCGTACGCAAGTACGGTGAGCGGCACGAGCTCAAATACGAGCCGGTCGGCGGGATCAACCCCGTGGACGGTCCGGTCGCGCTCTGTGTCGGCGGCACGAACCGACTCACTGGGCAACTCGCCGAGGGCTTCTGGGGATCTTGCTGCGATGCGGACGAGAAGGAAGTCGGCGGCCTCTTCGGCAAGGCGATCCTGCCCACCGCGATCCTCGCCAAGGCGCACATGCCCGACCTGGCTCAGGTCGTGCCCGCCTTCAACGTCGAGTCGATCGAGGGTCACGAGGTCGTCACCCAGCGCTTCGCTCGCAAGGTCGAGTTCGAGTCGATCGACTTCAACAGGCGCTTCCAGGCGACCGTGCCGCGCGAGTACGACCCGGTCGCCCTGCGCGAGCTGTTCAGCCCCGGGTTCCTCGCCTGGACGACGACGATGACCGGCGAGGTCGACTTCGGCATCAACGATCGCCAGCTCTGGTTTCTCTGGCGCCTGGGAGAGCGCAGCGAGGAGGAACTGAAGGCGGTGCTGAAAAACGCCGGCCAGCTGTTCAAACGACTGCAGGGGGAGATGGACGAGAGCGGCATCCACACCTACCCGCCCGGTCCCTGGCACGCGGGCTTGGAGCCGTTTCCCGACGTGTAAGCGTGCCGGCCTCCGGCTAGTACATACGTCCAGTGGAATATGAGTCCAGCGGGGTCTCGGGTTCGCCAGCGGGCGCCGATGGGTGGGACGTGAGCGCACTTGCCGGGACAATCTCCGCACCGTTCGTCGCCGGAACAGGGCGGTTCGGGATCACTCGGTGGCTGCGCCCGGCACTCTCCCTGGCCCTCGCGATCGCGATCCTCGCCGTTGCGCTACCCGCCGCCTTTGGCGCGGGGGCAAGCGCCGGCGTGGATCCGGTGCGCGTCTTCTCCTCGGATTCGCTGGTTGCCGTCCGAGCCGATGGAGGCGCGCGGCTCTCGATCGACGGGATCGTTCCCGGCCAGGGCCGGACGGCGACGATTCGGGTCTCCAATGCGGGATCCGGCACCTCGGCTTTCAGTCTCTCCTCGCATGTCGCGGATCGCGTAGGACCCGGAGGGGCGCCGCTGTCTTCGGCGTTGATGCTGCGCATCGCCCCCGCTGCCGGGGGTCCCGCTCTCTACGAGGGTTCTCTTGCCGGTCTGTCGCGACTCCGCCTCGGCCGGATCGCGGCCGGGGCGGAGCGGGCCTACGACTTCACCGTGACGCTGCCCCGCGGCGTCGGCAACGAGGTCGAGGGCTCCACGCTCAGCGCCGGCTTCTCCTGGAACGCTTCGTAGCGCCGCCAGTCAGGCTCGAATCTCCCTCGGCAATCCAGTTGTTGGATGAGGGGATTTTTCCGAATCCGATCTCAGCAATTCGCCGCTTCCTGCCGATCAGGTTCAGGCATGGAAGCGATTCAAGGCAAACCCGCTGTGAGGCGGGGACGCAAAGCAAGAGGTCTCGGCTTCGGCCGAGATAGCTCGGCTGCCGCTTTCGGAGCCCAAAAATCGAGCCCCGAAGGAGGCACTTATGTCTCGTATTTCCGTGATCCTCTCGAGTCCCCGCCATCTGCTTGGAGCGCTTCTTGTAGCACTGCTGGCAGTCGGCGCGGTCGTTGGATCAGGCGCGAGCTTCACCTCGAAGTCCGCGAACCCGAGCAACACATTCAGCGCCGGCAGCCTCGCGCAATCCAATTCCAAGGAAGGCGCGGCGGTACTGACGGCATCGAAGATGGTGCCCGGGGCACTCCCGACCAACGGCACGGTGACGATCAAAAACACCGGCGATGTCGCTGGCACGTTCACCCTCTCGAAGACGAGCCTCTCGGACGCAGCGGGCCCCAATGGCGGCAAGCTGTCGGAAGTGCTCGATCTGAAAGTGGAAGACGTGACCAAAGCGGGATCGCCAGTCTCCGTGTACTCGGGCAAGGTCGGCGCGATGGGCGCGCGGACTCTCGGCGAATTCAAAGCCGACGAATCCCGCACCTACGAATTCACGATCACGTTCCCCAACGGGGGTACTCCGTCGTCTCCGACGACCGGGGACAACGCCTACAAGGGATCGTCGATGAGCGTCGGCTATCAGTGGGATGCCGCTTCCTAGCGGTTATCCCCCGACGGGGGGCCGGGGCCGGCGCGGCTGCCGGCACCGGCCTTCCCGTTCGCTTCAGCGCGGGAGCGCGGTTCGGTGGATGAGGCGCCCACAGGTTGGCACCGGGCCCTGCGCTGGGCGGGCGCGGGCGCGACCGTGCTCTGTCTCGCCCTCGCTGCGATCCTGCTGATCCCCGCCGCCCTGGGATTCCAGCGCTACGTGATCGTCAGCGGCTCGATGACCGGCACCTACGACCGCGGCTCGATCGTCTTCGACAAGGAAGTGCCGGTGAGCGATCTGAAGGTGGGCGACCCGATCACCTACTCGCCCCCGGCGGGCGCGTCTCCTGAGGAGCTGCTGACCCACCGCATCGTCTGGATCGGCCACAACAAGGGCGGCGAAGAGGCCTTCCGCACCAAAGGTGACGCCAACCCGACCGCCGACCCCTGGACCTTCACCCTCGACAAGCCCGAGCAGGCAAAGGTCGCCTTCTCGGTCCCCTACGTCGGCTACTTCCTGGCCGCGCTTTCGATTCCGACCGTGCGGATGCTGGCAATCGGCATTCCCGCGATCGTGGTCGCGTTTTTGATCCTGGCCGGGATCTGGCGCGACGCTGGCGAGGAGGCGCGGCGACGAGAAGCGCAATCGGCCCCGCCGGGCACTCCGCAATGGACCGAATAAGACTCATAGTCGGATCGCGTCGCTGGCTCTTCCTGGCGGCGTTGGCGCTGCTCGCCCTGGCGCTCAGCACGGCGATGTTCAGCGGCGCGGGCTTCAACTCCAAAAGCGCGAACTCGGCCTCCTTGGCCGCGGGCAGCATCAAGCTCAGCTCGAGCAAGCCCGGCCAGGCGATCGTCTCCGCTGCTGAAATGGAACCGGGCGACAGCCGCGAAGGCACGATCAAAATCGGCAACGAAGGGGACGTTCCCGGGAACTTCACCCTGACGGCTTCGGGGCTGACCGAAACCGGGCTGGTCGCGGTTCTCAACCTCAAGGTCGAGGACATCACCAGCGGCACGACGCAGAAGTACAGCGGCAAACTCAGCTCCTTCAGCAACCTTAGCCTGGGCTCGTTTGCCGCCGCCGCGACTCGCACCTATCGAATCACGCTCAGCTGGCCCTCAACCTCCAATTCGGCCTCGCTGCAGGGGGCCTCGGCCTCGTTCACCTTCCAGTGGAGCGGCGGTTCGAGCTGATGATGCGCGGGGCGCGGACAGCATCGGCGCTGGCGGCGTTGGCCGCCTGTGTGCTTGCGGTGGGCTTCTCGGCGGCAAGCTTCACCGACACCAGCCAGAATCCTCAGCCACTCAGCGCGGTCGCCGACTGGGTCGGGCCGAGCGCCAGCGCGAGCGCAATCGCCAAGACCCAGGGCGGCGTCAGCGGCTACATCAAACAGGGCGGGACCTACTACGTCTACGCCAGCGTCACCGACTCCGGCGCTCCGGCGAGCGGCGTCGCCTCGGTCAAAGCCGACGTCTCCACGATCACCACGGGACAGACGGCGGTTGCCCTCAGCGCTGGCACCTACACGCTCGGTGGCATCGCCTACAACTACCGCAGCGCCCAGCTGACGGCGAAAGCAAGTCTCAGCGCCGGTTCAAAGGCGTACACGCTCGCCCTCGCCGACACGGCTGGGAACGCCACCAGCCAGAGCTTCTCGGTAACCGTCGACAACGGCCCCTTCAAGGGCAGTGGCTTCGAAACCGATAACGCCTCGAATGGCACCGAAGGCAAGCCCGAGGCCGGTGACACCGTCAGCTTCGAGTTCAACGATGCGCCGGATCCCAACTCGATCGTCTCCGGCTGGAACGGCAGCGGCACTAAATCGGTGACCGTCTCGATCACGGGCAGTTCTACGGAAGACAGCCTCGCTGTCAGTGGCGCCACGATCGGCAGCGTTGCGCTGAAGGCCGACCTCACATCGAGTACCGCCAGCTTCAGCGGCTCGACGATGTCGCTAAGCGGCTCGACCGTGACCATCGTCCTCGGCGCGGCCTCGGGAAGCGTCAAGACGGATACGGACAAGAGCAAAGCGGTTTGGACCCCCTCGGCCTCGAACTACGATGCCGCCGGCAACGCCAGCGCCACGACCAACGTGACCGGCGCCAACAAGAAGCAGTTCTGAGTCGCGCTCAGGCCGGGTAGTCGGGATCGCCGGGGAGCACGACCCGGTTGTCCTCCCGCGTGCCGATCACCTTGGGCAGGATCGGCTTGACCGGGCGCCCGCGGTGCGCCGCGATCGCCTCGTCGGAAGTCCTGAACGGCAGCAGCGACTCGAGCTGCGCGATCGTCGGGAAGGCAAGGACCAGCTCGCCCGCCCGCTGCGCCTCGAGGGCCTGCGCCGGCTCGAACCAGCCGGCGTCGACCGTCTCTACCCCGTCGGGCTTCGGCGGTGTGTGGGCGGGGGCGAGGGCGAGGAAGAACCAAGCGTCGAAGCGCCGCGAGATCACCTCCGGCGTAATCCAGCGCGAGAACAGCACCAGCTCCTCCTCCGCAGCCAGCGCTATCCCGGCCTCCTCCTCGAGCTCGCGCACGGCGCAAGCCCGGTGGCCAGCCTCGCTCTCGCCGTCATCCGGATCCACGGCGCCGCCGGGAAAGACCCAGACGCCAGGCATGAATTTGGCCTCCTCGGTCCGCTTCAGCAGCAGCACCTCAAGCGCGCGGTCCTGGTGCTTCCCCCCGCGGCGCAGAAGGACCACCGAAGCCGCCGGACGAGGGACTGCTGGCGTTCCGAGGTTCGGCGCCTCCGCCGGACCTCTGTTTCGCTCCTCCACGCGAGCCAGCGTATCTCGCGACTACGCGACTCGCGCCAGCTGAGTCGGCGCGGCGGCCGGGGAGGCGCAGGCGGCTTCAATCGAGTCAGTGGTGATCTGGATCAGCTCCCGCAGCTCCGCCTCCGAGATCGAGAGTGGCGGCATCAGCACGACCACGTCGCTGAGCGGGCGGATGATCGCGCCGCGGTTGCGGGCCTCCAGGGTGACCCGGTGGCCGAGGCGCAGGGACGGATCGTGCTCGCCTAGGTCGATGCCGACCATGACGCCTCGGCCGCGTACTTTGGTCACCTCGGGCATCGCCTCCACCTCGGCGAGCAGCTCCCAGAGCAGCTCGATCTTCGGTTGCAGCCGCTCGATCGTCCGCTCTTGCTCGAAGGCATCGAGATTGGCGAGCGCGGCAGCGCAGGCGAGGGGGTTGCCCGTGTAGGTGTGGCCGTGGAAGAAGGTGCGGTACTCCTCGGGGGCACCGAGGAAGCCGTTGTAGATCCGCTCGGTCGCCAGGGTTGCCGCGAGTGGCAGGTAGCCGCCGGTGAGGCCCTTGGCGAGGCAGAGCAGGTCGGGCGCGACGCCCTCGTGCTCGCAGGCGAACATCTTGCCGGTGCGGCCGAAGCCGGTCGCCACCTCGTCGCAGATCAGCAGCACGCCGAAGCGGTCGCAGAGCTCGCGGACCTGGCGCAGGTAGCCGGGCGGGTGGGTCAGCATCCCGGCGGCGCCCTGGACCAGCGGCTCGATGATCACCGCGGCGATCTCCTCTTCGTGCACAGCGAGCACCTGCTCGAGGTCGGCGGCGTTTCCCGGTTCCGCGGCGTGGGTACGGAACAGCAGTGGCCGGTAAGTCGAGTGGAAGAGGTCGATGCCGCCGACGGAAACAGAGCCGATCGTGTCGCCGTGGTAGGAGTCGCGCAGGTGGACGAACGAGGTCCGACGCCGGTGCTGGCCACCGCGCTGCTGCTGATACTGGAAGGCCATCTTCAGGGCGATCTCGGTCGCGGTCGATCCCGACTCCGAGTAGAAGACGCGCGAGAGCCCGGCGGGCGCGAGGTCGACGAGGCGCCCCGCCAGCTCGGCGGCGGCGGGATGGGAGAGGCCGAGCATCGTGGTGTGGGCGACCTTGTCCAACTGCGCGGCGACCGCGGCGTCGATGCCGGCGTGCCGGTGGCCGTGGACGTTGCACCAGAGCGAGGAGACGCCGTCGATGTAGCGCTTTCCCTCGCTGTCGATCAAGTGAGACCCCTGGGCGCGCTCGATCATCAACGGCTCTTCTGTAGACCAACCCTGTTGCTGCGTGAAAGGGTGCCAGAGATGATCGTGATCGAGCTGCACAGGGTCGGCCGATGTCACTGCAGCGACCTTAGCTCCAGCCGCGGCGGCACTGGGGTGGAAGCGTGTGGCTTCACACACAAGACGCCTGCCTCGATAGCTCTACTCCTTGCCGATGGCTGAGCGAGGAGCGACACCGAACGTCCCGAAGCTGCGACGCAGGACGCTGGACGCTGTCCGCTCGCTGTTTAGCCCGCTGCTTCCGGACGACTACCTGGAACTGATCAACCCGCTCTGGTCGACGCGCGAGCTGCGTGGGCGGATCGAGCGGATCGACCAAGAGACGCCGGATGCGGTCACGGTGCTGATCCGTCCCGGTTTCGAGTGGACGGGGCACAGGCCCGGGCAATACCTGAGGATCGGAGTCGTCGTCGACGGGGTACATCACTGGCGTGCCTACTCGCTCACCTCCGAGCCCGAGCGGCCCGACGGCTGCATCAGCATCACCCCGAAGCTCGTCGATTCAGGCAAGGTCTCTCCCTATCTGGCGCGTCGCGCCAGGCCGGGAGACATCGTCCGGCTCGGTGGGGTGGAAGGCACCTTCGTGCTCCCCGATCCGGCACCCCAGAAGTTGCTCTTCATCAGCGCCGGCAGCGGGATCACGCCGATCATGAGCATGGTCCGCAGCCTGCACCGCAGCGACGCCGTCGACGATGTGGTCCACATCCATTCCTCCCGCGATCGCGAGGGGGTGATCTTCGCCGACCTGCTCGACGAGATCGACAGCTCTCATCAGGGCTATGAGCTGCACCTGCAAATCACCGGTGAGCGCGGAAGGATCGCGGCCGCCGACCTCGACCGGCTCTGCCCCGACTGGCGCGATCGCCACGCCTTCCTCTCCGGCCCGGCCGAGATGCTCGACGCGATGAGCGGGCGCTGGGAGCAGGACGGCAACAGCGAGCTGCTTTACATGGAGCGCTTCCAGCCTGTGATCGGTGGGGAGCCCGGCGAGGGTGAGGGCGGTGCCGTGCGCTTCACCAAGAGCGGAGTCGAGGCTCGCTGCGACAGCGGTACGCCGATCCTTGTCGGCGGCGAAGAGGCCGGAGCGGCGCTTCCCTTCGGCTGCCGGATGGGGATCTGCCATACCTGCGTCGGCCAGCTCTGCAAAGGACAAGTGCGCGACCTGCGCACCGGAGACGTCCACGGTAGCGAGGGAGAGATGATCCGCACCTGTGTCAACGCTCCCGAGGGGCCGATCGAGATCGCACTTTGAACCTACGAAAGAGAGACCATGAACGCGACCGCTGAGATTACGAGCCCGCTCGCCCACCTTTCGGCGGAGCGGCTTGACGAGCTCGCCCGCGAGCTCGACGAGATCCGCGACCGGGTGTTCGCAGACCTGGGCGAACGCGACCGGCGCTACATCGAAAGCATGATCGCGATGCAGCGCCGCCTCGCCGTGCTCGGCCGCGTGCTGCTGCTCGGCGCCGGCAACCGGCCCGCCCAGCTCGCCGGCACGACGGCGCTCTCGATGGCGAAGATCCTCGAGAATATGGAGATCGGCCACAACGTCCTGCACGGGCAGTGGGACTGGATGAACGATCCCCAGATCAACTCCTCGACCTGGGACTGGGACACGGCTTCGACCTCCGAGGCCTGGAAGCACTCGCACAACTACGTCCACCACACCTTCACCAACATTCGCGGCAAGGACAAGGACCTGGGCTACGAGATCATGCGGATCGATCCGAAGCAGCCGTGGCACCCGGTCTACCTCTTCCAGCCGCTCTACAACCTCCTGCTGATGTCCTTCTTCGAGTGGGGGGTCGCCCTCCACGACATGGACTACGAGGCGATCCGCAGGGGGGAGAAGTCCGAGGCCGAGGTGAAGCGCCAGGTCAAGGGCATCGTTGGCAAGGCGAAAAGCCAGATCGTCAAGGACTACGTCGCCTGGCCGCTGCTGAGCGGCCTGGCGACCGCCGGGGTCGAGCTGGCGCTGGAGTCTCTGGCCGATCGCCGCGAGCCGGGTCGCCGCCGCGGTGGGCTGGCCGGCAGCCTGCGACGCTCGCTCGGCAAAGGAGCCAGGGCATACCGGGCGGCTGCGGCAGCCAATGCGACCGCCAACGTGGCCCGCAACGTCTGGGCCTACGCGATCATCTTCTGCGGCCATTTCCCCGACCAGACCTACACGTTCAGCCAGGCGGAGGTGGAGGGGGAGAGCCCCGGCGCCTGGTACGTGCGGCAGCTGACGGGGTCGGCCAATATCGAGGGCAGCCCCCTCTTCCACGTTGCCAGCGGCAACCTCGGCTACCAGGTCGAGCATCACCTCTTTCCGGACCTGCCGAGCACCCGCTACGCAGAGATCGCGCCGCAGATCAAGCAGATCTGCGAGCGCTACGGCCTTCCCTACAACAGCGGCCCCTTTGGGCAGCAGCTCGGCATGGTGCAGCGGACGATCCTCCGCCTTGCCTTGCCCGGTGGCTCACCGCGTCCCAAGCCCGGGCCGTATCGCGGGGAGGATCACCCCGCTCTGTGATAAGCATCACAGGCGCAACTGTTTCGCTCGCATAATAGTTGTGCTTATGCAACTATTGTTGACATGCAAGCGAGCGACATAGCTGCACTCGTCAACGAGGTGGCCACCACCGAGGCCAGCCCCGAGGCGCAGGAGACGGCGGCGCGAATCAGCGCCCTGCTGCGCCACCTCTTCCTCTATGACCGCGGCAACCTGCTGCGGGTGATCGAGGAGAGCGGCCTCTCGATGACCCAGTCCAAGGCTCTGCTGGAGTTGGGTGGACTGGGGGAGGAGACTGAGGCGCGCCAGGTCGGCGACCTCGCGGAGACGCTGGGCGTCTCCGTGCCCTCGATGAGCAGGGCCGTCGACGGCCTGGTCAAGAAGCGCCTTGCCACGCGGGTCGAGGACCCCGATGACCGGCGCGTGCGTCGAATCGCGATCACCGCCAACGGCAAGAAGATCGTCGACACGCTCGTCGTCGTGCGCCAGGCGGGGATGGAGACGTTCGCCGCCAGCCTCACGGCCGCGCAGCGGCGCAAGCTCGACGCCGCCGTCGACTCGCTGATGGACCGCGAGGACATCGCCGAGGCTTACGAACACCTGAAGGAGGTTGGACCAGCTTGACTCGTTATCGGCACCTGATCACCGACGACAACCGCAAGTGGTGGACGCTCGGGGCGATGTGCTTCGCGCTGTTCATGATCATGCTCGACAACACGGTGGTGAACGTCGCCCTGCCGTCGATTCAGAAAGACCTCGGGGCCTCGATCTCCGGCCTCGAGTGGACGATCAACGGCTACACGCTTTCGTTCGCCGTGCTGCTGGCGACCGGCGGGCGGCTCGGCGACATCTTCGGCCGTCGCCGCATGTTCCTCTTCGGCGTCACCATCTTCGCCGTCTCCTCGGCGACGGCCGGCCTTGCCCCTGATGCGACCTCGCTGGTGATCAGCCGCGTCGTCCAGGGCGTCGGCGCGGCGCTGATGATGCCGGCGACGCTCTCGATCATCACCAACGCATTCCCCGCCCACGAGCGCGGCAAGGCGATGGGGATGTGGGCGGGAGTTTCGGCCCTGGCCCTCGCCGTCGGGCCGGTGCTGGGCGGTTTCCTCACCGAGAGCGTCAGCTGGCGGGCGATCTTCTACCTCAACATCCCGGTCGCGATCGGCGCCGTCGCCGCCTCCCTGTTCGCGGTGCGCGAGTCGCGCGACAACACCGTCGGCCGAGAGGTCGATTACGCCGGCGTCGCGGTGCTGACCGGCGCCCTGACGGCGCTGATCCTCGCCCTGGTCGAGGGCAACAGCTGGGGCTGGGGCTCGACCGAGATCGTCGCGCTGCTGGCTGGCTCAGCCGTTGGCTTCGCTGCCTTCGTCGCGGTCGAGCTGCGGGTCAAGGTGCCGATGGTCGAATTCCGCTTCTTCGCCGATCGCAACTTCCTCGGCGCGGTCGTGGTCGCCCTGATCGTCTCCTTCTCGATGCTCGGCGTCTTCTTCTTCCTTGCCCTCTACATGCAGGACATCCTCGGCTACTCGCCACTGGAAGCGGGAATCAGGTTCCTGCCCTCGACCCTGATGATCGTGCTGGTGGCGCCGGTTGCCGGGCGCATGGCCGACCGCTTCGGCCCGCGCTGGCTGATCGCGGGTGGCCTCGCGATCGTCTCGGCCTCGCTGTTCAGCTTCAGCGGCATCGCGGTCGACTCCAGCTACCTCGACCTGCTACCCGGCTTCATGTTGCTCGGCATCGGCATCGCGTTGACGATGTCGCCGATGACCAGCGCCGCGATGAACGCGGTCGCGGTTGAGAAGGCCGGGATCGCCTCCGGCGTGCTCTCGATGTTCCGCATGGTCGGCGGCAGCCTCGGCGTCGCCGTCACCGGAGCGATCTTCCAGGGATTGATCAAGTCAAAGCTCGACAGCGACCTCGCCGGCAGCGGCGTTTCCGCGGCGCAGCGCTCCGACCTCGCCCACCAGTTCGGCGGCGGCTCGACCGAAGCCCTGCACGGGATGGCGCCCGCCCAGGCCCGCGAGGTGATCGCCGCCGGACAGGACGCCTTCGTCTACGCGCTTGGCCACGCGATGACCGTCTCGGGCGTAGTTGCGCTGACCGGCGCCGTGGTCGGCGCGACGGCGATCCGCTCGAAGCGCAAGGGCATCAGCACCGAGGCCGCCGAGGCGACGGTAAACCCCGGTGGGTCCGAGCTGGCGGCGCAAGAGGCGATGCTCGGCGAGCCGGTCGCCTGACGCTTCGGCCAGATGCTGATCCTCTTGCCTCCTTCCGAGGGGAAGGCCATGCCCGAGGCGGGCGATCCCCTCGACCTCAGCGCCCTGGCCTTTGCCGAGGAGCTCGGTCCCCGGCGTGACCAGCTGCTCGACGCGCTCGAGCAGCTCGGCGGCAAATCGATCGGCAGGGCGGTAAAAGCGCTTGGCATTTCGGCCGGGCAGACGGGCGAGGTGGAGCTGAACGCTGCGCTGCGCGGGGCGCCCGCGGCGCCCGCATCCGAGGTCTACACGGGTGTCCTCTACGAGCGCCTCGACCTGGCTGGGCTGCCGGCGGCGGCGCGCCGGCGGGCGCGGCGGGAGGTTCTGATCGCCAGCGCCCTCTGGGGCTTCGTGCGGCCCGAGGATCGGATCCCCTACTACCGCTTTTCGGCCAAAGCGCGGCTGAGGCGGATCGGGCCGCCGTCCGCCTGGTGGCGCAATGCGCTCGCCGAAGCGATGCCCGACGAACCCGGCGACCTGGTCGTCGACATGCGCTCTGCGGCGTACTCCGCCGCCTGGAAGCCGCAGCAGGCAACGCTGCTGTCGGTGCGCGCCTTCACCGAGCAGGGCGGCAAGCGCAAGACCGTGTCCCATATGGCGAAGGCAGTGCGGGGAGAAGTGGCCCGGGCTTTGCTGCTGGCGAAGAAGGCCCCGGCCGATCCCGAGGCCACCGCCACGATCGCTGCTGACGCCGGCTTCGAGGTCGAGCTGGCCCCCGGCACCCTCGACGTAATCGTTTGAACCCGGCCGATGGGCCTAAAACCACGCCTATATGGCGTGTTTTAGGCCCATCGGCGGCCAGGCCTCCGGGGCGCTGAGGTCCAGGGGTGGCAGGGTCTTCACGGCCACCTTGCCGAGGGCTTGAATCGTCTCGCGGTTGGAGAGCTCGATCCGGCTCGGCTCGCCCGGCCAGGGAGTGAGGACTATCGCGACCACCTCTAGGCCGGCGGCCTGGGCGGCCTCGATCGTCAGCAGCGTGTGGTTGATCGTGCCGAGGCCCGGCGAGGCGACGATCACCAGCGGCAGCGCCAGCTCTACCGCTAGGTCGCGGACCAGGTAGTCGCGGGACAGCGGCACGAGTAGGCCGCCGACCCCCTCGCAGACCAGGGTGTCCGCCCCTGCGGCCGCTGTGCGAGCGGAGGCCACGAGTCGTGCCGGGTCGATTTCCTCGCCCGCCATCGCCGCGGCGAGATGGGGCGATGCCGGCGGCCCGTAGCGATACGGCGCGATCTCCTCATCGCTCTGCTGCGAGCCAGAGGCTCGGCGCAGGAGGGCGTGGTCGGTTTCGGTTGGCTCGTCGAGTCCGGTTACCGCTGGCTTGAAGACGGCGACCCGCTTGCCGTCCACGGCGAGCGTGTGGGCGATTGCCGAGGCGACCACCGTCTTGCCGACCTCGGTGCCGGTGCCGGTGACGAAGACGCCGTTCAAGGCGCTCAGGCGGCGATGGTGACGGGCGGCGCCGAAATGGCCGGGCCGGCCGCGATCCCCAGTTCGCGCGCCGCGCTGCCGACTACCTCGGCGGCGCGTTCGAGCTCGTCGGCGCGGTGGGTGGACATCACCGTGAAGCGCAGCCGCGAGGTGCCCTCCGGCACGGTCGGCGGGCGAATTCCCTGGGCGAAGACGCCGCGCTCCAGCAGCCGTTCGCTCAGCTCCATGGTTCGCGCCGCGTCACCGACCTCGACGGGGATGATCTGGGTCTGCGAGTTGCCGGTCGCGAGACCTTGGGCGGCGAGGGCCGAGCGCAGGGTCGCCGCGTTGGCGTGGAGCTCATCGATCCGGTGCGGGCGCGATTCGAGCAGCTCGAGTGCGGCCAGGCCCGCCGCGGCCACCGGCGGCGGCGGCGCCGTGGAGAAGATCAGCGAGCGCGCGGTGTTGATCAGGTAGTCGGTCAGCTCACGGTTGGCGCAGACGTAGGCGCCATAGGAGCCGAGCGCCTTGCCGAGCGTTCCCATCACCACGTCGACCTCACCGCTGAGGCCGGCGGCGGCGACCGAGCCCCGCCCGCCCGGGCCGAGCGCGCCGGTGGCGTGTGCCTCGTCGACCATCAGCCTGCAGCCGTGGTCGCGGGCAAGCTCGACGAGCTGCGGCAGCGGCGCCAGGTCGCCGTCCATCGAGAAGACCCCGTCGGTGACGATCAGCGAGCCGCGGCCGCCTGCCTCGCGCAGTCCCCAGGCGAGGTGCTCGGTGTCGCCGTGGCGGTAGACGAAGGTCTCGGCCCGCGAGAGCCGGCAGCCGTCGATGATGCTGGCGTGGTTGAGCTCGTCGGAGAAGACGACCGAGCCGCTTCCCGCCAGGGCCGCGATCGTGCCGGTGTTCGCCAGGTAGCCGGAGCCGAAGAGCAGCGCCGACTCATAGCCCTTGAACCTGGCCAGGCGATCCTCGAGCCGGCCGTGCGGCTGCATGTTGCCCGAGATCAGCCGCGAGGCTCCGGCACCGGCCCCCCAGCGCATCGCCGCGTCGGCGGCGGCACCCCGCACTCGCGGGTGATTGGCGAGGCCGAGGTAGTCGTTTGAGCAGAGCAGCAGCACGGGCTGCCCGTCGAGCGTCACCCGCGGGCCCTGCGGACCGCTGATCAACCGCAGTCGCCGGTAGAGCCCCTTGTCGCGAAGCTCCTCCAGCCGCTCCGCGATATCCGTCATGCGGCGCTTGACGCCGGGTACGGCGGGGGCTTCTTGGTCTTCTTGATCACGCGCAACTGCGTCGAGGGATCCCAGAAGTTGGCCTCGTCCTGGCGGTCGATCAGCTCGTCGATCGGGGTCGCCGGTGCCTCGCCATCGAGCCAGCCATCGCGGTTGTCGGGTCGCGGGTTGGCGCCGTTGTCGGGCTGGCGGGCGACGTTCAGGCCCAGCTCCTCGAACATCGCCCGGTCGTCCTCAGGCTCGGCGCCGAGCGTGGTCAGGAAGTTGCCCATCATCACCCCGTTCAGTCCCGCCTTCACCGCCAGCGGCTGCAGATCACCGAGGTTCTCGACCCGGCCGCCGCAGAGGCGGAAGAGCGCGCCCGGGATGATCAAGCGGAAGATCGCCACCCACTGGACGACCTCCATCGCGTCCATCAGCGGGCGGTCGCCGAACTTGGTCCCGTCGCGCGGGTTGAGCAGGTTGATCGGCACCGAGGTGGGGTCGATCTTGGAGAGCTCGAAGGCCATCTCGACCCGCTGCTGCTTGGACTCGCCGAGGTTGAGGATGCCGCCGACGCAGGTCTCCAGGCCGGCCTCCTTGATCGCGTCGATCGTGCGCAGGCGGCCCTCGTAGCGGACCGTGCTCGAGACCTCGGGGTAGTAGGAGCGCGAGGACTCGACGTTGTGGTGCACCCGCTGCACCCCGGCCTCGCGCAGCTTCTTCGCCCGCTCGGCCGACATGTGGCCGATCGAGGCGCAGCGCTTGAGGTTGGTCTTTTCGGCGACCAGCTTGGTGCCCTCGAGGATTTTCTCGAAGTCGCGCTTGGAGAGGCCCTGGCCCTGGGTGACCATGCAGAAGCGGTGGGCGCCGGCCGCCTCGGCCGCCTTCGCGTGCTCGAGGATCTGCTCCGGCTCCATCATCGCGTGCATCGGCGTGTCGGCCTCGGCGTAGCGCGACTGCGCGCAGAAGCCGCAGTCCTCGGCGCAACCGCCCGACTTTGCGTTGACCAGCGAGCACATGTCGGTCGAGTCGCCGAAGTTCTCGCGCCGCACCGCCCAGGCACGCTCGACGAGATCGCCGATGTCGCCGTGGTCGGTCAGCTCACCGAGCGCCAGCGCTTCCTCGAAGGAGATCAGGGGAGGCATTCGGCGCAAGGCTAGGCGGCCGTCCGGACGGCTGGGCGGGGCCCCGAAGGCTGCCGGCGCTCATAACATCGGCGGCCGTGACGGCGGCGAGAACGAGGCGCAGGCGGATCGCGATCGGGGCCGGATGCGGCCTGGCGATCGCCGCCTTCGCTTTTGGCGTCGAGCTCAGCGATCGTTCTGGGCCGCCGCCCAGCGCCGCCTCGAGGCTGCCGCTCACAGGACTGGCTGGACAGCGGATCGTGGCCGGCTTCGAGGGCACGCAACCGCCCCGAGAGGTGGTGCGGATGATTCGCCGCGGCGAACTGGCCGGCGTGATCCTCTTCGCTGAGAACCTCCCCAGTCGCGCCGCCGGCGAGCGACTTGTCCGCCGTTTGCAGGCGATACGCCGGCCGCCAGGGTTGCGGGCGCCGTTGCTGGTCATGGCCGACCAGGAGGGTGGGGAGGTGAAGCGCCTCGACGGGGCGCCCGCGGCTTCGGCGCAGCAGATGGGCGTCGCGGGCGCTGTATTTAGTCGTAGCCAGGGGCGGGCTACGGCGGCGAACCTGCGCGGCGCCGGGGTCAACGTCGACCTCGCGCCGGTGCTCGACGTGGCGCGGCCCGGCGGCACGATCGCCGCGACCGAGCGCGGCTTTGGCGCGACCCCGGCGCAGGTCGCCGCCACCGCCGTTCCCTTTGCGGCGGGCTTGCAGGAGGGAGGGGTCGCTGCCACCGCAAAGCACTTTCCCGGTCTCGGCGCGGCTGCCGAAAACACCGACTTCGCGGCGCAGCGCATCGACCTCTCGAAGCAAACCCTGCGGGCCGTCGACGAGGCGCCCTACCGGCGCTTCATCGCCCGCGGCGGCGCGATGGTGATGTTGAGCACGGCGATCTACCCGGCCTTCTCGCCGCAGCCGGCCGCCTTCGCCCGGCCGATTGCCAGCGGCGAGCTGCGCTCGCGCCTCGGCTTCGGCGGAGTCTCGATCACCGACGCGCTGGAAAGTGGCGCCGTGCGTGACTTCGGCGGTCCCGCCAAGGCCGGCCTGGCGGCGGCGCGTGCGGGGACCGACCTCCTGCTCTTCGCCGACTATCGGGCCGGCGCCCGGGCGGGCCACGCTCTGCTGCGGGCGCTGCGTGCCGGCACGCTCAAGCGCACCGCCTTTGAGCGCTCAGTCGGTCGCGTTCTGCGCCTGCGCCACGGGCTGAGTCGCGGCTAGCTCGGATCGACCGTGCCCGCGACTGCCGCGACGGTTGCGTCCACGTCGTCGAAGTCGAAGGTCCGCACCGTGTCGCGGCCCGATCCCTTGGCTGCGTAAAGCGCCGCGTCGGCTTTGGCCAGGACCGCTTCGTAGCTCAATTTCCATTCGGGCCCAAAGGGAGCGATGCCGATGCTGGTGGTGACCGGCGGCATGTTTTCCTTGTCGCTCATTCGTTCGCGCACCGCGGTCGCGATCTCGGCGGCGACCGCCTGTGCCTCCTCGAGGCTGCAACGCGGCAGGATCACAGCGAACTCGTCGCCGCCCAGTCGCGCCAGGACATCGGTCTCGCGGGCGCGGCCCCGCATCGCGTCGGCGATCTCGGCGATGACCCGGTCGCCGGCGGGATGGCCGAGCGTGTCGTTGACCTGCTTGAAGTGATCGAGGTCGAGCATCAGCAGCGCTCCCGGCACGGCGTAGCGCCCGCTTCGCGCCAGCTCGGTTCGCAGCTCCTCCTCGAAGCGGCGCCGGTTCTTCAGCCCGGTCAGTGAGTCGTGGCTGGCCTGGCGCCGCAGCTCCTGCATGCGGTCGTTGCGGCCCCAGATCAGCACCAGCGCCGCCAGTAGCGCTGCCATCGAGAGTCCGACCAGGGCGATCATCGCCGGCAGGTCGACTCCCGGCCGGCTCGGGTCGCGGACGACGAGCAGCCAGCTGCGGTTGGCGATTTTGATCGGCGCCGCAGCCGTTTCTTCACGGGGGAGGCTCGGCCCGGCAATCGGCTTGCCCCGCTCAACCAGTGAGACAGCGACGCTGTCCGGGAGGGCCGCGTTTGCCGCCTGGGCGAGGTCGGGCACGTGGAAGGACCCGACGGCGAAACCGAGTAGGGCCGCTCGTCGCTCGGTGGTGGTCCCGACTGGGGCGCCGTCGCGATAGACGGGGCGGAAGACGTTGATCCCGGTGCCGCCGACCGGGAGCCGCATCACCGGAGTCGCCGAGGGCCGGTCGCTGGTGCGAGCATGCAGCAGGTAGGGGCCGCGGAAGGGGTCGGAGCCGATGTCATAGCCAAGCGGCACGTGCACGGTGATGCCCGAGTCGGCCGCAGCGAAGGTCAGGGGAAAGTATTCGGCCCGCCGGCCGGCCGGGCGCAGCTCACCAAGCGGGCCACGTTCGAGGATCGGGTAGCCGTGGCTGCGTTCGAAATCAGCGCGCCGCGCCCGCGGCACCGCTTCGATGAAGCCGGTCGCGGTCAGGGCCCCCGCATGGAGAAGTGAGTCGGCGACGATGTCGAACTCGTGGTGGCTGAAATGGCCCTCTGCCCGATAGAAGGCCGCGGCGCTTGTCAGCTGCCCGACCGAGAGTCGCGCCAGCGCTTCCACCTGGTGGGCGGCCCTGCCCGCCTCGCCGCGTTGCGTCCTTTCGAAGCTGTCGCGTTCGCGGTTGTGGACTATCAAGGCGAGCGCGATCGAGCCGACCGCGATTGCGGCGACGACCGAGAATCCGAGCCAGAACCGGCGGCGCATAGTCCCTTTGTCGGCCAAAGCCGCTCTCTCCTCAATCAATGGGCGCGATCGCCAGCGACTCCCAGAGGTACAGGGAGGCGAGGCTGCGGTGGGGGCTCCAGCGTTCGCCGATCTCCACCGTCTGTGTGGGTGTCGGCATCTTCTCCAGCCCATACTCGATCTGAATCGCCTTGCGGATGCCGAGGTCACCGCCGGAGAGGACGTCGGGTCGTTCGAGGTGGAAGAGCAGGAACATCTCCGCGGTCCAGACGCCCAGGCCGCGGACGGCGACGATCTCGGCGATCACCTCCTCGTCGGGAAGTTGATCGAGGCGGTCCAGCTCCAGCTCTCCCTCGATCACGTGTGAGGCGAGGTCGCGGACGTATTCGACCTTGCGGCCGGAGAGGCCGGCGCCACGCAGGTCGGTTTCCTCGGCTTCGAGCAGCTGCTCGGGCGACGGCGTGCTGCCGTCGAAGAGATCAAGGATGCGGCCGTAGATCGTCCGCGCCGCCTTGGTCGAGAGTTGCTGGCCGACGATCGCCCGCAGCAGTGCCCCGTAGGCGTCGGGCGGGCGCTCCTCGCTGCGCCGTTTCAGCCGCGTCTTCAGGTCGATCTTGCCGACCCGCTCGATCAGCGCTGCCATCGTCGGGTCGGTGGCGGCGAGCTGCTTGGCGGTCGAGCTCATCGACCCTTCCACTCGGGCTTGCGCTTCTCGGCGAAGGCCTCGATGCCCTCGCGGAAATCCTCCGAGGCGAAGCAGGACTCGCGCAGCGCGACCAGGCCGGCCTCCTGCTGCTCGCTGAGGACCGGCGACGCGGCGAGCAGGTCGATCGCGCTTTTGTTGCCGCGCATCGAGAGCGGGGCGTTGGCAGCGATCTCGGCGGCTAAATCGACCGCGGCGGCCTCGAGTCGGTCGTCGGCGACGACCTCGTGAACGAGGCCGATCTCGGCGGCGCGAGCGGCGTCGAAGTTGCGCCCGGTGAGGAACAGCTCCTTGGTGCGGGCGAGCCCGACCGTGTCGAGGAACTTGCGCAGGCCGGTGTGGCTGTAGACGAGGCCGAGCTTGACCGGCGGCATTCCCAGCTTCGCCCCGGCGGCGCAGACCCGCAGGTCGCAGGTGACCGCCAGCTCGAGGCCGCCGCCGATGCAGTGGCCGTTGATCGCCGCCACCGTCGGCCAGGGATGGTTGCCGAGCGCCTCGATTGCCGCCTGGAAAGGATGGGCGACGAGCGCCTCGGCGTCGCGCTCGAAGGTCTCGGAGGGGATCGAGGCGATGTCGTAGCCGGCGGAGAAGACCGGTGGCGCACCGGTGATCAGCAGACAGCGCGTCTCGATCCCGTGGTCGAGCCGCGGCACTGTCTCGGCGAGGGCGTCGAGGATCTCGTGGTCGAGCGCGTTGCGCCGCTCGGGGTTGTTGATGCGAAGGCGGACGACCGCCTCGGCCGGCGAGTCGAGGAGCAGCTTGCCGCCGGCGAGCTCTTTCACTCGAGCACTACGAGGACGTCGCCTTCACTGACCGACTGGCCCTCCTCGCAGCGAATCTCCTTGACGGTGCCGTCGTCTTCCGCCTCGACCGGGATCTCCATCTTCATCGACTCGAGGATGACAACCGTGTCACCGTCCTCGACTTTGGCCCCGACCGCGACCTCGATTTTCCACACGCTGCCAGTGATGTGCGCCTCAATATCCATGGCGCGGGACAATATCCGCCGTGCCCGACTCCTTGGCGGCAATCGTCGCCGCCCATAACGAGGCCGACCGGATCGGCGAGACGGTCAAGGCTCTGCGCGAGGCCCTGCCGTCCGCGGTCGTCTGGGTCGCCGACGACGCCTCCGGCGACGGCACCGCGGAGGTGGCGATGAGTGCAGGCGCCCGCGTGGTTAGCCGCGGCCGCTCGCACGGCAAGGGCGGCAACGTCAGCGCCGCGGCCGAGGCGGCGCTGAGCGACGGCGAGCCACCCACCCTGGTCCTGCTCTGCGACGGGGACCTCGGCGACTCGGCGGCGCGGCTCGCGCCACTGGTCGCGGCGATTGAAACTGGGGAGTGCGACCTCGCGGTGGCGGCTTTCGGCAAGCGCATCGGAGGCGGCTTTGGCCTCGCGCTCGGCTTCGCCCGCTGGGCGATCCGGCGCCGCTGCGGCTTCGAGGCCGAGGCACCGATCTCCGGCCAGCGGGCAATGAGGGTGGACGTCCTGCGCGCGACGCTGCCCTTCGCCCGCGGCTACGGGATGGAGATCGGCATGACCGTCGACGCGGTTCGTGCCGGATACCGGGTCGGCGAGTACGAGCTCGACCTTTCCCACCGCGCCACGGGCCGAAGCTTTCGCGGCTTCCTCCATCGTGGCAGCCAACTGCTCGACTTCGCCCGCGTCTATCGGCGCCGTCGCGCTTCCAGTGCGCTTTATCCCCCTAATGGGGGGAAAAGGCGCACCGGAACTTAGTTCGGCTGGGGCCAGCCGCCTTCGGCGCGCTCGATTGAGCCGGCGAGGGAGAGCAGCGTTGCCTCGTCGTCTTCGCGGCCGAGCAACTGGGCGCCGATCGGAAGGCCACTCGCGGTGAAGCCGGCCGGGACACTGATCCCCGGCCAGCCAGTGACGTTCCAGGCGAAGGCGAAGGGGCAGGTGGCGCTCGCCGTGTTGCCGGTCTTCCAGTAGCCGCGACCGTCAAGGGCGCCGATGCGGGGGGGCGGCTTCGCGGTGGTCGGGGTGAGGACCACGTCGCAGCGCTCGAAGACGCGGCCTATCCGGCGCCGCAGGCCTGGCTCGGCGGCACGCGCGAAGCGGAGCGGCGCGCCCTGCAGGGCCTTGCCGATGCGGGCGGCCGTGCGGGTGCGCGGCTCCAGCGCCGAGCGGTCTTCGCCGTGGGCGCAGAGCCAATCCTCCACGGCCGCCTCACCGCGGATGGCGATGGTGGGACCGACCATGCCGTAGTCGGGATCGGTCCGGACGATCTCGTGACCCAGGTCGCCGAGCCGATCGGCGAAGGATTCGATCGCCGCCCGGTGCTCGGCGTCGACCTTGGCGGGAACGCCGAATGGAGTGGCGAAGGAGATTGCGATTCGCAAGCGGCCGGGCTCGCGTGCGGCGGCGTCCGAAAAGGGCTCGTGCGGCGCCTTTGGCTTGTGCGTGTCGGCGGGGACGTTGCCGTGGATCGCGTCGAGCAGCAGGGCGGCATCGCCGGCGCTGCGGGTGAGCGGGCCGTAACAGCTGAGCCCGTTGAAGGCCTCGGCGTCGGGCCAGGTCGAGACGCGCCCGCGCTGCGGCTTCAGCCCGACCAGCCCGGTCCAGGCGGCGGGGATGCGGATCGATCCGGCGCCGTCGGAGCCGATCGCGGCCGGGACCACGCCCGCGGCCACGGCGGCTGCGGCGCCGCCGCTGGAGCCGCCGGGGGTGTGGTCGGTGTTCCAGGGGTTGCGGGTGGCGCCGTGCAGCGGCGTCTCGGTGAAGTGCCAGAGGCCGACCTCGGGTGCGTGCGTCTTGCCGATCACGATCGCGCCCGCCTCGCGCAGGCGCCTCACCGCCTCGGCATCGCGCACCGCCGGAGTGCCACCGCCGCAGCCAAAGGGGGTGGTGTGGTCGGTGAGGTGGACGTCGTCCTTGATCGCGGCCGGGACACCGAGCAACGGCGCACCCTCGTCGGTGCGGAGGCGACGATCCGCCTCATCGGCCTCGGCCAAGGCTTCCTCGGCGCGGATCACCCTGAAGGCGTTGAGCGTCGACTGCGTCGCCTCCGCTCGCTCCAACGCCGCTTCGACCAGCTCCCGTGAAGAGGCTTCGCCGGTCTGAAGCAGCAGCACCTGCTCCTGTAGGCCGGCTGCGGAATGCGCTGCGCCGGGGTGCCCCTCCGTGCTTACGGCAACCTCACTCGTTCCTGTCGACATCGCGCTCTCCTTGCCCGTCCGCTGTTGTTCGTTCGAACGAACGATAGGCCAAGGGGGTAGTCTGGCGCTTCTTGGCCACGGTCGCGCCCCCAGATACCCGCGAGCGCATCCTGCGCGCGACGGTCGAGCTGATCGGTCGCGAGGGGGTCTCGGCTGTGACCAACCGCCGCGTGGCCGGAGCGGCAGGCGTCGCCCTCGGCTCGCTCACCTACCACTTCCCCAGCCAGGTTGACCTGCTGCGCGAGAGCCTGCTGCTCTTCGTCGGCGAGGAGGTGGCGCGCCAGGAAGCGCTCGCCGCCGATCTGCGCAGTCGCCGTCCCAGCATCGAGCAGGTGGCGGTCGAGGTCGAACGGATCGTGCAGGAGTCCGGCGACCGGATCCAGCAGCTGGGCGAGATCGAGCTGCACCTGCAGGCAGCCCGGGATCCGGAGCTGCAGGAGGCCTCGCGGCGTTGCTTCGAGGCCTACGAAGGGGTCGCGGCGGCTGCCCTGGAAACGCTCGACGTGCCCGATCCCGGCCGCCATGCCCGCACGATCGTCGCCTTGATGTACGGGATGGGGTTGCGGCGCCTTGGCACCGGGGGCGAGAGCGCCACCGGCGTTGCCGACGGACTGCTGACGATCTTCCGCGGGGCGCGACCCTGATCCTGGCGATCGACCAGGGGACGACGGGCAGCACCTGCCTCGTCTTCGACCGGGAGGGGCGGATCGCCGGCCGCGCCTACTCGGAGTTCGAGCAGCACTTCCCGCGGCCAGGTTGGGTGGAGCATGACGCGGCGGAAATCTGGGACGTCACCCGTCGCATCGCGGTCCAGGCGATCGTCGATGCCGGGATCCAGGGCGCCGACCTCGATGCGATCGGGATCACCAACCAGCGCGAGACCGTGGTCGCCTGGGACCCGGCAACGGGCGAGCCGATCCACCGGGCGCTGGTCTGGCAGGACCGGCGCACGGCCGAGCGCTGCGAGGAGCTGCGCGCCGCCGGTCACGAGCCGCTGGTGCGTGAGCGCACCGGCCTCGTCCTCGACCCCTACTTCTCCGCGACCAAGATTGAGTGGCTGCTGCGCAACGTCGAGGGGGCGGAGCGCGCCGTCTTCGGCACGATCGACTCCTGGTTGCTCTTCAAGCTCACCGGCCGCCACGCGACCGACCAGACCAACGCCTCGCGGACGATGCTGTTCGACATTCACCGCCTCGCTTGGGACGAGGAGCTCTGCGCGCTGCTCGGCGTCGATCCGGCGCAGCTGCCAGAGCCGCTGCCCTCGGCCCACGTCTACGGCATCACCTCCGAGTTCGGTGGCGAGGTGCCGGTGGCCGGGATCGCGGGCGACCAGCAGGCAGCCCTCTTCGGCCAGGCCTGCCACGGGGCGGGGACGGCTAAGAACACCTACGGCACCGGCAGCTTCGTCCTGCTCAACACCGGGGCGCGGGCGCCCGACCCGGGCGACGGCCTGCTGGCCACTGTGGCCTGCGGAACCGAGGACGAGGACGCCTACGCGTTGGAGGCCTCGATCTTTGTCACCGGAGCGGCGGTGCAGTGGCTGCGCGATGGACTCGGGGTGATCGAGCGCGCTGAGGAGAGCGAGGCGCTGGCTGCTTCCCTGGACGGCAACGACGGTGTCTACTTCGTGCCGGCGCTGACCGGCCTCGGCTCCCCCCATTGGGACCCTTACGCGCGCGGCACGATCGTCGGCCTCACTCGCGGCAGCGGCCGCGCCCACCTGGCGCGAGCGGCGCTGGAGGCGATCGCCTACCAAACGGTTGACGCCGTGCGGGCGCAGGAGGAGGCCTCGGGCGAGCGGCTCGCGGTGCTCAAGGCCGACGGTGGCGCCGTCGCCAACGGTTGGCTGATGCAGTTCCAGGCCGACGTGCTCGGCGCCGAGGTCGTCGTGCCCGAGATCGCCGAGACGACCGCGTTGGGCGCCGCTTACCTGGCCGGGATCGCGACCAATCGCTGGACACTGGGACAAGTGGGGGAGATGTGGCGCGAGGCGGCGCGCTACGAGCCGGCGATGGGCGGCGACGAGCGCGAGCAGCTGCTTGGCGAGTGGCGCCGGGCCCTGCAGAGATCGAGGGGTTGGGCGGACCCGACGAGCAATTCCGCGTAACCCCGCGCCTGAGCGGGGGTAACGCGTAGCGGCGGCCTTGGGCCACCATTTCTCATGGCAGACATGAAGCCACAGGTCTATAAGGACGAACGTCCCGCCGAGTACTTCGACCAGTTCCACGCCTCGGCGCGCAAGGGCGTCGGCTGGACCTACACCTTCGTCCGCATCCTCGTCTCGCTGCCGACGCTGCTGATCTACCGGGTCAAGGCGATCGGGGTCGAGAACGTGCCCAAGTCCGGCCCCCTGCTGCTCGCCCCCAACCACTTCAGCCAGATGGACCACTTCTTCGTCGGCCTCTACCTGCGGCGCAAGGTCCGCTTCATGGCGAAGTCGCAGATGTTCGGCCCGCCCGTGCTGACATACGTCTACAAGCACGGCGGCGTCTTCCCGGTTCGCCGCGGCCATCACGACGAGGAGGCGATCAAGAGTGCGCTGACGATCCTCGGCCAGGGCGAGATGCTGCTCGTCTACGCCGAGGGCGGGCGTTCGCGCAGCGGCAAGCTGAAAGAGGTAAAGCCGGGGATCGGCCGGATCGCGCTTGAATCCGAGGCGATCGTCGTCCCGGTCGCGATCCAGGGCTCGGAGACGGTGCGCCGCTGGAAGCGCTTCCGCTTCCCCAAGGTCACGGTGCAGTTCGGCGAGCCGCTCTCGTTCCCCGACGAGGAGGGGCCCAGCCGCGAGCGCCAGCTCGAGGTGGCGGAGCAGATCTTCGCCCCGGTTCGCGAGATGTACGCGGGGCTGACTACTCGTAGCGGGCGTTGAGCCCGGCGTAGAACTCGGGGTCGTGGCCCGGGGTGACGATCGCGTCGGGGAACTCGCGGCGGAAGAGCTTCAGCTCCTGCAGTGAGCGGCGGTAGTTGTGCTCGTCGAAGGGGCGCGGGGCCAGCGGCGCGTTGCCGTCGAGCTGGGCCTGCATGTAGGTGGCGTCGCCGCCGATCACGAAGTCGCGCTCGGCCAGGTGCAGGATCACCGACATGTGGCCGGCGCTGTGGCCGGGGGTGTAGGCGAGCCGGATCGAGCCGTCGCCGAAGAGGTCGAAGGTGCGGCCGAAGGTGGCGTAGGAGTCGATCCCGCTGCGGTTGAAGTCGACCGTGCGGTAGTCGAAGGCGTAGTCGTAGTGAGGGCGGCGGTAGCCATTGAGCAGTGGGCGGGGACCGGTGGCGGCGGCCTCCCACTCGGTCTCGCTGACGACGAAGGTCGAGTTGGGGAACTCCGAGATCGCCGAGGTGTGGTCGATATGCATGTGGGTCATCACGACGATCGGGATCTCGCCGGGGTCGAGCCCGCGTTTGCGCAGCTGCGCGGGGACGTCCTCGCCGGCGTTCAGGCCGGGCTTGCCGAATTTGGTCGCCATGCGGCCGAAGTTCTCGCTGCCGTCGGTTGCGATCGACGGGTGCAAGCCGGTGTCGACGAGGATCGCGCCGGCGCTGGGGTGGCGGATCAGGAAGGCAGGCACCGGAACCGTTGCCGCCGGCTCGCCGCTGAGCAGGGCGCGCAGGAGCTTGAGTGTCTCGAAACGGCCACCGGGGCGTTCCATCATCGTCCGCGGCCAGGTGACCGTTCCGGCGACGATCGGCTCGACCGTGACTGTCGCGCCCGGGGTGCCGCCGGCGAGCGACTCGTGCAGCGGTTTCGGCTCTATCCGTACCTTCATCCCGCTCAGGTTACGGTGAGTGTCCGTATATAGGCTTGCGAGCGCATGTCTGAACGTCCGCATTCGCGCATCTTCAAGCCCGATCTTCTCGAGGGGCAGGTTTGCGTCGTCTCCGGGTCCGGCAGCGGCCTCGGCCGCGAGACCGCGCTGGAGCTTGCCCGGCTCGGCGCCGCCGTGGTCGGCTGTGGCCGCCGCGAGGAGCCGTTGGCGGAGACCGCAGACCTTGCCGCCGACATGGCGGGATCCTTCGAGCACGAGGCCCTCGACATCCGCGACGAGGAGTCGGTCGACCGTTTCTTCGACCGCCTGCTCGAGCGCCACGGCCGCCTTGACGTACTGGTCAACAACGCCGGCGGCCAGTTCCTCGCCCCGGCGGAGTCGATCACGCCGAAAGGCTTCCGCACCGTGATCGAGCTCAACGTCGAGGGCACCTGGCTGATGACCCATGCGGCGGCGACAAAGGCGTTCATCCCGCAAGGGGGCGGCAAGGTGCTCAGCGTCACCCTCTCACCCCACAACGGGATGCCGGGGATGGTCCACTCGGGAGCCGCCCGCGCCGCGGTCGAGAACATGATGCGGACGCTGGCGGTCGAGTGGGCGCGCTTCGGGATCAAGACCTGCGCGCTCGCGGCCGGCCAGTTCGCCACCGAGACGTTGCTGACCAAGTATCCGCAGGTCGTCGTCGACAACCTCGAGCGCTCGATCCCGATCGGCCGCGCCGGGCGCGCCGAGGAGATGGCCTGGCTGGTCGCCTACCTGGCCTCGCCCGCGGGCGACTTCTTCTCCGGCACGACGATCACGATCGACGGCGCCCGCGACAACTGGGCCGGGCCATGGCCGCCAGAGGCGATCGCCAGCGAGTCCGGCGAGCCAGTTGCCGAGGAGCGGCGAAAGTAGGGACACGGCCCCTCCCCCAGAGGCCGTTGCGCAGCAGATCGTTGTCTTGGTTCGGGACGTGGTCCCCAAGCCTCTGGGGGAGGGGCCGTGTCCCTACGTGTCAGCGCGGCTCGAGAATGACTAGGGGGATTTCGCGACCCTTGCTGCGGGCCTGGTAGTCCTCGTAGCCGCGGTAGGCCTTTACTGCCAGCTTCCAGAGGCGGTCGCGCTCGTCGGGTTTGGCGACACGGGCGTGGACTTTGAGGTGGTGGCTGCCGATCTGGACGGTTGTGTCGGGATTGGCGACCAGGTTGTGGTACCAGGCGGGGTGCTTGGGGAAGCCACCCTTGGAGGCGACCACGACGACGTCCTCGCCATCCCTGACATAGAGCAGCGGCGAGGTCCGTTTGGTGCCGCTCTTGGCGCCGACGTGGTCGAGCAGCAGCATCTTGCCGGGCACGCCCGGGATGGTGTGCCCGAGGCGACCGCCGCTGGCTCTGTAGAGAGCCGTGTGAATCCCCATGAAGCGACGGGTGGCAGGCCAAATCTTGTCCCCGATATCGAGATAGCGGGGAGGACGCCTGCCACCTGTCGCCTGGGAGCTCAGGTGTACATCCCCCCGAACATGCCGCCGGTTACGTTGAGCACCTGGCCATGTACGTAGTCGGCCAGCGGCGAACAGAGGAAGAGCACCGGTGCGGCGGCCTCCTCCGGAGTGGCGGGACGGCCGAGCGGGATGATCGCCGAGGCCATCGCCCGCATCTGCTCGGGGATGCCGAGCTCGATCTTCTCGCCGCCCGGAGCGGTCATCTCGCCGCCCTGCTCCTTGGCCGCGGTGAGGCGGGTTTCGACGAAGCCGAAGGCAACCGCGTTGACGTTGATCTTGAACTGGCCCCACTCCTTGGCCAGCGTTTTGGTCAGGCCGACGACGCCCATCTTCGCCGCCGAGTAGTTGACCTGTCCGGCGTTGCCCATCATGCCCGAGGTCGAGGAGGTGTTGACGATCTTGCGGAAGACCTCCACGCCTTCGTTGCGCTCGGCCTTGGCCGCCTCGCGCCAGTGCGGCGCCAGCGCCCGGGCGACGCGGAAGGGAACGATCGTGTGGATGTCAAGCATTGCCTGGAACTGCTCGTCGGTCATCTTGTGGGCGACGCTGTCCCAGGTGTAGCCGGCGTTGTTGACGGCGATGTCGACGGAGCCGAAGGCATCGACCGCGGCTGCGACCAGCTTGTCGGCGGCCTCCGGCTTGGTCAGGTCGCCGGCGAAGACGGCGGTCTCGCCGTCGATCTCGCTCGCGGCCTGTTCGGCGACGTCGGCGTCGAGGTCGTTGATCAGAACCTTGGCGCCCTCGGCTACGAACATCTCGGCTGTCGCCCGGCCGATCCCGCGCGCCGATCCGGTAACGATCGCCGCTTTCCCGTCAAGAAGTCCCATCAGTCGCTCTCTCCTTATGGATTCGTGAAATCGGCTCGGGAGGCTACAAGGAACCGCGGGGTCCTGGTTGACTGGCCAGTCGACTATGCGTCGGCGGCCGCTGGGGCCGTTGCGCTGACGATCCAGGTCGAGGCGTCGGCGACGACTCCGTCCGGCCCGTCGAACTCGGCGAGCGCCTCGCGCAGAGCGGCCTCGATTTGCGGCCTGATCTTCTCCGCCTCGTCGCCGGCCAGCCGGATTACCTCTCCGGCGGGCCCGATCGCGGTGGCGAATTCCACCGCGTGGTCGAGGCCGCGGCCGATCAGGATCGGGATGTCGCAGCGGCGCAGCTCGACCTCGGTGAAGCCGGCGTTGAGAAGGATGTCGCTAACGGTGTCGGCGTTGGCCATCGAGAACGGGCCCGGGCCGCAGGTCGGCTCATCGGTTTCCTCCGGCTCCTCCACGTACTCCTCGACCACCGTCTCTGCCCGGTGCAGCCAGTCGTTGTCGAGCTTGCGGCGCCAGACCACCATGCAGAGCCGCCCCCCCGGCACCAGGCCCTCGCGCACGTTGCGCATCGCCGCGACTGGATTGGCGAAGAACATCGTCCCGAAGCGGGCGAAGGCGTAGTCGAAGTGGTCCTCGAACTCGGTCACCTGGACGTCGCGCACGGCGAAGCTGACGTTGCCGGCGCCGGCTTGCTCGGCCTCATCCTGTGCCGCCTCGATGAAGCGGGGCGCGACGTCGACGCCGAGCACCGTGCCGGAAGCGCCGACCAGCCCGGCGATCCGCAGGCTGGTGTCGCCGAAGCCGCAGCCGATGTCGAGCACGCGATTGCCGGGCTGTGGCGGGTGGGCGGCAAGCGCCGCCTCGCCGTGGGCGCCAAGTCCCGCCGTGACGATCTCCCTGAACTTGACGAAGCGGTCGAAGAGCACGCCATCCCAGGCTTCCAGCGCCTCCTCGTTATCGGACGCAACTCGCTCCACGCCTCGATGGTATCCCCGCTGCCCAGGCCTGGCACTATGTAGGCGTGAAACGAGAGGTTGAAAGCTGTCGGAAGCCGGAGGCACTCTTCGCTCTTGACGACCCTGTGCTCGATGATCCTGAGCGGGTCGAAGAGGCTCTTGAGGGGTTCGGCGAAGACCTACCGGCGTAGATCACCGTTCCGCAGCACTCAGGGTGCCGGCGACATAAACAGCCGGTAGTCGAAAACTGTTTCGTAGCCCATCGCCTCGTAGATCGGTTTGCCCATCGGCGATGCCTGTAGAGAGGCGATCTCGGCACCTAGCTCGAAGCCGGCGTTCGTCGCGGCGGCGGTGACCGCCCGCCCGAGCCCCTTGCCGCGCACCTGCTCGAGGCTGCCGACCCAGTAGATGCCGGCAACGCCGTGGCTGACGATCGTCATCGCGATGCTGACCGGCTCGCCCTCGAGGTAGGCGATGAAGGCGGCGACGTTCTCCGCCAGCAGGCCGGCGTTGTTCGTGTAGCTGCCGAAGACCTCGGGCGGGAAGCCGATGCTCGGGTAAGAGGCTGCGGCAACCTTCCAGTAGTCGTCAGCCTGTCCGGTCTCGGACAGTTGGCGCAGCTCGGCACCATCCGGGAAATGCGGCTCCTCGACTGGAGAACCGAGGACCATCTCCGGCATTTCGTAAACGAGCTGCAGGCCGGCCTCCGAGGCTGCCGCGGCGAGGTCAAGGTCCTCGGGCTTCTCGCCCCGGACCCAGGTGCTGAACCCGCGGCCCCGTGCGTGGAAGAAGTCCTTGGCTCGGGAGACGAACTCTTCGGCGTTGACGTCGTTGTCACTGCGGAACGCCGCGTTCGAGATCACCGGGTGGGACGGGCTGCCGGCGCCGAAGAGCCAACCGTCTCCGCGCTCGAGCACGGTGCCGGGGTCGAGTTCGAACAACTGCCGCGAGCTGTCGATCAGGTTGAGGTGAACACGTTGGCCGGCCAAGGAGTCAGCTCAGGCGGACGCCGCCGTCCTCCGTGATCGTCCAGTGGGGATTGTGGGCGACCTCCCAAGGATGGCCATCGGGGTCTATGAAGACGCCGCTGTAGCCGCCCCAGAAGGTCTCGGCGGACTCGCGGCCGATCGTCGCACCGGCGGCGCGGGCCTCCTCGATCACAGCGTCCACTTCAGCCGGTGAGCCGAGGTTCAGCGCCAGGGTCACGCCGCCCCAGCCGCCGCCGTCTTCGACGGCGCTGTCGTCGGCCAGCTTCGCCCGGTCCCACAGGGCCAAGACCATGTCGCCGGCCTGGAAGAAGGCGACGTCGTCCTTGGCGCCGGCGCCCGTCTTCCAGCCCAGCGCTTCGTAGAAGCGGCGCGCCCGCCCGAGGTCGCTCACACCGAGCGTGATCAGGTTGACGCGCTGCTTCATGGTCGGATCAGGCTGTGGGTCCAGCCGGCGGCGGGTCGCCGGCTGGCGGCTCGGTCGCCTGCCGCTGCTCGGGCAGCGGCGGTGGCATCTCGCTCGGCGGCGGACTCTGGACTGGCGGCGGCGGTGGCGGCAGCGTCTGTCCGAAGGGCGAGGTCGCGGTCAAGTTGCCCTTCCCGTCAGGTCCGTCGCCATACTTGTTGGGCGGTCCGGAATCGGTGCAGGCGAAGACGATCAACACGATGGTGCCTACCAGCGGGATGAACGAAATCAGGACCCACCACCCGCTGTGGTCCGTGTCGTGGAGGCGCCGCACGAGGACGGCAAGAGTCGGGAGAAAGAGGCCGAGCACCGCGAGGGCGGTTAGGACTGGGGTCTTGATGGCTGCGTCGACGATCGACGCCCCGATCAGAACGAGGATGTAGAACAGGTAGAACCACCAGTAGCCGGAGCGCGAGGTGCGTCCGCTGAACGTCGCATACTTCGAGAACCCGTCGCTTACTGCTTCGCTGAATGTCACAGTGTCTCTCACTCCTGTGGGGTCGAGGGCCGGGACGGAAGCCGGAACGAACTGTCCCTGTTCGGACGGACGGACCGGCCGGTCGCAAGGCAGATGAACGCGATGAAGACGAAGGGAGACACGGGGTTTGACTTGATCGCCTCTCGAAGTTGGCCGCGCCACAGAAGCACGAAGGCCCGGGCCATTCCACAGCCGGGACAGTTGCGGCCGGTCGCCCGGTGGATCGGGCAAAGGTCGGGCAAGGGTCGGCGCAAGACCACCAGCGGCTCGCCGGCAGCGGGCTCCTGGGTCGCGGCGGACAGCGCCGCGCTCGCCAGCAAGACTCCCTTGGCGGCAGCGCTAGATCTTGCCGAGCTTCTGCCAGAGGACATTGCCGAACTCGTCCACCACCACCATTTCCCGCGTCTCGCCGCCGGTCCCGGCGATGATCGCCCAGACGATTCCCCAAAGCAGGCAGGTGAAGATCGTGAGGATTGCGTGCAGGGTGTGGTTGACAGGCTTGCCCTCGACCACGACCGCCTGGAAATCGCTTTGGGACTCGATGCGACGTCCGCGCGCCGCCGCTGCCTGGAGCTGTTGGGAGAGAATGACCTTCCGTTCATCGGCCGTCCGCCGCGTGGTGCTGACTTCGCTCCCCCCTTGAATGCGGTCGGTCCAGGCGCCTCCGTCCCAGTAGCGCATCAGGTTCGCGCCGCCGGCATTCGGGTCCGGATACCAGCCTGGTGGGGTACTGGCGGGCGTGTCGGGACCCGCAGGGTCTGAAGCGGGCGGCTCAGGATTGAGCTCCGATTCGGGGGCTTCGGGGGTGGTGGAGACCTCGGGCTCGGGTGTCGACGGAGCGGGAGCGTTTGGTTCGGGAGCGGGCTCCGACTCGGGGGCTTCGGATGAATCTGTCATGGCGGACGGGAAACCTATGTCCAATTCAAGGTGGCTGTCAACTCAGGCCCAGCAGATTTACTTTGTCCGGGCTCTCCCTGGGCTGCGTCAGGTGCCGGCGGGTGCTACGTCCGTCGTCCAGCCGAGCGCTTCGTAGAAGCGGCGCGCCGCCCGAGATCGCGTGTGCCGTGGATGACCGGGCTGACGCGCTGCTTCACGAGTGAACTAAGCCGTGGGTCCCGCGGGCGGCTGGCCGGCGGGCGGCTCGGTCGTTCCCGGCTGCTCGGACATGGCCGGGGGGAGCGGGTCGGCCGGAGCCGGCGGGGAAAGTTCGCCCTCGATCGTGTCGGCTTCGGCTTCCCAGACCTTGTTGAGCTCGACCTGGACGTAGGCCCAGAGCGCGGGCGCGATCAGGACGTAAAGGATGATCGCGATCCAGCCGTTGAGCGGCTCCTTGCCGGCGAGGCGGGAGGCTCCCATGACGCGCTTGACGCCGCGCCAGTAGGTGATCAGCGCCGGCACGATGATCAGTCCGCCCGGGAACAGGGCGAGCAGGGAGTTGGTCGGGTTCTGGCCGAGGTCGTACCCTTTCGCCTTGCCGTAGTCGCGCAGCTCGCGGTTGATCCGGTACCACCAGACCAAGTGGTAGATGCCGAGTGTGATGAACGGCAGCAGCGCCGCCGCCCAGGGACTGCGGACCTTCACCCGGTCCTGACTTCCCTGGATCTGCATTTCGTACGCCATCTAACCCCTCGTTTCTCCCTGCATCGGATAGGTCGCGAAGACACTAACCGACGTTTCGTGGGGAATCGCCTATCCGGCTATAGCGGCGAGGTCGGTGGGGCGCAGCAGGGCGACGAGGGTCCCTCCGTCCACCGCCGCCAGGCCACCCTTGCGCAGCTTGACCTTCGCGCCCGTGAGGCGGGCGACCTCGGTGGAGAAGTCGGGCTCGTGGCCGACGAGGAGAACGTTGCCGCGCCCGGCGGCGAGGTTGAGCGAGTCGAAGGGCCCGCCGCGCAGCTCCGTTGCGGTCTCCGGCTCCAGCCCGAGCGCCTGGCAGGCGAGGCGGGCGGTCTCGGCCGCTCGCACCTTCGGGCTAGTCAGACAGGCGTCGACATCGGCACCGAGGGCTGCCAGAGCGTGCCCGGAGGCCGCTGCCTGCCGCTCGCCCTTGGCGGTCAGCCGGCGCGCTGCATCATCGCCATCGCCGTCCTCGGCGTCGCCGTGTCGGAGCAGGTAGATCACGAACTCTTCACCATGGGGCCACGGTACCCGCCTGCCCACCCTTCAAGCCAGGAGTGGCGCTCAGCAATCGCCGAGGTGATGAAGCCGGCGCCGGTAGATCTGCATCGAGTCGTGTCGCCAGTCGCCGTGGGTCTGGCTACGCAGGCTGGCGACGCGCTCACGATGAAATGGGGAGGAGAGGCTCTCGTTGTGGCCGATCACGTTGCGGAGCTTGATGTGGAAGCGGCATTGCAGGTAGCGAGTGAGCTCCAGCGACGCATGCATCTCAGCGTGGTCGTCGAGCACTTCCTCATCGCTGAATCCGGTGTGCTCGATTCCGATCGCCGTCCAGTTGAGCCCGACCGTATGGCGACAGCGAATCGAGAGCGGCACGAGCTGAATGATCTTCCCCGAGCCGGAGACGACGAAGTGCGCGCAGACATTGGGCAGCTCATGCAACTCCGGGTCCGGATAGTCGGGAGCAAAAGTGTTGTAGACGGACGCGGCGCTGCCGCTTTCCGCCCAGTGCTCGACGATCACCTGTGGATGTTTCAAGCGCCATGTGTCTTCCCCGTAGTGCCGCTCGGAGTAGGAAGCCATCTCCCGCTTTCGCTTTGGCGGGAACGGGATCAGTCGCCGGACGATCTGCGGTCGCGGGACCTGATCGACTTGCGCCGCCAATTGACCGCTGGAACGCGGGGCCGGTGTGGAGTGATCCGCCTGAACCCCGGCACAGGCGCAGGTCGCAAACACGACCAAGGCGACCGCAACCGCGTTCAAAGCCCCATCAGCTTGCCGAGGATCTCCTTCATCACCTCGTCGGTGCCGCCGCCGATTGGGCCCAGGCGGGCGTCGCGGACTGCTCGCTCTATGCCGTACTCGCGCATGTAGCCGTAGCCGCCGTGGATTTGGAGGGATTGGTCGGCTATCTCGAGGACGGCGCGTTGGGTGACCAGCTTGGCCATGGTCACGTCTTCGATGCAGTTCTGGCCCTCGTGGAATAGGCGCAGGGCGTTGTAGGTGATGGCGCGGGAGGACTCGGCCTTGGTTGCCATCTCGGCGACCTGATGGCGGATCGCCTGGAATTTGCCGATCGGGCGGCCGAAGGCTTCGCGCTCCTTGGCGTAGCTGACGGTGACCTCGATCAGGCGCTGCATCGCGCCGACGGCGCCAATCGCCATCAGCAGCCGCTCCCAGGCGAAGTTGGCCATGATCAGCTTGAAGCCCTCGTTCTCGTCACCGAGCAGGTTCTCCTCGGGCACCTCGACGTCGGTGAAGGAGAGCTCTCCCGTGTCGGAGGAGTGCCAGCCCATCTTCTCCAGCTTCTGCGCCACCTCGTAACCGGGCATCTCGCGCTCGAGGACGAGGAAGGAGATGCCGCCGTGGCCGCCGTCCTTGGTCGTCTTGACGGCGCAGACGAGGAAGTCGGCACGGACACCGTTGGTGATGAAGGTCTTGGAGCCGTTGACGACGTAGCCACCGTCGACCTTCTCGGCAAAGGTCGAGATGCCCGCCACGTCGGAGCCGGCGCCGGGCTCGGTGATCCCGAGCGCGCCGATCTTCTCGCCGGCGATTCCCGGCACCAGCCAGCGCTGCTTCTGCTCTTCGGTGCCGAAGTTGAAGATCGGCGGCATCGCGATCGAGGTGTGGGCGTTGAGCCCGGCGGCGACGCCGCCGGAGCCGCCGCTGCGGGCCAGCTCTTCGACCCAGATCGCGTCGTGCAGGTGGGTGCCGCCCTGGCCACCGAGCTCCTCCGGGAACTTCAGCCCGAGGAAGCCCAGCTCGGCGCAGCGCCCGTACAGCTCACGGGGGAATTCCCGCGCCGCCTCCCACTCGTCGACGTTCGGCGCGATCTCCTTGGCGACGAAGCGGCTGACCGTCTCGCGCAGCTCCTCGTGCTCCTCGCCGAACGGCGGCAGGACAGCCCGCTTCCCTGTGTCCTTGATTACGGTCATCCTGCGCTCGCCGCACATCATCCCCTAAAGCCATGGACCACACGACCATCAGCCTGATCACGATCCCACTCTTCACCGGGGCGATTGGCTACGTGACCAACCTCAGCGGGGTTTGGATGCTCTTCTACCCGGTGCGCTTCGCCGGGGTCAGGGTGCCGGGCCTGGCGCCGCTCGCCAACGTCATGCCGCGGCGCATCCAGCAGATCCCCGGGCTCGGCCAGGGCGGCCTCGGCTGGCAGGGGATCGTCCCCTCGCGGGCGGCGAAGATGGGTTCGATCGCGGTCGACAAAGGGCTCTCGAAGGTGGGCAGCCCCGGCGAGTTCTACCGCCAGCTCGACCCCGAGGCGATCGCCGAGCAGATCCTCGAGAAGGCGCGCGGTGAGATTTACGACGTGGTCGAGCGGATCATGGAGCGCGAGCGTCCACAGCTCTGGCACGACCTGCCGCCGCGCGTGCGCGCCGCCGTCCACGCCCGCGTCGAGGAGCAGCTGCCGCAGATCGTGCGCACGATCACCGACGAAATCGGCACCCATGCCGACGACCTGATCGACGTCAAGCTGATGGTGATCCGCCGCCTCGAGGCCAACCCCGCGCTGGCCAACCGGATCTTCCTCGAGGTCGGCCGCAAGGAGCTGCGCTTCATCGTCAACTTCGGCTTCTTCTTCGGCCTGCTGCTCGGCATCCCCACGGCTTTCTTCACCGAGTACGTGCTGACCCCGTGGTGGGTGCTGCCGATCGCCGGCGTGCTGATCGGCTACACGACGAACCTGCTCGGCATTCGCATGATCTTCGAGCCGGTGCGGCCGCGGCAGATCGGGCCGTTCGAGATCCAGGGCCTCTTCCTCAAGCGCCAGCCCGAGGTGGCCGAGGTCTACGCCGACATCATCGCCGACGACGTGGTGACGATGACCAACGTCGCCGAGGACCTGATGCACGGGCCCAACTCGGATCGCACGCGGCAGCTGATCGAGGACTCGCTGCGCCCCGCCGTCGACCGGGCGCTCGGCCGGGCGCGCTCGGCGGTCAGGGTCGCGGTCGGCAGCCGCGACTACGAGACGATCCGTACCTCGCTCGCCGTCGAGGCGGCCGACTACGCGGTCACCCCGCTCGCCGATGAGGAGTTCAACGCCAGGCAAAGAGACGGCGTGCGGGAGTTCGTCGCCACGCGGGTGCGGGTGATGGGGCCGCCCGAATTCTCGGAGATGCTGCGCACGGCGATGCGCGAGGACGAGTGGCTGCTCTACCTACACGGCGCGGTGCTCGGATTCGGCGCCGGGCTGCTACACCTGGCGATCTTCGGATGACTTTCGACGACGACAGGAGAGAGCGGGGAGAGCGGACGAGATCGCCGCGACGGGACTCCGCCGCGACGGGACAGCAGGCGCTTGAAGAGCTGCTGCAGGCGGCGCCCGGCCTGGCGAGGATCGCCGCGAACATGGCCAGGCAAGGGGCCTCGGAGATAGCCAACGCCTACGTCGAGGGCGCCTCACGGGTGGTGCGCGCCGCCTCTCAGGGTGAGTCGACCGCGGACGCGGTGCAGGAGACCACCGCAGAGTTGAGGGCCTATCTGCGTGAGCTGATCGGCGTCGAGGAAGGCACGCGGTCACGGCCAGCGGGGGACTCCTCCACGGAGGCGCTGCGCAGCCGCGGGGAGGAGCTGTTGCGCCGCTCGGCCGACGTCAGCGTCGACGTCGATTCCCACCCCGCCTACATGCGGATTATCGACGCCCTGGCGCCGGACGAGGCCCGCATCCTGCGTTTCCTGACTCGGGAGGGCGAGCAGCCGTCGGTTGACGTGCGCGCCGGCCTGCCGTTTGCCTCCGCCCTCGTGGCCAGCGGCTGCACGATGATCGCCGAGGAGGCCGGCTGTCGCCATAGCGAGCGCGTCCACGCCTACCTCAACAACCTGCACCGGCTGGGCCTCGTCTGGTTCTCGCGAGAGCCGCTGCGCGACGCCCGTCGCTACCAGGTGTTGGAGGCGCAGGCGGAGGTCACGGAGGCGCTGGAGCGGGGTGGGCGGACGGCCCGCACCGTCCGCCGGAGCATCGTCCTCACCTCGTTCGGCGAGGACTTCTGCGCGATCTGCCTGCCGTTGGAGTAGCCCGTTCGAGCCCCTGCGGGTTATTTCTGTGCCTTGTTGCAGTTCTGTGCGTGGATCTCAATTTCCGCAACACATTGTCTGCGCACGGATCGGTTAACGTGGCTACCATGAATCGCACGATGTGGACCGATGAGCGGCTGGACGATCTGGCGCACAAAGTGGATGCTGGCTTTGGGCGGGTCGACCGCGACATTCGCGCTCTGCGCATGCTCATGTTCCAGCTTTGGGGCGCGACGATGCTCGGCATCTTCGCCACTATCGGCACCGTTATCGCCACGAACTCTTAGGGTCACGCCGGGCGAGCCGGCTTGGCCCGCCCGGTTCCAGCGCGTCGCCCGGCTATAGCCCGTAGCTGCGGCCGATCACGTCGAGCATTACCTCGTCGGTGCCGGCGCCGATGCGGTTGAGGCGAACGTCGCGGTAGGCACGCTCGATCTCGTACTCCTTCATGTAGCCGTAGCCGCCGAGGATCTGCACGGCGTCGTCCGCGACCTCGCAGCAGATGCGGGAGGCGTAGAGCTTGGCCATCGTGATCTCGCGCACCGGGTACTCGCCGTTGGCGAAGCGCCAGGCGGTGGCGTAGGTGAACTGCTTCGCCGCCTCGGTCTTCGTCGCCATCTCGGCGATCTTGTGGCGCAGGGCCTGGAATTTTCCGATCGGCCGGCCGAAGGCTTCGCGCTCTTTGGCGTACTCGATTGTCTTCTCGATCATCCGCTCGGCGCCTGCATGGCAGCCGGCGGCGGCGACCAGGCGCTCTCCCTGGAGCTCCCAGGCGATGTGGTAGAAGCCCTTGCCGACTTCGCCCAGCACGGCGTCGGCCGGGACGCGGACGTCTTCGAAGGAGAGCTCGCCGGTGTCGGAGGCGTGCATCCCCATCTTCTCCAGCTCGGCCGAGACGGTGAATCCCTCCACGTGGTTGCCCTCCTCGTCGCGCAGGGGGAGGACGAAGAGCGTGATGCCCTCGTGGCGGGCACTGGGGTCGGTCTTGGTGACGAGGACGATGAAGTCGGCGCGCGGGCCGTTGGTGATGAAGGTCTTGGAGCCGTTGATCACGTATTCGTCGCCGTCGAGGATCGCGCTGGTGCGGATGCCGGCGACGTCGGAGCCGGCGCCCGGCTCGGTGATCGCGATGCAGCCGATCTTCTCCCCCTTCAGACCGGGCTCTAGGTATTTGCGCTTCTGCTCCTCCGTGCCGAGCAGATGGATCGGGGGGAGCACCATGTCGCTCTGCACGGCGAAGCCCATGTTGGTGCCGCCCGAGCCGGAGTAGCTCATGCACTCGGCGCGGACCAGCGAGTAGAAGTAGTCGCCGCCCTGCCCGCCGTACTCCTCCGGGAAGCAGAGGCCGAGGAAGCCGAGCTCGCCGGCGCGCTTCATCGCGGCGGAGTCCCAGTAGGTGTCCTCCCACTCGTTGCGGTGGGGCCACAGCTCCTTTTTCACCCACGACTCCATCGACTCGCGCAGGTCTTCGTGCTCCTGACTGAAGATGAAGTGCTTGCGCCCAGCCTGATGGTCGGGCTTGATGACTTTGGAGCCGTTGGTAGTCGCGGTCGCCACTGGTCTCTCCTCGTTCGAAGTTCTCGATCGGCGGGGGTGGCTGAGCTTGACCACGAAATACCGTGGGAAAACTCAGACACGTCTCGCGCGGGTGGACAGTAGCACTTCCTACTTTCAGCTCGGTTCGGCTATGGTCCCGCCTCGATGGATTACGAGGTCGTCAAGTACGAGGTTGCCGAGGGCGTCGCCACGGTGACGCTGAACAACCCGGAGAAGCGCAACATGCTCTCCGGCCAGATGCTGGCCGAGCTGGTCGACGCGATGAAGACGGCGCGCGATTCCGACGACGTACGCGCGGTGGTGCTCACCGGGGCGGGGGACAAGGTCTTCTGCGCGGGCGCCGACCTGGGCGGCTTCGCCGCTGATCTGCCGCTAGTGGCCAAACACTTCGCCACAGACCTCTTCCTCGAATACTTCAGGCTGATGCCGCGGCTGGGCAAGCCGAGCCTCTGCGCGGCCAACGGCCACGTCTTGGCGGGGGGGATGGGCCTCGCCCTCTCCTGCGACCTGCTGATCGCCAAAGAGGGGGCCACCTTCGGCACGCCGGAGATCAACGTTGGCGCCTTCCCCTACATGATCATGGCGATCATCTACCGCAACGTCCCGCGCAAGAAGGTCAACGAGATGATGCTGTTGGGCGAGCGGCTAAGTGCCGAGCAGGCGGTCGAGTACGGACTCGCCAACAAGGTTGTTCCGGCCGGGGAGTTCGACGCCGCCGTTGCCGACTGGGCGACCAAGCTGGCCTCGAAGAGCCCGGTGCTGATGCGGCTCGGCCACGACGCGATGTACCGCCAGCAGGACATGGCGGTCGACGACGCGCTCGACTACCTGCGCTCGCAGCTCTCGCTCACCTTCTCGACCGAGGACATCGTCGAGGGCGTCACCGCATTCTTCGAGAAACGCGATCCGCAGTGGAAAGGGCGCTAGTGGCGACCGAGCAAGAGAGCAAGCACCTGCTGCCGGGGACCGCCCCGCTCAGCGACCTGACCGACCAGCTGCACGAGCGGCGCGCCAAGGCGAAGCTCGGCGGCGGCGAGGAGAAGATCGCCAAGCAGCACGAGCGCGGCAAGCTGACCGCGCGCGAGCGGATCGCCCTGCTGGTCGACGAGGGGACCTTCGTCGAGATGGGCATTCACGGCCGGCCCCACTTCGCCCAGCGGGCGATGGACGGCAAGGACGCTCCGGCTGACGGCGTGATTAGCGGCTGGGGGGACGTCGACGGCCGGCCCTGCTGCATCGCCGCCTACGACTTCACTGTGATGGCCGGCTCGATGGGGATGACCGGCGAGCTCAAGGTCACCCGCCTGCGGGAGATGGCGCTCTCCAAGCGGATGCCCTTCATCTGGCTGCTCGACTCGGCCGGGGCCCGCATCCAGGAGGCGGCGGGCTCGCTCTTCGCCGGCTCCGGCCACCTCTTCCGCGAGGAGGTCGAGATGTCGGGAGTGATCCCGATGGTGGCGGCGATGATGGGCCCCTGCGCCGCCGGTACCGCCTACATCCCGGCGCTCGCCGACTTCGTGCCGATGGTCTCCGGCCAGGGCGCGATGGCGCTGGCTGGGCCGCACCTGACCAAGGCGGTCACCGGCGAGGACATCACGATGGAGGAGCTGGGCGGCGCCAAGGTGCACTGCCGCAAGTCCGGCGTCGGGGACCTCGAGGTCAAGGACGACGAGGAGTGCATCTGGGCGATCAAGCAGTACCTCTCCTACTTCCCGACCAACTGCGAGCTGAAGCCGCCGGTGATCGAGACCGCCGATCCCGATGACCGCATGTCGGAGAAGCTGATGGAGATCGTCCCCGATTCATCGCGGCAGCCCTACGACATGTACGACGTGATCCGCGAGATCGTCGACGACGGCGAGTTCTTCGACATCAAGCCGAAGTTCGCCAAGACGCTGATCACCTGCTTCGCCCGCTTCGGCGGCCGGCCGGCCGGGATCGTCGCCAACCAGCCCAAGCAGCTGGCCGGCATCCTCGACAACGATTCGGCCGACAAGGCCGCCCGCTTCATCAACCTCTGCGACGCCTTCAACATCCCGCTGGTCTTCCTCCAGGACGTGCCCGGCTTCATGGTTGGGGCCAAGGTCGAGCACGCCGGCATCATTCGCCACGGGGCGAAGATGCTCTATGCGGTCAGCCGCGCCACGGTGCCGAAGGTGACCGTGATCGTGCGCAAGGCCTACGGCGCCGGCTACTACGTGATGTGCGGCAAGGCTTACGAGCCCGACCTGATCGTCGCCTGGCCCGGCGCTGAGATCTCGGTGATGGGGGCCGAGGGCGCGGTCGAAATCATCGGCCGCTCGATGATCGAGGCTTCCGACGATCCGGAGGCGACCCGCGAGTCGATGCTGAACGCGGTGCGCCAGCAGATCGACCCCTACATCGCCGCCGGCAACGCCGTGATCGATGACGTGATCGACCCGCGCGAGACCAGGCCGACGATCGTCAAGGCACTGCGGATGGCGAAAGACAAGCACGTCGAAAAGCCGAAGAAGCGCCACGGGGTGATGCCGGTATGAGCTCGTTCGACAATCCGGTCGTGATCAGCTGCTCGATCAGCGGCGTGATCGCCAACCGCGACCAGTGCCCGGCAATTCCCTACACGCCGGAGGAGTACGCGGCCGAGGCGCGCCGTGCGGTCGACGAGGGCGCCTCGCAGATCCACATTCACGCCCGCAAACCCGACGGCACTCCTTCATACGAGGTCGAGGACTTCCGTGCGATCACCGAGGCGATCCTGGCCGAGGTCGACGACGTGATCGTCAACTACTCGACCGGCGCGATCGGGATCCCGATCGAGAAGCGACTCGAGTACCTGCGCGAGCTGAAGCCCGATGTCGCCGCGCTCAACATGAGCTCGATGAACTACGCCAAGTACTCGAAACGGCGCAAGGACTTCGTCTTCAAGGTGGTCTTCGAGAACAGCTTCGACACGATCATCGAGTTCCTCACGGCGATGCGGGAGCTGGGGATCAAGCCCGAGCACGAGTGCTTCGACGCCGGCCACGTCGCCAACCTCGACCCGCTGATCGACATGGGCCTGCTGGAGCGGACGCCGCTGCAGATCTCGCTGGTGATGGGGGTCAACGGCGGCATCCGGCCGACCCCTCGCAACATCGCCTTCATGGCCGACCAGGTCCCGGGTGGCGCCGAGGGCCCGAACCAGTGGCAGACGATCGGCATCTCGCGCGACCAGTGGAAATTGCTCGGCACGGCCCTGGTCCTCGGCGGCAACGTCCGCGCCGGGGTCGAGGACAACCTCTACCTGCCGAACGGCGATATGTGCCGCTCCAACGGCGACCTGATCGCCAAGGCGCGGCAGATGGCCGAAGACGTCGGCCGCAAGGTCGCCTCGGTCGCCGAGGCCCGTGAGCTGCTGGGAGTGCCGAAGCGTGAGCGCTCTCCCGCTTAGCGACGTCAAGGTCCTCGACTTGTCCCGGCTGCTGCCGGGGGGCTTCTGCTCGCTTCTGCTCGCCGACCTCGGCGCCGAGGTGCTCAAGGTCGAGGACACCGGCATGGGCGACTACATCCGCTGGGCGCCGCCCTACTACGGGACCGATGAGCAGCAGGAGCTGGGCACGCGCTCGGCCCTCTACCTCTCGCTCAACCGGGGCAAGCGCTCGGTCCGGCTTGACCTGAAGAGCGAGCAGGGGCGCGAGGCGCTGCTGCGGCTGGTCGAGTCCCACGACGTTGTCCTCGATGGCTTCCGCCCCGGCGTGCTCGACCGGCTCGGGGTCGGCTACGAGCGCGTGCACGAGGCCAACCCGGCGATCGTCTTCTGCGCGATCACCGGCTATGGCCAGGATGGGCCCTACACGCAGCGCGCCGGGCACGACATGAACTACCTCGGCCTCGTCGGCCTGCTCGGGCTGACCGGTGCCAAAGATGGCCCGCCGGTGCAGTCGGGCGGTCAGATCGCCGACCTCGGCGGTGGCGCACTGTTGGCAGCCTTTGGCGTGATGGCGGCGCTGCACGAGCGCCGCCGCTCCGGCGAAGGCCAGATGGTCGATGTCTCGATGGCCGACGGGGCGCTCTCCTGGCTGGCGATGGTCGCCGGCCGTTACTTCTGCGACGGCGAGGTGCCAAAGCGGGGCGAGCAGCAGCTTGCGGGTGGCTTGGTCTGTTACATGCCTTACGAGGCCGCCGATGGCTGGATTAGCTGTGGCGCCCTCGAGCCGAAGTTCTGGGCCGCCTTCTGCGGTGGGGTCGATCGTCCCGACCTGATCGAGGTGCAGTTCGAGTCGCCGGACTCCGATGCTTGGCGCGAGGTCGCCGCGGTCTTCCGCTCCCGCACCCGCGACGAATGGAAGGCCTTCAACGACGAGCACGATTGCTGTATCGAGCCGGTATTGGACGTCGACGAGGCACTCGACTCCGAGCTGGTCCGGGCTCGCCAGATGGTGGTCGAGATGGAGCAGCCCGGGCTCGGCACGGTGCGCCAGCTCGGCGCCCCGGTGAAGATGAGCCGCACTCCCGCCGATCCGACCCGTCCCGCGCCGGCCTTCGGCGAGCACACCGACGAGGTGCTGCGCGAGGCCGGCTACTCCGAGGAGGAGATCGCCGCGATGCTCGAGTCGGGAGCGGCAGCAGGCCCGACCAGCGGCCACGTGGAGTTCCGCGCATGACCGCCAATGGGCCTAAAACCCCACTCCGGGTCCTCTTTTCGGCCCATCGGCCCTGCCCATGAGCGCCAACGGCGAGCTGCTGCGGATGGGCGAGCTGGCCGAGGCCTCCGGGGTGCCGGCGCCGACGATCAAGCACTACCTGCGCGAGGGCCTGCTGCCCGAACCGGTCAAGACGAGCCGCAACATGGCCTACTACCCGCCCGAGTTCGTCGACCGGATCAAGCTGATCAAGCAGCTGCAGGAGGAGCGCTTCATGCCGCTGAAGGCGATCAAATCGGTGCTCGACGAGGACCCCGAGCGCGCCCGCGCCCTGGTCGAGCTGGAGGACCGGATCCTCGACCGTGCGCTCGCCGGCGAGCGCACCCGGACGAGCGCCGGCGAGGTCCGCGAGCGCTACGGCGTCCCCAAGGAAGTGCTCGACCGGCTCGAGAAACTCGAGGTGCTGAGTCCCAACAGCCGCGGCTACTCGCCCTCCGACATCAAGATCATCGAGGCGATCAGCCGCTTCCGGGCCGGCGGCTACGACGAGCAGATCGGCTTCACCGTCTACGACACCCTGCGCTACAAGAGCGCGATCGAAGCGCTCGTCCGCGAGGAGGTCGGGATGGTGATGGACCGCCTCGCCGGCGAGGTCTCGCCGGAGCGAGTGGTCGAGATGCTCGAAGCGGGCGCCCAGCCCCTGCAGGACCTGATCGCCGCGCTGCACACGAAGCTGATGGTCGCCGAGCTCGAGCGCCACCGCGCCGGGCGCGGCTAGCCGCTCAGCTCAGCCAGGCCCTGCTCGTGGGTCAAGACAGGCGCGTAGCCGAGCTCGGTGCGCGCCTTGGCGATGTCGATCGTGCACTCCTGGGTCAGCAGCCAGGAGCGGAAGTGCGTCATCGGCGGATCGCCCCGCAGCGGCAGGGCCTTCCAGGCCAGCTCGCAGACGTAGGCCATCGGGGAAGCGGTCCAGGCGGGGAGGCTTCTGTTCGGCGGCTCGACTCCCTGGGTTCGCAGCATCGCCGAGACGAACTCGCGGAAGACGACGGGCTTGCCGTCGGTGACGAAGTAGGCCTCGCCGGGCCGGCCCTTTTCCGCGGCGAGGATCAGGCCCTCGACCACGTTGTCGACGTGCGCGGTGTCGGTGACGTTGCGGCCGCCGCCGATCCAGGCGAACTTGCCGGCCTCGACCGTGGCGATCATCTCGGGCAGCAGCGTCGTGTCTCCTTTGCCCCAGACGAAGCGGGGGCGCACCACCACCGTCTCGAAGCCATCGCGACTGGCCTCGCGCACCGCCTGCTCGGCTTTCGCCTTGGTCGCCGGGTAGGGCGCCCGCGAATCGGGGCGCAACGGCGCCGTCTCGTCGACCTGGACAAGCGGCTCACCCGCCATCAGCGCCGCCTCCGTACCGCAGTGGACGAAGCGCTTGACGCTGGCTGCAGCGCAGGCCGCGAGCACGTTGCGCGTTCCCTCCACGTTGCCCCGCTCGAACTCGGCCCAGGGTCCAGACTCACCGAGATGAGCGGCGAGGTGGAAGGCGACGTCGCATCCGTCGGCGCCGGATGCGAGCGAGGCGCGGTCGCCGAGCTCGCCCAGCACCGGCTCGGCACCCAGCGTGGCCACCCGCTCGGCGGCGGCATCGGACCGGGCGAGCGCGCGCACCGAATGCCCTTCGGCGACGAGGCGCTGCACCAGCTTGCCGCCGATGAATCCGGATCCGCCCGTCACGAAGGCTGCTTCGGCCATGGACTCGATGTTATGGACGGACCGCGCCGAGGGTTTCGCGCGTGGCTTCGACGGCCTGCAGGCTGATCATCGCTCCCGTCTCGCTCGCCACCTGGGCGGCTTCATCGAGGGCTGCCTCGACACCGTCGCGGCCGGTCGCGGCGCGGGCTATGGCCACCGCCTGGAGATCCAGGGGCAGCGACCACAGCATGCCGCGTTTGCGAGCGACCCCGGTCGCCCATTCGGCCAGCTCCAGGCCCTCCTCGGCGCGGCCCACCCCGGTCAGCGCCTCCGACCGCAGGCCCGCCCGCCAGGTCTCCATCTCGTCGCCATCGCTGACCGCGGCGCGGTAGATGCGCTCTGCCTCTTCGATCGCGTCGAGGGCCGCCTCGTAGTCACCGGCGGCGATCTGCGTGCCGGCCAGGTTCGAGAGGGCGAGGCTGCGGGAGAAGACGTCGCCGAGCCGTTCGGTCAGCTCGCAGTTGCGGCGAGCCAGTGCGGTTGCCGCCTCCAGTTCGCCCCGCATCGTCAGCATCAGCGCCTGATTGCTGCGGGTCCAGCTGGCGATCTCGGGATCGCCATCCTCGGTCGCGATGCGCAGGGCCGCCTTGAACTTGGCTTCGGCATCCTCGAGCCGGCCGCGCTCGCGCATCACCAGACCCTTGGCCATCGTCGCCCAGGCCACCGGGCTGCCGATGACGATCCCGGCGCCGGCGCGACGGTCCTCGCCGGCCATCTCGAGAACTTCGTCGAGCGCCCGGTCAAAGCCGTCGAAGTCGCCGGTGCAGAGGTGCGCGTAGGAACCCGCGGCCCTGATCGCGATGCGCAGATGAAGGTCTTCCGACTCGTCGGCGAGGCGAATCGTCTCGGCCACGGCCTCTAGCCAGTCGGAGGCCACGTGTGGCATGCCTGGGCGGGCGTCGGTGGCGACCTTGAGCAGCGCCAGCGAGTGCAGGTCACCGGTCCTTGTCGCGATCTCCCGCGCTTCGGCGGTCAGGCGCGCTTCTTCCTCATCATCCATGCCCAGTCGCCAGGCGAAGTCGAGCTGCAGTAGGCGCGACATCACCGCCATCGCCTCCGTCTCCTCGGTCTTCTCCGCCTCGTCGGTCAGCTCCATCGTCTTGCGCCAGAGCCGCAGCGCGTCCTGCGGCCTGCTGCTGCCCGCCCAATAGGCGGCGCGGGCGGACCAGCGCGCCGCTTCCAGTGTTTCTCCGCCGGACTCCATATGGCTGGCGACCAGGGCGGCCAGCTCGTCGTGGCGGTCGGGGTTGAGCTCGATCAGGACCCGCGCCGTCGCCGCGTGAGTGGCCTCGCGCTGGTCGGCGAGTTGGGTGCCGTAGGCGACCTCGCGAGTCAGCGGGTGGCGGAAGGCAAAGACGCGCTCGGGGTAGAGCTCGGTCTCATAGAGGAAGCCGCCCTCGGTGAGCTCGCACAGTGCGGCTCGGTAGTCCTCGTCGTCGGCCAGTCCAGAGATCAGCCCGAGGGCGCGCTCGCTGATCTCCTTGGGCGTCACCGAGGCTGCCTGAAGCAGGCGCTTCGCGGTTGGCCCGAGGCGATCTATCCGCGCCGCGAGGACCGTTTGGACCGATGCCGGCACGCCGCTGTCCTCGACCGGGCGCGCCAGCCGGTAATCCCCCCGCTCGCCCGCGAGATTGCCGGTCTCGGCCAGCCCGCGGACGATCTCCTCGATGAAGAAAGGGTTGCCGGCGGTGCGCTCGTGGATCAGGTCGGCGAGCCCATCGAGCGAGGGATCGGAGCCGGCCAGGTCGTGCAGCAGCTCACGCGTGTCGCCCGGCCCCAGCGGCTCCAGCGAGATCCCCCGGTAGGTCGGCTCCCCGGCCCAGGCGTTCTCGTACTCAGGGCGGAAGTTGACGATCGCCAGGGTCTTGGTCCCCTCGACCGAGGAGATCAGCTCGCCGAGCAGGATCGCGCTGCCCTCGTCCATCCAGTGCAGGTCCTCGACCAGGGCGACGATCGACTCGCGCCTGTTCGGTGCCCGCACCAAGCGACAGACCGTTCCCCGCAGCGCCCGGTGCCGCGCCTCGGCGCTGAGCTGGGCGACCGGGCGGTCGGGGTCCGGAACGCCGAGGAAGTCGAAGAGGAGCGGCAGGTCCTCGGCAAAGTCGGGATCGAGCAGCAGCGTCCGCCCGGCGATCTTCTCGCGAACGATGCGCTCGCTGTCGCCGTCGTTGATGCCGAAGTAAGAGCGCAGCATCTGCAGCACCGGCATGAAGGGGATCGAGCGCGCGTGGGCCTGCGCCTGGCACTCGAAGACCTCGATGCCGCGCCCGCGGCAGCGTTCCGCGAACTCGTGGCAGAGGCGGCTCTTGCCGATCCCGGGTTCGGCGACGATCCCGACCGCCGCTCCTTCACTGCGCTGCGCCCGCTCGAGCGCGCCCTCGAGAACGGCCATCTCCTCGTCGCGGCCGACGAAGCGGGAGAAACCGCGCTCGCGGGAGAGGTCCAGTCGCGAGCGCGCTGTTCCCACACCCGCCAGCCCGAAGACCCGCACTGGCTGGCTGGCGCCCTTGATCTCGAACTGGCCGAGATCGTCGAGCTCCATGAACCCGTGGGAGAGCTCCGCCGTGCTCTCGGTCAGGTAGGCCTTGCCGGGCTCGGCCAGCGCCTCCATTCGCTGGGCGAGGCCGACGGTGTGGCCGATCGCGGTGTACTCACCTTCTCCACCCGCCCCGATCGCCCCCGCCACGACCTCGCCCGAGTTGATCCCGATCCGAGTCGAGAAGTTGAGCCCGGGCCCGCGGCGCAGCTCGGCGGCGTACTCGGAGATGTCGTCGAGCATCTGCAGGGCCGCGTAGCAAGCCCGGCGAGCGTGGTCCTCGTGTGCGACCGGGGCTCCGAAGACGGCCATGATGCCGTCGCCGGTGAACTTGTCGACGGTGCCCTCGAAACGCTCGACCGCTGCCGCGAGGATGGCGAAGAAGCGCTGCATGATCTTGCGCCACTCCTCCGGGTCCTGCCCCTCGGCCAGGTCCATCGAGCCGCTCACATCGGCGAAGAGCACCGTCACCTGCTTGCGCTCACCATCGTCCTTGCCACGCTCAGGCATCTCGGAGCAGGTTACGCCCCCGTGTAGCCTGGCCCGGTGCGATCCGTCCTCGTAACCGGCTCCTCGACCGGGATCGGCAGGGCCACGGCGCTGCGACTCGACGCCGCCGGCTGGCGGGTCTTTGCCGGGGTTCGCAAGGCGGAGGACGCCGAGTCGCTGCGGGCGGCGGGCTCGGATCGGCTGACCCCGGTGACGCTCGACGTCACCGACCCTGATGCGATCTCGGCCGCTGCCACCTTGCTTGGCGACGAGCTTGCCGGCTCCGGTCTCGACGGCCTGGTCAACAACGCCGGGGTCGCGATTCCCAGTCCGCTGGAGACGATGCCGATCGAGGCCTTCCGCCGCCAGATCGAGGTCAACCTGACCGGGCAGGTGGCGGTGACGCAGGCGATGCTGCCGCTGATCCGCAGCGCCCGTGGCCGCATCGCCTTCGTCAGCTCAATCGGCGGTCGCATCGCCTTCCCGCTGACCGGCGCCTACCACGCGGCCAAGTTCGGGGTGGAGGCGGTTGGCGACGTCTTTCGCCAGGAGCTGCGCCGCTGGGGAATCTCCGTCTCCGTGATCGAGCCCGGCTCGATCGACACGCCGATCTGGGAGAGCGGCGAGCGGGCCGCGGATGAGATCGGCGGCGACCTCCAGGCGCGGGAAGAGCTCTACGGCAAGGCGATCGCCACTTACCGCAAGGTGACGAAGAAACTTGCCGAGCGCGGAATCGAGCCGGACGAGGTCGCCGAGGTCATCGAGCACGCGCTGAGCGCATCCCGCCCCCGCACGCGCTACCTGGTCGGACTCGACGCCAAGACCCAGGCGCGCATCAAACCCTTGATCCCGACCCGCATCTGGGACCGCATCGTCGCTCGCATCATGAATCTCTGAGTGCGGCCAACGCTCATCGTCCACCTATACTGAGCAAACCGATTGACTGGTCAGTCAGCCAGCATCGGCGGACGATTCGGCACAGAGAGGGACGTTTGCGCGCAGCGGTTGTACAGCTCAACTCGACCAACGACAAGGCACGAAATCTCGCTACCGCCGAGCGGCTCGTGCGGGCCGCCGCGGCCGACGGCGCCGAGCTGGTCGCGCTGCCGGAGAAGTGGAACCTGCTGGCCGGCGGCGAGGAGCTCGTTGCCGGTGCCGAGTTGCTCGATGGCCCGAGCCTCGGTGCCGCACGGCTCTGGGCCCGCGAGCTGGGGATCAACCTGCTCGCCGGCAGCGTCTCCGAGCGGGGTCCCGAGGACAAGGCGTTCAACACCTCGGTGCTGATTGGCCCCGAGGGCGAGGACCTCGCGATCTACCGCAAGATCCACATGTTCGACGTTGACGTCGGCGGTGTTGCTTACCGCGAGTCCGCGCACGAGGAGGCGGGGGAGGAGATCGTCACCGCGTCGCTGGCCGAGGCCACAGTCGGTCTCAGTGTCTGTTACGACCTGCGCTTCCCCGAGTTGTTCCGGATCCTCGCCGTCCGCGGCGCTCGCCTCCTCACCGTCCCTTCGGCCTTCACCACCGCCACCGGGCGCGACCACTGGGAAGTGCTGCTGCGGGCGCGCGCGGTCGAGAACCAGGCCTTCGTTCTCGCCCCCAACCAGGTCGGCGAGGCGCCGCCTCACTTCAGCTCCTACGGGCACTCGATGATCGTCGACCCCTGGGGAGAGGTTCTGGCCGTCGCTTCCGACCAGGAGTGCTTCGTCGCCGCTGACCTCGACTTCGCCGCTCAGGATCGCGTCCGCGAGTCGCTGCCGTCGCTGGCCAACCGCCGCCCCCGCGCATACGTCTGGCCCCAGCTGATCGAGGCCCACGCCTGATGGCCTCCAAAGCCCCGCCGATCGACAAGCGCCGCCAGATCCTCGACGCAGCGATTCGCGTCTTCGCTCGCCAGGGCTTCCACTCGACCCGTGTCTCCGACATCGCCGACGAGGCGGGCGTCGCCTACGGCCTCGTCTACCACTACTTCAGCTCCAAGGACGAGGTGCTCAACGAGCTCTTCAGCGAGCGCTGGTCGCTGCTGCTCAGCGCGATCGAGGAGTCCGATCGTGAAGGCGCCTCGCCGCGGGCCAAGCTCGAAGCGGTGGCCGGCTTCATCGTCGACTCCTACCGCCACGACCCGGAGCTGATGAAGGTGATCATCGTCGAGGTGACCCGGGCGGCGAACTCCTTCGGCCGCACCCATCTGCCGGAGATCCGCCGGGCCTATGACTCGATCGCCAAGATCGTCGCCGACGGCCAGGAGGCGGGCGTGTTCCGCCGCGACATCGATCCCACCTTCGCCTCGATGTCCTTCTACGGGGCGATCGAGCAGCTGCTTTCCGGCTGGATCTTCGAGGTGATCCCGGCCTCCGACACCGACTTCGATCAGGCAAAGTCCTTGCTGGTGGCGACTATCTGCGACGGCATCGAGCCACGATAGGTAAGGTCGGAGCCATGGACAACGAGATCGTCAAACGACTCGCGTGGAGCGGCGTGCTTGCGGCCAGCAGCGCCCTGGCCAGCATCGCGGCCACTCGCATCGCCGCTTTGATTTGGAAGCGCGTCTTCGACGAGGACCCGCCCGAGTAGCGTGCCTGACGGGACTGGCACACCGCCGCCGCGCCCCGACGATCGCTCGGTCAGCGAGCTCGTCTTCGACGTCGCAGAGAAGAGCTCGTCGCTGGTCCGCGAGGAGATCGAACTCGCGAAGACTGAGATCACCGAGAAAGTCGGCAAGATCCTGCGCGGCTCGGTCGTCGGCCTCGCCGCCGGCACCTTCGCCTTCCTGGCGCTGATCCTGATCATGGAGGGCGTCGCCTGGCTGCTTGCCGAAGAGGTCTTCGACGGCAATGCCTGGCCCGGCTTCTTCGTCGAGGCGGCGCTGTTCCTCCTGGTCGCCGCCGGGGCCGGATTCTTCGCTTACCGATCGGTTCAAGCGGGAGCGCCGCCGATGCCCGAGCAGGCGATCGCAGAGGCGAAGCTGACTAAGGAAACCTTGGAATCAGGAGCAAAGGCGGGCAAGGAATGAGCACCCACCCCGAGCCCTCGCATCAGCCGACCACCGGCATGCCCGGTCGCTCGGCGGCCCAGATCCGCCGCGATATCGACCTCCAGCGGCGCGATCTCGGCAGCTCGGTCGAGATTCTGCGCGGGCGCGTCACCGAACTGACCGACTGGCGCCGCCAGGCGTACGAGCATCGCTCGCAGCTGATCGCGGGGGCCGCGATCGCCGGCTTCGCCATTGGCGGCCTGATGATGCTGCGCCGTCGCCGCTAGCCGTGGCAGACCTGGCGGAGATCAAGCAGATGATCGAGGCGGCGCTGCCCGGCGCCGTCGCCGAGGTCGCCGACGAAACCGGCAGCGGCGATCACCTGCAGGCGACCGTGTCCGCGCCTCAGTTCGAGGGCCTCTCCCGCCTGGATCAGCACCGCATGGTCAAGGCCGCGGTCAAGGAGCGCTTCGACGACGGCGCGATCCACGCCCTGTCGCTGAAGACCCAGGTGCCCGGATAGCTACTCTGTGCCAATGGCCGACGCCGAACTGAAACAGAAGGTCGAGGAGCTGATCGCCGCCAACCCGGTGCTGCTCTTCATGAAGGGCACGCCCGAAATGCCGCGCTGCGGCTTCTCGATGCGGGTCGTCCAGGTGCTCGACTCGCTCGACGTCGAGTACGGCGCGATCGACGTCTTGCCGGCGCTGCAGCCGCTGCGCGAAGTCACGACTGAGATCTCCGACTGGCAGACCTTCCCTCAGCTCTACGTCAACGGAGAGCTGCTCGGCGGCGCCGACATTGTCGAGGAGATGTTTGACTCCGGCGAGTTGGCCGAGGCACTCGGAGTCGAGCAGCCCGAGGCCGCTCCTGCTCCCGCGGCAGCATCGGCCGCCGCGCCACCGGCGCAGTCGCCTCCTCTTCAAATCGAATAGCGGCTAGACAGCCGCTGTCTCTGCCGCGTCCTCTTCCTTCACTTGGAAAGAGGAGCCGCAGCCGCAGGCCGCAACCACGTTGGGGTTGTTGACCTGGAAGCCCGCGCCTTGCAGGCCTTCGACGTAGTCGACCTCAGAACCGAAGACGAACTGCATGCTGACCTTGTCGACGACGACGGAGACGCCGTCGACCTGGAAGATGTGGTCGTCGTCCTTGGCCTGGTCGAAGGCGAGCGCGTACTGGAAGCCGGAGCAACCTCCGCCGCGGACGGCGACGCGGAGCGCCTGTCCACCGGCGTCCTCCTGGGAACCGAGCAGCTCGGCAATCTTGCCGGCAGCCTTGTCGGTGAGGGAGATCGCGGTCTGAGTCTCGTCAGTCACTTCACAAAGTGTAGCGACAGGTCCGCCGGACCCCCTGCCGTCTGCCAGAATCGGCTTGCTTGAGTTCTCCAACCCAAACTGCGGTCGTTTGCGACACCACGGCCTACCTGCCGAGCGAGATGCTCGCCGCGCGTGGGGTCAAAACGATCAGTCTTTACGTAGCGGTCGACGGTCACCAGGAGCGCGAGTCCGAAGTATCGGACTACGCCGGCTTCTACGAGCGCCTGCGTGCTTCGGAAAGCGGGGCTACGACCTCGCAGCCGTCGATTGGCGACTTCCTCGCGGTTTACGAACCGCTGCTTGACGAAGGCCGCGAAATCGTCTCGATCCACATTTCCGCCGGCATCTCCGGGACCTGGGAGGCGGCGGGCCAGGCTCGCGAGAGACTGATCGCCGACGGCAAAGGGGGAGAGCGCATCCACGTCTTCGATTCGCGCTCGGCCGCCGGTGGGATGGGCCTCTCGGTGCTCGCTGCCTCCGCCGCCGCTGCCGCTGAAGGCGATGCCGAGGCGGTGCTAGCGCGCGCCGAGCAGGCGCGCCAGGAGTTGAAGATGTGGTTCGCGATCGACACGCTCGAGTACCTTCGCCGCGGCGGCCGCATCGGCGGCGCCCGTGCCTGGATCGGCTCGGCGCTGAAGATCAAGCCAATCCTCACGCTCGAGGAGGAGATCACCCCGGTCGAGCGCGTGCGCACCAGGGCCCGCTCGATAGAGCGCCTGCGCGACTACGCCCGCCAGCACCATGAGTCGGGCTATGACGGCTGGGTCGTCCAGCACATTCAGGACGAGGAGACCGCGGCCGGGCTGGTCGACGACGGCCGCGAAATCTTTGGTTGCGAGCCGGTCTTCGTCTCCGAGATCGGCGCCGTGCTCGGCGCTCACGTCGGCCCCGGCCTGCTCGGCATCGGCAGCGTCTCGAAGTCCGTGCTCAGCTAGGCGCAGACATCTTCGATACCCAGCGCGTGAGACGTGGCCACCCGGCAGCAGGTGCCACGTCCCACGCCTTCAGCTATTCGACTGGAAATACCGCCGTAGGGCTGGGGGGGCCGTAGTAGGCTTCGGCGCCGTTCATGAGTAAGGCGGGCACTTTGACTGTGGTGGAACACGCTGCGCCGCTGCCGACTTTCCGTTCGAGCGCGGTGGTGCCGAATTCGAGTTTGAACACTTCAGCACCAAGGAAGGTTCCTATCTGCGTGGCTGTGCCGTATTTGCAGGTTTCTTTTCCGCAGGTGAATTCCAATCCGGAATTTTCGATAACCAGTTTGGCTTTCGAGCCACCTGTCCATTCGAGACTTGCTTTCCAGGCGATTCCAGTCGCTTTCACTGTGCACGAGTTGCCGCTCTGGTCTTTGCAGCCTTCCCATTCAGCCGTATTGACTTCCGCGAGAAGTGGTTTACCGGATTCAGCCTTGGTCTTGATCATGATGTCGGCCGTACTGCATTTGACGGTGGCGAAGGCCGATTCCAGAGTGCTACTGCCGACCGCCGCGACTTCAGTCCCTTTTTCGTACCGCTTTCCCGCGGGACACGGCGACGTTGCTTCTTTGCAAAGGACCGTTGCGGACGCTGAGCCAGCTCCGGCAACGGCGAGTACGGCGAGCAGCCCCGCTGCTACCGCTCCCAGTAACTTGAGATACCTCATGGGCTCCCTCTCCTGGTGGCTTACGGGCTTCCCCGTTTGAGCCCTTAGGCTAACTGATTAGTCGGGAGATCTTGTCTAAATTTTCGGCTCGGGCAGCGGGCATGCCTCGGCGTGAGCTAGGGAAGAGTGAGTCAGGCGCGGACGCCTTGGCGCGATTCAACGGACTCGCGCGGGGCCGGCTCCGGCTTCAGCCGCACCGGGGTGCTGGAGAGCGCCTGCACCCGCAGGTCGCTCCAGGTCAGCCCTTCGCGGACCAGCGCCGGCAGGCCGAGGCCGACGGCGGTGGCGATCTCGACCGCCTGCAGGATGACTCCGTAGGCAAGCGCGTCCGCCGTGCTGACGCCGAAGCCGGTGTGCAGGACACTGATCACGGCGAGCTGGAAGACCCCGATGTTCGAGGGCGTGGCGGGCACGACCGCGGTCACGTTGACGGCGAAGAGGACGGCCGCGGCGGCACCGATGCCGGCCTGGTCACTCAGTCCGAGAGCGGCGAGCAACGCCCAGCAGGCGGCGAGCTGGATCGCCCAGGCAGTTAGCTGTGCGGCGGTCGCGGCCAGGCCGCGGCGCGGGTTGCGGAAGACTTTCAGCCCCGCTCGCACTTGCAGCAGCGCCCCGTGCAGGGCGGTACCGAGCCGCGCCAGGCGGCCGTTGCCGTTGCGCCGCATCAGCGGCGGGCCGAGCAGAACGACGACGAGCAGGAGCAGCGGCAGGAAGCTGAAGACGAAGAGCTTCTGGGTGCCGGAGTGGAAGAGGTCGGTGCTGGAGACGATGATCACGCCGAGCAGGGCGAGGGCGAGGAGGTTGAGCAGCGTCTGCGAAACGACGGTGCCGAGCAGCACCGGGAAGGTCTCGCGCATGCGGCCGATTCGCCGCGCCAGCGACATCGCTCGCGCCGGCTCGCCGAGTCGGGCGGGCAGCGTGGCCGACATCAGGACCCCGATCATCGTCGCCGAGGTGACGTCGCGCCGCCGCACGGGCCGCAGCGGCAGGGCAGCGCGCACGATCCAGTACCAGGAGGCGGCGCGGAAGAAGAGCGAGAGCGCCATTAGGGCGCAGGCGACGAGGACCCAGGTGAGGTCGGAACGGACGATGCTTTCGACAACCTTGTCGACGCCGATCTTCTGGGCTGCCAGTGCGGTTAGCCCGATGCCGATCACGCCGGCGGCGGTCAGGCCGATCCGGCGGGCGATCTTGCGCTTGCGCTTGCCGGGCAGCGCCGGCGCCGGGTCAAGCGATGGCAGCCGCTGCGCCGGGCTCGGCGGCAGGCCGTCGGCCGGCCTTATTCCCGCCCAGTGGGCGGCGCGCTCGAGCTTGGTCGACGGCGCTGGCAGCTCGATCGCCCGCTCGTAGACGGCCGTCACCCGATCGGCGACGCGGGGCCAGGCGTAGCGCTCGGCGCTCTGCCGGGCGGCGTGCCCCATTGCCGCGAGCCGCTCGGGCTCATGATGGGCGCGCTGCAGCTCTTCGGCCAGCCGCTGTGGGTCGCCGGGGGGGACGAGCACGCCGTCGACGCCATCGCTGACCACGTCGCTGTAGCCGGCGATCGCGGAGGCGATTGCCGGCGTGCCGGCGGCGAAGGCCTCGGTCAGGACCATGCCGAAGCTCTCTCCCGAGAGCGAGGGAGCGCAGAGCACGTCGGCCTCATGCAGGGCGAGGTGCAGCGCCTCGCCCGAGACCCGGCCGCGGACGTCGATCGATTTCATCGTCTCGGGGTCCGCCAGGTAGCGCAGCACGTCATCGCGCTCGGCCCCGATCACGGTGAGGCGACTCGGTACGTGCTCGATCAGGGCGCTGAAAGCTGTGAGCAAGACCGGCAGGCCCTTGCGCTCCTCGGGGCGCCCGACGAAGAGCACGCGCAGCTCCTCTCCCGCGGGCTTCGGACCCTTTGGGGCGGCGGCGACGTCGACGCCGTTGGGGATCACCTCGAAGTGGCCGCCGAACCAGCGCCGGCCGGTCCAGGCGGCCGCCTCGGAGACCGCGATCCGCGCCGAGAGCCGGTTGAAGACGCGCCGGGCGCCGAACGCCCCGGCGATGCGGTTGGGCAGAGCCTGGGTCGAGTAGGCGTGGAAGGTGCCGACCGCGGTCGCGTCGGCGCCGAGCGCGGCGTTCCAGCCGACCAGCGGCACGACCGGCTCGTGGATGTGGACGACGTCGAAGTTGCCCTTGCTGAGCTCGCGACGCGGGGCGATTACCCCACCGGCTGGGAATGGCGCCAGGTTGGAGATCGAGCCGTTGGAGGGAAAGCCCGCCGTGCGTCCGAGCGGGATCAGGTAGTCGGGGATCTCGCGCGGCTCCGGCGCGGCACGGTGCAGCACCCGGCTGAGCCGGTCGGGGGGATCAAAGGGCGCGAGCACACGGACGTGATGGCCGCGGCCGAGAAACTCCTCTGCAAGCGACTCCACGTGCCGGTTTACGCCGCCCTGGTAGGTCCAGGAATATGGCGAGACGAGTGCAATCCGCACGAACCGCTAAGGGTAGTGGATCACCCAGAGGGGACCCGGAGGTCGGCTCAGCCAGCCCGCTCGCTCCAGGCAAAGCTGACGAAGACGAGCAGGTAGGCGGCGCCGATCTCCAGCAGCAGTGCACCCGAGTCGTTGGCGAGCGTGCCGATCACGGTCGCGGCCAGCGCTCCGAGCAGGCCGGCGCGCATTGCTGGGAAATTCTCCAGCAATGCGCCGAGGCGGTCCCGCCGCAGCACGGCGAAGACAGCAAGCGCAGCGATCACGGGTAGGAAGATGAGCACGACCGGCCGGGTGAAGCTGTGCGCGGAGAGCTGCAGGCGCCGCTGAGCGACGTCAGCCAGGTCACCGAGGCCGCCGGCGTCGAGGACCGACCGGGTCAGGTGGGCGTTCGCACCGGAGGCGAGGTCGGCGAGCGCGATCAGCGCCAGCACCAGGAGCGGAGCGGCAACCACCAACAGCGCCGTGCGCCGGCTCCGTGCCGCGATTGCGGCAGCCGCGACGGCAGCGCCAACGGGCAGCACGATCGCGGCTCCCACATCGGCTCCGAAGCGCCCCGCGGCAAAGACCAGCGCGAAGAACAGCCCGACGGCTAGGAACACCCCAGCGCAGCGCTGAGGCAAGAGCCGCGGCACGAACCCGGCAAGCCCAGCCCCGGTCCCGGCAACGACGAGGACACCGAGCAGCGCCTCCAGCTCATTGCCGATCCCGTAGAAGCGCACACCAAGCCCGGGATTCGGGCCAAGCAGCGAAAGCGAGGTGAGCGGAGATCCGGCAACGACATCAATCGCATAGGCGAGTACGACGACCCCCGAGGCCACGGCAATCGCCCGATAGCCGTGCAGCGCAGCGAGAGTAAGTCCGGCAAGCAGGGGAGCCCCCAGCATCACCAGTGCCTGTTCCACTCCTTTGCTCGGCTCCAGCGCCGCGCCGAGCAGCAAGACCAGCGGCAAGTAAATGACGCTCAGCCCAACAACCCTCACCGCCACTCGAGCGACTCGCCCTCGAACGAGAAGCGCAAGCCCCAGCAAGACGAGCCAAACCGCAAGCGACGCTCCGATCACCGGCCCCCGCCGCTCGGAGATCACCCCCATCCGATCGCCAAGCGATTCGATCGCCCCAACATCAACCGACCCCTCTGCCCGAATCGTCTGTCCCGACATGGCCGAAGGCACCGCGATCCCAAGCCGCCCAAGGATCGTCGGCGCAATGTCGGTCGAAAGCACGTACCCATCGGTCCGAGTGCTGTCCGAGGTCAGATCCCCATCGAACCCACGCCCAGCGATCCCAACAGCCAGCTGCCGATTCTTCGCCGGAGGAGCCCGCTCAATAGCGACAACCAGATCGTTGCCGCGCAGTCCCCGCACAAGCGCTGACAGCTGACGCAGGCTCAAGCTCCGCACTTCACACCTCTTCCCAGCCTTTTCGAGAGTGCTCGCAAGCAGCCCAGGAACGATGTCCGCAGGAGCAGATTCAGCCCGTTCAACCACCGCCCGCGAATAAGCCGGCCCACAAATCCCCCCACCTATGTCCCTCGGAAGCTTCTCGTCGTAAAGCGAATCGAAGACCCGATTCCCCTGGCTGACATCGAGGTACGTCTGCCCAGCCGGAACGCTCCCGAGCCCGGCGCTAAGCAATCCCGGCGCCATGCCCGGGACCCTCGCAAGCTCATCGACACCGGTCCCTTTGGGCAGGAGAGCTACGACCACGCGCGTGTGCGGGTCTTGGGTGGGGGTCGGAACGTCTTGTACTTTTTTGGCAGTCGGCCCACTGCCTGCCGCCACGTCTCCACCAAAAAAGTTAAGTGGAGACCCCCACCCAAGACCCGCACCCACCCAAAGACCAATAGCTATCGTGACCCAAATGGCCGACCGAACTTTCGCCAAGTTTTCGTTCTTCAAGATCGATCCCGCCTGGCGCCGCCGCGACCAGGATCTGCGAGCCGCCGACAAGCAGGAGTTCCTCGCCGCTTGCGAGGACTTCGCCCAGGACCGCTCGTTGCGCGCCTACTCAACCATAGGAACGCGCGGCGACGTCGACCTGGTCCTGCTCAGCCAGAGCCCAAACCTCGACGACCTCCACACCTTCCACGTCGTTCTCGGCCAGAGCGGCCTGGCGAAGTGGGCGGAGACGCCGTACTCGTTCCTCTCGACCACCAAGCTTTCCCCATATTCCGAGGAGCAGGCGCGGCCCGAGATCTGCGTCTCCGAGCGCAAGTACATGTTCCTCTACCCGATGGTGAAGCAGCGCCGCTGGTACGGGCTGCCGGCCGAGGAGCGCGGGCGGATCATGAAAAGCCACATCGAAGTCGGCCGCCGCTATCCCGAGATCACGATCAACACCACCTACTCGTTCGGCCTCGACGACCAGGAGTTCGTCGTCGCCTTCGAGGGCGATGATCCGGCGATGTTCCTCGACCTGGTCCAGGAGCTGCGTCCGACCGAGTCGAGTGAGTACACCGAGCGCGAGACGCCGATCTTCACCTGCGTCGCGCTCTCGACGCGCAAGGCCCTCGACGCGCTTGACGGGGCGCCGAGCGCGGTCCCGGCGGGTGCATGAGCGCCGAGACGCTCAGCTACGCGATCGATGAGCACGATCACCTGATCAGGGTCGACGAGGGCTACTACCGCTTTGCCGAGGAGAACGGCTGGAAGGAGGCGACGACAAGCCTCGGTCGCTCGCTCTGGGACTACGTCGCCGGTCATGAGATGGTGAAACTGCAGCGGCTGCTGGTGCGCCGGATCCGCGATCAGGTCGGCGACGTCGAGCTTCCCTTCCGCTGCGACGGGCCCGGCGTGCGCCGCGAGATGAAGATCAGGATCGTCGCTCGCCCAGGCGGGCGCGTCGTCCTCTTCTCGGCGCGGATGCGCTCGGAAGAGGCGTGGGACTTACCGCAGCGGTTGCTCGACCCGGCGACCCCGCGCAGCGACGAGATGCTCGAGATGTGCGGCTGGTGCGATCGCTTCGAGGTCGACGGCGAGTGGGTCGAGGTCGAGGAGGCGGCGAGGCGGCTCGAGCTCTTCAACCGGCCCGAGCTGCCCGCTCTCAGCCACGGCATCTGCCCCGACTGCAACGCGATGCTGCTGGCCGCGTAGGGAACACGCCGCGGCGTGTTCCCTATTCTTTCGCGCTCGCCGCCAACCTCTTACCCTGCATCGCGGAGACCATGACCAAGATCGGAACCCCTGAGAGCCCCGTCCGCGTCGCCATCGTCGGCGCCGGCCCATCTGGCTTCTACGCCGCCGAGCACATCCTCAAAGGCGAGGACGTGCACGCCCAGGTCGACCTCTTCGACCGCCTTCCCACGCCCTTCGGGCTCGTCCGCGGCGGCGTCGCCCCCGACCACCCGAAGATTAAGTCGGTGATCCGGGTCTACGAAAAAACCGCCGCACGCGAGGGCTTCCGCTTCTTCGGCAACGTCAAGGTCGGCCACGACATCGAGGTCGAGGATCTCGAACGGCATTACCACGCGATCGTCTTCACGGTTGGTTGCGAGACCGACCGCCAGCTCGGCATCCCGGGCGAGGAGCTCCCGGGTAGTCACGCTGCCACCGCCTTCGTCGGTTGGTACAACGCCCATCCCGACTACGCTGACGATGCCTTCGACCTCTCCTGCGAGCGCGCGGTCGTGATCGGCAACGGCAACGTCGCGATGGACGTCGCCCGGATGCTGGCGCTGACCGATCATGAGCTGCGCCAGACCGACACCGCCGACCACGCGATCGATCTGCTCGATGCGAAGAAGATCCGCGAGATCGTCGTCCTCGGCCGTCGCGGGCCGGTCCAGGCGGCCTTCACCAACCCGGAGATCAAGGAGCTGGGGGAGATGGAGGACGCCGACGTCATCGTCGACTCTGCCGATGTCGAGCTCGACCCCGCCAGCGCCGCCTACCTCGAATCCGAGGAGGCCGACAAGACGACTCGGGTCAACGTCGAGACTCTGCGCGAGTTCTCCCAGCGGACCCCCGAGGGCAAGCACCAGCGGATCGTCCTGCGCTTCCTCGCTTCGCCGGTAGAGATCCAGGGCGACGGCAAGGTGGAAAAGATCGTGATCGGCCGCAACGAGCTGGTCGAGGAAGGCGGCACCTTGCGTGCCCGCGACACTGGCGAGCGCGAAGAGCTCGAGTGCGGCCTGGTTCTGCGCTCGGTCGGCTACACCGGCATCCCGATTGAGGGCGTGCCCTTCGACGAGAAGCGCGGACTGATCCTCAACGAGGGCGGTCGCGTGCTCGACTCCCATGATTCCGGCCATAAGGTCGGTCACTACACCGCCGGTTGGATCAAGCGCGGGCCGTCGGGCGTGATCGGAACCAACAAGAAGGACGCCCTGGAGACGGTCCAACATCTTCTCGCCGACATCGACTCGCAGACCCTGCTCAGCCCCGAAAGCCCCGACCCTGACGCGATCGAAGCCCTTCTTGCCGAGCGCGGCGTCCGTTACGTCAGCTTCGAGGACTGGCAGGCAATTGACCAGGCCGAGGTTGGTCGCGGGGAGCCCCACGGCCGGCCGCGGGTCAAGTTCGTCCGGGTCGAGGAGATGCTCCAGACCCTCGGCGAGCAGGTCTCCGGCTAAGCGCGCTTCGACCCTCGGGTCGCGGCCCCCTGCCCGCAGACAGATGTCTTCGTCGCTTCGTTAAGGACTGACAACGGCGCAGCCCTATCGTTTCCAATAGGGTCCATTCGCTGACGGCAGTTTTTGTACGAGACTTTTCGATTACCCGATAGCGCTCTAACCGATGCAAGCCGACAGCACATTGCCGCCTGCGCGGGTTCGAGCCGGTGGGACGGTGCTCTCGCTGATTGCCGGGCCGTTGAGCATTCCGATCCTGCGGGCTCACCTGGAGGGGCCACTTCGCCTGCCGGACTTGCGCGAACGGATCGGGGGCGCCGCGCAGACCACCCTGCGTGGTCAGGTCGGCAACCTGCGAGCCATCGGGGCGCTTGAACGGCACGTCCGCAGCGGCATGCCTTACACGGTCGAGAACGAGCTGACCGAGGTCGGAAAGGGGGTGCTTGGCGTCGCCGCGGTGGTCGAAGCCTGGCTGGCGCAGGCACCGCAAGGGCCGATAGCGCTCGGTAGCGAGCCGGCGAAGGTGGCAATCAGGGCGTTGATCGGCGCCTGGGGATCGACCACCCTGCGAGCGCTCGCGGCGCAGCCGCTCTCATTGACGGAGCTCAGCAGTGCGATCACCGATCTCAGCTACCCGGCGTTGGAGCGACGCCTCTCGGCGATGCGGGCGGCGCGCCAGATCGAGCTCAGCTCAGATGGGGGAAGAGGCGCCAAGCCCTATTCCGTCACTGAGTGGACCCGTCAAGCGGTGGGACCACTGGCTGCGGCGGGCCGTTGTGAGTGTGAACACCTCGCCGGGGTCACTGAACCCCTTACCCGAATCGATATCGAGGCCGCCTTCCTCCTGGCCGTACCCCTCGTCGATCTCACAGTTAATTTCAGAGGCTCCTGTCTGCTAGCGGTTGACACAGGCTCATGGAGCGACGGCGAATCCAACGATCGTCTGGCCGGCGTTCACGTCGATATCGAGGACGGTGCAGTGGCTTCCTGCGTCTCCCGTCTCGAGCAGGAGCCGGACACCTGGGCGCTGGGGACCGCCAGTTCCTGGTTGGACGCGATCCTCGAAGGGCGGCGCGACCGCCTCCGGATGGGTGGCAAGAATCCCAAGCTGGCGACAGCCGTAATCGAGGGAATTCACCGCTCACTGTTTTTTGCCTGAGTGTTCGATTACACCTGTGTCGTATAGGGACAGCGCCTGTTTGTGATGTTTTGTGGACCTTTTCCGCACCCACCAGCTTGCGCCTAATCGCGCGCGCGCGATTTCGTCTTGCTGTCAGTTGCAGGCAAAAGTGCTGGCGGGACTCGGCCTTGGATTAGGGAATAGTGTGAATAATCTGTACCTCTTGACCGGGAAATCGAGGCCTGTTATTCAATGACCTGGGGCCACGAGTGGGAGCCAGGTGGTGGGCGCTGACCGAACGGACCCGGGGCTTGTCAAAGCGAACTTGGTGTCGGTAGTCCTTCTCTCGGTCTGGTCTGACCGGGGCACACGGCGATCAGCCAAAGATCGACCCCCCATCGTCGTCAGCGGGGGGGCGAGCAGCGAGCGGTGGGGCGGGGCCTATCGGCTTCGCCCCACCCCGCCGCATTGGTGGTGTCGAAGCACTCGGCTACGAATTGTTCGTGTCAAAGCGGACTGTCGCGCCGGGGCCCCCAAGTGAGAGGGGGGACCCCGGCGCTAACCGTAACTCAATGCCGCCCGGGCAAAAGCCCGTACGGCTAAGAGAGCATAGAACGCAAATAGCGTACTTTCCAGCCCAAGCCAACAATTTGGGCTGATGTTCCTCCTATTTTGCGGGCTCGCTCCCGAGCAATTCACCACCGCGCTCGGTACCTGCAATCAACTCATCGGGTGCAGCATCCTCTGGGATGAATCCCGATTTCATACCGAAGTAGACCGCTTGTGGATGGTGAGCGACGATCGCGACCGTCGATTGCTCGGGCATCACCGCGTAGCCGTCGGAGAGGGTCATGCCGATCTTTTCTAGTTCGAGCAACCGCCAGATCTTCTCGTGCTCTGACTGATCCGGGCAGGCCGGGTATCCCCATGAGTAGCGCCGGCCCTGGTCGAGTCCGATGTCGAGCTGGCGGCGGACCTCGGAGTGGAGCCACTCGGCCAGGCCCTCTGCCGACTGCACGCCGAGGCCGTGGACGAAGAGCTGCTCGGCGAACTCTCCTTCGCCCTCGAGCCGCTCGATCAGCTCGGTCACCTCGGGTCCGACGGTGACGCCCTGCAGGGCCACCACGTCGCGTTCGCCGGAGTCGAGCGGACGGTAGAAGTCGGCCAGGCAGATGCGGTCGTGCTTGGGCTGGCGCGGGAAGACGAGCCGCTCGAGCTCTCGCTCCGGCTGCTCGGGGTCGAATATGACCAGCTCGTTGCCGTCGGAATTGCAGGGGAAGTAGCCGAGCCTGGCTCGGGGGTGAAGGTAGTCCTGCTCACGCCACATCCGCTCCAGCCGCGGCGCGAAGCCCTCCTCGCCGTCTGCGCCCTCGACCAGGGCACGCCAGGCCTCGCCCTTGACCCCGCGGCCACCCCAATGCAGCTTGAAGAGCACGTGGCGGTCGAGGTAGGGGAAGACGTCATCGAGGTCGATCTCGATCTCCTGTGCGCCCAGGAACGGTGGCTCGGGGATCGGCACGTCGGTGCGCGCCGCCGAGCGAGCGCTGTCGTCGCTGGTCGGCGGTCCGTCATCGACCTTGACCGGCTTCTCGCGCAGCTCCTGTGCCTCGGCGCGGATGCGCGCGACCAGTGCCTCGCGAGCGGGCTCGTCGACCAGGGCGTCCATCGTGTCCAGACCCTGGAAGGCGTCCTTGCAGTAGAAGACGCCGGGTTGGTAGACCTCGTCGGACTCTTTGCCCTTCGGGTAGAGCGTGCGGCGGCCGAAGTCGCGGTTGATCGCGGCACCGCCGATCAGCACCGGGAAGTCGAGCCCGCGCTGGTGCAGCTCCTGGATGCAGGCGGGCATCTGCTTCGAGGTCGAGACGAGCAGGGCCGAGAGGCCGATCGCGTCGGCCTCGTTCTCGACCGCGGCCTCGATGATCGTGTCGATCGGGACCTGCTTGCCGAGGTCGATCACGGTGTAGCCGTTGTTGGTCAGGATCGTGTTGACCAGCGACTTGCCGATGTCGTGGACGTCGCCGAAGACGGTCGCGATCACGACCTTGCCCTTGGTGTGACCGTCGATTCGGTCCAGGTAGTTCTCCAGCTGGGCGACGGCGCGCTTCATCACTTCGGCCGACTGCAGGACGAAGGGCAGGATCAATTCGCCGGCACCGAACTTGTCGCCGACCTCCTTCATCGCCGGCAGCAGCACCTCGTTCAAGGTCGGCACGGCGCCGATCTTCTCGACCGAGCGGTCGATCCAGTCCTCGACCCCATCCTTCTTGCGGCGCAGGATGTGCCAGTGCAGGGCCTCCTCGGGCTCCATGCCCTCGGTCGGGTCAGCGGCCTCCTCGGCGGCCTCCTCGCCCTTCGACTCGAAGTGGCCGATGAAGCGCTCGAGCGCGTCCTCGCGACGGTTGAAGACGAGGTCGTCGGTCAGCTTGCGCTCTTCCTCGGAGATCTCCGAGTAGGGCGTGATGTGGTTGGGGTTGACCATCGCCAGGTCGAGCCCGGCCTCGACGCAGTGATGCAGGAAGACCGAGTTGAGCACAGCGCGCGGCCGCGGCGAGACGCCGAAGGAGACGTTGGAGACGCCGAGCGAGGTCTTCACCCCGGGGATCTCGGCCTTGATCCGGCGGATCCCCTCGATCGTCTCCACCGCCGAGGGCTTCCACTCGTCGTCGCCCGTCGTCAGCGTGAAGGTGAGCGCGTCGAAGATCAGCGCCTCGGGTTCGAGGCCGTGCTCGTTGCAGGCGATGTCGCGCAGCCGTTCGGCGATCTCGACCTTGCGCTGGGCAGTCTTCGCCATCCCAACCTCGTCGATCGTCAGCGCGATCAGCGCCGCCCCGTGGGCCTTGGCCAGGGGCACGACGACGTCGGCCTTGTCGCGGCCGGCCTCGAGGTTGATCGAGTTGACGATCGCTCGCCCGGGGATCTGCTCCAGCGCCGCCTTGAGCACCTCCGGTTCGGTCGAGTCGACCTGGATCGGCGTCGGCTGGGTCAGCGAGACCCGCTTCGCCACCGCCGCCATCTGCTCGTCCTCGTCCTGGCGCTCGGTCAGCGCCACACAGAGATCGAGCACGTGGGCGCCGCCTTCGACCTGGTCTTCGGCGACCTGGACTAGGCCGTCGTAGTCGTCAGCGAGCAGCAGTTCCTTCGCCTTGCGCGAGCCCTGCGAGTTGACCCGCTCGCCGACCAGCGTCGGCCGCGGTTCCTGAACCAGGGGAGTGGAGGTCATCATTGAGGAGACCTCGATCGGCCCCGGTGCCGGCCGCTCGCCGGGCACGCGGCCGTCGACCCGCTCGTGGATCGCGCGGATGTGCTCGGGGGTCGTCCCGCAGCAGCCGCCGACGATGCCGACGCCGTAGCGCTCGACGAACTCGCCCAGGGTCGCCGCCAGCGGTTCGGGCTCTTCGGGGAAGATCGTCTCGCCGTCGGGGCCCTGCAGGGGCAGCCCGGCGTTGGGGATGCAGTGCACCGGCAGCGGGCTGTTCTCGCCGAGGAAGCGGATCGCGTCGCGCATGTCCTCGGGTCCGGTCGAGCAGTTGAGGCCGATCACGTCGACGTCGAGCGCGCGCAGCGTTGTCAGCACCGCCTGGATATCGGTGCCGAGCAGCATCTTGCCGCCGTTGGGGAGCAGTGAGACGCTGGTCTGGATCGGCAGCGTGCGGCCGGTCGCGGCGAACGCCTCGCGGGCGCCGAAGATCGACGCCTTGACCTCGAGGATGTCCTGCGCGGTCTCGATGATGATCAGGTCAGCGCCGCCTTCGACCAGGCCGCGGGCCTGCTCGGCGAAGACCTCGACCAGCTTGCCGAAGGAGATGTTGCCCAGGGTCGGGTCGGTCGAGGCGGGCAGGAAGCCGGTCGGGCCGATCGAGCCGGCGACGAAGCGGTCCTCGCCCGCCGCCTTACGGGCGATCTGCGCCGCCTTGACGTTGATCTCGAGCGTGTGCTCGCCCAGGCCCCACTCCTCGAGCTTCAGCCGCGAGCCCTGGAAGCTGTCGGTCTCAACGACCTCGGCCCCCGCCTCGAGCATCGAGGTATGTACCCCCTCGATCACGTCGGGGCGATTGAGCACCAGCGCCTCATGGCACTTGCCCGCAAGCCCGCCGTAATCCTCCTGCGTGAGCTCAAACTGCTCCAGGGTCGCGCCCATGCCGCCGTCGAAGACGACGACCCGTTCCTGTGTCGCTCTTATGTAGTCCCGCTCAGGCATGAACCAAAGAGATTAAGGGGTCCGGGGCACCCTCCTCCGGAGGCTCAGGGACCACGCCACGAACCTCCCAGGGCGACCTGCTGCGCAACGGCCTCTGGAGGAGGGTGCCCCGGACCCCTCCTCGCCTGTGGATCAGGTCAGCCGCGCAGGCCCAGTCGCCGCTTCAGGTCGCGGGCGTTGAACGCTGTGGCAACGCGATTTACCAGCGCGCGTCGCCCCTTGGTGTAGGGGTACCAGGCCGGTTCGTTCTTGCCGCCGAACCGAGTCACGACGATCGACTCGGGGCGGCAGTACTTCTTGATCCCGTAGTCGCCGTGGCGGAAGCCGATGCCGGATTGCTTCCAGCCGCCCATCGGGACACCCATCGCCAGCATGTTGGTGATGACATCGTTGACGTTGACCGAGCCGGCCTCGATCCGGCGGGCGAGCTTCTCTGCCCGATCCTTGTCGCCGAAGATCGACGCCGCCAGGCCGTAGCGGCTGTCGTTGGCGAGTTCGACCGCCTGCTCGGAGTCGCGCACTTTCATCACCCCGACGACCGGGCCGAAGGTCTCGTCTCGCATCACCTTCATCGAGTGGTCGACATCGACGAGGACGGTCGGCTCGAAGTAGTCGCCGGGCCCGCTGGCTTTCTTGCCGCCCGTCAGCGCCCGGGCGCCGTTGGCGAGGGCGTCGTTCACCTGCTCTTCCACGATCGTCGACTGGTTCGGAGAGGTCATCGCGCCGACGTCCTTTTCTGGCTTGCGGCCGTCGGTGCCCTGACGCAGGCCGCCGACCTTCTTGGTCAGCTTGGCGACGAACTCGTCGTAGACGGGCTCCTCGACGTAGATTCGCTCAACCGAGAGGCAGACCTGGCCGGCGTTGTACATCCCGCCCCAGGCGGCGGCATTTGCGGCGCGGTCGATGTCGGCGTCGGCGAGGACGATCATCGGGTCCTTGCCGCCCAGCTCGAGGCTGACTGGAGTCAGGGTCTCGGCTGCCCGGGCCATCACCTTGCGCCCGGTCCGGTCGGAGCCGGTGAACTGAACGCAGTCGACGTGGTCGACCAGGGAGCTGCCGGCGTCGCCGGTGCCGAGGACGCAATCGAAGACGTCCGGGGCGCCGACCTCTTTCTTCCAGGCGCCGATTATCTGGATCAGGCTGAGCGGGGTGAACTCGGAAGGCTTGACGACGACCGCGGCGCCCGCCTGCAGGGCGGGGATCGAGTCGCCCAATCCCATCGCGAGGGGGAAGTTCCACGGGCTGATCACACCGACGACGGGGTGCGGCCGGTACCGGATCGTCAGTTTCTTAGAGGCGATCAGCGGCGAGTGCGGGCGCACGGCTTCGTCGCCGATGAATTTCGCCGCGTTGGCCCCGTAGAAGTTGATCAGGTCGGTGACGTAGAACAGTTCGGCCGCGATGTCGCCGCGAACCTTTCCGGTTTCCGCCTGCACCGTGTCGGAGATCTCCTCGACGTTGTCGAGGATCCAGTCGCGCAGCTTGCCGAGCCAGTGGTAGCGGCCCTCGATCCCGATCGCCTCCCACTCGGCCTGGTTGGCGCGGACGCGGGCCACGGTGGCGGCGATCGTCTCCGGCGTGTCGACCTCGATCGAGGCGACCACACCTCCGTTGGCGGGGTTCAGTACGTCGATCTGCTCGGCCGCCGGCGGGGTGCCGGCGCCGTTCGAGCCATTGACCGCCGTCGTGCTCGTCTCCACAGTGCCGCTCTCCACTGGAACTCCCTTCATCGACCCTTTGGCTGGTCAGCCAAGAGTAACCCTTAACGGGAGACGAGCCGGTAAACGCCTCCGGTCTGCGAGCAGACGTAGATCCGGCCCTGGTCGTCCTCGCCGAAGGAGGTGGGCGAGGTGACCGTGAGGCCGAGGCGGCGATCGCCGCCGGCGTGGTGGAGATGGGGGACGAGGCTGCGCAACTGGCCGGAGCAGTAGTCGGAGTAGACGTAGCGGCCGCGCAGCGAGGGGGGGCCGCCGGCCCCGGCAACGTAGCCGCCGATGATCGAGCAGCTGCCACCGTCGCGGCCGTGGCTGTAGGCCATGATTGGCTTGGTCGTGCCCCCCGGGTCCGGGGTGCCGCTGTTTTCGTCGTTGTACGGGGTGAATCCCTCGAGAGCGTCCCAGCCGAAGTTGGCGCCGTTGGCGGCGGCGACGGTCGTGTAGTCGAGCTCCTCGAAGCGGTTCTGGCCGACGTCGCCGATCGCGATCCGCGGCTCGCCGCCCCCGGCCGTGTCGAAGGCGAAGCGGAAGGGGTTGCGCAGGCCGTAGCTGTAGATCTCGTCGCGTCCGGGCTTGCCGACGAACGGGTTGTCGGCTGGGATCGAGTAGGGCAGGCCGCCGCTGGGGCGGGGATCGATGCGCAGCAGCTTGCCGAGCAGGCTGTCGCGGTTCTGGGCGTTGTTCGGCGGGTCGCCGCCCGAGCCGCCGTCGCCGGTGCCGAAATAGAGCAGTTGGCCGAGGAACTGGAGCTGGCCCCCGTTGTGGTTGTCGTTGACCGGGTGGGGGATCTCGATCACGGTGCGGCCCGTGCCGCGGGCGGCCTCGGTCGCCGTGCGTCGCCGGAATTCACCGACCCGGATGTTGCCGTCGTTGTCCGTGTAATACACGTAGAAGCGTTGGCTCCGCGCGTAGTCGGGCGGGAAGGCGATCGAGAGCAGGCCACGCTCGCCGCCGTCATCGCCCACCAGTCCCCTGATGTCGAGGAATGGATGGCCGAGCTCGTGGCCATCGCGCAGGACCCGCACGGTGCCCGGCTGCTCGACGACGAAGAGCAGCTTGGGAAAACCCGGCGCGCCGGTGACGTAGGTGGGGCTGTCGAAGCTGCCGATTCGCTTCAGCGCCGCATCGCTGCCGTGGCGTGCCGGCCTGCTGTGGTCCTGCTGTCGCGCGGTGCCGCAGGCTGGCAGGGCAACCAGCGCAAGTACCGCGCAGATGACGATCGAAGCCGCTCGGCGTCCCACTTGGGACAAGCTACTTGGCGCTCTGCGCCGGCTTCTTGTCGACGACTTCGCCGCTGCCGGTGACTTCCTTGTCGACGGGCGCGGAACTGATCTGCACGGAGAACGAGCCACCGGGCTTGACGCCGTTGCCGGTCTTCGCCTTGACCTGATTGCCAAGGCCGGCGTCGATCGCGTAGAGCAGGTTGTAGTGACCGGCCCTCACCGCGCTCAGCTTCCAGACCAGCTCGGCTGTCTTGCCCGGCTTCAGCGGGCCGAAGTCATAGGTCTTCTGGTTGGACGTTTCGGCTCCGCCGGGGTCTGAGGAGCCGGCGAACTTCGGATAGTGCGCGGCGAGCACCCAGACCGGCCGGTCGGGCTGGGCCAGTTCCGGCTGGGGGTCGCGGATCGCGAACGGCAGGGTCGAGTTCTGCCCCTCTTCGCCACCAACCGAGACGTTCACGGTCAGGGCCGGCAACGTCTTCTTGCCTGCGTTGCGAACCCCAAGCCGCATCAGTGAGGTCTGGCCGAGCTGCTGGCTGGTGGGGAAGGTGGCTTCGGTCACCTTGACCGGGAAGGTTCCGCTCGCCTCGTTGGCGTCGGAAGACGATTCGCTGCCGCAGGCGGCGACCGAGAGCGCCAGGGCGGCTGCCAGGACAGCCGCGATCACGGCACGAATGCGGTGATTCGAAACGTGTATGCCGTGCCCCCCCAAAGCGGCCGGAACATACCACGGGGTCCGCGACCCTCTGAACCGGTTGCGGGGCGGGTTAGCCCGATCTCAACAGTCGTATAACGGTCGGCCTCTGGTGCATCGCATAAACTCGACCAGTGAGTAGGGCGCCGTTTGGATGCGGTGCCGCTCTCCGGAGGAGATGAACGTGAGATCCGCGGTAGACAGGGCATTCCTGCCCGCCAAGTCGCTGTTCGAACAAGTCGGGGACATGATGATCCTCACTGCTCGCACGCTCGTTTCGGCGGTCAAGCCCCCGTATCCCTACGGCGAGGAGTTCATCGGGCAGTTTCTCTTTGCTCTGCAGCTCTGCTGGTTCCCCCTGCTGGTCTCCACGGTGGCCTTCGGCTTCGGCGCACCCGGTCTTCAGGCGGCGAACTTCCTTTCGCTCTTCGGTGCACTCGATCGTCTCGGCGGCTTTTTCGTCCTCGCCTCGATCCGCGAGTTCGCACCCTTCGTTACCGCCGTGGTCGTCGCCGGCGTCGCCGGCACCGCGATCACCGCCGACCTCGGCGCCCGCAAGATTCGCGAGGAGCTCGACGCCCTGCAGGTGCTCGGCGTCGATCCGATCAAGAACCTCGTCGTGCCCCGCTTCCTCGCCCTGATGCTGATCACCGGCCTGCTCGACATCTACGCACTCGTCTTCGGGATCAGCGGCGGCATCATCACCGAGATGCTCTACAAGCAGCCGCTGGGCGGCTTCTTCGCCACGCTCTTCTCCAACGCCTCGATCACCGACCTCTGGGGCTCGGTGATCAAGTGCACGCTGTTCGGCGCGATCATCGCCGTCGTTTGCTCATACAAGGGGATGACTGCGTCCGGAGGCGCGGCGGGCGTCGGCCGCGCCGTCAACGAGGCCGTGGTGATCGCCTTCATGGGGGTCTTCGCTTTCAACTACGCCTTCACCCAGACGCTGCTCGCGACCAACCCGGAGCTGCAGACGATCCGATGAACGCCTGGCTCGAGGTCCCCCGCGGCTGGCTTGACTCGTTCGGCGAGATCGCCCGCTTCGGCTCGCGCGTCGCCGGCCTCGTCTACAGCGGCCGGGTCCTGCGCTTTTTCGGCGAGAGCCTGCGCCAGGCGGGGATCCTGATCCTCGGCTCGGCGCTGATCATCTGGGGCCTCGTCTTCATCCTCGGCCTGCAGTGCGGGATCGAGGGCGCCTACCTGCTGCGCGCTCAGGGGGCGCCCGCCTACGCTGGCGTCTTCTCCGCCTGGTGTGACCTGCGCGAGATCATGCCCTACGCCTTCGGCTACATGCTCTCGGCCAAGGTCGGGACGGGGATCGTCGCCGAGCTCGGCGCGATGCGGATCTCCGACGAGATCGACGCGCTCGAGGTGATGGGCGTGCCGCCCGTCACCTTCCTCTGCGCGACCCGCCTGCTCGCCGCCTGGATCGCTTTTCCCTTCATGTACCTGGTCGGGATCGGGATCATGTACTTCGCCAGCTACCTGGCGGTGGTCCAGCAGATTGGCGACGTTTCTTCCGGTGGCTACCTATTGATCTTCTGGCTTTTCCAGAACCCCCCGGACCTGCTCTACAGCTTGGTCAAGGGAATGTTCATGGCGACGGCCATAGTCATGGTCGGCTGCTATTACGGCTACACGGCGTCGGGAGGCCCAGTGGGGGTCGGAACCGCCACCGCGAAGTCGATGGTCCTCAATATCGTCTTGGTCCACATCATTGGGATGCTGGGCACCCTGGTCTTCTGGGGAGCAAATCCGCGGGCACCTATAGGAGGCTGACTTAACCTATGTCTATGTCGATGGACGACCCGACCCGACCCGACGACGCCGAGTTCGAGGCGGAGGCGGAGACGACGGCTGAGGTCGCCGAGCCGGTGGCGCCGTCAGACCACAGCGGTCCCTACGTCAGTGAGGACGGCCTGACGATGGGGCGCGATTTCGTCATCCCCGGCGTTGATCCAGCCGAGTCCGATCCCTACCGTTTCCACACCGGTCGCAAGCGCGACCACGGTGGCGAGGACGCGATCGAGATCATCGATCTGGTCAAGCAGTTCGGCCGCGCCCGCATTCTTAACGGCCTCAACCTTGGCCTGCCCGAGGATCAAATCTCGATGGTGCTGGGCCCTTCGGGAACCGGCAAGAGCGTGCTGATCAAGCACATCGTCGGCCTGCTCTACCCCGACTCGGGAGACGTGCTCGTGCACGGCGAATCGATTCCCAACATGACCGACGACGAACTCTTCGAGGTGCGGAAGAAGTTCGGCCTGCTCTTCCAGGACGGCGCCCTCTTCGGCTCGATGAACATCTACGACAACACCGCTTTCCCGCTGCGCCAGCACACCGACAAGAGCGAGGAAGAGATCGGCGAGATCTGCAACCGCCGGCTCAAGGAGGTCGGGCTCAGCGAGGCGATCTACAAGATGCCGAACGAGCTCTCCGGCGGCATGCGCAAGCGCGCCGGTTTCGCCCGGGCGCTGGTGCTGGAACCGGCGATCGTGATGTTCGACGAGCCCGACTCCGGGCTCGACCCGGTGCGCACGGCGTTGCTCTGCGAGCTCGTCCGTGAGGTGCACGAGGAGAACGGCGGCTGCTACCTGGTGATCAGCCACGACCTCAACACCGCGCGGCGCGTCTCCGACTTCATCGCCGTGCTCTGGAACGGCAAGATCGTCGAGTCCGGGCCGAAGGAGGAGCTGTTCGATTCGGAAAACCGGTTCGTCAGTCAGTTCCTCAACGCGGACGTCACCGGTCCGCTGTCGATGGATTGAGCTCGATCGCGGCGTGGGCTGTCCGCCACGCGCGGGCGGTCCTGGTGGTTTCGGCGCTACTCGCGGTCGCGGCGGCTGTGGTCGCGACGCAGCTGCCGACGAACGCTGGCACCGACACTCTCGTCGACCGCGATAGCGAGAGCTATCGGGCAACGGAACGGGTGCGCGAGGTCTTCGGCGAAGAACCGGTCGTCGTCGTCGCTCAGGGCGACCTGCAAGAACTGATCCTCACCCCGAACCTGGGCCGGCTGCTGCGGCTCGAGGGGTGCCTCTCAGCCAAGGTCCCGAAAGGGGCGAAGCCGATTCCGGGCCCCTGCGCGGAACTGGCCGAGATGGAACCGGTGCAGTTCCTCGCCGGGCCGGGCACCTTTCTCAACGAGGCCGTGATCCAGATCGACGAGCAGTTGCGGCGCCTCGCGGCGACCACGCCGCCCGATCAGTTCAGGGAATTCCTGCTCCGGGTCGCCGCTCGCTACGGGATCACCAGCGCGCCGGGCATCGGCAACCCGGAATTCCTCGCCGCCGTCGTCTTCGACCTGCGCCGCTCGCGCGGCACGCCGAAGTCGAAGCTTGCCTACCTCTTTCCGAACAACCACACGACCCAGATCGTCCTTCGCTTGCGCCCGGACCTCAGCGACGCCGAACGCAGCCGTGCCCTGGGGTTGATCCGCGAAGCGGTCTACGACACCACGCCGCGCCAGGCCTGCACCTTCAAGGGTCAACCGGAGGCCTGCTTCGCGCTTCGCGGCGGCACCTACACGATCTCCGGTGCGCCGATCGTGATCGAAGGCCTGGCCGGCGCCCTCAAGGACTCCCTGCTGATCCTCTTCGCGGTCGCGATCCTGGTCATGGCGCTGACCCTGCTGCTCGTCTTCCGCTCACGCCTGCGATTGCTGCCGCTGGCAATTGCTCTCGCTGCGGCCGCCCTGACCTTCGGCCTGCTCCGGCTCTTCGGTGGCTCGCTGACGATTGCCTCGATCGCGACGCTGCCGATCCTGATCGGCCTCGTCGTCGACTACGCGATCCAGCTTCAGGCCCGCTTCGACGAGGCCATCTCGGGCGATGCCGACGCGATGGACGCGGCCCGCACGGCAGCAGGTCGAGCTGGCCCGACGATCGCCACCGCGTGTCTGGCCACCGCTGCCGGGTTTCTTGCTCTCCAGCTATCTCCAGTCCCGATGGTCCGCAGCTTTGGTTTGCTCTTGATCCTTGGTATCGCCCTTGGCTTTGGACTGGCGCTTACGGCTGGATTCGCGGCGTTGGGGTTGCGACCGGGGACGGAAAGAGGGGGTGCCCCTCCGCTTGCTGGGTTTTTCGCCGCTGGGTTTCCGGCGCTCGCTGAGTGGTCTGTGCGAAAAACAGGACGCCGCGCGCATCCGGGGCACCCCCTCGTTCCGTCCGAGCGTCTCTTGGGACTTGCGCTCAAACAGCCGAGGCGGGTTCTTGCCGTTGGTGCTGCTCTTGCCGTTGTTGGGTGGGGGGTCGGTACGCAAATTGGCACTGTCTCCGACATTCGGTCATTGGCGCCGCAGGGTTTGCGCGAGATCCACGACCTGACTCAAGTCCAAGACGCCACCGGGGTCTCTGGACAGTTGCAAGTTGCAGTTGAAGCGCCGGATCTCTCCGATCCCGCGACGATTCGCTGGATGGCGGATTTCAAGCAGCGGGTGCTGCGGGAGAACGGATTCACCGATCCACGGCCCAGTTGCCTCAAGGCGGAAATCTGCCCCGGCCCGGCTCTCTCCGACTTCCTCATCAGTGGCAAGGGGGAGGAAGAGCAACTGACACGGGCAGACGTACGAGCGACCTTGCGCGAACTGCCCCCGTACAGCCTCGAACAGCTTGCCCCCCTGGACCCGAAGACGGGGCTGCCGGGTCATCTGGCCTTGCTGAGCTTTGGGATCCGTGCGCAGTCGCTGGAGGATCAACAGGCGCTGATCGACAGGGTGCGATCTGAGGTGGGGGAGCCGGGGGCACCGGGCGGGCCGCCGGAGGGCGTGAAGGTTCGCTTCGCCGGTCTGCCGGTGATCGCTGCCGCCGCGGCTTCGGATCTCTCGAGTAGCCGCTACTGGCTGACACTGGCCGGACTCGCCGCCGTGGCGCTGGTGCTGCTCTTTGCCTACCGTTCGTTCAAGCCTGCGCTTGTGCCGCTCATTCCTGTGCTCCTCGCGACCGGCTGGTCTTCGCTGGTGCTCTGGCTGAGCCAGATCCCGCTCAACCCGATGTCGGCGGCGCTGGGGGCGCTGACGATCGCGATCGCTACGGAGTTCAGCGTGATCCTGGCGGCGCGATTCCGGGAAGAGCGTGGCGGCGGGCTTGGGGTTCCTGAGGCGATTCGCTCGGCCTATGCACGCACCGGGCCTGCAGTCCTCGCCTCGGCTTTGACCGTCATCGCCGGCTTCGCAGTACTCATCGCCAGCAACGTGCCGATGCTGCGCGACTTCGGCTTCGTCACCGTGATTGACCTTGCCGTTGCGCTGCTCGGCGTAATGATCGCGTTGCCGGCCGCGCTCGTCTGGTTGGAGGAGTCATGAGGGACCGTTACTCGCTTGTCGTCGGCTTGATCTTTGCCGCGATCATCGTGATCGCCGTCATCAACACGCTCGAGAACAAGGACGAAGGGACGCTTGGGCTGGACAAGGTGGCCGAGCACTGGCCACTGCCGGAGTTCGCCGTGCCCGCTGCCGCCGGGCAGCTCGAAGGCGATGCCAACGTCGCTCAGGATGACTGTGAAACCTCCCAGGCACCCTGCCCGCAAAGCGCCCAGCGCGTCCCTGCTTGCCGCCTGCGTACACCGGGCGCGCTGAGGGTCTGTGACTTCTTCGGCCGTCCGTTCGTTTTGTCGTTTTGGTTTTCTCGCGGTGGCAACACCTGCACCGAACAGCAGGATGTGGTCAACGAGGTTTACGAGCGATACCGTGGACGGGTGAGCTTCCTTTCGCTGGACGTGCGCGATGACCGCGACACTGTTCGCGAACTGATCCGTCGGCGCGGCTGGAAGATGCCGGTCGGCTACGACCGCGACGGCGCCGTCGGCGCCCTCTACCGGGTTGGCCTCTGTCCTACCTTCGCCTATGCCTACCCCGGCGGCACCCTGCAGAGCGCCAGCATCGGCGAGCTCACGGCTCCACAACTTGAAGCTCACGTCGAGCGACTGCTGCGCGCGACCCGCGCGGCCGAGGCCGGCTGAGATGGCCGGCACCGAGGCGGCCGGGCCGGAGCTTGACCCGGAGCCCCTGCCCGAGCAGGGCTGGGTGGCCCCGCACATCGCTGCCGAGTTCCCGGGCCTTGGCCTTGCCTGGGTTGAGGTCGGCGGCCGTCCCGGACGCGGCTCGGACGCCGTGCGCCACCGCCTGCGCGATCTCTCCGACCGCTTCTACGGATCGCACGCGATCCACATGCGCGAGCGGCCGATCCCCTGGGCCTACCGCGTCTTCTTCCGCCAGATTGGCCTCGACCCCGATCGCACCCGGACGCCGGTCGAGCAGCTCGCCCTCGACCGGCTCCACGACGGTGCCTTCGTCAGCCGCGGCATGCCGGCCGACGCGCTCACGATCGCGACCGTCGAGACCGGGGTCGCCCTGCGCGCCTTCGATGCTTCCCGGCTCAATGGCCGCCTCTGCATCCGCGACTCGGCCCCCGGCGAGTCCCTGCCGGGGAAGCCCGGCGAGTTGGCCCAGGGGACCCTGACGATCGCCGACGAGCGGGCGCCGCTGGAGCTTCTTTTCGGCGGCACCGCCAAGGAGGGGCAGTTGGAGCCGGGGACGAGTCGGATCGCCGTCGTCGCTGTGCAGGTCAAGGGCGTGCCCCAGGCTGCAATTGACGAGGCGCTCTGGATCGCTTGCGCGGCGATCGAGGCCTGACCGCGCCTGCGCTGATTTCCTTAACCAGTTTCTCTCTTTCGGTGGCGGGCCCGTGATTTACACTCGATTCGTTCTTATGCCTGATCTGCTCGATCGAGACACGGTCACGACGCTTCGAGTGGGAGGCGACGAGCGCCTCGCGCGCGCCGAGCTGCGGCGCCAGATCGCCCGCCTCGAGCACCAGCTCTCCCGCCTCGCCGTTGAGGCGTTCCCGCGCCTCGCCATCGACACCGCCGTCGCCGGCCATTTCCGCGAGCCGCGGGTGGCCGGCCTGGAGGAACTGGAGCAGGTGCGGGACTCGCTCGCCGAGCGGATCGCCACAGCGCGGGTGGCGCTCAGGGAGCGGGATGAGCTGGAGACCAGTAACAGCGAGCTCCTGCGCCGCATGCTTGCTTCGCCCGCCGACCACAAGTGGCTGCGGATCTCACGCGCCGACGTCGGCGAGCCGGGCTGCGGCCACTGGCATTCGCGCCCCCGTCTCGGCCCACTGGGGATGCTGATGGGTTGGTGGCGGGTCAAGGTCTCGTCCGGATGTCCGTTATCCGGACGGCTTGCGGCCGTTGAGCACCAAGAGCCGGCCAAAGCGCACGACGGAGGAGCGGCCGCCGGCGCCCTGGGGCAATTTCCCGCTGGCCGAGCTGACCGTGCTCGCCGGCATCGTGATGCTGGTGATCGGCGTCGTCAGCAAGAACCCGACCGAGCTCGGCGTTGGCGTCGTGCTGGCCGGCCTGGGCGGCCTCGAGGTATCGGCGCGTGAGCACTTCGCCGGCTACCGCTCCCACACGACCCTGCTCGCAGGCACCGTCTTCGTCCTCGTCACCGGCGGCCTCTTCTACCTCTCCGGGCTGATCCTCGCGGTCTGCCTTGGCGTGGGGGCAGTCGCCTTCATCGCCGCGTTCCTCGCCTTGCGCCGGGCCTTTCAGAAGGCTTCAGGCGGACTCTCTTTCAAGGTCGGCCGCCTGGGAGGCGGCTGACGGCCCGGGCGTCGTCAAGCGTTTGACTTGACGACGCCCGGCTTGCGTCAGACCAATAGGGCCTCGCTGGTTGTTCCCAGCTCTGTGGCAAGCAGGGCTCGCTGGCGGGAGGTGAGGGTGCCGAGGCGCTTGTTCTCGTTCAGCGTCAGGCCGAGCAGGAACTTGCGGGCGCGGGTACGGCCCCAGCGGCGCTGGCTGGTCAGCAGCTCGGCAAGGGTCATGCTCTCGGTCTCCCAAGGGCAATCGCGGATTACCTCCGCTGCCTCGAGGTCCCCCCGGGCGATTGAGCGCTTGAGCTCAGCCCTCGCGAGTCGCACGCGATTGGCGCGGGCAAGCGCCTGCATGTGCTGTGGGGCCTTTATTGCGGAAGCGGTCGTCTGAGCAGGGGCGATCGAAGCTGCGTCCACTGGGACTCCTCCCTTCGGGTCGGTAACTGACTGGTTTGTGCGCCGGATCCAAGGCAAGAAGCCCTGGCCTGGTTGAGGTGAGTGCTCCACCATTCGCTTCCCTGCCCCGGGATGCGATCGGCGCTGGGGCAAGCTATGCGCTGGGGGCGGGGAGCGTCAACCCGAACTCGCGCAAGCCGCGGCGGCGCGGTCGCTAAGAGCATGTTTTTCGGATCGAGCGACGCCTTGTCCCGTTTCGGACAAGGCCGAAACTACCCCGAGCGGGGTAGTTCGGGGAAGTCTTCGATCGTGCGGGCGATCGTTCCGAGCGCGCCATCGAGATGCTCGCGCTCGTGGGTCGCCATCAGGCTGGTGCGGAGCAGGGCGCCACCGGGTGGGACGGCGGGATGGATCGCGACGTTGGTGTAGACGCCGGCGTCGAAGAGCGCCTTCCAAAGCAACACCGCCTGCCAGTCGTCGCCGACGACGACCGGGACGACCGGGGTGGTGGCGACGGTGCCGTCGGCGAGCGTGCCCGGCTCGATCACCTTCAACCCAAGGTGGCGCAGCCCTTCGCGCAGGTACTCGGCATTGGCCAATAGCGCCTCGAATAGTTGCGGCCCGTCTGAGCGAATTACCCGCAGCGCCGCGAGCGCTGCTCCCACGGCGGCCGGCACCGCCGAGGCGCTGAAGACGAACGAGCGCGAGCTGATCCGCAGGTACTCGATTACGTCGGCGGGGCCGGCGACGAAGCCGCCGCAGGAGGCGAGGCTCTTGGAGAAGGTGCCCATTCGCAGATCGACCTCGTCCTCGAGCCCGAACAGCTCGCAGGCCCCGGCGCCGCGGGCGCCGAGGACGCCGGCGCCGTGAGCCTCGTCGACCATCAGGCGGGCGCCGTAGCCTTTGCAGAGCTCGACGATCCGCGGCAGGTCGCAGACGTCGCCCTCCATCGAGAAGACGCCGTCGACGACGACGAGAACGCCGCCGCCGTCCGCCGCGGCGCGCTGCAGCATCTTCTCCAGCTTGTCCATGCGGTTGTGGCGGAAGGGCCGCAGCTTGGCGCCGGAGAGGCGGCAGCCGTCGAGGATCGAGGCGTGGTCGCCGGAGTCGACGATCACCGTGTCCGCCGGCCCGAGGATCGTCCCGATCGTGCCCAGGTTCGACTGGTAGCCGGTGGAGAAGACGATCGCGTCCTCGGTCCGCATCCACTCGGCCAGCTCGCGCTCGAGGTCGACGTGCAGCGGCGTCGTCCCGTTCAGCAACCGCGAGCCGGTGACGCCGGTGCCGTAGGTCTCCAGCGCCTCGCGCGCCGCCTCCTTGACCCGCTCGTCGCCGGTCAGGCCCAGGTAGTTGTTGGAGCCGAGCATGATCGTCTCCCGTCCCTCCATCTCCACCACCGGGCCGGCCTGCGAGGTGAGCAGGCGGAAGTAGGGGAGGAGGTCGTGCTCCTTGGCCGCTTCCAGCTGCTCGAGGCGGTCGTGGTTGCGCGCCTTCTCGAAGACGTCGATCGGGGCCTTCGCTGTCTCGCTCATGGTCCAGAGTGTAGGTTCCGGCTCCATGGGAAGCGTGACAATCCGCCCGGTCCGCAGCCGCCGCGAGCTGAAGCGCTTCGTCAAGGTGCCGTTCCGGTTGCACCGCGATCAGCCGCAGTGGGTGGCGCCGCTGATCTTCGAGCGGATGGAGTTCCTCAACCGCGAGAAGAACCCCTACTTCGAGCACGCCGAGGCCGAGTTCTTCCTCGCCGAGCGCGACGGCGAGGCGGTCGGTCGAATCACGGTCCAGGTCGACCACCGCTGGGACGAGTTCCAGGGCGGCAGCGACGCGATGTTCGGTTTCTTCGAGACGGAGAACGATCCCGAGGTGGCCACTGCGCTGCTCGGCGCCGCGACCGAGTGGGCGCGCGGCAAGGGTCGCGGCCGTCTCCTCGGCCCGATGGACTTCACCACCAATGACGAGATCGGCATTCTGATCGAGGGCTACGACCGCCGGCCGATGATCCTCGAGCCCTGGCACCCGCCGTACTACCGCGAGCTGATCGAGGCCGAGGGCTTCGGCAAGGCGATGGACGTACAGATGTGGGAACTGCAGTTCGGTGACCTCAAGGAGGGCGAGAGCTTTGACCCCTCGATCCACGCGGCCGCCGAGAAGGGCCTGCGCGACGAAGGGATCGTCATCCGCAATATGCGCAAGCGCGAGATGGCCGGCGAGGTGCGCCGTTTCATGGACGTCTACAACGAGGCCTGGGGCGACAACTGGGGCTTTGTCCCGATCACCGACGCCGAGGTCGAGTTCCAGGCCAAGAACCTGAAGCAGGTGATCGACGAGGACTGGGCCTACATGGCCGAAAAGGATGGCGAGGTCGTCGGCGCAGCGCTCACCCTGCCCGACATTAACCAGGTCCTGGCCAAGCTCAACGGCCGCCTGCTGCCCTTCGGCTGGCTGCGCTTCCTGCTTGGCAAGGGCAAGGTCGACCAGCTGCGCGTTCTCGCCCTCGGGGTCAAGCACGACTACCGCCACAGCGGCGTTGCCGCCGGCCTCTACCTCAAGCACCTCGAGACCGCGGCTGCGCCGGGCAAGATCGAAGGCGGCGAGATGGGCTGGATCCTCGAGACCAACGGGCCGATGAACCGCGCCATGGAAGGCATGGGCGGCAAGGTGGTCAAGAAGTACCGGCTTTACGAGAGGGCGCTGGAGGCCGATCCCGGTAGGGGTTCCACTTAACTTTTTGGGCGGAGACGCGGTTGCTGGCGCCTCAAGGTGGACGCCCAAAAAGTACAAGACGTTCCACCCCTACCGGGATCGGCCTCCAGGGTTCCTCGATCTGCGCAAGGTGCGGCTTAGCTTCAAGCGCCCGCCGGGGGCATCGCTACAGTCGGCTGGGTGAGCAATATGGAGCTAGAGCCAGTGGCGGTCCGCGTCGTCCCTCGTGAAGGCCCTGGGCCGCTTGCCGTGCGCAGCGAGGCCCGGTCCGCGGCGATCGCTGCTGCCGGCGGTGTGATCGCCGGCGCTGCCACGGTGGCGGCAGTGCGCGCAGTTGGTGCCGCTGCCGGACGCAAGAAGTCCTCGCGCCGTCTATCGCGCCGGGAGCGGCCGAATGTGGTCGCCAGCCGATCCTTCCTGGTCGACGTCCACCTGCTCGGACGGTGAGCCTCGAGGTAGAGGTCACTCCGCCTTCGCCTTATCGGCTGCCGCGCTACGGCAGCGAGGACGGGGTGATGCGGGTTGAGGGCGGCATCGCCACGCGGTTGCTTCACGTCGAGGGCTGTCCCGTCCTGACCAGGGCCTGGGAACCGGGCAAAGGGCGGGTGGCGCTGCGGGCCGAGCCGCTCGACCCGGGCTCGATCGCCGCGCCGCGGGCGCTTGCCGCGGCTCCCACCCGCGAGGCCGGCGAGGTGGAGCTGGAACTGGCGCTGGAGCGGATGCGCTTTGCGCTTGGAGTCGACGACGACCTCGGCGAGTTCTTCCGGCGCTTTCGCCGCGACCCGCTGCTTGGGCCGCTGCTACGCCGCCGTCCATACCTGCGCCCCCGTCGCCAGCCCTGGCCCTGGGAGGCGCTGGCCTGGGCCGTGGTCAAGCAGCTGATCGAGACCGGTCGCGCCGCCCGCATCCAGCGCCGCATGGTCGGCCGCTGGGGCCGGCGGCTCGGCGATGGCCGCGATGGGCTCCGCGATGTGCCGACGCCGGATTTGATCGCCGGCCGGGCGCCGGTTGAATTGGAGTCGATGGGCTTGGCCCTGCGGCGAGCGATCGCCCTGCGCGCGATCGCCGCCGACATTGCCACGGGCCGCTGCGACCCCGCCGTGCCGAGCGCCGATCGCCGTCTGCTCGCCGTGCGCGAGATCGGCCCCTGGACCGTGCAGTGCCTGGGCCTCTTCGGCCGCGGCGACGCTGACTCGCTCCCCGCCGGTGACCTGATGTACCTGAAGCTGGTTGGACGGCTCGCCCGTCTCGGCCGTCGAGCGACGGTCGAGGAGGTCGAGGAGTTCTACGCTCCCTACGCGCCTTTTCGCGGCCTCGCGGCAGCTTGGACCACCGGCATCTGAGCCTCCTTCGGCGCCCACGCCCCCGTGCCTAACTCAAGCGTGCGGACGATCCGTCGATAAGGGCAGCAATGGAGCCGGCGAAACGGGGCGACAGCTGGCCCGAGAAACGAGTCAACGAGTTCCTCGACCAGATCTCTGCCGGGGGCGAGGACTATCGGCGCTTGGTCGAGCGCCTGCCCGCGATCGTCTACGCCTCCGAGCTGGGCGAGAACGGCCGCTGGCGCTACGTCAGCCCGCAGGTCGAGGAGATCCTCGGCTACACCCCGGAGGAATGGCTTGCCGATCCGGAGCTGTGGGCGAAGCTGCTGCACCCGGACGATCGCGAGAGAGCTTTGTCCCAGGAGACGCGCAAGACGATCGGCACCCGCAACCCGCCTCCGGTCGACTACCGAATGGTCACGCGGGATGGGCGCACGGTCTGGATCCTCGATGAGGCGGTGCTCGAGCCCGATGAAGCCGGGACCCCTGTCTGGCACGGGGTGCTCTACGACATCACCGAGCGCAAGAACGCGGAGCAGGAGCTGCAGCGTGCGGCGGCCCAGCAGGCGACGGTCGCCCGCCTCGGTGGCTGGGCCCTGAAGGACGGCGATCCCGACCTGCTGATGGGGGAGGCGGTTTCGTTGATGAACGAGATCGAGGGGGTCGAGGCGGCCTGCATCTGGGAGATCGGCCGCGACGGCCGTCGCCTCGGGTTGCGGGCCGGCCTCGAGGACCGCGTCGTCGGCTCCGAGCGCGCTTCGGCGGCGCGCGATTCCCACGCCGGCGCCGCGCTCGATTCGCGCCTGCACGTGATCGTCGACGATTGGGCGGCCGAGCAGCGCTTCTCGATGCCGCCGGCCCTGCGGGTGATGGGGGTCCGCAGCAGCCTCGCGGTGCTGATCGACGGTAAGCAACAGCCCTTTGGCGTGCTCGACATCCACTCGACCGAGCCCAACCGCTTCACCCCCCAAGACGTGCACTTTGTCCAGGCCCTGGCCAACGTGCTCGCCGACGCGATCGAGCGTCACGCCACCGACCAGGCGCTGCGCCACCGCGTTCTGCACGACCCGCTCACCGGGCTTCCCAACCGGCTCAGCTTCATCGACTCGCTCGACGACTCGCTCAAGCGCAGCACCGTCTCGGGCTCGCCCGTGGGCATCCTCTTTCTCGACCTCGACAACTTCAAGCTGATCAACGACAGCATGGGGCACCACGCCGGCGATGAGCTGCTGCGTGCGGTGGCTCCTCGATTGCGCGCCCACCTGCGGCCCGGTGACATCGTCGCCCGCTTCGGCGGCGACGAGTTCGGCATCCTCGTCGATCGCCTCGCCGACGAGGACGAGGCGGTGGCGATCGCCGACCGCATCGCCGCTGCCTTCGCCGAGCCCTACGCGATGAGCGGGGTCGAGCACTTCGTTAGCGCCAGCGTCGGCATCGCGGTGGCGCGGCCCTCGACCAGGGAGCCGATCGACGCCGACCTGCTGATCCGCGACGCCGACGCGGCGATGTACAGGGCCAAGGAACGCGGCCGGGCACGCTGCGAGCTCTTTGACGCGGAGATGCGAGCCACGGCGCTGCGCCGGCTCGAGGTCGAGCGAGAGCTTCGACAGGCGCTGGAGCGCAATGAGCTCGAGCTCCACTACCAGCCGCTGATCGCCCTGCGCAGCGGCGAGATTACCGGCCTCGAGGCGCTGGTTCGCTGGCGTCATCCCGAGCGCGGCCTGCTCGATCCCGGCGACTTCGTCCCGGTCGCCGAGGACAGCGGATTGATTGAGCCGATCGGACGCTGGGTCCAGGAGAAAGCTTGTCGCCAGGTGCTGGAATGGCATCAGCTGCGCCCCGACCAGCGCCCCTTCGACGTCTCGGTCAACCTCTCGGCGCGGCAGGTCACCCACCGCGACCTCGTCGGCTCGATCAGCGAGATCCTCGCGAGCACCGGCCTCGACCCGGTCCACCTGCGCCTGGAGATCACCGAGAGCGTCCTGGTCGAGGAGTCGGCGACGGCAACCGGCACCCTGGAGGCGTTGAGCGATCTGGGGGTCGGCCTCGTCCTCGACGATTTCGGCACTGGCTACTCCTCGCTTGCCTACCTCAACCGCTTTCCCTTCGACGGGCTGAAGATCGACCGCTCGTTCGTCGACGCGCTCGGGGTCGAACAGGAGCGGACCGCGATCGTCGAGGCGATCATCGGCATGGCTCGCGCCCTTTCGCTCGACGTGATCGCCGAGGGGGTCGAGAACGAGCCGCAGCTATCGGAGCTGAGCCGCCTCGGCTGCGACTACGCGCAGGGGCACCTCTTCTCGCGGGCTCTGCCCGCCGACAAGATCTCCGCCCTGCTGAGCGAAGGCGCGCCCCTCTATTCGGGGATTTCGCCCGGCAGGTAGTCGTTGCTGAGCACGCTGCCTGCCGGCGGCAGCGAGGAGATCAGGCCGTTGTCGCGCATCCAGCCGATGAACTTGGTCCAGCCGGCGGGATCCATGTAGCCGTAGGGGTGACCGTTCAGAGGCGGGTTGAGCAGGGGCAGGGTTGCTTCCACCTCCGCTTTGGTCAGTTTCGGGTCGAGGTCGGGGTTCGCTTCCAGCAGGGCCTTGGTGGTGGCTTCGGGATTCTTCGCCGCCGCTGCGGTGCCGCGGGCCAGCGCCGCGAGGAAGAGGCGGATCTCCTGCGGGTCTTCTTCGAGCCGCTTGCGCTGGGCCGCCAGGACCAGCTCGTCGTAGCTGGGCACGCCGAGCCTGTCGACCGGGGTGATGACCGGATCGGAGCCGCGCAGGCGCAGGTCGACCCCCTCGACGTTGCTGAAGCCGCCCAGCATCGCCTGCGCCTTGCCGCCGAGAATCGCCGGCAGCAGGCCGAAGCCGACGTTGACCGCCTTGACCTCGGAGGGGGAGACCTTGGCGCGGTCGAGGATCGTCTTTAGGTAGGCGTCCTGGTAGGGGATGCCGGCGGTGGCAACCGTCTTGCCGCGGAGGTCGCCGACGCCCTTGATCCCAGAGTTCTTCAGCCAGATCAGCGAGGTCAGCGGCCGGTTGACGAGGGCGCCGACGGCGAGCACGTCGAGCCCCTGTTCTTTGGCCAGCAGGACCTCCGGCTCATAGGAGATCGCCAGGTCCGTCTGTCCCGCGGCGAGCAGCTTGATCGGCGCCGCCGGGTCCGAGGGGGTGTGAATGCTGACGTCGAGGCCCGCTTCTTCGAAATAGCCGAGCTTCTGCGCCATGTAGATCCCGGCGTGGTCGGGATTTGGGTAGAAGTCGAGGGTGATGCTGAGCGGCTGCGTCTTACCGCTCACGTCCTCGCTCTTCTCGCCACAGGCGCTGAGGCCCAGCGCCAGCGCGAGCAGGGCCACGGCGAGCGCGATCGCCGGGGTAAGGGAGCGCTTCATCCCCTGGTTTCTATCGCCAAGTGACGACGCGGCGCTCTGCGAGGGCGAGAATCGCGTAAAGCGAGATTGCCATTGCGGAAAGGATGGCGACGGCGGCGAAGGCACGGGCCGTTTCGAGCTGGTTCATGTCGCGGAAGATCAGTGCCCCGAGACCGCTGTTCGGCGCTGCCAGCTCGCCAAGAACAGCGCCGATTACGGCGATCGCTACGGCGATCTTGGCGCCGCTGAAGAAGTAGGGCAAGGCAGAGGGAATCTCAACCCGCCGCAGGATCTGTCCTCGCGATGCGTCAAGCGTGCGCATCATCTTGGTCGCCTCGGGATCGACCGAGCTGAGGCCATCGAGGGTGTTGACCGTAATCGGGAAGAAGCAGACCAAGCCGATGATCACCAGTATGGGACCGATCCCAAAGCCGAATCCGATGACCAAGATCGGTGCGAGCACGACGATCGGGATCGTCTGGGACGCGATGATGAGCGGTTGAAACGTGAGGCGGACCGTCTCAGAGAGATGCATCGCTATTGCGAAGCCGATTCCCGCAACCAGTGCGCAGCCGAAGCCGATCAGCACCTCCTTCAGGGTCACCCAGGCGTTTTCGGCCAGAAGCGAGCGGCTCTGCCAGAGCGATTCGGCGATTTCGGCCGGCGAAGCGATGACGTAGCTTTCGAGGTTGAGCAGATCGGCCAACGCGCCGGTGGAGGCGGCTAGCTGCCAGGCGCCGATCAGGACGACCAAGAGCAGGGTGGGGAGGAGCCAGCGTCTCACCCGGCGCCCTCCCGCAGCGCTTGCATCGCGTGCTCGCGAACGGCGACGAAGGCGGGATCGGTGACGGCCTCGTCGCGATTCTCGGCGCGCGGCGCAGGCGCGCTGAGCCGCTCGATCGCCCGTGTCGGCCGGGCCGACAGCACGGTCACGCTGTCGCAGAGGTAGAGCGCCTCCTCGATGTCGTGGGTGACGAGGACGACCGTGCGCGGGTCGGCATCGAGGGCCCCCGCCAGCCATTGCTGCATCTCCGCCCGCGTGATCGCGTCGAGCGAGGCGAAGGGCTCGTCGAGGGCGAGCACCGGCTTTCCGGCGATCAGGGTGCGCAGGAAGGCGACGCGTTGGCGCATGCCGCCCGACAGCTCGACAGGCTTGGCCTGCTCGAATCCGGCCAGGCCGAAGCGCTCGAAGAGCTCGCTCGCCTGGCGCCGTGCCTCGCCGCGCCGGACGCCGCGGTTGCGCAGTGCCAGCGCCGCGTTGTCGATTGCGGGAAACCAGGGAAGCAGCAGGTCACGCTGGGGCATGAAGGCGCAATGGGCGAGGCGGCCGTCGGCATCGACGGCCCCGCCCACTTCGACGACGCCGCCGGTCGGATCCTGTAGTCCGGCGATCAGCTCGAGCAGGGTGGACTTTCCACATCCCGACGGACCGACCAAGCCGAGAACCCCGTGCGGCGCGAGCTCGAGATCGAGCCGGTCGATCGTTAGCAACTCGCCGTAGCTGTGCCCGAGGCCGCGGATCGAGACGGCGGCGCTCGCCGCGCCCCGATTGGCAGGCGATGCGGCGCCGGCGGCGAAATCGCTGGCTTCGACAGTAGGCATATTGGTATCCTGGCGCACTCCGCGCTCCTGACCAACAAGGTCAGGAAAGTCGATAACCACCCAAGCGCGGAACTCATATGGACCCGGCAATCATCGTCTTCGGACTAGGAATCGGCGTACTCGTCGGCATGACCGGCATGGGCGGTGGATCCCTGATGACCCCGCTGCTGATCCTGATCTTCGGCATCCAGCCGACGACAGCGATCGGCACCGACATCTTTTACTCGGCGGTGACCAAGACCGTCGGCGGCTGGCGCCACCTCCGGATGAAGACGGTGAACATGGAGCTGGTCAAGTGGCTCTCCTTCGGCAGCGTCCCCGCGGCGGTGATCGGCGTCGCGCTCGTCTCGGTGCTGGAGAAGCACGTCGGCGAAGACCGGCTCGACTCGCTCGTCTACGCGGTGCTCGGCGGCACCCTGCTGATGGTTGGGGTGATCACCTTGACCCGGGCGCTGATCCTGCGCAATCTGGTCGACGAGCGTGACCGCTTCGAGGTCGAGCGCCGCCACAAGATCGCCGCGGTCGTGATCGGCGCCACCACCGGCTTCGTGATCGGGATCACTTCGGCCGGCTCGGGCACGGTGATCGCGATCCTGCTGATCGCCGTCTACCGACTGGCGCCGAAGAAGGTGGTCGGCACCGACGTCTTTCACGCCGCGATCCTGCTCTGGGCCGCCGGCATTGCCCACATCGTCGGCGGCAACGTCGATTTCGCCCTCGCCGGCAACATCCTGATCGGCTCGGTTCCGGGTGTGGTGATCGGCGCCGCCCTTTCCGACCGCGCCCCGCAGGGCGTCATCCGCACCGGGCTCGGGGTCGTCCTCGTCGGCTCCGGCATCGTCACGATCCAGAAGGGCGACCCGAACGTCTGGCCGATTGCAGCAGTTGTTGCAGCCCTGGGCCTGGGCGCGATATTGGCGGCTCCCCGCTGGCTGCACCGGCGTCGTCAGCGTGAAGCGGCGGCCCTCGCCCTTGAATCGACGAGCTAGTTGATTAACTAGCTGATCTATGCGCGTCTCAGCGAAGGCCGACTACGCCGTTCGCGCCGCAGCGGAGCTCGCCGCGGCCGACGAGGGTCCGATCAAGGGCGAGAAGCTCGCCGAGTCGCAGGACATTCCCCTGCAGTTCCTCGAGCACATCCTGCTGGAGCTCAAGCACGCCGGAATCGTCCGCGCCCGCCGCGGCGCCAAGGGTGGCTACTGGCTCGCTCGCCCGGCGGACGAGGTGACGATCGCCGACCTGGTCCGCGCCGTCGAGGGCCCGATCGCCAACGTCCAGTCGGCGCCGCCGGAGTCGATCGAGTACCGCGGCAACGCCGAGCACCTGCAGGAAGTCTGGATCGCCGTGCGCGCCAGCCTGCGCACCGTGCTCGAGCACGTCACCCTGGCCGATCTCGTCAGCGGCCAGCTGCCCAGCGAGGTGCAGGCCTTGGCGGCCTCGCCCGACGCCTGGGCCGCCCGCTAGTTCGGGCGTCGCGCAGGCGCCGGAAGGCGCGTTCGGGTCAGGCCGAGAGGCGGAAGGGCGGGTAGTTGTCGGTGACCAGCACGAAGGCGTAGCCGACGACGCGGTTGTGCCAGCGGATCGTTCCCTCAACGAATTTGAAGATCCCGCGCGGGTAGCGGCCGGTGAAGAGGATCGCGAACCAGGCGATGATCGCGGCGAAGAAGACACCGATGTAGAGGAAGAAGAGAACGATGTAGTGGGGTATCGCCAGCAGCCACTTGACCAGTGGCAGGCCGCGCTCGAGGCGCTCGGCGTCGGGGTAGGCGAAGTCGAGGTGGACCGCCTGCTGCTCGTCGGTCGAGGGGTATTCGTCGTCCATCAGCAGCACGTAGACGCCGAGCCGGTTGCCGAAGCGCATCATTTCGAGGTTCCAGTCGTACCACCAGCGGGGGTACTTCTTTCTGAAGAGCAGCATCAGCACGAGGGGCAGGACAACGAGGCTGGCTCCGGCGACGGCCCCGCTGAAGCCAGACCCGCCCATCTGGGCGTTGCCGCTGAGCTCGGCGCCCGGCAGCAGCGCGGCGACGATCGCGATCGGGATCACGGCGAAGATCCGGAAGAACGACGACAGCCGGTTGAGCTGGCGCTCCGGGTAATCGACCGAAAAAGTAACTGGATAAGACGGTGGCATTCTCTCCCCTTTTGCTGGTTGTGCGGATGGCTACTAGCCGCAGGCCGACAATCCTCCCGCTGCAGCGACCTTTGCCGGGGGCGAGGCGAAAATCCATAGCATTGGCGGCGATGTCCAACGCCGACGAGATGCTGGAGCTGGCAGAGGAGCGGACCGCCGATCTGGCGGTGCCCGGCCTCGACCCCCGTCCCCGCCGCAAGGTCGCCGTCCTCACCTGCATGGATGCGCGGCTCGATCTCGCTCGGATGCTGGGGATAGAGCAGGGCGATGCCCATGTGATCCGCAACGCCGGCGGCCTCGTCACCGAGGACGCAATCCGCTCGCTGAGCATCTCGCAGCGCCTACTCGGCACCGAGGAGGTGGTCGTCGTCATGCACGAGGGTTGCGGCATGCAGGGCAAGTCCGAGGAGGAGATGGCGGGGGCCTTGGCGGCCGGTGGCGAACCGCCACCTTGGCGCACGGGGGCGTTCGAGGACCTCGAGCGGACCCTCGCCGAGGGCCTCTCCCTACTGCGCTCCTGCGAATACCTGCCGGCCCGCGATGCGATCAGGGGATTGATCTTCGATCCGGCGAACGGAACCCTGCGCGAGCCCGAGACGGTCCGCGACGGGCGCTGAGCGCAGCGGGCGCGGCGCTCAGTCAGCCGCCGGCACGCCGCCGGCGACGACGTTGACGAAGTTTTCGAGGTGGCGGGTGGTCCAGCACTCGAAGGCGCCGTCGCAGTAGCGCTCGTAGGCGGCCATCACCGAGTCGCCGTAGTTCCAGTAGAGCTTCGGCTCGGGGTTGAGCCAGAAGAGGCGGCCGGCCCGCTCCGATATTTGGGCGAAGACGTCGGCATGGGGCTCACGGCCGTTGGTGCGGGCGTCGCCGAGCACGATCACGGTTGAGCGCGGGTCCAGTTCGTCGGAGATCTTGCCGAGGAACTCGAGCCAGACCCGACCGTAGTCGGTGTAGCCGGAGACGTCGGCGACGCCGCCCTCGCTGGAGATTTTCTGGGCGATGACGCGGAAGTCGCGCTCGTGCTCGAAGACGTCGGTGACCTCGGAAATGCGCTCGATGAAGACGAAGCTGCGCAGCTTGCGGAACGAGTCGTGCAGGGCGTGCAGGACCGAGAGGAAGAAGACGCTGGCCGAGGTGACCGAGGTCGAGACGTCGCAGAGGACGTAGATCTCGGGCCGGCGCGGGCGCTTCGGCCGGTAGCGCAGGTGCATCGGCACGCCGCCGGTCTCCAGCGAGGCGCGCATCGTCCGCCGCACGTCGATGCTCTGGCCCTGGCGGCGCCCGCGCTGCTCGTGTCCCAGGGTCGCCAGGCGCCGCTTCATCTGCGAGACGGCGCGGTGCACGGCAGCGAGGTCCTGGGTCGGGTTGGTCGGCAGGGCGCGGTCGAGCTCGGCCAGGGGGCGGGAGGGCGGCAGGGTCGAGGTGCGCTCGATCAGGTCGCGCTCGAGCTCGCGGCGCAGATGGCGCTCGAAGCGGTTGAGCTGGTCGCGGTCGATCGGCACCTGCTCGGCGGCGCCATCCTCGGCCGGGGCCTGGGTGCCGGCGGAGAGGCCCAGTGTGCGGCGGATCCGTTGTACGTCGACGCCGACCACGCCCGAGCCCTCGCCCTGGCGGCCAAAGGCGGCGATCGCCAGCCGCGCCAGGTCGCGCATCTCGTCCTCGTTGCCCTCGACGATCGCTTGGCGCACTTGCTCGCGCAGCTCGTCTATATCGAGCCGGTCCCCGCCCTCGTGGCGCTGCGCCGTCTCGTCGATGCCGCGCTCGATCGCCTCCGCCTCGGCGGCGCGGAAGAACCAGCGCTCGAAGAGCAGCTCGAAGAGCCGCCGGTCCTCCTGTGACTTGGCGATCGTCGTCGCCAGTGCCTCGCGGAAGTCGTCGCGCGAGGTCCAGGGCACTTGTTCCAAGGCGGCGAAGGCGTCGAGGATCTCCGAGGTGCCGACCGCGACGCCCTCGCTGCGCAGCTCCTCGCAGAAGCCGAGCAGCTTCGCCGCCATTCCCGGCGGCCCGGCGTCAGCTTTGGGGCCGTACGGGGTCGGCAAGCTTCACCCCAACCCGCTCCGCCACGAGGTCGATGTCGGTCCGGTGCTTGACGATGATCGACATCGATTGCTCGAAGGTCTCGCGGTCGATGTCCTCGGACCCCATCAGCAGCAGCGTCCGCGCCCAGTCGATCGACTCGGCGATCGACGGCGGCTTCTTGAGGTCGAGGGCGCGGACCATCCGCACCACCTCGACCATCTGCCGTGCCAGTGCCTCGGGCAGCTCCGGCGTGTGCAGGCGGACGATCTCCATCTCCCGCTCGAGATCGGGGTAATCGAGCCAGAGGTAGAGGCAGCGCCGCTTCAGCGCCTCGGTCAGCTCGCGCGAGTTGTTCGAGGTGAGGACGACGATCGGCATCGTCGTCGCCGAGACCTGGCCCAGCTCGGGGATCGTGATCTGGAAGTCGGAGAGCAGCTCGAGCAGCATCGCCTCGAACTCCTGATCTGTCTTGTCGATCTCGTCGATCAGCAGCACCACCGGCTCGGGGCTGGCGATCGCCTGCATTAGCGGCCGCTCGAGCAGGAACTCCTTGTCGAAGATGTCGCCGTGGACGTCCTCCCAGCCGTCCTCGCCGCCGGCCTGGATCCGCAGCAGCTGCTTGCGGTAGTTCCACTCGTAGAGCGCCTTGGCCTCGTCGAGTCCCTCGTAGCACTGCAGGCGGATCAGCTCGCGGCCCGTGGCGCGGGAAAGCGCCTTGGCCAGCTCGGTCTTGCCCACGCCCGCGGGTCCCTCGACCAAGACCGGCTTGCCGAGCCGCTGGGCGAGGAAGGAGACGAGGGCCGCGGACTCGTCGGCCAGGTACCCGGCCTTGGCCAGCGCGTCCTTAACCTCCGCTACAGAGCCGTCGGCCATGGGGCGATGATAATCCGGCGCAGTGCTCGACCTCGTCCTCCCACTCGCCTCGCTGCTGCCGCACAGCGCCGGGCCCTACATCGCGCTGGTGCTGATCGGCTTCGCGGTCGGAATTCTCGGCCACCTCAGCACGGCCCGCTGGCTTGTCGCGGCCGGCGTGATCCTGATCTTCCTCGGCGCCCTGCTCTTCCCCTTGGTGCTCAACCTGACCGAGGAAAGCCCGCGCTCGCTCGACGCTCCCAAAGAAAGCGTGCAGCCGGTCGAAATCGTCCCTTGAGGGTTGGCGCGTAGGATCGGGCGATGGGACGGCTGGACGAAGTTGACCTCTCGCTCGCCCTCGGCCGCAAGGAGGAAGAGCGCGAGCTGAACATTGCCTGGCGGCGGCTGACCCAGCTGCGCCTGACCCTGGGCGGACTGCTCGGGACGGGGGAGTTGGGGCCGCCGGTCCTCGTCCTCTTCGAGGGTTGGGATGCTTCGGGCAAGGGAGGCGCGATCAAACGCTTGGTCGCTCCGCTCGACCCACGTCACGTTCGCGTCGTCCAGTTCGCCGCGCCAAGCCACGACGAGGCGCGCCATCATTTCCTCTGGCGTTTTTGGCCGGCGCTGCCCGGTTGGGGTGGGATGGCCGTCTTCGATCGCACCTGGTACGGCCGGGTGCTGGTTGAGCGGGTCGACGGGCTGGCGAGCAGGGAGCAGTGGCTGCGCGCCTACGACGAGATCAACGACTTCGAGCGCAGCCTCGTCGAGGAGGGAACGATCATCGTCAAGTTCTGGCTCCATATCTCTGAGGCCGAGCAGCTGAAGCGCTTCGAACAGCGCGCCGCTGACCCGCTGAAGGCCTGGAAGCTGACCGAGGACGACTGGTCCAACCGGGCCAAGCGGCCCGAGTACGAGGAGGCCGTTGAAGACATGATCGGCCGCACCGACCAGCCACGGGCGCCGTGGCACCTGATCGCCGCCGAGTCGAAGCGCTACGCCCGAGTCGCCGTCCTGCGCGCGGTCAACGAGGCGATCGAAGCCGGGATGCGGGCCTGGGGCCAAGAGCCGCCTCCGGACGCTTAGCGGCCAAGCGCTTTCGGTACGTGCGGAGAGCCGTGGCTATCGCTAGCTTTACTGCAACGCCCCATCCCGACTCTTTCAGGAGGCCCACCGCTTTGAGCCGAGCTCGCATCCTCTCCCTCTTCGTCACGCTGATCGCGTTGGCAGCCACGTTCGCCGCCTGCGGTGGGGGCGGCAGCGACAGCCCGCAGACGATCGTCGACGAAGCCACCCTGCAGGGAGTCGAAAGCGGCGACATCGACCTCGCGCTCGGGATCGATGTCAAAGGTGAAAAAAGCGGCCACGTCGACGTCAGCCTCAACGGCCCGTTCCAGAGTGAAAGCGAAGCGGAACTGCCCGAACTCGGCTTGACGGCGAAAGCGAAGGGCTCGATCGGTGGCGAAGACATCGACTTCGATGGCGGCTTCACGCTGCTCGGCGGCAACAAGGCGTATATCGGCTACGAAGGCACCGAGTACGAAGTTGATCCGACTACCTTCGGTTTCGTTAAATCGATGCTCAAGAAACAGGGCGGCGGGCAGTCGAGCGAAGCGGCGGCCTGCAGGGACGCGGTCGGCAAGCTGAAGGTCGGCGACTTCATGGAAAACCTCAGCGAAGGTGAAGGCGTTGACGTAGACGGCACCAGCACGACCAAGGTCAGCGGCGACCTAAACGCCTCAGCCGCGCTCGACACCGCCAGTGAACTGATTGAAGACCCGGCCTGCAATGAACAGCTGAGCGCGGCCGGCCCGCTTCCCTCCGCGGCCGAACTGGACGTGGCGAAGGGGACCGTGCAGGACTCGGTCAAAGACGCTCACGTCGAGCTCTACGTGGGTGACGATCACATCGTGCGGCGGCTCGTCGTCGAAGCGACGATCGAACCGCCGAAAGGCAACGACAAAGGCGTGAAAACTGTTGAACTCGATCTCGATCTGAAGCTCTCCGGTGTCAACGAAGAGCAGACGATCTCGGCGCCGCAGTCGTCGAAGCCGCTCAGCGACCTCTTCCTCAAGCTCGGGATCAACCCAATCGAACTGCTCGGCACACTCAACGGCGAGGGTGGCGGCCTCGGTGGCCTGCTGGAAGGCCTCAACAATGCCGGCGGCGGCTCGTCTTCGGAAGGCGGCGGGTCCGGCGGTGGTCAGCAGGCCTACCTCGAATGCCTGCAGGGAGCACACACGGCGACCGCGATCCAGAATTGCGTGGGGAAGCTCCAGTAGTCGCTTTCCTTCGTACTCCGTATGGCTGGCCGTACCTGCTCACACCGCTGATTCCGCTGGCGGTGGTGCTGGATCTTGCTGGCGCCGCGGCCGGCATCATCTTCGCTACCTCGGCGCTCGGCATCATTCCCACGGCAGCGCTGATGGGCCGCGCCACCGAGGAGCTGGCGGCCCGCTCGGGACCCGGTATCGGCGGCCTGCTCAACGTCACCTTCGGCAACGCGCCGGAGCTGATCATCGCCCTCTTCGCTCTTGGCCAAGGACTGCACGAGGTGGTCAAGGCCTCGATCATCGGCTCGATCATCGGCAACATCCTGCTGGTGCTCGGCGCGGCGATGCTGGCGGGCGGGATCGGGCGTGAGAAGCAGACCTTCAGCAAGACCAGCGCCAGCGTCCAGACCTCGATGCTGCTGCTCGCCGCCGCGGCGCTGATCATGCCGGCGATCTTCGAGCTGGTCGAGGGCAAGGGCCTGCCCCTCCCCGGCGCGGAGATAGTCGACTACGGCTCCACCGTCGAGCATCTCTCGCTTGCGGTCGCCGTGGTTCTCATCTTCACCTACGTGGCCGGCCTCTTCTTCTCGCTCAAGACCCACCGCGACCTCTTCAACCCCGAGTACGGGGACGAGGGGACGTGGGGCTGGTCGACCCGCAAGTCGGTCCTCGCCCTCGCTGTTGCCGGGGTGCTGGTCGGCGTGATGTCGGAGGTGCTGGTCGGCTCGATCACGGAGGCCTCACACGCCGTCGGCCTCTCCGAGTTCTTCATCGGCGTGATCGTCGTCGCGATCGTCGGCAACGCGGCCGAGCACTGGGTAGCGGTCCTGGTCGCGATGAAGAACAAAATGGATCTCGCGGTCAACATCGCGATCGGCTCCAGCGCCCAGGTCGCGCTCTTCGTCGCCCCAGTCCTCGTCCTCGCCTCCTTCTTCATTGGCCCGCATCCGTTGGCCCTCGTCTTCAACGGCTTCGAGCTCGGCGCGATCCTGATCGCGATCCTGATCGCCAACTACGTGACCCAGGACGGCGAGTCGACCTGGTTCGAGGGAGTTCAGCTGCTCGCCGTGTACCTCGTCTTCGGCATCGCTTTCTACTACGCCTGAGCGGCGGGTTAGCCTGCGTCGATGGACGCCGTGCTCCTGCTCGCCAGCTTCGCGATCATCCTCGCCGGCGCGCTCTTGTTCACCAACGCAGTCGAGTGGATCGGCCATCGGCTGAAGCTCGGCGAGGGCGCGGTGGGCAGCCTGCTGGCCGCGGTAGGCACGGCGATGCCGGAGACGCTGATCGCGATCGTCGCCATCGTCGGGACCGCGGAGGGCGGCGACCAGGTAGCGATCGGCTCGATCGTCGGCGCGCCCTTCCTGCTTGCCACCCTGGCGATGGGGTTGGTCGGCCTCTTCGCCTACCTCTATCGCGAGCGGCGCACGCAGGGGCTGGAGCTGAAGGCGCACCGGCCGACCTTGGAGCGAGATCTGCTCTTCTTCCTCGTCTTCTTCGCCCTGTCTCTCGCCCTGGCCTGGGGCGCGCCGGCGGAGCTGCGAATCCCGGTTGGGATCGTCCTCCTACTCGCCTACCCGCTCTACATTCGCCGTACCCTGCGCGATGCCGGGCCGGCGCAGGATGAGGAGACGCTGGGTCCGCTCCTCTTCGAGCGCCGTCCGGAGCGACGAGAAGATCCTGGCTTGGCGCTCTGCGTGCTGCAGCTCCTGGTCGGGCTTGGGGCGATGGTCGGCGGCGCCCATCTCTTCGTCGAGGAGCTGCTCAGCATCGCCAAGAGCCTCGGTGTCGAGCCGGTCATCCTGGCCCTGATTCTGGCCCCATTGGCGACCGAGCTGCCGGAGAAGGTGAACAGCTTCTTCTGGGTCCGCGACGGCAAGGACGCGCTGGCGCTCGGCAACATCACCGGCGCGATGGTCTTCCAGTCGACGATCCCGGTCGGGATCGGCCTGCTCTTCACCGACTGGGCGCTGAGCGGCAACGCCGCGATCTCGATGGTCCTCGGCCTCGCCGGTGGGCTGCTCGCCTACGAGGTCCTGCATCGCCGCGGCCGCTTCGGGCTGCCGGCGGTGCTCGGCTGGTTCGCCCTCTACGCGACTTTCATCGCCATCGTTGTCCTCGGCGCCTGAGCGGACTCCCGGCCTCGAGCGACGAGAGAGTTGAGTCGGTTTCGCCTGTCGCGATGTGATGATGCATTGGCGAATTGCGATCTGTAAAGCCATATGGAGAGGGAAGAATGCGGAAAAGACTCACTTACGCCAACGTGATCTCGACGATCTGCCTGTTTGTGGTGTTGGGCGGGGGTGCCTATGCGGCAGGGGCGATCCACCTGCCGAAAAACAGCGTCGGCAACAAACAGCTGAAGAAAAACGCGGTTACGAGCGACAAGGTGAAGGATGGCTCTCTGACCGGGGCGGACATCAATGCCGCCACCATTGGAACCGTTCCTAGTGCGGGAAGCGCCGAAACTGCCAAAAACGCATCGTCGCTGGGCGGTCAGTCAGCGGCCCAGATCACCGCCGCCGCGATCGCGGCCTCGAAAGTCCACTGTCCGGCTGGCACGAAAATCGCCGCTGGTGCCTGTCTCGAGGACTCGACGAGGGCAGCGACGAGCTTGTTTTCGGCGTTGATTGATTGCGGTGACGACAATCGCCGCGTTCCATCGCAGGGCGAGTTGCTTGCATACGGACGAACGTATGGCATATCCACGGCCGAGTGGGCGGAACCGGAGTACACCGATAGCGGTGCATTCAAGGGAGTGATTGTTTCGGCAAATTCGACGAGCGCCAGCCTTTCTTTCGTTGAATCCAGCGGGTCGCACGTCTACCGGTGCGCCGTCGCGGCCACGAACTGAGTCGCGGATGGCGCTACCTATCTCGGCCACTAGCTTGTGGTCGAGATAGGTCCTCGGTCGCAGCGCTACCTGGGCGCTTTTGCTGCAGCCAGCTCGTCGAGCGCTTTCAGCACGAGGTCGTCGTGCTTTTTTGGCGCGATTTTGGGGAAGACCTTGGCGATCTTGCCGTCGGGGCCGATGACGAAGGTCGCGCGCTGCACGCCCATGTACTTCTTGCCGTACATCGACTTCTCGACCCAGGCGCCGTATTTCTCGGCCACGGCGTGGTCGGCGTCGGCGAGCAGGGTGAAGTCGAGGTCGAATTTGCCAGCGAACTTGGTCACCGCCTCGACCGGGTCGGGGGAGACGCCGATCACGCGCGCGCTGGCCGCTTTGTACTCGGCGCTGCGGTCGCGGACGCCGCAGGCCTGGGTCGTGCAGCCCGGCGTGTCGGCGCGGGGATAAAAATACAGTACGAGGGTCTGACCTTTGAGGTCAGAGAGCTTGACCGGATCGCCGTTTTGGTCGGGCAACTCGAAGTCGGGAGCTTTGTCGCCTGCCTGAAGCATCGGCGCGGAGGCTAGCTCAACTTCAACGTCACCGAGGCCCCTTCTGAAATGCCAGCCGGGCCGGGATGCTCCAACGGAAGGTGGCGGGGGTTGGGTCGGCCAGCCCCTGTGGGTCGATCGCCCGGACGCGGAAGACATGCTCCCCAAGCCCCGCCTTTGTCCAATACGGGGACGCGCATGCTCGGTAGGGCCGGCGATCCAGCTTGCATTCGAAGTGGGAGCCGATGTCGCTAGAGCCGAAGGAGAAATTGGTCCAGCGGAAACCGGTGACTTCAGGGTGCAGCAGTTTCGTGACCGGCGCGAGGTTGGCCCAAGGAGCGGCAAAGAGGTCGAACTCGTCGGCGCCGATGTCGGCCGCGACACCCATCGTCCGCGGCTGCTCGTCGACGTCGAGGTTGCCGCTGGCGCGGTCGACGGCGCCCCTGTCGACGGTGGGCGAGTCAGGCAGCTGGTGCAGGTTGTCACGGGCGAGCAATGGAATCGCCCTGATATTGCCGTTGGTGCCCGGCGCGGTGGCCGAGGCTTTGCCCGCCGTCCCGACCGTTGCGTAGCGCGAGCTCCGAAGTTCGATGTCCACCCTGGCGCTGGTGCCTTTGTCGAGCGACGAGCCTGTCGCAACCACGTCCTTCGCTTCGCCCGCGATCAAGGTCCCGGCCACGTCGATGTTCACTTTCAAGTCTCGCCTGAAGGCACTGAAGCCGAACGCCATCCCGACCGAGCCTGGGCCGGTTGCGATCAGGGTGCTATTGCGGATCACGCCGCTCAACGTTCCCTTTCTGGTGCCACCGCCAACGATAGCCGGGCCTCCGCCGGAAGCGATGCAGGCGCTGTTGCGGACAGTGCCCCCGTCGAAGGCGCAGGTGGGTTCAGTGGTGATCGTTGAGCGCGCGATCACCCCGTCGATCGTGCCTCCCGAAATGCTGATAGCCCGGGACGTGTCCATCAGGTTGCGGATTTCCACATCGGCGACTTCGGCTCTTGCCGGAACGTAAAAGGCGCTGTCGGCAAACGAGTCCGCCGGCATGACGACGACCGGCCGCGGCTTCCCCAGTTCGCCGCGCAGAGTCACCCCCTTGGGAAGGAGCACGGGCGGGATGTATCCGAACTCGCCTTCTTCCCTCGCGTAGTAGGTGCCGGGGGCGAGTTCGATCACGTCGCCGGCCGCGATCGTCGTCCCCGGGGCGCCGGCGTCCCCTGCGGTGTACACGGAGCAGGGACGCGACGGGTTGGCGCACGGATCCTTGCCGGTCCCGCCCGGGGCCGCGTACCGGGTCGCCGCCATTGCTGCGGCAGCGGGCAAGGCCGTCCCCAGCAAAACGAGGAACGCTGCAAGTACCGGAAGGAGCACACGACAGTTCACCGCCCGCACCCTACCTCGTGCTTTCAACCGAGCGGACTGCCGGCTGACGGCTTAGGTGGGGCGTTACGGCAGGCCGACGCTGTTGATTTCCGTGTCGGCGCGGGGATAGAAGTAGAGAACGATCGTCTCGCCCAGGAAGCTGGAGAGGCTGACCTCTTCGCCGTCTTGATCGGGCAGGGTGAAGTCGGGCGCCGCCGCCCCGGCTTCGAGCACTACTCGGCGTCCTCGCGGCCGGGGTCCTGGCCGGCCTCGTCCTCGTCGAGCTCCTCGTCGCCCTGCTCCAGAGCCGTCTCGGAGACCGAGCCGGTCGAGCCGGGGTGGTAGCTGGTCTGGAATTTCTCCAGCACCCGGTCGCGGCTGTCTTCGTCGACCGGCACCTCATCGGAGATGCGCACCCAGTCAGCCCCCTCGTAGGCCTCCATGTTGAAGACCTCCTGGTCGAGCGAGGTCGAGTCGTCGACGACGACCAGCACCTCGGTCTGCGGGTTGAAGTAGGTCCCGGGCTGCATCAGCAGATCCTCGACCTCGTAAAGGTTCTCCTCGGCGGCGCCAGCCATCAGGTGCCCAATCCTATGAAATCGGCGACCTGCCGCTCCACCTCGGCCTCGACATCGAGCGGCTCCTTGCCGCCGCGCATGCGCCGTTCGTTGCGGGCAATCACCAACTCGCGCACTTCGGCCCGAAGCTTCTCGTCCAAATCCGCCTTGCCAGAGCCGGTGTCCGGCCCGCCGTCGAGCAGCAAAGCAACCTCGGCATCTACATCGAGCGGCGGTTCGCCACGCTGTAAGCGCCGGTAGGACTTTGCCTCCAGCATTTGGCGCGTCTCCGCGGCTTGGGCCACTTTGTCGAGCGGCTGCGCCGGCTGGGACAGGCGTGGTGCCGGCATCGAGTGCATCACGCCGAAGCGGCCCTTGCCGATCTCATCCCAGGCAGCGCCGGAGCGAACGAAGCTGAAGGCGGCGATAGGCAGGATCAGGAGCGTGATCGCGGCCAGCGCATAGCCGCTCTGCACGTAGGTCAATGCCAGGGGCCAGACCATCCTCCAAGGGTAGGGGTCTCGCTCTGGCGCTGCTATCCGGTAGCCTTTGACCTGGTTGACTGACCAGTCAATCGGTGGTCGTCGCCCTGCTGCGCGGCCGCGTGAAAAGGCTTACGCACCGACAAAGAAGGAGCCTCGACCAGTGGTTGACTTCACCCTCACCGACGAGCAGAAGGACCTACGCGAGCTCGCGCACAACTTCGCTGAGAAAGAGATGCGCCGGGTTGCCTGGGAGTACGACAAGGACGGCACCTGGCCCCAGGACATCATCGATCAGGCCTGGGAGGTCGGGTTGATGAACACCCACATCCCCGAGGCCTACGGCGGACCCGGCCTCGACTACCTCTCCGGCTGTCTGATCGAGGAGGAGATGGGCTGGGGCTGCTCCGGCATCGGCACCACCCTGATGGCCAACGGCCTCGCCTCCGCGCCGATCACGCTCGGCGGCTCCGAGGAGACCAAGAAGAAGTACCTCGGCATGCTGACCGAAGACAAGAAGCTGGCCTCCTTCTGCCTGACCGAGCCGGACGCCGGCTCCGACGTCTCGGGCATGAAGACCAAGGCCGTGAAGAAGGGCGACAAGTACGTCATCAGCGGCTCCAAGTGCTTCATCACCAACGGCACCTACGCCGACTACTTCACGGTTTACGCCAAGACCGATCCCGAGGGTGGGCACCGCGGGATCAGCGCCTTCGTCGTCGACGCCGACCTCCCCGGGGTCTCGGTCGACAAGAAGGAGGACAAGATGGGCCAGCGGGCGTCAAACACCGCGACCATCTCCTTCGACGAAGTCGAGATTCCCGCCGAGAACCTGCTCGGCGAGGAAAACAAGGGCTTCAAGCTGGCGATGATGACCCTCGACCGCACCCGCCCGGGCGTCTCGGCGATGGCCGTCGGCATCGGTCGCGCGGCGCTCGAGTACGCCACCGAGTACTCCAAGGAAAGGGTCCAGTTCGGCGTGCCGATCGCGATGCACCAGGCGATCCAGTTCATGATCGCCGACATGGCGACCAAGGTCGAGGCTGGCCGCCTGCTGGTCTGGAACTCCGCGGTCATGCTCGACCAGGGCATCCGCAACAGCAAGGTCTCCTCGATGGCCAAGCGCTTCGCCGCCGACTCGGCGATGGAGATCGCCGTCGACGCCGTGCAGGTCTACGGTGGCTACGGCTTCATCAAGGAGTACCCGGTCGAGAAGCTGATGCGCGACGCCAAGATCATGCAGCTCTACGAGGGGACCAGCCAGATCCAGCGCCTGGTGATCGCCAAAGAAGTGCTGCTGCCGCGCGCTGTCGGGGAGCCCACTCCCGAGGCCGAGGCGAAGGCCGCCAAGGCGTCCGAGGACAGCCAGTCCGAGCAGGCAGCCGCCACGGTCTAGTCAGTACTTAGGGCAGGGGCCCTAACCAAGAGCCGCCGGGCCACGCGCCCGGCGGCTCTTTTTTTTAAGCGCTCGCCGCGGCGATTCAGGTGGGCTAGCGGCCGCGGCCGGCGGTGCGGGCGGCCTTCTGGCGTTTCAGCTTGTCGAGCTCGACCTTGCGCAGGCGGACCGACGCGGGGGTGACTTCGACGCACTCGTCCTCGCGCAGGAACTCGACTGCTGCTTCGAGTGAGAGCCGCGTGGGCGGCGCCATGCGCTCGAGCACGTCGGCGGCGGCGGCGCGCATGTTGGTCTGCTGCTTTTCCTTGGTTGCGTTGACGTCCATGTCCTCGGCGCGGGCGTTCTCGCCGATGATCATCCCCTCGTAGACCTCCTCGCCGGGGCCGACGAAGAGCGTGCCGCGATCCTGAATGCCAATCAGCGCATAGGCGGCGGTCTTGCCGCGGCGGTCGGCGACGATCGAGCCGGTGGGGCGGAGGCGAAGCTCGCCGGCCCAGCGCTCCCAGCTCTCGAAGACGTGGTGCATCACCCCGGTGCCGCGGGTCTCAGTGAGGAACTCGGTGCGGAAGCCGATCAGCCCGCGGGCCGGCACCAGGTATTCCATCCGTACCCAGCCGGTGTCGTGGTTGGCCATCTGCTCCAGCCGGCCCTTGCGGCCTGCCAGCAGTTGGGTGATCGTGCCGACGTGTTCCTCGGGCGCGTCGATCGAGAGGCGCTCGACCGGCTCGTGCAGCTTGCCGTCGATCTCCTGGGTCAGCACGCGCGGTTGCCCGGCGGTCAGCTCGAAGCCCTCGCGCCGCATCAGCTCGAGCAGGATGACGAGCTGCAGCTCGCCGCGGCCCTGCACCTCCCAGGCGTCGGGGCGCTCGGTGTCGTTGACGCGGATTGAGACATTGCCAATCAGCTCGGCGTCGAGCCGGTCGCGGACCTGGCGGGCGGTCAGCTTGCTGCCCTCGGTGCCGGCGAGGGGAGAGGTGTTGATCCCGAGCACGATCGAGAGCGAGGGCTCGTCGACTTTGATCACCGGCAACGGCCGTGGGTCGGCGGGATCGGCCAGGGTCTCGCCGATCGTCACCTCTTCCATCCCGGCGACGGCGATGATCTCGCCCGGCCCGACTTCCTCGGCAGACACCCGTTCCAATGCCTCGGTGATGTAGAGCTCGGAGACGGTGGCGCGCTCGACCGAGCCGTCGGCGCGGCACCAGGCGATCTGCTGGCCGGCGCGGATCGTCCCGTTGTGGACGCGGCAGAGCGCCAGGCGGCCGACGTAGGGCGAGGCGTCGAGGTTGGTCACATGCGCCTGCAGCGGGTGGTCGGGGTCGTACTCCGGGGCGGGGATCTTCTCCAGCATCAGGTCCATCAGTGGCGAGAGGTCGGTGCCCTCGACGCCCTCCTCCAGCGCAGCCCAGCCGGCCTTGGCGTTGGTGTAGACGATCGGGAAGTCGATCTGCTCGGAGTCGGCGTCGAGGTCGAGGAAGAGCTCGTAGACCTCGTCGACGACCTCGCCGATGCGGGCGTCGGGCCGGTCGACCTTGTTGACCACGAGGATCACCGGCAGCTTCGCCTCGAGCGCCTTGCGCAGCACGAAGCGGGTCTGGGGGAGGGGCCCCTCGGAGGCGTCGACCAGGAGCAGGACGCCGTCGACCATGGTCAGGCCGCGCTCGACCTCGCCGCCGAAGTCGGCGTGGCCGGGGGTGTCGACGATGTTGAGCTTGACGCCCTCGTAGTTGACGGCGGTGTTCTTGGCGAGGATCGTGATCCCCTTCTCGCGCTCGAGGTCCATCGAGTCCATCACCCGCTCGGCCACGTCCTGGCCCTTGCGGAAGGCGCCCGACTGCCAGAGCATGGCGTCGACCAGCGTCGTCTTGCCGTGGTCGACGTGGGCGACGATCGCGATATTTCTCAGGTCGTTTCGAGTGGTCATGGAACGGGAAGGATAAGAAGGCACTGTCTGATGCTCGTGTTTGCTCGTGTTGCAAAAACGAGGCCCGCCAATGGCGGGCCTCGTACTGCTCAAGTGCGGTGTGCGACTACGAGGTCTGCTGAACGCTCGCCGCGGCGGGGCCCTTGGGGCCTTCCTCGGACTCGTAGCTCACCTTGGCGCCCTCGGCCAGGGACTTGAAGCCCTCACCCAGGATCGCGCTGTGATGGACGAAGACGTCCTTAGAGCCGTCGTCGGGCGTAATGAACCCGTAGCCCTTGTCGTCGCTGAACCACTTGACTGTTCCAGTCGGCATGAATTGCCTCCATTGATGTGCTGCGAACGCGGAGGCTTCGGTAAAGCAACGACGCGAGCGCTAGACACGACTTTGCCGGATATCGATCCGACCTAACGCGCGGACCGTAGCAGGGATCGGGCGCTTGACGCGGCGCTCGGAATGGCGTCTGGCCGTGTTGAGGATAAGAGGAGACCAGTCGATACCGTGACGGTGATGACCCGAGGGCGACGATTGACCTGCCGGGCAGGCCTGCTTTTGCTTGCCCTCGCGACCGTTTCACCAGCCCTGGGGCCCGGTTCGGCGATGGCAGCCAGGGGAGCCGGAAATCTCTCCCCCCGCTTTGCCGAGCTGGCGGCACCCTCGCTGCAAGGCGCTTCGCCGGCCAAGCAGGCAAGGGCGTTGGACCTTGCCCTCGAGGGGCCGGGGAGCCTGCTGCGGGAAGGCGAACGGGTGCTGGCGCGGGTGCGCTTCGATCACGGCGCCCTCTCGGCGCTCGACGACTTGCGATCCGCCGGGGCTGAGACCGTCGATAGCAGCGGCGTCTACCAGACGGTTACCGTGGCCGCCAAGCCTGAGCAGCTGCTCGCGATCGCGAGCGTGCCCGGAGTCGAGGGAGTTACGCCGATCCTTGCGCCGTTGACGGCGGCGCCGGTATGCCCCTCCGGGACAATCGTCTCCGAGGGGGACGAACAGCTCAACGCCAAAACCGCGCGCGAAGGCCCGCCGGCGCTCGATGGAAGCGGCGTCACCGTCGGCATCCTCTCCGACTCCTTCAACCAGGCGACCCAAGCTCCGGACGACAGCGGCAAACCGATTGCGACCCACGCGAATGAAGACGTGGCAAGCGGTGACCTGCCGGGAGCATGCCCGGGTACGACGACGACGCAGGTCCTGAGCAAAAAGGAAAGCTCAGCCGGAGCGACGGACGAGGGCCGTGCGATGGCTCAGATCGTCCACGACCTGGCACCGAAGGCGAAAATCAAGTTCGCCTCCGCTTTCAACGGCGAAGAATCGTTCGCCCACAACATCGAAGCCCTGGTCGAAGCCGGGGCGGGCGTGATCGTCGACGACGTCTTCTACCAGGAAGAGCCCTTCTTCCAGGACGGACAGGTCGCGGTTGCCGTGAAAAAAGCCGTCGAAGCCGGCACGACCTACTTCTCGGCCGCGGGCAACAACAACTTGATCGACGAAGAAGGGCATGACATTGCTTCCTGGGAAACCCCCGAATTCCGAGACGCGCAGAGCTGCCCGCCGGAAGTGCAGGCGATTCCGGCTGAGAACGGCAGCCACTGTCTCGACTTCGACCCCGGCACGGAGGCCGATAAGACTTTTGGGATGAGGGTCGAACCGGGTGCGACGCTGACCGTCGACCTGCAGTGGGACGAACCCTGGAATGGCGTGGCGACCGACCTCGATGCCTTCCTGCTCGACTCCGATGGCGACTTGATCGCCCAGTCGCGCGAAAGGAACATCCAGGTCAGCCAGATGCCCTTCGAGTCCTTTGCTTGGACCAACATCAGTGCCACCCCGAAGACCGTGCAACTGGCGGTAAATCGCTTCTCCGGAGGTGGCTCCCCAGCGGTCAAGTTCGCGCTGATTGAGAACGGAGGTGGCGTCGAAGCCACCGAGTATCCGCGCTCGACGGGAGAAGACGTGGTCGGGCCCACGATCTTCGGGCACAGCGGCTCCGCCGCGGCGATCTCGACCGGCGCCGTTGCCTTCAACGACGCTTCCGAGCCGGAGTCCTACTCCTCACGGGGCCCCGTCCGCCACGACTTCGGTCCTTTCGAAGAAAAAGTTGCCGCCGCACCGCTTGAACCTCCCGAAGAAGTTTCCAAGCCCGACCTGACGGCGACGGACTGCGGCAAAACCACGTTCTTCGCGTTCCTCTCCAGCGGCTTCTGGCACTTCTGCGGTACATCGGCGGCAGCGCCTCATGCCGCTGCCGTCGCCGCCCTGATGCTTCAAGCGGAACCCGCCGCTGAACCCGAAGACATCCGCGAAGCCTTGCTCCACAGCGCCGCGATGCCGTTTGAACCGGAATTTGGCCCATGCGCGGTCGGGGCTGGACTGGTCGAAGCGGTGGGCGCGATCGAAAGCCTGCTGGCGCCGACCGCCTTCACTCCGCCTCTATGCAGTCCACCCGTCGCCGAAGGCTCGCCGGAAGAAGCGCGAGCGCCTGGTGACTGGGGGTCCGAATCCCACCCCCCGTCGTTTACCCCTCCGGTTGTGGTCGATCCGACTCCAGAACCGAAGCCCGAAGTCACCGGCGAGTCGCGGCAGCCGCGCACCTTCATCCTTCTGCGTCCTCCGAGGACGATTCGCACTCGCGGTCGCAGCGCTCGGGTTGCCATGCGCTTCGGTTCCGACGAGGCCGACGTCACCTACGTTTGCCAAATTGACGGCGGTGCTTTCCGCCGCTGTCCCGAAAGGCTCGCGCGTCGGTTCGAGGTCGGCTCCCACGTCGTGTTGGCGGTGGCGCGCGACGCCGCCGGCAACGACGACCACACGCCGGTGGCCGTTCGCTTCAAGGTCAAGCACGTCGGCTAGGTCTTACCGCTCCGTCTCGGCCGTTCCCCGTTTCACCACCCAGTGGCCGGCGAACAGCAGGCCCAAGAGGACCGCGACGGTGCCGAGGACGAGCGGGTCGGTGAGGCTGAGGCCTTCCAGCCGGGTGCCGAAGTAGACCGAGACCGCTGTGATCGGCAGGTAGCCGACCGCGGTGGTCCAGAGGTAGCGCCAGACCGGGACGCGAGCGGCGCCGGCCGCGTAACACATGAGGCTGAACGGGAAGATCGGGATCAGCCGCACGGAGATCAGCAGGGTGGCCCCGCCGCGTTCGATCATCGCCTCGGTGCGCTCGAAGCGCTCGCGGCCGAGCCAGCGGTCGAGCAAAGGGCGGGCCAGTGATCGGCCGATCGCGTAACAGAGCATCGCCGAGAGCAGCCAGGCCGTCATCGTCAGGGCGAGCGCCGGGACGAAGCCGTAGGCGAAGCCCGCCGCGGCGTCGACGATCTCGGCCGGGTAGAAGACGACCGCGTGGAGCAGGGCGAGGGCGACGATCAGCAGCGGGCCGGCGATCCCGAGGTCGTTGAGCTGGCTGCGCACCTCGGCGGTGTCGCCGTTGACAGCCGCGACGACGGCGTCGTGCAGTGCCGGAACCGCGAAGACGAGGACGCCGAGAAGCGCGACACCCGCCAGGGTGAACGCGACTGCGGCCAGCGACGGCCTCGACGCGGAGCGGTCCTCCATCGGCGGAGTATGGCTTGGGTCGCTAGCCGCGCAGTCGCTCGGCGAGCCCCGAGTGGCGCCCGCCACTGTCGTCGCGCCCCACCGCGGCGTCCAACGCCCCGCGGTCTCCGATCAGCACGCAGCTGCTGCGGGCGCGGGTGATCGCCGTGTAAAGCAGCGGGCGGGTCAGCATCCGCGAGTGGGAGCGATGGCAGACGCCGACCACGACCGGGACCTCGCAGCCCTGCGCCTTGTGGACCGAGATCGCGTAGGCGAGGCGCAGCGTCGCGGTCTCGCCGTAGGGAATGGTCAGGGTCCCGCCCTCGTCGGTGTCGACGACGATCTCCTCGTCGTCGGGGTCGTCGGCGCGGAGGAAGACGATCGAGCCGTTCATCAGGCCGAGCTCGTGCGAGTTGCGGGTCTGGATCAGGCGGTCGCCGATCCGGAAGCGGTCGCCGGCGGCGCGCTTGCCGGTCGGGTTGAGCCGGGCCTGCAGGCGCTCGTTGAGGGCGTCGATGCCGACTGCCCCCCTGTACATCGGAGCCAGCACCTGGACGTCGCGGATCGGGTCGACGCCAAAGCGGCTCGGCGCCCGCTCGGCGACCACCTCGACCACGGTCTCCAGCGCCCGCTCGGGGTTGGGCCGGTCGATGAAGAAGAAGTCGTGGTCCTGATCGTCCCCGGGCTCGAGGTGGGGCGGGCGCCCCTGGTTGATCTCGTGGGCGGCGGTGGTGATCATCGAGCGCGCCGCCTGGCGGAAGATCTGGGTGAGGCGGACGACCGGGGCGATCCCCGCGGCGATCAGGTCCTCGAAGGGCTTGCCGGCGCCGATCGGGGGCAGCTGATCGGCGTCGCCGACGAAGACGACGTGGGTTGACTCGGCCAGGCCGCCGAGCAGCATCTCGATCAGGCGCAGGTTCAGCATCGAGGACTCGTCGACGATCGTCAGGTCCGCCGGCAGCGGATGGTCCGGCTTGAAGGTGGGCTCGCGCCCGGGCATCCACTCGAGCATGCGGTGGATCGTCAGCGCCGAGTGTCCGGTCGCCTCCTCGAGACGGCGAGCGGCGCGCCCGGTCGGAGCGCAGAGGGCGATGCGCAGGTTGGCCTCTTCGGCCTGCTCGACGATCGCCCGCGTGCAGGCGGTCTTGCCGACGCCGGGCCCGCCGGTGAGGACCGAGATCCGCGCCCCAAAGGCACCCCGCACCGCCGACCACTGCTCGTCGGTCAGTTCGGTGCCGCCGCCACTCTCTGGCGGCGTCTCGCCCGGGTCGTGATCGAGGTGGGGAGGAGCGGCTGTGCGCGCGGCCAGCGTCTGCGCCACCGCGAGCTCGCTGGCATGGGTCAGCTCGCGGTAGACGCGGCCCTCGTCGACGATCAGCCCGCGCGCCTCGCTCAGCACTTCCGGGTCGGGGTTGAGCCCGAGCAGCTTCGCCGTGCGCTGGGTCAGCTCGGCCAGCGGCAGGTAGCTGTTGCCCTGCTGTTCGGCTTCGGTCAGGGCGTAGACCGCGCCCGCCTGGGCGCGCCGGCTCGACTCCGGCGGCACGTCGGCGGCGAGGGCGATCTTGTCGGCGCGGGCGAAGCCGACGCCGGCGACCTCGGTCAGGCGGTAGGGATCCTCGTGCAGGATCGCCATCGAGCTGTCGCCGAAGCGGGTGTGGATCGGCGCCGCCAGGTGGGCGAGCCCGTGCGGCGCCAGCTGCACGTGCAGATCACGGACGGCGCGGCTGGCGTGCCAGGACTCGGTCGCGTCCTGCGCCTGGTCGGGGCTGACTCCGCGCAGCGATGCGAAGACGCCGTGCGGGTCGGCGGCGATCGCTCCCAAGACTCCCTCGCCGTGCTCGTCGACCAGCCGTTCCGCGCGGGCGGGGCCGATATGGCGCAGGGAGGTCAGGTAGGCGATCCGTCCGGCACGATCGGCGGGGTCGAGCGGCAGCGCACCCTGGGCGCGAAGCTGGCGTCCGTAGCGGGCGTGGGTCTGCCACTCGCCGCTGACTTCAGCCCGGTCGCCGACGCCGAGATGGGCGACGGGGCCGACCAGGGCAAAGCCCTCACCCGACTCGGCGTCCTGGACCTCGAGCACCGCGTAGCCGTCGTCCTCGGCGCAGAAGATGACGCCGAGCACCTCGACCGTCGCCGAGTGCCCGGGGGCGTCGGTGTCGAAGAGGGTCGTGGTGCCGTTCACACCCCAAAGCTAGCCTCTGCCCAAGATGAGCAAGAGGCAGAGTTTCGGACTATGCGACAGCTGCGTTCACCAGCAGCTGGTGCCAAACACGCGCGGGTCGGTCTTCTCGCTTTGCCTGCGCTCGCGAACCGACCCGCGCTATCCCCGTTACCCGCGGGTCCCGGTCGCCGCCTGTCCCGGTCACGAGCCGCGCCGGGGTGACGACTGACAGCTGAGGCTCAGGTGGTGGCCATCGGGTCCGGCACGCCCAGCTCCGAGATTTCCGGTGCGTCGTAGGAGCCGCCGGGCACGCCGCCGATGATCAGCAGCCGCACACCCTCGGCTCCTGGCCAGACCTTGCGCTTGACGCCGGGGCCGACCCGGGCGATGTGCTCTTGGTCGAGCGGAGAGCGCTCGCCCTCGATCTCGATCTCGCCGCTGCCTCGGAGCGCCACGTAGACCTCCTCCTGGCCGTCCTGCTCGTGGTCGTGCTCGGGGTAGTTCTCGTAGCTGGGCGGCAGGTCGAGGATCTGCATGCCGAACGATTCGACGCCGAGCTCGGCCCTTGCGCGCTTGAACGCGCCGCCGTAGACGGCCTCCATCTCATCGATCTTCTTCACCGCGTGGCCTGACATGACTGTTGCTCCTCCTTGATTGAAGTGGTGTCCCCCGAAGGGTCTGAGGCGTCACCTTATCCAAGCACGAACGTTCGTGCTTTTCTGTAGTCTCTGGCGCTATGGCAGTGGCGACAGATACGCGCATCGATACAGGGGCCGGGCAAAGCAAGGGGGCCGAGACCAGGGCGGCGATCCTCGATCGCGCGGTTGACCTCGCTTCGGTCGAGGGGCTTGAGGGGTTGACGATCGGCCACCTCGCCTCCGAGCTGGAGATGAGCAAGAGCGGCCTCTTCGCCCACTTCGGGTCCAAGCAGGAGCTGCAGCTGGCGACCGTCGACGCGGCCGCGCGGCGCTTCTGGGTCGCGGTGATCGAGCCGGCGCTGGGGGCGGAGGAGGGCCTGCCCCGCCTGCGTGCGCTGGCTCAGTCCAGCCTCACCTATCTCGACGACGGCACTTTCTCGGGCGGCTGCTTCTGGTCGGCGACCTCGGCCGAGTACGACGATCGGCCTGGCCCGGTCCGTGACGCGATCGCCACCGGCCTTGACGCCTGGCTCGGTGAGCTCGCTCGCCAAGCGAAGATCGCCGGCTCGGCGGAGCCGGATCGCTTCGCCTTCGAGCTTTACGCGATCGCAACGGGGGTTAACGCCCGCTTCCGGCTAAGCGGCGACCGCGTCGTCTTCGACTACGCCCGCGCCGCGATCGAGCGCCTGCTCAGCGAGCTCTCAGCCTAGCTGGCGAACGGCCTTTCTGGCCGGCGTTTGGGCGTCGCTAGGGTTGGCGCCACCGGAAAACGTCGGCTGATGGAGGTCTCGAGATGGACGTTGCGATCGGATTGCCCAATGCCGTGCCCGGCACCACCGGAGCGCAGCTGGTCGAGTGGGCGCGCCGCGCCGACGCCCGCGGATTTTCAAGCCTGGGAACGATCGACCGCGTCGTCTACGACAACTATGAGCCGCTGACGGCGTTGGCTGCGGCGGCGGCAGTGACCGAGCGGATCGGCCTCTGCACGTCAGTGCTGCTAGGGCCGCTGCGCACCAACCCGACCGAGCTTGCCAAGCAATCGTTGAGCCTCAACGCGCTCTCGGGAGGGCGCTTCACGCTCGGGATTGGCCTCGGGGCCCGCGAGGACGACTACCAGGCAAGCGGCGTCGAGCTCAGTGGCCGCGGTCGCGGCCTCGACGCGACGCTGGAGCGGATCAAGGAGATCTGGTCCGGTGAGGAGATCGGACCCTCGCTCGAGGGCGCACCCGGCCTGGTCGTCGGCGGAAGCGTCGATGCTTCCTTCGAGCGCGCGGCGCGCTTCGGCGACGGCTGGATCGCGGGCGGAGCGCCGCCCGACCAGTACGCCGAAATGGCCGCGAAGGCGCGGGCCGCCTGGTCGAAGGCCGGTCGCGATGGTCAGCCGCGCTTGATGGGGCTCGCCTACTTCTCGCTGGGTGAGGGCGCCGAGGACGACGCGCGTGCCTACCTGGCCGACTACTACGCCTTCCTCGGCGAGGAAGTGGCCGGTTACATCGTCTCCAGCGCGGCGAAGGACGCGGACACCGTGCGGCAGTACACGGCCGCTTTCGAGAAGGCCGGCTGCGATGAGCTGATCTTCTTCCCGTCCTCGAGTGATCCCGCTCAGGTCGACCTGCTCGCCGACGCGGCGGGTCTCTGACGCCTCGGCGTAGCGGTGAGCGGCGATGGCGGACGACCTGCCGATACTCCTCTTCGCCTCACCTCCGGACCTGGAGGCGTGGCTCGAGAAGAACCATGACGGCTCGCCGGGGCTCTGGCTGAAGATCGCCAAGAAGGACTCCGGTGTCGAGAGCGTCAGCTATGCCGAGGCGCTGGAGCTGGCGCTCTGCTTCGGCTGGATCGACAGCCAGAAGCGCGGCCTTGACGAGCGGCACTTCCTGCAGCGCTTCACGCCGCGTCGCCCACGCGGCAAGTGGTCGCTGATCAATCGCGAGAAGGCGGAAGGGCTGATCGCCGCCGGCGCGATGCGCCCGGCCGGCCTGGTTGAGGTGGAGGCGGCCAAAGCCGACGGCCGCTGGGAGGCGGCTTACGCCGGCCAGCGCACGGCCGAGGTTCCCGAGGATCTGCGGGCTGAGCTCGACCGCAATGAGCCCGCACGCGAGTTCTTTGCCACGCTCGACAGCGCCAATCGCTACGCGATCCTCTACCGACTACAGGAGGCGAAGAAGCCCGAGACGCGAGAGCGAAGGCTGCGAAAGTTCATCACGATGCTGGAGCGGGGCGAGAAGATCCACGGCTAAGCCGCCAGCGCCGGACGCCGCGGGTTTCCAGTGGTTAGTCCGCCGGTCGTTCGGGCGCCTCGGCGAAGGCCGTGCGCGCGGCCTGCAGGCCGAGGCCAGCCCGCTCGAAGTAGCTGTAGGTCCCTGCGTCGAGCAGTTCGCGCGCCGCCTCGACCGCCGCGCCCAGGGCCGCGTAGGCAAAGGCGCCGCCGACTGAGAGGCGCCGGACCCCGACGGCGGCCAGCTCGGCCACGGAAGGCGCGCCGGGACGGCCGAGCACGTTGACCGGCCGATCGACGGAGTTGACGACCTGCTCGATGTCCTCGATCCGGGTGAGGCCGGGCGCGTAGAGGACGTCTGCTCCCGCCTCCTGGTAGGCCTGCAGGCGGGCGATCGTGTCGGCGAGATCCGTGACGCCGTACAGGTGATTCTCGGCACGGGCCGTGAGGACCAGCCGCGACGGACCGTTGTGGGCGGCCTCGGCCGCAGCCGCGACCCGCTCGCTGGCGACACCGACGTCGTAGAGCTTTTCCTCGCTCCTCGTGTAGTCCTCGATCGAGGCCCCCGCCAGGCCGGCGTCGATGGCCAGCCGCATCGTCTCGGCAACCCCTGCCGCGTCGTCTGCGAATCCGTTCTCGAGATCGGCGGAGACCGGCAGGTCGGTCGCCTCGACGATCGCCGCGGCGCTTGCGATCGTCTCCTCCAGCTCCATCGATCCGTCCAGCCGCCCCAGTGTCGCCGCCGCGCCGCCGCTCGTCGTCGCCAGCGCCTTGAAGCCAAGCGAGGCGAGCAGCTTCGCCGAGCCCGGGTCCCACGGGTTGGGGATGAGCAAGAGCTCCGGGCCCTCGTGCAGGGCCTTGAACCTCTCGGCTCGTTCGGCTTGGCCGCTCATCCGCTTGTCGAATCTACTCGCTCCAACAGCGTGCTCTGCGCCCGTACACTCGGCCCATGGATCGCGCCCTGCTCGAGAGCACGCTTGCCGATGCCGGCCAGCCCGCCTATCGCGCCTCCCAGGTTTGGGAGTGGGTGGCGCGCGGAGCCCAGTCCTACGAGGAGATGACCAACCTGCCGGCGGCTTTGCGCGAGGGCCTTACGGCGGCGGTGCCGCTCTCCACGCTTGCCCTCCAAGCCGAGGCCCATTCCGAGGACGGCACCGTCAAGGCGCTCTTCCACACCGGCGACGGGCGCCCAATCGAGGCTGTGCTGATGCGCTTCCGCGACGGCCGTCGCTCGGTCTGCCTCTCCTCGCAGTCGGGTTGCCCGCTGACCTGTTCTTTCTGCGCCACCGGCAAGATGAAGTTCGGCCGCAACCTCAGCGCCGACGAGATCCTCGACCAGGCGCTGCACTTCCGGCGCACCGAAGTGATCGACCACGTCGTCTTCATGGGCATGGGCGAGCCGACGATGAACCTTGACGCGGTCCTCGCCGCCTGCGAGCGGCTGCCCGAGCTCGGCGTCACCCACCGCCGCACGGCGATCTCCACGGTCGGCTGGGTGCCGGGGATCGATGCCCTCACCGAGTGCGAGATGCCGGTCAGCCTGGCGCTCTCCCTGCACGCTCCCAACGACGGTCTGCGCTCGCAGCTGATGCCGGTCAACGACCGCTACCCGCTTGCCGAGGTGCTTGCCGCCTGCGAGCGTTACCGCGCCCGCCGCCGTCGCAAGGTCTTTGTCGAGTACGTGATGCTGGACAGGGTCAACGATCGCCCCGAGCACGCCCGCCAGCTCGCCGCCCTGCTCGACTCACGCGTCTACAAGGTCAACCTCATTCCCTACAACCCGACCGGCGCCTACGACGGCTCGCCGCCGGAGCAGATCGAGCGCTTCCGCGCGATCCTCGCCGAGCATCGCCTCACCGCCACCGTGCGCCTCACCCGCGGCCGCGACATCGACGCCGCCTGCGGCCAGCTCGCGGCCAACGCTTAGTCACCGCTAGTAGTTGGCTAGTCAGCCAACTACTATCAGCCCGATGTCGACAGGGACCTCCTCGCGGCGGGTGCCGCCGCCGAAGCAGCTCAGCGCCAACCCGGTGGTGCGCGTCCTCGATGACGCCCGGGCCGAGGTCAAAGTCCGCAGTCGCGGCACCTATCCGCCCGGGCCGCAGAGCTTCAGCTTCGGCCGCACCCTGCAGGCGGCGCGCGACCCGCTGCCGCTGTTGCTCTCCCTCTACGAGGAGCACGGGCCGATCTTCAGCGCCCGGCTTCTGCATCACCCGGTGATCTTCATGCTCGGCCCCGAGGCGAACCACTTCATCACCGTCGCCCACCCGGAGAACTTCCACTGGCGCGAGTCGAGCTTCGGCGACCTGATCCCGCTGCTCGGCGACGGCCTGTTGACGATCGACGGCGACTACCACGACCGCGCCCGCGAGATCATGATGCCCGCCTTCCACCGCGAGCAGGTGGCGGCGTCGGTGGCGGCGATGATTGCCGAGGCGACGCCCGCGATCGGGCGGCTGCAGCAGGGCGAGGTCGTCGACGTCTACGAGTGGATGCGCGGCGTGGCGATGCGGATCGCGATGCGCGCCCTGCTGGGGCTCGACCCCGACGAAGCCGGAAAGGGGGCCGCCGCGGCGGAGCACTTCGAGCGGGCGCTTGGCTTCTACGGCACCGACTTCCACCTGCGCCTGCTGCGCGGGCCCGGCTCACCCTGGTCGAAGATGGTGGCGTCGCGTGCCGTCCTCGACGAGATCGTCTACGGCGAGATCGAGCAGCGCCGGGGCGAGCCCGACCCGGAGAGGATGGACATCCTCAGCCTCCTGGTTGGCGTGCGCGACGAGGCGGGGGAGGGCTTCACCGACAAGGAGGTCCGCGACCAGGTGATGACCCTGATGTTCGCCGGCCACGACACCTCGACCTCGACCCTGACCTTCATGATGCACGAGCTGGCGCGCCACCCCGATGTCGTCGCCAAACTCTGCGAGGAGCAGGACCGCGTGCTCGGTGGCGAGGCTCCGGACATCGACCGGCTCGAGCGCGAGATGCCCTATCTCGAGATGGTCCTCGACGAGGTCCTGCGGCTCTACCCGCCGGCCTGGATCGGCCCCCGCCGCGCCGTCCGCGATTTCGAGTTCAACGGCCATCGCGTCACCCGCGGTGCCTACGTCAACTACTGCTCCTGGGCCAGCCACCGCCTGCCGGCGGTCTTTCCCGAGCCCGAGGCGTTCATCCCCGAGCGCTTCAGCCGCGAGCGCAAGGCGGCGCTGCCGCGCGGCGCCTACGTCCCCTTCGGCGGCGGCCGGCGGATTTGCATCGGCAAGCGCTTCGGCCAGATCGAGGTGAAGCTGGTGGCGACGATGCTGCTGCAGCGCCTGCGGCTCGATGCGATGCCGGGCCGCACGATGACCGCGCGCCAGATGCCGACGCTCTCGCCGCGGGGCGGCCTCGAGATGCGGGTTCTGCTCCGTCGGCCGAATCCTTAGCTGGGAGATTTGTACCGCTTCCTCGGGCGCAGCTGGATATCTTTTGGTACCAATCTAAATCTTTTGGGTTTCCTAGTATGAGGACGCAAAATGATGACTGAAGCAAGCAGAAGGATGAGGATCTCGGACCGACTTCGGCTCTCGGTTGGCGAGAAGGCGTTCTGGACGTCCTTGTGGAAGCAAGCCCCCTTCTCCATGTGGGATGAATGCGGGCTAGACATGGTGCGATTCGGCCCAATTTGGGCCGCGTGCATGGCCGAGGATTCGTCCGAGCTCGGGTGCAACTTAGTCCTCGGTAGCAGCGAGGCTGGAGCCGTCGAGCATGGTCACCTGGCGAATGCAGTTGCGTGGCTCGAGACCCGTCCCCTGCCCGCATGGGGCGGGCTCGCCGAGGGTTTCGGCGTCGACTACCGTGTCCCGGTCATCCCGGGCTTGCCCTGCAGTGCATCTGCAGAGCGCTGGCTTCAGGAGCGCGGAGCTGTTCGCGGGCCGGGCCCTGCAAGGTTCGTCCGCGACACTTCTCCGCCACGTGTTGTCTCACCGGCCGGGATCGAAGTACTGGACTGGAACGATTGGGACGACTGGTTTCCGGAACATCTGGCTGAGAGCCTGAGGTTGCCAAGCGGGGGAACGTCGTTCTTTACCTGCCTGCTGACCGAGAACCATGAGGTCTGGCGCAGCTATGGAGCGGTTGACAATGACGAACCCCTTGCCTATGCGGCTATGCACGTCGATTCAGGGGTGGCCACCCTGGCATTTGCATCGCGGCCGTCTGAACTCCGAGAGGGCGCAGGCCAAGTCGCCTTGCTGAATCGCTGCATCCAAGAGGCCGCGGCAGCGGGGTGCGACATGATCGCGGTCACCGACGCCGGGCATGGGCCAGCCGTGATCGACCGCGAGTCCCTTGAACGGGTCGGCTTCGAGGTTGCCTTCCAGGTGCCGACTTGGCGCAGCAGCAGGGTGGAGGTTGAGGCCTGAGGGTCGGGATCTGAGAATTTGCGCTTGGCCGACCGCGTGCGGATAGTCTCGCCCCGCATGCGGGCGCTCGTCATATCCGACACCCACTTCGGCGCCTGGACGGGCCGGGACCTGCTTCGCGAGGAGTTCTTCCTCGAGCGGCTGGCGCCCCAACTGGAGGGGATCGATGAGCTGATCTTCCTCGGTGATCTTTTCGACTTTCTCTTCGGCTCGGTCGGCGAGGCGGTCGACGCTTCGGACGGTCTGCTGAGGCTGATCGCCGAGAACCTGGCCGGCAAGCGCCTCGTCTTCCTCGCCGGCAATCACGACCACCATCTGGTCCACCGCGACTTCGAGAACAGACTCGAGGCGCAGCTCGCCGCCGGGCGCTCTCCGCTTGTCACCGGCGAGCCGGCCGACTCGGCTGGCCCAGGGCCCGGCTATTTCCGCTCCTTCCTCGCCCGGTGCCTGCCCGGGGTGGAGGTTGAGATCGCCTACCCGACCTACAACTTCGCCGGCGTGCTCTGCACCCACGGTCACTACCTGGACCCGCACGCGCGGCTGTCCGGCTCGCGCGGCGACCGGCTGTTGACCAGAGTGCTCTGGGGCATTGCGACGGGCGGGCCGGAGGAGCCGAAGACGATCGAGGACTACGAGTCGACGATCACGCTGCTCACCGAGTGGCTCTACATCGCGGCGCAGATGCCGCATGGCACCCACGCCCAGCAGAACGTCTTCCGGGCCGTGCAGCGGGCCGGGCGCGTGGCCTCGACCCTCGGCCTGCCCGTTCGCGGCGCCAAGCGACTCGCCGCCGAGCTGCGCGACCGCGGCGTCGGCGATGGAGCCGCGCCGGTACCGCTGCCAAGCGAGGAGCACTACGACTCCGTCGTGCGAGCCGAGACGGAGCGGCAGCGGCGCGAGCAGCCGGTGCCCCAGGCAGCCTGGCCGCACCCGGCCTATCCGGCCGCATCGGTGATCTCGCCCAGCGACCCCTCCGAGCACGCGCTCGAGGCGTTCGCCCAGGTGGTCGCCAACCTCGACTGGAACAAGGAGGCCGAGCGGATCGTCTTCGCCCATACTCACCAGCCCCTCGCCTGCGTTCAGTCGAGTAAGGATTCGCGCACCCGCTACTGGAACACCGGCTCCTGGATCTACGAGCCCGACCTCAGCTCACGCCAGGCCTACGCCCGCTACTTGCACCACGCTTGGCCTGGGACCGCCATCGTGATCGACGACGAAGAGCCCGAGCCGCGCCTCGTCGAGATGCTCGCCGACCTCAACCCACTAGCCGGCGGCGCCGGAATGCCCGCCTCACAATGACCCACCTCTTGATCCTTGCGACGTTCCTGGTCCGCGCGGAAGAGTCCTGGGCGCCAGTTCTACTCGGCGGTCTGATCCCAATTCTCGGCCTCGGCGCACTCGCCTACCTGATCATCCGCGCCGTTCGCGACAACGACGAAAACGACGAGTAGAACCCAAGCTAAGCGAGAAGGAAGATCCCGGCAGGGGTGGAGCGTCTTGTACTTTTTCGGCGCCCACCTTGAGGCGCCAGCAGGTTCCGACCATCGAAAAAGTTAAGCGGAACCCCTGCCGGGATCTTCCCCACGAGCGCTACTTGATGAAGAGCATCTCCTCGTACTTCGGCAGCGGCCAGAGGTCATCGGCGACGACCTTCTCCAGCTTGTCGGCTGCCTCGCGCACGGTGCCGCTCTTGGTCAACTGCTCGTCGCGGGCGAAGAGCGCCAGGTCGAGGCCCTCGAGCTCAGTCGGCTCGGCGTTGGCCTTCTCGAGCGCGTCCAGCGCCATGATCAGCTCGTCGACCAGGCCGCGCACGTCGGCCTCCAGGGAGGAGACGCCGGCTGCACCGATCAGCGCCAGGTGGCGCAGCGCCGCCGGCAGGATCATCGTCTTGGCGATCGAGAACGTCGTCTCGGCCTCGATGTTGGCGCGCAGTGCGTACTGCTCGATCCAGACCTCGAAGCGGGACTCCAGCTCTCTTTTCGAAAGCACGCTGTATTTCTCGAAGGCCTCGACCGAGTCGTCGGCCAGGACCTCGAGCAGCGCGTCCGGAGTCGTTTTCAGGTTCTTCAGACCGCGCCGCTCTGCCTCGGCGTGCCACTCCTCCGAGTAGTTATCGCCGCTGAAGCAGATCTGCTTGCTGGCGACGTAGGTCTCCTTGACCACCTCGATCGCCGCCTCGGCCTTGTCCATGCCGCCGTTGATCTTTGCCTCGAGCTTGTCGGACATCTCGTCGATCGCCTCGGCGACGATCGTGTTGAGCACGGTGTTGGGGAAGGCCAGCGACATGCTCGACCCCAGCGCCCGGAACTCGAACTTGTTGCCGGTGAAGGCGAAGGGCGAGGTGCGGTTGCGGTCGCCGCCGTCCTTCGGCAGCGGCGGCAGGACCGTCGCCCCCAGGTCGAGGAAAGAGGCCGGCGTGTGTGGATCGCCCTCGCCGCTGGCGATCGCCTCGAAGACCTTGTCCAGTTCGGCGCCGAGGAAGATCGAGATGATCGCCGGAGGCGCCTCGTTGGCGCCGAGGCGATGGTCCTGGCCGATGTCGGCGGCCGAGGCGCGCAGCAGCCCCTGGTGCTTGTTGACCGCCTGGATTACCGCCGCGCAGAAGAAGAGGAAGTGAACGTTGTCAGCGGGCGTGTCGCCTGGGTTGAGCAGGTTGCTGCCCGTATCGGTGCTCATTGACCAGTTGTTGTGCTTGCCCGAGCCGTTGACGCCAGCGAAGGGCTTCTCGTGCAGCAGGCAGACCAGGCCGTAGCGGCGGGCGACGTTTTCCAGTGTCCGCATCAGCAGCTGCTGATGATCGGAGCCGACGTTGGAGTTCTCGAACATCGGCGCGATCTCGTACTGCGCCGGCGCCACCTCGTTGTGGCGGGTCTTGACCGGGATGCCGAGCTTGCGCATCTCCAACTCGGACTCGAGCATGAAGGCGAGCACCCGCTCGGGGATCGTGCCGAAGTAGTGGTCGTCGAGTTCCTGGCCCTTCGGCGGCTTGGCGCCGAACAGGGTGCGCCCGGTCGAGATCAGGTCGGGGCGCTCGAAGAAGTACTGCTCGTCGATCAGGAAGTACTCCTGCTCGGGCCCGACCGTGGTGAAGACGCGTTTGCTCTCGGTGTCGCCGAGCAGCCCGAGGGCTTTGACAGCAGCGCCCGACAGCGCGTCCATCGAGCGCAGCAGCGGGATCTTCGCATCGAGCGCCTCGCCGGTCCAGGAGGCGAAGGCGGTCGGAATGCAGAGCAGCGAGCCGTTCGGATTCTCGAGGATGAAGGCAGGGCTGGTCGGGTCCCAGGCGGTGTAGCCGCGGGCCTCGAAGGTTTCGCGCACGCCGCCGGTTGGGAAGGAGGAGGCGTCGGGCTCGCCCTGGATCAGCTCTTTGCCGGAGAAGCCGGCCATCGCCTTGCCCTCGCCGCCGGCGGGCTCAAAGAAGGAGTCGTGCTTCTCGGCGGTGGAGCCGGTCAGGGGCTGGAAGACGTGGGTGTAGTGGGTGGCGCCCTTCTCCAGGGCCCAGTCCTTCATCGCAGCGGCAACCGCGTCGGCGGTCCCTGCGTCGATCGCCTCTCCCGCTTCCAGCGCCCCCTGCAGCTTCTCGAAGACGTCGCCGGGCAGGCGTTCGCGCTGCACGATGACGGAGAAAACGTTGGCCCCGAATGCTTCGTTCTCGGGCAGGGTCAGGTCGATCGCGCCGAGGGCTCCCCCGTTGGCGCTCCACTGGGCTGCGGTCACGTTCTGCTGGCGGATACGGGTCATCGCTCTTGTCGTTCCTCGCTTGGCGTCGCACCCGGTCGGCGGGCACGGTTGGTTACCGGTCCACTCCCTTTAGAAGAGCCAAAAGAGCCTAGTACCGATGGCTCGAAGATGCCTTTGTACTCGGGTACAAGGATCGCCCAGGGAGCTTGTACCGCCTGTCGAGGGGGGCGTGTCTGACTTTGTGGGGCCATATGGACCCTTGAAGTCAGACACGCCCCCGAAAACGGTGTCCCTATAGCCTTCGGCCGCCCCCAACCTGAGGAGTTTCAAGCCAAATGTTCGTATCGAAGGCCGCCGTCGTGGGCGGCGGCACCATGGGTGGTGAGATCGCCCAGGCGATCGCCGCCGCCGATATCCCAGTCGTCGTCAAGGACATCGACCAGAAGTTCGTCGATGCCGCGGTCGAGAAGGCGCGCGCGGTCACCGAGGGACAGCTCTCCCGCTTGGTCAAGAAGGAGAAGCTGACCCAGGAGCAGGCGGACGCTCGCCTGGCCGAGGTGATGGGGCTGGTCACCGGCACCACTTCTTATGACGAATTCGGGGACGTCGACTTCGTGATCGAGGCTGTGCCGGAGCGGATGGAGATCAAGCAGGCCGTCTTCCGCGAGATCGACGCGGCGACCCCCGGCCACGCAATCCTCTCTTCCAACACCTCCTCGCTCTCGATCACCGAGATGGCGGAGTCGACGCTGCGCTCCGACAAGGTCGTCGGCTTCCACTTCTTCTACCCCGCCTCGGTGATGCCGCTGGTCGAGGTGATTGCCGGCGAGGACACCTCCGAGGAGACCGCCACCGTCGCCTACAACTTCGCCCAGGCGATCAAGAAGCAGCCGATTGTTTGCGGCGAGGTGCCCGGCTTCGTCGTCAACCGGATCCTGATGGCGACGATGGGTGAGATCTGGCATGCCCAGGAGGACCAGGGGCTCTCCCTGAAGGCGATCGACGCGGCCTTCGCGGAGGCCAAGGTCTCCCCGATGGGTCCCTTCTTCCTCACCGACCTGCTCGGCCTCGACACCGTTCTGCACGTCGCCGAACACCTCAACGAGTCCTATGGCGAGACCTTCTACGTCCACCAGGGAATGAAGCAACTGGTCGCCGACGGCAAGCTCGGCGCCAAGTCGGGCGGCGAGGGCTTCTTCAAGGACGGCGAGCAAAACGTCCCGGGCGACGCTGCGCCCGACGCGGAGGAGCTGATCTCGCAGTTCACCTGCCGGGCGCTGATCGAGGCCTGTTTGCTGGTCGAGGAGGGGGTCTGCTCGGTCCGCGATATCGACCTCGGGATGATGGCGGGCGCCGGCCTCGACCCCCGCAAAGGGCTGCTGCCCCCGTTCTGGAAGGCTGACGTCGAGGGCCTCGACGCGGTGCTGGAGCGGATGGAGGGGCTGCAGGAGCGCTACGGCGACCGCTTCGCCCCGCCGGTCCTGCTCCGACGCCTAGTCGCGCAAGGGCGCTTCGGGCTCAAATCCGGCCAGGGCTTCTACCCCTACCCGCAGCCCGACGAGGGCGAGCAGGCCGAGACGGTGAAGCTGGAGACCCGCGGCGACGTCGCGATCGCCTGGCTCGCCAACCTGCCGATGAACGCCGTCTCGCCCGACGTGATCCGCGACCTGAAGACGGTCTGGGAGAAGGTCAAAGGGAGCGAGGGCGTTGGCGCGATGGTGATCGCCTCCTCGATCCCGGTCGTCTTCTCGGCCGGCGCCGACATCAAGGCCTTCACCCAGATGGACGAGGGCGGCGGCGAGGAGCTGATCCACACCGCCCACGCGCTGCTGCGCGAGTTCGGTACCTCGCGGGTGGCGACGGTCGCCGCCGTCAACGCGATCGCCTTCGGCGGCGGCTGCGAGCTGGCGATGGCCTGCGACGTGCGGATCGCCGCCGAGGCCGCTGTTTTCGGCCAGCCGGAGATCAAGCTCGGGATCATTCCCGGTTTCGGTGGCACCCAGCGCCTGCCGCGCCTGGTCGGCCCCAACAAGGCCCTGGAGATGAACCTGATCGGCGACGCGATCCTCGCCGGCGAGGCACTCGACAGTGGTCTCGTCAACCGCGTCGTCGCCGACCACGAGCTGTTCGAGACCGCCCTGATGTGGGGTCGCAAGCTGGCCGCCCAGGCTCCGCTCGCGGTCGAGCAGATCAAGCTCGTCTCCCACGCCGGCGACCTCGACCAGGGCATCGAGGCCGAGAAGCAGGGTTTCGCCACCGCCTTCCGCAGCGAGGACGCCAAAGAGGGCATCGGCGCCTTCCTCGGCAAGCGAACGCCGAAGTGGAGTGGGAGGTAGGACCATGAGTTCGCCCGCCTTGTTTCCAGTCTCGCCCGCCCATAGACTCGTGGGCGTGTCCCGGATTTCGTCCATCGTCTTGGTGGTAGTGGGTTTGTTGCTGCTCGCTCCGGCAGCGGCGCTGGGTGCCGCCGACGTATCGGCAACCGTGACAGTCGATTCGGCCCGTATTCCTTTGGCGGGGCCCGAGAAAGCGGTGGTCACCGTCTCCGCGACCAACGGAGGAGCGGAAGCGACCAATATCACCGGGGAAGTGACCACCGGAGAACCTCAGCTTAAGTTCGCCTCCTTCATCGGCATCAGCCAGGGCGTGGCGTCGGCGAGCTCCACAGGCCCGGTCTCCGCGAGCTTCGGCTCGGTTGCCCCAGGGGCCACGGCGACCGTTACGTTCAGGATTGACGATGTCGAAGTGGGCCGGGGGATCGTGACCGCGAAAATGACGAGCTCGGTTGGCGACCCCAACTTGGCCAACAACACGGCCAGCGCGTCTGTGGACGTTTTCTCCCTGGTCCCGGTGGCCGCGGGGCTCAATCTCGGTTCGCAGGCAGTGGGGGGTATCGGACCGGTTAAATCCCTGACCCTTGAAAACAAGGCTGGAGTTCCGGTTACGGTCAACAAAGTCAACGTCACCGGTGACTTTCTTGCCGTTCGCGAAGGATGCCTCGGTGGGAGCGTGCCGGTGGGAGGGAGCTGTCAGCTCCTGATGCGGTTCGTGCCGTCGGCGATTGGTTCCCAGACCGGCACCGCCACTGTTTTCATCGCAGGCTCGTCGTTTGACGTGTCTCTCAGCGGGGTCGGGGTTGCCGCTCCGGCGCCAGACGCGGCAGTCGATGGGTTGACGCTCAAAGGGGTGCCGAAATCGATCACGCTGGAAAAGTTCAAGAAAGGCTTCAGCGTGACGGCTGGCGCCGCCGAGCCCGTCGCTCTCGATATCGACCTCCTGGGCGGCGCCCGCAAAGGCGCGCTTGCCAGCGCCTTCAACCTGGAGCTATTCAGTCAGGTCTTTCCGCGCTCGGCAGGCGCGAGGTCGATCAAGGTGAAGCCGTCGTCCGCATTGCTTGGAGCCCCACATAAGAAGTTCAAGGTGCGTCTTCGCACGGTCGCCACCGACGCAGCCGGCAACATCACGACGGTTTCGCAGGCGATCGTCGTCAAGCCCAAGAGTCACTAGAGGTCAGAGACACGGCCCTATGGGTTCAGGAATGTGAGCGTCGGCGCCGAGGTGTCCTCCGCCGACGTTGAGCGTCTCGCCGGGCTGATTCGCGGGTCGGCTTGCTCGGTGGCCCTGACCGGCGCCGGGATCTCGGTGCCGTCCGGGATCCCGGACTTCCGCACGCCCGAGACCGGGATGTGGGCGAACGTCGACCCGATGGAGGTCGCCCACATTGACGTCTTCGAGCGCGACCCGGCTCGCTTCTGGTCCTACTACCGGCCGCGCTTCCAGTCGCTGGGGGACAAGAGCCCTAACGCTGCCCACGAGGCGCTTGCGGAGCTCGAACGGCGAGGCCTGCTGGAGGGTGTGATCACCCAGAACATCGACCGCCTGCACCGCAAGGCGGGCTCGGAGAACGTGGTCGAGGTGCACGGCTCGATCGCGACCTCCTCCTGTCGGAGCTGTGCGGCGACCTACGCGATCGATGAGGTTGAAACGCTCTTTGACAGCGACGGCGTGGCGATCTGCCTGGCCTGCGCCGGCGCGGTCAAGCCCGACGTCGTTCTCTTCGGCGAGATGCTCCCTGAGCGCGCGATGCGCCAAGCGCAGGCGCTGGCCGCCGAAGCCGACCTGATGCTCTGCGTCGGCAGCTCGCTCGTCGTCCACCCGGTGGCCGCCCTGCCCGAGCTGACCCTCGCCAGCGGTGGCGAGCTGGCGATCATCACCCAGGGACCGACCCCCTACGACAAGGCCGCCATGCTCAAGCTGGGCGGCGAGGTCGATGTTGAGCTGAGCGCCTTGGCCGCGGCCCTGCGCTAGGCGCTGGGCCGCGGCCAGGTGCTGCTTAGAACCTGACGCCCTGCTTTTGGCACTCGGCGACGACCGTGTTCGAACGCGGCGAGTCAAAAAGGGCCGCATGGGCACACTTCGCCTCCGCTTCGGCGCCGCAGCCGCCGATCGTTTCGGCACCGACGATTCCGGCGACCTCGGCGCTGATACAGCCCATCGGGGTTGGCGGGTTGCTGTCGCCAACGGTCGCGATGATGACGCCGAGGATCGCGACGACGGTCACCAGGAGAATGATCGAAGCCGCCCTGAGCTCGCGCGGGCTCAACTTGTAGAGGGGGGTCGTTTGACGTTCGTAATGTCCTTCAAGTGGCATGGGCCGCAGGTTATACGGCCCCTTTTGCCCTGTTCGCGCCAGCGTGGCGAAGATTTCGCGCCGATCTTTAGACACGTGTACGTAGTGGCGCCGACCGCTCAGCGGGAGGGTTTAGCGGTCCGAGCATCTAGTTTGAGAAAGGAACTAACTCTTCTATGGAATGGCTGAACGAAGGCGCCAACTCATGGCAGCTAACGGCCGCGACCCTCGTGGGGCTGATGAGCATTCCCGGTCTGGTTGTGCTCTATGGCGGGGTGATGCAGAAGCGCTGGTCGGTGAACTCGATGATGATGGCGTTTGTCGCCTTCGCGATCGTGCTCATTCTCTGGGTGCTTGTCGGCTTCAAGATGGGATTCGGCGAGCCGATACACGCGATTTCCGACCACGGCTTCTTCGGGAATTTCCTGGGTAAGCCGGAATCGATCCTGGGCAGCGCCGATCTGCTGAAGCAGGCGCATATCCCAGAGCTGGCGGAAGAAGAATTTCTCTTCCCGCAATCGACGCTCGCGTACTTCCAGATTGTTTTCGCGGCGATCACTCCGATCCTGATGCTGGGTTCCGTGCTCGGGCGGTTCAACTTCAAGGCTTGGATCCCGTTCGTCGCCCTCTGGACGCTGCTCTGTTACACGATCAACGCCTTCTTGATCTGGGGCGGCGGCTTCTTCGCTCAGCAGGGTGCGATCGACTACTCCGGTGGCTACGTGATCCACCTCGCCGCCGGCGTCTCCGGTTTTGTCGCCGCAGCCGTGATCGGACCGCGGCTGCAGCGTGACCGCGAGGTCGACGCGCCGAACAACCTGGCGATGGTCGCCGTCGGCGCCGGACTGCTGTGGATGGGCTGGAACGGCTTCAACGGTGGTGACTGGTACAGCGCCGGCGAAATCGCTTCGGCTTCGGTGCTCAACACCAACCTCTGCACCGCTGTCGCCTTCCTCGTCTGGGTTGCCCTCGACTACGCCACCGGCCGCAAGCCGAGCCTGATCGGCAGCGTCAACGGGATGATCGTCGGTCTCGTCGCTATCACTCCCGGCGCCGGTTTCGTCAACGGCTGGGGAGCGATCATCATCGGCGTCATTGCCTCGACCCTCGTCTACCTGGCGCTCAACTACCTCAGTCGCGTCCGTCCCTTCCGCAACGTGGACGACACGCTCGGAGTGGTCTACACGCATGGGTTTGCCGGCGTTGCCGGTGGCCTCCTGGTCGGGATCTTCGCCAACAAATTGATGGCCGGCGAACACGAAGGCCTGATCTCCGGCGGCGGTCTGCACCTCCTCTGGGTCCAGGCCTACACGGCCGCGTGGGTGATCGTGTTCTCCGCGATCATGACCTTCATCCTGCTAAAGCTGGTCGGCCTCTTCGTGCCGCTGCGGATGAGCGAGGCGGAAATGGAGGAAGGCGATATCGCCGTCCACGGCCACGAGGTCTACCCCTCGGACGTGCCTTCACTCGGCTACCCGGCTGGAGTCCCCCAGCCGGCACCGACCCCGGCTGCGGGAGGAGCCACTCCCTAGCCGGGGCCCTTAAAGCCGAGCCTGCTCTCCCCCTCGGGCTCGGCACACCACAGACACGGAACCGCCCCCGCCTCTCCTCGGGGGCGGTTTCCGTGTGAGGCCCCGTCCAGGGCGCGATCGCTCAGGTCGCGCCCTGGCGCTGGGCCTGGGAGGCCTCGCGCAAGACGCCGAGCATGGTTGCCACCGCCGGCGTCACCGCGGCGCCGCGCGGGGTCGCGGCGAAGACCTTGCGCACGGGGCTCCCGGGGTGCAGGGCGCGGACGCGGATGTCCGGCCGGACCGTCGAGAGCGCGAGCTGAGGAATCAGGGCGACCCCGACTCCTGCTGCGACCAGGCCCTGCACGGTCTGATAATCGTCGCTCTCGAAGGAGACGCTCGGCTCGAACCCCGCCGCGTGGCAGGAGCGCACCACATGGCGGGCGCAAGCGCTGTTGGCCGAGGTCTGCACCCAGGACTCGTCGCGCAGGTCCTCGAGCGCCACCCGCTTACGGCGGGCAAGCGGGTGGTCGTGGCGCAGGGCCAGGTGGAGAGGGTCGTCGAGCAGTTCGAAGCGCTTGATCCCCTTGCTGAGCCTCTCGCCGACCCCCTCGAACTCGAACAGCGTCACCAGGTCGAACTCTCCCGCCCGCACCCTCGGAGCGATCTCCTCCGGCTCGCCCTCGGCGAGGCTGATCTCGACGCCCGGGTGCGAAGCGCGAAAGCCGGCGATCGCCTGCGGCATCAGCGTCGCGCCCGCGGTGGGGAAGGACGCCGTTCGCAGCCGTCCGCCGCGGCCGGCCGCGATCGCCTCGATCTCGGCCTCCGCGGTCTCCATGCTCGCCAGGATCCCGTCGGCGTGCCTGGAAAGCGCCGCCCCCGCTGCGGTCGGGCGAACTCCGCCGCGGTTGCGCTCGATCAGCGAAGCGCCGATTTCGCCCTCCAGGGTGGCGATCGCCTGTGAGACCGCTGACTGGGAATAGGACAAGGCGTCGGCGGCCGCTGAAAAGGAGCCGTGGGCAACCACTTCGCGGAAGACCTGCAAACGGGACGAATTGAGCATAAGTAAAACTGATTTTAAACATCGGCAATAGCAGTTGTACTAATGCCGTCCGAGGTGCCACTATCGCGCTCGAACTTCGAAACCGATTTCAAGGAGGCCCCAAATGAGCCTGAAGATCATCGTTTCCTACGACGACACCGACAACGACCGCGACGCGCTCGCCCTGGGCCGTCTGCTCGCTTACTCAGGCGCTGAGCTTTCGCTCGCTTACGTCCGCCACTCCCAGGGCGGGGCGCTGGAAGAGAAAGATGCCGAGGAGCTGTTGGCTCGCGGGGCCGCCTCGGTCGGGGCGCCCGATATGCCACGCCACGTCGTCGTCAACGCTGGGACCAGCGTCGGCCTGGCCGAGTTGGCCGAGGCCGAAAACGCCGATGTGATCGTTTTCGGCTCCGAGTACCGCACGGCGCCGGGAACGGTGAAGCCGGGCATCCCCGCCCACAAGCTGTTGCTTGGCGGCCCGGCGGCGATCGCCATCGCGCCCGCCGACTTGCGCTCGCGCCCCTCGGTCAGCGTCAACACCGTCGGCATCATCGACGAGGGTGACCAGGCGGCCGCGGAGACCGGCCGCAGTCTCGCTTCGGCGCTCGGCGCTCAGGTTGGTGAGCCCGGCGGTGGCCCGGTTGACCTCCTCGTGGTTGGCTCGCGGCCCGAGTCGCCAACGGGCAAAGTCACCCTCAGCGCCGCCAGCGATTACGTAATCGAGACGGCGACCCAGCCGGTGCTGGTGGTGCCGCGCGGGGTTGCGCTCAGCTTCGGTTCGGCTCAGGCCCAGACGGCCTGAGCACGAGGATCACGGCCGCGACCGCGGGGTCGCGGCCGTCGATCCGAGCCCGCGCCTCGGACCACTCGAGCGCCACTCGACTGCCGCCAGAAGCCATGGCGGCCGTTGCGCCCTCGACTGAGTCGCCCTCAACCGCGACGACTGGGACCAACGGTGCGCGGATCTCCTCCGCCTCGACCATCCGCTGGGTCACGTCCTCGGCCGATCTCGACGCGTTCGACCAGCCTTGGCCGAAGGCCAGATCGGGCCCTTTCAAGGTCTTGCCCTCGAGGATCGTCAGCTTGCTCTCGCGCGGTTCCCACTCCTGTTCGCCGAATTCGAAGATCTGGCCGGCGATCCACGGCTTGAGGATCTGCTGCAACTCAGCGTCGCCGATGTTGAAGACCCGGGCATGGTGGAGGGGCGATCTGACCTCGACGTGGAAGGGCATGAAACAACCATATGCTCAGGGCAATGGAGATGCCCCTGCCCGCCGCTGTCATCTTCGACAACGACGGCCTCTTGCTCGATACGGAGTCTGTTTGGACCCGAGCTGAGCGAGATCTGTTCGAGCGGCGGCGGATCGACTTCACGCCCGCTCACAAGCGCGAGCTGGTCGGAACCTCGGCCGAGATCGCGGGTGGAATCCTCGAGCGGCGCCTGGGCGAGCCAGGGCGGGGAGCGGAGCTGATGGAGGAGCTCAACGAGCTGGTCGTCGCCGAGCTCGAGCACGGGGTGGAGGCGATGGTGGGCGCGCGCGAGCTGCTGCACCAGCTCAATCAGCGTGGCACCCCGATTGGCCTGGTCTCCAATTCACCGCTCGCCTTCGTGCGCCGTTCGTTGGAGATCGTTGGCTTTGTCGACGACTTCGACGTTGTGCTCAGCGCCCACGAAGTGGCGGCGCCAAAGCCGGCGCCGGACCCCTACCTGGAGGCCTGCCGGCGACTTGGCGTCGAGGCCGGCCCCTCGGTGGTCGCGCTCGAGGACTCGCCCACCGGTGTTGCCGCGGCACGGGCAGCGGGGCTGACCGTGATCGGCGTGCCCTCGCTTGAGGGGATCGACCTAGCCGAGGCTCACCACATTGCTGAGTCCCTGCTTGACGGGATCGTCGCTCGTCAGCTCTCGCTCTGAGTCGGATGATGCTCAGGCGCTGAGGACTCGGCGGCGGCGAAGAACGCGCTCACAAAGAGCTTGTATGTCGCGGACCTGCTGAAGTTGCGTCGCGTTGAGGTCTCCTTGCAGGGCCGCGTTGGCGAGGGCGCCGACGTCGTGACGGTTCCCCTCGATCGTCGCCATGTCGTCCTCGTGGTCGGAGTCCGAAAGGGCGCCGCGCAACTCAACTAGGAGTGCCTCAAGGCCGACCCGCAGCTGCAGGGCCGCCTCGCGGTTGCGGCCGGCATCGAGGTCGGCCCTAGCGCGCAGCAGCAGCGTCTCGCAGGTGTTGAGGCGCTCTCGACCTCCCAGCACGGCCGCCAGCCGCTCTTGTGGGCGCAACTCCTCGGCGCGCTGTTGGCGCCGGGTGGCGGGGCCGGCCTGGGTGTCGACTTCGCGCGCGGCGCTGAATTCGCCACTGGCAACCTCCTCGCCGCTGCCGTAGCCGAGCCTCACGGCGACCGCCCGGCGTGGGGTCAGCGCCTGGACGTGAGGATCGCCGCTCGCGATCGCGTGGGCGTGGAGCGCCCGGTTGAGCAGGCCGATGCCCTCGGCAACGAGCCCGTCGATCGCCTCCTCGTCGGCGCTCGCCTGCTCCAGCCAGCGTGTCGCCTCCTCCTCCGCGTCGAACGGCTCGGACGCGCGCACCGCCGTTGCCCGGGTCAGCGGCAGGCTTGCCGGGGCAGCACCCGCCTCCGCGTCCCGCGAGCGCCTGCGCCTGCGCCTCGCCGGCGGGGGGGCGCCGAGCGTTTCAAGCACGAGCACCCGCTCGCTGCTGCCGTCGCGGACCATGTAGCGACCGTCGCCGACGGCCAGCGTGCCGGCGAACTCGAACTGGGCGAATCCGAAGAGACGGGTCAACGACCCAATTCTGCTCGAAAAGTCAGTCTTCGCCGCCGGGCTGAGTGGTGCCACCACTCTTGCCCTGCTTGCCGAGGTCGTCGGGCAAGGCGTACTTCGACGGTGCGGTTGGCACGTCCGGGTTTTCGATCTTGCCCAGTTGGTCGGTCAGTCGCTGCCATTGGTCGGGCTTCAGCAGTGCTTCGAACTGCTGGTCGAACGGTCCGCTCAGCGGGTGATAGCCGACGTGGACGTGGTCATAGTGATCGGGAAGGGCGAAGCTGGTTTCGCCCGGCAGGTCCTCGAGCGAGATCACCTGATGAGGATGCATCGTGCCCTGCAGTTGCAGCACCGTTTTGATCAGTTCGTCGGTGGGCGTCCCCGGTCCCTGGTGGCCGGTGACCACGACTCCGTTGATCACCGCGATGTCGACCGCGTCGCCAGTGCTGTGCTCGGAGACATTGCCGGAAGTGGTCATCAGGCTATGGCCGCACTTGAGCGCGGTGATCGTCAATTTGAAGCCTTTCGAGACCAGGTACTCGAGCATTGCCAGGACGCGCCGGTCAATCTGGCCGGTGGCGATGTCTTCGCGGCCGCATTCGTAGATCGAGAGGTTTTCGTCCGCCAGGACGCGTTGCTCCAGGTCCTCCTTGGAGAGCAGCAGGACGCCGGCGCCGCTGAGGTCGTCGGCGAAGGGGTTCTTGCCCTTGGCGCGATAGATCGCGGTTGCCTCGAGCAGCTTCCAGCCATCGAGGATCGGCTTCGGGTCGATCCGGGGCGCGCCGCGACCGGCCGGTCGGATCGAGAAGTTGATGTGTGGGTCGACACCGCCTTCGGCGCCGCCGACTCGGGCCAAGACCGTGCCGGCAATAACCTTCGACCCGACCTTGAGGGTTCCATCCCCTTCGATCGTGGTTGCTTCGGTGGCGGCGTCTTCCGCTCCGGCCTGCTCGCGGTCGGCTCGGTTCGGCAGTGCGCGCAGGCGGGGGCGGAGGTTCTGGCTGTCGATCGGGACGCGCCTCTCCTTGCCGCTTGGCATCACCACGGTGCGGTGCTCGCGGACGATCTGTCCCAGCTGGGCGTAGGTGAAGCGGTTGCCGTAGGCGTCCTGAAGAACGACGTAGCGGCCGAGCTTGGGGGAGTTCCCCATCTTCTCGATCACGCCGTCGTTGACGGCTACGACCGGTGCGCTCTCGCTGGAGAAGATGTTGATCCCGCGTCGCGTTGGCGAGGAGGCGATCACGTCGGCGGCGTTGCCGTAGGCATCGGCTGTGCCTGGCCTGGCCCGCTTCAACGCCTCGCGGGTGGAGATGTCATCGGCGTAGCTGGCGTTCGCGGCAACCGGGAAATGAGCCCCCTCGGTCAGCCCAGTGAGCGAGCCGACCAGATCGGAGGGAAGCTTGCCGTAGGCCCGCGCGTAGAGCAGGACCTCTTCGACGTACCAGTCGGCGTGGTTGTAAGAGAGGATCGCGTTGTAGAGATCGCTGGTGCCGCCGGAGAGCTTGAGGTAGTGGGCCGCCGCGCAGATCGCGTCGACCGGGTTGTAAGGATCCTTGCGACCGTCCCCGTTGGCATCGACGCCGTAGGCTTCCCAACTGGAGGGGAGGAACTGCATCCAGCCGACCGCCCCGGCGCTGGAGACGTTGAGGTTGGTGCCGAAGCCGGTCTCGATCTTGTTGATCGAGGCGAGCACCTCCCAGGGGATCCCGTACTCGGTCCCGCAGGCCTGGTAGATCGGCAGCAGGAAGGGCGGGATCTCGAAGGAGTCGATGACGAAGTTGGGGACGCCGATCGGCGCCGGCCCGAAGGGCGCGATCGTCGCGGTCGGGTTGGCGGTGGTCGGCGAGCCGCCATCGGTAAACGACGGGGAAGAGCCGCCGCTGGAGTTTTCGGGCGCCGGCTGAACGCCAGCCGTTGCACTCGGGGCGACGCTGCTACCGCCGGTATTTCCGCCGCCACCGCTCGCGTCGCCGATGCTCTTGTTGTGGCTGACGCCACCGCTGACCTTGCCACCATCAATAGTCGTGCCCGCGGTGACCCCGCTAGAGGGTGTCGGGGTGGGTGCGCTCTGCGGCTGCTGAGCTTCGATGGTCGTGCCCGCCGCCGGCTGTTCCGGTTCCTCGCTGGTATCGGTGGGCGAGGCGCAGTCGGGATCTTCGCTATCGACCAGGCCGTCGTGGTCGTCGTCGAGTTCGTTTGAGCAGGCCGGTGGGGCCACGGCCGGTTCTGCCGGCGCAGACGAGAGGGGGGCAACCGCTTCCAGCGATTCAGTGGTCGTGACGTTTTCGGCGCCGGCGAAGCCGACCCCGAACGCCGTGACGACGCCGAAGCTGGCCAGAGCTATGGTCAGTGCAAGCTTGTTTCTCATACGACGGCGCCTCTATCCCCGCGGTCCCAGAATGTGTTGCCCAATTCTGCCTTCTCCCTGTGCAACAGGCTCGCCCAAGCTACTGGCTTGCTCAAGCCTGTGCAACGGCTTGTCGCTGCCCCCAACAAGCCCTTAATCAACGTCTGTCTCATGCCGGCGAAACGGGAGGATCTCAGGCGAGCCGGATGCGCCGGTTAAGCTGCTGTCAATGAGGTCGATTTACCGATGAACGCCGAGTACGACGATCCGGACGGTCTGCGGGCTCGCAGCGAGCAGGCGATCGGCGAGTTCGCCCAGGCGCTGCTCGACAGCCAGGTGCTCGAGAACGCCGTTTCGGCGGCTTTTGGCGCGCGCGAGAAGGCGGTCGAGGCTCAGCACGCGGCGATGAGTGCCCTCAACCTGCCCTCGGCCGGAGACGTCGAACGGCTCGAGCGTCGTTTGCGCTCGCTTTCGCAGCGACTGGAAGAGGTCGAGGACCAGGTCGACCGCGCTGCTCGCGATCTTGGTGAGATTCGCCGCACCCTGGCCGCCGAAAAGCGCGCCAAAGCCGAAGACTAACCCTCGACTTTAGGCTGAGACTGCAGTAGAAGCCGCTCGTCCGGCACGCTTCTCGGCCACCTCGAGCGCCTCCTTCTCAAGGCATGTATCGCCGCCGGCTTTTTCGGTGACGATCAGTACTGCGGCGGCCGCGATTCCGAGCGAGCGGGCCCCGGCAAGCAGCGGCGCTGTCTGCATGTCGGCCGCGGCGACACCGGACCGCAGCGCCCGCTGATCGGGATGGGAGTCGACGCTCGCGATCGACGCCGCCCGGCCGTCACCGTCGAGCGCTCGGCGAACTCGCTCGGTCAGGTCCGCGTCGGGGGCCACGGTCTCGCCCACCGCTATCCCGAGCGAAGTGGCGCTGCCCCCAGCGGCGATCGCACTACTTACAAGCACCATCTCGCCGAGCGAGCAATCCTCGGATCCGACGCAGGTTCCAACTCGCACGACCCGTCGCACGCCCAACTCGGCGAGGTCATCGAGCACGAGCGCCGCGCTGGGCCCGCCGATCCCGGTCGCCTGAATCGTCAGCGCGTCACCCGCCGGGGTCTGGCCCGAGTAACCCCATAGCCCCCGCGCGTGATTGCTCATCTTCGGTTCTTCGAGCAACTCCTGGGCCAGCAGCAGGGCTCGGCCCGGATCGCCGACGAGGATGGCCTCGGTCGCGGTTGCGGCAGTCGGTCGAAGCCACCTGGGCATGGCGGCGGACCTTATTGCCACTCGCGAGAAATACGGGGGGCGGATCTTCTCCACCTGTCTAATGAGCGCCGGCGGATTTCGTTGGAAGATCGAGCCGATGAAGAAGATCGAGGCCTTCATCCGCCACGAGGCGTTCGACCCCATCCGCATCGAGCTGCTCGACAAGGGCCTGCCCTCGCTGTCGATCCTCGAGGTCAAGGGGTCCGGTCGCCAGAAGGGAGAGGTCGAGCACTACCGCGGCTCGGTCCTGATGGTCAGCGTGCGGCCGAAGCTGAAGCTGGAGGTCGTGGTCGAGGACAAAGACAAGGACCTGGTGGTGGAGGCGATCCTCCGGCACGCTCGTACGGGCGAGATCGGCGACGGCAAGATCTTCGTCCTGCCGGTGGAGGAAGCGATTCGTATCCGCACTGGCGAGGCCGGCGAGCCGGTGCTGCAGGCGCACGACTCATAAGTTGACCTCGCCTGGGGCTAGCCTCGGTCCCAGTGGCGGCCGACGAACGCATATCCCTGAGTGAGGCCTCGCGCCGCTCCGGCGTCTCGGCGAGCACGCTGAAGCGCTGGGCGGAGGAGAAGGTGGTGCCGGTGCGCCGCGGCCGCTGGACCGCCGCCGCCGCCGCTCAGGCCCGGGTGGTGGCAAGGATGCGCGAGCGTGGCCACTCGCTCGAAGACCTCAAGCGGGCGGGCCGCGAGGGCCGCCTCGCCTTCGGCTTCACCGAAGACCTCTTCCCGAAACCGGAAGAGCAGGTGACGGTGGCGCAGGTCGCCCGCGAGACCGGCCTCGAGGTCGAGCTGGTCGAGCGCATCCTCGCGATCCTCGGCACCCCGCTGGAGCGCGAGCGCCTGCTCGGCCCCGACGATGCGCAGGCATTGCGCCACTGCGCCCGAGTGCTCGCCGCTGGCTTTCCCCTCGTCGCCTTTCTGCAACTCGTCCGCGTCTACGCCCAGTCGCTGCGGCGCATCGCTGACGCCGAGGTGCGGCTCTTCCACCTCTACGTCCACGAGCCACTGATCCGCGACGGCGTCCCGGAGCTGGAGATGGCTGAGGAGATGGGCGAGCTCGCCGGCGACATCCTTCCCCTCGCCTCGCCGCTGGTCGACTACCTGCACACCCGGTACCTGCGCTTCTTCCTCGAGCAGGACGTAATTGGCCACATGGAGAGTGAGCTGGACGCCACCTCTGACCTCGGCCAGGTTCCGGTCACCCTCTGCTTCATCGACCTCACCGGCTTCACCCGCTACACCGAGGAGGAGGGTGACCTGGAGGCGCTCGACGTGGTCGAGAACTTCGTCGAAACGGTTGAAGGGACGTTGCCGCCGGAGGCGACGATCGTGAAGACGATCGGCGACGAGGTGATGGTCGTCTCGCCCGAACCGGCCGCGCTGACCGAGTGGGCGGTGGGCCTGCTGGCGCGCCTGCCCGAGCGCCCCCAACCCAGGGTCGGCATCCACTGCGCCAATGCCGTCTACCGCGATGGCGACTACTTCGGCACCCACGTCAACCTCGCTCACCGCGTCGTCAGCCGGGCCCAGGCGGGCGAGGTGCTGGTCACCGATCGGGTGACCGAGGCGATTCGCGAGCGCGAGGACCTCGACTTCGAGCCGATCGGCGAGGTCAACCTCAAAGGCTTCCCGGCGCCGACGCCGCTCTTCGTGGTCCGCGCCGCGGCGGGCTGAGCCGCGCCTACACTCATCTGGTCGTGACTGACGATCGGATCGCGAGCGACCACATGCTCGAGCGGGTGCGCGAGGAGGGTCTGCTGAGCTCGGACACTCCGGTCGTCGCCATGCTCTCTGGCGGTCGCGACTCGGTCTGCCTGCTCGACCTCGCCGTCCGCCTGCTCGGCCCGGAGGCGGTGACGGCGCTGCATGTCAACTACGGCCTGCGCGATGACTCCGATCAGGACGAGGCGCACTGCGAGCACCTCTGTGCCAGGCTCGGCCCGCGACTCGAGATCGAGCGTCCGCGCCGGCCGGAGGGCCCCGGCAACCTGCAGGCCTGGGCGCGCGACACGCGCTACGCGGCGGCCGCCCGGTTGGCACTGCCGGGCGGGGCCCTGATCGCCACCGGACACACCTCCGACGATCAGGTGGAGACGATCCTCTACCGCCTCGCCTCCTCGCCCAGCCGCCGCGCCCTGCTGGGAATGCGCCGCCGCGACGGCAGCCTGGTGCGGCCGCTGCTCGACTTCACCCGCGAGCAGACAACGGCCTACTGCGAAGAGCGCGGGATCGAGTGGCGCGACGATCCCACCAACGCCGAAGGCGGCTACGCCCGCAACCGGGTTCGCAGTCGTCTCGTTCCCGCCCTCGCGGAGATCCACCCGGCCGCCTCCCGCAACGTGCTGCGTACGGCCGAGCTGCTGCGCGACGAGGCCGAGGTTCTCGACGCGCTGGTCGACGCTGAGCTCGGCGCCAACGGCAGCGCCCGCGGCACGATCGAGCTCGATCGCCTGGCGGAGTTGCCGGGCGCCCTGCGCCGCCTCGTCGTCCAGCGCCTTGCCGACCGCGCCGCCGGCCGCCCCGTGCCCGGCGCCGCCAACCACGCCGACGAGGTCGCCGCCCTGCGCCGCACCGGCACCGCGATGCTCGATCTCGGCGGCGGCACCCGCGCGGTGGTCGAGCGCGGCGTCCTCCACGCGGAGCGTTAGCTGCCTCCGTCGACGACGGTCGGCGGTTTGCATCTATCTAGACTGCGGCGCGTGACCGACTCCGCGATTGGCGAGATCCTCGTCTCCAGCGAGGATCTCCAGAGGCGCGTCGCCGAGCTGGGGCGACAGATCAGCGAGGAGTACGCGGGCCGCGATCTCTTCATGGTCGGCGTGCTGAAGGGCGCGGTCCTCTTCCTCGCCGACCTGATGCGCAACATCAGCGTGCCCTGCGAGGTCGATTTCATGGCCGTCTCCAGCTACGGCTCCCAGACCGACTCCTCCGGCGTGGTGCGGATCATGAAGGACCTCGACGCGCCGATCGAAGGGCGCCACGTGCTGATCATCGAGGACATCATTGATTCCGGCCTGACGCTGCAGTACCTGATGCGCAACCTGAATGCGCGTAACCCGGCTTCGCTGGAGGTCTGCTCGCTGCTGACCAAGCCCGAGCGCTTGCGGGTCGATCTCTCGCCTCGCTACGTCGGCTTCGAGATAGCCGACCGCTTCGCGATCGGCTACGGGCTCGACCACGCTCAGCGCTACCGCAACCTCTCCTACGTCGCCGCGTTGAACGCGTAGATGCCGAAACTGCCCTGGTACGCTGATTTTTCCCTGTGAGGCGTTTTTTCAAGAGCGCGGCTTTTCCGATCCTGCTGGTGGTGATCCTGGCTTTCGTCGCCCAGCGCTGGATCGGCCATTCCTCGAGCACTGAGTCGCCGTCCTACAACGAACTGGTCAACCCGAAGTCGGGTCTGATCGTCGAAGGCAAGGTCGAAGAAATCTCGATCAACAACAAGGACCTCACGCTCGACGTCAAGCAAAAGGGCGAAAAGCCGAGCTTCTCCACCGGCTACCCGGCCAACACCGAGCAATCGCTGCTCAACCTGATCGACGAAAACAACGTCAAGACGACGGTGCACGGGACCGGCGGCTCCAGCCTGCTCTCGCTGCTCACCTACATCCTGCCTTTCGTTCTCTTCTTCGGCTTCTGGATCTTCCTGATGAACCAGATGCAGGGCGGCGGTTCGCGGGTGATGAACTTCGGCAAATCCAAGGCGAAGCGGATGGCGGTTGACGCGCCGAAGATCACCTTCCGCGATGTGGCCGGGGTCGACGAGGCCGTGCAGGAGCTGCACGAGATCAAGGAGTTCCTCGAGAACCCGAAGAAATTCCAGGCGCTCGGCGCTCGCATCCCCAAGGGCGTGTTGCTCTACGGCCCGCCCGGCACCGGCAAGACCTTGCTCGCCCGTGCGGTTGCCGGCGAGGCAGGCGTCCCCTTCTTCTCGATCTCCGGCTCGGACTTCGTCGAGATGTTCGTCGGCGTCGGCGCCAGCCGCGTCCGCGACCTCTTCGAGCAGGCCAAGCAGAACTCTCCCTGCATCATCTTCATGGACGAGATCGATGCCGTCGGCCGCCACCGCGGGGCCGGCATGGGCGGCGGTCACGACGAGCGCGAGCAGACGCTGAACCAGCTCCTGGTTGAGATGGACGGCTTCGAGATGAAGGACAACATCATCTTGATCGCCGCCACCAACCGTCCCGACATCCTCGATCCGGCGCTGCTGCGGCCGGGCCGCTTCGATCGCCAGGTCGTCGTCGACCGTCCCGACCGCAAGGGCCGCAAGCACATCCTCGAGGTCCACACCCGCGGCAAGCCGCTGGCCAAGGTGATCGACCTCGACGCGCTGGCCGGCCAGACTCCCGGTTTCACCGGCGCCGATCTCGCCAACCTGATCAACGAGGCGGCGCTGCTGACCGCCCGTCAGGGCAAGCGCGAGATCACGATGAACGAGCTCGAGGAGGGGATCATGCGGGTGATCGCCGGTCCCGAGAAGAAGACTCGCGTGATGAGCGAGAAAGAGCGGCTGATCACCGCCTTCCACGAGATGGGTCACGCGATCGTCGGCCATCTACTCGAGAACACCGACCCGGTCCACAAGATCTCGATCATCAGCCGTGGCCAGGCGCTCGGCTACACGATCAGCCTTCCCAGCGAGGACAAGTTCCTCACCTCGCGCGCCGAGCTGACCGACACGATGGCGATGACGCTGGGCGGTCGCGCCGCCGAGGAGATCGTCTTCGGCGAGATCACCACCGGCGCCTCCAACGACCTCGAAAAGGTGACCGAGACGGCGAAGCAGATGGTGATGCGCTTCGGTATGTCGGAGCGGCTCGGCCCACGCGTCTTCGGCCACGATCGCGGCCAGCCCTTCCTCGGTCGTGAATTCTCCGCCGAACCCGACTACTCCGACGAGATCGCGCGTGAGATCGACGACGAGATCCGCCGCATCGTCGAGGGCGCCCACCAGACGGCCAAGGACCTGCTCACCGAAAAGCGCGAGGAGCTGGACCGGATCTCCAACATCCTGCTCGAGCGCGAGACGATCGACGCCGACCAATTCCTCGCCCTGCTCGACGGCCGCCCCGAGGACGAGGTTTTCGTCGATGAGGAGGAGCCGGCACAGCCGGCCGAGCCCGAGGCGGAGCCCGAGCGCCCGCAGCGCGGTGGCGCGCGCCCGATGCCGCGACCCAGGCCCGGGTACGCCGGCGGCGACGCCAGCTGAGGAATCCCATGAAGCTGATGGGGGTCGTCAACGTGACCCCTGACTCGTTCTCGGACGGCGGCCGATACCTCGATGCCGACGCTGCCGTTGCCCACGGGGAGGAGCTCGCGAGGGACGGTGCCGAGATTCTTGACATCGGCGGCGAATCGACCCGGCCGGGGGCGGTCGAAGTCGACGCCGGGGAGGAGCTGCGGAGGACCGAGCCGGTGGTTGCCGCGCTGGCGGGCCGGGCAGTCGTTTCCATCGACACCTCGAAGCTGGCGGTGGCAGAGGCCGCGCTGGACGCCGGAGCCTCGATCGTCAATGACGTCACGGCGCTGCGACGGGACCCCGAGATTGCCGCCCTGTGCGCCGACCGCGGCGCCGGGGTGGTGCTGATGCACATGCCCGGCAGCCCGCGGACGATGCAGGACAACCCGTCATACGGCGACGTCGTCGACGAGATCAAGGCCTTCCTGGCCGAACGGATCGAAGCGGCGGTATCCGCCGGGGTCGAGGAAGAGCGGATCTGGCTCGATCCGGGGATTGGGTTTGGCAAGACGGTCGAGCACAACCTCGAGCTGCTGCGGCGACTGGCCGAGCTGCGCGGGTTGGGCCGGCCGCTGGTGATCGGAACCTCGCGCAAGAGCTTCATCGGCAAGATCGACGGCTCGGAGGTGGACGAGCGGCTCGGCGGCTCGATCGCCTCCTCCGTGCTCGCCGCCGCCGAGGGGGCCGACGTCCTCCGCGTCCACGACGTTGCCGAGACCGCCCAGGCGATGCGGGTCGCCGAAGCGATCCTTGGGTAGGTTGCTGTCATGGAGTCGCACGACAACGGCATCGAATCCAGGGTCGAGGTTGAGCTGCGCGGTCTCTCGATCTACACCCACCACGGGGTCAGCGACTCCGAGCAGGAGGTGGGTCAGCGGCTTGAGTTCGACATCTCCTTCGACGTGCCCGACTGCGATGCCGTGCTCACCGATCGGATCGAGGACACGGTCGACTACGCCGAGGTTTGCGACATCGTCGCCCTCGCCGCCACCGAGCGCAGTTACCGAACCCTCGAGCGACTCGCGCAGGTCGTCGGCGAGCGTTTGATGGAGCGCTACAGCTGCGAATCGGCCCGCGTCCGCGCCGCCAAGCCCGAGCCGCCGCTGCCGCTGGCGATCCAGGAGGTCGCGGTCGAGGTCGTCCACGAGCGCGGCACCGAGGCCGACGAGGACGAGGCCGAAGCCGGCTAGCGAGCGTGACGCGAACCGGTTATCTCGGCCTGGGCTCCAACGTCGGCGAGCGCGAGTCCCACCTGCGCGCCGCGGTCGAGCTGCTCGGTGAGCGTGGGGTGGAGGTGGAGGCCGTCTCGTCCGCCTATGAGACCGAGCCCGTCGGCGAGGTGCTCGACCAGCCCGATTTCCTCAACGCGGCGATCCGGATTCGTACCGACCTCGAGCCCGAAGCGCTGCTCGACCTCTGCAAGGAGATCGAGGTCGAGCGCGGTCGCGCCCTCGACGCACCCCGCCACAGCGCCCGCCCGCTCGACGTCGACCTGCTCCTGCTCGGCGATCTGGAGCTGGAGACCGAGCGGCTGACGCTCCCTCACCCGGAGGTCACCAGCCGCCGCTTCGTCCTTGCCCCCGTTTTGGAGCTCGACTCCGATCTCGCTCTCCCCGACGGCACCCGTCTCGCTGCCGCCCTCGACGGCCTTGGCCCGGGGCAGCGTGCCCTGCTCGCCGGCCCGCTTTAGACCGAGGCCGGGGTGCCGTCGCGAAGCTGTTGCAGCCAGGCTGGCGGCAGGATCGGCGAAGCTTTGCCGGGGTAGTGAGGGATGACCCGGTTGGCCAGAGCGCCGGCTGGGCGGCTCTCGATCGCCGGGCGAAGGTCGTCGAGCGTCATCGCGAGCGCGAGGCTCGGGGCGATCTGGAAGTCGGCGGCGTTGAGCTGTTCACCATTCAGGACCCCCGCCTCGATCCAGGCGTCGATCTTGTCGAGGAAGCCCGGCAGTGCGGCGAGGCCGCGCCGCACGTTCTCGTCGGTCGCCTCGTTGAAGCGGGCCGAGAGGGCGATGATCGGCGCCGCCGTCTTCACCGCAAGGCCGATCGGGATGCCGAGCTTGGCCCCCTCCGAGTAGCTGCGCAGCGAGGAGCTGTCGCGCTTGATCGACCACCAGGAGATCTGGCGGATCGGGTGCTGCAACTCCTCATCGCCGAAACGCTCGGCCTCTTCGACGGCGGCGCGCCGCTCGGGGTCTTCGGGGAAGAGCGCCGGCTCGGGCTGCAGCCGCTCCAGCTCGCGGGCGATCGGGCGCGAGCCCTGCACCTTGCGTCCCTCGATCTTCAGCGCCGGCACCGTTTTGCCCGGAAAACCGAGGACGCGCAGGATCCCCTTCGACATCACGGGGAAGAGGTCGGTTCGCTTGTAGGCGATGCCCTTGTACTCCAGCATCGCCCGCGCTGCCATGCCAGGATGCGAGCCCGGAATCGTGTAAAGCCGCGCCTCCACGGCACCGATCCTACGGCGTGGGCGATAATCGCGGCGTGCTCCTCGCGGCCGACGTCGGTAACACCCAAACGCACCTGGGCGCCTTCGAGGGCGAGCGCCTGGTTGAGCACTGGCGCTTCCAGACTCGCTCCGGGGCTACTGGCGACGAGCTGGCCGAGCGGATCAGCGGCTTCTTCGCACTCTGTGAAATGTCATTCGCCGAAGTGGACGCCGTCTGCGTTTCTTCCGTGGTGCCGCCGCTCGGGAGTCAATTTGAGGAGATGGCGCGGCGGTATCTGCAGGCGGAATGCCTGACGATCGGTCCCGGCGTCAAGACCGGGATGCCGATTCGGATCGAGAACCCACTCGAGGTGGGCGCCGATCGTCTCGTCAACGCGATCGCCGCCTACGAGCGGTTTGGCGAGGCCTGCGTCTCGGTCGATTTCGGCACCGGGATCAATATCGACGCGGTCTCCGCCGATGGCGAGTACCTCGGCGGCGCGATCGGTCCCGGTCTCGCGCCCTCGCTCAGCGCCCTGATTGAACGGGCGGCGCGGATCTCCAGAATCGATCTCGAAGAGCCGCGGGAAGCCATCGGTCGTTCAACTCGGGCGGCGATCCACTCCGGCTTCATCTTCGGCTTCGCCGGATTGATCGACGGCATCGTCGGCCGGATCGAAGAGGAGCTGCCGAATCCGCGGGTGCTCGCCACCGGTGGCTACGCCTCTGCCGTCGTTCCCTTCACGGAGACGATCGATGAAGTCGACGACCTCCTTACCCTCAAGGGGCTACGCCTCATCCATGAACGCAACACCCGAACAGCCTCCTCTGACTGATCCCCTCCGGATCGGCGACGTCGAGATCTCCAACCGCGTCCTGCTCGCTCCCCTCGCTGGGATCGGCAATTGGTTTGTGCGCCTGCAGGCCAAGCGCCACGGTGCGGGCCTGGCGGTCTCCGAGATGGTCTCCAGCTTTGGCCTGCACCACCGCAACGAGCGCACTCTGCGCGAGCTGATGCGGATTCATCCCGACGAGCACCCGGTCTCGGTGCAGCTCTTCGGCCACGACGCCGAGGTGATGCGCTCGGGCGCGGCGATCGCCGCCGAGGCCGGCGCCGACCTGATCGACATCAACATGGGCTGCCCGGTGCGCAAGGTTCGCCGCACCGGCGCCGGCGCCGAGCTGCTGCGCGACCAGGACCTCGCCCTGGCCCTGGCTCGCGGCGCCGCCGAGGGCAGCGGCCTGCCGGTGACGGTGAAGCTGCGCTCCGGGATCGAGGCGGGCGATCGCTCCGGCTTCGAGCTGGCCGTGCGCCTCGCCGAGGAGGCCGGCGTCGCCGCGATCGGCTTCCACCCCCGCGCCGCCACGATCGGCCACAAGGGCGTGCCCGACTACGCGCTCACCCGCGAACTGGTCGAACGAATCGACGTGCCGGTGATCGTCTCCGGTGGCCTCAAAAGCGCCGAGGCGGCGCGCCGGGCCTACGCCGAGTCCGGTGCCGACGCGGTGATGATCGCCCGCGGATCGCTCGGCAACCCCTGGGTTTTCGAAGAATTGACCGGCCGCCGCAGCGAGCCGCCCAAGCAGGCTGAGATCGCCGCCGAGCTGCTCTGGGTGATCGACCGTGCGGAGGAGCATCTAGGGCCGGAGAGGGCGGAGCGTTACCTGCGGAAGTTCTACCCCTGGTACGTCGAGTCGCTCGGCGTATCGCCCGAGCTTGCCGATGAGCTGCAGCGCAGCGCCGACCTTCCACGCGCCCGTCGCCTGATCGGCGATTTGGCCGCTCCAGTGCCCTCGCTATAATCCCGCGACTTCGGCCCTGGTGCGGTGAGGCAAAACACCGTCGCACCTGGGCGTTTTTGGCTTTAGAAGCTGTTTCCAGCCGTAACAATCGCAAAGAGAGGTCAGGACAAAGTGAGTCGCCAGTCCGTAATCACCCCCGAGGGTCTCGAGAAGCTCAAGGAGGAGATAGATCACCTCTCGACCGTGAGGCGACGCGAGGTCGCCGAACGGATCAAGGAAGCGCGTGAGTTTGGAGACATCTCCGAGAACGCCGAGTACGACGATGCCAAGAACGAGCAGGCCCTGCTCGAGCAGCGGATCGCCCAGCTCGAGGAGCGGCTACGCCGGGCCACCGTGATCGACGAGAAAGACATCAGCACCGATGAAGTGCAGTTCGGCTCGATCGTCCACGTCAAGGACCAGAAGACCGATGTCTCGCAGAAATTCCAGATCGTCGGCTCGACCGAGGCCAACCCGCTGGATCACAAGCTCTCCAACGAGTCGCCGATCGGCAAAGCCCTGCTCGGCCACAAGCGCAACGATGTGGTCACGGTCGAGGTCCCGCGGGGCCCGAAGAAGAAGCTCAAGATCACCAAGATCGAGACGGCCTAGCGGCCGGTAGGCTCGCGCTCCGATGAGCGAGGCCGACGAACCGAAGCTTTCCGACGTTCTCGCCGACCGGCGGGCAAAGCTCGAGCGCCTGCGCGAGGCCGGGATCGATCCGTTCCCGCCCGAGTTCGGCGAACGCGAGGACATCGCCGAGGTGCGCGCTGCGCACGAGGGCCTGGCGCCCGGGATCGAGACCGAGTCGCGCCACCGCGTCGCCGGGCGGATCGTCAGCCGCCGCGGCCACGGCAAGGCCTGTTTCCTCGATCTGCGCGACGGCAGCGGCCAGATCCAGCTCCACGCCCGTGAGGACCTGCTCGGCGAGAAGCCCTACAAGGTTCTCGTCGACCTCGACCTCGGCGACATCATCGGCGTCGAGGGCACGGCGCTAGCGACCCGACGTGGCGGTGAGCTCTCACTGGCGATCGACCACTGGCGGCTGCTTGCCAAGAGCCTGCGGCCGCCGCCCGACAAGTTCCACGGCCTCGAGGACGTCGAGACCCGCTACCGCCACCGCGAGCTCGATCTGATCGCCAACGAGGAGAGCCGCCGCCTCTTCGGCCTCCGAGCCCGCGCGGTGAGCGAGGTGCGGCGCTGGCTCGATGAACGCGGCTTCATCGAGGTCGAGACGCCGGTCCTGCAGCCTCTCTACGGCGGCGCCCTGGCCCGGCCCTTCACCACCCACCACAACGCGCTCGACCGCGACCTCTACCTGCGGATCGCCACCGAGCTCTACCTGAAGCGGCTCGTCGTCGGCGGCATCGATCGCGTCTACGAGCTGGGCAAGGACTTCCGCAACGAGGGCATCTCGCACAAGCACAACCCCGAGTTCACGATGCTCGAGTGGTACGAGGCCTGTTCGGACTACGCCGCCACGGCGCACCGGGTGGAGACGATGGTCGCCGAGGTCGCCGAGCGGGTTCTCGGCACCACCGTCGTCGAGCGCGACGGCGTCTCGATCGACTTCGCCCCGCCCTGGAATCGGATCACCTTCCGCGAGGCGATCCGGGAGCGCAGCGGCATCGACATCGCCGAGCACCCGACCCGCGAGGCACTGGCCGCGGCGATCGGGACTGAGCCGGCGGCGGATGAGGGCTGGGGCAAGCTGGTCGACGGCCTGCTCTCAAAGCACGTCGAGCCGGAGCTGATCCAGCCCACCTTTGTCATCGACTACCCGGTTGAGCTCTCGCCCTTCGCCAAGTCGCACCGCTCGGAGGAGGGTCTGGTCGAGCGCTTCGAGGCCTTTGCCGGCGGGATGGAGATCGCCAACGGATTCACCGAGCTCAACGACCCCGATGAGCAGCGCCGCCGCTTCGAGCAACAGGCCGCCGAGCTGGAGCGGGGCGACGAAGAGGCCCAGCCGTACGACGAGGACTTCGTCGGCGCGCTCGAGCAGGGCATGCCCCCGACCGGCGGTGTCGGCATCGGGATCGACCGCCTGGTGATGCTGCTGACGGGGGCGAAGAGCGTGCGCGAGGTCGTCCTCTTTCCCGCGATGCGCTCCTGAACCGCTCAAAAAGCCGCTCTGAGCGAATATTTGCGAGCCGAGGCCGGTTGGACGCTCTCGGTATCGTTTAAAGGGCACATGGACACCTCCCGATAACCGAAGGGTGTCTACCGATACTTACTCAGGCGTTTCGCGTTGAGTAGATAGAGAGGCTTTTTGTTCGAGCGATTTACAGAGAGAGCCCGTCAAGTCGTCGTCCTGGCGCAGGAAGAGGCGCGCACTCTCAAGCACAACTACATCGGCACCGAGCACATCCTCTTGGGACTGCTGCGCGAGGAGGAGGGGCTCGCCGCCAGGGTGCTGGAGTCGCTCGACATCACCACCGAGCGGGTGCGTTCCCAGGTGGTGCGGATCGTCGGTTCCGGCGAGGAGGTCACCTCCGGCCAGATCCCGTTCACGCCCCGGGCCAAGAAGGTGCTCGAGCTTGCCCTGCGCGAGGCGCTCTCGCTCGGCCACAACTACATCGGCACCGAGCACATCCTGCTCGGTCTCGTGCGTGAGAACGAGGGCGTCGCCGCCCGCATCCTGCTCGACTTTGACGCCGACTCGGACAAGATTCGCAACGAGGTGATCCGGATGCTCTCCGGCCCAGGCGGTCGTCGCCAGGGCGCCGGCGCGGGCGCCGGGGGATCCGGCGAGGGCAAAAAGTCTTCGAAGCTGCTCGACCAGTTCGGTCGCAACCTGACCAAGCTGGCCGAGGAGGGCAAGCTCGACCCGGTGATCGGTCGCGAGACCGAGATCGAGCGGATCATGCAGATCCTCTCCCGGCGGACCAAGAACAACCCGGTGCTGCTGGGCGAGCCCGGCGTCGGCAAGACCGCCGTGGTCGAGGGACTGGCCGCCCGCATCAACAAGGGCGAAGTTCCCGAGCTGCTCAAGAACAAGCAGATCTACACGCTCGACCTGGCGGCGCTGGTCGCCGGCTCGAAGTACCGCGGCGAGTTCGAGGAGCGGCTGAAGAAGGTGATGAAAGAGATCACCCAGCGCGGCGACATCATCCTTTTCATCGATGAGCTCCACAACCTGGTTGGCGCCGGCGCTGCCGAGGGCGCGATCGACGCCGCCTCGATCCTCAAGCCGGCGCTTGCCCGCGGCGAGCTGCAGACGATCGGCGCGACGACCCTCGACGAGTACCGCAAGTACCTCGAGCGCGACTCGGCGCTGGAGCGTCGCTTCGCCCAGATCAAGGTCGACCAGCCCTCGGTCGAGGACACGGTCAAGATCCTCGAAGGGCTGCGCGAGCGCTACGAGCAGCACCACCGCGTCAACATCACCGACGACGCCCTGGGGGCTGCCGCCGAGCTTGCCGACCGCTACATCTCCGACCGCTTCCTGCCCGATAAGGCGATCGACCTGATCGATGAGGCGGCGTCGCGGATGCGGATCAAGTCGATGAGCGCACCGCCTGTCTACCGCGACCTCGAGGAGGAAATCGAGACGACGCGGCGCGACAAGGAGGCCGCGATCGAAGCTCAGGAGTTCGAGAAAGCGGCCAACCTGCGCGACACCGAGCGCCAGCTGACCACCCGCAAGCGCCAACTCGAGGACGAGTGGGCCGAGGGTGAGAACGGCGAGCGCCCCGACGTGGGCGAAGAGGAGATCGCCGACATCGTCTCGATGTGGACCGGGATCCCCGTCTTCAAACTGACCGAGGCCGAGACCCAGAAGCTGATTCGCATGGAGGACGAGCTGCACAAGCGCGTGATCGGCCAGGAGGTCGCGATCACCGCCGTCTCCAAGGCGATCCGCCGCTCGCGCGCCGGGATCAAGGACCCCAAGCGCCCGGCCGGCTCATTCATCTTCCTCGGCCCCTCCGGGGTCGGCAAGACCGAGCTCGCCCGCACCCTGGCCGAGTTCCTCTTCGGCGATGAGGAGTCGCTGATCCGCATCGACATGTCCGAGTACATGGAGAAGCACGCGGTCAGCCGCCTGGTCGGCTCGCCCCCCGGCTACATCGGCTACGACGAGGGCGGCCAACTGACCGAGGCTGTGCGCCGCAAGCCCTACTGCGTGCTGCTGCTCGACGAGATCGAGAAGGCCCACCCCGACGTCTTCAACATCCTGCTGCAGATCCTCGAGGACGGGCGGCTCACCGACGCCCAGGGCCGCACGGTCGACTTCCGCAACGCGATCGTGATCATGACCTCGAACATCGGCGCTTCGGAGATCGCCAAGAACACCTCGATCGGCTTCACCGTCGCCGACGAGACCGGCATGTCCTACGGCGACATGAAGAACCGGATCATGAGCGACCTGAAGAAAGTCTTCCGACCTGAGTTCCTCAACCGGATCGACGAGGTGATCGTCTTCCACAAGCTCGCCAAGGAAGAGGTCAAGGAGATCGTCGACCTGATGATCAACCGCGTTCGCGTCCAGGTTGCCGAGCACGAGCTGCAACTCGACCTGACCGACGAGGCAAAGGACCTCTTGGTCGACAAGGGCTGGGACCCCTCGATGGGCGCCCGCCCGCTGCGCCGCGCGATTCAGCGCTACATCGAGGATCCGCTGGCCGACGAAGTCCTGCGCCAGGGCGAGATGGTTCCGGGCTCGACCGTGATGGTCAAGCGCGATCCCTCCGGCGACGAGGACGACCGCCCGCTCAGCCTGACGATCGTCAAACCGAAGAAGCCGGCGCGTCCGAAGAAGTCCAAGTCGGACTCCAAGCCGGAGCCCGAGACGGTTGGGGTCGGCGCCAAGAAGGCCGACGACGGCGAGTCTCCTCAGGCCGGCGAGCCGGACCAGGGTGGCGGCGAGCAGCCCGCCCCCGACGGCGACGCCTGATCCAGCCATAGCCATGCGCGAGCCCGGCCGCAGCGCGATCGGTGCCTGGAGCGGCGGCCGCTTCCTGCACTACGGCGTGACGATCGACGAGCAGCGCCTGGAGGCGCTGCTCCGGCCGGGGGACGGCCACGACACGGTGATCACTGCGGACACCTACGGGCAGGGCGAGGCCGACGCTCTGCTCGGGCGGGCGCTGTCCGGCCTCGCCCGGGATTCCTACTCGCTGGTCGGCGCCGTCGGCCATGACTTCTACGAGGGCGAGCGCGATGGGCCGCGCGGCTTCCCGCGCTTCACCGATCCGCGCCTGCGCGGTGAGGCTGGATACGCGGACTACCTGCGGATGGCGGCCGAGCGCAGCCTCGAGCGGATCGGCGCCAGCTCCTTCGACCTGCTGCTGCTGCACAACCCCGACCGCGTCGGCTACACGAGCGAGGCTGTTTGGGACGGCATGGCGGCCTTGCGCGAGTCGGGCCTCGCCGGGCAGATCGGCGTCGCCCCCGGGCCGGCCAACGGCTTCACCCTCGACCTGATCTCCTGCCTGGAGCGCTTCGGCGAGCGGATCGACTGGGCGATGATCATCCTCAACCCCTTCGAGCCCTGGCCCGGAGAGCTTTGCCTCGATGCCGCTGAGCGTCACGGGGTCAAGCTGCTCACTCGCGTCGTCGACTACGGCGGTCTCTTCTGGGGCGACCTTCAGCCAGGGATGGAGCTGGCCAAGGGCGATCATCGAGCCTTCCGGCCCGAAGGCTGGATCGAGGCGGGGCTGGAGAAGCTCGAGCGGGTAGCGCCGCTGCGCGAGCGGGCCGGCCTCAGCCCGATGCACCTCGCCTGCCACTGGAACCTGGCCCATCCGGCGGTCGAGTGCGTCGCGCCGACGCTGATCCAAGAGACCGGGCCCGCGGCACGGCCGATCGAGGACAAGCGGGCGGAGCTGGCGACGCTGGCGAGCGAGAACCCGCTCAGCGCGGAGGACGTTGCCGAGATCCGCGCGATTGGCGACAACACCGGCAGCATGATCCTGAAGGGAGCCAATCCCGATCACGAGGGGGAGGAGCGGCCCGACCGCTGGCCACTGAGCGAGGATCTGGCCGAAGTCGGCAGCCGCTGGGGCATCGACCCCGGTCGCGACCTGGTCGCTTCGTAGTCTGCGCGCGTGTCGCGCAAGTGGTGGACCTTGATCGGGGCCTGCTCGGGCCTCTTCATCCTGATGCTGGACTCGACCGTGGTCGCGCTGGCGCTGTCCTCGATCCGCGCCGACCTCGGTGCCGGTGCCGAGGAGCTGCAGTGGGTGATGAACGGCTACCTGCTGACGATCGCCGTGCTCGTCGTCACCGCGGGGCGGCTTGGCGACATGTTCGGCCGCAAGCGCGTCTTCGTCATCGGCATGGTGCTCTTTGCCGCCGGCTCCGTCCTCTCCGGCGCCGCGCAGGGCCCGCTGATGCTGATCGGCGGCCGCGTCCTGCAGGGCGTCGGCGCGGCACCGCTGCTCTCGCTTTCGCTGGCGATCGTCTGCAATGTCTTCCCGGCCTCCGAGCAGCCGCGCGCCCTCGGCATCTGGGCGGCGGTCTCGGCGATCGCGCTGGCGATCGGGCCGGTCGTCGGTGGCCTCCTGATCGCGCTCGACTGGCGGCTGATCTTCTGGGTCAACCTGCCGGTCATCGTCGCCGGCTTGGCGATCATGCTCGCCGCGGCGCCGGAGTCGACCGATCCCGGCGCCGGCACCCGCATCGACTTTTCCGGCCTGCTGGCGCTGAGCATTGGCCTCACCGCGGTCGTTCTGGCGATGGTCCAGGCGCGCGCCTGGAGCGCCGGACTGATCGTGGCGCTCGCGGTTGGGGGAGTGGCGGCACTGGCCCTATTTGCCTGGATCGAGCAGCGCGTGCGCAACCCGATCGTCGAATTCGCCCTCTTCCGCAATGGGCCCTACTTCGGCGCCAGCGCCGCCGCCTTCGCCGTCGTCGGCTCTTACTGGGCGGTGATGTTCTTCCAGCCGCAGTACCTGCAGGACGCGCGTGGCCACTCGGCCCTGCTCAGCGGCCTGCTGATCCTGCCGGTAACCGTGCCGATGGTCTTCATCTCGCCCTTCTCCGGCCGCCTGATCGGCCGCTTCGGCGCCCGCGGTCTGATGACCGCCGGGATGGCCTTCGGCACTGCAGGCCTGTTCGTCCTCACCCAGGTCGACGGCGGCAGCTCCTACGCGATGGTGCTTGCCGGCTACCTGCTCTTCGGGATCGCGATCGGCCTCGTCTACGCGCCGATGTCGACCGCGGCAATGGCGGTGATGCCGGCCGAGAAGGTCGGCATCGCCTCCGGCGTCCTCGCCATGGACCGGATCGTTGCCGGCTCGCTGGCGCTGGCCGCGACCGGCGCCGCGTTTCATTCGCTGCGGGCCGGGGGTGACTCGTTCACCGACGCGATCGCGGGTTCGACCTGGGTAGCCGTCGCCCTATGCCTTGTTGGCGGGGTGCTCACCTGGGCCTTCGTGCGCGATCCGAAGCCGCCTGGACCCGATCCCGCGATGGCTGGAAAGCCGGAGCCGGGCGCTCTGCACCACCACACCCACCACCGTCGCTTCCATCTCTGAGCACTTCAGAAAGCCGAACCGCACCTATTTTTAACTCCGGGTGACCGAGAAGTTGATGCAGTTCCCGGGTTTAGGGGGATAGATAGTCCCTTAGGTGACCGGTTTCCTTGACAATGGTTATCCTGACCTGTCCACTAGGGATTGCCCACACCGCATTCCAAAGCGGTTTTTGCCATCCTAGGAGGCGATGTCAGCGCCTGGTGATGAGCTTCACGAGTTGTCCGAACGTCAAGATCCCAGGCTACTGAGGGCTCTCGATGTCGTTGCTCCCGGTGGCGCTCTGCGCGAGGGTCTGGACAACATCGTCCACTCCCGAACCGGTGGCCTGATCGTCGTCGGCGATCCAGGCGACATCTCGCACCTGCTCTCCGGTGGGATCCGGCTGGATATCGACTACACGCCGGCGATGCTCTACCAAGTGGCAAAGATGGACGGGGCGATCGTGCTCAACGCCGAGGCGACCAAGATCACCTGGGCCAACGTGCAGCTGATGCCCGACCCGACGATTCTCTCCTCGGAGACCGGCACCCGCCACCGCACCGCCGAGCGCGTCTCCAAGCAGACCGAGGCGCTGGTGGTCGCGATCTCGCAACGCCGCGACGTCGTCTCCCTCTATATCGAGGGGACCAAGTACATCCTCCAGGACATTCCGGCCGTGCTTGCCAAGGCCAACCAGGGCCTGGCGACGCTTGATAAGTACCGCGCCCGCCTCGACCAAGTCTCCAACCGCCTCACCGTGCTCGAGTTCGAGGGCGGCGGGGTGCTCTACGACGCGCTCGCGGTGCTGCAGCGCGCTGAGCTGGTCACCCGGATGGCGGTCGAGGTCGAGCGCTACATCGTCGAGCTCGGCACCGAGGGCCGCCTGATCGAGATGCAGCTCGAGGAGACGATGGTCGGCGTCGCCACCGACAAGACGGCGCTGGTCCGCGACTACTCGGTCGAGGACTCCGAGCAGAACCTGGCAACGGTGCTGCAGTCGCTGGCCCGTTTGCCGCACGAGGACGTGCTCGACTTCGGCCGTCTCGCCGAGCTGCTCGGCTACGACCGCAAGCTCAACACCCTTGACTTTCCAGTCGCCCCGCGCGGCTACCGGGTGCTCGGCCGCGTGCCGCGCATCCCCAAGCTTGTCGTCCAGAAGATCATCCATGAGCTGGGTGGGTTCGAGGAGGTACTCGCTGCCTCCGACGCCGACCTCGAGGCCGTCGACGGTGTTGGCTCCACAAGAGCCAAGGACATCCGCGAGGGCCTGCGCAGGCTCCAGGAGGTCGATCTGGTTGACCGGTACCTACAGAGCTGACGGCGATCCGACGCTGTCCACGAGAGAAAGGAGCACGCGATTTCTGAGCTAGTAGAGGAGGCCATGGAGGTGGACTTCGAGACGGACATCCCGTACGTCTGCGATTTCGAAGAGGGGGACAAGGTCGTCTACCCCCACCACGGTGCGGGCCTCGTGCTGAAGAAGGAGTCTCGTGAGCTGATGGGGGAGGAGCGGGATTACCTGACGATCAAGATCCTCCACAACGAACTAACGGTGATGGTCCCCTGCGAAAACGCCGGCGTCGCCGGCCTGCGGCGCGTGATCGACGAGGACGAAATCAAGAAGGTGACTGGCGTCCTCACCGACGAGGTGTCAGACATGCCGAAAAATTGGAACCGCCGCTTCAAGTACAACCGCGAGAAGATCAAGACCGGCGATGTCTTCGAGCTGGCCGAGGTCGTCCGCAACCTCGCCATCCGCGAGATGGAAAAGGGCCTCTCCACTGGTGAGAAGCAGATGTACACGCGGGCGAAGAAGATCCTCGCCTCGGAGTTCATGTACGCGCTCGACAAAGACGAGGAAGGCGCGGAGGAGTACCTCGACGGTCTGCTGGAGGAGCGCTACGCCGCCACGGCGACCGCCTAGTTCCAACAGCGTCACAGCGGTCATCGCGGCCGCCGGCTCCGGGCAGAGACTCGGAGCCGGCGGGCCGAAGGCCTTCGTGCCGCTCGCCGGCAGGGCGATGGTCGAGTGGTCGATCGAGGCCTGCCGCGCGGCGGGCTCGGTGGACTCGATGCTTGTCGCCTGCCCGCCCGGCCACGTCCACGAGCTGGCCGGAGATGACTTCGGCGTGGTCGAGGGCGGCGCCACGCGCGCTCACTCGGTTGCCAACGCGTTGCGCTCGGTCGACACCGAGCTCGTCGCGATCCACGACGCGGCCCGGCCCCTGGTCACGCCGGCGCTGATCGAGGACGTGGTCGCGACCCTCGCGGCGGATCCCGATGCCGCCGGGGCGATCGCGGCCACCCCGGTCACCGACACGGTCAAGCAGTCCGATGTGACGAGACGTGCATTTGACACGCATAAGGGGTCAAATGCACGCCTCGTCATCGAGGCAACGGTCGATCGCGAGCGACTCTGGGCGGCGCAGACGCCGCAGGTCTTCCGCGTGCAAGCGCTGCGCGACGCACTGGCCGGCGATCCGGACCGCATTGCCGCCGCGACCGACGAGGCGATGCTGGTCGAGGCAGCCGGAGGAAGGGTCCTGATCCATCCGTCTCCCGCCGAGAACTTCAAGGTGACGACGCCGCTCGACCTAAAGCTGGCCGAGCTCCTGCTCGGCGGTAGGGCGAGGTAGGCGCGTTAGTGGCGCATAGCGCCACTAACGCGCCAATCAACGAAGCAGGGTCCAGACCAGGACTGCCGCGAAGCAGACCTGCCCGACGCCGAGGGCGACGCCGAAGCTGACGGCGCCAAGGGCGACAGCGATGGCTGTGCCGCCGGCGAAGGCGGCGAACAGGATCGCGAGCTGGCGGATCATCGTGGCGGCATCGCTCCCCGCCGGTCGGTCGGCAGGCCGGCGACAGCGCGCACACCGTCGTCCATGTGCCGCAGTCGCCGCCGCTCGTAGAGCTTGCGCTGGATGCGGAGCGTCGTGACGCCGGCGAGCACGATCGCGGTCAGGTTGACGACCAGCTGCGCGATCGCCCCGCGCCATTCCGACCAGTCGGCACCAGCGGCGGCGACGCCGATGTTGGCGGCGGCGGGGATCGTCGTCACCGAGATCAGCACCCCGATCAGCGCCCCCGACTTGGCCGAGGTCAACGAGAGCATGCCGGCGGCGCCGGCGAAGGCGGCGACGATGAAGGAGAAGTCGTCCGGTTTGGAGATGAACTGGGTCAGCGGGTGCATCGAGCCGCTGAAGTCGGCGTCGAGCATGCCGGTCGCCTTCGAAATCAGGGTGAAGAGGAAGGCGGCGGTGATGCCAACCGGGAAACCGATCGCGAGTGCCGTCAGCGAGCGCAGGGCAACGCTCCGCCGTCGCTCGACCACCGCCACGCAAAAGCCGGCGAGCGGGCCGAACTCGGGCCCGACGACCATCGCGCCGACGATCAGGATCGGCGAGCCGAGGAAGATCCCGACCGAGGCGATCAGGCAGGCCAGGACCATGAAGATGAGGAAGTTGCCGCCGAGCTCGGTGCTCTCGGAGGTGCGCGCCTCGACCTCCTCCCAAACCACCGCGTTGGAGGGCTTGCCGCGGGCGGCCCGCTCGGCCCGGTCGGCGGCGTCGGAGAGCTGCGAGTCGATCTGCTCGAGCGAGATCGAGCCGTCGCGCGCCACGCCCAACTCCTTGAGGTCCTCGATCAGCACGCTGGCTTCCTCGCGGGCGACGTCGCAGAGGACGACGTCGCCCTTCGGCTGTCTGGCGGCACCGGAGAGGAAGACCAGGTTGGAGGCTGACGGCGCCGCTTCGAGCAGGTCGAGGACCTTTCCGCAGCGATCTTCCGGGACGACGATCCGCAGGTGGACCATGGTCTCAGCGTATCCGTGGCCCGGGTCGCCTAGTCTCGCGTCTTCATGCTCACCGATTACCACCTGCACCTGCGCCCCGACGAGCCCGAAACGACCGCGGAGCGCTACTTCACCGCGGCGAACGTCGATCGCTATCTCGCCGCCGCGGAGGAGGCCGGGATCGCCGAGCTCGGCGTCTCCGAGCACGTCTACCGTTTCACCCAGGCGCTCGACCTCTGGCGCCATCCGCTCTGGGAGGAGGAGGCGCGCGACGACCTCGACGCCTACTGCGAGTTCGTCAGGAGCACACCGCTGCGGCTCGGGGTCGAGTGCGACTTCATCCCCGCCGCCGAAGACCGCACCGCCGCGCTGCTGGAGGCGCGCGACTTCGACTACGTGGTCGGCTCGGTCCACTTCATCGGCGACGACGCGGTGGACCACACCGGCTGGGACATCTGGGAGAGCAAGGGAGACCCGGACGAGGTCTGGCGCCGCTACTTTGCCGCCCTCGCCGAGTGCGCCCGCTCGGGCCTCTTCGACATCCTCGCCCACCCCGATCTGGTCAAGGTCTGGGGCGGTGCCCGGCCGCTGCCTGAGCGCGACCCCCGCCACTACTACGAGCCGGCGGTGGAGGCGATCGCCGAAAGCGGGATCGCGGTTGAGGTCTCCACGGCGGGTCTGCGCAAGCCGGTCGGCGAGATCTACCCCGCGCGCGGCTTCGCCGAGATGTGCGTTGAGGCTGGCGCCGCATTCGCTCTTTCCTCCGACGCCCACCTGCCGGAGCAAGTCGGCTTCGGCTATGACCGCGCGCTGGAGTTCCTCGGCGAGCTCGGGGTCGAGGAGATCAGCGTCTTCGAGCGCCGCCAACGGCGGCTCGAACCGCTGGCGACCCCGGTGCGCGAAAATTGAGCCGATGAGCGTCGGGATCGGCTACGACAGCCACCGCTTCGCCGAGGGCCGGCGCCTGGTCCTCGGCGGCGTCGAGGTCGAGTACCCCCGCGGCCTGGCCGGTCATTCCGACGCCGACGTGCTCACCCACGCGGTAATCGACGCTCTTCTCGGCGCCGCCGGCTCGGGCGACATCGGCACCCTCTTTCCCGATGACGATGAGCTCTGGCGCGACGCCGACTCGATCGACCTGCTGCGCACGGTCGTCGGCACGATCGGCGGCCGGATCGTCAACATCGACGCGACGCTGGTCTGCGAGGAGCCGCGAATCGGCCCGCTCCGCTCCGAGATGGAGCGTACTTTGGCGGAGGCGACCTCGGCCCGGGTCAGCATCAAGGCGACGACCAACGAGGGGATGGGTTGGATCGGTCGCGGCGAGGGGATCGCCTGCATGGCCGTGGCCTCGGTGGAGAGCGACTAGGCTTCCCGGTCCGATGGCAAAGATCGGCTCAATAGCTGCGGGCGTCCGCCAGTCGGTCGCCGACTCGGTCTTCGAGGTCAAGGTCCTGCGCGAGGCCGGGATCGTCGGCCTCGTCCGCCCCGACAAGGCCGCCAAGGTCGCCTCGACGTTCCTGCGCTGGGGCGCCTCGCCGGCGACCGGTGTTGCCACCGCTGCGCACAAATACCCGCACGAGACGATGCTGATCGACGAACGCGGTTCGCTCAGCTTCGAGCGGGTGCACCGCCGCACCAACGCGCTGGCCCACGCGTTCGCCGCGATGGGGATCGGGCCCGGCGACGGAATCGGGATCATGTGTCGCAACCACCGCGGCTTCATCGAGGCCACGCTTGCCGCGGCCAAGCTCGGCGCCAGCGCGCTCTACCTCAACACGATGTTCGCCGGCCCGCAGCTGGTCGAGGTGATGCGGCGCGAGGGGCCGAAGGCGCTTGTCTACGACGAGGAGTTCGCCGACCTGCTCGACGGCGTCGATGAGGGCATCGCCCGCGTTGTCGCCTGGTCCGACGGGGCGGTCGAGGGCCCGACCCTCGAATCGCTGATCGCCGGCAACCACGATGGCGATCACAGGCCGCCGCCCGACAAACCGCGCTTCGTGATCCTCACCTCGGGCACCACCGGGACGCCGAAGGGGGCGCAGCGCTCGAGCCCCGACGGGCTGCTGGCGATGGCGGCTCTGATCGACAAGATTCCCTTCCGCGCCCGCGAGACGATGGTGATCGCCGCTCCGCTCTTCCACTCCTGGGGCTTCTTCCACTTCGTGATCAGCCTGCCGACCGCGTCGACGATGGTGTTGCGCCGCCGCTTCGACCCCGAGGAGACTTTGCGGGCGGTTCAGGATTACCGCGCGCAGGTACTCGGCGTCGTCCCGGTGATGCTGCAGCGCATCCTCGCCCTCCCCGAGGAGACGCTCTCCGCCTACGACCTCTCCACGCTGCGGATCACCTCGGCCTCTGGCTCGGCGTTGCCCGGCGAGCTGGCGACCGAGTGGATGGACCGCTTCGGCGACAACATCTACAACCTCTACGGCTCAACCGAGGTCGCTTACGCGACCGTCGCCACGCCGCAGGACCTGCGCGCGGCGCCGGGCACGGCGGGACGGCCGCCCCGCGGCACCGTGGTCCGCCTCTACGACGAGGCCGGCAGCGAGGTACCGACCGGCGCGGTGGGGCGCATCTTCGTCGGCAACGAGATGTCGTTCGAGGGCTACACCGGCGGCGGTGGCAAGGAGGCGATCGACGGCCTGCTCTGCAGCGGCGACGTCGGCCACCTCGACCCCGACGGACGGCTCTTCATCGATGGGCGCGACGACGAGATGATCGTCTCCGGTGGCGAGAACGTCTTCCCGCGCGAGGTCGAGGACCTGCTTGCCGACCACGACGCCGTGGTCGAGGTCGCCGTGATCGGGGTCGATGACGCGGAGTTCGGCCAGCGGCTGAAGGCCTTCGTCGTTGTCACGGACGGAACCGAGGTCTCCGAAGAAGAGCTGAAGGGCCACATCAAGGCGAACCTCGCTTCTTACAAGGCGCCACGCGAATTCGAGTTCCTCGACGAGCTGCCGCGCAACGCCACCGGCAAGGTGCTGAAGCGCGAGCTGCACGCGCGCGAGACGCAGAGCTCCGCCTAGTTCGCTACTTGCGAGCTTTGCCTCGACAGTAGGGGTAGCTAGCCCTCCGGCGCGGGTAGTAGGTTGCCGTTCCATGGGCGAACCTGCGGTGCAGCTGAAAGCGGTCGGAGCGGCCACCGAAGAGCTGCACGAAACCGCCAAGCAAGCGCTTGAGTGGGTGCGTGTCAGCGAGGAGCGGGTCGCCAAGGCCGAGGCACGGGCGGAGCGGGTCCACGCCGAGACCAAGCAGCGGGCGCTGGAGACGCTGCGCAAAGTCGGCGAGGAAGGGCGCACGCGGATCGTTGCCGAGCGTGGCAAGCGCAAGGATGCGGACGCACGGGCGATGCGCGCCGAGGCGGACCGGGACCGGGCCGAGAAAGCCTTTGAGCAAGCGCAGCAGCGCGCCGAGGTGGACCGGGAAAAACTTTCGGCCGAGATGAACTCGCTCAAGGCCGAGGCGCAGAAATCGATCGAGATCGGGATCGAGCGGGCCGAGAAAGAGGCCGCGCGGCGCCACCAGGAGGCGCTCGACCAGGCAAAGCTCGAGGCCGACCAGCGTGTTGCCGCGGCGGAGCAGCGCGCGGTCGAAGCCGAGGCTGCCGCCGCCGAGGCGCACCAGCTGGCGATCAAGCTCGAGACCGAGATCGAGGAGCGGGTCATGCAGGGCACCGAGGATGTTCGGCGCGAGGCCGACGAGCGGGTCCGCACCTTGGTCGAGAAGGTCGAAGGCGAGGCGGCCGAGCTGGCTCGTGCCCGCGCCGAGCAGGCTTTGAAAGCGGAGTCGGATCGGATCCGCGCCCAGGCCGATCAGCGCGAGGAGCGCGTCAGGCGGGCGGCTGAGGACGAGATCAAGGCAAGCACTTCACGGGCGCGGCGCGAGGTCCTGGCCGCGGCCAATGCGACGGCACCGAGCTGGGAGCGCAAGGAGACATCTGGCTCCGGCTCCGGCTACCGGACTTTCTAGACCAGGGCCTATTCCACCAGGTGATCGCACCCCTGGGACGGCCCAGGACACTGCGCGGATTCGGCCCCGTCGCGCATCCCACATGGCGCTGCCATGCGGAATCCGCGCCGTGACCGCCCCGCTTGGTCCTGAACCCTCCCAGGGGCACGCCCCCTGGTGGAATAGGCCCTAGCATCCGCTCCCATGCGCGAGGTGCGGATCAAGGACACGCTTAGCGGGGACGTCGTAACCCTCGACCCGAGTGCTGAGGTCGGGATTTACGCCTGCGGCCCCACGGTTTACAGCCGCATTCACATCGGCAACGCGCGGCCCTTCGTCGTCTTCTCTCTGCTTGCCCGGTTCTTGAGGTCGGAGGGATACGCCGCGCGGCTGGTCGTCAACGTCACCGACATCAACGACAAGATCTACGCTGCTGCTCGCGAGGTGGGGGAGGGGTCGGCGGGGTTTGCCGAGCGCATGACCCGCGCTTACTTCGAAGACACCGCTCGCCTCGGTCTGGGCCGGCCCGACGCCGAGCCGCTGGCGACGGAGACGATCGGCGGGATCGTGGCGCTGATCTCCGATCTGATCGAGGCGGGGCACGCCTACGAGTCGGGTGGCGACGTCTACTTCCGGGTGCGCAGCTTCGGGGACTACGGCAAGCTCTCCAATCGCCGCACCGAAGACATGGATCAGGGCGAGGAGGCAGGCTCGGCCTCGCTCAAGGAGGACCAGCTCGACTTCGCCCTCTGGAAGGCGCACAAGCCCGACGAGGACACCTCGTGGGACTCACCCTGGGGACCGGGGCGCCCCGGCTGGCACATCGAGTGCTCGGCAATGGCCGAGGCCGAGCTGGGGCCGTCGTTCGCGATCCACGGCGGCGGCTCGGACCTCGTCTTTCCCCATCACGAGAACGAGATCGCTCAGTCCGAGGGCGCGGGTCGGGCGTTTGCCCGGGTTTGGATGCACAACGGGATGGTGCAGACGGACGCGGAGAAGATGTCGAAGTCGGAGGGGAACATCTTTCAGCTGTCGGAGGCGCTCGATCAGTACGGGTCCGAGGCGGTCGTCGCGTACTTGATCTCAGGTCACTACAGACAGCCGCTTGCCTTTGGGCCGCAGCAGATGGAGGAAGCGGTGGCGCAGGTTGAGCGGCTTCGGAACTTCTTTCGGGAGCACCCGGTGGTGGGGAAGGCGTCGGGGGAGGGTCCGTCAGAGCAACAGCGGGGAGGCTCTGTCGGACCCTCCCCCGACGCCTCGCACCGCGCGGCAGCTTCCCGTGTCGAGAGCTTCAGGGAAGCCCTGGCGGATGACTTCAATACGCCCAGAGCTATGGCCGAGGTCTTTGAGCTTGTCGGGGAAGCGAACCGGGGCGATGTGCCTGGAGCTTCTGGGGCTCTTGCGGAGATGCTCGCGCTCGTCGGCCTCAGCTCCCTTACCCAGCCGGATCAGGGAGCTGAGGCCGACGAAGGGGCAGAGAAGCTTCTCGAAGAGCGGCAGGCTGCACGTGCGGCGAAGGACTTTGGGCGGGCTGACGAGATTCGCGATCGGTTGGCTGAGCTTGGTTGGGAAGTGCGCGACGGGGCCGAGGGCGCGAAGCTCGTGCCCAAGGGCTAGTAGATGGCCTCACAGATCATCTACGGCAAGCAACCGGTCGCCGAGGCGGAACGAGGCAGGCGTCAGGTCAATCGTGTCTGGCGCGTTCCGGAGACGTCGCCGGAGGAGTTGGAGCGGCTCTGTGGGTCTCCGGACCATCAGGGCGTTGTGGCCGAGGTTGAGCCCTATCCCTACGTTGGCTCCGCCGAACTGCTGGGCAGCGACAACGCGCTTCTCGTTGCCTTGGATCAGGTGCAGGACCCGCGCAACCTCGGTGCCGTTTGTCGCTCCGCCGAGGCTGCGGGTGCGGCCGGCGTGGTCATCCCTGACCGGCGTTCCGCGGAGATCACCGCTGTCGCCTGTAAGGCGTCGGCGGGGGCGGTCGAGCACCTGCGCATTGCCCATGTCCGCAACCTCGCCGACTGGCTCGGCGAGGCCAAGCAGGCCGGCTTCTGGATCTGGGGTGCCGACGCGGGGGCGAAGCAGGCGCCGTGGGATGTCGACCTGAGCGGCCCCACCGTCCTCGTTCTGGGGGGAGAGGGCAAGGGGCTGCGGCCTCGTGTGGCTTCCGCCTGCGACGGGTTGATCGCCCTCCCACAGCGCGGCAAGATCGACTCGCTCAACGTCTCCGCGGCCGCCACCGCGCTGCTCTTCGAGGCTGTTCGGCAGCGCTAGCGACTGCAACGCAATTTGCAAAAAAATCGGCCTGGGGTTGACAGAACTCCGCGCAGCCGTAAACTAACGCGCCAACAAGGGTGAACCTCAGCTTGAGTCTGAGATGCCCATTCATACAGGCGCCGCCAGGGGAGGTAAGGCGCCACGACCCTTCGTCAAGGAGAAGGATCTGTGGCTCTATCTTTGCCTACCCAGGAAATGCAGCTCCCGTCCGGGCGCCTTAACGGCTCGCTCAGGCCTGCCGATTCTAACCCTCAACCTGAGCTTGATGACCATTATCTGGTCGCCCTTGCCAAGGACGGGAGGACCGATGCCTACGACGCGATCGTGCGCCGCTACCGCGGCTTCGTCCGCCTCAAGGCCTCGTCCTACTTCCTGCTTGGAGGAGAGGCCGACGACCTGATTCAGGAAGGCCTGCTCGGCCTCTACAAGGCGATCCGCGACTACCGCACCGATCGCGAGTCGAGCTTTCGCAACTTTGCCGAGCTCTGCATCACCCGCCAGATCATCACCGCGGTGAAGACCGCGACCCGGAACAAGCACACGCCGCTGAACCAGTACGTCTCCTTCAGCCAGACGCCGGCGGCCGCGGGCGAATCCGACACGACGCTCGACGAGATCCTGCCTGGGCCGACTGTCCATGACCCGGTCAACCAGGTAATCGCGGCGGAAGAGCTCGAGAGCCTCGTTTCCTGCCTCTCCGGGGTCTCCGGCGTGCTCTCCGATCTCGAGAGCCGGGTGCTCTCGCTTTACCTCGACGGTCATTCCTACGAGGCGACGGCGGAGCGGCTTGAGTGCGACACCAAGACCGTTGACAACGCTTTGCAGCGGGTCAAGCGCAAGGTCGGCACCCACCTCGCCGCCCGCGAGGCTCCGCTCTAGGGAATGTCGGCGAGGACGTAGTCGAGCAGCTCCCGACCGTGCTCGGAGGCGACCGCGACGTCGTCTGCCTTGATCCGGACGCGGTGCAGGGACTGCATGCGCAGTACGTCGCCGTCGCAGCGGTTGTTGGGGAAGATCCCGGCGTAAGAGACCCCGAGTCGCTCCAGGTGGTCGGCGACGAGGGCCGTGGCGGGTGCGTCCAGCGGTAGGTCGACGTAGATCGCGTCGAGGCAGGCGCGGTGGAAGAGGTGATGACGCTCGGCGGCGATCGCGGCCTCGAGGTCCTTGCCTGGCACCGGGACGGTGATCAGCGCCAGGTTGTGATCGGCGTCGACCGCGACGTGCAGCTCGGTTCGCTCTGCCAGGGTCGCGCCAGCCGGCGGCTCTGCCAGCGTCCCGCGCAGTTCGCACAGCTCCAGGGTCTGGCCGGCGATCCCCCGGTGGCGCTCGGGCACGTAGACCGCGCGCTCGTGGCCGTCGTTCAGCTTCGTGTAGAAGAGCGCCGCCGACTGGCGCCCGTGCCTTCCGTCCGCAGCGTCGTTGGAGACCGAGGCCGGGATCCAACCGAGCAGGAAGCCGGTCTCGTGCGCGCCCAGCTCGACGTTGGCGCGCTGGCTGTAGGGGTGGGCGGCGGTCGCCTCGCTGTACATCCCCGCCATTCCTCGCTCGCGAGCCCAGTCCATCAGGAAGCTCTTGGTGCGGGTGAACAGGTGCTGCCCTCGCGCCGCCGGCATCGTCACCGCCTGTCCCGAGTGCCCGACCGCGTCATCCGGTCCGGCCAGGCTCATCCCCTCGTGGCAGAGCAGCTCGCCCGACGCGGTCTCGGCCACGCACGAGATGTAGGTCCCGGCGGCAAGCCGCGCCGACACCTGATCAGCGTCATAGACCCAGCGCACGTCGTAGCTCTCCCCGTAGGCGGTCCTGATCGCCTCGCTCAGGACCGCTCCCTCCTCTGGCTCGAGCAGCCGGAACCCCGCGTCGATTGCACCGCTGGACTCGTTCATGCCCTCTATATTCGGCAGCACGCCCGCCTAGCTCAACTGGTAGAGCACCGCTCTTGTAAAGCGGAGGTTTCCGGTTCGATCCCGGAGGCGGGCTCTGGGCGGATCAGGCGTCTTTGCCGGAGCCACTGAGCACGCGCCGCTTCTCCGTGGCGAGCTCCTCGTCGGTGAGGATGCCCTTCTCGTGGAGGCTGGCGAGACGTTCGAGTCGCGCCAGGCGGCTCTCCTCATCGTCAACGGGCAGGGCCGCAGTTGGGGCCTCGCCCTCGGGCTTGCGCATCTCCGGCAGGCGTAGTTTCGAGGCCCGCTCGCTCAGGTTGGCGTCTTTGACCGCGCCGACGACGCGGTCCTTGGTGCGGCCGAAGACCTCGCCGTAGTCGGCGTCGGGGAACTCCTCGCTGGCCTGTTTGCGCAGCTCGTGAATGCCGAAGGCAGCGAGGCCGGCGATCACCAGGGTGGTGAGGAAGGAGCGCAGGTTCTGGGTCGGCGCCTGGAGGAAGTAGATGCAGACGACGATCGCCAGTCCGGCGTAAACGTAGGCAGCGTGGGCGCGTAGGACCGGAGCCAGGAAGCGGCGGGTCGAGCGGGCCGAGTCAGTGGGCGACGCCAGCCAGCCGGCGATGCCGAAGAGCACGCCGATGACGATCACCGTGGTCGCGATGCTGGTCATCAGCGAAGTGCCGATCGACCAGGCCGCTTCGGCTGCCGGCTTAATGCTGTCTTCTTCGACCAGTTGGCCGACGACGATTCCGCCGGCGATCTCGCGGAAGACGATCACGGCGAAGCCTGCGGCGACGAGCCCGATCCCGCAGGAGAGGACGGTCACCCAGCGGGCGTCGCGGGAGAGATAGATCGCCAGGCCGAAGGCGAGGAAGGTGAGCAGCGAGAGGATCAGGGCCAAGCCCTTGACCGCGACGACGATGTTCTGCGCCGTCTTCAGCTGATCGGAGCGGAGGATCGTGATCTGGCCGGCATCCGGCGGCAGCTTTTCCGCCAAGTTGGCGCCGATCCCGACCTGGCTGGCGAGGTTTGTCACGAGGCTGCCGAGGTTGAGGCTGACCTTGCCTTCTTCGGTCGAGACCGTGTCGCCCTTTTCTTCCAGCACTTCCAGCAGCTGTTCGTGCGTCGTCCGGTTGGCGTTCTTCCAGAGTTCCTGGGCGGTCGAGCTCTGCAGCACCTGGTTGGCGCCGTCACCGGCGACCTGGCGCAGGCCGCCGGAGATCGGTCCCGCCAGCTCCTTGGTGTCGCCGGGAAGCTTTTCGCTCAGTTCCTTTTCGACGTCGACGTTTTCGTAGAGCTGATCGACCAGGTAGTCGGCGACCGCTTCGCGGATCGTGTCGTTCTGGATCAAGTGGCCGCTGGTCGTCACCCAGTCGTCGGTGTTGAGCGCCTGGCGCTCGCTCCAGATCGCGAAGACGCTGAGGAAGGCAAGTAGCGAACCGACCACGACAAGGGCTCGCACCAAACGTCGTCGTCCGCGGCTCACGAGTGTGATGCTATACGTGAGCGATGAAGCTAGAGGGAATTCACCACATCACCGCGATCACCGCCGACGCCCAGAGCAACGTCGATTTCTACGCCGGGGTGCTGGGGCTGCGTTTGGTCAAGAAGACGGTCAACCAGGACAACCCGACCGTCTACCACCTGTTTTTCGCTGACGAGAAGGGCAGCGCCGGATCCGACCTCACCTTCTTCGAGTTCCCAGGGGTGCCGCCGGGACGGGCTGGAGCCGGGGACGTGCACCGGGTCGTCTGGCGAGTCGGCTCGCACGAGTCGCTCGACTTCTGGGAGGAGCGGCTCGCCGCCAACGGGATCGAATCCGAGCGGGCCGGGGGAGGCCTGCGCTTCGCCGACCCCGAGGGCCTCGCCCACGAGCTGGCGGTGGTCGAGGTCAACGACGAGCCGCTGATCGCTGACCACCCCGAAGTGCCCGCCGACCTGGCGCTGCGCGGCTTTCACGCGGTCTGCGCTTACAGCGCCGCTCCCGAGGCCAGCCGCACCCTGCTCGAGGCGCTCGAGTTCGAGCCGGTCGACGAGGGCAGCTGGGAAGCGCGCGGGTCGAGTCGCGGTGGCCTATACGTCTACGAAGACCCGCCCGAGGAGAGCTCCCGGCAGGGAGCCGGCAGCGTCCACCACGTCGCCTGGGCATCGACCATCGACGAGCACGAGCAGTGGCGCGAGCGGGCGATCTCAGCCGGCGCTCAGCCGACGCCGGTAATCGACCGCTTCTACTTCCGCTCGATCTACTTCCGTGAGCCGAGCGGCGTTCTCTTCGAGATCGCGACGCTTGGTCCCGGCTTCACCGTTGACGAGCCGCTCGAGCATCTCGGCGAGAAGCTCTCGCTGCCGCCCGACTACGAGCACCTGCGGGCCGAGGTCGAACCGAACCTGCGCCCCGTATTGAACCCGCGGACCGCCTCAGCAGGGTGAGCGGCAACTTCGTCTGGCGCGACGCCGGCCGCACTGTCGTGCTCCGCGCCGGTGGGGTCGAGGGCGCTCCGCAGCTGCTTGCCGAGCACGGCATGGAGCCCTTCGAGCTGCTCACGACCAAGCGGCACCTGGATCGGGCGCCGCAGCTCGTTAGCGCCGCGGCCGCTGTGCACGAGTTGCCCCCGGCGGATCCAGCAACGGCGGTGACGGAGACATCGGCGGCCCTGCTCGACTCAGCTGGCTCCCCGAACCTCGTCGCCCTCGGCGGTGGTCGCGCGATCGACACGGCGAAGGCGATCGCATCGATCACTGGCGCCCGCGTGGCCGCGATCCCGACGACGATGTCCGGAGCGGAGATGACCGGTATCCACCGTCTTCCCGCCGGTGCAGAGGACAGGGTCAAAACCATGATTCGCCCCGAGCTGGTGATCGCCGAGCCGGAGGCAATGACGAGCGCCCCCGAGTCGGAGCTGCGGGCAAGCTCAATGAACGCCCTAGCCCACGGCGCCGACTCCCTTTACACGCCCTTCACCAACCCGGTCTCGGAAATGACAGCCCTGCGAGGCGCGGAATTGATCGCCGCCTCCCTCGACGAAGACCCAGCAGAGCGCAACCGAAGTGCCCTAGCCCAAGGCTCGATCCTCTGCGGCTACGCAATCGACTCGGGCTTCTTCGCCCTGCACCACGTCGTCTGCCAAACAATCGTAAGAGTTTGCGGCGCCCCCCACGCAGGAGTCAACGCAGCAATCCTCCCCAGGGCAATGGCTTTCATGGCCCCACGAGCCCCCGATGGCCTAGTCCCTCTTGCCGCGGCCCTGGGAACTGAGCCCGACGCTGTAGAAGCTCGAATCCTCGAGTTGGGAGGCAACCCACCCGGCCTGGGCGACCAAGGAGCGGACCAAAGCAAGCTCCCCGAAGCCCTGGACTCGATGCTCCTGCGCCCGGAGCTGGCATTCACGCCGGAGCCCCCGACCCGCGACGAGCTAGAGCAATTGATCAACGAGGCTTGGTAACGGGGGCCGGGTGCCACTCCCCGCGGCTTGTACTTTTTCGGCAATTCAATCTCTGCCTGCCGCTGCGGTACCACCGAAAAAGTTGAGCGGGGAGTGGCACCCGGCCCCCGCCCAGTAACCCTCGTCCCTTAGCCGTGTAGCGCTACGCGTGACCCCGGCCCGCCTCCAGTCGTACCACGACTACACCCGCGCCCACGGGGTAAATCCGATCCTCTACATCCTGGCGAGGATCTTCATGACCCCGTTCTTCCTCGTTTACTTTCGCTACGCGAGGACGGGCCGCGAACACGCCCGTCTCAAGGGCGGCCTGATCGTGGCGTCGAACCACCGCAGCTTCCTCGACCCGTTCGCGGTCGGCGGCGCCCTGCCCTGGCGGCGGCCGATGCACTACGTCGCCAAGGTCGAGCTCTTCGAGCGCCGCTGGCAGGGCTGGATCCTCTCGCGCCTCGGCGCCTTCCCGATCCGCCGCGGCGAGTCCGACGAGCAGTCGATGGAGACCGCTCGCCAGATCGTCGAACGCGGCGGCGCTGTCTGCATTTTTCCTGAGGGCACCCGGATCCGTAGCGGCGCTCTCGCCGAGCCCAAGCGCGGGGTCGGTCGCCTGGCGCTGCAGACGGGCGCGCCGGTGATCCCGGCCGCGGTTCTCGGCACCGAACACGTTCGCCGCGGCTGGCGCATCCGCCCCCGCAAGGTGCGGGTCCGCCTGGGCAAGGCGATGACTTTTCCCCGCGCCGAGGACCCCTCCCGGGGCCTGGCCTCAACCGTCACGGCGCGGATCTGGCCCAACGTCGAGCTGCAGTGGGAGGACCTCGGCGGCCTGCCGCCGATGCGCCGTGCCGCCGTGATCGGCGCCGGCAGCTGGGGCACCGCCGTCGCCGTGCTGCTCGCCCGCGGTGGGCTCGACGTCCAGCTCGCCACTCGCACGGCCGAGCAGGCGCGTGAGATCTCCGAGGCCGGCGAAAATCGTCGCTACCTGGAGGGTGTGCGGTTGCCGGATTCGGTGCAGGTCCGCCAGGCCTCCGAAGTGGAGCTGGCCGGCCTCGATCTCGTCTGCATGGCGATCCCATCCGGTTCGCTGCCGCAGGCGGTCGGGACGATCGCCGACAAGGTCGGCGATCGCTCGGCGATCCTGCTGTTGACCAAGGGCCTGATCGCCCCGCTCGGCCAGCTGCCGGCGGAATATGTCGGCGAGCGCGTACGAGCGCGTGCGGTCGCCTGCCTGGGCGGGCCCGCGCACGCCCGCGAGGCCGTCTCCGGGTCCGCCGCTCTGGTCCTCGGCTCGGCCGACGCCGACCTTCGCGACCAGCTCGGGGGCGTCTTCGACAGCGCCGGGCTGGTCTGTGAGCGCTCGCGCGACGTGACCGGGGTCGAGATGGCGGGCGCGGCGAAGAACGCCGCCGCCCTCGCCGCTGCCGCTGCTGAGCCGCACGGGCTCAACGCGGCCGGAATCGCAGCGGCCCAGGTTTGGCGAGAGTGCATCGAGCACGCGATCGGACGCGGCGCCGACCTCGGGACCTTTTCCGGTCTGGCCGGGGTCGGTGACCTGACCGCGACGGTGATGGCGCCGACCGGCCGCAACCGTCGCGCTGGCGAGCTACTCGGTCGCGGCACGCCGGCGGCGGAGATCCCGGCCCAGATCGGGCAGGCCTCGGAGGGCCTCGACGCGGTGCCGCTGTTGGCGGCGGCGACTTCAGCCGCGGGCGGTCCGGCTGAGGCATTGAACGGACTCGCGGCGCTGATCCGCGGTGAGATCGACGCCGACGCTTGGATCGCGGGACTGCGCCGGGTCGAGCGATCTCGAAGGGCCGCCTGATGGAGCTAGGCTTGCGCGGTGAGTGCCGCCAAGGAGAACGTCGAGCCGGCGAGCCTCGACCCGGCCGCCAAGGCAGAGCTCGATCGGGCTTTCGAGGACCTCTACCGGGCTCATCTGCGCGACGTCTACTCCTACGCCTACTACCGGATCGGCGACCCGCACGACGCCGAGGACCTCACCGAGCAGGCCTTCCTACAGGCCTACCGGCACTTCGACCGCGCCCGCCGCGAGTCCGACGGCCGGCCGCTGCGTCCTTGGCTGATTCGGATCGCGCACAACCTCGCCTCGAACTACTACCGCGACCGCTCGCGCCGGCCGCAGACCTCACTGGAGACAGCCGACCCGATCGTCGCCCGACACGGCACCGAGGCAATCGCCGAGGGGCGCGAGGAGCTGCGCCAGGTGATGGCGCACTTGGAGCACCTTCCGGACGATCGCCGCGAGGCGCTGATCATGCGCTTCGCGCTCGGCATGGACAACCGCGAGATCGCCCGCGCCCTCGGACGCAGCGACGGCGCGACCAAGGTCCTGATCCATCGCGCGATCAAGCAACTGCAGGAGGAGATGAGCGATGAGTGACCCGAGCGGCCGGTTGACCGGCAGCACCTGGGACGTCGAGAACCTGCTGTCCGACGCCCTGCGGCCGATCGAGCCTCCGGAGCGGCTCTCGGGGCGCCTCGAGGACACTCTTTCGGCCGTCACCCAGGCCGCGGCGGAGGAGCTCTCCGTCTGGGCCGAGCAACTTTCCGAAAGCGAGCTGCGGGCGCTGCGCGACCCGCGCAACTGGGTGCGGCCGGTCTTCGCCGTCGGCGCCGGCGGCGCTGCTGCCGGCGCCCTTGTCGTGCTCGAGTTGCGCCGCCGTGGTCGCCAGCAGGCCAAGGGCGGCCTGCGCTCCCTGGCCGGCCGGGTCAAGCCGTAGCCGGCTCGCCCTTTCCCTTCTTCACTGCTGGCGTCGAGAGCGCGGCGCTGACGCCGAGCGCCCCGATCACCAAGTGGAGGAGGTTGCCGCCGGTGTCGACGGGGAGGAAGCCGAGGATCGCCTCGCCGTCGCCGACCGCGAAGCCCCAGAGGGCGAGCGCGAGGTAGATGAAGCCGAGCCAGAGCGAGTACTGGCGCGCGGCATAGCCGGCCACCAGGAGCCCGAGCGCTCCGCTGAGGATGTGGAGCACGTTGACCCAGCCGTTGACGGCGAAGACGCCGAACATCTCGCCAACCTCGCCCGGCGATCCGAACGAGGCGCTGTAGAAGAAGCCGACAATGCCGAGCACGATCAGGGCCGCGCCTATCGACGCCGCGTAGAACCGGGCTGGGCTGGGAGCGTCCATCGGCGGCGATTGTAGGCTGCTCATCCCCGTGGCTGAGACTTGTTACCGGCACCCCAACCGCGAGACCCGCGTCTCGTGCTCCAGTTGTGGGCGTCCGATCTGCCCCGATTGCATGACCCCGACCCCGGTCGGGATGCGCTGTCCGGAGTGCGCAAGTCAGCGCACCAAGGTGGTCAGGGGAGTCGGTGAGACGAGCCTTTCCACGGCCGCCCCAGCGACCTTCATCCTGATCGCGCTCAACGTCGCTGTGTATCTGGTCGAGATCGCCACCGGGCATGGTGGGCTCGACCCGGCAACGTCACTGATCCCGGAATTCGGGCTCTTTGGGCCATCGGTTGCCGAAGGCGAGTGGTATCGGCTGGTTACCAGCGGCTTCCTCCACGCGGGCCTCTGGCATATCGCCGGAAACATGATCTTGCTGTTTTTTCTGGGGCGGATACTCGAGCCGGGAATCGGCACCCCGCGTTTCGTCGCCGTCTATTTCGTCTCGTTGCTCGCCGGTTCACTCGGTGCTCTTCTCCTCACGCCCGACAGCCTCACCCTCGGGGCTTCCGGGGCGGTCTTCGGCGTTCTTGCGGCGACGTTTGTGATCGCGCGAGGCCGCGGCGTCGACGCGCTGGCCTCATCCGTCGGCGTGCTGATCCTCTTCAACCTGGCTTTCAGCTTCGGAGTCCGAGGCGTAAGCCTTGGTGCACACCTCGGCGGCCTCGCTGGGGGCCTCCTCTGCGCGCTGCTTGTCATTGCGGGAGAGCGGGGCATGCTGGGCCGCCGTCACTTCCCTGCCGAGATGATCGCGATGAGCGCGCTGGGCATCCTCGCCGCGATCGCAGCGATCGCGATCTCCTGAGCGTCAGTCGCTGCGGCTTGCCCGGATCTCGGGCGAGCGCAGCTCGGCAAAGCCGATGTTGCCCGGCGGATCCACCAGGTCGGGGTGGAGCAGGTGACCGAGCAGCTCGACGCCGTCGACGAGCCGCGGCCCGGGCCGCGAAAAGGTAGAGGCGGCGTCGACCGCAAAGACGCGCTGGGCGCCGAGCGCCTCGATTTGCTCCCAGTGCATCAGCGCCTGGGCGCGGGAGTCGTCGACGTACCAGCCGCAGGGCATCGCGATCGCAACGTCGGGATTGAGGCCCGAGAGCTCTCCCCACGACACCTCTGGAGACTTCAGGCCGGGGGGACCGGCGACATCCTCGCCGCCGGCGATCGAGATCATCTCCGGGATCCAGTGCCCGCCGACGTAGGGCGGGTCAAGCCACTCGAGCGCGATCACCCGCGGTGGGCTCGCCCCCGAGACGGCCGCGCGTACCGTCGCCAGCCTTCCCTCCAGTTCGCCGCGCAGCTCGTGGGCCTGCTGGGGGATCTCGGTCGCCTCGCCGAGCCGAATCACGTCCTCGAGCATCTCGCCGAGGGTGCTCGGGTCCTGCTGGACTACGTGCGGCTTGGTCGGCAGGCGCGCCGCGACTTTGACCACGTCCTCAAAGGAGACCGCGCAGACCGCGCAGATGGCCTGGGTCACGATCAGGTCCGGTTCGAGCTTCGCCAGTAATTCCTCGTCGAGCTCGTAGAGCGCCTGTCCCTCAGCCACCCGCGCCTTCACCGCCCTGTCGATCTCACCGGCGCTGAGGTCCGACGACAGCACCGTGCGGGTCAGGTGAGGAAGAGAACGCGCCTCGGGCGGATAGTCGCACTCGTGCGTGACGGCGACGACTGAGTCGCCGAGCCCGAGTGCGTAGAGCATCTCGGTCGCGGAAGGGACGAGGCTTGCAATGCGCATCCGACGATCAATATGGCACTTATGGCCGGACCCGCGGACCGGAAAGCTATATTGCCTACGCCGAATGCCCGACGACGAACTCCCCCGAAGTACCGGGCGAAATAGACGATGAGCGCCCTGCTGCTCGTCCTCCTCCTGCTGCTTGTCGCCATCAACGGCTTCTTCGTCGCTGCCGAGTTCGCGCTCGTCCGCAGCCGCCGCGGCAAGATCGAGCAGCTGGCCGAGGAAGGGGAAAGCGGCGCCGAGGAGGTAATCGAGCAGCTAGACAAGATCGACGAGTCGCTCTCCGCCTGCCAGATCGGGATCACGATCGCCTCGATCGGGATCGGCTTCCTCGGTGAGCCCTCGCTGGCGGTGCTGCTCGAACCGATCTTCGGCGGCCTCTCGCACGGCGCCGCGGTCGGGCTCTCGGTGGCGATTGCCTTCATCCTCGTCACCGCGCTCCACATCAGCATCGGCGAGCAGGTGCCGAAGATGCTGGCGATCGCCCATGCGGAGCGCACCGCTCGGCGGGTTGCGCGGCCGCTCAACTGGTTCCGCGCCATGACGGCCCCCGTGATTCTCCTGTTGAGCGCGATCTCTAACGCGATCGTCCGTCTTTTTGGCGTCGACCCGACCGACATCGAAGAGCACCACACGGCCGAGGACCTAAAGCAGATCATCGACAGCTCGAAGATGGGCGGCACGCTCGATCCGGGCGAGGCCGGGATGCTCGGTGGCGTCTTCCACCTGCACGAGCAGGAGGCGCGCGAGGTGATGACGCCGATCCCGGCGGTGGTCACCGTCGACGCCTCCGAGACCGTCGAGACCGCCCTGCGCCGCTGTGTCACTTCTGGCCACACCCGCTTGGTTGTGATCGAGGACGACAACCCCGACCGGGTCAAAGGGATCGTCCACAACAACAGCCTTGCCAGGCTCTATATGAGCGATGGTCCCGACTCCGAGATCGCGCCTGCTGTGCGCGATGCCGTGATCGTCCCTGAGACGCGGCCGCTCGACGACCTGCTCCACGACCTCCAGGTCCAGCGCACGTCGCTCTCGGTCATCGTCGACGAGTACGGGCGCACGGTCGGCATCGTCACGGTCGAGGACATCCTCGAGGAGGTGGTGGGGGAGATCGAGGATGAGACCGACCCGCGGGCCGCGGCGCTGCGCCAGTTGGCAAGCGGCGAGTGGTTCGTGCGCGGCCACGTCTCACTTGGCGACCTGTCTGACGCCGGGATCGATCTGCCGGTCGATACGGACGCCTACAACTCGGTCGGCGGCTACGTCTTCGGCGAGCTCGGCCGGTTGCCGAAGCGCGGCGACACGATCACCGCCAACGGTTACACGATCCGGGTCGAGTCGGTGCGCGAGAACCGGATCGAGGCGGTTCGCATTAGCGGTTCCGTCCGCCAGGACTCCTAGCTTCTCCGGGCAATCCGCGGTTCACCAAACCCTGGAGGTGTCGCATGTGGGTTGTGCGTTTGAGCGACAAACAGCTTGAGGTCCTGAGGGCGCTGCTGCGCTCCGAGGAACATCTTGGCCCGGCGCTTCAAGGCGCGGTCGAAGCCCTCGACTTGGCGCGCTGGGACGATCTACCCGAGGCCGAGCTGCCCTGGGACGAGATCGAGAACATCGCCCGTCGCCAGGGCATCTCACCGGCCGACGTAATCTGGGATCTCGCCGGTAAGCGCTAGTCAGTCGTACGGGTAAAAGCCGGCGCCGCTCTTGCGGCCTAGCTTTCCTTCGGACTCCATCTCGACCAGGAGCTTGGGGGGCCTCTGGTACTCCTCGTTGGAGGCCTCGTAGAGCGCGTCGCCGATCGCCTTGCAGACGTCGAGGCCGACGAAGTCGAGCAGGGCGAGCGGTCCCATCGGGTGGCCGGCGCCGAGCTTCATGCAGGTGTCGATCTCACCTGCCTCCATGCCCGTCTGTTCCATGAAGCGGACGGCGTCGAAGAGGTAGGGGAAGAGCAGGCGGTTGACGACGAAGCCGGCCAGGTCAGGAACCTCGACCGCGGTCTTGCCCAACGCTGCGCACCAGGCCAGCGCTGTCTCGCGCGAGCCCTCGGTGCCGTCGGGGAAGCAGACCTCAACCAGCTTCATCCGCGGCACCGGGTTGAAGACGTGGAGGCCGAAGAGCCTGCCGTCGATGCCGCCGGCCTTGGCGATCTCGGTGATGCTGAGCGAAGAGGTGGTGGTCGCAAGGTGGGCGTTCGGACAGGCCGCGGCGATCCTCGCCAGCAGTTCGCCCTTGGGCTCGACCTCCTCGACGATCGCCTCGACGATCACGTCGCAATCCGAGAGATCGCTCGGGTCGGTGGTGACCCGCAGCCTCGAAGGCTCCGCCCCCTCGATCTTGGCGCAGGCAGCCACGACTTTCTCCTCCGCACGCCAGGCGGAAGCCTCGCTTCTGGCCAGCAGAATCGTGTCAGCCGTGGTTGTCGAAACCGCGGCAAGACCGGTGGCGATTGCCCCGCTCCCTGCGATCCCCGGACTCTCGTACCCCTTGCTCGCGTTCATGGGCGGGTTCCTATCAAGCCCGGCCCGATCAACGCCGCCAGGTACCCTTGGTTGACTGACCAGTCAATCGAACGGAGGACGGCGATGGCAGACAACGGAAACGGCAAGTTCGGGGGCCGCGAGGTCGTCATCGTCGAGGCTGTTCGCACCCCGATCGGGCGCGGCCACGAGGAGAAGGGCTACTACAAGGACGTCCACCCCTCGAACCTCCTGGCGAAGGTCTACGGCGAGCTCTTCGAGCGGACCGGCGTCGACCCGGCCGAGACCGGTGACGTAATCGCTGGTTGCGCCCAGCAGTTCGGCGAGCAGGGAGTCAACATCGGCCGCAATGCCTGGCTCGAGGCCGGCCTGCCGATCGAGACCCCCGCGACCACGATCGACCGCCAGTGCGGCTCCGCCCAGCAGGCGGTGAACTTCGCCGCGACGCTGATCGCCTCCGGCGTCCACGACGTCGCGATCGGCGGTGGCGTCGAGCACATGGGCCACATCTCCTTCGCCGACGGCTACTCGGTAATGAAGGAGCACGGCGCGCCCTTCTCCCCTGAGCTGATGGAGCGCTACGACCTGATCCCGCAGGGTCTCTCTGCCGAGATGATCGCCGACCAGTGGGAGATCCCCCGCTCCGAGCTCGACGAGCTCGGCGTGCGCTCTCAGCAGCTCGCCGCCAAGGCGACCGAGGAGGGTCGCTTCGAGCGCGAGATCGTGCCCTTCGCCGTCAACGGCGACACCTACGCGACCGATCAGGGGCTGCGCGAGACCACGCTTGAGGCCTTGGCCAACTTGAAGCCCGCCTTCAAGGAGGACGGCAAGATCACTGCCGGCAACTCCTCGCAGGTCTCCGACGGCGCCGCCGCTGTGCTGCTGATGGCGCGGGAGAAGGCCGACGAGCTTGGCCTCAAGCCGCGAGCGCGGATCTACGACCAGACCACGGTCGGCGTCGACCCGGTGATCATGCTCACCGGCCCGATCCCGGCGACCCGGAAGCTGCTCGAGCGCAACGGGATGGCGATGGATGACATCGACCTGATCGAGATCAACGAGGCCTTCGCCTCGGTCGTCGCCGCCTGGCGCCGCGAGCTCGATCCCGACATGGACCGGGTCAACGTCAACGGAGGCGCGATCGCGCTCGGCCATCCGCTCGGCTCGACCGGCGCCCGGCTGATCACGACGCTGCTCCACGAGATGGAGCGCACCGACAAAGAGATGGGTCTGGTGACGATGTGTTGTGGTGGCGGACTCGGCACCGGAACCCTCATTCAGCGAATCTGATCCGGTCCGGTGTAGATTTCCCTCCAGTCAAGGAATGGAGGGGGATCGTTTTGGGAATGCGGGGGATCGCGTTGGGAGCCGGGATTTTGATCCTTGCTCTGATCGTCGCCGGCTGTGGCGGCGGTGGCGGGGATGAGACGAGCACGATTTCGAAGTCCGCGTTCATCAAGAAGGCGGACGCGGTTTGCGAAAAAGGCAGCCAGCGGATGGTTGCTGCCTTCACCGCTTTCCTGAAGAAGGAAAAGAGCGCCGTCAAACATCCAAGCCAGGCCAGCAAAGAAGAAATGGTCGGCGAGGTCCTGGTCCCGAGCGTCAAGCAAGAAATCAAAGAACTCCAGGCACTTGGCGCCCCGAGCGGTGACGAGGATCGGGTCGGCGAAATCATTAAGGCGCTCGAAGAAGGTCTCGAAACCGCTGAAAGCAATCCCGAAGCAGTGGTCAGCAGCAGCGACGCCGTGTTCGGCATATCGAGCAGGTTGGCCAAAGAATATGGCCTCGAAGTCTGCGGTTCTCGCTAGCGGTCGACCCGAGCCCTGGCTGTCCGGCCAGTCGGTCGCTATGCTCCGCGGCCGATGGACCTGACCCTCTCGCCCTCCGAGCAGCAGTTCCGCGACGAGGTCCGCGCCTGGATCGAAGCGAACCATCCGGGGCCGGAGCCCGAGGCCGGGCTCGACGAGGTGATGGCCTTCCGCCGCGAGTGGCAGCTGAAGCTGCACGCCGCGGGATGGGCCGGCATCTCCTGGCCGAAGGAGTACGGCGGTCGCGGCGCCACCCTGATCGAGCAAGCGATCTTTGTCGGCGAGGCGGCGCGGCAGGAAGCTCCCAGCCCGGCCAACGTGCTCGGCCTCGCGATGGGCGGTCCGGTCGTCATCGCTCACGGCACCGACGCGCAGAAGCAGCGCTACCTGGAGCCGATCCTGACCGGTGATGAGATCTGGTGCCAGGGCTTCTCGGAGCCCGAGTCCGGCTCGGACCTCGCCTCGCTGAAGACCCGCGCCGTCAAGGACGGCGACGAATGGGTGGTCAGCGGCCAGAAGGTCTGGACCACCTTCGCCCAGTACGCGAAGTGGTGCATGCTCGTCGCCCGCACCGACCCCGAGGCTCCCAAGCACAAGGGCCTCACCTACTTCCTGATGGACATGGATCAGCCCGGCGTCGAGGCCAAGCCGCTGGTGCAGATCACCGGCGAGGGCGAGTTCAACGAGGTCTTCATGGACGAAGCGCGGATCCCCGACGCCAACATCGTCGGCGGGGTCGGCAACGGCTGGGGGGTGGCGATCACGACGCTGATGAACGAGCGTGCCGGCCTCGCCTTCGGCGCGATCGCCCAGATCCAGAACAGCCTCACCGGGCTGGCCAGGCTGGCCGCCGAGGTCCGCGTCAACGGCGGCACCGCGGCCGAGGACACCTACTTCCGCCAGCGGATCGCCCAGCTCCACATCGAGGCGGAGACGATGCGCCTCAACGCCTATCGCGGCCTGACCAAGACGATGCAGTCGGGCATTCCGGGTCCCGAGGGCTCTCTCGGCAAGTGGCAGTGGGCCGATATCAACCAGGACCTGACCGAGCTGGCGCTGGAGATCGAGGGTGCCTACGCGCCGCTGGCCCGCGGCTCCGAGAACGCAATCGACAACGGCGCCTGGCAGTACGGCTTCCTGCGCTCGCGCGCCAACTCGATCGAGGGCGGCACCACCGACATCCTCAAGAACATCATCGCCGAGCGCGTGCTCGGCCTGCCGAGACTGCGTTAGGGCTGCCGGCATGTACTTCGACCTCACCGACGAGCAGCAGGCGATCAAGGCGACCGCCCACGACTTCCTCGCCTCGCGCTTCAAATCGGAGCGGCTGCGGGAGATCGCTGCCAGCGACGATGGCTTCGACGCCGCCGGCTGGGCCGAGATGGCCGAGCTTGGCTGGACCGGGCTGGCCGTGCCGGAGGAGTGGGGCGGACAGGGGCTCGGCATCGTCGACCTTGCCGTCCTCTTCGAGGAGATGGGCTACGCGCTGGCGCCGTCGCCGCTCTTCTCCAACACGATCGCCGGGCTGGCACTGACCCTCTGCGGCTCCGACGATCTGCGCGAGCGCTACCTGCGGCCGCTGGCCGCGGGCGAGGTGCGCGGTACGCCGGCGCTCTGGGACGCCGGCTCCCCCGTCACGCCGGGTGGCTTCACGATGGAGGCCAAGGCCGACGGCGATGGGACCGTCCTCGACGGGGAGAAGATCCTCGTCCCCGACGCCGCAAGCGCCGACTTCTTCCTCGTCGCCACCGCCGATGGCAAGCGCCACCTGGTCGAGAGCGGAGCCGATGGGGTCACGGTCACCGCCGAGCCCTCGATCGATCCGACCCGCCGCTTCTCCTCGGTCCGTTTCGACGGCGTCCGGGTCGCTGCCGCCGACACTCTGCCCGGCGCGGGGGCCGACTACTACCCGGTCTTCTTCCGCCTCTGCGTCGCCCTCGCCGCTGAGTCGACCGGGATCGCCCAGCGGACGATGGAGATGGCCGTCGAGTACGCCAAAGACCGCCAGCAGTTCGGCCGTCCAATCGGCGCCTACCAGGCGGTCTCCCACCGCTGCGCGCAGATGTTGCTCGAGACCGAGAACGCCCGCTCCGCCGTCTACGGCGCCGCCTGGGCCGCGGACGCCGAGCCGGAGTCGCTGCCGCTTGCCGCCTCGACCGCGAAGGCCTATGCCTCCGACGCCGGCTGGCGGGTTCCCGACGCCTCGATTCAGGTCCACGGCGGCATTGGTTTCACCTGGGAGCACGACCTCCACTTCTTCCTCAAGCGCGGCCGCTCCAACGCGGCGATCTTCGGCGATGTCAAGTGGCACCGCGAACGGGTCGCCGACGCCGTGTTCTCCCGCGCCGCCGAGCCGGCCTCGGCCTGAGGGCCGGGCGAATGGGAGCACTCGAGCGGATCTCGGTCGCCGCGATCGGAACTTCGGTCGCCGACCTGGAGGCAGAGACCAAGCGCGCCGAGGCGGCCGGGGTGGAGTGCGTCTGGGCCCCCGAGCTCTTCCGCTCCTCGGTCACCCAGGCCGCCTATCTGGCAGGCCGCACCGAGAAGATCGACGTCGCCACCGGGATCGCCTGGGCCTTTACTCGCAGCCCCTTCATCCTCGCGATCAGCGCGCTCGACATTGACGAGATGTCGGGCGGCCGTTTCCGCCTTGGCCTCGGCTCCGGCGTCAAACGGCTGAACGAGACCTGGCACAACGCCGAGTACGGCAAGCCGGCGCCGCACATGCGCGAGGCGATCGAGGCGACGCGCCTGATCATGCAGCAGGCCGGCAAAGGCGAGCCGATCCGCTACGAGGGCTCTTACTACGACATCGACATCAAGGGTTGGATCCGGCCCCACCCGGCGGCGCGCGAGTCGGTGCCGATCTACACCGCCGGCGTGCAGGGCGGCATGTGCCGGATGGCCGGCGACGTCGCCGACGGCCTGATCGGCCACCCGATCCAAAGCCTGCGCTGGATCGACGAGGTCGTGGTCAGCTCTTTCGAGGAGGGTCTGAAGCGCTCCGGCCGCGAGCGCAAGGACTTCGACTACCTGCCGACCGTCTGCTGCGCCATCGACGACGACGAAGAGCGGGCGATCGAGATGGCCCGCCGCACGATCTCCTTCTACGCCACGGTCAAGACCTACATGCCGCTCTGGGAGCTGCACGGTTTCGCCGACAACGCGATCGCCGCCGGAGATGCCTTTCGCCGTGGCGACCTCGCCGCGGTCCCTGTCGCGATCAGCGACGAGATGGTCGACGCCTACTGTGCCGCCGGCCCGCTCGACAAGGTCCGCGCCCGGGTTGAAGCCACCGCCGAGCGCGCCGACGGCCTCTTCCTCACCCCGCCCACCTACTTCATCTCCCCCGAAGAGCTCTCCGAGTTCCAAAACCGCATCATCGACGCCTTCGGCCCAGATCATCCCAGCGGCTGACTTCGTGGTTCCTCTCGCTATGCGAGACAAAACACGAAGTCACGATCTTGAGGTTGAGGTTCTCGCTCGCGTTCGCGAGATCCCGCCCGGCTTCGTCCGCACCTACGGCGACGTCTCTCCCGGCGCGCCGCGCTTCGCCGGTGCGGTCCTCTTTGAGTGCGACGACCCCGATCTGCCCTGGTGGCGCGTGGTCCGCGCCGACGGCTCCCTAGCGAAGGGCGCTCGCCAGCAAACCCACCTAATGGCTGAGGGCGTCCCGTTCCGCGGCGACCGCGTCGATATGGGGAAGGCCAGGCTCCCGGATTGATTCAGGAGCCATTCGGCCAGATCTTCTCGCGGCCGACCGATTCCGAGCCGGCGGCGCAGAGCTCAGGGCCCGGGCCGAGAACCATCTGCCGCTGCCACACGGTGACCTCGGCGAGCGAGGCGAGGAACTGATCAGTCGCGGTGCCACGTGGCTTGTCGAGCCAGCGGGCACCTTCCGGAATCGAAGCCGGGCCTCGCAGCAGCGAGTAGACGCCGCCCCAGCCATCGGCAACGCCCGACGCTGCCCGATCGTGGTCAGGCCGTCTCACCGAATCGACGGCAGCACCATTTAGCTCTCCTAGCTTTTCCCAGTCCTCAACGAGGTACCAATCCTCATAGCCACCGCCCTTATCGCCGAAGGGCAGGTCCGCAAGGCGGAAGCAGGCTGAGGTCAGTTCCAGCGCACTATGAAATGCCCTCTGGGCCTCCTCGTATCTAAGGAGATCGACGCCCCTCTGCGGCTGATGCCAGAAGACGTAGGCGAGCATTTGGCAATGCGGTTAGTCGTCGCGCGGCGTGATGCGGAAAGTCGAGACGACCTCGGCCTGCTTGGCCTCGGGGTGGACGACGTAGGCGCTGGGGCCGCCGCCGAACCAGCCGGAGCTCTCGTTGTCGGCGACGAAGATGCCTGGATGGTGCTTGCCGTTGCCGTCCTCGACCCAGACCTTGTCGCCCTCCTTGAACCCGTGTTCGATCTCGCTCACGTGCCTCAGCCTAGCCCGTTTGACGCGATGTGGCCCGGCCCCTCTGGTGGCGGAGAGGGACCGGGCACGCACATCGCCCCCCGTCTATGGGCAGACGACGATCAGGTGAAAGTCGGCGTCTGCGTCGGCTCCTTTTTCGTCGCGCGTGCGGACTTCAATCGCGTTGGCGTTCGCCGGCGAGGTGTTGGTCTGGGCATAGCCCGGCCCCGGCACAGTGGTGCCGGCGTTGTCGCGGCCGGCGACGTTCGCGCAGGCGCTCACGTTGACGGGGAAGGTGACGGTGACCGCACCGCCGCCCTCGGCGGCTGAGATCCCGGCGTCGCTGGCCCGGGCGAGCGCCGCGTTGCCGGCGCCGGTGGGGTTGTTGACGACTGCCCAGTAGGTGTGCGCGGCGCGGCTTGCCGAGGGCACCACGCCAAGCTTGTTGGTGTTGATCTGGTAGCCGGTGAGGGTCTTGTGCTTGATCTTGCCGGCACCAATCGTCTGCTTCTTGATCGCACCCCCGTTGATTGTCTGCGCGGCGTAAGCAGTCCCCGCCAGCGCGACGATCAGAGCGACCATGGCGACGACCATCGCCGGCGATGGCGCTCTGCTCCTGAGCTTCCTCATCGAGGCTCCCTTCCGAGGTTCGCTTCGCGTTTCGAAGCCTGCTTCGCCGCTACCCCTGCAGGCGGGCGACGAAACGCTCGAACGCGGCCATGTCGGTGACGGCAGGGCCGTGGCCGGGAAGGATCAGGGAGGGTTCGAGGCCGGCGAGCTTGCGGATCGAGCGGCGGTTCTCGGCCGGGTCGTAGGTGAAGATCTCGGGTGGCTCGGCGATCATCGGGCGTCCGGTCGCGTAGCTCATATTGCGGATCACGTCGCCGCAGATGGCGACGCGGTCGGAGTCGCGGAAGAAGATGACCTCACCGCGCGAATGTCCCGGCGCGTGGATGATGCGGAATCCGGCAATTTCATCGCCTTCATCGAGGACGCGATCGACCTTGTATGGCGGTCCTTGCCAGATGCGCTTGATTAGCCGGTTGTACGGGTTGTTCGGCGCCGCCTCCTGCATCGTTCGCCGTCCTTCCATCGCCTCGACGTCGTCGGCGTGGCAGGCGAGCGGGATGCCGCGAGCCTCGCAAACGTCCTTGGCGACGCCCTGGTGGTCGGGATGGGCGTGGGTCAGGGCCAGCATCGAGATCTCGCGACCGTCGATCTCGGCGAAGATCCGACGCCTGTCCCAGCGCCGCCCGGCGTCGATCAGCACGTCCTCAGCGAGGTAGACGTTGATTGTGGGTGCGGGGAATTCCTTGAGGCGCCAGACGCCCGGCGCGAGGTGCTTCATCAGTGCTTGCCGATGCCCATCGTTCCGCGCGGGTCGCCGCTGTGCTCGGCCAGGTCTTCGAGCTCGGCGATCTTGCGCTCGCCTTCGACCCGGGCCGGGTGGCCGATGGGGAGCGGCTCGATCAGTCGGCGGATCCGGTTGCGGACCTGCAGCGCGAAGTGGGGAGTGGACGCGCCTGCCAGGGCGCGGATGTCCTCGGCGCTGACCTCGTGGGCGCCGCCGAGCAGATCGGGGCTCTCGGCCTCGCTCATTCTTCTCCTCCGATCTGCGCCAGTTCGGCGAGCTGGTCGATCTCGGCTTGCTGGTTCACGTCGATGGCCTCCTGGTCTCCGATTACCCAAACGTGGTTGTAGAAGGCGCGGGTCGGGTCGGTGGTGTAGCCCGGCTTTACGTCGAGCAGATATTCGCGCAGCGCCTTGGGCAGCGTATCGGCGTCTTCGGTGAGCAACAGCGGCCCCCAGGTGCCCGAGGCCGAGAGCGGCGCGGCGATCGCAGCGTCGAGCGGCGAGTCGCTGCGAGCGACGACGAAGCCGTGACCGGGATCGTTGATGTTCCAACCGAAATCTCCGGCGCTGTAGCGGGCCAGCGCGATCGCGTTTTCAACCGGGTCCTCTCCCGAGACGCGCCGCACCTTCTTGCTGACCTTCGCCGCTTCCCGCACTACATCGGAGGAGATCGCCGAGGAGGGGCCGAGCACGTAGACGGGGACTTTGGGGTGGCGCGCCAGTGCCTTCAGCGTCGCCACCGGCAGCTTTTCGGCGCCGCTGAACAGAACCGGGTCACCTGACCGTGCCGCCCAGGCGGCCGCCGGCATCGCGAAGCCGGGCTCGTCTTCGGGGGCGAGGACGATTTGCTTCGGCGGCTCGCCGGCGAGCTTGTCGCGGAGCGCGGCGACCGCAGCCGCGAGCGTCGCGGGGTCACTCCCCTTGACCTCTGTCGTCTTCAATCCCTCCGGGGTCGCTGCGGCGCCGATCGTGAACGCTTGAGCCCCATTCGTCTCGCTGCTTCCCTGTGGGTCGAGCGCCTCGAGCGCCTGCGAGGTGGCGTCGGGCAGGTCGCCCCCTGCGGAGAGCAGCAGCGGCGCCTGGACCGGCGCCGCCATCAGGACCGCGGCGGCGACCGCCGCCTGCCATTCCCCTTCATCGGCGATCGCGACCGCGGCGGGTCGCTGTGCGACGGTTACGGAGGGGAAGACCGCCAGCGCCACGCCCGCGGCGGTGGAGGCCGGATCGGAGCCGCCGACGCGGGTGGTGTTGTTGGTCGCGAAGGACGGGTAGCCCAGTTCTTCGGCCGCCTCGGCGGTTGGCGTCTGCTTCGCTTCGCTCGCCTTCGGCGGTGGCGCTGGGACTGGCGCGGGTTTGTCAGTGGAGCCCTTGTTCGCGTCACCGCCGCCGAGCACGGCCGCGACGAGGAAGACGACGGCCACGATGATCAAGCCGGCTACGGCCTTGAGTGCCGCCGGAATCGGTTTACGCGGCGGCTTTGCCGGCTTCGGCGTCGCCGGCTTTGCCTTCGGCTCCGGCTTTTGGGGCTCCGCCGGCGCATCCGACGGCGGAATCTCGGCGTTGATGGGCTGTTTCCTGGCCACGACCGGGAAAGCTACACGCGGGCTGGTGGCTGGCTGGTCAGCTAGTCTTCAACGAACTGGTTGACTGACCAGTCAATCAGTCGGCAGGCCACACGCTTAGAGCTAAGAGGGGATCGAATGGATTTCGCACTGAACGAGGAGCAGCAGGAGTTCAAGGAGCGCTGCCGGACCTTCGCCCGCGAGGTGATCCGGCCCGCGGCCCGCAAGCACGACGAAGAGGAGAGCATCCCCTGGGATGTGATCAAGGAGGCGCGGGCGCAGGGCTTCGGCGGCCTCGAGGGCATCCAGCGCTCCGCCGGCGACTCCGAGGGCCAGATGCAGGTGATCTCGGCCGAAGAGTTCCACTGGGGCTGCGCTGGCATCGCGCTGGCGATCTCCGGCTCCGGCCTCGCCGCGGCGGGAATCGCCTCGTCCGGCACGCCCGAGCAGATCGGCCGCTGGGTCCCCGAGTGCTTCGGCAGCGGTGACGAGATCAAGCTCGGCGCCTACGCCGTGACCGAGCCGCAGGCGGGCTCCGACGTCAAGAGCCTGAAGACGACGGCGAAACGCGATGGCGACGAGTGGGTCCTCAACGGGACCAAGGTCTTCATCACCAACGGCGGCATCGCCGACGTTCACGTCGTCGTCGCCACCGTCGACCCAAGCCTCGGCACTCGCGGCCAGGCCTCCTTCGTGATCGGCAAGGACACCCCCGGCCTGAGCCAGGGCAAGAAGGAGTCGAAGCTCGGCATCCGTGCCTCGCACACCGCCGAGATCGTGCTCGACGACTGCCGCATCCCGGTCGAGAACCTGCTGGGCGGCGAGGAGAAGCTGGAAAAGAAGCTCGAGCGCGGTCGCTCCGGCCAGAAGTCGCGCGGTGGCGCAGATGCGCTGGCGACCTTCGAGATCACCCGGCCGCTGGTCGGCGCCTCGGCGCTCGGCATCGCCCAGGCCGCCTATGAGTGGACGCTCGAGTACCTCGACGGCCAGACCGAGGGCGGCAAGCCGGTCCTGCAGGAGCAGCGCATCCAGCAGACCCTCGCCGATGTCGCGACCGAGATCGAAGCCGCGCGCCTGCTGGTTCAGCGCGCTGCCTGGATGGGACGCAACGGCATCCCGATGCGCGGCGGCCAGGGCTCGATGTCAAAGCTCAAGGGCGGCGACGTGACGATGTGGGCGACGACGACGCTGATGGACCTGGTCGGGCCCTACGCCTGGAGCAAGGAGTGCCCGCTGGAGAAGTTCTTCCGCGACGCCAAGATCTACCAGCTGTTCGAGGGCACGGCCGAGATCCAGCGCATGGTCATCTCGCGGATGCAGGCCCGCGAATACTCCGAGCGACTTGGTTATGCCGCCGAAGTCGCTGAGCAGGCGATGAAGGCTGCCGAGCCGGCTAAAGAGCCGGTTCCCGCCTAGATCAGAGAGCCATCGGGGGTCCCTTCTCAGGCCGCTTCGCGGGAGTTCCTGAGAAGGGACCCCCGATGGCTCTCTAAGCTCCGGGCGTGCACTCGCACGCTCACTCGCACGGGCTGGAAGCGCGGCGCGGCGACAGCCGGCGGCGGATGTGGATTGCTTTGGGGATCAACGGGGCGATGCTGGTCGCTGAGGCGGTTGGCGGTGTCCTTACCGGGTCACTGGCCGTGCTGGCCGATGCTGGGCATCTGCTCTCCGACGTCGGCGCGATCGGCTTGGCACTCTTCGCTGCCGCGCTGGCGGCTCGTCCTGCTGCCGGCCGGATGACCTTCGGCTACCAGCGCTCGGAGATCCTGGCGGCGCTGGTTAATGGGCTGCTCCTCGTCGTTGTTGCGATCGCGATCGCCTATGCCGCGATTGGCCGGCTTGGCGATCCGCCCGAGATCGATGGCCTCGGCGTTCTCGGCCTCGGCCTGCTCGGCCTGCTTGGCAACGTCGCCGCGACCGTGGTGCTGGCGCGGGGCGAGAGGGAGGACGTCAACCTTGAGGGCGTGCTGCGGCATTCCGCCGCCGACGCGCTTGGCTCGCTCGGGGTCGTGCTTGCCGGTGGCTTCGTCCTCGCCGGCGGATCCTCGATTGTCGACCCGATCGTCAGCCTCGCGATCGCAGCGCTGATCCTGCTCTCCTCCTGGCGGCTGATATCCGAGCCGGTCGGCGTGCTGATGGAGGCTGCCCCGACGGGCGTCGACGTCGATGCCGCGGGGGCGGCGATCTGCGAGCAGGACGGGGTGCGCTCGGTGCACGACCTGCATATCTGGACCGTGACCTCGGGCTTCGGCGCGCTTGCAGCCCACGTCGTCGTCTCTTCGGATTGCGATCGCGACCTCGTGCGGCGGCGGATCGAGCTCCTCCTGCACGAGCGCTTCGACATCGACCACACCACGCTGCAGATGGAGGAAGAGGCTCCCGAGCGCTTGCTCCACGTAGAAAACGCGCCCGGGCAGGGCTGATCGCAAGCCCAGTTGCACGGCTAATGCCCTGCAACTGGGGCTGTCTCGACTCGGCTAGCCTCGCCCGACGATGCTCAAGACTCGCCTTGCCCTGGCGGCTCTCCTGGCCGCTGCGGCGGCGCTGATAGTGCTGCTCGTGGCCAGCAGTGCGGCGCCCGCTCAAGACCTCGAATCGAAGCTCGACGCCAAGGAAGCAAAGCTCTCCAAGGTGCGTGAACGCAAAGGCGTTCTGACCACGACGATCTCGAACTTCGGCGACAAGATCGACCGGCTCACGGGCGAGGTGGCGACGTTGCGCAATCACGAGGCCGCCGTTCGCGTCCGCCTCAATGCCAAGCAGGCCGAACTCGACCGGGCCGAAGCGCAGCTTGGCGTTGCCAAGAAACGGCTAGTGGTGATGAGGGCGCATCTGAAGCGGGCCCTGGTGGCGCTGCGCGATCGCCTCGTCGCGATCTACGAGACCGGCACCCCCGACGTGCTCAGCGTCATCGTCGGCTCCAACGGCTACGACGATCTGATCGACCGCACCGAATACCTCAACCGGATCCACGGCATGGACGAAGCCGTCGTCGGCCGTGTGCGCGACCTGCGCGATCAGGTGAAACGAACGGTCACCCGCCTGCGCACGGCCAAGAACACGATCGAGGCGGCCCGCGACTCGATCGCGGCCGAAGAGCAGGCGCTGGCGAACGCCCGCGCCGCCGTGCAGCGGCGCCAGTCGGCCCTGGTCTCCGCCCGCGCCGAGCGGCTCGCCGCGCTGCGCGAGATCCGCAAGCACGAGGAGGAGCTCGACGGCTCGGTGGCGGCGATCCAGGGCAAGATCGCGGCGCGGCTGGCCGGCACCGGCTCGGCTCCGCTGCCTGCGGGGCCGATTCAGGGTGGCAACGGCAGCGGCCTGATCTGGCCGGTCAGCGGTCCGGTCGTCTCCGGTTTCGGCTCGCGGACGATCAACGGCTCCTACGAGTACCACCCCGGGATCGACATCGCCGTGCCCAGCGGAACGCCGATCCGGGCGGCGGCGGCGGGAACGGTGATCTTCACCGAGCCCGAGGCAAGCAGTGGCGGCTACGGCAACTACACCTGCATCGACCACGGCGGCGGTCTCTCAACCTGTTACGCCCACCAGGAGACCTTCGCGGTCTCCGCCGGTCAGCAGGTCTCCCAGGGGCAGATCATTGGCTACAGCGACTGCACCGGTTACTGCTTCGGGCCGCACCTCCATTTCGAGGTGCGGATAAACGGCGAAGTGACCGATCCGATGGCCTACCTCTAGGTCACCCGTCCACGTATTACTCAGATTCCTTAGAAAACCAAATATTAGGTATGTCCGGATGGTTCCATCCTGCGACCCTGGGTAGCAATCGACCCACGGAGGCATGTCGATGGTTCGCCAGGCTCATACCTACCTTGCTGGTGCTGTTTCAGGCACGGCCCTGATTGGGGCGGCTGTCGTCGCCTTCGTTCTGCTCGTCTCGCTGCAGGCCCTGAAGGACTGGCCCCTGGCCGGCATCGGTGGGGGCAGCGACAGCTCCGCGGTCTCGAGCGGCCACCCGGCGACGGGGGGTGCTGCGACGCCGACGGCCATTGCCGGCGCGGGAGCGGCGGCAGCGCCGAGGAGTGCAGCGGGCGGCACCAAGGGGCAACACGGTGATCGCGCCGGCGAAAGCAGGCAGCAGGTTGCCGCCGCGACCCCCGGTGCCAGCCCGGCGCCTCCAGTCAGCTCCGCGCCCACAGGCGAAGCTCCCGTCACCAGTCCGCCCGCAAGCGGAGGCGGCGCTGCCAATCCCTCTGCTCCCTCAACCTCATCGAGCTCCGGGGGAGGCGGGAACGCCGGCGGAGGTGGCGGCCAGGTGTCCCTGCCGGGAACCGGTGGCTCGGGTGGCTCTGGCGCCGGCACCGGACAGTCCACGTCGGGTGCGGTGACCGGCGCCGTCAACAACACCGTTTCCGGGGTCGACCAGACGCTCGGGGGAACGCTCGGCAACGCCGGGGTGACCAAAGTCACCGAAGAAGTCGTCGCCGGCGTCGCCGGTCCCGAATCGCCCGTTGGCGAAACCGTCGACAAAGTCGTGGAAACGGTCGGCGGCCTGCTCGGCGGCAAACGCTAGCGTCGGCTCCACGACACCACCACTCGCCGCTTTCCTCCCAACCGTCACAATGCCCGCCTATGGCGGAGCACGGACAGGCGGGCGCAGTGGCGGATCCGATCGCCGGTTCCCCGGTCTACCCGGGGGGGAGCCGCGTCAACGAGCGCGGTCACCTCGAGATCGCCGGCTGCGACGTGGTCGAACTGGCGGAAGAGTTCGGCACCCCGGCCTACATCTACGCCGAAGACGACATGCGTGCCCGCGCCCGTGCTTACCGCGGCGCCTTCGAAGGCGGCGGCGGCGATTTCGAGGTGCTCTTCGCCAGCAAGTCGCTGCCCTGCACCGCCGCCTACCGCCTCTTCTCCGAGGAGGGCCTCTCGGTCGACGTCGCCTCGGGCGGCGAGCTGCACATGGCACTGCGCGCCGGCTTCGACCCCGCCCGCATCCACATGCACGGCAACAACAAGAGCGACGAGGAGATCCTCTTCGCGGCGCGCTCCGGCGTCGGCCACCTGATCCTCGACTCCTTCGATGAGATCGAGCGCTGCGAGCGGCTGCTCGAGGCACCCCAGGACGTGCTGATTCGGATCACCCCCGGGATCAAGCCCTCCACTCACGATTACGTACAGACTGGCCAGCTCGACTCGAAGTTCGGCTTCGGGATCGCCGATGGCCTCGCCGCGCGCGCGATCGAGCGCGTGCTCGCCTCCGACCTACTCAACCTGACCGGACTGCACGCTCACATCGGCTCGCAGATCTTCGAGCTGGAGCCCTACACGCTGGCGATCCGGGCGCTCGGCGAGCTTGCCGGCGACTGGTGCCGGATCGTCAACGTCGGCGGCGGGCTCGGCATCGCCTATACCGCCGAGGACGAGCCACCCTCGATCGACACCTACGCCGAGGTCAAGCTTCGCGGCGTCGCCGAGGTCTTTGGAAAGGACGTGCGCATCCTGGTCGAGCCCGGCCGCTCGCTGGTCGGCAACGCCGGCGTCACCGCCTACCGGGTCGGCACGGTCAAGGAGATTCCGAGCATCCGCACCTACGTCGCGGTCGACGGCGGCATGTCGGACAACATGCGGCCGATGCTCTACGGCTCTCGCTACGAAGCGCTGATCGCCGACCGCGCGGCGGCTCCGGCCGAGAGCCCAGCGACGATCGCCGGCATGCACTGCGAGTCAGGCGACATCATCGTTCGCGACGCGAAGCTCGCCGAGCCGGCCGTCGGTGACGTTCTCGTCACCCCGGCGACCGGTGCTTACGGCTACGCGATGGCGAGCAACTACAACGGCGTGCCGCGCCCGCCGGTGCTCTTCTGCCGCGACGGCGAGGCCCGCGTCGTTGTGCGCCGCGAGACCTACGAGGACCTGACCCGGCGCGATGCCTGAACCCGTTCGCATCGGGCTGCTCGGCCGCGGCACGGTCGGTGGCGCCTTCGCCGAGCTGATCGCCGCCCGCGCCGACGCGGTCGAGGCGGCCACCGGCCGGCGTCCTGAGATTTCCGGTGTCCTGACTCGCGGCGAGGGCGACTTCAGCGCGATCCTCGAGCGCTCCGACCTGATCGTCGAGCTGATCGGCGGCACCGATCCGGCTCGCGACTACGTGCTCGAGGCGCTGCGCGCCAAGCGCCCAGTCGTCACCGCCAACAAGCAGCTTCTCGCCCAGCATGGTGAGGAGCTCTTCGACGCTGCCCGCGAGGCCGGCGTGCAGCTGCGCTTCGAGGCGGCGGTGGCGGGTGTGATCCCGATCGTGCGGGTGATCCAGGAGAGCTTCGGCGTGACCGAGATCGCCAAGGTCTTCGGCATCGTCAACGGCACCACCAACTTCATCCTCAGCGAGATGGCCTCGACCGGCGCTCCCTACGAGGATGTCCTCGCCCGGGCGCAGGAGCTTGGCTACGCCGAGGCGGATCCGACCGCCGACGTCAGCGGCGCCGATGCGGCGGCGAAGATGGCGATCCTCGCCCGCCTCGCCTTCCACACGCCGGTGACGTTAGAAGAGGTCTCCTACGAGGGGATCGAGCAGATCAAACCCGGGGATCTCGCCTACGCCAAGGAGCTCGGCCTCTCGCTGAAGCTGCTCGGCGTCGCCGAACGGCGCCAGGGCGGGATCAGCGTCCGCGTCTTCCCCTGCTTCCTCTCCGGCGGCCACCCGCTCTCGCCGGTCGAGGGCCCGTTCAACGCGGTCATGGTCGAGGCGCCGGAGATCACCGAGGTGACGATGTCGGGACCGGGGGCCGGCGGAGTGCAGACCGCCTCCGCGGTGCTTGGCGACGTCGTCTCGATCCTCAGCGGCGATGCGCCGGTGCACGAGACCCGCGTCAAGCTGCCGATCGTCAATGACGTCTCCTCTTCCTTCTACCTGCACCTCTCCGTCGCCGACCGGCCCGGCGTGCTCGGTCAGATCGCCCAGGTGCTCGGCGACAAAGACGTCTCGGTCAAGAGCGTCGTCCAGCGCGGTGTCGGCGAGGACGCGCGGCTGGTGATGGTTGTCCACGAGTGCCTCGAGTCCCGCTTCGCGGCGGCGCTGGAGGCGATCGACGCCCTCGACGTGCTGCGCGCGCCACCGCGCGCAATCCGCGTGATCGAAGAGGAGTTCGGTTGAGCCCGGCTCCACTGATCGAGCGCTACAGGGAGCACCTTTCGCTGGAGCCCGGCGATCCCGTGGTGACCCTGAACGAGGGCTCGACCCCCCTGGTCGAGGCGCCGCGGCTCTCCGAGCGGCTCGGTGTCCGCGCTTACCTCAAGTTCGAGGGCGCCAACCCGACCGGCAGCTTCAAGGATCGCGGCATGACCGTCGCGGTCTCGCGGGCAAAGGGGAGGGGCGCCGAGGCGGTGATCTGCGCCTCGACCGGCAACACCGCCGCAAGCGCCGCGGCCTACGCCGCGCGGGCGGGAATGCGCGGCGCCGTGATCGTGCCCGAGGGCAAGATCGCGATCGGCAAGCTCGCCCAGGCGCTGATGCACGGCGCCCGCGTGGTCGCCCTTCAGGGCAACTTCGACGACGCCCTGCGGATCGTCCGCGACCTCGCCGACAAGCACCCGATCGAGCTGGTCAACTCGGTCAACCCGCACCGGATCGAAGGGCAGAAGACGGCCGCCTTCGAGGTGGTGGAGGAGTTGGGGGAGATGCCCGGGGCGCTGGCTATCCCGGTAGGCAACGCGGGCAACGTGACCGCCTATTGGCGCGGCTTCCAGGAGATAGGAGAGCGCCGGCTCGACAAGCTGGAGGTCACCAACGGCCCTCCGATTCTCTACGGCTTCCAGGCCGAGGGCGCGGCGCCGCTCGTGCACGGCGAGCCGGTCGCCAACCCCGAGACCGTCGCCTCCGCGATCCGGATCGGCAACCCGGCGCGCTGGGAGGAGGCGATGGCCGCCTTCACAACCTCGCGCGGGCGGGTCGCCGCGGTGAGCGACCAGCAGATCCTCGACGCCTACCGTTGGCTTGCCGCCAGCGAGGGAGTTTTCTGCGAGCCCGCTTCCGCCGCCTCGGTGGCCGGCCTGCTCGCTCACGGACTGCCGGTGGCCGAGGGCGCCGCTCCCCCGGAGTCGGTGGTCTGCGTGCTCACCGGCCACGGCCTCAAGGACCCCGATACCGCCCTCTCCAAAGCCCCGCCTGTAATCAACTGCGAGAACGACCTCAGCTCGGTCGAGCGCGCCGTCTTCGCGTGACCATCCGGCGGCGACTCGTTCGGGTTCCTGCCTCGTCGGCCAACCTCGGCCCGGGATACGACGTGCTGGCGGCGGCGGTCTCGCTCTTCCTCGAGCTGGAAGTGGAGGAGACCGGTGAGTTCTCGCTCGATCCCGGCGGCCTCGAGGTCTCGATCGGCCGCGACAACCTGATCGTCCGCGCTTTCGAGACCCTCCACCCGGCCGACGGCATCGCCTTCCGCCTGCGCAGCGAGATCCCACTGGCGCGGGGCCTCGGTTCCAGTGCCGCCGCGATCGTCGCCGGCCTCTTCGCCGCCGACCACCTCTTCGAGCTGGCCCTCTCCAAGGAGGAGATGCTGGTCAAGGCGACCGAGCTGGAGGGTCACCCCGACAATGTCGCCGCGGCGATCTACGGCGGCTTCGTCATCTGCGGGCCGGGGGAGGGGGATGCCTCGAGCGCAGCACGATTCGACCCGCCGGGAGGGCTCGAGGGAATCGCCGTGATCCCGGCCGAAGAGGTCTCGACCGAGCGCGCCCGTGAGGCGATACCGGCCGAGATCCCACTTGCCGACGCCGTTGCGAACGTCTCGGCTGCGTCGCGGCTCGTCCTTGGGCTGCAGCGAGCCGACCTCGACCTCATCGGCGTAGGCCTTTCCGACCGCATCCACCAGCCCCGCCGCCGCGAGCTCTACCCGCGCTCGATGGATCTCGTCGACGCGGCCACCGATCTCGGCGCCCTCGGTGCCACCATCTCCGGTGCTGGTCCCACCGTCCTCGTTTGGACCACCTGGCAGGAGGCCGGCAACGTCGCCGAGGCACTCGAGGCTCGTTGCGCCGGTTGGGCCGAGGTCCGCCGTCTCCCCTTCTGCCCCCACGGCGCCGACGTCCCAGAGCTCTAAGCCGCGACCGCGGGTGCGGCTACGCTCCCGGCATGAGAAAGAAACCTGGATCGATCTTCTGGCTGGTCGTCGTCGTTGCAGCATTCCTCGTCGTCCCGGCGAGCTCGCAGGCGACGCTGGTATTCACGCGGAACCCGCTCAGCCCGACCGTGTTCGTCGCCAAAGACAACGGTTCGGGGGTGCGCCGGGTTGGCCCTGGCTCCGGGCCGCGGGTGTCACCGGACGGGCAGACGATCGTCTTCTTCCGTTTTGGACAGGGCAAGCAGCCGTCCGGCCTGATGGTCGCGCCCGCCGCCGGCGGCGCCCCGAAACTGCTCGCCGCCAACTGGCAGGACCCGTACACCTTCGCCTGGTCGCCCGACTCGACCACGGTCGCGGTGCTGCTCGGCCCCGAAGTCGGCAAGCAGCGCCTGACCACGATCGACGTCGCGAGCGGCGCCCAGCGCACGATCGCGCGCGGCTTTTTCTCGGGGGTCAGTTTTTCGCCGCAGGGCAGCGAGCAGCTCGTCTTCGCGATGGCTGCGAACGAAAGCTTTCCGCCCCGCAGTGACATCTACAGGATCGATCTCCTTCCCCCCGGGGCAACGAGCGTCGCCGCTGAAGAACCGCAGGCGTTGACGACCGACCACCGCTCGTCCAGCCCACTCTGGGGGCCCAACGACCGCATCGTCTTCGTCAAGCACCTTGGCGAAAAGAGCCGCAAGTACGGCCCCAAGAACGATCTCTTCCTGATCGACCCCGACGGGAGCAAGGTCAAGCGCCTGACCCACACCAAGGTCGATCCGCTGCTCTCCGGCCTCAGCCCGACCGAGTGGTCGGCCAACGGCAGTCGTCTGCTGACCGAGTTCGGCGGCCAGGACACCAGCTACGCGGTCACCGTCAATCCGAAGACCGGGGCGGAACGGACGCTGACCAAGGCGCGCGAGGTCGGCTTTGTCGGCACCGCGCTCTCCAAGGACGGCAGGTTCGTACTGGGCAGCCTTGGTGGCTTCGAACCTGGCCCGGGCCACAAGGTGGTCCGCATTCCCTACGCCGGCGGCAAGCCGAAGGTGCTCGCCAAGAACGCTTCCGAACCCGACTGGAGCCGCTGAGCATGGCCGGTGGCTTCACGATCAAGCACCGCGACGAGTTCGAGACGATGGAGGGCTCGGGCGACTCGACCTGGCGACTGGCGCGCAAGGCGCTTGGCACCTCGGCCTTCGGCTTCAACCTGGTCGAAGTCGATCCGGGCGGGCAAATTCCCGAGCACGACGAGGCTGAGAGCGGCCAGGTCGAGCTCTACGCGATCCTCGAGGGCGAGGCCGTCCTGCGCATCGGTGGTGAGGACCACCCGGCGCCCGCCGGTACCTTCGCCTCGATCGAGCCACCGGTGAGCCGCACGATCCTCAACCGTTCGGAGGAGCCGGTAACCGCCCTGCTCGTCGGCGTCCACCCGGCCGGCGACTTCCAGCCCTCAGGCTGGGCTTAGTAAAGGACCGTTTTTGGCCCTATTTGCAGGAAATCGGAAATTTGTGGCGACGGGGGCTTCGGCCGCCCTATAATTCTCCGACCCGTCAACCCGTCGCGCGCCCGCTCGAAGAAGGCGTGGAAACCGGGAGGTCAGCATGTCCAGCACCCAGTCCCGTGAGCTTCACGGTGAGGGCGGCCCCGTCCGCTACTCGCCAGAGCGTGCCTACAGGCCGCTTGTCTCGCCGCCCAGCGTCGAAGACAAGGATGCCTGTGCGATCTACGCCTCCGTCCGCAAGGACGCCACGTCCAGCCACGAGCCGATCGCCCTGGCGATCCCGGCCCTGCAGAAAATGCTCCACCGCGCCGGCAACGTCGATGGCGAGGGTGACGGCTGCGGCCTGCTGCTCGACCTGCCGCGCAAGATCTGGGCCGAGGAGGTCCGCTCCGGTGGCCACGACCCGTCGCTGACCCTCGACGACGCCTTCGCCGTCGCCCACATCTTCGTCGAGCGCTCGCAGGACCTCGAGCGGATCCAGCATGACGCCCGTGAGCTGCTCGGCAACGGCGGCTTCCGCATCCTCGCTGAGCGGATCGGCGTGGTCAACTCGCCCGCCCTCGGCCCGACCGCCCGCGAGGAGGAGCCGCACTTCTGGCAGCTCGCCGGCCTCGTCGCCGATGCCTCGCGCCGCGACCGCGTCCTCTTCGACCTGCTGATCGAGCTCGAGCAGCGCCTCGACGTCCACGTCCCGTCCTTCTCGGCGACGACCTGCGTCTACAAGGTGATGGGCGCGCCCAAGGTGCTCGGCGAGTACTACCCCGACCTGCTCGACGAGCGCTTCGAGACGATCGGCAGCTTCGGCCACAACCGCTACTCGACCAACACCTGGCCTTCCTTCAAGCGCGTCCAGCCCTTCTCGGTGTTGGGGCACAACGGCGAGATCAACACGATCGCCCAGCTTCGCCAGGAGGCAAAGATGCTCGGCGTGCCGATCCATCCGGACGGCTCCGACTCCCAGGACCTCAACCGCACGATCGACACCTTGGTCAGTCGCGACGGGCTCAGTCTCGCCGAGGCGATGGAGATGGTCGTGCCGCCGATCGTCGAAGAGATCCGCCGCATGCCGGAGGAGCTGCACCGCTTCTACATGTACTTGCACCAGGCGATGGGGCCGTTCGCGCAGGGGCCGGTGGCGCTGATCGCCCGCCACTCCAGCGAATGCGTCTTCTCCTCCGACGCGCTCGGACTGCGGCCGCTCTGGCAGGTCGAGACCACCAACGACTACGTCTTCAGCTCCGAGCCGGGCGTCGTCCCGGTCAACGCGATGGTCGCCGAGCCGAAGCCGCTCGCCCCGGGCGAGAAGGCGCTGGTGACGATCGATCGCGAGCGCAAACGCTCGACCCTGCACGCGCACGACGCGATGCTGCGCATCGTCCGCGAGAGCTGGCTGCGCCGCAACGGCGCCGATGACGCTGCCGCCTACGACCGCGCTCTGGAGACCGGTGGGCCACTCGAGGGCGAGGAGGTGCCGGGCTACTCCGACGCCGGTCCCGAGGAGCCGGTCAAGGTCTCCGACCGCGTCCTCGCCGGCTTCGGCTGGCAGCGCGACGACGTCAAACTGGTTCAGCAGATGGCCTCCAACGGCTCCGAGCCGGTCGGCTCGCTGGGCTACGACGGGCCGCTCGCCGCGCTCTCGCCCGAGCGTCAGAACCTCGCCGACTACTTCAAGGAGACCGTCGCCGTTGTCACCAACCCGGCGATCGACCGCGAACGCGAGATGGAGCACTTCTCCACCCGCACGGTCTTTGGTCGCCGCCCCTCGCTCGGCGCCGCCGGTGAGGACACCGGCACGATCGAGACTGCCTTCCCGGTGATCCTCGGCGGCCATCACGGCCTGGCGCCGCTCTCCGACAAGACCTACCGGCGGATCGCCCGCGAGCACAAGACCTACCTGCTGGAGGACCTCTGGGAGGAGTTCCGCGGCCGCGCCGACGTCGTCGACATCTCCCTGCTCGAGTCCGAGACGACCCGCGGCGCGATTGAGCGGATCAAGCAGGAGGCGGTTAAGAAAGTCCGCGACGGGGCCGAGCTGCTGGTGCTCACCGATCGCACGGTCTACGACGCCGATCGCCGCTTCCTCGACCCGCACCTGGCGATCTCCGCCGTCGACCAGGCGCTGAAGGGGTTCAAGGTCGAGCCGGGCGAGGAGAACCTGCGCCGCCGCTGCGGCATCGTCCTGCGCTCGGCCGCGATCCGCAACGTCCACGACACGATGCTCGCCCTTGGCCTCGGCGCCAATGGCGTCTGCCCATACACGATGGTCGAAGTCGTCTGCGTCGAGGACTACGAGAGCAACGTCTCCAACCTCTGCGACGCGCTCGAGAAGGGGATCGAGAAAGTGATCTCGACGATCGGGATCCACGAGGTGCGCGGCTACGCGCGCCAGTTCTCCTCGATCGGGGTCAAGCCCGAGCTCGCCGAGATCTTCCTCACCGAGGCCTTTGCCGCCTCGGAGTCCGGTGGCGTCGGCTTCACCAAGCTCGACGAGGACACCAACGAGCGCGCCCGCATCCTCGCCGGTGACGAAGACTCCAAACCGGCGAAGACGTTCCGCTTCTACCCCAAGGTCTACAAGGCCGCGATCGCCACCGCCAACGGCAGTGGCTCCTACGAGGACTACTCGCAGAAAGTTCGCGACCTCGAGCAGCAGAGCCCGATCTCGATGCGCCACATCATGGGCCTGAAGGGGGATCGGGAGCCGATCGCCGACCCCTCGGTCGTCGACGCCGGCGTCGGCCGCCACGACTACCCGGTCGTGATCTCCTCGATGAGCTTTGGCTCGCAGTCCGAGCCGGCCTTCCGTGCCTACGCCGAGGCGGCGAAGTCGATCAACGTCCTCTGCGTCAACGGCGAGGGTGGCGAGATCCGCGACATGTACGGCAACTACCGCAAGTGGCGCGGCCAGCAGGTCGCCTCCGGCCGCTTCGGCGTCTCGGCGGAGATGCTCAATTCCTCCTACCTGGCCGAGATCAAGATCGGCCAGGGTGCCAAGCCCGGCGAGGGCGGCCACCTGCCTGGCAAGAAGGTCTCCGAGAAGGTCGCCGCGGCGCGTAACGCCTCGCCCGGCACCGACCTGATCTCGCCCTCCAACAACCACGACCTCTACTCGATCGAGGACCTCGCCGAGCTGATCGACGAGCTTAAGACGGTCAACCCCGACGTGCGCGTCTCGGTCAAGGTGCCGGTGGTGCCGAACATCGGCACGATCGGCCTCGGCATCGCCAAGGCCGGCGCCGACATCATCACCCTCTCCGGCTTCGAGGGCGGCACCGGCGCCGCCCGCCAGCACGCCCTGCGCCACGTCGGCCTGCCCTCGGACATCGGCACCCGCGCTGTGCACCGAGCGCTGATGGAGGCCGGCATTCGCAACCGGGTCGAGATCTGGGCCGACGGCGGTTACCGCCACGGTCACGACATCGTCAAGCTGCACTGCCTCGGCGCCAACCGGGTCGGATTCGGCACCCTGGCGATGGTCAGCCTCGGCTGCACGATCTGCCGCGGCTGCCAGCTCGATACCTGTCACGTCGGCATCGCGACTCAGATCGAGACGGTCGAGCAGGCCCAGGAGCATGGGCTGAAGAAGTTCACTCCGCAGGAGGTCGACCTCGCCGCCGAGAGCTGCGCCCGCTTTTTCCAGGCGATGGGCGAGGAGGTCAAGCAGGTGGTCGCCTCGCTCGGCTATGAACGCGCTCAGGACCTGGTCGGCCGCTACGACCTGCTCGAGCAGATCTCCCACCACGACGCCGTCGATCTGGCGCCGCTGATCACGCCGCTGGAGGAGTTCCTCGACCTCGAGCCGCTCGACCTGCCGGTTGCAGCCGACGCTGAGGAGCGCGCCGAGGCGGGCCTGGTGGCCGCGCGGCCGATCCGGATGGAGGCCAAGCAGGCCTCGGCGCAGATCGGCGGCCTCGCCGGCGACATCTGCTCCGGGCGCACGATCCGCAACGAGTTCCCCCGCGCCACCGACGCCAACGACCGCGTGCTCGGCACCGAGCTCTCGGGGGCGATCGCCCGCTCGCGCATCTTCGATGACGGGCCTGAGTCCAACGACGACGTGCTTGCCAGCCTCGAGTTCAACGGCGGCTCGGTGGCGGGTCAGGGGCTCGGCGCCTTCAACTCATACGGGGTCTCGATCCGGATCGAGGGTGGTGCTCAGGACGGCGTCGGCAAGACCATGCTGGGCGGCAGCATCGCCGTGCTCAAGGGCAAGGGGGCCAAGGGCAAGCGGCTCAACGGCTCGGTCGGCAAGTCCTTTGCCTACGGCGCTCAGCGTGGCCGCCTCTACGTCCAGGGCTCGGCTGACTCGCGCTTCTGCATCCGCCTCTCCGGCGCCGACGTGGTCCTGGCCGGCGAGCCCGAAGAGGCGATCGACGACAGCCGCGGCTGCGTCGTCGACCGTGCCAACGCCAAGGGATTCGCCTTCGAGTACATGACCTCGGGCCGCGCCATCGTCCTCGGCGACCTCGGTCCCTGGGCCTGCGCCGGCATGACCGGCGGCCGCGTCTACGTCCGCCATAACGCCTTTGGCATCGACGCCGAGGCGATCAAGCGTCGCTTGGGTGAGGGCGCCAAGGTCGAGCTGAAAGAGATCGACGCCGAGGGGCTGCTCGACATCGACGACCTGCTCGGCAGCTACGCGACCGAACTGCGGGCGACGGGGCAGGACGAGGAGGCCGATCGTGTGATGGCCCTGGCGGCCGATGCCACCGGCAACTTCCTGATGGTCGTTCCCCACAAGGTCCAGGCCGATCCAAGCATCTCGACTGAGTGATTGCGCGGGGGAGGGCCGGTGCCCCCTCCGTCGAAACCCGCGTTCGCTCCGCCCGTAAGGACGGAGGTCTGGTTGCTCACAAGTTCCGTCGGAGGGGGCACCGGCCCTCCCGAGTCACGGAAGCTCAGTCGAAAAGCTCTCCGCCTTGGAGCTTCAAGGGACAAGTGGTTCCGTTGCTCTGGCTCTCAGCCCAGGAACGAGCGTGCTCTCTTGACACGAGTGGGGAAGAGGGGCGAGTACCCCTCCTGCGGAACTTGTGAGCCAAACTGAGTCCAGAACCCTGCAGCCGTGCGGGCGGCGGGTTCCGCGGGAGGGGTACTCGCCCCTCTAGCGCTCCCGAGTAAGCAGATCCGCAATCCCCCGGATCTCTGCAAGGAGGCCGTCGAGCATCTGCTCGTTATTGGTGTGGATACGCCACTCGGCGTACTTGCGGTCCTGCTCGACCTGATCTAGGCGCTGCTCCAGGGCTTCGGTGCGCGCGTCGACCTGGTTGATGCGCTTGTTGAGGCGCTTCTCGGTCTTGCGGATACGGCGTTTGAGCAGGAATGTGGTCTCATCGCGGATCGCGTCGAGTTCGCGCCTTAGAGCCGTCTCGTCGATTCCGTTCTCCTGCTCGGCGAGCATCTCCTCCACGCCCGTGCGCACGCGCTCGATCTCCTCGTGGAGGCGTTCGCGGGCGCGCTCGGCGGCTACCTCCGGCGGCTCAGGAGACGGGTCGCCTGGGGTTGGGTACTGATCCACATCCCCATGCTAGGGGTGGCGGTGGCCGGAAATTGCGCGTTTAGCTTTCCAGAGCGAAAAGGCGGTAGCGGCCGATCGCCAATTCGTCGCCGTCCGCGAGCCGTCCCCAGTCGACGATCTCGCCGTTGAGGAAGACGCCATTGAGGCTGCGGTCATCGAGCACGCGCAGCGAGTCCGGCAGCTCGGAGACGATCAGGGCGTGGCGTCGGGAGACGCTTGGGTCGTCGAGGCGGATGTCGGCGGCGGCGCTGCGGCCGATCCGCGTCCAGCCCTGTTCCACCGCGAATACCTCGATCTCACCATCCTCACGACAGGCGAGGTATCGCCCCGGCTTGGTCAGCATCGTCCGCGCCGCCGGCAACCACTCGGGCGTCGAGGACGTGTTCTGAAGGGCCAGTTCGGCGGTCTGGCCGTGCTCCTGCATCGGCTCGAAGATCGAGTCGAGGTGGAACTCGCCCGCACCGCAGCGAGGGCACTCGGGCAGCTGATCGTTCTCGCTGAGGGCGAGCTGCGAACCGCACGATGCACAGAAATAAGTTCCCGTGCCCGGGATCGCTCCAACCGCAAAGCTGTCAACGCTGGTACCGGGATTGATGCTGGTAAAAATGGGGACTCCTTTCCCGGCGCCTCCACAATTTATGGTAGCGCGTCAAGCGCCATCTGGCACAATCTTTTTGTCGCATTTTGGTCACTGTGTCCAGCCGTTGCCCGGTAGGACTAGAATCGCGCCGCCATGGGCCCGGTCAGCGCAGAGATTGAGATTGACGTGCCGCGCGGGCGCGCTTTCGAGGCGATCGCCGACCTCTCCCTGCGCCCCGCCTTCACCGACCACTTCCTTGCCGACTTCCACCTGACCCGGATCGAGCCGACCGGTGTCGGCGCCGGAGCGCGGTTCCGCTTCGCGGTCTGGCCGCGGGCGGTCTGGATGGACACGACTATCGCTGAGGCCGACGAGCCGCACCGGCTGCTCGAGCACGGCCGCGGCGGGCGCCTCAACCGGATCCCGTCGACGACCCTCTGGGAGCTGACCGAAGGGCCGGGCTCGCTGACCACGGTCCGCGTCTCCTACTGGACCGAGCCCTCGAACCCAATCGATCGCGCGCTCGAGCTGCTCTCCGGGGCCTCGATTCCCTACGAACGGCGCTGGCGCGAGGCGCTGCGCCGGTTGCGCGATCAGCTCGAGTCGGGGGAGCTCGACCGGCATCGCGTGGCGCTCGCCGGCGGTAACCGCCACGCGACCGGTATTCCCTGAGCCCGGTCTTATAGGCTCTCGCCGCCGATGTCCCGTCGCACCCTTCTTGCCCCGATCCTCGCCGCGCTCGCGCTGGTCGCGCTCAGCCTGACCGTCTCCGCCTGCGGCTACTCGAGTGACTCGAAGGACGTCGTCGAGGGCGAGGTCGTCGAGCTGGGCGATCTCAAGTACCAGGTGGTCTTCTCGCGCTTCCTCAACCCCAATGACAATGAGGATGCTGCCTACCTGGTCGATCAGCCGCCGCCGGCGGATGGCTCGAGCTACTTTGGGATCTTCCTCGAAGTCCAGAACAAGAGCGAAGAGACGCAGAAGCTGGCCAGTTCCTTCACGATCACCGATGCCGGCAACCAGACCTTCAAGGCGATTCCCAGCTCAAGCCTCTACGCCTTCCCCTTCGGTGGCGAAGTCGAATCGCAGGAACCGATCCCGGCACCGGACTCCACGCCGCAGCAGGGCCCGATCGAGGGCTCTCTCGTGCTCTTCGAACTTCCCTCCGAGGCTTCCGAGAACCGTCCTCTGACGCTCTCGATCGCCGGCCCCGAAGGCCCGGCCGAAGTAACGCTGGACCTCTAGGTCAGAGACCGGCGGAGAGCACCTGCGCAGCCGCCGGGGCTGCGACTTCGCCTCCCGCCGCTTCGGCTTCGATCAGCAGCACGCCGATCGCCAGCTTGGCCTTTTCGGCCGGGGCGAAGGCCGCGAACCAGGCGTCCTTGCGTTGCTGCGGGTGTTCGGAGTTCTCTTCTCCTGGCCGGGGGCCGAGCTCTGCGGTGCCGGTCTTGCCGGCGACCTGGGCCTCGGGGATCGCGCCGGCGGTGCCGGTGCCGCCGGTGACCACGCCGATCATCAGTTCGGTCAGTTCGCCGGCGATCTTCTTCGACATCACGCGCACCGGCTTCGCCTCGGGTCGCAGCTTCTTGTTCTTGACGATCGAGGTCGGTTCGCGCACCCCGCCGTTGGCGATCGTCTGCGCCACGGTCGCCATCTGCAGCGGTGTCGCCAGCACTTCGCCCTGGCCGATCGCGCTGACCCCGAGGTCGAGTTCGTCGCCGATTTCGGTTGGGATCGTCGATTCTTCGGGGTCGACCTGGGCGACGAAGCGGGACGCGTAGAGCGTCGGCGGCGAGTTGAAGCCGAACCGTTCGGCGGTCTCGACCAGGTCGTCGTTGCCGATCTTCGGCCCCAGCGGGGCGAAGTCGGCGTTGCAAGACTCGGCAAAGGCTTCGCGGAAGCTGCCGCCGCAGTACTCGCCATTGGCGTTTTCGATGAAGCGTCCGCCGACGTTGACCCCGTTGGTGGTTTCGAATTCGTCGTCGAGGGAGACGACGCCCTTCTCGAGCGCGGCGGTCGTCGTGATCGTCTTGAAGGTTGAGCCGGGCGGTTGCGGCGCGGAGAAGGCCTGGCCGGCGAGGGCGCGCACGTCGCCGTTGCGCGAGTCGAGCACGGCGATGCCGCCGACCCGGCCGGCAAGAGCGGAGACCGCGGATTCCTGCAGGCTCGGGTCGATCGTGGTCTTCACCGCCGCCCCCGGATGCGGATCGGCCTTGGCGATTGTGCGTGTGCCGCCACCGGTTTCGCTCACCGCCAGCAGCGAGCCACCGGGCTTGCCGGCGAGCCGGGCGTTGAACGCCTGCTCGAGGCCGCTGACCCCGACCGGAGTGTCGGGCGCGAATCCCCTGCGGGCGAGCAGCAGCGAGTCGGTTTCTTCGGCGGTGCCGACTTCCCCCGTGATGTCGATCGCCGAGCTGCCGAGGGGATGGGCACGGGCTTCGGCCGGCCCCTCGGCCAGCGGCGTGCCGTCGGCGGCGAGGATCGGCGCGCGGGGCGCGAGCTCGATCTGGTTTTCGAGGTGCTCGCCGTTTCGCAGCCCGGGGAAGACAAGGCTCGGGTCCCAGCTGATACCGCCTTCGTCGAAGGGAAGTTCCAGCGCGCCTTCCGCCGGGCCGAAGGCGGCGGTGCGGGCCACGACCGACACCGGCACCACCGTGGTGCCGTTGCTCGACATGGGGTCCGACGGCGAGTCGGGTTCGAGTGAGCGCAGGGTCGCCACCATCGCCGCGTCGCGGTAGGCCAGGACGAAGTCATTCAGTTCGATCGCTCGCCGCGAGGCCGGATTCAACTCCTTGTACATGGCGCCGAATTCGCCGCGCGACCAGGCGTTGACGAAGCGCTGTGCCGCGTCCTTGTCGGGCGAGCCGGACGTGCCCGCCATGGCGCCGAGAACGAAGGCGACCAGCGCGATCAGGGTGAGGGGAAGCGTGCGGGTGATGAGACGGCGACGCCGCTCCACCTCGGGCGAGAGGTTGCTCATTTTTGTGAAAGGTAGTGGAGGAGTCGGAGACCCCTCATTATTCGACGAATGACTGTGCTCGACTTCGGGATCGTCGCCTTCACCCTGGCCCTGGGGCTGTGGGGCTATCGGCAGGGACTGATCGTCGGCACGCTGACGCTGATCGGGTTTGCTTTGGGTGCGTTCGCCGGCAGCCGACTCGCGCCACTGGTGCTGAATCAGGGCGCCGAGTCGCCCTATGCGCCCCTGTGCGCGGCGCTGGGCGCCCTTGTCGGCGGTGCGCTCGTCGCGGTGGCGCTGGAGAGCATGGCCCTGGGCCTGCGGGCGCGCCTGATTCGGGGGACCGGCGTGTTGCATCTGGCCGACGGAGCGGGTGGGGCGGCGCTTGTCGCCTCGGTCGCGCTCGGCGTCGTCTGGGTGTTTGGCGCCGTCGCCCTGCACGCGCCGGGGACCGCGCAGCTTCGTGCTGACGTGCAGCGTTCAGTGATCCTGCGCAGCCTCAACGAAGTGCTGCCGCCCTCTGGGCCGATCCTGCACGCGCTGGACCGGGTCGACCCCGCTCCCTCGATTGTCGGACCGGCGACGCCTGTGGCGGCGCCCGATCCCTCGATCGTCGCCGACCCCGACGTGGCGCGCGCCGGCGACTCGGTGGTTCGTGTGCTGGGGACGGCCTGCGGCCTCGGCGTAGAGGGTTCCGGCTGGGTCGCCGGCCCGGGCCTCATCGTGACCAACGCCCACGTCGTCGCCGGCGAGGACGACACCACGGTGACGACTCGGGAAGGCGCTTCGCTCGACGCCACCCCGGTCTATTACGACCCCGAAAACGACCTGGCCCTGCTGCAGGTCGAGGCCGAAATACCGGCCCTTCCGATCGCCCCCGACCCGGCGTCAGGCACCGCGGCGGCAGTGCTCGGCTACCCCGAGAACGGCCCCTACGCGGAGGCTCCGGCCCGGCTCGGCGAGACCCGCGAGACGATCAGCAATGACTCCTACGGCCGCGGCCCGATCGGCCGCCGGATCGCCTCGCTGCGCGGCAGCGTCCGCAGCGGCAACTCCGGCGGCCCCCTGGTGGACAGCCGCGGCCGGGTCCTCGGCACCGTCTTCGCCGCAACGACGACCGGCGCGCCGGGCGGCTTCGCCATTCCCACAGACATCGTCGAAGCTGCCCTGAGAGAGCCAGCCGGCCCCGTAGACACGGGTCCCTGCACGAGCTGAAAGGCCCATCACTTACGTTCAGTAAGCTCCCTGTTGCTGCATGGAGGCTGGGCCCGCGACCCAAGATCAAGCCGTCAATGGCGTCTGCCCGCTCTTCCACGCGGCGATCGAGCTGATCGGCAAGCGCTGGACCGGGGCGATCATCTCCGCCCTGACCGAGGGGCCATTGCGCTTCGGCGAGCTGGCCCGCGCGGTTCCCGGGCTCTCCGACCGGTTGCTCTCGCAGCGCCTGCGGGAGCTCGAGGACGAAGGCCTGGTCGAGCGCGAGGTCGAAGCCGGCACGCCGGTGCGCGTCACTTACTCGCTGACCGAGAAGGGGGCTGAGCTGCGCCCGGCGATCAGCGAGTTGAAGCAATGGGCCAAACGCTGGCACCAAACCGGCTGACGCGCTGGGTAGCCTCGATTTCTTGGAACTGCCCGGCCCGTTTCCCGTAGGGCGCTACGCCCGCAAGCTGGAGGAAGAGATGCGCCGCCGCGCCCGCGTCTCGCTGATTGGCGAGGTGACCGGACTCAGCCGCAGCAAAGCGCAGGCTTACTTCGAGCTGCGCGACAGCGAGGGCGCCGTCCCCTGCACGATCTGGCTCAACGAGCTGGAGAAGCTGGCGCTCCCCGAGCAGGGTCTCCGCGACGGGACCGAAGTGGTGATCGCCGGCGGGCCCGACTACTACCGCGGTGGCGCCCACGCCTCTCCGGCCTTCTCCTTTCGCGCCACCCACATCCGCCTCGCCGGCGAGGGAGACCTGCTGGCGCGGCTGGAGGGGCTGCGCAAACAGCTCCAGGGGGAGGGCCTGTTCGAGTTGCAGGGGCAGCTGGCGCGGCCGTTGCTGCCGAAGACGATCGGCGTCGTGACGGCGGAGTCCGGTGCCGCCCGCCGCGACCTGCTGGCCGGGCTCGAGCGCCGTGGCTGGCGCGGCACGATCGTCTGGGCCTTCGCCCCGGTGCAGGACCGCCACGCGGCCCCGAGGATCGCGGCGGCGATCCAGGACCTCGCCGCCCAGCCCCGGGTCGAGGCGATCGTCGTCACCCGTGGCGGCGGCAGTCTGGCCGACCTCTGGGCCTTCTGCGACGAGACGCTCTGCCGCACGGTCGCGATGCTGCGCGTGCCGGTGATCAGCGCCGTCGGCCACGAGCGCGACTCGACCCTGATCGACGACGTCGCGTCGGTCGCCTGCTCGACCCCGACCCACGCCGCCGAGGCCGCGGTCCCGCTCGATTGCGTGGCGGCCCGCGGCGAGCTCGAGCGCAGCGTCGCCTCGCTGCGCCGGGCGGCGGAGAACGGCGTGCGCACCAGGACACCGCACCTGGTCGCCCTCGCCCGCGGTCCGGCGCGAGCGCTGCGGCGTGAGCGGCTCGCGCTCAACCAGAAGACGCGCGAGATCCGCGCCGCCTCCGAACGCGGCATCGCCGAGCGGCTCGGCTTTCAGCGCCGGCTTGCCACCGTCGTCCTGGAGCGGGCCCGGCGGCGTGCCGCCGGGGCGGAAATGGAGCGCCGACGCACTTCGCTGCACCGGGCCGAGGTCGCGCTGCGGGCGCACGAGCCCGAGCGCACGCTCGAGCGCGGCTACGCGCTGGTCGAGGCCGGCGGGGGCGAGCCGGTGAGCAGCGTCGCCGGCGCGGTCGCCGCCGAGCGCGTCAAACTGCGCTTTGCCGACGGCAGTGTCGGCGCCAAGATCGAGGAGCCCGATTGAGCGAGAAGCCCGACAGCTATGAGGTGGCGGTGGAGCGCCTGGAGCAGATCATCGATCGCCTCGACTCCGGACAGGCGGGTCTGCGCGAGACGCTCGACCTCTGCCGCGAGGGCCGCGACCTGGTCACCTACTGCGGCGCCGAGCTCGATGCCGTCGGCGAGGGCCTGAAGGAGCTCAAACTCGACGAGCTGGCCGCAAAGCTCGACACCGAGACCGCCTGACTCAGTCCTTGTTGACCCGCGCGATCTCGGTTTCCAGCCTGCGACGGCCGGCCTCAATCTCGTCCCGGCCCCAGCGGGCGACCACCGGCTCCTCGGCGTTCTCGAGGAAGACGTAAGCGAGCTCGACCTCGTCGGTCCCGCGCGCCTCGGCGACCGCGAGCGCATAGATGGCCTGTTGGATCTCGTAGGGAGTCGTCAGCTCGTCGGGCTGTGAGCCGTCGACCCTGTCGGTCTTGTAGTCGACGATCAGGGGCGGGTTCCCGTTCTCTTCCACCAGCAGGTCGATCGAGCCGCGCAAGACGGTGCCGGCGACTTCGATCAGCAGCGGCACCTCGGCGCGGCTGCTCTCGGCATCCCGTACCCGTGCGGCGAAGAAGCTGGAGCCCAGCCAAGCCTCGAAGGGGGCCAGCAACGCCTCCTCGGCGAGGCCGAAATCCCCGCCGTCTGAGGCCGCGATACGGCTGACCAGCTCCGCCGGTGGCGACTGCCACTGGTTGGCGTGACTCCACTCGAGCAGCGCGTGGACGGCCCGGCCCCGGGCCAAGCCCCCTGCCGCCGCCTGCTCGTCGGTGCCGCTTTCACGGAGGGCCCTGTCGCTGTCGACGAGCCGTTCTTCGGTGCCCTTGCCGTGGGTCGAGATCGCGGTGTAGGAGAGCGGTCGCCTGACCGCCCTGGGGGTCCTCGGCGTGACCAGCGGCGCCGGTCCCTCGCCGGCCTCTCGCTCCGCGTCGGCCTCCTTTCTAACGGTGGTCAGGCTCGCCGCCTGCTCGACCGAGGCGAGGTTGACGCGAACCGCGATCTCCGAGGGCTCGAACGCCGCCTCCAGCCCCGGCCTCGGCTCCGGCGCGGGGATCGCGACGCTCGAGTCGCGCTCGCGGTCGATCTCGAACCCGGCGACGATCCGCTCGATCACGGCCTTGCCGTGGCTTTGCCGGGACGGTGGGGAGGGGTTGACGACGCCGCTCAGCAGTAGCCGTTCGCGCGCCCGCGTCGCCCCGACGTGGAAGAGGCGAAGCTCCTCCTCCGCCTGGCGCGCCTGGGCGTCCTCGCCGAGCTCGCGCTGGGCGTAGAGGTCGATCCCGCGGGCGCCGAGCCGGCGCAGCTGCATTCCCACCCGCGGCGCCTCGGGCTCGCGGCCGAGCGTCAGCATCGGTCCGCGCGCGGCGGGGAGGAGGCCACGCGAGAGGTGGGGGATGGCGACGACGTCGAACTCGAGGCCCTTGGCGCTGTGGATGGTCATGATCCGCACCCCGTCGTGACCCTCGACGGCGGTCGCCGCCTGCGCGTCGGCGTCGGCGTCGGCGCGCGCCGCGAGGAAGTCGAGCAGGCCGCGCAGGTCACGGCCCTCGGCGGCCTCGAAATCGGCGGCGAGGCGCATCAGCTTGCGCACGTTGGCGAAGCGACTCTCGCCGGCGGGGCGCATCAGCACCGCGAGGTCGTAGCCGGTCTCGGTCACGGCGGCGTCGATCAGGCCGGCCAGGGAGAGCGAGGTGGCGCGGCGGCGCAGCGCGGAGACCGTCTCGGCGAAGGTGCGAAGCAGCGCCAGCTCCGCGGCGGGGATCTGCGCCAGCCGCTCGGGGTCAGTGCGCTCGTCCTCGCCCAGCCCCGCCGCCTGCTCGACGGTCGGCCAGATCTGACGTCCGCCGCCCGCCGCGGCGCGCAGCAGCCAGAGGGTGTCGGGTGTTACCCCGCAGGCGGGCGAAGCGAGCGAGCCCAGCAGCGCCTGGTCGTCCAGCGGGTTGGCGATCGTCGCCAGTAGCGCGCAGACGTCGGCGACCTGCTGCTGGGACCAGTAGCCGCGGCCGCCGACGACGTAGGGGCGCAGGCCGGCCCGCTCCAGCGAGTCCTCGTGGGCGTCGAGGCGGGTGAAGGCCCGCAGCAGCACGACCATCGCGCCGCGATCGACGCCCTGGTCGGCGAGCTCGCGCAGCCGCGCGGCGAGGAAGCGGGCCTCGGCCAGCTGGTTGACCGGCGTGCGCGCGTCGGTCGCCGGTTCGAGCCGGATCCCATCGTCGTCCCAGCCGGCTCGGCCGGTGAGCAGGATCTCCACCGCCGGTCCCTCCCCTGCCGGGAGGGGCTCGCTGGGCGGGGTGCCGACCCGCAGCGGCGCGTAGCCGTCCAGCAGTCGCTCGCCGATCGCGTTGACGGCGCCGATCACCTCGGGGCGGGAGCGGAAGTTGCCGCTGAGCGGGATCGCCTCGCCGGTTGCGCTCGCCTCGATCGCCTCGCGCCGCTCGCGGAAGACGTCGAGGTCGGCGTGCCTGAAGCCGTATATGGACTGCAGCTCGTCGCCGACGACCATCAGTTGGGTCTCCGGCCCACGCAGCGCCTCGATCAGGCGCAGTTGCAGGCGGTTGGTGTCCTGGAACTCGTCGACCAGGAGGTGGCTGAACCTGACCCGGTAGGCCGCCCCCGTCTCGGTTCGCTCGAGCAGCCGCGCCGCCAGCAACTGCAGGTCCTCGAAGTCGATCCCACCGCGCCTCTCCTTGGCGATCTCGAAGCGCTCGGAGAAGAGCTGCAGCAGCTCGGCGACGTGGCGGTAGGCGAGGCCGCCCTCGCCGGCCTCGGCGACGCGGCTCAGGGCCGACTCGATCGCCTCCCTGTAGGCGGCCATCGGCTTGGCCTTGCTCGCGGTCCGCAGCGAGGCGATCTGGTCGAGGCCGGGGATGTCCTCCGTCCCATCGAGGAGGGCCAGCGCCCCTTCGACGAACTCGTGGTTGGCGCTGCCGGGTTTCAGCTCCGCCAGCGTCTCGGCGGCCACAGCGGCGGCGCGTCGAAGCGCCCCCGCCGCGTCCGGCTCGGGCGGCTCGGGAAGGCGCGGCTCGGCCCAGCCGCGGCTGCGCAGCTCGGCGTGCACGCCGAGCACGATCCCCCTCAGCCCACCGATGTCGAAGGCCGCGACCGTTTCCTCCCGCTCGCGGTCGCCGCCCGCCATGAAGGTCTCGAGCGCCTCGTCGAAGGCCTCGACGGCCGCCCTCTCGGTCTCCGGCGCGTCCAGCACCCGGAACCGGGGATCGATGCCGACCGCGACCGGGTGGGCCGACAGCAACCGGTTGCAGAAGCCATGGATCGTCGTCACCCAGGCGCTACCGAGCGTCGGCAGCAGCTCCCGCGCACGCTCCGATCCCGCCTCGGCCCGCCGCTCGATCTCGGCCCGGATCCGCTGGCGCAGCTCGGCCGCGGCCTTGTCGGTGAAGGTGAAGGCGAGGACCGCGCCGGGGGAGACGCCCCGCTCGCAAACCAGTCGGCAGTAGCGATCCACCATGACCCCGGTCTTGCCGGTGCCGGCGCCCGCCTCGACCAGGACCTCGAGTGCCGTCGCCTCGATCGCCGCGCGTTGCTCTTGGGTCGGTTGCCGCTCGCTCATCGCTCGTCTTCCGCTTCGTCGCTCAGCGGCTCGACCGGTGCACGGTCGCGGCGGCAGATCGGCGCGAAGTCGCAGAACGGCGGGCAGACGCCGTGGTCGCGCAGGCCGGGCCGGGGGCCGGGGTCGCGGTCGATCGCTCCGGTCCTCATCCTGGCGACGATCGCGCCGGCCCGGCGGCGGGCGTCGGCGAGCAGCTCGTCGAACTCCGTCGGGTCGAGCTGGTCGGTCTTGGAGAGCCGGTACCCGGCGAGGTCGGCCGCGGCGTCCTCGAGCACGAGCCCCCGTGGTCGGCGCTCCGAGGTGCCCCGCAACGGGTGATAGAGACCGCCGACGATCTCCGCCCCCCAGAGCTCGGCGACCGCGATCAGGTAGAGCTGCAGTTGCAGCTTCGCTTCCTCCTCGAGCTTGTTTCCCGAGGAGACCTTGCTCGAGAGCTTGTAGTCGAGGACGAGAGCGCGCCCGTCGGGGGCCCGGTCGACCCGATCGATCGCCCCGTGCAGTCGCCAGCCGTCCAGCTCGAGGACCGGCTGCTCGACTTTCTCCGACTCGGAGAACCCCGCCTCCAGCAGCCATGGCTCGAAGCTCCCTGTCTCGCGGCGTGACTCCTCGGCGAGGAAGCGGGTGAGCAGGCCCTTGACGCGGGTGAGCATCGCCCGCTCGGCGGGATGCGCACCGAGCTCTTTGCTCGTCGCGATCTCGTCGACCAGTTCGTGGCCGCGGGCGATCCAGGCGCCGACGGAGTCGGGCCGGGGGAGGGGATCGCCGCCGGGGCGCGCCTCATAGAGGGCATAGAGGGCGGCATGCATGATGCCGCCCTGGACGAGCGGGTCGGGGGGCGGATCGAGCGGCTGGGGCGAGAGCTCGTGCGAGACGAACCAGCGGTAGGAGCAGACGTCGAAGCCCTCCAGGGTGGTGCCGCCGTAGGCGTGGACGTCGCTCAGGGACTCGATTACCGACGGGTTCGAGAGCGGCCCCGGCGCCAGCGTGGCGGCCTGGGCGTCAAGTGCCGTCGCCAGGCGCGCCCCGATCCGATCGGCGATGGGGCCCTCGGCGCCCGCGGCTTCAAGCAGTCGCTGCGGGTCGGCGGCCGGGCCTCGCGCGGCGATTGCCCGCGCCAGCTCGGTCTCCGACGGGGCGTCGGAGATCCGGTGCACGACCTCGGCGAGGGCGCGCCCCCGGATCTCTCCCTCGGTCGAGTCGAGTAGCTGCTTGACGTCGCCGAGGAACGGCGAGGGCGCCTCGGCGGCGCCGTTCTCATCGCTGTCGCGGTAGGAGAGGAACAGCCGCCGTCTCGGCAGCGCCAGGCAGGCGTGGAACAGGTAGCGCTCCTCGGCCTCGTCGGCGTGGCGCGGCTGCAGGCCCAGCGACTCGCGCTGGCGCTCGGAGAGGAAGGGGTCCGCGTGCCCGGCCCCGCGCGGGAACTCGCCGTCCTGCAGGGAGGCGACGAAGACGTTGTCGAAGCGCGCGGCCCGTACCCGGCGGGGGTCGGCGATCCTGACCCGGTCTTCGACCGGCCCGCTCCAGACCCGCACCGCGAGGCCGGCCACCGCCCGCGCGATCGATTCGGGCAGCGGCGCCAAGCCGTCGAGCTCGGCGCGCTCGGATAGGGCGGTCGCGATCGCCGCCGCGGCGCGTGCCTCCAGTTCCGAGCCCACCCGCGCCCCCATCGCCGCCGCGATCGCCCCGACCTCTGTGGCCAGGTCCGCCGGGCGTCCCGCCGCCTCGCGAACCCGGGCGACGTCCTCCGGCGGCTCCCCGTACTCGTCCTCCCAGAGCACCAGCGCCGCCACCGCGGTCTGGACGCGATTGCGGCGCAGCTTGCGCTCGAACCAGTCGGTGCGGCCTGGCGCGGTGCCCGAAGGCCCGCGCAGGTAGCGCAGCAGGTCCGTCGCCCGGCCGGTTCCAAGCACGGCCTCCAGCAGTGCCGTCAGCGACCCTCCGACCGAGGTGGTCGCGACCGAGATCTCCGCCTCGAGCGCGGTCGGGATGCCGTAGGACTCGAGGATCGAGGCGATCAGCGGACCGCGCCGCGCCGGGTCGCGGACGACGATCGCGATCTGCTCCGGGTCGGTCCCGCCGGCGAGCAGGCGCGCCACCTCGACCGCCATCGCCTCGGCCTCCCCGCGAGCGCCGGCGGAGCGCAGGAAGACGAGACTCTCGTCGAGCGGCAGGCGCTCCGCCTCGGCCGCGCCGAAGCCTCGCTCGAGATGGAAGAGCAGCGGCGAGCCGGTGTTGCCGGGGTCAGCTGGGATCTCTTCGATCGAGTCGACTCCAATCTCGCCGAGCGATGCGAGCAGCGGGCCGTTTCTGCTCTCGAGCGCGCTGTGTCCTTTCTCGTAGGGCAGCGCCACCGTCACCTCGACGACCTTCGTCAGCGCCTCGATCAGGTCCAGCTGGTTGCGCGTCAGGTCGTCGAGGCCGTAGAGGAAGACCGGACGTCGCCAGAACTGCTCTCCGTCCCTCAGCAGGCCGATCGCCTCGCGCGCGATGCCGTGGGTGTCGACGGCGCCGAGCCCGTCACGAACCCGCGCGTAGCCGGCGAACAGGGCGGCGATGTCGCCGAGGTAGGCCGAGCCCTCGAGGGTCCCGGCCGCCGCTTCGACGTCGGCCGGCTCGAGCCCCGCTCCCTGCAGCTCGTCGAGCAGCCGCTCCAGGGCCGGCGGAAAGCCGGAGTACGGGACCGAGCCGCGCAGCGGCCCCATCGCCGCCCGCCGCTCGCTCACCGCCGCCGCGACGGCGCCGAGGCGCTGCGCCGGGGTGAGGACGGCGCCCGGGGGGGCACCTCCCGCCGTGGCCACGGTCGCGAACAGGCCGCCGAAGGTCATCACGTCCGCGCCGAGGACCGCGCCGCCCGCGCAGAGCTCGCGCTCGAAGGCGTAGACGTCGTCGAGGGTTGGGACGACGAGGACCGGATCGCGGTCGAGCACGGCGCTCAGCCCGCGCCTGATCCGGCCAGCGCGGCCCGAGTTCGGGGGTCCGTGGATCAGCTTCAGAGGCATCTCCTCAGCCTATGTCCGGTCGCGGCGCTTCCCCGCCGCAAACTGCGGCATCCCACCACCGTTTTGGCGTCTACCGCCCCCTCTAAATTGCACCGCAGATGGCTCTCTGCTTCGTAGACCCCGCCGACGCGATCCGCGCGATCTCAGATTCGATCGGTCGTGAGGCCCGCCGCCAACTGCTCGGCGAGGCTGTCCGCTCCTGGGTCGACGAGATTCCCGACCAGGAGCTTGAGACCCACTACGCCAAGGCGCTCTCAGAGCTCGACGAGCACGACCTCTCGATGCTCGCCGCCTGGCACGGCTCGCTAGAGGTCGGCCACCCGGTCCCCAACCGGGACTTCCTCATGGGCGCCTTCGGCTCCCTCGGCGAGAACCGCCGCGAGGCGATGAAGCTCGCCGCCGGCTTCCGCGGCGAGGAGGCAGTCGACGCCGGAGTAACAGAGGAGGACGCCCTGGAGCTGGTCCTCGGCCTCCTCTCACCGGCCCGCCAGATGGAGCTCGCCCTCGAGGCCGTAGAGCTCTACATCTGGGACCGCGCCGGCTCCGACAACTAGTCCCAGCTAGTCCTCGCCAGTCGATCTCACGTTTCGCGGTCAGCTCCCGTTATGAGGGGGATGGATCGCAAGGACCTGGTTTTCCCCTCAAACGCTGACCCGTGCGCAGCGTGGCTCTATTCCACCGCCGGCGAGGAAGCGGAGGTGCCGGTCGTCGTCATGGCTCACGGCCTCTCAGGAACTCGACGCGACCGGCTCGGGGTCTTTGCCGAGCGTTTTGCGGCGGCGGGGTTTGCGGCGCTGGTATTCGACCATCGCGGCTTCGGCGACAGCGGGGGAGAGCCGGATCTGTTCGATCCGGCGCGGCAGCTCGAGGACTGGCGGGCGGCGATCTCGTTTGCGCGCTCGCTGCCCGGGATCGACCCGAGCAGGGTGGTGACGTTCGGCTCCTCGATGGGAGGGGGCAACGCGCTTGCCGCCGCCGCCGAGGATCCGGCCGTGGTGGCGGCGATCAGTCAAGTGCCCTTCCTCGACATCGTGCGCCAGGCGCACCGTTCCTCGCCGCTCGTAGCCGCCCGGATGCTTGCTTCTGCTGCCCGCGGCGCGTACCTGCCGGCGGTCGGTCAGCCCAATGAGCCGGCGCTGATCAACGCGCCGGGTGGGGAGGAGGGCTGGCGCCGCGTCGTCTCGATCGGCGAGGACTCGCGCTGGCGCAACCGCGTCTCCTCGCGCTGGCTGCTCGGTGCTCCGTTTCGTCCCGTTCGTCACGCATCAACGCTGCACTGCCCCTGGCTCGTCTGCGTCGGCGAGGCGGATCGCGTCGCCAAGCCCGGGCCCGCGATAGCCGCGGCGAGACGCGCGCCGAAGGGCGAACTGCGCACCTATCCCGGCGTCGATCACTTCGACGTCTACGACGGCCCCGTGCACGAGGCGGTCGTCGCCGACCAGCTCGAGTTCCTAGGCCGGCACCTGCTCTAGGCCAGCGCCGCGCGGATCTCCGGGATCGCCTGCGCGTTGTCCTGGAAGTGGACCGCCTGTAGGCGGGCCTTGCGGGCGCCTTCAATGTTGACGAGGACGTCATCGACGAAGAGGCAGGCCTCGGCGCGGCGGCCGATCCGCTCCAGGGTCAGCTCGTAGATCCGCGATTCAGGCTTGCGGCAGCCGACGAAGCCGGAGTCGACCACGGTCTCGAAGATCTCGTCGACCGGCAGCATCGCGCGCCAGAGTGGCTCCCACTCGCGCACGTTGTTGGTCAGCATCGCCATCTGGAAGCCCTCGTCCTTGAGCGAGCGCATCAGGTCGATCATCTCCGGATTGGGTTGCAGCGCCTCGAAGTAGATCTCTTTGAAGCGATGCATCTCGGGTCGGTGGCCTAGCAGCGGCTCGAGGTAGTCGGTGAGCGTCTCGAGGAAGGCGACCTCGGTGATCTCGCCTCGCTCCATTTCGTAGAGCGGGTTGTCCCCGCCGGCCTCGGTCGCCGCCTGCATCGCCTTGCCCAGGGTTTCGGTCGTGATCCCGGTCTGGTCCTGGAAGGCCATGAAGGATTCGACCAGGGGCGTGGTCAGCACGCCGCCGAAGTCGCAGACGATCGCCTCGATCTTGGCTTCAGCCATCGCCGCGCACGACCTCGTAGTGACCCAGGCCCTCGCGGCCCTCGAGCGACCAGCGGAAGAAGGCGATCTCCGCCTGCAGCCCGGGGTGGCGCACGGTGCTGGCACTGATCAGCGTTCCTGCCCCGCGCAGGGGCTGCCCGTCCTCGGCGTCGATCCAGAGCTCGAGCGTCGCCCGTCGCTGCACGCCATCGGGGCCGTACTCGGTCGAGAGCAGCGTCTCGGCGACCTCGGCCGGCGCTCCGTCGGGTCCGCAGAGCACCGCGGCGACGACCTCCTCACCGTGACCCTCGGCCGTCTCAGGCCGCACGGCGCTCAGCGCCAGCAGGCCTCCGTCGGAGAAGGCGATCCCGATCGACCGCCGCACGATTTGTCCTTGCTCACTCACGGACCGGCAGCCTATTGGCGGGAAATGAAGTCGTGCGGCCCGGCGGTCTAGATTTCTCCACGATGAGGCCAATCGCGATTCGTGCCGCCGATTCCGAGCGAGACGCCGCCGCCTGCACGGCGATCTACGCGCCGCATGTAGAGGCTGGCGCCACGTCCTTCGAGGAGCACGCGCCGAGCTCGGAGGAGATGGCGGCGCGAATCGAGCGCGTTACAAGGATGCACCCGTGGCTCGTAGCCGAGCTCGACGGGGAGGTGGTCGCCTATGCCTATGCCTGTCAGCACCGGGAGCGGCTCGCCTACCGCTGGGCGGTGGACGTCTCGGTGTACGTCGCGGATGCTCAGCGGCGCATGGGAATCGGGCGGAGCCTCTACGAATCTCTCTTCGACCGTCTGCGCCACCAGCGCTACCGCGTCGCCTGCGCCGGCATCACCCTGCCGAACGAGGCGAGTGTCCTGCTCCACGAGCGGCTCGGATTCGTAGCCGTTGGCGTCTACCGCGGCATCGGCTGGAAGGCGGGCGCCTGGCGCGATGTCGGCTGGTGGCAGCTGGACCTGAGCCCTGGGTCCGGCGCGCCCTCCGAGCCGTTGGCGCCCGGCACGCCGTAGCGGCCAAGTACCATAGGCCGATGTCCGACAACGACACCACGGTGCTCACGGAAGACGACGTGATCGAGGCGCTCGAGGAGGTAATCGATCCCGAGCTGGGGCTCGACTTCGTCTCCCTCGGCCTCGTCTACGACGTCGAGATCGAGAAGGAGGAGGTCTTCGTCACCTTCACCCTCACAACCCCAGCCTGCCCGATCGGCCCCCAGGTCTCCGAGCAGATGAAGGAGTTCGTCGGCGATCTCCCCGGGGTCTCCGCCGTGCACCCAAAGATGGTCTTCGATCCCCCTTGGTCACCCGAGATGATGACCGAGGACGCCAAGTTCGCGCTTGGCTTCTAGGCACGGTTTGCGGGGTCAGTGGGGGTCCCCATCCCGTCCCCGCAGGCACCTTTGCCACTAGTTGGTCTTTGCTCGTTGGCAGAGCTTGAAGCGCCTGAGAGCGCGGGGTCAGAAGGTGAGAGCTACCGTCCCGAGTCCAGCGACCGAAAGACAAAGCGTCCTGGGGCCGCGAGCCGAAAGGCTCATCGGAGCGCGGTGCGCATAAGACCACCGAGGCGAACCTTCGCCAGGCTCAACGAAGGCTCGGCAGGGAGCGGCAGGTTGGGAAATCCAGAGAGCGGGGGATAGGATCGAACGCAGCCTCGGCATCGGCCTCTGAGTCCCCGACCCTCGCGATCGAGCACCGCGCTCGCGCCGGTCAACCTCCTGCGGGGCCGGGCGCTGCGCGCCCTTGACAGTCGCTCTCGCGGCGCTGCGTTTGCGGGTAGGTCGGGGGGCTTGAGGTCATGACGACCACGCCAGAAATTGGGCCGGCCTCGACCCTCTGCTAAGACGATCAAGACCGGCCCGGATCGTCTATCGCTGCTTCACGATTTGCAGCAACGGGACGACCGGCGTGACCGGTTTGACCGTCATGCGTAATCACCTCCCTCCCGTGTCGTCACCCCGGCTCTGCCACCAGGACGGGAAGGGGGAGGGTAAGAAATTTCTACTGGTGGAAATTTCTTACCCTCGGGAGAGGCCCTTCCCAGCCTCTATGCTCAGCGCGCTGGCGACTAGCGATAAGGAATCTGACCGGAAGGAGCGATCAGCGGTGAACGACGAGCAAGCAGTCGGAAGGGTGCCTCTCCGGAGGCGCAAACGCCGGCCGGAAGATGCGCTCCCGCATTCCGTCAATCACTGGATTCGCGTCGAAATCCTGGCGATCCTCAACGAAGGCGAATTCAGCGCTGGGGAGATAGCGCGAATGATTGACGAAGACGTCAAGAACGTCCGTCCGCACCTTCTCGACCTCTACAGATCGGGCTGCATCGAGTTTGCTGGGCACAAACTGGTCGGCGGAGGAATGAGGCCGGTTTACCGCGCCCTAGTGCTGCCTGTCGTCTACGACGAGACCTATCGCAAAATGTCTCTAGAGGAGAGGCGCGACCTGAACAGCGCCGTCGTCCAAGGCATTTTCACGGAGACCATGTCCTCGTACCGCACTGACCACATGAACCAGGACGAGGATCTGTGTTTGCTGTGGGATGCGCTGAGCCTCGACGCGGAGGGCAGGAAAGAACTGCTGGAGCTTCTAACGGCGACGTGGGAAGGGGCACAGGCGATCAACGGCCGCGCCGCCAACCGACTCGCAAAATCGGGGAAGGTTGGGGAGACAACTTTCGTCGGCCTGCTGGGGTTCGAGCGCGGACGATCTGGTCGCCTGGAGAGTGGCTACCACGGCGTAAAGAAAAAATGAGTGGTGGAGAAGCTCCGGTTGTCGCGCCAGTACCGATCTGAAACTCTCCAAACTCAGGACTGGATATCTGCTTTTCGGTCGTCAGCAAGCCGAAGGAAGGTCCCAGTGTTGGTGCCCCGGATGACTACGTATCTCTCGTCGTCCGGGGCACATAACCAGTCACATGTCAAGACCACGAACTTCCACCCAGCAGCATTGCACCGCCGCCGGTTCCCTCGGTCGGCGGCGGCGTGTGCCTGCGCCATTCAGTTTGCTCGACGTAACAGAGATAAAGGCGAAAGAGGGGAGCGGGCGCACCCTAGACCGGGCTGCATCCGCTCCCATCGTCGTCAATCAGACCAAGCGGGCAATCGTCGCCGTAATGCAGCAACTCGGCAGCCCCGTGTCTTCCGCCGAACTTCAGAGGATTTGGGCAGAACCCAAGGCCCTGGAGATTTTCGAGTACCACCTTTGCACCCTCGTGAAGGCGAAGGTCGTGGAGGTGGCCTATGGCCCCGAACTTCACTTTCGGCTTGTGAGAGGGGCATAGGTATACGAACCATCCGTTAGGGAGCGGTGCCGTAGCGCTTGCGATGCCAAGCGCATCGAGCCCCACATCAGGGCTCAAGCAGGGATCTAGACAAATCAAAGGGGAGGAACGATTCGTGAAGGGGATTAGGCTCGTTGGGGTGGTCGTACTCATGCTGCTCGTTCTCGGTTCGGGCATCGCGTTCGCGGAGCAAGACGGGTCAGCGAGCGAATCTGGCCAGGACGCTGAAGCTGCCGCAAGTACCGCCCCGCCTTCCGAAGAAGGGACCGAAATCCCAGCCGATAGGACCGCCTCATCCCGCACCTTCGCGCTGCCCGATGGCTCGCGCGAAGCGCGGATCTACGAGGCGCCGGTCAACTACCGCACCGCCGATGGCGACTGGAAGCCGATTGAAGAAGGTCTCGAAGGCGGCGACGGCGCGGCCGTCACCAATGGCGAGAACCGCTTCGATCTGCATCTTCCCGCGCGTCTTGGGGATGGCCCTATTCGCCTCACGATCGGCGATCAGTGGGTCGCCTCGAAGCTTCTGGGCGCCGCCTCCGAGCCGGCGGAAGTGCAGGGCGACACGGTCACCTACGAAGCCTCAGGCTCGGAAACCAGCTTTCAGCTCTCAAGCCTCGCCAACGGCCTCAAGGAGAACATCGAAATCGCCGACTCCTCCGCGCCGAGCACCTATCGCTTTGAACTCTCCGCCTCGCAGGGCGTCATTCCCAAGATCGCCGAGGACGGCTCGGTCGAGTTCCGCGACGAAGCGGGCCACCTGGTAGCGAGACTGCCCGCGCCGGTGATGTCGGATCGCGCGGGCGGGCTGGCCGGGATCTCCTCCACGGCAGTCCGATACAAGCTCGAACCGGGCAACTCGGGCAACTGGCTCCTGGACCTGGAAGCCTCCCGCGAATGGCTGAATCAGCCGGATCGCCGGTTCCCGGTGAGCATCGACCCGACCATCGTCCTGCCCGAAAACCCCGCTGTCTTGCCGGAAGCCTTCTATGACTGCACCCTCGCCAGCGCACCGTCGATCGAAACCTGGAACCTCTGCGCCGGCGGCGGCTACACCAATCTATGGGCGCAGGCTTGGTATTACGCCAGCGCTAGTCAAGACGAATTCACCCGCTCGACGATCTTCTTTCGTCCCAACGGCATAGTTCCGACGACCGCCTCGGTGACCAGCGCGACGATGAGCCTGTACTCGGGCCACGCCGCTGAAAACACCACCGGGGTCGAACTGGAAGAGCTGCTCCAGCCGTGGAGCAACTTCGTCTCCTGGAAGTACTCGGGCTATCCCAACTGCTACACCTGCGCCCCCTGGACGGCCCCTGGCGGAACCGCCAAACCAGGAGCCGGTCAGCTCACGACCGCCACTCGCGGCGGCAGCAAAGTCGGCTGGTGGAACATCCCCCTAGACGAACCGATGGTGCAGCGCTGGGCGTCGGGGTCTGCCAGCGAAAACCTCGGGGTGCTGGTCAAGCAGATGGGAGAGAAAAACCACGAATGCTGCCTGCATCGCAACCTCGAATTCGAATCCAGCGCATCCCCTACGGTCGAACACCGGCCCTATGTCTCGATCAACTACATCCCCCAGGGTCCGTCGACCAGCAAAGTGACCCTGCCCAGCGAAGGCACGCGCACCGCACAACGACTCAAGCTGAAGTCGGCCTGGCAGGTCGCGGGCGTAAGCGGGGTGACCTTTCAATACCGAGAAGGGAAAACCGGCACCTTTCGCACGATTCCAGAAGAACTGGTCCGCAACGCCAAAAACCAGGCGGTCTCCTGGCCGCTGGTCACCGGAGGCGCCAAAGAAAGCGAACTTCTCTATTTCGACGCAGCCGATGCCACGAACACGCTTCGGGGCAAAGGAGGCCCGATCCAGGTGCGGGCGGTGTACCTCGGGACGATCGGGGCGGCCGGATACAGCGCCCCGGTTGAAGCGCAGGTAAACCGCTATCTGGGAAGCCCTACCGACGCAACCGCAGGAGTTGGTCCCGGCAGCGTCGATCTCCTGACGGGAAACTTCTCGGTCAGCAGCACGGACGCCAGTTTGCCTGGCTTCAACTCGGCGCTGGAATTCTCGCGGACCTTCAATTCCCGGGAAGCCGGCAAGCTTGGCGACACCGGAGTACTCGGCCAGGGCTGGAAACCAGGTGTCCCGGTCGAAGAAGCAGGCGGAGCCGAATGGCGCAGCGCTCGCATAGTCAATGTCAGCGAAACAATTGAAGGGGAAACCTATTCTTTCTCCTACGCTGTCGTGACCGACCTCGAAGGCGGGGAATTGGCCTTCGAAATGGACGGCGGAAACTTCATTACCCCACCCGAAGCAGCGGGGTGGAGCCTGGTTTCCGAAGCATCCGGGACGAAGCTGGCGCTGGCGAGTCCCTCCGGTAGCCGTACCACCTTCCAGAACTCCGCCGGGGGATCCGAATATCTTCCGGTGTCGATCACGCAGACCGGCGGCAGCGGTAACAGCACTCAGATGGTCTACGACTTGATAGGCACGCAGCGCCGCCTCAAAGAGATCATTGCGCCTACCGCGGCAGGTGTCACCTGCAACGAAGCCAACGCGACGTCGACTCTGGGCTGTCACGTGCTGGTCTTCAACTACTTGCCGGCCTCGTTCTGGGGTGCGCCGCCCGCCTACGGCGATCGCCTGTCATCGATTGAATACAACGTTCCCGGGGCACTGCCGGGCGCGAAAGTAGCTGCCTATGTCTACAACTCCGAAGGCATGCTGACAGAAGAGTATGACCCCCGAATTACGCCGAATCTGAAAACGAAATACACCTACTATGCCGGTGGCCAGGTCCACACGATTACGCCGCCAGGTCTAGAACCCTGGACGCTTGAATACGGCGCCGCCTTTCAGACCGAAGCGACGGGCCATAGCGTCGAAGAAGAAGAAGCGAACGGGCGGCTGAGCGCCGCCACTCGTCCCAGCCTTGTGAGCAGTCCGGCTACCGCTCAGGTCACGATCGCCTACGGCGTCCCCGTGAGTGGTGCTCCCTACGAAATGAGCGGCCCGGCAGTCGCCGAATGGGGCCAAGGCGATCTGCCGGTTGATGCCACCGCGATCTTCCCTCCCGATCAGGTTCCGACCGCAAGTCCGCCGACGAGCTACTCCCGCGCGACGCTCTACTACATGGACGCCCAAGGCCACAACGTCAATACGGCGACGCCTTCGGGCGCCGGCACCTCGGCGCCGTCGATATCGACAAGCGAATACGACGAATTCGGCAACGTCGTGCGCGAACTGAGCGCCCAGAACCGGCTACGGGCGCTTGCCACAGGGTCCGAACCGGAAAAAATCAAAAGGGCGCATGAATTGGAGACGAAACGTCTTTACTCGGCCGACGGCACACAACTGGAAGAAGAATTCGGCCCACTGCATTCGGTTCGGCTGGAATCCGGATCGACAAAAGAAGCCCGGCTGCACCGCATCATCGAATACGACAAAAACTGGCCGAAAACCGGGATAGACCCCCATCTGCCGACGCGCGAAACAACCGGCGCCAGCATTCCGGGCAGCGGCACCGATGCCGACCAACGGGTCACGGAAACCGAATACAACTGGAACCTCCGCAAGCCGACCGAAACGATCGTCGACCCCAAAAGCGCCAGCAACCCGAACGGTCTCAACATCAAGACGGTCACGGTCTATGACGAAGCAAGCGGTCTGCCGATCGAGGAACGCCAGCCATCGAATCCGACCGGCGGCGAAGCGGGGACGAGGAAGCTGATCTATTACACGGTCGCAGGCACGGGCGGAGAATGCATAAGCACGATCTCGGCAAACACGCTTTGCAAGGTGATGCCGGCGGCTCAGCCGAAACCTGAAGGACAGCCCCCTCTGCTGGTGCGAAAAGTAACCAGCTACAACGTCTACAACGAGCCGCTCGAAGCGATAGAAAGTCCGGCTGGGGAAAGCGGTAACACCCGCAAGACCATCGCGAGCTATGACCAGGCGGGGCGCCGACTGACCCGTAAGGTCGAAGGCGGCGGCAAAGAACTTCCGCCCACCCAGATCGTCTACAGCACCTCGTCGGGTATGCCGGTCGAACAGAAGTTCACCTGCGAAAGCAAATGCGAAGGCTTCGACAGCCAAGCTGCGGTTGTGGCATACGACAAACTCGGCCGCCCGGTGAAATCCACCGACGCAGACAACGTCTCCTCAACGGCCATTTACGATCTCGACGGCCGTCCGGTGACGACAACCGACGGCAAGGGCTCTCAAGCTTTCTACTACGACACAACTTCGGGTCTTCTGACCAAACTCGAAGACTCCGCGGCGGGTACCTTTACTGCCAGCTATAACGCTGACGGAAATCTAATCGAAAGAGGCTTGCCTGACGGGCTAGTTTCCAAAACGACCTACGACGAAGTTGGCGCCGCGATCAAACTCACCTACACGAAGGTTGCGAGCTGCTCAGAAAAATGCACCTGGCTGGAAGAAAGCGAGGAACGCTCCATCTATGGTCGTATTCTTTCGCAGAAAAGCTTTACCTCGAGCCAGCAATACTCTTACGACAAAGCTGGCAGGTTGGCCCTGGTTCACGACACACCGACCGGAGGTGGCTGCACAACGCGCGCTTACGCCTTTGACGCCGACTCCAACCGGACCAGCCTGACGACGCGTAACCCCGGCGTCGGCGGCGCCTGCGTGGAATCGGGCGGCAGCACCCAAAGTTACAAATACGATGCCGCAGACCGCTTGGTCGGTGAAGGCATCACCTACGACAACTTCGGGCGGATCACCAGCCTGGCGGGGACCTATGCAGGTGGAAGTACTTTGACGACGAGCTTCTACAGCAATGAAATGCTAGCCAGCCAGTCTCAGGGCGGCATCACGAACAGCTACCTGCTCGACGCTACGGGAAGGGTGCGCCAAGTCGTCCAGACAGGGAGCAAAGAAGGTACCGAAGTCTTCCACTACTCGGGCGGCTCAGATTCTCCTGTATGGACCGAACGAGGCTCGGCCTGGACTCGCGACATCAGCGGCATCGGTGGTGGGCTAGCCGCGATCCAGTCGAGCACAGGAGAAACCAGCCTTCAGTTGACGAACATGCACGGGGATATCGTCGCCACGGCAAGCCTCAGCCCAACAGCCAAAGAACCGACCGCTAAATTCGAATTCGACGAGTTCGGTAACCCGAAATCAGGTAGCGCCGGGCGGTTCGGCTGGCTTGGCGGCAAGCACCGCCGGGCGGAACTTCCGTCCGGGGTGATCCAGATGGGGGTGCGCAGTTATGTTCCCGCGCTGGGCCGGTTCATCTCTCCGGATCCAGTCCAAGGTGGTTCCGCCAATGCCTATGACTACGCTGACCAGGATCCAGTTAATAATTTCGATCTAGGCGGTGAATGTCTAAAGCGCAGGGCGAGCGATCCTTGCGGCAGAGGGGGGAGAGCGGCGACCCCCGCGCGACTGAGGCGCATCGCCCGCCAAGAAGCCGCAGCGGCACATTCAGAATATGCCGTGGTAAAACCCAGGACTTGTACGGCGATTGCCTGCAAAGTGGGCTGGCACAGCGGGAACGGAGCAGATCCAGTCAGTAGCTTTATCAAAAAAGTGGCGAGTGGCCTCGTGAACATATATATGAGTACGCACGATTCTAGTGAAAGAACGGCTAACAACTTTATTAATGAAGAGATCAGTGGAGTAAGTAGTCAATTGGGCGCGGAGGTGCAAGCATGTGGAGAAGCAGCGGCTGAAGGATGGAGAGAATCAATTGGTATTAGGGAAGCGTATAAAGTCGGTGGCAAAGCCGCCGCCGGCATGTACGTTGCCTCTCGCTGTGCCTTTGCAGCAGCTTTTGCTGGTGGCAATTGAGATACACTCGTAGCGTGTATCAGTCTAAGACTTCATCGCGGCCGCCTTGGTTCTTGCTCGGGGTTGCCGCAGCGGCTTTCATTCGGACATTGGTTCCATTCATTTCCGCTCCAAGCCTTGTTGGAGTAAGCGCCATCGCTGTTGCGGTGGCCGTCGCTTGGCTTCTACTGCGAGGTAGCAGGGCTGCGTGGGTCGTCCTGTTCGTCGGAGCCGGTGGGGATATCGTGGCGTCGGCCCAGTCAGCAGAAGCGGCCTGGGTATTTGTCTGTGGCTTCGTTATGGCGATTGGTCTGCTCCTGCCTCCTTCGCTTCACTATGTGTGGAATCGACCGCACTACCAACAAAATGAAGCATAGTCCGCCTGGTCTGGTCCGGGTTAGTCATAAGGTGCAGTCGACTAGCCGGAAGGCACGAGCCTTCGTGTTTGTCGGGCTGGCGCGATTTGCCGGATGGAAAAGCGTTGAGTTGGGCGAGAAAGCTGGACGAGCGCAGAGCTATTCCTTACTCCTTTGGCCGCTCGGTATCGCATGCGTGGCGCTGCTCTTGTGCGCTGGCCTCGTGGATATTTGGCAACACGGATCAGGGCGCTCTAGCTCTCTAGTAGCGGCACTGGCCGCTCTTGTAAGGTTTATTGCTGTTCTAGCACAGCTGGGATTTATTGTTACGGTGTTGGTAGCCCTCTATTACCGTATGTTGTCGTCGGCACCAAAGTCTTGACTGGCTTGCCTAGCAACTGCGAGAGTGGATCTTCTTGCGGTCACCTTGAGAAGTAATGTCAGCATGGCCTGTCTCAGATCAACGAAGCTCATAGGTCTGCTCGCTCTTGCATTCATCTGTTCGCCGGGCGGGCGGGGGGATTATGGGCCGACTTTGTAGCTCCTAGAACAACGCTCGAACCTCCACAAAAACCGGAGTGGAACGCTGCCTGTTTCGAAATGTCTCCTTGGTTCGGGTGGATGGCGTTGGTCGCGCCAGCGCGGCGCCTTCTCATCCGCGGTCAGATCATCGATCTTCTTGATGACGCTCGCTCCGGAGAGCATCGCCACGCCTTTGCTCCTCGCCGCAACTGCCCACAGCTCTCCCTCTCCCTCGCCGGATTGGCCATGCTAGACATGACCCCACGTTGCATCGAAGCCACGAGGCTCGGGCTGCCTGACACTTACATTTTTCGGGCCAAAAAAAGACCGATTGCGGAAGCTATACTTGCCGCCACTTGATCTTTCAGGTTTTCTCATCCAGATGGGCCTTCGCGGCAGTAGTCATTGCGAGCGCTCTTGCGCTAGGCGCTGCCGCCGCACCTGATGCGGTCGCCGCCACCGGCTCGATTTCAGGCACCGTGACCGACTATGCCACGGGAGAACCCATCGAGGGGATCGAAGTCTGCGCATCTCCGACCAATTGGTATTCCGATCCTGAAGCGGAAGGAAATGCAGGTGGCTGCACTCACACCACTGTCGACGGTACCTACACGATTGGCAATCTCGAGTCCGAGAACCCCGACCACACCGTCATCGGCTACGCAGTCGAGTTCCGCTCCGACAAGGAAGAAGAAGACTATTTCATTCAGTACTATGATGAAGAGTCGAATGAGTACACGGCGAACGTGGTACCGGTGACCTCAGGCGTAGTCGCCGGCATCGATGCCCAACTCAAATCGCCGGGGCGGATCGAAGGATCGGTGAGCGCAACCGAGGCCGACCTTCCCGTCAAAGGAGTCGAAGTTTGCGCCTATGCAGTGGAAGGCTGGGTCGTTCGCCGCTGTGATTGGACCGCGGGCGACGGCTCATACGCGATCCCGATCAGGCTGGCAGGAGAATACGAAATCGAGTTTGTTCCGCCACACACGACGCCCGGTCTGGCTCTTCAGTTCTTCGACCAACAGGCTCGTTGGGAAGGGGCGGAAGTTCTCTCGGTGGGACCGAGCGAAGCGATCACCGGTGTCGACGCCTCCCTACGTCCAGGGGGCACGATCTCCGGACATGTGACCCGGGCGATCGACGGTCAGCCACTGCGCAACATTCAAGTCTGCTCAATCGACGCCAGTGATGATGAACTCTGGACGTGTACGTGGACCGACGAAGATGGTAGCTACGAGCTGTTCTCTCTCTCCGAGGGGCCCTACAAGGTGGTCTTTTCGCCGGAATCTGAAGAATGGGAAGAACTCGAAGCGTGGGAAGACGGCTTCCCGACCCGGTTCTGGGGTGACCAAGTGACGCTTGCTGGCGCCAACGTCATCTCGCTCGGTGACGAAAGCGTGGCGGGGATCGATGCCGGCCTTGGACCCGCGCCGCCGAAGCCGTCACCGCTCCCATTTTCCGGGCCACAGATCGCGCCTCTACCTTCCCCTGCGGCCCCCAGGTCCGCTCGCCGAAGATGCGGGTCCGGTCGCAAGGCGGAGAAGGTGAGAGGTCACTCCCGGTGCGTCAAGTCCCGCCCGCACAAACACAAAGACCGAACGTACCGAAAAGGGCATCCTCCTAGGTCAATCCTTCAGGCAGACAAGACCCGACGTTGAGGTCCCAAGGCCGGGTAGCTCGACTGTGCGTCCGCTTCGGACGTCGCGGTCGGGGTACTACCGGGTGGGCGACAGCATCGGCACCAAGCAGATCAAGACGAGCGCCGTCGCCACGGGGAAGATCAAGAACGCGGCGGTCACGACCTCGAAGCTCGCCGGCAACGCGGTCACGTCGGGGAAGATCTCCGACGCTCCGTCTATGGGTCGGGAGCCTCCTCGCAACTCGTTGCTGCGCTAGCGCCCCGAAGCACTACGGACGTCCGATGTACCATTTGTGAGTGGCTCGACGGTGGATCGAAAGGCTGACCGACCGGATCGAAGACGTGCTGGCATTGATCTTTTGGGATGGCGCTAGCTGGAAAGAGCCGCGCAAAGATCGACGCAACGGTCTCTAGCCACATTCGGCTTGGCTGCTCCGGCGTCCCCATCTCTGTCCCCATGGCGGACAAAAGTATGCATATTGCAGGTGGAATGTCCTCAAGGTGGGCAGAGATGATGACCGAGGACTCCAAGTTCGCACTCGGCTTCTAGGTAGGGTCTGCGGGTCAGTGGGGTCGTCGGCTTGTCGAACTCGTTGCATTAGTCCGAGCCTGGAATCCTGATCGGGTCAAACATTTGATCAAAAGGCAAGCTCTTGCACTAGTTGCCGGGGCAGTTTCGGGCCGGGCCGGGCCGTGCTTCGCGAAGCCTCGTCGGTCAGAGGGCGGACGCAGACGCTTCGCGTGAAAACCTTGCCCACCCTGGGACATTTGGGCGGGATTGCGGTGCCCGGACGGGCTACCTTCCGCTTTGTGGTGCGATGCCGGAGGAGGGACTCGACCCCCGACACGCGGACGAGGCATCTCATCGCCAGCCTACGAAGTGGGTGAGTCCAGCCCGGGTCCCTACTACCACCACCACTGCCTCACGCGGCGAGACACGAGGGGCACAGAGAAACCCACGGCGCACGTCAGCGTGATCGCAGCGAATGCTAGAGCCGCCAGGCACTTGCCGTTCCCGATTGCTTCAACGCAGGCGATACCGCCGGCGATGACAGCGAAGAGCAGGAGCAGCGATGCTGCCCATAGGGACGGCATGAAGATCAGGGTAACGCCGCCGTGCCACGCAGCGCCTGGCCCATTCGGTCACCGAAACCGGGCTGCGCTGCCTGCTCCTTGCCACCCCCGGCCAAATCGGACCCGCCGGACCTTTGGAAGCGGCGCATTCCGCTTGCCATTGGGATGCCGGAGGAGGGACTCGAATCCCCGACCCGCGGATTATGATTCTGATCGGCTCGCGGCCCATCGAGATGGTTACTCGGGGCACCAGCTCCAAGAACGACCAGTCGAATCATCTCCCGCCTCATCAAGCCCAGCGTCTCCCCAACGATCATCGGCTGCGGTCGCTCGGCCGCTGGAGCTCTGGAGCTGGTTGCATATGAGACTTTTTGTTGCGCTGCTAGCATCGCTTGGCGGCGGTCACCAAGGTCTAAGAGTTACACAAGGGACGAAGGGGGCTCCACTTATGACGCATGGAAAGTTTTCCGGGGGCTTCGTTGATTTAACGGATCCGATTGCGGTGGATAAGTGGGCTCATGGGATGTGTCGTGGTGTCAATCTAGAGCGGGCAGCCACTACACTTAAGACGGAGCCGACGATAGCTGCGGTCGCGAAAGAGTTGATTGGAAACATCTCCGATGATGTTGTAATTCAGCAGGCAGCCGTGCAGAGCTGTGAATCCGAGTTGCGAAAAGCCAATTCAGGATATAGATGATCCCGCGTCGTCAGACTCGGCGCGAATGCCGGGGCGGAGGCAACAACATCGGCAGGCCTATAAGGCCGGATGTATTGAAATAGCCGGTTTCTGCGAAGCGCTGCAACGTGACGGAGACCTTCCATCGAGTACCTTGGCTCGGCAGTATGCCCGGGGAGAACAAAACAGCGGATAGACCGAGTCGCGGCAAGCTCATCGCAGGACTCGCCATCGGCATCGTGGTTCTTTACCCTCTCATCGGTTTGTTTTACAAGTTCCATCATGGTTCCGCCAGTGGCAACGTATACATAGATATTCTGTGGCACGTAACCTGGCTCTTCTTTTGTCTCGCTCAGTTCTCACTGGTTGTGCTGCTAGTCATAGAAGCGCGTCGCCATTTTGGCTCGCGCTCTGGCGCACAGGTCTAGTCTGTGCCGCTCTCTGACTCGCGAATTCGAGCGATCGTTTTAGGTGCTTCGTTAAGCAGGCTCAGGGTTGATGCGGTTCGGCTTGAGGCGCCTCGTCTTCTAAATATGAAGTCCAATAAATGGCGTTGTGAGATCGGAATGACATCCAGCCCAGCAAGCGAATGACGAAGGTCTCAGGGAAGATGTACACAAAACACCTAGGCGATGCGATAAAACAGGAACTGTATACGCAATGGTTTCGGTATCTCACGAGATTCGATCATTGGCGGCGCGGATCGCTACGGTAGATCACCGGGGGAGGGTTCTGTGAATAAGTTTAGACGTGGTGGGGCGGCGGTGTTTTGGAGAACTTGCGCAGTGCTCGTTGCTTCGGCGTTCTTTGGTCCCGTGAGCGCGTGTGCGTCGTCTGCGCCGCTCGAAGGACCGTGGTTGGCCTTCCCAGTGATGTATGGGCTACGGCCAACGAGTTTCAGCATTAAGGGAACTGCGGCTGACGGCTCGGGCCGAGTCGTCATCGCGCGGGGGTCGCGGCGCGGCATTACGCCAAATCCATTTTCGACGGTCAGTTGGTCACCGGATGGCGCATGGCTTGCGTTTGCCGGAATCAAGGGGTCCAGGAAAGGCATATATGAGCTTCGGCCGGATGGCACCGGCACGCGGTTCCTTCATGGCACGGAAGGAGGTAGGAACCCCATCCTCTCCCCTAATGGAAGCAAGCTGGCCTTTGTCCGCGACAATTTCAAGATTGGGGCGACCACGATTTGGGTGGCAGACGCGGGCGGGGGGAAGGCGGTCCGATTGATGCCTCGGCGCAAGGGCGTTGAATATCTGCCGTCGTCGTTCTCGCCTGATGGTTCGGTTTTGGCCGTAACCTGCAAAGACTTGAGGTCGAACAGGTCGAGGGTGTTGCTATTCGGACTCGGCCGGCGCCCGGATGTGCGGGTCTTGGCTCGGGGGGCGTCAGAAGCGGTCTTCTCGCCCGATGGTTCGCAGATTGCGCTGGTGCGTGAGACGGTCGCTCGTCGCGGAAAGCTTAGAGTGGTGGTCAACAAGGATCTCTACGTCATGAGCGTGGACGGCATTTCGAACGAGGTCGTAACGCCCACCGCTCGCTTGGCCGAGACGCACCCAAGCTGGGATCCGTCGGGGCAGAGGATTGCCTTCAACTCGTATCACCTCAGCAGGGAACCAATCGAAGAGCTATTCAACGAACTCCTGCCTTTTGGCAACTCGATCATGGAGGTCAACCCCGATGGAAGCTGTAAGCAGAAGATTCTCTCGTTGCGAAAAGGCGCGCTCCGTGGGCCGGTATGGAGGCCGGGTCAAGGACGTGAGGCGGGCCGGATAGAATGCTGACGCCACCCGCAAGGGCTTCAGAATTACAGCGTTAGGGCATCTCGATGCACGCCGCTCTCACGTGAAGAGCTAGTGACAGGAAGCTCGCCTGTGTCCTCGAGCCCCTCCTATAGCTGCGAGGCGCGCCCCTCAGCACCGCACCGCGTGGGCGAAGAGGAAGAATGTGTAGGCACGGGGCTTGAAGGTCGTTACGAAGGGCTCGAAGTCCGGCCCGGTGAGGCGAACGGTCCGTCCCGGGAAACGGGCGCTAAGCGACCCGCTCCATTCCCAGTCTTCCCCTTGCCTACGGATGGTCGCCTGGCCATGGAAGGGCGAAGGGGGCTTGATTGTGCCTTCGCTGAGATTGTCGGAGAAGACGGCGGTATCCGCACCCCCTTCGACGGAGATCGAGTAGGTGACGCGGGCGATCCCGACCGACTTCGTCCAGGAAGCGTTGAAATTGGCGGGGGTGGCTTCCTCGTCTCCCTGTGGGGGAGGTGGTGTTGCGGGGTCGACTTCGACGGTGGCGTCGAAGCTGCGCCCGTCGCAGTTGGTCGCATCGACGTCGATGCCGCCGGCGCTGGGATCGAAGCTGGGAGGTTTCGAAGCCCATGGGCAATGCCAGCGCGGCACGGTCTGGACCGTCCCTTCGAAGCTTCCCTTGCGCACAAAGCCGGGCAGATGAGCGTCGGGGTCGAACCGAATCGAGCCCCTGAACGTGCCCTTCCACGTCACCCAGACCTTCGGCCCTCCGGTGCACAAATCGGGGCGGCGCATCTTGGTGGGCTTGCCTTTCGGCTGGAAGTGGAGCGCGACCGAGCCGAATCGGCCGAGTCGGCCAAACACTCCCCGCCGGGTGGTCTTGCCGGGTCCGGAGTACCTCGCAAAGAGAAAGTCGCGGCGGGTGGTCGGGGCGACGATCGAGACTTCCTTGCCGAATCCCGAAACCGAGCCGATGTGCGTGGGGCTCTCCTGCACCTGCACGCTGGCGGCGTACCTGGCGCCCTGCGCGGGCGACGCGAGCGCCGCAATGGACACGATCGCCACAAGACCGGCGAGCGCCGCCTTTTTTTTCGCCCCGAGTTCGCTACTCACCTGACGGAAGATAGCCTGGCACGGGGCCGACTCAACACGAGACCGTTTGATGAGGCTCCTCCGATAAGCGTGTCATGACATTGACGGCTGGCTTGGACGCCTCCCGCGTGGCGAGGCCACCGCAGGATCTCGCTTCCACTTTACGATCGGCGCGGTCGGCTATAGCGCCCCGCAGTGATCGAGGAGATGCCTTTGGGCGAGCTCGGCGGCTGTCATGGGCTCCCCGTGAAGGACGGCCGATGGATGGTTCGCCTCGGCGATCGATACGGGCGCGCTTAGCTCACCGCTAGAGCGCACGTAGGGTCAGAAGTTCATTCGCGAGACTTTCGCAAAGAATTCGGGCCCGGCCAGTGTCACTTCACCGCGGCCGGGGAAGTCGCCGGCCAGGGTTCCCGTCCAGGATCCTTCTGGGCCGCGGGTTCTTTGGAAGGTGGCGGTTCCCTTGAACGGCGCCGGCGGGGCGATGGTCGCGGAGGTGATGTGGCCGCCTTCTTCGTTCAGGACGATGGCGTCGCTTTTTGCGTCCGCGCTGATGGAGCGAATGATCGACAATCCTCGGCGATGAAATTCAAATAGCGATGCGGCGACGCTGGAACCGTCGAGGCTTGGGCGGCTATCCGAACTGAGGGACGTCGCGAAGATCCCCTTTGCATCTGATGCGGCGCTGAGGATCGTCGCTTGGAAATCCGGAAGGTTGCCTTCCTTCCCTCCGTGAATACCGCAGGTCACCTTTGGTCTGTCGGTGATTGCTCCCTTGGCCCTTGACGCATGCGCAGTTGTGTAGCCCTGCTCTCCCCTGAAATGGATTTGTCCGACCCAGGTCCCCGATTCGACCATCTCTTCCTCTCCTCGGCAGATGCCTTTAGGAAGCGGCATCCGCTTTGGTCCGCCGTGGGAATGGAAACGCACTGAGATGCGCCCAAGCCGGCCCAGCCTCGCCTTGATCCTCGTATCCGAAGCGAAGCCTTTCGCCGTATAGGAGGCAGATGAGCCCTTGCGTTCGGCGGTTAGCGTGACCGTTTCGCTATCGCCGGATACGGAAATCGAGTACCCCTTGGAGCCCTTGAGCCGGAGTTCCACCGAGTGGCTTGGTCCGAGGGCGAACCCGCCGCCCTTGGCGCCGGCAGCGCCAGGCGAGACGAGGAGGGCGACTAGCACGCCAATCAGGACGATCCCGATCGGGGCTCGCCTGCTGATCCGGTTGGTTTGCTGCTTCAAGACTTCCCCTCCTGTTCGGTAACCGTGCGTCCGCACACTATTGGGCGGGGCAGCGCTGTTCCAGGCACGCCGTGGATGAAGTTCGTCTGATTTAACTAGATACTCAGAAGTATCTGTGCATACGCTGGCGCCGTATCTACACGTGACAGCGATGGCGAACTTGGACGCCGATGGAGGTTGCCCAAATGGGAACGATGCTGGATACCGCCGACAGCAATCCGGGACGGACTTTTTCGGGCCTCAAGATGGATGCGGTGGCCGCCTATGGCAATGGCAATTTCGCGAACTTCAAGGCGGCTAAGAAAGCGTTTCCAGGTACCCAGGTTCTGGAGATTGACGTGAGCGGCCAGGGCATCGGCAATGTCGGCGACTTCGAGCCCGGCGACATGCTCCCCTCCAAAGCCGGCAGCTGGGCCAAGGCGCGTATCGCGGCCGGGGTCCACCGGCCGGTGATCTACTTTTCCGCTTCGCACTGGCAGGAGGTCATGCAGTCGCTGAAAGACGCTGGCCTGGGGCGGAAAGACGTTCGGATCTGGACCGCTCACTACACCGGCAAATCCCACCTCTGTTCGCCCGCCTGCAAAAAACTCGGCATCACCGGAAAAGCAGATGCCACCCAGTGGGGCTCGGCGGACGTAGCCGGCACGCTTCCGGCCCTGTACGCGGGACGCAACCTCGACGTGTCGAAGACGGCTCCGGGCTTCCTCGGAGGGGCGTCAGTGACCGCCTCCCGGAAAGCGGTCACGAAACGGAACGCTGTCATGGAGGAGTTCCCCATGCCCGTGGCGCCGGTCAAAGCGGTCAACCGCCCGCTCTTCCTGTCGACCCCGCTCACCAAAGGGCCGGATGTACGGGCGCTTCAGGAGGCGATCAAGGCAGGGTTGAAGCACTACAAAGTCGACTGGCTGCCACTCAAGATCGATGGTGAATTCGGTCCGCAGACCGTTCACGCGGCGGCCTTCTACGGCTGGATCCTCGGCATCTCGGACGCGACGCGCAACAAGCTGAGAAAAAACGGAGCCTTGCCTGAGGCGATTCAGGAGGTCTTGCGACATCCGGAGACGCGTGGCGATGCCTATCGCGAGCGGTCCGACATGCGCAAAGACGAGCTGAAGGAGATGCGCAAAGCGCATAAACAGGGACCGAAGGCGGCGGTTGCCTACGCCAAGTCGATGATCGGCGTCGTCGAGAAGCCATTGGAAACCAACAGCAACAGGGGGCCGGACGTCACCCGCAAGGGGAAGAAGGGTGGCATCGATTTCTGGCAGAAGGCCTTCGGGTGCGAAGGCACTCTCTGGTGCCTCTGCTTTGCCTCTTACTGCGTGCGCGATATCGGCGGGGCGAAAGTCGGCGGTACTTTGATCCAGGCGGCCGCGATCGAACGGATGGCGAAAGCGCACACGGACGGCTGGGTGGCGGTTCCACCGAGCCAAGCGAAAGCGGGGGACATCGCCCTCTACCGCTTCGAGGCAGGGCCCGGCGACCCTGAACACGGTGAGCTCGTGGTCGGGCCGTTACAGAGCGGGAAGTTCAACGACGTCGGCGGCAACACCTCGAACGACGCTGACGGCTCCCAGAGCAATGGCGGTGGCGTGTTCGCAAAGCTGCGCGATCCAAGTCTGCTGACCTGCATAGCGCGACCGCTCTACTGACAAGGGCGAAGCGCGGTCATCTGGGTAGCCGCGGGTCGTCCACGTCGATCTCCTCGGCGGTCGCCTCGAAGTCGTAGTCGCGGCCGGCACGCCCGGGACCGGACGCTCCGCCCATACTGCCGACGCCGACGACCGCGAAGCGCTTGCCCATGTAGCCGCGCAGCAGGCGCCTGACGATCGCTCGGGTCGGTGGGATCAGGAAGATCGCCCCGAGGATGTCGGTGACGAAGCCCGGGGTCAGCAGCAGGGTGCCGCCGACCGCGATCAGCAGGCCGTCGGCGACCTCGCGGCCCGGGAAGCGGCGTTCGGCGAGGGCGGCGTTGAAGCGTCGCCAGGCGCCGCGACCCTGATGGCGCAGCAGCAACGAGCCGAGCACGGCGTCGGCAAGCAGCAGCGCGATCGTCGGCCAGACCCCAATCAGGGAGCCGATCTGGATGATCACGTAGAGCTCGACGATCGGGACGACGATGAAGAGGGCGACGAGGATTGCCATCGGTCAAGCCTAGTCAGGCCCGTTGCCCGGCAGGCGAATCAGGCGGGAGCGGCGGCGGCTGCCGCCTCCTCGAGCTCCTCCAGCGAGCGGTTGAGGCCGGCGGCGAAGTCTTCGACGTCCTCCATCGAGTCGTAGTCGGCGAGCAGGCCGAAGCCGAGGCGGCCGTTGTAGCTCATGATCGCCACCGCCATCGTGTGGTTCTGGGGCAGGAAGGCGACCGGGAAGACCTCCTGCAGTTCGCGGCCGAGCACGTAGAGCGGGAGCTGCGGCCCAGGCACGTTGGTGACGATCAGATTGAAGAGCCGGGTCGAGAAGTTGACCCGCGAGGCCTGCGCCAGCAGGGTCGGCGGCGCGAAGTCGTTGAAGCGGGCGATCACTTCGGCGCCCAGCGCCTGCTTGGAGCGCTTCAGTCCCTCCATCTCCTCGGTAACCACGCGCAGTCGCCGCACCGGGTCCTCGACGTAAACCGGCAGCGGCCCGCGCATCGCCGCGATCCTGTTGCCGAGATTGCCGCGCTCGTCCGCCGTGCGGATCGAGACCGGCACCAGCGCCCGCAGCTCCAGCCCCTCGGTGCGAATGCCGCGGCCGTGCAGCCACTCCCGCAGCGCCCCGGTGACGACCGCCAGCACGACGTCGTTGACGGTGCCGCCGAGCGAGTCCTTGATCCGCTTGAAGGTCGCCAGCTCCGAGCGCGCCCAGGTGAAGCGCCGGTGCGGCCCGATCGGCTGGTTCAGCGGCACGTCGGGAGCCGGGTCGGCGAAGGCGCCAACGACCTCGCCCAGTCCCTCGAGCGCCTCGCCGATGCGTTTCGCCGCGGCCTCCGGATGGCGCACGATCTCGACCGCGCGCTCGGCGAGCTTGACGGGCGCCACCGCCGCGTCGACGGCTCCGCGCGCGACCAGCTGGGCGGTGGACGGCTCGGGCGCCGGCACCCAACCATCCTCGCTCGAGGCGGGCTCGGGTACCGGCTCGAGGTCGAAGAGGACCGTGCCGATGTCGACGCCGGAGATGCCGTCGACCATCGCGTGGTGGGTCTTGGTCAGCAGGGCGAAGCGGTCCTGCTCGAGGCCCTGCACCAACCACAGCTCCCAGAGCGGCTTGCTGCGGTCGAGCTGCTGCGAGAAGACGCGGGCGGCGAGGCGCTTCAGCTGTTGCTCACCGCCCGGCTCCGGCAGCGCCGTATGGCGGATGTGGTAGGTCAGGTTGAAGTTGACGTCGTCGGCCCAGAGCGGTCGCCCGGCCTCCAGCGGCGGCACGACCAGCCGCTGGCGGAAGCGCGGGACCTGGCTCAGCCGGCCGCGCACGTGCTCGACCAGGTCGACGTATTTGGGCGGCGGCCCCTCGAAGATCAGGATCGCGCCGACGTGCATGTGGCTGTTCGAGGTCTCGTTGGTGAGGAACGAGGCGTCGACGGCGGTCAGCCGGTCGAGGTGATGTCCTTGTGTCGCCACCCCCCAAGGCTAGCCACGCTCGCAAGTTGGGGCCACCTCGCCCCGCCGCCCGCAAGGTCCTCACCGCTACCCTGCATGGTCATGGCTCCCCTCGCTACAGCCGCCCCGAAGCGGGTTCTGCTCGCCGCGCCGCGCGGCTACTGCGCGGGCGTCGACCGCGCAGTGCAGACGGTCGAGCGCGCGCTCGAGCTCTACGGCGCCCCCGTCTACGTGCGCAAGGAGATCGTCCACAACAAGCACGTGGTCGAGGAGCTCTCCAAGCGCGGCGCGATCTTCGTCGAGCAGGAGACCGAGGTGCCGGAGGGCGAGATGGTCGTCTTCTCCGCCCACGGCGTCGCCCCGGCCGTCCACGACAACGCCGCCGGCCGCAACCTGCGCACGATCGACGCCACCTGCCCGCTGGTGACCAAGGTCCACGTCTCCGCTCGCCGCTTCGCGGCCGAGGGCTACACGATCGTGATGATCGGCCACGCGGGTCACGAGGAGGTTGAAGGCACGACCGGCGAGGCGCCCGACAGCATCGTCCTGATCGAAACGGCGGATGAAGTCGAGAGCCTCGAGGTCGCCGACCCGGCGAAGGTCGCGTTCATCACGCAGACGACGCTCTCGGTCGACGAGACGGCGGAAGTCATCGCCGCCCTGCGAGCCAAATTCCCCTCGATCGTCAGCTCCAAGTCAGACGACATCTGTTACGCCACGACCAACCGCCAGATCGCGGTCAAGCAGCTCGCCCGCGAGTGCGACCTGGTCCTCGTGATCGGCTCGACCAACTCCTCCAACTCCAACCGCCTGGTTGAGGTCGCGCGCGAACACGGCTCTGCCTCGCACCTGATCGACAACCACACCGAAGTCGAGGAGCAATGGCTGGAGGGAGTCGAGACGGTCGGCATCACCTCTGGCGCCAGTGCCCCCGAGGAGCTGGTCGAGCGCCTCGTGGAGCTCTTTCGCGAGCGTGGCGCCGAAGAGGTCTCCGAGCTGCGCACCGTTCACGAGGACGTGCGCTTCATGCTGCCCAAGGAGATCCGCGACGAGCTTGCCGCTCGCGCTTAGGGCTGCTCCTTAACTCCTGCCGCGAAGCTCACCGACCAGATACGCATGCCGGGGGTGGGGCGGACCCCGACCCGATGGGGCTCGTGTCCCGGGTGCTCGGCAAGTGCGTAGAGGCCAGGATTGGTCACCGCAACGGGGTCGACCGCAACGTTGTCGCGTTCGAGTCCGATCTCGCCCTCGCCGTCAACGGTGATGTAGGCGCCGGCGGCCGCGTAGGGGATATCGATCCCTTCGCCGTCGTGCTCAGCGCCGGCGGTAAACGGCTGCTCCCAGGAGCCGCCGGGGAACAGCTCGCTCGTCGGGGGCATCACCAGCGCGCTGGGCCCGTCGCTCGGTCGCAGCGGCTCCATCGGCTCCGGCAGGGACTGCAGCGCGTCGAGCTCGCGCAGCTCTGCCTGGATCGCTTCCTCGGTGCCGCGGTATTCGCCCTCGCCGAAGTGAAACCAGCTCAGCGCCCCGCCGGTCGTCCAGAGGAAGAGGCTGGGCCAGCCCTCGCAGCCGTAGGCATGCCAGAGGGCGCGCTCGGCGTCGATCGCGACCGGGAACCCGACCCCGAGGTCGCGCAGGCCCGCCGCGACGTTGACCGGGTCGGAGCCGAAGGGGAAGCGCGGCGACTGCACGCCGATCGTTCTCAAGCCGGCCTCGCGGTAGCGGCGATCCCACTCGATCAGGTAGGGCAGCGTCCGCACGCTGTTGAGCTGGGCGTAGTCGAAGAAGTGCACCAGCACCGGTCCGGCGGCGGTCAGCACCGGCATCGATCGCGGCTCCTCGCCGATCCAGGTGAGGCCCGCCGGCAGGTCGGGGGCGGCGATGTTGTCCCGCTCCGGGCGCATCCGGCGCAACGTTATTCGCTGGGAGGGCAGCCAGCTTTCCGATAGATTCTCAGAGCAATGTTCGAGATCATGCTGGCGCTGGTTCCGCTGTTGCTGCTTGTCGGTTCGCTGCTCCTGGGCCACTACCCGGGCTTCGATGCGATCGTCAGGCTCTCGGAGCGGATCTCCCCTCGGCGACGCTCACGCGCTGCCAAAAGCCAGCCCCGTCCTCGTGCTCCCCGCTCCTACGCGGCCAGCGGCGGTCTCCTGATCGCCTTCGGCCACGCCCAGCGGCCGCCGCCGCTCGCTCCCTAGATCCAAAGGGAAATCCTCGGCCACTCGGCCGTGACTAAAGGAGCGAAAAATGAGTTCTAAAACCATCCGCCTGGTCGGTGGCCTCGTGGTCATCGCCGTCGCGATCGTGCTGCTCGTCGTGTTGAAAAAAAATGACAGCAGCAGTGACACAACCAATTCCAGTGGCAAGGTCCCGACCATCGTCATCAAGGGCGGCAAACCGGTCGGCGGAATCAGGGAGCTGACCTACAACAAGGGCGAACAGATCCACTTCATCGTCGACTCCGACGTCAGCGACGAGGTCCACATGCACGGCTACGACATCATGAAGGACGTCAAGGCCGGCGGCTCGGTCAGTTTCGACTTCCCGGCCTCGATCGAAGGCGTCTTCGAGGCTGAGCTGGAGGGTCGCAAGGAACAGATCCTCGAACTGACAGTGAACCCATGAGCTTCGCGCTGCCGGTCGCTCACGCGCTGGTCGCGCGCAAGGACCTGCCGATCCCCGCCTGGCTTTTCGCCTGGGGGGCGTCGATCGTCCTGATCGTCTCCTTCTTCGCGCTCTCCGCCGCCTGGCGCACACCACGATTCGAGCAGGAACGCTGGCGCCCACTCGCGGCGGGGTTCTCACGGGCGCTGTTGAGTGCGCCCGTGCGGATCCTCTGCGGCGCCATCGGGGTCTCCCTGCTCGGGTTCTCGATCTACGCCGGGCTCCGCGGCACCGAAGCGCCCGACCGTAATTTCGCCCTCACCTTCATCTTCGTCACCGCCTGGCTCGGCTTTCCGCTGTTCAGCGTGATCTTCGGGGATGTCTTCCGCCCGTTCAATCCCTGGCGGGCGGTGGGGAGGACGATAGGCGGGGCGTTCTCGGCGATCGCCGGGCAGCGTCCGGCTCACCTCAGCTACCCGGAGAAGCTGGGGCGGTGGCCCGCCGCGATCGGGCTGCTCGCCGTCGTCTGGCTCGAGGTCGTCTTCGGCTCCAGCGGCGGTGTCGCGGTGGGGCTCTCCCCCGAGTCCCTGGGCCAGGCGGCCCTCATCTACAGCCTGTACACGCTGGCGATGATGGCCCTCTTCGGGGTGGAGGAGTGGTGTCAGACCGGGGAGATCTTCTCGGTCTACTTCGGCATGTTCTCCCAGCTCGGCAGCTTCGGGGTCAAGGACGGGCAGATGGGCCGGCGCCTGCCGCTCTCGGCGTCGACGCACTGGGCCACCGTGCCCGGCTCGGCCGCGGTGGTGATCGCCTCGATCGCCTCGACCAGCTTCGATGGCGCTCAGGAGGGCGCCTTCAAGAGCGGCATCCTGCAGACCTTCGAATGGCTCTCGGAAACCGGGCTCAGCCTGACCACTTCCTTGCGGCTCACCGACACGATCTTCATGGCGCTCTGCTTCGCCGGTGTCGGCCTCGTCTACCTGATCGGGGTGCGGGGGATGGCGACCGTGCGCGGAGCTCCGTCGCTGAAGAAACTGCGCATCGGCTTCGCCCACACACTGATTCCGATCGCCTTCGCCTACCTGGTCGCCCACTACTTCAGCCTCTTCGTCTTCCAGGAGCAGGCGCAGTTCACCTACCTGCTCTCCGATCCCCTGGGAACGGCGACGACCGACCTCTTCGGCACCGCGTCGAGCGGGATCGATTTCAAGCTGCTCAGCGCCAACGCGATCTGGTACGTGCAGGTCGGGGCGCTGGTGATCGGGCACGTGGTCGGCCTCACGCTCGCCCACGATCGCGCCACCGCGTACTGGGGCGACTACCGCCAGGCTGCTCGTTCGCAGTACTGGATGCTGGCAGTAATGGTGGCCTTCACCTGCTTCGGGCTCTACCTGCTCTCGGTTGCCAATGCGTAACCACCCCGCTTTTTGCGAAAAATGCGGATGAATGCCACGTTAAGCAGCGGTTTTTTACCGATGTAAATACTTTGAAAAGTGGTTTACTGGAGATGAGTCCACTTACTTGACTCTCCCTCTCCTGTTGCGCCGGGGTCGCCGCTCGCAAGGCCGGCGGCCTCGGTGTTTAAGCCGGTCATACTGGTCAGATGGCGCTGATGGTCCCCGTCGCCCACGTCGGCCACTGGCTTTGGGCCCTCTACCTGCCGCCGATCCTGATCGTCGTCGGCTCGATCGCTCGCACGAGCCTCTCGGAACGGCGCGACAGGAAAAGGGACGACTAAAGAATCTCGCTGAGGCGCTGCTCGAGCGCTGATGAGATCTCGTCGCGCACCGGGCCCTCGGCCAGCCTTTCGACCAGGGACTCGAGGAAGCCTTCGATGATCAGCGACTTCGCCTCGGCTGGGTCGAGCCCGCGCGAGGTCAGATAGAAGAGCTGATCGCGGTCGATCTGGGCGATCGCCGCGGCGTGGGTGCAGCGGACGTCGTCGGCGAGGATCTCCAGGCCGGGAATCGCGTCGGCGTGGGCGTCGGTGGAGAGCAGCAGGTTGCGGCTCTCCTGGAAGGCGTCGGTCTGCTGGGCGCCGGGGTCGACTTTGATCATTCCCCGCCAGACCGCGGTCGAGCCGGCTGCCAGGACCCCGCGGAAGGCGAGGTCGGAGTTGGTGTTCGGCGCCGCGTGCTCCTGGGTGGTGTCGTAGTCGAGGTGCTGCCCGGGCCCGCCGGCGTAGCCGCCGGTGACCCGCGCCTCGGAGCCCGGGCCCGCCAGCTTTGTCTCCATCCGCACCTTGCCGCGGGCCGAGCCGAAGCCGAGAGCCGCCCAGTCGAGGCGGGCGTCGCGCTCAATCTGAGCGCGCTGGGTGGCGAAGATCCAGGCCGACTCGGAGATGTCCTGTGTGTTGACGTAGCGCAGGGTCGCCGCCTGGCCGACGCTGAGCTCGACCACCGAGTTGAGCAGCGCGTCGACGTCATCATCCGGTGAGGACCAGTGCTCCCAGACCTCGGCCTCGGCACCTTCCTCGAGCACGACCAGGGTGCGCCAGCCGATCGCGCTGCCGCTTTGCTCCAGCGGCACTTCGATCCGGATCGGCTCGCTGACCCGCACCCCGCGCGGGACGTGGATCAGCACGCCGTCGCGCCAACCGGCCTCGTTGCGGGCGACGAAGGGGTCTTTGATCGGCACCAGCGAGCCGAGGTGCTCGCGGACCAGCTCCTCGTGTGAGACGGCCGCCTCGGCGAGCGGCAGGACGGTGACGCCCTCGGGGGCGGTGACCTCCGCCGCGGCGTTGACGAACTCGTAGGCGTCGATCTCCAGCCCGGAGAGGTCGGTGAATTCCCAGCCCTTCGATTTGTGGTCGGGCAGGGGCAGGCTCTGCGCGAGAGAGGCGCCTTGACGGCGCCTCTCCGAAAGCCAAGCGGGCTCGACGGCTACCTCAGCCAATGCTTCCCTCCATCTGCAATTCGATCAGTCGGTTGAGCTCGACCGCGTACTCCATCGGCAGCTCCTTCGTCACCGGCTCGATGAAGCCGTTGACGATCATCTTCGAGGCCTCCTCCTCATCGAGGCCGCGGCTCTGCAGGTAGAAGAGCTGCTCGTCGCCGATCTTGGAGACGGTCGCCTCGTGGCCGACATCGGCGTCGTTCTCGTCGATGCGGATCGTCGGGTAGGTGTCCGAGCGCGAGTCCTCGTCGAGCAGCAGCGCGTCGCAGACGACCTTGGAGCGCGACTCGGTCGCGCCGTCGGCGATTTCGAGCAGGCCGCGGTAGGTCGCCCGGCCGCCGTCCTTGGAGATCGACTTGGAGAAGATCGAGGACGAGGTGCGCGGCGCCGCGTGGATGATCTTGCCGCCGGCGTCCTGGTGCTGACCGTCACCGGCGAAGGCGATCGAGAGGATCTCGCCGTGGGCTTCGGGGCCCATCAGGTAGATCGACGGGTACTTCATCGTCAGCTTCGAGCCGAGGTTGCAGTCGACCCACTCCATCGTCGCCTTCTCGTGGGCAACGGCGCGCTTGGTGACGAGGTTGAAGACGTTCTGCGACCAGTTCTGCACGGTCGTGTAGCGGACGCGTGAGCTCGGCTTGGCGCAGATCTCGACCACGGCGGAGTGCAGCGAGTCGCTGGAGTAGACCGGCGCAGTGCAACCCTCGATGTAGTGGACGTCGGCGCCCTCCTCGCAGATGATCAGGGTGCGCTCGAACTGGCCCATGTTCTCGGTGTTGATCCGGAAGTAGGCCTGCAGCGGCATCTCGACTTTGACCCCGGCCGGCACGTAGACGAAGGAGCCGCCCGACCAGACCGCCGAGTTAAGCGCCGCCAGCTTGTTGTCGTTGGCCGGGATGATCGTCGCCCAGTACTCGCGAACCAGGTCCTCGTGCTCGCGCAGCGCCGTGTCCATGTCGGTGAAGATCACGCCCTGGGCCTCGAGCTTCTCGTTGACCTGGTGGTAGACGACCTCGGACTCGTACTGGGCGCCGACCCCGGAGAGGAATTTGCGCTCCGCCTCGGGGATGCCGAGCCGGTCGAAGGTGTTCTTGATGTCCTCCGGGACCTCGCTCCAGTCGCGGCTGTTTTTCTCCGACGCGCGGACGAAGTAGTGGATGTCGTCGAAGTCGATCTGGTCGAGGTCGCCGCCCCATTTCGGGGTCGGGCGCGAGTAGAAGTGTTCGAGCGCCTTGAGGCGGAAGTCGCGCATCCACTGCGGCTCGTTCTTGTAGTCGGAAATCGATTCGACCACCTCGCGCGAGAGTCCCTTCGGAGCCTTGTAGGCGTAGCCGGTCTCCGAATCGTGGAAGCCGAACTTCTCCTTGTAGTCGGCGTTGATGCCGGCGAGCTCTCTTTTCTCTGCGACGACCTCGGGTGTGGCCATGGTCTACTCGACCTCCAGGGTGATGGTGTCGTCCACGACGGCCGCCGTGAACGTCTGCACCGGGGCGAAAGCTGGGAGCGTCTTCGGCCTGCCGGTGGTCAGGTCAAAGAGGGAGCCGTGTCGGGGGCACTCGACCGTGCAGGTGGCCTGGTCGAACTCGCCCTCGGCAAGCGGTCCATCGTCGTGCGAGCAGCGATCCTCGATCGCGTAGAGCGTGCCCTCGCAGTTGAAAACGCCGATCTTGATCCCGTCGTGCTCGACCAGGCGCATAGCCCCGGGCGGAAGCTCGGCAACAGGGCAGACGGAGATGGATGTTCCAGCGGTATCTGGCAAGGGAATGGACGCTCCCGCGGGTTGGTTAGTGCGGGTTGAGACTTAATCCTACTTCTACGGTCGGATTTTAGCGATAGGGCCGGTCCGGCCTCGGCACCGTAACAAGCCTTTGACCCGTATTCAGGCTCGGATGAAAGGATCGGCGAACGATCTTCGACGAATTGGAGGGCAGCATGAGCGAGAGAACGAGCTACGCGCCTGGAATCCCGTGCTGGGTCGACCTGGGCTCACCCGACCTCGACGCGTCTGTCGAGTTCTACAAAGCCCTGCTTGGCTGGGAGGTGCCGGCCTCGGAAAACGTCGAGCAGACCGGCGGTTACCGTCGGGCGACGAAGAACGGGGCGGACGTCGCCGGGATGATGCCGCTGATGCAGGAGGGCCAGCCGCCTGCCTGGAGCAGCTACGTCTCGGTTGCCGACGCCGATGCCACCGCGGCCGCGGTCAAGGAGGCGGGGGGCAGCGTTCTCGCTGAGCCGATGGATGTGATGGAGCTGGGCCGGATGGCGGTCTTCGCCGATCCCACCGGCGCCGTCTTCGGCATCTGGCAGCCAGGCACGTTCCCCGGTGCCGGCCTGGTCAACGAGCCCGGCGCTCTCGCCTGGAACGAACTCAACACCCGCGACCTGGCGGCCGCCAAGACCTTCTACGGTGCCGTCTTCGGCTGGGGCTTCGACGAGGTGAAGATGGGGGAGACGGAGACCTACACGACGATCACCCTCAACGGCAACCCGGTCGGCGGCATCCTCGACATGAGCGAGCGCGGCGTGCCCGACGAGATCCCCGCTCACTGGCTGGCCTACTTCGCGGTCGAGAACACCGATGCGACCGTGGCCCAGGCGACGGAGCTGGGCGGTGGCTTGATGATGGGGCCGATCGACCTCCCGGTTGGTCGCTTCGCGATCCTCACCGACCCGCACGGCGCCGCCTTCGCGGTCATCGCCCTTAGCGAGAACGCGCCGCCGGCAAGCGCCTAAACGCCTTCCGGTGCGCCTTTTCCACCCATAAGGGGGAAAAGGCGCACCGGAACGGCTGAGTCAGATCGCGGCTGCCTCGCTCGGGTCGCCTGTTTCGCCCTCGTCCTCCCATTCGGCCGGCTCGCCGAGGCTGGCGCTCTTGACGACCTTGAGGCCGAGCATCGCGCACTTCATCCGCGTCGCCGAAATATCGATCCCGAGCAGGTCGAGCACGAACTCCTTGGGCAGGTGCAGCAGCTCCTCGCGGGTTTTCCCGGCCAGCTCGTCGGTCAGCAGCGAGGTAGCCGCCGTGGAGATCGCGCAGCCTTTGCCGTCGAAGGCGATCTCAGCGACCTTGCCCTCCTCGTCGAGCCGGATCGTCACATGCTGCTCGTCGCCGCAGAACGGGTTGGTGTCCTCGAACTCGAGGTCGGGCTGGTCGACCCGGCCGAAGTTATGCGGCCGCTTGTAGTGCTCGAGGATCTGGTCGCGATAGAGCTCGTCCACCTCTCCGAGGCTAGCGAAGCGGTTGCCCGTCGCAATGCATCGTCCTAAGATGGGGCGACCGCTGCGAATGGGAGGAGGTCGTATGTCCACCACCGGCCAGAGGCTCAGCGCCGGGGCCGCGAAGTTCTACGACGACGTCTATTCGTCAGCCCGGGCCGGATGCGTGCATGATCTCCGCGGGGTCGGGTGCAGCGAGGAGGAAGCGGAGGAACTCTTCTCTGCGGTCAACCTGAAGGTCATGGACAGCGTCGATCCGATCGCCCGACACTTCGAGCCTCCGCAGATGGTCAACCTGATGAAGAAGTCCTGTCGGAGGCTCTTGATCGACGAGCACAGGCACGAAAAGGTGCTTGGGCGGGTGGAGCTGGACGTGGCTGACTCCCTTGGTGACGCTGGAGCCGACGAAGTGGCCGAGGACCACGAGGCGATCGCGAAGTATCGCGAGGCGGTGCGCTCGCTGGGCAGACGTGAACGCCAGGTTCTCCTCCTTTGCTCCCAGGGCTTCAGCCCCGAAGAGATCCGACAACTTGTGCCGGGACTCACCCACCGTTCCTACCGCAAGGTGATCGAACGTGCCAGAAAGCGGACCCGCGCTACTTTGGAGGGGATAGAGGACGGCCGCCTATGCGAGGAGGTTGGGCGGGTCCTGCCTCTCTATCTCCACGGCCAGGTCTCCGAGCGAGTGGGTCGCCAGGTGGGGGCCCACCTCGAGCGCTGCCCGGCCTGCCGACACAGCTACGCCCAGGTGCGCGGACGCCTGCACTAGCCCTTTGGTGCGCCAAAAAGTGAGTCAATGGCTGCTACCTTGGCGCCAATGCGGGGACTTCTGCGCAGGTTGACATACCCGGTTCGGCGCTGGCCGCGGCTCTCCAAGGCGGCGATAGCCGGCGGGGTTGGGCTGACTGCCCTGGTCGTATTCGCCAACGCATACATACTGCTCAGCACCTCGGGGGAGGCAACCGGCGATGTCGCCGACGTGCCGCCCGCGGAGGTGGCGATCGTGCCCGGCGCCCTGGTCCAGCCGAACGGCAAGATGAGCGCGATGCTCGGCGACCGCGTTCGTCAGGCCTCGGCGCTGTGGCGTGCCGGCAAGGTGAAGCGGATCCTCGTGTCGGGCGATCACCACACCTGGGCCTACGACGAGCCGGACACGATGCGCAAGGCGCTGGTTAAGGAAGGCGTGCCGCCGCGGGTCATCTTCGAGGACCACGCCGGCTTCGACACCTGGGCGACGATGGTCAGGGCACGCGGCATCTTCGGCGTCCACGACGCGGTCGTCGTCACTCAGGGCTTCCACATGCCCCGCGCGCTCTACCTCGCCGATGCGGCTGGGATCAAGGCCACGGGCCTCACCGCCGACCTCCATACCTGGGGCTACCAGGGCAAGAAGAGCGAAGTCCGCGAGGTGCTCTCGCGGGTCAAGGCGATTGCCGACACCACGCTCGACACCCCGGCGATGGGCGGCCCGTCGATCCCGATCAGCGGCGACGACGGCCGCGTCAGCTGGGGCCCATCGCCCTCGCCCGGCACGCCTCCGGCAGGTTCGCCGGGCCCCTACCGCTACTAGAGCCCGAAGACCTTGCGGGCGTCGTGGAGGCCCTCGACCAGGCGGTCGATCTCCTCCGTAGTTGTGTAGACGCCGAAGCTGGCGCGGGCCGTGGCGGAGACGCCGAGGCGGTCCATGAGGATCTGGGCGCAGTGGTGGCCGGCGCGGACCGCGACGCCGTGGCGGTCGAGGATCTCGGAGACGTCGTGGGCGTGGACGCCCTCGAGCTCGAAGGAGACCGGGCCGATTCGCTCGGCGCCGCGGGGCGGGCCGAAGATGCGCAGGCCGGGGACCTCGGGCAGCCGCTCCAGGGCGTAGTCGGTGATCTGGCGCTCGTGCTCGAGCACAGTGTCCATTCCCAGCCCGTCGAGCCAGCGCAGCGCCGAGGCCATGCCGATCGCTTGGGCGATCGCCGGTGTCCCGGCCTCGAAGCGGGCGGGCGGGTCGGCGTAGGTCGTGCCCTCGCGACCAACCTTGCGGATCATTGAGCCACCGCCGAGGAAGGGCGGCATCGCGCGCAGCAGATCGAGCCTGGTCCAGAGGGCGCCGATCCCGGTCGGCGCGTAGAGCTTGTGGCCGGTCAGGGCGTAGAAGTCGGCACCCAGCTCGGCGACGTCGACGGCCATCTTCGGGGCGCCCTGCGCTCCGTCGACCAGGACCAGCGCGCCGGCCTCGTGCGCCAGGCGCGAGATCTCAGTCAGCGGGTTCTCGGTGCCGAGCACGTTGGAGACGTGGGTGACGGCGACGAGCTTCGGGCCTCGCTCCAGCAGCGCCGCGAAGGCGTCCATGTCGAGCAGCCCCTCGTCGGTGATCGGCGCCCAGTCGATCTCCGCCCCGACCCATTCGGCCAGCTGCTGCCAGGGGACGATGTTCGAGTGGTGCTCCATCTCGGTGAGGACGATGCGGTCGCCCTTGCCGATGTTGGCGCCGCCCCAGGTCCGCGAGACCAGGTTGATCGCCTCGGTCGCGTTGCGGACGAAGACGACCTCGCGCCGGTCGGCGGCGCCGAGGTGGTCGGCGACCGTCGCCCGCGCCCCCTCGTAGGCAGCCGTCGCCTCGGCCGAGAGCGTGTGCGAGCCGCGGTGGACGTTGGAGTGACTGGTGCGCTCGTAGCGGTCGACCGCCTGGATCGAGGCCAGCACTCGCTGCGAGCTGGCACCGCTGTCGAGGTAGGCGACCGGCTTCCCGTGGACCTCCCGCTCCAGAGCGGGAAAGGCGGCGCGGACCTTCTCGATCGGGAACGCCGAGGGGGGAGAGGAGCTCTTTGTAGTCGTCGGCTCCATGCTCCCGAGGTCAGGCGGTGGCGCCTGCCTCGACCTCCTCGCGGATCCAGCCGTAGCCCTTTTCCTCAAGCACGCCGACCAGCTCCGGTCCGCCTTCCTTGACGATCCGGCCCTCGAACATGACGTGGACGAAGTCGGGCTTGACCATGTGCAGGATGCGCTGGTAATGGGTGATGATCAGCACGCCCATGTCCGGCCCGGCGAACTGGTTGACGCCCTCGGCAACTGTGCGCAGCGCGTCGATGTCGAGGCCGGAGTCGGTCTCGTCGAGCACCGCGATCTCCGGCCGCAGCAGCGCTAGCTGCAGCAGCTCCATCCGCTTCTTCTCGCCACCCGAGAAGCCTTCGTTGAGGTAGCGGCTGGAGAAGTCTTTGGGGATGTTGGCCAGCGCCATCGCCTCCTGGGCGACCTTGGCGAAGTCTTTGATCTTGATCTGGTCCTCGCCGCGCGCCTCGCGGTGGGCGTTGATCACCATTCGCAGGTACTTGCTGACCGAGACGCCGGGGATCGAGACCGGGTACTGGAAGGCCATGAAGAGGCCGGCCTTGGAGCGCACGTCGGGGTCGGCCTCGGTGATGTCCTCGCCCTTGAAGACGATCGAGCCCTCGGTTATCTCGTACGCCGGGTGCCCCATGATCACGTTGGCCAGGGTCGACTTGCCCGAGCCGTTCGGGCCCATCAGCGCGTGGACCTTGCCCTTCTCCACATCGAGATCGAGGCCGCGGAGGATTTCCTTGTCCTCGATGCTCACGTGCAGGTTGCGTATCTCCAGCTCAGCCAATTTCACTCCTGTTTCTGTGTTTGGAAGGTCTTCGCGTCAGGCGGCGGTGCCGACCGGCGATCGCTCTGCCCGGGGCTCGGAGCCGCCGAACTCCACCAGCTCGGCGAGTGTCGTGCCCGAGAGCGCTTTGGTCACGCCACCCTGCACGCGCGTCCAGAGCAGCTTCGTCGCGCAGGCGTGGTCGCCGTCGTCCTCGTGCGAACAGAGCACTTTGCCGTCGGGCGCGTCGTGGAAGCACTCCATCGGGGCGATCTGCCCTTCCAGCGCCTCGACGACCGCGTCCATCGTGATCTCCTCCGCCGGTTTGGCCAGGCGGTAGCCGCCGTGGGCGCCGCGGGTGGAGGTGACCAGGCCCGCCTTGCGCAGCTTCGCCACCAGATGCTCGAGGTAGGAGAGCGGCAACCGCTCCGCCTCGGCGACGGCGCTGAGCGAGATCGGCAGCGAGCCGGGCTGGCGGCCCAGCTCGACCATGAGGCGGACCCCGTACTCGGCTTTGGTCGAGAACAACATTGGCCTAAATCCTACTGAAGCAGTCGGTTATGCGGATTCGGTCGCGGCCTGGTCGCCGAGTTCGACGTGCGCGCGGCTGTCGCTGCCGCGGATCAGGACGAGGGTCAGCACGAAGCCGAGCAGGGCGATCAGCGAGCCGCCGAGGAAGGCCGCCTGGAATCCCTCGGTCAGGGCGCTGGTGTGGTTTGAGCCGGAGGTCGCCGCGTCGCTCGTGGCGGAGATCGCCACGGCGGAGAGCACGGCGAGCCCGAGGGCGCCGCCGATCTGCTGCGAAGTGTTGATCAGCCCGCTGGCGAGCCCGGCCTCGTTCTCCTCGACGCCCGAGACAGCCGCGATCGTCGTCGTCACGAAAGCGAAGCCAAGGCCGGCTGCCGCGAAAAGCGAGGGGCCGAGGATGTCGGCGAGGAAGCTGCCGCCGACCGAGACCCGACTAAACCAGGCGAGGCCGATGACGATGAAGAGCAGGCCCACGGCGAGCACCGGCTTGTAGCCCAGCTTGGTCACGAGCTGCGAAGCGATACCGGCCGAGGCCATGATTACCAGGGCCAGCGGTAGGTAGGAGAGCCCGGCGTGGATCGCGCTGTAGCCGAGCACCTGCTGCATATATAGGGAGATGAAGAAGAACATCGAGAAGAGCGAGGCGCCGACCAGCAGGCCGACCACGTTTGCACCCGTCAGCGTCCTTATCCGGAAGATCGAGAACGGCACCAGCGGTTTGGTCGCGCGCAGCTCGATCGCGACGAAGGCGGCGAGCAGTAGGGCCGAGAGCGCGATCAGGCCGATCGTCCGGGTCGATCCCCAGCCGACGTTGTTGGCGTCGACGAGCGCATAGACCAGGATCGAGAGCGCGGCGGTGACGGTGACCGCGCCGGCGACATCGAAGGCACGCGTCTCAGACTCGGCCCGCGTTTCGGCGAGCAGCCGCGGCGAGAGCGCGAAGGCGATCAGGCTGACCGGGACGTTGACCCAGAGCACCCACTCCCAGCCGAGGCCGTCGGTGAGGATGCCGCCGAGCAGGACGCCGGCGGCACCTCCTGAGCCCGCAACCGCGCCCCAGACGCCGAGCGCCTTATTTCGCTCCGAGCCGTCTCTAAAGGTCGTGGTGACGATCGAGAGCGCGGCGGGGGAGATGATCGCGGCGCCGAGACCCTGAGCGGCGCGGGCGACGATCAGCTGTCCCTCGGTGGCGGAGAAACCGGCGGCGAGGGAGGCGACCGCGACCAGCAGCAGGCCGGCCATGAACACCCGGCGGCGGCCGAGCAGGTCGGCGGTGCGGCCGCCGAGCAGCAGGAAGCCGCCAAAGGTCAATACATAGGCGTTAACCACCCAGGGCAGGTTCTCCTGGGAGAAGTCGAGCGCTTTGCCGATGGTAGGCAGCGCCACGTTGACGATCGAGGCGTCGAGGACGACGACGAACTGCGCCGAGCAGAGCAGGATCAGCGCCAGCCAGCGCTTCTGTTGAAAGTCCGCGGCGGTCTCCATCGACTGGTCCTCAGTCAATCAAACCGATCGCGCCGGCTTCAGGGCTCGATCAGGCCGCGGCGGATCGCGTAGCGGACCAGCTCAACCCGATCGCGCATGCCGAGCTTGCGCATCGCGTTGGCGCGGTGGTTCTCGACCGTCTTCTCAGACAGGTGGAGGACCTCGGCGATCTGCTTCGTCGTGTGTGCCTCCGCGACCAGCTTGACGATCTCCTCCTCGCGCGGGGTCAGCTCCTCTTCGCCGCTGGAGCCGCGCTCGAGCACGTCCTTGATCAGCGTTCGCTGCGCCTCGGGCGTGAGGAACGGCTCGCCGCGCTCGACCGCCCGGATAGCCGCCAGCAGGTCGGTATCGGCCTGCGCCTTCAGCACGTAGCCAGAAGCTCCCGCCTTCAGCGCCTCGAACAGGTAGCGCTCGTCGTCGTGCATCGAGAGGATCAGGACCGAGACCTCCGGCGCCTGTTGCTTGATCTCGCGGGTCGCCTGCAGACCGGTCAGCTTCGGCATCTTGACGTCCAGAATCGCCAGGTCCGGCCGCTCGCGCACGGCAAGGTCACGAGCCTCGGCGCCGTCGGCGGCCTCCGCAACCACCTCGATGTCGGCCTGGCGCTCGAGCAGCAGCCGAATCCCGGAGCGAACGATGCCGTGGTCGTCTGCGATCAGAACACGCATATGCCTCAGTTTCCCAGTCGCGGTGGGGGAGAGACCGGGGGTGTGGCGACTTACCCGTGGCATGGACAGGAAAGTCGCCACACCCGACCTCCGGGTTGCAGAACTCGCCGCTCGCCAGTACGGGGTGGTTTCGGTCGACCAACTGCGGCGCCTCGGGGTCAGTGAAGATCGGATCAGGGTGCGCGTGGCGACGGGGCGTCTTCATCGCCTGCATCGCGGCGTCTATTCCGTGGGGCACGCTGCGCCCCCGCCTGAGGGCCGGTCGCTGGCAGCGGTACTGACTTTGGGACGAGGGACGCGTGGTGGCGGGTCCGTTCTCGGGCATTGGGGCGCGGCTGTCAGCCATCGGAGCGCGGCGTGGCTCTGGGGCCTGCTGCCTCTGGCGCAGGCTCCCTGCGACGTGATCGTCGCTGGTATGAGCGGCAGGGCCAGGCGCCCCGGCATTCGCGTGCATCGATCACGCTCACTCACGCCCGCCGACATAACCCTTTGTCGCGGGATCCCGGTCACGACACCCGCGCGGACGATTGCGGACCTGAGCAGGGCGCTCGCCGCGGGATGGCCCGGTTCCGTGCCCGCCCGCGACCTGCGGAAGGCCATCCGCCAGGCTGGTGTCATCGGTCTGCCAATCGGCGACGAGGGTGGCGATCGGACCCGGAGCGACCTGGAGCGCGACTTCCTGGGCCTGTGTCGCCGCTGTCGGCTGCCACGGCCCGAGGTCAACGTTCCGATTGGTCCGTATCTCGTCGACTTCCTATGGGCCGACAAGCGGCTGGTGGTCGAAACCGACAGCTATCTCTACCACCGAGGGAAGATTGCCTTTCAGGAAGACCATCGCCGGGATCTTGACCTGAGGCGCCGTGGGTACGAGGTGATCCGGCTCTCCGAACAGCAGATCGACGACGAACCGAGTCAGGTGGCGGACACGCTGGTCGCGACGCTGTCGGGCGACTGGCCGCGCTAATCGCGCTGGGCCGGGACAGCGAGCCGGACGGTGGTGCCGTGCCCTGGGCGCGACTCGATCGTCAGCTCGCCGCCGATCAACAGGGCGCGCTCGCGCATCCCGCCGATGCCGAGCCCGCCCTCGGACTCGTCGAAGGCGAAGCCGCGACCGTCGTCGCTGACTTCCAGCTCGACGCCGCCGTCGATCCCGTCGCGCCTCAGCGTCACGGCGACCCGCCGGGCACCGCTGTGGCGGGCGGCGTTGGAAAGTGCCTCCTGGGCGACCCGGTAGACGACCAGCTGGGCGTCGTCGTCGAGGTTGGAGAAGTCTCCCTCGACGCTGAACTCGGCTTCGATCTCTCCACGGGCGAGCTGCTCGACCTGCCCCGCGATCGCCGCTTTCAGGCCGAGGTCGTCGAGCGCGGTAGGGCGGAGCTGTCGTGCCAGCGAGAGCAGCTCCCGCATCGCCTGGTTGGCGAGTGCCTTGGTCTCCGCCAGTTCGGCCTCCAGCTCCGGCGGGGCAGCCTCGCGGGCCGCCTCGAGCCGCAACAGCAGGCCGGTCAGCGACTGATTGACCTCGTCGTGAAGGTCGCGGGCGACCCGTGCCCGCTCCTCCTCCTGCGCCTGCAGCGCGGCGCTTCCCGCCCGGCGCCGCTCCGCTTCCAGGCGTCGCATCATCCGCAGGAAGGCGAGCTCGATCCGCTCGACCTCCTCGGTCTCGCCGACACCGTCGATCGAGCGCGGCAGCAGCGGTCCCGGCCGGCTCAGATCGACCTTCTCCATGTCTTCGATCAGCCGCTCCAGCGGGGCGCGGCGGCGCCGCATGATCAGCAGGCCCGTGGCGAGGCCGGCCACTGCCGCCGCGAGCACGACGATCACTGCGATCGTCACCGTGGGCTCTCCGGTCGCATCGGGCAAGCCTAGGTGGTTCCACCCCCGCCGACGGGGGTTGTCACCTATAGCCATCGGTCCGCCCGGTGGGGACAATGATGCGACTACGAGTCCCGCGAACCGAGGAGCAACGACTTCATGAAGACCACCAAGCAGTCCACCTGGGGCGCCACGCTGCGCACGACGATCCTGCTGGCCGGTCTCTCCGGCCTTCTGGTCGTTATCGGCGCCCTGATCGGCGGCCCCAGCACGGCGGCGCTCTTCCTTGGCTTCGCCCTGCTGATCAACCTCGGCTCTTACTTCTTTAGCGACAAGATGGCGCTGGCGATGAGCCGCGCCAAGCCGATCGACGAATCGGAAGCGCCGCGGCTCTACGAGATCGTTCGCGAACTGACGACTCGCGCCGACCTGCCGATGCCGCGCCTCTACATGATCCCCCAGGATCAGCCCAACGCCTTCGCGACGGGCCGCAACCCTAAGCACTCGGCCGTCGCCGTCACCCGCGGGATCACCAAGCTCCTATCCGAGGACGAGTTGCGCGGTGTCCTCGCCCACGAGCTCACCCACATTCGCAACCACGACATCCTGATCCAGTCGGTCGCCTCGGCGATTGGCGCCGCGATCACCTACCTCGCCTACATGCTGCTCTGGTTCGGCGACGACGACAACTCGCCGATCGGCCTCGCGGCCTCGTTCGCCCTGGTCCTGCTGGCGCCGATCTCGGCGACGATCATCCAGCTGGCGATCTCGCGCCAGCGCGAGTACGCGGCCGACGCCGGCGGGGCGGAAATCTGCGGCAACCCGGAGTCCCTCGCCAGTGCCCTTTTGCGCCTCGAGCAGGGAGCCACGGACATGCCGATGAAGGTCAACCAGGCAGCCGAGCCGCTCTACATCGTCAAGCCCTTCTCCAGCAAGGGCATCGCCGGCCTCTTCTCGACCCACCCCCCGATCGAGGAGCGGGTCAAAAGGTTGCGTCAGATGCGCCCCAGCCTCGGCTAAGTGGGGCCTCGCTATACTTTTTGAAGTAAAGCTGATCGGGATTTAGGAGATTTGGCGATGGCCACTAGCGGTGCGGATATTGAGCGCAAGCAGGTCGAGGAGATCGAGGCCTTTGAGGCTGCGCAGGAGATCGAAGGCGGCGACGTCGTCCTGATCGACACGCGTGAGCCGCACGAGTACGAGGAGGCCCATCTCGAGAACGGCAAGCTGGTGCCGCCGGGGCTGCTCGGCGACGAGATCGCCACCGCCGCGCCCGACAAATCGGCCCGTACGATCATCTACTGCCGCAGCGGCAATCGCTCCTTCAAGGCCGCCGAACAGATGGAAGCGCTCGGCTACACCGACGTCGCCTCGATGGCGGGCGGGATCCTCGCCTGGCAGGAGCAGGGGTTGCCGGTGGTCGCCGTGTCCGGGATGACTCCCGAGCAACGCGACCGCTACTCGCGCCACACCCTGCTGCCCGAGGTCGGCGTCGACGGCCAGTTGAAGATGCTGAACGCCAAAGTGCTGCTGCTCGGCGCCGGCGGGCTCGGCGCGCCCACCGCGCTCTACCTCGCCGCGGCCGGGATCGGCACGATCGGGCTCGTCGACGACGACGTGGTCGACGCCTCCAACCTGCAGCGCCAGGTGATCCACAACACCGAACGGATCGGGATGGCGAAGACCGCGTCGGCCCGCATCTTCATCGAAGGGTTGAACCCCGACGTCAACGTCGTCGAGCACAACGGCCGGCTCGACGCGAGCAACATCCTCGATGTGATCAAGGACTACGACATCATCGTCGACGGCGCCGACAACTTCCCCACCCGGTACCTGCTGAACGACGCCTCGGTGCGGCTGCGCAAGCCGGTCGTCTCCGCCTCGATCCTCGGCTTTGACGGCCAGATTTCGACCTTCGCCCCTTACGAGGGCCCCTGCTACCGCTGCCTCTATCCGACCCCGCCGCCGGCGGAGCTGGCACCAAGTTGCTCGGCCAACGGGGTGCTCGGGGTCATGGCAGGGACGATGGGCACCCTGCAGGCCAACGAGGTGATCAAGCTGATCCTCGGCAAAGGCGAACCGCTGATCGGGCGCCTCTTGCTCTACGACGCGCTGGGGACCCGCTTCACCGAGTTGAAGGTCCGCCGCGACCCCGACTGCCCGATCTGCGGTGAGCAGGCCGAGGAGATCCCGGAGTCGGAGATGGGGAAGTTCCCCGATTACGACGCCTTCTGCGCCGGCGCCGGCGGCGACCGCCAGACGCTGGCCTCCTAGGCTAGGATCACCGCCTTCATGGCGACCGTTCGCATACCTCCAGTGCTGCGTCCCCACACCGGTGGCGCGCCCGAAGTCGAGGCCACCGGCTCCGACGTCGGCGAGGTCCTGCGCGCCCTCACCGCCGAGCACCCCGCGACCGCCGAGCAGCTCTTCGGCGAGGACGGCGATCTCAACCGCTACGTCAACGTCTACCTCAATGACGAGGACGTGCGCGTGCTCGACGGCCTCGAGACCGCGGTCAAGGACAGCGACACCGTGGTCATCCTGCCGGCGATGGCCGGCGGTTGAAGTTCTCTTCGTAATGCCTCGTCGCTAGGCCAATCCCTAGCTATACTTTTTGAAGTAAGGGACGGCGATCATGGCTCACGACGACCTACTTAACCGCCCCTGCGGGGGACGCTTCGGCAACATCGTCGAGTCGATCGGCAATACGCCGCTGGTCGAGCTGCCGCGCCTGTCTCCCAATCCCGACGTCCGCATCTACGCCAAGCTCGAGGGCCACAACCCGACCGGCTCGGTCAAGGACCGCGTCGCCAAGTCGATGATCGAGGCGGCCGAGGCCGAGGGGCTGATCCAGCCCGGGCAGACCATCCTCGAGCCGACCTCCGGCAACACCGGGATCGCGCTGGCGATGATCTGCCGCCGCAAGGGCTATCCGCTCAAGGTCGTGATGCCCGACAACGTGACCAAAGAGCGCACCCAGCTGCTCGAGATGTACGGGGCCGAGATCGTCTACTCGGAGGGGCCCAAAGGCTCCAACGGCGCGGTCGAGGTGGCGCTCGAGATGGCCAAGGACCCGCAGTACTACATGCCCTACCAGTACGGCAACGAGGCCAACCCGCTCGCCCACTACAACGGCACGGCGCTGGAGATCCTCGAAGAGCTGGACGAGGTGACCGCCTTCGTCGGTGGCCTCGGCACCGGCGGCACCCTGATGGGCAACGGCCGCCGCCTCAAGGAGGAAAACCCCGAGACGCTCATCGTCGCCGCTGAGCCGATGCAGGGCGAGATGGTCGACGGACTGCGCTCGCTCGACGACGGCTTCATCCCGCCGATCATCGACATCAATTTGCTCGATCGAAAGATCATGGTCTCCAATCGCGACGCGATCGTCTGGACCAAGCGCCTGCTCGACGAGGAGGGCGTCTTCGCCGGCGTCTCCTCCGGCGCGATCGCCGCGATCGCCGCCCGCATCGCGGGTGAGCTCGATGGCGGCAACGTCGTCTTCCTGATCCCCGACGACGGCTGGAAGTACCTCTCTTCCGGCGTCTACACCAAGCCGATCGAGGAGATCGAAAACCTCGACTCCACCGTTTGGTGGTAGCGCTCTTTCACTAGCTGGACCGCAACTCGCCTAGCTCGCTGTGTTTGATCGGCCAACACGTTTGGTCAATCGAGCTGGAGCTAGGGGGAGATGTTCTTGACGCCGTCACGGATCGTCCGGATGTTCTTGTTGTGCAGTTGTCTCTTCGCGAGTGCGGTGAGCGTCGCCGGCGCCGCGCCGGCGGACGTCGATCGCACCTTCGGGCAGGAAGGCGTGGCTCGGGTCCAGAGCGATCAGGGCCTCTACGTCTCTCCGCTTGACATGGCGGTGGCTCCGAGCGGCGAGATCTACGTCCTGCGCTCGGCGCAGCGCTGCTCGGTCTCCCCCTGCGCCGGCGAACTGCTGGTCAGCCGCTTCACGCCGGGCGGCTTGCTCGACAGCTCGTTCGGGCTTGCCGGCGTGCGCGGCGTCTTCGGCTCGGCCGATGGGTTTCACCCCAGCCGCAACGGATCGCTGGCGGTGGCCCCGGACGGCAAGATCGTCGTCGGCTCGACCGACGAAGGCGACCTCGTCCTCGCCAGGCTCAATACAGACGGGAGCCCCGACGCCAGCTTCGGTAAAGCCGGCGTGGCCAAAGTTCACCTGAGTGCGCCGGTGGACCGCGTCCGCCTCGCTATACAGGCCGACGGCCGCATCGTCGTCGGCGCCGAGCCCCAGTCGGGTTACGGCGGGGACGCCGTGCTGATCGCCCGCTATACCGCGGAGGGGAATCCGGACCCGAGCTTTCGCGAGGGCAACCCGCTGATCACCAGCCTCGGCTCCGGCCTGGGTGGCATGGCGCTGAGCGGCAACAAGACCGTGATCGCTGGGCCCCGCTGCTGTGGCCCCGACGGTCGAGCCGTGCATCTGGCACGAATCGATGAAAATGGCGTCTTCGACAATGACTTCGGTCGCCAGGGAGAGAGCTTCATCGACGACGTCACCGATCGGGCCGGCGTCGGTGCCCTGATTGTCTTGCCGAAAGGCGGCATCTACGTGGTCGGCTCGGGCCGCAATGACAAGGGCGATGCCTTCGTCATGAAGTTGCGAGCCGATGGAAGCCTCGATCCCAAATTCAGCCACCGTGGAATCGCCTATCTGAGGCACAGCTTCCTCGACGTGAGCGGCGCTAAGGTCGATCGGGCCGGCAGGCTGTTGATCGCCGGCAGCGCACCGGCGGGAACCGTTCGGGGGCCAGGTTTCGGTCCGCGCCGGTTCGCCCTGCTGCGACTGCTCTCGAGCGGGCGGCGCGATCCCACCTTCTCCGGAGGCTCGATGATTCGCCTCGCCTCGCTGGCGGCGAACCGCGCCGTGGCCATCGGCCTGCAGGGAGGGCGCAGCCTCGTCGCGCTGACCGCGGGCGGGCAGTGCATCCGCACCTGCGAATCGCCGACCACATTGCTGATTCGCTTCATCGGCGGCACCAGCGGTTCGCGCTGCCAAGGGCACCGGGCCACGATCGTCGGCACCCGCCACGGCGAGAAGCTGGTCGGCACGCCCCACCGCGATGTAATCGCGGCGCTTGCCGGCAACGATCGGGTGCTGGGCCGTGGCGGCAACGACCTGATCTGCGGTGGCCGCGGTGATGATCGCCTGATCGGCGGCAAGGGGCGCGATGTCCTGCTCGGGGGCGCGGGCAACAATCACCTGAGCCAGTAGGGAGGAGGGCCGCCGTGCGCCGAATCGCCCTGGCGGCCCTCCTCGCTGCCGGCCTGACGCTGTCGCTTACGAGCCCCGCATCCGCGGGGGCTCGGGCGACTGCGCCGCGCGGCTTCTTCGGCGTCGTTCCGCAGGGGTCACTGGCGGCGGCGGACTTCAAGCGCATGCAGGGCGTGGTCGGGACGCTGCGGATTCCGATCTACTGGCCCCAGGTCGAGCCGCGGCGGGGTGAGCTCAATTTCGCGAGCCTTGACGCGATTGTCACTGCGGCTGCCGGATCCGGAGTGCGCGTGCTCCCCTTCGTGTATGGGACGCCCGGCTGGCTCGCGGCCGATCCCGCGCGACCGCCGCTCAGCGCCACGGCGCGGTCGGCTTGGGCGCACTTTCTCCGCGTGCTGGTTCGGCGATATGGGACTGAGGGGACGCTCTGGGGCGGTGGATCCGCGCCGCTGGCGATTCGTCAGTGGCAGATCTGGAACGAGCCCAACTTCCTGCTCTTCTGGCGGCCGCGGCCTTCGCCCAGTGGCTACGCGCGCTTGCTGCGAACTTCGGCTCGGGCGGTCCGCGCGGTCGATGGAAAGGCGCAGGTCGTGGCCGCGGGGCTGGCTCCGGTCGAGGGCGGCATGCTCCCTTGGACGTTCCTGCGCAAGCTCTATCGGGTTCCGGGAGTGCGCGGGACCTTCGATCTTGCCGCCGTGCACCCGTACTCGCCGACGCTGGGGGGCGTGGCTTACCAAGTCCGCAAGGCGAGACAGGTAATGGCGGCCGCCGGCGACGGACGCAAGCCGCTGCTGATCAGCGAGCTCGGCGTCGCCTCGGACAGCCTGCTGCCGACGGCGTTCAATTGGGGGCTGAGCGGGCAGGGGTCGTTTCTGCGGCGCGCCTACCGGCTGCTGCTCCGCGCTCGCGGGCGCTGGCACATCGCCGGCGTCGACTGGTACGCCTGGCGAGACATGTCGGCGCCGGATCCCCACTGCGTCTTCTGTGAGTACGCCGGTCTATTCGACCCGAGCGGCAGGTCGAAGCCCGCCTGGCGAGCCTTCCGACAGGCCGCAACGGCTACGCACGTCCGCTAGCCTCGCCGCACGATGCGGATTGCCCAGTCCCTGATCGACGAGATGGTCGCGCACGCGCGCGAGGACCTGCCCAATGAGTGCTGTGGGATGGTCGGCGGTGCCGACGGCGAGGCGACCGTGGTGGTGCCGGTCGCAAACGCAGCGGCGAGCCCGCTGCGCTTCGAGATGGATCCGCAGGGCCAGTACAACGCCTTGAAGTCGATCGAAGACGACGGCAAAGAGATGCTGGCGATCTACCACTCGCACACCAAGAGCGCGGCCTATCCGTCCCAGACCGATGTCAACCAGGCGGTCAACTGGCCCGATGCGATCTACCTGATCGTTTCGCTGCAGGACGCCGACGCCCCCGACGTCAAGGGCTTCTGGCTCAAGGATCTGAAGATCGCCGATGCCGAGCTCATCGTCGAGTAGCGGCGGCAAGCTGGTCAAGGTTGCTTACGGCCAAAACCAGATGGAGGCCGAGATGATCCAGGGCCTGCTCAACGAGCACGGCATTCCGAGCATGCTCAAGCGTGCGCCCGGCTTCGACAACCCCGACTTTCTCGCTGCGGGCCCACACCACATCCTCGTTCCGGAGGGGGTCGTCGACGAGGCCCGGGAAGTCCTAAAGGGGACGCCGGGCGAGAGCTAGTCGAGGCTGGGCCGGTTGATCTCGCGCAGGTAGTCGCGCCAGGCTGCCTCGATTTCGCCGATGCGGGCTTCGAAGGCGGCTTCCAGCGTCGGCGTGGCACCGCCGGGGAGGAGGTGGAGGGCGAGGCGCTCGCAGGCGTCCGGCCCGCGCTCACCCTCGAGCAGGTCGAAGATCGTGCCGCCGAGGATCACCGCGTCGCGGCGAGACGGGGGAAAGGAGGGCCGGGAGCTCTCACGCAGGCGGCGGATCACCGCCGCCCGGTAGAGGCCGACCTGGCGCGAGAAGTACTGGGCGCCCCCTTCGACCAGCCAGGCCCAGCGCAGGTAGCGGGCGAAGCGGCGGGGGGTCCAGGAAGGCGGCAGCTCGGCGTTGTTGGCGGCGACCACCAGCTGCGCGTAGAGGCGCTCGGCGGTGCCGCGCAGCGCCTCGCGCGAGTCATCGCCCGCGGCGCGGCGTTCCATGTGGGGATCGTTGAGCACGTGCAGCTCTGTCGCCATCGCCCAGCCGGCCAGGTAGCGGCGCCCGGCCGGGGCCGCCGACCAGCGCGCCGCCGGCAGGAAGGGGTGGGCCATCGCCAGCCAGGCGGGATTGGTGTGGACGACGACAGTGATCTCGCCCGGAACCCGCTCGAAGCGGTCCTCGAGCCGCAGCCGCAGTTCCTCCATCCGGTCCAGCGTCCGCTCGGCGAAGGCAGCGTCGCCGCTGTCATGGCGGGCCGTAAAACTAAGCGACTGCGTCTCGACCCACGGCATAAAACGCGAGCCTACTAAGGCTGTCTGACCAAGCAGATCAAGGACGCAGGGAGCGCGGCGTGCTCTGCACGCAAGCGAACGAGGACGCCGATATGCGCCGGTCAGGCAGCCTTAGACGAGAGCCGGCTCTGCGTGACCGCAAACACCGAGGATCTCCGCACGAGCGCGGTCGAACTCCTCGTCGGCCATTACCGGCGTTCCCTCGAAGGGAAGTTCGCGGTCGACCTCGACCCATGAGCGGCAGCCGTGGTACTCCTCGCGGACGCGGACCGTGACCGGGCGCGGGATGCGATGGACCCTCAGCAGCAGCACGTGAAGGGGGTGACGACGCTTCCAGTTGAGCCGCTTCTCGGCGTAGTCCGGAGTCCAGACGTAGTAAGGCGAGAGACCATCGACGGCGCGGGGGTCGGTGACCGTGATGTGGTCGGTGACCTCGGCCCAGGCGCGCAGGCGGACCCGTTCCGGCTGCGAGATGCCGCCGTCCTGGATCAATGCCGCCGGGGGCGGTTCCTCGTCAGGCCAGACGCCCTCCTCTAGCGCGCGACCCAGCTCGGGGTGGTGGGACTCGCGCACCAGGTTGTTCTGCTGGTGATCGAAGGTGGGGTAGAGGAAGAAGCGCTCGTGCTCAAGCTCGAAGTGCTTGTTCTCCTCGCGAATACCGCCCTTGCGGAGGGTCAAAAGCTGCTCGCCCTCGGCGAGTGCGCGGACCGTTACGGCCCATTCCTTGAAAGCGATTGGCATTTAGAGTCGAACCTTTAGAAGGTGGGTTGGGACATGCGACCGGGAGGGGGGCACCTCGAACCCATCCAGGATGAGAAGGCCCGCCCGAGTTCGGCATTCTAGACCAGTACGCCTCTATCTCCAAATATGTGACGAAGGTCACGTCTATCCCTTCTCTGTAGAAGCGACTGGTCAGGGTTTTCCGTGGCCGCCGCCGCCCGGGGTTTCGATTCGGATCGAGTCGCCGGGGCCTAGCTCGCCCTCGGACTTGCTGGGCAGTTCTTCGCCGTTGCGCAGATTGCGGCCTGGGGCACCGTCGGCACCGCCGTCGCGGCCGTGTGGCGGTTGCCGCCGTCGCTCGGTGATCAGCGAGTAGCGCATCGGGGCGAGCGCTTCGATCTCTCGCGCCAGACCGTCGCCGCCGCGATGGTTTCCCGCCCCGCCGCTGTGGCGACGCAGGGACAGCTCGCGCACGCGCAGGGGGAATTCGCTCTCCAGCGCCTCGACCGGGGTGTTGAGCGTGTTCGACATCGCGACGTGGATCGCGCTGGGGCCGTCGGCGTCCGGGCAGGCGCCCTGGCCGCCGCCAAGCGTCTCGTAGTAGGTGAACCCCTCGCCCGCGAGCGTCAGGTTGTTCATCGTCCCCTGCCCTTGGGCGGGCACGGGCCGGGCCCCGGCGAGGGCGGCGATCACCAGGTCGGCCACGCGGCTCGACGTCTCGACGTTGCCGGCGGCGACCGCGGCCGGCGGGCGGGCGTTGAGCAGGCAGCCCTGCGGCGCGATCACCTCGATCGGGCGGTAGGCGCCGGCCGACGGGGGCGCGTCGGGGTCGGTCAGCACCCGCACCGCGAAGAAGGCGGCCGACTTGGTCACCGAGAGCGGGCAGTTGAGGTTGCCCCCGACCTGTTGATCGGTGCCGGTGAAGTCGAGGCTGAGGCCGTCGCCGCGGATCGTCGCCTCGACTCGCAGCGTGACGTCGCGCGGCTCGCCACTGGCGTCGTCTTCGAGCAGATCCTCGGCGGCGTAGGTGCCGTCGGGGAGGTCGGACAGCGCCGCGCGGGTGCGCCGCTCGGCGTAGGCGAGGATCTCATCCATTCCTGTGCGCAGGCGCTCGACGCCGTGGCGTTCGGCGAGCTCGACGAGCCGCTGGGCGCCGACGCGGTTGGCGGCGCCCTGGGCGCGCAGGTCGGCGAGGCGCTGGTGCGGGAAGCGCATCTGGGCGGCGAGCGTGCTCAGTGTCTCCGGGTCGGCGCGGGTGGGTGGGATCACCACGCCCTCCTCCTCGAGCGTGGTTGAGCTCGCCGGCATGCTGCCAGGGGTGGATCCGCCGACGTCCGCGTGGTGAGCGCGGCAGGCGGCGAATCCGATCATCTCTCGATCGAGGAAGACGGGGGAGATCAGGGTGATGTCAGGGAGGTGCGTGCCGCCTTGGAAGGGGTCGTTGACGATCCAGGACGTTCCCGGGCTCTGCTCCAGGTCGAGGACCGCGGCGACCGCGTCCGGCATCGAGCCGAGGTGCACCGGTATGTGCTCGGCCTGCATGACCAGCTCGCCGCGAGCGTCGAAGAGGGCGGTCGAGCAGTCGTGGCGCTCCTTGATGTTGGCCGAGTAGGCCGAGCGGATCAGCGCCGCGCCCATCTCGTCGCAGGCGGCGCGAAGGCCGCCGATCATCACCTGCAGCGCGATCGGGTCGAGGGCGCTCATTCGACTATCGCCAATGGCGCGTTAGTCGCACATATTGCGACCGAGGAGCCACTCGGGCTCATCGTTCCGCCTCCGCCTTGATCGTGCCGGTCGCGTCGACTGCGGCGTTCCAGCCTGGCGGCAGGACGAAGGTCGCCTCCGGCAGCTCGAAGACGGTGGGCCCCTGGACGCGTGTGCCGGCCGGCGGCTCGCCCCGCAGCACGCGCGAGTCGAGCCATTCGCCGGCGAAGCGGACCGGGCGCTGGGTCTCTGTCAGTTGACTCGACTCTGCGGCCTGCGGCTCGGGACGAGGCCCGGGGACGACGGCGGCCAGGCGGATATCGACCAAGACGACTTCTCCGTCAGGGTCGCGGTATCCATAGCGCTCCTCGTGGGCAGCGGCGAAGCGCTCGCGAAGGTCATCGGGGTCCGGGTCTGGAGAGCCCGGCACGGGCAGCTCAAAGGCCTGGCCGGCGTAACGCATCTCGAAGACCACCTCGGTCTCGCCGCCGCTGTCGTCGAGGGAGGCGCGCAGCTCCGTGACCTCGGCGGCGATCCGCTCGCCGTTCAGCTCCGCTCCACTCAGCATCACCGTGCGGGCGGTGTCGCGGCGCTGATCGGAAGCGCAGAGCCCCAGGGCTGAGAGGACGCCGCCGGCACGGGGGCAGAGGATGCGGTCGATGTCGAGCTCGGCCGCAACCTCGGCGGCGTGCATCGGCCCGGCGCCGCCGAAGGGGAGCAGGGCGAAGCGGCGTGGGTCGACGCCGCGCTCGACCGTGACCACGCGCAGGGCACGCGCCATCTCCTGGTTGGCGATCCGGACGATCCCCTCGGCTGTCTCCAGCTCCCCGAGGTCGAGCTCGGCGGCGAGCTTTCCGACTGCGGTCCGCGCCGCGTCCAGGTCCAGCGGCACCCCACCTGCCAGCTCCGAGCCGGCGTCGAGCCGGCCGAGAAGCAGGTTGGCGTCGGTGACGGTCGGCTCGGTGCCGCCGCGCCCGTAACAGGCAGGCCCCGGCTCGGAGCCGGCCGAGCGCGGGCCGGCCCGCAGGGCGCCACCGCTGTCGCGCCAGCCGATCGAGCCGCCACCGGCGCCGACGGTGTGCACGTCGACCATCGGCAGCTGGATCGTCCGGCCGCCGATCGTGCGCGAGTCGGTGCGCCGCACCTCGCCGTCCTCGATCACGCAGACGTCGCAGGAAGTCCCACCCATGTCGAGGCCGAGGGCGTTGCCGTCGCCGCTCACGCGGGCGATAAGGCCGGCCCCGACGGCGCCGCCGGCCGGCCCCGAGAGGACGCTCCAGGCTCCGGCCCGGCCGGCCTCCTCGGCGCTGGCCACTCCGCCCGAAGACCGCATCACCAGCGGTGCCGGCAGCCCTGCCGCCTCGGCGGCTTTGCCGAGCCGGCCCAGGTAGCGGCCGAGCAGGGGGGAGAGGTAGGCGTCGATCGCGGTGGTGGAGCAGCGCTCGTACTCGCGGAAGCGGGGCAGGACCTCGTGCGAGGCGGAGACGTGCAGGTGGGGAAGCTCGCGGCGGAGATGCTCGGCGATCCGCCGCTCGTGTCCGGGGTCGAGGTAGGAGAAGAGCAGGCAGATCGCCACCGACTCGGCGCCGGACTCGCGCAGCAGCTCGGCCAGGCGGCCCGGCTCCCCATCCGCGAGCGGCTCGATGACGCCGTCCGGGCCGGTGCGCTCGTCCGCCTCGAAGCGCAGCTTGGCGTCGACCAGTGGCAGCGGCTTCGGCGCGCAGAGCCGGTACAGCTGGGGACGGTCCTGGCGGCCGATCTCGAGCAGGTCGGCGAAGCCGCAAGTGGCGATCAGCGCCGTGCGGGCGCCGCGTTCCTCCAGCAGCGCGTTGGTGCCGACCGTCATCCCGTGGGCGAAGACGCCGACGTCGGCGCCGCTTGCTCCGGCCCGCGCCAGGACCTCTTCCACCGCTGCGATAACCCCCCGCGACTGATCGTCGGGAGTGGTCGGCAGCTTCGCCGTGTGGATTCGCTCGCCGTCGACGAGGACGGCGTCGGTGAAGGTCCCGCCTACGTCGACGCCCAGCAGCATGGGCTGAAGCTACCGAGCCGCGATTCGCTAACGCCAGGTTTCGCGGCGGACCTGGCCGGCGGCGTCGAGGATGAGGTGGATGCCGTCGAGCTCGGTGTCGGCGCTGGGGAAGTCGGCGCGGAGGTGGCCGCCGCGGGACTCGTGGCGCTCCAGCGCGCACGCTGCGATCGCTCTGGCGAGCGGGTAGGGGTCGTCGAGCAGCTCTTCGAGCTGATCGGGGCGGCGCATCGGGCCGGCCAGGTTCCAGACCGCGTCCCGGGTTGCCTCGGTGGGGGGCTCGAAGTGCCAGTCAGAGGGCTCGGCGGGACGGGACGGGGCCGGCTCCTGCAGCGCCGCGACGGCGGCGCGGCCCCCGAAGACGAAGCACTCGCTGAGCGAGTTGGAGGCGAGCCGGTTGGCGCCGTGCAGGCCGGTGCAGGAGCACTCGCCGACCGCGAGCAGGCCGGGCAGCGAGGAGCGGCCGTCGAGGTCGACCATGACCCCGCCCATCATGTAGTGGGAGGCGGGGGCGACCGGGACCGGCTCGGCGCTTGGGTCGAGCCCAGCCTCGATCAGCGACTCGAAGACGTTGGGGAAGCGGGCCGGGTCGAGGCCGCGCAGGTCGAGCTTGACGGCGGCGGTGCCGTCGGCGGCGAGCCGATCGAGGATCGCCGCGGTGACCGCGTCGCGCGGAGCCAGCTCGTCGGTGAAGCGACGGCCGGCCGCGTCGAGCAGCGTCGCGCCCTCGCCGCGCACCGCCTCGGTGATCAGCAGGCCGTCGAAGCGGGTGCCGGGAAGGGCGAGGGCAGTCGGGTGGAACTGACAGAACTCGAGGTCGGCGAGGTCGGCTCCGGCGGCTGCGGCCATCGTCGGCCCGGCGCCGATCGCGCCGCGCGGGTTGCTCGTGCGCCGCCACAGAGCGGCTGCGCCGCCCGTCGCCAGGACGGTGGCGGGGGCGGCGATCCGGCCGTCGTCGGTGAGCAACCCGCGGCAGCGCTCGCCGTCGCTCCAAAGGGCCGTCATCGAGGCCCGCTCACGCACCTCGATCCGCGGCTGCGCGGCGACCATCCCCGCCAGCTTCGAGGTGATCTCATGGCCGGTGGCGCTGCCCCCGGAGTGGACTATGCGGCGGCGGGTGTGCCCGCCCTCGAGGCCGAGCGAAAGCTCGCCGTCGGGCTCGAGGTCGAAGACGACCCCGCGCGAGCGCAGCTCGCCGACGGCTGCCGGCGCCTCGTCAACCAGGACTTGGACCGCCGAGGGGCGGCAGAGCCCGCGGCCCGCCGCGATCGTGTCGGCGGCGTGCTGGGCTGGGGAGTCGCCAGGCTCGAGCGCCGCCGCGAGGCCTCCCTGCGCCCAAAAGCTGGCGCTCTGAGAGAGCGGCGTGCGTGAGACCAGGCAGACTGCGCCGCCCTGCTCCGCCGCCTGCAGAGCGGTCCAAAGGCCGGCCGCGCCGCCGCCGACGACGGCGACGTCGAACTCGGTGCTGGCGGCTATCGCCCCGCCTCGCGCCGGACTGACTCGATCTGATCGCGGAGCCAGGCCGCCGCCGCTTCGCGTGCCCGCGCTCGCTCGTCGTCGATTGCCCCCTCGGCCGCCGCGGCGCGTTTCTCGGCCGCCTCGATCTGCTTCTCCGCCGCCTCGGTCTGGGTCTCGATCTCGGCCAGTCGTCCCTCGGCCTCGGCGACCACCTTCTCCTTCGCCTCGCGCTCGCGGCGCAGCTCCTCGGCGTGGGCGAGGCGCAGCGCCTCCAGCGCCTCGGATGCCCGAGCGCGCTCCTTCTCGAGGTCCGTCTCCAGGGCTTCGATCTCGGCCGCAACGCGCTTCTCGGCGGTGCTGGCCGCGGCCGCGGCCTCCTCCAGCCGCTTCTTGGCCATCTCGACCTGGGCGCTGAGATCCTCGCCGTTCGACTGACCTGCCGGCTCGCTCATCGGCCCAATCTATTACGCGCTGGCGAGGACGGCGCCGTAGGCCTCGAGGGTCCGCTCCGCCATCCGCGCCGCCGAGAGCGTCGCGGCGCGGGCGGCGCCCTCGACCCGGGGGTCGGCTGACTCCAGCAACGGCCGGGCGGCAGCCTGCCATCTCTCTAGTACGAAGGGGGCGCAGAGCGCGCCATCGATGCTGCCGAGGGCGTAGGGGGCGACGCCGACCGGCGTCGAGAGAACGGGCACATCACAGGCGAGCGCCTCGATCGCGGCGAGCCCGAAGCCCTCGTAGTCGGAGGTGACGAGGACCGCGTTGGCGGCGTTGATCCAGAGCGGCATTTGCTCGGGCTCGATCGAGCCGCCGGTGAGCAACTCGGCCCCGCAGGCTCGGGCCAGCTCGGCAGCGCGGTCGTGGCGCTTCTCGGCGCGGGCGGGGTTGGCGGGGAAGAAGAGGAAGCGACCCTCGGGATCGAGGCCGAGCTCGCGGCGCGCCTCGGCCCGCGGCAGCCTGCGGAAACGGCTGAGGTCCGGGCCGCAGGGCAGGACCGCCGAGCCTGGCACTGGCGGCAGTCCCGGCCGCCCGCTTTCGGGTTCGAAGAGCGCTCGCGAGACGGCGGCGACGAGGTCCGCCCGCCAGGCGAGGCGATGCGAGAGCGCCCCGACGATCGGGTGCCGCACGTCGGTGCCGTGGAAGCTGACGATCAGCGGCCGCGCGCCGGCCAGCCGCGCGCACCAGCCCGGCAGCCCGTAATGGGCGTGCACGAGGTCGAAGCGCTCCCGCTTCAGGAGGCGCCGCAAGCGCCGCGTCGCGGGTATGTACTCGCCCTTGCCGGGCGGGAAGTCGAAGACCTCGACCTCGACCCCGCGCCGGCGCATCTCGTCGACTTGATCGCGGATCCAGCGCCCGCGCTGAGGGGTGGCGGCGTCGGGCGTGAAGTTGGTGACGACCAGCACGCGCATGGCGCTGAGGGTATCCGCGGCACCCGGCGGGTGGGTCGAGTCGGCCGAAGGCGGGGACGGTGGGCGTTTGGTGGCCCAAGCGTCACAGACACGTTGCGATCGGGTCTAGATCGGTGCGCCCGCCCGTCCGAGCATTGGCCTTCAACCGCAAAAGGAGGCTTCGATGTTCTACGCAGCTATGGGCTATTTCCACGCCGCCGTCGAGCGACGGCTGCGGGCGATCCGCGGCCTGATCGGTGACGAGGAGGGCCAGGGCACGGTCGAGTACGTCGGCCTGATCCTGCTGGTCTCACTGCTGATGGTCGGGATGGTGGCGGCGATGAAGGGCTTCAATAGGTAGTTAAGTAAGGCACGATACCATTGAAGATGTTGGCGGACCGCGACTCGCTTTCAGTCTTTAGTTGCTCTTTGCCGTAGCCGACATAAGATGCAGGCATGTCTCTTGGCGATCCAAAATTTCTCGGCATTCAGGGAATCCTTGAACTCGCGACAATCGGCCGCGACCAAGCCCGTGACGATCGGTTCATATCGGCGGTGAGTCCCGAGTTTCGCAACGTCCAGAATCGACAAATTCTCAATCAGGATGCTCCGCTACAGGCTCCTCATTTGATTCTGGCAAGTCAGAGCGCTCAGCTATCGCTGTCTGCTGTCCAAGCCAATTTCCAGGTCCAATTTTATGGCGACTACATTGACGACATTGGACGTGGTCTTGACTATGCCGAGCGCAAGCTGCTTGCAGTCTTCCGCGCCCTTGAGGCCATCGATGCAGGCGTAACCTCTATCGGAGTGATCGCGAAATTTAATTTCCCTCACGGCGGCGATGAGACTGAGGGTCCCGCCTCGCAGGTATTGGGCACGTTGACGAAGATCGACATCGACCCTTCGCATTTGGAGGACGCCCAAGTACGCGTGGCGCTGAAGGTCCGCGACGCCTATTTCGTGCACTTGAACGTCGAAAACTACGAGATGCGCCAGTACGAGCAGCCGATTCAGCCTGGCGTGCAGAACATTCGCGTTCGCCCGTGGCTAGGGACTTCCCAAGAGAAAGGCATCGATCTCACGGTCGACATCAATAACAAGCTTGAGGCTCGGGTTAAGCAAGGAGACCCTGAAGTCACATCTGACGGCGTTAGCGCGGTCGTGGGCATGCTTAGGCATGTCGCCACAACTTCAGGGCCCAAATTTGCAGAAACCGGAGAGATTTCTGTCGCAAGCTTGACTGAGAGCAGCGAGGCGGAGGCTCACTGATGTCTCCAACGGGAACGATTCCCAATCACGAACTTCTCATAGATGATGAGAGATACCTGATTACGGTCGTGGAGAGTCGGTCTGCGCCAGGAGATAGCTCGTCCGCCGCTCAGACCACGTTCTTCCAGAGGGCTTTGACGAAGTTTGAGCTTGCCGTTCTTCCTATGACCATCGCAGCTGCTTTCGTGGCGCCGGGGATTGGAAGCGAGTTCTGTCGAACCGTGGTCCGCTCTCAATCGAGCCGATCGTCAATGCGATTTGCTGACTGGGAAGAGGACGTTTGGTTCTTTACTGAAGAGGCCTCGGCCGTCGCGGAGATTCGGGCTCTTAATGAACTTCTTGCCCTTCCCGTCGCAGAAGGCTTTTCACCCGAGCTAAACAACGAGTAGCTTTGTACTCGCCCGTTTGGAGCCCCCGGCTACGGCAGGGCGACATCGTAGGCCCGCTCTTCCTGCCGACTCTCGGCAAGAACTTTCAATGGGTTACGCCCGGAACTAGCCTCACCGGGACACTGGCCGACCAAAAAGCGGGAAAGGTCCTGATCGATGGCGAGTATCACTTGCTCGCGGTGGTCTCGCATTGCTGCGAGTTCAACGAGGGCAAGCGCAATAAATTTCTCGTTGCTCGTCTGCAGTCGCCGCCGGGAAACCTAACGGCAGAGCAGATGGAGGCTCTGGAGAAGAGCAACGACGTTGAAGCCAGGGCCGAGGAAAAAGAGAGCATCGCCGGGGTCGACACGTTCCTTCTTGACCCGTTGCCCGACTACTTTGAGCAGCCCCAGGTTGTGGTCTTCACCGCAATCACTCCAGTTCCGATGTCCATGCGAGAGGACTTCGCCAAGAGCAAACTTGCGGAGCTAGACCAGGCAACGCGAGAGCGATTTCGATCGAAGCTGGCATGGTTCTTTGGTCGGCACGCTGAGGACATTCCTGATGAGGAGAAGTCATTGCCGCCGAGGCCGGATACTGAGGCGGAGGAAGTTGACCAAGGCTGAACGCCCGGCCGCATGAATCACTCGAAAGATGCCGTGACGCGCGCGATTTCAACCATCGAAACATCGAGCGCCTTCGCGATTCTTTTCAGGGTCGCCCAGGTCGGATTTGAGAGACCACGCTCGATTACGCCGAGCGTCGCCGTTGTGACGCCGGCGTCGTGGGCGATCGCTTCCTGAGTTGCGCCGCGCTTTTCGCGAAGCTCGCGGATCGCTTTACCAAGGGCGGGTTGGGGCTGGTCCGAAGGCGCCATCGAGGAGGGACGGTTTCAGCTTCCTCTAGTCAGGTCTAGATAGTTGGTTAGTGGAGATATATCTATGATTCTGCTAGCTTCGGCTCGAAAAGAAAAGCGGCCCCCGGCCGGCGCGTCAACGCCAACCGAGGGCCTGACCACAAGGAGCGTGTACCTCCTCATGGCTGATGAGAACCCTACGGATCAGGGCGCCACCGCGAGCGAAGACGATCGCGACCAGGCCGCAGTCCTAACCCACGTCCTCATGTTGCACCCGACCCGCCTCACCGTGCCCGATCTCGTCCGCGAGATCGGCGCCGGCGCCGAGGGGTTCGACCGCAGCGACCGTATCGAGCGCGCCGTGCGCGACCTCACGGCGGTCGGCCTCCTGCATAGCGCCGCCGGCCTCGCCCTGCCGACCCATGCCGCGATCCGCTTCGACCAGCTCCTCGGGGGCTGAGGCCAAATGGCCTTCTTCGATATCGCCGCGATCTTCGGCGACAACCTCGCACGGGAGCGGCGCGCGGCCGATCTCTCTCAGGATGACCTCAGCGCTCTGGCCTCTGTTCACCGCACCGAGATCAGCCAGGTCGAGCGCGGCCTGCGAATGCCCCGCCTCGACACCATCGCCAAGCTCTGCGGCAGTCTCGAAATCTCGCCAGAGCGGCTCTTCGAGGGCATCGCCTGGCAGCCGGGCTCGGTCCAGCCAGGTGGGTTCATGGAGCGGAAGAAAGACTGATGCTTGCCACCGCTTCGGCAGCTCACTCCCACCCGACCTACCTGCGATCGAAGCGCCCCGCTGAGCGGCCGTCAAGGGCGCTTCGCGCCCGACCTCCGAAGGAGGTTGACTGCCGCTCAGCGGGGCGCTATTTCTGCGAGTAGGTCGGCGAGGCATCGGGCCGGCAGGGACGGACTGGGTGGACGGAAGGGTGGACGGAGCTATGGAGCGGCAATCCACCCCCGCTCCACTTGCCACTGCGGTTAGGGGCGCTCCCCGGCAGCCGACCACGCCCACACACCATGAGAAAGGAAACAGGTGGTGTGCGGTCGTGGTCGGCTGCCGGGGAGCTGGTAGGGCAGTGGCAAGCGGAGCGGGGGTGGATTGGGGTGGTGCCGGGATGGGGTCCAGGGGAATGGGTGGGGACAGAGGACCGGGACCGAAAACAGCAGGAAAGACGGAACGAGGGGGGCGAATATGGGGGCGGTTACGTCTTGAGGGGTGGATGGTGCCGGCGATCGGAACGTGGACGGAGGAGGCTCGGACGGTCGGGTCCAGGCGGAGCAGGGACCTGGAGCTGGTGCGGTTCGTGGGGCGGCACGGGCTGGTGGGAATGCGGCACGTGATGGTGGAGCTGGGAGTCGGGCGGACCGCGGCTTATCGCCGGGCGGCGGCCTGCATCGAGGCGGGACTGCTGGAGCGGCTGGAGCTGGTCCGCTCGGAGCCCGGAACGCTACGCGCCACGCGCGACGGCCTGCGTTATGCCGGGCTCGGCCTGTCGGTGGCGGCGGTCTCACCGGGAGCGGTCGATCACATGCTGCGGTGCGCGACGGTGGCGCAGTTGGCAGCGAAGACTTACGGCGCCGATCGCATCCTCACCGAGCGGGAGCTGATCCTGGCCGAGCTGATCGAGGGGAAGCCGATCGCGAGCGCGAAGCTCGGGATCAGCTCGCGGGGCGGTGCTCGGCTGCACCGGCCGGACCTGGCGGTGCGGACCGAGGAGGGGACGATCGCGATCGAGGTGGAGCTGACGCCGAAGTCACCGGGGCGCCTGGAAGGACTGATCCGCGCGTGGCGGCGGGAAATGGTGGCGGGGGCCCTCGCCGAGGTCCACTACCTCTGCGCTCCCGGTCAGACCCGGCGCGCGGTCGAGCGAGCCGTGCAGAAGGCGCGGGCCGAGCGGATCATCGCGATCGCAGAGGCGCCGGAGCGATGAGCGCAACCGAGGAACGCCAACGGCTCGCAGTTCGGCGTCTGCCGGCAAGCGCGAAGGAGGCCGTAGCCGCAAAGGCGTCACCGCGAGCCGAGCAGGTTGCGCGTAGCCAGTTCGCCCGCACTTTCGCCGACGTCCTCTCAGGGCGCTTTGGCGGGCGCTGGTCCGTCGAGTGGGATCGACCAGCCCGGTTGACGTCGAAACGTCGCTGAGTAGCGTTCGTGCTGCAGCTACTAACCGCGAGCCTCTTTGTTTCGGCTCGCAAGCCACTGTCGTATCCGCGAGGTGCGCTCCTCGGGGGGCTGGACAGTTACAAGCGTCTCTCCAGCGGACTCAATGAAGTGTTTAAGTGTGTCGCTGGTTGCGTCTCGCCACCGTTTAGCTTCCCGCTGAACCTCATCGGCAATCGGCTGATCCGAGTGCTCGTCGATGGGTCCGTTTTCTTCGCAGAAGACTGCGGCCTCAGCCAGAATCCACTCGAAAAATTCCCACCTGGCCGTCACGGGTTTCCCCCAAAAGCGCAGCTTGAGCGAGACCTCCTGACTCTTCAGAGGTTGCGCCTCCTCTGAGGTCCAGATCCAAAGTGGCTCGCCGGAGAAGTCACGATCTCGGCTTCGATTGAAGAACCTCAGTGCGCTCGCCACTTGCTCCCGGTAGACCGACGCCAAACTGATCGCCTCTTCCAGGACGTTGATGCGTTCGCGGGCACTGTGAAGCAGGAGCTCCTGACGCAGACCTGCCTGCTGGTTGCTTCTGTTGACGAGTGCGGTTCCGATGCTTCCCGCCAAGGCGCCGATCGTGCCTATCGCTGCGATAGCGATAGCACTCCCAACCGGCACGTCGCCGACCACCATGCGGCAAGAATAGGCGCGCAGCTTGGTGATCGCACTGAAAGTTCTTCGCAGCCGACAGCGACACCTTGTCTCAAGGCGAGGTGTCTATGTCTGCAGGTCAAACGGCAGCGTCCGGATCGTGCCACGCTGCCCCCGGACCGGAACCGGCGGGCCTTCTCCGGCGAGGAATAGACGACAGCGCTCGACGATCGGGAGCTTCCCGTTTCGCCCGGCCTCGCTGGTGCGCCAGACGAAGACGGAATCGAAGACGGAGTGGAGGAGCCGGCGCCGGTCTTCGAGGGTGAGGTCGTCCCAGACGCCGGCGAGATCGGCCTCGATCTCTACCGGCGCGCGCTGTTGCTGCGCGTCGGCAAGCTCCTCCCTGATCGCCTCGACCGCCGCGTGACGTTTCTCGACGGTGCGAAGAAAGGCATCCGATTCAGCGCCCCCGAGCGCGTCGGCAAGCCGCCCGTCGAGCGCCACTTCCAGCTCGGCTTCCGCTGCGGCCAGGGTCTCGGCGAGGCCGGCCTCGGCGCTGTCGTCGGTCGCGGCCTTGCCTGTCGCGCCGCTGGCGAACTCGAACAGCCGCTCGACGACGAACGGCTCGATCACGGTTGCCTTGACTGCTGCCGGGGCGGGACAGCGGCCGCCGGCCTTGTCGGGCTTGCAGCGGTACTCGAGGAACGGCTTTCCGTGCCGGGTCTTGCCCATCGCCGGCTTCATGGCGTAGCTGCACCCCGCGCAGCGCAAGATGCCTGAGAGCAGTCCTGTGCCGCGTCCTGAGCGGCCCGGATGGACACCGCGGGCCTTGTTGGCCGCATTCCACTCGGCGAGGGTGACGATTGCCTCGTGCGCGTCTGGGTTAACGATCTTTCCGGAGCGGGCCTCGCCGAGATAGACGCGGTTGCGGATGATCGTGCCGACGCTGGCGACAGTCCAGCGCTCGTTCCCCCAAGGGGTGACCACGCCACGCTCCTCAAGGAAGCGCGCGAGCTGCGTCCAAGACTGTTCGGCGGCGCGGCGCCGGAAAAGCTCGTGGATCGTCGGGCCGGTCTTCGGGTCGGGCTCCAGCACGCGATCCTCGTTGCGTTGGTAGCCGGTCGGCACCCTGCCGGAGACGTGGATGCCACGGGCGACCGCCGACTTGCGCGCTGTGTCCCAGTTCTCTCGTATCCGCGCCAGCTCCAGCTCGCCGAGGGCGGCGAAAAGGTCGGCGAGGAACTTGCCCATGTAGCCGGAGGTATCGATTCCCTCCGCGACGGTGCAGAGGACGCCGTCGGCGGCGCGAATGCGGGCGAGGAGGTTGGCCGAGTCCTGCACCGAGCGGCCGAAGCGGTCGAGCCGGGCGACGACCAAGCCGCCGGTCTTGCCGTCCTCGATGCGCCTCATCGCGGCGTTCAGGCCCGGCCGGTCGGCCTTGGAACCAGGCTGGTCGAGGTCCTCGTGCCACTTCGCGATCGAGTGGCCTTGCGACTTCGCCCACGCCCTGACACGCTCCTTCTGCTCGCCGGGCGAGATGAAAGCATCGCCCGAGCGCCCTGCCACTCGCGACACCCGGATGTAGCCGTCTAGCTTCACGGTTGCTCCCCTTACTTTAGTTGCTGAACGGGAAGCAGGGGACCGAGCTCGCTGACGTGATCGTGAACAAGATCAAGGAGGCGGTCGACAAGGTGGCTTTCAAATGAGGGTGGAGGTGGAGCGGCCCGGCGGGGCCGCTCCGGTGCCGATGCCTGGGCTGCGGCCGCTGGTCGATTCCGTGCGAGTGCCGGCTGGGCGGATTCCGTCCGGCCGGAGTCGTACGCTGTATTACAGCATGAGGCATCGAACCCAGCTATATCTAGATGAGGGCCAGTACCGCTGGCTGAAGCAGCGCGCGGGGGAGGCGGGGAGCATCGCCGCCGTCGTTCGCGAGCTGATCGACGCCGAGCGATCCCGCGGCGTCGATCCCGCCGTCGACCCGCTGCTGAGCTACCTCGTCGATGAGGCGCCCGGCAGGGGCCGCGAGGGGACCAGCGTCAGCAGCTTGGATCGCGACCTCTACGGCCCATGAAGTCTGTCTTCATCGACACCAGCGCCTTCGTCGCGCTGCGTAACTCCGCCGAGGCCGAGCACGAGCGGGCGCGGACCGCGCTCGCGAGCCTGATCTCCGAGGGTGTCGCGCTCTTCACCTCGAACTACGTCTTCGCCGAGACCTACACCGCGCTGATGGTCCGGGTCGGTCGCGGCGAGGCGATCGAGTGGGGGCGGCGGTTCCGCCGCGGCGGCGCGATCGACCTCGTTCACCTGGACCGGCCGACGGAGGAAAGGGCCTGGGAGATCCTCGAACGGCATGACGACAAGCGCTGGAGCTACGTCGACGCGACGTCTTTCGCTCTGCTCGAGCGCGACGGTGGCAACGAGGCGTTCGCCTTTGACGTGCACTTCACGCAGCGCGGGCTCAACGTTCTACCAAAAGGAACTTCTTGACTGATCAGGGGTTGCACGCCTATGCTCTCGCCAGGCTCGCGAGGCGCCGGGCTTGTCCCCCCGAGTGTCAAAGGGCTACCCCCAGTGGGCAGGGAGGGTCGCGTTTGTCGCGGCCCTTCCGCGTTTGCGGGGACGGTTTCGCGCCGCCACTGACTTAGACTCGCCCCCATGCCAGCCTCCCGCAGCTACGACCGCGCCCCAGCCGACATCCGGCCAGTGGCGATAGATCCCGGTTTTGTCGATACCGCCGACGGCTCGGCGCTGATCACCCTCGGTCGCACGAGGGTGATCTGCACCGCCTCGGTCAACAGCACCGTGCCGCGCTGGATGCAGGGCCGCGGCAAAGGCTGGGTGACGGCGGAGTACGCGATGTTGCCCGCCTCTACCGGCGACCGCAAGGCGCGCGACATCGCCAAGGGCAAGCAGGACGGGCGCGGGGTCGAGATCCAGCGCCTGATCGGACGCTCGCTGCGGGTCGTCGTCGACTTCAAAGCGCTTGGAGAACGCAGCGTCTACGTCGACTGCGACGTGCTGCAGGCCGACGGCGGCACCCGTTGCGCGGCGATCACCGGCGGCTACGTGGCGCTTCGCCTCGCCCTGCAGAAACTGCTCGACGCCGGTGAGATCGAGACGATGCCGCTGAACGGCTCGGTCGCCGCGGTCAGTGTCGGCATGGTCGGAGGCCGCGCCCTCTGCGACCTGGACTACTCCGAGGACTCGACCGCCGAGGTCGACGCCAATGTGGTGATGACCAGCGACGGCGGCCTGGTCGAGGTGCAGGCGACGGCAGAGCGCACGCCGCTCTCGCGGGCCTCGCTCGACGAGCTGCTCGGCCTCGCCGAGATGGGGATCTCCCGCTTGCGGGGAGTGCAGGAAAAGGTGGCCGGCGGGTAGTCCTGACGGGTGCATCGGTTGATCTTCGCCACCGCCAACAGGCACAAGCTGCGCGAGATGCGCGAACTGCTGCCGGACCACGAGGTCCGGCCCCTGCCGGATGGGGTCGAGCTGCCTCCCGAGGAGGGCGACTCCTTCGCCGAGATCGCGCTGGAGAAGGCCCGCACGGCTCATTCGGCGACCGGCGAGGCGGCGATTGGCGACGACTCCGGCATCGAGGCGATGGGGCTCGACGGCAGGCCGGGGATCCACTCGGCTCGCTACGGCGGTGAGGGAGCCAGCGACGAGGAGAACTTGGCGAAGCTGCTGCGCGAGGTCGCCGAGGCCGGCGATGACCGCCGCGCCGCCTACCACTGCGCGCTGGCGCTGGTCGATGTCGACGGGACCGAGCGGGTCTTCGAGGCGCGCTGCGAGGGTCGCCTGATCGAGGAGGCGCGCGGCGAGGGCGGCTTCGGCTACGACCCAGCCTTCGTCCCCGACGACACCGGGGTCGCCGACGAGCGCACGATGTCCGAGCTGAGCCAGGCTGAGAAGAACGAGATCAGCCATCGCGGCCGTGCCGCGCGGCTGCTGGCGGCTCATCTGGGCGCCGGCGAGGCGACGTCCAGGGCAAGATGATCCACACCAAGAGCGGTGCGGCTGCACTCTCGATCGCTTCCAACGCGCTTCTGATCGCGATCAAGCTGGCCGCTGGAGCGATCACCGGCTCGATCGCGATCCTCACCGAGGCGGTCCACTCGCTGATCGACCTCGTCGCCTCGGTCGTCGCCTTCGTCTCGGTGCGCAAGGCCGACGAGCCGGCTGACGCCGACCATCCCTACGGCCACGAGAAGGTCGAGAGCCTGGCGGCGACGATCGAGGGCCTGCTGATCCTGCTCGGCGCCGCGATCATCATCTACGAGGCGACCCACAGGCTTGTCGTCGGCGCCCACGTGGAAACGCTCGGGGTCGGAATCGCGGTGATGGGCTTCTCCGTGGTGGCCAACCTCGTCGTCTCCGCGGTCCTCTCGCGCCAGGCGAAGGCCTATGACTCTCCGGCTCTTGAAGGCGACGCGGCCCACCTCCGCACCGACGCGCTGACCTCGGCCGGCGTCGTCGTCGGCCTGATCCTGGTCAAGGTCACGGGCAACTCCGCCTTTGACTCGATCACGGCGCTCGCTGTTGCGGCGGCGATAGTCGTCGCCGGGGTCAGGATCATCAGGCGCTCCTCCGGCGTGCTCGTCGACGAAGCCCTGCCCGACGAGGAGATGGACCGGATCGAGGCGGCGATCGCCTCCGCCCGCACCCCCGAGGTCGCTGGCTACCACAAGCTGCGAGCCCGCCGCGCCGGCGCCCGTCGCTACATCGATCTCCACGTCCAATACCGCTCCGGCACCAGCCTCGAGCGCGCCCACGAGCTGGCCCACACGATGCGCGACTCAATCGAGGCCGACATCACAAGGGCCGAGGTTCTGATCCACGTAGAGCCGGAGACTTCGCTGCGCGACCCGGAGCGAGCCCGTTCAGGTCCTTTCCGCGCCGGCTAGCGTTGGGCCCAGCCCACCTGCCGCGTGTTCGCTCGGCTTTGCAGCTCCTTTCTCAGTACAGCCGCAACCTCCTCGGGCCTGTCCATCACTTGGCGGTAGGTAAGGCGAATGACGTCGTAGTCGAGATTGCGGAGCCTGAGATCGCGAGAGCGATCTTCCTCGAACGCGATCCTTCCTCGGTGGTACCTGTAGCCATCTGTCTCAACGATCAGCCGCTCTTCCTGCCAAACGAAATCGACGATCAGCGAGTCGATCCGAACGTTGACCTCCGGAATAGGCAGTCGGTGCTTGCGACAGAGAGCGAGGAAGCGGAACTCGAGCTCGCTGCGCGTCCCGTCCTGGCCGGCGTTCGATTCCACCGTCAGCCCAAGCAACTCCGCCTGGCGCAGGGCCCGTCGAAGTTCGGTGAGCGAAACCGCCTTACGCAGATCGGAGACGGTCCGGGTTGGATTCGTGACCCAAATACCGCAGCGGCGTGTCACGTGGCGGGGTTCGAGCGCACTGCACCGATGCACTCGGATACCTGCGCGTCTGCGCTTCCCGGTGTTGGTGGGAACAGAAACGTCCACGCTGGATGCAGCGCGAGTTGGCAGGAGCCCCCAGAGCGAAGCAGCGCTCCGATGACTGAGGGTGGCGCCCTCTCCAAGGGCAAGCGTGGCTGCCATCCATCTGGTCTCTGGCGAGAGGCTGAGGTATCCCACCGCGTAGACACCACGATGGACCCGATGCAGTCGCCCCGCTCGGACACGGCGCTTGACCCTGTCCTGATCAAGCCCGGCCTTTCGCAGCTGCTCAATCGAGACGACCCCGTGTTGCCGCCCGGCGATTCGCGCGATCACGAGGTCGGGGGTGGCTCTTTGGTGGCGCATAGCGCTACTAAGGCGCCTAGCCCGCCGATTCGCCCCCTTCGATGGGGCTAAGGACTCGGCAAAAGGTTCACCGCGGCGGCGAGGCCGACGGCGCCCACGGTGATCGAGTAACCGGTGTAGCCGCTGATCGCGAAGAGGACCACGGCGATCGCGCAGATTGTGACGACGGTGATCCAGGAAGCTCGGGCCAGGGACACGGGTCGCTATTTTGGCCGAGATGCCCGACGGTGAGACGAGCGGTGTGCAGGAGGCCCCGGCCGGAGACGTGGCAGCGTCGGCGCTGGCCTACCTGACCGAGATGTCCCCCGACCTGCGTGGCGGGGCGATCCTGGGTCCCGACGGGATGGTGCTCGCCGCTAGTGACTCTCCGAATCGCTGGCGCGAAGACGCCGCGGCGTTGCTCGAGGCCGCCGACCGCGCGGGCACGGAGCCGGTCGAGCAGGTCCACATCGCCACCGAGCAGGGCGAGGTCTTCGCCCTTCGCCACGCCGGCCTGGCCGCGGTGGCGGTCAGCGAGCGCTTTGCGCTCGCCTCGCTGATGTTCTTCGACATGCGCTCGGTCTTGCGCGATCTCGCCGCTGGCGGCGACGGGCGGGGGTTAGATGCCGCCTAAGCCACACCGGGTGCTGCTCGACCGCGTCTCCGGCTACGCCGACGAGGCGGCCGCCTACATGCGCCGCCGCCGCGTTTCGCGCCGGCCCTTCGCCCGGCTCTATTACCCCGGCGGGCGTGCCGCCGACCACGCCGGCGACTCGCTCGCCGGCGGCGAGCTCTTCGTCGCCGCGGGCCGGCTGATCGAGGTCGCGGGCAAGCGGGCGAAGCCGTGAGCGACGTGATCCAGCCGGAGGTGGCCGAGCGGGTGCTGGCGCGGGCGCTCGCCAACGGCGGCGAGTTCGCCGAGGTGTTCGCCGAACGCAACGCGGGCCTGACGATGGCGATCGACGAGTCGCGGGTGGAAGCGGTGCAGTCGGGTGCCGCCGAGGGCGCCGGGGTTCGGGTCCTCAGCGGCGGCACGACTTACTTCTCGCACGTCGACGGGCTCGATCCGGCCGACATCGAGCGGGCCGCCGACGAGGCGGCCGCGGCGCTGCGGGCTGGGCGAGTCGAGCCACTTCCTCTGGCGGCGATCGCCGGTACCCCGCACCCGATCGAGCAGCCGCCCGCGGCGGTTCCTGCCGAGCGCAAGGCGGCGCTGCTGCGCGAGCTGGACGAGCGCGGCCGCGGTGCCGGTCCCGAGATCGCCCAGTTCATGGCGTCCTACGCTGAGGTCCGCCGCGAGGTCACGATCGCCAACTCGGAGGGACTGATCGCCAGCGACGACCGCACCCGGGCGCGGATCGGTGCCCAGGCGGTGGCGCGTCGCGGCGACTCGGTCGAGACCGGCGCCGAGACCCTCGGCGGCCACCGCGGCTTCGAGCTCTTCGACGGCGACCCCGGGCGGATTGCCGCCGAGGCTGCCCGCAAGGCACTGATCTTGCTCGACGCGCGTCCCGCCCCGGCCGGCTCGATGCCCGTCGTGGTGGGGGGCGGCTTCGGCGGCGTCCTCTTCCATGAGATGACCGGTCACGGACTCGAGGCCGACCACATTCAGAAGGGGGCGAGCGTCTACGTCGGCAAGCTCGGCGAGCAGGTCGCCCAGCCCCTGCTCACCGCCTACGACGATGGCCGCATGCCGAACGAGTGGGGCAGCGACGCCATCGACGACGAGGGGGCGCCGACGCAGAAGACGATGCTGATCGAGGAGGGCAGGCTCGCCGCCTTCCTCTATGACGGTCTCACTGCCCGCCGCGATGGCGTTGCTCCAACCGGCAACGGCCGCCGCGAGAGCTTCCGCCACCTGCCGGTGCCGCGCATGACCAACACCTACATCGCCCCGGGCGAGGCCGAGCCGGAGGCGATGATCGCCGAGGTCCGCGACGGCTTCTACGCCAAGTCCTTCGCCGGCGGCCAGGTCGACCCGGCGACGGGCGACTTCGTCTTCGGCGTCTCCGAGGGCTACCTGATCGAGGGCGGCAAGGTGACGCGCCCCTGCCGCGGGGCGACGCTGATCGGCAACTGCCTGCAGGCGCTGATGGCGATCGACGCGGTCGGCAACGACTTCGAGATGAAGACCGGCGTCTGCGGCAAGGCGGGCCAGAGGGTGCCGGTCGGCACCGGCCAGGGCCACGTCCGGATCGGGGCGATGACGGTCGGGGGGACGGAGGTTTGATCGAGCCGGCACGGCGCGCGGTCGAGCGCACGCTGGCGGCAGGGGCATCCGACGCCGAGGCCTACGCCTCCGAGGACGCCGGGCGAGAGGTCCGCGCCCACGCCGGTGAGATCGAGAGCCTGACTGCGGCGACGCAACGGGGGATCGGCGTGCGCGCCTGGGTCGGACGCCAAGTCGGCTACGCCTTCGGCACCGACCTCTCCGACGCCGGCATCGCCGCGATCTCTGCCCGCGCGGCTGAGGCAGCGCGGGTTGCCGACGAGGACGAGTTCGCGGGCCCGGCCGTGGCCGACGGCAGCGCGGTCGCCGAGCTGGACCTGAGTGATGCGTCGGTCGGCGAGTGGGCGGCGGATCGGGTCGCCGGCCTGACCCTGGCGATCGAGCGCGCCGCCCTCGACGCCGACCAGCGGGTCGCCGCGGTCGAGCAGGCGGTCTACGCCGACTCCACCGAGCGGGTCGCGATCGCCTCTTCAAGCGGGATTGACGGCGAATTCGAGCGTTCGAGCTGTTACGGCTACGTGCAGGTGCTCGCCGAGGGTGACGCCGGCCGCGAGACCGGCCTCGGCTTCGACCTCGCCCGCGGCCCCGAGGCGCTCGACCCGGCCGCGATCGGGCGCGAAGGGGCGGAGCGGGCGACGGCGATGATCGGCGCGGGCAAGCCGGAGTCGCGTTCTTGCCCGGTCGTCCTCGACCCGACCGTCGCCGCCAGCTTCATCGGCTTGATCGGCGGCGGGCTCAGCGCTGGAGCGGTGCAGCGTGGGCGCTCGCCGTTTGCCGATCGCGTCGGGGCTGAGATCGCGGGCGAGGCGCTGGTCCTGCACGACGACGGACTCGACCCCGAGGGGTCGGCCTCCTCGCCCTTCGACGGCGAGGGCGTGCCCTGCCGCCGCACCGCCCTGATCGAGGGCGGGACGCTGCGCACCTACCTCTTCGACACCTACACGGCGCGGCGCGGCAGCGCCTCTTCGACCGGCAACGCCGGCCGCGGCGGCTACCGCTCGCAGCCTTCGGTCTCCAGCTCCAACCTGGTCGTCGCCGCGGGCACCCTCGGCTTCGAGGAGCTGCTGGGCGAGGCGGGGGACGGTGTCTACGTCACCGACGTCGCCGGCCTGCACTCGGGCGTCAACCCCGTCTCCGGCGACTTCTCGGTTGGCGCCTCGGGGCGGGCGATCCGCGGCGGCGAGCTGGCCGAGCCACTGCGCGAGTTCACGATCGCCAGCGACCTGGTCTCGATGCTTAAGGCTGTGCGCGCGGCGGGCGCCGACGCTCGCTGGGTCCCCTTCGGCGGCTCGGTCAGTACACCGTCGCTGCTGGTCGAGGCGATGACAGTCGCCGGATCCTGAGTCCCATGCGGCTTTACGGCCGTGCCCGCTGTTAGATTGCGCCCCGATTTCAACCACCCATGACGGAGGAGCTTCGACGTGACAAAGGCTGAATTTCTGGACCAACTTGCAGGCGACGACAGGCTGGGCAGCAAGAAGGCGGCCAGCGACGCTGTTGACGCCGTGCTCGACGCGATCACCGACACGCTGAGCGGCGGTGGCGAGGTCAGCTTCACCGGCTTCGGCAAATTCCACGTCGCCGAGCGCGGCCCGCGCCAGGGCGTCAATCCCCGCACCGGCGAGCGGATCACGATCCCGGGCGGCAAGGTGCCGCGCTTCTCCGCCGGCTCGGCCCTGAAGACCAAGGTCAAAGGCTGAGTCAAGTTCGGTTCGCGGATCGGCTGGCGGCGCTCGTCGAAGAGCGTCGCAGTCAGATCTGCCTTGGTCTCGACCCCGATCCGTCGAAGCTCGCACGGGGCGGGCCGGAAGCTTCTGGCGCCTCGGCCGCTGAGCATGCGGCCGAGGCGGTGGCGGCTCACTGCCGCTCGCTGATCGAGCGCGCCGGGCCGGCCTGCGTTGCGGTCAAGCCGCAGCTGGCCTGCTTCGAGCGCCTCGGCGCGCCCGGCTGGGCGGCGCTGGCGGAGGCCTGCGCCGCGGCCCAGGAAGCGGGCCTGCTGGTCGTCGCCGATGGCAAGCGTGGCGACGTCCCGGTCACGGCGGCGGCCTATGCCCAGGCGCTGGTGGGGGAGACGCCGACGCCGTGGGGGCCTGTAGCCGGGCTCGGCGCTGACGCCTTCACGGCGAACCCGCTGCTCGGCACCGATGCCCTGGAGCCGCTGGTCGCGGCGGCCGAGGCCGCCGGCGCCGGAATCTTCGCCCTCGTGCGGACCAGCAATCCGGGCGCGGCCGACATCCAGGACCAGCCCAGTCCCGAGCTGCCGCTGCACGAGCGGCTGGCGGCGCTGGTCGACGGGCTCTCGGAGCGATTGCTGGGCGAGGGCGGACTGAGCGGGATGGGGGCGGTGGTCGGCGCCACCGAGCCCGAGCACATCGCCCGCCTGCGCTCCCTGATGCCGCGCTCGATCTTCCTCATCCCCGGCGTCGGCGCTCAGGGAGGTAAGCCGGAGTTGCTGGGTCCCGCCTTTACCCCTGGTCCCGCCTCGGCCCTGGTCGCCGCTTCGCGCGGGATCGCTGCGGCGGATGACCCGGCTGCCGCGGCAGAGAGCCTGCGCGCAGCGGTCTGGGACGTTTCGACCGCATGAAACGCCGCTGACCGTATATACGATCAGCGGCGCCCATTCGATCGCCCCTGACCTCCTATGAACAAGCGCTCATCAGCTCCCGCCCGGGTCCTCGCGGTGGCCACCATCGTGGTCGCCCTGGTCGTCGTGCTCGTGGTCATCAGCGGCGCCCTCGGCGGCGGCGACTCGGATGGCTCGGGTGGGCACGGGCACAAGGGCAAGGCAGCCCATCACGCGAAGCAGCGAGAACGCGAAAACACCCCGGCGACCTACGAAGTCAAGAGCGGCGACACGTTGATCTCGATCGCCCATCACAACGGGGTGAGCGTGGCGCGGATCGAAGCGCTCAACCCCGAAGTCGACCCGCAGATCCTGATCGCCGGCGAGACCCTGAAGCTCAAGTAGCAGTGCGCCGCGCCGGCGCGATCGCGTTCCTGCTTGCCCTCGTCCTTCTCTGTCCGGCCGGCGCGAGCGCTCAGCAGCCACAAATCGAGGCGCGGGCGTGGGCGCTGATCGACGCTCGCACCGGTGAGGTGCTGGTCTCCCATGCCGGCATGCGCCACCTGCCGATCGCCAGCACGACCAAGCTGATGACCGCCTACGTCGCACTGCACGAGCTGCCGCTCGATCGCATCGTTCGCGCCGCTCCCTACCAAGCGGAATACGGCGAGTCGCTGCTGGGTCTGCGGCCAGGAGAGCGGATCAGCGTGCGCGACCTGCTCTACGGCCTGATCCTGCGCAGCGGCAACGACGCCGCCTACGACCTCGCCCGCGCCGCGGCCGGCTCGGAGGCCCGCTTCGTCGTTCGGATGAATCACTACGCGGCGGCGCTGGGGCTGTCCGACACCCACTACGCCAACCCGATCGGCCTCGACCAGCGTGGCAACTACTCCAGCGCCCGCGACCTTGCGACGCTCACCCAGCACCTGCTGCGGATTCCCGCTTTCGCTCGGATCGCCGACGCGCGCAGTGCCGTCCTGCGCAGCGTCAGGCCACAGCGGCGGATCGAGACGATCAACGAGCTGCTGCGGATGGCGCCCTGGGTGACCGGGGTCAAGACGGGCCACACCTTCGGCGCTCTCTACGTCCTGGTCGGCTCGGGCCGGCGCCACGGCACGGAATTGATCTCGGTCGCGATTGGCGCTCCCACCGACGAAGACCGCTTCAGCGACAACATCGAGCTGCTCGACTACGGCTTTGCTCAGTACAAACCGCGGCTGCCGATCCGCCGTGGCGTCGCGCTCGCCAATCCTTCGATCCAGGACGCCGGCGGTGAGTTGCCGCTGCGCGCCGCCCGCAGCATCACCGTCGGGGTCCGGCCGGACCAGCACTTGACCGTCGCCGTGCGGGCGCCGCGGGAGGTTGAGGGACCGATCCGGCGCGGCGCCACCCTGGGCACGGCGACCGTCTTCGTCGACGGCCTGCGCGCCGCCAGGGTGCCGCTGCGGGCTGGCCGGGCGGTGCCCAAGGCTTCCCTCGCCGATCGGGTGCGAAGCTTTCTCGACGACGAGCCGATTCCAGTCGCGATCGCAGTATTCGCGATACTGATGGGGGTATTCCTTCTGTGGCGCCTTCTGCGCCGCGGAGACGAAGGAGAGGATGAGATGGTGGGTCGCGAGGAGATGCGGGCCAAGAGGGAGCGGCAGCGCGACGGGGGGGCGGCGAAGTGATCCTCACAGTCACCCTCAACGCCGCGCTCGATCGCACCGTCGCGGTTCCCAGCTTTCGCCTCGGCCACCGCCACCGCGCGGTCGAGAGCCGCACCGTCGCCGGCGGCAAGGGGATCAACGTGGCGCGGGCGCTGAAGCTGCTCGGCCGCCCGGTGATCGCCACCGGCTTCGCCGGCGGGCCGACCGGCGCCCGGCTGCTCGAGCAGCTGCGCGAAGAGGCGGTGCTGACCGATTTCACGCGGATTGCGGCCGAGACCAGGATCAACATGGCCGTTGTCGACCCGACCTCGGGCGAACAGACCGAGATCAACGAGCGCGGCCCGGCGGTCAGCCCCGAGGAGGTCGAGCGGTTTGTCGACAGGCTCGGATACCTCGCCGCCGGCGCCCGCCTCTGCGTCCTCGCCGGCAGCCTTCCCCCCGGAGCCGGGGACGACCTCTACGCCCGCCTGGTCAAGGACCTTGGTGAGCGCGGCGTGCCGGTGGTGCTCGACGTCGAGGGCGAGGCGATGCTCGCCGGCCTGCGCGCCGGCGCCTCGGTCGTCACCCCGAACGAGCGCGAGGCCGAGGAGCTGGTCGGCCAGGAGTTCGCCGACCGCGACGACCTCGTCCAAGGTCTCTCTGAGCTTGTTCGCCTCGGCGCCGCCGAGGCCGCGATCACCCGCCCCGACGGCTGCGTTGCGGTCGTCGGCGAAGGCGCCGAGCGGCGCTTCCTCGAGGTGCGCACCGAGTCCCTGGAGCCGGTTTCCACGGTCGGCTCCGGCGATGCCTTCCTGGCCGGATACGTCGCCGCCCGCCACGACGGCCGACCGGCCGACGAGTGCCTTGCCTACGGCGTCGCCTGCGGCGCCGAGTCGACCCAGCACTTCGGTGCCGGCATGGTCGACCGCAACCAGGTCGAGCGCCTCCTCGGCGAGGTCCACGTCCAGGATTTGGAGGTCCCCGCCGAAGTGTAGGCTGAGTCCTCAACGCCACCCTGGAGGACTTAACTTGGAGATCGACATCGGTCGAGGCAAGAAGGGGCGGCGCGCTTACGGATTCGACGACATCGCAATCGTCCCGTCGCGCCGCACCCGCGATCCTGACGACATTGACATCAGCTGGAATCTGGGCCCCTATCGCTTCGAGTTGCCGCTCGTGGCCTCGGCGATGGACGGAGTGGTTAGTCCCGACACCGCGGTGCTGGTCAACGAGCTAGGTGGGCTCGGCGTGCTCAACCTCGAGGGGATCTGGACTCGCTTCGAGAACGCCGAGGAGAAGCTGGAGATGGTCGCCGCCGCGCCAAAGCACGAGGCGACCCGGATCATGCAGGAGATCTACGCCGAGCCGGTCAAGCCGGAGCTGATCGGCAAGCGGATCGCGGAGATCAAGGAGCGCGGCGCTGTGGCCTGCGGTTCGCTGACGCCGCAGAAAGTGCGCGAGCACTACGAGATCGCGGTCGAGGCCGGGATCGACATCCTCGTCATCCAGGGCACGGTGATCTCGGCCGAACACGTCTCGACCACGGTTGAGCCGCTCAACCTGAAGGAGTTCATCGCCGAGGTGCCGGTGCCGACCGTGGTCGGCGGCTGCGCCTCCTACTCGACCGGCTTGCACCTGATGCGGACCGGCGCCGTCGGCGTCCTGGTCGGCGTCGGGCCCGGCGCCGCTTGTACCACCCGCGGCGTGCTCGGGATCGGCGTGCCGCAGGCGACCGCGATCGCCGACGTCGCAGCGGCGCGTTCGCAGCACATGCTCGAGACCGGTGAGTACGTCAACGTGATCGCCGACGGCGGCATGCGCACCGGCGGCGACGTCTCCAAGGCGATCGCCTGCGGTGCCGACTCGGTGATGGTCGGCTCGCCGCTGGCCCGCGCCAAGGAGGCGCCCGGCCGCGGCTTCCACTGGGGGATGGCGACCTTCCATCCCTCACTGCCGCGCGGCACGCGCGTCACCACCAAGCAGGACGGGACGCTGGAGGAAATCCTCCTCGGCCCCGCCCAGGAGAACGACGGCACCTTCAACCTGATGGGGGCGCTGAAGACCTCGATGGCCACCTGTGGCTACGAGGACATCCGCTCCTTCCAGCGGGCCGAGGTGATGGTCGCGCCGGCCCTGATGAGCGAGGGTAAGAAGCTGCAGAACGAGCAGTCGGTGGGGATGGGCTCGAACGGGCGCGCGACGGTCTCGGCCGGTGTTGGAGTCGCCGACGACTGAGGCCGGCGCCTCAACAGCGCCGGCCCAAGCCTCCGAGGAGGTACTGGTCCTCGATTTCGGGGGCCAGTACTCGCAGCTGATAGCTCGGCGAATCCGCGAATGCGGAGTCTTCGCCGAGCTGCTGCCTGCGACGACCGCACTTGAGACGATCCGCGAGAGGGCGCCGAAGGGATTGGTGCTCTCTGGCGGCCCCGCCTCCGTCTACGAGGTCGGGGCGCCGGCCTTCCCGACCGAGCTGCTCGATCTGGAGATCCCGGTGCTGGGAATCTGTTACGGCATGCAGGCGATGGTCCAGGCGCTTGGCGGCCGGGTTGAGGCGGCGGAGTCGGGCGAGTTCGGGCGCACCGATCTGACCCTCACCGACGGTGGCGGCCGGCTGCTCGCCGGCCTGCCGGAGGAGCAGCACTGCTGGATGAGCCACCGCGACGCGGTCTTCGAGCCGCCCGAGGGATTCACCGCGCTCGCCTCCAGCCCCGGCTCACCGGTCGCCGCCTGCGAGTACCCGGACCGCGGCCTCTACGGGATCCAGTTTCACCCCGAGGTCGTGCACACGCCCTACGGCACGGAGATCCTCACCCGCTTCCTGCGCGACGTCGCCGGCTGCGAGCAGCAGTGGTCGCCGCAGTCGGTGATCGAGGAGCAGGTCGCCAAGATCCGCGCCCAGGTCGGGGAGGGGCGGGTGATCTGCGGTCTCTCGGGCGGCGTCGACTCCTCGGTTGCGGCGCTCCTTGTGCACAAGGCGATCGGCGAGCAGCTGACCTGCGTCTTCGTCGATCACGGCCTGATGCGGCTGAACGAGGCCGAGCAGGTCGTCGCCGCCTTCGAGCAGTTCGGCATCCCGCTGGTCCACGTCGAGGCCGAGCAGCGCTTCCTCGAGAAGCTCGCCGGCCACGACGAGCCCGAGCGCAAGCGCAAGATCATCGGTGAGGAGTTCATCCGCGTCTTCGAGGAGGAGGCGGAGAAGCTCGAGGACGCCGCCTACCTGGTCCAGGGCACGCTCTACTCCGACGTGATCGAGTCGGGCGGCAGCGAGGGCGCGGCGACGATCAAGTCCCACCACAACGTCGGTGGCCTTCCCGACGATCTCGAATTCGAGCTGGTCGAGCCGCTGCGGATGCTGTTTAAGGACGAGGTCCGCGCCGTCGGGGCCGAGCTGGGCCTGCCCGAGCGGATGGTCTGGCGGCAGCCGTTCCCGGGGCCTGGCCTCGGGATCCGGATCGTCGGCGGCGAGGTCAACAAAGAGCGCCTCGACATCCTCCGCGCCGCCGACGCGATCCTGCAGGAGGAGATCCGCGCCGCCGACCTCTACCGCCAGCTCTGGCAGTCGTTCTGCGTGCTGCCGGTCGTGCGCTCGGTCGGCGTTCAGGGTGACGGGCGCACCTACGCCTACCCGATCGTGATCCGCGCCGTCACCTCCGATGACGCGATGACCGCCGACTGGGCCCGGCTTCCCTACGACCTGTTGGAGCGGGTCTCCAACCGGATCATCAACGAGATCACCGACGTAAACCGCGTCGCGCTGGATATCTCGTCGAAGCCCCCCGCCACCATCGAGTGGGAGTAAGCCGCGGCTAGGACGGCGCTCTGATGCCGTCGTTCGCTGTCTCGATCTCGATCCTCGGCCTAGTGCAGGCGGCGCTCGTGGCGCTGCCGGCACCGCAGCGGCGACCCGCGTGGATGGAGGGCCTGAGCAGTCCCTGGTGGGCGCTGGTGCCGGCGTTCTCGATCGTCATCGTGATCGGCGCGATCGAAGTCGCGCCGGGCTCGGCGGACGCGCTTACCTACATCGCCCTCGTTGCCGTGCCGCCGCTGGCCGCCTGCGCGCTCGCGGCTTTGACGCGAGTCCGCGTGAACCCCCCATATACGCGGGTTCACGCGGACTCGCGAAGCGGCGGTGATAGTTCGGACTGGCTGGTGTCGGGTTCGGCCGTGGCCGCACTCTTTGCCCTCGCTTGGGTCTCGCCACACTCGCTCGTCGGTGAGGCGGCGGCGACCACGCTCTCGGGGCTTGCCTGCGTGACCCTGGGCTGGCTGCTCGTTTGGGGTGTGCCGGCGCGGTGGCTGCGCCTGGGGGTCTACGCAATGGCCGTCATCGACACTGTCTACATCGCCTCGGACTTGCTGCAGGGGCCGAACGCGGTGCTCGACGCCGCTGCTCCCGCCGCCGGCCTGCCCCAGCTCCAGGCCGTTCACTTCGGCTCCGCCCAGATGGGCTTCGGCGACCTCTTCATCGCCGCCTTGGTCGGCTGCCTGCTTGCGGGGTCTCGCTCGCGCCAGTCCTGGGCAGCAGCGCTGGTTGCCGTCCTCGCCCTCGTTTTCGACCTGCTCTTCTTCGCGGTTGACCAGTTGCCGGCCACCGTGCCGGTTGCCGTGGCCTTGGCGCTAGTGACCTGGAAAAGCTCTACCCGCAATCAGCTGTAGGCGTCCCACTTTTCGAGGTAGGGCAGCGGGTCTATCGGGCTGCCGCCCTCGTACCAGCCCGGCGCGGTCCAGATCTCGAAGTGGAGGTGGCAGGCGGTGGCGTCGCCGGTGTCGCCGACGATGCCGATCGGCTGCCCGGTGCGGACCGGTTCTCCGGTCAGCAGCGGCGAGGGTTCGGCCAGGTGCGCGTACATGAAGTCGAGCGAGGTCCCCTTGCCGTCGATCACGATGTAGTTGCCGGCCGCCGATTGGTAGCCGGAGTACTGGACCGTGCCGCCGCGGGCGGCGATCAGCGGCGTGCCGCAGGCGGCCATCGTGTCCTGGCCCTCGTGGGTGTGACCGGAGCGGGCGGCGCCGAAGCGACCGGCTCCCAGGGCGAATTCGTGAGCGCCGAGGATCGGGAAGGCGTAGCCGTAGAGGTCGAAGCCGAGGTCGAGCGGTTCGGTCGAGGCTGAGGCCCGGGCGGCCGGCGCCGGGACAGTGCCCTGCGCCTCGATGCGGAAGCTGTAGCGGCCGTTGCGGGCCGGCCGGCCTTCGCTCGTCATCCCGTCCCAGCGAATGCGGACTTCGACGTTCGGTTCGACGTCGTTGCGGTAGAAGCTGCGTGCCACTTCGCCGGCGGCGTTGACGACGTCGATCTGGAGATCGTTCTGCGCCTGCGTGCTGGCGATCGCGAAGCGGACGCTGGGATAGCGGAAGCCGTAGAAGAAGGATTTGCGCGGGGTGGCCTGGGCGGAGACGAGGCTGAGCACGCCCGCGCTTGGCGCTTCGGCCGCCGGCGTGCCGCTGGGGCTGCCGGGGGGAGGCGGGCCGCCGGTGGCGGTGAAAGCGCCACCCGTCGTCGCCGAGGCCGGCCCGGTGAACATCAGCAGCAGGATCGCCGCCGCAATCGTTATGTGGACTACCGCCAACCAAGGCCTGGCGCTCTTGCGTGCCACGTGCCCTCTCTTTCGTTCGCCTGCGGAGTTAGCTGTCGGGCTCGCGCTGAAAGAGATGCGCTACGACCTTTTCGGCCGATTCGCCCCGGGAACCTGCAACGGTTCCTGCGGTTCCTCCGCTCCCAGCCACATGTGGGGCCGGGATTAGGCAGTTGTTGGCGCGGCAGTATAGACAGCGACGCGGCCGTGTACACCAAGTCGGCGTGGCGGCTATCATGCCGTGGCCGCTGGGAGCTCCCCGCGGCTTTTCTCTGATGAAGACCTATGTCGCCAAACCTTCCGACCGCCAGCGTGACTGGTATGTCGTCGACGCCGAGGGCCAGACTCTGGGCCGTCTCGCGACTCGGATTGCGGACGCTCTGCGCGGCAAGCGCAAGCCCGAGTACACGCCGCACATCGACACCGGTGACTTCATCGTCGTCATCAACGCGGAGAAAATCCACGTCACCGGCGACAAGCTGAACCAGAAGCGCTACTGGCGCCACAGCGGCTACCCGGGTGGGATCAAGTCCCGCACGCTGGCCGAGATGCTTGAGCGTCGTCCTGAGGAGGTCATCCGCAAGGCGGTCAAGGGGATGCTTCCCCGCAACCGGCTCGCCCGCCAGCAGCTAACCAAGCTCAAGGTCTACGCCGGGCCTGAGCACCCGCACGCTGCGCAGCAGCCGAAACCGATGGAGATACAGACTTGATCGACGACGAGACCAAAGACGTGCAGGACACCCCAGACGAGGGCTCGGAGGCCGAGACCGCGGGTCCTGTCGCGGGTGAGGACTCCTCGTCCTCGCAAGCTGCGGGCGAGGAGCCCACACCCACGCCACCCGCGGACGAGGCGCCTGAGCCGGTGGCCGAGGAGCCCGCCGCCGAAGGAGACGCCGCCGAGGAGCCTGTTGCGGAGGAGCAGCAGGCTGATGAGGCGCCCGAGGCCGATGGCGAGACCGCCGAGGAGCCTGTCGCCGAGGAGCAGCGCGAGGTCGCTGAGGAGCCCGCCGAGCAGCCCAAAGCTGAGGAGAAGAAGAAGGACGTCATTCCTGGCGCCGACCTGGAGCCGATTGCGGTTGAGTCGGAGGAGCGGCCGCTCAGCGCTGAGGAGCAGGCTCGCAAGGAGGCCGAAGAGGAGGAGCGGCGCCAGCGCGAGGCGGCGCTGGTTGGAGATGCCGAGGAGGAGCCGAGCGCCGCTAGCCGAGCGCCGGCAAAGCTCGAGGGCGACGCTCGTTACCTCGCCACCGGCAAGCGCAAGACTTCGATCGCCCGGGTGACGTTGCTGCCCGGCAGCGGCAAGGTGCAGATCAACAAACGCGAGCTGGCGGAGTTCTTCCCCCGGCCCCTGCACCAGACGACGGCGATGCAGCCGCTGACGATCACTGGTTACGAGGGCAACGTCGACGTCCGCGTCCGCGTCCACGGCGGCGGCATCAGCGGCCAGGCCGGGGCGGTGCGCCACGGGATTGCCCGGGCGCTGACCGAGATCGACCCCGAGTTGCGCGGCGAGCTCAAGCGCCGCGGCTTCCTTACCCGCGATGCGCGGGCCAAGGAGCGCAAGAAGGCCGGCCTGAAGAAGGCGCGCAAGCGGCCTCAGTTCTCCAAGCGTTAGGAGCCAGTCGATGACAACAGGGCGCAAGCTCTTCGGAACCGATGGGGTCCGAGGAGAGGCCGGTACGTTCCTCACAGCAGAGCTGGCGACGGCGCTCGGTCGGGCCGCCACCGCCTCGCTGGAGGCAGAGCGTCCGCAGGTGCTGATCGTGCGCGACACGCGCGAGTCGGGGCCGATGCTCGAGTCCGCGCTGGCGGCCGGGATCGCGGCCGCGGGCGGCGATGCCCTGCTCGGCGGCGTGCTGCCGACGCCGGCGGCGGCGATCTTGGTCAAGCGCCTCGGCCTCGACCTCGCTGCGGTCGTCTCCGCCTCCCATAACCCCTATCGCGACAACGGGATCAAGTTCTTCTCGGCGCAGGGGACGAAGCTCGACGACGCCGCCGAGGCGCGGATCGAGTCGTTGATCGACGCCGGGGCCGATGCGGTTGATCCGGGTAGCGTGAGCGAGCTCAACGGTGGCCTGGAGGACTACCTACGGGCGCTCGAGTCCGCCTTCCCGATCGACCTCTCCGGTCGCCGCGTCGTGCTCGACTGCGCCAACGGCGCTACCTTCCGCGCCGCGCCGATGATCTTCGAGCGCCTCGGCGCCACGGTCGAGACGATCGCGACCGAGCCCGACGGCCGCAACATCAACGACGGTTGCGGCTCCACGCACCTCGATTCGCTGGCGGCGGCGATGGTCGCCTCCGAGGCGACGGTAGGCTTCGCATTTGACGGCGACGGCGACCGCGTCCTCGCCGTCGATGGTTCCGGCCGCACCCACGACGGTGACGAGCTGATTGCCTTGGCGGCGCGTGGCATGGCGGCCCGGGGCGAGTTGGCCGGCGGCGTGGCGGTGACGGTGATGAGCAACTACGGCTTCCACCAGGCGATGGAGGAGGCGGGGATCGAGGTCGCCGTGACCAGCGTCGGCGACCGCTATGTCCTCGACGAGCTGCGCGAGCGCAGCTGGGCGCTGGGCGGCGAGCAGTCCGGCCACATCATCGACACCCGCTTTGTCGCCACCGGCGACGGCACCGCCGCCGCGCTGGCGACGATGCGCGAGCTGGCCGGCCGCGAGCTGGCCGGGGTGGCGCCGATGGAGAAGCTGCCGCAGACCCTGATCAACGTCGAGGTCGCCGATCGCGAGGCGATCGCCGGCGCCGACGCGGTTTGGGAGGCGGTCGAGCGCGAGGGGAAGGACCTCGAGGGTCGCGGTCGCGTCCTGCTGCGCCCGTCGGGGACCGAGCCGCTGGTGCGCGTGATGGCTGAGGCGCCAAGTGCCGAGGAGGCCGACGCGATTTGCGAGCGCCTTGTCACGTTGGTTCGTCAAGAGCTCGGCTAAACCGCCGGTCTCTACCCTTCATCGACCTTATGTGCGGAATTGTTGGATATGTGGGTTCCCGTCCCTGCTTGGGACTGCTTGTCGCTGGGCTGGAGAAGCTCGAGTACCGCGGCTATGACTCGGCCGGCGTCTCGGTGATCGACGACGGCCGCATCGACAGCGTGCGCGCGGTCGGCAACCTCGACAATCTGCGTGCAGCGATCGATCAGGAGGGCGAGGACGGCGGCGGCGTCGCGGTTGCTGCGCCTCCCGCGACGACCGGCGTCGCCCACACACGCTGGGCGACTCACGGCCGCGTCACCGAGGAGAACGCCCACCCGCACAGCGACAGCTCCGACCGGGTCCACATCGTCCTCAACGGGATCGTCGAGAACCACGCCAAGCTGCGCCGCCGGCTCGAGTCCGAAGGCCAGGAGTTCAGCTCCGAAACAGACGCCGAGGTCGTTGCCCACCTGATCGCCACCCATTACGACGGCGACCTCGCCGCCGCCGTCCGCGCCGCCTTCGCCGAGCTGCGCGGCCACTACGCCTTCGTCGCGATGCACGTTGAGCAGCCGGGCCTGCTGGTCGGGGCCCGCAAGGAGTGCCCGCTGGTCGCCGGCGTGGGGGAGGGCGAGAGCTTCCTCGCCTCCGCGATCCCGGCCTTCCTCGCCGAGACTCGCCGGGCGGTGGCGATCGAAAACGACGAGGTCGTCACGATCGACGCCTCCGGGGTGCGGATCACCGACGCCGAGGGCAACCCGGTGCAGCGCGAGGCCGAGGAGATCGAGTGGGACGAGGAGGCCGCCGAGAAGGGCGGCTACGAGACCTACATGCTGAAGGAGATCCACGAACAGGCCGACGCTGTGGCGGAAACGATCGCCGACCGCCTGCCCGGTGACGACGGCGTCGACCTCTCCGAGGTCGAGCTCGAGGATTCCTACCTGCGCGACCTGAAGCGGATCGTGATCGTCGCCTGTGGAACTTCCTACCACGCCGGCCTGATCGGTCGCTACGCGATCGAGGAGTGGGCGCGGGTGCCGGTCGAGATGGACGTCGCCTCCGAGTACCGCTACCGCAACCCGGTGATCGGGCACGGCGACCTGGTGATCGGGATAACCCAGTCGGGCGAGACCGCCGACACGCTGGCGGCGATGCGCCTCGCCAAAGAAAACGGAGCCAAGGTGCTGGCAATCACCAACGTGATGGGCAGCCAGGCCACGCGCGACTCCGACGCCGTCCTCTACACCCGCGCCGGGCTCGAGATCAGCGTCGCGGCGACCAAGACCTTCGTCGCCCAGGTTGCGGCGATGTATCTGATCGGCCTGCGACTGGCCGAGCTACGGGGCACGCTGGATGCCGGGCGCCTCACCGAGCTGGTCGCCGAGCTGAAGGCGATCCCGTCGAAGATCGAGACCACCTTGGCCACGATCGAGGATCGCGTGCGGGAGGTCTCCGATGCTCATCACGAGCAGCAGTTCTTCCTCTACCTGGGCCGTCACATCGGCCTCCCGGTCTGCCTCGAGGGGGCGCTGAAGTTGCGCGAGATCTCCTACATCCCGACCGACGCCTACGCGGCCGGTGAGATGAAGCACGGCCCGATCGCGCTGCTCGACGAGTCGACCCCAGTGATCTGCGTGGCCACCGAGAGTCCGGTTCTCGACAAGGTCCTCTCCAACGTCGAAGAGGTGCGCGCTCGCGGTGCGCAGACGATCGCGATCGCGACCGAAGGGTGCGAGCGGGTCGCCGACGTCGCCGACGAGACGATCGAGGTCGCCCGCACCGACTGGATCCTGCAGCCGATCCTCGCGGTCCTGCCACTGCAGCTGCTCGCTTACGACATCGCCCGCGCTCGCGGCCTCAACGTCGACCAGCCGCGCAACCTGGCAAAGACCGTCACCGTCGAGTAGTCCTGTACCGCTACCCTTCCCGGCCAATGATCAAGATCGGTCTACCCATTTCGGTTCTCGCCGTTCTCGCCGCGCTTGCCGTCGCCGGTTGTGGCAACAGCTCCAGCTCTAGCTCCGGTCCGGCAAGCCTCGCGTCCCCGGGTTCGCTTGTCTACGTCGAAGGCAATCTGAAGCCAACCGGTGAACTCAAGTCAAACGTTGATGCGACCGCTAAGACGATCGCTGGCATCGACAATCTCGGCGACTACGTTGTCTCCGAACTCGAAAGTTCAGCCGGCGAGGGCGAACCGGTCGACTTCGCCAAGGAAATAGAACCTTGGCTGGGCGAGACCGCAGGGGTGGCCTTTGAACGGCTGGAAAACGGCGAACTCTCCGATCCCTTGATCGCGATCCAGACCACCGATACGGAGGCGACGCAGACGTTCATCGACAAGCAGTCCAGCCGAAGTCAGGACGCCTCTAAGGATCTCTCTTACGAAGGCGTTGACTTCAAGCTCGGCGGCTCGGAAGAAAACGCGATCGGCGTGGTCGGCGAATGGCTCGTAATCGCCGCTGGCGATAAGGCATTCAAAGCCGCCGTGGACGCATCGGACGGCGATTCGCTGGCCGACGAAGACCGCTTTCAGACGGCCTTTGACGCCGCTTCCGACGGAAGCCTTGCCGATATCTACGTTGATGTGGGTGGAGTGATCGAACAGTCCGAAAAAAAGATCGATCCGCAGGCCAAGGCAGTTCTTCAGAGCTCCGGCATCGACCCGAGCAAAGCAACCGCCGTGGCCAGCGTGATCCCCGGCTCCGATCAGATCGAGGTCGACCTGAGCAGCGACCTCGGTGGCGAGAAGCCGCCCCGCGGCGATGCCTCCAAGCTGCTCGGGACGATGCCCGCGGAATCGGTTGCCGCCTTCGCGGTCTCTGACTTTGGCGCACAGTTCAAAAAAGTGATCGACAACCTCGACAAGACCGGTATCCCGCCCAAACTGCCGCCCCGCTCGCTGAAGAGCATCCTCAGCCAGGCCGGGATCGACCTGGATAAAGTCGCCACTTCGCTTGAAGACGCGGCTGCCTTCGTAGAAGGGGACAGCAGGAGCACCCTCGGCGGCGCCATGGTCGTGACTGGCAAGGATGACGAAGCGGCCGAAGCGGTTGCCAATCTCGGCAAACTGCTGCCCCTCGTCAAAGTCCCAGGAGTGGCCGCGGTGAACGGTCGGGCGAGCGGTTTCTTGATCCACAGTCCCGAGCTCGGTGGCAAAGCAATCGTCGTTGTCGGCAAGGACGGCCGGATCGTGGTGGGCTACGGGCTGGCCGGCGCCGGCCGGGGCCTTGAAGCGGGCTCGGGCCCGATCCTTTCCGACAGCCCCACGTACAAGGCCGCAGTCGCCTCTCTGGGCGATAGGCCGATCAGCGCCTTCGTCGACGGCGCCAGTGCCCTGCGCTTGGCAGAAGCATTGGTCCCTCGCTCGAAAACAGATTTCTGGGAAGCCGTTCCGTACTTGAAAAAGATCGAATACCTCGCGCTCGGCGCCGGCGATGATGTCGAAGAACTGGCGACGGCGAAGTTGATCGCGGGCCTCGGAAAGTAGCCTCAGGCCGATGGCTTCTGGCCTCGGCATAGACCTGCTGGAGATCGAGCGCCTCGAGCGCGCCCTCGAGCGTCATCCAAGGCTGGCCGAGCGTGTCTTTAGCGAGGCCGAGCGCGACTACGCCGCCGCCCGCGCCCGCCCGGGCCGGCACCTGGCGGCCCGGTTTGCCGCCAAGGAGGCTGTGATCAAGGCCCTCGGCCTCAGTGGCGGCTTTGGCCTGGGCGAGATCGAGGTCGTCGCCGGTGAGCCGCCAACGGTATCCCTCTCGGGTCGCGCCGCCGAAGTGGCCGGTGGCGAGCGAGTCACGATCTCGCTCACGCACTCACGTGACTTTGCGGCCGCGGTCGCCATCGTCGACACTGCCTGAATGGAGTCGTGGCTGGAGCCTCTGTACGACGCCGAGGGGATGCGGGCGATCGATCGCTGGGCGATCGAGGAGCAGGGGGTCGCCGAGGCGGAGCTGATCGAGGCGGCCGGGACGGCGCTGGCGGAGGCCGTGGCCGAGCTGGCCACAGAGGACCCCGTGCGGATCCTCTGTGGCAAGGGGAACAACGGCGGCGATGGCCTGGTCGCGGCCCGCCATCTGGCGGCGATGGGGTTCCGCGTCGACGTGCTGGAGCTCTTCGCGGCGGAGCTTCCCGAGAACTTCGATGCCTGGCTCGAGGGCGCGGGTGCGGTGGTGGACTCGATCTTCGGCACCGGCTTCGCCGCTGCGCCGCGTGAACCGGCTGCGGCTGCAATCGAGGCGATTAACCGCTGCGGTGCGCCGGTTGTGGCTTGCGACATCGCCTCGGGAGTCGACGCGTCAACCGGTGAGGTCGTCGGCCCGGCGGTCGAGGCGGACCTGACCGTCAGCTTCCACGCGGCGAAGGTCGGGCACCGGATCGCACCGGGCAAGTGGCACACGGGTGAGCTGCGGGTGGTGCCGATCGGCATTCCCGCCGGCGCCCCGGGCACGCCCGCGGCCAGAACGATCGAGCCCGCGGTGCTGGCGCTTGCGCCTCGCCGCGGTTCGCGGTCGACCAAGTTCAGTTCCGGGCAGGTCGCGATCGCCGGCGGGTCGCGCGGCCTCACCGGGGCAGTGCGGATGTCCTCGCTGGCGGCGATCAGGGCCGGTGCTGGTTACGCAACCGTGGCGGTGCCGGCAGAGTTGGAGCCGGTCTTCGAAGCGGGCCAGCCGGAGGTGATGTCCGTCGGTTGTCCCGGTGGAGATGGATGCTTTGCCCCGGCCTCCCTGAAGGCGGTCCTGCGTACCTTTGAGCGCGCCGCGGCCGGAGTGCTGGGGCCGGGCATGGGTCGCGATCCCGGCGCGATTGAGCTGGCTCGTGATGCCGCCGCCGCGATTGAGGCGCCGCTGGTGATCGACGCCGATGGTCTGAACGCCTTTGCCGGTGCGCTCGGCCTGATCGCGAAGCGGCCGGCGCCGACGATTATCACCCCGCATGCGGGCGAGCTGGGGCGTCTGCTCGACCGCTCTTCGGAGGAGGTCGCCGCACACCGGCTCGCCTCGGCCCGGGAGGCGGCGCTGTCGGCTGTCGCTGTGGTCGTGCTCAAGGGCGACGACACGATCGTTACCGACGGCGAGCGGGTCGCGGTCAACGCACTCCCGGCGCCTGGACTGGCGACGGCCGGCACCGGTGACGTGCTCTCCGGTATCACCGCCGCCCTGCTCGCTCGCGGTCTCGATCCCTTCGCAGCGGCCTGCGCCGCCGTGATCGCGCACGCGCGCGCCGGCCGCGACGCGGCTGCCCGCATCGGCGCCGCCGAGTCGGTAATCGCCACCGACGTGATCGACTCGATCCCACTCGGCATGGTCCCCGGCCCTCCGGTCGAATAATCTCGCTGCCGATCTAATGAAGACCGCCACTGAGATCATGGACGCCAACGTGCCGACCGTTTCTCCGGAGGCCGACGCGCGGGCCGCGATCGAACTACTGGCGAAGACCGAGATGGGCGCGATCCCGGTGATCGACGCCGAACGCAAGGTGGTCGGGATCGTCAGCGAGTCGGACTTGATCATCGGTGACGAGGAGGCCGACCTGCACCTGCCCCATTACCTCAACATCATGGGCGGGATCGTCTTCGTCGGCTCGATGAAGGGCTTTGAGAAGCGGCTGAACAAAGCCTTCGCGACCAAAGTCTCGGAGCTGATGACCGCTGACCCGATCGTCGCTCGTGCCGACGACGACGCCGAGACGATCGCCAGGACGATCGCCGAGAAGCACCACAACCACCTGCCGGTGGTCGACGATGAGGGCCGCCTCGCCGGGCTGGTGACCCGGGCCGACGCGCTGGCCGCGCTCGTCGCCGACCACTAGTCCGATGGCACGGGCGCTCGCCCGAATCGACCTCGGGGCCGTCGAGCGCAACTGCGCGCGGCTGAAGTCCGAGTTGGGGGAGGGGGCCGAGCTCTGCGCGGTGGTCAAGGCCGACGGCTACGGCCACGGCGCCGACGGTTGCGTCACCGCGGCGCTGGCTGGCGGCGCGACACGATTGGCGGTGGCTACTGGGGCCGAGGCCGGACAGGTCGGCCGGCGCTTCCCACAGGTCCCGCTGTTGACAATGGGGGCGCTTGCTCCAGACGATCTCGAGGACGCTCTCGCGGCCGGCTCGGAGGTCGCGGTTTGGCATGACGACTTCCGCCAGTTGCTCAGCGCCCGGGGTCGCGCCCAGGGCCGGCCGATCCGCGTCCACGTCAAGTACGACAGCGGCATGGGCCGGCTCGGCAACCCCGACCCGACTGCGGTTCTCGCCCTCTCCCGCGCCTGCGCCGAGGATCCCCACCTCGACCTGGCGGGGGTCTGGACCCACTTCGCCACCGCCGACGAACCGGACTCCGGCTTCTTCGACCAGCAGCTCGAGCGCTTTACCGCGGTCGCGGGTGCACTCAAGGCGGAGTTCCCGGGCATCACGGTCCACGCCGCTAACAGTGCCGCCGTCTTCCGCGACCCGCGGGCTCACTTCGACATGGCGCGCTGCGGGGTAGCCGTCTACGGCCTCGACCCCTTCCAGGGCGACCCGACGGAGCGCGGGCTCAAGCCGGCGATGTCCCTGCACTCCTACGTTGCCGATGTCAAGCGCTTCTCGGCCGGCGACAGCGCCGGCTACGGCCAAACCTGGCGCGCTCCGACCGACACCTGGGTCGGGGTCCTGCCGCTCGGCTACGGCGACGGGGTGCGCCGCGCCCTCTCCAATAACGCCGAGGTGCTGGTTCGCGGCCGTCGCCAGCCGCTGGTCGGCACCGTCTCGATGGACAACATCACGATCGACCTCGGGCCCGAGACCGATGTCGAGCGGGGCGACGAGGCGGTGCTGGTTGGCTCGCAGGGTGACGAGGCGATCCTCGCCGAGGAGGTCGCCCGTCGCATCGGCACGATCAACTACGAGGTCACCTGCGGGATCTCAGCCAGGGTGCCGCGGGAAGCGCTATGAGCGTCGTGGAGCGCCTTGCCCCGGCGCCGCCGGTAGCGCTGGCGCGGCTGGCCCTTGCCGGCAGTGAAGGGGTCTGGATCGTCGGCGGTGCTGTCCGCGATGCGGCCCTGGGGCGCGACGTGGTCGATCTTGACCTGGCGGTTGCCGGTGACGTGGGGGCAGCCGCCAAGGCGATCGCCCGCGAGGGAAAGGGCCACTCGTTCGAGCTCTCGGCCGAGTTCGCGACCTGGCGCGCGGTCGCCGCCGATGGCTCGTGGCAGATCGACCTGACCGCGCTGCGCGGGGAGACGATCGAGGCCGACCTCGCCGAGCGCGATTTCACCATTGGTGCAGTTGCCGTGCCCCTTGCCGGCGGCGAGCCGATCGATCCGCACGGCGGCCTCGCCGATCTCGATCGCCGCGTCCTGCGGGTGGTCGGCGAGCGTAGCTTCGCCGCCGATCCCCTGCGCCTGCTGCGGGCAGCGCGGCTCGCCGCCGGCTTGGGGCTGGAGGTCGACCTCGCCACCGTCGTCCTCGCCCGCTCAGAAGCCGCCCGCGCTGCCGAGGCGGCAGGGGAGCGTCAGCTGCTCGAGCTGCGCCAGCTGATCGGCGGCCCGGACCCGCTGCGAGGCCTGCGGCTGCTGGACGAGCTCGGCCTCACCGCCGTTGTGCTGCCCGAGCTGGAGGCGCTGCGCGGGGTCGAACAGGGACCCAACCACCACCTCGACGTTCACGGCCACACGATCGCTGTGCTCGAACGCACGCTCGAGGTCGAGGCCGATCTCGAGCGCTTCGGCGGCGAGCGCGCGGCGGAGCTGGAGTCCCTGCTCGCGGAGCCGCTTGCCGACGAGATCAGTCGCGGCACAGCACTGCGCTTCGGCGCCCTCCTGCACGACATCGCCAAGCCGGCGACCCGGACCGAAAAGGGCGGCTTCGTCACCTTCATCGGCCATGACCGCGATGGCGCCGAGATCGTCGGCGCGCTCTGTCAAAGGCTGCGGGCGAGCCGTGCCCTCACCCGCCACCTCCAGGACCTGACCCTGCACCACCTGCGGCTCGGTTTTATGGTCCGCGAGGCGCCGCTGCCGCCGCGCCGGGTTCACGACTACCTGCGGGCGACCGAGCCGGTGGGCGTTGACGTGACCCTGCTGACGATCGCCGATCGGCTCTCGGCCCGCGGCGCCGGCCCGCTTGCCAGCGAGGCGGCGGTCGAAGCCCATCTCGCCCTCGCTCGGGAAATGCTCGCGGCGGCACTCGACTGGCGTCGTCAGGGCCCTCCCGAGCCGCTCGTACGTGGCGATGAGCTCGCGATCGAGCTGAAGATCCCCCTCGGCCCCGAGCTGGGCGAGCTGCTGGCGGAGCTGGAGGCGGCCCAGTACGCGGGCGAGATCTCGAGCTGGGACGAGGCGGTCGAGCACGCCCGCCACCTGCGGCGCTGAGCGGGCGAGCAGGCGGTCCGTTACGCTCCCGGCCGCATGGCGAAAGAGGAGAAGATCGAGATGGAGGGCGAGATCACCGAGGCCCTCCCAAACACGATGTTCCGGGTCAAACTGGACAACGGGCACGATGTGCTGGGCCACATCTCCGGCAAGATGCGCCGCCACTACATCCGCATCCTTCCCGGCGACCGCGTGAAGATCGAGCTTTCGCCATACGACCTCGACCGCGGTCGCATCACCTACCGCTACAAATAGCGGCCTATTTCGGGTCCGCCAGCTCAGCGATCAGCGCTGACCAGGCAAAGTCCTTGGCGCCAAGCCCAGCGCCCGTGCGGGGGTCGTAGTACTCGCGCAGTCCTTCGCGCTCGACCGCACCGATCAGGCCGTCCGCCAGGTGGGCGGCAGCCTCCTCGTAGCCGAGCCGGCGCAGGCCGAGCCAGACCATCCAGGCGGAGTTGACCCAGGTCGGCCCGCGCCAGTAGCGGCGTATCGGGCGGCGGAACCCACCGGGCTCGTAGCTCGGCTCGGAGGCGGCGACGGAGGGCGGCGCGACCGGGGTGAGGAACTCGCCCTCGTTGAGCAGGTGCTCCTCGACCAGGCGGCGGCCGATCTCCTCCGGTAGGTCCGGCAGAGCGAGGGGAGCAAGCGCGGCCCAGGTAATGACCTTGGGCCTGGCGCCGCCCGGCTGCACCTCGTCAAGGAAGAGCCCGTGGCGCTCGTCCCAGAGCCGCTCGACCATGGCGGGCGTCACCGAGGGGCGCCCCAGCGCCTGCAGCGAGAGTGACCAGAGCGTGTTGACCAGGGTTTCGCAGAGGACGGGCCCGCCGCGCTCGCGGATTCGCCGCGCGTCGAAGCCCAGTCGCCGGTTGCGGTGAATGAGCAGCGGGAAACCAGGCCGCGTGCATGAGCGCCATCCCCAGACCGGGTCGAACTTCGGCGAGGCGTCGAGGCCCGACTCATCAGGCTGGATGATCCAGAGCAGGCCGTCGCCCTCGAGATCGCGGTTGGCCGCCAGCCAGTCCATATGGGCGGCTATCCGCGGCTCCTCGGCCGGGTCGCCGACGGCGATCTCCCAGGCCCAGGCCAGCAGCGGCGGCTGGATCGTCTCGGTCTGGAAAGAGCTGCGCGAGGCGACGTTGTATACGGGGAGGCGGCCGAGCGAGACGGGCTGGTCCCAGAAGATCGTGTGGCCGATGAAGCCATCCGGCCGCTGCGCCGCAAGCAGCGTCTCCAGCTCCGCCCGGGCGCGGGCCGGGTCAAAGCGCCGCCAGACGATCGCGGCGAAGCAAGAGTCCCAGTACCACTGCCACGGATAGCGAGTGGGACTGGGCCGCGTATAGGCAAACCGAGTCCCGTCCCGATCCCCTTCGTTCCAGCTTCCCCGCAACACCCGCTCGGCGATCCTCACCGCCGATGGGCTTGAAACGTCCATATGCCGGTCGTTTGAGTCCCGCCGGCGGGCGGTCATGCGGCGGTGCGGCGCATTTCTCGCAGGGCCCAGGCGCCGAGGACCGTGAGCAGTATCGCCAGGGCGAGGATTCCGGGCCAGGTTTCGGCCCAGCTGACGCCGCCGACGAATCCCTGCCGCGCGGCTTCGATCACGTGCGTTGCCGGGTTGACTTCGGCGACGCTGCGCATCCACGGCTGCAGCAGAGCCAGCGGCGCGTAGGCCGTCGTGGTGAGGATCAGAGCCATCATCCCCGCCTGCATCAGCGGTGCCGCCGATTGGCTCTTGAAGCGCAGCGCCAGGGCCGAGCCCCAGCAGGCGGCGACGGCGGCCATCGCGGCGACCATCAGGTAGGTGATCACGAGGCCGCCGACGCCGGGCCAGCCGGCGCCGAGCAGGAGCGCGATGATGAAGACGAAGGTCGCCGGGATCAGCGCTCGGGCGCTGGCGGAGAGCACGGTGCCGGTGAGCAGGACCCAGCGCGGAGCGGGCGAGACCAGCAGCCGGTCGGTCCAGCCGCCCTCGATGTCGCGGGCCAGGTTGACCCCCGCCGCGGCGCCGGTGAAGCCGGCCCCTTGCAGCATGCTGACCGGGACGATGAATGCCTCGTAGGTGCCGGTGCTGAAGCCGCGCAGTTGGGTCAGCGCGCCGAAGACGCCGTTGAGGCCGAGGAAGAAGATCGTCGGCGCCAGCACGCCGGGGATCGCGGCGCCCGGCACCCGCAGCAACTCGTTCTTGGCTCGCGCCATCAGCGCCGCGATCGTCGCCAGGTTGGCGCGCCACTGGGGCAGGGTGGCGACCGAGTCCATCAGCCGACCCTGAGGCGGTGGCGCAGGGCGCGGGCGCTGAGCACGAGCCCGAGCACGACGATCCCGGCGATCGCCAGCACCGCCTCGCCGAGTTCAGTGGCGTCGACCCCCGAGATGATCGGCCCGCGGATGCCTTCGACGACGAAGCTGAGCGGGTTGTATTCGGCGATCGCCCTTGCCGGTTGGATCATCAGTTCGTTGGGGAAGAAGGCGGAGGAGAGGAAGAGGACGACGAGGACCAGCGGGAAGAGGCCCTGGACGACGCTGGCGCTGCCGGTGCGCAGGGCGATCGCGGCGCCGATGCCGCCGACTGCCATCGCCGTCGCGGTGACCAGCGCGATCGCGATCAGGGCGCCGGCCACGCCGCTGTGGATTTCGGCGCCGAAGATCAGCCCGATCGCGAGGAACCAGAGCGAGGCGAAGAGGCCCAGCGCCGCCGTCCCCGCCAGCCGCCCGAGCACGATCGTGTAGCGGGGGATCGGGGCCGAGAAGAGCCGGTCGGTGAAGCCCATCTCGATGTCGACGGCGAGCGCGATACCGCCGCTGTTGCCGGCCAGCATCAGCGACTGCATCATCGCTCCGGCGAGCATGAACTGGAGGAAGCTCTGCACCGGCGGAAAGCCAGGGAGGTTGATCGCGCTGCCGGCGCCGCCGGTCTGGATCGCCAACAGGATGGTGGGGAAGATGACGATCGGCGCCATCAGTTGGGGTCTGCGGAAGGTTTGGCGAACTGAGCGCATCCCCAACGCCCTGACCACCCTCGCGTTGGTCGCTAGCTCCTTCACGCCTCGACCGCCTCGGGCTCGGCGTCCTCCTTTTCGTCTTTCTCGAGGTGGTGCCCGGTTTTGGCGACGAAGACGTCATCGAGGGTGGGGCGGACGAGCTCCAGGGACTCGACCCCGATCCCGGCGTCGTCGAGCGCCCGCACTACGCGCGGAATGTCGGCGGCGCCGTTCTCGACCTCAACCAGGACGGTCTTGCCGTCCTTCGGCGGCAGCAGCCTGCCGATCCGCGCGCAGACTTCCTCCGCCTCGGTGACCGAACCCGCGGCCAGTTGCAGCTGGACGTGGGGATGGCCGATCTGCGCCTTCAGCGCCTCCGGCGTGCCCTCGGCGACGATCTTGCCGCTGTCGATGATGCCGACGTTGTCGGCGAGCTGATCGGCCTCCTCCAGGTACTGGGTGGTGAGGAAGACAGTGGTGCCCTCGTCGTTGAGCGCCCGCACCTCCTCCCAGATCGTTTTGCGGCTGACCGGGTCGAGGCCGGTGGTCGGCTCATCGAGGAAGAGAACCCGCGGTTCGTGGACCAGCGCCGCGGCCAGGTCGAGGCGCCGCTTCATCCCGCCCGAGTAACCGCCGACCCGGCGGTCGGCGGCAGCGGCCAGGTCGACCCGCTCGAGCAGGTCGTCGGCGCGGCGCTTGCCCTCGTTGCCCGGCAGGCCCTGGAGGGTGGCCTGCAGTCGGATCAGCTCGCGCCCGGTCATCAGCGGGTCCAGCGCCGCCTCCTGCAGGGCGACGCCGATCGAGGCCCGCACCGCCCGCGCTTCGCGCATTACGTCGTGGCCGGCGACCGTCGCCCGCCCGCCAGTGGGCAGCAGCAGCGTGGTCAGCATCCGCACCGTCGTCGTCTTGCCGGCTCCGTTGGGGCCGAGAAACCCGTAAATCTCGCCCTCGTCGACCTCGAGGTCGACGCCCTGCACGGCCAGCACGTCTCCGAAGGCGCGCTCAAGGCCCTCCACGACGATCGCCGGCATCGCTTAGGCCCCCGCCGGCTCTGCCTCGGCAAGCGGAGGGAGCGCCTCTACCCAGCGCCTGTCGTTGGCTCGCTCCAGCGCCTCGGCGGCGTCGAGCAGCAGCTCGTCGCGCCCCCAGGCCGCCTGCAGCTGCAGCGCGATCGGCAGCTCTCCGGCGCCGAGGCCGACCGGGACGCTGATCGCGGGGATCCCGGTCAGGTTGGCGAGGCCGGCGCCGCGGACGTTGGCCTGGTCGGCGGTCAGCGTCCCCGAGGGCAGCTCGACCAACGGCGCCTCCAGCGGTGGGGCGACGGCCGGGACCGTGGGCCAGGCAAGCACGTCGACGTCTGCGAAGAGGCCCGCGACTCGACGACGCATCAGCGTGCGGATCCTGTAGGCCTTCACGCTCGCGGCCGACGGCAGCAGCATCCGGTACTTGAGGAAGCCGCGGTTGATTGGGCTGATCTCGGGATCGAGGTTGTTGAGTCGCTCGGGAGTGGCCTCGCCGAGGCTCTCGGTATTGGCAATCAGCACCGTCGCCAAGGCCGCGGCGTCCAGGTCGGGCAGCTCGATCTCGATCACCTCGCCGCTGGTCTGCGCCCGCAGCGCCTCGATCGCCGCCTCGCAAGCCTCGCGGACCTCGGGTGCGACGTCTTCAGAGACGACGTCGCGGATTACGCCGATCCGCAGCCCGGCGGCATCGCCGGCCGGCAGCTCCTCGCCGAAGAGGGCGGAGCCGAGCAGCCGGCAGTCGGCGGCGTCGGCGCAGAGTGGTCCGGAGACGATCGTGGTCGAGATCCCGTCCATGTGGTGCCCCGCCATCGCCGAGCGGCCGAAGGTCGGCTTCAGCCCGGTCAGGCCGCAGTAGGCGGCGGGGAAGCGGATCGAGCCAATCCCGTCGGCACCGACCGAGCCGGCGACCAGCCGCGCGGAGACCGCGGCGGCGGGCCCGCTCGACGACCCGCCCGGACAGCGCTCGGTGTCCCAGGGGTTGTGGGCGGGTCCGTAGACAGAAGTGTTGCCGGTGCTACTGGCGCCCAGCTCGTGCATGTTGGCGACGCCGACGATCACCGCGCCCGCATCACGCAGCACCCGGTAGGGGCCGGATTCGCCCGGAGCGGTCCTCGCCATCATTTCCGCCGCGCCGAAGCGCTGCGCCCGCCAGGGCAGCGGCCACTCGTCCTTGATTACGACGGGCACGCCGCGCAGCGGCCCATCGGGAGCCGCCTCGAGCATCGCCCGCGAGTGCTCCGGGAAGGTCGCGACGACGGCGTTGATCGCCGGGTTTCGCGCCTCGATTCGCGCCAGCGCGGCGTCGAGCAACTCGGCGGGGTCGGCCTCGCCGGCGGCGATCGCCGCCGCCTGGGCGCGCAGCGAGAGGTCGAGGGCGCTCACGTCCGCTCCGGCGTCCGCGAAAGATCCTCGTCGCGCTCCGGCTCGAGCTCGCCGAGGTCGAGCGCGAGCAGATCGCGGATTGAGGGCCAGAACATCGCGTGGGCGGCGTTCATCACCGCGAGGTCGATCTCGTCGGCTTCGATCCCAAGCGAAGCCAGCCCAGCTGGGATGAACTGCTCTGCTCGATCCGGACCCTCCATTCCGGGGGGCAACCCTACAGTGGCCGCGTGGCCGGGATCGTGCAGGTTGAGGGCGAACGCCGCATCGCTGCGCTCTGGAAGGCAGAATCGTGGCCGCAACCCTTGCCGGAGGCTCGGGTTTGCAGCTTGAGATCGTGCAAGGAGCAGCCGAAAAACGAGGCGGGACGCGCGCGGCCGTGGCGCTTGGCTTCGCCTGCGCCCTGATCGCCCTCGTCGTCGCTACCTGGCCGGGTGCCGCCGACTCGGCGCCGCTGCGCGTGGTCGTCCTTGGCCAGACCGCGACCACGCCCTCGCCTTCGTGCCCGGGCAAGATCGTCAACAACGTTGAGGTCATCCCCTGCCGGGTCGAGGGTCATGTCACCGGCTTCCAGGCGATCGCCGGTGGCGTCACTCAGCCTTACGAGGCGCCCTTCGACGGCAAGATCGTCGCCTGGTCGATCACCCTGGCGAAGCCGTCGCGCACCGACACCGACACGACCACGAACGAGGTCAGCTTCTTCGACGAATTCCTCGGCAGCCCCTCGGAGGCCCGGATCGGCGTCCTGCGCCCGGTGGAAGGCTCCAAGCCGCCCCAGTACACGCTGGTGCGGCAGAGCCCGCTCGAGGTGCTCAACCCTTACTTCGGCACCGCGCCGATCTTCACTCTCGATCACCCGCTCTCGGTCCTCCAGGGCCAGATCGTCGCGTTGACCGTGCCGACCTGGGCGCCGATGTTCGCCTTCAACGTCTCCGAAGAAGAAACTTGGCGCGGCAGCCGCCTCGAAGGCCACTGCGCTTCCAAGGAAGACATCCAGGGCGGGCATCCCCAGCAGGGGGTGGGCAAGACCAAGACCTACGGCTGTTACTACTCCAACGCTCGCCTGCTTTACACGGCGACGCTGGTTGCGAAACCCTAGATTCGGGGGAGTTGCCGTTGGCCCGGAGCGCCGGGTGCCCCTGCTCACTTGCCTGACTGGCTGGATCGCCTGTGGCCGTCCGAGGATTCGTCGAGGGCCAGCGGCACAAAGCGTTCGCAGGGGCACCCGACGCTCCGGGCCAATCCCAGCGTCACGAATTGCGGAGCTTCAAAGCGGGGACGTCGTGACGATCCCCGAGACGTTGGGGTCGTCTGCCTTGGAAGCTTCTAAGGGCTAGAGCGCTTCTTGGCGCAGGCCGCAGTACTGGCAGTCGCTGACGTCTAGGCCGATCAGTTGATCGCAGCGGCGGCAGGAACGCAAGTTGGCGGGCGTGCGCGGTAGGGACGAGGCGGAGGGGGCTAGCGGTAGGACCATTGCTACTGGTTCCATCTCCTCGCCCGTCTCGCGGTCGAGGTAGACGGCGCCTGGCTTGGCCTCGGCTAGAGCCTCGCGGCCTGAGGCCGGGGCGCGCATCCGGTAGAGCTGACGGTCGTTCATCGCCGGGAAGACTAATAGCTTCCGCGGCAGCGATGCGCGTCCTCCTCTTCCACGGCTACATGCTGCGCGGCACCGGCAGCAACATCTACAACGCAAACTTGGCGCGGGCGCTGGCCAAGCTCGGCCACGAGGTCCACCTTCTCTGCCAGGACCGCGAGACCAAGATTGAGGGCGTCCAGATCCACAACCCGGACATCCACGGGCTGCTCCCGGTCTACGTCAAGGACCCTTACGAGGGCTTTGAGGTCAAGGCCTTCCCCGAGCTGAGCGAGGCGGAGCTCGATCGCTACATCGACTCCAACGTCGCCGCTGTGCGCGAGGTCGCGGCATCGGTCGGCGGCTTCGACGCCGCCCTCGCCAACCACCTGGTCATGGGCCCGGCGATCCTCGCTCGCGCCGACGTCGGTCCCTTCGCCGCCAAGATCCACGGCTCCGCGCTCGAGTACACGGTCAAGCCCAACCCTCGCTTCCTGCCCTATGCCGAAGAGGGGATGGAAGCGGCTTCGGGCGTTCTCGTCGGTTCCCACCACACGGCCGAGTCGCTCTGGGCGGCACTGCCGGACGTCGACGGCCTGCGCGAGAAGACTCGTCTTGGCCCTCCCGGCGTGGACACCGAGGCCTTCGGCCCGAAACCCAGAACCTCCGCCGATCGCAGGGTCGTCTTCGTCGGCAAGCTCATCGTCTCCAAGGGGGTGGATCTGCTCCTGGCGGCGTGGCCGCTAGTCAGAGCGGAGCATCCGGACGCGAAGCTTGAAATCGCCGGGTTCGGCGAGTACGAGGAGGGTCTGCGGCGGTTGCTGGCGGCGCTGGAGCGGGGGGACATCCAGGATGCTCGCGAGGTTGCCCTTGCCGGTTGGGGCATCGAGGGTGGGGAGGAGAAGCCGCTGCCGATCCTGTCGGCTTTCCTCGCCGACCCGCCGGCCGGGTACTTCGAGGCCGCGCAGGACGCGGCCGGGTCGGTCGACTTCCTTGGACGACTCGAGCACGACGAGGTGGCGGAGCTGCTGCCGGGGGCGGAGGCGCTGGTGATGCCGAGCACCTTTCCCGAGGCGTTCGGGATGGTCGCCGCCGAGGCGGCGGCCTGCGGCGTGCTGCCGGTCTCGGCGGGGCACTCAGGGATGCTCGAGGTATCTCGTCAGCTGATGGAGGCGCTGCCCGGCGAGGTCGGGCGGCTGACGTCCTTCCCGGTTGAGAGGGGCGCCGTCGAAGCGATCGCCGAGCGGCTCAACGCCTGGCTGGCGCTGCCGGAGGGCGAACGGGCCGCCGCCGAGGAGGCTCTGGTCGCGACCGCGCGGCGGCTTTGGAGCTGGGAGGGAGTCGCCCGTGGAGTGCTGGACGCCTCGGCCGGCCGGGAGCCTGAAAGCTTCCCGCCGTCGCTTCAATAGAATGCCCGCCGCCTCATGTACGGCCGCCTCCCGATAGCGAAGATGCTCGCTGCAACAGTTGCGATGACCGCGGCGATCTCTGCCGTGATGCTTTCGATCAACTGGGACGGCCAAGAGGCTTCGACCGCGGCGCCGAAGATCGACGATCTGCTCAACGTGATGATCGTGCTCTCGTCTTTCGTCTTCTCGCTGGTCATCGTGATGCTCTTCTACGCGCTGTGGAAATTCAAAGCCAAGCCCGGCGACGAATCCGACGGCGAGCCGATTCACGGCAACACCCGGCTCGAGGTCGCCTGGACCGTGATCCCGACGATCATCGTGCTCTTCGGCGCCGGCTACAGCTGGTCCGTCCTGCATGACATCGAAAAGCCGGCGAAGAACGCGATGACCGTCGACGTCTTCTCCCAGCAGTACGCCTGGAGTTTCGGCTACCCCGGCAAAGGCAATGCCTTCATAGAGGGCGAAATGCACGTGCCGGTCGATCGCCAGATCCAGTTCAAGATGCACGCGCAGGACGTGATCCACTCCTTCTGGGTTCCCGAGTGGCGGATCAAGAAGGACAACGTGCCAGGAATCACGACGACCGCGATCGTCACGCCGGACAAGCTCGGCACCTACCAGCTGATCTGCACCGAGCTCTGTGGCTTCGGCCACGCCTCGATGCGAGCCAAGGTCGTGGTCGAAACCCCTGCTGACTTCCAAAAATGGGTTTCGAGCCTGAAAGAAAAAGTCCCGGCGCCGCTGGCGGAATCGATCACCCAAGACACCGAGACCGACCCGGTGCCCCTAAGCGCCGGCGGGGCATAATGGAGGCCTTCTGATGGTGGCTGCGATCAAGCAACCCGGTTGGATCCGCGGCGCCCTGGGCGCGCTGCTCGGCGCCGCCTTCGGCTTCGCCCTCGTCGTCGCGCTGCGCAAAGCCTCCGGCCTGCCCGCCTACCAGACCGAGCAGACCGGCTACCCCCAGGTCGTCGTGCCGCTCGTGACCGGTCCGCTCGGCTTCCTGCTCGGCTTCGGCTGCTTCGACTACTGGCTGCGCTGGGCGGCCGGGATGCCGACGATCCCCGAGGATCACTCCCAGCACGGCGCCAAGAGCTGGAAGGACTACTTCCGCTTCAACACCGATCACAAGGTGATCGGCATCCAGTACATCTGCACCACCTTCTTCTTCTTCTTCATCGGCGGCCTGATGGCGATGCTGATCCGGGCCGAGCTGGCCCAGCCGGGCACCCAGATCGTCGACGCGGCGACTTACAACAGCCTCTTCTCCACCCACGCGGTGCTGATGATCTTCGTCTTCGTGATCCCGGTTTTCGCCGGGATCGCCAACTACGTGCTGCCACTGATGATCGGCGCACCGGACATGGCTTTCCCGCGCCTCAACGCGCTCAGCTTCTGGATGCTGCCGATCGCGGGACTGCTCTTCGTCGGCAGCTTCCTGGCCCCCGGCGGCGCTTTCGACGCCGGCTGGACCGGTTACGCGCCGCTCTCGACCGGGGCTCCGCTGGGGCAATCGTTCTTCAACCTCGGCGTCCAGTTTGCGGGTGCCTCGTCGATTGCCACCGCGCTCAACTTCCTGGTCACGATCGTTTCCATGCGAGCGCCCGGGATGACCTTCTGGCGGATGCCCCTGCTGGTCTGGGCCAACCTCTCGACCTCACTCCTCGTCGTCGCCGCCACGCCCTTCATCGCCGGCGCCCAGTTCATGGTCCTCTTCGACCGCGCCCTCCACACCAACTTCTTCCAGTTCGCCGGGGGCGGCGATGTCGTTAGTTATCAGCACATCTTCTGGTTCTATTCGCACCCAGCCGTCTACATCATGATGTTGCCCGGATTCGGGATCATCAGCGAGGTCATTTCGACCCACGCCCGCAAGCCGATCTTCGGCTACAGGCTGATGGCGCTGGCGCTGATCGGGATCGTCGTGCTCAGCTACACGGTCTGGGCTCACCACATGTTCGTGGCGGGCATGTTCAGCTGGCTGCGCGTGCCGATGATGATCACCACGCTGCTGATCGCGGTGCCGACCGGGATCAAGATCTTCTCCTGGCTGGGGACGCTCTATTTCGGCAAGATCCATACCTATTCGACCGCGATGCTGTTCGCGCTCGCTTTCATCGTCACCTTCACCATCGGCGGCATCAGTGGCGTGATGCTGGGCATGGTGCCGATCGACATTCACGTCTCCGACACGTACTTCATCGTCGCCCACATTCACTTCGTCCTCTTCGGCGGCTCGGTCTTCACGATCTTCGCCGGGATCTACCACTGGTTCCCGAAGATCACGGGGCGCATGTACGACGAGAAACTCGGACGAGTCCACTTCTGGGGCACCCTGATCGGCACCTGGGGAACCTTCATCCCGATGCACTGGATAGGGATGGACGGCATGCCCCGCCGCGTCGCCGACTACGCCTCACAGTTCGGCAACTGGAACCTGCTGATCAGCTGCTTTGCCTTCATGCTCGGCGCGATCCAGCTGGTCTTCCTCTACAACATGATCGTCAGCTGGCGCTTCGGCCCCCGCGCCACCGCCAATCCATGGCGCGCCAACTCGATCGAGTGGTTGGTTTCCTCGCCGCCGCCGATTTACAACTTCGATGAGATCCCCCGCGTCGTCGGCGGCCCCTACGAGTTCGGCGTCCCTGGCGCCCGTCACGCGATCATGGCCGGGGAATCGGTCGAGGCGGCAAAACCCGAGCCGACGGTGGTGGGCTCGGCATGAGCGCCACGCCCGAGCCACGGCCCCTGCTCGTCTTCCTCAACGAGGTCGCCGGCGGCCGCAAGCTTCTCGCCGCAGTGCGCGAGCGGGCCGACAAGGTCCCCTACGTCGCCGTGGCGGCGCCGCAGAACCAGCCGGCGGTCGGCCAGCTGATCGACTCGGGCGAGCTGCGCGACGCGGCCCGCGCCAGGGTCGAGGTGACGATGTCAATTCTCTCCGAGTACGGGATCGAATCGGTCGGCGAGGTGATGGATCCCGAGCCATCGCTGGCGCTCGACGATGCGGTTCGCGCCCACGAGCCGGGCGAGGTCCTTCTCTCATGTGCTTCGGGAACCCGCTTTGGCATTACCCGCAAGGACCTGGTCGCTTGGGCGGAAGGTCACCTGGAGCCAGATGTCACCGTCACCCACATCCCGGTGCGGATCGAAGACGATTCGGTCAGCTGGGAGGTCAACCACACGCTTGTCGTCGCGACCAAGACAGTTGCCGCGCCGGACCTAGTAAGCCGGCTGAAGGAGCGGGCCGCGGGGCACCCCCACCGTTACACGATCATCTGCCCGCGCTCGGAGGACGTCAGCGAGCCGGAGATCGTCCGTGACCTGGCTTCGACCCTGGCCGAGCTCTACCGCGCCGACATCGACGCGACCGGTCAGCCGATGAGCCCCGATCCCTTTCACGCCGTGCAGAATGCGATCGAGCACTACCGCATCGACGAGGTGCTGATCTCGACCTTTGCCGGTGAGACCTCGCGCTGGCTCGAGGGCGACCTGATCGGCAAGGTTCGCGAGATCACCGACAAGCAGGTCGAGCACCTCGAGGTCGGCCGCGCGGCAGCTGCCGTCGCCGCTGCCGTCGCCGATGGAGGTGAGTCCTGATGGAGAGTGCAACCGTCGCTCTGGGTCACGCCCACGAGGAGGAGCACCATGGGCCGCCGGAGGCCAACCAGAGTTCGCGCATGGATCGCCAGACACTGGGGATTTTGCTCTTCATCGTCTCCGAGATAATGCTCTTCGGCGCCTTCTTTGCCTCCTACTTCTTCCTTCGTGTCGTCGTTCATCCCTCGAGCTGGCCACCGCACCCCTACGAACTGCCGGTTGCGGTTGCCGGTGTCAACACCGCGATCCTGGTCTCTTCCAGCTTCACCATTCACTACGCCCTGGCGTCGATCCGCCGCGGCAACCGGACTGGGCTGAAGCTCGGCCTGGTCTTGACCTGGCTGCTCGGCGCCACATTCCTCTTCATTCAGATCAACGAGTACGTCCACCTCGGCTTCAGCGCTCGCGACCTCGCCTTCGGCTCGATCTTCTACGGCCTCACTGGCCTGCACGGCGCCCACGTTTTCGTCGGCCTGGTGTTGCTCAGCTTCGCCTCGATCCGCGCCTTCCGCGGACACTTCGGGCCCGAGGAGAAGGACCACCTTGGCGTCGAGGTGCCGGGTATTTATTGGCACTTCGTTGACGTCATGTGGCTGATCGTCTACACGACGGTTTACATCCTCTGATTTCGCGGTAAAACAGAGGTATGCACAATCCGCTGAGGTCCGAGGCTGACGCTTTTCGGTGGGTGGTGATCTTCGGCATTGGGGCCGTCTCGGTGATCGTGCTGACCTTGCTGACCAGGCCTGTATTCGGCGTGGTCTGGGCCGCGGCGTTGATCGGCTTCGGCGCTGGAGTCGCCTATCGCGGGGCCCGCGGATCGCTACCGCGCGACGTCGCCCTCACCAGGGGCGGCGATGGCCGCTACCGCCTACTCGTCGTTGCAAACGAGACGGTGGGGGGCGAGGCGCTGCTGGATGAGATTCGCGATCGCTGCCGTGGCCGCGAGAGCGAGATCCTGGTCGTTACGCCGGCGCTTGCCTCCTCGCGGGCGGCGCATTGGGCCTCTGACGTCGATGAAGCGATCGAGCTGGCCAGGCAGCGCATGGAGCTCTCATTGATCGCGATCGGAGAACTCGGTCTGAAGGCGAAGGGCGAAATCGGTGACTCAGACCCGAATATGGCGATCGAGGACGCGCTGCGAGTCTTCTCGGCCGATGAGATCGTGATCTCAACCCACACGCCGGAGCGCTCGCGCTGGCTCGAGCACGGCGTCGTCGACCGCGCCCGCGAGCAGATCGACCTGCCGATCAGCCACGTCGTCGTCGACCTGGCAGCCGACCGTGCGGTTTCTTAGCTGATCGCTCACGGATCCGCGCGTTTCATCGCACCACCTGAAACGTTCTGTCTTCTAGCCTGTCAATATGGAGACGATGACTTCGGGCTGGACCGACGCGCGCATGGACGATCTGAAGGGTCAGGTGGACGACCTCGGCCGGCGTATGGATGCCGGCTTTCGGGGGCTACGCGAAGACATGGATGCCGGCTTTCGGGAGCTACGCGAAGAGATGGCTACGCATCAGCGAGAAACAAACGCTCGCATCGATTCGCTTCAACGCACGATGATCCAGTTCGGCAGCGTGATGATTGCTGCACTCGTCGGCTTGATTGCAACACAGCTCGGATTGATCCTCACTCAGCTCTGAGTCAGGGCGGCCGCCGGCGTCTCGGGCCGGCTCTGCCGGTCTCCCGAGGTTGAGCCGGCCGTGCGCGGCGCCAAGCGCCCCGCCGTGGCGACGGTCCAGAGCACCGCCAGCCAGGTCATGACGGCGAGGGCGACGTGGACCCAGACGATCTCCGACGGGAGTTTGAGCGCCCACTGGACGCCTCCTACGAGGCCCTGTAGCGCGAGCAGACCGATTACCGCGGTCAGCGGTCGCACGGCGCGGCTATCGCCGCCAGGACGGCGCAGGAGCAGCCAAACGGCGATTGTGGCGACGCCGAAGACGGCGGCGATGACGGCGTGGCGCTGCACGACCCATTCCAGCGTCCCGGCGCCCTCGAAGTCGAAGCGGCGGACGAGCTGGCCCGCGTGGGCCCCCGCGTGCGGCCCGGAGGCGGTGGCGACGGTGCCGGCGGCGATCGTCAGCTGGCCGAGCGGGACCAGGGCGCGGACGGCCCAGACGCCGAGGCGGTCGGTCGAGCGGCGTCGCTCCCAGGGTTCGTAGCGGGCGCACCAGGCAAGCGCGAAGGAGGCGTCGAGCAGCAGCATCGAGAGGATGAAGTGGCTCATCACCAGGCCGGGGGCGAGGTGATGCTTGACGACCTCGCCGCCGAGGACCGCCTGGCCGATGACGCCGAGTGGTAGCAGCGCCCCGAAGAGGGCCAGGTGCCAGCGGAACGGCCGCCGAAACCAGGCGAGGATGCTGGCGGCGATCACGGCGAAGCCGACGAAGCCGGTCAGGACCCGGTTGCCGAACTCGATCACGGCGTGGGTGTTGAGGGGCGGCACCGTCTGGCCGTAGCACTTGGGCCAGTCCGGGCAGCCGAGGCCGGAGCCGGTGAGCCGTACGCCGGCGCCGGTCAACACGATCAGCGAGAGCGCCCCCAGAGCGACCAGCGAGACCGTGGCGTAGAGCTGCGGTGAGATGCGGAGGCGGCCGGACATTCGATTGCCTCAGGGAATGATGCCAGCGGCGCTTCCGCGCCCGCTGGAGGGCTCAGCCGCCTTTGGAGCCGCCGCCTTTGGCGGTCGAGGAGATCAGGTATTCGACCAGCTGTTCGATTTCCTGCGCCTTGATGATCGTGCCGAAGTTGCCCGGCATCACGTTGGCGGGGTAGCCCTTGGCGAGGTGGGCGTTGGGATCGACGATCGATTCTTCGACCATCGCCGCGCTCTGGCCGGGCAGAACTTCGTCGAGGTTGGGCCCGGTCACGCCACCCGATTTGGCCGCCGCCAGCGTATGGCAGCCGCCGCAGCCGTTGTTGGCGAAGACCTGAGCGCCCGGGCCGCCGGGCACCTTGGGCGGCGCCGCGCCGGGAACCCCTGCGTAGAGGCCGACGTAGGCGGCGACGTCCTCGAGGTCCTGGCCGGTGACCACATCGGCCGGCATCGAGACCGCGGGGTCGTCGTTGCTCGGCCGCGGGAACTCGACCTGGGCCTTGACCACGCCTTCGACCGTGTCGCCGCCCTCGCCGGCTTCGCGCGCCGCGCCAAAGGCGTCGTCGAGATTGGGGCCGATCTGCGCCGTCGTCCCCGCCTCGGCAAGGGTGTGGCAGGTGCCGCATTTCTGGATGAAGAGGACGCGTCCGCGAGCCGTATCGGCGCTGCTGGTGCCACAGCCGGACGCCGGCAGCGCAAGGGCAGCCAGGGCGGCGAGGGCGAGCAGCGGGCGGATTGGATTCGGAAGCTTTGACATCGGCGCGGAGCGCGCCGGAGTCTATATGTCCGGCCCCCGTGAAAGCGGCCTGTCCAGGCAGGCAGTCGGGTAGGCTTGAGGCGATTCACACGAACTCGCGAACCCGGAGGGGAGGCGGCAGATGCTGGTACGGGAAGGGATGTCGGAGGTGGTCCTGACCGTTGGGCCTACGCACACGCTGCGCGAGGCGGCGACGATGATGACCGAGAAGGGGACCGGCGCGGCCTTGGTCAGCGATGACGAGACGCCGGTGCCCAGCATCGTCACCGAGCGGGACATCCTGATCTCGCTGGGCAGTGGCGAGGATCCGGACGCCGAGCGCGTCGCCGAGCACATGAGCGACAGCGTGATCGCCGCTTCACCGGAGTGGAGCCTCGAGCGGGCGGCGGCGGAGATGTCGCGGCGCGGAATCCGCCACCTCGTCGTCTACGACGGGCCCGAGCTGGTCGGGGTGCTCTCGATGCGCGACATCGTCCGCGTCTGGACGACCGACGGAGCTACTTCGGGGATGACGCCGGACTGATCAGCTCTTGGGAGAGCTGATCGTTTCGACCGGCAGGACGGCGCCGCGAGCATGTTGCTTGCGGGGAAGCTTGAAGTAGCCGCGAATCGCGTCCTGGACCATGGCGCGGAAGGCGAAGAGGGCGACGACTCCGCCGATGATCGAGTAGATCCAGCCGCGCACCATGAAGCCCTCGGCGAAGATGCCGCAGACGGTCAGGGCGAGGGCGAAGGCAAAGACGGCCGGAGCCCAGGAAGAGCGCGGCTGGTAGACGAGCTCGCCCGGCTCGGGGATGTGGCGGTGCTCAGGGCTCATGAGGCGATGTAGAGCATCGCCGCGACGAAGCAGAGGGCGAAGACCGCAGCCGCTACGCCACCGGCCAGCAGGCCGGCACCCATGTTCGATCTTGCTGTCTCGCGGTCCACGTTCGGATTTCTACTAGAACAGCCGGTCGAGCGGCATCGCCACGAAGAGCAATGCGAGGTAGGCGAGCGAGTAGAGGTAGGTGCGCAGGGCCCAGCGGCGGTCGGCGCTGCGCAGCAGCCGCACGGCGCAGTAGATGAAGCCGGCGCCGAGGGTCATCGAGGCGACCAGGTACTCGACCCCGAAACCGCCGGCGCAGAAGGGCAGCTGGGTGACCGCGTAGAGCAGCACGGTGTAGAGGAGGATCTGGCGGCGGGTCTCGGCCTCGCCGCGGACCACGGGCAGCATCGGGATGTTGGCCTTGGCGTAGTCGTCCTTCATCAGCAGCGAGAGCGCCCAGAAGTGGGGCGGAGTCCAGAAGAAGACGATCGCGAAGAGGTAGAAGGCGGTGCCGCTGAGCCCGCCCGTTACCGCCGCCCAGGCGACCAGCGGCGGCACCGCTCCGGCGGCGCCGCCGATGACGATGTTCTGCGGCGTCGTGCGCTTGAGCCAGAGCGTGTAGACGAAGACGTAGCCGAAGAGGCCCGAGATCGAGAGCGCCGCCGCCAGCGGGTTGACGGTCAGCGCGAGCAGGGTGAAGGAGGCGCAGCCGAGCAGGGTCCCGAAGGCGATTGCGGCCCGCGGGGAGACCCTGCCGCTGGCGACTGGGCGATCCGCCGTGCGGCTCATGATCCGGTCGATGTCGCGGTCGACGGCGTGGTTGATCGCGCCGGCGCCACCGGCCGAGAGGGCGCCGCCGAGGCAGGTGAGGAAGACGAGGCCGATCGAGGGGTCGCCGGCGACGTACATCGTCGTCACCGTCGTCAGCAGCAGCAACGACTGCACGGTCGGCTTGGTCAGGGTGATGTAGTCCCGCAGCACCGTCAGCGCAACTGGGCGTTGCGCGACGACAGCGGATTCGGCGCCGCTCACAGCGGTCAGGCTACCGGCTGGGTCTCGCGTGCGGCCTGTTCGGCGCGGCGGGTGCGGTTGGCGATCGCCGTGCGGATGTCGCGCATCGGCCGGTCGCTACGCACGTCAGGCAGGACGTCGAAGTTGTGCGGCTCCGGCGGCGAAAGGGCGAACCACTCGAGCGAGTCGCCGCCCCACTGGTCATGGCCGGCCCGCGCCCCGCCGTTGCGGCTGGCGATGCCGTTGGCCAGGGTCAGCAGGATGCCGATCGCGAGCACGAAGGCACCGATCGTGGCGATCAGGTTTTCCGCGTTGACCCCGGTTCCGTCGAAGAACTTGTAGGCGTCGACCACCTGGCCGTGATCGCCGCCGGCGATGAAGAGCGGCACGAAGGTGAGCAGGGTGCCGGCCACCATCGTCCAGAAGGAGAAGCGAGCCAAGGTCTCGCCCATCGTGCGCCCGGTCATCTTCGGGAACCAGTAGTGGAGGGCCGCGAAGCCGCCGAAGACGCTGCCGCCGATCAGCGCGAAGTGCGTAGCCGCGGTGGCGTCCGTGGTGTTGTGCAGGCGCCAGGCGACGGCGACCATCGAGTGCGAGATCTCGGCGGCGAGACCGATCGAGATCATCGAGATCGCCCCGACGGCGAAGAGCAGCGGAGCGCGCATCTGCAGGGTGCCGCCGACCATCGTCGCGATCAGGTTGAAGAGGATCAGGCCGAAGGGGACGATCAGCGCCAGCGACATGATCATCGCGAAGTACATCCAGCCGATCCCGATCGGCGAGGTCATCATGTTCTGCATCCAGGCCAGCGTGCCGATCACGGCGATGGCGACCAGCGATCCGGTCACCGCGCCGCGGTTGAAGAGTGGCTTGCGGGCGAAGACCGGGACGATCTCCGCGATCGCGCCGAGCGCGGTGATCAGGATCAGCATGTAGGTGCCGGTGAAGAAGATCCAGCTCATGTGCTCCCAGAGCAACGGCGCCCCGCCGGAACCGTCGGCGAAGAAGATCCCGTCGAAGTTGCGATCGATCAGCAGCATCGTGATCGCGGCCAGCATCACCGGGCCGATCACCAGCAGCAGCCAGGAGCCGATCGCCGCCGACCAGGCGAAGACGGGCACACGCCGCCAGGCCATCCCGGGCGCGCGCATCTTGCGCAGCGTGGCGACGAGATTGATCGCGATCAGGACGAAGCCGAGCGTTGCCAGACCGGTAGCCGCGGCCCAGGCGTCGACGCCGTTGTTTGGCAGGAAGGCGAGCTCTGAGAGTGGCGCCAGCGGGTTGACGCCGGCCTCGGAGGGGGTGAAGAGGAAGCCTGAGTAGAGCACCGTGGCGCCGGCGATGTAGAGCCAGAGGCCAAGCTGGCCGAGGCGCGGCAGCGCCGTGCCCCTGGCGCCGATCTGCAGTGGTGCCAGGTAGTAGAAGAGGCCGAGCGAGAGCGGGATCGCGAAGAAGAAGATCGCCGTCGCGCCGTAGAGGGAGAGCATGCGGTTGAAGGTGACCGGGGTGAGCAGCGAGTTCTCGGGAATCGCCAGCTGCAGGCGCATCAGCAGGAACTCGATCAGGGCGATGAAGAGGAAGCCGAGCGCGGCGACGATCATCACCCGGCCGACGTCCTTGTGGTCGGCGCTGGTGGTCAGCTCGATCCAGCGCGGGCGGCGACGGGGGAAGCCGTCGGCGACGATCTCGGGACGAGCGCTCGCCGCACCAGATTCGCGCCCCGATCGCCCCGGATTTGAAGAACCGGCAGTCACCGTGTCGATCGGGTCGCTCATGGGACTTCTCCGTTTTCGATCAGGCCCACGACGCGGTCCTGGGCAGCCTGGATGCCGGCCTTCTGGGCGGCGATGAAGTCTTTGTATTCCTGCGGAGAGACCACGTCGACCTCGGTCCGCATCGCCGCGTAGGCCTGGCCGGAGAAGGTCGCCGACTGGCCGTCGTAGACGCCTTCTTCGTCAGCGCGGAAGACCACGTGGTTGGTCTTGCCGGGAACAGCGTCGCGCTTGCCGGCGAGCTGCGGCACGTCCCAGGTGTGGATCACGTCGGTCGAGACAAGGTCCAGTTCCACCGTGGTGTCGACCGGCACGACCAGCTTGTAATAGGAGAAGGCTTCGTTGGGATAGTCGTAGCGCCACAGCCACTGCTGGCCGGTTACTTCGATCCGCAATGGCTTGGAGTCGGCTGAGACCAGACCGGCCGAGCCGGTGATTGGGGTCTCCCGCGCCTTGTCGGTGAAGATCAGGCTGACGACGAGGATCGCCGCGGCGAGGACGGTCAGCAGCGCGCCGACGCGCAGTTGGGTGCGCCTCGCGCCGCGAACCTGGCGCGGCTCAGCCCCGCGCTCGCCGCGATAACGGCGCACCGCGTAGATCAGCGCGCCGTTGATCGCGACGACGAGGATCGCCGCGACGACGAAGCCAATCCAAAGCAGGGTGTCGATCTGGTCGGTGCCAGGAGAGTGGGGCGCCAAAGCGCGGCCATTCTAATCACGCCGGGCGGCGCGGCGGCGCGCCCGTCCCTTCCTCGCCGACCTATACTCGCCGACCTGATGAAGGCGCGTTCGCGGCCATCTCCGGCGCTTCGCCTGGCGGTGCGTGCCGGAGCGGCGGGTGTTGTCGCCGCTGCGGTGGCCGTGCCGCTGCTGCGCAAGCGGCTGCGAATCCCGGCCCCGGCGACCGTTGCCGCCTGCGCGGGAGGACCGCTCGCGATCGCCGTTTTGTACCCCCGTTCGCGCAAGCGCGACGTGGCGCTCTACGCGATGCAGATGTGGGCCTTCATCATGGTCCACGAGCTTCCTTACGACAATCCGCAGCGCCTCGAGGAGCGGCTGCGCAGCCGCTACCCGATCACGATCGACCGCGTCTTCGGCCTTGGCCGCCTGCCAAATGTCCGGCTGCAGGGCGCGCTCGCGCGCCTGCGCCGAGTCGGCACCGTCAACCGCGTCCTCACCTGGACACACTGGCTCTGGTTCTTCGAGCCCTACCTCGCCCTGGCCTGGATTCTCTGGCGCCATCCGGAGCGCTTCCCGCGCGCCGCCCGCCAGATGGCCGCGGTCTTCGACGTCGGTTGCGTCGCCTACTTCGTGATCCCGACCTCGCCGCCGTGGTGGGCCTCGGAGCAGGGCCTGACCGGTAGTGAGCCGGTCGAGCGGATCATGATCGGGGTCGGCGAAGAAACCTGGGGCTCGGCCTGGCCGAAGATGTACGAGGCACTGGGCGGCAACCCCTGGGCGGCGATGCCCTCGCTGCACTTCGCCACCTCGGCGATGGCGGCGATCCAGCTCTCCGAGGCGGGCCCGGTTGAGGGTGTCTTTGGCTGGGCCTACTCGCTGACCCTCGGCTTCGCGCTCGTCTACCTGGGTGAGCACTACGTCACCGACCTCGCCGCCGGTGCGGGTCTGGTCGCCGCCGTGCGGCGCGGCGAGCCCCTCGCCGAACCGGCGGTCCACGCGGTAACCGGGGGCCTGCGGCGCTTGGAGCGCCTCGCCAGCGGGTAGCTTCCCTCAGGTGTCTCCTGAGGATCCGGCGAACGGCGGCGATGCCGCTGAACTGCCGATCTTCACGCGAAAACGACTGATCCAGACCGGGGTCGTGGTCTTCGCGCTGTTGGTCGGCATCTACTTTCTCTTCCCCAAGCTGGTCGGCCTTGGCAACGCGCTCGACAAGCTCGACGAGGCCAATCCGGTTTGGATCGTCGTCGCGATCGGCTTCAACCTCGTCGCTTTCGCCACCTATATCGCCCTCTTCAAGGCCGTCGTCGGCGGTGACGCGCTGCGGCTGCGCTGGATCGAGACCTACGAGATCAACATGGCCGGGCTGGCGGCGACGCTGCTCTTCTCGGCGGGGGGAGCGGGGGGGATCGTGCTCACCTTCTGGGCACTGCGCAAGGCAGGCATGCAGCGGCATGAAGTGGCACGCCGGATGGTCGCCTTCCTCACCCTGCACTACGCCTTCTATCCCCTGGCGCTGATCCTCTTCGGCGTCCTGCTGCGGACCGGGGTGCTGCACGGCAAGGCCTCGGTCGAGCTGACGATCGTGCCGGCCGGCGTCGCCGGCGTGCTGCTCGCTCTCGGCCTGCTGTTCGCGCTTGTCCCACCCGACCTCGGGCCCCGGGTGGCGCGATTCGTGCACGGCGACCGTGGCCGGACGATCGCCAGGAACATCGCCAAAGTCCCGGCGGTCTTCGCCGAGGGTTTCCGCTTCGCGATCAGCCTCTTCACCCACCCGCGCCAGGGTGGGCTGGCGGTGCTCGGGGCGGCGGGCTTCTGGGCGGCCAACATCGGCATCCTCTGGGCCTCTTTCCACGCCTTCGGCGTCCACGTGCCACTAGCGGTCGTCGTCCAGGGCTTCTTCCTCGGCATGGTCGCCAACCTGATTCCCTTTGCTCCCGCTGGGGTGGGGGCGGTCGACGCGGGGATGATCGGCGCCTTCGTCCTCTTCGGCATCCCCGAGGACACCGTCTTCCCGGCGATCCTCGTCTACCGCCTGATCGCCTTCTGGCTACCGATCCCCTTTGGCGTCGCCGCTTTCTTCCAGCTCCGCAAGACGGTGCAGCACTGGGAAGACGACGGGCTGCCGATCAACCGCCGCCCGGGCCCGGATCCGGCGCTCGAGCCCGCCGCAAATTGAAACGCGGCCGCACCTTGAGCGCTACTATACAAAGTGAAGTATTGGCAACGCCACTAGACTTGAGGCGGATATGACAGACGCTAAGAAGATCGAGAACGTGATCATCGTCGGCGGTGGCCCCGCTGGCTATACCGCCGCCCTCTACACCGCGCGCGCCAACCTCGAGCCGCTCGTTTTCGAGGGCTTTCAGTGGGGTGGGCAGCTGCAGAATACGACCGACGTCGAGAACTATCCCGGCTACCCCGAGGGAATCATGGGGCCGGAGATGATGACTCAGTTCCGCGCCCAGGCGGAGCGTTTCGGCACGCGCTTCGTCAGCGATGACGTCGACCGGGTCGAGCTCTCCGACGGCGGCGTGCAGAAGGTCTACCTCGGCGACGAGGAGCACCTGGCGAAAACCGTGATCCTGGCGATGGGCGCGGAACCGCGACGGCTCGGGGTCCCCGGCGAGATCGAGCTGAGCGGCTGCGGCGTTTCCACCTGCGGTGTCTGCGACGGCGCCTTCTTCAAAGATCAGAAAGTGATCGTGATCGGCGGCGGCGACTCGGCGATGGAGGACTCCATCTTCATCTCCAAGTTCGCCAGCGAGCTGACCGTGGTCAACCGCCGCGACGAGTTCCGCGCCTCGAAGATCATGGAGGCGCGCGTTCGCGAACAGGACAACATCGACTTCAAGACCCCCTATGTCGCCGAGGAGTTTGTCGCCAGTGACAAGGGTCGCCTCGACCACGTGCGCCTGCGCAACACCGAGACCGGCGAGACCGAGGACTTCGCTGCGGATGGCGCCTTCATCGCGATCGGCCACATTCCCCGCTCGGAGGTGGTCGTGGGTCAGGTCAACACCGACGAGGACGGCTACATCGAGACCGAGCCGGGCTCGACTCGCACCAACCTGGCCGGGGTCTTCGCCGTCGGCGACGTCGTCGACCACACCTACCGCCAGGCGGTCACCGCCGCCGGCAGCGGCTGCAAGGGCGCCCTCGACGCCGAGTGGTACCTACGCGACACCCCACCCTCACCCGAGGCCCACTGGCTTCCCGGCGGCGAGCCAATAGAGGTCGCCCCCAAGGTCGGCTGACCGGCGCATCTCGGCGTCCTCGGTCGCTCGCGTGCGAAGCACGCCACGCTCCCTGCGTCCTTGACCTGCTTGGTCAGCCGACCTTGGGTCAGTCGACGAGCTTTTGGACTACGAAGGTGCGGGAGCCTTTGGGGGTCTCGATCTCGATCGGCTTCCCTACCTTGGCGTTGAGCAGGGCGCGGCCGATCGGGGACTCGGCCGAGAGGCGGCCCTCGCTGAGGTTGGCTTCGGTTGAGCCGACTAGCTTCCAGCTGTTGACTTCGCCTTTGGCTTCGTCGAGGACTTCGGCGGTGCGGCCGAAGGCGAAGGTGTCGGCTTTCTCGTCGATCTCGACCACGACGGCGGTGCGCAGGCGCTCTCGCAGGCGCTTGATCTTGGTCTCGAGATGGGCCTGGTCTTCCTTGGCGATGTGATACTCGGCGTTCTCCTTGAGATCGCCTTCCTCGCGGGCGACTTTGATCCGCGCCGCCATCTTGGTCCGCGCCGGGCCTTCGAGGTCCTCGATTTCCTCACGCAGGGCCTCGATGCCCTCCTCGGTGATCGGCTCTCCGCTTGGGGCTGTGTCGTTCATCGCCCCAGCCTTTCAGATGTCGGGTGCCTGCCGGGGTCGGCGCGGCGATCCGACCTCGGTATCGTCAGGTCACGGCCTCCTGTTCCCACATCCGCTCGATTGAGATCTTCGACCCGCCGGTGGAGATCGCCGGCTGCGAGGAGTGCCTGAAGCTGGGCATGCAGTGGGTCCATCTGCGGATGTGTCAGAGCTGTGGGCACATCGGCTGTTGCGACAACTCGGAAGGCAAGCACGCCACCGCTCACAACGCCGAGACGGGCCACCCGGTGATCCGTTCGGTCGAGCCTGGCGAGGACTGGAGTTGGTGTTACGAGGACGAGCTGATGTTTCGAGTCGCGCGCTAGCGCCGCAGGCGCTTCTTCAGCACGACCGTCTTCGAGCGCTTGATCGCCTTGCCGCCTTCCGGCAGGTAGGCGATCCTGGTCCTGACCCTCGCCCTGCCGGTATTTCTCAGCTTGATCCGCGCCTTGCCGCTTGTCCTGATCATGAGCTTGACGGTGCCCGTGGCGTGTTTCCTCTGCGCGTTGGCGACGCCCGTTCCGTAGACGTCCAGCCGGCCTCTACCGGTCACCGCGATCCGCAGGATGGCTGTGCCCTTGCGCCGGTTGGAGGTGATCTTCTTGATGCGGACGGTGGCGTTGACCGCGAAGTCGGTGCCGCTCAGGCTCCCGTTCGAGCCGGCGAAGTTGGTTGCGGCGACGCCGCATCTGTAGGCGCCGACCTTGTCGGCCACGAGGCTCGAGGCGGTTGCGCCGTCGATCGGCTTTCCGTTTCTGAACCACTGGTAGGCGAAGCTCTGCGGTGCGGCGTAGAGGAAGGACTCGAGCAGGTCGGATCTCCACTTGCCCTGCGTGCAGGCGAGAGTGGCGCCCGGCTGGTGCAATCCCTGCACGTATGGGAGTTCGGTGTTGCGTGGAGACTCGAGCAGGACCGGGAAGGCAACGCCGCTGGTCGTCGCTCCCCTGGTTTCGACCTGCCCGCCGACGGTGCCGATCAGGCTCGCGTAGGCGATTGTGTCGCTGCCGGAGTTCGCCCAGTAGATCTTGCCGGCCGGGGAATCGACCGCGAGGCCGACGGGTTTGTCCACCGGTGCTCCGTCGGGGTCGAGCTGTCCGCCTCTGCCTCCGTTCAGCTCGGCGTATCCGATCGTGCCGCTGTCGTTGTTGGTCCAGTAGACCCGTTCGCCCGCGGTGTCGATCGCCACGCCTTCGGGGCTGTCGACCGGCGCGCCGCCGATGTCGAGATCCGCGCCGCCCGTCCCGTTCAAGTTGGCGTAGGAGATCTTTTTGCCGCCGCGGTTGGTCCAGTAGACGCGCCCCAGGGTGGGATCGACCGCTAGGCCGGACGGTTCGTCCACCGTCGCTCCCGCCGTGTTGAGGTCGCCACCGCCGGTCCCGTTCAGGTTGGCGTAGGAGATTTTTCCGCCCTGGGAGCTGGTCCAGTAAGCCTTGCCGGCGGCAGGATCGATCGCGAGGCCGATCGGTTTGTCGATCGTCGATCCGGCCGTGTTGAGAAAAGAGGTTCCGCTGCCGTCAAGGCTTGAATACCCGATCGTGTTGTTGTTCTCGTTCGCCCAGTAGACCTTCCCGGCGGCGGCGTCGATCGCCAGGCCCCGTGGTCCGTCGAGGGTGCCGGCGGGTATCGGGACGTCGCCTCCGCCGCCCCCGCTTTGGTTTGCGCGGGAGACCTTGCTCGCCGCGTAGTTGACCCAGTAGACGCTGTCGGCGGCACGGGCGGCGGCGGTCCCGACTAGGCAGAGAAGGGCCGCCGCGAGCGTGATCGCTCCGATCTTTCGTGGGATCTCAATCGCTTTGCTCTGCACGCTTTTCTCCCACTCTTTTTGGGCTTGCCGGCTTCGCCTCGGCGCCGACTTTAGTCCGGGGTGACAATGGCGAAGCCCGGGTCGGGCTCGTCGAGCAGGCCGAGCAGCTCGCCGAGCTTGACGCCGTCGCCCTCGACCCTGAGGCGGCCGCTCTCGGCCAGATCGCCGATGTCGGCGGTTTTGAGCAGAAGCTGGTTGAGGGCCTCGCGCTCGACCGCGAGAGTGGCTTCGGCGGCAGGGCCGTGGCTGCCGGGACGGTGGCGGAGGACGCCGTTGCGGACCGTGACCGCATGCTGCTCGTCGGGGTCGGTCACGGTCCAGTCGATTCGCAGCTGCTGCTCGGCGGCGCGGGGGCCGTTGAGGCGGATCGCCATCGCGTCGAGCAGCTGGCTGACGGTGAGGCGGGCGAGCACGTCGGGCGGGGCGGCGGCGGTCGGGGTGCCCGAGATGCCCTCGCGCAGCTCCTTGGCCCCCATCAGGAAGAAGTTGCGCCAGCTCGCGTTCTCGGCGCCGTAGCCGAGCTGCTCGAGTGTCTCGGCCTGCAGCTCGCGCGCCGCCGTGTTCTCGGGCTCGGCGAAGACGACGTGGTTGACGACCTCGGCGACCCAGCGGTAGTCGCCCGCCTCGAAGCTGGCGCGAGCCTTCTCCAACACCGCCTCGGCGCCGCCCATGAACTCGACGTAGCGGCGCGCCTGCTCGACCGGCGGGTGCTCCCAGAGGTGGGCGGGGTTGCCGTCGAACCACCCCATGTAGCGCTGGTAGATCGCCTTGGTGTTGTGGCTGATCGAGCCGTAGTACTCGCGGCAGTGCCACTCCTCGGCGAGGCTCGGCGGCAGCTCGATCAGCTCGGCGATCTCCGGCCCGGTGTGGCCCTGATTGAGCAGGCGCAGGGTCTGGTCGTGCAGGTAGGTGTAGAGGTCGCGCTGCTTTTCCAGGTAGCCGACGATCTGCTCGGCGCCCCAACAGGGCCAGTGGTGGCCGGCGAAGAGAACGTCGGACTCGGCGGCGAAGAGGTCGATCGCCTGGTCGAGGTAGTGCGCCCAGACGCGCGGATCGCGGACCAGGGCGCCGCGCGGGGTGAGGATGTTGTGCATCGAGCGGGCGGCGTTGTCGGCGATGCAGAGGACGCGCGCGTCGGGGAAGTGGATGTTCATCTCCGCCGGCGCCTCGGTCCCGGGGGTCAGCTGGAAGCTCATCCGCACTCCGTCGACGACCTCCTCCTGGCCGGTCTCGACGATGTCGAGGTTGGGCGGGATCAGCGTGATCGTGCCCAGCGAGGTGGTCTGGCCGAGGCCGGAGCCGATCTGCCCCTCGGGTCCGCGCCCGAGTAGCGCCCCGTACATGTAGCCGGCACGGCGGCCCATCGCGGTGCCGGCGAAGACGTTCTCGCTGACCGCGTGGTGGAGGAAGCCGGCGGGGGCTAGGACGGGGATCCGGCGGGACTCGATTTCCTCTTCGGAGACGACGCCCTTGGCGCCGCCGAAGTGATCGACGTGGCTGTGGGTGTAGATCAGGCCGGTGACGGGGCGATCGCCGCGGTGCTCGCGGTAGAGGGCCAGCGCTGCGGCGGCAGTCTCGGCGGAGACGAGCGGGTCGATCACGACGATTCCCTCGCGGCCCTCGATCACGTGCATGTTGGAGAGGTCGAAGCCGCGCAGCTGGTAGAAGCCCGGCGCCAGCTCGAAGAGGCCGGCGACGCGACAGAGCTGCGACTGGCGCCAGAGGCTCGGGTTGGCGGTGGCGGGCGAATCGGAGTCGAGAAAGGCGTAGGACTCCAGCTCCCAGACCGTGCGACCGTTCTCGTCCTCGACCCGCGGCGGGTCGAAGGGGGCGACGAGGCCGCGGCGCGCCTCCGTGAAGTCGTCCATGGCTAGGCCGCGGCTGCCAGTCGTGGCGCCGGGCTGTAGGCCTCGCCGCGCTGCTCGCGCAGCTCTTCGAGCAGCGCTACAGCGGGTCCGGCGCCGACCAGCTCCGTCAGCTCCAGGGGCCCGCGCGGCCAGTTGAAGCCGAGCCGCATCGCCGTGTCCATATCGGCGGCCGAGCCGATCTCCTCTTCGAGCGCGAACGCGGCCTCGTTGGCGATCTGGGCGAAGAGGCGGGGGATGATCGTGGCCGCGGCGGGATCGATTTTCGCCAGGTCCTCTGGGTCGAGCGTCGGCGCCTCGACGCCGATGTCGGGATCGGGCTCGCGGCGCTTGTTGCCGTCGTACTTGTAGAAGCCCTGGCCGCTCTTGCGTCCCAGCCGCCCTTCGGCCACCAGCTCTTCCTGGATCTTGCTCGGCCGCCAGCGCTCCGGCTCGCCGCCCTGGGCGTAGAAGGAGCGGGCGACGCTGAGGTTGACGTCGAGCCCGATCAAATCGATCAGCTCGAACGGGCCCATGCGGAAGCCGCCGCCGAGGCGGCAGACGCGGTCGATCGTCTCGGCGTCGGCCAATCCCTCGGCGAGCATGCGCAGCGACTCCAGGGTGAAGGGCCGGGCCAGCCGGTTGGCGATGAAGCCGGGGCTGTCCTTGGCGCGGATCGGCGTGCGACCCATGCGCCTGCCGACCTCGGCTGTGGCGTTGAGCGCCGCGGGCGCGGAGTCCTCGGTGGCGACGACCTCGACCAGCTTCATCAGCGCCGGCGGGTTGAAGAAGTGCATGCCGACGACGCGCTCGCGCTGTGGCACCAGGGCAGCGATCGCGGTCACCGGCAGCGAGGAGGTGTTGCTGGCGAGGATCGTCGCCGGGCCGCAGGCCTCAGCCAGCGAAGCGAACAGCTCGCGCTTCAGGCTTAGATCCTCCGGCGCGGCCTCGACCACCAGGTCGCATTCGGCAAGATCGCCGAGGCTGTGCGCGCCGCCCGCCCGGCCGCTCGCCTCGTCGGCTTCGACCTCGCTCCACAGTCCCTTTGTGGCGCCCTTGTTGAGGGCCGCGTGCAGATTCTCCAGTCCCGTCTCGAGCGCGGCCGGGACTGGGTCGTAGAGCCGCGTCTCGTATCCGCCCAGCGCCGCGACCTGGGCGATCCCGGCGCCCATCGTGCCGGCGCCGACGACCCCAATCCGTTCCACCCCCGAGCTGCTCATGACGGCGGTGGGTCCTCGCCCTCCCAGAACGAGACCTCGTCGCTTTGGTGGAAGACCTTGTGCATGCCCTCGCCTCGGCCGCCCGGGGGGCGGCCGAGGGCGCTCAGCTTGCCCGACTCCGGCCGCACGACGACCTCCGGGGCGTTCATCTCGCTGATCAGCAGGACGCGCGCCTCCTGCTCGCTGCGGTTGACGACCTGGTGTGCGCCGGTCTCGCCGCGGGGGAAGGAGACGACCTCGCCGGTTTCGAGCTCGCGCTCGCCGTCGAGGGTGCGCAGCGAGGGCGTGCCGGCGATCACCACCAGCATCTCCTCGTTGCCGAGGTGGTAGTGCAGGGGGAAGGCGGCCTGGCCAGGGGCAAGTGCCAAGAGGCTGGCGCCGAGTCGCTCAGCGCCGGCCTGGGTGCCCAGCTTCGCGCGCCTGTAGGTGAAGCCATCTCGATCGCTTGACTCCTCGAAGTGGGGATCGAAGACGTTGGCCATCACTTGCCCTCGAACTTCGGCTCGCGCTTCTCGAGGAAGGCCACCATGCCCTCGACGCGATCGTCGGTCGCCATCGCCAGCTCGTAGAGGCGCCGCTCGTTCTCGATCCCGGGGGAGAGGGCGGTCTCCTCGGCGACCAGCACGGCCTGCTTGGCGAGGCGAGCCGCGATCGGTGGCTTCTCAGCGACTTCCTTGGCGAGTGACATCGCCTCCTCCAACCAGGCGTCTTCTGCTGCGACCCGGTTGACGAGCCCCAGCTCGCGCGCTGTCTCTGCATCGAAGCGCTTGCCGGTCAGCACGTACTCCATCGCCCGCTGCTTGCCCAGCACCCGCGCCAGCCGCTGGGTGCCGCCGCCACCGGGGATGATCCCGAGGTTGATCTCCGGTTGGCCGAAGCTGGCTCCGACCGAGGCGACGATCATGTCGCAGGCGAGAGCGAGCTCGCAGCCGCCGCCCAGCGCGTAGCCGGAGACGGCGGCGACCATCGGCGTCTTGATCGCGGCGAGGCGGCGCCAGAAGGACGCCGCCGGGTGGCGCAGCGCCTCGGCGAAGGAGCGCTCGCTCATCGCCTTGATGTCGGCACCGGCGGCGAAGACCTTCTCCGAGCCGGCGATGACGACGCAGCGCACCTCGGGGTCGGGGTCAAGCCGCTCGAGCTCGCTCGCCAGCTCCTCCATCAGCTCCGGCGAGAGCGCGTTGCGCGCCTCGGGCCGGTTGAGGCGAAGCAGGACGACGCCGCCGTCGCGTGAGCTCTCGACCAACTCGGCCAAGGGCTACTCGGCCACCATCGGCGTCATCGCGTTGATCCCGGTCGCGGCGCGGCCGATGATCATCTTCTGGATCTGCGAGGTGCCCTCGTAGAGGGTGGTGACGCGGGCGTCGCGCAGGTAGCGCTCGACCGGGTAGTCGTCGACGTAGCCGGCGCCACCGTGGACCTGGATCGCCAGGTTGGCGCATTCGACCGCCGACTCGGTCGCGTACAGCTTGGCCACGGACGTCTCGGTGGTGTTGGGCTTGCCTTCGTCCTTGAGCACGCCGGCGCGGTAGACCAGCATCCGCGAGGCATCGCGCTTGAGGATCATGTCGGCGATCATCTCCTGGACCAGCTGGAAGCGGGCAAGGGGGACGCCGAACTGCTTGCGCTCCTTGGCGTAGGTGACAGAGGCTTCGACGCAGCCTTCGCAGATGCCGACGCAGCCGGCGGCGACGCTGTAGCGGCCGTTGTCGAGGGCGCTCATCGCGACCTTGAAGCCGTCGCCGATCTCACCGAGCATCGCGTCCTCGCCGACCTCGACCGAGTCGAGCGCGATCTCGCCGGTGTCGGAGGAGCGCAGGCCGAGCTTGCCGTGAATCTCCTGCGTGGTGAAGCCCTCGCTGTCGCAGGGGACGAGGAAGCAGGCGAGGCCCTTGTGCTTCTTCTCGGGGTCTGTCTGGGCGAAGATCAGCGCCACCTCGGAGAAGTTGGCAAGCGAGATCCACATCTTTTGGCCGCTGATCGACCAGCCGCTGTCGGTCTTGGTCGCGCGGGTGCGCAGGTTGGCGGCGTCGGAGCCGGTGTCGGGCTCGGTCAGGCCGAAGCAGCCGAGCGCCTCGCCCGAGCAGAGGCGGGGCAGCCACTTCTGCTTCTGCTCCTCCGTGCCCCACTTCTCAATCGAGCCGGCGACCAGCGAGGTCTGCACGGAGACGACGGTGCGGGCGGAGGAGTCGGCGCGGCCGACCTGCTCGACGATCAGGCCGTAGCCGAGGTAGTCCAGGCCGCGGCCGCCGTACTGCTCGGAAACCGGGGCGCCGAGGTAGCCGACCTCACCCAGCTTGCTCGCCAGCTCGCGATCGAAGCGGGCGGCGCGGTCGTTCTCGCGCACCCGTGGGGTGATCTCCTTGTCGGCGAATTCACGCGCCGTTTCGGAGATCAAGCGCTGCTCGTCGGTCAACTGGAAGTCCATCTCACCCCTTGCTTTCTCAGATTCGGTTGAAGAACACATGTTTCACGTTCCAATCGCCACGGATTCGAAGCACCGGCTGCCACCGCGCCGATTGGAACGCTCACTGAAGCTCTTTACCCAGAGTTGCCGCGAACGTCTCCTGGGCTTCGATGGTTCTCGGGCCGGGGGCCTCGGGAAGGTCAGTGCCGTCGATCGTTGCCACGGCCTGAATCTCGCGCGTCGTCGAAGCGAGGAAAGCCTCTTTCGCGGCGCGCAGGTCGGCGACCGGCCAGGCGCCCTCCTCGACCTCGAGCGCCTTGACCAGCCGGTCGCGGGTGATCGACTCGAGCACGCCGTTGTCGAGCGCGGGCGTGCGCAGGGTGCCCTGCGGAGAGACCCAGAAGATCGACGAGGTCGGCGGCTCGAGCACGATGCCGTCGGGCTTGACCAGGACCGCCTCGTCGGCGCCCTGCGCCTTGGCGAGCCGGGTCGACTGCATGTTGGCGGCGTAGGAGAGCGACTTGACCCCGTTGAGGATCACGCTGGGGGAGTAGGTGATGGTCGCCAGGCGAATGCTCTCGGCATGGGGCGGGATCGGCTCGGTCATCGCCAGGCGGCGGCCGCCGCGGGTGACGATCAGCCGCAGCTGCCCGTCCGCGTCGCCGAGCTCCGCCAACAACGCCTCGATCTCGCTCTCCAGAGCTGCGCGGTCGAACTCGAGCTCGATCGCCGCTGCCGAGCGCTGCAGCCGGTCGAGATGGTCGGCCAGCGCAAACGGCTTTCCGTCGTAGAGGCGGATCACCTCGAAGGCACCGTCGCCGCGGTAGAGCCCATCGTCGCGGAGGGGCACCATCGCCTCGCCAGTCGGCGAGATCGTCCCGTCGACGCTTGCAAGCTCTCTCAACTCAATCGCCATCGGCTGGCGAGGCTACTAAGCCACCCGTTCCGGTGCGCTTTATGCGGGCTATGACCACATAAGGCGCACCGGAAGCCTTGGGTGACGGGTTAGGTGGCTTCGAAGACGGTGGCTAGGCCCTGGCCTACGCCTACGCACATGGTGGCTATGCCGTACTTGCCGCCGCGGCGGCGCAGCTCGCGGACGAGGGTGGTGGTGAGGCGGGCGCCGGTGCAGCCGAGCGGGTGGCCGAGGGCGATCGCGCCGCCGTTGACGTTGAGCTTCTCCTCGTCGATGTCGAGCTCGCGGGCGCTGGCGAGGACCTGGGAGGCGAAGGCCTCGTTGAGCTCGATCAGGTCGATCTGATTGAGGCTGAGGCCGGCGGCTTCGAGGGCCTTCGGAATGGCGACGGCGGGGCCGATGCCCATGTAGGCGGGGTCGACCCCGGCAACGCCGAAGGCGACGACGCGGGCGAGCGGCTCGGCGCCGAGCGCCTTTGCTCCGGCCTCGGAGGCGATCAGGGTGCAGGCGGCGCCGTCGTTGAGGGTCGAGGCGTTGCCGGCGGTGACGGTGCCGCCCTCGCGGAAGGCCGGGCGCAGCTTCGCCATCTTCTCCAACGAGGCGTCGGCGCGTGGGCCCTCGTCGGCGTCGACGGTGACCGTCTCGCGGCCCTTGGGTGCCTCGATCGGGACGATCTCCTCGGCGAAGATCCCGGCCTCGGCGGCGGCGACCGCGCGCTGGTGGCTGCGCAGTCCCCAGGCGTCCTGGTCCTCGCGGCTGATCCCGTAGCGCTCGGCGACGTTCTCGCCGGTCTCTCCCATCGATTCGGTCGAAAGTCCCATCTCGGCCATGCGCGGGTTGACGAAGCGCCAGCCCAAAGTCGTGTCGTGCATCGTTTGCGGGCCGCGGGGCAGGCCGCGCTCGGGCTTGCCGACGACCCAGGGGGCCCGGCTCATCGACTCGACCCCGCCGGCGAGGTAGAAGTCGCCCTCGCCGAGCTTGGCGGCGCGGGCGGCGCAGTTGATTGCCTCCAGGCCGGAGGCGCAGAGGCGGTTGACGGTGGCGCCGGGGACGCTGTGCGGCAGCCCGGCGAGCAGCGCCGCCATCCGCGCCACGTCGCGGTTGTCCTCGCCCGACTGGTTGGCGGCGCCGAAGTAGACGTCGGTGATCCGCTCGGGGTCGACGCCGCTGCGCTCGACCACGGCGGCGATCGTGTGCGCTGCCATGTCGTCGGGACGGACGCCCGAGAGGGCGCCGCGGTAGCTGCCCATTGGCGTGCGGACAGCGTCGATTACATAGGCGTCGGCCATCAGCGGGATTAAAGGGGACCGGCGCCGCGGGCGTATCCTTGACCGGTGTTCTTCGTCCTTGGAACCGTTGGCATGGTGCTGCTCATCGTCGGCGTGCTGGTCGTGCTCGAGCACTTCTACACCGGCAACAACGCCGAACTGCTCGACTGGAAGCCGACCCGCTCGCCGGAACTCGAGGTTCAAAACGAGGTCGACGACGTGCAGCAGATGCTCGAGGCGCAAAACGAAATGCGCCGCCGCCGCGGGCTCGCCGACCGCAACGAGCAGGAGCTGCGCGACGAAGTCGCCGCCGAGGAGCTCGAGCGACTGCGCCACCGCCGCGGCTTCGCCAATCCCTCCTAGCCACGGCTAGGCCGCCTCGCCCTGTGGAATCGGCTCGGCCGCCGCACGGGGAGCGCGGGAGCCGACGGGGCCAAAGGAGAGAGCCAACCCCGCCGTAGCGAGACCGGCGCCGAGCGCGAACGCCCAGCCGCGCTGCAATCCCGCGAGCAGGTCGCCACCGGTGGTGTCGTTTAGCAGCGCGATCAGCACCGCCACGCCGATCGCCGAGCCAAGCTGACGCGCCATTCCGAAGACCGCTGTGCCGGTTGCGAAGCGAGAGGCGGGCAGGGCGGCGGTGGCCGCGGCGGGGAGGGCCCCCAGGACCATGCCGACGCCTGTCCCGCCGAGGATGAAGCCCGGCAGAAAGCTCGAGGCATAGGCCGGATCGCTACCGACGGTCGCCAGGATCACAGCGAAGCCGGTTGCGAAGGTGAGGCCGCCGGCCGCCACGACCGGGCGCTGTCCGATCCGGCCGCCGAGCCGCCCGGCTGGCACGGCGAAGATCGCCGCGGTCAGCGGTCCCGGCGAGAGGGCCAGGCCGGCTCTCAGTGCGGAGTAGCCCCAGACTTCGGTCAGCAGCAGCACGCCGGAGAGCAGCATCGCGCCGAAGCCGGCGAAGAAGACGGCGGCGGCGAGGTTGGCGAGGGCGAAGGAGCGCACCCGAAGTAGCGGCAGCTCGATCACCGGGGCGTGGTGGTGGGCGGAGCGGAAGAGGAAGGCGACGACGAGGCCCACCGAGCCGGCGAAGGCAGCCAGCGAGCGCGGGTCGGCCCAGCCCCACTCGGGCCCCTTGACGATGCCGAGGGTAAGCAGGGCGATGCCGAGCGCCAGCTCCGCCGCGCCGAGCAGGTCGGGGCGCCCGTCCTCGGGTTCGCGTACCTCGTTCAGGGCCCGCATCGCGACGATCGCGGTGACGATGCCGATCGGCACGTTGACGACGAAGATCCAGCGCCAGCTCAGTTGCACGAGCAGGCCGCCGATCGGTGGGCCGAGCGCCGCGGCGACACCGCCGACAGCCGACCAGATGCCGATCGCCAGCGGCCTTTGCTCGAGCGGGAAGGCGGGCAGGATCAGGCCGAGGGTGGTGGGCAGCATCATCGCGCCGCCCGCTGCCTGCAGGACTCTGGCGGCGACCAGGAACCCGACCGAGGGAGCGAGGGCGCAGAGGGCGGAGGCGGCGGAGAAGAGGAGCAGACCGGTGATGAAGACGCGCTTGCGCCCGACCCGGTCGGCGATGCGGCCGGCCGGCACGAGCAGGGCGGCGAAGACGATCGCGTAGGCGTTCAGCACCCAGGAGAGGTCCGGCAGCGAGGCGCCGTTGAAATCGCGCGCCAGATCGGGGAAGGCGATGTTGACGATGAAGAGGTCGAGGCTGGCCATGAAGAGGCCCACCGAGGTGATCAGGAGGATCTTCCAACGCTGTTCCATCGCCGCTCCAATCCAGTGGCTTGCAATTTGCAAGTCACGGTAGCAAATATAGCTTGCAAAAGAAAAGTCACCGGCTAGACTGGTCGCGATGGCAATCAAGGCATTCGCCGATCTCAACTGCTCGATCGCCCGCCCGCTCTCTTTTCTTGGCGAGCGCTGGGCGGTGCTGGTGCTGCGCGACCTCTTCCTCGGCCGCCGCCGTTTCGACGAGATCCAGGAGTCCCTTGGGGTGGCGAGCAACGTGCTCAGCCAGCGCCTCACAACCCTGGTCGAGGAGGGGATCGTCGAGCGCCGCCGCTACAGCGAGCACCCGGAGCGCTTCGAGTACCGCCTGACCGAGAAGGGCCTTGACCTGCAGCCCGTCCTGCTGGCGCTGCTGCGCTGGGGCGACCGCTACACGGCTGGCCCGGAGGGGGCGCCGCTGGAGACCGTGCATCGCGACTGCGACCATGCCTTCCACATGGTTCCCACCTGTTCGGAGTGCGGCGGCGAGGTCGAGGCCCGCAACATCGAAAGCCGGCCGGGCCCCGGCGTCACCGACGAGCAGCGCCGGCGGGCCGCCGAGCGCAGCGCTGCCTAGCCGCCTTGGCGCGCGCCTTGATTGTTGGCTGTGGCTGTCGTGGGCGGCAGCTGGGGCAGCGGCTGCTCGAGCAGGGCTGGGCGGTGCGGGGGACGACCCGCAGCGAGGAGGCAACCGCTGGGATCGAGGCGGCGGGGATCGAGCCCGCGCTCGCCGATCCGTTGCAGCCCGGCACCCTGCTGGACCTCGTCGGCGACGTCACAGTCGTCTACTGGCTGCTCGGTTCGGCGACCGGGGCCGCCGCCGACATTGAGGCGATCCACGGCCCGCGACTCGAACGCTTTCTCGAACGCCTGGTCGAAACGCCGGTGCGGCGCTTCGTCTACGAGGCGGCTGGCTCGGTTGCCCCCTCGATTCTCGCTCGTGGCTCCGCGGCAGTGGAGACCGCATCGCGAACCTGGCGAATTCCAGTTGAGATCGCCGATGCGGATGCTTGGGCTCGGGGGTAGGCGCCCATTTCGTAAGCCGACGATCGCGTGGAGCTAAACTCCTAAACTCGGATAGGAATTCACTAGATTCAAAATCGGAGGTGGCGGATGAGCTACGCGAAGGATGTCCTCGTCGAGACCGACTGGGTTGCCGAGCACCTCGATGACGACTCGATCCGCATCGTCGAGGTTGACGAGAACCCCGCTCTTTATGCCGAGGCACACGTCCCCGGCGCGATCGGCTTCGACTGGCGCGCCGACCTCCAGGACCAGGTCAAGCGCGACTTCCTCGGCCCGGAGGACTTTGCCGCCCTGATGGGCAGTCGTGGCATCTCCAACGATCAGACCGTCGTCCTCTACGGCGATCGCAACAACTGGTTCGCCGCCTACACCTACTGGTACTTCCGCTACTACGGCCACGACAAGGTCAAGCTGGTCAACGGGCCGCGCGAGAAGTGGATCGCCGAGGGCCGCGAGACCAGTACCGAGGTGCCGGGCTATCCGTCCGCGAGCTTCAACGCCGAGGCCGGTGACGCCTCGATCCGTGCCTTCCGCGACGAGGTGACCGCGGCGCTCGACTCCTCCACCAACCTGGTCGACGTGCGCAGCCCGCAGGAGTACTCGGGCGAGCTGATCGCGATGCCCGGCTACGAGCAGGAGGGCGCACAGCGCGCGGGCCACATCCCCGGTGCCGCTTCGGTGCCCTGGGCGCAGGCGGTCAACGAGGACGGCACCTTCAAGCCGGCCGACGAGCTGCGCGAGCTCTACAGCTCAAAGGGCGTGATTTCCAACGGCGAGCCGATCATCGCCTACTGCAGGATCGGCGAGCGCTCGGCCCACACCTGGTTCGTCCTGCACGAGCTGCTCGGCCAGGACGACGTCAAGAACTACGACGGCTCCTGGACCGAGTGGGGCAACCTCGTCGGCGTCCCGGTCGAGAAGGACGTCTAGCCGAGGCGGTCAAGCAGGTCGCTGAGGATTCGTGCCGTCGCGCCCCAGATCAGGTGGCCTTCGACCTCGTAGGTCGGGGTGTGAATCGGCACTTCGCGGCGAACCAGGCGACGGATTTCATAGTTCTCGCGCAGCACCTCTAGCGAGAAGGTGAGGACGGTCTCGACCTCGGCCGGGTTCGGCTTGAGGTCGAGCTCTTGGGGGTGTGGGATGCGCCCGACGAAGGGGTGGATGCGGTAGCTGGTGACGAAGGTGTTTGTGGGAGGGAGCGCCTCGCCCAGCTCAACCTTGGCGGGGTCGAGACCGATCTCCTCCTGTGCCTCGCGCAGCGCGGTGGCTTTGAAGTCGGCGTCGTCCGGATCGCGTCGTCCGCCCGGAAACGAGATCTCACCCGCGTGGCGTCGCATGTCGGCCCGGCGCTCGGTGAAGATCAGGCCGGGCTCGTCCGGCCAGCCGTAGAGCGGCAGCAGGACGGCGGCGTCGACTGGCCTTGGCGAGTTTCCCGTCATATGGACGGGTAAGTCGCCAAGCACCCGTTCAAATGATCACCTGAACCGTGCCGCCGTCGACGGACCAGGCGGCGCCGGCGACGTAGGAGGCGCGCTCGGAGCAGAGGAAGGCGATCGCCCCGGCAATCTCGCTCGACTCGGCGAGGCGGCCGATCGGGCGCTTCGAGCCCGCTGTGGCGAGCGCCTCCTCGCGGCTCGCGTCACCCGACATCTGCTGGGACTGGTCGAGCAGGCCGCCCGGCTCCATCCACATCTCCGATTCGACCGGGCCGGGGCAGATCGCGTTAACCAGGACGCCGGTCTTCGCGTAGCGGTCGGCAAAGAGGCGCGAGAGCGAGAGCTCGGCCGCCTTCGCCACCGAGTACTCGGGCATCGCCGAAGAGGGGCGCTTGCCGGCGGTTGAGCAGACGTTGACTACGCGGCCCCAGCCACGCTCGGCCATCGCCGGGGCGGCGGCGCGCATCGCCCGCAGCGGCGCCATCACGTTGAGCTCGTACTGGGCGCGCCAGTCCTCATCGGGCACGTCGTCGAGGTCGCGCCATTGGGCGCTGCCGGCGTTGTTGACGAGGACGTCGAGGCTGCCGAATCGCTCGGTTGCCGTGGCCAGCATCCGCTCGCCGGCGTCTGCTGCGGTGATGTCGAGCGTCAGGATCTCGGCCCGTCCGCCCGCCTCGGCTCCGGCACTGCCGGCCTCGGTGGCGGCGGATCGCAGGCGCTCCTCGTTCCGCGCCACCAAGAGCACGTCGGCTCCCTCGGCGCAGAGCAGCCGCGCGGTCTCGGCCCCGATCCCGCGGCTGGCGCCGGTGACGACGCAGGCACGCCCCTTCAGCCCGAGGTCCATCAGAGCGTCTCGACCTGGTCGGAGACGGTGACCAGGGTTTCGCCCACCAGGAGTTTGTGGACGGGGCACTTGGCGGCGACGACGAGCAGGCGCTGGCGCTGCTCGTCGCTCAGCTCGGCCGGCAGGCGCAGGGTGACGGCGAAGGAGAGCGGCGCGAATTCGTCGTAGGTGACGTCGACGTCCACCTCGACCTTGCCGACGTCCCAGCCCTTGCGCTCGGCGTACATCTCGATCGTCAGGGCGGTGCAGCCCGCCAGGCCGGCGGCGACCAAACGGGTGGGGGAGGGGCCGGTGTCGGTTCCTCCCACCGCGGTCGGCTCGTCGACACGGATCCTGTGGCGGCCTTCGATCTCGACGTCGTGGGCAAAGCCCTCGTGGCGGCGGGCGACGACTTTGACTGAATCGGGCGCCACTGGATCAGCTCTTGCGGCGGCCCTCGAAGAGCGCCGGGGCGTCGACGTCGGCGAAGCGGGCCATCGCGTAGACGAGGTCGGAGGCGCGGTTGACGAAGTGGATCACCGTCTCGCTCGCCAGCTCGCCTTCCTCGGCGAGGGCGGAGATACGACGCTCTGCCCGGCGGATCACGGTGCGGGCGACGTCGAGCTGGGCCGAGAGCCGGTTGCCGCCCGGGATGACGAACTGCGGCGGCAGTTCGACCTCGCTCATGTAGCGGTCGATCAGCGCCTCCAGCTCGGCGACCATCTCCTCGGTGGCGCGGCTGACGCCGTCTTCGAGCCGCTCCGCCGCTTCCGGCGCCGTCGCCAGCTCGGCGCCGGCGACGAAGATGTCGTCCTGCAGGCGCAGGATGTCGGCCGCCAGCTCCGTCTCCTCCTCGCCGCAGAGGGCGCGGGCGAGGCCAAGCTGCGAGCAGGCCTCGTCGAGCGCGCCGTAGGCCTCGGTGCGGCCGTGGTGCTTGGGGATGCGACCGCCGTACCAGAGCGAGGTGGTCCCGTCGTCGCCCTTCTTTGTGTAGATCTTCACCACGGCACGATCCTACGCCGCGCTCAGGCGAGCGGGTTGAAGACCAGGCCGGTCAGGACCTTTGGGTAGAAGTAGGTCGACTTCGGTGGCATGTTGGCGTCGCTTTCGCAGATCGCCTTGGTCTGGTCGACGGGGATCGGGCGGAGGATGAAGGCGACGTCGTAGGCGCCCTCGTCGAGCAGGCGGCGCGAGTCGGCGACGCTCTTTGCGTAGCCGAGCCCGCGCTTGGCGAGGATGTCGTCTTCGCTGAGGCCGGCGATGCCCTTCAGCACCAGGGTCTCGAGGATCGCCGCGTCGAGCCGGCGGTAGGCCTCGGGCTCGCCCTCGAGGATCCGATCGAGCTCGGCCGTGTCCTTCAGCCGCAGGCGGAAGGCGCGCTTGTGGTGGGAGTCATAGAGGCCGAAGACGCCGACCCCGTCCTCGCCGAGCGGGTCAAGGCGGTCGTCGTCGACCTCGGTCACGTCGAAGAGCTCACGCAGGCCCTCGCCGAGGCGGCGTTGGCGCTCGGGATCGTCGGCGAATCCGGCGAGCAGGCGGTGGGTGGGGAAGATCGAGAGGCCCGGGTCATCGAGGCCGGTCAGCGCCATCAGCGTGTAGTTGTGCGCCCCCTCGCCGCCGATCTCGTCGCGGTAGGCGATCGCGGTCTCGTAGCGGTGATGGCCGTCGGCGATCAGCAGTTGGGCCTCGGCGAGGCTGCTGGTGATGTCCTCGTGGATGCCGGGATTGCGCAGCTGCCAGATTCGGGTCACGGTCCCGGCGGCGTCCGTCGCTTCGCCCCAGACGTCCTCGATCGCGACTTCGCGCGCGACCAGCGGCCACGGGTCCACGGTGCTCAGGGAGAAGATCGGCGAGAGGTTGAGGCGGGTCGCCCGCATCAGTTCCAGACGGTCCTGCTTCGGCCCCGGCAGGGTGCGCTCATGGGGCAGGATCGTGCCCGCCTCGAAGTCCTCGACCCGGACGCGGGCGAGAACCCCGTGGCGGGTGTGGGTGGAGCCGTCGGGCCCGGTGTAGTCCTGCTCCATCGCCCAGATCGCCGGTTCGGCGTCCTCGACCAGGGCGCCGGCCTTGCGCCAGGCCTCGATCGTTTGCCCGGCGTTGGCGTAGGGGTCGCCCTCGCCGGCCGCCTGCGGCCCGGTCTCGCCGTAGGGCTTGGGCAGGTCGACGGCAACCGCGTTGTAGGGCGACTGGGCCAGCAGCTCGGCCCGCATCGCCGTGTCGATCACGTCATAGGGCGGGGCGACGACATCCTGCAGTGACCCGACCGCGTCGAGGTCGTAGTGCAGGGCATTGAGCGGCAGCACCTCGGCCATCGCTTCAAAGTAGCGGTTGCACCGCGACGAGAGCGCGGCCCGCCGGGCGAAGCGCCTCTACACTGGCCCCATCGGGGCGTGGCGCAGCCTGGTAGCGCGCCGCCTTTGGGTGGCGGAGGTCCCCGGTTCGAATCCGGGCGCCCCGATGATTTTCAGTGTTGTTTAGCGCTGCCGTACGTCTTCTTGGCCCACGTTATGCACCGTACGCGCTGGCGTTTTGACGGGGCCTTCTTGCACTGTTTGATCGTGCTGGATAGTTGGGCGCGCTTGAGCAGTTCTGATTTGAATTCCTCTTCCTGGCGCTCCTTCACCACCGCCGCTGTTGCGGCCTCCTCTTCCTGCCGTTTCTTTGCCGCTTTCGTCGCGGCGGCTTCCTCGTCGTGACGCTTCTTTTCCGCGGCCTTGGCCGCGGCTTCGTCCTCATGCCGCCTGGCTTCGATTTCCGCCGCAGTGACGGCCTCGATCTGAATCGACACGTTCGTGTCGATAGTGAAGCTCAGTTCCACTCCGGTCGTGGCCGGCGTCGGGTCGCCCGCCCTTTTGCCCATCGGGATCGCGTGGCGTTTTTCGCCGATCGCGTTTTCGTATTCGTTGGGGGTCTGCGCGGCATCTGACTGGCTGAGGGTCGCCGTGAAGGACGTGACTGCTTTGTTGATCGGACCGACGGGGGAAAGGAAAGGGCCGCTCGCTTCGACGAGTTCGCCACCGCATTTGAAGGTCATATAGGTGCCGCCGTCCGGATTGAGAAGCATGCCGACTTCGTGTTTTGCCTGATCGATGTACACAAGGTCGGCTTCGATCGCTTCGGCCGTGATTTCTTCTGCATCGGCGCCTTCGGATTTGCATTCCTGATCGTTATGAGTGCCGCCCTGCGCTTTGCAACCCGTGAACTCGAAGTCCGAGAGAGTCGAGCGCGGTCCCGTGATTTTCCCCGCGCCGTTAGACCCGGTGCAGTGCACAACCGAGTCGAAGCCGGCCAGTTCGGCTGTCACCGGCCCACCGGTGGCCGTGAAGCTGACGGGAAAAGCCGATCCCGGAGTCACGAATTCAAGCACCGGCGAGGCCGCCTTCGCGTGAGCCGGCATGAAGGCGAGCGCCAGGGCCGCAATCAACACCCCAACGGAAACGCCCACTCCCCGTAGCTGCCCACCTTGCATTCGTAGTGACTCCACGTGTTTCGCCTCCCCGGCTCGTTTAACCGCTTCCCAGCGCTACAGCGTAGCGGATATTTGCCGGATTGCCGGGATTTGTCGCCTCGCCGACCGCGCCGGCGAGGCGCTTGACAATCGCTGCCCGAAAACTGGATGCCGGGGGGGCGCGGGACGTTATGTCAACTGGACGGGTGTCGGCTCAACGCGTGACCTAATGGTGCCGATAGCTGCAATGTGAACAGGATCGAGCCGGGGCAGAAAGACCGGCGGATAGAACGGGTGCAACTCGAAACCGATCGGCAGCGGATCATCGGCGACGTGACCCTGCCGCCGGAGGGTTACCAGAGCCGCTTCTCCGACTCGCTCAATCGAGTCGATGTGACCTTCATTCCGCTTGTCAACGCGGAAATCTCGTCGATCATGGGGGGCGACGTCGAAAAACGCCCCTTCATCGTCGTCTGCAAGTCCCACGTGCGGATCGCCTTTCCGGTCGACCCCGGCGAACAGCGGCGCGACGAGAGCCAGCCGGGCTGGACGAGCTAGGCCCTGGCGTCGCGGCGCCGGCTGCCCTGCATGTAGGAGCCCAGGTCGAAGGCGAAGGCGAGGATGACGATGAACCACTCGAAGCCCTTGACGCCGTTCGAGCCGGAGCTCCACATCACCGCGTAGGCGAGCGTGGTCCAGGGCAGCAGGAAGAAGCCGAGGAAGGGCACGAACCAGCTCTCGAAGGCGCGGCTGAGCAGGTCGCTGAAGAGGAACAGCGCGAAGAGCGCCAGGCGCGGCGAGATCAGTGCGAAGAGGACGACGAAGCAGCCGATGCGCCCACGCTAGCGGTTCGGCGCGTCGCCATTCAAGTACGGTCGGGCGCGATGCCGGCCGACGCCAACAAGGACCTCGTCCGCCGCTTCTACCGCGAGGCGATCAACGAGCGCGACTCGGGCGCCTGCGAGCGACTGCTGAGCGAGGACTTCGTCCACAACGGCGAGCCGCGTGGCCGGGTGGGCCAGCGCCAGGCGGTCGACTACTTCCTTGCTGCGTTTCCCGACCTGCGCAACGAGATCGAGCTGATCCTTGCCGAGGACAACCTGGTCGCCGCCCACCAGCGCTGGAGGGGCACCCACAGCGACGAGTTCCTCGGGGTCGAGGCGACCGGCAGGCGGATTGAGTTCAGCTCGACCGCGGTCCTGCGTATCCGCGACGGCCTGATCGCCCAGGCCTGGGATGAGATGGACACGGCGGCGATCGTCAAGCAGCTCCGCTAGCCGTCACAGAACGGAAAGAAACGGCCTGTAAGGTCGATGGCGACCCGCAAAGGAGATCGCGATGAACCGACTTGGCAAGCTGACGACGATGCTGAATCCGGAGAAGACCCAGATGCCCGCCGCCGAGGATGCGCTGCCCGGGCGCAGTGAGCCGGCCTTCGACCTGCCCGAGCGCCACGCTGTGCTCGACGCGCCACTGCAGTCGCCGTTTCCCGACGGGACCGAGGTCGCCTACTTCGCGCTCGGTTGCTTCTGGGGCGCTGAGCGGCTCTTCTGGGGGATCGACGGCGTTTACACCACGGCCGTCGGCTACATGAACGGGACCACGCCGAACCCGACCTACGACGAGGTCTGCTCGGGCAAGACCGGCCACGCCGAGGCGGTCCTCGTCGCCTTCGACCCGGCCAAGGTCTCCTACGCCGACCTGCTCAAGGTCTTCTTCGAGGAGCACGACCCGACCCAGGGAATGCGCCAGGGCAACGACGTCGGCACCCAGTATCGCTCGGGGATCTACTTCGCCAATGACGCCCAGAAGGCGACGGCGGAGATGGCCAAGGGCGCCTATGACGAGGATCTGCGCGCCGCCGGCCACGAGCCGGTGACGACCGAGGTCGAGCCGGCCGGCCCCTTCTACTACGCCGAGGACTACCACCAGCAGTACCTGCACAAGGTGCCGAACGGCTACTGCGGCCTGGCGGGGACCGGGGTCAGCTGCCGGATTCCCGCCGCCGCCTCATAGGCAAGCCGCGCGCCCGGCGCGGCGAATAGCATCCCGCGCCGGTGACCCCCTCCTTCGGCTCTTATATCGGCGGCTGCTTTGCCGTAATCGGCATCGTCAGCGCGGTCGGCCTTGGCGGCTACTGGCTGCGGCGCTGGATCGTGCCCGAATTCTCGGGTGCGCTGGCGCGGCTTGCCGACGCCACGATCGCGGTCGGCTTGCTGGTGCTCGCCTTGGAGCTGCTGGGCACGCTGAGCATCCTCACGATCGGCTGGACGATCATCGGCTGTATTGGGATTGGCCTGCTCGCCGCCCTGCTCGGCTGGCGTAAGGCGCCGCGCGACGGCCTCGAAATCAGCGCCCCGCAGGTGCAGACGATCGCGCTGATCATCGCGCTTGCGGTCGCCTCCTTCACCGTCGCCGAGTGGACTTTCCCCTCGCAGCTCAGCCTCGATCAGGGCATGTTCGGCGGCGACACCACCTGGTACCACATGCCCTTCGCCGCTCGGTTCGCGCAGGAACACTCGATCGTCCACCTGCACTTCACCGACCCGTTGCGACTCGCCGCCTGGTTCTACCCGCAGAGCTCGGAGCTGATCCACGGCGCCGCGATCGTCCTCTTCAAGAGCGACTGGCTCTCGCCGCTGATCAACCTGATCTGGCTGGCGATTGCGCTGCTCGCCGCCTGGTGCGTCGGGCGGCCGTACAAGGTCGGGCCGGCAACTCTGGTCGCGGCGGCCCTGGTGCTCGACTCGGGGGTGATGATCGAGACCCAGCCGGGCGAGGGCCGCAACGACATCATGGGCCTTGCCTTCCTGATCGCCTTCGTCGCCTTCCTGATCAACGCACACCAGCGAAGAGCCCCGGATGAGGGGGCGGTCCAAGACACGCCCGAGCGCGACGCGCCGCTGCTCGACAAGGGGCCGCTGGTCGTCGCCGGGATCGCCGCCGGCCTCGCCGCCTCGGTCAAGCTCACCTTCCTCATCCCGGTCGTCGCGATCGGGCTCGGCGTGATCGTCTTCAGCGGTAAGGGCAGGCGCCTGACCACGGCCTGGGTGCTCGCGCTCACCACCTTCCTGGTCGGCGGCTACTGGTACGTGCGGGCGATGATCAAGACCGGCGGCAACCCGATCCCGACGATCGGCTTCGGGCCACTGCACCTGCCGCGACCCGACCAAATGCCGCTCGATCCGCGGCCGCGTTTCGCCGTCGCCCACTACCTGACCGAGCCGACGATCTATCGCAAGTGGTTCTTCCCGCAGCTCGACAACGCGCTCGGGCCGCTCTGGCCGCTGATCTTGATCATCGCCGTTGCGGCCGCCGTCTACATCGCCTTCCGCTCGCGCAACACGATCCTGCGGGTGATCGCGGTGGCGGCGCTGCTGACCGCCGCCGTCTACGTCTTCACGCCGCTCACCGCGGCCGGCCAGGAGGGCTCGCCGACGGGATTCTTCACCAACACTCGCTACCTGATTCCGGGCTTGGTGCTGGCGCTGGTGCTGCTGCCGATCGCCCGGCCCTTGCGGGCGCCCGACCGGCGCGCCTGGCAGACGCTGCTCTTCCTCACCGTCGTCTACGCGATCACCGTGCTGACCACGCCGCGCTGGTACCCGGGCTTCATCGTCGGCACCGTCTTCCTCACTCTGGCGCTTGTCTGGGCGCCGGCGGGTCTGGGTCTGGGGCGCTCGCGGCGGGTCGTCAGCCGCGCCGCGGTTATCGGCGGAGGAGCGGCCGTCCTCCTGCTGGCGGTGGTGCTCGGCCGCGCCCAGGAGGTGCAGTACGTCGATCACCACTACACCGAAGTGGATCACTTCCTTCAGGACGGCGGGCCGAAGCAGGCCTACGCCTTCGCTCGCAAGCAGAGCAACAAGCGGATTGGGATCGCCGGCTCGGGTGAGATCTTCTTCGGCCAGTACGGCTTCTACGGCGCCAACCTCAACAACTACGTCCAGTACATCGGCGTGCCCGGCCCGGACGGCGCCTACCGCCTCGCCACCAGTTGCCACCAGTTCCGCCGCCGGATCAACGCCGGCAACTACGACTACCTGATCATCAGCCAGTTCACCCAGGACTCTCCGGAAGCGCCCTACTGGTATCCGATCTACGCCTGGCTGAAAAAGGACCCGGCGCTGGAAAAGATCATCGAAGAGCCGGAAATCACGCCCGAGCGCGACTACGTTTTCAAGGTCAAGGGCAAGCTCAATCCGGCCGGCTGCAAGGGGTCCGGCGAAGGCTGAGGCCCGGCTTAGGCCGAGTCGCCCTCGACGAAGCGCTTCAGCTTCTCGGGCATGGAGTTGACCAGCTGGCCGCGAAGGACGCCGACCAGGGGGCCGCGGATCAGCAGGCCGAGCCTGCGGCCGAGGTCAACCTCCAGCCAGTAGGTCGCGCGGGTGCGACCGTCGCCGAGATCCTCGAGCTCCCAGCTGCCTTCGATCGCCTTCAGGTCGCCGTCCTCCTGTACCCATGACATTCGGGTCGGCCCCTCGTAGCTGAAGCGGATGTCGGAGCCGAGCGTGCGCACCTTGGCGTCGGTCTCCATATGGACCAGGGTCTGGCTGCCGTCAGCGTCGCGCTCGACGCATTCGGCGACCTTGATCTCGGGCTGCCAGCGGGGCGAGCCCTCGACGTCGGCGGCGACCTCGAAGACGGTCTCGATCGGGGCCTCGATCTCGATGCTGGCGGAGCCGTCGATCGTGCCCATGCTCAGCTCAGACCGGCGCCAGGGCGTGCTCGCGGATCAGCTCGGCGGAGCGCTCGGGCTGCTCCCACCAGAACATGTGGCCGATGCCCTCGAGCGTCTCGAGGCGGGCGCCGGGGATCAGGGCGGCGATCTGGCGTCCGTTGGGATAGCCGAGCAGGCGATCGGCATCGCCATGGATCACCAGCGTCGGCAGCGAGATCTGGCCGAGGCGCTCGTGGGTGTCGTGGGCGGCGCAGGCCTGCATCTGCTGCAGGACCACCGGCTGCGGTGCGGGCAGCGTCGATCCCATCTCAGCGAAAGCGGCGAAGCGCGAGTCGTCCTCGCGGAAGCTGGGGGAGAGGTTGATCTCCCACATCGCCCGGAAGACCTGCTCGGGCTCGCCCGAGGCGTAGGCGGTGCCGAGCAACTGCAGGTCCTCGGGAGCCATCAGCGTCCCATCCGGGCCGCCGCAGTAGCTGGCGCCGATCGTCAGCGTGCGGATCCGCTCGGGGTGGGCGAGCGCCAACTCCTGGGCGATCATCCCGCCCATCGAGATCCCGACCACGTGCGCGCTCTCGACCTCCAGCGCGTCGAGCAGGCCGGCCGCGTCGGCGGCGAGGTCGGCGATCGTGAAGGGGAGCTCGGCGTGGCCGGAGAGCCCCATGCCGCGGTTGTCGAAGACGATCAGGTCGAAGTTGCGCCGCAGCTGCTCGAGAAAGGGCTCGCCCCAGGCGAGGTGCGTGGCGCTCATCCCCTGAATCAGCAGCATCGGCTCACCCTCGCCGGCGCGCTCGTAATGCAGCTCCGTCCCCGATGCGTCGATGCTGGGCATGCCCTGGCGATGCTACGCGATTCGACTTGACAGGTCCTAATCTAGGGCGCCCTGCCCCAGTAGCTCAGAGGACAGAGCACCGGCCTTCTAAGCCGATGGTCGCTGGTTCGAATCCAGCCTGGGGCGTGACTGATAAGCATCCAGCGCGAAGCATCAACCAAGGAGGAACGACGTGGCATTGCAGCTTGGAGACACGGCCCCGGATTTCGAGGCGGACAGCAGCGAGGGCAGGATCAGCTTCCACGAGTGGCTCGGCGATTCATGGGGCGTGCTCTTCTCCCACCCGAAGGACTTCACGCCGGTCTGCACGACCGAGCTCGGCTACATGGCGAAGATCAAGCCGGACTTCGACAGTCGCAACGTCAAGATCATCGGCCTCTCGGTCGACCAGTCCGAGGACCACGAGGGTTGGGTCCGCGACATCGAGGAGACGCAGGGCTACGCGCCCAACTACCCGATCATCGCCGACGCCGACTTCAACGTCTCGAAGCTCTACGGGATGCTGCCGGCCGATACGTCCGGCGACCCGGGTTCGCGCACCCCAGCCGACAACCAGACGGTCCGCAACGTCTTCGTCATCGGCCCCGACAAGAAGATCAAACTGATCCTCGTCTATCCGATGACGACCGGGCGCAACTTCGACGAGGTGCTGCGGGTGATCGACTCGCTGCAGCTGACCGCGAGGCACAAAGTCTCGACGCCGGTGAACTGGAAGCAGGGCGAGGACGTGATCATCGCCGGCTCGGTTTCCAACGACGAAGCCAAAGAGAAGTTCGGCGAGTGGGAGGAGCCCAAGCCCTACATCCGGATCGTCCCGCAGCCCGGTTCTTAGGACTCGGGCGATTGAGGTTCAAGTATGAGCGAGCGAGTTGTCGTGCTGGGCGCGGGTTTTGGTGGGCTCGAGCTCAGCACGATGCTGTCGGAGGCGTCCGGCGGCGAGATCGATGTGACGCTGATCGACAAGAACGACTCGTTCGTGTTCGGCTTCTCGAAGCTCGACGTTATGTTCGGGCACGAGAAGCCGGACGCGGTGCGGATGGCCTACCGCGACATCGCCAAGCCCGGGGTCCGGGTCCTGCGCGAGACGGTCACCGCGATCGACCCCGAGGCGCGACGGGTGACCACTGACGCCGGGACGCACGAGGCCGATGTTCTCGTGATCGCGCTTGGCGCCGACTACGACATGGACGCCACGCCCGGCCTCGCCGAGGCCGGGAATGAGTTCTACTCGGTGGCCGGCGCCGAACGCCTGGCCGAGATCATCCCGGCGTTTTCGGAGGGGCACGCCGTAATCGGTGTCAGCGATGCGCCCTTCAAGTGTCCGCCGGCGCCGAGCGAGTGCGCCCTGCTGCTCGACGAGGAGCTGACCGCGCGGGGGGTCCGCGACGCCTGTCAGATCTCGTTCGTGATCCCGCTGCCCTCGCCGGTGCCGCCCTCGCCGGAGGCCTCGGCCGCCCTCGAAGCGGCTTTCGCGGAGCGCGACATCAGGCTGATCACCGGCCGCCGCATCAGCTCCCTCGATCCAGATCGCAAGGTCGCCGTCCTCGACGACGGCAGCGAGCTGCCCTTCGACCTCTTTCTCGGCGTGCCGACGCACCGCGCGCCCGAGGTGGTCATCGCCAGCGGCATGACCGAGGACGGTTACGTGCCGGTTGATTCGGCCACGCTCGAGACCCGTTTCCCGGGCGTCTACGCGGTCGGCGACGTCGCCACCGCGGGCGTGCCGAAGGCGGGCGTTTTCGCCGAGGGCGCCGCCAAGATCGTCGCCCAGGCGCTGATCGCCAAGCTGCGCGGGGGAGAGACGCCCGGCCCGCACCTCGGGCAAGGCACCTGTTACATCGAGTTCGGCCGCGGCCAGGTCGGCAGCGTCGACATCGACTTCCTCTCAGGCCCCTCGCGGACGGGAACCTTCAACGCCCCGTCCGCCGCCAAGGTCGCGGAGAAGGAACACTTCGGCTCCAGTCGCCGTGCCCGCTGGTTCGGTAGCTGAGCCAGCCAGTTCCTGCCGAGGCCGCTATTTCGAGCCGATGTTCCATTCCCAGTGGGCATGGACAAGCTTGGCTCGGAGCTCGCCTCCGGTTAGCGCGACACCTGCTCTGCCGGGAAGATCGATTGTCAGGTTTCCGGTCCATCGGTTCGCGGGCTTCGCGTCGCGACTGAACTTGGCGCTGCCAGAGAACGGGGCGGGCGGCCGGATCACGGCCGTTCGGACCTTCGGGTCGTAACTGAACGTGGTCGCCGGAGCGACGAAGTTGGCAGCCCTCACGATCGTGACTTCATTGTGGACTTCGGCAACTTCGGCTTCATAGTGGACACGGGCTTTTGGCCCGTTCTTGATGATCGTCAGATGTGGGCCAAGCTTTGACCCGAGGGCGTCGACATCCAGCTTTGCCCCGGGCTCGAATGGGCCGCTGGTTCCACCCGAAAATGCTCCCGGACAGGAAAAGCTGGCCAGGAATCCAAGGGTTCCCGGTGCCCTTGTCGCTTCGACTTGGGTGAATTCTTCCTCTCCCTGGAAGGCAATTGTTCCTTCGTAGTAGCCGGATTCAACGGAATAGGGCTTTCCGTCGCATTCCGGCCGCTCCCTTTTCGCTCTACCGGAAGGATGGAAAGTGACTGCGATTTCGCCCAGGGGTCCGAGGGGGGCCTGAATTGAACCTTTGGTCACCGTGGCGGGCGTGGAGTAAAAGACCCCTTTGTTCTTTCCGGTCACAAAGATCGCAAGCGTTGCGGGATGGCTTTTCCAAGCCCGAACGCCATAGACAAACACTGAGTAGCCGTTGCTTGCTTCGACCGTGAAGCCAGGGGGATACGGCAGTCGCTTGGCGCCCGCCGGGGCGGCCATTGCGGCGAGGATCGCAAGAGCGACACCCAGCAGCGATAGGGCGGCCAGCAGCCTGCGTCCAGTTCTGCTCCCCCACCCATTCACCGCTCAAGCATATATCGGGCATACGTCGATGCCCACGCCTGGACGCGACAGAATCACCTGCTGCTGAGCGTTGTTCTAGTAGGTGCAATGACCGACTCAGAGCGTCGAACAGATATCGCGCTTGCTGTGCTCGCCAGCGTTTCGATCGCGGGGATCCTGCTGATTGGGAGAGCAAGCTAGGCGTTAGATTGGGTGCGTGGCCGAGGTTCTCTACTACGCGATCCCGGCGTTCGTGCTGCTGCTCGTGATGGAGCTGCTCTCGTTCAGGTACCTGCGCGACGACGATCTCGTCGGCTACGAGGCGCGCGACACGCGCACCAGCCTGACGATGGGCGGCGGCAACGTCGTCATCAACGCGGTCTGGAAGCTGGTCGTTCTTCTCATCTACGCCGGGCTGTATGAGCTGACGCCGCTGCGGGTGCCTGCAGATGAGTGGTGGACCTATGTGCTGCTCTTCTTCGCCGACGACTTCGCCTACTACTGGTTCCACCGCATCCACCACGAGGTGCGGGTCTTCTGGGCCAGTCACGTCGTCCATCACTCCTCCGAGCACTACAACCTCTCGACCGCGCTGCGCCAGACCTGGACGCCGATGACGGCGCTGCCGTTCTGGGCGCCGCTGGCACTGCTCGGCTTCGCGCCCTGGATGATCCTGCTGCAGCTCTCGATTTCGCTGATCTACCAGTTCTGGATCCACACCGAGCGGGTCAAAAAGCTGCCGGCGCCGCTCGAGTTCGTCTTCAACACGCCCTCGCACCACCGCGTCCACCACGGTGCCAACGAGGTCTACCTCGACCGCAACTACGGCGGCATCCTGATCATCTGGGACCGCATCTTCGGCACCTTCCAGGGCGAAACCGAGCGGCCCCGCTACGGGCTGACGAAGAACATCCGCAGCTTCCGGCCGACTCGGGTCGCCTTCCACGAGTTCGCCGACATGGCGCGCGACGTGCGCGGCGCGAAGAGCTGGCGCGATCGCTTCGGATACGTCTTCCGCGGGCCCGGCTGGTCACCCGACGGAAGCGGCGGCGGCACTCGCGGCTGATCAGGGCCTGCGGATAGTCACTCCCATATCAAGGAGCCCTCTGAGTTTCAGCGGACCGCAGGCTGGCAAATGGTAATCACTGCGCTCCATCCTTCATTCGTTCTATACGTGCGCCGTGGCGGAGTACAGTTCGATCCCGATGCCGCTTTACATGGATCGTCACGACCTTCCGGGTGCGACGGCTGCCGATCTCGCAACCGCTCACCTGCATGATCTCGAGGTGCAAGAGAGGTTTGGCGTGCGCTTCATCACCTACTGGTTCGAAGAAGAGGCCGGCAGCGGATTTTGCCTCGTCGAGGGTCCCGACAAGGAGTCCGTCGAGGCAGCTCACAGGGCCTCGCACGGGTTGCTTCCGCTGAATGTGGTCGAGGTCGAGGAGGCGAGCATTCGAGGGTTCTTTGGACGGCTCAATACTCACCCCCCGGGCGAGCCCTACGTAGAAAGCGCCTTCCGAGCGATCCTCTTCACCGACATGGTCGACTCCACTCGTCTTACCCAACAATTGGGCGATCGGGACGCCATGCAGCTAATTCGCCAACACGACTCGATAGTGCGCTCTGGCTTGGCGCAGTTCGGCGGCAGCGAAGTCAAGCACACTGGGGATGGGATCATGGCGGCGTTCGACGCGGCGTCCCAAGCGGTCGGCGCGGCGATGCAAATCCAGCGGGCGCTTGGAGAGCTCAATGCCGGTGGGCAGTCGGGACTGCGGGTGCGCATCGGGGTGGCCGCGGGAGAGCCCGTAACCGAGCAAGACGATCTTTTCGGAGCGGCTGTGCAGCAGGCCGCGCGGCTGTGCGCATGCGCACAGCCAGATTGCATTGTCGTCTCATCCGGGGTGCACGACCTCTGCCGCGGAAAGGGAATCCGGTTCTCCGACGCGGGACCCCTTACCGCGAAGGGCTTCGACGAGCCAATCGGGCACTTTGAAGTCGACTGGCGTGAGTGACCCCTCGCCAGCCGACTAACTCTAGGAATCTGGCGACGAGGCGCCTGGATGGATCCGCTCTGGAAACCTCGGCAAGCCGTCATCCGGGACCGGCGCCCATGGCGCAGCGTAGTCCGTGAACTGGTGTGCACTCGGGCGGATGCCGGGGTCTCCGTCAAGGGCGCCCATGCGTATGGCGAGCAGTTCAGGATTGTCGGGGTGGTGGGTGAACAACTGGCCGCCGCATTTAGAGCAGAAGACCTTGACGTACCCGCCGTCGCCGGGGTCCCACGAGCGAATCAGGTCTTCGCCGGAGACGGTTCGGTAGGAACCGGGCGCGGTCAGAGCCGTCGTTGACACTCCCGTTCCGGTGCGTCGCTGGCAGCGCTTGCAGTGGCAGAAGAGGGCACCGAGCAGAGGCTCGGAAACCTCGAAGCGGACGCCGCCGCACATGCATCCTCCGGTAAGCGGCAGCGTTGGATCTGGCATTGGCGCAGCCTAGCGTCCAGTGGGTGCGAAGGACGCGCTTGCTGCCGTCCCGCTCGCTGAGCCGGTCGCCGATCTGATTCGGCAGGGCGACTGCTTTCGGATCGGCGTTGGAGATCGACTCGCCGTGGCGGAGTAGGAGCGCCCATGTCATTCGGCCTCAGTCTCACACGGTTTGGCGGTTTCAACCGTCGGGTACATCGGGTGCCATGGAGCTATCAATACTGCTGGTAATCATAGGAATTGTCCTGGCGATTCTCGTCAACTACATCCTGGGAATCATCGTCATCCTGATCGGACTGGCGATGCTGTTGCTGCCGCGCCTCAGCTCGAGGCGCGTCTAGCCCGGGCGGGCGTCGGAGCCTTGACCTCCGGCGCCCGTTCCGGGGCAGCTGTCAGCCTTGCCTGATGGCTCCGTGGAAGCTTCCTCTGATCGTCACGGCGATCGCGGTCCCGATCGTCGCCGGCTTCTTCGTCGGAGGCGGGGGAGTGGGTCTCGGCCTCGGGGCGCTTGCTGTGCTCGTGCTCGTGGTGGTTGCGGTCAGCCAGAAGCCGCGCGGACCGATCGCCTCGGCGCCGGCCGATGACGGCGGGCGCCACGTTTTGATCGTCGCGGCGACGGCGGTGGAGGACCCCGCCGACGTCGGGCAGGTCGCTGCGGCGGCCGACCTGGCGAGCCCGGAAGAGGGTCCCGACGTGCTGGTGTTGGTGCCGGCCCGGATCGGGTTCCTCGATCGCTGGGCCTCCGACGTCGAGTCCGCCCGGCACACGGCGCAGGAGCGCCTGGTCGTGACCGTGGCCGCCCTGGCCAAGGCCGGGATCGCGGCCGAGGCACGGGTCGGCGACGAGGACATCGTCCAGGCGACCGAAGATCAGCTGCAGAGCTTTCCCGCGACCGAGGTGGTGCTGGTTGGGGGCGACGATGAGGACGGCCTCGATGCGGCGGCGGCCGAACTGCGGTCGCGGCTCGTGGCCGGCTTTCGCCAGGTGCAGCTGGGCGGCAACGGTTTCGGGGCCGAGCGGGCCGGGGACTAGCCTGGTCTATCGCCACCAACGCGCTGATCGCTGGAGCGACCGGCTTCATCGGGAGTCGCTTGACCGCATCGCTGAGGGAAGGCGGGGCCGATGTTCGCTGCCTGGTGCGCGACCCGGCCAGGGCCGGTGAGCTGGAGGCCTCAGGCGCCACCCTGCACGTCGGCGACGTCACCGACGCGTCGACGCTTGCCGGCGCCGGCAAGGGCATCGACGTCGCCTACTTCCTCGTCCACGCGATGGCCAGCGGCGGTGGGTTCGCCGAGCGCGAGCGTCAGGGCGCGCGCAACTTCGCCCAGATGGCGAAGCGCGAGGGCGTCGGGCGGGTGATCTACCTCGGTGGGCTCGGCGACGAGAGCGTCTCCGAGCACCTGCGCAGCCGCCACGAGGTGGCGCAGGTCCTCCGGGCCTACGGCCCGCCGCTCACCTACTTCCGGGCGGCGATGGTGGTTGGCGTCGGCAGCGAGTCCTTTCGCACTCTGCGCTACTTGGTCGGGCGGCTGCCGGTGATGATCACCCCGAGCTGGCTGCGGACGCTGACCCAGCCGATCGGCATCGACGCAACGATCGAGTACCTGCGGCGGGCGCCCGAGGTCGCCGAGTCCGCCGGGCGAGAGGTGCAGATCGGCGGCCCGGAGGTGCTCTCCTACGACGCGATGCTCGACCGGATGGCGGTCGCGATGGGCAAGCGCGAACCGGTCCGGGTCCCGGTCCCCTTCATCACGCCCTGGCTCTCGTCGCTCTGGCTCGGCCTGGTGACGCCGGTGGACACCAAGGTGGCGCGGCCGCTGGTCGAGGGCCTGACCACGGAGACAGTGGTCACCGACCCCTCTGGCGCCGAGCCGTTCGGCGTCGTTTCGGAGTCGTTCGACGAGAGCCTGCGGCGGGCGCTCGAGGAGGAAGAGCGGGGGGAGTGAGTCAGCAGACGTGGGCGCGGGCGGCGCTGCGCACGACTTGGAAGGCGCTGCCAGGGATTCGCTTCAGCTGGTTGAGGTTTTCGTCGTCCCAGCGGCGGTCGCTGCTGCCGCTGAAGTACCAGTTGGAGCCGTTGTCGGCGACGATCATCCCGTAGTGCTTCATCGCTTCGGCGATCACGCGGGCGCCGCCGCTGAAGCCGCCGAGTCCGTAGCCGGCCTTCAGTCGCAGCCGCGTCCCCATCGCCGGCGCGTTTGGGTCGGAGGTGTCGCCGGCGCAGTGCGAGGCGGGGTGGACCCAGGCGTTGCGGGTGCTGTCGAAGGTGACCCGGATCGCGTGTTCGAGGTGGCCCGCGGCGACCTCGTCGTAGCGGATCAGGCCGGGGAAGATCGGCAGGCCGGCGGCGTCGGCCGAGGTCCAGGAGTCGGGACGCAGGTCGGTGGAGCGCAGGTCCCAGCGGGTGCCCGAGTCGGCGTTCCAGCGGGCGCCGCCGCTGTGCACGGGGAAGGCGCGGTAGAGCTCGTAGAGGGTGCAGCTGGAGCGGTCGACGGTGAGCACGTGGCGGTCGCCGTCGCTGCCCTTGCCGCCCTCGACCGGGGCGTTGGCGGGGACCGGGAAGGGGCCGGGGTCGCTCTCGCCGCCGTAGGCGGTGTAGTGGATCGGTAGCTTGGGCTGGTCGGCGCCGACGACCGCGTAGGGGAAGCCGTATTCGCGCGGCGAGCCGAAGTCGGGGTGGAGGAGGTTGCCGCCGTGGGCGTTGATGTAGGCGATCGTCGCGGCGGAGTTGGCGGCGACGGGCGCCTTCGAGATGTCTTGGTTCCAGGCGGCCTCGTTGGGGAGGGACGCGGCGTTGGCGGGGAGGCCGGCGGGTGGGTCAGGGAAGACCGGGCAGCTGCCGAGGTCGGGGTAGGGGCCGACCGCGCCGGCGGAGGTGACCCCGATTGTCACCGCGACGACCAAAGCCGCGGCGGCCACTGCGGCGGCGAGCCAGCGCATCGGACTTTGACCCCCCTCCAGTGTGGTCAATGTCGGCTACGCATCGGCATCGGTGCGGTCGCGGACGCGGAGGCTGTCGATCTCCAGTTCGCCGACGTGCAGCTTGCCGACGTTGGCCTTGCCGATCGAGAGGCGGCCGACACTCAGCCGCCCGATGGCGAAGGCTCCGGCCGCGGTCGCGCCCAGGGCGAGCGCTCCGACGGCGACGGCTCCCCGGGCCTGCATCCCGGTGATGGCCGCCGGCCGAGCCTCGGGTCGGAAGGTGGCAATGCTTGGCCTGCGCATCCCGCGAACCGTAGCGCGGCTAGCCTGAGGCGCAATGAACGCGGACGACCGTCCAACCCTGCTCGCGATCCAGCATGTGCCGTGGGAGACGCCGCACCGGATCCTCGACGCTTGCGGTGGGCTCGACGTGCACACGGTCAAACCGCTGGCGGGCCAGGCACTGCCCGATCACGACGAGGTCGCGGGCGCCGTGGTGATGGGCGGTCCGATGGGAGTCGACGAAACCGACCGCCATCCCGAGCTCGCGACCGAGCGCGAGTGGCTGGCCGAGGCGGTGCGCCGCGAGATGCCGGTGCTTGGGATCTGCCTCGGCGCGCAGTTGCTGGCTCGCGCGCTCGGGGCGGAGGTGAGGCCGGGGGAGGAGCAGGAGATTGGCTGGAAGTCGGTGGAGATCCTCGATCCGGACGACCCGATCCTCGGCGCCCTCGCGCCGAGCACGACCGTCCTGCACTGGCACGGCGAAGTCTTCGACCTGCCCGACGGAGCCAAGCCCCTCGCACGTTCCGAGCAGACCGAGCGCCAGGCCTTCCGCCACGGCAACGCCTGGGGCGTCCTCTTCCACCCCGAGGCCGATTTCGCCCTACTGGAGGCATGGCTAGCCGTGCCCGAGATGGTCCGGGAAGCGAGCAGGGCACTTGGTGACCAGGGAGTCCACGCCCTGCCAGAGGAAGCCGAAGCAGCAGAGCCAGAGCTGATCGAGCGCACAACCCCCGGCCTGAAGGCCTTTGCCGCCCTGGCAGAAGCAAATCGACCGCAAGGCTGACTCCTCCGCAGCCGCCCCAGCCCGCTAGATTGGAAGCCGCGTGGTGGCTGTAGCTCAGTTGGTAGAGCTCCTGGTTGTGGTCCAGGCGGTCGCCGGTTCGAATCCGGTCAGCCACCCTAAAAGCCCTGCAGGATCAGGTCTTTTTTGAACTGACGAACGTTTGGACAGTCGCCAGGCGTTGGGGAGGCTCGGGCCGAACGCGCTAAGAAGTTTGGATTCGCGAGACTCCGTCGATGGTCGCGCGAGCATTTGGGTTGAGTCTCGATTTCGAGCAGTTGCCGCCGGGGGTTTGGCAGGCAGAGGCGGACGGAGTGGGATCCGTCGCGGTCCGCGGGAGCGATCGGCGAGAGATCGAGGATGCCTGGTCGGGTGGCGTCGAGGTTGGCTGGGAGGCCAAGATCGACGGTGACCCTTTCGTCGCGGAGCGGGGGAGGGATGGAGATTTCCGCTTTCTTCACGGCGAGCGATCCATCCATCACCTGTCGGCGGATCTGGCTCTATTGCGGTGTGCTTTCGGCACGGCAGAGCCGAGCGAATGGAGGGTCGTCCTCGATTCGGTGCTGTTCAGCGTCGCCCTGCTTCGCGGTCACGAGGCGCTGCACGCGGGCGCGGTGGCGACCGAGAAAGGCGCGGTCGCGATTGCCGCTGCCTCCGGGGGAGGCAAGAGCTCGCTGCTGGCCGCGCTGCTGCGAGCCGGCCTGCCGCTCTTGTCGGATGACGTGGTCGTCCTCGATGCGGGCCCCGGCCACCCTCTCCTCGCTCATCCGGGAGCGCCGGTGATGACCGTGCCGACGAGCACCGCTCCGCTGCCGGGCGAGTTGATCGCAACCGTCGGAGAGGAGAGCTGGGTTGGGGTGCCGACCTATCGCGAGCCGATTCCGCTGGTGGCTCTGATCCTGCTGGACCGGCGCCCTGGGGGGACGACCGGCGTGCGGCGGGTCAGTGATCCGTTCGGCACGCTGATCGCTTCGCTCCTGCACTTCCCGCGAACGCCGGATCGCGAGAGAGCCCGCTTCGAGCTGGCCGCTGCGATCGCTTCCAATCTTCCGATCTGGAGACTGGAGGCGGATCTAAGCGCTGATCCGCCCGCGCTCGCCGCGCTGGCGATCGAGGCCTCGTCCGAGGCTTCCTCGGTCCCTCGCGGTTAACCTCGGGGCTCGCCAATGCCTTTGTCATCCTCAGCAGGGACCGCTTCTGATTCGCCTACGGCCTTCCAACAGGGTGAGGCTGTGCTCGAGATCGCCAACCTCCACCATCGCTGGAAGGGCCCGAAGCCACCCATCCTCGAGGACGTCAGCCTGACTTTGGGGGCCGGTGAGGTGACCTGGATCGGCGGCCGCAACGGGGTCGGCAAGACCACGCTCCTGAGGCTGGCCGCGGGCATCCTCCTGCCCCAGCGTGGGACCGTGCGGATCGGCGCACTTACTTCCGACGCGCGCGGCGGCCGCTATCAGCGCCAGATCGGCTTCCTCTCCGCCGGCGACCGCAGCCTGCAGGCGCGAATGAGGGTGACCCAGCAGCTCGACTACTGGGCTCGGCTCGCCTACGTGCCGCGGGACAGCCGCCAGGGGCTGGTTGACCGGGCGCTGCAGAGCTTCGGCCTGCAGGAGTTCGCCGATCGCCGGGTCGATCGGATGTCGATGGGGCAGCGCCAGCGCATCCGGCTGGCGATGGCCTTCCTGCACGAACCCCGGGCACTGCTCCTCGACGAGCCCCGCAACTCACTTGACGACGAGGGCTACGCCCTGCTCAACGAGCAGAGCGCTCAGGCCGCCGCCCGCGGCGCCACGGTTCTGTGGTGCTCTCCCAGGGGAGAGGATCGGGTGATCGAGTGCGACGCCAGCTACTCGCTGGTCGAAGGCCGTCTGGAGCGGGCCGAGTGAGGCTCTGGTTCGACGCGATGACGGCGATCATGCGCCGCGACGCGATCCTCTTCCTCAGCTATCGCACCCAGCTCGTTTCCCAGTTCCTCAGCCCGCTCTTCTCGCTGGTCATCTTCTACTACATCAGCCAGCTGCTGACGACGAAATCCGTCGATTCGCCGGGCGGCTACTTCGGCTTCGTCGTGATCGGCCTGGTGATAGTCCAGATCCTCACCATCTCGCTCGGCGTGATGCCGGTGACGGTGCGCCAGGAACTCGTCTCCGGCACGATCGAGCGCTTCCTGGTCAGCGCCCACGGCCCGGTCAACGGGATCTTCGGGGCGATGCTCTTCCCGCTGGTCAACGCGCTCTTCAGCGGAGTCCTGATGCTCGTGCTCGCGACCGTTCTCTTCGGCCTGCCGCTCGAGGCGACGGCGCCGCTGGCGATCCCGATCGCGATCCTCGGCACGATCGCGTTCATGCCCTTTGCGCTGTTCCTGGTCGCGATGGTGATGGCCTTCAAGCAGGTCTCGAGCGCCTCCCAGTTCATCGTCGCCGCCGTGGCGATCGTCGGCGGCCTCTACTTCCCGATCGCCGTTCTGCCCAGCTGGATCCGCTGGATGTCCGAAGTTCAGCCCTTCACTCCCGCCACCGACCTGCTCCGCCATCTTCTGGTCGGTACCCCGCTGGTGCACCCCTTTGTGATCGAGATGCTCAAGCTCGTCTTCTTCTCGCTGATTCTCTTCCCGGTGGCAATCGCGATCCTGCGCAAAGCGATTCGTTACGGTCAGCGCACCGGGACCATCGCCGAGTACTGAAACGGCCTTAGGAAGGAGCTCCGCAAGCATGAACTCGATCTCAGACCAGGCGCTCCTCGACTCGCGCGCCCGGCTCCCCCAGCACGTAGTCCACCGCAGCTTCGTTGCCGAGACGGTGGTGCTCAACCTCCGCACCGGCAAGTACCACGGGCTCAACCCGACCGCGGGCCGGATGCTCGAGGTGCTCGAGACGACGGCGACGGTGAAGGCAGCTGTGCCCGAGCTGGCGAGTGATTACGGGGTTGGCGAGGAGCAAATCGAAGCTGACCTGCTCGCCCTCTGTCGCGGCCTGCTCGAACGCGGGCTGATCGATATCGACGGCGCGGAGGACGGCTGAGCGGATGACGGCGACGGTCGGCGAGCGGGGGAGGGTGCTCAGCGCGTTCGGCTTGCAGGTGGACCTCGGCCCCGGGATCGAGGTGCCCGGCCTGAGCGGTTCCGGTTCTGCCGCCGGTGGCGGTGCGGGCGAGGCGAGCACCTGGGTCAGGTTGGACCGCGAGGAGCTCGAGCGCCGCTGGGCGCCGGTCAGAAAAAGGGCGCGTCGGATGCGGGAGCTGGGCGACGGCGAGACCGCGGTGCTCAGCGTCGACCTCGCCGAGCCCGCCGGCTATCTGCTCGAGGCCGCGGGGGTGGGACGCGTCCTGGTCAGCCTCGACGGGACCGAGCTGCTCTGCGACCCCGACCCCTCCCGAGCGGACTGGGGGTTCATCCTCGCCGCGCAGGCGCTGCCGCTGGCGGCGACCCTGCGCGGGTTCGAGGTCCTGCACGCCGCCGGGGTGGTGCTCGCCGATGAAGCCGTGCTCTTCTCGGGGCCGCCCGGAGCGGGCAAGTCCTCGCTGGCAGCGGCGCTGCTCCGTCGTGGTGGCCGGCTGCTCAGCGACGACGCGGTGGCGCTCGAGTGGCAAAGGGGACCGATCGTCGCCCATCCCGGCGCCGGCGCCCTCTATCTCCGTGCCGCCGAGCAGGATCGGCTCGATGCCGAGGAGCGGGGGAAGCTCGGCGCCCCCGTGCCCCAGATGAGCCGGTTTCGCTACGAGACCGGGACTAGACCGGCCCCGGTGCCGCTCGGGGCGCTCTTCCTGCTCGAGCGGGCGCGGGAGGGAGCCGCGATCGAGCGCATCGAGGGCAGCGACCCCTTCGCCCTGCTGGCGGCGACCTTCAATCTCTCGGTGCGCAGTCCCGAGCGGCTGACCCGGCAGCTCGATGCGGTCGAGGCGATCGCCGCCACCGAACGGGTCTACCGGCTGCGCGTCCTGCCCGGCACCGATGCCACCGGGCTGGCCAGGGTTGTCGAGGACCACCTCGCCCTTACTCCGTCATGAGTGCCGTCACGCCGGTTGATCTCGACAGGCTCTCGCCGTCGCATCGCCTGCGTCTGGCCTGGGAGGTCTTCGCCACCTACCTGCGGGTGCGGTGGCGGATGCGAGGGGGCGACGCCGAGAGCGCCGTACGGTCCCTGCGGACGGGCATGACGCCGGTTGATCGAGATGCCGAGCACGGGACCGGCGAGGAACTGGTCGCCGCCTGGCGCCTGGCGCGGGCGACGCGCAGGGTGCTGATGCGGTTGCCGGCGGATTCGCGTTGTCTATTTCGCTCCCTCACCCTGATGTGCATGCTGGAGCGGCGGGGGATCTCCCAGGTGGTGGTGATCGCGGTCCGTCCCCGGCCCTTTGCCGCCCACGCCTGGGTCGAGGTCGAAGGTGCGGCCGTGCTGCCCGACGCGGACCCGGGCTATGAGCGCCTGCTGGAGCTCTGAGCCGGTGCTGATCGGTGCTTGGGGGGAGGGGGCTGTCGAGCTGCTCGCCGGAGCGACCGGAGAAGCCGGGGAACCGCCCGATCGGCATGGCTCCCTTGCCCTGCTCGGCGCGCCCGGGGCGACTGAAGAGGGCTGGCGCTGTTGGCTGTTCGGCCGGCTGACCAACGCTGCCGAGCTGCGCGGGCGCTTCCCGGCCGCTCAACCCGACCTCGCCGCATCGATCGCGCTCGCCCATGCCCAGCTCGGTCCGTCCGCTTGCGATCTCCTGCGCGGCACCTTCATCCTCGTTGCCGCCGACGCTGAGCGGGGCAGCGCCATCGTCGCCCGCGACCAGCTCGGCGGCCGGCCCCTCGTCTATGCCAGGGTTGGGCGCGGGGTGCTGTTCGCCGAGCATGAGCGCGATCTGATCGCGCGCCTGCCGAGGGCGCCCGGCCCGGATCGCCGCGCGGTGACACAGTGGATCGGCGAGGGTCGCCTGCCTGGCCGGCGCACTTTCTACGCCGGCGTCGAGCGCGTTCCGCCCGGGCATCGGCTGGCGCTATCGGGCGCCGGAGCAGCCCTTGAGCGCTACTGGACGCCGCGTTACGAGGGCACCGCCGCCGGCACCCGAGTGGAGCTGGCGGAGCGCCTGCGCAGCGAGACGTTCGCCGCGATCGATCGCGGCGCCGCGGGGGCGAGCCACCCCGCGGTGCGCCTCAGTGGCGGCCTCGACTCCGCCTGCATTGCCGCTGGGCTGGCGGCGCGAGGGTCGGCGGGCGGCGGGGCGCTGGCGCTGTCAGCGGTCTTCCCCGACAGTCCCGAAACCGATGAGCGGGTCTTGATCGAGGCTACGGCGGGACAGCTCGGCCTTGACTCGGAGCTGCTCAGTTTCGCTCCGCCCTTCTCGGTCCTCGCCCCTGCTCTGCGCTCCGTCGAGCGCTGGCGCCTGCCGTCGGTCACCCCCAACCTCTTCGTCTGGGAGCCGACGATGGAGCGGGCACGGGGGCTCGGCGTCGACGTCATGCTCGACGGCGAGGGTGGCGATGAGCTGTTTGGGCTGGCGCCCTACCTGATTGCCGATGCGCTGCGTGCCGGTCGTCTCGGCCGTGCCTGGAAGCTGAGCGCCGGCATCCCAGGCATCGGCGACGATCCCGATCCGCGGACCAGGCTGCGGGCGTTGCGCGTCTTCGGCGTCGGTGCCCTGGCTCCGGAGTGGGCGCGCCGACGCCGACGCCGCCGCGCCGCTGCTGAGTCGGAAGGGTCGCTCCTGGCCCACGAGGACAGGCTGGCGATCGCCGAGGAAGACGAGCGGGCTGCCTGGCGTGAACTCGACGGGCCGCGATGGTGGCGGGCGCTGGCCGCGGATCTGACCGGGGGCGGCGATGAGCTCGACATCGCGGGCCAGCTCCGCCGCGAGTCGATTGACGCCGGCATCGATCGGCGCCAGCCGCTGCTCTTCGACCTCGACCTCGTTCTCGCCGTGCTTGCCAACCCGCCGCAGCTGCAGTTCGACCCGGTTCGCGATCGCTCCCTCCTGCGCGACGCCCTCGCCGGCTACATCCCCGAGCAGGTGCGCTGCCGCTACGCGAAGAGCTATTTCACCCCCGTGCTGGCCGCGGCGCTGGGCGGATCCGACAGTGGCGCGCTGGTCGGGCCGCTCGCCGAGCCGGGCGCGCCGGTGCGCTCCTTCGTGCGCGGCGAGTCGCTCGATCGGATGCTCGCGCAGAGTGGCCCGGTCACTCCGGCGCGGGCAATGAGCCTCTGGCGAATCGCGATGGTTGACGCCTGGCTGCGGTCCGCCTGGCCCGAGTGAGTACTTTTTCAGGGCTTGCGGCTTTCCAGCAGATCCATAGCATCGGCTCCTCCGCAAGAAAGGAGGCAGTCATGGACAAGAAGATCACTGAGTACCAGACCCCCCAGATCGAGGATCACGGCGATCTCGCCGAGCTCACCGCCGGAAAACACACCGGCAACGCTCTCGATGCTTCGTTCCCCGCCGGAACGCCGTTCAACGAGATCACGCTCACCACGCCGTAAGCGGCTGAAGGCAAGCAGTCCGCGCGCCATGCCGATTCCAATGAAGGGAACCGGCGTGGCGCGCTCTGCCGTGCCGTTCTAAATGTCAGGGCGGTCCAACTACCGAGTTTCGCTGCTCGAGGACCACGGCTCGATTTGGCCTGAGGTGGAGTCCCTGTTGCGACCGGCCCCCGAGAGTGCTGCCTGCGAGATAGGGCTGATCGGCTGGCAGGCGGCGACGCGGGAGGAGACCGCGCGGATCTCGAAGCTGCGGGCCGAGCACTCCGGTCCGCTGGTGGCGGTGCTGCGTGAGCTGCCCGGCGCCCGGGGGGCTCGGATGATCGCGGCGCGCCTGGAGGGAGTCGTCAACGCCGCCGAGATGAAGCGGGCGCTGCTGCCCACCCTGGATGCCGTCGCCGCCGGCCAGTGCGTGGTCCCCCGTTCGGTGCGGCAGATCGTCGACCGGCCGCCGCTCTCGCCGCGCGAGCGCCAGATCCTGGCGATGGTGGTGATCGATTTCTCCAACGCTGAGATAGCCCGCAAGCTCTTCGTCAGCGAAAGCAACGTCAAGAACCACCTCTCCTCGGCCTTCCAGAAGCTCGGGGTGAAGTCGCGCAGCGCCGCCACCGAGCTGATCCTCGACGGCGAGAGTGGGCTAGGCCCCGGCATCCTGCGCATCCTGCCGGAGGAGGATCTGCCGGAAATCGGCTAGCCGCGCCGCCGCGCCCGCCGCACCGCCAGCAGGCCGCGGGGCACGTTGAAGAGCAGCCAGAGCCATCGCCAGGGGTAGCTGGCGATCAGGCCCGCCTTGCCCCGCCGGGCCAGCGGTGACCACCAGCGCATGAACTCGGGGCGGGGGAAGAACTCGTCGAAGATCGTCCGCGCCCGCTCGCGCATGCTGGCTCCGGGTTGCAGCAGGGCGTCGAGGCCCTCTGCGGTCGGGACCCGCTCGAAGCTGACCTCGTGACGCCGGGAGCGCACCCCCTCGTCGATCCCAAGCCGGCGGGCAAGCTCTGTTCCCTCGGGCAGCAGCCGCAGGCCGGTGGCGAAGGCCGGCACCCCGTCGAGTGCATCGGCGAGCTCCAGCGCCTGCTGCCAGAGCGGCTCCTCGGCGCGGTCGAGCGCTCGCCGCAGGTCCTCGAGCGTCTTGCCCTTGGCGTGGTGGGCGGCGTGCAGGCCGACGTGGAGGAGCAGAGCGGGCCGGGCCGGGACCCGCAGCTTGGCGCCGCCGATCTGCTGCCGCTCGGCCGCCCCGGCGAAGGCGCTCCAGATCCGCTCCGGGTCGCCGTCGAGGCCGTGCAGGGCGCAGTGCAGGTCGAGGTTGTCGGCGCCCCTGAGGAAGGCGGTGGAGTTGAACGACTCCATGCGGGGGTGCGCCATCGGCCCGAGATGGTCGGAGAAGCCCAGCCCGGCGAGGATTTCGACTGCGGCGGGCCAGTTGCCGGGGGCGACCATCAGATCGGCGTCGCCGTAGGGCCGAACCTCGCCGGGGTAGAGCCAAGCGGCGAGCACCGGCCCCTTCAAGACGAGGCTCTCGATCCCGGCGTCGGCAAAGGTCGCGGCCACCTCGGCCGCGACCCGGTCGATCGCGAGGTTGCGCACCGCCAGCAGGCGGAAGACGGAGTCGGTGTCGCTCTCCCTCATCTGCACCTCACGACGCAGGGCGAGCAAGCGCCCGCTGGTAGACGTCGACCATCGAGGAGACGTGGCGATCGAGGGTGAATCCCTCCTCGACCCGTCGCCGGCCGGCCAGGCCCATCTCGTGCCCCAGTCGCGGGTCGCTCGCGAGGCCTCGGATCGCCCGCGCCCAGGCCAGCGGATCGCGGGGATCGAGCAGATAGCCCTCGACCCCGTCGGTGATGATCTCGGCCGGGCCGCCGACCGAGGTCGCCAGCACCGGGACCTTCATCGCCATCGCCTCGATCACCGCGCGCCCGAAGGGCTCCTCCCACGAAGGCAGGAGCAATGCGTCGAGGGCGCTGACCAGCTCGGGAACGTCTTCGCGCTCACCGAGCCAGGAGACCCGATTCTCGAGCTTCGCGCCGGCGATCTGCTGGCGCAGGCCGTCGGCGTAGGCGACGTTGTCATGGCGAGTGGAGGAGGAAACGAACTTCGCCGAGCCGATCAGCAGCAGGTGCGCATCGACGCCCTGATCGCGCAGCAGCTGCAGCGCCGCGATCGCCGTCTCCTGTCCCTTCCAGGGCGTCAGCTGGGCAACGACGCCGAGCAGCATCGAGCGCGGGCGCACGCCCTCCATCTTGGCCCGGGCGTGCACCTTGTCGATACGCGTCGGGTCCCAGCGCTCGAGATCGACGGGATTGTGAACCACCTCCAGCCGCGCCTCGGGGGCCAGTGAGCGAACCGACTGGGCCGTGTACTCGGAGTTGGCGACGACGACCGTCGCGGTCGAGGCGATCAGCCGCATGGTTTTGACGCTGAGCTGAGTCTCGGGCAGGCAGTCGCGCACGTGCACGACCTTCGCCCCCGGGGTCCGCGAGAGGCCAAGGATTGCCCCGGCCCGGATCGAGTTAGCGTGCACCAGCGCTGGGGTGTGGCGACGAGCGGCGATGCGGAGAGCCGCCGCCGCGGCGGCGAGCTCGCCGAGCGCGCGCGGCGTGCGTAGGGGGTGGAGCTTGAGGCTGCCGTTGGTGCCGGGGATCGTGGTGGTGGCCAGGCCGATTTCATCGGCGCGTTCCGCCAGCGTGCCCCGCGGCGTGGCGAGCAGCGGATCGATCGTCCGCGGCAAAGCCCCGGCGAGGTCGAGCAGGGAGCGCTCGCCGCCGCTGACCTCGGCCGTGTGATTGACGAAGAGGACCTTCACGCGGCCCGCGATTCGTCGAGCCGTTCCAGCAGCAGTGTTTCCACCTGGGCGCAGATCGCCGGCCAGGCAAAGCTCTGCGCCCGTTCGGCGCCGCCGCGGCCGAGTCGCCGCGCCAGATCGCGGTCGAGCAGCAGCCTCGTCGCCGCGCTCGCCAGGGCCAGATGGTCGGTCGGGTCGACCAGCAGACCGGTCTCACCGTCGACGACGGCATCGAGGGCGCCGGCGACGTTGCCGGCCAGGACCGGCTTGCCGTAGGCGCCGGCCTCCAAATAGACGATGCCGAATCCCTCGCCGGCGAAATCGCCGTCGGGCAGTCGGCTGGGCATCGCCAGAGCGTCGGCCCGCCGCAGCCACGAGTTTCGCTCCGCGTCGGACACCGCGCCGAGAAAGCGGACGGCATCGCCGACCCCCTGGGCATCGGCAAGGTGTTCGAGGCCGGAGCGCAGCGGTCCGTCGCCAATCACGATCCACTGCACCTCGGGTACTTGGGCGCGCACCAAGGGCAGCGCCCGGATGATCAGGTCGTGGCCCTTGTAGCGATCCTCGAGGCGGGCGATCGTCAGCAGCGTAGGTCGCTCCTGCGGCAGCGGCTCGGCCTCGGCGGGGAGGTCGACGCCGGGGGGGATTAAGTTGATCGGGGCCGGCGCCGTGCAGACGCTGCGGACAAGCTCAGAGGTGTAGGTGCTGACCGCAATCGCTGCTTGCGTGCGACCGGCGGCAAAAGCCGCCAGCCTGGGTTTGGCGCCGACCTCCTTGGCGTGGAAGTACTGGGCGCTTGGCGCCCCGAGCACCCGGTGTATGAGGGTCGCGGCCGGGCTGGTGACGATGTGCGCGCTGAGCGTCACCTGGGGCCGGAAACGCAGCGCCTCGCCGACCGCGAACGCGTTGAGCGGGATGTTGCGGCTGGCGCCCAGACGGCGGTCGGATCTCACTCGGCGAATCGAGAGCTCTCCTCCGGCGTCGAATTTCTTCGCTCCCTCTGAGTCCCCCGTTACGACCCGCGTCTGGAACCCCTCGAGGCCGCTGGCCAGGCGGTGCGCCAGCACCTGGATCCCGCCGCGGGCGGGGGGGAAGTCGGGAGTGATGACCAGCAGTCGCGGCTTAACCGGCATCGAGTCCAAAGAGCTTGTCGGCCCAGAGTCCGAGCGAGAGCAGGGGCCAGATCAGCTCGCTGTGATCGTGCGCCCCGGACTGGTGCTGGCCGACCAAGTCGGCGGTGGCGCGCCGGTCGAACCAGCCCTGCTTGTAGAGCGAGCCGGCGGCGAGTTGGCGATCGAGCACCGGCGCCAGCGGTCCTCGCAGCCACTCCGCGGTGGGCGCGCGGAATGCAGCCTTGCGGTAGCGCCTTGTTTTCCTGGCGGCGTCCATATCGCTGGGAAGCATCGCATGCAGCAATGCCTTGCCATGGCCGCCGAGGTGGAGCGAGACGTCAACCGAGGCGGTGAACTCGGCGAGCTCACGCTGCAGGTAGGCGGTGCGGATCTCCAGTGAGGCGAGCATGCCGGCGCGATCTGTCTTGACCAGCACGTCATCGGGGAGGTAGTCGACCTGGTCGAGTCGCATCAGCCGGCGGCCGACCGAACCACCGTCAAGATCGCCCGCTCGGGCGGCAAGGTCGGCAAGGACGCGCTCGACCCCGACCCCGGCAAGGCGCGGCCCGTAGAGGTCGTGGCGCTGGTGCCTGCGGCGGTCGGTCACCCAGTCGAGGTGGCGCTCGAGCATCGGTCCCGGAGCGCTGCGCTCGAGCAACCGCTGCGCGTCGCTCCACCAGGGGGTGTGGCGGAGCATTCCCCGCAGCGGTTTGACCGCCATCGGCATCGCCGACTCGACCCGTCCCGCCCGTTCGATCCAGCGGTAGCGGGGGTAACCGCCGAAGAGCTCATCGGCGCCCTCGCCGCCGAGCGCGACCGTGACCAGCGGCCGGGCGAACTCGGAGAGGGCGTGGAGCGAAAGCAACGCCTGGTCGGCCAGCGGCTGATCGACGGCGGCGAGCAGGCGCGGCGCCAGCTCGCCGACTTCGGATTGGCTGAGGATCACCTCGTGGTGATCGGTGCCGAGCTTGTGGGCGACGCTGCGGGCTTGCGAGGTCTCATCGAAGGCGCCGACGTCATAGCCGATCGTGAAGGTCTTCAGCTGCTCCGAAGTCTGCTGTGCGGCGACGCTGGTCAAGAGGGTGGAGTCGATGCCGCCGCTGAGGAAGACGCCCACCGGGACATCGGCGAGCATCCGCGTTCGCACCGACTCGGTGAACAGCCGCTCGGCCTCGGCGACGAGTGCCGCAAAGGGCTCCTTGAGACGACCCGCGGGCTCCTGGGGCGGGGACCACCAGCGGCGCTCCTCGACTTGGTCGCGGTCGCGCTCCCAACTCAGCAGCGAGCCGGGCTGTAGCTGGCGGATGCCGGGCACGATCGTCCCCGGTCCGGGCACGTAGCCGAAGACGAAGAAAGCGTCGACCGCCTCCGGATCGAGCTCGCGCAGCTGGGGCTTGACCTCGAGCAGGGCGGTCAGCTCGGAGGCGAAGAGGAGCTCGCCGCCGTGCTCGTGGACGAAAAGGGGCTTCTCACCAAAACGGTCTCGGGCGAGGAGTAGCCGACCCCGGTGCTGATCCCAGACCGCGAAGGCGAACATGCCCTCGAGCGCGTGGACCATCTCCTCGCCGTACTCCTCGTAGAGGTGAACCAGCACCTCGGTGTCGCAGCTGGTCGAGAAGGTGTGTCCACGCTCCCGCAGCAGCTTGCGCAGGGGCGCGTGGTTGTAGATCTCGCCGTTAAAGGCGACCCAGATTGAGCCGTCCTCGTTGCTGAGTGGCTGATGCCCGCCCTCGATGTCCATGATCGCGAGGCGCCGTGCGCCAAGCGTGAGGCCCGTTTGCCGGTCGGTGTGGACGCCTGCATCGTCGGGCCCCCGGTGGCGCAGGACCTCGCACATGGCTTCCACGGCCCTCCCATCGGGGTCACTCGTGCTGCCGGCGATCCCACACATCGCCACACCCTATTCGGCCGGTTCAAGTGAACCGGGGGATGTTCCGATACCGCTGCATGCGATCGATGCTGGGCTTTCTGCTCGCACTGGTGGTCTCGTCCTGTGCTGTTCTGTCATTTATCGGGCTGGCGCCGGCCAAGGAGCATCACCAGCCAAAGCGCGCTCACCTCGATCGGGGCCACTGCGCCGCGGCTCTGCAACGGCGCAGTGACGTTGCCAATTCAAGTCGAGTTGTGGGCCGTCTTTTTCACCGCCGCCGGCCTGCGCGGACACGAAAGGACTGTTCCCGGGGGGATCGCCCGCCGCCACCTATCGAGTCACCCGTTCTGACGGCGCCCGTTTCTTCAGTACCCACGGCGACAGTTCCTCCTGCCAATGCACCCGTCGCAGCCAACTCACCGCCACCAAGCGAACTCGGCCCGCCAGACGAACCGCCACCGGACGAACCGCCACCAGATGAACCTGCGCCGGAAGAACCCGGGCCGGAAGAACCTGCGCCGGAAGAACCTCTGCCGGGTGAACCCGAACCTGAACCAGGCGAACCGCCGCCGGGGGAAGAACCCGCGCCGCCAACCGAAACTGTCGAACCGCTTACCGCCACGGCCGAGAATTTTGCCGGCCGTCCGGCCGATGTCCTGCTCACATACCAAGCGGCTGTAGACCCAAGCGAAGCCTCCGCTTGCGTCGGGCTCGACTCCTCCGGTCAGCCGCAGGGCTTCGGGGCGGTTGGGCCCGGCCCCGGCCCCAACACGGTGCGGCTCGAGCTGGTGCCAGAAGGGGAGATGCCGACGCAGGTGCGATGCCCGGGTGAAGCCGGCGACGACCTGCTCCCCGTCTCGGCTGCCGCTTCGGCTCCCGGCGGCGTGGTCGATGACCCGATCGACCCCCGCTTCCTCGCCGAGGTCCCATTCGGCCGGCGCTCCTTTTGGGTGCAGCCCTGGCGCGCCTATCTGGATACCTGGCCCGCTTCGCGGCTGCTCGCCGCGCCGGGAATCAACTTCAACGTCAACGCGCCGGAGGCGGATGGGACGGCCCGGCTGCTGCAGCACAGCGGCTTCAGCCTGGCGCGTATAGAGATCAGCTGGAACACCCTGTCCTACGCCGATCCAGGTGAGTTCAACGACGAGGCCAACATACGCACACGACTCGTCGCCCTGCGCGAACACGACCTGCGGCCGCTGATCCTGCTCAACGCCAACAGCGGTGGGCCGGGCCCCGCCAGGGAAGTCACCTTGACCACGGTTACCGGTGCGCCGGCGGGATCGCGATCGGTCGCCCTCAGCCCCGCCAGTGCCGCCGAAGTGGTGCCTGGCAAGACCGGCTTTGCCGATCTCTCCTTTGGTGGTGACCCGGACATCTTGATCACGTCGGTCGACGGCGATGGAATCGCCAGCCTCTCCAGGCCTTTGCCGGCACAGTTGCCCGCCGGGCCGCACAGAGGAGAGACGCTGCGCTACGCCCCGTTCGGACCGCCCAAGCTCCCGGGTGGCGGGGCGAATCCCGATTTCCAGACGACTCTCGAAGGTTGGCTGCGATACGTCTCGGCCGTTTCCCGGGAGGCGTCCCAAGTGTTCGGGCCTAGCGGTTATGACCTCGAGGTCTGGAATGAGCTCAGCTTTGGCTCACAGTTCCTCAACGAAGACAGCTACTACTCGCCGCCGCGCGGCAACGGGACGGGCTCTGTCACCGAAGCGCTGCTCGATGAAACGGTCGCCTACGTGCGCGACCCCGCGAACGGCATCTCCTCTGGGGTAGGTGTCAGCGATGGCTTTGCCAGTCAGACACCGTTCACCTCCGGGGGCTCGGTCCCGGCTGGAACCACGGCGCTGAGCAAGCATCCCTATCGCGGCCCGCAGTACTTCCCGCGCGATGCCGTTGTCAACTCGATTCAGCCGGTCGACGCTCGTGGGGAATCCGACGCGCGCGGCAGCAGGGCGCCGTTTGCTCCGCGCTTCACCCCTGAATTCGCCTCGGCGCTGCCCGAGTACTTCCTCACCGCGACCCAGACCGAGACCCTGCTGCGCGACATCGCCCCGCAGACGACGACGATCTACGGCGCCCCGCACGGCAGGTCGGTGGGGCCACCCGGCGGCACCCCACCGCAGCTCTGGATGACCGAGTACAACCTCAATACCAACACGCTCTTTCCCCTCGACCCCGCTCATCCGACCAACTACATCGGGCCCATGCCCGCCGGCCAGGCCGAACGGCTGCAGGCCGAGATCGCGCTGAGGAGCCTGGTCTCGATGGTCGGCAAGGGCGTCGCGCGGGAGTACTTCTACGCCGCTGCGCACGCCGAAGGCTACGACCTGATCAGCGAAGCGTTCATCGAAGCGCTCGACGCCGATCCGACCAGCTACCCGGGCGATCAGCTCGGCGGCGAGACGATGGAAGCGATGGGGCAGATGCTGTCGCGGTTTCAGGGTCCCGGACCCGACGGCTCCGCGCGGCAGCTCGAACTTCGCTCGATCGCCCAGGAAGGCAACCACTCCGAGTTCGCCGGCGACGGCACCGCCGCCCACCCAGACCTTCTCGACCGCGATCTCCTGGCCGTCTTCCCCTTCCAGTCCTCGCCCACCCGCTTCGTCGTACCGGTCTACGTGATGACTCCCAACCTGACCACCGTCTACCAGGGCTCTCCGAACCCGTTCGAACTCCCGGACGAGAACTTCCGAATCACGCTGGGCAACCTGCCGACATCGTCACGGCCGCCCAGCGTCAGCGCCTACGACCCGATTCGGGATTGCGTCACTCCGGCCCGTTTCGTATCGCGCCAAGGAAGCCGTGCGGTTTTTGAAATCGCCGCGACCAACTATCCGCGACTGCTGAGCATCGACTACGGGGGCTCGGGAACCTAGGCCACGGCGGAGCCTCTAAAGTCGCCATTCGTGAAGCTCGCTCGTCACGCCTTTTCCCTTTTGCGACGACTTGGGCTGCTGCACATGGCGATGAATCAGTACGCCTTTCGTAGGGCGATCGGAGGCGCGGGGCGCGTCAGCGCCTGGCAGGAGCTCGGAGTGAGTGTTTCGCCGCCGGTGAGAATTGGCGCACGGGTGGTGATTCCGCAGCGGCCCGAGAACGTCTCGATCGGAGCCGGCTCCAGGCTGACAGGTCAGGTGACGATCATCTCCTGGAACCCGGTGACCATCGGCCGCAACGTTGTCTTCAACGACGACATCTACCTGATCGCGGGAGGGCACGATCCCGACAGCCCCACCTTCGCGGGCAAGGGGGCGCCGATCTCCATCGGCGACTACGCGTGGTTGCCGATGCGGATCACCGTGTTGCCTGGGGTGACGATCGGCTATGGCGCCGTTATCGGGAGTGGATCGGTGGTCACGAAGGATGTGCCGGAGCGAGGTATCGCGGTGGGCAATCCGGCTGAGGTGGTGCGGTATCGGGCCGACGTGGAGTTCGTCTACAAACCGGCTTAGCGGCGGAGGGCAGGGGTGTTGTCCGGCCTAGAGTTCGTCGTATCCCCAGAGGGCGACCAGATCACGGCCAAGGTGTTCGCTGGCGGCTTCTACCTGGGGCTTGAACCGCCGCCTTAGCTCGACCATGAGATCCTCATCCGGTGGCTGCGGGCTGGTGTAGATGACATGACGCTGGGTGGCATCCAGCATCCGGCGGCGCAGACGTCTGCTGGGGACGATGGCCTTGATTGTTGTCTTTGCCGTCCGCGAGATCGGGTTGCTTCCCTTGTAGAGCGATCGGGTCAGGATGTTGAGTCGCTGTGAGCGGACCCGGACGGTGGGGTTCGCCTCCGCCTGCGCGAGCGAAACCCCATCGTCGACTTCCAGGAACCGCATCACAGAACGGACGGTGCCCTCGTTGTCGCGGCGAAAATCGTCGTAGATGAGGGTCAGTACGCGATCCGGCGAAAAGGCGGCTTCGTAGCGGCGCAGCTGATCGACGTACTGCACGTAGTCGGCATACAGGAGCATCGTTGGAGAGCAGGCGAGGGACCGGGAATCGTGTTCGCCCCGGCGCCTGCTCCCTTCGAGCGCGAGCGCCTTCCCGAAGTCCTTCTCCATCTCCACCTGGCCCTGGACGAACTGCAGGTGAAGCGAGCGCAGGAAGCTCGCCGGCTCCCTCAGGATCGCGATGATTCGCGCGTTCGGCTGCACCTCGGCGATGCGGGTGGCGGCCGTGTGGGACCAGAGGTACAGGACCGAGGCCTCGCCGGCACGGTGGTCGTCAGGGGCCGTTGAGAAGAGTGCTAGGTACTCGTCCAGGGACAGCTCCGGCCGCATCCGGTAGCGCTCCTCGCTGGCGAAGAACTGCGCCTCCTTGACGGCGGGCATATAGATCCGTGGATGCCTGCTGAGGATCTCGAAGAGCGCTGTCGTCCCGCACTTGGGATGGCCGACGATGAAGAAATCGGGGATCCTCGGTGTCATCGCGACTCGATGCCGTCGTAGCCCCAGAGCTTCACCAGATCACGTTCCATGTACTCGCTGAGGGCGACTACCTCCGGCTTGAAGCGTCGACGGAGCCCTGTCATCAGCTCATCCTCGGTCGGAGGTGGCTCGCCGAAAACAAGGCGATGCTGAATCGTCTCGAGCACTCGTCGCCGCAGCTTCCTCGGCACGACCGCCGTGATCCCCCTCTTCAGGGTCGCGGCGCCCGCTCCCCGGCCCATTCTGAGGTCGTAGAGAAATCGATTCAGGGATCGAGATCGCACCCGAACGGTCGGGTTGGCCTCGACCGAGACGAGTGGAACCGTCTCGTCGACGTCCAGGAACCTCAGCACTTCGCGTACCGTCCCATCGTTGTCGCCCCGAAAGTCGTCGTAGATCAACACCAGGATCTGCTCGGCGGGGATCAGGTCCTGGAACCGGCGGAGCTGCTCCACATAGCGAACGTAGTCGGAGTAGAGCAGCTGCAGGGGCCAGTGCGAGGACGCCCGGGGCAGGTTATTGCCTTCCCGTCTGCTGTCCTCGAGCAGCAGGGCCTTGCGGAAGTCTTTCTGGGACTCGACGTGGGATTGCACGAGCTGCAGGTGCAGCGAGCGCAGGAATGAGGCGGGCTCCCGCAGGATCGCGATGATGCGCGCGTCCGGCTGCAGGCCCGCGATGTGCTCAGCCGCCTTCCGGGACCAGAGGTAGAGCGCGGATGCCTCGCCCGTGCGCTGCCCCGGTCGGGCCTCGGAAAACAGCTGCAGATATTGATCCAGCGTTTGCGGAAGGCGACTTTCGGCGCGTCGATGCTCCGGGGCGCGGAGCTCGTCGGCAAAGTAGAACGTCTCCTTGCAGTCCGGCAAGAAGATTTCGGGATGTTTTCTGAGGATCTCGAAGAGGGCGGTGGTTCCACACTTCGGATGCCCGACTATGAAGAAATCAGGAGCGTTCAAGGTACGGCTCTTCGGGGGGAGCATCGGTCAAGCCGGAGGCGGAGCGGTAGTAGCTGTTATTGACCAGAAGGCGCGCGGTGGTATCGAACGCGTTGAGGCGACCGTCGACGATGACGATCACCCGGTCGCACATGTCGAGCGTCGAGATGCGGTGGGCTATGGCGAAGATCGTCATCTCCCCCTTGAGGCTGAGCAGCGAATCCTGGATCAGGGCCTCCGAGCGCGGGTCGAGCGCGCTCGTCGGCTCGTCGAGAACGAGGACCTCGGGCCTCCCGACCAGCGCCCGCGCCAGGCATATTCGCTGCTGTTGTCCCCCGGACACGGCGTTGGCGCGAGGGCCGACGATGGTCTCGTAGCCGGCCGACCAGGCGACGATGTCGTCGTGGATGCGAGCGAGGCGGGCGGCCCGCTCGATCGCCGCGTCGTCGATCGGCCTGAAGTAGCGGATGTTGTCCGCTACCGATGCGTGGAGAAGGCGAGGTTCCTGTGGAACGTAGGCAACTCGCCGGTGCCAATCGGCGAGCAGGAACTCCTCCACCGGCACCTCGTTGAGGAAGTATGCCCCCGTGTCCGGCGCTCGCAACTGAAGCAGGAGCTGCACCAGGGTTGACTTGCCGGCTCCGGAAGGCCCGACGACTCCGATCGCCTCACCTCCGTGTACCTCAAAGCTGACGTCGGACAGCACGGGGCTGCCGGGCCGGTAGCCGAACGAGACGTGGTCGAAGCGCATTGAGCGCATCGGCTGGATCGGCCGACTGCCCGAGGCGACGCTGCTCTCCATGTAGCGCCCTTCGGCCTCCTGCATGCGTTCGATGAAGGGAAGCGCCTGGCGCACCAGCTGGTAGGAGCTCTGCAGCTGTTGGCCATAGGTTCCGGCGCGGACCAGGAGGAGCACCACGGCGCCGAGGGAGGCGACGTTGCCGGCCCCGGAGGCGTGCAACCCGGCGAGCCCAAGCACGATGATGAGAAAAATCAGGCTCTGGTAGAGGCCGGGGGTCAGCCGGGCGATGAACTGGGTGCGGAGAAAGAGCTCCTGGGCGGTGCCGACGAGTGCGCCGATTCGCTCGCGCTGGGCTGAGGAGACCCCGAACACCTGGGTCTCTTCAGCGACTCGGACCGCCTCCCCGATGCCCCCGGCGTAGTTCATCTGGGCCTGGGAGAGGGCGCTGGAGCGCCTGTGAGCGACGGCATTCATCGGCCGCAGGCCGACGAACAGCAGTATCGCTGCGGTCAGCACAACCACCGCAGCGGCGACGTTCAAAACCAGCGCGGAGACGATCAGGACGATGAAGGAGAAGAGCGCCGTCACCATGATCGTCACCTGCTGGGCGCCCTGGGTCGCCTGCACGACCTGACTGGTCATCATCTCCTGCAGATGGCCCTCGCGATCGTTGGACTGCATCGACCACGACGCTCTGGTGAAGGCACCGAACAGATCGTTGCGCAGCTTGGCCTGCACGTCGGCTGCGATTCGGGCCGGTAGCCACGCGATCGGGAACTGCAGTGCCAGCCGAATGACCGCCAGCCCCGCCGCGAAGGCGAGCAGCTCACCGACCGATACGTGAACGGTCGTGGGGCCGACGGTCGCGCTGACGTCGGCGCCGCCACTGACGAGGCTGGCGGCGACCTGGGCGACGACCGCCAGGATCACCGCTTCGGTCAGGCCCGCGACGGCGGAGATGGCCGCGAGCATCACGATCGGTTTGCGCCGGCCGCCGACGAGTGGCTGCAGTCGCGACCACGACATCGAGCGTGGCGATGCGACCACCCCGGGACGCTTGGCGGGGTCGCTCATCGGGCCGATCCGTTCGCGGCCGGGGCCGAGGCAAGGAACACGGCGTGGTAGGCGCGGGCCTGCGCGACGGTTTGGCGCGCCTCCGCTATCCCGGCGATACCGCTGCGCTTTACCGATGCGGCGTAGAGGTGGCCGGCGGCGAGGGCGAACCCCAGCCAGCCACGCAACCTCGAGCCTTCGGTCCAGCGGCGTCGCTTGAAGGTGACGTACAGGCGCGACGCGCTCGCCAGCCGTCCGTAGTCATCCCTGCCGATGGTCGACGGATAGTGGTAGTTGACCGCGTCGAAACAGGGCGCGATTTTGTATCCAAGGGCCACCGCCTGGGTGGTGATGTCGACCTCATCGAAGCCGTATTTCAAATTCGTGTCGAAATGGAGCCGATCGAAGACCCGCCGCGGAAACAGGGCGGCGTTGATGACGACAGTGTGCAGCGCCTCGCCGGGCCTGTAGGGCCGCGACTGGAAGCCCAGGAGGCCTTGGTTGTTAGGGAGGATGACGCTGCCGTTCTCTATGTCCGCTCCGGTGACGATCGTTCTCGCCCGCGCCTCGGGGTCCAGCTCGCAGAGCGCGCCTTCAGTTTGCTCGAGGAACGTTTCGCCCAGGGTCGCGTCATCGTCGAGGAAGAGCAGATAGTCCCCGGTAGCGACGGAAACCGCATGGTTACGGTTGGCTCCCAGCCCCGATCGTGGCCCCCGGGTGTAGGTGATCTCCAGTTCGTGCGTCGCCGCCAGCGACTCGGTCGCATCGTCGTCGCCGTCATCGGAGATCACGATCTGCCCCGGCCCCCGGGTCGATCCGGCGATGCTGTCGAGGGCGCGGCGGAGCTCTCGCGTCCTGTTACGGGTGCAAATGCAGATCGAGACGTCGAGCGAGTCGACTGGGTCTTTCATCGGATCGGCTTCAGGGATGGGGCGGACTCGACTTTGCCGCCGCCGGCGAACCAGTATGCGGCGATCCCCAGCGCGAACCAGAAGTACGGTCCGAACGGCAGGTTCGACATGGTCGGCCCGACGAAGCCCATGATCGTGAAGGCGATTATCGCCGCGAAGATGCCGGCCAGGCAGAGACGCAGGTCGATGTCTTCGATGCGCCTCAGGCCGCGGGCCGCGAGCGCGATCAGCATCACCGATATGGCGATCCAGAAGATCAGCCCCGGCAACCCCAATTCGAGAGCCACGTAGTTGTACTGGGACTCGGCGCTCGCTGAGTGCCCGTCGATGGTGGCGGTGCTTTGGCCGCCGAAGCTCTTCCCTGCCCCGGCGACGGCAAGGCCCGCCCCGAACGGATACTTGTGAACTACGGCGGGTATCTGCGAGAGGGTGCCCTGGCGATAGCTGACCGAGGTGCTCGCGGCCTTGTCGGGCGTGATCGAGTCGTAGCGCGAGAAGACTCCTTTGCCGGCGCTGGGAGCGAGAATCGAGGCGAGCGCAAAAGTCATCGCGGAGACGACCAGCAGGCCGACCAGGACTCTGGTGGCGCGCCTCCCCGCGCTCGCCGACAAGACCACAAGCGCGATCGCGGCCACGAACGCCCCGAGCACGGCTACCCGCTGCAGAGAGGTGGCGACCGCGAGCAGGGCGCCGAGGGCCAGCAGCACGACCAGCCATCGGTTGCGCAACTGCCTCATGCCTAGCAGCGCCAGTAGGCCCGGCAGTGCGAGCACGCCGACGAAGCCGCCGAAGCCAAGGTCCGAGCCAAGTGCCGGCGGTCGCACCCTCGCCGTGCCTTCGTTGTCGGAGTAGACCCGCCCCGACACGCCATCGGTGCCGTTGATTCGCTGTTCGTATCCGGGCCCCCACGAGGAGAGCTGTTCCGGGGTTAGCTGCGTCTGGATCGTGCTGACCACGCCGTTGGCCAGGGCGATCACCCCGAGCAGGATGAAGAACTTCCGGAACCGCTCCTTGGAGCGCATCAGGTAATAACCGACGAAGAAGAAGGGGATCCACTCCAGGTGCTGCCTGAAGCCGCCGACGACCTTGAGCATTCCCTGGGTGTTCGGGTTGGCGGCCTCGACCAGGGTCAACAGCACGAAAGCGATGACCCAACCGGAAAGCGGGGGCAGGCTGATTTTCTCGCGCTTGACGACAACCCGGGCGAGGACGCCCATGCAGATGGCGGCGATCATCAGGTCGCGCAGGCTCGATGCCAGCTGGTTCGCCGTCTCGAGCTTGATCACCCCGTCCAGCAGGCCGAAGTAGAGGACCAGGATCGCCAGCGTCACCTCGTACCGGGTGCTGGCCGCGAGGAAGACCAGCCCCAGCATTCCGCAGACGATCCCCGTCGCCAGGAAGAAGTTCGGGTCCGGCACCTTCACCGCGATGCCGAAGGCGACGAGCAGGGCAATCCCTGCGGTCAGCGCTATTTCCCGCAGATCCTGCTTGCGCCGGGCAAGGGTCGCCGCGGGTTGCCAGCGGATGCCCGGCCAGCCAAAGCCTGAGCTGCTCATTCTCACCGAGGCACGACGCCACGCTCGTTGTATTCCATCAACGAGAGCCCGAAGGCCTCCAGATCCGCTTCGGACGCGCCGTTGACGATGGTCCCGAGAATCGGGGCGTGCGGAGCGCGCGAGAGCAGGTCGACGAGGCGCCGGGCCGAGGTCTCGCCGGTATGCCCAACGCGGGCGACGATCACGACCGCATCGACCATCGCCAGCAGTGGCAGGACATCGCTCACCTCCAGCGGCGGCGAGGCATCGACCAGGACGTAGTCGTATTCCTCGGCGAGCGAATGCAGGAGCATCGGCATCGCCCGACCGGCAAGCAACGCTGGGGGATTGGCGACCGTGGCACCGCTGGGCAGCACGGAGACGGACCCCGCGACCTGTGGTTCGAGCGCGGCGACGGCCGCCTCGCGACTCGCGGCGACGCCATTGATCGTCGCCGGGTGAATGGCTTGAGTGACCTCTTGCACCGTCGCTTTTCCGGCCAGCACCTCTGACAGGCCGGGATAGCTTTCCACCGCCAGAAGCTCTGCCTGGGCCGGCCGGCGAAGATCCGAGTCGACGATTACGACCCGTTCTCCGGCCTCGCTCTGTACCAGTCCGAGGCCCGCCAGCAGTGTCGACTTGCCGGCGTCGGCGTCGGCGCTGATGAACAGCACGGAGCGGGGAGCTGGAGGCTGGCTGGGATCGTTCAGGTGGCCGCGCAGCTGAAGGGTCGTGTGAAGCCTTCGCAGTGGCTCACGCAGTGGGGGAGAGGGGACCGCCTGACCGTCGACGTAGCCGAGCGGGTGGCGGACCGTGGGCACGGCCGCCAGCACCGGCGCCTGAAAAGCCGCCTCGATGTCCGTCAATGAGCGCAGGCGCCGGTCGAAGCGGCTCAGGGCGTAGGCGACCAGTGAGGCGAGCACGATGCCGAGGGCGAAGGCGAATATCGCGTTACGGGTCGGTTTTGGCGAAAGCGGCGCCGCGCTGGCGACGGCACGGTTGATCTGGCGATCGCCGGCGTCGCCGAGCGACAGCTGCGAGTGCAGCTGGTTGACGCGGTCGACCAGATTCTGGATCTGCAGCGCTTCCGTGGTGGTCGAGGTAGCTTGTTCTTCGGTGCTGCTCAGCTGTTCGCGGGTGCTGTTCAGGGCGATTTCGATATTGCGGCGGTAGCTGGCTTCGCGCAGGTGCAGGTAGGCCCCCGCGTAGGCATTGGCGAGGTCGGCGGCTCCCTGGGCGGTATGAGCCCTGGCCGAGATGGAGATGAAGTCGCTGCCGGCCGTCGCCCCCGCCTGGGCTGCGCCGGTGGCCGCATCGACATTGCCTTCCTTGAGCAGCCGGCGCTGGACCACGCTGCCGACCACGCTCGAATTGATCAGCACCACCTGGTTGGTGATGCTGCGATCGCTTTCGGTGCCGTTTGCCTGGGCTTCCCCGATGAGCGCCTGCACTTCCGAGCCGTTGCCGAGATAGACCGCGGTCGCGGCGCCATATATGGGCTGCTTCTGGTTGTAGTAGGCGTAGGTCGCAACCCCGACGATCACACCGACGATGAGGATCAGCCACTTGCGTTTCCACAGCGGCGCGAATATGGCGGTGGCGTCTTGGGTTTCGTGCATCGCGTTAGATTCCCATCTGGGGTCGGCCGCTGCCAAGGAGGGAGCGAAGAGCGGACGTTAGCTTTTTTGCCACGTCGGTCGGAGCCATTTCCCCAGCGCGGGACGGGAGAACCAAATCGGCCCCTGATGCGACGATGTCGCCGATGCGCATCTCAGTAATAGTCCCCACCTATCGTCGGCCCGAGGTCTTGAGCAGCTGTCTCGAGGCCCTTTCGGGGCAGGATAGACCCCCCGACGAGGTGATCGTCGTCGTCCGACGCGAGGATCGGTCGAGCCTTCTCGTCGCCGGCCGATACGAGGATTGGGCTCGGGTGGTCCCAATCGACGTGCCGGCCGGGTCTCCGGGCGTCGTGATGGCGCTCAACGCGGGGGTCGCCGCGTCTTCCGGTGAGATCGTCTGCCTCACTGACGACGACGCCCAGGCCCACCCCGATTGGATCGTTCGCATCCTCGATGCCTTCGACCTCGATCCACGCATCGGTGCTGTTGGGGGCCGGGACCGGGTCTTCCATGACGGCCGGCTGGAGGACGGGGAGGAGGCGCGGGTCGGGATGGTCGGCTGGTTCGGGCGCACCGCCGGCAACCATCATCTCGGTGTCGGCGGGCCTCGCGACGTCGATGTCCTGAAGGGGGTCAACCTGAGCGTCCGAGGCGATCTGATTCGCGAGGTTGGGTTCGACCCGCGCCTGCGCGCGGTCACAACCGAGCATCACTGGGAGCTGGGACTCTGCCTGAGGTTGCTGCGGATGGGCTATCGCGTCGTCTATGACCCCGCCATCGCGGTCGACCATCATCCCCAGCCCCGTGTCGCCGAAGACCGCGAGCGTCGCGAGCGGGACGTTCGCGACGCGGCTCACAACGAGACGCTGGCGATGCTCGAGCACCTGTCTTTTCCCGGCAAGGCGACGCACCTCGTCTGGACGACGGGCGTGGGGAGCCGGGCGATGCCGGGGCTCGTCTCCTCGTTTCGAACCGGTGGCGGAAACCGCGGTGGGCGCCTGGCGCTTCTGCGCGGCAATCTCGGCGGGAGGGCGCAGGCCGTCGCCACCTTTGCCCGCTCCCGGCCCCCGGCTCGTTTGCGATCGGGCGTTCGACGCGAGTCCGGCGACGATGGCACTGGTGGAGTGATCTGCGTCTGCGATTCGCCGGGCGCCGCCGCACGAGCCCGGCAGCTCTTGGCTGGAGCGTCGAAGGTAAAGCTGGTCGTCGCCGGGCCCGGGGCGATGGCGGCGCTGAGGGGCATCTGGTCGGTCCTCGCCTCCGACGCCCCCGTGCTTTATCTCGTCGACATCGGCAAGGCCACCGCACCACTCGCGATTCTCGGTCGCCTTTTGCGCAAGCGGGTGGTCGTCGACACCGGCGACGCCGTATACGCCTTGGCCCGCTCGCTTGGCGATCGCGGCTTCGCCGGCATGCTCCTGGTCGGCCTGGGGGAGAAGCTGGCCCTGCGGAGCGCCCACCGGATAGTCGTCCGCGGCCGAGCTCACGCTGCCCTCGTACCGGGTCCCGCGACACAGATACCCGACCTCGCTCCTGACGGTGCGGGCCCAGTGGATGCCACCGGGCTCCGGGATTCTCTCGGCCTCGACGGGGCCTTTGTCGTCGGGCTGGTCGGCAGCCTGGTCCTTTCCCCCAGGCGGGGGACCGCCTATGGCTGGGATCTGATCGAGGCCCTGCCCCGGCTCGATCCGTCGGTGATCGCCCTGATCGTCGGCGACGGGACGGGATTGGAGCCCTTGCGTGAGAGGGCCGACGAACTCGGGGTGATCGATAGGTGCAGGTTCGTCGGCCGCGTGCCCGCCGATGAGGCTCATCTCTACGTCAGCGCCATGCACGCGGCGATCTCGACCCAGACCAACGATGTCGTGGGTCGGGTCCGCACGACCGGAAAGCTGCCGCTCTACCTGGCATGCGGCTGCCCGGTGATCGCCTCAGACGTCGGTGAGGCAGCGGTCCTGCTCGGCCCCCATGGCTGGACCCTGAGCTACGACGGCGTCGTCGATGAGTCTTACCCCGCGCGCTTGGCAGTGCTGATCGAAGCCTGGCGATCGGATCCCGCCGGTGAGGCGGAGAGGCGAGGGGTCGCTCGCCAGATCTTCGCGGCAGAGTTCGATGCCGCCGAGATGCGCGAGAGATTGCGCGGCGTCCTCGCCGGCGTCCGCGTCAGCCACTGACGGCGTCGCCCGCGCGCCAGCTCTCGATCGCCTTTCGGTAGGCCTCCTCGTGGCGCTGGGCCATTCGCTCCCATGAGTATTCCGCCGCGCGAACATGGCCTTTCTCGATCAGGGAAGCGCGCAACTCCTGATCGCTGAGCACCTCGATCAGCCGCCGTCCCAGCCCTTCGTCGTCGGCGAGGATGCCGTGGCCGTCAGCCAACAGCATCCGGGCACCCGCGTTGGGCGAGGCGACTACGGGAACCCCGTGGGCCATCGCCTCGAGGTAGGGGATGCCGAAGCCCTCGTAGCTGCTCGGCAGGCAGAAGGCCCAGGCGTGCGTCATCAGCTCGCTCAGTTCGGCATCGCTGGGGGCGCGAACCCAGCGGACCCCCGCGGACTCCTCGCAGTGGTCGGAAACCATCCACAGTTCCGCCCCGGGGACGGCGGGCAGCACCTCGCGCCGGAAGACCTCATGCAGGAACGCGCCGCGCTTGCGCCCCTCCCAGGTGCCGATGAAGAGGATCGACGGCTTGGCCGAGGGCTCGGCGGGGCGGGACGGACGGTCGATTCCCAGATTCAGCATGCCGGCCGTCTGGTAGATGGCCTCGGAGTCGACGCCGACGCCGTAACTGGCCGTGGCAAGGCGCCCGGAGAGCAGCTCCAGCGGGAAGATCACCCCCTTGTCGAGGCGGCGCTTCCAGGAGGTTGCGTTGGCGGCCTCGAGCAGGGCGGAGCCGTGAAAGGTGCGGACGACCGGCAGCCGTCGCCGGAAGAAGAACCAGTCATCGCCGTGGAAGTGGGCGACGTCGAAGCCCTCGAACTTCTGCAGGTTGAGCAACCACGGTGACCCGTACTGGCGCAGCAACCGCCGCCGTTCGGTGGAGTGGGGACGCAGCCGCTTGGTCGAATAGGAGGCGTCGGCAGGCGCGGGCGAGTAGGTGAAGACGACGACCTCGTGACCCCGGTCGACCATCGCCCCGGCGAGGCGGTCGACAAACACCTCGACGCCGCCGGGCTTGCGCCCAGGTTGCGGCAAGCTGAAGTGGTACATGGCTATTCGCATCAGGGGCAGGCGAGGGAAGGCAGGATAGCCGCGACTTGGAGCGGCTATCTTGCCGCCATGCCCGACCAGGCCCTGCCTAGCGTGGCGATCTGCATCCCCACCTTCAACCAGAGCGCCTATCTGCGGTCGGCCGTCGAATCTGCGGTGGGGCAGGATTATCGCGGCCCTCTCGAGGTCTGGGTCGCCGACGACGCGAGCACCGATGGCACCGCCGAGATCCTCGACCAGCTGGAGGCTGAGCACCCTGGACTTCGATCGATCCGGCAGCCGCGGAACCTCGGCATTGCTGAGAACGTCTCGGCTTTGCTGCGGTCGCCCGATACTGACCTCCTGGTCCGGCTCGACTCCGATGACGAGCTCGACCCCTCCTTCCTCAGTCGCCTCGCCGGGCAGATGCGGGCCCACTCGAGCGCGGGCTACGGGCACTCGGCGATAGTCGAAATCGATGCCGAGGGGAGGCGGAGGAGCACGCGCCGCCTGGCGCGATCCACCGGATTCCAGGAGGCGGAGGCGGCGTTGCGCGCATCGCTCGCGGGGTACCGCACCGTCGCCAACGTCCTGATTTTTCGCCGCGAGGCGCTCGAGCAGCTCGATTTCTACGCCGGCCGCCCCGAGTTCACCGAGGACTACGACCTCTCAGTGCGGATGGCCGATGCCGGCTTCGGCAACGTGTACACCGACGAGCCCCTCGCTCGCTACCGGGTGTGGGAGGACGAGGGTGGAACCAGATCCCGTCGCAAGGGCGTCCAGCTCGACGGCTACATCAGGATCTTCAGCGAGGTCTTCGAACCTGCATGGCGGCGCCGTGGATGGAGTCTCCGGCCCGTCAGGGGCCGCCGCCGCCGCCTCGCCGCCCATCACTGCGCCCACTGTTTCGGTTCGCAGTACACGAGCGAGGAGCGCGAGCAGCTCGTCGGCAAGCTGAAGGAGCTCGGCGACGGACCGCGCCTGCGCGTCCGGCTTTTTCTCTGCAGGGTGGGGCTGGCCGGGCCGCTGGAAGAGATGGCACGCACACGGGGCCGCCTCAAGTCGGCTGCCAAGGCGCTCATCAAGTAGGAGGGTACGACCCGCGTCAGTGTAAGGCCATTGACCTGAGTACCGATTCGCGTTCAGAACGAGGAGCAGAGCCTGCGCTGCTCTAGCTCGTCTAACGAGGACGCTTCACGCAGGATCCTGCCTGGGCACTAAGGATTCAAGTCGCTGGGTATGGGCAGTGAATGTTCCGCCGCGCAGTGAGGTGTTTCGAGTTCTCAGCGTCAAGTGCAACCTGGAAGCCGATGAGCACGTTTCCTTCAATCTGTACGTCTTCGCAATTCGACAGCCTGATAGCGGTCGATGCTGGTTCACGCGGCCCTCGTGTCTTTTGGGCTGCCTCGCTCTGGCGTCTGAGGTTTTGGTAATTCTTTCGCGGCATTTGAGCAGTCCTTGATTGGATGATGTGTAGTTCGTCGAGTGTCGATCTTACGGGTGTCATCGGCGTCGATATATGTGTCTGCCGTGGAAATGTCGTCTTCCGATGAGAACTCATCGACGCCACGAAGTTTGTACGTAGTAGACGAGGGCGTGGGGGCATTGGCGCCGGGGATTCGGGCTAGAAAAGGAAACCTTCTGACAAGGCGCTTGCTGATCAGCACCAAGTAAACGGTAGTGAGAGCGAACACGACGATGAGAATCTGCAGTGCTCCCTTTCGGGGCGAATCCTGCTCGATCGTCGCGAGGCCAGCCAGTATTGACCCCGATGTGACTGCCACCACTGTCGCAATTTGTCGCACGCAGGATCAGGATAACCTGACCTGTGTAAGTGATAGCCCCCAAATCCGTCGTGAAGGGCATCGGCAGATAGCGAACCCCTAGCCTCGCTCAGTAGAAGGCGAAGGGCAGCGAGAGGGCGGTGCTCCTCCATTGATCTGGGGGGGTGTCGCGAAGCTCGGCGGCGGCTTCCTGGAGCAGCTGCGAGCGCGGATTCAGCCGCCTCGCGGTGGCTATCTGCCGACTGGGATCTCCTCCCGCCGCGCCCTGGGCCAGGGCGAGGACGTAGTGGGGCTCCCAGCTGTCGGGGTCGCGCTTAACCCCCGTTTCCGCCTGGCGCACCGCGACGTCCGTGTTCCCGGCGCGAGCGGCACACATCGCCAGCACCTCGTAGGGGCGGGCGCCGATGTCGATCGCCGAGATCGCGTCGTTGGCATCGGACCGCGCCCGCGAGCAGGAGCCGGTGTTCAGCGCATCGATGCTGTCGTGCAGGTGCGATTGGGCGATGGCGATCTGGGCCGGAACCACCCCGATCGCCAGGCAGGTGAGCGCGAGGAGAGGTCTCACTCCCCCGGAGCTGAGGCGGGCGAGGGTTTCCAGCCGGCTTAGGACTCCGGCTCGATCCGGCTCGGTCTCCGTGCGCTCGTTAGTCCGGGCCAGCGCCAGACCGCCGAGGGCAAAAACGGGCACGCAGGCCGCCGGCGTCTGCCAGTCGATGTCGACGCCGGCGTGCAGCAGCCAGGCGATCGTGACCGCAAAACCCGCCGCGTAGACGGGTCGCCCCGGCCCGCGCAGGCGCAGTCCGATTCCGAGCAGGATCGTCAGTAGGCAGATCGCGAGCAGGAGACCGCCGACCACCCCGAGCTCGCCGATCGTTTCGAAGTAGAGCGAGTAGGCGTAGAGGCGTTCGTGGTTTTCTGAGCGGTGGCGTTGCCACTGCAGCTGGTAGGTGCCCGCGCCGGTGCCCTTCAACGGGTCGGCGGCGAAAGCGTCATCGCGGGCCACGTTCCAAAGCGGGACCCGCCCGTCGTTGCCGACCGCCAGCAGGCGACCGCGTTGGCCTTCGATGCCGGACGTGGTGTGGGTGTCGTTGACGAAGTTCTCGTACTGGTGGTGCAGGGCCGAGACACCGCCGCCGGCGACGAAGCCGGCGAGCACGAGCGCGCCGAGGCCTACCGCCGCCACTTGGGTCACCCGCACCGCTCGCAGTGAGGGCGCCGGCAGTCGCGCGACCCGCGCGTCAATAGTGAGGGCCAGGGCGCGAAGGATCCCGGCCCCGACGGTGCAGGCGCCGAGCACCAGCGCCAGGTGGTGTCCCTGCGCGATCGCGGCCGGCGTCAGCGGTGTCCCAGCGTGGATCAACGAAGCCGAGTAGGTGTGGACGAGGGCGATGGCGACTGCTGGGAGCGCTGCCAGGGCGCCGCCGAGCAACCCCCGCGGGCGAGCGAGGACGATGTAGACGGCAACGCTGAGCACGGTGACCGCGATCGCCCCCCGCGAGAAGGTCAGCAGCAGGGTCGCCGCGAGCAACGGTAGCGCCGCCGCGGCCCCGATCCGTACGGCGGCGGGCTCGTGCTCGTCGCTGGTGTGATGCGCCGCCAGGATGCAGGCGAAGCCGACGAGCAGGGCAAAGGTGTTCCAGTAGGTCAACGGGTAGCTGAGGCGATCGCTGACCGGCCCCGGAGTTGTTGGCAGGAGCGCCGGCAGCAGCCGGCTGACCAGGCCGGTCAGGGCGATGGCGACACTGCCCGCGAGCAGTCCCCGCAGCAGCCAGCGGTAGCGCTCCACCGAGCGGCGCAGACAGGCGAAGAGGGCGAGGATCGCGAGGTAGAGCAGAGCCCGGTCGAAGGCGATCAGGGCACGACCGCTGGAGTGTGACCAGTTGCTGGAGAGCAGCGCCCACAGCGCGAAGAGGGCGAGGGCGCCGCAGGCGATCGCACTGAGGGGGGAGAGCCCGGCGAGCGGCTCGCGGGCGCCGGCGATGCAGATCAGGATCACGGTGAGCACCAGGAGCGTCCCGAAGGCCGTCGTCAGCTCGAACAGCCCCCCCGAGTTGAAGCCGAAGTAGACGAGCAGGGCACCGGGAAAAAGGAGGAGCGCAAGGGAGCCGGGTCCAGTCGCACGACTCATGCCGGCAGGCTATCGGCACTGTCCGCGGGCTTCTCCTTCAGACTGCACCGCGATGAAGGTTTCGATTCCCATCCTGCTGAGCACCGTGGTCGCCGCCGCGGGGGTGGTCGGTCTCGGCCTCGTCGCGCTTGCGACCGACGCCGGCAAGGCCCCCGGCAGCGGCGAGCAGGTCTTCGACGCGCCGGGCTGTCTGCCGAGCAGCTACGCCGGCCCGGGTCACAGGGGTCAGCGCCTGCTCAACCGCGACTGCCCGACGCCCACTCCGGTGATTCTGCGCCAGGTCCTTCGGAGCGGCAAGGGGTGGCGGGTCAACTGGGACGGCTCGCGCTCGTTCGATCCGATGGGGGGGAGCCTGGTCGGCTTCGCCTGGAGTTTCGACGGCGGGCCCCTGCGCAAAGGCCGCCGGGTCTCGATCCATTACACCCGGCCCGGGGCGCACACCGTCGTTCTCCGCGTCACCGACGACAGCGGTCTCACCGGCGGCGAGGAGCAGACCATGGTGCTTCGATGAGCGGGCCCGCTGGGACCTCCGAACCGTCGATGTCGCTGGCGCTGGCCCACGACTACCTGCTGGTGATGCGCGGCGCCGAGCGAACGTTCGCGGCGATGGCGGAGCTCTATCCCGACGCGCCGATCTTCACCCTGCTCTACGACGAAGGCGGTACCAACGGCCGCTTCGCCGGGCGCAAAATCACCACCTCGGCGCTGCAGCGCGCCGGTGTCGGGCAGGATTCCTTTCGGCGGCTCCTGCCGCTCTATCCCTGGGCCGTCGAACGGCTGCGCCCCAAGGGCTGCCAGGTCGTCCTCACCAGCAGCAGCGCCTTCGCGCACGGCCTGCGCGTCCCCCCGGAGGCGATCCACGTCTGTTATTGCCACGCCCCCTTTCGCTATGCCTGGTATGAGGAAGCGCGAGCGCTGCGCGAGACAAAGGCCCCGCTGCGTCCCCTCCTTCGCCTGCAGTTGCGGCGAATGCGGCGCTGGGACCTGCGCGCCAGCCGCCGCGTCGACGTCTACATCGCCAACTCGGAGCTGACCCGTGAGCGAATCAAGCGCTACTACGGACGCGACTCGACGATCCTCCATCCGCCGGTTGAAACGGAGCGCTTCAAGATCGGCACGCCGGGAGAGGCGTTCTTGGTCGTTGCCGAGGTCGTCCGCCATAAGCGGGTCCACGTCGCGCTCGAGGCGGCGCGCCGTGCGGGCGTGCCAATTCGCGTCGTCGGCCTTGGGCCCGACCACGCTGCCCTCAGGTCTGCCTATCCGGAGGCGGAGTTCCTCGGCCGGGTCTCCGACGCGGAGCTGGTCGAGCTCTACCCGCAAGCGCGCGCGGTGATCGTGCCGAGCAGGGAGGAGTTCGGCATCAGCGCGGTGGAGGCGCAGGCGGCCGGCCGGCCGGTGATCGCCGCGGCGGAGGGCGGCGCGCTGGAGACCGTGGTGGCGGGAAAGACGGGCCTGCTGGCCGCGCTGGACGACGTCGACTCGTTTGTCGAGGCGATATGCCAGATCGACCGGCTCGAGCTTGACCCGCTGGCGGCGCGAAGCAACGCTGAGCGCTTCTCGGTGGACACCTTTCGCCGCCGCCTGCACGAGCTGGTTGTAGAAGCCGGACGAAGGCAAATACGTTAGATCGCTGATGAGCTCGACTTTGCGCAGATCATTGGCTCTGCCCGCAGTGCTTGTGGCGTTGGCTTTCACCGCCAGCGGCGCCGCTGCTGCCGACAACGCCGAAATCGAAGGGGTGTGGTCGTTCAACGGGGGCGCCGTGGGGATTCAGGCTCTCTCCGACGGAAGCCTCCAGGGAACCGTTGTCTCGCCGACCACGCTGGCGACTTGCGAGCACCCCGTCGGGCAGGTCATGTGGACCGCGATGAAAGCCCGGCCGGATGGCTCCTACTGGGGTCTGCACCAGTGGTTCCACGGTACGAAATGCGAAGTGAACCCAGTCCTGGGCCGGACCGCGTGGCGGTCGATGACGAACGCTGACGGATCTCGCGTGCTGATCGTTTGCCTCAGCAAGCCCGGCGACGAATCCCAGCCGACGATTGCTCCCGACGGCACCACGGCGAACGCCACTTACGGCTGTCTCGAGTCAAGTCCGCTGGCGCCCCTGCCGGGCAGCTCCGAAAAAATAAGCTTCGAGAACCTGGTGACCATCGCGAGCGTCGACTCCTGTCGGACCTCCTTGAAGTTGACCCTTCGCAATCCGAAATACGACCCGCTGAAGGAAGTTTCGATTCGGGTCAACGGTAAGAAAATCGCCACCGTCCGTGGCAACGCAAACCTGCACAAGGCGATCATGCTGCAGGGCCTTCCCGAAGGTAAATACAAAGTCCGCGTCGTGGCCACCACCGTGCTCGATCAGCGTTTCTCCCGCATCCGGTTTTACCGGGGCTGCAGGTCGAGCTCGGCCACGATCGGGGGGCATGGGCCCCGACCCCACATTTCGCGCTGACCCGCTGCGATGGCCGGCTCTCGGTGGTCGCCGGAAGGGGAAGACCGCGCGAGTAGGTCCGGGAACAGTCTGTTTATTTTTAATGGAAGGAGCTTCACTCTTGACTGGACGAGAGTTGGGGATACGACCGGACCAATGGCGGCTGCAAGTCCGGGATCCGGCTTTGCAAGCGCTATTGCGCTCCGACCGAAACCCGCTACTCTTTTCCCCGCGCGACAAGCTGTATTCGAGCTCGAGGGTGCGAGATCGGTAAAAGAGCTGATTCGAGGGGGAGTGTTGGCGCAATGAAAGTGATCGAGCTGGCCTGGGACGCCGCTCCGGGAGCGACCTGGTTGACCTGCGGGCGGAGAGCTCGGATTCGGTGAGCGCGTCTGGGCCAACAGAGCTTGGCGCCAGGCAAGCGGGAGCTCCCGTCCGTCATCCGAGCTCCCACGGATTTGAGTGGGAGGATGGGGCCGACAGAGGCCTCTACACGAGGCGCGATCAGCTCCTTCGCCGCTCTTTGCTGCTCGCCGATCTGGCCGCGTTCCTCAGCGCGTTCGCCGTGCTGGAGCTTGCCTTCTCCCGGTCGCTGAGGGTCGGCTGGCTGAGCCTCGCGGGCCTGCTCGCACTCTTTCTGGTTGCCAAGGTCATCGGTCTTTATGACCGGGACGAAGCACTGCTTCACAAGACAACTCTCGACGAGGCGCCGAAGCTGTTCATGGTCGCGACCCTGGGGGCGCTTTGCGGCTGGCTGGCCGGCGGGTTCGTGCTCGCGGGGGGCGATTTCGACCGACCCGCCGTCCTAGCGTTCTGGTTCAGCCTGTGGATCTTCCTGCTTCTCGCCCGCACCGCAGTGCGGGCGATCACCCTTCGCATCTCTTCTCCCGAGCGCTGCATGTTCGTTGGCGACCAGGGCACGTCGGCGACGATCAAATCCAAGCTCGCCGATCAGCATGGCCTTAAAGCCGAGTTGGTGGCGTCGATCGACCCGGCCGACATCACGGAATGGGCATCCGATGCCTTCTCGATGCCGCGGTTGCCCGAGATCCGCAGCTTGGCCCGATCCCACGACGTTCAGCGCGCGATCGTCGCGCCCGACAGCCTCCAACCGGAGAGCATGCTGGACCTGATCTGCACCCTCGAGGCGGTTGGCGTAAAGGTCAGCGTGTTGCCGCGCCTGCTCGAGGTCGTGGGCTCCTCGGTCGAGTTCGACGACCTGCACGGCGTCACGGTCATGGGGGTCAGGCGTTTCGCTCTCAGCCGCTCCTCGGCCGCGGTCAAGCGCGCCTTCGATTTGACCGCCGCGCTGCTTGGCCTGCTCGCGATGATGCCGCTGATGATCGCGATTGCGATCGCGATCAAGCTCGACAGCAAGGGTCCCGTTTTCTTCAAACAGCGCCGGGTCGGTAAGCACGGGGAGCACTTCGGCGTCTTCAAGTTCCGCACGATGGTCCCCGACGCCGACGCGCAGAAGGACGCGCTCCGTCCTCACAATGAAGCCAAGGGCCTCTTCAAGATCGCCGACGATCCCCGCGTGACCCGGGTCGGAAAATTCCTTCGCAAGAGTGCGCTGGACGAGCTACCGCAGCTGCTCAACATCGCTCGAGGTGAGATGAGCCTGGTCGGGCCACGGCCGCTCGTCATCGACGAGGACCAGCACGTCAAAGGTTGGTATCGACGCCGTCTGGAGTTGATGCCGGGCATGACTGGCCCCTGGCAAATACTTGGTCCTGCCCGGGTGCCCCTGCAGGAGATGGTTGCGATCGACTACTTGTACGTCGCCAACTGGTCGCTTTGGGGCGATCTGAAGATCTTGCTGCGCACAGTTCCCCACGTCCTCGGCCGCCGCGGCCTGTAGGTAGCTCCGCTCGGTTCCGCATCGCCCCGTGCGGCCATTCGACAGGCGCCGAGAATGACGAGCGCGAGGCTGAGCCAGGCCGCAAGCACCAGACCGCAGATCAATATTGTCGAGTTGAGCATCTGAACTGCCCTTTCGTAAACCCAGAGCGAACTTAACCCCTCTATCGGACAGGGAGGTAGGGGACTTGAGGAGATCCACAATTTTCGGCCAGTCGGGCGCCAAAGTCACCGTGAGGCCGAAGTAGAGCGCCGTCGCAATACGGCAGTTCTGCCGTTGTTCGCCTGCCGCGCGGCGTTCAGGCTCCTTTCAACAAGCAACTCGCTGCCCGATGGGCAAGATCAAACGCTGCCCGATGGGCAAGATCAAAGGAGCTGGACAAATGGACCTGTTTACGATTCGCCGCCGCAGCAACTGGGCCGACGCGACCGAGCTGGAGGCAACGGCCGCGAAATCCTCGGCTGAGGGCGAGAAGATGAGCGACGAGGTGCGCTGGATCCGCAGCTACGTCGTTGAGGAGCCGGATGGGAAGCTGGGGACGGTCTGTCTCTACGAGGCGGTCAGCCCGGAGGCGATCCGGCGTCACGCCGGCAACACCGGCATGTCGGCTGATGAGATCTTCAAGGTCGCTGACACCGTGATCGTCCGCGAGGACCCGGTCACTGCCTGAGCGCCGCCGCAGATCGGGCGCCGCCCGGCCCAGCGGCCGCGTGGCGCCTTCGGCGCGCTCGTGGAGATCGAGAGCGTGGAATCCGATCGGTCCTCATCTACACTCGCGGCGATGGCCGTCGGCGGCTTGATCGGCCGCAATCAGGAGCGTGCTCGCCTCGGTGAGCTGCTCGATCGCGCCGTCCTTGGCGAAGGCGGGCTGGTGCTTCTCGCCGGCGAGGCGGGCGTCGGCAAGACCCGGCTCCTGGACGAGCTCGCGCTCTCCGCCAAGGCGCCGGTGCTGCTCGGCGCCGCCAGCCACGACTCGACGCCCGCCTACGGCCCGGTCGTCGGCGCGCTGCGCTCGCACCTGCGCGCCGAGCCGGACGCCTTCGAGGACTGCGGGCCGCTGGGGACGCACCTGGGCCTGCTGCTGCCGGAGCTTGGGCCCGCACCCGAAGAGGTGGACGCGCGGACCTTGCGCGAGGCTGTCCGCTGCGCACTCGTCGCCGTCGCGGACGAGCGCGGCGCGCTGCTGGTGCTCGACGACCTGCAGTGGTCCGACGCGGCGACCCTGGAGCTGCTCGCCGATATCGGCCCCACGCTCGGCGACACTGCGATTCTGCTCGTTGGCGCCTACCGCTCCGATGAACTCTCGCGCGAGCACCCGCTGCGGCGCCTGCGCAGCGACCTGCGCCGGCGCCGCGCTCTGGACGAAATCGCGCTCGAGTCACTTGATGAAGCCGGGACCGCGGCTCTGCTCGCCGAGCTGCTTGGCGAGGCGCCCTCGCGACCGCTGGTGCGCGCCGTCCACGACCGCGCCCAAGGGCTGCCGTTCTTCGTCGAGGAGCTGGCCGGCGCGCTCTCGGCCGAGGGCCGGCTCCAGTCCGGGGCCGCCGGGCTCGCGCTGGCCGAGGGCGGCGAGGTCGCGGTCCCCGAGACCGTGCGCGATGCGGTGCTGCTGCGCTACGGCGACCTCAGCGCCGCGGGCAGGGACGCGGCCGAGGCGGCGGCGGTTGCCGGTGAGCGCTTCGAGCTCGAGGTGGTGTCGGGGCTTGCCGACGAGGACGGGGTGGCGGAGCTGCTGGAGATCGGCCTGATCCGCGAGGAGGGCGACGGCCGGGCCACGTTCCGCCATGCCCTCGTCCGCGAGGCGCTGCACCGCGACGTTCCCTGGCTGCGCCGCCGCGAGCTGCACCGCCAGGTCGGCGAGCGCTTGGAGGCGCGCGGCGCGCCCGCGGTCGAGGTCGCTCCGCACTGGCTCGGCGCCCACGATGAGGAGCGCGCCCGGCGCCAGCTGCTGCGCGCCGCCGATGAGTTCGAGGCGGCGCATGCCTACCGCGACGCGGCCGGCATGGCCCATCACGCGCTCGAGCTGTGGCCGGCGGGCGAGGAGGTCGAGGAGCGGCTGGCCGCGCTCGAACGCCACGGGGCCTGGGCCGAGCTGGCCGGCGAGCTCGCCGACGCGGCCCGCAGCTGGCGCGAGGTCTCCTCGCTGTGTGGTGAAGGGGACGGGCCGGCGCTCGCGGCCGCGCAGCGGCGCCTCGGACGTATCTGCGCGATGCAGGGCGATCGGGCTGGCGCGATCGAGGCACTTACCGCGGCGGCCGACGCCTTCGCCGCCAGTGGTGACCCCGCCGCCGCGGCCGGCGACCGGATCGCCGCCTCGGACTTCCTCCAGTTCGCCGGCCGCCACGGCGCTTCGCTTGAGCTCAGCCGCCGGGCCGGCGAGGACGCCCGCGCCGCCAAACGCGTCGACCTGCAGTCGCGGGCGCTGGCCGCCGAGGGGGTGGTGGTGGCCAAGCGCGGCGACTTTGAGACCGGCATGGAGATGGTCAAGGAGGCACTCTCGCTCGCGCTCGACAACAACTTCACCGCCGAGGCCGTCGATGCCTACCAGCGCCTCGGCACGGTCTTCGAGACCGCCGGCGACTACGCCAACGCGCGCGAGGCGCTGACCAGCGCCCTCGACCTCTGCCAGCTGACCGGCGACCAAGGGCCCGAGGCGGGCTGCGTTGCCTGCATGGCCTACGTGCTGCGCGAGCTGGGGGAGTGGCCGCGGGCGTCGAGCTCAGCCGCGAGCTGATCGCCGCCCACGAGGGCGACGGCATCCGCACGATCGCCGACGGCGTGTTCGGCTTCATCCGCGGCGTGCGCGGCGAGCTCGGTCCGGCCCGCCGGCTGCTCAGCGCCGGGCTGGAGTCGGCGCGGCGGCTGGACATCTTCTCGATGCAGGTCGACTGCGCCGCCTCGCTTGCCCTGGTCGCGGACTTCGACAGCAGTCCGGAGGAGGCGCTCGAGCACTGTGGCTTCGTGCTCTCGCGCTGGAAGCGGAGCGAGGATCACCACTACGCGGTCTGGGGCCTGCGCCTCTCGGCCTCGCTGTTCGCGCAGGCCGGCCGGACCGCGGAGGCGCACGCGTGCGTCGACGGTCTGACTCGGATCGCGACCAGCTCCGGGCACGGCGACGCGCTGGCGGCGCTCGCCCACGGGCTGGGGGAGATCGCCCTCGCCGAGGGGGAGCCGGAGCTGGCCGCCGAGCAGTTCGGCCGCGCCGTCGAGCTGCACCGCGAGCTGCGGATCCCAGCCGAGCGGATGCAGATCATGCACCGGGCCGGAGTGGCGCTGGCGGCTGCCGGGCAGCGCGAGCTGGCGGTCGAGCGCCAGGCCGAGGCTTACCGCTTGGCGCGCAAGCTGGCCGCTCGCCCGCTCGCCGGCCGGGCCGCGGCGGCGATTGAGGCGCTCGGCGAGTCAGCCGAGCAGCGACTCGGTCGCGCTGCCGCCGACGGCGAGAGCCCGCTCACCCGGCGCGAGCAGGAGGTCGTGCGGCTGGTCGCCGGCGGCCGCACCAACCGCGAGATCGCCGCCGAGCTCTTCCTTAGCCCGCGCACGGTCGACATGCACGTCCGCAACATCCTCGCCAAGCTCGACTGCCGCTCCCGGGTCGAGGCCAGCATCAAGGCCGGCGAGGCCGGTCTGCTCGGCTAACTAGACGACGCGGCGGGCCCGCTCGCGCTCGCTGCGCGCGGCGGCTCCCTCTGACTCATCCGCCAGTTGGTCGGCGCGGTTGCGATGCTCCTCGGCGATGCGGGCGTGGCGATCGGCCACCTCGGCCTCCTCCGCGGCCGCGGCCTGCTTGGCCTGCTTCTCCTCGGCAAGGCTGGTTGCCTTGGCGGCCCTGGTCTGCGCCTCGTCGCGGTGGGAGTCCGCCTGCTCGGCCAGTCGCTCTCTTTCGATTCGACGCCGCTCCTTTGCTCGACGGGCGATCGCAAGCGCGGCAGCGGCCAAGGCCAAGGCGACTACCACGATGACAACTATTAGAACGGCGGACATCTAAATCTCTCCTCTCGCCAACCTCTCAACCCGATTGACTTTCCTACCCATTTGGCCGGGATCGAACCCCAGCGGCATCGGCACCGGTTGCGGTCAGGGGTGCGCTCAATCGCTCTTCGGAAAGATCCGCGCGGTATAGCCGAGAGTCCTTCCATTGGGGGACCAACTCAGTCCACGTACTTCTTTGCCGGGTTTCCTGACGATGGTCTGCAGGCCGCTGCCATCGGGATGGATCTTCCGAATCGCCCCGGCATAGGTCGAAAAGGCGATCCAGCGTCCATCGGGGGTCCAGGCGGGTCGGTTCGTGAGGATCTCTTCGCTGACGATCTGGTGCAGCCGGCCGCCATTTGCCGGCAGTACATAGAGGTGACAGCGGCGGTCGCCCTTCTTGCGCGAAAAGGTCGTTAGAGCGACGCGGCGGCCGTCCGGCGACCATGCGGCTGCCGATGGGCCGAGAAGATTGCCGACCAGCCGATGCGGGTTGGTGCCATCGACGTTCGCCATCCAAAGACTGCTCGACCTTTCACCTTCGCGCATGAAGGTGATCTCGGTGCCGTCGGGCGAGAACCGCGGATCGTTCTCTTCGGGCCGGCTCTCGAGGATCTTGTGTGGCTCGGCGTAGAGGCTGTCGAGGCGCCAAAGGTCAGCGCGCGGCCCGACTCGTTTGCCCTTCATGCCGGTGATGGTCCGAGCGTTGGGGATATAGATCAGAGGCCACCCGGTGGGACCCCAAGCCGCCGCACCGACGGGTACGCCTAGCGATCGCTGCTGCTCTTCTTCGCCCTTGACGGCGATGCTCCCCACGATCGCATCATCGGATTCGAACTCTTCTTCATGCGAGAGGAACTGGATTCGGGTGCCGTCCGCGGTCCATCCGAGCGGGCATTCTTCACACGGGAAACCGAAATAGTCGATGGCCGGGCCACGGAATCTGCGCCTGACGCTGCCATCGGTGGCATAGAGCGCGATCGCCTTCGTTTCGGGCACCGCGATCAGGTGGCTGTCGGGCGACCAGGCCGATTGTTCCCCATCGAACTGAGGCAGGAGGACCCTGCCGGCGAACGAGCTCTCGACTCCGCTGGCCAGCGTCACCGCTGCAACGGTCACCGCCATGACCGCCACCCTCAATGGGCTCACGCGCCGGATTTCTCTCGTCCCATACATGCGGCTGCGTCCCGCCTATTTCGCCAGCTCGTGCAGTACCCGGAGATCGTCGCGCAGCTTGGCGATCGACCTGACGACCTTGGCGGCTCCAGCTTCGCGCAGCTCGTCCTCGGAGAAGCCGCCGGTTAGGACGGCGAGGGTGGGGATGCCGGCGGCCTCCGCCGCCTTCACGTCCCAGGTCGAGTCGCCGACCATCACGGCTGGACTGCCTTGTCCGGCCTTCTCGATCGCGGCGTGGACGAGATCGGGATGCGGCTTGGTCCGCTCGACGTCGGCCGACGTGGTCCAGCCGTCGGCCAGCTCGCGAGCCTCGAGCAGATCGAGGTAGTGCTCGACCTCCTCCTGCTTGGCTGAGCTGGCGAGGATCACCCGCGAGCCGTCCTCGCGCAGGTCTTCGATCAGGCCGCGGGCGCCCTCCATCGGCTCGACTTCGCCGATCAGCTCGCCGTAGGCATCGCCCTCGGCGGCGCGGATCTCATCCCCTTCTCTCTCCTCGACCTCGTCTCCGACCAGGGCCGAGACGAACTGGTCGCCACCCATGCCGATGTGACGGTGGACCTTCCACATCTGCGTGCTGTGGCCATGGGCGCGAAAGGCGCGATGCCAGGCCAGCGCATGGTGATAGTTGGTGTCGACCAAGGTGCCGTCGACGTCGAGGATCACGGTGAATGAGTCGGCGCTGCTCATAGAGATGGCCCCTTGCTACCCACGATTCCGCCGCGCTCAAACGGGTAAGTCGCTGTAGCGATGCGTTACTTCCACTTCTGCGCACACGAGCAGTTCCCACCCGATGACCTGCTGCGACAGGCGGTCGAGGCCGAGCAGGCCGGCTTCGACGGCATTGGCTGCAGCGACCACCTCCAGCCTTGGTGGGAGGACGGCGAGTCCGGCAACGCCTGGGTCTGGCTCGGCGCCGCGGCGCAGGCGACGCAGAGCGTCGCGCTGGGGACCGGCGTCACCCCGCCCGGGCCGCGCTACCACCCGGCGCTGATCGCCCAGGCCTGGGCGACGCTGGAGGTGATGTACCCGGGTCGGCCCTACCTCGGCTTCGGCTCGGGTGAGGCGCTGAACGAGGCGCCGCTCGGCCAGGGCTGGCCCTCGACCGGCGAGCAGATCGAGCGCATGGCTGAGGCGCTGGAGATGATCCGCGCGCTCTGGGACGGCAAGCGGCTGACGGAGGAGAGGAGCCACTTCTCGGCCGACGGTGCCTTCATCCACACCTTGCCGGAGGACCGCCGGCCGCCGATCTACGTCTCCGCCTTCGGGCCGCAGGCAGCCAAGGTCGCCGGTCGCCTCGGCGACGGCCTCTGGACTCTCGCCGACCCCGAGGCGGTGCCGGAGATCCTCGACGCCTACCGCGGCGCTGCCGACGATGCCGGTCGCGAGCCCGGCGAGATCGTCCTGCAGGTCGCTTTTTCCTGGGCGCCGGAGGACGAGGCGGCCCTGGAGGGGGCCCGCGTCTGGAAGGGCGCGCAGCCGAAGGAGTTCTACAAGGAGGACTGGCACGACCCGAAGGCGATGTACGAGCACGGCGAGAAGCAGATGAGCGACGAGGAGTTGGGCGAAGCGATGATCATCGCCGCTGACCCCGAGCAGCATCTCGAGCGGATTCGCCAAGTCGAAGAACTGGGGGCGACCACGGTGGCTCTGATGAACAACTCCGGCGCCAACCCGCACGCCGCGATCGAGGTCTACGGTCGCGAGGTACTGCCGAAGCTCGGCGCCTCAGGGGGCTGAGAGCCCTCCGGGCGGTCCGCTTGAGTCGGCCACTCCGAGGCGCGGGTCGGCGGGGTCGGGCTTAGAGCCGACAGCCGCGGGGTAGTCAGGCGGGGACGATGGCCGACACCCCGACGAAGATCACCCCCTATCGCAACGGTCCATACCTGGTGCGCGGACCTTTCTTGATGGTTGATCAGAAAGGGAATGAGATCGAGGTCAAGCGGCGGGTGGTGGCCCTATGCCGGTGCGGGCGCTCCCAAATCCGGCCCTTCTGCGATGGCACTCACAAGGCGATCGGGTTCCGCGCCGACAGCGGTCTTCCCGCAGCGGCTTCAGAGGAGCTGCTGGCCGATACCGAGTCATAGTCGCGGCGAAGGCGGCGCATCGACGTTGCTGAGTGGCTCAGCCGGCCCTCGCCGTAGCGCACTCCACCTCTCAGCTTCGCTCCCAAGGCCAGCCAGGAGCAGATCGAGCGCTCGCAGATCCAGGCCGGGGCTAGCAGTGAGCAGCTCGGCGGGAATCGCTCCGCTCCGCCGGCCCTCCTGCGCCCGAGCTCCGCGATCACGATCGACACGAGCCCAGCCGCCGCGAGGCGACCGCCGCGGCCGCTGCGCAAGGAGTGGGTTGCCAGCGGAGCTACCGCGAGAAAGGCACCCATACGCGCTGGGATCGCAAAATCGTCATAGGCCTGGCGCACTCGCTGGGAGAAGAAATGCCTGGCGCTTGGCGGTCGCCTCGCGACATATAGATCGAGCGGGGTGAGGACCATCCCGCCGGCCGCGCGGACGGTCCGCATCAGCTCGAGGTTCTCGAAGAGCGCATCGCCGTCGTAGGCGCCGCTGGCCTGAAACGCGTCGCGGCGGACCGCAAGCGTGCCGGGGAAGTCTCCAACGGGAAAGGTCGGGTCACCGGTGAAGACACGGTTCAGCAGGGACCGGGCTGTGTCCCAGCGAGCGTGCCAGGACAACTCGTCGAAGTAGTTCTGTGGCCTCACCAAATCAGCCTCGGCGAGAAGTCCCACGGTCCGCCTCAGGGCAGGCGGGTCGTAGCGAACATCGTCATCTGCCAGGACCACCCTTTGATGCGAGGCCTCGCGCACGCCGGTGATGACGCCGTTCACCTTTCCCATCCGGAAGCTGAGATCGGAGTGCGGCGGCAGGTGCTTGGCAGTGTCGCGCAGGGCCGATGAGTGGCGGGCGAACAGCGGCTCCGGGGAGCCGTCGATGACGAGCACCTCGTCGACCTCGGCAGCAACCAGGCGAAGGTAGGCGGCCAGCTCCTCGATCGGCCCGGGTTCAGTCCAGCGGAGGGGAACCACGTAGGAGGTTCCCGGCACACTCGCGTCCGCGCTCACAGCGGCCTGCGCAGCGAAGTCTCGCCTTCCCTCCAAGCCGCGAGCAGGTGCCGCCCGAGACGGTCTTCGAGATACAGCAGGGCGCGGGCGCCGAAGAGGATGTCCGCGGCCAGCTCGGGCTCCTGTCGCGCCAGACCACCGGCGAGGTCGTAGGCGGCGATGTTCTCGTGGACGGCGTCGGCCTCGACATGCTCGTCGTAGAAGTCGGTTGCCTCCGCGTCGAAGCCGAGGCGACGAAGAGCGTCGCCGTAGCGACGATTTGGCTGGGCCGAGGTCATCTCGAACATCGCCAGGTGTCCGACGATCGCGCCGCGCCGCTCGCGACGAAGCCCGAGCGCCGACATCAGGTTCACGGTGGCCAGGGTCACTCCGGGCACGTAGTCGAGATAGGCGTTCTCGCGATCGTCGAGGCCGAGCGCACGCATCGTCTTCGCGAAGAGCACCGAGTGCATGCGCTCCGGTCGGCCGCCGCCGTACTCGTCCGTCTGCACCTCGAGCAGTGCCGTCTTCGCCGGCCCCGAGAGGCGCGGGATCGCCCAGCTGTGCGGGTCTGACTCCTTCAGCTGGTACAGCGAACGATGAACGACGAACTCGCGAAACTCGTCGATCCCTGCTTTGGCCTCGAGGTGTCTGGAGAGCGAGACGCCATCGTCGCTTGCCTCGAGGCGGAAGAGGTGGTCACCGACCTCCTTCGGGTCGACCGGCTCGCCCGGCCCGAGCTTTGCTTCGAGTGCCTCGAGGAACGCGCCCTCGAGCAAAGCCCGCACCGAAAGTAGCGTGGGGCTCCACTCCCACCCCGGGTCCACGTTCGGGAAGGAGCGGTAATGCAGCTCGAAGCAGATGTAGAGGGCCAGCTGCAGGTCGTCGTCAGCGAGTGGATCGTCAACGCAGGCGACCAGGCGCGCCGCATCTTCCTCAGCCCCCGGCGAAAGTGCGTCCTCCCGCGCGGAGTTAGAAAGCAGGCCGACGACCAGATCGCAGATCGGGCCCGCCGTGGGCAGTAGTGCCCTCAGCGAACTCGCTGTCTCTTTCTCCTTCACTCCGATCACCCTGATCATGTGCCCTTTGGTGGGCGGCCGCAAACTCCGATCGGGCTCGCCTTGACCTATGGCTCGGGACGCTCGACGCCGACCTCCTTGGCCGGCTTGTCCTCGCGCAGCCCCTTGAAAGAGCCGTGGCGCACCATGCCCTCGGTAGTCAGCTCGCGGAACTCGATCTCGGCGACCAGTTCCGGCTCGACGAAGTGCGCCTGTCGCGGACCGCGCCTGCCGGCAAACGGGTTCGATTTCCGGGCGAGCGGGCGCAGGAGTTGCAGCAGCTCGTCGAGGTCGCGCTCGGAGAAGCCGGTGCCGACTTTGCCCGCATAGCGGAGCTCGCCGTGCTCGTCGAAGTAACCGAGCAGGATCGAGCCGAGGCGGTTGCGCCGCCGGCCCTCGCCTTCCTGCCAGCCGCCGATCACGAACTCCTGGCGGCCGAGGTTCTTCACCTTCAGCCAGGAGCCATTGCGTTTGCCCGGCGCGTAGCGGCTGTTGAGGCGCTTCAGCACGATCCCCTCCAGCTTCTGCTTGGCGCTGGCCTCCAGCAAGTCCTCCGCGTGCCCGGTCGAGTAGGCGGGCGTCTGCCAGCTCTCGCCGGACAGCTTCATGTCCTCGAGCAACTTGCGCCGGCGCGAGTAAGGCTCGCCCATCAGGCTCTGCCCTTCCAGGTAGAGGAGGTCGAAGATCACGTAGGTGACCGGGTGCGATTTCATCCGCCGCCGCACGACGCTCTCCGTGGTCTGGTGGATGCGCTGCTGAAGGAGCCCGAAGCTGGGGCGGCCGTCGGCGTCGAAGGCGACCAGCTCGCCGTCGAGCACCGCGTCACGGGCGCCGAGCTGGCGCGAGAGCTTTTTCACCTCCGGGTACTGGGCGGAGACGTCGTTGAGATTGCGGCTCTGCAGCTTGAGCCGGCCGGGGCGACAGTAGGCGATCGCCCGCACTCCGTCCCACTTCACCTCGGCCGCCCAGCCCTCGTCGCTCGCCGGCAGCTTCGAGAGCTTGGCCAGCATCGGCACCACCGACTCCGGGAAGGGGTCGTGTTCCTCGGCAGGCGGGTCGATGCGGTGGATCATCCAGTCCTGCGCGTTGGCGCCGGCGCGGAAGAGCGCGTAGCGGCCGCTCAGCCGCTCACCGCAAAAGCTGAAGACGATTTTCTCCTTCTCCCACTTCTCGACCTCGTAGGTGCCGCGATCCCAGATCCGCATCGTCCCGGCCCCGTACTCGCCGGTCGGGATCTCGCCCTCGAAATCGAGGTACTCGAGTGGGTGATCCTCGGTGTGGACCGCCTTGCGGTTTTCGCTCGGGTCAGCCGGGATACCGTTCGGCACCGCCCAGGAGACGGCCACCCCTTCGTGCTCCAGACGCAGGTCCCAATGCAGGCGACGAGCGCTGTGTTCTTGGACGACGAAACGCGGCGCGCCCTTACTCTTGCGCCGTTTCTTCCCCGCCGGCTCGGGCGTCGCCTCAAAGTCGCGCTTGCGCTCGTACTCTCCGAGTTTGTCGCCACCTTTCTTGCGCGCGTTCGCTGCCATCAGAATCCCGTCCTAGTTTGATCGCAGTTATCGCCGATACCCATATGCCGAAGGGCTCACGCCGCCTGCCCGAGCGATGCGTTGAGTTGATCGGCGAGGCCGCTGCGGTGATCCACGCCGGTGACTTCTTCGGCGTCTCGGCCCTGGAAGAGCTCGAATCCCTCTGCCCGATCGTGCATGCCGTCCACGGCAACGTCGATGAGCCGGCGCTGCGGCGTTCGCTGCCATCGGCGCTTGAAGTCGAGCTCGGTGGGAAGGTCGTCGGTCTTGTCCACGATGCCGGGCCGGCCAAGGGCCGCTTGGCTCGTCTGCGCCGCCGCTTCCCTCAGGCCACCGCCGTCGTCTTCGGGCACAGCCACCTCCCCCTCCACGAAGAGGAGGGTGGCTTTCAGATCTTCAACCCGGGAAGCCCCACCGAGCGACGACGGGCGCCGCGCCCGTCGATGGGGCTGCTCACCTGCGAGAAGCGCGGGTTGGTTTTCGAGCACGTCTGGCTTTAGTGGCCAGATCGAGCCCGTGATGCGAGTCGTTTCGCATTCTCGCTCCTCGGGAACCTGGGGATCCCCGGACAACAACTGAACTAGAAGAGGAACGCCTGATGGCTGGAGAGGTGAACGAGCGTGGGGAGGGCAGTGTGCGCCGCGACTATCGACCCGAGGGCCACGCTGCCGATTCCGGCGCCTTCGCGACGCTCAAGCGCACCGCGACCGAGTTCATGGAGGACAACCTCACCGACTGGGCCGCGGCGCTGACCTACTACGGCCTGCTCGCTCTTTTCCCGGCCTTGATCGCGATGGTTTCGCTGATCGGCTTGGTCGGTGACCCGAAGAGCACGACCTCGACGCTGACCGAAATCATTAGCTCGATCGGGCCGCAGTCCGCGGCGGAAACCTTCTCGGGCCCGATCGAATCGATCACCTCCAACCAGGGCGCCGCGGGCTTTGCCTTCGTCGCCGGGCTGGCGGTGGCGCTGTGGTCGGCCTCGGGTTACGTCGGCGCCTTCATCCGCGCCTCGAACATCATTTACGAGACGCCCGAGGGGCGGCCGTTCTGGAAGCTGCGCCCGCTCCAACTTGCGATCACCCTGGTGATGGTCGTCCTGATGGCGCTCCTGGCGCTGGCCCTGGTCCTCACCGGCCCGGTGGTCGACGCGGTGGCGGGCCCGATCGGGCTCGGCGACACCGCGGTCAGCGTCTGGAACATCGCCAAGTGGCCGGCGATGGTGGCGGTCTTCCTGCTCATGATCGCGGTCCTCTATTACGCCTCGCCAAACGTGAAGTTGCGTGGCTTCAAGTGGGTGACGCCGGGGAGCCTGGTGGCGATCGTCGTCTGGGCAATCGCGTCGGCTGCCTTCGCCTTCTACGTCGCCAACTTCGGCTCCTACGACAAGACCTACGGGACCCTCGGTGGCCTTATCGCTCTGCTCGTCTGGTTTTGGATCAGCAACCTGGCGATCCTCTTCGGCCACCAGCTGAACGCCGAGCGCGAGCGCAGCCTCGAGATCGAGGAGGGGCGCCCGAGGGCGGAGCGGGAGATCCAGCTCGAGCCGCGCAGCGAGCCCAAAGAAAAGAAGACCAGCTAACCCCCTTCCCGCGGGTAGGCCAGGCCATCGAGTGAAGGCACGTGACCAACATCGCTTCGGCGCTTCGCAGCCGCTCTCGCTCGGTGTCGAGGAGGAGCTCCTGCTGGTCGACGGGGACGGGGATCTGACCTGTGCCGCCGAGGACGTGATCGAGAGCGTCGCCGGGACGCCGATCGCCGACCGGGTCTCGGTCGAGATCTTCACCGAACAGATCGAGCTGAAGACTGGGATCTGCAGCGACCCGGGTGAGGTGCTCGAGCAGCTGCGCGAGTTGCGCCGGAGCATCGGCCAGGCCGGCTTCGGACTGCTTGGTTGCGGTCTGCACCCGACCGCCGTGGGGGAACCCGTGCTGGTCGCAAAACCGCGCTACGAGATCGTGCAAAAGGACCTCGGCAGCTTGCTGAAGACGCCGCCTTGCGGTCTGCACATCCACGTCGGCATGCCCGATCCGGAGGCCGCGGTCAGGCTCGCCAATGCCCTGCGTCTATACCTGCCCGGATTGCAGGCGCTGAGCGCCAACTCGCCTTTTCAAGAAGGCCTCGACTCCGGCCATGCCAGCGCTCGCACCCAGGTCGTGCGCAGCTATCCGCGCTTCCAGGTGCCCCGCGCCTTCCGCGACTACGCCGACTTCCTCGAGGTGGCTGACCAGCTCGTTGCCGCGGCGGGGGTTGACGACTACACCTACATCTGGTGGGACGTTCGCCCGCACCCCAGCCTCGGGACCGTCGAGGTGAGGGCGGTGGACGTGCCGACCGAGTCGGCCACCTCTGCCGCGTTCGCGGCCCTGATCCAGGCGATCGCCGCCAAGGAGCTCGACCGTCCCACCGACTCCCGCTTGCACCGCGAGGCGCTCGAGGAGTCCTACTTCCAGGCCGCCAGCCACGGCCTCGAGGCGGAGATCTTGTTCGATGGCGAGCAGCCGGGCCCGGCGCGCGACGTTGCCGCCCGCATGCTCGAGACGGTCCGCCCCTACGCGCGCGAGCTCGGAACCGAGGAGTCGCTTGCCGAGATCGAACGCATCCTGCGCCAGGGCAACGGCTCTGAGGAACAGCGCCGGGTTGCGAGCCAGATCGGCATCGCGGGATTGCTCGAGCGCTTGATCGAGCGCAGCGCGGATTAAGTCAGTACCACTTGCCGCGCGCGAAGCCGCCGAAGGCGATCAGGCCGATCAGGGCGACGATCAGGCCCGCCCAGAAGCTCCAGACGAACATCAGGACGATGCCGATGATGACGAGGATTCCACCCAGCGAGATTCCCATGAACAGCTGACGAAACGGTCCGGTCGGCTGGGTCAGCTGATGAGGAGCACCAAGTTGATCACGACCGCGAGTGGGGTGCCGACCAGCGAGAGCGTGCGGAAGAACTTGGCGAAGCCACCGCGATAGCGGACGCTCTCCATCAGCGTCAAGCCGACGACGTGGGCCACGTTGGCGAGAGCGATCCCAAGCGCGATCAGGATCGCGACGGCGGCGCGACCGCTGACGTCGCCGTTGTCGATGGCGACTGCTCCGGCGAGGACGGCGGCAATGATGGTGCCGACGATGCCCGCGACCATGCCGGCGAAATCGGCACGGGACAGGCCCGGGAGGTAGGCGGAGCTGATTTCGTGCCCCTCGGCTGGGTCCCGGGTTCCGGGGCCGGCCGTCTCGACCGAGGCGACGTGCTCGACGCCGTCTCGGTCACTGTGAAGAGCGACCAGGCGAAGCGGCGGCTCGAGGCCGGCTTCGGCCTTTTCAAGTAGCCCTTCCTCGAACCAGCGGGCCTGTGCCTGCTCGTGCTCGAAGATCACGATCTCGTCGGCGGCCGCTTTCAGCAGGGCGTCCTGTGCCGCCTGGATCGGGTCGGGATCACCGACCTCTCCCGTGGCTTCGATGCCGTTCGCGCGAAGCTCCTCGAGCACGCGCCCGAGCCGGGCCTCGGCTTCCTGCCTTGGCTCGTCGATGTCGCCCAGCGTGTGCCGGAGGGCATTTGCCTCGACCGCCGGGACTATCACCCGCAGCTCGAGCTCCCCGCCTTGATCCGGGGAGCTGGCGGGACGGATCTCGCGCAGCGGCTCGATGCCGATTGGATCGTCTGTGACTACCGCAAGCAGTCGATGTGTCATCTGTCTTCCATTCGATCTGGGTCCATGGCCGTCGCCTACCCCCGAGCGAACGAGCGAAAACGCAGAGACGGTTCGCCACCTCTGAACCTGGGTAGGAGAGCAGCGCTTGTTTTCTCAACCCGAAAAGGAGGAGGACAGAAATGGCCGAGCTGACGACGCTTGAGGAGAAGCTCGCGGAGGTTTTGGGCCTGGCCCAAGCCGCGCAGGGCGCCACCGAAAAAGTCGAGGGCATGGTCGAAGACGAGGGAATTGTCGCCACCCTGCAGAAAATGCGCGATGAGGCCGAGGAGACCGAGCGGCGCTGCACCGATGCGGCCGACAGCCGCGACGGCAAGAAGACCGCGATCCTCGAAAAGGCCCAGGAAACGAAAACCGAGGCGACCGAGATGATGTCGACCTACCTCGGCGGCGAGTCCGACGGGCTTGACGGTTTCGAGTTCCTGACGATGGCCGAGGCCGGCGAGGTCGGTCACTGGGCCGTGCTGGACAAGCTCAACGAGTCCGCGAACGAGAGCGAGATCTCCGAGCTGGTCGAGTGGGCGTTGCCGATTCAGGAACGCCACTTCGCTGACGTGAAGGACGGCTCGCTGAAGCTGGCGGGCGAAAAGGATCCCTACGAAGAGTCTTAGTAAGGACTAGTCAGGGAGATGCACGACAGGAGACGCCGCCCAGGGGTCATCGCGGCATTGGTGGCACTCGGCGTCTCTTTCCTCCTCTGGGGCTGCGGCGATCTCAGTCGCGACGAGCTGAATCGCGGGGCCGAATCGCTGAGCGCCCTGGCCGCCCAAGGGCAACTGATCGCCAACGGCGTTGCCCGCGACGCGACCAAGTCCACCTACACCCGAGTGATGGCGAAGACGCTCGGTGGCGAAGCCGAGCACGAGGCCGAAAAGCTCGCCGACGCCGAACCTTCGCCCGAGGTGAAGAAGGAGAGGAACGCCGCGGTGCAGATCGCCGGCGAGCTGGCCGACCTCTTCTCCGAACTGCAGACCTTTCCCGGTGACGAGCACCACGGGGCCTTGGTGGAAAAGCACATGGCCGAAGTCAAAGAACAGGCCGACGCGGTGGTCGAACGCCTGACCGGAGAAGAAGCGTGAAGTCGATCCTCAAGATCGCGCTGGGGATCATCGCCGCACTCGGTGGCTTCCTCGACATCGGCGACATGGTCTTCAACACTCAGGCGGGAGCGCTATATCGCTACGACCTGCTCTGGGCGGTCGCTCTCGGCACGATCGGGATCGGGGTCTACGCGGAGATGTGCGGGCGGGTGGCGGCGGTGACCGGGCGGCCGGTCTTCGACTCGATCAGGATGCGGCTCGGATTCGGGATGGGCCTGGTGGCCCTGATCGCCAGCACCTTCGTCAACGTGCTCACCGTCGCCGCCGAGCTGGGCGGCCTGGCGATCATCCTCACCCTGCTCTTCGACGCGGCCTTCAGCCTCTTTGTTGTGCTGGCCGCGATCGGCCTGGTGATCGCGGTCGCCCTGCTTCCCTTCGGTGGGATCGAGCGGATCTTCGGCTATTGCGGATTGCTGATGCTCGTCTTCGTCGCCACCGCGATCCACCAGAGCCCGGATTGGGGCGAGGTGGCGCACGGATTCGTTCCTTCGCTCAGCGGGTCCAAGCTCTACCTCTACTTCGTCGTCGGCGTCTTCGCCGCGGCGCTGATGCCCTACGAGGTCCACTTCTATTCATCCGGCGCGATCGAGGAGGGCTGGACCGAGGAAAACCTCAAGGAGAACCGCCTCAACGCGATCATCGGCTACGGCCTCGGTGGCGTCCTCGCCTGCGCCCTCGTTGTCGTCTCTGGCTACCTCTTTCATCCACTCGGCGTCGATCCCGCCGACCTCGGCACCGTGGCCCTCCCGGCCCAGGATGCCTTTGGCGAGACCGGGCTGCTGCTGGCGCTCGGCGGGATGATGTTCTGCGTCGGCGGCGCCGCGATCGACTCCAGCTTCTCGGCCTCCTACAACCTCGCCCAGTTCCTCGGCTGGGAGTGGGGCCGCTACCGGGGGCCGGAGAAAGCCCCGCGCTTCACCGCCTCCTGGCTCGTCTTCCTGCTGCTCGCCATCGCGATCGTGCTGACCGGGATCAATCCGGTCGAGATCACCGAGTACTCGGTCGTCTTCGCCGTTGTCGCCCTGCCGCTCACCTATCTGCCGATCCTGATGCTCGCCGGCGATCGCTCCTTCATGGGCGAGCACGCCAACGGGCGGATCTCGACCACGCTGGGGTGGCTTTACTTCGCGATCATCATCGTGCTCGCCATCGTCGCCGTGCCGCTGCTTTTGATGACGAACGGAGGTGGGGGATGAGCAAGGAAGGCGAGATCCTGGTCGTCCACCGGCTACTCGACGAGCAGATCCTCGACTGCGACGGCAAGCGCTGTGGGCGGGTCGACGATATCGAGCTGCGGGGCAGCCCGCCCCGCGTCACGGCCCTCCTGGTCGGCGAGGGCCTCTACCCACGGCGCGTGCCGAAGCTGCTGCGCGGACTGGCGCGAAAGCTGACCGGGCCGGAGCGCTGGGGCTCCAACGCCCTGCGGGTGCCCTGGGAGAAGGTCGATGAGATTGACGCCGCCCTGCACCTCTGCTGCAAGGCGGAGGAGCTGGGCCTTGGCGAAGGCGACGATCCGGAGCGCTGGATGGTCAGGAGGCTGCCGTGGAACTGAGCCGGGAGCCCTTCGCCCTGAGTGAGCTGATCGGCAAGTCCGTCCGCGACAGCTCGGGCCGGCGGCTGGGACGCACCTTTGAGGTGAGGGCGCACTGGACGGACGGTGGCATCGTCATCGACGAACTCCTGGTCGGGCGCGGCTCGCTGCTGAAGCGGCTGCGCGGCCCCACGGCCGATGCGCGAGGGGTCCGCTGGGAGAGCGTGATCGAAGTCGGCGAGCGGATCGTCGTTTGCGCCTGAGCGCTCCGTCCGGCCGGCGCGCAACCATCGACGCATGTGGCAAGTGACCGTTTTCTGCTCGGATTGCGCCGAGGAGTCCGAGATCGTGGTCGAGGATCTCGATCACGTCGAGCGCGAGGCCTGCAAATGCGGCTACAGCTTCGTGGTTCTCTCGGTGGCGAACTTTGAGCCTGTTTACGTGGAGGAGACCGGCGAGCCGGTCGAGTTTCCGCAAAGAGATCTGTCGCTGGCCGCCTAGCGGCCTCTGCCTCAAACCCGTTCTCGGCGGGTAGAGATTCGCTGTGGCGAGCAGTGGCAAAGAGGCGGAGCTCGGCGTCGACGGAGTGATCGAGTGGCGCGACGAGGAGGGCAAGTTGCACCGTGTCGGTGGCCCTGCGCGGGTCTTCCCGAGTGGCCGCGAGGAGTGGTTCCGTCACGGTCGGCTGCACCGCACCGACGGCCCGGCGGTGATCCACGCCAACGGCTCGGTCAAGTACTACGTGGACGGCGTCCGCCATCGCGAGGGCGGGCCGGCCTGTGTCTACGTCAACGGGACCGAGAAGTGGTACCGCGAAGGCAAGCGCCACCGTGACGACGGCCCGGCGGCGATCTACCCGGACGGGCGCCGCGTCTGGTTCATCGACGGCGAGAAGGTCCGTGAAGGGTGAAGCGCCGGCTGAGTTCGTGAGCCAAGTAGGTCCCTTTCATCCGTCTCGTCCCGGCATGTTTAGGCGTGCACTCCATCTGGGTAAACACCGGCCATGCCGAGGGAGCAGAAAGAAGTGAGAGCCCTGCCGCCGACCGCTCGGAGGGCGCCTTCGTTGACCCACACCATCCAAGCTATGCGCAGGATCCGCGATCTCTACACCGGCTCCTCGCCGGTGCGACGTACGCAGCCTCGCTAAGCAGCTTTTGATTCGTAGTGGCCAGCGCGCCACGTTTTCTCTGGGCCAGTCGGGGTACAGATGCCGAGAGGCCTAGGGGAGCATTCCCGCTCACTCCTCGCCAATCCAAACACCCAGATTCACGGAGGGCGAGAAAAGAGATGAAGGTAATTGTCACTGGCGCGACGGGCAACGTCGGCACCAGCACGGTTCAGGCGCTTAGCGAAAGCCAGGAGATCGACGAGATCGTCGGACTGGCACGGCGCGAACCGACCTGGACGCCGCCGAAGACCAGTTGGGCCGAGGCGAACGTCCTCACTGCCGACCTGGGCGAGATCTTCGCGGGAGCCGACGCGGTCATCCACCTGGCCTGGGCGATCCAGCCCTCGCGGGACGCAGTGACCCTGGAGCGGATCAACATCGAGGGCAGTCGGCGCGTCTTCGAGGCGGTGGGAACGGCCGAGGTGCCGAGGCTAATCCACGCCTCTTCGGTGGGCGTCTACTCGCGCGGCCCCAAGGACCGCGAAGTTGACGAGGACTGGCCGACCGAGGGCACGCAGAGCTCGTTCTACTCTCGCCACAAGGTCGCGGTGGAGCACGAGCTCGACCGCTTCGAAGCCGACAACCCTGAGACCCGGGTCGTGCGGCTTCGCCCAGCCCTGATCTTCAAGGACGAGGCGGCGACCGAGATCCGCCGCCTCTTCGTCGGTCCCTTCCTTCCCAACTTCCTCCTGCGCCGCGGTCTCCTTCTGGCGCTGCCCCGGGTCGACCGTCTGCGCTTTCAGGCCGTCCACTCCGAGGACGTCGGGCGGGCCTACCTGCGAGCCGTCCTGGCGGACGTGGACGGCGCTTTCAACATCGCCGCTGAGCCGCCTCTCAGCGCAGAGGAGATGGCCGAGCGGATCGGCGTGCGCAGCTTCCCGGTCCCGGCCCGCCTGGTGCGCCGCCTCGCCGATCTGAGCTGGCGGATGCATCTGCAGCCGACGCCGCCGGGCTGGCTCGACATGGCGCTGAACGTGCCGCTGATGTCCTCCGAGCGGGCCCGTGAGGAGCTCGGCTGGGAGCCGCGCCACAGCGGCGTGGAGGCGCTCGAAGAGCTGCTCGAGGGCCTGCGCGGCGGTCACGGCGCCGAGACCCCGCCGCTGGAAGCCGACAGCGCCACCGGCCGGCTCGATGACCTGAAGACGGGCGTCGGCGCCCGCCAGTGGGATCGCGACCGCGACGAGCAGCTCGTCAAGTACCTGGGCGACGTGCACTCGATCGAGCTGCAAGCGCTGGCGCAGCTGCGCGCGGCGCCGAAGATCGCCGGGGACGAGCGTCTCTGCGAGGCGTTCGAGCAGCACCTGGTCGAGACCGAAGACCAGGAGCGGCGCGTGCGCGAGCGCCTGGAAGCGCTCGGCGGCAAGCCGTCGAAGCTAAAGGACGCGGCCGGCGCGGCAGGTGGCTGGGGGATGGTCGCCTTCGCGGCCTCCCAGCCCGATACGCCCGGGAAGCTCGTCATGCACGCCTACTCCTACGAGCACATGGAGCTCGCCGCATACGAGCTGCTGAGGCGCCTGGCCGAGCGCGCCGGCGACGAGGAGACGGCGCGGATGGCGGGGGCGATCGCGGAGGAGGAGGGACGGATGGCCGAGCGCCTCGAGCAGTCCTTCGACGCCGCCGTCGAGGTCTCCCTGGGGGCGGTCGATCAGGACCAGCTCGACTCGGCGCTGCTGGCCTACCTGCGCGATGTCCACGCGCTCGAGGGGCAGGCCGAAGAGCTGCTGGAGGCCGGCGCCGAGCGGGTCGACGATGAGCAGCTCGAGTCCGCCTTCCGCGACCATCTCGATGAGACCCGGCGCCACCGGGAGCGGATCGCGGACCTGCTGGAAGAGCGTGGCGGCAGGCCCTCGATGGTCAAGGACGCGATGCTGAAGGCAGGTGGGATGAACCTCTCCGCCTTCTTCGGCGCTCAGCCCGACTCGACCACCAAGCTCGCCGGCTTCGCCTTCGCCTTCGAGCACCTCGAGGTCGCCGCCTACGAACTTCTGCAAAGGGTCGCCGCACGGGCGGGCGACGAGGGAGTGGTCGTGGCTGCGGAGGAGATTCTCGCCGAGGAGCGCCGCGCGGCGGAGCGGGTCGTCGAGAGCTGGGACCGCCCTGACGTGCCGCTCGGAGTGGCGTCGTAACAGAGCGAAAGACGAGAGGAGAGATCCGATGGAAAACGGGCACGACAATAGGCAACTCGCAGTGATCACCGGCGCCTCCAGTGGCATCGGTCTCGAGCTGGCGAAGGTTTTCGCCGCGGAAGGCTTTGACCTGCTGATCGCCGCTGAGGACGCCGAGCTGACGGGCGCCCTCGAGGACCTGAAGAGGTCAGGCGCGAGCGTCGAAGCCCACCGAGTCGACCTCGCCGCCGAAGCCGGGGTGATCGAGCTCTATCGCCACATTCAGAACACCGGTCGCCCGGTCGACGCGCTCGCGCTCAACGCCGGCATCGGCGCCGGCGGGGCGTTCGCCACGGAAACCGAGTTGGCCGATGAGCTGAAGCTGATCGACCTCAACGTGCGCTCCACGGTCCACCTCTGCAAGCTGGTGGTCGCCGACATGGTCGAGCGCGATGAGGGAAGAATCCTCTTCACCTCCTCGATCGCATCGACGATGCCCGGCCCCTTCCAGGCCGTCTACAACGCTTCCAAGTCCTTCGTCCAGTCCTTTGCCTTGGCGATCCGCAATGAGCTCAAGGACACCAACATCGCGATCACTTCGCTGATGCCGGGCGCGACCGAGACCGAGTTCTTCGAGCGCGCTGAGATGGAGGACACCGAGGTGGGCGCCGGCGAGAAGGACGACCCGGCCGAGGTCGCGCGTCAGGGCTTCGATGCCCTGATGGCAGACAAGGAGAAGGTCGTCGCCGGCGCCCTCAAGAACAGAGTCCAAGTGGCCGCCGGCCGGGTGATGCCCGACAGCGTCAAGGCGGAGAAACACCGCGAAATGGCTGAACCAGGCTCCGCCGAGGAGGACTGAGATGAAAGCGCTGACCTTCCACGGCAAACGCGACGTCCGCGTCGACGAGGTTCCCGACCCCTCGATTCAGGATCCCACCGACGCGATCGTCCGCATCACCTCGACCGCGATCTGCGGCTCCGACCTGCACCTCTACGAGGTGCTGGGGATGTTCATCGACGAGGGAGACATCCTCGGCCACGAGCCGATGGGGATCGTCGAGGAGGTTGGCCCGGAGGTGACCCAGATCAAAGCCGGCGACCGGGTCGTGATCCCCTTCAACATCTCCTGCGGCCACTGCTGGATGTGCGAGCGCCAGTTCTTCGCCCAGTGCGAGACGACCCAGAACCGCGACACCGAAAAGGGCGCCTCGCTCTTCGGATACACCAAGCTCTACGGCCAGGTGCCCGGCGGCCAGGCCGAGTTCTTGCGCGTGCCCCAGGCTCACTTCGGGCCGATCAAGGTGCCAGAGGGCGGGCCCGACGAGCGCTACCTATTCCTCTCCGACGTGCTGCCGACGGCCTGGCAGGCGGTCGACTACGCGGCGATCCCGAAAGGCGGCAGCGTCGCCGTCTTCGGTCTCGGCCCGATTGGGCAGATGAGCGCCCGTATCGCCCGTCACCAGGGTGCCGAGAAGGTCTTCGGGATCGACAACGTCCCCGAGCGACTGGAGATGGCGCGGCGCAACGGGATCGAGGCGATTGACTCCGATCAGCACGAGGACATCTCGGCGGCGCTACGTGAGCTGACCGACGGGCGCGGTCCCGACAGCACGATCGACGCCGTCGGGATGGAGGCGCACGGGGCGCCGGGGGCGAAGATGGCGCAGACGATCACAGGCCTGTTGCCGGACGCGGTCGCGGCGAAGATGACCGAAAAGGCGGCGGTCGACCGGCTCTCGGCACTCCTCGCTTGCATTGACAGCGTCCGTCGCGGCGGCACGGTCTCGATCTCCGGTGTCTACGGCGGCCAGCTCGACCCACTGCCGATGATGCAGATCTTCGACAAGGGCCTGCAACTGCGGATGGGGCAGGCGCACGTGCGGCAGTGGACCGACGAGATCTTGCCCCTGCTCGAAGGCGACGAGGACCCACTTGGGGTCGATGACCTCACAACCCATCAGCTGCCGCTGACCGAGGCGCCGGGCGCCTACGAGATGTTCCAGAAGAAGGAAGACGGGGCGATCAAGGTGGTGCTGAAGCCATGAAAGCGCTGATCGTCGGTTGCCTACAACCACTTCGCCGGCCTCGTCGTCACCCGGCTTCAGATTGAGTGGACCGCATCGGTCGGGGTGGGTACCGTGAATCGCTATGAGCGACAACGCTGAGACGGCAATCCTTGCGGGGGGCTGCTTCTGGATCATGCAGCAACTGCTGCGCGACCGCGACGGAGTCATCTCAACCCGCGTGGGCTGGACCGGCGGCGAGAACGACAACCCGACCGAGGAGAACAATGCCGGACACGCCGAGGCGGTCGAGGTCGTCTTCGACCCAAAGAGGATCTCCTATAGGGATCTACTTGAGTTCTTCTTCCAGGTCCACCGACCCGACCTTGACAAGGGTCTTGTCGACTCCAGTTACCGCTCGGCGATCTTCTGTACGACCGAGGAGCAGCGCAGGGTGGCCGAGGAGACAATCACCGACGTCGACGCCTCGGGCCACTGGCCCGGCAAGGTCGTGACCGAGCTCAGCGAGGCCGGCCCCTTCTGGGAGGCCGAGACCGGAGATCAGAACTACTTTCAGCGCTATCCGGACGGCTGTGTGCCCCCTTTCCCGAGGCCCGGTGGGGAGGCTGCCAACCGCGAGACAGCGGCCTAACTCAGCTGAATCCCTCTTCGACCGGGAGCGGGGGGAAGCCGGGCGCTCGGCGCTCGACGAAGCTCTCGACGCCCTCGCGGAAGTCGGGGCGCTCGAAGGACTGCTCCATCTGCTCGACCGCGTCGGCCGTCGATTGCTCGATGCTCTGCTCCAGGTCGGTGTAAAGCTGGCGCTTGATCACGGCCATCGATGCCGGGGAGCTGTTGCGGGCGAGCTCGACCGCGTAGGCGTGGGCCTCCTCGCCCGCCCGCTCGGGCGCGGTGAGCCGGTCGACGACTCCCAGTTGCTTCGCCTCGTCGGTGAGGAAGGTGCGGCCGGAGAGCAGCAGGTCCAGCGCCACCGAGGTGCCGGTGATTCGCGGCAGGACCCAGGAGAGGCCGTACTCGGCGATCAGGCCGCGGCGGGCGAACGCCGTGGTCAGCTTCGCCCCCTCGGCGGCGAAGCGGATGTCGCACATCATCGCCATCACGAAGCCGAGGCCGGCGCAGGGGCCGTTGATCGCGGCGATCACTGGCTTGCGAAGCGATCGCGGCAGACTCTGCGGGCGCGGGTCTCGCTGGGGTTGCGAGCCACTGCGCTCGACATCCTGCAGGTAGTCGAAGTCCGCCCCGGCGCAGAAGCCGCGGCCCGCCCCGGTGACGACGATCGCCCTCACCTCGGGATCGGCGTCGGCCTCCTCCAGGCGGTCGAAATAGGCGCGGCCGAGCTCTGGCGTCCAGGCGTTGAGCGATTGCGGCCGGTTCAGCGTGATCCGCGCCACTCGCTCCTCGATCTCGTAGAGGACGGTCTCGGTCATCGGCCCAACTCCGATGTCTCCAGGGTCGCCTCGACCCGCTCGAGCAGTCGCTGCGCGTTGCCGCCGAGGTAGGCAGCCCGCGACTCCGGCCTCAGGCCCAGGCTCTCGATCTCCTCCAGAGCGCGCTCGTAGCGCAGCATTGGCCAGTCGGCCCCGAACAGCACCTGCTCGCTGAGCACGGTGTCCATCAGGTGGGCGATGTCGCCCCAGCCTCCGCCGGCGCCCGGGGCCATGTAGCGGGGGGCGATCGCGCCGAACTCGAGGTAGACGTTCTTGTGCTTCCAGGCGACCGCGGCCGCCTCGTGGGGCCAGGGCCAGCCGCCGTGGTGGCAGATCAGTGTCAGCTCCGGGAAGTCGCAGGCGATGCGGTCGATCAGGAAGGGACGCTCGTACTCGAGTGGGCCGTGCGAGGAGAAGTTGATCCCGGTGTGGAGGCCGACCGGGACGCCGAGCTGGGCGCAGCGCGCGTAGACGGGGTAGCAGCGGCGATCGGTCGGCGAGATGCCGAGGAAGCCGGGCTCGAAGACGATGCCGCGCAGGCCAAGCTCGAGGATCGCCCGGTCGACCTCGCCGACGGCGTTCATCACCCTGCGCGGATCGACGCAGCCGAAGCCACAGGCCACGCGCTCGGGGTTGGCCGCGACCACCGTCGCGAGGCGATCGTTCAGCTCATGCGGGTCGGCCCACTCGACCTCCGCCTGCATCACGCCCTGAGCGATCCCCATGCGCTCGGCTTCCTCCAGCCAGTCCTCGACAGTGGAGTCGAGGTTGCGCACGAAGCCGTCGTAGACCTCGTCGTAGTGCAGGTACTCCTCGGGAATCGGCGGCTGTGGTTCCTCGCTGGAGTTGCGCGTCGGCAGCTTGACCCGGAAGTCGATGATCGTCTCGGCCATCTCAGGCTCCCGCTCCGTCACTGGAGAAGTCACCGGTGCGCTCGAGCTGTTCCTCGGAGCCCTCCAGGGCCGCCATGTATGAGTGGTAGAGGCGCATGCTCTGCTCGAGCGGGGCGCCCAGGCCTCGCAGGGCCAGCTCTTTGGTCATCGCGATCGCGTCGGGGGCGCGGGAGCCGATCGTCGCCGCCAGACGGCGGGCCTGTCCCATCAGCTCATCGGGCTCGACGAGCTCGTTGACGAGGCCGATGCGGAGGGCCTCCTGCGCGTCGATGAACTCGCCGCTGAGCAGCAGCCTCATCGCGTTGCCAAGGCCGACCACCGCCGGCAGGCGCAGGGCGCCGAAACCGTGCAGGAGGTTCCACTTCACCTCGGGCGCGCCGAACTGCGAACCCGGGGTGGCGAGGCGGATGTCGCAGAACAGGGCCAGCTCGAGCCCGCCGGCGACGGCGTAGCCGTCGATCGCCGCGATCAGCGGCTTGGAGATCGTCAGGCCGAGGTCCCAGCGCTCGGCGCTCCAGGGCGCCCAGGGCTCCTCCGGCGGCGGTTGGCTGTGCATCTCCTTCAGGTCGGCGCCGGCGGAAAAGGCGCGGCCGCCGTTGCCGGTGACGATCCCGACGCGGACCTCCGGATCGGCGTCGATCCGTCGCAGTGCCGCTGTTACTTCCCCGTAGGTCGCCGTGTCCATCGCGTTGAGCGCGCCGGGCCGGTTGAGGCTCACCGTCCCGACGCCTTCCGATCTCTCCTCGATGACCGCCATCCTCCGTGCTCCTCTCATTCGTGAGGCCTTTAGGGCCGTCCGACGCGATCGGGCGCGTACGGTGACCCGTTCACACCGACGTCGGCCTCCTCCGGTGTCGCCGACGCGAACAGCTGTCCCGCCTCGACCAGGCGCGCCGGGTTGCGCCGCTCCAGGTAGAGGGCGATCGCGACGGCAGCCGCGATCGTCGCCAGGGTCGCCCAGATGAAGTAGCGCAGCGGAGAGGGCGGGGTGGGGTGGACGTTGCCGTAGGTGACGATCCCGACGCCGACGATCCCGACGATCGGCACGATCAGGTGGCGCCAGGCCGAAAACTCGGAGCGGTGCTGCTCGTAGTAGTACTTGACCACTCCGACGCAGAGCAGCGCGTAGGCGGCGATGAAGAACAGCGTCGCGATGTAGGCCGCCCAGGAAGCGAGTTCGCCTGGCTCGTAGATCGAGCCGAGGATCAGGGTGATCGCTAGGAACACGACCGTGACCGTGACGATCGCCCGCCCGGGGGCACCGCGGTCGTTGACGTGATCGAACCACCGCGGCAGCATGCGATCGCGCCCCATCGAGAAGATCATCCGCGAAGCGGCGGTGACGGTGACGATGTTGAGCGCGATGAAGCTGGTCATCACGGCGATGATCGAGAGCGTGCCGAGGAACGGTCCGGAGAAGGTCCGCGCCAGGGTGTCGAAGGGGGTGCCGTCGCTCTGCAGTGCCGCCAGCCCTTCTTCGGTGAGGCCGAAGCCGATCACGCCGGCGTAGATCAGCAGCACGTAGAAGGCGCCGACGGCAAGCGTGGTCACGAGCACCGCCCTGGGGATCGTTTTGCGCGGCTCGTGCGCCTCCTCGCCCAGGGTGGTCGAGGACTCGAAGCCGACGAAGGCGAAGATCGCGAAGACGAGGCCGTAGATCACCCCCGAGAAGCCGAGCGCGCTTTCGGACGGGTCAAACGGCTTGAGACTGAGCCCATCGGCGCCGCCGTTGAAGAGCACGATCAGCGCGATCAGGCCAAAGATGAGGATCTCGAAGGCGAGGAAGAAGAGCCCGACCCGCAACGACGGCGTCAGGCCGACGGTGGTTATCACCGCGGAGAAGATGATCAGCGCCGCGGCGAGCCACTGCCAGGCGATGGTCACCCCCTGCCCGTCGAGGTATTCGCTGACAAAGGTGGAGAAGAAGCAAAGCTGGAACGGCAGCAGCAACACATAAGCGCCGAACAACATCACTCCAGTGACAAACCCCACCTTCGGCCCGAAGGCGTGGGAGAGGTAGGTGTAGAAGGACCCCGCCGCCGGCAGCTTGCGGGCGAACTCGCCGATGATCACGGCGAGGCAGAGCGAAAACAGCATGCCGATCAACATCGCAAAGGGCGAGGCGAAGCCGCTCTCGCTGGCGATGAACACGAATCCGGCCGTGGCCCCCGCCGCTGGCCCGATCAACGCCGCCGATTGCACGACTGCGCCTCCCAGGCCCGTTGAGCCCCCGCGCAGGGTGGAAATGCGGTTGGACGTCGACTCCATTTTCTTTCTTACCTCTCTTTCGACTTCCTCTTGTTCCAGTCAGGCAGTTCTCGATCCCGGTCCCAGGCACGGGCGAGCGGGTCCTCCACTTCGGCGATCAGCGCGCTCTTTTTCACGCGCATCGAGGGCGTGCGGGGGAACGGCTCGGTCCGGTACTCGATGTACCGGGGGACCTTGTGCTTGGCGAGGCGGTCGCGGCAGAAATCGACCAGGACCGCCGGCGTGACGACGCTCGGGGATGTCTCCGTGACGAGCGCCACGTACGCCTTGACCTCCTCGCCTCGCAACTCGTCCGGCACCGCCACGACCGCCGCCTCGAGGACGGACGGATGGGAGCGCAGGACGTTCTCGACCTCCGCCGCGGCGACGTTCTCGCCGGCGCGGCGCACGATGTCCTTCTTGCGGCCGAGAAAGTAGATGTAGCCGGACTCATCGCGGCGGGCGAGGTCGCCGCTGTGCAGCCAGCCGTCGGCGAGGGCCTCGGCCGTGGCCTCGGGCCGGTTGAGGTAGCCGCGCATCATCCCCGGCGCCTTGATCAGCACCTCGCCGGGCTGGTCCGGTCCGACTTCGCGGCCCTCGTCATCGACGAGCCGAATGCTGACCCCGGGGCAGGGCAGCCCGATCGAGCCCGAGCCGGTCATCGCCTCGGCCTGTTCGAGCGGCATCGCCACCACCAGGCCCGACTCGGTCAGGCCGTAGCCCTCGACCCAGGGGAAGCCCCAGCGCTCGGTGAACTCGGCATGGAGTTGGGCCGGGATGCCGATGTGGAGGGCGAACTCGACCTCGTGCCTTCGCTCCTCGGACCGCGGCTCGGCCCTGAGTAGGAGGGCGGGGATCGAGGCGAGGGCGAAGAGCCGCGTCACCTGATTCTCGGCGACGACCGACCAGAAGCGGGAGACGCTGAAGCGCCGCATCGTCACTAGTGGGGCGCCGGCGTGCAGTGAGGTCAGGAACAGCCAGGGTGGGTCGTTGTAGAAGAACTGCAGGCAGCAGAGCAGCCGGTCGTTCTCGTCGAGCCCATAGAGGCCCAGGTAGAGCTCGACGAAGCGAATCCAGTAGTCGTGAGCGACCATGCAGCCCTTCGGCGGGCCGGTCGTTCCGGAGGTGTAATAGACGTTGGTAATCGCGTCCGGGTCGACGCTGACGTCGGCCAGTGGCAGCGGGCCGGACTCGCCGGCGTACTGGGCCAGGCCGTTTGGCTCGGCGCCGCTGACCACGAGCACGTTGGTCTCACCAGGGTCGGTGACGGACCTGACCAGCTGCTCGTGCTCGGCGCCGCAGATCGCCAGCCCCGCGGCCGAGTCACGGACGATGTGGCCGGCGTCGTGCTCGCCGGCGGAGGTGTTGAGCGAGACCAGGCTCGCTTCGCAGGCGTTCACTGCCAGCCAGGCGACCATGAACTCGGTCCGGTTCTCGAGCATGATCAGGACGCGGTCGCCGGGACCGATTCGCTCGGAGAGGTAGCCGGCGAAGTTCTCGACGGCGGCGCGGAAGCGCCCGCGGGTGACGACGGTGCCGTCCTCGAAGACGAAGGCCGGCTTGTCCGGCTCTCGGTCCAGCGCCTCGCGCGCCAGGGTGATGATGTCGGCAGGCAGATTCGCGACGGCTGAATCGAGCGGTGCCCAGGCGGCCTCGACGCGATTCGATGCCGCCGGGGTCACTCGTACCAGCGCTCCGGCGCCACCAGCGTCTTATCCGGCCAGTCGAGGTCGTGGGTGAAGATCAGCTCGGCGTCGTTGCGCCGCTGCAGCTCGCGGATTCGTCGCCAGCTCGAGACCATCGCGTCGGGACTCCAGACGATCCCCGGCAGCACGTTCTCCTCGATGTTGCGGGGTATGTAGGCGGCGTCGGCGACGAGGATCAGGGTCCGTCCGTCGTCGAGGCGGACCAGCATCGACTGGTGGCCGGCGGTGTGGCCCGGGGTGGAGAAGAGGACGATGCGGCCGTCGTCGAAGAGGTCGTGCTCGCCTTCCAGTTCGGCCCACTCGACCGGGTGGTCGAAGTCGGCTGGCAGGTAGATCTCGCGCTGGTACACCGGCGGCCAGTGCGCGAACTCGAGCTCGCGGCGCTGGGCGTAGAAGGTCGAGCCGGGGAAGAACTCGATCCCGCCGGCGTGGTCGTAGTGCAGGTGGGAGAGGACGACGTGGCCGATGTCGGGCGGGGTGAAGCCGGCGCCCTCGAGCTGGCTGACGACGTCGTCTCCCTTCTCCATCGTCACCTCAAAGGCATCCGCCGCCTCGCCCAGTCGATCCCTTGGATTGTCAATCAGGGCCGGGTGGCCGCCGGTGTCGAAGAGGACGTTGCCCTGCGGGTGGGCGACCACATAGAAGAAGTAGGGAATCTCCACCTTCGTCCCGACTTCCGGGTGGAACGGGTCGAAGACGGACATGTCGGCAATCTCGCCCCCGCCGTGAAATGCGTACACGCGGAGGTTGGCCATCTCAGCTCACCTCTCCCGGAGCGGGTGGCCGGGCGGGTGGGTGCGCGGCCAGCGCCGGCCGGTGCTCGCACCCCGCCATTGCCAGAGCGAACCCGGCCAGTTCGTCGGCGATGCCGGTCAGCGGCCGCGGCCCGGAGGGCTTGTACCAGTAGGTGACGCCGTTGCACATCTGGATCGCGGCGAGGCGGAAGAGCTTCTGATCGCCGATCCGGAAGTCGCCGGACTCGACTCCGCGGGCGATCACGCCGGCCCAGAGCTCCTCGTAGCCGTCGCGGAGCTTGACGATGCGGTCGCGGTTGGTGGGGTCGAGGGAGCGGATCTCGGCGTCGCCCACGTAAGCGTCGAGCGGGTTCTCGCCGTTGTACATGACGTGCGCGCGGGCGATCGCGGCAAGTTCCCCGACCGGGCCATCGGCGCCGGCCATCGCGGGCCGGGCGCCCTCGATCATCTCGTGCATCGCGTCGCGCATGATCGTCAGCAGCAGGTCCTGCTTGCTCCCCATGTGGTGGTAGAGCGCCGCGGTGGTGACGCCGGCGTCATCGGCGATCTCGCGAATCCCGGTGGCGGCGTAGCCGCGGGCGGCGAAGAGGCGGACGGCAGCATCGCGAATCCGGGCTCCGGTATCGGGATTCCTCTTGGTTACCGATCGATCGATTAGCCAAAAGTAGCAAGCGATCCAGGGTGGGTCAACAGCGAAGGGCAGCTGGGTTCAAAGCCGGGCCCACGAGGGCTGGATAACCTGCGCGGCGAACTGTTTGCGCTGATTCCCGCTGTGGCTCCAGCGGGGGCGGCGGCAGAAGAAGTTGCCGTTCCGACGACGGCGACCATCAACAAGGGCCTGCTGGTCGATGAATACCCCGGGCCTCCGCTGCCCGGCACCACCGATCTCACCATGCCTTTCTTCGGCAAGATCTCGACAAGCAACCCCGCTTGCCGCATACGCAGGCCCTACCAGCTCGGCAAGGTGGAACCCGATGGAGAATTCAATTGGGTTGGAGCGACCACGGCCAGGGCGAGCGGAAAATGGAGTTTCGGCTTGTCGGGCGAACCCGAAGATCCGATGTCCATCGCCGTTCGGGTGTTGCCCAAGACGACCGTCCGCGAGGGCACGACCTACCTCTGCGAAGAAGCGATCTCGAGCACGGTGCCCTTCGACGAGCGCGACTTCACGCCGTGTCTGATCGCGCGCGCGGAACTGCGCGGATATCTCCCGGGGGTTCGCCGGTTGAAGCGGGAAATCCGCGCGATCAAGGCAACGGCGAACCCCGAAGAGATGGCTCGCAAGCGCCAGCTGGAAAAAAGGCTGAAGGACTTCCAGGCCCAGCACGACAGCATCCAACGCGCCGCGCAGAACGGCTGTTAGGCCTCGCATCCACGCCCGGCGGGCGTGCAGTACGGTCCCCGAGCCCGTGAGCACCGGCACCGACATCTACTCGATTCCCCAGGATCTGCTCGACTTCCGCGAGACGATCGGGCAGATCGCCCGCGAGCGGATCGCGCCGCGCGCCGCCGAGATCGACGAGAAGTCGGAATACCCGAGGGATGTGCGCGAGCTGTTGGCCGAGCACGACATCCTCGCCCTGCCCTTCGAGGAGGAGTACGGGGGGACCGGCACCGGCACGCTGATGCTGCAGATGGCGGTCGAGGAGATCGCCAAGGCCTGCGCCTCCAGCGCCCTGATCCTGATGGTGCAGGAGCTCGGCTCGCTGCCGATCCGCCTCTTCGGCAGCGACGAGCTGAAGAAGCGGGTGCTGCCGCGCTGCGCCAGTGGCGAGTGGACGCCCGCCTTCGCGCTGTCTGAGCCGGAGGCCGGCTCGGACCCGGGGGCGATGCGCACCCACGCCGAGCTCGATGGTGACGAATGGGTCATCAACGGCGCTAAGAACTGGATCAGTAACGCCGGCGTCGCCGACTTCTACGTCGTCTTCGCCGTCACCGATCGCGACAAGCGACGGATCACCGCCTTCGTGGTTGAGGCCGACAGGCCTGGCTTCTCGATCGGGAATCTCGAGCACAAGCTCGGGATCCGCGGCTCGCCGACCGGATCGCCGGTCCTCGAGGACGTGCGGGTGCCGGCTGAGAACGTGATCGGCGAGGTCGGGCGCGGGCTGGGCGTTGCCCTCGGCACGCTGGAACGAACGCGGCTCGGCGCCGCGGCGCAGGCGGTCGGGATCGCCCAGGGGGCGACCGACTACGCGACCACCTATGCGTCGGAGCGCGTCGCCTTCGGCAAACCGATCCTCGACCTGCAGGCGATCCAGTTCAAGCTGGCCGACATGGAGACCGGTACCGCCGCCGCCCGCGAGCTGCTCTACAAGGCCTGCGCGATGGCGGATCAGAATGACCCCGGCCTCGCCAAGCACTCCTCGATGGCGAAGCTGTTCGCCTCCGATAACGCGATGCGGGTCACGGTCGAGGCGATCCAGGTCCTCGGCGGCTACGGCTACGTCAAGGAGTACCCAGTCGAGCGAATGATGCGCGACGCCAAGATCACCCAGATCTACGAGGGCACCAACGAGATTCAGCGCGTGGTGATCTCCCGCGCGATGGACCCGCGCCGCCGCTGAGCGCCGCCGTCGAGTGCTACTTGCCGAGCAGGGCGCAGACCGCTGTGGTCTGCAGGTTGCGCAGCTGGGCGAGGAGCTTTCCGCTCGGCGCCGGGATGTTGAGCGAGGTCGTCACGGCGCGGCTGCCGTCGGCGGTGGCGGCAGCCCACTGGACGTAGCCAGGGAAGTTGCCGGTGTGGCCGTAAACGGTGCCGCATTTGGTTTGGTAGCGGAAGAGGGCCAGGCCGGCTGAGTTCTTGCCCGGGCCGAGCGGGCTCGATTTCCCACCGGGGACGAACTGCATCTGTTGGATCTGCTGGGCGCGATCGAAGAACTTGAGCCCGAGGTAGGAGCGGATGAAGGTGTTGAGGTCCTTTGGCGTGGAGACGACCGCGCCGGAGGCCCAGGCACCGCTCGGGCTGAGCAGGGTGGAGGCGTCCTCCGGCTTCTCGCCGGGGCTGACCAGGTAGCCGTGGATGAACGGCGCGGGCAGGGCGACCTTGGTCGGGAACGAGGTCTGACTCAGCTTCGCCGGGTCGAAGACGATTTGCTTGAGCACCTCGGCGTAGGGCTCGCGAGTTACCATCGTGGCGAGTAGTCCGACCACGATGTTGTCGGTGTTCGAGTACTCGTATTTGGAGCCGGGGGCGAACTCGAGTGGATCGTGGCTGACCCAGGCGATGATTTCCCGGGGCGAGACGTAGCCGCGCGGATCCTTTTCCGCCTGCTTGGCGAAGCCTTTGGACTGCGTGTAGTCGGGGAGGCCGCTGGTGTGGTTGAGCATTTGCCGCACCGTCACCGTTTTCCACGCCGTCGGCATCCCGGCAAACCGCTGTCCGATCGTGTCGTCGAGGCCGAATTTGTCAGCGCCGATGAGGTTGAGCGCGACGGCTCCGTTGAAGGCCTTCGCCACGCTGGCGATCCGCATGTGATCGGTCGCCTTCGGCGCTCCCTTGTGCCTGATGTCAGCCCGACCTGCGCGCAGCACGGTGAGTTTGCCGTTGCGATACATCGTCGCGATCGCCCCCGGCGGGCCGCTCGGCGCTGCGACGAGCTGTTCGAGGCCGCGCTGGACGTCAGCCGGAGTAGACGGCGCCGCGGCGGCCGACGTCGCGATTCCCAGGGAGATTGCGAAGGAGACCCCGGCGATGAGGATGGAGCGGCGGCGCACGGCCGCATGATCGCAGTAGGAGTCGATGTACGTGCGGCTCGCCGCAACCTGGTTCGATCGCCGCTCGCGCTCTGTAGCGTCCAGCGACGTGACTCAACCGGTCAAAGCGGTGACGTTTGACTTCTGGAACACGATCGCCTGCGAGCCGCCGGGCACGATGGCCGAGGCGCGGCGGCGAGCGGTCGCCTCTGCATGTGAGGCCTGCGATATCGAGGTCGAGGCGGAGCTCTTGGCGGTGAGCCTCGAAGGGGTTGTATCGAGCTATCACCGGTCCTGGTCGGCGGGGACACATTTCCATCCTCGCGAGGGAGCGGAAATGCTCGTTCGCGCCCTCGGAATCGAGGGCGCAGCGGAGGAGATGGTGGCTGAGGCGTTCCTGAGCGCCGGCCGGGGGGCGAGCCTCGATCTCTCGCCGGACATCCGCTCCTGCCTGGCGATGCTGAGCGAACGTGAGATCCGCCTCGGAATCGTCTGCGACGTGGGTTTCACCGGCGGCGAGCTCCTCCGCGACTTTCTCGACCGCGAGGGTCTGCTCGAGCACTTCTCCGGCTGGGCCTTCTCCGACGAGGTGGGTCACTACAAGCCCTCGCCGCATATCTTCGAAGCAGCCCTCGCCGCGCTCGGCGTCCAGCCCAACGAGACAGTGCACGTCGGCGACCTGCTTCGCACCGACATCGCCGGGGCGAAGGGTGTCGGGATGAGGACAGTCCGCTATCGGGGGCTGCACGATGACCCCGGATCGGAGGGCGAGGGCGAGGCAGAGTTCGTCGTCGACAGCCACAGCGAGATACCCGATCTGATTGCGCAAATGGCAGGGCATAGCTGCTGACCGAGGAAGCGAAGGTGGCTTAGCGGTGTCGCTCCTCGCGGAACATCTTCAGCGCGTGCGCACCGGCCGGGTGCGCACGCAGCTCGCGGACGGTCGCGGCCATCGGCGTCGGCAACTCCTCGGGCTGAGGGAGCGGCACGCCGTACTCGGGCGGCATCAGCATTGATGCCGCCAGCGCGGCAAAGGTCAGGTCGGCAGCGCTGAAGCGCTCGCCGCAGAGATATGGGTGTCCGTCGCCCAAGCGCTCGGCGACAGCGTCGAAGGCCGCACGTGCCTCCGCCTCGGATCGGGCTGCGGTGGTTGGCGTGACCTCGAGGTAGCGGTCGATGATCCGCGCGACCACCGGGTAGGCCAACGGCAGGGCGCGCCGCTGCCAGGCCGGCACCCCCGTGCACCCGTAGGCGATCGCAATGTCGCGACGCCCGCGCAGGGCGTAATACATCCACCTGCGTCCCTCCGGTCCCAGGCACTGGTCGAAGTCACGCTGCAGCTCCCGGACCTCCGCCGCCGCGGCAGGGTCATCGGGGAATAGGCCGTGACCCGGCGGCGCCTTTGCGCTCGCCTCCTCGACGATGTCCGCCGAGTCGGCGAAGACCCGATCACCCCAGACGAGCACGGGCGCGGTTTTCTTTCCACCGGCGCGAGCGACGGGAATCCAGTGAAGCAACTGGAGGTGTGCCTTCTCTTGGTACGTGACACCTGCCCGGTCGAGAGCCCAGCGAGCCTTCTCGCAGTAGTGACTGATCGGAATCGTGATCAGGACCGGCATCTCACTCATTGCGACAGTGTGCACGGAGGCGGAGCGTCGTGCGCTGGGCTAGTCGTCGCCCGTTTTGTCCTTGCGGGCCGGCGTGGCCGCCTGAGAAAGCCGTTCGGCCTGTTCCCGCACTTCTTCTCCTGCCTCCCGGGTTGCCGCTATCGCCTCGTCTCCCACCGCCGCCAACCCCTCGCTTGGTTTGCCGCCGACGATGTCGCGGAACGCTTCCTTGAAGCGTTCGGTGCGGCGGTCAGGGGGGAAGCGGTCTGCGGCCTTGGCCTGCTTCTTCGGCCGCCGCTCGCCGTAGCGATAGCGAGCCCAGGCCGAGCTCGGCTTACCGATGCGCCCGGCGCCGTAGAAGGCGATCGGCGCGACGAAGATGCCGATCGTGCCGTGCAGGATGCGTCCCTTGGCGAAGCAGATCGCCACGCAGGCGAAGGCGATGATGGTGAGCAAGATGCTGCTGATCAGCGCGCTGGTCGAGCTGGAGTCGATCACCACCGGGCTGACCCCGAGCACGATCAGCATCATCATCGCGGCGGCGATCACGGTGGCGTCGATCGAGCTGCGCCCCTCTTTCTCCCAGTAGACGTCCTCGAGGTGGACCCAGAGCGCGTACTCATCGATCGTCAGGCCGACGCCGATGCCGAAGAAGAGCGCGCAGATCTCGGTGTAGGGGGCGCGACCGTCGCTGACGAAGCCGAGCGTGCCGGCGGCCATCATCGTCACGATCCCGAAGACAAGGTGGTGGACGTGGACGCCGCTGTCGCTTTCGATGTTGCCCGGCCACCAGGAGACGCTTTCGCTGCGGATGATCCGCGTGCTCATGCGGATGAAGGCGAAGGAGCCGAGGAACCCGACGAAGACGAGGAAGACCGCCTGCTCGTGGTTCTCTTCGAGGTTGCCCCAGAAGTTGGAGAGGATCGACGCGGTGATCATGGGGTGCGGCGAGTCTAAGCGGCCGGGGTGAGCTCGGAGACGACCAGCCTCAGTCCGACGTCCAGTTCGGCCTCCTGGCGCAGGTGTCCATAGCGCCGCTCCCAGGCGCCGCTCTCGAGATCGGCGGCCAGGCGCTTCCTGCCCGTCTGTTTCGCCTCCTCCGAGATGCCCTGCCAGACCCACATCGGTAGCACGATGTCGTCGTCGAAGAGCAGCTCGGGCCTCGCCCAGAGGGCGGCGAAGAAGTGGTCTTGACAGTCGTGTGGCACGGGGAGGGGGGAGGTCGTCGTGGCGGGAAGCAGCGCCGCCAGCTCGCGGCTGCCAGCTCCGGACGGCCGCTTGAGCTCGAGCATCGCCGGGAAGTAGTCAGCGGTGATCCAGAGGTTCTCCAGCGCCTCGGGATCGAATGCCACCATCACCACGCGCTGCCGCGTCACCCGCAGGATCTCGTTGATGCCGGCGTTCAGGTCGGCCCAGTGATGGGCGGTCAGCACTGCCATCGCCGCGTCAAAGGAGTCGTCGTCGAAGGGCAGCGATTCGGCGCTTGCCTGCGCCGCTGGCGCCGCGCCGGCGGGCCGCTGGGAGATCATCTCGGCGGAGGGCTCGACCGCCGTCACCTCGCGGTTGCTTGGCTCGTAGGAGCCGGCACCAGCTCCTACGTTGACGACGGTGCGCGCGTCCCCCAGTGCCTGCTCGATCCGCGCCGCGATCCGCGGGTCGCCGCGGCGATGCTTGCCGTATCCGGGCCCGATGCGGTCATAGGTGGCGCCGGCCATGGGGCCACTGTAGGTCTTCGGCAGATCAAGTACGCGCCCTTCTCACGTTTCGACCGGGCCGGCCGTTTAGCTACGTAGATGAGTCTTTCTCCTGGTTGGACAATTTGCGAGAGCCCGATTGGGCCACTGACGGTGGTTGCCGGCCCGAAGGGCATCGCCAGCATTCACTTCGACGGGCACGTCCCGCGGCTCCCGGAGTCGGCGCGGCGACCCTTGCCGGAGGCGACCGACCAACTCAAGGCCTACTTCGCGGCCGAGCGCCGCTCCTTCGAGCTGGACCTCGACCTCCACGGCACCCCGTTGCAGCGCGCGGTCTGGCGCCGGCTGCTCGAGATCCCCTATGGGAAGACGACGACCTACGGCGAGATTGCGGCGCAGATAGACGAGGCCCTCTATGACGCGGACCTAGAGCCCTACAAGCGCCCCCGCGTTGTCGGGACAGCGATCGGACGCAACCCGATCCCGGTGATGGTTCCCTGCCACCGGGTGATCGGCGCCGACGGCTCGCTCACCGGCTTCTTCGGCGGCTTGGAGCGCAAGCGGACGCTCCTGGAGCTGGAGGGCGTGGAAGTCGGGAAAAGGGCTGACCCCGCAGAGGCAAAAAGCCAGCTTGCGTTGCTTTAGTCGAAGCACATCGCCGTTATAGAGCCAATTTTATAGTGAAATCAAATCCACCTAGCTAAAAACTGCAGAGCAATTACTCAAAAAAGCCCTTGCAAATGTCCGCATGGAGCGATAGAAAACCCCTGTCGTACCTAGACCAACATCAATCGTCACCTCTGGCGCCTATTTCGCGTGAGGTGAATTGCGACAAAGGGGAGTCCATTGCGGGGGATGAGGCTGTTGGCTTTGGCGGCGGCGGCATTGCTGGCCCTGAGCTCTGGAATCGCCTGGGCTGAACAGGACACCGCGTCTCAGGTTGATCCCGCGTTGAGTTCACCTCCAGCCGAAGAACCCGGCCCTGAAATCCAGTCCGAGCGGACGCAGGACTCCCAGACCTTCCGCCTGCCCGACGGCGAACTGGAAGCTCGCATCTTCGAGTCCCCGGTCAACTACCGCGACGCCGAAGGCGAGTGGAAGCCGATCGGCGAAGGACTGGAAGAGGCGGGGGGTGGGGTCACCAACGGCCCCAATCGCTTCGAGGCCAGTCTGCCCGGTCGCCTGGGAGACGGGCCGATGCGGCTTTCCATAGGGGACCAGTGGATCTCCACGGAACTGCTCGGCAACTCCTCTCAACCCGCTCAACTCGAGGATCAGGAAGCAAACTACGGGTTGTCGGGCGGTGCGGCGATCGCTTACGCGAGCATGCCCAACGGCATCAAGGAGAGCATTGAAATCGCCGGCCCGGACCAACCGTCCAGCTTCCAGTTCGCCCTCAATGCTTCGGCCGGCTTGCATCCAGCCCTGTCTGAAGAAGGCGCGGTCGAGTTCCGCGATGAGAATGGTCAGGTCGTCGCCGTATTGCCGGCGCCGTTCATGTGGGACAGCGCGACTCCCGCCCCTGCGGAATCGAGCGACGTTCACAGTGAGATCCACTACGAGCTCGAACCGGGCAGCGAAGGCGGCTGGCTACTGAAGGTCATCGCCGACCGCGACTGGCTCACCAGTCCGACCAGAGTTTGGCCGGTGTATCTGGACCCGAGCGCCACCGTGCCCAGCCCGAGCCTCGACTGCTACTACGGCCTCTACGGGACCACAACCACCTACAACGGCTGTGGCTCGGGTGGCGCCCCCCGCCTCAGGGCCCAATACATGCCCGCCACCAAAGAACAGACCTCCGAACGAGAACGCTCGCTACTGAAGTTCGACACCTCCTCGATCCCCTCAAACGCCCACGTCAGCGAAGCCACAGTCGGCCTCTTCGCCCCCTGGGAACCGCTTCACATCAGCGGCATCGAACTCCGCCGGGCGACGAAGAGCTGGGACAAAAACGTCAGCTGGTTCAAATTCGACGCCACCCAGTCCTGGACGGCGGCGGGCGGCGACTTCAGTGCCGAAGGAGTCGAAATCCTCGCCAGTGAACGAAGCAAACTCGAAGGCTGGTGGAACTTCAGCAAAGGCCTGGCGCCACTGGTCGAAGGCTGGGTCTCGGGGAAAACGACCAACCAGGGCCTCCTCGTCAAGCTCAAGAACGAGGAAGGGTGCGCGCCGCCGTCGTGCACCGACAGCTGGGTCTCCTTCAATAGCAGCGCGACGACCGAAACAGGCACGCGTCCCTATCTCAGCGTCATCTACAGCACGCCTGCCACCGTCGTCGCCAAAAGCGCCACCACTGTCGGAGAAACAGAAGCCACGCTGAACGCCGGGATCAACCCCAACAGCACAGCAACCAGCTACCAATTCGAATACGGCACGACGACCTCCTACGGCAAAGTCGCCCCCGCCAGCCCCAAAGCGATCGGCTCCGGCAAAACCGAAGTCGCAGTCAGTGAGGCGCTCAGCGGTCTAACGCCCAATACGACCTACCACTACCGCGTCGCGGCGATCAACGAAGCGGCCACGGTCAAAGGCGAAGACAAAACCTTCAAAACCCCGAAACTGCCGAGCCTCACCACCGAAGCCGCCACTGGCGTCAACGGCACCGAAGCGACGCTGAAAGCCAGCGTCAACCCCAATGGCTCATCGACGACCTACCAGTTCGAATACGGCCCAACCACCTCTTACGGCATCAAAGTCCCGATTGGCCTTGAATCGGTCGGCTCGGGGACCAGCGCCGTCGCGGTCAGCAGAGCGATCTGGGGCCTCAAAGAAGGCGCCACCTACCACTACCGGGTCATCGCCACCAACGCCGCGGGAACTGCCAACGGGTCAGATAAATCCTTCACCACCCTCGATCCGCCGGAGACGACGATCACCTCCCCGATGCCCACCTACACCGTTGGGCAAACGCCACCGATCACCTTCAGCTCAGACCAGTCGGGCTCGACCTTTAAGTGCTCGCTAGACGAAGGAGAAGTCCCGAAAAAAGCCTGCGGCCCGCTGCCAGAACATCTCAGCGAAGGCTGGCACACGTTTGTCGTCGCAGCCATCAACGGCGCCGGGCTCGCCGACCCGACGCCCGCTAAGTACGTATTCAATCCCGCCATCTACCCCCAGGTCGAAGCGGGCAGCAAAAGCAAACTAACCTCGCCCGAAGAAGGGCACATTTCCGCTGGAAGTAACTTCACTTCGAGCGAATTCCCGGCCGGAAGCTCGGGGTACTTCACTCTGCAGGCTGCTTGGGGCAGCGCTCCCGAAGGCGGAGGCGTCTCGGGCGTGACGTTCCAGGCAAAGCTTAAAAACTGGAATGAATTCAGGACGATTCCCGCCGAAGACGTCATCGACGCCAACGGCAATCCGGTGAGCTGGCCAATTCACGTTGAAGAAAAACCGGGAGAAACATCGCCGGTGTTCTTCAATATGGACCACTACGAATACAAATATGCCGTGCAGCTGGAATACGGCATCAAGTTTCGCGCCGTATTTGACGGCGGAGTCAAAGCCGCCGGAGCCAGCGAGCCGGTCAGCGTCTCCTATAGTGGTCAGGAAGCTCCGACCGACGCCAGGGAAACGATAGGCCCGGTCAGCCTCGATCTAATCACCGGCAAGTACACGCTCAGCAGGACAGACGTGTCAATTCCGGTGCCTGGGACCGAAGCAAACCTCGAATTCACGCGGGTCTATAACAGCGCGAAACTCGGCGGATGGCCAGGTGTGCTCGGCAAGGGCTGGGCGCCATCGGCCCCGGTCGAACAGGAATACGAAGGCGAAGCCTGGCAGGAAGTAGTGGTACAGCATCAAAACAAAATACCGCCGTATTTCGAAGAAGACTGCTGGGAAGAAGAAGGTAAAAAAGAATGCGAAAAATGGGAAGCCGAAGCCGAAATACCGGAAGCCAACTGGGTCGAAGTGCTCACCGGCGACGGCAGCGGGCTGTCGTTTGACAAGGTCGGCGAAAGCTACGTTGCCCCTGAAGAAGCCAAAGAACTCAAACTGACCAAGTCCGGCGAAGAATTCGTTCTCATTGATCCCAATGGCACCCATACGGTCTTCACTCAGGCCGGCCCGACCGAATACAAGGTGAGCACCGTCTCCTTCCAGGCAACGCCAACTTCGGCTCGCATGGTCTACGACGGAACCGGCTCTGATCTGCGGCTGAAGATGATCATCGCGCCCTCCCTGTCGGGCATCACCTGCAACGACTCCGCCGAACAACCCAACTACGCCTTGAAAACCGCCGGCTGCCACACGCTTGCCTTCAACTATCTGCCACTTTCGACTTGGACCCACACTTCTTCTGGGCTTGGCACCGACATGCGCCTTGCATCGATCTCCTACTACGGCGCGAGCGGCTCGGGCAAAGGACAGACTGTCGCTGAATATGCCTACAGCCCCAACACCTTCGCTGATGGCGAACTAATCGCAGAGTGGGACCCGCGGATCGCGCCAAGCCTGGAAGAGAAATATAGCTACGATTTCGAATCAGGTTACAAATATGGAGAAGGTGCACTCCTAACCAAGGTGACCCCGCCGGGCCAGGAACCTTGGGAATTTGACTACTACTCATCCGCCTGGACGAAGCTAAAGAGCGTAAGCCGCGCCAGCCTGCTCGCAAGCCCGTCCAAAGCAACGACCAGCGTCATCTACGGCGTGCCGCTGAGCGGCAGCGAAGCGCCCTACGACCTGAGCCCGAAAGCAGTGGCCGAATGGGGGCAAAGCGACTTCCCGGTCAACGCCACGGCGATATTCCCACCGACCGAAGTGCCGAGCGGACCACCGAGCGATTACTCAAAGGCGACCGTCACCTACATGGACCCCGACGGCTATGCGGTCAACACGGTGTCTCCTCAGGTGCCTGGGGTGAGCGGGCTGTCGCTTGCCACCAGCGAAACAGACCGGCACGGAAACGTGATTCGCACGCTCTCGCCTCAAAACCGGCTCCTGGCGCTTGCCGCGGGCAAAGAATCGATTGTGCGCTCGCACCAGCTCGAGAGTCAATCGATCTACTCGGCCGATGGAACCGAGATGCTCGAATCGCTGGGGCCGGTGCACAAAGTGCGGCTTGGATCTGGCGCGACTATCCAAGCGCGGGCCGGCACGGTCATCCAGTACGACCAGGGCGCACCGGAACCGCCCAAAGACGTGCCCTGGCCGCACCTGCCGACAACCGAAAGCACCAGCGCCAGGACTCTCACCGGAGAAATCCTCGAACTGAGGATCACCGAAACCCACTACGACTGGAAATTGCGAAAGCCCACGGAAACGATCGCCGACTCCGCCGCAGTTGGACTCCAACTGAAGACCCGGATCGCCTATGACGAAAAAACGGGACTACCGGTCGAAAGCAGCCTGCCCGCCAAACCAGAAGGCGGCGATGCGCACACGACCAAGACGATCTACTACAGCAAGGAAGCCAACGCCCAAGACAGCTCTTGCGGCAATAGTGCCGCCTACGCGGGCCTTCCCTGCAAGACCCTGCCGGCGAGCCAGCCAGGAACCGAAGGGCAACCGGAACTCGTGGTCACCCGCTACGCCAAATACAACGACTTGAATGAGCCAACGGAAGTCATCGAAAGCCCGGGAGGCAAAGAAGAAGCAGGAAAGACTCGTAAAACGATCAAGGCCTACGACGAAGCAGGAAGGCCGATAACAAGCAGGCAAATCGGCGGGGGAACGCAGCTGCCGCCCTCCCAGACCGTCTACGACAAATACACCGGGCTGCCGGTCGAACAGAAATTGACCTGCGAAGGCAGCGAATGCGGTGCCGGCTTCGGCTATGCCTCCGCCTTCGGCGAAGTCGGCACAGCCGCTGGGCAGTTCAACCACCCCGCCGACATCGCGGTCGACGCCAAAGGCAACCTCTTGGTCGTCGACAAGGCCAACAACCGGATCGAGCAATTCACCGAAGGCGGGGGATCGCCCAAAGCATTCGGCTCCCTCGGCTCGACCGGGGGCATGCTGAAAGCTCCTTCTGGGATCGCGGTTGACTCCAGCGGCAACTCCTGGGTCACCGACACCGGCAACACCCGGATTGAGGAGTTCAACGAAGCCGGCGAATTCGTCGCTACCTTCGGTACCAACGTCAACAAAACCAAGGTCGAAAGCGGCGGCACCCAGGTCGAAAAGAACCTCTGCACCGCGGCCTCCGGCAACGTCTGCCAGGCAGGCACGGCCGGGAGCCTCGAAGGCCAGATGAAAGAACCGGTGGGCATCGCCTCCTCGTCGGGCGGCAACATCTATGTCGTGGAGAAGGGCAATGGCCGGGTCGAGAAGTTCAGCCCCAAAGGCGAACTGCTCGCTAAATTCGGCGGTCCCGGCAGCGGCAGCGGTCAGTTCAAAGAACCGAGCGCCATCGCCGTTGCCCCCGACTCCTCGGTCTGGGTGGCGGACTCCGGCAACAACCGCATCCAGCACTGGAGCTCGGCCCTCTCCCTCGTTGGAACGTTCGGCAAAGAAGGGGTGGGCAACGGGGAATTCAAACACCCCGACGCGATCGAGACCGACTCCTCCGGCAGCGTGCTGGTCGCCGACCAGGGCAACTCGAGGATCCAGAAGCTGAGCTCAAGCGGGAGTTTCATCGCTCGCTTCGGAGAAAGCGAACCCGGACCTGGCCAGTTCAGCTTCAGCGATCCGGTCGGCCTCGCCCTGAACGGCAAAGGCAACGTCTTCGTCACCGACCCGGGACACAACCAGATCCAGAAGTGGGTTCCAAGTGCTGCCTTCGACAGCCAGGCGATCGTGACCGGCTACGACAAACTCGGCCGCCCGGTCAAATACACCGACGCCGACGCCGTGACCTCAGAAGTGACCTACGACCTCCTCGGCCGCCCGGTCAAATCGAGCGACGGCAAGGGCACCCAGACCTATGGCTATGACGAAGACTCCGGCGCGCTGGTGGCGATGGAAGACTCCGCCGCCGGGCTCTTTACGGCCGGCTATAACGCCGACGGCGCGATGACCGAACGCGGCCTGCCCGACGGCCTGGTCGCCAAAACGACCTACGACGAAGCAGGCCAGTCGACCAAGCTCACCTACACGAAGACCAGCTGCTCAGAAAAATGCACCTGGCTGGAAGAAAGTGCCGAACGCTCGATCTACGGCCAGATCCTCTCGCAGAAAAGCCTGACCTCAAGCCAGGAATACTCCTACGACAAAGTTGGCAGGCTGACGTTGGTCCACGACACCCCGTCTGGAGGAGCCTGCACGACTCGCGTCTATGCCTTTGACAACGACTCCAACCGGACGAGCCTGACCACACGTGCTCCCGCGGTCGGCGGCGCCTGCTCCGAATCAGGCGGAACCACCCAAAGCTACAAATACGACGCCGCCGATCGCCTGATCGGAGAAGGCATCTCCTACGATAACTTCGGGCGGATCACCAGCCTGCCGGGAGCCTACGCGGGCGGCAGCACCCTGACGAGCAGCTTCTACTCAAACGAAATGATCGCCAGCCAGTCCCAGGGCGGCATCACGAATAGCTATCAGCTCGACGCCACGGGAAGAGTGCGCCAGGTCGTCCAGACCGGATCCAAAGAAGGCACCGAAGTCTTCCACTACGCCGGCAGCTCAGATTCGCCCGCATGGACCGAACGCGGTTCCACCTGGAGCCGCAACATCGGTGGCATCGGGGGCGAACTCGCCGCGATCCAGCAGAGCACCGGAGAAACGAGTCTTCAGCTCACCGGCCTACACGGTGACGTTGTCGCCACGGCAAGCCTCAGCCCAACGGCCAAAGAACCGACAGCCAAATCTGAATTCGACGAGTTCGGTAATCCGAAATCAGGGAGCCCCGGGCGCTACGGTTGGCTTGGCGGTAAGCAACGGCGAACGGAACTTCCATCGGGTGTGATTCAGATGGGGGTTAGGGGCTATGTGCCGGCGCTGGGACGATTTATTTCACCTGATCCCGTGCTGGGTGGATCTGCAAATGCGTACGACTATTCCATGGCAGACCCGTGCAACCAGTTTGATCTCGAAGGGCTGTCCAGTCGCAAAACAGACACAAGGATAAGAGACAGCAAGCATCTAACACGAATTTTTCGGAGGACCCGAACTCAGATCAAAAGAATTGCTAATAGCGGTGTCCCTCGGTCTGTCGCGGTCGCGAGAATACACTCAGTAGTTAATTCGGCTTTTTCTCGTGCCGCCGGTGCATTCGAAAGGCATCCGACATGGGGCCGGACCTGTCATCGTCGGTACCGCGATTGGGTAGGCAATCATGCCGGTTTTCCTGTGGAATTGCAATATGGTGGCGCGGTCGAAGAGTGTGGCATTGCGGTGGGTAGCCTCATTACCACGGAATCAACAAATGAAGTTGCGGCGGGCGAGAAAGAAGTGGCAGGAAGTGCCGCTTGAGGAGATTGCAGCGAGAGTCTATGATTAGTCCGATAAAATTGAAAGAACGGGAGACACTGGGATCGCTATGTATCGGCGCTGCAACTGCCGCAGCAGCAGCGGTCGTAATTTGCTGTGGCATCGCGGCTTCAGCTTCCGTAGCTCAGAGAACGTCACGGTTGGAGTTGTCAAGCCACTATCAGCCGTGGAACACGCAGAGCGAGGCGAGGTCCGAGGCGCGAAGCAGGAGATGGAGATTCTCCTCGCAAGGTAGTAATGGCTACAACCTGATCGTCACTGGCCGGAACGGCGGAGCGACGCTAGTAGCGTCGCGCGCGCACACCGCGGCTGTATATATATCGACCAGGGCCAGTATGGATGGCGATGGCATAACCGCAAAGTTCGGACACCTTGGCATGGTCTCAGTGAGATTTGAATCTTCAGGTCGCGTTCGTGTTAGGAGCTCTTCTGGCACGTTACCCGGATGCAGCGTGGTCCCGCGGAAGGTGGTAGATCAACTCGGCGCTTTTGTTGGAGAGATCCACTTTCATGGTGAGGAAGGCTTCACTGACGTAGTCAGAAATCGCACCACGGGGAGTGTTGGACCGACACAGCGTGAAATCTGCGAGCGTCGATCTGGAGGTAACTCTGTGTCGAAGCGCGCACCAGGCCACGCGGGGCAAGTTCGTCCTCTCCTGCGGGCGGTGGCCCCTATCGGTCGCGATCTAGTAGATTTTCGGAGTGGAGAGGGTGCAATTTCAGCCCTTGCCGCATTCGGATTTGGCGCTAATCTGAACGCAGGAAGCCTTCCCGGCGTTGGAGCAGAGTTCAGCGTTATTTCACTTGAACAAAAGCAGAACATGGATATCGCTCGTCTGGCGATCGCAAGGGGTGGATCCTCTAGTCTTAAGGTTGATAAGACGCTAACTGCGGCGACGGTGTCGCCGCCTGCTCCGTTTTATGGCGTGGGATATTTCCGATCATGTCCTCTGCGCAAATGGTCAGGCTCTCTATCGGTCTCGTTGCCAGGGAAAAAGGAGGAGGCCCTTACGGGGCAAAGATTCCTTTTTGGTGGAGCCAAGCTTCGGCCTGAAGGTACGTGCGCGAAGCCTGCCGTGGGCTGAGCACGACTTTGGCGTGGCCTGCCAGTAAGACGACGCTCTCGGTGCGGGTAGATAGGCAGCGGAGGCGTCTTTGGCGATTGACGCCGTGGACTAGCTGCGCGCGTCGTCGTCGATCTGCACTAGGTAGCCAGCGCGGAGAGCGGCGACGCTCGAGGGCGGCGTGATCACGGTGGCCGTGCCCCGCGCGGGCCGGGGTCGCCGGCCGCGATATCCGTCATGGACCCAGTCGCTGAGGTGATCGCCGACAACCACGGCGGGGACCTCATCTACGAGGACAAATGCGCCGTCGGGCAGTTGGGCCCATGGCAGCCGGTGGAGGCGCCGGCGGTGGCTGCCGCGCACGATCCGCTCGCCGTGCAACTGCTGGTTGATCTGCTTCGCCGACGGCACTTCGACTCCCAGTCCCTCGGCCCAGGCGGCGCGATAGGCGTTGTAGCTGTCGCGCCTGCACTCAGCGCACGGGCGGTGTCCCGCCGCAAGGGAGACGGCCTCGTCGTGGAAGAAGAGGAATGTGTAGTGGTGGGGCTGCCACTGCTCGCGCCAGCGGCCTCGGAACTCCAGGGCGCAGGTGATCCAAAGGTCGTCGCTCGCGTGGAAGCGGACGATCTCCCTGTTGCGATGAAGGATGCCGCGGTTGCCGGTCCAGGCGCCCCGCAGGGGGATCGCCTCGATCTCGCCCATCGGCGTTACTCGGTTGCGAGCCGGCGCCACGAATGAACGGTAGCCGGCCATGTGAAGCGCCGGGCAGGCGGGGGAGGCGTGGACCCCGCCCCCAACGCCTCAATGTGGGTGCGATTGCCGCTAGCGCTTCTTGCGCTTCCCCCGCGATGACTTCAGTTTCTTCCCCTCGGCTGATCCGAAGACAAGCATGACGGCGGTTGTCGGGATCGACTCTCCGTCGCCTTCGCCGTTTTGGCGTCGCCGATCGGATTCGACCTCGAGTTGCTCATATCGTTCGAAGAACTCGGCGGCTAGTTCCTCGGCGTCTTCGCGGGCCTCGCCATCGAGGATTCTCGGGTCTCGACCGACAACCCAGTCGGGCCGTTTGTCGAAGGTGCCGGTTTCGAGCGATGTGCCTACGTCCTGCTCGACGTCGGCGAGGACATCGCTGAACATGTGACGCTGTGCCGATTTGGGCATCAGCTTCATCACCCATACGGGGATGAAGACTTTGGTGCTGGCTCGGTAGTAGTGCTCGATCGCCCCGCGACGCGGCTCGGTCTTGACCATCTCGATCATCTCGAAGTCCTTGAGGACTTTGATGTGGTAGCTCACCTGGCTGAGACCTTCCTCGAGCTCCTTTGAGAGTTCGTTGGGGCTAGCCATTCGGTCGTTGAGGATCGCGAGGATCTCCACGCGTAGCGGATGTCCCATCGCTTTGATGACGCGCTGGTCTACGGATTGGCTCGCTGCCTCCCGCTGGTGTTTCCTGCCCCTCCCACGTGCTGTCTTAGGTCGGGCTTTCTTGCTTGCCGCCACGTCGCTACTCCTCTCGGAAGCCGTCTTGGTACTTGAAGTTCCGTAGATCGGTATCAGGTTTGTGGCTTGAAAAGTTAGCTGGTCAACAATCAGAATGGGCTAATTGCTTTAATCTTTTCCCTTTAATCAAAGGAACTATTCTTAAAGGGGGAGAGCGAGAGAATGACGATCCGACCATGCCCAACCGTGGTTCCGTCGCTGTTGCTGCTTAAGAACCGCTGATGTTTCGGGGCGGGACTTGGCGGGGCTGACGAACGCCAAGTCCTGCCCAAGCCATTGCGAGGGCAGGCTCGCTTCACGGCCCGCATTTGCGGCTTTGAGGTCGCCGAGTGCGACCTCAAACGTCGGCCGTGGTGGGCGTCACGCTCGAGCGGAACCGGCCGCGATACTCGGCCGGGCCTACGCCTAGAACTCGCAAGAAAGCTCGACGCATGGTCTCCGTGCTGCCGAAGCCGCAATGGGCGGCGATGGCGTCGACCGGGGTGGCGCTGTCCTCGAGCAGGTCGCGGGCCGCCTCGACGCGGACGCGTTCGGTGAAGCGGGCCGGGGTCGTTCCGGTCTGCTCGGAGAAGAGGCGGCGCAGGTGGCGCTCGGAGAGTGACGCCTGCTGGGCTAGCCGGGGGAGGCGGTGGTCTCCGGCCGGATCGGCGGCGATGCGGTCGAGGATTCGGCGGATCGGCGGGGCGACGCCCGCGGGCAGCGCCAGGCGCTCGGAGAACTGGGACTGTCCGCCGGGGCGTTGGAGGAACATCACGGTCCAGCGGGCGACGGTTCGCGCCACCTCGGGCCCGTGGTCCTCCTCGACCAGGGCGAGGGCGAGGTCCATGCCGGCGGTCATCCCGGCCGAGGTCGAAACCCGCCCGTCGCGGACGAAGATTCGGTCGGGCTCGACGCGGACGCCGGGGTGGCGGCGGGCGAGCTCCTCGCAGAAGGCCCAGTGGGTCGTCGCCGACTTGCCGTCGAGCAGGCCGGCCTCGGCGAGCAGGAAGGCGCCGGCGCAGACCGAGCAGGTTCGGCGGGTGCCGGCGGCTATGCGCCGCAGTGCCGGCGTCAGCCGCGGGTCGCCGAGGACGTCGTCGATCGCCAGGGCGCCGCCGACGATTACCGTGTCGACGCCGCGGCGGCGGACGTTGCCGAGCGCGATGTCCGCGTCGAGGCGCAGTGCCCCAGAGCCGCGAACGGGCTGGCCATCGGGGGTCGCGACGATCATCCGGTAGCCGCCGTTGCCGCCGAGCAGGCGGGTGGCGGCGTCGAGCACGTCGGACGGGCCGATGACGTCGAGCAGTTGCACGCCGTCGAAGGCGACGAGCACCACCTGGCGGGTAGGAGCTGGCACAGGGACATCTTGCAGGTACGGGCTGCTGTCCGCAAGGACAGATATCCCTCGTATTCGGACAAGCTACGGTTGTTGCCTCGGCGCCGTTGGTAGCAATCAGGCATGAGCGATCTCGGGAGTTGGGCATGGGCGCAGCGGACGGACGGCCGCCTCGGCCGCGCCGACCAGGCGGAGTTGCTGCGCCAAGGAGTGTTGGCCCAGCTCTCGCGGCTTCCCGCCGCCGTGCGCCGCCGGATCATTCGCGACGCCGACCCACTGAGCCTTCCGAGTCCTCCGGATACAGCTCTGGCCCGTGAGGCCGAGGAGCGCGTGCGCGAGCTTTCGAAGCCGCCGCTCTACGGCCACTGCCTGCGCACTTGGGCCTTCGCCGCGCTCGTCGCCCGGCGCGATCGCGTCGACCACGACGAGGAGCTGCTTTACCTGGCCTGCGTCCTGCACGACCTCGGGCTGACCGAGGCGCACGACGGTCGCGATCCGAGCGCCGCTTGCTTCGCGGTCGAGGGGGCGCGGGCGGCGCACACCCTGCTCTGCGACCACCAGGCCCCGGCGGACCGCGCCCGCACCGTCGCCGAGGCGATCTCGCTGCACCTCAACATCAGCGTCCCGGAGCGCTATGGGCCGGAGGCGGTTCTGCTCAGCAAAGGGGTCATGGTCGACGTCGTCGGCCGGCGGGTTGAGCTGCTTCCCACCGCAAGCGTCTCGGACGTGGTGGCGAAATGGCCGCGCGAGGGCTCGAGCGATCTGCTCTTGGCGGACACCGCGCGTCAGGCGAAGATCCGGCCGCAATCCCGCGCCGCCCTGCTCCACCGCCTCGGCTTCACCAAGCTCGTCTCCGCCAACCCGTTGGACCATTCGCGGTGAAGGTCGAGGCGCTGGACGCCGGCTGGGTCAGCGGCTCCGCGGCGATTTGGCGCCAGGGCTCCGATCCGGAGGAGCGCATCCGCTTCCCGGTCCCGGCCTACGTCGTCGAGACCGAGACCGAGCGGATCCTGATCGACACCGGCCTGCACCCCGGCGCTTGCGCCGACGGCCCTGCGCACTACGGCGGCTCGCCGACGATGAGCCTCTTCGCGCTCGAGCTCGACCGGCCCGTGGCCGAGCAGGTCGACCCGGCCACGATCACCAAGATCGTCCTCACCCACCTGCACTACGACCACGCGGGCGGCCTCTCGCTGCTGCCCTCGAGCATCCCGATCGTCGTCCAGCGCCGCGAATGGGAGGCCGGGGGCGACCGGGCTGCGATCGAGCGGAACTTCTTCTACCCGCGCGACTACATCGACGACGAGCGCGAGGTGATCCTCGTCGACGGCGACCACGATCTCCTCGGCGACGGCTCGATCGAGCTGCTGGTCACGCCCGGCCACACCCCGGGCCATCAGTCGGTCCGCATCGGCGAGGACCTGATCATCGGTGCCGATGTCACCCACTTTGCCGCTGGCCTCGACGACCATCGCTTCCCGTCTTTCGCTGACGACCACGCCGAGCAGCGCCGCTCCGCCGAACGCCTCCGCGCCCTGCGCGACAGTGGCGCCAGCGTCATTCCTGGGCACGACCCAAAGGTCCTTCGCCCGGGCTCGCTGGACATCTGAGGTCAACCGCCAGTTCGGGAAGCCAATTCGTACGGTTCTTGATTGAACCGCACAAGACTTGTAGAGTGCGCGACTTCAATCGATCTGAAGGGGGAAGGTGACGGTGATTTCTCGTCCGGGGATTAGCTTGTATTGCGTGGTGGTAGCGGCGGTTGTCGCGCTGTTTGCGATGGCTGGGACCGCGGCGGCGGCGACGGGCGAAATCAAAGGAGAAGTCACCAACTCCGTCACCAGCATCGAAGGAGTCGAAGTCTGTGCCTACGGTGAAGTCGAAGCCTGCGACACGACCGGACCCGATGGCAAATACGCCATCGTCGGTCTCCCGGATGGTCACTACGTAGTCGAATTTTGGGCCCCGTACCTCGGCTACCTCACGCAGTACTTCGATGGCGCGGCCTCTTTCGAAGACGCCGATGAGGTGGTGGTGACGAGCGGGGGTACGGTCTCAGGCGTTGACGCGGAACTGGAGGAAGGCGGCAAGATCGCGGGGCGGGTCACCGATGCCGTCACGGGCGCAGGTATCAAAGACGTTGAAGTCTGCGCGGAAACGCTGAGCGCGTTTGGCGGCTGTGCGTCTACTGACCCATCTGGCAACTACACGATCATTGGGGTCGCGTCGGGCTCCTGGGTTGTCGGATTCTGGCCGGAAGTCCTCGGCTACGAAACGCGCTACTACAACGAAGCCACCAGCTTCGGAAGTGCGACTCTCGTCGGCGTCTCTGCCCCGGGCACGATCACCGGCATCAACGCAAAGCTGAGCAAACCGGTCTCGCGTGTCGTTGTTCCCCATCTTCCCGTCGTCTCGGCGCCCGTCGTCTCGGTGCCGCCGGTGCCGACGCCCAAGCCGAAGCCGAAACCCCGCTGTAAGAAGGCCTTTAAGCAGGTCAAACGGCATGGCCACACGGTCTGCGTGAGGAAGCACAAGAAAAAGCATCACTCGTGAAGTCTTCGGGCGTGCGGCGCCTGACCTAGCCGAAGGCTCGGCGATAGGCGACCGGGCTGGTCCCGGTCTGACTCTTGAAGTGGGCCCGCAGGGAGGCGGCGCTGCCGAAGCCGCAGCTTGTCGCGACCTCCTCGACCGATGCGTCGGAGCGCTCGAGCAGGCGCCGGGCCTGCAGGACGCGCTGGTGCAGGAGCCAGCGGTGCGGTGTGGTGCCGGTTTCGGCGCGGAAGTGGCGGGCGAAGGTGCGGGGCGAGACCAGCGCGTGCCCGGCGAGCGTCGCCACGTCGAGCGGCTGGTCCAGTCGCTCCAGCGCCCAGGCGCGGGTGGGGGCGAGGTCGGTGTTGCGCCCGGCGAGTGCCGGAACGGGGAGGTCAATGAACTGGGCCTGGCCGCCGTCGCGGTGGGGCGCGATCACCGTTCGCCGCGCGAACGCGGAGGCCACCTCGGCGCCGTGATCGCTGCGGACGACGTGGAGGCAGAGGTCGAGGCCGGCCGCCACGCCGGCGCTGGTCAGCACGTCGCCTTCGTCGACGAAGAGGACGTTCGGGTCCACCTCAATGGTGGGGAACTCGGCAGCGAGCGCCTCGGCGTCGGCCCAGTGGGTCGTCGCACGGCGCGCGTCGAGCAGCCCGGCGTGGGCAAGGGCGAAGGCGCCGGTGCAGATCGACATCACGCGGGCTCTGTTGGCGGCGGCCGCGCGCAGAGCGTCGAGCAGCGCCTCGGGAGGGGCTTGATCGGTTGGGCCATAGCCGGGGACGACGACCGTGTCCGCCCCCTCGATGGCATCGATGCCGTGCTCGACGGCGATGTCGAACCCGCTCGAGCCGCGCACCGCGCCGGGCTCGACCGCGGCGAGGGCGAAGTCGTATCGGGGCGGGCCGAGGTGTCCGAAGAAGTGCGCTGGAGCGGCGAGGTCGAGCACCCTGACGCCCTCCAGAACCACGGCTACGACTTGGTGCGCAGGCATTGGCAGGATTCTAGCGGACAGTGTCTTTCCTGCCACTGGCGGTATTACCGGCCCGCTGTCATCTTCGTTATATGGAGCAGGTTCAGATCCTCATCTACGACGGTGCCGACGAGCTCGACGCAATCGCGCCCTTCGAGATCCTCGCGGCCGCCGGCTTCGCGGTCGAGCTGGTGACCCTGGATCTGGCGCCGATCGTCCGCACCGCTCACGGTCTCTCGCTGACCCCCTCGCGATTCCTCGGGCCGGCCCCGGAGTTGCTGGTCGTACCGGGCGGCAGCTGGATCTCGAAAGCGCCTCAAGGCGCCTGGGGGGAAGTCCAGCGCGGCACGATGCCGGCGGCGATCGCGGAGCGGCACGCGGCCGGGAGCGTGGTGGCGGGCGTCTGCACGGGCGCGATGCTGCTGGCGGCGAGCGGGATGCTCCGCGGCCGACCCGCAGTCACCCACCGAGCCGCGATCGAGGATCTGGCGGTGGCGGGCGCCGAAGTGCACCCCGAGGCCCGGGTGGTCGACGACGGCGACGTGCTCACCGCCGGCGGAGTGACCTCGGCGATCGACATGGCGCTGCACATCGTCTGGCGCGAGCGCGGCCCGAAAGTGGCGCGTGCGGCTGCCCGGCGGATCGAGCACGTGTCCGCTGGACCGGTTGTCGAAGTGCTTCGCGCGGCGTAGACGAGGCGCTCGGCCCGGGCATTCCCGCTTTGGCTCGGAGCCACACCGCATCGGATGACCGCAAAGGGGTATGAGGAAGTAATGCGTCGCCTGACCTTGACCGTCGCCGCCCTCCTACTGGCAGTTCTCGTGCTCGCGCCGTCGCAGGCGGGAGCGTCGCCGAGCCCCGCCGGGCCGCCGAGCTGCGCCGAAGGCCCGGAGCGCGTCGGCGACACGATCGAAGGCACGCCCTGCGCCGACACGATCGTCGTCCCGGCCGGCGTTGCCTCGGTCAGCGGCGGCGGTGGCAACGACACGATCGTGCCCGGGCCGATCGCGGCCGCTATCTCCTCCTGCCCGTCCGGCTGCCGGCTTGGCGTCGGCAGCCAGACCTTCGAAGGCGGCCCCGGCGACGACATCGTCTTCGGCGAGCGCGGCAACGACAAACTGCTCGGCGGAGAAGGCAACGACAAGCTCTTCGGCGGCCCCGGCGACGACCTCCTGCGCGGCGGACCCGGCGACGACCTGCTGATCGGCGGCTTCGGCGCTGACACCCTGGACGGCGAACAAGGCAACGACTACATCCGCGGCGACGCGACGATCGACCACCCCCGCGACTCCGGCCCGCCGACCGACGTCGACACACTCAGCTACTCGACCGGGGTTACGCCCGGCTTCGGCAATCGGACAGGCTACCCCGACTTCTCCGGCCAGCACTCTGGCTTTCCCGCATTCGGCGCCGGCCGGGGCGTCTACCTCGACCTGACCGCGGCGCCGGAAGAAGAAAACGGCGACAACGGGGGTGCGCCGAACGGTGGCGGGGTCGACAAAGTCGATGGCGCCGATTTCGAGCGGATCGTCGGCAGCCCCTTTTCCGACTACATCGTCGGGGCTTCGGCGACCCAGGAAATCTTCGGTGGCGGTGGCGGTGACGTGCTGATCGCCGGCAGTGGCGCGACGAAGCTCGACGGGGGCGCCGAAGGCGACGACTGCGTCGGCGGGATACCCGCCCCGGATTGCGAGTCGACCGCGGGCAACGGTCCCGTCGTGACGCACGAAGCGAGCGCGGTGACCATCGGCTCGATGACCGAAGGTGCGGGCGGCTACACCGAGCTCTATCTGCTCGGCGGCAACGGGGACGACAAAGTCACGGTCGATCCCACCAGCGGTGCCTCGGGGCAGACGGTGACCTTCCACCTGACCGGCACCACTTTCCAGACCCCTTCGCCGGCGTCCGGCTGCGTGCTGCAAAACGCCAATGCCACCGGCGTTTGCACCCTGCCTGCGCCGCTCGACTCGCTTCTGGTCGCCGGGCTCGACGGTGGCGATGACCTCCACGCCGAAGGGATGCCGGCGACGAGCTCGCTGATGATGCTCGGCGGGGCCGGTGACGACGAAATCTTCTCGGGCAACGAAAGCGACGACATCCTCGTCGACGGGCCTGGCGACGACATGCTGCACGGCCGCGGCGGAGACGATGTGGCCACCGGCAACGAAGGCCAGGACGTGCTGTTCGGGGAAGACGGCAACGACCTCTTCCTCTCCAACACGATTTGCGAAGGCGACACGATCGAAGGCGGGAATGGGCGCGACAATGCCTCTTGGGCGAAGTTCGACGAAGGGGTCGGCGCCAACCTCGCCCTTGGCCAGGCGGGGCACCCCAACGCCTCGACGGGAGTGCCGAGCTGCGCCGGCGGCACGCTCGACGCGCTGCACGGCATCGAGGATCTGGAGGGCAGCGGTTTGCCCGACACCTTCTACGGCGACAGCGGCCCCAACCAACTGCTCGGCCACGACGACCCCGACACCTACCGGTCGGGAGCGGGCGAAGACCTGATCCTCGCCAACGCCTCCGACCCCGACGCTCTGATCGATTGCGGTGCCGACACGGACATCGCGATCGTCGACTTCGCCGAATTCGGCGACCCGACACCGATCGAATGCGAGACGGTAATCGAAGCCGCGCAGGACAACTTCAACCTGCCGCCACCCGAGATCCCGGCGCCGCCGCTGATCGAATCGCCGCCGCCGCCGAAACCGCGCCCGGACACCAAGCCGCCGCGGACCCTGCTCGGCGCTCACCCGCGCAAGCTGCTGATCACCAGGACCGGCAGCCGCCGCGTCTCCTTCCGCTTCGGATCCAGTGAGGCCGGCTCGCGCTTCCGCTGCCGCATCGACGGCAGCCCGTTCCGTATCTGCAGCTCACCGCGCGCCTACGTGGTGCACGCCGGGGCACATACGTTCCGCGTCGTTGCCGTCGACCGGGCCGGCAACGCCGACCGCACGCCGGCTGTCTTTCACTTCCGCCTGCGGCGGCGGTGAGACCTCCGCTCAGGATTCGGCGCGGAAGGTGACGCCGTCGAGGCCGACCGTGGTGGCGTTGGGGCCGTAGAGCGCGCCCGAATTGAATTCTTCGGCCGGCTTCGTCCCGTTGATGTCGAGCTCGCCCACCGGGCCGCTGCTGCATTCGCAGGAAACGGCCTGGATTAGCACCTTGTTCGTGGCGGGCCGAAATCCCGGCGGCAGAGCAAAGATGAAATTGCTGCCAGGGGTTGACCTCGTGGCCCGGCCCTTGAGGTGGACGATCCCTTCATGGTCCTTGAAAAAGGCGACCGGTTCCAGCAGCGATGCCGGTTCGAAGTCTTCCCATCCATTTTTGAACTGAGGCTCTCCCGGTGCGCCGACCAGGTGCCAGGCTTCCGGCGGCGGCAGCGAATCGGCCCGGTTGGCCCTCTCGGCGCTGGGAACGATTCCGAGGGTCGAGGCGTTCACCTGAGTGCCGGTCAGCGAGCCATCGGCGATCTGCGCCCCGGTGATGGCGCGACCCTGAATCTTTGCGGCGGAGATGGCGCCGTCTTGGATCTTCGTCGCGCCGACGGCGCTTTCCTGAATCTTGGAGGCGCCTATCGCACCCTGCTTGATCTTGACGGCTGTCACCGCGTTCTTCTTCAGTTGCTTGGTCCCGACACTGTTCTTGGGCAACCCCGCGGCCACGGCAAGGCCGCCGAGGGCGACGAACAGGGCGAGGCACGAGATCACGTTGGCGAAGGTCAGTTTGGGTCGCATGCCGGGGGGTTCTACGGGCGGCGCGACACACCTTCCGGTCACGCCAAGGCGGCGATCGGAGTTAACCTCGGCTCGATGCCCTCGACGAAGGCAAGCCTGGCCGCGGTACGCGTGGTCGTGCGCGGGAAGGTGCAGGGCATCGGCTACCGCGAAGCGACGCGGACGCGGGCGCATGAGCTCGGCGCGATGGGCTGGGTTCGCAACGGCGAGGACGGCGAGGTGCTCGTCCACGCCGAGGGCCCCGAGGCGGCGGTCGATGAGCTGGTGGCATTCCTGCGCGAGGGCCCCGCCGCGGCTCAGGTCGACGACGTGAAGACCGAACCGGTCAAGGTCGAAGGCCACGAGCAGTTCGCGATCCGCGGGGTCAGCGCCGGCGCTTTCGTCGTTCAGGAGCACGCCGCCACCGCCCACCACTTCGACCTGCGCCTTGAGGTCGATGGCGTGATGCGCTCTTGGGCAGTGCCGAAGGGCCCCTCAATGGACCCTGCCGTGAAGCGCTTCGCAGTGCAGGTCGATGACCACTCGATCTCCCACAACAGCTTCGAGGGACCGACCGAGAAAGGCGGCGTGATCGTCTGGGACCGCGGCACCTACGAGCAGGGTGGTCGCGTGGCCTGGCCGGAGGCGCTCGAACGTGGACACGCCGTCTTCGTCCTGCACGGCGAGAAGCTTCGTGGCGGCTTCGCCCTGCAGCGCACCCGTCCCGGCGAGAAGCCGCAATGGCTGCTGATCAAGCGCCGCGACGAGCAGGCTCTTCCGGGCTCGGACGTGGCCGCCGAACAGCCGCAATCTGTGGTCAGCGGCAACAGGCTCGAACAGCTCCTCTAGGTCGGCCGACGCGGCTCCGCCCGTTCCAAGGTCGGGCCTACTGGTTGGCTCAGCGCCGATCGGGGGTACGAGGGGGGACCGACGAACCCCAAACGAAGGGCAGTGATGAGTGAGCGAGAGGAAACCGCTGGCGGCATGCTCGGCAAGTTGACCGGGCGCGCGAAGGAGCTTGCCGGCGCGACGCTGGGCCGTGAGGACCTACAGCGAGAGGGCCGGCTGCAGCAGGCGCAGGGCGAGGCCGAGGAGGACGCGGCGCGGCTCGCTGCCAGGGCCGCCCAGAAAGAGCGTGAGGCCGAGCTCGAGCGGGAGAAGGCCGAGACGGAGGCTGAGCGGCGCCAGGTTGAGCTGGAGGCCACTGAGATGACCGCCGAGGAGCAGGCGGAGCGCAAGCTCGCCGAGCAACGACGAGAGGCTGAGCGTGGCGCGGAGGTCGAGGTCAATGCCGCGGAGCGCGAGCGCCACGCGGAGGAAGCCCGGGCCGAGGCCACAAAGCGCCAAGCGCTAGGTGGGCAGGGCGAAGAGGTCAATGCGGCCGACGACCTGAAGCGCGCCGCGCGCCACGCCGAAGAAGCGGCCGCCGCAATCGACCCCAGGGAGAAGAGCTGATGGCGATGCATACCGTTCCGAAGACGATCCTCGACCGATCGGTGAAACTGGCAAGGGCCCCGTTCGACGTCGCGCTTGGGGTGGCCGGCGGCTCGGGCTCGTCGGCAAAGCACGCGCTTGACCGAACCGAGGCCGTTGTGCGCAGTGTCATCGGCACCCTTCTGCGCGACGAAGACCTCGCTCGGCAGGGCCGGCAGGTCTCGCTGGCGACGAGGGAACGCGAACGCGCCGCTGAGTTGCGAGACGAGGCCGAGCTGCGCCAGCACGAGGCAGCCCGCCGGGTTGAGCAGGCGGCGAAGGAGACCGCCGAGGCTGAGGCCGAAGCCAGGCAGAAGGCTGAGGAGAAACGGCGCGAGGCCGAGGAGCGCAAGCGTAAGCGCGAGGCGAAGGCAGCCAACTCGACGACCGTGCGCAAGCAAAAAGCGGCGAAAGCCGCGGCGAAGACAAAGCGCGCCAACGCCAAACGCGACAAGGTCGCAAAGCTGAAGACGCTCGAGGCGAAGGAGGCGAGCATCGCAACGAAAGAGGCGACTCTCCGCGCGCAGCAGGAGGCAGAGCGGCTGAAAGGCGCGGCTTCGGCCGCCAAGCAGGCGCGCAAGAACGGCGACACGGAGGGGAGCTGAGATGTCATCGGAAGAGACGCTCGATCAGGCAGAGGCGATCACGCGCCTCAATGCGGCGCTGGCTCAGCAATACCGCTCCGCCCTGCAGTACTCGATCGTCGCCTCGAGCCTGCGGGGGCTCCAGGCGCAGTCGCTGGGGGTGAAGCTGACCGAATTCGGCGACGACGAGCTGAGCGGGGCGAGGCAGCTGATCGAGAAGATCGTCTCCTTTGAAGGCAAGCCGACGACCGAGGTCGCCGCCCTCCGCTTCGAGGCCGAGGCAGCGGACGCGATCGCCTGGCTCGTCAGCTGCGAGGAAGAAGTGATCGAGGCGCTTCAAAAGGCGATCGAGCCGACCGGAAGGGAGGGTCGCTCAGAGGCCCTCGAGCACATGCTCGAGCACCAGATCATGCGCAAGCAGGAACAGGTCGATTTCCTCAAGCGGGCGCTTGGGAATTAGTCATAGAACGCTGACCAGGCGTACCTCAGCGGCGGTGGCCGACGGCGTCGAGGCGCCGTCGGCCCAGCGATCTAACGGCCTTTGCGTTTCGCCGCTTTCCGCGGCCTGGTCGCCGTGGCTTTCCGTTTACGCGGAGCGGCTTTTTTGGATTTGGACGGTGCCCGGCGTTGTGCTCCCGGCACGTCCTCGATCGCGACCGCATTGGCGAGTGACTTGATCTGGCCCTCGAGGAATTTCGCCATCCGTTCCTCCTCGCGGCGGATGTCGCGCGCGAGTTTTGCGGTCTCTTTGTCATTGACCTTCTTGGCGAAGGTCTCGATCGCGAGGTAGGTGGAGATCTCCTCGTGCTCGTTGAAGTACTCGGTCTTGGCGTTCTTCAGCATCTTCTCCTGCTCGCCGCTGCCGCGGATCATGTGCAGGGGACCCTTTGCCACCGCCGTTGCCTTGGCGACAACGCTCTGCACCGCATGGCCGCCGCCACCGAGCTTCTTGATCCGGCGCTCGAGCTGCTTGGCGTGACCTTTGGTCTCTTTGAGGTGTTGTTTGAGGCGTTTCTTGTAGGGCGCCTTCGTGGTCATCGCGATGTGGACCTCGAGGGCGGTCTCCAGCTCCTTCTCCTTGCCATACGCCTCGTTGAGGTACTGGACCAGCTTTGCGTCGCGCTCGTTCAAATCGGCCATCTAGCCTCTTTCTGGTTGGGGGGACTAGCCCGGGTACCCGGTGTTGGGATCCCTAAGCTCGCACCTCAGGCGGCGGCAGCCGCGGCTGGATCCAGCTTCGAGCTGGTGACGACCGCTCGTGTGATCGTCTTAGTCACTGGCGTCGGGGAAGGAGTGGTGCTCGTGGGCGACGACCCAGCGCCCTTGCTCCTTGCGCAGTCCGAGTGTCAGTCGCAGGCGGTTCTCGGGGCGATCGGCCAGATCCTCAGGCGTTCCGCAGCGCAGTAGGGCGTGGGCATAAGCGACATCCTGACCGGCGGTGACGTCCAAGGAGACGATTTCGAAGCTGGCGCCTTTGGCCTGCCACTCGAAAAAGGCCGGCCACGTATTGCGGTAGTCGTCGATGCCACGAACGCCATCGCTGGGCGGCGGCACGTCGAACATCACGATGTCATCGGTGTGGTCGGCGAGGACGCCTGCCATGTCGCCGCTGTGGGCCGCCTCGGCCCAGCTCTCTATCAACGTGCGGATCTGTTTCTCGTCGTCGGGCATAGCTCAGCTCACTTCACGCTGGGTCGAGCCCCTCGATCACACGTTGGATCGACCGTGCGAGTGGACGTGTTTCTACCTTCCCCGTCCGCTGAGCCAGTCGGCCGGCCGGTACGGCGGCATCAGCAGGACCAGTCCCATCAGGACGCCGGCCGCGGCCGCGTAGATGAAGAGCTCGGCGACGCCGGAGTTTTCGCCGACCACGTTCTGTCCCATCGCCAGGATCGAGAAGGTGAAGATCGCCAGGCCGAGGGCGCAGAGCAGGAAGGACTTGCGCCGGTCGGGCATGAACTCGAGCCGGATCAGGCTGACGACGACGAGGATGAAAATCAGCGACTCGAGAATGCCGAGGATCGTCCAGGCGGCGTCGATGCCGGGGATCGTGTCGAGGAAGGTGCCGCTGAACTGCTTGGCGATCGGCGGCGGGGCGCCGTGTCCGTCGATGATCTTCTCCTTGCCCGCGTAGAAGAAGAGGACGCCGACCAGGAGGTAGATCCCGGCGAGGACGAGGGCGTAGACGACCCCGTCCTCCCAGTGCATCCGTCCGCGACTCTGTGTCTCTTCTTCCTGCATTCCGACCTTTTCGACCATAGCCGCCCGGCGGCCGCCGATCAAGGCAAGGGGACGGATCGTCTCTCCCGTACGATCCCGCCCACGGTGACCAGGCCAAGATCCCGCGGCTGGAGCGTGATTGTCGCCTTTGCTTTCGTCTGTGCCGGCACGCAGCTGCTCTGGCTCACCTACGCGCCGGTCGACACCGGCTCGGCGCACTACTACGGGGTCTCGACCTCGGCTATCGGCTGGCTGGCAGAGATCTTCCCGCTGCTCTACGTGGTCCTGGCGATCCCGGCCGGCCGGCTGCTCGACAACCACTTCAGGCCGGCGCTGACGGGCGGCGCGGTGTTGATGGCGGCCGGCGGCCTGCTGCGATTGGCCGGACCGAGCTTCGCCTGGGCGATGGCGGGGCAGATCGCCGTCGCCGTCGCCCAGCCGGTCGTACTCAGCGCGATCGGCAAGGTCTCCGGTGACTACCTGCCCGTCGAGCAGCGTCCGACCGGTATCGCCGTCGCCTCGGGCGGCAGCTTCGCCGGCATGCTCCTTGCCTTGGTCCTCGGGCCGACCGTCGGCGCGCACGGGCATATCGAGCGACTGCTGGTGCTCCAGGCGGCGTTTGCGGTCCTCGCTGCCCTCGCTCTCGTCCTCGCCCTGCGCCGCCCCGGCCTCGAAAGCGAGGAGAGCGCGGCGATCGAGGGTGGCGCCGCCCGGGCGCTGTGGGCGTTGCCGCCGATGCGAACGATCTGCGGCCTGGTTTTCGTCGGCTTCGGGGTCTTCGTCGCCCTCGCCACCTGGCTGCAGACGCTGCTCGAGCCCTCCGGTGTCTCCGAACAGAGTGCCGGGCTGCTGTTGGTCGGGATGGTCGTCGTCGGGCTGATCGGCATCGCGCTATTGCCGCCGCTGCTCGCCCGCCGCGGTGCCGAGCGCGCCTTCATGCAGGCCGCCGTCCTGACCAGCGCCCTAGGCTGCGCCGCTCTCGGGGTGGTCTCGATGCTTGGCACCCGCGCCGTCGTGATCGCGGTGATGGGCTTCGTCCTGCTGCCCGCGCTGCCAGTCATCCTCACCGCGGCCGAGCGCCTCGCCGGTCCGGCGGCGGGGACGGCGGGCGCGATCGTCTGGATGGCAGGCAATCTCGGTGGACTGGTGGTGGCGCTGATCGTCCAGGTCCTTGTCGACGACCCGTTGGCCGCCTTTCTCTCGATGGCCGTTGTCTCGTTGCTCGGGGTGCCCTTCGCCTCGCGCTTCCCGCTGTTCGCCGCCGATTCCCCCGGCGAGCCGGAGGCCTTCCCCGAGGGCGCGGCGTAACCTGCGCACATGCTCACGATCAAGCGGATCTACGAGCCGCCCGCCGGCGAGGACGGCCTGCGGGTCCTGGTCGATCGGCTGTGGCCGCGCGGGGTGAGCAAGGAGGGCGCCGCGCTCGACCTCTGGCTGAAGGAGGTCGCGCCGACGCCCGAGCTGCGCACCTGGTTCGGGCACGAGCCGGAGCGCTTCGAGGAGTTCTCCGCTCGCTACCGGGCCGAGCTGGAGTCGAACCCGGCGCTCGAGCGTCTGCTCGAGGCGGTGCGGGACGCCGATTCGGTGACGCTGCTCTACGGCGCCCGCGATCCGGAGTGCAATCACGCCGCGGTCCTGCGCGATTTCGCCCGGGAAGCGCTGGCCACGTGAGCGAGGCGCTAACGGTCGACGAGCTGACCGTCGCCGACGAGCCCGGCGCCTGGTCGGCGCTCGGCTTCGAGCTTGACGGCGATACCTGCGTCGTCGGCGACCTGCGGATCCGGCTCGCCGGCCCGGACGCCGGCAAGGGACTGGCCGGCTGGTCGCTGCGCGGCCTGGAGGGCACTGAGCTGGACGGGCTGGCGACGACGCGGTCGGACCGCAAGCCGCCAGGTGAGGGCGCGACACACCCCAATGGCATCACCGCACTCGATCACGTCGTTGCGATCACGCCCGCCCTCGACCGGACCGTCGCGGCGCTGGAGGGTGCAGGCCTCGATCTGCGCCGCATCCGCGAGGAGCCCACTCCGGCCGGCGCCCCGCGACAGGCGTTCTTCCGCCTTGGCCCGACCATTCTCGAGGTCGTGCAGGAGCCCGCCGAGGCGACCGAGCGGGCCGGAGGGGACCGGCCCGCGTTCTTCTGGGGCCTCGCCTTCGTCGCCCCCGATCTGGACGCGACGGTCGCTGAGCTCGGCGATCACGTCGGGGAGATCCGCCCGGCGGTTCAGCCCGGCCGCCGCATCGCCACGCTCCGCCGTTCGGCCGGCCTCACGGTCCCGGTGGCACTGATGACGCCCGCCTAGAAGGGCTGTCTCCCAGTTAGACGGCTCCTTCGGCCGAGCTGACCTAAGAGTCGCGGCGATGCAGTCGCCGGTGGGCTATCTCGTAGACGCTTAGGCGCCATGCCGCACCGGGATGGCGCTCCCCGACCGCAAGCAAGAACAGAGTCAGGCTTCCATCGACGGTACCGCCGAGAAACACCGCCCCCCATTGACCGGCCGGCTGCGGAACGTAGAGCTTCACGCAGCCCGGAAGCCGCGTCCCATCACGAGCCTCGGCGTCGCATCGCTTAAGCCACGCCGCTGGTGCTCCATCTGTCCTGAGGTGCTGGACCATCGGTTCGATGGCTGCTTTCGCGGCATCGCTTGCACGGGCTAGATCGTCGGCAAGCGCCCGCTCATCGACGTGAACCTCAAAGGCCGGTCCCGGGGGTTGTGTTGCCATCTAGCCCTCGCCGTCGGTGGGCAGCTGGCCAAAGTGTTTGTCGAATTCCTCGGGCGAAAGGCGTTTGGCTCCCGCACGCTCCAGGATCGCCTCCGCAGAGGTCTCTTTCGACGGCCACTCTGGCGCGACCACGAACCTGCCGTCGGCTAGGGCTTCCTCGATTACGTAGGAACCCTCTACATCGCCGCTGAGCTTGACGTGGCGCTGCTCCATGAAGGAATCATGGCAGAGCCCGCGGTCGAGACAATCGTCAACCGAAGGACCCGGCGAGTCATCTTCTGGCCTGCGAAAGGCGACCGCCGAGTGCTCCGAGGAGCATGCCGATGATCGCGTCGAGCACGATCAGCAGCGGCGGGAAGCTGCCGAGCGAGACCTTCGCGTCGGTGCCGGCGATCGCGTGGGCGAGCAGGAGGCCCGAGGCGAACAGGGCGCCGCCCAGGATCCCGCGGCGGGCGCCGTCGCGCCAGTCCTCGTGCTCGAAGCCGACGAGTACACCACCAATGGCCGCAAGTGCGGACAGCGCCCAGAAGGCCCCGGCGGAGATTCCCACCATGACCCCGACCACGGCCCCGAAGGCGAACGGCACGATGACGGCGAGCACGATCTGGGCTTGCCGGGGACGATCGCGGAGCAATACGGGTGTCTGCATCGTGTACCAAGATAGGCGCAATGCGCAAGGTGATCTACTCGATGGGGGTGTCGCTGGACGGTTTCGTCGCCGGCCCGGGCGGTGAGATCGACTGGTCAGCGCCCGACGAGGAGCTGCACCGCTTCCACAATCGGCAGGCGGAAGAGATCGGCACGCACTTCTGCGGACGGCGGCTCTACGAGGTAATGGCCTACTGGGAGACCGCCGACGAGAACCCATCGACAAGCGAGGTCGAGCGCGAGTTCGCTCACATCTGGCAAGCGATGCCGAAGGTCGTATTCTCGAGCACGCTCGAGAAGGTCGAGGGCAACACCGTCCTCGCCAAGAATGGCGTTGCGGAGGAAGTCGCCAGGCTGAGACAGCAACCGGGAAAGGACTTGGCGGTCGGTGGCGCCGGCCTCGCCGCCAGCTTCATTGAGCAGGGCCTCGTCGACGAGTACCGGCTCTTCATCAGCCCGGTTGTGCTGGGCGGCGGCACGCCGTTCTTCCCGGCTCTTGAGGAGAGAGTTGACCTCGAGCTGGTCGAGACACACACATTTAGCTCCCGCGTCGTTTACGTTCGCTACCGCGACTCTTCGTCAAGCCGGACCGTGCCGCATTATTAGACTCGCCTGACCGCGTATCTAGTCAGAACGGGACAACCGCCTGGGGGCACGTTTATGACGCTTCGAGTACGTCTCCATTGCCTCCCTTGCTTGGTTGCCGTCTTGCTTGACGTCATTGACGAGCTCGCGGTCCTTGTCAAGGAGCTCTGGTGAGTTCATTTCTCTCACCGCTTTTCTGACGTCGATCAAGACGACGTAGTAGTCGTTGATGGCCCTCCACTCTGAGTCGTTCAACCCATCTGCGAATGTTTCTCGCCACTGCTCCCAGGCTGCCGATTCGACTCGTTCGAGCGGCTCAACCTCCTTGCGCTCCAAGCCCCATCCGAGAGAAAAATCGTTCTCGCGGATCTCTGAGAGCACCAGTCGTGCGGCGACCCGCGCGTTACGCCGCAACTTGCCGCGATCAGATAGCCACGACACCCCGCCATTGAGCAGCCCGCCGATGACCACGCCAACCAATCCGAAGATCGCCTCGGTCAATTGGGGCACCTTTCCGCGCTGGACGGAATGCCGAACTGCTCGCAGACACCTGCGGCGATCATGATCGCCACGATGAGCACACCCGCATCACGCGGAGATCCTACCTGTGCTCAATTTACCCAGCCAGTCTTTGCGATCAGCCGCGTGTCCACACCCTTCTGAGCGGTGTCGTGAGCGTCAGGGCCGCAAGTGATTGACTTCGAACCCGCAGTCACGCTCCAGGCGGGCCGCGATGAGTGAGCGATGGCATGCCTCGGGGTCGCGCTCGACGCAGAGCAGCGCCGCTGAGCTTCCGCCGATCCACTTCACCACCGAACCGAGGTCGGCGCGGTCGAGGATCTCCTCGGTGTAGCGACGGGTGTATTCGGGGGCCAGGACCGTCCGGGAGCGCTTGCCCTCCCCGAGCCTCGCGTCCTCCTCGTACTGCAACTGACGCAGCTCGGTGGTTGGCGCCAGCTCCCTTATATGGGTGTAGCGGATGCCCGTTTCTTCCAGCGCGGTCTGCAGGCGACGCGCGTTCGCCCAGGCGTACTCACTGCCCCGCACGCCTCGTCGTTGGCGCACGTCGAGGAGGAGGTCAATCCCAGCGTCGGTCAGCGCTTCGAGGAACGAGTCACGGTCGAAGCCGTAGACGCCGATCGTCGTGATCGAGGCCATGGACTGCTTGACGTTGCTCAGCCCTTCTGCTCGGTTGGGCGGATCAGAATCTCGTTGAGTGAGACGTGCCAGGGGCGGGTCACCGCGTAGGCGATCGCGTCGGCGATGTCGGCGCCCTCGAGCGTCTTCATGTCGACGAAGCGATCTCGCACCTGCTCGCGGACGCCGTCGCGGATGTGATCGGTGAGCTCGGTGTCGACGGCGCCGGGCTCGATGATCGTCGTCCTCACCTTGCGGTCGGCGAACTCCTGGCGGAAGGACTCGCTGAAGGCGCCGACGCCGTGCTTGGTCAGGTTGTAGACGCCCGAGCCGGCGCGGGCGATGCGGCCGGCGACGGAGCTGATGTTGACCAGGTCGGCGCAGCCCCGCTCCGAATCTTCGGCGGCGGCGAGAAGGTGGGGGAGGGCGGCATGCGTGGTGTTGATCAGCCCCTTGAGGTTGAGGTCGATCATCCGGTCCCACTCCTCCGTGGGCGCGTCCTCGATCGGTCCCAGCAGCATCTGGCCGGCGTTGTTGACGACGATGTCGAGACGGCCGAGCTCATCGACGGTGCGGTCGACGGCGTTGATCGCCTGCGCCTGGTCGGTGATGTCGGACTGGATCGCCAGGGCGGTGTGGCCGCCGCCGCCGATCTCGGCGGCGAGCCGCTCGAGCCGTTCCAAGCGCCGCGCCGCGACCGCGACTTTGGCTCCCTGGGCCGCCAGCGCCCGCGCCGTCGCCTCGCCGATGCCACTGCTGGCGCCGGTTACCAGCGCGACTGTTCCTTCAAGTGAGGTGGCCATTTGCGTCCGCGGTCCTTTCGCTCGTATTTGTCTTTGCGCTCAAGATTTCGAGTACCCGGTCGATGGGGACAAAATGCCGACCTCTCATGATGCACTCATTACCCTGCGAAACCGCCTAGCCCTGGCGCTGACCGTTCTGGCGGTGGGGGCGCTTGGCGCTCCGGCGATGTCGGCGGCCGCGCCGGCGCCTTCCGTCCTCACCTTCAAGACCGTCAAAGTCGGCGCCCCGGGGAACCCCTCCGTTGGCATCGTTCCCTTTACCGATGCGATCTACGCTTCCTGCGCCGAAGTCGTCCCGGCTGAAAAACAGCCTCCGTGCCAGCAGGTGGGCGGGGTCAACTACCGCTACGGCATCGGCCAGCTCGAGGTCACTGTCGCCCAGTACGTCGCCTTCCTCAACACGGCCGACCCGGCGGGCCGCAACCGGCACAAGCTCTACAGCACCAACGAGAGCTCCTCGGAATGGCCCAAGTACGGGCAGATCGACTTCTTCGCGAAAGCCGCCAAGGGGCACCACTACATGGTTGCCTCGCCCGAATGGGCCGACAAGCCCTACGGCTTCGCAAACTTCCTGCGCTCGGCCCGCTTCGCTAACTCGCTCTACAACGGCACGCTGCTCTCCAAGCACGCCAGTGTCAACGGTGGCTTCAGCTATGTCACCTACCGAGTCCGCCTTTCGAGGCGGACCGAGAGCGGGATGTACGACATGAAGGTGCGGGCGATGACCCGCTCGCACAAGCGCGGCTTCGTCATCCCCAGCCAGAACGAGTGGATCAAGGCGGCCTACTACGACCCGAGCGGTGGTGGCAAATACTCCTACTGGCAGTACCCGACCAATGAAGGGGCATTCGGCGACGAAGGGGTAGCCGCACCGCACTCGACCACGCTCGACCCGATCACCGGCGACGTGACCAACGCCTCGACCCAGCCGCTGGCGAACTTCCACGCCGAAAATCAGCCCGCCCCGAGCTGGTGTCCCTCCGCCTTCAGCGCCGAAACCTGCGCCAGCGCCAACCCCTTCGGGATGGACGCGACCACCTACGCCAAGGCCTACCAGGGCAGCCTCGAGACGGTCGGCCAGGCCAAGACCACATCGCCGTGGGGCACCCTCGACCAGGGTGGCAACGCGGTCGAGTGGACCGACACGATCACCGCGCCGCCGACCGGCCGCAGCGGCGCCCACGGCCGCGTTTGGCGACGGCTGCACGGCGGCATCGCCAACGCCCCCGTCTACCAGCTCTGGCTCTCGGCGGTCGGCCTGCAGCCGCAGGACAACACCTTCTACACCGCCACCTACCCGTGGCTCGGCATTCGCATCGGGGTGCTTGGCGACCTGAAGCTGGGCAAGCACTAGGCGGCGCTGTCCGCCTGCCTGACTACGCTCGCGAAAGGGATGCGCTTCTTCACCCGGCACTTTCAGGTCGCTACGCGCGGGGCCGCCATCATGGCGACCCTCGTCGCGCTGGTGCTGCCGGCGAGCGCCCTTGCCGCTTCGACCCAGCAGAGCCATTCCCAAGCGCCACCGCGGAGCGGCACGCTGTCGCAGCTGCCGGGGCCGCGCGGCTGCCTCGTCGATCGCTCCGCTCATCGCGGCAGCTGCGGGACCGCCCGGGCGCTTGCCGGGCCGGGCCCGTTCATGGGCTCGCGTGCGATCGCCGTCAGCCCCGACGGCAAGAACGTCTACGTCGCTTCCTCGAAAAGCGACGCGATCGCGATCTTCAAGCGCGACCCCCGCAGCGGCACGCTGACCCAGTCGCCGGGAACGGGGGGATGCGTCGCCGCCAAAGGCGGCGGTTGTGCCACCGCGGTCGGGCTCGACGGGCCCAACTCGGTCGCGGTCAGCCCCGACGGCCTCAACGTCTACGCGACCTCGCGGGGGAGCAACACGATCAGCGTCTTTCACCGCGACAGCTCGACCGGGGCGCTCAGCCAACTGCCCGGCGCGGCCGGCTGCACCTCCGGCCTGCCGGTTCCGGTCTGTGCCGGCGGCCGGGCGCTGGTCGGACCGGACGTGGTCATCGTCAGCCCCAGCGGGACCAACGTCTACGTCGGCTCCTTCTTCGGCAACGCGGTCGCCGTCTTCGATCGCGATCGCGCCAGCGGCGCCCTGACCCAGGCGGGCGACAGCACCGGCTGCATCGCCGAAGCGATCGCCGGCTGCACGACCGGGATCGCCCTCGGCGCTCCCGAGGGAATGGCGATCAGCAACGACGGCGCCAACGTCTACGTCGCCGGCGCCGTCTCCAACGCGGTCGCGGTGCTGTCGCGCGACCAGTCGACCGGGACGCTCACCCAGGCGACCGACGGCAGCGGCTGCGTCGTCAACAGCGCGCTCAGCGGCTGCGCCACCGGAGTGCAACTGAGCGGCGCCAACGCGGTCGCGTTCAACCGTGGCGGCGACGTCTACGTGACCTCGCTCTTCAGCAACAGCGTCACCTCGTTCGGTCGCGGCTCCAGTGGTGAGCTCACGCAGAAGAAAGGCACCTTCGGCTGCCTCGTCTACCTGCGCGCCACCGGCTGCTCCTTCGGCCGCGCGCTGGTCGCGCCCGAGGGGCTGGCGATCTCGCCCAACGGGGCCAACGTCTACGTGGCGGCCTTCGGCACCGGCGCGATCGACGTGCTCGAACGCGGCAAGAAGTCGGGCACGGTGAATCAGGTGCCGGGACCCGCCGGCTGCCTCGCGCCGCGCTCGGTTCAGGGCTGCACGCGCGCCCGCGCGCTGCGCGGGGTCAGCTCGATCGCGCTCAGCCCCGACGGCCGCTATCTCTACTCGACCTCGTTCGGCAGCAACGCCGTCGACATCTTCCGGAGGAATAAATGAGCAAGTCGGACGAGCGCAATGACGGCCTGACCCGCAAGCAGCTGCTGGGTACGGGCGCCACTGCCGCCTCGGCGCTGCTGCTCTCGCAGGGCGCCGGGGTCGAGCGCGCGCTCGCCGCCGCCAAAGGCAAGCGCCACGACGTCGCCGGGATGAACATCGTCCTCTTCCTCACCGACCAGGAGCGGGCGATCCAGCACTTCCCGCAGAATTGGCTGCGCCAGAACCTGCCGGGGATGCGGCGGTTGCGCCAGCACGGCCTCAGCTTCGAACGCGCCTTCACCAACGCCTGCATGTGCTCGCCGGCGCGCTCGACCCTGATGAGCGGCTACTTCCCCGCCCAGCACGGGGTCAAGTACACGCTCGAGGAAGACATGGAACCGCCGGAAAACCCGCAGGCGAGCCTGCCGACGGACCTGAAGAACCTCGCCACGGTGATGAAGGCGGCCGGCTACAACGTCGTCTACAAGGGCAAGTGGCACTGCTCGAAACCGGCGGTGAAAGAAGACGCGCAGCCCTCGGATCTCGAAAAGTACGGCTTCCTGCGCTGGAACCCGCCCGACGCGGGCGCCAATCAGAGCGTGCCCGAGGCGGGCGGCGGCTTCATCGACAACGACGGTCGCTTCATCAACCAGGTCGGCACGGTGCAGGACGGCACCGAGGGAGCCCTGCAGTACCTGAGCTCGACCGCGGCCCAGCAGCAGCCCTTCTTCATGGTGATCTCGGTCGTCAACCCGCACGACGTCCTCTTCTACCCGAGCAAATCCTTCAAGGAAGCCGGCTATGACCAGTCCTGGCTGGAGGGCGACATCCACGCGCCGGAGACATCCGGGGAAGACCTCTCGACCAAGCCCAGCGTCCAGGAACAGTTCCTCAAAATCTTCAACCTCACCGGCAAGCCGAAAAACAGGGAACAGATGCGCAACTACCTGAACTTCTACGGCAACCTGATGCGCTCTTCCGACAGTTACCTGGTCAATGTCCTCGACAAGCTCGAAGAGACCGGCCTTTTCGACAACACCCTGATCGTGCGCACGGCCGACCACGGTGAGATGGGGCTGACCCACGGCGGCCTGCGCCAGAAGAACTTCAACTTCTACGAGGAGGCGACGCGGGTGCCGCTCGTCTACTCAAACCCGAAGCTCTTCCCGAAGCCGGCCCAGACCGAAGCGCTGGTCTCGCACGTCGACTTCCTGCCGACGCTGGCGAGCCTGGCGGCGGCGCCGAAAAGCGCCCGCGCCGAATGGCAGGGGGTCGACTACTCGAAGCTGGTGCTGAATCCGCACTCGGACAAATCGGCGCAGGATTACGTCGTCTTCACCTATGACGACTTCCAGTCCGGCCAGAAGAAAGGGCCTTATCCACAGCCGCCCAATCACATCGTCAGCATCCGCGAAGGGCGCTGGAAGCTCGCCAAGTACTACGACACCAGCGAAAACCCGGTGCCGCCGCAGTGGGAGATGTACGACCTGAAGACGGACCCGCTGGAGAAGAAAAACCTCGCCTACAGTGGCCACAAACGCACGCCAACGCAGGAGAAAGAATTCAAACGCCTCAAAGCGAAGCTCGCCCAGGTCGAAAAGAAGCGCCTGAAGCCGTTGTAACGACGATGTCCAAGCCAGCGCTCCGCACCGCACTCGCAGCGATCTGCGCTTTTCTTCTCCTCGTCCCTGCCGCCTCGCCGGCTCGTCCCCACCGGTCGGGCATCCAGATCGAGGTGCTCGGCTGTGTCACGGGGAACAGCGTCGTCGCGGCGCGGCGCGGCTGCAGGACGGTGCCGAGTCCGCGCCCGGAAGACAGCCAGTCCGGCTTGGCCGGGGTCGTCGGGCTCTTGCCCGGCCAAGGGGGTAAATCGCTCTATGCGATTGCCAATAAGACCAACGCGATCACTCGGCTCGCCCTCGGCCCGGCGCCGGGGAGGATCGCCTTTGGCTCCTGCCTCACCGGCGACAGCTTTCTGCAGGAGTGCACGAACGTGCCAGGCGCCCAGGCCAACGCTGGCGATTCGCCCCTAGCCAAACCGACCGCCGGGGCGATCAGCCCGGACGGGCGCTCTCTCTATGTGGTCAGCGGCGATTTCCATGACGCCACCGTGGCGCGGTTCGCCCGCGACCCGAGCAGCGGCGCCCTCACCTACGGGGATTGCCTGTCCGGCAGCCGCGGCGCCGGCCCGGCCGGCACCGGCGCCTGCTCGCTGATCCCAAGCGCCACCCGCGACGGCTACGGATCCGGCCTCTACGAACCCAGCGGCGTGGCAGTCAGTGCCGATGGAAGCCGCGTCTATGTGACCGCCGCCCTCGACCAGAGCGTCGCGGTCTTCGCCCGCACTCCGGCCACCGGCGCGCTGGAATTCAAGCAGTGCGTCAGCAGCAATCCGCGAGCGAAAATCTGTACCCAGGTGCCCAAGGGCGACAACGTGCTCGACGAAGTGACGGCACCGCTGATCTCCGCCAACGGCAGGTTCCTCTACACGGCGGCCGAGCGGGCCGGGACGATCGACACCTTCGCGATTGGCGGAACGGGCGCGATTACTTATCGCGGGTGCCTCACTGGCGCCACGGGTCCCAAAGGCTGCGCGCGCGGGGGTGCTGCCACGGGAGGGCCCTACACGCTGCAGACGCCGAACGGCCTGATCGAAACCCCGGACCGCCGTTTCGTTTACGCGACCACCGACTACGGATCGATCGTCGTCTTGGAGCGAAGCCGTGCGACCGGCAAGCTCTCGCCCTCGAGCTGCATCAGCGGCTTCGCCGGCGACCGCGGCAAGTGCACCTTGGTTCCGAAGTCGAGCAGGCTGGCAGCCGGGTCGCCCCTCTACGGAGTGCACACGCCGATCCTCAGCCGTAACGGCAAAGTCGTCTTCGTCGCCGTGCGCGGTGAGGCGGGCGTTACCGAGCTGCGACGCAATTCCCATTCGGGCGCGCTGACCTTCCTCGGCTGCGTGACCGGCAGCCTCAAGCTCAGTACTGACCGCAACGGCGTGTGTACGAAGCTGCCAGGTGCAACCACCAAGGGCGTGGCCAGCGGCTACGACAAGATCGGCGTCCTGGCTCAGGGCCCCGGCAATCTGCTCTACGCGGCGGCGCCACGCGACTCGACAGTCTCGGTCCTTCGGCCCTGAGGTGTTCCGCTGCTCGTCCCTATTGAGAGGCGGTCCGCGCATCTCGGCCGTCACCTTGGCCTGCCTGACGCTGCTCGCCGTAGTCACGGGCTGCGGCGACGGCAGCACGACCACGACCACTAGCGAGGCGCGGCCGCCGCAGGCGGTGGAGCACTCCTCTTCTAAGCAGCACCGTAAGGAGCCTTCGCTCGAAAAGGTCGCCGCTTCGCACTGCCCACCCGAACTGCCCAGTTGTCGCACCACCGAAGGGCGGATCGTCTACGTGGAGCGCGTCGACCCGGACGGCGATGGCGATGCCCACTTCGTCGTCATCGACCTGCAGAGCATCACCCTTCCCGGCCTAACCGCGATCGACGTGCGCAAGGGACTGCGCCCGCACCCGCTGCCGGGGATCGGCGGCCTGATCAGCGCCGCCGGCCCGGTCCAGACCGGGTCCCACGGCCAGAGCCAGATCCATGCGCTCGAACTGCATGTGGCCGGCGGCTAACGCTGTTCGACTTGACATGTGACCAATAGGTCACCTATAGTCCCACCCATGGACGAGGTGTTCAAGGCGCTGGCGGACCCGACCCGGCGTGGGCTGCTCGATCGCCTCTTCGAGCGCGATGGACAGACGCTCGGAGAGCTCGAAGAGGACCTGTCGATGACCCGCTTCGGCGTGATGAAGCACCTCAAGGTGTTGGAGGAGGCGGGACTGCTGACCACGCGCAAGCGCGGTCGCGAGAAGCTCCACTTCCTCAACCCCGTCCCGATCCGGCTCGTCTACGAGCGCTGGGTCAGCAAGTACGCGGAGCCCTGGGCCTCGGCGCTCAGTGAGCTCAAGACCGAAATCGAGGAGGAAGACGGATGAACCAGGACGAGCTCTACACCGTGGTCGGCGGGCGCGGCACGATGACCGTGTTCGAGATCTACATCAAGACGACGCCGGAGCGCCTCTGGGAGGCGATCACCGACGCCGAGATGAGGAAGAAGTACAGCTTCGGCGTCGGCACGGACTCCGACTGGAAGCCGGGGTCGGAGTACAAGTCAGCGGTCCCCGGGGTGATCGACATCGCCAGCGGCAAGAACATCGAGGTGGACCCGCCACGCCGGCTCGTGCAGAGCTTCACCGCGCTGTGGAGCGAGGAGGTCGAGCGCGAAGGTGAGTCGCGGGTGACCTGGGAGATCGAGCCGGTCGGCGACTCCTGCCGCCTCGCGGTCACCCACGATCAGCTCGGCGAGGCCGCCAACTCGGAACTCTGGGGCGGCTGGCCGATGATCCTCTCCGGCCTCAAGACGCTGCTCGAGACGGGCGAGCTGCTCGATACCCCCGGTTCGCTGCGCTACGCCGGAGCCGGTGGCTAACGCCCACTGCACAGCTCCGGCCGCTGGCCGCCGGAGCTGTGCCCTAACCACTTGACGCCACTTCGCTTTTCACTATAGTCCTATATAAGCGAAATGGCGGAAGCGGCGACAACAGGGAAGCGGCGGTACCGGATGGGCGTGCGGGCGCAGCGCTCGGAGGCGACCGCGCAGCGAATCCGTGAGGTGGCGCTGGAGCGGTTCCTGTCGCGCGCTTACGACGACGTGACGCTCGGCGAAATCGCTGAGGCGGCGGAGGTCACCGTTCCCACCCTGATCGCGCATTTCGGCCGCAAGGAGGACCTGTTCACAGCCGCGCTCGAAGACTGGGGCGGTCGCATGATCCAGTTCCGAGAGGAAGCGCCGGCCGGCGATCACGCCGGTGCGATCCGCAACCTGATCGAGCACTACGAGGCCGCGGGAGACCGCATCCTTCACCTGCTCGCCGAGGAGGATCGCTTCCCGACCGTGCGCGCGATGACCGATGAGGGACGGAAATTCCACCGCGAATGGGTGGAGCGGGTCTTCGAGCCCAGCCTCAGTGTGCTCAGTGGCGTCCACCGGGAGCAGCTAGCAGTCCAGCTGGCCGCCGTCACCGATCTCCTCGTCCACAGAGTGGTGCGAGTCGACATGGGGCTTTCCCGCCGCAAGACCGAAGTGGCGATCCTCGGCATGGTCGACGCACTGACCGGGGGTAGCTGATGGCGCGCGTGCTCGTCAACACCTGCCCCGGCTCGGGGCATGCTTTCCCGCCGGTCCCCACCGCGATCGCTCTGCGCGAGCGCGGCCACGAGGTCGTGTTCCGCACCGCAAGCGGGAGCGTGGACGCGATCGCACGGCTCGGCATCAAAGCGGTGCCGATCGACCCGCGCATCGAGGCGATCCCGCTCGAAGACTGGAAGGCGCGCACGCCGGTTGGCGCCTTGATCGCGGCGTGCGAGACCTTCAGCCGCCGGGCGCATTACGAGATTCCTGACCTGCAGGCGGCGATCGAGGCTGAGCGCCCCGATCTCGTCTGGGTCGATTCCAATGCAGTCGGCGCTGCCGTCGCGGCCGAGGCATCGGGAATCCCGTGGGCTCACTTCATGCCCTATCCGCATCCGCATCCGGCCCGCGGCGTTCCCAGCTTTGGTCCGGGGTTCGCGCCGTCGAACAGCGTCGCATCGCGCCTGCGCGACGGCGGCCTGGACGCGTTCAAGCGAGTGGCCTTTCGCCCGTTTGTGCGCGACGTGAACTCTCACCGGCAGGCTCTCGGCCTGCCGGTGCTCAGCAGCCTCGAAGATCTCGCTCTAGTCGCCCCGCTGCTGATCCAGTTTTCGGCCGAGCCCTTCGAATATCCACGCCAGTGGCCGCACAACGTGCGGCTCGTCGGCCCGGCGCTCTGGGAGCCGCCGGCCCGCGAGCCGGAGTGGCTCGCTGACGAGGACCGCCCGATCGTCCTGGTCACGGCTTCGACCGAGTTCCAGGACGACGCGAAGCTGATCAGGGTTGCGCTCGAGGCTTTCGCCGATCGGCCCTACGCGGTCATCGCCACCAGCGCGGCTCACAATCCGGGTGATTTTCAGGTTCCGGCGAATGCCAGGGTCGAGCGCTTCCTCCCGCACGGCCCGATCATGCGCCGCGCCGCCGTCGTGGTCTCCCACGGCGGCATGGGCACTACGCAGAAGGCCCTTGCCGCCGGCGTGCCGGTCTGCACGGTCCCGTTTATGCGCGATCAGTTCGAGGTCGCCCGTCGTGCCGAGCACTGCGGAGGTGGCACGATCCTGCGGCCCAATCGGCTGCGGCCAGATCGTTTGCGCGCCGCTGTCGAGGAGGCGATCGAGCGCCGACCGGGCGCCGAACGAGTTCGCGACGCGTTCGTGCAGGCGGGCGGCGCCCAAACGGCGGCGTCAGCTCTCGAGAGCCTCCTGGTGGAGCGCCAGAAGGTCACGGCGTGACGGTGGGCGGCGCCGCCGTGCTCGCCAAGCCTCGCCTGCGCCGGCGACCCACCTCGCCGGCGCCGGCGGTCGACGTCGATCTCTACGCGGACGACGTCGTCGAGGACTCAACGGCCGCGTTCGAGGCGATTCGCGATGCCGGCCCGGTCGTCCGGTTGCCGCGAAACCGCCTCTGGGCGACGGGACGATTCGAGGACGTTCGCGCGGCGCTGCGCGATGACGAGCTGTTCGCCAGCGATCACGGCGTCGCCGCGAATCCGATCGGCAACCTCAGCGGACGCAAGTCGATCCTCTTCAGCAACGGCCAGACCCACGCAACCCGTCGCAGCGTGATGATGCGACCGCTGGGCGCCAAGGCGCTCGCTCCGGTTGCCGAGCGCCTCGACGCGGAGGCCGATGCAATCGTCGAGGGCCTGGTCGGCGCCGCTGAGTTCGACGCCGTGCGCGAGTTCTCCAGCGCCCTGCCGCTGCGGGTGGTGGCGGAGCTGGTCGGCCTACCCGTCCCCGCCGAGCGCTTGCTTGCCTGGAGCACGATGGCCTTCGACATGCTCGGACCGCTCAACGGCAGATGGCGGCGAGCTCTCCCCGCCACGCTCAACCTGATCGCCTACGTCCAGCGGCTCGATCGTTCTCGCGTAACACCGGATAGCTGGGCGGCGGCCATCTTCGACGCCGCCGACCGCGGCGAGATCGGCAAGGTCGAGGCGCGGATGATGATCATCGATTTCATCGCGCCAAGCCTCGATACGACCGTCCACTCGATCTCCCACATGCTCTGGCTGCTCGGCCGCAACCCCGGTGCCTGGCAGCGCCTGCGCCGGGAGCCGGAGCTGACTCCAGCCGCGGTGGTCGAGGCCGTGCGCATCGCCTCGCCGGTCCGCTGCTTCACCCGCCGCGTCAGTCGCGAGGCCGAGCTTGGGGGCGTCCAGCTGCGCGCCGGCGATCGTGTCGCCCTGCTGTTCGCCGCGGCGAACATGGACGAGCGCCGCTTTCCGGACCCCACGCGCTTCGACCTCGACCGGCCGCCGGGAGGCAATCTCGGCTGGGGCAACGGGCCGCACACCTGCATCGGTATTCACCTCGCCAAGCTCGAGATGCAGGCACTCCTCCGCGCCCTAATCGCGCGGGTCGAGGTGATTGAGACCGTTGCCAACCCGCCGCGAATCCGCAACAACACGGTGCAGGGCATCGCCTCCCTTCCCACGCGTCTCAGCTGAGCGCTCTGGCCGAAGCTCGGCGCTGCCGTAGGATCGCCCTGTGAAGGCAGCGGTGATTTACGAGAACGGCGGACCGGACGCGCTGCGCTATGAGGACGTCCCCGATCCGGAGTGCTTCGACGGCTGCGTGGTGGTCGAGGCCGAGGCGATCAGCATCGAGGGCGGCGATCTCCTCGCCCGCGCGCTCTCGCCGCCACCGGCGACCCCACACGTCGTCGGCTATCTCTGCGCCGGCACCGTGATCGAGGTCGGCGCCGGAGTTGAGAGTCCCGCTGTCGGCGAGAAGGTCGTTGCCCTGAACTCGAACGGCTCCCACGCCGAGAAGCGCGTCGTGCCCGCCGCGATGACCTGGGCGATCCCCGAGGGCCTCGATCCCGCGACGGCGGCCTGTATTCCAGTCGCGCTGGGCACCGCGCACGAGTGTCTGTTCACCGCCGCGAACCTCGAGGCAGGGCAGACGGCGCTGATTCACGCCGGCGCCGGCGGTGTGGGAATGGCGGCGATTCAGATGGCGGCGCAGGCGGGCGCGACGGTGCTTGCGACCGCGTCGAGCGACGAGAAACTCGAGCGCCTGAAGCCGTACGGCCTCGACCACGGCATCAACTACGCCGACGAAAGCTTTGTCGACCGGGTCCGCGAGCTGACCGACGGCCGCGGCGCCGACGTGGTGCTCGACTCGGTCGGCGGCAAGAATCTGGTCGACAGCATCGAGGCGCTGGCCTACCGGGGCACGCTGGTCAGCGTCGGCGTCGCCGGCCGGGCCGGCTCAGACGTCGAAGCCAAAGCGCTGTGGGCGAAGAACAACACCCTGCGCGGAGTCTTCCTGGGCGGGGCGCTGCTCTCCGAGCATCCGCGGGTCCATCAGATGATCGCCGAGCTGATCGATCGCGTCGCGGGCGGGGAGCTGAAGGTCGAGATAGACCGCACCTTCCCGCTCGCCGAAGCGGCCGCGGCCCACGCGTACCTGGAGGGCAGGAACGCCTTCGGCCGCGTGGTCCTGATGCCTTAGCGAGCGCTGTTAGAGCTGCGGGGACGCCGCGGGGGAGAGGTGCTCGTGGACGAAGCGCACGATCGTTGCGCCCTCGCCGACGGCGGTCGCGCAGCGCTTGATCGAGCCGGCGCGGACGTCGCCGGCGGCGAAGACGCCGGGGGCGCTGGTCGCGAGCAGGCCTTCGGCTCCCGCTTCGGCTCCGGTGAGGATGAACCCCTTGGGGTCCCGGGCGACCACGTCGCCTAGCCAGTCTGTGCAGGGGGAGGCACCGAGGAAGAGGAAGAGGGCCGTGAGCGGCATCTGCGTGCCGTCGGTGAGGGTGACGGCTTCGAGATGCCCTTTCTCGCCGTGCAGGGTCTCGACTTCGCTGCGGTCGCGGACCGCGACGCCGTAACGCTCGAGCTCGTCGAGCATGTAGTGGGACATCGTCTCGGCGAGGTCGGCACGGCGGTGCAGGAGGGTGACGAGGGCGCCGCCGCGGGCGAGCCAGACGGCGGCCTGGCCGGCTGAGTTGCCGCCGCCGATCACGCCGACCCGCTGGCCGCCGCAGAGCTGCGCCTCGGGTGGGCCGGCGGCGTAGAAGACGGTGATTCCCTCGTAGTCCTCGAGGTTCGCCACGGGCAGGCGCCGGTATTCGGCGCCGGTTGAGAGCAGCACGGTCCGTGCCGCGATTTCGTTGCCGTCCTCGAGCCTGACCGTGTGCCGCTCCTCGCCGAGCTCGAGCTCGCGGGCGCGGTAGGGCGTCGCGGTGCGGGCACCGAACTTGCGCGCCTGCGCGACCGCGCGGCTGGTCAGCTCGGTGCCGCTGATCCCGGCCGGGAAGCCGAGGTAGTTCTCGATCCGCCGTGAGGTCCCCGCCTGGCCGCCGAGCACGGTGCTCTCGATCACCAGCGTGTCGAGTCCCTCCGAGGCACCGTAAACCGCGGCGCCGAGGCCGGCCGGGCCGCCGCCGACGACGAGCAGGTCGACCTCCTCGCGCTGTTCGAGCTCCAGCCCGATGCCCAGCGCCCGCGAGAGCTGGCCGTTGGTCGGGCGGTGCAGTTCGACGCCGCCGGGGAGCAGCACAATCGGGATCTGATCGGGCTCGGCAGCTTCGTACAGAGCGGTCGCTTTCTCGCTTTCCCCCGGTTCGAGCCAGGTGTGGGGGAGGCGCAGGCGCCTGGCGAAGTCGAGCGTGCGCAGCGTCTCGCTCGACTCGCGCGGGCCGATGATTTCGAGCCCGATCCCCTGGCGTTGCTGCAGCATCTCGCGCCGTTCGATGAAGGCGGAAAGGAGGAGGTCGGACAGCGAGCCGTCCTCGAAGAGGAGCCGCCGCAGCTCTTCGCGGTCGACCGCGATGTAGCGCATCGGCTCGACCACGACCGCGGTGAGGAAGACGGTCTGCCCGGAGAGCAGGTTCATCTCGCCGAGGAAGCCGGAGGGGCCGTGGCGGACGATCTCACCGCCGGCCGAGTCGACCACCGAGACCTCGCCCTCGATGATCGCGACGAACGGGTAGCTCTTGTCGCCGACCTCGAACAGCGTCTCGCCGGGCTCGGCGGTGCGCTCCTCGCCGTGTTTGGCGAGGGTTGCCAGCTGTGAGTTCGAGAGCACTCGGCTTACCGGAACGGCCATCCGCTCAGACTAGATGGTCGGTCCAGCCATCGAGGATGAAAAGCTAGCCGCGATGAGCGAGTCCAGGGTCCGATCGGCGTTCAGCGGGCGCACCGCGTGGGCCCGCAGCCTGCAGGCGCCGCTGCGCGACTTCCTCACCACCGAGACGGGCAGCGCCAGCGTGCTGCTCGCCGCGGCGGTGGCGGCGCTCGCCTGGGCCAACCTCGACCTCTCTTCCTACGAGAGCGTCTGGCACACCCAGCTCTCGATCCAGGTCGGCGGCTCGGGCATCTCCCAGAGCCTGCGCGACTGGGTCAACAGCGGCCTGATGACCTTCTTCTTCTTCGTCGTCGGGCTCGAGGTGCGACGCGAGTTCGACATCGGCGAGCTGCGCGAGCGCCGCCGCCTGGCGCTGCCGGTGCTCGCCGCACTGGGTGGGATGGCGGTGCCGGTCGCGATCTACCTGGCGATCAACGGCGGTGGCGACGCCGCGCACGGCTGGGGGGTGGCGATGTCGACCGACACCGCCTTCGCGCTCGGCATGTTGGCGCTGGTCGGGCCGCGCTTCCCCGACCGCCTGCGCGGCTTCATGCTGACGATCATCGTCGTCGACGACGTGGTCGCGCTGCTGGTCATCGCCGTCGCCTACAGCGGCCAGGTCGACCTCGAGCCGCTGCTGATCGCGGCCGGCGTCTTCGGCCTGATCCTGGCCGCGCTCGCGGCGCGGATCCGCCCCGGGCTGGTCTACCTCCTGCTCGCCACCGTGGCTTGGGTCGCGCTGTTCGAATCGGGGGTCGATCCGGTCGTGCTTGGCCTCGCGGTTGGCCTTGTCACCTGGGCCTACCCGGCGGGTCGCGGCGAGCTTGAGCGGGCGACCGACCTCTTCCGCAGCTTCCGTGAGCAGCCGACGCCGGAGCTGGCCCGCTCCGCCAGCGCCGGCCTGCAGGCTGCCGTTTCGCCCAACGCGCGCCTACAGCAGCTCTACCACCCGTGGACGAGCTACGTGATCGTGCCGCTGTTCGCGCTGGCCAACATCGGCATCGCGATCGACAGCGACTTCCTCTCGCGCGCCTACTCCTCGCCGGTCACGCTCGGGATCATCTTCGCCTACGTGCTCGGCAAGCCGGTCGGGGTGGCCGGCACCGCCTGGCTGGTGACGAAACTGAGCCGCGGAAAGCTGCGCCCGCCGGTCGGCTGGGCGGCGACGGCGGGGGGTGGGGCGATCGCCGGCATCGGCTTCACCGTCTCGCTGCTGATTGCGGCGCTGGCCTTCCGCGGGATCGAGCTGCGCGAGGCGAAGCTCGGCGTGCTCAGCGCCGCGCTCGGCGCCTCGGCGCTGACCTGGCTGGTCTTCCGCGCCACCGCGATGCTGCCCAAGCGGACCCGCATCCGCGCCCTGCTTGGTGGCTCGGAGACGCTGGTCGACCTAGTCGTGCCGGTCGATCCCGAGCGCGACCACCTGCGCGGCCCGGTCGAGGCGCCCGTGACCGTGGTCGAGTACGGCGACTTCGAGTGCCCCTACTGCGGCCGGGCCGAGCCGGTCGTGCGCGAGCTGCTCTCGGATTTCGGCGACGTCCGCTACGTCTGGCGCCACCTTCCGCTCTCCGACGTCCACCCGAACGCCGACTTCGCCGCCGAGGCCTCGGAGGCGGCGGCTGCTCAGGGGGCGTTCTGGGAGATGCACGACCTGTTGCTCGACCACCAGGGCGAGCTGCGCCCGCGCGATCTGCAGGCCTACGCCGAGCAGCTCGGCCTTGACATCGAGCGTTACAAAGAGGACCTGCGCCGCCACGAGCACGCGCCGCGCATTGAGGAGGACGTCGACTCGGCCGACATCAGCGGCGTCACCGGCACGCCGACCTTCTTCGTCAACGAGCAGCGCCATGACGGCGCCTACGACATCGCAACGCTCTCGGCTGCCGTAAAGGCAGCGGGAGCACGCTCCGTGATCGCACCCTGAGGCGCTGCGGGGATGCTTTTACCCTGCACCTCGCGTAAAAATGGTGGTGGGGGAGGGCCTTCGCTATCCTGTTCTGAGACTAACTACAGAAATTGGACTTAGCCATGGCCTACTTGCTGATCCCGCTTGACGAAACGATCGTTTTCCCCACCGTCACCGCGACCCTGCCGATCGACGTCGGCGATGAGGAGCGCGTCTTCCTGTTGCCCCGCACCGATGGCGAGTTCGGCCGCGTCGGCGTTGTCGCCGAAGTGATCGAGCGCGGCCAGTCGCGCCGTGGCGGCCCGGTCGCCACCGTGGTCGGCCTGCACCGCGGTATCGCCGGCGCCGCCGAGGCGGGCGATTCCGACGCGCTGCGCATCGACGTGCAGGAGATCCGCGACGGCCACCCCGACGACGAGCACACCCAGGAGCTGGCGCGCGAGTACCGCGCCGTGGTCGAAGAGATCCTCGAGCTGCGCGGTGACGACGGCCGCATCGCCGCCTTCCTGCGCTCGGTCGAGGAGCCCGGCGCGCTCGCCGACACCACAGGGTTCAGCCCCGACATCGGGGTCGAGCAGAAGCTGAAGCTGCTGGAGTCGGTCGACGTCACCGAGCGGCTGCAGATCGCCGTCGACCTGCAGCGTGAGCGCCTCGCCGAGCTGCAGGTGCGCAGCAAGATCCGCGACGACGTCGAGTCCGGCGCCCAGAAGCAGCAGCGCGACTACTTCCTGCGCAAACAGATGGAGTCGATCCGCAAAGAGCTGGGCGAGGACGAGGGCAACCTGATCGAGGAGTACGAGCGCAAGATCGCCGAGGCCGAGATGCCAGAGGCGGTCGCCGAGCAGGCGGGCAAGGAGCTGCGCCGGCTCGAGCGCCAGGGCGAGCAGTCGCCGGAGTCCTCGATGATCCGCAGCTACCTCGACTGGCTGATCGCGGTGCCCTGGGCGAAGCGCTCCGAGGAGCGGCTCGACCCGGCGCACACGCGCGATGTGCTCGACGCCGACCACGCCGGGCTCGAGGACGTGAAGAAGCGGATCACCGAGTTCATCGCCGTGCGCAAGCTCCGTGAGGAGCGCGGCGTCGACGAGGACAGCCGCGCCAACGGGGCCATCCTGACCCTGGTCGGACCACCTGGCACGGGGAAGACATCGATCGGCGAGTCGATCGCCCGTGCCCTCGGGCGCGAGTTCGTCCGCATCTCGCTCGGCGGCCTGCACGACGAGGCCGAGATCCGCGGTCACCGCCGCACATACATAGGAGCCCTTCCGGGGCGGATCGTCCGCGCCCTGCGCGACGCCGGCACGATGAACCCGGTGATCCTGCTCGACGAGGTCGACAAGGTCGGCGCCGACTGGCGCGGCGACCCCTCGGCCGCGCTGCTGGAGGTGCTCGACCCAGCGCAGAATCACTCCTTCCGCGACCACTACCTCGACGTCGAGGTCGATCTCTCCGAGGTCGTCTTCATCGCCACGGCGAACATGGTCGACACGATCCCGGCGCCGCTGCTGGACCGCATGGAGACGATCGCCTTCGACGGCTACACGACCGCCGAGAAGGAGGCGATCGCGCGCGGCTACCTGCTGCCGCGGCAGCTGAAGCGCAACGGGCTTGAGCCCGACGAGGTCGAGGTCGGCGACGAGATCCTGCGCAGCGTCATCTCCGAGTACACCCGCGAGGCCGGCGTGCGCCAGCTCGAGCGTGAGCTGGGCAAGCTGCTGCGCGGGGCGGCGACGAAGATCGCCTCCGGCGAGGCGGCGAAGCCGATCGTGCTCGACGGCGACGCGCTGCACGATGCGCTCGGGCGCCAGCGCTTCTTCCAGGAGTCGGTCGAGCGCACGGCGATCCCCGGCGTCTCAACCGGGCTGGCGGTGACCGGGGCCGGCGGCGACGTCCTCTTCATCGAGGCGACCGCGATGGAGGGCGACAAAGGCCTGGTCCTGACCGGGCAGCTGGGCGACGTGATGAAGGAGTCGGCGCGGATCGCGCTCTCCTACGTGCGCTCGCACAGCGAGGAGCTCGGTATCGACCCGGCTCGCTTCCAGCGCGAGTTCCATCTGCACGTGCCGGCGGGGGCAATCCCCAAGGACGGCCCCAGCGCCGGCACGGCGATGACGACGGCACTGGTCTCGCTGCTCAGCGGGCGGCCGGTCAAGCACACGGTCGGCATGACCGGCGAGGTCACCCTGCAGGGCAGGGTGCTGCCGATCGGCGGTCTGAAGCAGAAGGTGCTCGCCGCCCATGCGGCCGGGTTGACTGAGGTGATCCTGCCCGAGCGCAACCGCGGCGACCTTGACGAGGTCCCCGATGAGGTGCGCGAGCAGATGACCTTCCACCCGGTGATGAGCATCGGCGAGGTCTTCGAGCGCGCCCTCGAGCCGGCCGAGAACGGTGCAAATGTCGCCTCGATGTCGTAGCTGCTCTCCGGTCCCGGCTGAGATGCGGGCCACGGCGACCCTGTTGGAGCGCCGCTGGACGCTGGCGACGATCTACGCCTGCGCCAGCGGCGCCTCCCGCTTCAACGAGTTCCGCCAGTCCCTCCCCGGCGTCTCCCCGACGACCCTCTCGGATCGGCTCGAGCAGCTCGAGGCCGCGCGGGTGATCGAACGCCACCTCGTTCCCGGCCGCCCCCCGCACACCGAGTACGTCCTCACTCGCCATGGCGAGCAGCTCGCCAAGGCTGTCTCAGGATTGCTTGAGAAAGGGACGGGAGGCGGACGGCGGGCGCCGTAGCTATTTGCTCGCGGTCAGCGTCGCCGCCGTGTAGGCGGTGCCGGTCGAGAAAGCAACGGTCACGACTTCGGTGAAGTTGCCGGCCGATTTCGAGGTGAAGGTGAACGTCGTCGCCGATTCGGCGGCACCGGTTTCGGGGATGGCCAGCGGCGTGCCGCTGATCGTGCCGCTGCCGCTGGTGGTGACCTTGGCGGCGTGGCCGGTGCCCACCGCGTTGACCGTGTTGCCGTAAGCGTCCGTGACGGCGACTTTCGCCGTCACCGTGCCGCTGTTGCCCAGTCCCGTCAGGGTGCAGGTGAAGACGCAGGCGGAGCTGAGCGTGCCGGCGCTGACGTTGATGTTGGTCAGGCCCCACCGTGTGCCGGTGGTGGGGGAGACGGTGATCGCGACGGGCGTCGGGTTCGAGATCGAGCCGTCGCTGACCGTGATCGCGGCCGCTCCGGCCCGGTAGAGCTTCATTACCCCGTTCTTGGAAGAGGCGACTTTGGCGACTCCGGCGGTGAAGGTGATCGCCGTCGGCGAGCCGAAGTTCACCGTTGCTCCGGCGCTGTCGATGACGTTCGGCAGAGTCCCGTTGGGACTAGCGGAGGCGCCGCTGAAGGTGAGGCTGTGTGAGCCGACGTAAGTGGTGCCGACGTTGCCGTAAGGGTCCAGGGCGGTGATCGTGAGGCTGTCGGTCGCCGCTGCCGCCAGCGTGGTCAGAGCCGGCACGAGGGTGAATTCCGAGGCGTTTGCGGGGGCGACCGTGACCACCAAGGCCCCAGAGAAGGTGCCGTCACTGACGGTGAGGCTGGTCGAGCCGGTCTTGTAGAGCCTCATCGCACCGTTTTTGCCGCTGGAGACCGTCGCGACGCCCGCGTTGAAGGAGGTGGGCGTCGCCGTGCCGAAGGCCACCGGTGCGCCGGAGGAGTCGGACACGGTGGCCACGGTCCCGTTGGGGCTTGCCGAGGCGCCGCTGAAGGTGAGACTGGGGGGGTCGGTATAGGTCGGCGTGACGTTGCCGTAGGTGTCCTGCGCGGTGACGGTGAGGTTGTCAGCAACGCCCGCGGTGGGGGTCGTCGTCGCGGCGGCGAGCGCAAGTTTCGCTGTCGCGAGCGGCGAGACCGTCACTCCGAGCGGGGTGGAGGTAGAGATCGAACCGTCGCTCACTTCGATGCCGGCTTCGCCGCTGGCATAGAGCTTCATCACTCCGTTCTTGGTGCTCGAGAGGACCGTGGCGACACCGGCGGTGAAGCTGATCGCGGTCGCGGTCCCGAAGGCGATCGCGGTGCCGGAGCTGTTGGAGACGGTCGGTTTGTTCGTGCCGACGGCCGCTGCGCCCGAGAAGGTGAGGCTGTGCGAGCTGCTGTATCCGGTTGCGACGTTGCCGTAGATATCCAAGGCGGTGACGGTGAGGTTGGATGAGCCACCCGCGGCCAGGCTAGTCGCCGAGGAGGCGAGCGTAAATCTCGACGCGGACGCCGCGGCGACGGTGACGACATAGGGGATTGGAGTTAGGCGGACGCCGTCGCTGACGGTGAGGCTGGTCGAGCCGGTCTTGTAGAGCTTCATCGCACCGTTTTTGCCGGCGGCGCCTGTGGCGACCCCGACGCTGAAGTTGATCGCGGTGGAACCGCCGAAGGCGATTTCGTCGCCCGCCGAGCTCGAGATCGTGGGCTCTGTTCCCCCGGGACTCGGCGAGCCCCCCGAGAAGGTGAGATTGTGCGAGCCGGTGTAGGAGGTCGCGGTATTGCCGTAGGCGTCCTGTGCGGTAACGGTGAGGTTGTCGGCTTCGCCCGCCGTGGGCGCGGCGGTCGCCGCCGTGAGCGCGAACTTCGCTGCCGCTGCCGGCGCCACCGTCACCACCAGCGGTGCCACGCTCGTGACTGTGCCGTCGGTGGCGGTGATGCTCGGCGACTCCACTTTGACCAGCGTCATTGCGCCGTTTTTGCCACCGGTGACCGTGGCGACGCCGGTCGTGAAGGTGATCGCGGTGGCGGTTCCAAAGGCGATCGCGGTGCCGGAGCTGTTGGAGACGGTCGGTTTGTTCGTGCCGATGACGGTGGCGCCGCTGAAGGTGAGGTTGTGCGAGCCGGTGTAGGAGGTCGCGAGGTTGCCGTAGGCATCCAGCGCGGTGATCGTCAGATTGTCGGCTTCGCCCGCCGTGGGCGTGGCGGTCGCCGCCGTCAGCGCGAATTTAGCCGCCGTCGCTGTTGCCACCGTCACTTTCAGCGGTGTGACGGTCGAGATCGAGCCGTCGCCGACTTCGACGCCGGCTTCGCCTTTCGAGTAGAGCTTCATCGCACCGTTGGTGGAAGAGGAGACCGTGGCAATGCCGGCGGTGAAGCTAATCGCGGTGGGAGTCCCGAAAGCGGTTGCCGTGCCGGAGCTGTCGGCTACCGTCGGCACGGTCCCGTTGGGGCTGGCGGAGGCGCCGCTAAAGGTGAGATTGTGCGAGTTGGCATAGGTGGTGACTGTGCCTCCTTTGGCGTCCTTCGCGGTGATCGTCAGGTTGTCGGCGGCGCCGGCGACCGGCGTCAGTGAGGCGGCGCTGAGCGTGAAGTGGTCGGCCGGGCCGACCGTGACCGCCGCGGCTTTGCTCGAGCTGCTCGTGGTCCAGGAACGCCACTTGGCGGTGACGACGTAGTTGTAGGTGCTGGGTTCCAGTCCACTATCGGTGCAGGTGGTGACGGTGAGAGTTGGGGAGCAACTGCCGTTGGCGCCTCCACTGTCGCGCGTGACCGAGTAGGTGACGGTGCCCGGGCCCGGGGCCGTTACGGCGCCCCAGGACAGGACGACGGATCCACCGGCCTGCGCCGTAGCGGTGAGCGTGGGCTTGGCCAGCTGCGACACGCCCGTGGGGGCGCTGTTCCCGGCGCCCGTGGTGGTGAAGTAGGCAACGGCGGTGCCGGCCGCGGTTACGACCAGCAGGGCGACGGCGACGATGCCGGCGAGCCCGTTTGGCAGTAGCTGTTTCATCCCCGGGCCGTCCCGGAGAACGACAGCGGGAACTGGCTGCGCTGACAGGCATCCTGGTTAACGGGCAGGTCACGCAGCTGGATCGACGGGGCTGAGGCGCCCGGTGCCGGCAGGCTCACCGATCCACTTGCCGGGACCTTGAGCGGAGCTGCGCTGGAGGCGCTCGATCCGGTCAGGATGAGGTTGTCGGCGCTGCCGCAGCCAGGTGGATCGGCCGTAGCCCTGACTTGCAGGCTGGTGACCAAGATCGGCACCGGGTTCGGGTTCGCGATCGTCAGCGGCAGTGGCTGCGCCGGAGCGCCCGGGTACAGCGCACCAAGGCCGCCGAGCTGTGGCGTGATTGAGAAGTCCATCGGCTCGAGCACCCGCCAGCCGAATCGCGTCGCGTTGCTGTGTCTTCCCCGCGCACCGAGCACGCGCACCGAGAAGCTATGGCTGCCGACAGCCAGCTTGCTGAAGGTGACTGGTGACTGGCAGGTGCTCCAGGGGCGGTTGTCGAGCCGGCACTGAAAGCGCGGCTTGCCGGTGCGAACCCCGAAGCCGAACTTGGCGTTGGTGGATGTCGCGAGCTTGTTGGGATGCATCGTGATCTTCGGCGTGGGCAGTGACCCGGCTCCCTGGCTTCGCTCCGGCTTGGGAGCGGGGCCAGGGGTGAGACGGGGAACAGCCGCGTAGGCAGCGGCACCGAGGCCGGCGATTGCGGCCAGCACGGCGACCACGCCGCGAGTCGTGCGCATTGACCCCGCCAACCCCTTCGGGACTAGTTGTTGGTCAGGTGCAGCGTCAGCGTCGCACCCTGGCAGGCATCCTGGTTGGTGCCCGTTTCGTTCATCGTCAGCGTCCCGGTGGCGGAAACGCTCTGGCCGTTGCCAGGGTTGATCACCTGGTTGACAGGCACTGCCGCCATCGTGAAGTCTGGGTTGCCGCCGGTGAGCGTGGTGCTGCAGGTCGAGTGCGCTCCGTCGACCGAGATGCTGGCCAGACTGACGGTGCCGACCCGCTGGACGCCCGAGGACGGGTTGTCAACGGTGAACGAGACCGGCGAGGACGAACCTGGGTAGAGGCTCGAGGAGATCGTCGCGTGTAGCGTCACGGCGGAGCTGGAGCCGACGGTTGCGGTGCCGGTGCCCGAGCCGCTCGAGGTGAAATAACCGACCGCGATGCCGGCCACCCCGATGGCGCAGGCGCATCCGAGCACCACAAGCGCTCTTTTTCTAGTGATCCAGCCCATTCTTACTGCCCCCTTGGTTTCTTTAGCGATGTAGACGGATGATTGATTCCAGGCGGCCCATCGGTCATTGGGGCGAATTCCATTAGCCCTGCAGCGGCAGACAGGTTTTTTCTTCTTTGTCCGTGATGTACAAGCCGACCGGGCTGAAGCCCTGGGTAGGGTGGCTTAATGGCCAGCTCGCGCTTTTCAGTCACGCCGACCCCGGACGACGGCGGGCGCCTCAGCGACGAGCGGCCGTGGGACGAGAGCACCCGCCCGGCCGGGCCGGAGGCCGACCCCGAGCGCGAGTACTCGGCCGCCGAGCTGGCCGCGGGTAAGCACCTGATCGATGTTCACGATGGGCTTCGAGCGGAGCTGAGCCGACTGCGCGACGCGATCGACGAGGTCGCTTCCGGTGCCTCGGACCCCGCCGCGCTGCGCTCGTTCTTCAACCGGATGACGATTCGGCAGAACAACTGGACCCTCGGTGCCTTCTGTCAGTCCTATTGCCGGGCGGTGACCGGCCACCACTCGCTCGAGGACAGCAGCGTCTTTCCCCATCTGGGACAGGCGGACCCGCGGTTGGAGCCCGTCCTGTCCCGGCTCGGTGAGGAGCATGAGACGATCGCCGAGATCCTCGAGCGGATCGACCGGGCGTTGGTTGCGCTCGTCGCCTCCGAGCCGGACGCGATGTCCCGCGTCCGCGAGTCGGTCGACCTGATCACCGACGCGATGGCTTCTCACTTCTCCTACGAGGAGCGTGAGCTGGTCGAGCCCCTGGCTCGGCTCGGCTTCTACTGAGGCGCGGTCTAGTTGTGCGCCAGCTCGCGATCGATGATCGTCGCGAGCGCGTCGTTGGCTCCCTCGGCGGGAGTGCCGGAGATTCGGGCACCGGAAGCGACGCCGCGGACGTTTTCGGCCGCCCTCAGCGCGTGCCAATGAGAGTTGAACGATTCTCCCGAGGTAGCGACGGTGCGTCCGTCGCTACCCAGCAGCCGCCAGCGCCATTGGCCAACAAGGTCTTCAAATGCGTCGAATTGGGGCATTGCCATCTCCTAAAGTTCGGGGTACGAACATATGTTCGCATGTGCGGCGGCGGCAAATTGGACACGCAACTTTTGGCTCTGGCGGCGGATTCTCGCTCAGCTGGCAAACAAGGCGCAGCTCTCGAGGGTCTCGCAGCGGCACTGGCTAGCTGCCGTCAGCCAGCCGCGCGTCGTCTGCGCCTGCTCGATCAGGGCGTCGAGCTCCGGCAGCTTGCGGGTGGCGAGCGCTTGGAGTTGCTCGGAGGCGGGAGCGCCGCGGTCGGTTGACGAGAGCAAGGCCCGGATCTCATCTAGTGAGAACCCCGCCCGCTTGGCAACGGCGATGAAGCCGAGGCGCTGGACGGCGTCCTCGCCGAAGCGCCGCTGACCGCCCACCCTCTCGGGCTCGGGAATCAGTCCCTCGCGTTCGTAGAAGCGAATTGCCGAGACGTTGACGCCGGCCCTCCCCGCGACTTCACCGATGCTGAGCGTTGCGTCCGTCAAATCGATCTCCTTGACCTCAACCCGGGTTGAGGATCAACACTAACGCCGGCCCTTCTCGAGACCGGAGGAATTAGCAATGACCGATCCAGACCCAGCTGCCTGCTCGCTTGGAGCCGGCGCACTCGAACAGCGGCTCGCGGCGATAGCCGAGATCGGCGCCGACAGCCTGATCTCGCGCGGCGTCCAGGGCGGCCGCCACCTGTTGCGTTTTCGAGCGGATGGGGCCACGCGGAGGCGGCTCGAGGCGATCGTCGCCGCCGAGGCCGAGTGCTGTTCATCGCTTGATCTCTCGCTGAGTGAAAGAGGGGGTGAGCTGACGCTTTCAATTGCGGCGCAACGGGACGCGCAGACGCTTGCCGACGGTCTCGCGGGGGCGTTTGCCCAGCCCCGCGTCAGGCTGGGGCGATCCGGTCAAGCTCGGCCAGGTCGGTCTCGTCCGGCTGCCACTTGAGGGCAGCGACGTTGGCTCGGATTTGCTCCGGCCGCGTCGCGCCGGCGATCACCGATGCGACGGCAGGTTGCGCGGCGAGGCCGGCGATCGCGACGTCGAGGACGCCGACCCCGCGCGCCTCGGCGAAGGCTTCGAGCGCCTCGATCACGTCGAACTGCTCGTCGCTGCCGGCCTGCTCGCCCGAGGAGAGGCGACTGCCCTCGGGGCCGCTCTCGCCGCGGTGGTACTTGCCGCTGAGCAGGCCGCTGGCGAGCGGGAAGTAGGGCAGGATCGAGACGCCCAGTCGCTCGCAGGCAGGCGCCACCTCCGCCTCGACCTCGCGCTGGAGCAGGCTGTATTCGTTCTGCAGAGTGACGAAGCGGGACAGCCCCCGCTCACGAGAGATCCGCTCGGCCTCTTCGAGTTCCTCGGCGCTGAAGTTTGAGCAGCCGATCGCCTTGACCAGGCCCTCGCGGACCAGCTCGTCCAGCGCCACCAGCGTCTCCTCGATCGGAGTTACGCCGTCCGGATGGTGGTACTGGTAGAGGTCGATCCGGTCGGTGCGAAGCCGCCGCAACGAGCCCTCGATCGCCCAGCGGATGTACTCGCGCGAGCCGCGCGCGGCATCGGGGGCGCCCTCGGCCCCGCTCAGCTCCCAGCCGAACTTCGTCGCCAGGACGAACTCCTCGCGACGGCCCTCGAGAACCTCGCCCATCAGGCGCTCGCTGTTTCCGTCGCCGTAGACGTCGGCGGTGTCGAAGAGGGTCACGCCGGCATCGAGCGCGGCCTCGAGGACGGCGGCTGTGCGATCCAGATCGAGGCGCCGGCCGAAGTTGTTGCAGCCGAGGCCGACGACCGAGACCTCGATCTCCGAGTCGCCGAGGCGGCGGGTCGGAAGGTCGGTACTAGCCGTCATCTCGCGGCCAGCGGTCCGCGACCAGAGCACCATCGCCGCCCTCGGGCTTATCGCTGCCGATCGCGAGCAGCTCGAGCCCCTCTGGGCCGGCCTCGAAGCCGCGGACGACGCTGGGGGCGACGCGAACGACGTCCCAGGGGCGCAGCTCAACGGTCTCGTCATCGAGCCTGATCCGTCCCGACCCGCCGACCACTACGTAGGCCTCCTCCTGCACCTCATGGCGATGGCCGTCCTTGGCCCGAAAGTCAGGCGCGTAGCGAAAGTGGCTGATCCCGAGGTGTTCGGAGCCGAGGAATTTGCGCGAGAAGCGGGCCTCGACCTCCGGCCTGCTCGATGCGTCCTCGATCTCCATCAGGTTCTTGATCGCGAAGTCCGTCATCGCGAACCAAGTCTAGGGAGCAGCCGTCGTCGACTTCCGGGGCGCGTGATCTTGGGGTCGCGCTCGGGTAGGTGAGTTGAACCCTGAGCTAGGAGGCAGAAATGAAGCGCGTTGCTCGTATCAGTGCAGCTCTTGCCGTGGCGCTAGCTGTTGCCATCGGTGGTGCCGGAGCGGCGGTCGCAAAGCACGGCGCCGATGATCCAACCGGACACCATCACGGCAAACACCATCACCACCATCATCATCACGGTGGCGAGCACGGTCCGAATCACCCGTAGCTGACGCGATCGACCGCGTTCCTCGGGGCGGCGGAGTTCCGCTGCCGCTCCGAGGCTGTGATCGATTCGGCCTCGGAGGCGACCGCCGCGACGACCCCTCCCAAGGGAAGCGCGCGCTGGCCATCCTCAGCCTGCGCGAAGCCGGCCCCCCAAAGCAGCAAGGCCCCGGCCAGGAACGCCGCGACGCCGTGCCTGCGCAAGACGAGGCGGCTCCGTGCTTTGCCCATTGCTGTCACGCTCATGTCAGCACTTTGGGTGCCCGGGCGAAACGGGAAGTAACGCGTCTCTAATTGTTCTGTGAGCCGGGGTGGGCGTTCGGCTAGCCGAACGCTGGCAGGCGCTCGGCGGCGAGCTTGGCCCCAGTCTCGGCGGCTGGGTAGGCAAGCGCCGTTCCTTCGACGGCGATGGTGACTTCTTCGCCGGTTTGGGGCAGCAGGTGCCCCGCCGCGCGGGCGACGATCTCGTCGTGGTCGGGGTCGTCGATGGCGATCCGGGCCGTTGCGTCGTGCCCGTAGAAAGCGGTCGAGAGCACTCGTCCGCGCGGCCCCTCGACGGCCGCCGCGCTACTCGACCCGGTGCAGAGGATCTGCTCGGGACGAAGCATCACCGTCGCCCGGGAGCCACTGGCGGCGTCGGCACCACGAGTCGGCAGGCGCCCAAGGGAGGTTTCCACGTAGTCGCCGTCGAGCCGTCCCTCCAGCAGCACCGCCTCGCCGACGAAGCGGGCGACGTCGACGTCGACCGGATCGCGATAGAGCGTCGCCGGGTCGGTGGCCTGGACGATCCGACCGCCGCGCATGACCGCGACCATGTCGGCCAGCGAGAGCGCCTCCTCCTGGTCGTGGGTGACGAGCAGAGCGGTGGCCCCGGCCGCTCGCAGGGCCTCGCGGACCTCGCCGCGCACCTGCGCCCGCAGGCCGGCGTCGAGGGCGTCGAAGGGCTCATCGAGCAGGACCAGGCCCGGTTCCGGCGCCAGCGCCCGCGCCAGCGCCACCCGCTGTTGCTGTCCGCCGGAGAGCTGGTGAGGGAAGCGCTTCGCCAGGCCCTGGAGGCCGACCAGCTGCAGCAGCTCCTCGATCCGGCCGCCGCGGCGCTGCGCGCGGGGCAGGCCGAAGCCGATGTTGGCGGCGACGTCGAGGTGGGGGAAGAGCGCGCCCTCCTGGGGGACGAAGCCGATCTCGCGGCGCTCGGGGGCGAGGTGGGTTCGCTCATCGTCGAGGACCCTCTCGCCGAGTCGGATCGAGCCGCGGTCGGCGCGCTCGAACCCGCCGAGCAGTCTCAGCAGGGTCGTCTTGCCGCAGCCGGAGGGCCCGAGGACCGCGGTCAGGCCGGCGGCCGGGACCTCGAGATCGAGCCCGGCGAGCACCGGCGAGTCGCCGAACGCCTTGGCCAGGCCGGCGACCGAGAGCGATGTGGCGGGGCTCATCATTTCTCCACCGGTGCCACGACGCCACCGAGGCGGCGCGTCAGCAGGTAGGTGGGGGCGGCGGAGATCGCGACCATCAAAGCAGCGTAGGGTGCCGCCGCCCCGTAGGAAAGGGTCGACGCCTTGGCCCAGAATTGCGTCGCCAGGGTCTGCGTGCCGATCGGGGCCAGCAGCAGTGTCGCGGTCAGCTCTGTAACCGTGGCGAGGAAGACCAGCGCCGCGGCGGCGCCGAGGCCGGGCAGGATGCGCGGCAGGGTCACCCGGAACATCGCCGTCAGGGGCCTGCAGCCGAGCGAGCGGGCCATCTCCTCGTGCACCGGCGGCGCCTGCGCCAGCGCCGCCCGCGTGGCGACGAGCGCCAGCGGCAGCGAGAGGATCGCGTAGGCGACGATCAGGAGCTGGGTCGTTCCGTAAAGCGCCGGGAAGTAGTGGATCGAGAGCACGATCAGGGAGAGGGCGACGACGATCCCCGGCAGGGCGAAGGGAAGGTAGGTGGCGCGCTCGATCGCGGTCGCGGTGCGGCTGGGGTGACGCACGGAGAGGATCGAGACCGGCAGGGCCAGCAGCGTGGTCAGGGCCGCGGCGCCGAGGCCGAGCTCCAGCGAGGTGCCGGTGGCGGATAGGAGCGCGCCGAAGTCGAAGCCGGCCGAGCTGCCCGTCGCGACCCAGTAGACGAGGGTGATCAAGGGCAGGCCGAGGGCGAGCCCGATCAGCGCCGCGAAGCCGGCGCCGACCGCCCATCCGGCGCGGCCGAGCTGGGCGGGCGTGGCCGGCCTTGCCGACCCGGAGTCGACCCGCGCGTAGCGCCCGCGGCCACGCGCCGCCAGCTCCGTGACGAGCAGAACCAGGCAGAGCAGGACCAGCACCGAGGCGAGCATCGAGGCCGCCGCGCCGTCGAAGCTGAGCTTGTACTGGTCATAGATCGCCGTGGTGAAGGTCTGGAAGCGCAGCATCGCGAAAGCCCCGTACTCGGAGAGCATGTGGACCGCGACCAGCAGCATCCCGCCGAGCAGGGCGACCCGGGTCTGCGGCAGGGTGACCCGGAAGAAGGTCCGCCAGGGCCCCATCCCCAGCGAGCGGGCACTCTCCTCCAGGGCCGGGTCGGTGCCGCGCAGGACCGCCGCGACCGGCAGGTAGACGAGCGGGTAGTAGGCGAGGGTGACGATCCCGGCGGCGCCCCAGAAGCCCTGCACCGCCGGGGTGATCGAGACCCAGCTGTAGCTGGTGACGAAGGCCGGGACCGTGATCGGCAGCGCCGCCAGCACCGCCCAGGCACGACGGCCGGGGAGATCGGTGCGCTCGACGAGCCAGGCGACCGCGACGCCGAGGATTGCGCAGGCCGCGGTCCCAACCGCGACCAGGCTCGTCGTATTGACCAGCAGGTCGCCGACGAAGGCGCGGAACAGCAGGCGCTGTACTTCGTCCCAGCCGGTCGAGAGCGACTGGTCGAAGAGGAAGCCGACCGGCGCCAGGGCCAGCAGTGCGACGGCGGCGGAGATGACCAGCAGGGCCGCGGGCGGGCGCCCACGACCCTGCCGCGCCCAGCGCAGCGAAGCCGGCCATGCGGCTGCGCGGCGGTGGGCGCTTGCCGCCTCCATCGCTTAGAGCAGACCTACCTGTTCCATCAGTTCGACCGGCTGGCTGCCGTCGCCGAGATCGGCGGGGCCGACCTTGGGCGGTTCCAGGCCGTCGAACGGCTTCAGCCCTGGCGGGGGCGGCACGGCGCTGTTCAGCGGGTACTCCCAGTCACCGGAATGCGTCATCGCCTTCTGGCCTTCTTCGCTGACCAGGTAGGCGAGGAATTCCTGGGCGAGCTCGGGGTCGCCACTGGATTCGAGGGCTCCGGCGCCGGAGATGTTGACCAGCGCCCCGGGGTCTTCGTTGCCGAAGTAGTGCAGCTTGGACGGCACCTTGTCCTTGCCTTCCTCGGCCACCGCCTCGTACCAGTAGTAGTGGTTGATGATCCCGGCGGCGATCTGACCGCTGTCGACAGCGGCGATGATCCCCTCGTTGTCGTTGTAGTGCTTGGCGTTGTCGGCGAAGCCTTCCAGCCATTCCACCGCGGCCGCTTCGCCGTCGAGCTTCTCGATCGCGCTGACGATCGGCACGAAGTCGGGCTCGGAGGGAGCGATCGCCAGCTTGCCCTTCCATTCGGGCTTGGCGAGGTCGAGGATCGAGGCCGGCAGTTCGTCGGCCTTGATCAGGTCCGGGTTGTAGACCATGACGGTCTCCCGCGCCGCGACTCCGACCCAGTGGCCGGTCGGCGAGTTGTACCGGGAGGGCACTTCGGCCAGCGTCGAGGAGTCGACCTTGGCGAGGAGTTCTTTCTCGGCCAGCAGTTCCAGCGGCGGCGTGTTCTCGGTCAGGACCACGTCGGCGGGAGTGGCGTCGCCCTCCTGCTCGATCTGGCTGGCCAGCCCCTCGTCCTCGCCGTAGCGAACCTGGACCTTGGCCCCGTTCTCTTCTTCGAAGCCCTTGACCAGCGCTTCGGTCATCGGTTCATGCTGGGCGCTGTAGAGAGTCAGGGAGCCGCTCGACGCCGAGTCTGAAGACGAGCCGCATCCGCCGGCGATCAGGCTGGCGACGATGCCAAGGCAGATGACGCTGAACCAGCGTCGGCCAATTCGAGAACTCACGAAGCCTCCTCAAGATTCGGGACAAGTGATTAGGTAAACCTAATTCGGTAACCCTAATCACATTTATCTTCGGAAGGATTCCTTAGCGCCAGATGAGAATCAGCCAATTCTCATCTGGCATTCATCTTCGCTGGGAAGCTTGTAGCTATATGAACGTCTTGGTTGTCGAGGATGAGGTGAAGATGGCGGCGCTGCTTCGGCGCGGCCTCAGCGAGGAGGGTCTGACGGTCGACGTCGCCGGCAACGGCGAGGATGCGGTGGGAATGGCCCGGTCCTCCACCTACGACGCGATCGTGCTCGACGTGATCCTGCCGGGCATCGACGGCTTTGAGACCTGCCGCCGGCTTCGCCTCGAGGGAATCTGGTCGCCGGTGCTGATGTTGACCGCCCGCGGCGCCCTCGAGGATCGCATCGCCGGTCTCGACGGCGGCGCCGATGACTACTTGACCAAGCCCTTCTCCTTCTCCGAGCTGCTGGCGCGACTGCGAGCGCTCGTCCGCCGTGGCCAGAGCGAGCGGCCGGCGATGATCGAGGTCGGCGATCTTCGCCTCGATCCGGCCACCCATCAGGTTTGGCGGGGAGACACGGAGATCGAGCTTTCGGCCAAGGAGTTCGTCCTCTTTGAGACCTTCATGCGCCGGCCGGGGTATGTGCTGACCCGCTCCCAGCTGCTCGACCAGGCCTGGGAGTACGACTTCGAACACCGCTCCAACGTGATCGAGGTCTACGTCCGTTACCTGCGCCGCAAGATCGATGTCCCCTTCGGGGTGAAGTCGCTCGAGACCGTGCGCGGCGCCGGTTACAGGCTGCGAAAGGACGGTGGACGCTGAGTCACCTGTCGATTCGGCTGCGGGTGACCCTGGTCTTTGTCGGGGTGATGGCGCTGGTCCTCGGCGCGACCGGTGTCTTCGTCTATCTGCGCTTCTCCTCGGAGCTGGACGCGACGATCAATTCGGGCCTTCGCTCGCGAGCAAACGACGTCGCCTCTCTGGTCAGGGAGGCTGATTCGGGGTTGCAGGAGGGTCGGCAGAATCTCGTCGGCGGCAGCGAGAGCTTCGCCGAGGTGCTCAGCGCCGGCGGCCAGGTCTCCGACTCCTCTCCGGCGGTCGGGCAGCAGGTCTTGCTGACGCCGGCCGAGCTACGGCGAGCGCTGCGCGACCCGATCTTCGTCGACCGCGGCCCCCTGCCCGGGCTTGAGGATGAATCGCGACTGCTCGCGGTCCCAGTCACCACCGCGGGGCGGAAGCAAGTCGTCGTCGTCGGCACCTCGACCGAGGCTCGCGGTGAGTCGCTGACCGATCTTGCCCAACTGCTTTTGCTCGGTGGGCCGATCGCGCTGTTGCTCGCTTCGCTGGCTGCCTACGGAGTAGCGGCAGCGGCGCTGAAGCCGGTCGAGGCGATGAGATCGCGGGCCGCGGAGATCTCGGCAGCAGATCCTGACCAACGGCTGCCGGTGCCGCCGAGCCGAGATGAGGTCGCTCGGCTCGGCACCACGCTCAACGAGATGCTCGAGCGCCTTGGCGAGGCGCTGGCCCATGAGCGTGCCTTCGTCGCCGACGCCAGTCACGAGCTGCGCACCCCGCTCGCGATCCTCCGCACCGAGTTGGAGCTGGCGCTGGCGAAGGGGCGTTCCCCCGAGGAGCTGCGGGCAGCGCTTGCCTCGGCCGCCGAGGAGACCGACCGGCTTACCCAGCTCTCCGAGGATCTGCTGACGATTGCCCAGACCGAGCGTGGCGAGCTGCCGTTGCGGATCGCCCGCTTGGATCTCGTCGAGACCCTCGGCGGCGTCGAGCGCAGGTTCGCCCGACGGGCTCAGGAGCGGGGGAGGCGGATCGAGGTTTTCACCCCGACTTCACTGATCCTCACGGCCGATCGCCTGCGCCTCGACCAGGCGATCGGCAGCATGGTCGACAATGCCCTCCGCTACGGCGAGGGCACGATCGACCTCGTCGCCGGCGACGAGAACGGCGCGGTGGAGATTCACGTTCGCGACCGGGGAGGCGGTTTTCCGGAGGACTTTCTGGGGCGAGCGTTCGAGCGCTTCAGCCGTGGTTCGTCCGGCGATCGCGACGGCGGCAGTGGACTCGGCCTGGCGATCGTGCAGACGGTTGCCCGTGCCCACGGTGGCGAGGCGCACGCCGGCAACCGCGAGGACGGCGGCGCCGACGTCTGGCTGACCTTGCCAAAGGCAAGGCACGCCTAAGCGCCTCCCGACGGGGCTCATCTCGGTCTCATCTGGCCGCGCTATTCCTCAGGTCGAACAGTGAACTTCGGCGAAGGAGGAAGCGTGAAGGCCAAGATGACGATCTCCCTGATGGCCGCGTTGGTCGTGGCTGGTCTGCTCGTCGCGGGATGCGGGAGCAGTGGCTCGACCGATACCTCCGCCGAAGTAAGTTTGGGCGCCGGGGGGAACACTTCCACCGAAAGTTCGCAAGCCGGCGGCGAAGCGAGTCCGAGCGAGGCCCAGGCGGCCGCCACCGGCGACATCCCCGACAACCAGGTTTTCCTGGTCTTCCATGACCCTCGGGCCGGCTACTCGATCCGATACCCGGAGGGCTGGGCGCGCAAGGGCTCGGCGAACGACGTGACCTTCCAGGAAAAGGCGAACACGGTCCACGTCGTCGTCCGCAACGGTGCTCCCCATGGCAAGCCGGGAGTCAAGTCCACCTTTACCGGCCGCAGTGCTCCCGACCCCGTCACCGGCAAGCGGCTGCCGCTGACGATCGACCGCTACGAATTCCCCCGTGCCGGCAAGGTCGCCGTGGTCGACCTGGTCACCCCGGCCGGTGTCGACAACGTCGACGCCTACCGCTTGATCAGCGAAAGCTTCCAGTGGCGGAGGTAGGGAGCCTCTATCGCGAGCCAGAGGTCGAGCAACCGCCGCCCGAGTGGCCGGTGCTGGAGATGCACGATGTCTTCAAGATCTACCGCTCGGGGGCGGTCGAGACCGTCGCCCTGCGCGGCGTCGACCTCGAGGTCCGCAGGGGGCAGCTGGTCGCGATCCTAGGTCCCTCGGGCTGTGGCAAGAGCACGCTGCTGTCCCTGGCGGCTGGGCTCGATCGCGCCTCAGCCGGCGACATCCGCAGCTTCGGCAGGTCGCTGATCGCTCAGAGCGAGGACGAGCTCGCGGAGTACAGGGCGCGCGGCGTCGGCATCGTCTTCCAGAGCAACAACCTCTGGCCGGGGCTGACCGCGGAGGAGAACGTCGTCGCGGCGCTGCGGCTGGGGGGCGTCGAGTCTCCCGTCGGGCGGACCAAAAAGGCGCTGGAGGAGTTCGGGCTCGGCAAGCGCGGGGGGCACCGGGCGATGGCACTCTCGGGTGGAGAGCAGCAGCGGGTGGCGATCGCCGCCGCCGTCGCGCGTGAGGCGCCGCTGATCCTCGCCGACGAGCCCACCGGCGAGCTCGATGGAGCCAATCAGCAGGTCGTCCTGACTGCGCTGCGGCGGCTGCCGGGCGAACACGGTTGCGCCGTGGTTGTCGTTACTCACTCGAAGATCGTCGCCGGCGCCGCCGACCAGGTGATCGAAATGCGCGACGGGGCCGTGCGATGAACGTCGCCACCGCGACGGCCGTGGATCTCTCCGCCTGTCGCCAAGCCTCGGTGGTCTACCACAGCGGCGAGGCCGAGGTGCAGGCGCTGGCCGAGGTCGACTTTGCGGTCGCTGCGGGGGAGAGCGTGGCGCTCCAGGGCCCATCGGGGTCCGGCAAGACCACCCTGCTGCACTTGCTCGGCGGCCTGCTCATCCCCAGCGCCGGCGAGGTGCTTTGGAAGGGCGAGCCGCTCTCCTCGCTTGACGCCGCCGCCCGGGGAAGGACGCGGGCCGGGGGTATCGCCTACGTCCTCCAGGGCTCCAACCTGCTGCCGACCTTCAGCGTCTTCGAGAACGTCGCCTTCGCCGCCTGGATCGCGCAGCAAGCTGGCCGCGCTGCCAGGCATGACGCGACCGATCTGCTGCGCCTGGTCGGCCTCGATCGCAAGGCGGCCGCGCTGCCGGCCGAGATCTCCGGCGGGGAGGCGCAGCGGGTGGCGCTGGCCAGGGCGCTGGCACAGTCGCCGGAGCTGCTGCTCTGCGACGAGCCGACGGGCCACCTCGACTCCGACACCGCTATGCGTGTCCTCGATCTCCTCGAAGCGCTGCAAGAGCGCTTCGGCTTCGCCCTGGCGATCGCCACCCACGATCGCGGAGTGGCGGCGCGCTGGCAGCGTCAGGCAAGTCTTGCCGACGGCCGGCTTCTCGCCGCGGAGGCACCGTGAGTACGGCGCTGGGGCTCGCCGTCGCCCGGCTGCGACACCGACCGGGCCAGACCGCGACACAGGCGTTGGTGCTCGCCACTGCGGTGGCGCTGCTGGGAGCGATGATCCTCTTCATCGGGCACTCGCTGCGGACGATGACCGCCTCGGCGACCCGCAGCGTGCCGCTCGACCTGCAGGGTCCGGTCGAAACCTACGGCCAGGCCCGCAAGCTCTCCGCCGGGATCGCCGGTCAGCCCGACGTGGCCCAGGCATCCCCCGTCGCCACCGCTCCCTTCGCGGGGGTCAGCCACCGGGGCGCGGTGGGCGTCACCGACGCGGGCGCCGGCGCGATCCTCGCAGTGCCACCCGGCTACCTGCGCCACATCGACGCCTTCCGCTTCCTGCGCGGCGGGTTGCGGCCGGGGGGGATCGTGCTCGATCAGCAATTGGCGGCGACGCTGCGGGCGCGGGTCGGCGACACGGTCGCTCTCCGGCTCGGCGCCCACACGCCGCCGCGGCGATTCACCGTCGGCGGCGTCGCTCTCGTCAGCGCCCCCGATGTCCTCTTCCAGCCGCTTAACCCGCAGGTCGGCCCAGCGCCGGCACAGCCACCGGCCAACGTCGCGATCATGCCGGTTGCGACCTTCGCCAAGGCGGCCGGCGGCGCGCTGCCTTCGCTTGGCGCGGCCAGCCCGGCCTCCGCGGCGGTGCCGGGCACCCTGTCCGGCGTCCAGTGGCAGGTGCAGGCGCAGGTCAACCACGCCAGCCTCAGCGGCACTCCCAGCGAAGCCCTCAAGCGCGCCGGACAGGTTCGCAACTCGCTCGAACGCAGCTTCCCGGGAAAGATCCAGTTCGTCGACAACCTCTCCGAAGGGCTGGAAACGGCGGCCGGCGACGCCCTCTACGCGGAGGCGCTCTTCATCATGCTCGCGGTCCCGGGCGCCCTGCTGGCCCTCGGGCTTGCTTACCTGGCGGCGCTGGGCACGGTCGAGCGCGACCGTCGCGAACTCGCCCTGATGCGCGCCCGCGGCGCCAGCCGGCGCCAGTTGCTGGCGATGGCGGCCGGCGAAGCGAGCATCGTTGGCCTGTTCGCCGGCCTGCTCGGGGCCGGGATCTCATTCGTCGCCGTGGCGCTGTTGATCGAAGGCTCGGTCGGGCTCAACCCGGCCAGGGCGGCGACGGTCGTGCTGGTCTGCGTTGCACTCGCGATCGCTGGGGGGATGCTGGCGCGGCTCGGGAGCGGATTGCGAGCGCTGTCGGAGACGGTCGCGGAAGGTCGTGGCGCATCCGCCGGCACTCGGCCGCCGCTCTGGCGACGGCTCTATCTGGACATAGCCGCACTGGCGATCAGCGGCTTGATCTACTGGCTCACCGCCAGCACTGGCTTTTCTGCCGTCGTCAATCCCGACTCCAACCCGACCCTCTCCCTCTCGATCTACATGTTCTTTGCCCCGACCCTGCTCTGGGTCGGGGCGACGCTGCTGCTGGTGCGCCTGCGGGGAACGCTGTTCAGTTCCGTCGCCGGGCGCTTGCGCGCAGGTGAGCAACGACCGAGCCGGCGCACCTTCCTGCTCGCCAGTGCTTCGCGCCGTGGTCCGGCGATCAACCGCGGTCTGATCTTCGTCGGCCTGCTGCTCGCCTTCGGGGTCAGTCTCGGCGTCTTCGCCGCCACCTACAACCAACAAGCGGGAGTCGACGCGCAACTGACCCTCGGCGCCGACGTCACTGCCACGGCACCGCCCGGCGTGACCGCGAAGAAGGGGCTCGTCAAGCGGATCGAAGGGATTTCGGGAGTCTCCGTCGCCTCGCCCGTCGATCACTCCTACGCCTACGTCGGGCCCGATCTGCAGGACACCTTCGGGATCGACCCGGCGACGATCGGCGCCGCGACGACGCTGCGCGACTCCTACTTCATAGGTGGCAGCGCGCAGACGATGCTCAATCGCCTGAAGGCCAATCGCGACGGGATTGTCGTCTCCAAAGAGACGATCACCGACTACTCGCTCGAAGTCGGCGACCTGCTCCGGCTAAGAGTGCTCGATCATGCCAGCGGCCGTTTTCGCGTCGTTCCGTTCCACGTCGTCGGCACCGTTCAGGAGTTCCCCTCGGCGCCAAGGGACTCGTTCATGGTCGCGAACCTCTCCTATCTGCAGGCGGCCGATCGCGCCGGAGGGCCCAACGTCGTCTTCGCCAACACCTCCGAAGACCCGGCGGCCGTCGCCGGCCGGGTCGCGACCGCGACAAAGGGCTTCGGCGTCGCCGTCAAGGACATTCGCCAGCAGTCGGTGCAGACAGTCAGTTCGATCACCACGGTCGACCTGACCGGGATCAGCCGCCTCGAGCAGGCCTTCGCGATCGTGCTCGCCGCGGCGGCGATGTGGCTCTTCGTCAACCTCGTTGTCAGCGAGCGCCGGCACGAGTTCGCGACGATGGCGGCGCTGGGTGCCTCCCTGCGCGACATCGGCGCCTTCGTGCGCAGCGAGGCGGTGGCGGTCCTGAGCGCGGCCCTGGGCCTGGCCGCTGTGCTCGGCTGGCTGCTGGCGCAGATGCTGATCGCGATGCTCCAGCACGTCTTCGACCCGCCTCCCGATCACCTGGCGATCCCCTGGGGTTTCCTCGGGCTGCTCGCGGCCGCTGCCGTGCTCGGCGCTCTGCTCGCCGCCGCCCTGGCCGCGCGCTCGCTCCGGCAACTTCCGCTCGGCGCGATCCTGCGCGAGGAGTAGCGCTCTCATCTGGCCTTAACCATTGGCGTTGATCATCGCCGCCAGCGGTGATCGAACGACTCCTCAACCCGCGGACCCAGCAGGGGTTCTCCAAGGTGCCAGAAGTCACGGCGATCTTCTGGGTCGTCAAGGCGTTGACGACCGGGATGGGGGAGTCGACGTCGGACTTCCTCGTCCATGGCCTGGTGCCGGAGATCGCGGTTGTGCTTGGCGGCATCGCCTTCCTCGCTGCGCTCTTCTTGCAGTTCTCGAGCGACCGCTACGTCCCCTGGCGCTACTGGCTCGCGGTGGCGATGGTCGGCGTCTTCGGCACGATGTGCGCCGACGTCCTCCACGTCGGGCTCGGCATTCCCTACGTCGTCTCGACGGTCTTCTACGCACTCGTCCTCTTCGTCGTGTTCCGCACTTGGTATCGCGTCGAGGGCACGCTCTCGATTCACAGCATCACCACCGAGCGGCGCGAGGTCTTCTACTGGGCCGCGGTGCTGGCGACCTTCGCCCTCGGCACCGCCGCAGGCGACCTCACCGCGGTCACCTTCGGACTCGGCTTCTTCGGCTCCGGCCTGATGTTCGCGGCGATCATCGCGATCCCGGCGATCGGTTACTTCCGCTACGGGATGAACTCGATCCTCGCCTTCTGGTTCGCTTATGTGGTCACTCGTCCGCTCGGCGCTTCCTTCGCCGATTGGCTGGGCGTCTCCTCGGCCCGCGGAGGACTCGGGCTCGGCACCGGCCTGGTCAGCTTCGTGCTGGCGGCGATGATCGCGATGTTCGTCGCCTTCCTGACCTCGACTGAAATCGATCTGCCGGAGGACCAGAGAAGAGAGGGCGAGCGCAGCGACACCTCGACGGCCGGCATCGCACCACCCAGCCCCGGCGACGAGGCGCGCGAGCCGGCTTGACCCCTGGGTGAGGCCATGAGCCCGCAGCTCAGCCTTGCCATCTCGGTATTTCTCGCCTGCGCGGTTGAGGCAGTGGAGGCGTTCACGATCGTCCTGGCGGTTGGCAGCACTCGCAAGTGGTCCTCGGCCCTTCTCGGGGTTGGCGTCGCGGCGGTCGTCCTCGCTGTCCTGGTCGCCGCCCTGGGACCGGCGCTTACCGTTCTTCCGATTGAGGTGCTGCGCCTCGTCGTCGGAGGTCTGCTCTTGGTCTTCGGCCTGCAGTGGCTGCGAAAGGCGATCTTGCGGGCGGGGGGAGCGAAGGCGCTCCATGATGAGATCGCCACCTTCGAGGAGGAAGCGGCGGCCGCTGAACGAGTGGCTTTGAGTGAGGGCATCGACTCCTACGCGTTCGCGATCTCCTTCAAAGCGGTCCTGCTCGAGGGCTTGGAGGTCGCGTTCATCGTCTTGACCTTCGGCGCCAACCAAGACGACGTGCCCCTGGCCGCGCTTGCCGCCGTATTGGCCGTCCTCGCGGTGATAGCGGCCGGCGTGTTGGCCCGAGCGCCCCTGGCCCGGGTGCCGGAGAACTCAATGAAGTTCGCCGTCGGCGTACTGCTCACCACCTTCGGCGTCTTCTGGGGGGCCGAGGGTGCCGGGGCCTCCTGGCCGGGGGGCGACGCATCCTTGCCGGTGCTCGTCGCGGTCATTGCCGCTGCTTCATGGCTGATGGTCCGCCAGTTGCGCAGCGCCGGCAGGTTGCCGGTCACGGTTGGGGCGAGCCGGTGATCGGCCGTGCCGGCGCCGGCGTTTGGGAGTTTGTCGTCGGCGAGGACTGGCGGGTCGCACTGGGGGTGGTGGTGACGTTGGGGGCGATCGCCCTGGTCGCCGCTGTCGGAGTCCCGGCCTGGTGGATTGGCCCGGTCGCGATCCTGGCGATTCTCCATCGCTCGATCGGGCGCGCAGTTTCCTAGTGCGAGCGCGCCGCCATCACCAGCAGGATCAGGCCGGCGATCACGAACGGCCAGCCGGCGCTGACAAGGATCCCGATCGCGACCAGGAGGACACCGGCAATGGTGAGGACCCTGCGCCGCCCCTGCGAGCCCGGGCCCAGGGCTCAGTCCGCCTCGAGCGGCTCGCCGCCCCGCCGCCGCTTCACCATCAGGTAGATGACCCCGCCAACGATCGCCGCCAGCACCACGTAGTCGAGGTAGCCGAGCTTGTGGCGCCAGTCCTCCCAGTTATCGCCGACGCTTTGGCCGATTAGGGCCAGCATCAGCACCCAGGGGACGCAGCCGGCCAGGGTGTAGGCAGTGAAACGCCAGAACGGCATCTTCGCCACGCCGGCGGGAAGCGAGATGAAGGTGCGGACGATCGGCAGCATCCGTGAGAAGAAGACGGTCGCTGAGCCGTAGCGCTCGAACCAGTCGTCGGCCCACTTGAGGTGCTTTGGGCTGATGTGGATCAGCTTGTTCTTTTCCAACAGGTCCAAGCGGCCGTAGTAGCCGACCGCGTAGGCGATCCACGACCCGACCAGGTTGCCGAGCACGCCCGCGGTGACGATCCCGAACATCGTCAGTTCGCCTTCGGCGACGCTGAAGCCGGCGAAGAGCATGATCGCCTCGCTGGGAATCGGGATGCAGGCCGACTCCAGCGCCATCAGCAGGAAGACGGCGACGACACCGGCCGAGCCGATGAATTCGGTGGCGAGGTCGACGATCGGTTCGACCACCTTGTCGGTGACGCTGGCGAGCAGGAGCAGGTTCACGGAGCGCGGGACTCTCGCGTCCCGGCCTTAAAGGCAGATGAGTGCCGCCGCCGCACGCGCCTGACCGCGGCTTCGGTGGCGATCCAGGCAAGTAGGACCAAGAGCGTCGGTAGGGCGACAAAGGCGACGATGCCGATCCCCGCCGCCAGCAGAAAGACGAGGAGAGCGATGCCGAACGCGATCAGGACGTCGGCCAGCAGGGTCCGCCGTGCCGCGGCGCCCGGCGAGATTTCGCGCGGCAACCTCACCAGCGTTCCCCGGGGCGCAGGTAGACGGCGAAGAAGTCGCGTTCGTCGGGGGTCAAATAGCGTTCTGGAGGCCGCAGCATTTCCGGCAGCAGGTTGCTCGGTTCGCCGGCGCCGGGGTGGCGGTAGCTGATGAAGCTGGTCCAGTCTTCGTTGATGTCGAGCTCGAGCGCACGGACGGCGCCGGCCCGCTGAAGGATCTTCGCCAGCGATTCGACCGTTTGGAAGTCGGCGGCGGCGTAAAGCAGGTTGCCGCGGCTGTCGACGCCGAGCCCGGAGCGCCAGACGCGGACCGCGTTGTTGACCGTCTCGCCCCATTCGGGGCCGTCGCTCAGCTTTGGGTTGAGCCGGCCGCCCTCGACGATCGGCGGCAGGTTCTGCTTCGCGAACCAGACGTCCGCCGGCGCTCCCGGGCCCTGATGCCAGGAGACGACGTCGACCCGTCCGTCGCGATACTCGACGACGGTCGCGATCCCGTTGACCATCGCTTCCTTGACCTTGCCGCGGTAGATCAGGCCGGCGTTCGAGGTTTCAAGTGGGAAGCCTCCGTTGAAGGTGGCGACGACGCGCTTGCGCTGGGGTCCCGGCACCTCGGCCGGGCCACGATGGGCCAGCGGCGCCGGCGGCTCGGCCAGGCCGGGGACGTAAGCCAGCCGGGTCCGCGAGGAGTCAATCCAAGCGACGCCGGCGACGAACTTGGGGTATTCGGGGTCGCTGCGGAAGGTCGTCAGCAGGACCGGGGGACGGGACCCGGCGTGCGAAGCCGCCTTCTTCCAGACTCCCTCGCCGGGCAGCGCCGGCCGGATCAGCGGCTTCACCTTCGGGGGCCGGTAGTGGCTGGTCTGCGGACCCGGTCCTTCGCCCGCCGACGCCACTCCGACCTGGGGCAGGGTGCGCAGGGGCGGCCCGCCCTTGGCGGGCGCGGTCAGCGTGTAGTACCAGTTCTCGATCTGGGAGACGAGCGAGTTGCCGCCGTTCTGGCGCAGCCACTCGACGCTGCGAACGCCGAGGCTGACGTTGTGCTTTTCGCCCATCGCCCGCACGTAGGAGATGCCGGCTGGGATCAGGCAGGCGATCGCCGCGAGCAGGAGGATCCTGCGCGCCCGGCGCCAGAACGTAAGCGACTGGCGACGCTCGGATCGAGCGGAGGGCATCGGGGAAGCGTTGCGCCGGGACCTGAAAGGGAGGTGAGAGCGCGGCCGGCCGAGCAATGCGAAGTGTCAGAGTTATTTCAGGATGGCGGCCTAGCCTGGCTTCGATCCGCTTTCCCCAAAGGAGGCCTCGTGTCCGCTCTTCGTCGCATCTCAACCCGCCGACTGCTCGCCATCTGCGCCATCACCGCCGCCGCGGCGATCGGGGTCACCGCGGCCGCGATGGCGATGACGGGCGGTGGCCCAAAGCCGCAGCCAAAGCCCCTGGCGAACGCCGTCCACGACGCGCTCAGCGCCCCGGCCGTTCCCGGCATCAGCGCCCGGATCGAGTTCACCAACCACCTCGTCGACGCCTCCAGCATCCAGGGCACGGACCCGCTGCTGGGCGGCGCCAGCGGGCGCCTCTGGGCCTCACCGGACGGCGGCGGCAAGCTGCGGCTCGAGCTGCAGTCCGAAACAGGCGGCGGTGGCGACACCCAGGTGTTGGTCTCCGAAAACCATTTTCAGATCTATGACGGTGGCTCGGAAACCGTCTACGAGGGCACTCTGCCCGAAGAAGACGGCAAGGACTCCGGCTCGCAAGAGCACGGCGTGCCGGCGCTGGGCCAGATCGAAGCGAAGATCGGCGAAGTCGAAGACCACGCTGAACTGAGCGGGGCGACCCCATCCGACGTCGCCGGCCAGCCGACCTACACCCTGCGTGTCACGCCGAAGCACGACGGCGGCCTGCTCGGTGGCGCCGAGGTTGCCTGGGACGCCGACCACGGCACGCCGCTGCGCGCTGCGATCTACTCGAGCGCCAGCAGCTCGCCGGTCCTGCAGCTGCAGGCGACCGACGTCTCCTACGAAGCGGTCCCGGCCTCCACCTTCGAAATCTCGCCTCCGGCCGGGGCGAAGGTCGTCAATCTCAACCCCGGTGGAGAAGCCGGCAGTGAGCATCCCCAGCCAAACTCGAAGACGGGTGCCGACGCGGTCCAGAAGGGCCTCGACTTCCAGTTGGTCGCACCGGACTCCCTCGCCGGCCTGCCGCGGGCCGAAGTCCGCAGCATCGAAATCGACGGCAAGACCGCCGCCCTCGCCACCTACGGCAAGGGGCTGGGCGGCATCGCCGTGCTCGAGTCGGCAAGCGAACCGGGCGGGGAAACGAGCTCGAGCGACGAAGGTGGCTTGAGCCTGCCGAAGGTTTCGATCAACGGCGCCCAGGGGGAAGAGCTCGACACCGCGCTTGGAACCGTGCTGCGGTTCAGCCGCGGCGGCGTCGACTACGTCGTGATCGGCTCGGTTCCCCCAGCCGCTGCCGAGGCCGCGGCGAGGGCGCTCTGACAGTGGCCGAGCCGGCGCCGGTCGAGGTCCGCGGTCTCTGCAAGCGCTACGGCGAGTTGGTCGCCGTCGATGACGTCGACCTGACGGTCGAGGCCGGCGACGTCTTCGGCTACCTCGGGCCCAACGGTGCCGGCAAGACGACCTCGCTGCGGATGATGCTGGGCCTGATCGCGCCGAGCGCCGGCAGCGTGCGGCTGTTCGGGAGCGATCCTCAGGCCAGCGTCAAGGCGCTGCGAGGGGTCGCCGGCTTCGTCGAAGCGCCGACCTTCTACCCCTATCTGAACGGCCGCGCCAACCTCGACCTGCTCGCCGCGCTCGACGGCGACGGCGCCAAGAGCAGGATCGAGGAGGCGCTGGAGATCGTCGGGCTCAGCCACCGCGCCAAGGACAAGGTGGGGACCTACTCGCACGGGATGCGCCAGCGCCTCGGCATCGCCGCGGCGCTGCTGCGCGAGCCGCGGCTGCTGCTGCTCGACGAGCCCGCGACCGGGCTCGATCCGGGCGGGATGCGCGACATGCGCGACTTGATCCGCAACCTCTCCGGCCAGGGGATGACGGTCCTGCTCTCCAGCCACCTGCTGACCGAGGTCGAAGAACTCTGCAACCGGGTCGCGATCGTGCGCGAAGGCAGGGTCGCCTACCAGGGCTCGCTGGAGGAGTTGCGACGCCAGGCCGGCGGCGGCTACCTGCTGCGCACCACTGACGACGAGCGCGCTCGCGCCGTCGCCGAGGCCCAGGCCGGGATCGGCGACGTGCAGGCCGCGCCCGCGGCCGGCCTGAGCTTCAGCGCCGAGGGAGAGGGCGCGATAGCGGCGCTGTCCGTGGCCCTGACCGAGTCCGGGGCGTTGATTTTGGAGCTGAGCTCGCGGCAGGCGTCGCTCGAGGACCTCTTCTTCCGCCTGACCGAGGGCGAGGAGGCCGAAGTCGCCAAACGCGAGCGGACGCTCGAGGGCGCGGCGTGAATCCCGGCGTGCTGACGGTCTACCGCTGGGAGCTGCGCAAGCTGCGCGCCCAGAAGCGAACCTACCTCGGGCTCGGCGCGGCGGCGCTGGTCCCGATCATCTTCGTCGTCGCCCTGGCCACCCGGGGCGACAGCCCCAACGACGTCGCCTTCGGTCGCTACGTCCACGACACCGGGCTGGCGATCCCGCTGGTGCTGCTGCTCTTCGGCTCGATCTGGATGTTCCCGCTGATCACCGCCCTGGTCGCCGGCGACATCGTCGCCTCCGAGGATCGTCACGACACGCTGAAGACGGTCCTCACCCGCTCGGTCGAGCGCGCCCAGGTCTTCGCCGGCAAGGCGCTTGCCACATTCACCTACGCGATCACGGCAATCGCCGTCACCGGCGCGGTCTCGCTCGGGGCCGGCATCCTCGCCTCGGGCTTCAACTCGATCGTCACCCTCTCCGGCACCCGCGTCTCGGCTGCCGAAGGGCTGGTGCTGGTCGGTGCGAGCCTGCTCGTCTACCTGATCCCGATCCTCGCGATCGCCTGCATCGGCCTGCTCTTCTCGACCGTCTTTCGCAACAGCGCCGCGGCGATCGTCGGCACCCTGATGTTCTCGTTGCTGGTCCAGCTGATCGGCATCCTGCCCGGCCTCGAAGGGCTCGGCCCCTACCTGTTGAGCACCCAGTTCAATGCCTGGCAGGGGCTGCTGCGCTCGCCGATCGACTGGGCGCCGATCGTCCGCGCCGCCTGGGTCTGTGCCCTCTACGGGGTCCCTGCCCTGATCGCCGCTGGCCTCGTCTTCCTGCGCCGCGACGTCGCCGGGGACTGAGGCGGGTGGCCGAGCGGGTGCTGGTCGTCGAGGACGATCCGCCGGTCAGGCGGATGCTGGAGCGCAGCCTTGCCGCTGAGGGCTTCGACGTGTGCGCCGCCGCCGACGGCGGCGCGGCGCTGGTGATGGCCGCGGACTCCGTCCCCGACCTGGTGGTTCTCGACGTGACCATGCCCGGCCTCAGCGGCATCGACGTCTGCCGGCGGCTGCGCGAGAAGGGGCTGAGCGGCGGCGTTTTGATGTTGACCGCGCGCGACGCGATCGAGGACCGCGTCCGCGGGCTCGACGCCGGCGCCGACGACTACGTGGTGAAGCCGTTCGCGATCGAAGAGGTGGTGGCGCGGCTGCATGCCCTGGCCCGGCGAGGGCAGGATCAGAGCGTTCTCCTCAGCTTCGCCGGCATCACCCTCGATACCGAGGCGAACACGGTGGAGCGTGATGGCGAGACGATCGAGCTGAGCGCACGCGAGAGCCAATTGCTCGCACTGCTCTTGCGCGACCCCCGCACCGTCGTCTCTCGCGACGCCGCGATCGAGCGAATCTGGAACGGCGCCGCGGTGGACAACATCGTCGATCGCTACGTCGGAAGGCTGCGGCGCAAGCTCGGCGATCCGCAAATGATCCGGACCGTGCGAGGGGTCGGCTTCATACTCGACGCGTGAGGGGCAGGAGCCTGAGCGTTCGCCTAATCGCGGCCTCGATCGCCGCGGTCCTGCTGGCGGTGCTCATCTTCGGTGTTGGCGCGCGGATCATCGTCAGCAGTCAGATGCACTCGTCCCTGGATCGGAGCCTGCGCCAGCGGGCGGCCGAAGTGGCGCGCCTCAGCGTCTCCGCGCCGGCGGTCCTGACCGCTCCCGGAGCGCTCGAATCGCCGCTTTCAGGCAGGCAACTGAGCGTCGAGGTCCTTGATCGCCACCAGGCAATCGTCGCGCGCTCGCTCGCCCTGGGGGCAAAGCTGCTTCCGCGCGGGCCGGAGGTTGCCGCTGCGCTGCGCGGCAACAGCGGCTTCGCCGACGCCGAACTCGACGGAGAACCGATTCGAGTGTTCGCCGCGCCGATCGCCGACGTCAGTGGGCCGGCCGCCGGAGGGGTGGTGTTGGTAGCGGCAAGCACCGACATAGACGACACCCTGCACCAGCTCAGCCTGTTGCTCTTGCTCTGCGGGGCGATCGCGGTCGTCGCGGGGGGTCTGGCGGCGGCTTTTCTGACCAGGCGCAGCGTGCGACCGCTTCGTCAGCTTTCGTCCTCGGCGACGACAATCGAGCGCACGGGCGATGCTTCCCGGCGACTCGCGGAGCCCGCGACGCCGGAGGAGATCGGTGACCTGGCCCGCGCTTTGAACGGAATGCTGGCGGCGCTCGAGCGCTCGCGTGAGCGCGAACGTCGCTTCCTCGCCGACGCAAGTCACGAGTTGAGGACGCCGCTCACCTCGTTGATCGGGAACGTCGATTTCCTCGCGCGCCACGGCGCCGGCGAGGATGTCGTCGCTGACCTGCGGGGAGACGCGGAGCGCCTGCGCCGGCTCGTCGACGACCTGCTCGTGCTCGAGCGCGAGACCGCTGCCGCCGCGCCCGAGCAGCCGGTGCCCCTGGAGCGAACCGTTGCCGAGGTGAGCGCCGGGAAACCCAATGTAACCGCGCGGATCGAGGGGCCGGCGACGGTGATCGGCGAGCCTGGCGCGCTTGCGAGAAGCCTGGAGAACCTGCTCGAAAACGCCGCTGTGCACGGCCCTTCCGGGGGTCGGGTCGAGATCTCGATGAAGGTCGTGGACGGACAGGTCGAGATAGCGATCAGCGACGAAGGAGCGGGATTTCCACCCGGCACCGAGGAGGCTGCCTTCGAGCGTTTCTGGCGCGCCGAAGAGGCCGCTGGACGCTCGGGCTCGGGAATCGGCTTGGCGATCGTCAAGGCCACGGCGGAGCGCCACGGGGGAAGGGTACGGGCGAGTGGTTCGACGGTGACGCTTACGCTCCCGATCGCTCCGGCGGCTGCGGGGGCCAAGCCGGCCCGGTTTGACACTGGGCTTTAGGAGGCGCGTTTACCTTCATCGTCGATGACGACGCCCACGCCCTACTGGCGCGACTCGGTAGCTCGGCACGAGCAGCCCTCGCTCCGTCACAGCCTTTTCGACGTGGCCACCTCGGTGGTGCCCTATCTGGCCCTGACCGCCGCCATGTATCTCTGCCTCGATGTTTCGGTTTGGATCAGTTTGGCGCTGGTGGTCCCGGCGGCGGGTTTCCTCCTGCGCACTTTCGTCGTCTTCCACGATTGCGCCCATGGCTCTTTCCTGCCGGGCAAGCGAGCGAACCTGTGGCTGGGGCGGTTCACCGGCCTGCTCGTCTTCCAGCCCTTCGGCAATTGGCGCCATAACCACGCCGTCCATCACGGCACCGCCGGGGACCTCGACCGCCGCGGTACCGGAGACGTGCCGACGCTGACCTTCGAGGAGTACTTGTCCCGGTCCTGGAAAGGCCGGCTCGGCTATCGCCTCTTTCGCAGCCCCCCGGTGATGTTCGGGATTGGGCCGATCTGGTCGCTGATGATCGGGCCGCGCATCTGGTCGAGAAAGATGCGCCCCCGACAACGCCGCAGCGTGCTCGCAACCAACCTGGTCCTGGCAATGGTCGTCGGCTCGATCGTTTGGCTCGTGGGCCTGGAGGCCTGGTTGCTGGTGCAGATGCCGATCGCGATCGTGGCCGGCACGACGGGTGTCTTCCTCTTCTATGTCCAGCATCAGTTCGAGGACGTCTACTGGGCAAGCTCGGAAGACTGGAGCTACGCCGACGCCGCCCTGCAGGGAAGCTCTTACCTGAAGCTGCCGAAGCTCTTGCAGTTCTTCAGCGGCAACATCGGACTGCATCACGTTCACCACCTCAGCGCCAAGATTCCCAACTACAACCTGCAGCGCGCCCACGACGAGAACCCGATCTTCCACGCCGTCCCGGTGCTGAGCGTTGGCGACGGGCTGCGCTCGATCGGGCTCAAGGTGATCGATCCGGCGAGCGGCCGGTTGTTGACCTGGCGCCAGGTCAAAGTTGCCTCCCTGGCCCTGACTTCGTCTGGCTGATCGACCGGTGCAGGCTCTCATCTGCGATTAACCGCAGTAGCTCACACTGCCGCGCCATGAACGTCGCGCAGACCTCCCCAGCCGCCCCGTCCACCGCCCGCTCGACCAAGTGGTGGGCCCGCCAGATGCTGAACAAGGTGCCCGAGGTCACCCTCTACTTCTGGCTGATCAAGATCCTCTGCACGACCGTTGGCGAGACCTTCGCCGACAACCTCAACGAAAACCTCGGCCTCGGCCTCTCCGGCACCAGCTACGTGATGAGCGCGGTGCTGATCGTCGCGCTCTTCTTCCAGTTTCGCGTCCGCCGCTACATACCGGGGGTCTACTGGCTGGCCGTGGTCCTGATCAGCGTCGTGGGCACGCTGATCACCGACAACCTGGTCGAACAGGGCGTCACCCTGGAAGCGACGACGATCGGCTTCGCGCTGGCTTTGATCGGGGTTTTCGCCGTCTGGTACGCGGTCGAGCGCACGCTCTCGGTCCACACGATCTACACCTTCAGGCGCGAGGCCTTCTACTGGCTGGCGATCCTCTTCACCTTCGCTCTCGGCACCGCGTCCGGCGACTTTCTCTCCGAGAAGCTGGAACTCGGCTACCTAGCGGCGCTCGGGATCTTCGCCGGGGCGATCGTCGTCGTCACGGTGCTCCACTTCGGTCTGCGGATGAACGCGATCCTCTCCTTCTGGCTTGCCTACATCCTCACCCGCCCTCTCGGCGCCTCGATCGGCGACTACCTCGCCCAGCCGACCGAAGAAGGCGGTCTCGGGCTCGGAACCAACCTGACGAGCATCATCTTTCTCGCCGCGATCCTCGCCCTCGTCGTCTTCCTGGCGGTCACCAAGCGCGACGTGATCGGATCGGGTCCGGTGGCGGCGGTGGGCGACCCTGGCGCCGAGGGCCCGCCCGGCGTCCTCGTCGTCCTCAACAAAGTCGACGCGACCTCCTCTCTGATCGACGCGATCAAGCACAGGGCGGCGGTCGGGGCGGCACGCTTCTTCGTTCTCATGCCGAACCCCGACCACGTCGCCTTCGATCGCGTCAGCCCCGTCACCACCGACGGCGACGCCCTCCTCTTGAAGGCGCTGTCGCAGCTCGAATCGCCGGCCGGAGCCCCGCTGGCCGGCCGGGTCGCAAACAGCCCCAACGCCTATGACGACATCGTCGAAGAGCTCGAGCGGGGCGGCTACGGGGAAATCATCATCGAGACCCCGCCCAGCCACTTCTCACACTGGCTGCACGTCGACCTGTCGCAGCGCATCGCCCATCTCGGCTATCCGCTGACGACGGTCACGGCAACCGTCTAGGGGCGCCTGGTCGAAGGACAGCAGGCACTTAGGCCGACCTTCGCTACCGTGCCTGGCTCGCCGCGGCGAGCCCAGTCCCACCAACTTTCAGAGGCTCCGCATGACCCCTCCGGCGCAGGACCGGACCCATCCCAACCTGACCCTTGCCGTGCTCTCGCTCGGCGGCATGGCCTACGCGATGCTGAGCTCGATGGTCGTGCCGGCGCTGCCGACGATGCAGCACCACCGAGACTGGGATCACCTGGCTGCTGACCGGCTACCCGCGTCAGAGGCGTCGGGCTCGACCGCCTAGCCGTAGCTTTTCGCCAGCTCGCCCGAGAGTCGGGCGATCATCGCGTCGAGCTCGGGCGCCTCGGATTCCCAGTCGGCGACGAGGCTGGCGAGGCAGTGCTGGCGGGCGGCGAGCAACCGCCCGCGCACGCTCAGGCCCGCCTCGGTGAGTCGCGCCGGGGGATCCAACGAGGGCCCGGCCATACCGCGCCCGCGCAGTCGTTCGACCGCTTCGGCCAGTTGCGCCCGGTCGTTCGCGTCGCCGGCTTCGAGCGCCTCGCTGGGGATCGCGCCGTCGACCGCGCGGCCGAGCAGCCAGACCTCGGCCGGGGTCAGCTCGACCTCGGCTTCTTCGATCACGCCTTCGATGAAGCGGCGGGTGCGCTCGCGGCCGACCAGGCGGCTCAGCTCGCGGGTGATCTCGCGCAGCGAGTCGGTGTCCTGGGGCGGGGCAAAGGCGTCGCCGACGCCGCTGTCCTCGATCGTCTTGCGCAGCGGCCGCTCCTCCAGCATCCAGGCGAGCAGGAAGGCGACGGTGGCGACCGCGGCGGCAATCAGGAAGACGGTCGAGATCGAATCGGTGAACGAGTGCACGTAGCTGTCGTGCAGCGCCGCCGGCAGCGCCTTCAGCTGGGCCGGGTCGATCTGGCCGGAGGCGAGCCCGGCGGTTGCCGGCGAGCCCGAGGGCAGGCTGCCGGCCAGCTCGTCGGCGAGGCGGTTGGCGAAGATCGCGCCGAGGATCGCGGTGCCGAGCGAGCCACCGATCGAGCGGAACAGGGTTGCCGAGGAGGTGGCGACGCCGAGCTGTGAGTAGGGCACCGCGTTCTGCACTGCCAAGACCAGCACCTGCATCGTGAAGCCGAGGCCGACGCCGAGCACGAGCATGTAGAAGGCGGCCTCGAAGGAGCCGGTGCCGGGCTCGAGGCGGGAGAGCAGCAGCAGGCCGATCGCGGCGATCGCGGTGCCGGCGATCGGGAAGCGCTTGTAGCGGCCATTGCGCGAGATCAGCTGGCCGGAGCCGATCGAGGCGGCCAGCAGGCCGATCATCAGCGGCACCAGCTGCAGGCCCGAGGCGGTCGGGCTGAGCCCGCGCACGACCTGCTGGAAGAGCGGCAGGTAGGTCAGCGCGCCGAAGAGCGCGAAGCCGACGATAAAGCCGATCGCGCTGGTCACCCGGAAGACCGGGTTGCGGAACAACTCCGGCGGCAGGATCGGCTCCGGCGCGGTGTGCTCGACTCGGACGAAGGCGGCCAGCGCCAGCGCCGCCAGCACCGCGAGCCCGACGATCGTGGCCGAGCCCCAAGCGTAAGTCGTGCCGCCGAGCGTGGTCAGCAGCACCAGCGAGGCTAGCGAGACGCCGAGCAGCGCCGTGCCGAGGTAGTCGACGCGGTGCTGCTTGCGCTCGCTGACGCCGGGCAGGGCGATCGCCAGCACGACCAACGCCAGCGCTCCCAGCGGCAGGTTGATGTAGAAGATCCAGCGCCAGCTGGCGTGGCTGGTGAAGAAGCCGCCGATCAGCGGGCCGGCGACGCTGGCGACGCCGAAGACGGCGCCGAAGAGTCCCATGTAGCGGCCGCGCTCGCGCGGCGAGACAACGTCGCCGACGGCAGCCTGGGCGCTCACCATCAGGCCACCGCCGCCGAGTCCCTGGATCGCGCGGAAGGCGATCAGCTCGCTCATCCCCTGCGCCTGTCCGCAGAGCGCCGAGCCGATCAGAAAGAGGATCAGCGCGCCCTGGAGGACGATCTTGCGTCCGTAGAGGTCGCCCAGCTTGCCGTAGAGGGGTGTGACGATCGTGATCGCCAGCAGGTAGGAGGTGACGACCCAGGAGAGGTGGTTGAGGCCGCCGAGCTCACCGACGATGGTCGGCAGTGCGGTAGAGACGATCGTCTGGTCGAGCGCGGCCAGCAGCATCGTCAGCATCAGCGCGCCGATCACGATCAGGACGCGACGCCGCGGCACTTCCTCCGGCGATCGGGGTGCTGCCTCCGTCATCGCCGGCAAGGCTACCGGCGGCCTCCGGGCCGACTGGCGCGTTGGTGGCGGTATGCGCCACTAACGCGCCACTCCAGGGCGAGAGGGTCACTTCGCTAGCGTGCTGACTCGCCCCGGCGAACGATCGTCCCACTGGCTCGAGAAGGACCCGCATGACCTCTCCGGCCCCGGACCGGACCCATCCCAACCTGACCCTTGCCGTGCTCTCGCTCGGCGGCATGGCCTACGCGATGCTGAGCTCGATGGTCGTGCCGGCGCTGCCGACGATGCAGCACGACCTTGGCACCACCGAGACTGGGATCACCTGGCTGCTGACCGGCTACCTGCTCGCCGCCTCGGTCGGCACCTCGATCCTCGGCCGGCTCGGCGACATGTACGGCAAGGAGCGGCTGCTGCTCTGGACGCTGGTGATACTCGCCGCCGGCACGCTGCTCGCCGCCGTCGCCCATTCCCTGGCGCTGCTGATCGCCGCCCGTTTCATCCAAGGGGCCGGCGGCGGCATCTTCCCGCTCGCCTACGGCATCGTCCGCGACGAGTTCCCGGCCGAGAAAGTCGCGGGCGGGATTGGGCTGCTCTCGGCCATCCTCGGCGTCGGCGGCGGCCTCGGCATCGTCCTCTCGGGCGTGATCATCGAGCACCTCAGCTACCACTGGCTGTTCTGGATTCCGCTCGTCGCGATAGTCCTCGCCGCGTTCGCGACCTGGCGCTTCGTGCCGGAATCGCCGGTCCGCACCCCCGGCAAGGTCAACTGGCTGGCGGCGGCACTGATGACGATCGGCCTCTCGGCGGTGCTGTTGGCGATCAGCCAGACCACGACCTGGGGCTGGGTCTCGGGCAAGACCTTCGGCCTCGCCCTCCTCGGCGTGCTCTTCTGCCTCGCCTGGATCCGGGTCGAGGCGCGCAGTTCCGAACCGCTGATTGACATGACGATGATGCGGGTGCGCGGCGTCTGGACCACCAACGCCGCCGCCTTCCTGCTCGGCGCCGGCCTTTACGCCTCCTTCGTCGTCTTCCCTCAGTTCGCCCAGCTGCCGAAGAGCACCGGCTTTGGCTTCGGCGCCTCGGTCGTCGCTTCCGGCCTCTACCTGCTGCCGGCGACGATCGGGATGACCGTGCTCGGCCTCAAGGCGGGCGCGATCTCAGCCCGCTTCGGCTCCCGCGTGGCGCTGCTGGCCGGGACCCTCTTCGCGACGGCCTCCTTCACCATGCTCGCGGTCGCTCACTCGCACCCATACGAGCTGCTGATCGCGGCCGCCCTGCTTGGTGTCGGCATCGGCCTGGCCTTCGCCGCCCTCGGCAACCTCATCGTGCAGGCGGTGCCGGCCGAGCAGACCGGCGTCGCCAGCGGCATGAACACGGTGATGCGGACGCTCGGCGGCGCCCTCGGCGGTCAGCTCTCGGCGACCTTCATCGCCGACCACATGGCCAAAGGTCTGCCGACGGTGACCGGCTTCACCGAGACCTTCCTGATGGCGACCGGCTTCCTCCTGCTCTGCTTCGTCGCCGGCCTGCTGGTGCCGCGGGCACTGGGCGCGGCGGCTCCAAAGGCCGGGCAGGGCGAGGCGTCAGTCCGGCGGCCGAAGCCGCACAGGCCTGACGCCACGCCGTCGGCACTCAGCCGCCCTGGGCGCCGTACTTGATCGTCTTGCCGGGCTTGCTGCAGATCGTCGGGATGTAGCCGAGGGGGACCTTGAATTCGGCGTTCTCGCACTTGTAGTTCTGCGGGTAGCCGTATTTGCCGGTCTGTTCGCCGCTGTAGGAGAGGCGGAAGAATTCGTAGGCCTTGGCGCACGAGGTGCCCTTGACCGAGATCGCCTTGACCGTGACCGTGTAGGGGGTCTTTTCTCCTTCGGCCCCTTCGATCTGAATTTTCAGGGACTTGTTGGGGCAACTCGAGAACCCGCTCGAAGCCTGCGCTCCCGGCGTCAGCGCCACAACCAGCGCGATCAGCGCCACCGCGCCTCCGAGGACACCGATTCCGTACCGCTTTCTTGCAGCTTCCATCCCAGCCTCTCTGGTCGAGTGCGGTGCCCCGATGGCCCCGGCGGCGGCTGAGACTACCTGCGAGAGGTGCATCGCCCAGGCTGACTTCGCCTTTTTTCGCCCATACGGCGAGTAAAGGCGAAGTCAGCAACCGTACTCCGGGGTCATTGCTCTTTTCTCGAGGTCAGGGTGAGGAACTCCTGGCGGGTGCGGGGGTCGTCGCGGACCTGGTCGTGCAGCGCCGAGGTCACGGTGGTCGCGCCGAACTTCTGTGGAAGGGGAGCATGTGGTGCATGCAGAGCGAGTGGAACGGGATCGCCCGCACCAGCACCAGCTCGTCATAGCCGCCTTCGTTGGGAAATGTCGTCGGGCGAAAGGGCTGCGGAGTCAGCAGCTCGACATAGGCCTGGACCATCCGTCGCGGCGTGTCGCGCAGGCCCTCGGAATCGAGGTCGGCGCCGAGCGCTTCCAGCAGATCCGCCGCGGCGCGCTGCGCCGCCTCACGATCCACCTGCCGCCCGACGTCGGCATCGGCAACGAGTTCCAGCTCTGCGACTTCTTCTATTTCGCCCATGTCTGACTTGGCGTCGGCGGCGCACGACTTCTTACTTATGAATCGGCGGCGACTGCGCCCTGGTCGCTAGGCCGGATCGGCCACCGGCCGCTCGGCGTCGATCCCGGCCTCGGCCGTGATCAGGATCGCGCCCTCGCCGGTCGCGTAGGCCTCCTCGCCGTGCTGGACGACGTCCATGCCGACGCCCTCCTCGCGTTCGGAGGTGCGCAGCGGCATCGCCAGGCCGACCAGCTTGAGCAGCACGAAGGTGGCGACGAAGGCGTAGATCGGCGTGACGAGGGCGGCGAGCGCCTGGTCGCCGAGCTGGGCCGCGTTGCCGTAGAAGAGGCCGTCGGAGACCCCGTTCCAGGCGGCCTCGGCGAAGAAGCCGATGAAGAGGATGCCGGTGAAGCCGGCAAGGCCGTGGGCGGCGAGCACATCGAGCGTCTCGTCGACCCTGGTGCGAGTGCGCCAGACGATGATCGCGTAGCTCGGCAGGGCGGCGAGGCCGCCCAGCAGCATCGCCCAGCCGGGGCTGATGAAGCCACCCGCCGGGGTGATCGCGACGCAGCCGACGACGATTGCCGTCGCCGCCCCGATCGCGGTCACTTTGCGGCCCCGGATCAGGTCGAGCGCGAACCAGACCACCAGGGTGCAGGCCGGGGTTAGCAGCGTGTTGACGAAGGCGAGCACGCTGGGGTCCCCGGTCGAGAAGCCGCTACCGCCGTTGAAGCCGAACCAGCCGAACCAGAGCAGGCCGGCGCCGAGCAGCACGTACATCGCGTTGTGGGGGAGCAGCGCCTGGCGGCCGTAGTCCTTGCGGGCGCCGACCACCAGCGCCGCCGCCAGAGCCGAGAAGCCGGAGCCCATCTCGACCGGGACGCCGCCGGCGAAGTCGAGCGTGCCGCCCGCCTGCAGCCAGCCGCCCCCGAAGGCCCAGTGGGCGAGCACCGCGTAGACGCAGACCGACCACAGCGCCGCGAAGACGAGGAAGGCGCCGAAGCGCATCCGCTCGACCACGGCGCCGGAGACGAGGGCGACGGTGATGATGCAGAAGGTCGCCTGAAAGGCGAAGAAGAGCAGCTCCGGGATTGTCGTTCCTTCGCGCGGGGCGAAGTCGACGCCGTGCAGGAAGGCGTTGCCGAGGCCGCCGATCAGGCTGCCGTCCCCATCGAAGGCGAGCGAGTAGCCGACCGCCGCCCAGGTGACGGTGGCGACGGCGATCGCGCCGACGCACATCATGAAGGTGTTGAGGGTGTTCTTCGAGCGCACCAGGCCGGCGTAGAAGAGGCCCAGGGCCGGGGTCATCATCAGCACCAGCGCCGTCGCGACCAGCATCCAGGCGGTGTCGCCCGTGTCGATGCCGCTTACCGCGCTGAGCACCGCGAGGCCGGTCACTTGTCCACCGGGGTCACGGCGCCCATGTCGGTGTCGCCGGTGCGGATCCGCACCGCCTGCTCGAGCGGCACGACGAAGATCTTGCCGTCGCCGACTTCACCGGTGCGGGCCCCCTCGCAGAGCGCCTCGACCGTCGGCTGCACGAACTCGTCGGAGACGGCGATCTCAAAGCGGACCTTCTCGGCAAGCCCCATCTGCACCCTTGTGCCGCGGTAGGTCTCGACCCGTTCCAGCTCGCCCCCGTGGCCCTGCACACGACTCATCGAGACCCCGCGCACGTCGGCGCGATAGAGGGACTCCAGAACATCGTTTGCCTTCTCCGGGCGCACGATGCCGATCACCAGTTTCACGATTCTCCCCTTCCCACTTTTGCCGGGTGAAGCGCCCGCGAGCCTAACCGCGCCCGCGGAGGGTTCAGCGCGAGGGTCTACTCAGAGCTGAGCAGGCCCAACAAGCTGTCGTGGTCTTCGTCGCAGGCGGGGCAGCCGGCGAGGTGGGCGCGCATACCGGGCACCGAGTCCTCGGCATCGGCGCCGGCGAGCTCCAGCTCGACGTAGCGGTCGAGCTGGGCAAAGCACTCCTCGCAGCTCAGCTCCGGGCCGTCCGGGCCCAGGGTCCTGGCCAGAATGCGAGCGGGGTCGGTGCGATCGTGCGGCTGGCTCATCGCTCCTCCGATGGGTCGTTTCCGCCGACGTCGAGGCCGCGTTCGGCGAGCGCAACGCGCAGCTTTCGCCGCGCGTCGTGAAGCGTCTTATAGAGAGCGCCGCGGGTCGAGCCGAGGCGCTCGGCGAGGACGTCGATCGGGACATCGTTGAGGGTCACCGCGACGAGGACCGCGCGCTGGTGGGCGCTGAGGCTGCGCTCGATCTCCTCGCCGAGGGCCGCGATCAGGTCGCGGGTCTCGGTCTCGTGCGCGACGCCGCGGCGGGCATCGGCGAGGACCGCCCAGGCCTGCTCTTCAAGCGGGACCTCACGTCCCTGCCAGGCGCGGCGGCGGACCTTGACCCCGGCCTCGAGCAGGGCGAACTTGTATGCCCAGGTCGTGAAGCGGCTTTCGCCGCGAAACTGATCGAGCTTGGCGAGCACAGCCAGCAGCGCGTCGTCGGCGCTCTGCTGGGCAAGGTCCTCGTGATCGTCACCGCGCAGATGGGGGAGGGAGTCGCGCCTGCGACCGACCTCGAAGCGGGCGGCCTTCAGGAGCAGGGCGTGGAGCTCGACCACCGCCGCCTCGTGCTCGCCACCGGAGGCGTTGAGCCGCTCATGCAGGTCACGCGACGGGGCATCGGCGGACTCGAAGCCCGGCTCGGCTCTGGGTATCTCCGCTGGCATCGCCATGGTCGATGGTGCCATGCATTGTTAGCGACCGGTGGCGGCCGGTCCTTACCTGTGTCTCCTCGACACGCCTGGCGTCGAGATCGCGGGTAAGACACGGCCGGCTTGGGGCGCAAAGGAAAGCGACCCATCCACCAAACCCGAAGGGACCAAATGTCCACTGCCACGCTTGACCCACGCGCTCACCTCGAGCACTCCTCGACATTCGCCCAGCGGCTGAAGGGCGACCCCGCCTACCAGGCCTTCCTCTTGCTGCGCATCGCCTTCACCGTCGCCCCGATCGTCTTCGGCCTCGACAAGTTCTTCAACGTGCTGGTGAATTGGGAGATCTATCTCGCCCCCTGGATTAACGACATCGTTCCCGGCAGCGCCTCGACCGCGATGCATCTGGTCGGCGTGGTCGAGATCGCCGCCGGGCTCGCGGTCGCGTTGAAGCCCCGCTACGGCGCTTACCTCGTCGCGGCTTGGCTCGCCGGCATCATCGTCAACCTGCTCACCTACTCGGGCTACTACGACATCGCCCTGCGCGACTTCGGCCTGATGCTCGGCGCCCTCACCCTGGCGCGACTGGCAAGCAAGTACGACCCGCCGGGGCTCGAGGTGAGGATCTAGCGAGCCCTCACAGCGGGCGGCGGCTCGGGGAATACCGGATCCTGGCCAGGATTGGTATTTTCACACTCAGGCTGTGTATTTAGCCCCGACCGCCGCCCGCACCCGGACATGGAGGACTCAAACGGCATGGATGTATCGGCGCCCCCCGAGAGCAAGGCCAGCGAAATTCTCGACGGCCTCGAAGTCGACCACGGCAAGCACCAGCGCGGCAAGGGGACGCTCGGCTCTCGCGACAACCCGGAGACCTACGAGAACGTCCCCGGCCATGTGATCCCGATCCTCGCCGAGGAGTTCGACGACTTCCGCTCCGAGGCGGGGAGCTTCCTCGAGGGCGACCAGGGCGAGGACACCTTCATCCCCTTCCGCCTCAAACAGGGCGTCTACGGCCAGCGCCAGGCCGACGTGCAGATGATCCGCGTCAAGCTCCCCTTCGGCGGAGTCTCGCCGGAGCAGATGGAGGCCTTCGCCGACGTGATCGAGCGCTGGGTACCGCTGAACAAGGGCCACGTCACCACCCGCCAGAACGTCCAGCTCCACCACGTTCCCCTCGCCGACGCCACGGAGCTGATCCGCGAGCTGGGCAAGGCCGGTCTCTCCTCGCGCGAGGGCTGCGGCAACACCGTGCGCAACGTCACCGCCGATCCCTACGCCGGCATCGCCACCGACGAGGTCTTCGACCCGACTCCCTACGCCGGCGCCTACGTGCGCTACTTCGTCCGCCACCCGGTCACCCAGGCGATGCCGCGCAAGTGGAAGACCGCCTTCTCCTCCTCCGACGCCGACCGCGCGATCGTGCCGATCCACGACATCGGCTTCCTGCCGCGCATTCGTGACGGTGTCCGTGGCTTCGAGGTCTGGGTCGGCGGCGGCACGGCGATCATGCCCCGCCTCGCCCACAAGATCTACGACTTCGTCGAGGCCGAGGACGGCTCCTACCTGAAGGTCACCGAGGCGATCGTCCGCATCTTCGACCGCCAGGACTGGCTGCGCCAGAACCGCGCCCGGGCGAGGATCAAGGTCCTGCTCGACAAAATCGGGCCCGACGCTTTTCGCGAGCTGGTCGACGATGAGCTGCGCGGCGAGTGGGTTGGCGAACGTGACTTCGCGGCGGAAGTAGAGCGACTGCGCTTTGACGACGACGAGGAAGCGAAGGCGCCCGCGGCCGGCGCCACCTACCGGTTGCCGAACGGCGACCGCTCGCGGTTCGACGTCTTCGTCGATCGCAACGTCACCGCGCAGCGCCAGGCCGGCTTCTCCGCCGTCGCGGTCAAGATCACCCGCGGCGACCTCACCCCGGAGCAGTTCCGCGGCCTGGCGGCGCTGATGCGCGATCACTGCGGCGGCAGCGCCCGCACCACGATTGAGCAGAACCTGATCCTGCGCTGGGTCCGCGACGAGGCTCTCTACGACGTTTGGCAACGGCTCGAGCAGCTCGGCCTGGGCGGAGCCGGAGCGTTTGAAATCGACGACGTGATCAGCTGCCCCGGCACCGACAGCTGCAAGATGGGGATCACCGCCTCGATGGGGCTGAACGAAGCGATCCAGGAGCGGCTCGAGTCGATGCAGGTCGAGGACGCGCTGACCCGCGCGGTGCAGATCAAGATGAGCGGCTGCCCGAACGGCTGCGGCCAGCACCACATCGGCACGATCGGCTTCTACGGCGCCTCGCTGAAAGTGGGCGCGCGCCAGATGCCCGCCTACATCCCCCACATCGGCGGCCGCGCCGCCGACGGCGACGTCGCCTTCGGCAAGCGGCTTAAATCCCGCCTGCCCGCCAAGCGGGTGCCTGACGCGGTCGAGCGCTGGCTGCGGATGTACGAGGCGGAGCGCAGTGGCGAGGGAGAGGGCTTCGACGCTTTCGCCGAACGGGTCGGCAACGAGCGCTTCGAAGCCGAGGTCAAGGAGCTGACCCTGCCGGCCGAGTTCAGCCTCGAGACGATGGAGCAGTTCATCGACTGGAACCGCTCCAGTCCCTACGAAGTCATTCGCGGCGAGGGGGAGTGCGCGCTCTAGCCCTATCTAGCTCTGCTTCTCGAGGAAGTGGCTGGCGTTGATCTCGACGTATTTCTGCCACTCCGCCGGGACCATGTCCTGCGGGTAGATCGCGTCGACCGGGCAGGCCTCGACGCAGGCGTCGCAATCGATGCACTCCTCGGGGTCGATGAAGAGCATCTCGGCCGCGTCGTAGCCGGGCTCGTCCGGTGTGGGGTGGATGCAGTCGACGGGACAGACCTCGACGCAGGAGTTGTCCTTGGTGCCGATGCAGGGCTCCGCAATCACGTACGCCATGGGTCCTCCTCGAAAGTCTTAGTTTTCACAGGACAAATGGGAAAAAATACCAGGCAGGCATTGCTGGACACAGGTTTCCTGTGCAAAGCTGGCCTGCGATGGATGTCCCCCTGCCCGGAGAGGGCCCGCTTTCCCAGCCGACCCGCGCCCAGATCTTCGCCGTCCTGGTCGAGAGGCGGGGCCCGGCTGGAACCGAGGAACTGGCCGAGCATTTCGGCCTGCACCCGAACGGGGTGCGTCGCCACCTCGAGCGGCTGCTCGAGGGCGGGTTCGTCACTCGCAGCCGGGTCAGCGTCGGTCAGGGTCGCCCCCGTGACAGCTGGGCGGTGTCACCCGACGCCCACCCTGGCGGTGAGCGGCCACGCGCCTATAACGACTTGGCGAACTGGCTCGCTCGGGCGATCCCGGCTAAGCCCGGCAGACTGCGCGAGACGGAGCGCGCCGGGCAAGAGATCGGCCGCGAATTGGCTCCCGCGGCCACCGGTGATCCAGTCGATGGCTTTCGCGACGCGCTCGCCGCGCTCGGTTTCGAACCTACCCTCGATCGCGACGAGAATGGCTTCACCTGTCGCTTGGGCAACTGTCCCTACCGCGACTCGGTGCGCGAGAACCAGGCGGTCGTCTGCAGCCTCCACCGCGGCATCACCGCGGGCATCCTGGCCGAGCTCGATCCGAGCGCCAAGATGACGCGTTTCGAGCCTCACGATCCCGAGCAGGCAGGCTGCGTGATCGAGGTCAGCGCCGCCGGGGCGCGGCTCAGCGCTCGCTGACGTCGGCGCTGAGGACTGGCTTCAGATCGAGGATCGGGGTGCCGTCGAGTGCCTCGAGCCGTTCGACCCGGAGGCGGTTGCCATTGATTTCGGCCACCGCGACCCGGTGCAGGCCGAGCGGGTTGGGCCGGTCGGGAGCGAGTGGTGAAGACACCTTGGGGTGCGCGAGAGGTCGATGTTGTGGAGATCACAGCATCCCGATAATCGGCCCTTTCCCGCCGGCGTTCTCTGCGTGAGGACTGACACGTAGATAGAAAAGAATACTCGGGAAAACTTGACTCATGCCTCATATGGCATGAGATGGTCGCTAGGTGGCCTTCATCTGGTCGCATCAAAAACCAACTAGCGAGAAGAGCATGATGAACCTCAAAATGCATGGAGTAAAGGTGCTTGGCTTGTTCTGTGTCGCAGCACTGAGCGCGATGGCGTTGTCCGCCGCCGGAGCTCAGGCGAGCGAATGGAAAATCGGCGGTAAAACGCTGGTGGAATTAGGGATTAAAGAAGAATCATTCGCAGGAAAACTGGCGCCGGGAACAACGGCCTTGTTTTTATGGAACCATTTTAATGTCAACTACAAATGCACTGGCGTTGAAGTCCTGTCAGGAAAAATAAAACAGCTTGGCAGTTTGACTCTTTCTCTTCGATACTCAGGGTGCAAAGTCTTTGCAGATGAACCCGGTGAACCAGAACTCAAAAGTTGCGGAGTGAAAAGCTCGGGAGCGGTCGCTGGAGAAATTCAAACAGCTTCGCTATCGGGGGAAATCTTTTCAGGCGTCTATCTCTTAATAAAACCAACTGGCGGTGTGTTCGACACGCTTGAATTTACCGGAGCGTCGTGCGCGTTTAAAGGTACATATTCGATAGGCGGCACTTACGTGGCTGAACTGGGCAATGAAGAAAAAGAACTACTTCTAAGATCGATTAAAATATTTCCTGGCGACGGCATCAAATTTGGTGAATACACTGCTTCCTTACAAGGCGCGTTGCTACTAGAACTGAATGGAGCAAAAAAAGGATCTGCTTGGACCGGAAGGGTCGCAGGAAGTGGAGGAAAAGGTGAATGGAAAGTCGGAGGAAAAACGTTTAAAGAATTAGCAATTATCGAAGAAACCGCAGGAGGAAGCACTGAGGTCGGCACTAATCCTTCACTATTAGTGAAAACGCTCAACGTTCAAATAAAATGCTCCTTTATCGGGCTCGGAGGAACTGTAATCCAGACAGGCACCATAGAAGGCTTTTTGCATTACTCGGAATGCAAACTATTTGCCGATGAAGCCAAAGAACCAGAACTATCGGCCTGCGGAGTGCAGACTACGGGCGCGGGTGGAGAAGAAATTGAAAGTATCCAATTCGTTGGCGAAGTCTTTTTAAGTGGCGAAGCTACCTATGTCTTAGTAGCGCCGTTAAGTGGTACCACGTTCAGCACGGTGGAACTCACAGGCGCTTCGTGTGCGCCCCAAGGCGTGTATCCAGTTACTAAAACTGTTGTGATCGAACTGGGTTCCGAAGCCAAAGCGCTTTTACTGAAACCAGTCAAAGAATTTGCCGGAGATGTCTTGAGATTCGGCGAAAATAAGGCGTTCCTTCAGGGGTCCGCGCTAGTAGGTCTCGGCGGTGCAAAAGCGGAAGCCGCTTGGACTGGCTTTTAACCCGCGGGTATCTCGCATTGTGTTTGATGATCCGGACGGCCTGAGGTGGCCCTCCGGATCATCGATCTACGGAAGCACGGCGATCAATCTGGCATGGTTACGGCGCTACGTGTCGCATCCAAGGTCGTGAGAGAAGCCGGGAGTGGGAGGTCAAAGAGAGTGGCGGGAGAGCCAAGGGCTCGAGATCGTTGCTAGCTCGGTTCAGTCCTGGGGTAAGGAAGATGGGTCGAAGAACAGTGCCGACCTTGAGGCCGATATTTCACGGTGGCGACGGACGAGAGTTCAGGCGAGCCCGATCGGGATCAACTCGATGTACTTGTCAGTCATGGCCTCAACCTATCGCCGCCGGGCGTCCTGGTGGTACGGTCGCCGGGATGAAGACGGTTCTCGTCACCGGCGGCTCGGGATTTCTTGGTGGTTGGTGTCTGGTCGAGCTACTGCGAGGCGACTATGCGGTGCGCACGACCGTGCGCGATCTCGGCCGCGAGGCGGAGGTCCGGGCCAGGGTCGAGTCGCAGGTCGATCCCGGCGACCGGCTCACGTTTTTTGCCGCCGACCTGCTCAGCGACGATGGCTGGGAGCAGGCGGTGCAGGGTTGCGACTACGTCCTTCACGTCGCCTCGCCGTTCCCGCTCGCCCAGCCGAAGGATCCCGACGAGCTGATCGTGCCGGCGCGGGAGGGGACGCTGCGAGTGCTGAAGGCCGCTCTTGACGCCGGGGTCGGCCGCGTCGTCGTCACCTCCTCGGTGGCCGCGGTCCGCGGCAGCGTCGATCATTCGTCGGCGCCGCTGACCGAGGCGGACTGGACCGATCCAGACGGCGACATCACGCCTTACACGCGCTCGAAGACGATTGCCGAGCGGGCGGCCTGGGACTTCGTCAAAGAGCGGGGCGAGAGCGAGAAGCTGGCAGCGGTCAACCCCGGCGCCATCCTTGGCCCCGTGCTCGGCGACGACATGTCTCCCTCGCTGGAACTGATCAACCGGCTGCTGAAAGGGATGCCGGGTGCGCCGCGGATCGGCTTCAACATCGTCGACGTCCGCGACGTCGTCGACCTGGAGCTGAAAGCGATGACCGCGCCCGAGGCGGGAGGCGAGCGCTTCATCGCGGTCGCTCGCTTCCAGTGGATGTCGGAAGTGGCGGCGGTGCTGCGCGACCGGCTCGGCCCGGCCGCCGAGAAAGTGCCCAAGCGGGCTGTTCCCAACTTCGTCGTGCGTCTGATGGGGATCTTCGACCCCGCTGTTCGCTCGATCGCTGGCCAGCTTGGCCAGAAGGTCGAGTTGTCGAGCGGGAAGGCCGAACGTGTTCTCGGTTGGTCACCCCGCCCGATCGACGAGACGATCGTTGAGTGCGCACAGAGCTTGGTCGACGCCGAGGAGGTCTGAGCGGTGGCGAACGTGGTCTGCGTGCTCTACGACGATCCGGTCGGGGGCTATCCGCCCTCGTACGCACGCGACGAGGTGCCGACGGTCGAGCGCTACCACGACGGCCAGAGCACGCCGACCCCGGAGGCGATCGGGTTCAAGCCCGGAGAGCTGCTCGGCAGCGTTTCGGGTGAGCTGGGATTGCGCGACTTCCTCGAGGGGCGCGGCCACCGTCTGGTCGTCACTTCGGACAAGGACGGCCCCGACTCGGTCTTCGAGCGCGAGCTGCCGGAGGCCGAGGTCGTGATCTCGCAGCCCTTCTGGCCCGCCTACCTGACCGCGGAGAGGATCGCCAAGGCGCCGAAGCTGAAACTGGCGCTGACCGCGGGCATCGGCTCCGACCACGTCGACCTGCAGGCGGCAATCGCAAGTGAACTGACCGTCGCCGAGGTCACCTATTCCAACAGCATCAGCGTCGCCGAGCACGTCGTAATGATGATCCTCGGGCTGGTTCGCAACTACATCCCTTCCTACCAAGTGGTGGTCGAGGGCGGCTGGAACATCGCCGACTGCGCCTCGCGCTCCTATGACCTCGAGGGCATGCAGGTGGGCACGGTCGCCGCGGGCCGGATCGGCTCGGCGGTGCTGCGGCGGCTGAAGCCGTTCGAGGTCGGCCTGCACTACACCGATCGCCACCGCCTGCCGCCCGAGGTCGAGGAGGAGCTCGGCGTCACCTTCCACCCGGACGTCGAGTCGATGGTCGAGGTCTGCGATGTGGTGACGATCAACGCGCCGCTGCACCCGGAGACCGAGAACCTCTTCGACGCCGAGCTGCTGGCGAAGATGAAGCGCGGCTCGTATCTGATCAACACCGCACGCGGCAAGATCTGCGACCGCGACGCGGTCGCGCGGGCCTGCGAGAGCGGCCAGTTGGCGGGCTACGCGGGCGACGTCTGGTTCCCCCAGCCGGCCCCTCGCGATCACCCCTGGCGCTCAATGCCCCACCACGGCATGACTCCGCACACTTCCGGCACCAGCCTCTCGGCCCAGGCCCGCTACGCGGCGGGCACCCGCGAGATCCTCGAGTGCTATTTCGACGAGCGGCCGATCCGCGAGGAGTACCTGATCGTCGACGGTGGGACGCTCGCCGGCGCTGGCGCACACTCCTACAGCGAGGGTGACGCCACGGGTGGCTCCGAGGAGGCCGCCCGCTTCAAGAGCGGCTGATCCGCGCGATGGATGGCCGCCGATGAAGATGCGCGCCGCGGTGCTGGAGGAGTTCGGCGAGCCGCTCGCGGTTCAGGAGGTCGAGCTTGCCGAGCCGAGGGCGGGGGAGGTGCTGGTCCGCCTCGTCGCCTGCGGCGTCTGCCACACAGATCTCTACACCGCTTCGGGTGCCGACCCCTCGGGCTACGCGCCGACGGTGCTTGGCCACGAGGGTGCCGGCGTCGTCGAGCAAGTCGGCGCCGACGTCACCTCGCTCAAGCCGGGCGACCACGTAGTCACCCTCTTCTCGCCCCAGTGCGGCGAGTGCGTGCACTGCGTCGACCCGCGGACCAACCTCTGCATGGCGATCCGCGAGCAGCAGAACAAAGGCTTCCTCCCCGACGGCACCACCCGCATCTCGCGCGACGGCGACGGCGTCCGTCACTTCATGGGCTGTTCGACCTTCGCCGAGTACACGGTGATGCCGGAGATCGCGCTCGCCAAGATCGACCCCGAGGCGCCGTTCGAGCACGCCTGCCTCTTCGCCTGCGGCCTCTCGACCGGCCTCGGCGCCGCGATCAACACCGCAGCCGTTACTCCGGGCAGCACCTGCGTCGTCTTCGGCGCCGGCATGGTCGGTCTCGGTGCGGTCGCCGGCTGTCGCCTGCAGGGCGCCGAGCGCATTGTCTGCGTCGACCTCTCATCAGACCGGCTAGAGCTGGCCCGCGGCCAGGGCGCCACCGATCTGCTCGAGGGCGGCGAGGGCGCGGTCGAGCAGATCCTCGAGATGACCGGCGGCTTCGGTGCCGACTACACCTTCGAGGCAACCGGCAACGTCGCCGTGATGCGCCAGGCGGTCGAAGCCGCGCGCATGGCCTGGGGCCTCTGCACGGTTGCCGGCGTCGCCGGCAAGGGGGAGACCCTCGACATCGTGCCGCGCCTATTGATCACCGGCCGCCGCGTCGCCGGCTCCTCCTTCGGCGGCGTCAAGGGCCGCGACCAGGTCCCCGTCCTGATCGAGCGTGCGCTGGCCGGCGAGATCGACGTTGCACCCTTCATCTCCCACCGCATCAGCCTCGACGAAGTCAACCGTGGCTTCGAGCTGATGGAGGCCCAGGAGGGCATCCGCAGCGTCATCGACTTCGGCTAGGACCCTCGCGAGGCTCTCCGTGCCGGTGGCGCTTCGAGGGGTAATGGTGTGGTAACCCCCGAATTTGCAGCATTTTTGCCCAAACTACCTGTGGAAATAACGGAAACACAGGTCGGCTGGCGGGAATTAATCCGAAATACAGCTAAGATGAACGCAGTAAGAGGTCCAGACCGCACCCCAGCGGCCCGGGACCTCCTACCAGGGCCCCAAATACCGGTTACGGGGCATTTAATCGACCGGCGTCGGCTCTTTCAGGGGGTCGGCGCCGGTTCTTTCTGGTGCAATCTGATTGATCGCTCTTCAATAACTATAACTGCTTAAGTTCCAACTGTAGTTACGACTTTCATTCAGACTCTCGTTTGAACTCTCTTTAAAGACTTTCGTTACGACTCTCTTCTAGTTTCTCGTTACGACTATTTTCAAAGTTCTAGTTACTGGTCTTGTTCACATTAGTTTGATTCGTAGTTTCGTCACTCTGGAATTCACATTCTTGAGTCTTGATTCAAGACTTCGTAAGTTGTCTCGTGCGAAAAAGGAAAGACTCCTAGCGATTTAGGGCGTCGAGGCCGCCTCACTCAGCGGCGTCGCGCCGGGCTCGCCGAAGACGCGGGCGAGGACGATGCTCAGCTCGTAGAGGGCGATCAGTGGTGCTGTCTCCAGGATCATCGAGACCGGGTCGACTCCCGGCAGGGCGGCGGCTACGACGGCGCAGCCGAGGTAGGCGTAGCGGCGATTCTGCTGTAGCTGGCGCACCTTGACGATGCCGAGGCGGGTCACGGCGAGGATTCCCACCGGGACCTGGAAGACGACGCCGCAGGCGAGCAGGGTGCTGGCGAAGAAGCTGTAGTACTCCTTGGCCCGCACCTGGATGTTGAACTGCGAGTCGTTGAAGTTGAGCAGGAACTTGGTCGCGGCCGGCAGCACGACGACGTAGCCGAAGGCGATCCCGGCGATGAAGAGGACCGGGATCAAGAGCAGCAGCGGCATGATCGTGCGCCGCTGGTGGTCGCTGAATGCCGGCAGCAGGTAGGCGTAGGCCTGGTAGAGGATGATCGGCAACGAGAGAATGATCGCCCCGTAGGCGGCGATCGTCATCGTCGTCGTGAAGGGCTCGCTGATCCCGAAGGTGATCAGCTTGTGGTGATTAGGGGGGAGCGGGCCGCTCGCCAGTTCGAGCAGTAGGTGGTTCTGCCAGAAACAGAGCGCCAGGGCGACGCCGAAGACCGTGATTGAAACGATGATGCGCGCGCGCAGCTCGTCGAGGTGCTCGACGACGCTCACCTCATCCTCGTATGAGATTGGCTTTACGCGGCGCATCGTGGTCTCAGACCCGCGTCTTGGTGGCTTCGGCCTCGGTCACGGGGCCGTGGGCCACTGCCGCGATGGGAGCCTGCTTGACCGCGACGGGCTCGGGTCGCTCCGGCGCATCTCCGCTGATCGAGCCGCGGAACTCATTGATCCCTTTGCCGAGCGACTTGCCCAGCTCCGGCAGGCGTTTGGGCCCGAAGACGACGAGGGCGATGATCAGGACTACGAGTATCTCCATTGGTCCGATGTTGGGCACGGTGACCTCCAGTGCGTTGACTTTTGGGTTGTTCGAAGTTCGTTATCGACCCCGGCGAGGCCGATCTCCAGTCGACCTCGCCGGGGGCTTGCGATGGCGGTAAGCCTTATTTGACGAGGAAGCCGGTCTTTTCGACTGCCTTCAGCACCTTGGCGGCGGTGAAGGGGGTGTCGAAGGCCCCGTCAGGGGTCAGCCCGGAGGGTTTGCCGGAGAGGATCAGGCCGGCCACCGAGGCGTGCCGGGCCTCGATCGTGAGGATCGAGATCGCCGCCGCGACGTAGGCCGGGGTGGCGATGTTGAGCGCCTGGCCCGAGTAGGCGTGGACGCCGGTGTTCTCGAGCGCGACCGCGGTTTCGACGAAGGACTTTTCGTCGGAGGTGGTGCCCCCAAAGTCGACTTTCGGCGCGCCGACGGCTTTGCTGCCGAGGGCTTTCTTGAGGAAGGCGACGTGGGCGTTCTCGTCGACTGTCACCGTCTTCAGGAAGACCTGCGTCTGCGGGTCCTTGATGAAGGATTTGCTCTTCTGGTTGGCGCTTGCCTCGTTGTAGAAGGCGGCCTCGAGGTACTCGAGCGTCAGCGCGTAGTTGAGGATGCCGATGTCGCCCTTGCCGAACGAGGCGGGCGGCCGGCCCTTGCCGGCTGCCATCGCGGCAGCGGGGGTGAGGGCGCTGAGCAGCACGCCGCCGCTCATCGCGGCTCCGCCGGCGAGGCCCGCCTTCTTGAGGAAGTCCAGCCTGGTGTCGCCACTGTCGAGGGCCTCGGTGGCGTCGTGAGCTGTTTCGCGCACCGCGCCATCGACGTCAATCCGGTCGATGCTTGTCTCGGGATCCATGCTGCTCCTTTGGGAAGAGGGGTTTGTTCCACTAACGGAGCCGCTCTATGGCCGGATCATTCTGGGCTTCGGAAAGCCCGTCCAGAGCATCGCGATAGATATGTTACGATATATCGCGTTAGTAATCGATAGAAAGGTTTTCCAATGCACCACAGACACCATCAAGGCCGGGCTGGCCTGCAGAGGCGCGAGGAATTCGCCCGCAGCCGAGGCTTTCGCTCCGGCGGCCGCGGTCGCGGCGGGCCGAGGGCGCGCCGAGGCGATGTCCGGGCCGCGGCGTTGGCTCTGCTCGCCGAGCGGCCGATGCACGGCTACGAGATGATCAAGGAGATCGAGGAGCGCACCGCCGGAGCCTGGGCTCCGAGCGCCGGCTCGATTTACCCGACCCTGCAGATGCTCGAGGACGAGGGTCTGATCAGCGGTCAGGAGATCGACGGCAAGCGCCGCTTCACGCTCACCGACACCGGCAAGGCCGAGCAGGAGTCGCGAGCCGGCGAGGAGACCCCTTGGGACGCGGTCCGGGCCGAAGCCGACCCCGAGCAGATCCACCTGCGCGAGTCGGTCCACAAGCTGCACCACTCGATCGGCCAGGTCTTTCACGCCGCCGACGAAGACCAGCAGCGCCGGGTCCGCGAACTGCTCGACGAGACGCGTCGCAAGGTCTACGCGATCCTCGCCGAGGAGGGCTGAGCGCTCCCGGCGCTCCGCCCCCTCATCCTGACAAGATGTAGGCGTGGGTTTCGACCAGTACCACGAGCCACCCGAGGAGCTGCCCGCAGAGACGCGGACCTTCGCCCGCCTCTGCACGTCGCTGACCGAGGAGGCCGAGGCAATCGGCTGGTATGAGCAGCGCATGGCGGTCGAGACCGACGGCGAGGCGCGGGCGATCATGCACGACGCCCAGGGCGAGGAGTTCAAGCACTTCTGCATGGACCTCGAGTTTCTCCTGCGCCGCACCCCGGTCTGGCGGGAGATCGCCGAAGGCGTCCTCTTCCAGGAGGGCGACATCGTCGAGCACGGCGAGGAGGCCGAGGAGGAGGCGACCGAGGGCGCCGCTTCGCGCGGCGCTCCGCTCGCCGGCGGCGAGTCGCTCGGCATCGGCAGCCTGAGGGAGGCGAGCTGATGAGCCACCTGCTGCGCGAGCACGCGCCGATCACCGAGGGAAATTGGGAGTTGCTCGACTCCGAGGCCCGTGAGCGCCTCGCGCCCGCCCTTGCGGCCCGCAAGCTGGTCGATTTCGCCGGGCCCCACGGCTGGCAGTACTCGGCGACGAACCTGGGCCGGGTCAAGGAGATCGCCGATCCGCCGAGCAAAGGAGTCAATGGCGCGCAGCGTCAGGTCCTCGCCCTGGTCGAGCTGCGGGCACCGTTCTCGATCGACCGCTCCGAGCTCGCCGACGCCGACCGCGGCGCCGAGGACGCCGATCTGGAGGCGCTCGACCAAGCCGCCCACGCGATCGCCGTCGCCGAGAACGCTGCCGTCTTTCACGGCTGGAAAGCGGCCGGGATCACCGGCATCATCGAGGCTTCGCCGCACGATCCGATCGAGCTCGGCGAGGACTGCGAGCGCTACCCGCGTCACGTCGCCAAGGCGGTCAACGCGCTGCTCGCCGCCGGCGTCGAAGGGCCGTATGGCCTTGCGCTCGGTCCCGAGGCCCACACTCGGGTGCTCGAGACCAGCGAGCACGGCGGCTACCCCTTGCTCGAGCACCTGCGCGAGATCGTCGGCGGGCCGCTCGTCTGGTCCCCCGGCGTGAAAGGTGCCGCCGTGCTCAGTACGCGCGGCGGTGATTTCCTCTTCGAGTCCGGCGAGGACCTCTCGATTGGTTACGAGAGCCACGACGCCGGCGCCATCAATTTCTACCTCGAGGAGAGCATCAGCTTCCGCGTCGCCACCCCCGAGGCCGCGGTCCCCCTTACCTAGGGAGCCGCGACCCAGGTCTTCGCTTCCTCCAGCTGATCCAGCTCGGGGAAGACCTTGACCTCGCCCGGGGTCATCCAGGCGAAGAGCTCGAACGCCTTGCCGACCCAGGTGACGTCGGTGATGACGGCCGAGCGTTTCCAGGCCGAGTGATGCCCGATCCCCAATCCGAGCCCGGTCTTGACGTCGTCGAACCAGGCTCCCGGCTCAAGGCCCTCGAAGTTCGTGAGGCTGAAGAGCATGCGGATCTCCCCGGACTCGGCCGCCTCCGTCAGCGCCGGCTCCAGGACCTCGCGGTAGTCGTCTCGCGTGAGCTTGCCAGAGGCCCGAAAGCCAACGGTCCCGGCCGGCATCTCCTCAATTCTCTCGACCATCTTTGTCTCCTTCGCTAGGGCTGGATAGGGGTTGAGCGCGGTTCGATTTGGAGCCGCTCGCCGGGGTCCATCACCCGTGCGGCGACACCGAGCTCACGGGCGGCGCTGAGCAGCGCGCCCGGTGGGTCGTCGACCTGGACGTAGTTGTCGGCGGCGTGAAGCGGGCCGTAGTGGATCGGCACCAGCGTGGTGGCGCCGAGCAGCTTGGCGGCGATCGCCGCCTGCCGCGGATCCATCCCGGCGGGAAGAGGGCTTGGTGGCTGGTGCGAGGGAAGGTCCACCACCGCGCCGCCGGCCGGCAGGAGAGCGAGGTCGAAGGGGCCGTGGCGCAGCGCCGCGAGCCACCACCAGCCGTGGAACAGCGTGTCACCCGCGTGCAGGACGCGGCAGCCTTCGACGGCGACGCTCCAGGAGACCTGCGGGTCGCCGAAGCCGTCGACCGCGGGGAGCGCCGCGATCGAGAAGGGTCCGACCTCGACCGTCTCCCACGGCGCCAAAACGCGAGCGTCGAGGCCGGAATCGTCGAGCGCCGCTTCGGGTTTCTCGACAAGGGCGATCTCCGTGGGGCCGCCGGTCGCTCGCTGCGGCCGCAGCACGATGCCGTCGGCGCTGAGCGCCCGGGTCAGGGCGGCGACGTCGGCGTGGTCGCTGTGCAGGTGCGTCAGCAGGCCGGCTCTCACGGTCCCGGCGGCAGGGGAGGGCAGTGCCTCGCCCGTCGGGGCATCGGCTCCGTGCAGCGAGGGGAAGTCCTCGACGAGATCGATGACCAAGGTCTGCCCGCCGGCGCTGATTTCGACGCCCGCCCAGGCCAGTCGGCGAATCTCGATCATGCCTGCGCCAGCTCCAGCCAGGGCTCGATGTTCCAGAACCTGCGCGCGGCTCCCGAGGTCGACGGCAGGACCCAGAGCGCCGCGCCGGCGAGGCGCTCGTCCTGAAGGCCGTAGGCGACATCGCGTTCGAGCGCGCCGCGGGCTGCGTTCTTGCCGTTGAAGGCGAGCGTGGCCGGTTCGGCGGCGGCGATCTTTGCCTCGAGGCCGGCGACGTCGAACTCGACCGTGCCGACTTCCTCGTCGGAGCCGTAGCGGACCTTGCAGATGTCGGTGAGGCCGATCCCGAACTCGGACAGCCGCCTGAATTCGGCCGGCTTCAGCTGCTCCGGGGTCAGCCCGACCGCGTGGAGGGTGGCCCAGAACGAGTTGCCGGGACCGGCGTAATAGGCGCCCGCCTTGGCCGACGCAGTTCCCGCCGCCGTCCCACAGAAGACGAGGTGCAATCCGGGCTCCAGGGTGTCGGGCAGCACGTCATTCATTCGCCAGAGGTATCAAAGCTGATCGCGAGGCTAGGGTTCCGCCGTGCGCCCGCGGCCCCCGATCGAACGTTTGGCCGCCGCCGTGACCGGTCCGCGCGGGCGCTGGGTGACGGTCGCGGTCTGGGTCTTGCTCGGAATCGCCGGCTTCATCGGCCGGACTCACATCGGCGAGGCGACCGCGGCGGGGCAGAGCAGCTACCTGCCGGCAAACGCGGAGTCGACCCGGGTCGTCGGCGTGCTTCAGCGCGACTTCAAGGGTGGCAATGATGTGCCGGTCCTGCTCGTGTTCGAGCGCAACGGCGGCCTCACCGGAGCTGACCTGGACGCGATCGGCCGGCTCGGCGAAGGGCTCGACCGGCTCGGCCTCACCGGGGCCTCGCCGGTCTTCGCCCCGTTCTCGGGCCAGGCGAAGCAACCGCTGGGGGACGTGGCGCGGATCGCACACGGCATCGGCCCAGTCTCGCGCGATGGTGAAGCGGCGCTGGTGGCGCTGGCGATCGACTCCAGCGACCGCGGCGCGGTGGTCGACGGGGTCGGCAAGATCCGCGCCTACCTCGCGGCGCACAGATATCCCGGGCTGCGCTCCTACGTCACCGGTCCCGGCGGCATCGCCGCCGACCTCGAGCGGGTCGCCGAAGACGCCGGCAAAACGCTGCTGATCGCGACCCTCAGCCTCGTGCTTCTGCTCCTCCTGCTGGTCTACCGCGCTCCGGTCCTGGCGCTGCTGCCGCTGCTCACGGTCGGCATCGCCTACCTGATCGCGATCGGCATCACCTACCTCCTGATCGAGTCGGGCCTGATCACGGTCAACGTCGAGGGGACGTTCCTGCTGCTCGTGCTGATCTTCGGCGCCGGCACCGACTACTCGCTGCTCCTCATCCACCGCTACCGCGAGGAGCTCGACCAGGGTCGCGAGCCCGAGGCGGCGCTTCCCGCGGCCTTGGCCGAGAGCGTGCGGCCGATCGCCGCCTCAGCCGGCACCGTGATCGCGGCGATGCTGGTGCTGCTTCTGGCCGACCTCGAGTCGACCCGCTGGCTCGGGCCGATCCTCGCGATCGGGATCGCGGTGATGCTCGCCGCCGCGCTGACCCTGCTGCCGGCGGCCCTCTCGCTGCTCGGCCGGCGCGCCTTTTGGCCAGGGCGCGGGGCGGAACCGGGGGAGAGGCGCACTCGCTGGGCGCGGATCGCGGGCTTCGTCCGCCGCCGTCCCCGTTCGATCGTCGCCGTCGTGCTCGCTGTTCTGGTGGTCCTCTCGCTCGGCAATCTCATCGACCACGGAACGATCGGTTTCGGCGAAGGCGAAACGCACGAGACGGAATCGGGCCGCGGCACCGAAGTCCTCGACGAACACTTCCCGCCGGGCCTCGGCTCGCCGCTGACCGCGGTCGTCGACCTCTCCGAAGCGGAGGCCGCGATAAAGGGCCTGGAGGGCCTGCCGTCGGTCAAGCTCGCGGTGCCGATTCCGTCCTCCTCGCTCTCCGCCGAGGCGGCGGTGGCGATCGTCCTGCGCGGCAACCCCTACTCCGCGGAAGCGGCCGATCTGGTCCGCGGCATCCGCGCGGAGCTCCAGGACGTCGCCCCCAGCGCCCTCGTTGGCGGGATCCCGGCCGAGAACTACGACGTCGAGCAGACCAACACCCGCGACACCAAGCTGATCGTCCCCTTGGTCCTGCTGGTCGTCGGGCTGATCCTGACCTTGGTCCTACGCGCCCTCGCCGCGCCCGGCTACCTGATGCTCACCGTTGTCGCCTCGTTCATGGCGACCCTCGGCCTGATCACTTTTGCCTTCACCGACCTGCTCGGATCGAGCGGCCTCGCCTTCAACCTCGTCCTGCTCTCCTTCATCTTCTTGGTCGCGCTCGGGGTCGACTACAACATCTTCCTGATGACCCGGGCCCGCGAGGAGGCGGCCGAGATCGGCACCCGCGACGGCGTCCTGGTCGCCCTCGAGAAAACCGGCGGGGTGGTCACCGGCGCCGGCCTGATCCTCGCCGGGACCTTCGCCACGCTGACCCTGCTGCCGCTCGAAGAGCTGGTCCAGATCGGCGCCACGGTCGCGATCGGCGTCCTCCTCGACACCTTCGTAGTCCGCGCTCTGCTGATCCCGGCGATCACCTACCTCTGTGGCGAGCGCGCCTGGTGGCCCGGCCGCGCCGAGTCTGCCGAGAACCGTCTATAGGGCGGCTGGCAGCAGACTCACTGGTCTGCGCTGGGGCTGTCGAGCCCGCTACCCGGCCTGACGACGAGTTGTCCGCCTGGGAGGGTGCGGATCCAGTCGACGAAGCGGACCGCCGGGTCATGGTCGCGACCGTGGATGGCGAGCAGCCCGATCGTCAGGGCGAGGACCCAGATCCCGCCCGCGGCCAGGGCGAGGCGCTGGACCAAGCCGTAGTGGCCGCCGACTTCGTTGCCGGTGGCGAAGAAGAGACCGGCGAAGATCGCCAGTCCGAGCAGGCCTGAACTCAGCGCCAGCAGGTCGGCCCTGCCCCAGCGCCGGTCGCCGTGGAACCGCCAGGCCATCGCGAAGACCGAGAGCTGCAGCGCGATCGCGCCGAGGAAGTAGGTCCAGCCGTGGGCAACGTGCTGCCAGGAGACGCGACCGGCCAGCTCGCGGGCATGGCAGTTGGCGTCGATCGACCAGCGGCAGTCGGCCGGGAAAGGGAAGCCGTCAAGGATCTGGGCCAGCCCCGTAAAGGCGACCAGCGCCGGGCCAAGCCATCCCTTCCAGCTGCGGCGGCGGTCCAGCGCCAGGGCGACGGCGGCGGCGATGAACGAGGCGCCCCAGATCGCGACCCCGGTGTCGAAGACCCACGGCCGCGCCGCGTCGCGGGCGCCGAGCACGCTGACGGCATCGCGAATCTCGCTGTAGCCGGGCTCGAGGAGGCCCGCCAGGACGACGATCGCCAGCCAGGCCAGCTGCCCGGCAATCGAGGCGACGGCCAGGCGACGGATCAGCACCGCGCGGTCGTCGCTCTGCGCCGGCCAGCTCCGCATCGCAGAGACGATACGGGTGGGTCGGCGGGTTAGCGGCGTGCGCTAGGCGCGAGCTGCTCGGTCCAGCTGTGCGACCGGAGCGGGCAACGGAGAAGCGACGGAGGACCAGTTGGAAGCGGTCAGCTGGGGCGACCGCCTCGCTGCCCCGACCGCCGAAGCGGGCGAGGGCTGCGTGTTCTCAGTGTTCTCCCGCTGCCTGCAGCGCGGGCACGTGCCGGTGGTGATCCCGCGGATCCCGCCGTACTCGGTATGACATTGGTTGCATTGGAACATTGCTCTCGCCTACCCGTTCGGCGAGAGCGACGAACTCCTTTAGCCCTTTAGGGGTCGTTTCCTACTTTTTTCATACTTTTGGGCTGGGTTCAGGCGACCGAGACAGCCAGTTCGCGGTCGATCTCGAGCAGGTAGGGGGCGACCAGGCCCTCGTAGGCCGCCTTGCGCTCCTCCGGCAGGTCCTTCCAGCCGGTCACCGCGCCGCGGCAGATATCGGCGCCGCATAGACAACCGCCGGGGAAGTGCTCGATGTCGTAGTTGCGCATCGCGTAGTCGAAGGTGATCTCCTCGCCATTGGCGATCGAGCGGCGAGCGACGAAGTCGCAGGCACCGGTCTCGTTGAGCTCGACGCCGCAGTTGGGGCTGCACGAGTGGTTGACCTTGGGCCCGAGACCGCCGTGGCGGGCCCACTTGGTGCGACTCACCTGGGTCGCGTGCGAGTCGTTGCGAGCGACCTCGCCTTCGAGCACCCCGATCATCACCGTCTCACCGACTTCGAAGCCACGCGTCGCGCGGACCCCACCGCCCTTGCCGCCTTCGGGAGTGCACATCTCATAGCCGACAGGATCCAAGGGACCGCCTCTCAATTGTTTGCGCACGGCGAAACCGTGCCCGGCGACACTAGACCATCGCCGTCGAGCAACTGGGAGGCCATCGGGTGCTTTGGCCGACGGCCGCGCTACGGTGTTGCCGTGAAGCCGGAGCGCGCCAGAGAATTGCTTGCCCGTGAGCGCGAGCAGATCGAGCAGCAGATCGCCACGGTCGAAGGCGAAGGCCCCGAGGAGGGCGACGCCCGAATCGAACCCGGCGACAAGGACTCGGAGGGTCTCTACCAGGACGAGTTCGACGCCGGCCGGGTCCAAGACCTGAAGCGGCAGCTCGCCGCGGTCGACCGGGCCGAGGTGCGGCTCGGCGCCGGCACCTACGGGATCTCAGTCCAGAGCGGCAAGCCGATTCCCGACGAGCGGCTCGAGGCCTTCCCGACCGCCGAGCTCACGGTCGAGGAGCAAGAACACGGAGCCCACTCCGCCTAAGTCAGTTGTCGAGTCGGTACGGGCGCGCTGGCCGTGGACCGGCAGCGGCCACGGCCCACTGCCGGTGCTCTTGGTTTTGCTGACGATGGTCACCGGGATCGTCGACGCCGTCAGCTACATCGCCCTCGGCCACGTCTTCGTCGCCAACATGACCGGCAACGTCGTCTTCCTCGGCTTCGCCTTGGCCGGTGCCCCAGGTCTCTCCGCGTCGGCATCGATTGCCGCGCTGGCCGCGTTTCTCCTCGGCGCGCTTGCCGGCGGCCGGATCGCGACGCGGTTGGGTGGCCACCGAGGCCGGCAGCTGCGCACCGCTTCGGCGATCGCGGTCCTGCCGGTCCTACTCGCCACCGTTCTCGCGGCGATCGCCGGCGAGCCGGTTTCCGACGGCGCCCGCTACGCGCTGATCGCCCCGCTGGGCATCGCGATGGGAATCCAGAACGCCACGGCCCGCCGCCTCGCCGTCCCCGACCTGACGACGACCGTCCTCACCTTGACCCTGACCGGCATGGCCGCCGACTCACGACTCGCCGGTGGAGCCGGCGGCGCCACCGTTCGCCGCCTGATCCCGGTTGCGGCGATGTTCACCGGTGCCCTGGTCGGTGCCCTGCTCGTGGTCGAGGTCGACCTCGTGCTTCCGCTGGCGCTGGCCGCGGCACTGATGGCAGCCAGCGCCGTTGCCGCCCACAGGTTCTCGACCGGCAAGCCCGGCTGGGCTTAGAGGCCGCCGGCGGGGCGGGTTCCGATGCCGCCGACCAGCATCCCGGAGCCGAGATGGGCGCCGAGCACCGGGCCGACCTGGGTGCAGAAGAGGGGCGCTTTGCCGAGGATCTCTGTTCCCCCGGTGACCAGGGCCTCGGCGTCGTCGAACGATTGGGCGTGCTGGACGAACCAGTCGGTTGCGCCGCGACTCTGCAGTTCGTGCTGGTAGGCGACCATCTGCTGCATCGCTCGCTTGCGGGTGCGGACGCGGCCGACCGGGGTGATCTCGGTGCCGAAGGTGAGGATCGGCTTGATTTTGAGGGCCGAACCGACGAGGGCTTGGGCGGCGCCGATGCGGCCTCCCTTGCGCAGGTACTCGAGGGTGTCGAGGCAGAACCACATCTCGAGTCCCTCGCGGGTTTTGCGGACGGCGTCAACGACTGCTCCCAGCGCTAGGCCCTGCTCGGCCGCCGCGGCGGCGGCGAGGACCAGGCAGCCGAGGCCGCCCGCTCCCGTCTGTCCGTCGACCACCTCGACCCGGCCGGGAAGCCCTCTGTCGCCGATGACCCGGGCCGCCTCGATGGCGCTCTCGTAGGTGCCGGAGAGGCCACTGGCGATGTGTATCGAGACGATGTCGCGGCCCGCTTCGGCAAGCGGCTCGAAGCAGGCGAGGAAATCGCCGACCGACGGCTGCGAGGTCGACGGCAGGTCGGACGAGTCGCGCAGCCGGGCGTAGAACTGGTCGAGGTCGTACTCACGCTCGGGCAGGCGCTCGTCGCCCCATCCCACGTAGAGGCTCACCTGCTGGATCCCCCAGCGCTTGATCAGCTCCGGGGGGAGGTAGGTCGTGCTGTCGGTGACGACCGCGACGCTGCTCGCACTCATCGGGCGCGCCTCAGTAGCCGGTGCCGGTCTTTACTTGCTTGCGCTCGGAGGGATGGGCGCCGCCCTTCTTCTCCAGAGTCGCGCAGGCGGTCGCGATGTCGTCGGCGAGGCGGTCGACCTGCTCGCGGCTCAGCGTCTCCTTGACCAGCGCCCGCAGCACCTTCTCTTTTTCGGCGTTGGGGGGCAGGGTGTAGGCGGGCAGCATCCAGCCGCGCTCGGCCGAGAGCTGCCAGGAGAGGTCGAACTCGTCGTAGTTCTTGCCCTCCGCCAGCTTGAAGGCGACCAGCGGCAGCTGCTCTTTGTCGGCGCCGATCAGCTCGAAGTCGCCGCTCTCCTCGAGGCGGCCGGCGAGAGCGTGGGCGTTCTTCTGCATAGCCTCCATGATGTAGGCGTAGCCCTGACGCCCGTAGCGGACGAAGTTGTAGTACTGGGCGAGGACCATCGAGGCGCCGGTGGAGAAGTTGAGGGTGAAGGTGGCGTCTCTTTTGCCCAGGTAGTTCTCGTAGAAGACGAGGTCCTCGGCCAGGTCGCTTTCCTCGCGGAAGACCAGCCAGCCGACGCCCGGGTAGACGAGTCCGAACTTGTGCCCGGAGACGTTGATCGAGCGCACCTGCTCGAGTCGGAAGTCCCACTTGGAGTCGGGGTAGAGGAAGGGCCAGACGAAGCCACCGCTGGCGCCGTCGACGTGCAGCGGCACGTCGAGTTCCCGTTCCTTCTTGATCCCGAGCAGGAGGTCGTTGATGCCGACGATGTCGTCGGCGTGGCCGGTGAAGGTGGTGCCGAGCACCGCGGCGACGCCGATCGTGTTCTCGTCGATCAGCGGCTCGACGTCATCGGGCCCGATCACGTACTTGCCTTCCTGCAGCGGCACGATCCGCGGCTCGACGTCGAAGTAGCGGCAGAACTTCTCCCAGACCACGTGGACGTCGCCGCCGAAGACCAGGTTCGGCTTGTCGACTGGTTGCGACGCGGCTTCGCGGCGCTGCTTCCACTTCCACTTCAGCGAGAGCGCGCCGAGCATGATCGCCTCTGAGGAACCCTGCGTGCGGGCGCCCGTGGTCTCCCCTGGCGCGTTGAAGAGGTCGGCGAGCATGCGGATGCAGCGCTGCTCGATCTCGGCCGAGATCGGATACTCGGCGTGGTCGATGAAGTTGCGGTAGAGGTTCTCCGCGATCAGCCGCTGGGCCTCGGGCTCCATCCAGGTGGTGACGAAGGTCGCCAGGTTGCGGTTGGGATCCCCCTCGACGGCGAGTTCCTCGTCGACCAGTCGCATCGCATCGAGGGCGGGCATGCCGCTGACCGGGAAGGGGCCATCGGGGGCGTCCTCGGTGAGGAAGCGGTTGCCGTAGAGCATTGCGACCTCTTCGGCGCTGTGGGGCTTGGTCATGGAGGGTCCTCGATCCAGGTTGGAGTTTCGATGCGCCCGGCGCATGCGGCTCGGCCTTACTGGCCGGCTGCGGCGAGCGTATCCCAAGCCCGGAACGAGGATCTATCCGTAGCGACGCTCCATCGGCTGGAACGAGTGCCACCAGCCGCGATCGAGCGTCGCCTGGCTGACCTGCTCGAGCACGAAGCCGTCTTCGTCGTGCAGCACATAACTGACCACGGCGGGATCGCGACGATCGTCCACCTCGAGGATGTGGGCGAGGAAAAGGTAGGGCGGACGGCTGATCCAGATATCCCCGGGATGAGGCTGCGTCCTCGTGTCAGGGCTTCGCATGGCGCCTCCATACCCAGATGGCGAGATCGGAAACATCGGGGCTGATTTGCCCGGCCGGCGCCCGGGTAGCGGCTGGAGGCGACCGCAAGAGGATCGATATGGATGGAGTGAGATGAACGAGCAAGATCAGGGAGACCAGGAGCGCAAGCAGAAACGGCTCGTCGAGGAAGAGACTGATGCCGCCGCCGCGGAGGCGGGCGAGATCGGCGGCGAGGTGCCGAGCGACACCGACGATCCGTCCCAACAGCCGCTGATCGAGGGAGGTCAGGGTGAGGCGGAGGGCTTCGAGTTGGCCGAGAAGCGGCTCGAGGAGATCGCCAGCCATGGTGATGAACACCGTTTCCCTGACCGTGACGCCACCCCCGCCGAGGACTCCGAGGGCGGCGATTTCGGCGAGGCCGACGAGTCCTCCCATCCCGACGCCTGAGGGGCCCCGTCAGCCGACGAGTAGCGTGAGGGCCCCAGAGAGCCTTCGAGAGGAGATTTGCCGATGACGGGAAGCGCCGATTTCACCGCTGAGGAGTGGGACGTGGTTCGTGAGGGGCCGACGAGCGCCGGGATGATCGTCTCGACGGCCCAGCGGGGCGGCACCTTCCGCGAGGTCATCGCGATGGCCAAGGCCTACGCGGAGGCACGCAAGGAGCATGGAGATTCGGCGCTGCTCGACGAGTTGGTCTCGAGCAAGCCGGAGATGGACCGCACCAAGTCGCACTCGCCCGAGGAGCTGAAGCAGCACGGCCTGGAGCGGATCCGCGAAGCGATCGCTCTGGTCGAACAGAAGGCAACCGTGGAGGAGGTCGGCGACTACCGGCTCTTCGTCATCTCGCTGGCGAACCGCGTCGCGGGCGCCAAGAAGGAGGGCGACGGAGCGGTGAGCGAGGCGGAGACCGCGGCGATCGCCGAGATCACGGACGCCCTGGGTGGCGCGCGGTAACCGCGAGCCCGAGCTTCGGCTTGGGCTCGTCCTCTACGGCGGCGTTGCCCTCGCCGTCTACATATATGGGGTGGTGGTGGAGGTGCAGCGGCTGCTGTGCGCCTCGGCGGGCGTCGATGGCGCCAGCGAGGCCTACACCGAAGCGCTGGCAAAGGCCGGGATCTCGAAGGCCGGCGTCGACGTGATCGCCGGCACTTCGGCGGGCGGGATCAACGGCATCCTGCTCGCCAAGGCGATCGCGACCGGGGCCGACGTCCAGTCGGTCCGCGACCTCTGGGTCAAAGGGGGCGACATCGCCGAGCTGATGCACCGCCTCGACGACAAGGGCCCGAAGTCGCTGCTGCGGCGCGACTTCTTCGAGGAAAGGTTGGGCGAGGGGTTCGCCAAGCTCGACCTGCCTGCTTGGAAACCGGACCCGGACGGGGTGCTTGACCTCTTCGTCTCCTCGACCCACATTCGCGGCAACCGGCGCCAGTTCATCGACTCGCTCGGCCGCGACATACCGACACTCCTGCACCGCTACGTCTTCCGGCTCAAGCTCCGCCGCCGCTATAAACGCGACGACTTCAACGCTCCACCGGGATCGGCCGAGCCCGGCGACCAGGTGCGTGTCAACGATCATCTGGTCAAGCTGGCCCGGGCGACGAGCGCCTTCCCAATCGCCTTCGAGCCGGTTCTGATCGACGAGGCCGACGGCCTGCTTGGCCCGCACGATGAGCCGAGCGGATGGTTCGCCGACGGCGGCATCCTCAACAACAAGCCCTTCACCGACGCGCTCGAGGCGATCTTCACGCGCTCCTCGGATCGCTCGGTCCGCCGCTGGCTGCTCAGCGTCGACCCCGATCCCGAAGCCGCGACCCTCGATCCCGCGCCCGGACTCGAACCGGCCTTCGATCAGGTCGCCCTCGGCGCCGTCGCCAAGATCCCCCGCTACCAGAGCATCGCCCGCGACCTCGAATCGCTCGAAGAGCACAACGCCGCCGCCCGCCGCATCCTCGATATGACGCTCGACCTCGAGGAGGAGCTGGCGAGGTACGAGCCGGAGCTCGGCGATTCATCCAGGGAAGCCTGGGAAAGGGCCGGCCTCGTCGTCGCCAATTTCGGTCCCTACGAGAACCTGCGCGCTCGCGCCTGGGCCGGCGAGATCGCCGATCAGCTGATGCTCGCGGTGCGGCTCGCCTCGCCCGAGGGCGCCGACCTGGAGGCGATCCGCGCCGCTTTCGTCGAGGCGGCGCTCGGGCAGATCTCGGCGCCGGGTGAGGGCGACGCCCCCGACCTCGCCTTCGAGCAGCGCCGCATCTACTACCTGATCAAGCTGATCGGGATGGCGCTGGGGCCGGAGGAGGTAGGGGAGGGCGAACGCTTCGAGCCGGCCGACCTGAATGCGATCAAGGGGGCTCTGTGGGATGCGTTCGAGCAGGCGTCCCAGCTGCTCTGGGCGCAGTTCGCGGACCAGGAGATCTCACTCGATCGAGGCGATGGCGAGCTGGAGGAGTCCGTGGGGCCGACGGCCGCGTTTGAGATCGCGCGCGGGAAAGTCGCCCAAGCGTTTGCCGCGCTTGTCGCTCGCATGCGGGAGGTCCCCATCGCAGCCATGGTGGAAACCGCCGTCGAGGGGGTCTCGATCCATCTGCCGCACCACGCGCTCACCGACGGCAAACGCCAGTCTTTCGAGGTCGATCTGCTCAACGTGTTCCGCGGTTTCGCCCAGCGCGATTCCGTCCTCCTGCCGGTCGAGATGGGCGGTGGCCCGCGCTCGCGCGACCTCGTCAACCACGCTCAGATCAGCCCGCGGACGGCGATCAGCACCGGCGTCGAAGCGGAGAAAAAGCTGGCCGGCGATACGGCGATGCACTTCGGCGGCTTCCTCGACGGCAAGTGGCGGGAAAACGACATCCTTTGGGGGCGCCTCGACGCCGCTGAGATCCTCGTCCGCGCGGCCCGCGCCGACGCCACCGTCAAAGAGCAGGAGGCCGCGATCGAGGCTGTCCAGGTCGAGATCCTCAAAGCAGAAATGCCGGCCGCGCTCGAAGCCCCCGGCGGTTGGCGGGCTCACCTCAAAGAACACGCGATCGGCGACGCCGCCCTGCCCGATCTACCCCCCAAGCGGATGACCGGTCTTGCCACCCGCGCCGTCTTCGTCCTGCGCGGAATGCTCGGCGCGGCGGTCGTCCACGCCCCGACGGGCAGCTTCAGGATGCGAGCCCTGCTCGCGGTTGGCCGGGGGTTCGACCGGACCGCTCGCGCGCTTTTCATCCCGGTCTGGTTCCTCCGCCGCCGGGCCCGCAAGACAGAACCCCCGGACTGATTACGCTCTGAGTCGCTTCGACATACGAGGAAAGGACCGGGAGCATGTGTCGCAACATCAGGACCCTCTACAACTTCGATCCGCCCGCGACCGAGGACGAGGTCCAGGCGTCGGCGCTGCAGTACGTGCGCAAGATCAGCGGCTACACCAAACCCTCGCAGGCCAACGCCGAGGCCTTCGATCGCGCGGTGGACGCCGTTGCCGAGATCTCGACGCAGCTGCTCGGCGAACTCGTCACCTCGGCGCCGGCCAAGGACCGTGAGGTCGAGGCCGCCAAGGCCAAGGCCCGATCGGCCGCGCGCTTCGCGGCTTAGTCCAGAAGCGCTGCCGCATGCCTCTGCGGTGAGCGGGATCGATGGCTAGGGTGAGTGCGATGGCAGGCCGCATCATCGTCTTTGGCGCCACCGGCTACACCGGGCGGCTGGTCTCTGAGCAGTTGGTCGCGCGCGGGCAGCGGCCGCTGCTGGTCGCCCGCGATCGGGGCCGGGTCGAGGCGCTGGCAGCTGAGCTCGGCGGTCTCGAGTCGGCGGTCGCCGACGTCTCCAGGCCGGCCGGTCTTGCCGAGCTGGTCGAGGCGGGCGACGTGCTGGTAAGCACGGTTGGTCCCTTTGTCCGCTGGGGTGGGGCGGCGCTTGATGCGGCGATTGGCACCGGCGCTCACTACATCGACTCGACCGGTGAGCCGGCCTTCATCCGTCGCGTCTTCGAGCGCGAGGGAGCGCGCGCCAAGGCTGCCGGCAGCGGCCTGCTGACCGCCTTCGGCTACGACTGGGTGCCGGGAAACCTGGCCGGCGCGCTCGCCCTGCGCGATGCGGGCGACGCCGCCACGGCGGTGCGGATTGGATATTTCCAACGCGGCGAGGTGGGGCCGGGCGGGATGAGCGGCGGCACCAAGGCATCCGCCGCCGGCGCTTTTCTGGAGCCAGGTTTTCGCTGGCACGGCGGCAGGCTCGTGACCGAGCGGGGAGCGGCGCGGGTCCACAGCTTCGAGCTTTCGGGCCGCTCCCTACCCGCGGTCGCGGCGGGGGGCAGCGAGGCTTTCACGCTGCCCCGGATTCACCCCACCCTACGGGAGGTTGACGTCTACCTCGGTGGGTTCGGGGGCGCCTCGCGGGCGATATCGGTCGCCTCGCGCGTGGTCTCCGGCGCGACCCGCATTCCCGGCGTCAAGCCGGCCCTGCAGGGCGCGTTCGCCCGCATGATCAAGGGCTCGACCGGCGGGCCCAGCGCTGAGGAAAGAGGGCGCTCCGGTGCGGAGATCGTCGCCGAGGCGCTCAATCCAGCGGGGCAGGTGCTCGCCGGGGTCCGCCTCAGCGGGGTCGAGGCCTACACCTTCACCGGCGCGATCATCGCCTGGGCGGCGGAGCGCGCCGCGGCGGGCGGCCTGCAGGGCGCGGGCGCGCTGGGGCCGGTCGACGGCTTCGGCCTCGATGCGCTCGAGCAGGGGGTCGCCGAGGCGGGCCTGCGCCGGACCGGGGAGTAATCGCGATGGGCGACTTCTTCTACGAGGGACACCGGATCGAGTACGACTCCTACGGGGAGGGCGAGCGGGTGCTCGTGCTCGTCCACGGGCTGCTGATGAACCGCCGCATGTTCGAGCGCCTGGGCCCGGCGCTGGCGCGCGAGGGCAACCGGGTGATCTGCGTCGACCTGCTCGGCCACGGCCGCTCCGACCGGCCCGAGGACCTGCGGCTCTACTCGATGCCGCTGTTCGCCCGCCAGGTGACGGCGCTGCTGGACCACCTGGAGCTGGCGTCCGCGGTCATCGGCGGCACCTCGCTCGGTGCCAACGTCTCGCTGGAGATGGCGGTGCGCCACCCCGACCGCGTCCAGGGTCTCTTCGTCGAGATGCCGGTGCTCGACAACGCTCTGCCGGCGATGGCCGGCGCCTTCACGCCCGTCTTGCTCGGCCTGCGGATCGGCCGGCCGCTGTTCGAGCTGACCTCGCGCCTCATCTCGCTCGTCCCCCGCACCAACTACCTGGTCGACATCGGCCTCGATTGGGTGCGCCAGCGCCCCGGGCCCTCGGGCGCGGTGCTCGAGGGTCTGCTGCTGGGGGAGACCGCGCCGCACCGCGAGCTGCGCCGGCAGATCGAGCAGCCGGCGCTGATCGTCGGCCACACCCGCGACCCCGTGCATCCGTTCAGCGACTCCGGGATGCTCGCCGAGGAGCTGCCCAACGCCCGCCTGGTGGTGGCGAGCTCGATCTTCGAGTGGAGGATCACCCCGGGCCGCCTCGACGCCGAGCTGGCGGCGTTCCTGGCGGAGATCGCCGCTGTTTCGACGATTGCTTGACAAATCTTGACTATATGAGAACCTAAGCCGTCAGTTTTGGGTCAGGAGGTCCGCCCTAACGTCTTTCGAAAGGTTTGGGTCTGTGAAGACGGCGAAGCTGCTAATTGCGAGCCTGCTCAGTCTCTTGGCGATCGGCGCGGTCGCGGCGACCGTCGCCCAGGCACTGGAATCGGAATGGCTGGTCCAGGGGCAGACGTTCTCCGAACTCAAACTGAAAGAAGAAAAAATCACCCTCGCGGGCGGGCCGGTGACGCTTTCGGTTCCGAGCAAAAGCGCCTCGATCGAATGCAAAACGGTCGAAGGCAGCGGCAAGTTCATCGAAGGCGGCTCGGATGAAATCACTGCGAAATTGGGCAAATGCGCGGTGATCACGCCCAAAGGCTGCAAAGTGGGCGAAACCCTGACCCTCGAAGCCAAATACCAATCAGTGCTCACCGGTGGCGTCTACTACGAGAAGCTCGAATCGCTGAAAGAAGGGGTCCCGCTGGCGAAACTGGCTTTCAGCGGGGAATGCGGGGCGCTGGCGGAAAAACCGGAACTGACGGGCGCCGTCGCGGCTGAAATCTCGCACGAAGAACTGGTCAAACAGCCGCTGAAATTCTCCGAAGCGATCTCCAACAAAGTCAACAAAGAACTCAAAGAAGACAAACTCGCGGAACTGAGCTTCAAACTCGGCTTCTCGACGGCTTTTCTCTCGGGCGAAATCACCACGGCGCTGGCGGGAGCAAATGCCGGCAAGCTGCAGCAGCGGGCCAATTTCACCAAGATCTGCGACACGATGCCGGCCGCGAGGCGAAACGACTGCACGGGGGTCGCCTACCCCCTGAACACGGCGGTCAAAGGGGAAAAAACGGCGGCGATGAAATTCCTCTACAACGGCATCTCGGTCAAATGCACCGGCGCGAAATTCGAGGGGAAAACGCTGGTGAACAACGGCCGCCCGCTCGACGGCGAAATCACGACGATGGTCTTTAACCCGTGCACCAACACCGCTGGTGGCGCCGCCTGCCCGGTCACCGCAGAGGGCCTGCCCTACAGATTCTTCTTCGAAACCCTGACCGGCGGCGTCGGCCGTTTCGTCATCGTGGCTCCGAAATTCAAACTGGTCTGCGGCGGGATCACCTGCGAATTCGTCTCGCCGATCGGCGAGTACCCCTTCCTGGTCGCCCCTAATGACCCAGCCGCCATAGCCGGCTTCCCGACCGCTTTCATAATGAAATATGCGGTGGGCCCCGCCGGCTGCGGAATGATGGGGATCTGGGAAAAAGACAGCTCCGGCGGCTCCTCGGTCGGCTACACGCTCGAAGTGCCGAAACCGCTCTACGTAACCGGCTGAGTCTCCGCCCGCCCGCTTGCAGAGCGGAACCTCCGACGTTCGTCCTTTGGTACGCGCGGAGTTGCTACGATGCGCGGGAATTCTGGAGCGATCAGGAGATTGCGGACTCTCGGGAGGAGTCCCCGGGCTTGACGACGAGCCCCACCCATAGCGCACCAGTGCCTTAATCGGTCAAAGGGCCGGCCTTAAAAGCCGGAGATCCGGGTTCGAGCCCCGGCTGGTGCATTGCCAATGGAATCGACACCGGCTATGGCGAGCAATCTCTTTGACCATCTCGACGAGGTGGCGACCGGCGCGGGCGAGCGGCCGCTGTGGGCGGCGCGGGCCCCGTACCAGCCGCACGATCGCTTCGACCTGATGCTGGTGCCCTGCGTCAAGGGCTGGCAGGACGACGAGGCGGCGCTGGCCGCGCTGGAGAGGATCGAAGCCGATCCCTGGATTGCCGAGGTCGACCGCGGCGGCAAGCAGGTCTGGGCACGGCTCGACAACCAGTGGATCGAGAGCACGGGCGCAGCCCTGGCAGCCGGCGAGACCGGCGACCACAGCGACCTCGCCGCCGGCGGGACCTACGCGCTCAACTTCTGGGACGCCAACTCGACCAAGGCGCTGCACATCGGCCACCTGCGCAACCTGGCGCTGGGCAACGCGCTCGGCGCGGCGCTGACCGAGGCCGGCGGCAAGGTCGAGCGGCGCAGCATCATCTGCGACGTCGGTCGCAGCATGGGCGAGGCGATGGCGGGCGTGGTCAAGAGCGGCCGCCACACCCAGTCCTCGCTCGATAACGGCGAGAAGAGCGACCACTTCGTCGGCGCCTGTTACGCCGAGTACGTCAAGTCGGGCCCGTCGCTGACCGGGCGCGACGACAACCCGGCCAGCTCGCTGACCCGCGAGGTCGACGTCCACAACGACAGCGCCGACGAGCTGCTGCAGCGAGTCCTCGACGGCGATCAGGCCGCGATCGAGCTCTGGTCGAAGACGCGCGCCTGGGTGATCTCGGGCCAGCGCAAGACCCTCGCCCGGCTCGGCATCTCCTTCGATCGGGTCTTCTTCGAGTCCGACTTCCTGCCCGAGGTGGCCGAACTCTCCAACCTCGGTCTCGAGCACGGGATGCTGCAGCGCCGCCCGGACGGCGCCGTGATCTACCTCACCGATCGCGAGGAGCTTGAGGAAATGCCGCTGCTGCGAGCCGACGGCCTGCCCACCCAGCACATGCGGGCGCTCGCCTACTGGATGGCGGCGCCGGGGCTGGAGGGCACAACCTCGATCCAGGTCTGCGGCCTCGAGTGGGTTGCCCACGTCACCTGCCGGCGCCAGCTGATGGACGAAATGATGTCCAAGGGGGCCGGCGCCGAGATCAACCATCCCGCCCACGACATCTTCCACGGGATGGTCTCCAAACAGAGCGAGTCGGTCTCCTCGAGCAAGCAGAACGCGCTGCTGATCGACGAGCTGGCCGAATGGATCGACACGGCGGTGGACTCCGAAGAAGGGCAAGCCACCGTGCGGCAGCGCCACCCAGCCGCCGAAGCGATCGTGCCCCAGGTCGCGCTCGGCTACTTCCTCATGCACGCGAACACCAAACCGCTTGATTTCGAACCGGAGAAGCTGCTGCGCGAGGAGCAGAGCCTCGGCTGGGACTTGGCGCGGGCCCGCGCCCACAATGGCGGCGGCTCTGGCGTGGCTGTGGCCGAGCCTTCCGAGGACCCCGACTACCGCTTCGCCGTCGTCCAGTCGGAGATGTACCGGCGCCACCTGATGCAGGCGGTCGAGCGGCTCGACGTCAGCCCGCTGGCCCGCTACGTCGCCCACCTCTCGCGCTGGTACCTCGAGGCCGATCGCGAGCCGCACGTGCAGGAGGCGACGCAGGCCGCGCTGGCCCAGGGTGCCCGCGGCCTCGGCCTGGAGGTGGCGCGATGAGGACGCTTCTGGTCGACAACCACGACTCCTACACCTACAACGTCTTTCACCTTCTCGCGGGGGTATCCGGAGAGGAGCCGATCGTGGTCGATAACGATGCGGTGTCCTGGCGGGCGCTGGAGCGCTGGGACTTCGACGCGATCGTGCTCTCGCCCGGCCCGGGGACGCCGGGGCGCTGGCACGACTTCTGCGTCTGCGACGACATCCTCCGCTACAGCGAGATCCCGGTCCTCGGCATCTGCCTCGGCCACCAGGGCCTGGGGAAAATGCTCGATGGCGATGTGCGCAGTGCCCCCGAGGCGATGCACGGCCGCCTCAGCAAGATCTTCCACGAAGGCGACGGCCTCTTCGACGGCATCCCGCAGGGCTTCCCGGTCGTCCGCTACCACTCGCTGGCGATCACCGGGATGGGTCCCGAAGGCAACGTTTGCGCCTGGGCCGACGACGGCGTGGTGATGGGGATCGAACATCGCCGCCGCCCCCTCTGGGGCGTCCAGTTCCACCCCGAGTCGATCGCCACCGAGCACGGCGCCAAGCTGGTCGAGAACTTCTACGCGCTGGCGCAGCAGCGCAAAGAGCCGCCGGTGCGGGCGACAAAGCGGCCGAGTAGCGCTCCCCGCCGCACCCAGGCGGCGAAGGCCGGCGCGGCCAAGGCGGAGCTGCGGATGCGCACGATCCCGGGCGAGGCCTCGACCGAGGCGCTCTTCGAACGGCTCTTCGGCGAGGAGGAGCACGCCTTCTGGCTCGACAGCGCCGACGCGCCGACCCGCCTCGCGCAGAGCTCCTACCTCGGCACCAGCGCCGGCCCCGATCGCTGCGTGCTCGAGTACGACGTCGAGGCCGGCTCGGTCCAGATTCACGGCGACGGGGGGACCGTGCTCGAGCGCGGATCGATTTTCGACGTCCTCGACCGCGAGATCACGAAGCGCTCGGTCGAGTCTCCCGCCTCTCCCGCCCCCGACCTGCTCGGCGGCTTCGTCGGCTACATCGGCTACGAGTGCAAGGCCGACTGCGGCGCCTCCAACGCGCACAGCTCAGACGTCCCCGATGCGGTCCTGATGCTTGCCAATCGTCTGATCGCGGTTGATCACGTGCGCCATCGCACCCACCTGCTCGCGGTCCGTTCCGGCGATGACCCCGGCGCGGAGCGCTGGCTCGACGAGGCCGAGGGAGTCACGCGCGACGTCCTCGCCGACCCGCCCGCGGCCACCACCCTCGCCGATCCCGCCTTCGGCGAGCCAAGCGACTCTCATGTTCGCTTCCGGTGTGGCCGCGGGCGCGAGCAATACCTCGCCGACATCGCCCGCAGCCAGGCCGAACTCGCGGCCGGCGAGTCCTACGAGGTCTGCCTCACCGACCAGATCTCGACCGACGCCAGCCCTGATCCGTTCGACCTCTACCGCAACCTGCGGCGCAGCAACCCGGCGCCCTTCGCCGCCTACCTGAAGCTGGGCGAGGTCGCCGTGGTCAGCTCCTCGCCGGAGCGCTTCCTCTCGGTCGATCGCCAGCGCCGGGTCGAGGCGCGGCCGATCAAGGGAACGACCTCGCGCTCGGAGGATCCGGCGCGCGACGCGGCGCTGAAGGCCGAGCTGACCAACGACGAAAAGACCTACGCCGAGCACCTGATGATCGTCGACCTGCTGCGCAACGACCTCGGCATCGTCTGCGAGGTCGGCAGCGTCGCCGTCCCCGAGTTGATGGTGGTCGAGGACTACGCCACCGTCCACCAGCTGATCTCCACGGTCGAGGGCACCCTGCCGGCCAACCGCAGCGCGGTCGAGTGCGCCCACGCCTGCTTTCCCGGTGGCTCGATGACCGGCGCGCCGAAGCTGCGCACGATGGAGATCATCGACGACATCGAGGACGAGGCCCGCGGCGTCTACTCCGGCGCGATCGGCTACTTCGGACTCGACGGTGTGATGGACCTGAGCATCGTCATCCGCACGATCGTGATGCGGCCGGGCCGGACCACGATCGGCGCCGGCGGGGCGATCGTGATGCAGTCCGACCGCGAGGACGAGTTCGACGAGATCCTGCTCAAGGCGCGGGCGCCGATGGCGGCGATTGCTCGCACGGTGACCGGCAGCGACTCGGCCGGCGCTTGGAGCGTTGAGCTCGAGCCGGCCCGGGCGCGCGCGGCGGAGGCGGCGTGAGCGAGGCGGCCGCAAGCGAGGCCGGGGCTGCCCACCGCGCGCCATACCCGGGACTGCGAGTGCGGCGGGCGCTGGTTCTCGACGCTCCGGAAATCGCCGTCGCGGTCTCGGAGCTGTTGTTCGAGCTGAGCGGTGCGGGTCCGCCGGCTGGGGAGTTGGTGGACGCGGCGCGGGAGCTGGCCAGGGATCGGGGGGCGGGTGCCCTGCTGGTGGCGGAGGCGGGGGGCGAGGACGGCATAGTCGGGGTCCTCGCCGCCAGCTGGCAGCACGCGATCCACATCCCCGGGCGCTACGGGACGATCCAGGACCTCTGGGTCCATCCGGACTGGCGCAGCCGGGCGGTCGGCCGCGAGCTGCTGGCGGCGTTCTTCGAGCTGGCCCGGGAGGAGGGGGCAAGGAGGGTCGAGGTCGGGCTGCCGCGCGAGAGCTTCGAGAACCTCGGCGCGACCGAGGCGTTCTACCTCGCCAACGGCTTCGCGCCGCTGGGCCCGCGGATGCGGAGGAAGCTATGAGCGCCGAGCTGCTGCTGGTCGAGCAGCGCGCCGGCGACGGCGAGGGTGACTCGGCCCACTGGATCCTTGAAGGTGGCCGGATCCTCCCCGGGGTCGACGACAACCGCCGCATGGAGGAGCTGCGCCGGGGAATGCTGCGTCATGCCGGCGTGCGCGCGGCCGGCGCCGATACCGATAGCGAAGACGTCGAGCAGACGCTGAGCGTCCTGCACGAGCCCGATTACCTGGAAGCGCTGGGCGAGGTCTCCGACGAGCCGGTGGTGATGCCGGAGCTGACGCCGCCGGGGCTGCCCCCCGACATACCGGTTTGCGCCGGCCTGGTCGAGGCTGCGCGAGAGGGGGTGCGGACGGCGATGACCGCCGCGGAACGGCTCGCCGCCGGCGCCCCTTTCACCTACGCGCTCTGCCGCCCGCCCGGGCACCACGCCGGGCCGGGTTGGTTCGCCGGCTACTGCTACCTCAACACGGCAGCCGCGGCAGTGCAGACCCTGCACCAGGCGGGGGTGCGCCCGGTCGGGATCCTCGACATCGACCTGCACTACCCCAACGGCACGGCGGCGATCGTCGAGACAATGGCCGACACCAGCCTGCACTCGCTGCACGCCTCGCCGGTGACCAATGTCGCCGCCGGCACCGTGGCGCCCAGCAGCGAGCGCGAAGTCGTGGTCGAGTTCACCGGCAGCCCGGATTCGGTCACCTATCTCGATGCCGTTGCGGTCTCGGTCGAGGCCCTGGCCCAGTCCTCGGCGGCGCTGGTCGTCTCGCTCGGCTACGACATCGTCGCCGGTGACCCGCACGGCTCCTGGGGATTTGAGCCGGAGATCTTCACCGAGATCGGCCGCCTGCTCGCCGGCGCCGGGCTGCCGGTCTGCGTGATTCAGGAGGGCGGCTACGCGCTTGAGTCACTGGCGGAGTGCAGCTTCGCCTTCGTCAGCGGCCTGCTCGAGGGACCGGCGCAATGAGCTTCCGGTGCGCCTTTCCCCCGATATACGTGGATAAAGCGCACCGGAAGGGGCGGTTGTGAGCGACAACGGGCTCGAGCCCTTTCGCCGGCGGTTGGATCCGATCGATGAGGAGATCGCGCGGCTGCTTGGCGAGCGCTTCGAGATCTGCCGCGAAGTCGCCCGCTACAAGAGCGAGCGGGGGATCCCGATGATGCAGCCCGAGCGCGTCGCCGAGGTGCGGGCGCGCTACCTCGCCCGCGGCGCCGACGTCGACCTGCCGGAGGACTTCACCGCCGAGCTCTTCGAGCTGCTGATCGGCGCGACCTGCAAGCTCGAGGACGAGCTGATGGAGGGAGCGGCCGCCAAGGGGAGCGAGGCGTGAGCGCGAAGCTGCCGCCCGGCCCCCGCGCCCCGAGGCTGTTGCAATCGAGGCGCTGGTCGCGCGAGCCGCTGCCTTTCCTCGAGCAGTGCCGGGCGCGCTACGGCGCCACCTTCACCCTGCGCCTGCGCCACCTCGGTACCTGGGTCCTGCTCTCCGACCCCGAGGACGTCAAACGCGTTTTCTCCGCCGACACGAACGACCTCGGCGTGGGGGTGCCGAACCTGGCGCTGCGACCGGTGCTGGGGGCGCACTCGGTGATGCTGAGCGAGGAGCCCGAGCACATGGCCCGCCGCAAGCTGATGCTGCCCCGCTTCCACGGCGAGCGGATGCGTGAGGACGCCGAGGTGATGACCGAACTGGCGCGGCGTGAAGTGCGCGCCTGGCCGGTTGAGGAGCCCTTCCGACTCTGGCCGCGGATGCAGGCACTGACCCAGGAGGTCGTGATGCGGGCCGTCTTCGGCGACGACGACGGCCGCCTCGACCGGCTGCGGGCGCTGCTCACCAACTTGACCGAGACGGTCAATGACGAAGGCCGCCTGCGCAAGCTCGCCCTCTTCGGCCCGCGCTGGCTCGAACGCAGCCGCGGCTGGCGGGAGGCGATGGCGCCGGTCGAGGAGGAGGTGCTCGCCGAGGTCCACCGGCGGCGCGCCGAAGGCGATGAGGGGCGCCGGGACGCGGTCTCGATCCTGATCGAGGCGCGCAACGAGGACGGCTCGCCGCTAAGCGAGAAGGAGCTGCGCGACGAACTTCTCACCCTGCTGACCGACGGCCCCACCTCGAGCTCGCTCGCCTGGGTCTTCGAGCGGCTGCTGCGCCATCCCGAGAAGCTGGCCCGCCTGCAGGGGGAAATCCTCGCCGGCGAGGGCGATGAATACCTGGACGCGGTGATCAAGGAGACGCTGCGGCTGCGGCCGCCGGTCTCGGTCGTCGTGCGCCGCCTGCTGAGGCCGGCGACTCTGGGTGGCTACGACCTGCCCGGCGGCACGCTGGTCGCCCCCTGCGTCTACCTGATCCACAACAGCGCCGAGATCTACGAGGACCCGGGCAGCTTCATCCCCGAGCGCTTCCTCGAGCGGCGCGCGGCGGTGCCGACCTGGATCCCCTTCGGCGGCGGCGCCCGCCGCTGCCTCGCCGCCAGCTACGCCGAACAGGAGATGAAGCGCGTGGTCCGCACCGTGCTCGAGGAGGTCGAGCTGAAGCCGGTCGGCTCTGGATCGGAGCGAGTGGCGAGGGCCGCGATCGCCTTCAGCCCCGCCCAGCACGGCCTCGTCGTCGCCAAGCCCCGGACCCCGGCCTACGCATGAGCGCTGGGTATGACCTGATCGTCGTCGGGGCGGGGGCGAAGGCCGCCGGGATCTCGACCAAGGTCCACATCTTCAACAGCCTCGGCCTCGCCGAGCTCTCGATCCTGGTGATCGAGGGAACCGAGGTCGCCGCTTCCTGGAAGGGCCGCAACGGGATGACCTCGGGCGAGGAGCCGCTGGCGGTGACGCCGATCAAGGACGTCGGCTTCCCGTACCAGAGCCACGTCGAGTTCGGCGAGGCGGGCGAGGCGATCGACGCCTCGCTGGCCCAGTTCACCTGGCAGCAGCACATGATCAGCAAGCGCCGCTACGCCCGCTGGGTCGACGCCGGCTCGCCGCCGGTGCGCCACCGCGACTACGGCGAGTACCTGACCTGGGTGCTTTCACGCGCCACCGAGGGGGTCGAGCACCTGCGCGCGCGGGTCAACCAGGTGACGCTTGACTCAGATGGCGAGCGCTGGCTGGTCGAGGCCGAAGGGGAGGAGGGGGCGTCGCGGCACAGCGGCGGCGCCCTGGTCCTAACAGGCCCTGGCATCCACCGTTCCTTCCCGCATGAGCCGGCGGTGGCCTCGCGCGTCTTTCACTGCGACAGCCGCCGCGACGAGTTCCCCCGCATTCCGGCCGATCGCGAGTGCGACATCGCGATCGTCGGCGGAGGGGAGAGCGCGCTGAGCGCGACGATGTTCCTGCGCGGCCTGCGGCCCCGCTGCCGCTTCACGATCTACACGCCGATGCTGCCGATGAGCCGCGGCGAGAGCTTCCTCGAGAACCGCGTCTTCTCCAACCCCGACACGGTCGAATGGGGCTCGCTGGACCTGCAGACCCGGCGCGACTTCGTCAAGCACTCCGACCGCGGCGTCTTCGACCCGCCGAGCCTGGCGGCGATTGCCTACGACGACCGCTGTGGCTTCGCCACCGGCCGCGTCACCGATGTCGGCGCCGCCGCGGACGGCGAGGGCGTGCGGCTCGAGTATGAGTCACCCGAAGGCACGGTTAGCCGCGAGCACGACTACGTCGCCAACTGCACCGGCTTCGACCTGCTGGCGCAGCTGCGAACGCTCTTCCCGGAGCCGGTGCGGGAGCAGATCGAGCGGCGCGTCGGGCCACTCTGGGACCAACCCGCCGGGACCGAAGCGCCGATCGGGCGCCACCTCGAGTTGACCGGCATGCGCCCCCGCCTTCAGGTCCCCGGCCTGGCGGGCCTGAGCCAGGGGCCGGGCTTCGCCAATTTGGGCGCCCTCGGGCTGCTCTCCAACCGCGTCTTGCAGCCGTTTCTGCAGCGCGACGGCAGCTCCACCGAGGGTTCCGAGCGGGGCTCTTCAGAGGCCGAAAGGCTGCTTCCTTGACCGTGCGTTTCTATTACTTGACAGAGATATACCAATCACTTAAGGTCGCGCAATGGACAGGCTGAGGGGGGTGTCGAAGTCTGCCTGGCTGGCTATGGGGATCGCCGGTCTGGCAATGGTTGCGATCCTGGCTGGCTGCGGGTCGTCATCCTCCTCGAGCTCCGGCCCCAACTTCACCGGCTCGGGCTATCCCAACGCGGATACCTCGAACACCCGCCAGGTCGGCGGGCCGATCGACAGCTCGTCGGTGGGCCAACTCGAACAGGCCTGGACCCTGCCGATCACCGCGACGAGCGCCTTCGGCAGCTACGCCTCCTCGCCGATCATCAGCAAGGGGGTCATGTACTCGCAGGACCTCGCCTCAAACGTGCAGGCGATCGACGTTGAAACCGGCGAAGTCCTCTGGACGACGCCGTTCGAACAGCCCGACCACGGCCCCAACGGAGTCGTCGTTGCCAACGGGCTGGTCTTCGGCGCGACCCCGATTGAAGCCTTCGCGCTCGATCAGAAAACGGGCAAGGAGGTCTGGTCGGTCGAACTGGCGCGCAACGGCAAAGAGGGAATCGACATGGCGCCGGGCTACCACGACGGCCTCGTCTACGTCTCGACCGTGCCGGTCAACGTCGAAGAATTCTACGGCGGTGACGGGGTCGGAATCGTCTGGGCGCTGGACGCGAAAACTGGCAAAAAAGTCTGGAAGTTCAACACCGTCCCCGACGACCTCTGGTCCTCGAAGAGCGTCAACATCAACTCGGGTGGCGGGCTCTGGTACCCGCCGGCCTTCGACAAAAAAGGCTCGATGTACATCGCCGTCGGCAATCCGGGCCCGATCCCGGGAACGGAAAAATACCCCTGGGGATCGAGCCGGCCCGGCCCGAACCTCTACACAGACTCGCTCGTCAAGCTCAACGCGAAGACGGGCAAGATGGACTGGTACTACCAAGCGACGCCGCATGACGTCAACGATTGGGACCTGCAGGATCCGCCGATCCTGGTCACGGTCGGTGGCAAGGAAATGGTGGTCGGCGCTGGCAAGTCGGGCATAGTCGTCGCGGTGGACGCCAACAACGGCAAGCTGCTCTGGAAAACCCCGGTCGGAATGCACAACGGGCACGACGACATCGGCAAGGAAGCGATGGAAGGTAAGGAGCCGAAGTTGCCGGTGACGATTCTCCCTGGCTCACTCGGCGGCGTGATCGCACCGATGTCGACCGATGGGAAATACGTTTTCGCCCCGGTCGTCAACAGCTCCCTGACCATCAACAGCCAGACCGAAAAGTCCGAAGGCGGTCCGGGGAACGGCGAACTGGTCGCGCTCGATCTGGCGACCGGCAAGATCAAGTGGAAGCAGAAGACGGCCACCCCGGTCTTCGGATCGGCGACCTCGGTCAACGACATCGTTTTCACCACGACCTACGACGGCACCGTCAGCGCCTTCGACGCGAGCAACGGCACCGTCGTCTGGCGGGAAAAACTGCCGGCTGGCACCAACAGCGGCGTCGCTGTCTCCGGCGACATGCTGATCGCCCCGGCCGGGGTGGCGGCAGTGGAAGGGCAGAAAGCCCAGATCGTCGCCTACCGCCTCGGCGGCTAGGCAGCCCGCTGAACCTCTGAACCTCGTCAGTCGCCCGGCGGCTTCTCGCCGGTCCAGTAGCTGACGCCCTCCGCCCGCGGGAAGAAGCCGCGCAGGCCGCCGCCCTTGGGCAGGCGCTCGCCGACCCCGATCTTGTCCGAGTCCGGGTAGACGACGATGTCGGGACGGCCGTTGCTGGATATCGCCAGAAAGGTGACCGGCTCCTCGCTTTGGTTGAGGACCTGGTGTGCCCCCTCCTCGCCGACCGGGAAGGCAATCGCCTCGCCCTGCTCGAGCTCGCGCGTCCCCTCCGGCGTGCGCACGGTGGGGCGGCCGGAGAGAACGATCACCAGCTCCTCGTCCGCGTAGTGGAAGTGGTACGGATAGGCCGCCTCGCCGGGGGGCAGCTCCCAGAGGCTGGCGCCGACCAGCTCGGTGCCGAGCTCATAGCCGATGCGGGCGCGGCGCGAGCGGAACCCTTCGGGTCGCTCCCCTTCCTCAAACTCCGGCCGCTCGATGTTGGGCATGGCGGGCAGTCTAGGGGCCGGGCTCACGCGCCAGGCTGACGATCGCGTTCTGGGCCCCGGGCAGCGAGCGAGCCGCGGCGGGGCCGAGGACGCGGCGCCAAAAGAAGGCCAGTGGTCCCTCTATGTAGATCGTGTTGGTCAGCCGGCAGCCGCCCCCGGTGGCCGGCTCGACCAGATGCCGGTGTCCCATCCGGGCGCCGGGCAGGCGCGACTCGTCGGTGAAGAGCCGGCCCTTGTCGTACTCGACGACCTCGAAGCGCAGGCGCAGCCCGGTGCGAAAGACGATGCGCGCGACGGCGCCGAGGGCGAGCGGCCGGTCGAGGCTGGCTCGCTTGATTTCGGCGTTCCACTTTGGCCAGGCGCCGGCGTCGGCGTAGGCGTCGCGCCAGACGCGGGCCGGCTCGAGATCGGTTTCCAGCGAGCTCTCGGTCTGCCAGGGGCTCAACGGTAGAGGCCTTCCTCGAGCAGGCTCACGTTCGCCGCGACCCAGCGCTCCAGGCACTCGCCGTCGAGCAGCGGTTCGCCCAGCGCCTTCTCGAGCAGGGGCAGGAAGCTGAGTGGCGCCCAGATCAGGAAGAAGTGCTGCAGGGTTGCCCAGAGAGGATCGGCGTCCGGGCGCAGGGCACCCCTCTCGGCGAGCACGTCGATCTCCTTGCGGCCGCCCGCGATCATCACCTGGAAGAGGCCGGCGCTGCCCGGGGTGGCCTCGACCAGCGCCCGGCCGAGATAGGCGCAGACGTCCGGTCTCTCGCGCATGACGCGGGCGGTCTGCGCCGCCCGCTGGTGCAGCAGGTCGAGGCCGGAGGCCGACTCCTCCGATCCGTACGCGGCGCCGAACTCCAGCAGGGCGTCCTCGTCGACAGCGGCGATCAGGCCCTCCTTGCCGCCGAAGTGGTGGACGATGAGGGCCGGTGAAACCTGCGCCGCTTTGGCCACCTCACGCAAGGAGGTTGCGGCGATGCCGCGCTCGCCGAAGAGGCGAAGCGCGGTCTGAACAATCGAGTTGGCGGCGTCGGCTGAACGCATGTTCAGCGGCATTGTACAAGTGTTCAGTGGGGTAGGAGAGTCGAGCTCTCTTGTCAAGGCAGAAACACCGGCGTACCGGCAGAGGCCGGCGGCCGGGTTGACATCAGCGGAGTTTGAGTACTACCGTGTGTACCGGGAAAGAGGGGGGCAAGATGCGGTTAGAAGCTTTGCTTAAAGGGCAAGGCCTTCGGGCACACGCTGCCTGGAGGGGGAACGCGGGGGAGTGGCTGCCGGTCGGGCAGCACGGGGCCTGGTGAACCGCGCCAGCGATCACCAGCCCAAGTCGCAGGACGAGATCCGGGCCGAGCTGGTCGCGCGGCTGCGAGGCAGGTCGGCCGAGATCGAAGACGCGATCTTCAACCGCGTGCGCTCGCTCGCCTCGCCGGCGGAAAGCGAAGACGCCGAGTACCGGGCTGGCCTGCGAGCCACGGTGGCGGAGTCGGTGGATTATGCGCTGACGAGCATCGAGCAGGGGGAGGAGGAGATCGGCGCGCTGCCGCCGGCGGCCGCCATGCAGGCGCGGCGGGCCGCTCGCAGCGGGGTCCGGCTGGACACCGTGCTGCGGCGCTACGCCGCCGGGGACAGGCTGGTCAGCGAGGTCATCATGGACGAAGCCGACCGCTTCCCCAACGAGGCCCTGCGGCAGGTCCTGCGGACCCAGAGCCCCCACGTCGACCGCATAATGGCTTCGGTCGCGGCCGAGTACATGGCCGAGCTGGAGTTGATGCGGCGCTCGCCGGCACAGCGGGTGGCGGAACGGGTGAAGAGGCTGCTCGCCGGCGACGCCCCCTTCGACGCGGACGGCCTCGACTATGAACTAGAGGCCTGGCACCTTGGCCTGGTCGTGACCGGTGCCAGGGCCGATGTGGCCGCCCGGACCCTCGCGGCCGGCGTGGGCCGCGAGCCCCTCGTCATCAAGCGAGGAGACGACGGCGCTTGGGCCTGGCTCGGGGGTCGGCAGCCGCTCGACGTCTCGGAGGTGCAGCGGTACCTCGCGGCCGGGGTGCTCGGCGACGTCATGCTCGCGGTCGGCGAGCCGCGCTGGGGGCTGGACGGCTGGCGCCTCACCCACCACGAGGCGCAGGCCGCCCGCCAGGTGATGCTGCGCGGCTCCCAGCCGCTGGTCCGGGCCAGCGACGTGATCCTGCTTGCCGCCGTGCTGCGCGACGAGGCGCTGGCCAAGTCGCTGCGGGAAACCTACCTCGCGCCGCTCGACGAACACGGCGACTCGGGGTTGGTTCTGCGGGAGACGCTGCGCGCCTACTTCGCGGCGGGATTCAACGCCGCGACGGCGGCTGCCGCGCTGGAAATCGACCGGCATACGGTGCAGCGGCGCCTGCGCAAGGTCGAGGAGGCGCTCGGCCGCCTGCTGCCCAGCTGTCATGCCGAGCTCGAGGTAGCTCTGAGCCTGGAGGATCTCGATGGCTCGGAGGCCGGCCAGGGCCTGCAGTTGGCCACCGAGCGCCATTGAGCCTGGCCGCAGCGGCGGGGCAACCATTCTGGTGTCGCCGCCATGGGGGCTCGCACCATATTGGTGTAGGGAGCGTTGAACCGGGACTGATACACATATTCATGTCGCGCGGGGGGCGGCAAAACTGGGTCGAACCTCGCCGCGTTTGTCTCTCCACTCACCTTGGCGAGGGTTGCGAATGACAGGGTCTTCAGATGCGGTTCAAACGCTTTCCCCGCTTGATCCGGCCGCCGGCGGTGGCCGGTCCGGCCCGGCGCTGCCATCGGCCACGCCACCGCTAGGGCGCCCGCCAGCGGCGATCTCGAAAGTCGCTTGGCATCCGCGTGGCGAACTCGGTCAGGCGGCGTGGTTGGCGACTGGGAGGCGACTCGGCGCGATCGGGCGCTGCAGCCAGTGGTGGATCGGCGATTGGATCCGCTACGGCACGGCACGCTGGGGCGAGCGCTACGCCGAGGCGGCGCGGGTCACCGGCTACGACGTGGCGAGCCTGAGGAACATGGCGTGGGTCGCCTCGCAGTTCGACTTGTCACTACGTAGTGACAAGTTGACCTGGAGCCACCACGTCCTTTTAGCTCCGCTGGAGCCCGCTGAGCAGAAGCGCTGGCTCGACCGCGCGCTCGAGGAGCGCCTCTCGGTCGCGGACCTGAGGGTCGAGCTGCGCGCGGCGCAGGGCCAGGCGCCGAAGCCGGCGGCGACCGGCCGGGCAACGCTGGAGGCGGGCAAAAGCTCCCTCACCGTCTGCCCGCACTGCGGTCACGAGTTGCCCAGCGCGACGGACTAGGCACGTGGCCGGGTCGATCACGGTCGCGAACGATCCCGCGGCGACCGCTCAGGCCGGCTCCCGGGGCCCGCGCGAGCGCCTCGATCGCCTCTGCGACCAGGGCTCTTTTGAGCCGCTGCGCTCGGCCGTGCGCTCTCCCTGGCTCGGCCGGCGGGCCGGCGACGGCGACGGAGTGGTGGCGGGGCTGGGCAGGGTCGACGGGCGCCCGATCGCCTGCTTCGCCCAAGACGCGAGCTTCCTCGGCGGCTCGCTGGGTGCCGCTCACGCGGACTCGATCGACCGGGTGATGCAGCTCGCCGGGCGTTCGGGGATGCCGGTCGTCGGCTTGGTCGAGTCGGCCGGGGCGCGGCTGCAGGAGGGCACGGCCGCGCTCGGCGGCTACGGCAGGATCTTCCGCCGCAACGTCGCCCTCTCCGGCGTCGTTCCGCAGATCTCGATCGTCAGCGGGGTGGCGGCTGGAGGCGCCTGTTACTCGCCCTCGCTCACCGACTTCACCGTGATGACCGAGGACGCGACGATGTTCCTCACCGGGCCGGCGGTCGTGCGCGAGGTCGCGGGCGAGGAGATCGCCGCGGCGGAGCTCGGCGGCTACAGGGTGCACGAGCGCAACGGCGTCTGCGACCTGGTCGCGGCGGACGATCGCGGCGCCGTGGATGTGTCCAGGCGGCTGCTCGGCTACCTGCCCCAGCACGCCGGCGGCGAGCCGCCGCGGGCGCTGCCGGCCGATCCCGAGCGCGACGATCCAAGCGCCGAGGTGCCGGCGTCGGCGCGCAGCGTCTACGACGTGCGGGCGGTGATCGGCGGCCTCGTCGACAGCGGCTCGCTGCTTGAGGTCGGGCCGCGGTGGGCCCGCAACATCCTCACCGGGCTGGCCCGCTGCGACGGCCGGCCGGTGGGCGTGATCGCGAACCAGCCGCGCTACCTCGGCGGCGTGCTCGACGCCGCATCGGCGCAGAAGGGCGCCCGCTTCGTCGCGACCTGCGACTCCTTCGGCCTGCCGCTGATCGTGCTCGTCGACACGCCCGGGTTCATGCCCGGGCTGCGTCAGGAGGAGGCCGGGGTGATCCGCTTCGGCGCGACCCTCTTACGCGCTTTCGCCGCCGCGACCGTGCCGAAGCTGACGGTGGTGACGCGCAAGGCCTACGGGGGGGCGTTCATCACGATGAACTCCAAGGACCTTGGGGCCGATCTCGTCTTCGCCTGGCCCGATGCCGAGCTCGGGGTGATGGGGGCCGGCTCGGCCGCCGGGATCATCCACCGCCGCGACTGGCAGACGGCGAGCGATCCCCTGGCGCGGCGGGAGGAGCTGGCCTCGGCCTACTCGCGCGAGCACCTCAGCGCCGCCGCAGCGGCACGGGGCGGATTCGTCGACGAGGTGATCGAACCGCGGCGGACCCGGGAGCGGCTCGCCTGGGCTCTGGGCACGCTCGAGCGCCGCGGCGGCCCGCCGCCACCCGGATGGCGGTGAGCGACGGGAAACTGCTGGCGATCGGCGATCTGCATGTGGAGCATCCAGAGAATCGCGAGATCGTCGGCCTGATCGAGCCGGGGTCCGAGGCGGACTGGCTGATCGTCTGCGGCGACGTCGCCGACGCCCCGGCCGACGTCGAGTGGGCGCTGCGGCTGCTCAGCGAACGTTTCGCCAAGGTGGTCTGGGTGCCGGGTAATCACGAGTTGCTGACCCAGCGCGGCGATCCGCCCGAACTGCGGGGCGAACGGCGCTACCGCCACCTGGTCGAGCTCTGCCGCGGCCTTGGTGTGATCACGCCCGAGGATCCTTACCCGATCTGGAACGGCCCGGGTGGCCCGGCGCGGGTGGTGCCGCTCTTCCTGCTCTACGACTACAGCTTCGGCAGCAACGTCGGCGCGACCAGGCAGGAGGCGCTGGAGCGGGCCTATGAGGCCGGCGTGGTCTGCGTCGATGAGTTCCTCCTCGATCCCGAGCCCTACCCGAGCCGCCAGGCTTGGTGCGAGGCGCGGGTGCTCGAGACCGAAGCCCGGTTAGTGGAGGTCGAGCCGGCCCTGCCGGCGGTGCTCGTCAACCACTTCCCCCTGCTGGTCGAGCCGACCCGCGTCCTCCGCCACCCCGAGTTCGCCCAGTGGTGCGGCACCACCCGCACCGCCGATTGGCACCGGCGCTTTCGGGCCACGGCGGTCGTCTACGGTCACCTCCACATCCCGCGCACGACCTGGCATGACGGCGTGCGCTTCGAGGAGGTCTCGCTGGGCTACCCGCGCGAGCGGCGCGGTGGCTGGGGCCAGGATCGCGGGCCGCGCCAAATCCTGCCGGAAGCCAGTCATGTTGGCTGAGCTGATGCCGGCCGGCGCCGCCGTGGTCGAGGTCCACGGCGACATCGCCGACGCTCCCCTCTACCCGGAGGAGAAAGCGGTCATCGAGCGCGCCGTGGAGAAGCGGCGGCGGGAGTTTCGCACCGGGCGCGCCTGCGCCCGCGCCGCCCTGGCGAAGCTCGGGGTCGAGGCGCAGGCGATCCCGAGCGGCCCCAAAGGTGCCCCGCGATGGCCGGCGGGAATCGCCGGCAGCATCACCCACTGCGAGGGCTATCGCGCCTGCGCGGTGGCCCGCCAGTCCGACCTGGTCTCGATCGGGATCGACGCCGAGCCCGACGCCGCCCTGCCCGATGGGCTGCTCGCCGACATCGCCCTGCCCGAGGAGCGGCGGGCATTGGCGGCGTTAGCGCGCGAAGAGCCCACCGTGAGCTGGGATCGGCTGCTCTTCAGCGCCAAGGAGGCGGTGTACAAGGCCTGGTTCCCGCTTGCCGGGCGCTGGCTCGGCTTCGAAGACGCGCAGTTGGAGATCGACCGCGAGCGGCGGGCCTTCTCGGCGCGTCTGCTCGTTCCCGGGCCGTCCCTGGCGGGCCGAGAGCTGGGCGGCTTCCGCGGCCGCTGGCTCGCCCGCGATGGGCTGCTGCTGGCGGCGATCGCCGTCGCCACCGATGGGGACCGACCGGAGGGCGAAGTTGGCGCGGACGGGAGCGCCGGTAAAGAATGAGCTCAAGTGTCGGTAGCCAGGGAGATGCCAGCATCGACGCCGATCCGCTGAAGGGGCTGCGCGCCGCGGTCGAGGCGACGGCCCGGCGAGAGCCGGGTCGCGTCGCCTTGACCGACGGCGCCGACTCGCGCAGCTACGGCGAGCTGGCGGGGCTGCTCGACGAGGCCGCGAGCCGGCCGCGGCCCGGGCGGCGGGCGTTCGCGGCCGGCAGGACCGTCGGCGACGTCGAGGCGATCCTCACCGAGAGCTGCGCGGGCAACGGCCTGCTGCTCGTCGATGCCGACGCGACGGCGTGGGAGGTCGAGCGGGCCGAGGCGCTCTTCGTCGAGGCGGGCGGATCGGGTGGCGATGGAGCGGGGGAGCTGGCGCTGGGACTCTGCAGCTCCGGCAGCAGCGGCCTGCCCAAGGTCGTCGAGCTCGGCTGGGAGAGCCTCCTGCTCAACGCTGGCTCCTTCGCCGCCGCGGCCGGCTACGGCGAGGACGATGTGCTCTGGTGCACGACGCCGCTCGCCCACCTCTACTGCTTCGGCGCCGGCGTGCTCGGCGGGCTGCTCAGCGGCGCCACCGTGCTGCTCAGCAAAGGCATGCTCGAGCCGGGCGAGTTCAGCGACCTGGCCCGGGCCGAGGTGCCGACCGTGCTGCTCTCGGTTCCTTTTCTCTTCCGCCGCTACCTCGAGGCGCTGAAGCAGGAGCCGGAGATCGCCGGTGACTGGAGCTTGCGCGGTGCGATCGCCGCCGGTGAGGCTGTGCCGCCGGAGCTTGTCGCCGCTTGGCGGGAGGCGACCGGCACGCCGCTGCGCTCCCACTACGGGCTGACCGAGGGCGGTCAGATAACCCTCGCCGCGGGCGGCGAGGACGAGGGCGTCGGGGCGCCGCTTGATGACGTCGAGATGCGGATCGGCGAGGGCGGCGAGGTCGCGGTAAGGCGGCGCCCGCCGGCGCGCCCTTACCGGATCGTTGGCGCCGAGCCGAGCTCCGACGGTTGGTATGAGACTGGCGACCTGGGGCACCTCGACGGGGCTGGCAACCTGCACATCACCGGCCGCGCCGATAGCCGCGTCAACGTCGCCGGCAAGAAGGTCGACCCGGCCGAGGTCGAGGACGCACTGCGCGAGTGTGAGGGGGTCGAGGACTGTGCTGTGGCCGGGGTCGAGGGTTCCGAGGGGGCCGAAGTGGTCGCTTTCGTCTGCGGCGACGGCGAGGCGGGAGGCGGCGACGGCGAACTGCGGCGGGAGCTCGCGGCGCGGCTTTCTCCATACAAGCTGCCGCGTCGCTTCGTCCGGGTCGAGGAGATCCCCCGCACCCTGACCGGCAAGGTGCGCCGCGGCGAGCTGATCGCCGGGCTGGCGGCTCCGGCCGCCGCCGAAGCGGGCCCGGACGCTTCGCTGCTCGAGCTGGTCCGCGCCGAGGCCGCCGGGGTCGTGCTCGGCCACCGCACCGCGGCCGAGATTGATCCCGGCCTCAGCTTCAAAGAGCTCGGCTTCGACTCGCTGGCGGCGGTCTCGCTCTGCGAGGCGCTGGCCCGCGCGAGCGGGCTGCGGGTGCGGGCGACCGCGGTCTTCGATCACCCGACGCCGGCCGCCCTCGCCGGCCACCTGGAGACGCTTGCGGGCGGCGCCGGGGCCGCGGCGACGGCGGTGCGTTCGGCCGGGTTCATCGCCGAGCCGATCGCGATCGTCGGTATGTCCTGTCGTTATCCGGGTGGGGCCGATTCCCCCGAGCGGCTCTGGGACCTGGTCTCCTCCGGCGCCGACGCGATCTCCGGCTTCCCCGACGACCGCGGCTGGGACCTCGAGGCTCTCTACGACCCCGACCCCGAGCGGCTCGGCACCAGCTACACCCGCGCCGGCGGCTTTCTCGCCGGTGCCGACCGCTTCGACGCCGGCTTCTTCGGCATCTCGCCGCGCGAGGCGCTGGCGATGGATCCCCAACAGCGGCTGCTGTTGGAAGCGGCCTGGGAGGCCTTCGAGGACGCCGGCATCGACCCGGAGCGGCGCCGCGCGACGGCGACGGCGGTCTTCGCCGGGGTGATGACGCGCGACTACGCGACCGGGTCGCTGCCGGAGTCGGCCGAGGGCTACCTGACCACCGGCCTCGCCGAGAGCGTGGTCTCGGGCCGGGTCGCTTACTCGCTCGGCCTCGAGGGGCCGGCGGTGACCGTCAACACGGCCTGCTCCTCCTCGCTGGTGGCGATACACCTCGCCTGCCAGGCGCTGCGCCTCGACGAATGCTCGCTGGCCCTGGCCGGCGGGGTCAGCGTGATGGCGACGCCGGCCCAGTTCATCGAGTTCAGCCGCCAGCGGGGACTCGCCCCGGACGGGCGCTGCAAGTCCTTCGCCGCCGGCGCCGACGGCACCGCCTGGTCGGAGGGCGTCGGCGTGCTCGTGCTCGAGCGGCTCTCGGAGGCGCGCCGTAACGGCCACCGGGTGCTGGCGACGATCCGCGGCTCGGCGATCAACCAGGACGGCGCCTCGAACGGGCTGACCGCACCGAACGGACCGTCGCAGGAGCGGGTGATCCGCCAGGCCCTCGCCAACGCCGGCCTCGAGCCCGGCGAGGTCGACGTGGTCGAGGCGCACGGCACCGGCACCGCCCTCGGCGACCCGATCGAGGCCGGGGCGCTGCTCGCGACCTACGGCCAGGGACGGGACGAGCCGCTGAGGCTCGGCTCGATCAAGTCCAACATCGGCCACACGCTGGCCGGCGCGGGCGTCGCCGGCGCGATCAAGATGGTGCAGGCCATGCGGCACGGGGTCCTGCCCCGGACCCTGCACGTCGAGCAGCCCAGCCCGCACGTCGATTGGGAGTCGGGCAAGGTCGAGCTGCTGACCGAGGCCGAGCCCTGGGAGGTGGACGGGCGCCCACGCCGCGCCGGCGTCTCCTCCTTCGGGATCAGCGGCACCAACGCCCACCTGATCCTCGAGCAGGCGCCGGAGGCGGACGGGGTCGAGCGGACGGCCGAGGACCCCACCGCGATGGATGCTCCGTCGCGACAGATCGAGCCGCTGCCCTGGCTGCTCTCGGCCCGCGGCGAGGCGGCGCTGCGGGCGCAGGCCGAGCGCCTGCACTCCCACCTGCGCGAGCGCCCCGAGCTCGATCCGCTCGACATCGGCTTCAGCCTCGCTACCGCCCGTTCCCAGCTCTCCCACCGGGCGGTGCTGCTCGGCGGCGGGCGGGAGGAGCTGCTCGGCTCGCTTGCCGGACTTGCCTCTGGAGAGCCGGCGGCCGGGACATGGCTCGGCCAGGCCGGGGCCGGCAAGACCGCCTTCCTCTTCACTGGCCAGGGCGCCCAGCGGGCCGGCATGGGGGTCGAGCTGTACGCGGCCTTCCCGGCCTTTGCCGAGGCGCTCGATGCCCTTTGCGCCGGATTCGACCCGCGGCTGGAGCGGCCGCTGCAGGAGTTGCTCTTTGCCGAGCCGGGCTCGGCCGAGGCGGCGCTGCTTGACCGCACCGAGTTCACCCAGCCCGCCCTCTTCGCGATCGAGGTGGCGCTCTTCCGCCTGCTCGAGAGCTGGGGCCTTCGTCCCGACTTCCTCGCCGGGCACTCGGTCGGCGAGCTCAGCGCCGCCCACGTGGCGGGGGTGCTCTCGCTGCCGGACGCTTGCGAGCTGGTCGCCGCCCGCGGCCGGCTGATGGGCGAGCTGGCCGAGGGTGGGGCGATGGTGGCGATCGGCGCCACCGAGGGGGAGGTCCGCGAGGCGCTCGCTGGGCTGGAGGAGCGGCTCTCGATCGCCGCGGTTAACGGCCCCGAGTCGACCGTCGTCTCCGGCGAGGAGGACGCCGCCCTGGAGCTCGCCGAGCGCTTCAAGGGTGAGGGTCACAAGACCGCTCGGCTGCGGGTCAGCCACGCCTTCCACTCGCATCGCATGGAGCCGATGCTGGAGGAGCTCGCCGCGGTGGCGGCGGGCCTGGAGCTCTCCGCGCCGGCGATCCCGATCGTCTCCGATGTGAGCGGGGAGCTATTGAACGCTGCGCAGGCGACCTCGCCCGAGTACTGGGCGCGCCAGGCGCGCGAGCCGGTTCGCTTCCTCGATGCGGTGCGGACCCTTGCCGCCGAGGGCGCGACCCGCTTCCTCGAGCTCGGCCCCGACGGGGTGCTCAGCGCCGCCCTCGACGATTGCCTCGAGGAGGCGGCGATCGCGCTGGCGGTACCGCTGCTGCGCAAGGACCGCCCCGAGGCCGAGACCATCACCGCCTCCCTTGCCCAGGCTCACGCCGCGGGCGTCGAGGTTGAGTGGGGCGCGTTCTTCGAGGGCAGCGGTGGGGAGTGGGTCGAGCTGCCCACCTACGCCTTCCAGCGGGAGCGCTACTGGATCGAGCCCGGGGTCGCCGGCGGCGACCCCGCCGGGACCGGCCAGGCCGCCGCCGCTCACCCTCTGCTCGGCGCCGAGGTGCAGGTCGCCGACAGCGGCGAGCGGCTCTTCACCGGGCGCCTTTCGCTCGCCACCCAGCCGTGGCTGGCGGGCCACGCCATCAACGGCACGGTGCTCTTGCCCGGCGCCGCTTACGTCGACCTCGCCGTCTCGGTCGGCGCCGAGCTCGGCGCCCCGCTGCTCGAGGAGCTGATCGGGGAGGCGCCGCTGGTCCTGCCCGAGGAGGGCGCGGTGCAGATCCAGCTCAGCGTGGGGGAGGCCGACGAGGAGGGCCGGCGTTCGCTGCGGCTCCACTCGCGCCCCGAGGGCGATCCCGAGGCAGAGTGGATCCGCAACGCCAGCGGCACGCTGGCACCGCCGACCGACCTTCCCGAGGGGCTCGGGGACTGGCCGCCACCGGGGGCCGAGCCGATCGGGATCGACTCCCTATATGACGAGCTGGCCGAGGCGGGCTTCGAGTACGGCCCCGCCTTCCAGGGCCTGCGGGCCGCCTGGAGGCGGGGGGAGGAGCTCTTCGCCGAGGTCGAGCCAGGAGAAGGGGATGCGGGCGCCTTCGCGATCCATCCCGCCCTGCTGGACTCCGCCCTCCACCTCAGCTTCCTCGCCGATCCCGGAGCCGAGGCGCGCCTGCCCTTCGCCTGGAGCGGGGTCAGCCTGCACGGCGCGCCGGCCTCACTGCGGGTTCGACTCAGTCCCGCCGGCGAGGATGGCTTCGCCCTGCTCGCCGACGACGCCTCCGGCAACCCGGTGGTTTCGATCGAGAAGCTCACCCTGCGCCCGTTGGACCCGGGCGCGCTGCAAGGCGCCGGTGCAAGCGATGACTCCCTCTTCTGCCTTCTCTGGCAGGAGGTCCCCCTGTCCGAGGACGCCACTCCTCTTGCGGAGGCCTGGCACTGCGAGCCCGAGCCGGGGCCCGATCCTGTTGCCGCCGCTCAGTCCGCAGCGGAGCGGGCCCTCACGGAGCTGCAGCGTCGCCTCGGCGAAGAGGAGTCAGCGACGCTGGCGGTTGTCACCCGCGGCGCGGTGGCGGCGCGGGGGGGCGAGCTGCCCGACCTGGTCACCGCTCCGCTCTGGGGCCTGCTGCGCTCGGCCCAGGCCGAGCATCCCGGCCGCTTCGTCCTGATCGACAGCGACGGCTCCGAGGCCTCCGCCGAGGCGCTAGGGGCGGCGCTCGCGCTCGCAGGCGAGCCGCAGCTCGCGCTGCGCGAGGGCAAGCTGCTGGCGGCGCGGCTTGGGCGGGTCGATCGCGCCGCTTCGCGGCTGCTTTCCTCGGCTCAGCCCTGGCGCCTCGGGATCAAGGAGAAGGGCACCTTGGAGAACCTCGAGCTGCTGGGGGCACCCGAGGCAAGCGCCCCGCTCGGCCCGAGTGAGGTTCGGGTCGCGGTCAGCGCCGCCGGGCTCAACTTCCGCGACGTGCTGATCGCCCTCGGCTCCTACCCCGGCGAGGCCTCGATCGGCGCCGAGGGCGCCGGCGTCGTGGTCGAGGTCGGGGCGGAAGTCTCCGGCCTCGCCGCCGGCGACCGCGTCTTCGGCCTGATCGACAACGCCTTCGGCCCGCTCGCGGTGGCTGACCGGCGGCTGCTGGCGCCGCTGCCCGGCGGCTGGTCCGCGGCCGAGGGCGCCGCCGTGCCGATCGCCTCGCTGACTGCTCTCTACGGCCTCCACGACCTCGCTCAGCTTCAGCCAGGCAAGCGGGTCCTGGTCCACGCTGCGGCTGGTGGCGTCGGCGGCTTTGCGGTCCAGCTCGCTCGCGAGCGCGGCGCCGAGGTCTTCGCCACCGCCCATCCCGACAAATGGGACCTGCTGCGCGAGGCGGGCTTGGACGACGGGCATATCGCCTCCTCGCGCGATCTGAAGTTCAAGCGGCAGTTCCTCGAGGCGACGGGGGGCGAGGGCGTCGACGTCGTCCTCGACTCGCTCGCCGGGGAGTTCGTCGATGCTTCCCTGGACCTGCTGCCACGCGGCGGCCGCTTCCTCGAGATCGGCAAGGCCGACATCCGCGACCCCGAGCGGGTCGCCGCTTCTCACTCCCGTGTTGTCTACCGCGCCTACGACCTGATCGAAGCCGGCCCCGAGCGAATCGAAGCGATGCTGGGCGAGGTCGCCGGGCTTTTCGAGCGCGGCGCCCTGCGGATGCCGCCGATCTCGAGCTGGGATGTGCGGCGCGGCGCCGAGGCCTTCCGCTTCATGAGCCAGGGCCGCCACAGCGGCAAGATCGTGCTCTCGGTCCCCCAGCTCCCGGACCTGGAGGTGACGACCCTGATCACTGGTGCCACCGGCACGCTGGGCGCCCTCGTCGCTCGCCATGTGGTCGAGCGGCGCGGCGCCCGCAACCTGGTCCTGGTCAGCCGCCGCGGTGAGCAGGCACCGGGCGCCGAGGAGCTGAAGGCTGGGCTGGAGGAGCTCGGCGCCTCGGTCCAGCTCGCCGCCTGCGACGTCGGCGAGCGGGCTGAGCTGGAGGCACTGATCGCCTCGATCCCCGCCGACCGCCCGCTGCGGAGCGTGATCCACGCTGCCGGCGTGCTCGACGACGGGATCCTCGCTTCGCTCAGCCCTGAGCGGCTCGGCACGGTCCTCGCGCCCAAGGCCAAGGGGGCCTGGAACCTGCACGAGCTGACCAAGGGGATGGAGCTCTCGGAGTTCGTCCTCTTCTCCTCGGTTGCCGGCAGCCTCGGCAGCCCCGGCCAAGCCAACTACGCCGCCGCCAACTCCTTCCTCGACGCGCTCGCCGCCCGCCGCCAGGCCGAAGGGCTGCCGGCGACCGCGATCGCCTGGGGGCTGTGGGCTGCCGAGAGCGCGATGACCGGGGAGCTGGGCGAGGCCGACCTGGCGCGGATCCGCCGCGGCGGCATGGCGCCGATCGGCAACGCGCAGGGCCTCGAGCTGTTCGACGCGGCGATCGCCAGCGGCGAGCCGGCGAGCGTGGCGGCGCCGCTTGAGCCCGCCGCGCTGCGCTCCCTGGCGCGGGCCGGAGAGCTGCCGCCGGTCTTCTCCGACCTCGTGCGCCGGCCCGGACGCCGCCCCGCGGCCGGCGGCACCTCGCTCGCCCAGCGCCTCGCGGGGGCACCCGAGGCCGAGCGCGAGGCGCTGGTCCTGGAGTTGGTCCGCGGCGAGGCGGCGACGGTTCTTGGTCACCCGAGCCCGGCGGCGATAGATCCTGGCCGCGCCTTCAAGGACCTCGGCTTCGACTCGCTGGCGGCGGTCGAGCTGCGCAACCGGCTGAAGACGATCACCGGCCTGCGGCTCTCCTCGACCCTCGTCTTCGACCACCCCAGCGTCGCCGCGGTTGCCTCTCATTTGTATGAGCAGGTCGGCGACGCCGGTCCCCGCCGCGGGGCGTCGGTGCGAACGGTGGCCAGCGAGGAGCCGATCGCGATCGTCGGCATGGCCTGCCGCTTCCCCGGTGGGGTGGAGTCGCCGCGGCAGCTCTGGTCGCTCCTCGCCGCCGGTGGCGACGGGATCGCCCCCTTCCCCGAGGACCGCGGCTGGGACCTCGAGCGCCTCTACGACCCCGACCCCGACCAGATCGGCACCAGCTACGCGCGCGAGGGCGGCTTCCTCGCCGCCGCCGACCGCTTCGACGCCGGCTTCTTCGGCATCTCGCCGCGCGAGGCGACGGCGATGGACCCCCAACAACGGATCCTGCTCGAAGCGGCCTGGGAGGCGTTCGAGCAGGCCGGCATCGACCCGCTGCCGCTGCGCGGCAGCCAGACCGGCGTCTTCGCTGGGATCAGCTCTTCCGACTACGGCGTCAACCTGCGCTCGGCCGGCGACCTGGAAGGCCACATCGGCACCGGCAACCTGGGCAGCGTCCTTTCCGGCCGGGTCGCCTACACGCTCGGCCTCGAGGGCCCGGCGATAACGATCGACACCGCCTGTTCCTCCTCGCTGGTGGCGATGCACCTCGCTGCGCAGGCGCTGCGGGCGGGGGAGTGCGGCCTGGCCCTGGCGGGCGGGGTCACCGTGCTCTCGACCGCCGACAACTTCATCGACTTCAGCCGCCAGCGGGGGCTTGCTCCGGACGGGCGCTGCAAGGCGTTCTCCGCCAGCGCTGACGGCACCGGCTTCTCCGAGGGTGTCGGCGTGCTCGTGCTCGAGCGGCTCTCTGAGGCGGAGCGCAATGGCCACCGGGTGCTGGCGACGATCCGCGGCTCGGCGATCAACCAGGACGGCGCCTCCAACGGCCTCTCGGCGCCGAACGGTCCCTCACAGGAGCGGGTGATCCGCCAGGCGCTCGCCAACGCCGGCCTCGGGCCCGCCGACGTCGACGCGGTCGAGGCGCACGGCACCGGCACCGCCCTCGGCGACCCGATCGAGGCCGGGGCTCTGCTCGCCACCTACGGGCAGGAACGGGAGCGGGCGCTGAAGCTCGGCTCGATCAAGTCCAACATCGGCCACACGCAGGCCGCCGCCGGGGTCGCCGGGGTGATCAAGATGGTCGAGGCGATGCGCAACGGCGTCCTGCCGAAGACGCTTCACCTCGACAGTCCCACGCCCCACGTCGAGTGGTCGGCGGGCAAGGTCGAGCTGCTGGGCGAGGCCGAGCCCTGGGAGGTCGACGGCCGCCCGCGCCGCGCCGGCGTCTCCTCCTTCGGGATCAGCGGCACCAACGCGCACCTGATCCTGGAGCAGGCGCCGGAGCGCCCGACCGCTGGGGGCGAGGAGTCCGAGACCTCGCGTCCGGCACCGATCCCGTGGCCGATCTCGGCGAAAGGCCCCGAGGCGCTGGCGGCGCAGGCCGCCCGCCTCCGCGCCGAGCTCGAGCAACGGCCCGAGCTCGATCCCGCCGACGTCGGGCTCTCGCTGGCCACCGCCCGCGCCCGGCTTTCCCACCGCGCGGTTCTGCTTGGCAGCGGCCGCGAGGAGCTGCTCGGCGCGCTCTCCGCGCTAGCCGCCGGTGAGCCCTCGCCCGCGGTGTTCTCCGGCCAGGCCGAGGCCGGCAAGACCGCCTTCCTCTTCACCGGCCAGGGCGCCCAGCGGGCCGGCATGGGGGCCGAGCTCTACGTCGCCTTCCCGGCCTTCGCCGAGGCGCTCGATGCCCTCTGCGCCGAGCTCGACCCACATCTCGATCGGCCGGTGCAGGAGCTGCTCTTCGCAGAGCCCGGCTCGGCCGAGGCGGGCTTGCTCGACCGCACCGAGTTCACCCAGCCCGCCCTCTTCGCGATCGAGGTGGCGCTCTTCCGCCTGCTCGAGAGCTGGGGGATCGAGCCCGACTTCCTGATCGGCCACTCGATCGGCGAGCTCAGCGCCGCCCACGTCGCCGGCGTGCTCGACCTGCCCGCCACCGCCGCGCTCGTCTGCGCCAGGGGCCGCCTGATGGGCGCCATGCCCGAGGGTGGGGCGATGGTCGCGATCGCCGCCGCGGAGGAGGAAGTGCGGGCGGCGATCGAGGACCGGGACGATGTTCTCTCGATCGCGGCGATCAACGATCCTGGCTCGGTCGTCGTCTCCGGCGAGGAGGACGCCGCGCTCGAGTTGGCCGCGCACTTCAAGGCCGAGGGCCACAAGACCGCCCGCCTGCGGGTCAGCCACGCCTTCCACTCGCACCGCATGGAGCCGATGCTGGAGGAGTTCGCCGCGATCGCCGCTGGCCTCGACTTCCAGCCGCCGCGGATCCCGATCGTCTCCAACCTCAGCGGCGAGCAGCTAACGGCGGAGGAGGCGACCTCGCCCGCCTACTGGGCGCGCCAGGTGCGCGAGGGGGTGCGCTTCCGCGACGGCGTCCGCACGCTCGTCGCCCAGGGCGTGGCCCACTTCGTCGAGCTCGGCCCCGACGGGATCCTCAGCGCGATGGTTGCCGAGTCGCTGCAGACCGAGGAGCGGGCGACGGCGGTGCCGTTGCTGCGCAAGGACCGCCCCGAGCCCGAGGCCCTGTTCGGCGCCCTCGCCCAGGCCCACGCCGGCGGCCTCGCGGTCGAGTGGGCCAGGTTCTTCGCGGGAGCCGAGCCGGTCGAGCTGCCCACCTACGCCTTCCAGCGCCGGCGTTACTGGGTCGAGCCGAGCGCCGGGCCGGGCGACCTCTCCGCCGCCGGCCTCGCCGATTCCGAGCACCCCCTGCTCGGCGCCGCGGTCGCGGTGGCAGGCAGTGACGAGTGGCTCTTCAGCGGCCGCCTCTCGCTGCGGACCCACCCCTGGCTGGCCGACCACGCCGTCTTCGGCGCCGTCATCGTCCCCGGCACCGCCTACGTCGACCTGGCGCTGGCGGCCGGTGCCGAGCTGGGCGCCGAGACGGTCGAAGAGCTGGTCCAGGAGGCGCCGCTGATCCTGCCCGAGGGGGGCGCGACGCAGATCCAGCTCAGCCTCGGTGAGGCTGACGAGGAGGGCTGCCGCTCCTTTGCCCTGCACTCGCGCGAGGAGGATGCCGGGACGGGGTGGACCCGCAATGCCAGCGGCACCCTCTGCCCGCGGGCGGCCGAGCCGGCCGGGCCCGACCTCGCCACCTGGCCGCCGCCCGGCGCCGAGCCGGTCGAGGTCGAGTTCCTCTACGACCGCCTCGGCGAGCACGGCTTCCACTACGGCCCCGCATTTGCCGGGCTGAAGGCGGGCTGGCTCCGCGGCGAGGAGATCTTCGGCGAGGTTGAGCTCGATCCCGCCCGCCGCGAGGAGGCGGGGCGTTTCGCGATCCACCCGGCTCTGCTCGAGGCCTCCCTGCACACCGACTTCCTCGAGCGCAGCGCCGAGAGCGCGCGCCTGCCCTTCACCTGGCGCGGCGTCACCCTGCACGGCCCCGTTCCCGCCGACTCGCTGCGCGTCCACCTCACCCGCACTGCAGAGCAAGGGCTCGTCGTCACCACCGCCGATGGCTCCGGGCGGCCGGTGGCGACTATCGCCGAGCTCGCCACCCGCCCGGTCGAGCCGGACCAACTGCGCGCCGCGAGCCGCGCCCGGCGAGACCTGCTCTACCGCCTCGCCTGGCGCGAGATCCCCTTCCCGACCGAGCCTGCTGCCGAGACCGAGCTCTGGCGCTGCGAGGCCGACGCCGGTCCCGACCCCGCCGCGGCCGCGCTGGCGACGGCCGAAACGGCGCTCGCCAGGGTTCAGGACTGGCTCGCCGCTGAGCAGCGCGAGGGCGTTCGCTTGGCGCTGGTCACCCGCGGCGCGATAGCCGCCGAGCCGGGGGAGACCCCGGACCTGGCGACGGCGCCGCTCTGGGGAATGCTGCGCTCGGCCCAGTCCGAGCATCCCGGCAGCTTCCTCCTCGTCGACACCGATGGCAGCGACGCCTCCGAAGCCGTGCTGGGCGCGGCCCTCGCCGCCGATGAGCCGCAGCTGGCGATCCGCCAGGGCACCGTGATGGCGGCGCGCCTGGCCGCCGCCGAGGAGGACCGGGCCGGCGCCCCGCTGGACCCCGGCTCGACCGTCCTGATCACCGGCGCCGCCGGCGGCCTCGGGCCGCACTTCGCCCGCCACCTGGTCGAGCGGCACGGGGCCCGTCACCTGCTCCTACTCAGCCGTCGCGGCGACGAGGCCGAGGGGGCCGAGGCGCTGGTAGCGGAGCTGGCCGAGCTCGGCGCCGAGGCCAGCTTTGCCGCCTGCGACGTCAGCGACCGCGAGGCCCTCGCCAAGCAGCTCGCCGAGATCCCGGCGGAGCGGCCGCTGGGGGCGGTCCTGCATTGTGCCGGCGTGATCGAGGACGGCGTGATCGACTCGCTCGATCCCGAGCGCCTGCGCAGCGTCTTCGCCGCCAAGGTCGCCGGCGCCTGGAACCTGCACGAGCTGACCGCCGGGATGGAGCTCTCCGACTTCGTCCTCTTCTCCTCGATCTCGGCGACGATCGGCAGCGCCGGCCAGGCCAACTACGCGGCCGCCAACGCTTTCCTCGAGGCCCTCGCTGCCCGGCGCGAGTCCCTGGGACTGCCCGCGATCGCCCTCGGCTGGGGAGCCTGGGAACAGCCCGATGGGATGACTGCCGCGCTCAGCGACACCGATCGGGCGCGGATCGCCCGCACCGGGGTTGCCGGCCTTGCTCTCGATGAAGGCCTCGAGCTCTTTGACCGCGCCCGCGGGGCCGGCGACTCGCTGCTGCCGGTACGGCTCGACCTCGACGCCCTGCGCTCAGCCGCCTCGGCGGGGACGCTGCCGCCGCTGATGCGCGAGCTGGTTCGCGCCCCGGCCCGCCGCGAGCGCTCCACTGCCGGCTCGCTCGCCGAGCGCCTCGCCCAGACGCCCGAGGCGGAGCGCGAGGCGGCGGTGCTGGATCTGGTCAGGAGTCAGGCGGCGGCGGTGCTGGGGCACTCCTCGGCCGCCGCCCTGCCCGCCGAGCGGCCCTTCAAAGACGCCGGCTTCGACTCGCTCGGCGCGGTCGAGCTGCGCAACCGCCTCAGCGAGGCCGCCGGGGTGCGGCTTCCCTCGACCCTGATGTTCGACCACCCCAACCCGGCCGCGCTGGCCGGGTTCCTGCTCTCGCGGGTGGCGGTCGAGGATCAGGACGGCGCCGGGCCGCGCGTCGGCGGCGAGCTGGACAAGCTCGAATCGCTGTTGCCCTCGCTCGAGGGCGAGGAGCGGGCGGGGGCGATCGCCCGCCTGCAGGCGCTTCTCGCCGGCACCTCGGGGGACGGTGTCGCAGCCGAGGCGCCGAACGACGACCTCGAAACGGTCTCCGACGACGAGATGTTGAAGCTGATCGACGAGGAGTTCGGCGCGGTCTGAGCGCCGCCCCCCGCCGCTTCAGCGCAGCCAGTTGAGCCGGTAGGAGCCTGCGTGGCGCTCGATCGCGAAGCTCTCGGAGATCAGCAGCGCCGGCCGGCCGTTGGTGATGACCCGGTAGAGGCGTTTGAGCACCGCCGTCTCGGTCGCGGTCGCGAGGCCGCTCCACTCGGGAGCCGAGTCGAGGCCGAACCAGAGCAGTTCGCGCCAGCTCTCCAGTTTCACCTGCTGCAGCGACTGGCCGATGCCGTCCGGGGCGCCGTCGAGGACGCTGAGGAACCCGGGTGGCAGCCGGCTGGGGGCGATGTGCGACTCCGCCCAGATGACCGGGATCGTCGAGGCGTCGGTGCCGATGATCACACGGCGCTGAATCGACTCCAAGCCGGAGGGCATCTGCAGGTGGCTTAAAACCTCGACCGGGGCCGGGGCTCGCGACTGGGAGACGACTTCGACGAAGACGCGGGCGAGCGTGTGCACTTCGAGCGTGCGGGTCACCGTGCCGTCGGTGAAGAGGAGGTTGCGCAGGGCCGGATCCATCGCCACCAGGTCGACGTCGCCGAGGTGGTCGGGGCGCTGCTCCTGCATGACGAAGTGTCGCTTCGTCAGCAGCTCCGTCGCCCCCGTCATCACGGCCGGAAAAGCGAACTGCGAGTCGCAATTCGGCTCGGTCGAACCCTGGTCTTCTGCCATCGCCTTTCGCATCCTAGGCACGCTTCGGCGGGGACCCAAACTTTGCGACAGGTGCAGCGCCTTTGGTATGAGAACAGCGTTACCGAACCGCCCTCAGGGGGAGGAACGGTTCACTAAAAAAAAGCACCGCTCAGTGTGTGTTTGGCTAATCAAATACTTGTGTCAGGGGGAGGGCCGGGGGAGTGCTGATCGCGATGGGCTCCGTGGCTGAAGATGGCTGACAAGGAGACGCTCAGTAAGTACCTGCGGAAGGTGACCGCGGATCTTCGTGGCGCCCAGGCTCGCCTGGCGGAGGTCGAGCGGCGCGACCGCGAGCCGGTCGCGATCATCGGCATGAGCTGTCGCTATCCCGGCGGCGTGCGCTCGCCGCAGGGCCTCTGGCGGCTGGTCGCCGAGGGCGTCGACGGGATCTCAGAGTTCCCCGCCGATCGCGGCTGGGATCTCGAGCGGCTCAGCCATCCGGATCGCGACCGGGTCGGCACCAGCCACGCCGCCGAGGGCGGCTTCCTGCCCGAGATCGAGCGCTTCGACGCCGACTTCTTCGAGATCAGCCCGCGCGAGGCGGTCGCGATGGAACCCCAGCACCGCTTCTTGCTCGAAGCGACCTGGGAGGCCTTCGAAGATGCCGGCATCGACCCGGCGCGGCTGCGGGGCAGCCAGACCGGCGCCTTCATGGGGATCAGCTCGACTGACTACGGGCTCAATCCCGAGCTCGACGCTGAGCTTGAGGGCTACATCGGGATCGGCAAGTCGCCCTGCGTCGCCTCCGGCCGCGTCTCCTATTCGCTCGGCCTCGAGGGGCCGGCGATGACGGTCGACACCGCCTGCTCGTCGTCCCTCGTCACCCTGCACCTCGCGACGCAGGCGCTGCGGCGCGAGGAGTGCTCGCTGGCGGTCGCCGGCGGGGCGACGATTCGCGCCACCGCCAAAATGTTCACCGAGTTCAGTCGCCAGCGAGTGGTCGCGCCCGACGGGCGCTGCAAGGCTTTCGCCGAGGCCGCGAACGGGGTCGGCTGGTCGGAAGGAGTCGGCATGCTCGTGCTCGAGCGCCTCTCCGACGCCGAGCGCAACGGCCACCCGGTCCTGGCCGTGGTGCGGGGCTCCGCGGTCAACCAGGACGGCGCCTCCAACGGCCTCACCGCTCCCAACGGGCCCTCGCAGGAAAGGGTGATCCGCCAGGCCCTCGCCAACGCGCAGCTGCAGCCCAAAGACGTCGACGCGGTCGAGGCCCACGGCACCGGCACGGCGCTGGGCGATCCGATCGAGGCGGGGGCGCTGCTTGCCACCTACGGTCAGGGCCGCGAGCGGCCGTTGAAGCTCGGCTCGGTCAAGTCGAACATCGCCCATACCGAGGCCGCCGCCGGAGTCGCCGGCGTGATCAAGATGGTGATGGCGATGCGCGAGGGCGTCTTGCCGAAGACGCTTCACGTCGACGCCCCCTCCTCGGAGATCGACTGGGAGGCGGGCAAGGTCGAGCTGCTGACCGAGGCCGAGCCTTGGGAGTCGAACGATCACCCGCGACGTGCCGCCGTCTCCTCCTTCGGCGTCAGCGGCACCAATGCCCACGTGATCTTGGAGCAGGCGCCGGCTCCGGTGGAGGAGGACTCGGAGGACGGGGTGGAGGACCCCGGACTGGAGGGGGCTGAGCGGCCGTTGCCCGGCGCGATCCCACTGTTGATCTCGGCCAAGACCGAGCCCGCCCTGCGCGCCAAGGCCGCCGAGCTCGCAACCCACCTGCGCCAGAGCCCTGAGCTGGACCCGGTAGACGTCGCCTACTCACTCGCCAAGACCCGTGGCTCCTTCGAGTACCGGGCGGCCGCGGTCGGGACCGAGCGCGAGCAGCTGCTCACCGCCCTCTCGGCCCTAGCGGCGGGCGATGAGGGCGCCGGTATCGCCCGCGGCCTCGCCCCCTCCGATTCACGCCCCGTGTTCCTCTTCCCCGGCCAGGGCTCGCAGTGGGCGGCGATGGCCAAGGGGTTGCTTGAGACCTCGCCTGTCTTCGCCAGTGAGATGGAGCGCTGCGAGGAGGCGCTTGCCCCTCACGTTGACTTCAGCGTCCGCGACGTCCTCGCCGGCGCCGAGGGCGCGGCCTCGATCGAGCGGATCGAGGTCGTCCAGCCGGCCCTCTTTGCGATCACGGTCTGCCTCGCCTCGCTTTGGCGCCAGTGCGGGGTGCATCCCGCCGCGGTCGCCGGTCATTCCCAGGGGGAGATCGCCGCCGCCCACATCGCCGGCGGGCTCTCTCTCGAGGACGCATCGATGCTGGCGGCGGTGCGCAGCCGCCTGATCGCCAAGCTGGCGGGCAAGGGCGCGATGGTCTCGGTCGCCCTGCCGGCCACCGAGCTCGAGGGGCGGATCGAGCGCTGGGGCGGCAGGGTCGAGGTCGCGGCGATCAACGGGCCCTCGGCGACCACCCTCGCCGCCGATCGCGCCTCGATCCCCGAGCTCTTGGAGCAGTGTGCGGCCGAAGACGTGCGGGCGCGCGAGGTCCCGGCGACGATCGCCTCGCACTCCGTCCACGTCGAGGAGCTGCGCGAGGAGGTGCTCGAGGCGCTCGCCCCGATCTCCCCCCGAAGCGCCGAGATCCCCTTCCACTCCACGGTCACCGGCGAGGTCCTCGACACCGCCTCTCTCGACGCCTCCTACTGGTATCGCAACCTGCGCCAGACGGTCTTGCTCGAGCCGGTGGTGCGCTCCATGCTGGCGGCGGGCAGGCGTTCCTTCATCGAGATCTCACCTCACCCGGTGCTCTCCTTCGGGGTCCAGGAAACGATCGACTCCGCACCCGAGGCAACCGGCGCCGCGATCACCGCAACCCTGCGCCGCGAACAGGGCTCCCCCGAGCGCTTCGCCCTCTCCCTCGCCGAAGCCCATACCGCCGGGGCCGAGGTCGACTGGGAGGCCTTCTTCGCCGCTTCAGGCGCCAAGACGGTCCCCCTGCCGACTTACCCCTTCCAGCGCCGCCGCTACTGGCTAAACGCCGGTGCGGGTGGAGCCGACGCCGGCTCGATCGGCCTGCAGGACCCCGAGCACCCGCTGCTGGGCGCCACCCTGGAGGACCCCCGGGGCGAGGGGCTGACCCTGACCGGGCGACTCTCGCTGCAGACCCACCCTTGGCTCAAAGACCACGCTGTCGCCGAGACCGTGCTCCTGCCCGGCACCGGCTTCTTGGAGCTGGCGATGCGGGCGGCACGCCAGGCCGGTTGCGAGACGATCGAGGAGCTCACCCTGGAGGCGCCGCTGATCTTGCCCGAGCGCGGTGCGGTCGCGGTGCAGGTGCGGGTCGAGGCTCCCGATGGCGAGGGCCGGCGGGAGGTTTCGATTCACTCGCGTCCCGCCACCGCGACCGAGGGCGAGGAAGACAAGGGCTGGTCGTGCAACGCCAGCGGAGCGCTCAGTCCTGAGGCGCCCGTCCTGCCGGAGCCGCTGGCCGCTTGGCCCCCCGACCGCGCGCAGCCGCTTGCGGTCGACAGCTTCTACGAGCGCCTTGCCGAGTCGGGCTTCGAGTACGGCCCCGCCTTCCAGGGACTGACCGCCGCCTGGGCGTTGGACGGGCAGGTCTTCGCTGAGGTCTCGCTCGATCGCGAGCGCGGCGCCGAAGCGGGGCGCTTCGGGATGCACCCGGCACTGCTCGACGCGGCGCTGCACGGCGCCATGCTCGAGGCGGACGGCAGCTTGAAGGAGCCAAAGCTTCCCTTCTCCTGGAGCGGCGTGCGCCTGCCCGCCGCCGGGCCGCAGCAGCTGCGGGTGCTGCTCGACAGTGAGGGGGAGAGCCTTTCCCTGCGCCTCTTCGACCAGGACGGCGCCCCGGTTGGCGCCGTTGGCAAGCTCGCGATCCGCGCCGTCGATCCGGCCCAGTTCAGGACTGCTGCCGGCCTGCATGAGATCGAGTGGGCGGAGGTCGCCCTCGGCGAGCAGGCCGGTTCAGGCGAAGGCGAGGACTCCGAGATCGCCCGCTGCGACGTCGCTTCCGACGCTGCTGCACCGGCTGCCGCCCGGGCTGCCGCCGAGGCGGCCCTGGCCGCGATCCAGGAGTGGCTCGGCGCCGAGCGCGCGCCGGGCTCGCGCCTGGCACTGGTCACCCGCGGCGCCGTCGCCACCGGCGATGAGGAGAGCCCCGACCCCGCCGCCGCCGCGGTTTGGGGTCTGGTCCGCTCCGCTCAGTCCGAGCACCCGGGCTCCTTCGTCCTGATCGACAGCGACGGCAGCGAGGCCTCCGAGGCGGCGATCTCCGCGGCGCTCGCCGGCGAGGACGCTCAGATCGCCCTGCGCGAGGGGATCGCGATGGCCCCGCGAGCGGTCTCGCTGTCGAGTGGCGGCGACCCGGGGAGCACTTTCGACCCCCAGCGAACGGTGCTGATCAGCGGCGGCACCGGCGGGCTCGGCGCCACCGTCGCCCGCCATCTGGTGACGGAGCACGGCTGTCGCCGCCTGTTGCTGGTGAGCAGGAGCGGCGCCGAGGCGGCGGGGGCAGACGAGCTGGTGGCAGAGCTCGAGCAACTGGGCGCCGAGGTCGAGCTCGCCGCCTGCGACGTCTCCGACCGGGCGCGGGTCGAGGCGCTGCTGGAGGGGATCCCGGGGGAGCACCCGCTGGGCGCGGTGATCCACGCCGCCGGGGCGATCGACGACGCCACGGTCGAGGTGCTCGGCCCCGCGCAGATCGAGGGCGTTTTCGCCCCCAAGGTCAATGCCGCCTGGCACCTGCACGAGCTGACCGCGGAGATGGGGCTCTCCGCCTTCGTCATGTTCTCCTCGGCCACGGGCGTGCTCGGCACGCCGGGCCAGGCCAACTACGCCGCCGCCAACGCCTTCCTCGACGCGCTTGCCCAGCGGCGGCGGGCCGATGGACTCGCCGCCGTCTCGATCGGCTGGGGACTGTGGGGAGGCGAAGAGGGGATGGCCGCCGGCCTGAACGAGGCCGACCTGGCGCGGATCGCCCGCGCGGGCTTCGGCGCGCTGAGCAGGGAGGACGGCCTCGCCCGCTTCGACGCGGCGCTCGGCGCCGATCGTCCCTACGCCCTGGCGCTGCCGTTGGAACGAAAGGCCCTGCGCGCCCGGGCCGCCGCCGGGACCCTGCCGCCGGTCCTCGCCGGCCTCGTCCGCCTGCCGGCCAGGCGCGAGGCAGAGTCGGGCGCCTTCGGCGCCAAGCTCGCCGCCCTGCCCGAGGCGGAGCGCCGGGCCGAGGCGCTGGAGCTGGTCCGCACCGAGGTCGCGGCGGTGCTCGGCCACTCCTCCACCGACGCCGTCCGTCCCGATCGCGCCTTCAAGGAGCTGGGCTTCGACTCGCTCGCCGCGGTCGAACTGCGCAACCGCCTCGTCGCCGCTACCGGCCTGCGGCTGCCGGCGACGCTGGTCTTCGATCACCCGAGCTCGGCGAAGCTGGGCGAGTTCCTACTGGCCGAGGCGAGCGCCGGCGGCGGCACCCGGAGGGCGGCCGTCAGGGCGCGGGCGACGGAGGAGCCGGTCGCGATCGTCGGCATGGCCTGCCGCTACCCCGGCGCGGTCAGCTCGCCCGCCGAGCTCTGGCAGCTGCTCGCCGAGGGCCGCGAGGGCATCTCCGAGTTCCCGGCCGATCGCGGCTGGGACCTCGAGCGCCTCTACCACCCCGATCCCGACCACGCCGGGACCAGCTACGCCCGCGTCGGCGGCTTCCTCGACGCGGGGGATTTCGACCCCGAGTTCTTCGACATCGCGCCGCGCGAGGCGCTGGCGATGGATCCCCAGCACCGGCTGCTGATGGAAGCCTCCTGGGAGGCGCTGGAAGACGCCGGCATCGATCCCGCCTCGTTGCGGGGAAGCGAGACCGGGGTCTTCGCCGGGGTGATGACTTCCGACTACGGCGCCGGCTGGCAGGGCGCCGCCGGGGCCGGGATCGAGGGCTACCACGTGACCGGCATGTCCGGCAGCGTCGCCTCCGGCCGCGTCGCCTACTCGCTCGGCCTCGAGGGGCCGGCAATGACGGTCGACACCGCCTGTTCCTCCTCGCTGGTCGCGATGCACCTCGCCGCGCACGCCCTGCGCGGCGGCGAGTGCTCGCTCGCCCTGGCGGGCGGGGCGACCGTTCTCGCCAGCCCGATCGTCTTCACCGAGTTCAGCCGCCAGCGCGGCCTCGCCCCCGACGGCCGCTGCAAGTCCTTCTCGGAGCGAGCCGACGGCGCCGGCTTCTCGGAGGGCACCGGGCTGCTCGTGCTCGAGCGCCTCTCCGACGCCGAGCGCAACGGCCACCGGGTCCTGGCCACGATCCGCGGCTCGGCGGTCAACCAGGACGGCGCCTCCAACGGCCTCACCGCCCCCAACGGTCCCTCGCAGGAGCGGGTGATCCGCCAGGCGCTCGCCAACGCGGGGCTGGCGGCCGGCGACGTCGACGCGGTTGAGGCCCACGGCACCGGCACCACCCTCGGCGATCCGATCGAGGCGGGGGCGTTGCTTGCCACTTACGGACAGGAGCGCGAGCGTCCGCTGAAGCTCGGCTCGATCAAGTCGAACATCGGCCACAGCCAGGCGGCGGCGGGCGCGGCCGGGGTGATCAAGATGGTGCTGGCGATGCGCGAAGGGGTGCTGCCAAAGACCCTCCACGCCGACGCCCCTTCCTCCAAGGTCGACTGGGAGGCGGGGCAGGTGGAGCTGCTGGACGAGGCCGAGCCCTGGGAGCCGAATGGGCACCCGCGCCGCGCCGGCGTCTCCTCGTTCGGGATCAGCGGCACCAACGCGCACCTGATCTTGGAGGAGGCGCCGTCGCCCGTCGATCTGCCGAGCGACGATGGGAATGGGGCGGACGATCCCGCGGTTTCCTCCGAGCCGGCGGCGCTGCCCGGCCCGGTCCCGCTCGTTCTCTCGGCCAAATCCGAGCCCGCCCTGCGCGACCAGGCGAACCGCCTCGCGGCGCACCTGCGCCAGCACCCCAAGCTCGATCCCACCGACGTCGCCTACTCGCTGGCCACCTCGCGCGGCGCCTTCGAGCACCGCGCCGCCGCGGTCGGCGACTCGCCTGAGGAGCTGCTCGGGATCCTCGCCGGCCTCGGCCGCGGCGAGGCGCCGGCGGGGCTGCTCAGCGGCACGGCCGTTCCCGACGCCAAGCTCGCTTACCTCTTCAGCGGCCAGGGTTCGCAGCGCGTCGGCATGGGCCGGGGGCTGTACGAGGCCTACCCCGCCTACGCCGAGGCGCTGGATCAGGCCTGCGCCGAGATCGACGCTCACGCCGATCGCCCGCTGCGGGAGATCCTCTTTGCCGCGCCCGGCTCGGCCGAGGCCGAGTTGCTCGACCTCACGACCTATGCGCAGCCCGCCCTCTTCGCCACCGAGGTCGCGCTGTACAGGCTGCTTGAGAGCTGGGGCCTGAGGCCGGACCTTCTCGCCGGCCACTCGATCGGCGAGATCGCCGCCGCCCACCTCGCCGGAGTGCTCTCGCTCGCCGGCGCGGCGCGGCTCGTCACCGCCCGGGGCCAGCTGATGGGGGCGCTGCCGGAGGGCGGCGCGATGGTCGCGATCGAGGCCTCGGAGGACGAGATGGCGGCGGCGATCGACGGCAGGGAGCGCGAGCTGGCGATCGCCGCGGTCAACTCGCCCAGCTCGCTGGTCGTCTCCGGCGCGGGCGAGGCGGTCGCGGACCTGCAGGCACGTTGGGGGGAGCAGGGCCGCCGGACCAAGCGCCTCGCCGTCTCCCACGCCTTCCACTCGCCGCTGATGGAGCCGATGCTCGAGCAGTTCGAGGCGGTTGCCAACGAGCTCGACTACGCCGAGCCGCGCATCCCGATCGTCTCCAACCTGAGTGGTGAGCCGCTCGCCCCCGAGCTCGCCACCGACCCCGCCTACTGGGTCGCCCACGTGCGCGAGCCGGTTCGCTTCGCCGCCACCGTCGCCACGCTCGCGGAGCTGGGTGCCGGCGCCTACCTCGAGCTCGGCTGCGGCGGCGCGCTCACCGCGATGGCCGCCGAGTCGCTCGAAGAACGCGATTCGAGCGCGGTCCCGGTCCCGGCCCTGCGCGAGGGCCAGGCCGAGGCGCACTCCCTTACGACAGCCCTCGCCCAGCTTCACGTCGCCGGCGCCGGGCCCGACTGGGAGGCCTTCTTCGCCGGCAGCGGCGCGACGGCGGTCCGCCTTCCCACCTACCCCTTCCAGAGGAAGCGCTACTGGCTTTCGGCCGCGGCCACAGCGGGGGACCTCGGCCAGGCCGGCCTTGGCGACGCCGATCACCCGCTGCTCGGCGCAACGGTCGAGGGCCCCGGCGGCGAGGGCCTCACGCTCACCGGGCGCGTCTCGCTCACCACCCATCCCTGGCTGGCGGACCACGCCGTCGCCGGCGCCGCGCTGCTGCCCGGTACCGCCTTCCTCGAGCTGGCCCTGCGGGCGGGCGCCGGGCTGGGCTCCGAGACCGTTGAGGAGCTGACCCTTCAGGCTCCCCTGGCGCTCCCCGAGCAGGGAGCGACGCGGATCCAGGTGTTTGCCGGGGGCGCCGGCGAGGACGGGGGCCGGGAGGTCTCGATCCACTCGCGCCCCGATGACGAGGAGGGCGCCTGGACCTGTCACGCAAGGGGCATCCTCTCCGGCGGGACCGCGGCGGAGGCCGAGTCGCTCGAGGCCTGGCCGCCGGCGGGGGCGGAGCCGCTCGAGCTCGCCGGCCTCTACGACCGTCTCGCCGACAGCGGCCTCGATTACGGCCCCGCCTTCCGTGGCCTGCGCGCCGCCTGGCGCCAGGGCGACGACCTCTATGCCGAGGTTGCGCTTGCGCCCGAGCACGGCGAGGAGGCCGGGCGCTTCGGCCTTCATCCCGCGCTCCTTGACTCCGCCCTGCACGTCATTGCGCTTGCGGACCCCGACGCCGGCCTCGAGCAGGCGCTGCGGCTCCCCTTCTCCTGGAGTGAGGTTTCGCTGTCGGCCTGCGGGGCAACCGAGCTGCGGGTGAAGGTCTCGCCGCTGGGCGAGGACCGGATCTCGATCTCGCTCGCGGGCGAGGACGGGGCGCCGCTTGCCCGCATCGGCTCGCTCGACCTTCGCCCCTTCGATCCCGACCAGCTTCCGGCCGCGAAGCGCCACGGCGGCCTGCTCGGGCTCGAGTGGCAGCCGCTCTCGCTCGAGGGAGTCGAGGGAGCGCCGGCGGAGGTCCGCGAGCTTGCGCCGGAGCCCGGTCGAGACTTGGCCGATGCCGCCGCTCGGACCGCCGCGGCGGCTCTCGATGAGGTCCAGCGGTGGCTCGTCTCCGAGGCGGGGGAGGGCAGCGGACGGCTGGCGGTCGTCACCCGCGGCGCGGTTGCGACGGAAGAGGGGGAGGCGCCAGATCCCGCCCTCGCCTCCGCCTGGGGGCTGCTGCGCTCCGCCCAGAGCGAGCACCCCGGTCGCTTCCTGCTGATCGACGTCGACGGCAGCGCGGCTTCCGCCGAGGCCCTGCCCGCCGCCCTTACTAATGAGGAGGAGCCCCAGCTCGCCCTGCGCGACGGGGTCGCGCTGGCACCGCGCGCCGTCGCCCTCGCGGATCAGTCAGAGCCCGGATGGCCCGACCCCGAGCGCACCGTTCTCATCACCGGCGCCACCGGCGGTCTCGGCGCGCTGGTCGCCCGCCACGTCGTCGCCGAGCACGGCGCCCGCCATCTGCTGCTGGTCAGTCGTCGCGGCGCCGGGGCCGGGGGCGCCGAGAGCCTGAGGGCCGAGCTGGAGGAGCTGGGTGCCGAGGTCGAGCTGGTCGCCTGCGACGTCTCCGACCGCGGCCAGCTCGAGTCGCTGATCGCTTCGATTCCCGCGACGCGCCCGCTGGGCGCCGTGGTCCACGCCGCCGGCGTGGTCGCCGACGCGACGGTCGAGGGGCTCGGCACCGGCCAGATCGACGAGGTCTTCGGCCCCAAGGCCGGCGCTGCCTGGCACCTGCACGAGCTGACTGCGGAGCTCGACCTTTCGGCCTTCGTCCTCTTCTCATCCGCGGCCGGCACCCTGGGCTCCCCGGGCCAGGCCAACTACGCCGCCGCCAACGCCTTCCTCGACGCCCTCGCCCAGCGCCGCCGGGCCGAGGGCCTGCCGGCCAGCTCGATCGCCTGGGGCCTTTGGGAGCGCGAAAGCGCGATGACCTCAGAGCTGGGTCAGGCGGGCCTGGAGCGGCTGCGCCGGGGAGGAATCGCAGCGCTCTCCGACGAACGCGGCCTGGTCCTCTTCGAGGAGGCGATCGCCGCCGGCAGGGCCGACGTGCTGGCACTCGACCTCGACCGCGCCGGGCTGGCGGAGCAGGCCGCCGCCGGCACTCTGCCGCCGCTGCTTCGCGGCCTCGTCCGCGCCCCGGCTCGCCGCGCGGGGTCCGGCTTGTCGCTGGCGGCGAAGCTCGCCGCGAGCCCCCCGGCGGAGCACGAGCAGCTCGTGCTCGAGCTCGTCCTCGCCGAGGTCGCCGTGGTCTTGGGGCACGGCTCGGCCGAGGAGATCAGGCCCGACCGCGCCTTCAAGGAGCTGGGCTTCGACTCGCTCGCCGCGGTCGAACTGCGTAACCGCCTCCAGGTCGCCACCGGCATGCGGCTGAAGGCGACGGAGATCTTCGACCACCCGAGCCCGGCGGCGATGGCGCGGCACCTGTTGGCGGAGGCGGCGGCGGGGGGCGCAGAGCGGGTCGCGGTCAGGGCGCGGCCAACCGACGAGCCAGTCGCGATCGTCGGCATGGCCTGCCGCTACCCCGGCGGCGTCAACTCTCCCCAAGAACTCTGGGAGCTGCTCTCGACCGCCACCGACGCGATTTCCCCCTTCCCGGCGGACCGGGGCTGGGACCTGGAGGGCCTCTATGACCCCGACCCCGACCACCCGGGCACCACTTACGCCCGCCACGGCGGCTTCCTCGACGACGTCGCCGGCTTCGACGCCGGTTTCTTCTCGATCAGCCCGCGCGAGGCATTGACCACCGACCCCCAGCAGCGCCTCTTGCTGGAAGCCTCCTGGGAGGCGCTGGAGGACGCCGGCATCGATCCGGCAGCACTGCGCGGCGCCCCGGCCGGCGTCTTCGCCGGGGTGATGTCGACCGACTATGGCGACGCCGCTCAGGGCGCGGCGCCGGGCATGACCTCGAGCGTGATCAGCGGCCGCGTCTCCTACACCCTGGGTCTGGAGGGGCCGGCGATCAGCCTCGACACCGCCTGCTCTTCCTCGCTGGTGGCGATGCACCTCGCCGCGCAGGCCCTGCGCGGGGGAGAGTGCGACCTCGCCCTCGCCGGCGGGGTGACCGTGCTGGCGACGCCGAGCCCGCTCGTCTTCTTCAGCTCCCAGCGCGGCCTCGCCCCCGATGGGCGCTGCAAGTCCTTCTCCGAGGGAGCCGATGGCGTCGGCTGGTCGGAGGGCGTCGGCATGCTCACCCTCGAGCGCCTCTCCGACGCCGAGCGCAACGGCCACACCGTCCTGGCGACGATCCGCGGCACCGCGGTCAATCAGGACGGCGCCTCCAACGGGCTCACCGCGCCCAACGGGCCCTCACAGGAGCGCGTGATTCGCCAGGCATTGGCCAACGCAGGATTGGCGCCCGGCGAAGTTGACGCGGTCGAGGCCCACGGCACCGGTACGACGCTCGGCGACCCGATCGAGGCCGGCGCCTTGCTCGCCACCTACGGCCAGGACCGCGAGCAGCCGCTGAAGCTCGGCTCGCTGAAGTCGAACATCGGCCATACCCAGGCCGCGGCGGGGGCTGCCGGCGTGATCAAGATGGTGCTGGCGATGCGGGAGGGGGTGCTGCCGAAGACCCTTCACGTCGACGCCCCTTCGTCGAAGGTCGACTGGGAGGCGGGGCAGGTCGAGCTACTGGATGAGGCCGAGCCCTGGGAGCCGAACGGGCACCCGCGCCGCGCCGGCGTTTCGTCCTTCGGCATCAGCGGCACCAATGCCCACGTGATCCTGGAGGAGGCACCCTCGACTGTCGCGATGCCGAGAGACGACGGGGAGGAGGTGGGCGATCCTGCAGCCCCGTCCGACCCGGCGGCGCTGCCCTACCCACCCCCACTAGTCCTCTCGGCCAAAACCGAGCCCGCCCTGCAAGAAGCTGCCGCCCGTCTCAGCACCCACCTGCGCCAGCGCCCCGAGCTCGACCCAACCGACGTCGCCTACTCGCTGGCAACCGCCCGCGGCGCTTTCGAGCACCGCGCCGCCGTGGTCGGCGCAGAGCGCGAGGAGCTGTTGGCGGGCCTAGGCGCACTGGCCGAGGGCAGCGATGCCCCCGGCCTCGCCAGGGGCATCGCCCGCACCTCCCAGAGCCCCGTCTTCCTCTTCGGTGGCCAGGGCTCCCAACACGCCCAGATGGCGCTTCAGCTGCTCGACTCCTCACCGTCCTTCGCCCGCCACATCGAGGAGTGCGAGAAAGCCCTCGCCCCTCACGTCGATTGGTCCTTGCAGGAGGTCCTCCGCGACAAGGACGCCACCTGGCTCGATCGTCTCGACATCGTCCAGCCGGCCCTCTTCGCGGTGATGGTCTCCTTGGCGAGGCTCTGGAGCGAAGCGGGCGTCACGCCCTCAGCAGTGGTGGGTCACTCCCAAGGCGAGATCGCCGCCGCCCACATTGCCGGTGGGCTCTCCCTCGAGGACGCCGCCCTCGTCATCGCCCTGCGCGCCAAGGCGATGACAAAGCTCGCAGGCAAGGGCGGCATGCTCTCGGTCTCCCTTCCCGCCAAAGACGCCGAGGCGCTACTTCAGCCCTTCGGCAAGCGTCTCTCCCTGGCGGCGATCAACGGCCCCGCCTCGCTGGTCGTCTCCGGAGAGCCAGAAGCACTCAAAGACCTACAAGCCACCTGCGAGCGAGACGGCGTGCGCTGCCAAGAGATCGCCGTTGACTACGCCGCCCACTCGGCCCAGATCGAGCAGCTCGAAGCAGAGCTCTTGGCGGCCTTCGCCCCGATCTCGCCCAGAAGCGGCGAGGTCCCCTTCCACTCGACGGTCACCGGTGAGGTAATCGACACCGTCGAGCTGGATGCGGGCTACTGGTACCGCAACCTGCGCCAGACGGTTCTGATGGAGCCGGTCCTGCGCTCCTTGCTTCAAGCAGGTCGCCGCTCCCTAATCGAGATCTCACCGCACCCGGTGCTCGCCTTTGGTGCCCAGGAGACGATCGACTCGCTCCCCGAGGCAAAGGGAGCTTCTGTCACCGCCACCCTGCGCCGAGACCAAGGCACTCCGGAGCGCTTCGCCCTCTCCCTCGCCGAAGCCCACACCGCAGGCGCCGAGGTCGACTGGCAGGCCTTCTTCGCCGGCTCAGGCGCCAAAGCAGTCCCTCTTCCCACCTACCCCTTCCAGCGCAAGCGCTACTGGCTGAACGCCGCCTCCAGTGCCGACGCCGGCTCGATCGGCCAAGAAGACCCAGAGCACCCACTGCTTGGCGCCACCTTGGAGGACCCAAGGGGACAGGGCCTGACCCTGACCGGACGCCTCTCCCTGCAGACCCACCCGTGGCTCAAAGACCACGCCGTCGCCGAGACCGTGCTTTTGCCCGGCACCGCCTTCTTGGAGCTGGCCCTGCGTGCAGCTCGCCAGGCCGAGTGCGAGACGATCGAGGAGCTGACCTTGGAGGCACCGCTGGTCTTGCCCGAGAGCGGTGCGGTCCAGATCCAGGTCCGGGTTGAGGCGCCTGATGAGAACGGCCGTCGTGAGGTCTCGATCCACTCCAAGGCAGAGGGCCAAGACCAAGAGGCGGGGGAGTGGGCCCTGCACGCCCAGGGCAACCTCTCCCAGGAGATACCCGAGGCTCCAGAGCCGATCGGCACCTGGCCGCCCGAGGGCGCCGAGCCGATCGCGATCGAGGGGCTCTATGAGGACCTTGCCGAGGCCGGCTTCGAATACGGACCGGGCTTTCAGAACGTACGGGCCGCCTGGCGCTCCGGCGAGCACGTCTACGCCGAGATCTCGCTTGACCGTGAGCGCGGCGGTGAAGCGGAGCGCTTTGGCTTGCACCCGGCGCTTTTGGATGGGGCGGGCCACATGGTGCTCCACTCCGCTGCAACAGACAGGGATAGGAGCGCGCCCTTCATGCCGCCGCTGCCGTTTTCCTGGCGCGGGGTGAGCTTCGCCTCCTCGGGCGCATCGTCCCTGCGGGTGCGGATCGCCTTCGACGACGTTCGCGCCGGCATGCTCGCCGTCGACGAGACCGGCGCGCCGGTCGTCTCGGTTGCCTCGGTGCGCTCCCGCCCGGTCGATCCGGCGATGCTGCGCGCCGCCGGTCGCCGCCTACCCCTGCACCGTCTCGACTGGGTGGGCCTTGACCTCGCCCAGGTGGCGGAGGTCGAGTCGCCGCGCCTGGCCCTCGTCGGCGACGATGCCGGAGACCTCGCGGGCGAGTGCTATCCCGACCTCCCGGCCTTGCTCGAGGCGCTCGCCGCCGGAGCGCCCGCTCCCGAGGTTCTCGTCGCCGACTTCCGCGCCGCCGCGGCCGGCGACGAGGCGCTCCCGGGTGCCGCCCACGCCACTGCCCTCTGCGGTCTCGAGCTCGCCCAGGCCTTCCTCGCCGCCGAGGCCCTGCGGGACTGTCGCCTCTGCCTGCTCACCGCGGGCGCGGTGGCCGTCGCCGAAGGCGAGTCCGTCGCTCTGGCCACAGCGCCGCTGTGGGGGCTCCTGCGCTCGGCCCGCTCCGAGCATCCGGGCCGCTTCGCCCTCCTCGACAGCGACGAGGCATCGGGCCCAGCGCTCGCTGCCGCGATCGCCGCCGGGGCCAAGGAGCCGCAGCTGGCGCTGCGCGGAGGCAGGGCTCTGGTCCCGCGCCTCGCGCGCGTGACCGCCGCCGAGGAGCCATTGTCCGCGTCGATCGACGCCGAGCGCACCGTGCTGATCACCGGCGGCGTCAGCGGCATCGGCGCCGCCCTCGCTCGCCACCTCGCCGCCGAGAACGACGCAGCCCACCTGCTGCTGGTCAGCCGCAGCGGTCGCGAAGCGAAGGGCGCCGCGGAGCTCGAGCGCGACCTGTTGGACCTCGGCGCCGAGGTCACGATCGCCGCCTGCGACGTCTCCGACCGCGCCCAGCTGGAAGAAGTGCTCGGCTCGATCCCCGCGGCCCATCCCCTTGGCGCCGTCTTCCACTCGGCCGGCGTCCTCGACGACGGCGTGCTCGAGTCGCTCGACGCCGAGCGGCTCGCCCGCGTGATGCGGCCCAAGGTCGATGCCGCCTGGCACTTGCACGAGCTGACCGCTGATGCCGGCCTCTCGGCCTTCGCCCTCTTCTCCTCCGCCGCGGGCGTCGTCGGCGGCGCGGCCCAGGCCAGCTACGCCGCCGCCAACGCCTTCCTCGACGGGCTCGCCTCCCATCGCCGCGCCGCCGGGCTGCCGGCTACCTCCCTGGCCTGGGGGTTCTGGGCCCAGGTCGACAACGCGCTCGCCGACCTGGGCGAGGCCGGGGCCGACCGCTTCGCGCAACAGGTGCGCGAGCGGCTCGGCCTCGCTCCGATGCCACCCGAGCAGGGCCTGGCGCTGCTCGGCACCGCCCTCACCCAGCCCGACGCCCAGCTCGTCCCGGCCGCCTTCGACGCCGCCGTCCTGCGCTCCCAGGCCGCGGCCGGGATGCTGCCGGCGGTGCTGCGGGGCCTGGTCCGCGCCCCGCTTGCGCGCGAGCGCCAGGGCGCCTCGCTCGCCGGCCGCCTCGCCGGGCTCTCCGACTCAGACCGCCAGGCGCTGACGCTCGACCTCGTCCGCGGCCACGTTGCCGCCGTACTCGGCCACGCCGTCGCCGCCGACGTCGATCCGGGTACCGCCTTCCGCGACCTCGGCTTTGACTCGCTCGCCGCGGTCGAGCTGCGCAACCGGCTGGTCGCCGCGACCGGCCTGACGCTGCCGGCGACACTGGTCTTCGACTATCCCTCCGCCACCGAGGTCGCCGCCCACCTCGTCACCGCCGCCGACCCCGGCGCCGAGCCGACCGGGGATCGCGACGGGGAGGACGCCTTCAGGCGCGAGCTGGCCCAGCTGCCGCTGGCGACGCTGCGCGACGCCGGCCTGCTGGCGCCGCTGCGCGAGCTGATCCATTCCGGCGGCGAGGCAGCCGGCACGGAGGCCGACGAGGCGCTCGGGCAGATCGACTCGATGGACCTCGAGGATCTGATCGAGCGGACGCTGGAGCCGCGCGACGAGCGCGAGATCAGGGCCGAGCAATGACGGCCTCCCCCGAGCGGGTCGCCGAGGCGCTCCGCACCTCGCTGAAGGAGACCGAACGCCTGCGCCTGCAGAACCGCCGCCTCGTCGACGCGGCGAGCGAGCCGATCGCGATCGTCGGCATGAGCTGTCGCTACCCCGGCGGGGTGAGCTCGCCCGAGGACCTCTGGGCCCTGCTCGCGGCCGGCACCGATGCGATCTCGGGATTCCCCACCGATCGCGGCTGGGACATCGAGGGGATCTACGACCCCGAGCTGCGCCACCCCGCCACCAGCAGCGTCCGCGAGGGCGGCTTCGTCGAGGGCGCCACCGAGTTCGACGCCGGCTTCTTCGGCATCAGCCCGCGCGAAGCGCTCTCCGTCGACCCCCAGCAGCGGCTGCTGTTGGAAGCCTCCTGGGAAGCGCTGGAGGACGCTGGCATCGACCCCGGCTCGCTGCGTGGAACCCCCGCCGGGGTCTTCTCCGGGGTGATGTACAGCGACTACGGCGACGCCGCCCAGGGCGTGGTGCCGGGGATGTCGGCCAGTCCGGTCGCCGGCCGCGTCTCCTACGCCTTCGGCCTCGAAGGCCCGGCGGTCGCGGTCGACACCGCTTGCTCCTCGTCGCTGGTCGCCCTGCACCTGGCCTGCAAGGCGCTGCGCGGGGAGGAGTGCTCGTTGGCTCTCGCCGGCGGCGTCTCCGTGATCTCCACGCCGGGGATGTTCTTCTTCTTCAGCGCCCAGCGCGGCCTCTCGCCCGACGGCCGCTGCAAGGCCTTCGCCGAGGGTGCCGACGGGGTCGGCATCGCCGAGGGCGCCGGCATACTCGTGCTCGAGCGCCTCTCCGACGCCGAGCGCAACGGTCACGCCGTCCTCGCCACGATCCGCGGCTCGGCGATCAATCAGGACGGCGCCTCCAACGGCTTCACCGCCCCCAACGGCCCCTCGCAGGAGCGGGTGATCCGCCGCGCGCTCGCCGACGCCCGCCTGACCGCGCAGGACATCGACGCGGTCGAGGCCCACGGCACCGGCACCACTCTCGGCGACCCGGTCGAGGCGGGGGCCTTGCTCGCCACCTACGGCCAGGATCGCGAGCGCCCGCTGAAGCTCGGCTCGATCAAGTCGAACATCGGCCACACCCAGGCCGCGGCCGGGGTTGCCGGCGTGATTAAGACGGTGATGGCGATGCGCGAAGAAACACTGCCGAAGACCCTGCACGTCGACGCTCCGTCCTCGAAGGTCAACTGGGAGGCGGGGCAGATTGAGCTGCTGACCGAGGCTGAGCCGTGGGAGGTCGATGCCAGGCCCCGCCGCGCCGGCGTCTCCTCATTCGGCGCCAGCGGCACCAACGCGCACCTGATCCTCGAGCAGCCCGCCTCACCCGATCGGGCCGAGGTGCCCGCGCCGGAGCGGCCGCCCGCGACCCCCGTCCCCTTCGTCCTCTCGGCCCGGACCGAGCCGGCGCTGCGCGAGGCGGCGGGACGCCTCGCCGCCCAGCTCGAGGCCCGTTCCGAGCTCGATCCCGCCGACGTCGCCTTCTCGCTGCTGACCACCCGGGCACATTTCGAGCATCGCGGCGTCGCGCTGGGCGAGGATCGCGGGCAGTTGCTCGCCGCTCTGCGCGCCCTGCACGCGGCGGAGCCCTCGGTCGACAGCTTTGCGACGAGCGCCCGCGACGGCCGCCTCGCCTTCCTCTTCACTGGACAGGGCTCGCAGCGACTGGGGATGGGCAGGGAGCTGTACGAGTCGGTCCCCGCCTACACGGAAGCCTTCGACGAGGCCTGCGGGCAGCTCGACGCCGAGCTGGGGCAATCGCTGGCCGCCGCCATCTTTGGCGAGGGCGAGGAGGCTGCCACCGCCCTCGATCACACCGCCCTTGCCCAGCCCGCCCTCTTCGCGGTCGAGGTCGCCCTCTTTCGCGCGGTCGAGTCGCTGGGTCTCGCACCCGACCTGCTCGCCGGCCACTCGATTGGCGAGATCAGCGCCGCCCACGTCGCCGGGGTCTTCTCGCTGCCCGATGCGGCCAGGCTGGTCGCCGTGCGCGGGCGGTTGATGGGCGAGCTGCCGGAGGGCGGAGCGATGGTGGCGATCGCCGCGACCGAGGCCGAGCTCGCCGCCAGCCTCGAGGACTTCGCCGGGGCGAAGCTGGCGATCGCCGCGATCAACGGTCCCACGGCCACGGTCGCCTCGGGCGAGCACGAGGCGGTCGAGAAGCTGGAGCAGCACTGGCGGGGACAGGGAAGGAAGACCAAGCGCCTGCCGGTCAGCCACGCCTTTCACTCGCCGCTGATCGAGCCGATGTTGGCCGACTTCGCCGCGGTGGCGGAAGCGCTCACCTACAGCGAGCCGGCGATCCCGATCGTCTCGGGCGTCAGCGGGAAGCTGCTCAGTGCGGCCGAGGCAACCGACCCGGCCTACTGGCTCGCGCAGGTTCGGGCCCCGGTTCGCTTCGCCGACGCGGTCGCCACGCTCAGGGCCGACGGCGCCGGCACCTACCTCGAGCTCGGGCCCGACGCGGTGCTCAGCGCGATGGCGCGGGAGTGCCTGGAGGAGGTCGGCGAGGACGGCGCCGCGGTCGCGATCCCGACCCTGCGCCGGGACCGCGCCGAGGCGCCGGCGCTGACCGCGGCCCTGGCCCGCGCCCACGCCGCCGGCGCCGAGCTCGACTGGGAGGCCTTCTTTGCCGGCAGCGGCGTCCGGCGCGTGCCCCTGCCGACCTATCCGTTCCAGCGGTCGCGCTACTGGCTCGCCTCCGGAACTAGTGCGGGGAGCCTCGGCGCCGCCGGCCTCGACGACGCCGAGCATCCGCTGCTGGCGGCGGTCGTCGACTCGGCCGGGGGAGAGGGCGTCGTCCTCACCGGCTCGGTCTCGCTGGCGACCCACCCCTGGCTCGCCGACCACGCCGTCGCCGGTGTCGCCTTGCTGCCCGGCAGCGCCTACATCGAGCTCGCCCTCGCGGCCGCGGCGCGCGCCGGCTGCCAGGCCCTGGCCGAGCTGACCGTGTCGGCCCCGCTGGTGATCCCCGAGCAGGGCTCGGTTCAGCTCCAAGTCTCGCTCGGCGCGGCGACCGAGGGGGGTGAGCGTCCGCTCTCGGTCTTCTCGCGGGCCCGCGGCAGCGCCGCGGAGGAGGCCGGGGAATGGATCCTGCAGGCGCAGGGACTGGCCGTGTACGAGGCGTCCGGCCCGGCCGAGCCGCTTGCCGCTTGGCCCCCCGAGGGCGCGGAGGCGATCGATGTCGAGGGGCTCTACGACCGCCTCGCCGGGGCCGGCTTCGAGTACGGCCCGGCCTTCCAGGGCCTCGACGCCGCCTGGCGTTCGGGCGAGGAGGTTCTCGCCGAGGTCTGCCTAAGTGAGGAGCAGGGCCAGGAGGCCCCGCGCTTCAACCTTCACCCGGCCCTTCTCGACAGCGCCTTTCACGCCGAGCTCGACTATCGCCTCTCGGGAGAGGGCGGGGAACCGATGCTCCCCTTCGCCTGGCGCGACGTCCGCCTCTCAACCCCCGGCGCCTCCGCACTGCGGGTCCGCATCGGCGCCGAGGGCCTCACCGCCTATGACGCCTCCGGTGCGGAGGCCTTCGCGATCGGCTCGGTCGACGTGCGCCCTGTCGACCCCGCCCAGCTCAAGGCCGCCGCTCGCGGCCGCTCGCTCTATCGCCTCGAGTGGATCCCGGCTCCGCTGGCAGCGGGAGGCTCTGAGCCATCCGAGACTGAGATCGCCGACTTCCGCCCCGCCGCGCGGAGCGAGGGGAGCCTGCCGGGCGCCGCCCGCGAGGAGGCCACCCGGGCACTTGGACTGCTGCAGGAACGCCTCGGTGCAGATCAGCCGCCCAAGACCCGCCTCGTCTTCCTCACCGAAGGCGCGGTCTCGGTCGCCGAGGGAGAGGACCCCGACCTGGTCAGCTCAGCGCTCTGCGGTCTGCTGCGCTCGGCCCAATCCGAGCACCCCGGCCGCTTCGGGCTGATCGACACCGACGGCAGCGAGGCCTCGGCTAAAGCCCTGGAGCAAGCGCTCGGCGCCACCGAGCCCCAGCTCGCCCTGCGCGAGGGAGTAGCCCTGGCGCCCCGCCTCGCCCGCGCCCCCGCAACCGCTGAGTCCACCCCCGAGCCGCTTGACCCCGACCGCACCGTGTTGATCACCGGCGGCACCAGCGGCATGGGAGCCCTGATCGCCCGCCACCTCGCAAGCGAGCACGGTGCCCGCAACCTGCTCTTGCTCAGCCGCCGTGGCCCCGATGCCCCCGGCGTAACCGAGCTGATCGCCGAGCTGGGGGAGCTGGGCACAAGCGCCACCGCCCTCGCTTGCGACGTCTCCGATCGCACCCAGCTCAAGCAAGCAATCGACTCGATCCCCAAGGAGCACCCGCTGGGAGCGGTGATCCACTCCGCCGCGGTCCTCGATGACGGCGTGCTGGAGGCGCTCGACCCAGACCGTCTCGCAGCCGTCCTCGCCCCCAAGGCCGAGGCCGCCTGGCACCTGCATGAGCTGACCGCGGAGACGGAGCTCTCCCAGTTCGTCCTCTTCTCTTCAGCCGCGGGACTGCTCGGCACCCCGGCCCAGGCCAACTACGCCGCCGCCAACGCGTTCCTCGATGCGCTTGCCGCTCACCGCAAGGCGCGGGGATTGGCCGGGGTCTCGCTGGCTTGGGGGGGTTGGGCGAAGCCGAGCCAGATGACCGGCGACCTCGACGAGTCGGTCATCGCCCGGCTGATCCGCATGGGCTTCGTGCCGATGCCCTCGGAGCGGCTGCTCGACCTCTTCGATGCCGCCCTGGCGCTTCCCGAGCCGGCCTTGGCGCCGATGTCACTCGACCTGGCGGCGCTGCGCGGGCAGGCGGCGGCCGGGTCGCTGCCTGTGGTGCTGAGCGGGCTGGTCCCGCTAGCCGGCGGCAACGACGAGGCCGCGGCGCTGACGGCGCGGCTGGCCGCGACCCCGGAAGCGGAGCGCGGCGCCGTCGTACTCGAGCTGGTCAGGGGACACGCGGCGACCGCGCTCGGCCACGCCTCCGCCGCCGCGGTAGAGCCCGACCTTCCCTTCCAGGAGCTCGGCCTCGACTCGCTCGGCGCGGTCGAGCTGCGCAATCGCCTCGGCGCCGCCACCGGCCTGCGCCTGGCGCCGACTCTCGTCTTTGACTACCCCTCGGCGGCGGCGCTGGCCGCCCACCTGCTGGAAGAGATCGCCCCCGACAGCGAGACGCTCGCCGAGGACTTTGCCGGGGCGCAGGTGGGGGAGGCCCTCGTCGGCCTCGAAGCCGCGATCGCCTCGCTCGGCCCGGCCGGCGAAGCTCGCGAGCAGACGGCCGCCCGCCTGCGCTCGCTGCTGGTCGACCTCGCCGGTCTCGACGGCCCCGAGGCCGAGGCGCCGGCGGAGGACCTCGGCGCGATGTCGCACGAGGAGATGTTCGAGCTGATCGACGAGGAGTTCGGGGGGGCATGAGCGATGGCTGAGGAGGCACGGCTTCGCCAATACCTGGAGAAGGTCACGGTCGACCTGCGCAAGGCGCACCGGCGCGTGCGCGACCTCGAGCAGAGCGCGCGGGAGCCGATCGCGATCATCGGCATGAGCTGCCGCTTCCCCGGTGGGGTGGACTCGCCGGAGGCGCTCTGGCAACTGCTTGCCGCCGGCGGGGACGGGATCTCGGAGTTCCCGCGCGATCGTGGCTGGGACCTCGAGCGCCTATATGACCCCGGCTCCGAGCGGACCGGCACCAGCTACGTGCGCGAGGGCGGCTTCATCGCCGACGCCGGCAGCTTCGACCCCGGCTTCTTCGGCATCGCGCCGCGCGAGGCGCTGGCGATGGATCCCCAGCAGCGGCTGCTGCTGGAAGCCTGCTGGGAGGCGCTCGAGCGGGCTGGCCTCGATCCCCAGGCGCTGCGCGGGGGGGAGGCCGGGGTGTTCGCGGGGGCGATGTACCACGACTACGGCTGGGGGCTGCAGGCCGACTCGGCGGGCGAGAGCGGCGACGCGCCCACGGTCGGCACCGGCAGCGCGATCTCGGGCCGGGTCGCCTACGCGCTCGGCCTCGAGGGCCCGGCGATCACGGTCGACACCGCCTGCTCCTCCTCGCTGGTCGCCCTGCACCTCGCCGCCCGGGCGCTGCGCGACGGCGAGTGCCCGCTGGCCCTGGCCGGCGGCGTCACCGTCTTCTCGACCCCGCGCGGGTTCATCGAGTTCAGCCGCCAGGGCGCCCTCGCCCCCGACGGGCGCAGCAAGTCCTTCGCCGAGTCCGCGGACGGCGTCGCCTTTGCCGAGGGAACCGGCGTGCTCGTGCTCGAGCGCCTCTCCGACGCCGAGCGCAACGGTCACGCCGTCCTCGCCACGATCCGCGGCTCGGCGATCAATCAGGACGGCGCCTCCAACGGCTTCACCGCCCCCAATGGTCCCTCGCAGGAGCGGGTGATCCGCCAAGCGCTGTTCAGCGCCGGCCTGGCGCCGAAGGACATCGACGCGGTTGAGGCGCACGGCACCGGCACCACCCTCGGCGACCCGATCGAGGCGGGGGCGCTGCTCGCCACCTACGGCCAGGACCGCGAGCGTCCGCTGAAGCTCGGCTCGATCAAGTCCAACATCGGTCACGCCCAGGCGGCGGCCGGAGTCGCCGGGGTGATCAAGACGGTGATGGCGATGCGCGAAGGGGTCCTGCCCAAGACCCTGCACGTCGATGCTCCTTCTTCGAAGGTCGACTGGGAGGCGGGGGAGATCGAGCTGCTGACCGAGGCCGAGCCGTGGGAGCCAAACGGCAGCCTCCGCCGCGCCGGGATCTCGTCGTTCGGCGCCAGCGGCACCAACGCCCACGTGATCCTCGAGGAGGCGCCGCCGGTCGAGGCCGAGGACGGCGACGTCGATCCCGCCGCGTCGGGCGACACCGAGCCGCCGCTGCCGGGGCAGGTCCCACTCGCCCTCTCGGCAAAATCGGAGCCGGCCCTGCGCGAGTCGGCGGCGCGTCTGCACGCTTGGCTTGGGGCCGACTCGGATCTCGATCCCACCGACGTCGCCTACTCGCTGCTCTCGACCCGGGCCACGCTCGAGCACCGCGCCGTTGTCGTCGGCTCCGATCGCAGCCGGCTCCTCGCCGACTTGGCGGACCTCGCCCGCGGTGAGGACTCCGAGCGGATCGTCGAGGGCAGGGCGAAGGCAGCCGGCGAGGCCGCCTTCCTCTTCCCCGGCCAGGGCTCCCAGTGGCTGGGCATGGGGATTGAGTTGGCCGAGGGCTCGCCCGTTTTCGCCCGTCACCTGGAGGAGTGCGAAGCGGCGCTCGCTCCCCACATCGACTTCTCGGTCCGCGAGGTGCTTGCCGGCGCCGCGGGCGCCCCCTCGATCGAGCGGATCGAGGTCGTGCAGCCGGCGCTCTTCGCGGTGATGGTCTCCCTCGCCCGTCTCTGGCGCGCCTGCGGGGTCACTCCGGCAGCGGTGGCGGGGCACTCGCAGGGGGAGATCGCGGCCGCCCACATCGCCGGCGGGCTCTCGCTCGCCGACGCGGCGATGCTGGCGGCGGTGCGCAGCCGCCTGATCTCCCAGCTCGCCGGCAAGGGCGGGATGGTCTCGATCGCACATGCAGCGGACGCGCTTCCCTCGCTGATCGGCGAGTGGGAGGGGCGGATCGAGATCGCCGCCCGCAACGGGCCCTCCTCGACGATCGTCTCCGGCGACCGCGAGGCGCTCGACCGCCTGCTCGAGCATTGCCAGGAGGAGGGGGTGCGGGCGCGTGAGGTGCCGGCCGCGATCGCCTCCCACTCGGCCCATGTCGAGGGCCTGCGCGACGAGCTGCTGGAGCTGCTCGCCCCAATCGCCCCGCGCTCGGGGGAGATCCCCTTCTACTCGACCGTGACCGGCGGGGTCCTCGACACGCGTGAGCTCGGCGCCGAGTACTGGTACCGCAACCTGCGCGAGCCGGTCCGCTTCGAGCAGGTCACGCGTGAGCTCCTGCGCCACGGCCGCCGCGCCCTGATCGAGATCAGCCCGCATCCGGTCTTCGCCCTGGCCCTGGCGGGAACGGTCGAAGACGAGCTCGCCGATCCGGCCGAGGCGACGGTGCTCGGCACCCTGCGCCGCGACGAAGGCAACGCCGAGCGCTTCGCGGTCTCGCTCGCGCGGGCGCACGCGGCGGGGGCGAAGATCGATTGGCCCGCCTTCTTCGCCGGCGGCGCCCATCAGGTGCCGCTGCCGACCTACCCGTTCCAGCGCAAGCGCTACTGGCTGAGCCCGGCGGCGGGCGGCCCCGGTGACCTTGCGGCGGCCGGGCAGTCCTCGCCCGACCACCCGCTGCTCGCCGCCGCGGTCGGCCTCGCCGGCGGTGAAGAGTGGCTTCTCACCGGTCGCATCTCGCTGCTGACCCATGCCTGGCTGGCGGACCACGCCGTGGCGGGAACGGTGCTGCTGCCAGGTACCGCCTTCGTCGAGCTGGCGCTGCGGGCCGGCGCCGAGGCCGACTGCGAGGCGCTCGAGGAGCTCACCCTCGAAGCTCCCTTGGTCCTCGTCGAGGAGGGGGCGGTGCAGGTCCAGATCTCGGTCGGTCCGGCCGACGCGCAGGGTCGCCGCGAGGTCGCGGTCCACTCGCGCGCCGAGGACGACGAGGGGAGCGCCGGTCCGTCGGAGTGGACCCGCAACGCCCGCGGCACGCTTTCCCCGGAGTCTCCGGTTGCCGGTTCCAAGGCGCCGGAGATCTGGCCGCCCGAGGGCGCGGAGCCGCTCGAGAGCGAGGGGCTGTACGAGCGGCTGGCCGACCTGGGCTTCGAGTACGGCCCTGCTTTCCAGGGGGTGACCGCGGCCTGGCGGGAAGGCGGCGATCTCTACGTTGAGGTCTCATTGCCCGAGGAGCAGGCGGGCGAGGCCGTGCGGTTCGGCCTCCATCCCGCCCTGCTCGACTCGGCCGGGCACCCCGGCATCGATCTCGCCCTCTCCCGCGACCAGGAGGGAGAGGGCGCCGCTGGCCCGATGCTCCCCTTCGCCTGGCGCGACGTCCGCCTCTCAACCCCCGGCGCCTCCGCACTGCGGGTCCGCATCGGCGCCGAGGGCCTCACCGCCTATGACGCCTCCGGTGCGGAGGCCTTCGCGATCGGCTCGGTCGACGTGCGCCCTGTCGACCCCGCCCAGCTCAAGGCCGCCGCTCGCGGCCGCTCGCTCTATCGCCTCGAGTGGATCCCGGCTCCGCTGGCAGCGGGAGGCTCTGAGCCATCCGAGACTGAGATCGCCGACTTCCGCCCCGCCGCGCGGAGCGAGGGGAGCCTGCCGGGCGCCGCCCGCGAGGAGGCCACCCGGGCACTTGGACTGCTGCAGGAACGCCTCGGTGCAGATCAGCCGCCCAAGACCCGCCTCGTCTTCCTCACCGAAGGCGCGGTCTCGGTCGCCGAGGGAGAGGACCCCGACCTGGTCAGCTCAGCGCTCTGCGGTCTGCTGCGCTCGGCCCAATCCGAGCACCCCGGCCGCTTCGGGCTGATCGACACCGACGGCAGCGAGGCCTCGGCTAAAGCCCTGGAGCAAGCGCTCGGCGCCACCGAGCCCCAGCTCGCCCTGCGCGAGGGAGTAGCCCTGGCGCCCCGCCTCGCCCGCGCCCCCGCAACCGCTGAGTCCACCCCCGAGCCGCTTGACCCCGACCGCACCGTGTTGATCACCGGCGGCACCAGCGGCATGGGAGCCCTGATCGCCCGCCACCTCGCAAGCGAGCACGGTGCCCGCAACCTGCTCTTGCTCAGCCGCCGTGGCCCCGATGCCCCCGGCGTAACCGAGCTGATCGCCGAGCTGGGGGAGCTGGGCACAAGCGCCACCGCCCTCGCTTGCGACGTCTCCGATCGCACCCAGCTCAAGCAAGCAATCGACTCGATCCCCAAGGAGCACCCGCTGGGAGCGGTGATCCACTCCGCCGCGGTCCTCGATGACGGCGTGCTGGAGGCGCTCGACCCAGACCGTCTCGCAGCCGTCCTCGCCCCCAAGGCCGAGGCCGCCTGGCACCTGCATGAGCTGACCGCGGAGACGGAGCTCTCCCAGTTCGTCCTCTTCTCTTCAGCCGCGGGACTGCTCGGCACCCCGGCCCAGGCCAACTACGCCGCCGCCAACGCGTTCCTCGATGCGCTTGCCGCTCACCGCAAGGCGCGGGGATTGGCCGGGGTCTCGCTGGCTTGGGGGGGTTGGGACGAGGGCAGCGAGGCGATCTCGGCGCTGAGCGACTCCGACCGCGTCCGCATGGGACGCCGGGGCTTCCGGCCGATGAGCTCACAGCAGGTGCTCGAGCTCTTCGACCTGGCCCGCGCCAGCGGCGAGGCGCTGATGGCGCCGGTCGAGCTCAACTCGGCCGCCCTGCGCGTCCGCGCTGAGGAGGGGACCCTGCCCGACGTCCTGCGCGGCATCGTGCGGGCACCGGCGCGTCGCGCCGCCGAGCCCGGCTCACTCGCGGCGATGCTCTCGGCCCTGCCCGAGGCCGAGCGCGACACCGCTGTCCTCGAGCTCGTCCGCGAGCACGCTGCCTCCGTGCTCGGCCACGAGTCGGCGCAGGACATCGAGCCCGACCGGGCCTTTCAGGAGCTCGGCTTCGATTCGCTCGCTGCGGTCGAGCTGCGCAACCGCCTCGGCGCCGCCACCGGCCTGCGCCTGGCGCCGACGCTGATCTTCGACTACCCCTCCGCCACGGCGCTGGCGAAGTTCCTCCGCGCCGAGGCCGGCGGCGAGGGCGCCGCGATCGCGGTGGCGCCGCGGCCGGCCGGCTCGCACGACGAGCCGGTGGCGATCGTCGGCATGAGTTGCCGCTTCCCGGGCGCGGTCGGCAACCCCGAGCAGCTCTGGCAACTGGTCGCCGAGGGCCGCGACGGGATCGAAGCGCTGCCCGCCGACCGCGGCTGGGACCTCGAGCGGCTCTACGACCCCGATCCCGACCACCCCGGCACCAGCTACGCCCGCCACGGCGGCTTCATCGAGGACGCCGCCGGCTTCGACGGCGCCTTCTTCGGGATCAGCCCGCGCGAGGCGCTGGCGATCGACCCCCAGCAGCGGCTGCTGTTGGAAGCCTCCTGGGAGGCGCTCGAGGACGCCGGCATCGACCCCTCCTCGTTGCGCGGGACCCCGGCCGGCGTCTTCGCCGGGGTGATGTACAGCGACTACGGCGATCCGGTCCAGGGCGTGGCGCCGGGGATGTCGGCCAGCGCCGTCGCCGGCCGCGTCGCCTACGCCTTCGGCCTCGAAGGCCCGGCGATGGCGGTCGACACGGCCTGCTCCTCTTCGCTGGTCGCGATGCACCTCGCTGCGCAGGCGCTGCGCGGGGGAGAGTGCGACCTCGCCTTGGCGGGCGGGGTGACCGTGTTGGCGACGCCGAGCCCGCTGGTCTTCTTCAGCCGCCAGCGCGGCCTCGCCCCCGACGGACGCTGCAAGTCCTTCGCCGAGTCGGCGGACGGGATCGGCATGTCGGAGGGCACGGGCATGCTGGCGCTCGAGCGACTCTCCGACGCCGAGCGCAACGGCCACCCGGTCCTCGCCACGATCCGGGGCTCCGCCGTCAACCAGGACGGCGCCTCCAACGGCCTCACCGCCCCCAACGGCCCCTCGCAGGAGCGGGTGATTCGCCAGGCACTGGCCAACGCCCGCCTCGCCCCGAACGACGTCGACGCGGTCGAGGCCCACGGCACCGGGACGGCCCTCGGCGACCCGATCGAGGCCGGGGCGCTGCTCGCCACCTACGGCCAGGACCGCGAGCGCCCGCTGAAGCTCGGCTCGGTCAAGTCGAACATCGGCCATGCCCAGGCGGCGGCCGGTGTCGCCGGGGTGATCAAGACGGTGATGGCGATGCGCGAAGGGGTGCTGCCCAAGACCCTGCACGTGGACGCTCCCTCTTCCAACGTCGATTGGGAGGCGGGGGAGATCGAGCTGCTGGCCGAGGCCGAGCGTTGGGAGCCGAACGGCAAGCCGCGCCGCGCCGGCGTCTCCTCCTTCGGCATCAGCGGCACCAACGCGCACGTGATCCTGGAGGAGGCCCCAGCGCCCGCCACGGCGCAGGGTGAGGATGTGACTCCGAAGCACGACGGGGCTGAAGCCTCCTTTGTCGGCCCGGTTCCCCTCGTCCTCTCGGCCAAATCCGAGCCCGCCCTGCGCGCCCAGGCCGGCCGCCTCGCGACCCACCTACGCCAGAACCCCGAGCTCGATCCCGCCGACGTCGCCTACTCGCTGGTGACGGCCCGCGCCGCCTTCGAGCACCGGGCGGTCGTGGTGGGGGAGGAGACCGGGCAACTGCTCGAGGCGCTGGAGGCCGTCGGTGCCGGCACCCCGTCGCCGGCCGCCGTCCTCGGTCGGGCCCGCCCCGGCAAGAAGCTCGCCTACCTCTTCTCCGGCCAGGGCTCGCAGCGCGCCGGCATGGGCAAGGAGCTGTACGACGCTTACCCGGTCTACGCCGAGCCCTTTGACCGGATCTGCGAGCTCTTCGACCGCGACCTCGAGCTGCCGCTGAAGGAGCTGGTCTTCGGCACCCACCCGGAGGCCGGCGCGGCGCTCGACGACACCGCCTACGCCCAGCCCGCCCTCTTCGCCACCGAGGTCGCCCTGTTCAGGCTGCTCGAGAGCCGCGGCCTCGCCCCCGACCTACTCTGCGGGCACTCGATCGGCGAGATCGCCGCCGCCCACGTCGCCGGCGCCTTCTCGCTCGAGCAGGCGACGAGGCTGGTCGGCGCCCGCGGCAGGCTGATGAGCGCGCTGCCCGCGGGTGGAGCGATGGTCGCGGTCGAGGCGAGCGAGGCCGAGGTGGGGGGAGCGATCGCGGGCCGCGAGTCGGAGGTGGCGATCGCCGCGATCAACGGCCCTTCTTCCGTCGTCCTCTCCGGCGAGGAGGGAGCGGTGGAGGAGATCGCTGCGGGCTTTGCCGAGCAGGGCCGCAAGACGAAGCGCCTCGCCGTCTCCCACGCCTTCCACTCGCCCCGGATCGAGCCGATGCTGGAGGACTTCGCCGAGGTCGCTGCCGGCATCGAGTACCGGTCGCCGGAGATCCCGATCGTCTCCAACCTCAGCGGCGAGCTGCTCGCCCCCGAGCGCGCCACCGATCCCGCCTACTGGGTCGCCCACGTGCGCGAGCCGGTCCGCTTCATGGACGGGGTGCGGACCCTGGCCGCCGCGGGCGCCTCCGCCTATCTCGAGCTCGGCCCCGACCCCGTCCTCACCGCGATGGCCTCGGAGTGCCTCGCCGCCGAGCAACCCGAGCCGGCCCTCTTTGCCTCACTGCGCCAGGGCCGCCCCGAGGCGGAGACCCTCGTCACCGCGCTCGGCGCCGCCTATGCCGCCGGGGCGCCGCTCGACTGGCGGTCCTTCTTTGCCGGCGCGGGCGCCAAGCGCGTCGCCCTTCCCACCTACGCCTTCCAGCGCAGCCGCTACTGGCCCTCTGCGACCGCGGCCGCCGGGGACCTCGGCGCCGCCGGCCTCGGCGACGCCGAGCACCCGCTGCTCAGCGCCGTGGTCGAAGACCCGACCGGCGCCGGCCTCACCTTCACCGGGCGGGCCTCAGCCGCTATCCATCCCTGGTTGGCCGACCACACCGTTGCCGGCACCACGCTCTTCCCCGGCACGGCGCTGTTGGAGCTGGCCTTCCGCGTCGGCGAGGCGGCCGGCGCCCCGAACGTCGAGGAGCTGATCCTGGGGGCGCCGTTGGTCGTCCCCGAGCAGGGCGCGGTGACGCTGCAGGTCTCGGTTGGCGAGCCGGATGAGCAGGGCCGCCGCGAGTTCGCGGTCCACTCGCGGGCGGGGGAGTTAGAGGCGGACGCCGAGTGGGCCGCGAACGCGACCGGCGTGCTCACCGCCGAGCCGCCGGCCCTCGCCGAGCCGATCGGTGCCTGGCCCCCCGAGGGCGCCGAGCCGCTCGATGTCGACGACCTCTACCAACGCCTCGCCGATGCAGGCTTCGAGTACGGCCCCGCCTTCCAAGGCCTTACCGCGGCCTGGCGGGCGGGGGAGGAGATCTACGCGGAGGTGTCGTTGCCGGAGGACCAGTCCGCCGCCGGGGCGGACTACGCGATGCACCCGGCCCTGCTCGACGCGGCCCACCACGCGATCGCCTTCGCGACCGAGTCCGCGGAGGAGGGCCTGCTGCTGCCCTTCTCCTGGAGCGACGTCTCGCTCACCGCCCCCGGGGCGAGGGAGCTGCGCGTCGCGCTTGCCACTTCCGAGCACGGGGCATCGCTGCGTATCGCCGACGGCCAGGGCTCCCCCGTTGCCAGTATCGGTGGGCTGGCGCTGCGAGCGGCCGACCTCTCCCAGCTCGGCCGGCAGGGGAAGGACAGCGGCTTGCTCGCGATCGAGTGGCGCGAGGCCGCCCTTCAGGCCGATGGCCCGAGCGCCCAACTGCGCGAGCTCGATGCCGACTCGAGCGAGGGCGAGGCCGACCAGGCCCAGGCCGCGCTGCGGTTGGTCAAGCAGTGGCTCTCCGAGGAAGAGCAGGATCGCCTGGCGATCCTCACCCGCGGCGCGGTCGCGAGCGACGAGCACGAGTCCTCCGATCCCGCGAAGGCCGCCGCCTGGGGCCTGATCCGCTCCGCCCAATCCGAGCACCCCGGCCGCTTCACTCTGATCGACACCGACGGCAGTGAGGCCTCCGAGGCCGCGGTCGAGGCGCTGCTCGGTAGCGAGGCCGAGCCGCAGATCGTCCTGCGCGACGGCGTCGCCAAGGTCGCCCGGGCGGTGCGGATGTCGCGCGCGGAGGAGGGCGGCGACCACTTCGACCCCGAGCGCACCGTCCTCGTCACCGGCGCCACCGGCGCGTTGGGCGCCCTCGTCGCCCGCCACCTGGTCGAGGTACACGGCGTCCGTCACCTGCTTCTCGCTAGCCGCTCCGGCGCCAATGCCGACGGCACGGGCGAGCTGCGGGCGGAGCTCGAGCAGTTGGGGGCCGAGGTGGAGATCGCCGCCTGCGACGTCTCCGACCGCGACCAGCTCGAGGCCCTGCTCGCCGCGATCCCCGCGGCCCGTCCCCTCGGCGCGGTGATCCACGCCGCCGGCGTGCTCGACGACGCAACGGTCGAGGCGATCGAGCCGGAGCAGGTCGAGCGCGTCTTCGCCCCCAAGGCGGTTGCCGCCCGCCACCTGCACGAGCTGACCGTGGACCTCGACCTGACCGCCTTCGTCATGTTCTCCTCGGTCGCGGCGCCCTTCGGCTCGCCCGGGCAGGGCGCCTACGCCGCCGCCAACGCCTTCCTCGATGCCCTCGCCCGCCGCCGCCGCGCCGCGGGTCTGCCCGGTGTCTCGATCGCCTGGGGGATGTGGGAGCGGGCGAGCGCAATGACAGCCCGCATGGGCGACGCCGGCGTCGCCCGCCTGCGCCGCGCCGGGATCGAGGCGATGGACGACGAGCGCGGCCTCACCCTCTTCGACCGGGCGCTCGACTCGAGCGACCCGGCCGCCGTGGCGCTGCTGCTGCAGCCAGCGGCGCTGCGCAGTCAGGCTGAGGCCGGCCTGCTGCCGCCGATCCTCAGCGAGCTGGTTCCCAGCTCGGCGCGGCGGCGCGCCCGCAACGACGGACCCTCGCTCGCGACCCGGCTCGAGGGCGTGCCCGAGGCCGAGCGCGGCGCGGTGGCCCTCGACCTCGTCCTCGCCGAAGTCGCCCTGGTGCTCGGCCACAGCGGCGCCGAGGCGATTGAGCCCGACAGCCCCTTCAAAGACCTCGGCTTCGACTCGCTCGCTGCGGTCGAGCTGCGCAACAGGCTGAACAGCGTCACCGGCCTGCGGCTGGCGCCGGCGATCGTCTTTGACTACCCGACCCCGTCCGCCCTGGCCGAGCACCTCCTGGCGGGGACGGCGAGCGACGAGGCGGCGGTCGAGCGCGAGCTGGAGCAGCTGACCCGCTCGCTCGCGGCGGTCTCCGACGAGGACCCGAACCGGTCGCGGATCGCCTCCCAGCTGCGTGCCCTGGCGGCCGACCTAGAGGAGCGCGGCGAGGGCGAGTCCGCCGCCTTCGACGCGAGCGGGCTCGAAGCGGCCTCCGACGAGGAGCTGATGGAGTTCATCGACGCCCAGGTCGAGGGCGACGGCTCGCCCGGCGGGCGCGAGGCCGAGCCGGCGGGGGGTGAGCGCAATGGCCGATGAGGCCCAGCTGCGCAGCTACCTGAAGAAAGTCACGATCGAGCTCGCCGAGGAGCGCCGCCGCCAGCACGCCTTCCGCCACGAGCCGATCGCGATCGTCGGCATGGCCTGTCACTACCCCGGCGGGGTCAGTTCTCCCGAGCAGCTCTGGCGCCTGGTCGCCGACGGCGCCGACGCGATTTCGGGCTTCCCCGCGGACCGCGGCTGGGACCTCGAGCGCCTCTATGACCCCGACCCGGACCACCCCGGCACCAGCTACTCCCGCCATGGCGGCTTCCTCGATGACGCCGGCGGCTTCGACGCCGGCTTCTTCGGCATCAGCCCGCGCGAGGCGCTTGCCACAGACCCCCAGCAGCGCCTGCTGCTGGAGTCTTCCTGGGAGGCACTGGAGGACGCCGGCATCGTTCCCGCTTCGCTGCGCGGAGCGCCGGTCGGGGTCTTCGCCGGAGTGATGTCGAACGACTACGGCGATCCCGCCCAGGGGGCGGCGCCGGGAATGACCTCGAGCATCGTCAGCGGCCGCGTCTCCTATGCGCTTGGCCTCGAGGGCCCGGCGGTGACCCTCGACACCGCCTGTTCGTCCTCGCTGGTGGCGATGCACCTCGCTGCGGGCGCGCTGCGCGGCGGAGAGTGCGACCTCGCACTCGCCGGCGGGGTGACCGTGATGGCGACGCCGACCCCGCTGATCTTCTTCAGCTCCCAGCGTGGCCTCGCGCCGGACGGGCGCTGCAAGTCCTTTGCCGAGGCGGCAGACGGGACGGGATGGTCGGAGGGGGTCGGCGTGCTCGTGCTCGAGCGCCTCTCCGACGCCGAGCGCAACGGCCACCAGGTGCTCGCCACGATCCGGGGCTCCGCCGTCAACCAGGACGGCGCCTCCAACGGCCTCACCGCTCCCAACGGTCCCTCGCAAGAGCGCGTGATCCGCCAGGCACTCGCCAACGCCCGCCTCGCTCCCGAAGACGTCGACGCGGTCGAGGCCCACGGCACCGGCACCACCCTTGGCGACCCGATCGAGGCGGGGGCGCTGCTTGCCACTTACGGCCAGGAGCGCGAGCAGCCGCTGAAGCTCGGCTCGCTGAAGTCGAACATCGGCCACACCCAGGGAGCGGCCGGCGTCGGCGGCGTGATCAAGATGGTGCTGGCGATGCGCGAGGGGGTGCTGCCGAAGACCCTGCACGTCGACTCTCCCTCCTCGAAGGTTGACTGGGAGGCCGGCAAGGTCGAGCTCTTGGCCGAAGCCGAGCCCTGGGAGGTAAATGGCAAGCCGCGTCGGGCGGGTGTCTCTTCCTTTGGTGTCAGCGGCACCAACGCGCACCTGATCGTCGAGGAGGCACCGGCACTCGCGAAGGAGGACGGCGAAGGCGCGCTGCCCTGTCCACCCCCGCTAGTCCTCTCCGCCAAAACCGAGCCCGCCCTGCAAGAAGCTGCCGCCCGTCTCAGCGCTCACCTGCGCCAGCGCCCCGAGCTCGACCCCACCGACGTCGCCTACTCACTCACAACCTCCCGCGGCGCCTTCGAGCAGCGCGCCGCCGTGCTCGGCACAGGGCGCGAGGAGCTGCTCGCCGGTCTCGGAGCACTGGCCGAGGGCAGCGATGCCCCCGGCCTGGCCAGGGGCATCGCCCGCACCTCCCAGAGCCCGGTCTTCCTCTTCGGTGGCCAGGGCTCCCAGCACGCGCAGATGGCGCTGGAGCTGCTCGACTCCTCACCGTCCTTCGCCCGCCAGATCGAGGAGTGCGAGGCGGCCCTCGCCCCTCACGTCGATTGGTCCTTGCAGGAGGTCCTCCGCGACAAGGACGCCACCTGGCTCGATCGCCTCGACGTCGTCCAGCCGGCCCTCTTCGCGGTGATGGTCTCGCTGGCGAGGCTCTGGAGCGAAGCGGGCGTCACGCCCTCAGCAGTGGTGGGTCACTCCCAAGGCGAGATCGCCGCCGCCCACATCGCCGGTGGGCTCTCCCTCGAGGACGCCGCCCTCGTCATCGCCCTGCGCGCCAAGGCGATGACAAAGCTCGCAGGCAAGGGCGGCATGCTCTCGGTCTCCCTTCCCGCCAAAGACGCCGAGCAGTTGCTCGAGCCCTTCGCCGAGCGCCTCTCCTTGGCGGCGATCAACGGCCCCGCCTCACTGGTCGTCTCCGGTGAGCCAGAAGCACTCAAAGACCTACAAGCCACCTGCGAGCGAGACGGCGTGCGCTGCCAAGAGATCGCCGTTGACTACGCCGCCCACTCGGCCCAGATCGAGCAGCTGCAAGACGAGCTGCTGGCGGCCTTCGCCCCGATCTCGCCCAGAAGCGGCGAGGTCCCCTTCCACTCGACGGTCACCGGTGAGGTAATCGACACCGCCGAGCTGGATGCCGGCTACTGGTACCGCAACCTGCGCCAGACGGTCCTGATGGAGCCGGTCCTGCGCTCCCTGCTTCAAGCAGGTCGCCGCTCCCTAATCGAGATCTCACCGCACCCGGTGCTCGCCTTCGGCGCCCAGGAGACGATCGACTCGCTCCCCGAGGCAAAGGGAGCTTCTGTCACCGCCACCCTGCGCCGAGACCAAGGCACTGCGGAGCGCTTCGCCCTCTCCCTCGCCGAAGCCCACAGCACGGGAGCCGAGGTCGACTGGCAGGCCTTCTTCGCCAACTCAGGCGTCAAAGCAGTCCCTCTTCCCACCTACCCCTTCCAGCGCAAGCGCTACTGGCTCAACGCCGCCTCCAGCGCCGACGCCGGCTCAATCGGCCAAGAAGACCCAGAACACCCACTGCTTGGCGCCACCCTGGAGGACCCAAGGGGACAGGGCCTGACCCTGACCGGACGCCTCTCCCTCCAAACCCACCCGTGGCTAAAAGACCACGCCGTCGCCGAGACCGTGCTTTTGCCCGGCACCGCCTTCTTGGAGCTGGCCCTACGCGCCGCTCGTCAAGCGCAGTGCGAGACGATCGAGGAGCTGACCCTGGAGGCGCCGCTCGTCCTACCCGAGAGCGCTGCGGTCCAGATCCAGGTTCGGGTCGAGGCACCTGATCAGAACGGCCGTCGTGAGGTCTCGATCCACTCCAAGGCAGAGGGCCAAGACCAAGAGGCGGGGGAGTGGGCCCTGCACGCCCAGGGCAACCTCTCCCAAGAGGTTCCCGAAGCTCCGGAGCCGATCGGCACCTGGCCGCCCGAGGGGGCCGAGCCGATCGCGATCGAGGGGCTCTATGAGGACCTCGCCGAGGCCGGCTTCGAATACGGACCGGGCTTTCAGAACGTACGGGCCGCCTGGCGCTCCGGCGAGCACGTCTACGCCGAGATCTCGCTTGACCGTGAGCGCGGCGGTGAAGCGGAGCGGTTTGGGTTGCACCCGGCGCTTTTGGATGGGGCGCACGCGCTCGCGCGGAACGCAGATTCAGGCGACGCCGATCCCAGCACGATCTCGCTGTCAGGGCACTGGCGCGGCGTACGACTCGGAGCGGGGGGCGCGGCAGCCCTAAGGGTTCGGGTCAGCGCGAGCGACGAGGACGAGACCGGCCTCACCGCCTTCGATGAGACCGGCACCGTGGCGATCTCGATCGGCTTGGTCGCGATGCGCTCGTTCGACTCGGGCGTCCTGCGGGCCAGCACCCGCCGCTCGCTCTACCGGGTCGAGTGGGAGCCGCATGCCGCTCAGTCCTCAGACGACTCCGCCCCCCGCTTCGCCGTCCTCGGTGCGGACGACGTCGCCGGCATCGAGGCGGACCGCTACCCGGATCTCCGCGCCCTGCTCGAGGCGATCTCCGGCGACGAGGAGGCTCCCAACGCGGTGCTGGTCGACTTCCGCCGCGCCGGCGCCGAGGGCGATCTGCTCGCGGCCGTGCATGAGACAGCGCGGCGCGGCCTCGGGCTGGCGCAGGCCTGGGCCGCGGCCGGGCCTCCGGCCGGCACGCGACTGGTCTTCCTCACCGGGGAAGCGATCGCCGTCGCCGACGGGGAGGAGCCGGATCTGGCCCGCTCGCCGCTCGCCGGCCTCCTGCTCTCGGCCCAGTCCGAGCACCCAGGCGCCTTCGCCCTGCTCGACATCGACGACACGGACTCTTCCCGCGCGGCTCTGGCCGCCGGCCTTGTAGCCGGCGTCGAGGAGCCGCGACTGGCGATCCGCGAGGGCGAGCTGCTGGCGCCGCGCCTCCTCCGCGCTCAACCCGAAAGCGAGGCGCCGGGCGCGCCGCCGCTCGACCCCGAGGCGACCGTCCTCGTCTGCGGGGGCGGCAGCGGTCTTGGCGCACTGGCGGCGCGGCACTTCGTCTCCGCCCGCGGCGCCCGCAGGCTGCTGCTGACCGCCGAGGACAGCGCGGAGACCGAAGCCGCAGCCGAGCTTCAGGCAGAACTCGAAGGTCTGGGAGCCGAGGTCCGGATCGAGGCCCGCGACCTCTCCGATCGCGGCCAGGTCGAGCAACTGCTCGGCTCGATCGAGGCGGAGAACCCGCTGGGCGCCGTCGTCCACGCCGCCGCAGCACTCGACGACGGCATGCTCGAGTCGCTCGACCCGGAGCGCCTCGAGCGGCTGATGCGGCCGAAGGTCGACGCCGCCTGGCACCTGCACGAGCTGACAGCGGGGATCGAGCTCTCCCAGTTCCTGCTCTTTTCCTCAGCCTCGGAGCTCGTCGGCGGTGCCGCCCAGGCCAACTACAACGCCGCCAATGCCTTCCTCGACGCGCTCGCCGCCCACCGCTGGGCCAGCGGCTTGCCGGCGACCTCGCTTGCCTGGGGACTGTGGGCCGGCGATCCGGGCGATAGCGAGGACCGGGTCGAAGCGATGCAGGCGGTGAGCCGGATCCAGGCCCGCCTCGGCTTCGCGCCGATGCCGACCGAGCAGGTGCTCGAACTGCTCGCCGCCGCGGACTCCGCTGACGATGCGCTGCTCGCCCCGGTCGAGCTCGACCCGCGCGTCCTCCGCGCCCAGGCCAAGGCCGGCATGCTGCCGGCCGTCCTGCGCGGTCTCTTTACCGCACCGGCCCGCTCCGGGCGCGGCAGCGGCGCCCTGACCGCGGCGCTCGCCGGGCTGCCCGACCTGGAGCGGGAAGCGAAGGTGCTCGAGGTTGTCCGGGGCGAGGCGGCGGCTGTACTTGGCCACGCCTCCCACACCGAGGTCGACCCCGAGCGCGCCTTCCGCGACCTCGGCTTCGACTCGCTCGGCGCGGTCGACCTGCGCAACCGGCTCAGCGCCGCCACCGGCCTCGACCTGCCGACCACGCTGGTCTTCGACCACCCCTCGGCCGCGGAGCTGGCGAAGTTCCTCACCGCCGAGCTGGAAGGCGGCGCGCGCGATGTCGCCGTCGTGCCCCGCGCCGCCGCCTCGGTCGAGGAGCCGATCGCGATCGTCGGCATGAGCTGTCGCTACCCCGGCGGCGCGAACTCGCCGCAGCAGCTCTGGGAGCTGCTCGCCGCAGGCGGCGACGCGATCTCTCCCTTCCCCGACGACCGCGGCTGGGATCTCGAAAACCTTTACCACCCCGATCCGGACCATCCCGGCACCACTTACGTCCAGGGCGGCGGCTTCCTCGACGATGTCGCCGGCTTCGACCCGGGCTTCTTCGGCATCGCCCCGCGCGAAGCAGCAACGATCGACCCCCAGCAGCGCCTCCTGCTCGAAGCCTCCTGGGAGGTGATCGAGGACGCCGGCATCGACCCCCACTCGCTGCGCGGCGGTGGCGCCGGAGTCTTCGTCGGCGGCGGCGCCGGCGACTTCGGCTGGCAGCTGCGCCCGAACGGCTCCTCGGCCGGCTCGTTGATCATGGGCGCCTCGGCCAGCATCCTCGCCGGCCGCGTCTCCTACACGCTCGGCCTCGAGGGGCCGGCGATCACCGTCGACACGGCCTGCTCCTCCTCGCTGGTTGCGATCCACCTGGCCGCGCAGGCCCTTCGCAACGGCGAATGCCCCGTCGCCCTCGCCGGTGGCGTGATCGTGCTCGCAACCCCGACCGGGTTCATCGACCTCAACCGCCAGCGCGGTTTTGCCCCGGACGGGCGCTGCAGGGCCTTCGCCGAGGGCGCCGACGGGACCGGCTTCGCCGAGGGCGTCGGCTTCCTGCTGCTGGAGCGCCTCTCCGAGGCGAGGCGGCAGGGGCACCCCGTTCTCGCCACGCTGCGCGGCTCCGCCGTCAACCAGGACGGCGCCTCCAACGGCCTGGCCGCGCCGAACGGCCGCGCCCAGGAACGGGTGATCGCGCAGGCTCTGGCCAACGCCGGCCTCGAGCCCGGCGAGGTCGACGCGGTTGAGGCCCACGGCACCGGCACCGGCCTCGGCGACCCGATCGAGGCCCAGGCCGTGCTCGCGACCTACGGCCAGGAGCGGGAGCGGCCGCTCTGGCTGGGCTCGATCAAGTCGAACATCGGCCACTCGGCAGCAGCGGCGGGCGTCGCCGGGGTGATCAAGATGGTGATGGCGATGCGCGAGGGGGAGCTGCCCAAGACCCTCCACGCCGAGCAGCCCACGACCCAGGTCGACTGGTCCGCCGGGCAGGTCGAGCTGCTCACCGAGAGCGTCGAGTGGAAGCCGAACGGGCGCCCGCGCCGGGCCGGGATCTCGTCCTTCGGCGTCAGCGGCACCAATGCCCACCTGGTCATCGAGGAAGCGCCCCAGTCGCTGGAGCAGCCAGCGCCGGTCGAGGACGCGGGGGGAGCGCTGCCCGGCATGACCCCGCTCGTCCTCTCGGCCAAAACCGAGCCGGCGCTGCGCGCCACCGCCGAGCGCCTGCGCTCGCACCTCGACCAGGACCTCGATCCCGCCGACCTCGGCTACTCGCTGGCGACGACCCGAGCGAGCTTTCCCCGCCGCGCCGTGGTCCTCGGCGAGGACCGGGAGGCTCTGCGCCGCGCGCTCGGCGCCCTCGGCCGTGGCGCCGAGGACGACCGCCTCGTCCTCGGCAGCGCCCGCCCGTCCCGCAAGCCCGCCTTCCTCTTCTCCGGCTACGGCTCGCAGTGGTCGGGGATGACGGTCGGGCTGCTCGATTCCTCGCCGACCTTCGCCGCCGCGATGCGCGAGTGCGAGCAAGCGCTCGACCCCTACCTGGACTGGTCGGTCGAGGGCGTGCTGCGCGAGGCCGAGGGCGCTCCCGAGGTCAACGACCCCGACGTCGGCTCGGCGGTCCTCTTCGCGACGGCGGTCTCGCTGGCCCGCCTCTGGCTCGCCTGCGGGGTCGAGCCCGAGGTGGTCGCCGGACACTCGCAGGGCGAGCTCGTCGCCGCCCACATCGCCGGTGGGCTCTCGCTGGATGACGCCGCGCGGGTGGCGGTGCTGCGCAATAAGGCGCTGTTGAAACTGGTCGGACACGGTGCGATCGCCTCGATCGCGCTCCCCGCCGACCAGGTCGAGCCGCGCCTCCAAGCCTGGGACGGCGCGGTCGGGATCGCCGCGATCAACGGGCCGGGTGCGACCGTCGTCTCCGGCGACACCGAGCCGCTCGACGAGCTGCTGGCCGCCTGCGCCGCCGAGGGCATCCAGGTGAAGAAGGTCCCGGGCGCGGTGGCAGCCTCGCACTCGGCCCAGGTCGAGGCGCTGCGCGAGGAGCTGCTCGAGCAGCTGGCGCCGATCTCGCCCCGCTCCGGCAGCATCCCGTTCTACTCCACGGTCACCGGCGAAGCCCACGACACCGCCCGCCTCGACGCCGAATATTGGTTCCTCAACGCGCGGCGCACGGTCCTGCTCGAACCGGTGGTGCGGCGCCTGATCGAGGCCGGCTGTCACACCCTGATCGAGATCGGCCCCCACCCGGTGCTGGGAATCGGGCTGCGGGAAACCGTCGAGACCCTGGGCGACCCGAGCTCAGTCGCGGTGCTCGGAACCCTGCGCCGCGGCGAGGGCGGGCCGGAGCGCTTCGCGCACTCGCTGGCCGAAGCGCACGTTGCCGGCGCCGAGGTCGACTGGGAGGCCTACTTCAAGGGCACCGGCGCGAGCAGGGTGGGGCTGCCGACCTACGCTTTCCAGCGCGAGCGCTACTGGCTCGACACGCCCGCCGCCAGCGGCGACGTCACCGCGACCGGAATGGGGGACGCCGAGCACCCGCTGCTCGCGGCGGCCACGCAGACCCCCGGCGGCGAGTGGCTCTTCAGCGGCCGCGTCTCGCGCGCCGCCCAGCCCTGGCTCGCCGGCCACGAGGCGTTCGGCGCAGTGCAGCTGCCCGACGCGGCCTTCGTCGAGCTGGCCGCGAGCATCGCCTCGCGCGTTGGTGCCGCCCAGGTGGGGGAGCTGACCCTGCAGGAGCCGCTGGTGTTGCCCGAGGAGGGCGCAGTCCAACTGCAGGCATCGGTCGGCACGATCGACGAGTCGGGAGAGCGGACCATCGCGATCCACTCGCGGTCGATCGCCTCCGACGATGAGGGAGAGGCCGAGTGGGTCGGCCACGCCACCGGCACGTTGTCCACGCAGGCGCCGCAGCCCGATTCCCGCTTCGGCGACCTCGCCGCCGCGCCCTGGCCGCCCGAGGGGGCCGAGCCGGTCGACGTCGATCTCCTCTTCGACACCCTGGGCGATCGCGGCCTCGACTACGGCCCGGCCCTGCGCGGACTTGGGGCGGCCTGGCACCGGGATGGGGAACTGTTTGCCGAGGCGGCGCTGTCCGACGACGCCGTCGGCGACGGCTCGCCCTTCGCGATCCACCCGGCGCTGCTCGACTGCGCCGCCCAGGCAGCCGTCGATCCGAGCCTTATCCCCGCCGGTGGCGACAGCAAGAGTGCCGGGGACGGCCTCGTGCAGCCGTACGCCTGGCGCGGAATCAACCTGCACAAGCCGGGCGCGACGGCGATCAGGCTGCGGATCGAGGCGGGTTCCGACGGCGCCCTCCTGACCGCCATCGACGCTGATGGCTCGCCCGTGCTCACAGTCGAGGCCCTCGCCGGGCGGGCGCGGGAGCCGAGCGCGGCGCAGGCGGCCTGGCACCTCGACTCGGTGTACCGGGTCGATTGGCCCGATGTCGACCCCAGCGCCGCTGCGGGCCCGCTGCCCGGAATAGCGGTCCTCGGTGAGAAGCAGCCCGCCGGCCTCGACGCCGATCGCTATGACGACATTCCGGCCTTGCTAGCCGCGATCGGGGACGACGGCGCGCCTCAAGTCGTGGTCATTGACCTCTCATCCGCGGGGAGCGACGACGCGGACCTGCCCGCGGCGGTCCACGCGACCTGCCACCAGGCGCTGGGGCTGCTGCAAGCATGGGTCGCCGCAGAGGGCCTTGAGGGCAGCCGCCTCACGGTGCTGACCGAGGGGGCGCTCGCGCTCGCCGAAGGCGATGCTCCCGACCTCGGCACGGCGCCGCTCTGGGGCATGCTCCGCTCGGCCCAGTCCGAGCACCCGGGCCGCTTCGCGCTGATCGACCTCGACGGCTCGGCTGAGTCGCGCGAGGCCTTGCCGGCGGCGCTGGCGGCCGGGGGGGAGGAGCCGCAACTGGCCGTCCGCGAGGGACGGCTGATCGCGCCGCGGCTGGCCAAAGCCGACCTCGGCGCCGGCGAGGAAGCCCGGCCGATCGACCCCGAGAAGACCGTCTTGATCACCGGCGGCATCAGCGGCATCGGCGCCGTCGTCGCCCGCCGCCTGGTCAGCCTGCACGGCGCTCGCCACCTGCTCCTCGTCGGCCGTCGCGGGATCGAGACCGAGGGCGCGGCCGAGCTCGAGCGAGAGCTGACCGAGCTCGGCGCCGAGGTGACGATCGCCGCCTGCGACGTGGCCGACCGCGAGCAGCTCGAGAGCCTGCTCGGCTCGATCCCCGCCGAGCACCCGCTCGGCGCCGTGATCCACTCCGCCGCCGTGCTCGACAACGGCGTGCTCGAGCTACTCAGCCCCGAGCGCCTCGACCGGGTCTTGCGGCCGAAGGTCGACGCCGCCTGGCACCTGCACGAGCTGACCAAGGGGGCGGACCTCTCGCAGTTCGTGCTCTTCTCCTCGATCGCCGGCATCCTTGGCAACGCCGCCCAGGTCAACTACGCGGCGGCGAACGTCTTCCTCGACTCGCTCGCCGCTCATCGCCAGGCGCACGGCCTCCCCGCCACTTCCCTGGCCTGGGGCGGCTGGGTGCAGGAGAGCGAACTGTTCGCCGAGCTGAGCGAGGCCGACCGCGCTCGCGTCGGCCGCCTTGGCATCGTGCCGATGCTGCCCGAGCAGGCGCTGGAGCTCTTTGACCTCACTCGCGCCGACGGTGAGGCCCTGCTGGCGCCGGTCGGGTTCGACCGGGCGGGGCTGCGCGCGCAGGCGAGGAACGGTCTGCTGGCACCGATTCTGAGGGGCCTCGCCCCAGCATCGGGCCGGCGCGAGGGGTCCCGGCCCGATCTGCGCGAGCGGCTGGCCGGCGTGCCGGAGAGCGGCCGCGAGGCCGTCGTCCTCGACCTCGTCCGCGAGCAGGTGGCGGCGGTGCTCGGCTACGCCTCGGCGGAGGATGTGGAAGCCGACGCCGCCCTGCAGGAAATGGGCTTCGACTCGCTGGGGGCGGTGGAGTTCCGCAACCATCTCGCCGCCGCGACAGGCCTGCCGGTGCCGATGCTCGCCCTGACCAACAACCCGACGCCGGCCGGGATCGCGCGCTATCTGGTCACCGAGCTGAACGCCTCCGGCGACGGAGAAGGCGATCGGGGCGCCGTGTCCCAGTCACCAGCGGCCGGTTCAACCACGGAGTACACCGCCCTGCTTGGCCAGGCCTGCGAGGAAGAAAAGCTGCCCGAGCTGATGGAGGTGCTCACGGCGGCGTCGAATTTCCGCCAGAAGTTCGACGGCGTGACGTCGGTCGGAGAGCTCCCCCGGTCGATCTGCCTCGGCGAGGGCTCCAACTCACCGAGCCTCGTCCTCTTCTCCTCGGTTGGGCCGATGTCGGGACCACATGAGTACGTCAAATTTGCCCGCGCCTTCGAAGAAAGCAGAGACGTCTTTGCCCTTCCGCTCCCCGGCTTCCTAGCCGGCGAGTCGCTCCCGGACAGCGTCGAGGCCCTGGCGGAGGTCCAGGCCGAGGCCGTGTCGCGGCTGGAGCTCGACTCGGGCTACGTGTTGATGGGGCACTCGTCCGGCGGCTGGGTTGCCAATGCGGTTGCGGGACGCCTCGAGGCCGCCGGAGCGGAGCCCGAGGCGGTGGTCCTCCTCGACACCTTCTTGCCCCAGTCCGCCATCGTGCGCCAGCTGCTTCCAAGCATGCTCGAAAGCGTCAACGAAGCGGGTGGGGACGAGGCGGCGACCGACGATGCCCGCCTCACCGCGCTCGGCGGCTACAACAAGATTTTCGCCTCCTGGAGTCCCTCACAGCTCGTTGCTCCAACGCTGATGGTGCGCGCGGCGGAAGGGGCGGAAAGCGAGGGCGACGAGCCGTCTTGGGGACCCGCATACAGGGAGATCGAGGTTCCCGGAAACCACTTCACCATCGTCAACGAGCAGGCAGTTACCACGGCACTCGCGATCCAGGACGCGATCGAGATGTCCGCTGCACTAACAAACACAGAGGGGTTCGCAAAGTGATAATATGCACACTGTGAAGCAGGGGGTAGAAGCGGGGGAATTTTCACCTGTGTTGAAACAGGTCACAGGGCTTTTTCAGCCAGGTGTCGATTATCCACCACGGGAAGTGGATGGGTATATCGATGTGCTTGGTTCTGTCGACGCCCTCGATTCGCGACCGAGTCATCAGGTGTTCCAAAAAAAGCTTTTCCCCAGCATCTACGAGCGTTTTTGGAGGCCGGTCATCTCGCGTGCGTTCTTCGGCTTTTTCGGCATGGGGGCTCGCAAGGAGCGCGAGGTGACGCTGGCGATGCTTAACGTCAAAGCGGGGGATCGTGTGCTTGACGTGGGCTGTGGTCCGGGTAATTACACTAGGTACCTCGCAGCCGCTAACGGTGGTGAGTTGGCGATCGGAGTGGACGCTTCCGACGCGATGCTGGCGGCCGGAGTGAAAGCGGGGGGTGGCCCGAACCTCGCCTTTGTCCGCGCCGACGCATCAGATTTACCGTTTGCGGATGGTGAGTTCGACGTCGTCTCCTGTATCGGCACAGTCCATATGACCAAAACTCCGATGGTGGCGCTGGCGGAGATGACACGCGTGCTGGCCCCGGGGGGACGAATTGTGATTGTGACTACTTGTGCACCGAGTGGCGCCCCCGCACATGTGAAAAAAGGCGTCACCGTTTTTGCCCGCGACGAAGTGCCGAAGACGCTTACCGACAGTGGCCTTGTTGACATCGAGCAGCGCGTCGTCTCGCGAGCGCAGTTCGTCTCCGCACGGAAGCCGGCGGCATAGTGGCGGCCGCGGGGAACAGCGTCGGAGGTCGCCTCAAGGTCGAGCCCGGCGAGCTGCCGGAGACGATGGCTGCCTGGGTGATCCGCCAGGAGCGCGAGGGCGAGCCCACAGACGCGTTTCAGCTGGAGCAGATCGAGGTGCCCGAGCCCGGTGCCTTTGAGGTGATCGTCCGGGTGATGGCTGCTGGCGTCAACTTCAACAACGTCTGGGCGGCCCTGGGCAAGCCGGTCTCGGTCTTCGGCTACGGCGACCATCCCGAGTACGGCCATCACATCGGCGGCTCCGACGCCGCCGGGATCGTCTGGAAAGTCGGCGCTGGCGTTACCCGCTGGAAGCCGGGTGACGAGGTGGTAGTGCATACCGCTCAGGCCTCCTATGAGGACGTCGAGGTCTTCGGGCTAGATCAGACTGCGGCCCCGAGCACCTGCGCCTGGGGCTACGAGACCACATGGGGCTCCTTCGCCCAGTTCACCAAGGTGCAGGCGCAGCAACTGCTGCCGCGGCCCACGAACCTCTCCTGGGCGGAGGCCGCGTCTTACGGCCTCGCCTACTTCACGGCCTACAGGATGCTGCTCACCCGTTGCAGCATGCGGGTGGGAGACAACGTCTTGATCTGGGGCGCGGCCGGCGGATTAGGAGTGTTCGCCACCCAGCTCTGTGCGGCCGCCGGCGCGAACGCGGTCGGTGTCGTCTCCTCCGACGAGAAGGGCGAGCTGGTCAAGCAGTTGGGCGCGGTCGACTACGTCAACCGCAACGAGTTCGGCGAGATGATGCGGAGCTCCGAGAACCTCGCCGACAAGGCCGCCGACAAGGAGCGCTTCAAGGCTTCGCGCGGCTTCGCCAAGCGGGTCAAGGAGATCCTCGGCGACGCCCCCGACATCGTCTTCGAGCACGTCGGCAGGGCGACCTTCCCGACCTCGGTCTTCGTCTGCAAACCCCTCGGCAAAGTGGTGATCTGCGGGGCGACGACCGGCTTCCAGCTCGACTTTGACGCGCGCTACCTGTGGATGCGCCAGAAGGAAATCATTGGCTCGCATGGCGCCAACGCCTACGAGGCGATGCGGGCCAACCAGCTGATGGCGGAGGGCAAGGTCCGGCCCGTGATCTGGCAGACGATGGACTTCGACGGGGTGCCCGCGGCGCATCAGTTGATGTACGAAAACAAGCACCTGGGCAAGATCTCGATCCTGGTCGGGGCGGAGTCCGAAGACGAGGGCCGCGCCGAGGGCGGCGCCGGCGCGATCCGGGTCTGAGCGGCGAGACAGGGAGCAGGGGAGATGGTGCTGAAGACCCGTCGCTGGGGTCCGGAGGGGCCGCGCAGCGTCGTTTGTGTGCATGGCCTGGCGCAGCACGGCGGAGTGTTCGAGGACCTCGGCCGGCAGCTCGCAGCCGCCGGTCACTCGGTCCTTGCCGTCGACCTGCGCGGCCACGGTGAGTCGGGCCGCGTGCCGCCCTGGAGCATCGCCACCCACGTCGATGACCTGCTCGAGACCCTGGACTCCGCCGGGGTGGAGCGGGCGAGCTGGATCGGGCACAGTTTCGGCGGCCGGTTGGTCGCCGAAGCGGCGGCCCGAGCGCCCGAGCGCGCCGAGTGCCTCGCCCTGCTCGACCCCGGCCTCGAAGTGCCGGTCGAGATCGCGCTGCGCAGCGCCGAAATCGACCGCCTCGACTGGAGCTTCGCGACCACCGACGGCGCGCTCAACGCGCTTCTCTCCAGCGACTCGGTCGTCGCCGCGCCGCGCGAGGTGGTCGCCGAGTACGTCCGCGGCGACGTCCGCAAAGGGCCGGACGGTCGCTTCCGCTTCCGCTTCTGCCCCGCCGCCGCCGTCGTCGCCTGGAGCGAGATGTCGCTGCCGGCGCCGGAGATCGCCGCGCTGCCGACCCTCGTCGTTCGCGCGGAGGTGCCCCTGTTCCCGCCCGATGGCCTTCACGAGGCGCGCTACCGGGAGACCCTGGGGGATCTGCTCACGGTGACGAACGTCCCCAACGGGCACAACGTCCTCTGGGAGTCGCCGACGGAGACTGCCGCGGCGATCGAGCGTTTCCTCGGCCCGGTGCCGGCGGGCGCGGCCTAGAGGGTCTAGCGCCCGGGCCCCGCCTCGCATCCCCGCGAGTGGCCGGCCCCCGGCCCGCCGTCGCAGTAGTCGTTCCCTGCGCCGCCGTAGAGCTGGTCGGTGCCTTCGCCGCCGAAGAGGCGGTCATCGCCGGCTTCGCCGTGGCAGCCGTCCTGGCCGGCTCCCATCACGCATTCGTCGCGCCCCGGCCCACCCCAGCAACCGTCGCTGCCGTCGCTCGTCTTGCAGTAGTCATTGCCGGGTCCGCCGACGCAGTCGGTGTTCACCGGTGCCGAGATGCAGATGTCGTCGCCGCCACCGCCGACGCAGCGGTTGCGCACGGTGCCCTGCGGATAACAGGTGTCCGGCTCAGCGTTGCCGATCAGCTTGTCGGAGCCGTCGCCGAGGTAGGCCGTCAGTGGTACCGGCAGCGGATCCAGCACTTCGATCTTGTCTTCGGACGGCCCCATTTCGAGCACGACCGCCGAGGCTTCTCCAAGGCGACAGGCAGTGGTCGCGTAGCCGCGCGCAAGGCAGCCGCTCGGCCGCGCGGCTGCCGGCGGGCTGCCGTTGACGAGCAGCTGCCCTTCGCTGACGGTGAGGCGAAGGTGCGAGCCCGAAGCGGCGCCCTGGATCTGGATGATCCCCCCCTGCGGCGAGGCGGGAGCGCTGAGCGCGAAGAAGACCAGGGTGGCAACGGCAGCGGTGAGAAGGGCGCGCCGCAAGCTCAGTCGCGCAGCTGGGCGAGTGCGTCGTCGCGGCTCGGGTGCGTTGGAATCGTCGCGTCGAGGCCGGTGACGTCGAGCACGCGCTTGACCTGGTCGCTGACGCCGCAGATCGAGAAGCGACTGTCGAGCTTCTGCCAGGCCCTGACGATCAGGGCGATCCCGGTCGAGTCGATGAATTCGCAGCGGCTCAGGTCGATCAGCAGGTTCGAGTCGGGCGCCGCCAGGGGCACCTCCAGCTGACGCTCAAGCTGGGTCGCCGTGTTCATGTCCAGCTCGCCCTCTACCTGGATTACGAACACGTCCCCCTGCTGCTCGCTGCGAACTTTGAAAGGCACGGGAGCCAATGCAATTGCGATGCTACTGGAGGTCGCTCGGCACGGAACCTTTATTCACCGAGCAGCTCGTCGAAGCGCAGCGCGGCGCGAGTGGGCAGCACGAGCGACTCGCCGCGGTGCAGGAGGCCGGCCCCGGCCAGGTCCCGCACGGCCCGTTCGACCGCGTCCCGCCGGGAGAACGAGTCGCGATCAGGGTCGAGCTCGCGGACCAGCTCCTCGACCGTGGTGGCGGCGGGGTGGAGGGCGAGGACATGCTGCAGCACGGCGGACTCCTGCGCCCTGTCCTCCTCGACCGTCGTGCGGATGTCGTTCCTGTCCTCCACCAGATGCCTCGGTAAGAGCGCCGTCAGCCTTTCTCTTCCCCCCGCGGGCCGCTTTTCTTCGGCCGGCCCTCGGTCGTGCGCAGGGCGGTCCGGGCCCATTGCGTCCTCACCGCCGCACGGTAGAAGTGCTGGGTCGAGCCGCGGATCTGCTTCGTCCGCACCAGCTTCAAGGCGCCGCATTCAGCCAGCACCCTGACGTGGTAGCTCAGCGCGCTAAGCGGCTCATCAAGCTCAGTGGCAAGGTCGCGCGGGCTGATCTCGCCGCCGCCTTTGATCATCCGGCGCAGGATCCGGCGGCGCAGCGGGTGCGCCAGCGCGGTGAAGAGATCGTTTGCCTTGTCGCCCCCCGTCGCCATCTTGGCGAGCAATATAGAGCAAACGAAATCTATTGTCCGTCAACTCTTTGTCTTCAAGCACAAGAAATTGCGGGCCGCCTTGGCTGCAAGCGGGTCCGACCGCGAGCACGAGGCTCTTCTGGTGTCGCAATCGCGGCATCGTCCGGCGATAGAAAACTTTACTCAGGAAAACTTGACTGATGATTCGTCAGTCATGAGAATGCTCGCTGGGCGGCTCCATGGGTCGCGACTAAAAGAAGCTGTCCAACGGGGAGGACCGAGATGAACCTCAAGATGCAGGGGCTAAAAGTGTTCGGCATTGCTCTAATCGCGGCGCTCGGCCTGATGGCATTCACCGCCGCCGGCGCTCAGGCCACGGGTGAATGGAAAATCGCCGGTAAAACGCTGACCGAATTGGGGATAGCCAAAGAATCGTTCACGGGAAAACTTGGGGCAGGAATAAAGAGGTTATTTTTAATTAAAACATTGAATGTTGAGATTAAATGTTCAGTATGGCAGGCGATAGGCGCCCTAATAAGAAGCGGAGGCCACTTTAACCTTAGCGTTCTGCTCGCGGCTTGCAATGTATACGACGATGAAGTGGGAGAACCGGAACTATCCGCATGTGGAGTGAAAAGCACCGGTAAGGCGGCTGGGGAAATCCAAACCGAAGCAATCGACGGCGAAATTATTTTAAGTGGCGGACTTAACTACGTCTTAGAAAAACCGGTTTCTGGCTCGACGCTTACCACGATTGAAATCACGGGTGCGTCCTGTCCTCTGAAAGGCACGTATCCAGTTACCGGCACCTCCGTGTCTCAACTGGGCGGTGAAGCCAAAGAACTATCACTGACGCCGATCAAAGAATTCACCGGCGATGGTCTTAAAATCGGCGAAAACAAAGCATTTATGGCAGGAGCTGTGCTCCTGCAGCTCAGTGGAGCGAAAACAGGCGCCACATGGACCGGCTTTTAATCCACCGAGGATTGATCATCAGAAGCTAGGTAAAGCCGCTAGCCGAGATAAGGATCGTGAAAGAAGCTTGTCCAACCAGGGGAGGAGCATGAACCTCAAAATGCATGGACTCAAGGTGCTCGGCATCGCTCTGATCACGGCCCTCGGCCTAATGGCGTTCACTGCCGCCGGCGCGCAGGCCACGGGCGAATGGAAAATCGGCGGTCAAACAATGACCGCATTGGGAATAACCGAAGAATCGTTCACAGGAAATCTTGGGACAGGGATAAAGAGGTTATTCTTAATTAAATCCTTGAATATTGAGATTAAATGCTCGGCATGGCAAGCGTTGAATGCTCTCATAAGGGGCCATGGCCATCTTAAACTTCGCGATCTGCTCAAAATTTGCAAAGTTTTTGCCGATGAAGGGGAAGAACCGGAACTATCGGCTTGCGGAGTCAAGAGTACTGGTAAGGCTGCTGGGGAAATCGAAACAGTAGAAATCGAAGGTGAAGTCATCTTAAGTGAAGGAACTAATTACGTCTTAACCAAACCTGCCGTTGCTGGACCGTTTGCCACGATTGAAATCACGGGCGCGGCCTGTGCTGAGAAAGGCTCGTATCCGCTTACCGGTACCGTCGTGTATGCACTGGGGACTGAAGCCAAAGAACTGTTCATAACGCCGGTCAAAGAATTCACCGGGGACGGTCTCAAATTCGGTGAAAACAAAGCATTTATGGGAGGAGCTGCGCTTCTGCAGCTCACGGGGGCGAAAACGGGTGCCGCTTGGACCGGCTTTTAATTTGACGGTTTAGAGGAAGGAGTAACAGATATCTCGGTTGCCGGATCGCGCATTGGCGATCCGGCAAGACGTCTTTGCCGACGAGGTTTGAAGGCGCCGGAGTTAGACCTGGCGGTTCTTGGTCGGTGAGCGGGCGACTCAGGCGTCCTCGCGGACGCCGCCCATTTCGGTGAAGACGGCTGTCGTGCCGCCGTCCTTGCGCTGCTCATCGGCGATCACGTGCGAGACGGCGTTGATCAGAGCCAGGTGGGTGAAGGCCTGCGGGAAGTTGCCGAGGTGGCGCCCGCTCGGCGCGTCGAGCTCCTCGGCGTAGAGGTCGAGCCAACCGGCCGCCTCCAGCAGCCGCTCGCAGAGGGCGCGCGCCGCAGCGCTCTCGCCGATCTCAGAGAGGGCGGAGACGAGCCAGAAGGAGCAGATCAGGAAGGTTCCCTCCTCGCCGCTGAGGCCGTCGTCGGTCTCGTCGACCTTGTAGCGCAGGACTAGGCCGTGCTCGGTCAGGTCAGCCGCGATCGCCTCGACCGTGGCCCGCACCCGCGGATCGTCGGGGGGGAGGAAGCGCAGCAGCGGGATCAGCAGGGTGGAGGCATCGAGCGCGTCGGTCTCGTAGTGCTGGCGGAAGACGCCGTCGCGGACGCCGTGCTCGAGGATCTCCGCCTTCATCCGTTCCGCCGCCTCCTCCCACTCCTCGGCGACCTCCGCGAAGCCGATGCTCGTGGCGAGGCGGGCGCCGCGGTCGACCGCGACCCAGATCATCAGCTTCGAGGAGACGTAATGCCGGGGCTCGCCGCGCGACTCCCAGATCCCCTGGTCGGGGTTGGGCCAGGCCTTGATCGCCGCTTCCACCTGGTAGCGGATCAGCTGCCGATCGGCCGGCGTGCCGCTCCCGCGCAGGGCCTTTTCGTGCAGGTATATGGAGTCGAGCAGGGCGCCCCAGACGTCGTTTTGGCGCTGGTCGAAGGCGCCGTTGCCGACCCGCACCGGACTGGCGCCGCCGTAGCCGCTGAGGTGGTCGAGCGTGCGCTCGGTGAGGTCGCGCTCGCCGCCGATCCCGTACATGATCTGCAGGTCGGGGTTGTCCTTGCAGACGTCGATGATGAAGCGCATGAAGTCGCGCGCCTCCTCGTCGAAGCCGAGCGTGTGCAGCGCCCAGAGGCTGAAGGTCGAGTCGCGGATCCAGGTGTAGCGGTAGTCCCAGTTGCGTTCGCCGCCGGGGGTCTCGGGCAGCGAGGTGGTGGGGGCGGCGAGGAGGGCGCCGGTCGGGGTGTAGGTCAGCCCCTTCAGCACCAGCGCCGAGCGCTGCAGGTGGATCCGCCAGGGGTGGTCGGGGAAGTCGCCGGCCCGCAGCCACTCGCGCCAGAACTCTTCGGTTGAGTCGAGCCGCTCCAGCGCCTCCGGTGCGCTGCGCGGGCCGCCCAGGTGGTTGTCGCCCCAGGTGATCGAGCAGAAGCCGGTCTCGTCCTCGCGCAGCTTCAGCCTGCCGCGGGCGGCACCGCCGTCGATCGTCAGCTCCATGTCGCTGGTCAGGCAGAGCTCGGCGCCGTCGCTGCCGATCGCGTGCGCTTCGCCCAGCTCGCCGCCGCTCCAGCTCGCCGTCTCGGCGCCGTAGCCGAAGCGGGGCAGGCACTCCATCTCCATCTCGACCTCGCCGTCGAGGCAGGTGACGATTCGCAGCAGCGAGTTGTCGGCCTCATGGGCGGTGCGGGGGCGGCTGCCCTTGCCGTCTTCGGTCGCCCACTCGGGGATCGAGAGCAGGTCGTGGACCACGACCCAGCCGGTCTCGGTCACCCAGGTCGTCTCGATCACCAGCGTGCCCGGCTCGTAGCGGCGGCTGATCGGCACGATCACGCCCGTCGGCGCCAGCTTGAAATGACCGGCGCCGCGGTCGAGCACGGCGCCGAAGGCGCTGGGGGAGTCGAAGCGGGGCAGGCAGAGCCACTCGACCGCGCCGTCGTAGGAGACCAGGGCGCTGGTGTGACAGTCGGAGAGGAAGCCGTAGCTGCCGATCGGCGGGAAGCGGGGGTCGACAGCGCTCACGGCCGTGCCAAGCTACCACCGTGAGCTTGCTGTACGCCCACGTCAGCGGTGCCTTCGCCCCGATCGAGGTCTTCCCGATCACGATCGCCGGCGTCCTTTACTGGGGGCGCGCCAGGACTCTCTCCTGGGACGGCCGCCCGGTCCCTCTCTGGCGCCAGCTCTGCTTCGGCGCCGGCCTGCTGACGATCTCGATCGCGCTCTTCAGCCCGATCGGCCACATCGCCGAGGAGCTGGTCATCGCCCACATGGTCGAGCACCTGCTGATCGGCGACATCGCCACGCTGTTGCTCGTCCTCGGCCTGACCAGGTCGCTGCTGCAGCCGGTCCTCGCGATCCGCGCCTTCAACCGCCTCCAGGTCCTCACCCATCCCGCCGTCGCCTTCCCGCTCTGGGCGCTCAACTTTTACCTCTGGCACGTGCCGGCTCTCTATGACGCCGCCTACGGCACGGCGCCGGTCCACGCGCTCGAGCACTCCGCCTTCCTCTTCTTCGGCTGCCTGATGTGGATGCCGATCTTCGGCCCGCTGCCCAAGCCGCAGTGGTTCAGCGCCGGCTGGAAGGTCGCCTATGTAATCGGAGTCCGCTTCACCAGCGCGATCCTCGGCAACGTGCTGATGTGGTCGGGCACGGTGCTCTATCCGATCTACGGCAAGGGCGAGCACTATTGGGGCATCTCGCCGATGGGCGATCAGAGCACCGCCGGCGCGATCATGATGGTCGAGGGGACGTTCCTCGCCCTCGGTGTGCTCGCCTGGATCTTCCTCGAGGTGGCCCGGGAAGGGACCGAGAAACAACGCCTGCTTGACCTCGCCGAAGATCGGGGCTTCGCCCTCGACGAGCGCCGCGCCCAGCGCGCCGTCGCGGCCGGCCACGGGGCGCTGCTGGAAGAAAGGATCGTCGGCGATGACCGCGCTTAAAGCCTGGCTCGTCACCGGGCCGGTGGGGCGCGGCCTCGCCTTCGCGATCGACTTCGGCATTGCGGTCAGGACCGGGCTCAGGCAGCGCCGCCGGTAGCCGCGCGGTCGATTCCTTTAGGGTCCCGCGCCCCGATGCAGACCGCCGTCACAGAGCTGCCCGATTCGCGCGTGCGAGTCGAGGTGGAGGTTCCCGCCGATTTGGTTGGCCGCGGCCTGCAGCGCGCCGCCCGCGGGCTCGCCAAGGAGATGCGGATGCCGGGTTTCCGCAAGGGCAAGGCGCCGCCGTCGCTGGTGATCCAGCGGCTCGGCTTTGGCTCCGTGATCCAGGAGGCGATCCGCGACTCGCTGCCCGAGTGGTACGAGCAGGCACTGCTGCGCTCGGGGATTAGCCCGATCGGCGACCCGGACATCGAGATCGTCACCGCCCCCGAGGCCGAGAACGAGCCACTCAGCTTCAAATTCGAGATCGGCGTGCGGCCTAAGGCGAAACTGGGCGAGTACAAGGAGCTCGAGGTCGGCAAGGCCGAGTCCGAGCCGACCGACGAGATCGTCGACCGCGAGGTCGAGCGGATCCGCGCCGGCTTCGCCCGGCTGGAGCCGGTCGAGCGGGCGGCCGCCGACGGCGACGTGCTGCTGATGGACTTCGAGGGCCTGGTCGACGGCAAGGCATTCGAGGGCGGCAAGGCGGGCGACTACCTGCTCGAGCTCGGCAGCGGCCAGCTGATCGAGGGCTTCGAGGAGCAGCTGACCGGAGCCTCCGCCGGCGAGGAGCGCGAGGTCGAGGTCACCTTCCCCGAGGACTACCAGGCTGAGGATCTGGCCGGCCAGGACGCGGTCTTCAAAGTCGAGGTCAAAGAGGTGCGGGAAAAGGTCCTGCCCGAGCTCGACGACGACTTCGCCTCCGAGGCCTCGGAGTTCGAGAGCATCGATGAGCTGCGCGATGACATTGGCAAGCGCGTCGCCGAAGCGGTCGACGAGCGCGCCGAGCAGGACTTCAGGGTCGCCGCCGTCGACGCCGCCGTCGACGCGGCAACGGTTGACATCCCCGACGACCTCGTCGCCGCCCGCGCGGCCGAGCGCTGGGACCGGGTCGGCAGGCAGCTCGCCGGCCGCGGCATGAGCCCCGACACCTTCTTGCAGATGCAGGGCAAAACGCTCGAGGAGGTGCTCGAGGAGTCCAAGCCCGACGCCGAGCGCGAGCTCAAGCGCGAGGCGGTGCTGGCGGCGATCGCCGAGGCCGAGGCGATAGAGGTTTCCGAGGAGGAAATGATCGAGGCGCTTGCCCACACCGCCGAGCACGAGCGCACGACGCCGGAGAAGCTGCTCGAGCGGCTGCGCGAGAACGGCCGCGACGCGATGGTCCGCGAGGACATCCAGGTGCGCAAGGCGATCGACGTCGTCGCCGACTCGGCCAAGCCGATCCCGCTCGAGCAGGCCGAGGCGCGCGAGAAGATCTGGACCCCGGAGAAAGAGAAGGAGGAGGAGAAAGGCGAGCTGTGGACGCCGGACTCCGACTCCTGATGGCACTGTCCGTGCAGGATCGACAGCCTGGCCGCTGGTCCGGCATGGCCCTTCTATAGAGTTGCGCTGATGAGCCCTCTGGTTCCAATGGTTGTCGAGCAGACCTCGCGCGGCGAGCGCTCCTTCGACATCTACTCGCGCCTGCTGAACGAGCGCATTGTCTTCCTCGGCACCGAGGTCACCCAGGACATCGCCAACCTGATCGTGGCCCAGCTCCTGCACCTGGAGTCCGAGGATCCGGACAAGGACATCAGCCTTTACATCAACTCGCCGGGCGGCTCGGTCTACTCGGGCCTGGCGATCTACGACACGATGCAGTTCATCAAGCCCGACGTGCAGACGATCTGCGTCGGCATCGCGATGAGCATGGGCGCGCTTCTCCTCGCCGGTGGCGCTGCCGGCAAGCGGATGTCGCTGCCCAACTCGAAGATCCTCATCCACCAGGTTTCCTCAGGCTTCCAGGGACAGGCGACCGACATCGAGATCCACGCCAAAGAGATCATCGACGTTCGCCGCCGCCTTGACGAGATCCTCGCCAAGCACACCGGTCAGTCGTTCGAGAAGGTCACCAACGACACCGACCGCGATTACTTTATGAGCGCGGAGGAGGCGAAGGAGTACAACCTCGTCGACCGCGTGATCGAACACCACTGAAGCGCCCGGCCCTTCTAGTCCTCCTCGCCTTCGCGGCCTTTGCCGCACCAGCATCGGCCCGCCTCGCCACTCGCGACGGCGGCGTCACTTACTACGACCACGTCTTCCCCGTCCAGGGTCCGCACGGAGTCCGCGGTGCGATCGGTGAATTCGGCGCCCCGCGCAGCGGTGGCCGCACCCACGAGGGCTTCGACATAGTCGCGGCCTGCGACACCCCGCTTGTGGCCGTCCGCAATGGCCGCGTCCTCAAGACCGGCTACGACCCAGTCCTCTACGGCAACTACCTGCTGATCCACGGCGAAGGCGAGGACCGCAGTTACTTCTACGCCCACATGCCCCGCCCGGCCCTGGTCCAGAAGGGCGACAGGGTCTGGACCGGAGAGCGAGTGGGCGCCGTGGGGGAGACCGGCAACGCGATCACGATCGGCTGCCACCTCCACTTCGAGATCCACGTGCACGGCCGCCCGGTAGACCCCGAGCCCAGCCTGCGGCGCTGGAATCGCTACAGCTAAAGCTCTATCTCGTAGGTAATCCACTCGGCGCGCTCGGCGCCGGTCGAGTCGTAGAGGCGCTGAGCGGTCTCGTTGTCGGGGGCGGTGGCCCATTCGAGGCGCTGGGCGCCGCGCTCGCGTCCAACCGCGGCACTGGCCTCGATTAGGGCGCGGCCGACGCCTGTGCCGCGGGTCCCTGGCTCGACGTAGAGGTCGTTCATCAGCACCGTCTCGGCCGGGACGGTCGAAGTGAAGCTCCAGTAGAGGCAGGCATAGCCGACTAGCTCGTCCTCGCGCCAGGCGCCGAGCAGCATGCCGTCCTCGCTGGGGGCGATGAAGTGGGAGAAGAAAGCGCGGTTGCGTCCCTCATCGATCTGCTTCGCTTCGTAGAAGCCCTGGTAGGCAGCGATCAGCGGTAGAAGCCGCTCGAACTGCCCTTCGCTGATCGGTTCGATCCGCATGCGTGTCTGGATGTTCCCAGTCACGGGGAGGGACGGCGCACTCGGCGCAGTAAACGACCGCACTGACAGGGCCGGCTTGCGTCTCCCTTTAAGCTTTGGAGCGCGAGCCGGTAGGCAACCATTGCCCCTAAGGAGGGGATTCCGCTGGCACGGCCCACAGACTCGAACGAGCAGCTCCTCTGCAGCTTCTGCGGCAAGTCGCAGCGCCAAGTCAAGAAGTTGATCGCCGGCCCCGGCGTTTACATCTGCGACGAGTGCATCGACCTCTGCAACGAGATCATCGACGAGGAGCTGACCCCCGCGGCGGCCGCGGTCGAGCTCGAGAACCTGCCCAAGCCGCGCGAGATCCACGAGGTCCTGCAGGAGTACGTGGTCGGCCAGGAGGCAGCCAAGCGCGCCCTCTCGGTCGCCGTCTACAACCACTACAAGCGGGTCCAGATCAGCCAGTCCTCCGAGGAGGCCGAGGTCGAGCTGCAGAAGTCCAACATCATGCTGCTCGGCCCGACCGGCTGCGGCAAGACCCTGCTCGCCCAGACCCTCGCCCGCATCCTCAACGTCCCCTTTGCGATCGCCGATGCGACGGCGCTGACCGAGGCGGGCTATGTCGGCGAGGACGTCGAGAACATCCTTCTGAAGCTGATCCAGGCCGCCGACTACGACGTCAAAAAGGCCGAAACGGGAATCATCTACATCGACGAGATCGACAAGATCGCGCGCAAGGCCGACAACCCGTCGATCACTCGTGACGTCTCCGGCGAAGGCGTGCAGCAGGCGCTGCTGAAGATCCTCGAGGGGACGACGGCCTCGGTGCCGCCGCAGGGCGGGCGCAAGCACCCCCACCAGGAGTTCCTCACGATCGACACCACCAACATCCTCTTCGTCTGCGGCGGCTCCTTCGCCGAACTCGACAAGGTGATTGAGAACCGGGTGGGAGACCGCGGCGTTGGCTTTGGCGCCGCGATTACCTCGCGCGAAAACAAGGACACCGGCGAGTGGTTTGAGCAGGTGCTGCCAGAGGACTTGATGGAATACGGCCTGATCCCCGAGTTCATCGGCCGCCTGCCGGTCGTCGCCGCGATCCACCAGCTCAGCCGCGACGACCTGATCACGATCCTGACCGAGCCGCGCCACGCGCTGACCAAGCAGTTCCAGCGCTTTTTCGAGTTCGACGACATCGAGCTCGTCTTCGCCGAGGACAGCCTCGAGGCGATCGCCAACAAGGCGCTCGAACGCGAGACCGGCGCCCGCGGCCTGCGCTCGATCCTCGAGGAGACCCTGCTCGACGTCCAGTTCGAGCTGCCCTCGCGCCGCGACGTGACCAAGTGCGTGGTCACCAAGGAGACGATCGAGCAGGGGCGGCGTCCGACCCTGGTTACCGAGGCTGCGCCGCAGGACATCAGCGGCGTCAGTGACGAACTGAGCGAGGAATCCGCCTAGACTCGCGCTCGGTGAGCGAGCGCCAGGACAATCTGCAGGAGAAGACCCGTTACGACCCGACTGAGGTTGAGGGTCGGATCTTTGCCGAATGGATGGAGGCGGGGTATTTCCATCCGCCTGCCGAGGGCACGCCCGAGGAGAACTTTTCGGTTGCTATTCCGCCGCCCAACGTGACCGGGGCGCTGCATATGGGGCACGCGCTCAATGGGTCGATGCAGGACGCGCTGGTGCGGATGAACCGGATGCGGGGGCGCAACTCGCTCTGGATTCTTGGCACCGACCACGCCGGCATCGCCACCCAGTCGGTGGTCGAGAAAATGCTCCGCGCCGAAGGGGTCTCCCGGCACGACCTCGGTCGCGAGGAGTTCGTCAAGCGGGTCTGGGAGTGGAAGCAGGAGTACGGCTCGCGGATCGTCGAGCAATACAAGCGCCTTGGCGCCTCCTGCGACTACGAGCGCGAGCGCTTCACCCTGGATGACGGATATGTGAAGGCCGTCTATCGCGTCTTCAAACAGCTCTTCGACAAGGGCTACATCTACCGCGACAACTACATGGTCAACTGGGATCCCGGCTCGCATTCGGCGATCTCCGACCTCGAGGTCGAGAACCGTGAGGTCGAGGACACGCTCTACTCGATCGACTACCCGGTCGAGGGCTCCGATCGCATCCTCACCGTCGCCACCGTGCGCCCGGAGACGATGCTGGCCGACACCGCCGTCGCCGTCAACCCCAGCGACGAGCGCTACGGCGACCTCGTCGGCCAGTTCTGCGTCCTGCCGCTGGTCGGGCGCCGGCTGCCGATCATCGCCGACGAGCACGTCGATCCCGAGTTCGGCACCGGGGCGCTGAAGATCACCCCGGGCCACGACCCCAACGACTTCGAGATTGGCCGCAAGCACGGGCTCGAGGAGATCGTCGCGATCGGCCCCGACGGCCGTCTCACGGCGGAGGCGGGGGAGAGGTTCGCAGGGATGACCGTGGCCGAGGCTCAGGAGGCGGTGGTGGCGGCGCTGCGCGAGGAGGGCGTGCTCAGCGCCGAAGAGCCCTACACCCACTCGGTCCCCTTCTCCCACCGCTCGGGCGAGCGGATCGAGCCGCTGATCTCGCTGCAGTGGTTCTGCCGCATGGACGAGCTGGCGGCGCCGGCGATCGAGGCGGTGGAAAAGGATCGGGTGCGGATCGCGCCGGCGCAGTGGAAGCGCGTCTACCTCGACTGGATGCGAGAGATCCGCCCCTGGTGCATCTCGCGCCAGCTCTGGTGGGGGCACCGGATCCCGGTCTGGTACTGCGACCCGTGCGAGGAGGTCTTCGTCGCCGAGGACCCGGCGGCGGCCCCGGAGCGCTGCGGCTCCTGCGGCGGCGAGCTGCGCCAGGAGGAGGACGTGCTCGACACCTGGTTCAGCTCGGCGATCTGGCCCTTCGCCACGCTCGGCTGGCCCGACGATACGCCCGAGCTGCGCGCTTTCTACCCGACCAGCTTCCTCACCACGGCGCGCGAGATCCTCTTCCTCTGGGTGGCGCGGATGATCATGACCGGGCTCGAGTTCGCCGGCGACGTTCCCTTCAAAGACGTCTACGTGCACTCGGTGATCCAGGCCCGCGACGGGCGGCGGATGTCGAAGAGCCTCGGCACCGGGATCGACCCGCTCGACGAGATCGACGTGCACGGCGCAGACGCGCTGCGCTTCGGCCTGCTGGCGATGTCCTCGACCCAGGACGTGCGCTACTCCGACGCCAAGGTCCAGCAGGGCCGCGACCTCGCCAACAAGCTTTGGAACGCGAGCCGCCTGATCCTGCTCAACACGGCCGAGGTCGAGGCGAAGCCGGCTCCGCTCAAGATCGAGGACCGCTGGATCCTCTCGCGACTGGAGCAGACGATCACCTCGGTCACCGAGAAGCTCGACACATATGACTTCGCCCACGCCGCCCAGGAGGCCTACGCCTTCTTCTGGTCGGAGCTCTGCGACTGGTACCTGGAGATCGCCAAGCCGCGGTTGTACGACGGTGAGGCGGAGGTCTCGGCAACCCTGCTCTGGGTGCTGGAGCGGACGCTCGCCCTGCTGCACCCGCTGATGCCCTTCGTGACCGAGGAGGTCTGGTCCTACCACCCCTCCAGCAAGGGTCACCTTGCAGTTCATCCCTTTCCCAGGGTCGATGAGTCGCTCTTCGACGCCGGGGCGGAGGCCGAGGTCGGCCGTGGGATCGAGCTGACCCGCCGGCTGCGCACCTGGCGCGAGATGGTCGAAGCCCCCGCTGCCAGCAAGCTTTCGGGACGCGTCGAGGGCGAGCAGCCGCAGGAGTTCGTCGGCCGCCTCGCCCGCTTCGAGTTCAGCGAGGACGGGGGAGAGCCGATCGCGGCGGTCGGCCCGGTCAAGGTGCTCGCCTCGCCGGAGATCGACGCTGGTGCGGTCGCCGCCCGGCTGGAGAAGCGCCGCGAGGAGCTGCGCTCGGAGGTCGCCCGCGCCGAGGGCAAGCTGGCCAACGAGAAGTTCGTCGCCAAAGCGCCGGCCGAGCTGGTCGAGGAGGAGCGGGCCAAGCTCGAGCGCCACCGGGCCGAGCTCGAGGAGCTCGCCGAATAGACCCGCAGGCCTACCTCGACTCGCTGGAGCCGGTCGGCTGGAAGCTCGGCCTGGAGAGGATGCACCGGCTCAGCACCGCGTTGGGGCTGCCGCAGCACCGCTTCGCCTCGATCCACGTGGTCGGCACCAACGGCAAGTCCTCGGTGACGCGGATGGTCGCGGCGCTGCTCGAGGCGCACGGGGTCAGCGCCGGCGCCTGCGTCTCGCCCCACCCGCTGCGCTGGTCCGAACGCATCCTGATCCACGGCGAGGAGATCGGAGCTGACGAGTTCGCCGCCGCGGTTGAGCGCACCGCGCAGGCTGCCGAGACCGTCAACCGGAGCCTCGAGGAGGACGAGGCGGTGACCCAGTTCGAGGTCGCCACGGCTGCCGCCTTCGTCGCCTTTGCTGCCGCCAAGGTGCAGGCGGCCGCGGTCGAGGCCGGGCTGGGTGGCAGGTTGGATGCGACAAACACGATTCCCTCGCGCGTCACCGTCCTGACCTCGATCGGGCTCGACCACACCGAGTGGCTCGGCGAGACCGAACTCGAGATCGCCGCCGAGAAGCTCGCCGTGCTGCGCGACCACACGACGCTGGTCCTCGGCCGGGTCAGCCGCGAGGTCGCCGCCCTGGCGGAGCGGACCGCGGCTGAGCGCGGCGCGAAGCTGATCGTTGCCCTCGAGGACCCGGGCGAGGCGGTCGAGCTGCGCGCCGCCGGTCGCTTCCAGCGGCGCAACTTCGCTCTCGCCTGTGCCGCCGCGGAGGCCTTCTTGGGCGAGCTGGACGCTGACCGGGTGGCCGGGGTTGGGCGGGCGCTGAGCGTTCCCGGCCGGCTCGAGCGAGTCGCCGAGGACCCACCCGTCTTCCTTGACGCCGCTCACAACCCCGACGGGGCAGCCGCCCTCGCCGAGGGAATTGGCGAAGTCGCCGCCGGCCGTCCCGTCGTTGCCGTCCTCGCTGCGCTGGGCGACAAGGACGCGCCGGCAATGGTCCGCGCCCTGGCACCGGCGCTCGATCGCGTCGTCTGCACCGAGTTGCAGCCGGCGGCGCTGGAAGCCCGGGGGCTTCCCGGCGCGAGCTCCCACGGCGCCGCCAAACTCGCCCGCGCCTGCGAGGAAGCCGGCTTGGCGGCTGAACCGGAGCCCGACTTCGGAGCTGCGGTGCGGCGGGGCCGCAGGCTGGCCTCGGAGCTGCCCGGTGGCATCCTCCTGATCACCGGCTCCCACTACGTCCTCGCGCCCGCCCGAGACGCCCTGCGAGTCTGCGAGGATTCGGCCGATGGAAACCGGCTCTAAAAGCGCCAGCGCAGAACTGCTCTCGATGATGGCGCTGGTCGCCGCGGTCGTCGCCGCGGTGATCCTGGTCTTCTTCGGCCTTGGCTACCTATTCGGGAGCCTCTTCCTCTGATCCAGTGAACGCGCATCCGACATTGACCACACTGGGGTGGGGTGTATGTCGGATGCGAGGGTTCGCGAGTTCGGCGGCGAAGTAGACTGCCCGCCTCCTCTTTTGGCGGAACCCCAGCCATGGCACTAGCGATCTTCGGAATCAGCAACGACGGCCTCAATTTGGCCGCGACCCTCTTCGTCTTGATGATCGTTGTGGTCTGGCTTGCCCTGATCGTCTACACCTACTTCGACGCCAAGCGCCGCATCTCCGATCCCTTTCTGGTCGCCTGCGCGACGATCGGCTCCTTCTTCCCCTACATCGGCACGGCCGTCTACGCGATCGTCCGCCCGCCCGAGTTCCTCGAGGACGCCCACGAACGCGAGCTCGAGATCCGCGCCGCCGAGCTGAAGGTGCGCCAGCTGACCGAGGCCTCCTGTCCCAACTGCGAATACCCGGTCGAGAAGAACTACCTGCGCTGCCCGAAATGTCAGCATCGGCTCAAGGACCCCTGTCCGAGCTGTGGCAAACCGGTCGACCCGCGCTGGGCGATGTGCCCCTACTGCGAAAACGCGCTGGCGGGGCGTCCGCGACAGGGCAAGCCGAAAGGCGAGGGACGGCGCGAGCCGCGCTCGGAGCGTTCCCCATCGCGCGAGGAGCGAGCGCAGCGCGAGGCGCGTCCGGCCACCAAACGCCGTCAGGCCGCGCGCGCCAAGGACGCGCCCGCCAAGGACGACCAAGAGACTTCGCGCCCGGCCAGGAAAGAGGCGCCCCCGCGCGCCGCGGCCGAGGAGGCGTCGACCCCGAAACGAACCCAAAGGAGCCCCGCACGTGAGCCGGACGCTGATCCTCGTAAAGCCTGACGCCTTTGAGCGCGCCCTGACCGGCGAGGTGATCGCCCGCTTCGAGCGCAAGGGACTGCGCATCGCGGCGCTGAAGACGATGCGGGCCGACGAGCCGATCGCCAACAAGCACTACGAAGAGCACACCGAGAAGCCCTTCTTCGGCGAGCTGGTCTCCTTCATCACCGGCGGCACGCTGGTGGCGATGGTGCTCGAGGGCCACGAAGCGGTTGCGGCGGCGCGCCAGCTGATCGGGGCGACCAACCCGGTCGAGGCCGCGCCCGGCTCGATCCGCGGCGACTTCGCGCTCGAGGTGACCTTCAACATGGTCCACGGCTCCGACTCCGACGAGTCGGCCGAGCGCGAGATCGAGATCTGGTTCCCAGAGCTGGCGTGAACGTAGTCCTCGCCTCTGGGTCGCCCCAGAGACGCGAGATCCTGACCAAGCTTGGGCTCGAGTTCGAGGTCGTCGTCTCTGGGGTCGATGAGCTCTCCGGCGGAGACCCCGACTTCGAGGTGCTCGAGAACGCCAGGCTGAAGGCCCGGGCAGTGGCGCGCGATGGCGTGGTGATCGCTTGCGACACCGACGTCGTCCTTGACGGCAGGGCGTTGGGCAAGCCCGTCGATGCCGCGGAGGCACGGAGCTACCTGGACCGGATGTCGGGCCGCGCTCACGAGGTTCTGAGTGGCCTCGTGCTTGTCGTGGATGGGGAGGAGCGCGGTGGACTGGAGCGCACCAGGGTGGTCTTCAAGGAGCTGAGCGAGGCCGAGAAGGAGCGTTATGTCGCCTTCGGCGAGTGGGAAGGCCGCTCTGGGGGTTACGCGGTTCAGACGCTCGGGTCGACCTTGGTCGAGCGGCTTGAGGGCAGTGTCTCCAACGTGGTCGGGCTCCCTGTCGGGCTCTTGCTTGACCTCGCGCCGGGACTTTTCGACCAGCGGTAAGTCGAAATCGACGGCGCATTTGGACTGTTTGGGATGATTTCCACGCAGGTTCCGCGATTTCCCCGGCAGTCAGCGATTTTCAGGAGTCGGCAACGAACGCATGGGCGTATTCGGATATCTCAGAGGGCTAGGCGGCCGCGATATGGCTGTCGACCTCGGTACGGCCAACACCCTCGTTTACGTGCGCGGACGCGGCATCGTGCTCTCGGAGCCGTCGGTCGTCGCGATCGACACTCACACCGGCCAGGTCCACGCTGTCGGCGTCGAAGCGAAGCGGATGCTGGGGCGGACCCCGGGCAACATCACTGCGATCCGGCCGCTCAAGGATGGGGTGATCGCCGACTTCGACGTCACCGAGCAGATGCTGCGCCACTTCATCAAACAGGTGCACTCCAACCGCTTCGCCCACCCGCGCGTCGTCGTCTGCGTTCCCTCCGGGGTGACCGGGGTGGAGAAGCGCGCGGTCGAGGAGGCCTGCCTCTCGGCCGGTGCCCGCCAGGCGTACCTGATCGAGGAGCCGATGGCCGCCGCGATCGGGGCCGGCCTGCCCGTCGCCGAGCCGACCGGCTCGATGGTCGTCGACGTTGGCGGCGGCACCACCGAGGTGGCGGTGATCTCGCTCGGCGGGATCGTCGTCTCGCAGTCGATCCGGGTCGGCGGCGACGAGCTCGACGAGGCGATCGTCAACCACTGCAAACACGCTTACAAGCTGGCGATCGGCACCCAGACCGCGGAGGAGGTCAAGCTCGAGGCCGGATCCGCCTCGCCGCTGGCCGAGGAGGTACGCTCCGAGATCCGCGGCCGTGACCTTGTCTCCGGCCTGCCGAAGACGATCACGCTCGGCTCCGAGGAGGTCCGCAAAGCGCTCGAGGAACCGGTCGGCCACATCGTCGAGGCGGTCAAGGACACGCTTGACCGCACCCCGCCGGAGCTGGCGGGTGACATCATGGATCGCGGCATCACCCTCGCCGGCGGCGGTGCGCTGCTGCAAGGACTCGAACAGCGCCTCCGCGACGAGTGTCAGATGCCTTGCCAGCTGGCAGAGTCACCGCTGACGTGCGTGGCGGTTGGCTCGGGCATCTCCCTCGAGGAGTTCGAGACCATTCACCGCGCCAGCAAGCGGAATTCCGGAACAAGGCATTTTGCTTAGCTCCCCTTCATCCCAAGCCCCGAACTTAGGTTTTCACTGTGTATCGAAAGCAAGTACGCCGCCGTAGGGCGGTGCTCGCCCTGCTGATCGTCGGCTCCTTCGTGCTGCTGACAATCACCTACGGGCAGGGCTCCAACGGCCTGCAGCGCGGCGTCAGCACAATCTTCAGCCCGGTCCAGTCGGTCTCCGACCGCGCCCTCAAGCCTGCCCGTGACCTCATCGACTGGTTCGACAAGACCTTCGACGCCCGTGGCGAAAACAGCCGCCTCAAGTCGGAGCTGGTCACCGCCCGGACCCAGGCCGTGGCCGGCCAGGAGGCGCTGAATGAAAACAGGCAGCTGCGCAAGCTGGTCGAACTCGATCGCGACCCGGCGCTCGCCTCCTCGCCTTATAAGGAGGTGATCGGCCGGGTCACCGTGCGCTCGCCGACCGTCTGGCACTCGAGCGTCGGGATCGACGTCGGCAGCAGCGACGGCGTCCACGTCGACGACCCGGTGATTAGCGGCGACGGCGTGGTCGGCCGCATCGCCTCGGTCGAGCCGGGTTCTTCACAGGTGATGCTGCTCACCGACCACGAAAGCGCGATCTCGGCCAAGGTGCTGCCGGCCGGGGCGCAGGGCGTCGTCAAGCCGGAAGTTGGCAACCCCGAAGACTTGATCCTCGACTTCATCGACTCGACCAAGCGGGTGCACGGCGGCCTCACCGTCGTCACCGCGGGTTGGTGCACCCAGGGTCTCTGCTCGCTGTTTCCGCCGGGCCTGCCTTTGGGAGAAGTGACCAAGGCCTCGATCATCGAACAGGAGGCAAAGGAACAGGTGCAGGTGCGGCCCTACGCCGACCTGCGCAACCTCGACCTCGTTCAGGTGCTGACGGGAGGGTCGCGCGGGTGATCCTGACCGGGAAGATCGTCGCCCGGATCGTGGCGATCTGCATGCTCGGCGTGCTCTTGCAGCTCTCCTTCTTCTCGCGGGTCGAACTCTTCCACGTCAGCCCCGACATCCTGCCCGCGCTGGTCGTCTGCCTGGGGCTGCTGGGTGGCAGCATGACCGGTGCCGTCAGCGGCTTCTCGATCGGCCTCTTCCTCGACTGCCTGCTGGTCGAGGCGCTCGGGATCAGCTCGCTGGTCCTGCTTGGCATCGGCTATCTCGCCGGCCTTTTCCGCGAGCGCTTCGAGATCCACAGCTCCCTGGTTCCGGCCCTGCTCTGCATGGGCCTGACGATGCTCGCCGAGCTCGGCTTCGGCCTGATCCAGCTGCTGTTCGGGCTCGATGCCCCGCTCAGCACCCTGATCGTCCGCGACCTGCTCCTGAAGAGCGTCTACGCCTTCTTCCTCGGCTGGCCGATCTACCTCCTCGTCAAGCGGGTGCTGCGCCCGGCACTGGTCGAGGACCCGAAGGTGCAGCGGCGCCGCCAGCCGACGGTGCTGGGGGCCTAGGAGGGCGATGTACCTTCGTTCCGACGAGCGCGGCCCGGCGATGACCAACCGGCTGGCGCTGCGAATAGCGCTGTTTGGCGGCGTCGCGGTCGTCCTCTTCGCCGTCCTCTTCTTCCGCCTTTGGCTGCTGCAGGTGCTCGACGGCGAAAAGTACCTGGCCGAAGCGAAGAACAATCGCACCCGCTCCTACCGGGTAAGCGCCCCGCGCGGTGAGATCCTCGACCGCAACGGCAAGGTCCTGGTCGCCAACCGCACCAGCCTGGCGCTCCAGGTCAACCCGCGCAAACTTCCGGAAGACCCGGCCGAGCGCCGCGCCGAGCTCTCCCGGCTCGCCGCTCTCACCCACAGCACTTTGCGCCACGTGCGGCGGACGATGCACGAAGAGCTGAAGATGGCGCCGGCAGCGCCAGTGACCCTGCGCCAGGACGTGGGCCACTACCTCGTCTACTACCTGCAGGAGAACCAGGACCGCTTCCCCGGGGTCGAGACACAACGGGTCTTTGTCCGCGACTATCCGGATGGGACCCTGGCCGCTCACATTCTCGGCGGCGTTGGGGAGATCGAAGAAGACCAGTTGAAGGAACCGCGCTATCGCGGCCTGCAGCCGGGGGACAGGATCGGTCAGAGCGGCGTCGAGGACACCTACGACCGCTTCCTGCGCGGGAAACCCGGCCTGACCAGGGTCCAGGTCGACGCCTTCGGTGAGCCGACCCCAAACGGGCACCTGCTCACCAAGCCCCCCTCGCCCGGCGACAGCCTCAAGCTCTCGATCGACGAAAAAGTGCAGGTGGCGGGCGAAGCGGCGCTGGCGGAACGCGGCCTGCCGGGCGGCTTCATCACGATGGATGTGCACACGGGCGAAATCCTTGGCCTGGGCTCCTTTCCGACTTTTGAACCCGCCCTCTTCACCCGGCCGCTGACCCAGAAGCAGGTCGACGAGACCTACAACAATCCCGCCGCGCCGCTGCTCGATCGGGTGACCAACGGCCTCTATCCAACCGGCTCGACCTTCAAGCTCATCACCGCGATCGCGGCGCTCGAAAGCGGCAAACTGTCGCTCGGCGAGGTGATCGACGACCCCGGCGTGCTGGAAATCGGCGGCCAGGAATTCAAAAACGCGGGCGAAGCGGCCAACGGGGCGGTCAGCCTCGTCCAGGCGCTCGAAGTCTCCTCAGACGTCTTCTTCTACACGCTCGGGTACCGCATGTGGAATACCGGCGAGCTTCAGCACTGGGCGCACGCGCTCGGCATCGGCCGGCCCACCGGCATCGACCTGCCGGTTGAAGACGAAACCCTGCTGCCCTCGCAGCACTGGCGCAACCAGCTCTACAAGGAAGAAGGGACCGACCGGCCCTGGTCGGCCGGCGACAACGTCCAGCTCGCCACCGGGCAGGGCGACCTGCAGACCAACCCGCTGCAGATGGCGATTGCTTACGCAACCCTCGCCAACGGCGGCACCGTCGTCACTCCGCACCTCGGCAAGGAAATCGACGATCCCGCCGGCCGCGTGTTGAAGGAATTCGCCCCCAAGCCGCGCCGGCACATCCACATCGACCCTGAATACCGGGCGGCGATTCTGGAAGGGCTGCACGACGCCGCGCAGAACGGCGGCGGGACCTCGTTTGACGTTTTCGGCAACTTTCCGATCCCGGTCGCGGGCAAGACCGGCACCGCCCAGCGCCCGCCCCACCTGGACCAGTCTTGGTACGGCGTCCTCGCTCCCTATCCGAATCCGCGTATCGTCACCTTCGTGACCATGGAGGAAGGTGGCTTCGGGGCTGAATCTGCAGCGCCCGCGGCGAAGAAGATTCTCGAAGCGTATTTCGCGGGCCGACTGGCGAAAGAAGCGGACTCGACGGAAGGCGAAGGCTGATGTACGCGACCCGCGCGCGCCAAGGCCGGCCTGAGCCCTTCGCGGTCCATCCGGGCATCGCCGAGCGCCTCGGCCTGCCCTACATGGACGGCGCCCTGGCGCTTGCCGGAACCGCCCTCGCCGCCTTCAGCGTCTTCGTGCTGAGCCAGGCGACGCGGCAGGACGTGCCCGGTGATCCCTATTACTACGCTGACCGGCAGGGTCTCTACGCTGCCCTCGGCATCGTCGGCATGTACCTCCTCACGCGCATCGACTACTCGCGTTTCCGCGAGTTGCGCGTTGGCATCTACACTTTCCTCTGCGTCAGCGTTTCGCTCGTCTTCGTCTTCGGTTTCGCGGCGCGCGGCTCACGACGTTCCTTTGAACTTCCTTTTTTCAGTTTCCAGCCATCTGAGCTCGGCAAGGTCTTGCTAGTGCTTGCACTTGCCGGATTCGTCATCGATGGCGCCAGGAGCGGGTCAGAGAGGCAGCGCACGGTGCGCTACCTCTGCCTCGGCCTGGCACCGGCTGCGCTCGTCTTCTTGCAGCCGGACCTCGGCACCGCTCTGGTGTACGGGGCAATCACCCTCGCCGTGATGTACGTGGGGGGCGTCCGCTGGACGCACTTCGCGGTGATCGGCGCGGCCTTCGTCGTGATGGCAGCGGCGGTCCTCGTGGTGGCGCCCGCAGTGGGCACACCGATTCTCAAGGGCTATCAGGCAGAGAGGCTCACCTCTTTCCTGCACCCCAGCGCGGACCCCAGCGATGCGGGCTACCAGCAGAACCAGGCCAAGATCGCAATCGGTTCCGGTGAGAAGACCGGCCGAGGCGATCGGGCCACCCAGACGCGGCTCGACTTTGTCCCTGAGCGGCACACCGACTTCATCTTTGCGGTGATCGGTGAGCGCTACGGATTCATCGGAGCCGCGTTGGTCCTATCCCTATACGCCCTGCTGATCTGGCGGGCGCTGCGGATTGTGACGCTCTCGAAGAACTCTTACGGGACCCTGGTGGCAGGTGGCATCGCCGCCATGCTGCTCTTCCAGGTCTTCGTAAACGTGGGGATGAACCTCGGGATCATGCCGATCACCGGGATACCCCTGCCGTTGATGAGCTACGGGGGGTCGTCTGTATTGGCGACCTTCCTCGCTCTCGGGGTCCTTCAGAGCATTCACATGCAAGCGCGGCTCAGCCAGAAAGGCAGGTTCGCCTGGTGACCCCTCGAAGGGGCCCAGACGTGCGTACCTACTCTGAACTGAGCTAACTCAAATGAAAAAGACAATTCTGGTCTCCGCCGATCGTGGCGAGACCCGCGTGGCCGTCCTCGAGTCAAAAACGAAAGGCGGCAATCGCGACGTTGCGGAGCTCTACATAGAGCGACGCGGCCGGCGCTCGATCGTCGGCAACATCTACAAGGGCAAGGTCGACAACGTCCTGCCCGGCATGGAGGCCGCCTTCGTCGACATCGGCCTCGAGCGCAACGGCTTCCTGCACGTCGACGAGATCGTCCTGCCTAACGGCGAACAAGCACCGAAGCGCGGCCGTGGTACCGGCAAAGGCCGCCGCATCGACGAGCTGATCAAACCCGGCCAGGAGATCCTCGTCCAGGTGGTCAAGGACCCGCTCAAGACCAAGGGCGCGCGGCTCTCGATGAATACGTCGATCGCCGGCCGCTACCTGGTCTACGCGGCGCAGGGCAGCGGCGTCGGCGTCAGCCGGCGACTCTCGGACTCCGAGCGCGACCGGCTGCGCAAGATGGTCGACCGCACCTACAAAGGTCCCGGTGGGCTGATCGTCCGCACCGCCGCCCACGGGGCGAAAAAGGCCGATTTCGTGCGTGAGATCGGCTACCTGCACAAGCTCAACGAGGTGCTCGAGCGCCGCACCGAGCAGACCAAGGCGCCCGACCTCGTCTTCCAGGAGGCCGACCTGCCGGTGCGCGTCCTGCGCGACGTCTTCCTCAGCGACTTCGAGAAAGCGATCATCGACTCGCCGAAGCAGTTCGAACGTGTGACCAGCTTCTTCCAGCGCACGGCGCCGGAGCTGGTCGATGGGGTCGAGCTCTACGAGGAGAAGAAGCCGCTGTTTGAGAAGTGGGGGATCGACAAGGAAATCCAGTCGACCCTGGGCCGCCGCGTCGACCTGGCCTCGGGCGGCTACTTGATCATCGACTACACCGAGGCGCTGACCGTGATCGACGTCAACAGCGGCAGCTTCACCGGCCGCGGCAAAGGCGGCCTCGAGGAGACGATCACCCGGGTCAACACCGAGGCGGCCGATGAGGCCGTGCGACAGCTGCGCCTGCGCGACATCGGCGGCATCATCGTCATCGACTTCATCGACATGGCTCGCGCCCGCAACCGCGACAAAGTGCTGAAAACGCTGCGCAAAGCGCTCGATACCGACAAGTCGAAGAGTTATGTGGTCGAGGTCTCACCGCTCGGCCTGGTCGAGATGACGCGCCAGAACGTCACCGACGGCGTGCGCGAGATCCTCACCGCCCCCTGTCCCACCTGCGAGGGCGAAGGCGTCGTGCTCTCGGCCGAGACGGTCGCGCTCGACGCGATGCGCCGCCTGCCGGACATCGCGACGGGAGCCAAAGAGGCCGAGGCGCTGCTGATCCGGGTCCACCCGAAGGTCGCGGCGGAGCTGATCGATCCCGAAAGCGGTTTGACCGAGCTCGAGGCCGAGACCGGCAAGCAGTTCCACTTCGAAGGCGGCGACGCGCTGCCGATCGCGACCTTCGATTTGATCGAGGCCGGCACCCGGGCGGAGATCGAGGAGCGGGCGCTGCCCTTCAAGGTCGGCGAGGAGGTGCTGGTCAAAATCGACGAGCCGCACATGTACAACGCCGACGACGCCGTCGCCCGCGTCGACTCCTACATCGTCAGCGTCACCGGTGGCGGTCGCTTCGTCGGCGAGCGCAAGCTGGTGCGGATCGAGCGGGTCGAGCGGGCCGCCGCGGTGGCCTCGCTGCCGGGGGTCGAGGCGACCAACGGGGCCGCAGGCGGCGAGGAGAACGGCTCCCAGCTAGAATCCTCGCCCTCGCGCAGTAGCCGTCGCGGCCGCAGGGGCGGTCGCGGTCGGTCGCGCTCCACTCAGAGCGGCAAGGACGAATGAACACCTACGCAGTCATAGAGAGCGGTGGAAAGCAGTACAAGGTCGAGAAGGGCACGTCCCTGCTCGTCGATCGCCTGAGCGCGAAAGAGGGCGACAAAGTCGCCCTGCGCCCGGTGATGTTCCGCGACACCGAGGTCGTCGCGGGCGGCAAAGAGCTGGAGAAGGTCAAGGTCGAGGCGACCGTGACCGAGCACCTGCGCGGCGAGAAGATCAAGGTCTTCAAATACAAGCCGAAGAAGGGCTATCGTCGCCGCGCCGGCCACCGCTCCGAGCTGACCAAGCTCGAGGTGACCGAGATCAGCCTCGGAAGCCGCAAAGCCGCGGCGCCGAAGAAAGAGGAGCCGGCCGAGAAGAAAGAGGCGGCTCCGAAAGCGGCGAAACCAGCTGAGAAAGCAGCGGCGGAGAAAAAACCTGCTGCAGCCAAAAAACCGGCGGAGAAAAAAGAGACTGCGAAAGCAGCTGAGAAAAAGCCAGCTGCCAAAAAAGCCCCCGCTAAAAAAGCCGCAGACAAAAAACCCGCCGCCAAAGCGAAAGCCAAAAAAGCCAAACCGGCTGCTAAAAAGGATTCTGACGATGGCTCATAAGAAGGGACTCGGCTCAAGCCGCAACGGACGCGAATCCAACCCCAACATGCTTGGGGTCAAGGTCTTCGCGGGCCAGAAGGTCAGCGGCGGCGAGATCATCGTGCGCCAGCGGGGGACCCGGTTCTGGCCTGGTGACGGGACTGGGCTTGGGCGGGATCACACGATCTTTGCCAAGCGGGCCGGGGTCGTTGAGTTCAAGTCGGCTCGTAAGGGCCGGACGATTTCGGTTCTTCAGGACTCTTAGTCCCAGCGGGGAGCGTCGGGTGCCCCTCCTGGGGCGCTGGCTTTTTCGCCTGGCGCGCTGTTGCTCTCGCTGAGTGGTCTGTGCGAAAAAGATGACGCCGCGCCCCAGGAGGGGCACCCGACGCTCTTCCACAGGCTCCAAGCTCCCTTCGAATGGCGCATTGGTGGCGCATATCGCTACTAAAGCGCCACTACGCTGCAAAAGCTGATGTACGACAAGGCGAAGATCTGGGTTGAGGGTGGGGCCGGTGGGAACGGGTGCATCTCGTTTCGCCGGGAGGCTCATGTGCCCAGGGGTGGGCCTGATGGCGGGGACGGGGGTCATGGGGGCGACGTCGTGCTCGTTTGCGATGCGTCCAAGCGGGACCTTGGGGCGCTGAAGGGGAGCAAGCACTTTCGGGGTGGTCGTGGGAAGCATGGGGAAGGGTCCAACCGGCAGGGAGGTCGAGGGGACGAGAGGGAGATCTTGGTTCCTGCTGGGACTCAGGCTGAAGCCACCGACGGGAGCCATGTCGATCTAGTCGAAGTTGGGCAACGGGCGGTTGTTGCTCATGGCGGGCGTGGGGGGCATGGGAACAAGCGGTTCACTACCTCCACGCGGCAGGCGCCTCGGTTTGCTGAGAACGGGACCAGTGGTGAGGAGGGATGGATCGAGCTGCGCTTGAAGCTGCTTGCCGACGTTGGGCTGATCGGGTTGCCCAACGCGGGGAAGTCCTCGTTGCTGGGGCGGTTGACTCGGGCGGCTCCGAAGGTGGCCGATTACCCGTTTACGACGCTCTCGCCGGTGTTGGGGACTATCGAAGGCGAGGATCGGCAGGCGATCGTCGCTGACATTCCTGGGCTGATCGAAGGAGCCGCTGACGGCGCCGGGCTTGGGCACGAGTTCCTCGCCCACGTGGAGCGCTGCGCGATGCTGGTCCACCTGGTTGAGCTGGTGCCGCTGGAAGGTGAGCCGGTGGCGAACTATGAGGCCGTGCGGGAGGAGCTCTTGTCCTACGGGGCCGGGCTCGATCGCCTGCCCGAGCTGGTGCTTCTCTCGAAGCGAGACCTGCTCCCTCCGGGAGATGTCGAGTCGGCGTTGGCGGAATGGCGAGAGCGGCTCGGGGACGACGGCCTCGGCGTGCTCTCCGCGTCTTCGGCGACCGGTGAGGGGCTGGATGATCTGCGCGAACGGATCCTCTCGGCACTGCCGGAGTTGCCCGGGATGGCTAGGCCCGAGACGGGGCCGCAGCCATCGGCCGAATTCGAGGTCGAGCACCGCGTCTACAGGCCAGCCGGTGAGGGTGGCTACTCAGTCGAGCGCGAGGACGACGGCGCATACCGCGTCACCGGCCGAGGCGTCGAGCTGCTCTTCGAGCGCCACGACATCAAAAACGAAGAAGCGCTCGCCTATCTAGAGCAGCGGCTCAACGAGATCGGCGTCGTCGCCGCCCTGCGCTCCGCCGGCTTTGAGCCCGGCAACGAGGTTCGGGTCGGCGAGCACGAGTTCGAGTTTTACCCCTGAGAGAGGTCGAGCGCCCCCTCCCAAAACGAGCGGCGGGGAGCCGCTCTTGAGTGTTTTGGGAGGGGGCGCTCGACCTCTCTTGGCGTGAGCTTCTCAGTCGGTTGCTTCGTGGACAGCGCGGGCGATCAGGCGGGTGTAGACGCCCGCGCCGCCCGGGGTGAGGTGGATGCCATCCCAGAGCAGATTTTCGTGGGCAGCTGCGACCGGGGCCCAGTTGATCAGGGTCGTGTGGGGCCAGGTCGCATCGGCTTCGGCGAGGGCGTGGTTGGACTCGTCCTGCCAGGAGACCGGGGCATGGTCGTCGATCAGGAAGAGCTCGCCGACGTTTGAGGTTGCTTCTCGGAGCGCTTCCATTTCATCGCCGTAGAGGGGGCCGTTGTTGCCCATCTGGATTATCAGTGCGTCGACGCGGCCGCCGCGGCGCTTCAGCCGCCGGGCCAGGTCGACGAATTCGTCCGCCTGGCGGCCGACCTTGGCGTTCATCGAGAAGCGCGGGCCGAGGCGCGACGCCAGCTTGTCCTTCGCCCCGACCATCACCGAGTCGCCGAAGGCGACGATTCGCGGGGACTTGCCTCCGGGTGCGGCTCCGTGCCCGCCTCCGCTGCTGTTCGCCTGGCGGTAGGCGGCCGGCTTGACGGTCACCTTGGCGAATTCTGCGGTCGAGGCGGCGGCGACGCCCGGTTCGAGGTGGCGGCCGCCGGTCGAGACGATCCCGCCCCAGCCGATCAGGACGACGATCGCGACGACGGCGAAGGCAAGTGCCGGCCTCGCGACCCGCAGCCAGCCGTCGGGCAAGGCCGGCAGCTTGCGCTTGCCGCGGAAGGGCAGCTCGACGAAGCGGTAGGAGAGGTCGGCGAGGGCGAGCACGACCAGCAGTTGCAGGGGGATCAGGACGCCGCGCGGCAGCGAAACGTCGAGGCCGGGGCGGGTCAGCACCAGCACCGGCCAGTGCCAGAGGTAAAAGCTGTAGCTGCGCAGGCCGAGCCAGATCAGCGGCGGCTGCGCCAGCAGCCCGCCGAGCCGCGCCGCCGGGTGTGCGACCACGGCCAGCACGGCGGCAGTAGCGAGCGCGAGCCAGAGGTAGCCGCCATGGAAGAGGGCGAGGTCGTAGTCGTGGACGTCGAGGAAGCTGAGCACCAAGTAGCCGAGTGCGACGACGCCGATCGCGTCCAGGGCCGGCCCGGACCAGCGGCCCGACTTCGCTTGTCGCATCTGCAGCGGGCTCCAGACCAGCGCCAGCGCGACGCCGATCAGCAGGCCGACCGCGTGGGTGTCGGTGCCGTAGTAGGCGCGCGCGGTGTCGGTCGGGTCGAAGAGGATCCACATCAGCGCCAGCGACGCGAGCGCCCCGGCGAGCACGCCGAGCAGCAGCCGCTTGCGGCCCAGCAGCGACATCCCGGCGGCGAATGCGAGCGGCCAGAAGAGGTAGAACTGCTCCTCGACCGAGAGCGACCAGAGGTGGCGGAACAGCGAGGGGCGCTGGAACTGGTCGAAGTAGGACTGGTGGCCGAGGGCGAAGTGCCAGTTGGCGATGTAGGTGAGCGAGGAGATCGCATCGCCGCGCAGCGCCGTCATTCGCTCGGGCTCGACGATCGCCGCGACGACCATCGTGACCGCGATCATCACGCCGACCGCGGGCAGCAGCCGCCGCGCCCGGCGCAGCCAGAACTGACCGAGCCGGATGTGGCCACCGCGGCGGTACTCGCTGAGCAGCAGCGAGGTGATCAGGTAGCCGCTGATCGTGAAGAAGACGTCGACGCCGAGAAAGCCGCCCGGCATCCAGCCGACACCCGCGTGGTAGAGGAAGACCGCGAGCACGGCGATCGCGCGCATTGCGTCGATGCCGGGCAGGTATGGCAGGCGGCTGTCCTGCGGTCTGCTCATTGCTTGATCTTCGGCAGTTTCACGGCCCGTCCTTGAGCATCGAGGTCAGCGCGCGGCGGCGCCACCAGCGGCTCATACACTTGAGCGGCAATGACCCTCGTAGTCAAGCTCGGCTCCTCGATCGTCGCCGCCGACGACGGCGACCTGCGCAGCGACGTCCTCGACTCGGTCTGCGAGCAGGTCGCGGCGCTTGAGCGCGGCGGCGAGCGCGTGGTGATGGTCACCTCGGGCGCGATCGCCCGCGGGATGAAGCTGATGGGGCTGGCCGTGCGTCCACGGGCGATGGATGAGCTGCAGGCTGCTTCGGCGGTCGGCCAGGGCGACCTCTTCCGCGCCTACGAGAGTCGCTTGGCGGAGCACGGCACCCGCTCCGCCCAGGTCCTGCTGACTGCCGCCGACATCGCCGCCCGTACCAATTACCTCAACGCCCGCCAGACGCTGCGGCGCCTGATCGAGTGGGGAGTGGTCCCGGTCGTAAACGAGAACGACACCACCGCGACCGACGAGATCAGCTTTGGCGACAACGATTTCCTCGCCGCCCAGGTGGCGATCCTGCTCGACGCCCGCTTGCTCGTCTTGCTGACCAACACCGATGGCCTCTTCACCGCCGACCCGGCCGTCGAGCCCGGTGCGAAGCGGATCCCGGAGATCGCCGACTTTTCTGAGCTGGCGGGGATGGATATCGGCGACCGCACCTCCGTCTTCGGTTCCGGCGGCATGCGCAGCAAGGTGGCGGCGGCCGAGATGGCAGGCGAGGCTGGCATCGTCGCCACGATCTGCAACGGGACCAGCGCCGACACGCTGAGGGCGGCGGCGGCCGGCGAGCCGGTCGGGACGCGGTTCGCGGCGCGGGACTCGAAGGCGTCGAGCTTCAAGCTCTGGCTCAAGTACGCCAAGCCGGCGCACGGCCGGGTAACGGTCGATGAGGGTGCTGCCCGCGTCTTGCGTGAGAGTGGCTCCAGCCTCCTGCCAGTTGGTGTTGTCAAAATCGACGGAGACTTCGACGCAGGCGACGCGGTGGAGATTGCGGTAGGCGACGAGGTGATCGGCAAGGGGATCGCGGATTACTCGTCGCGGGAGTTGCCGGATGTGATTGGGCTGAAGAGCGCTGAGGTGCGCGCGCGGATGCCCCATGCTGCCGACGAGGTGATTCACCGGGATCGGTTCGTGCTCGTCTAGCTGCGATGGGTGGGCTCGCAGCTACCCTTAGCGGTCATGGCTGTCACGACTAGAACGGTGCCGGAGATATGTGTGGCTTCTCGGCGGGTTGCTCGGGAGCTGGCTAGTGCTTCGACCGCTGCCAAGGATGCGGCGTTGGAGGCGACTGTTCGGCTCTTGGGTGAGAGGTCGGCTGAGATTCTCGAGGCCAACGCGGCTGATCTGGCCGATGACCGTGCCCAAGGCCTTACTCAGGCGCTGCGGGACCGGCTGACGCTTACTGAGGAGCGGATCGCTGGGATGGCGGATGGCGTCCGGGCGGTGGCTGCCCTCGAGGATCCAATCGGCGAGGAGCTTGAAAGCAAATCGCTTGAGAGCGGGTTGAGCTTGCGGAAGCTGAGGGTGCCGCTCGGCGTCGTTGCAGTTGTCTACGAGGCGCGGCCGAACGTGACGATCGATTGTGCGGCGCTGACGATCAAGAGTGGCAACGCGATTGTGCTGAGGGGCTCGCACTATGCCGAGCGCTCGAACGCTGCGCTGGCGGGCGTGGGCCGTGAGGCGCTCGCTGAGGCCGGTCTGCCGGAGGACGCTGTGCTGCTGCTGCCGGTTGGCGAAGGGCATGGCGACCTCGCCGAGCTGGCGACTCAGGACGGGATCGTGGATCTGCTGATCCCGCGGGGTGGGGAGGGGCTGAAGAAGGCTTTGAAGGACGTCGCGACGGTGCCGGTGATCTACGCCGCCGCCGGCAACTGTCACGTGTACGTGCACTCGGAGGCGGACCTGGAGATGGCGCAGCGGATCGTGGTCAACGCGAAGACGCAGCGGCCCGGTGTCTGCAATGCGGCGGAGACGCTGCTGGTCGACGTGGCCGTCGCCGCCGATTTCCTGCCGGGGGCGCTGGCCGATTTGCGCGAGGCTGGGGTAGAGCTCGTTGGGGACGATCGAGTCCGTGAGCTGGCCGCAGGTGCCGAGGTCGGAGCGGCGTCCGATCAGGACTGGGACAACGAGTACCTCGACCTGAAGCTCGCGGTCGCCGTTGTCGATTCACTCGACGAGGCGATCGATCACGTCAACGCCCACGGTACCGGCCACTCGGAGGCGATCGTCAGCGCCTCCTCCGACGCTTCGGAGCGCTTCGCCGCCGGAGTCGACGCCGCCGTTGTCTACACCAACGCCTCGACTCGCTTCACCGACGGCTTCGAGTTCGGCATGGGGGCCGAGATCGGCAACTCGACCCAGAAGCTGCACGCGCGTGGCCCGATCGGCCTGCGCGAGCTGACGACCTACAAGTACGTCGTCCACGGCGACGGCCAAGTACGTGAGTAGCGCTTCCGCCGGCGGCATCGGGGTTCTCGGCTCGGCCTTCAACCCGCCGCACCTGGGCCACCTGGCGCTGGCCCAAGAGGCGCTCTGGCAGCTCAACCTCGACGAGGTGATCCTCGTCCCTACCGGCGAGGCCCCGCACAAGCGGATCGCCGACGACCCCGGTCGCGAGCTGCGGTTGGCGATGACGCGACTGGCCGCCGCTGACGATTCGCGTTTCTCGGTCTCGACCCTGGAGGTCGAGCGAGAGGGGCCGTCCTACACATATGAGACCTTGGAGCTACTTGCAAAGGATCGGGGCGACAGGGAGCTGGTGTTCGTGATGGGTGCGGACGCTGCCGTGGGTCTCGAGAGCTGGCGCGAGCCGAGCCGGGTGACCGAGCTGGCGCGGTTGGCGGTAGCTCGGCGGGCTGGGATTTCTGAGGCGGACGTGGCCGCCGTGCTGCGCAGCCTCGGCGCCGAGGGCCGGGCGACGATGCTGGAGATGCCGCAGTTCGGCGTCTCCTCCTCGGCCGTGCGAGAGAGGGCCGCGGCGGGCCGGCCACTGCGCTACCTCGTGCCCGAGCCGGTGGCGCGCTTCATCGAAGAGAAGGGGATCTACAGATGAGCGCCAAGCGCGCGGCCGATTACTCGGAGACGCTGGCGGGGCGGCTGGCCGAGATCGCCGACTCCAAAGCGGCGACCGAGATCATCGTCCTCGACATGCGCGGGCTCGTCTCCTACACCGATTTCCTCGCGATCTGCACGGCGCGCAACGAGCGTCAGGCGCGGGCGATCGCCGACGAGGTGAAGCTGCGCCTGAAGCAGGAGCAGGAGCTCCTGCCGGCCGGCTCCGAGGTGGCCGAGGCGGCGGGCTGGATCGTCCTCGATTACCTCGACTGCGTCCTGCACGTCTTCACCGAGGAGGAGCGGCAGCGCTACCAACTCGAGGATCTCTGGCGCGAGGCGCCGAAGCTCGAGTTTCAGGCGTCACAAGATGGCGTCCGAGGGCACCTCTACGGTGCCGCGCATGGGTAGCTTCAAGCGGTCGTTCTTCGGCTACCGTCGCTCCGAAGTGGACGCGGCGCTCGCTTCTAAGGACGCACGAAACTGGGCTTTGGAGCGCGATGCGCAGGAGGCGCTCGCGCGCTGTCGCGAGTCCGACGACGCCGCCGCCGACGCGGAGCAGGAGCTCGGCTCACTCTCGGCGATGGTGATCGAGCGCGAGCGTGAGATCCGCGGCCTGCTCGAGCGCCTTAACGAGGCCAACGCGCGGCACGATCGCAACGTCGCTTCGCTGGAGTCGGTCTCGGCCCGGCTCGAGGACATTCAGGCCCAGGCCCGCGGTCAGGCAACTCGGATTCGGATGAAGGCCCTGCGCGAGGCGGTTGAGGTCGGTCGCCGCGCCCAGGAGCTGAGCGAGGCACAGGCGGCAGGCGCTCAAGCGCATGGCGCTTCGAACGGCAACGGCAACGGACACGCCGACGCGACCGCCCGCGACGTCTTCGAGGGCCTGGTCAAAGTCGAGATCGGGCCGCTGGACGACTTCTCCCAGCTTGTTGGGTTCGAGGACGCCGCCGGTCAGATAGGCGCCACGTCCGAGATCTCGGTAGAGCGCTTCTCCGAGGGTCGCGCGACGCTTTCGATGCGCCTCAGCGAGCCGATCGACCTTCTCCATGAGCTCGAGCAACGCTCCCCGCTCGACTTCCGGGTCCGCCGCACGGCGGGCGACAACGTCGTCCTCGACATCGACGACGAAGCCGGCCCCGAGCAGCGCGCCGCCTAGCCGCCCAGCGCCGCTACCCTTCATCGCCCCGGCGCCCTGGCGGAGTGGTTACGCGGCGGCCTGCAAAGCCTCCCTTATTTTCGCCCATTTTTGCCTCTATAGAGCCAAAAGCGGCGGATTCGACGCTTTCGATCGGGGTCAGATCACACGGGGGATCACGCATGATCACGCATTATTTCGGCAGGTTTTGGCAGTGACTGCCAATTGATTTTCGGTGTCTTTCGTTCCTCGATCCAATCGTCAGTACGACATATGGCACAATGGGTGGCATGCGTAAGACGACCGTCTACCTACCCGATCAGATGAAGGACCGCCTCGCACGGATGGCGGTGGACTCCGGGCGTTCGGAAGCAGACCTGATCCGCGAGGGGATCGAGCTGGTCAGCGGCCGGGTTGGCGGGGCGAAGCCCCGGCTGCCTTTGTTCGAGAGCGGCGAGCCTGAACTCGCTGAGCGGGCCGAGGAGCATCTCGCCGGCTTCGGCGAGCGGTGATCCTGCTCGACACGAGCGGTCTCCTGGCCGCGATCGATTCGAGCCAGCGAGACCATCGTCGGGCAGCCGCCGTCCTGCGGGAGACGACGGAACCACTGCTCCTCTCCCCATTCGTCCTCGCGGAGCTCGACTATCTCCTCGCGACCAGGGTCGGGCTACAGGCCGAGCTCGCGCTTCTCGCCGAGGTCGGCCGCGGCGCCTACCGCCTCGAGCCGTTCGAGGCCGCCGATGTCGCCATCGCCGAGGAGGTGATCGAGACCTACGCCGACCTCGAGGTCGGCCTCGCCGATGCCTCGATCGTCGTCCTCTCGCGGCGCCACGACGAGCTCGACCTGCTCACCCTCGACGAACGCCATTTCCGCACCCTCCGCGGCTCGGCCGACCGGCCCTTCCGGCTCCTACCCGCGGACGGCGATGCAGGGGTCGGTCCTTGACCCGCATCGATCACGGCCTCATCGGAGGAGTTCCCGAAATCGCGGAGGCTGGTTCAAGATCGCCGACCTCCTGGTTGCTATCAGCTTCTCTTGAGTAGTAGTGGTGTCTTTCTCTTGTGGTAGAAGACCGCGATGCGGGGGACGATTCTTCTGGGCGAGCTGCAGGGCGCGGAATCGCCATGAATAGGACCACGAATCCAGATCCCGAGGTTGGCGCGACGCCACTCGGGGCGCCTCCCACCCTGCCTCGCCGACGCGGCCACGAGCTCACCACGGGCCTCCAGCTCGACCCGGTCCGACGAATCGCCGCGTTCTCGCCCGAAGACCTCGAGAACCTGGTCGAATATTGGCTGCGCGAGAAGGTCGAAGGGCACTACGCCGAGGTCGTCCGCTTCGCGGGGCCAGGCGACAAAGGTCGCGACGTCGTCGGCTACGTGAACCCCGGCCGGGTCGAGGACTGGGACAACTACCAGTGCAAGCACTACGCGGAGAAGCTACGGCCCGCAGACTTGTGGACGGAGCTCGGCAAGCTGGTCTTCTGGACGAGGGAGGGCTCCTTCTCGGCGCCACGCCGCTACCGGTTCGTGGCTCCGAAGGGCGCGACCGCCAAGGTGCTCGAGTTGCTCGACGACCCGGATAAGTTGCGCAAGGAACTGAAGAAGAACTGGAAGACGCACTGCAAGTCTCTCTGTGACTTCGAGGAGGTCGAGGAGCATCTCTCCAGCTTCACCTTCCCGGAATTCAAGGTCGTCTCAGGGGGCGAGATCGTCGCCGATCTAAAGGGAACGTCGATCTACCCGGTCTTCTTCGGAGGCGGGCTCAGCAAGCCACGGCCTCCGGCCAAACCGCCGCCCACCGCGATCGGCTCCGATGAGCTCGGCTACGTCAATGCCTTGGTCGATGCCTATGACGAGCATTGCGAAGGCGGAATCGCCTCGCCCGAAGCGGCGCTTGGTCATCAGCGCTACGGGCCACACCTCCGCACCAGCCGAAAAGAGTTCTACTGCGCGGAGTCGCTACGTGAGTTCAGCAAGGACGTGCTGGTAGAACCCGGCAGCTTCGACGAGCTGCAGAACCAGGTCCACGACGGCATCCAGCACCGACTCGCGGAGGATTTTCCATCGGGCTTCGATCGGGCTCTCGCCGTCTGCGCGCACGCGACCTCGGTCCAGCTCTCGGACCATCCCTTGAGTGACGACCTTGAGCCTGCCGACCGGGCGGGCATCTGCCACCAACTGGCCAACGACGGGAGGGTCGCATGGAGGCGTCCTTGATCGCCGAGCGAACCTTCAACACGCCGCTGGAGGCGGGTTTGCGGTCATTGTTCATCCTGGCGACGGGGACGCGCGGTTTTGATAGTCAGCAGCTCGTCTTCTTCGATTACTTCCTCGTCCACAGCGCCGATCTCGGAGGCGACGAGAGCCTTCACCCGACCGCTCCCGCCCAGAAGGGTGAGCTGTTGGTCCGCCGGCGTCTGGTTCAGGACGGTGTCGCGTTGATGCGCAGCCGCGATCTAGTCGAGCGCCGCTTCCTCGCCTCCGGGGTCTCCTATCGCTCGACGAAGGCCGGTCGTCATGTTGCCTCCCTCTTCGAAACGCCGTACGCGAACCTCCTCCGCGAACGTGCAGGTTGGGTCGTCGACACGTTCGGCGACATGAGCGAACGCCAGCTCCTCGAGTTCGTGAGGGAGAACCTCGGCGACTGGGAGGAAGAGCTGATCGAGGACGTTCAGCCGCAGCTCGGGAAGACCCCGGATGTCTAGGCTGCAGATCCAAGCGCTGCGCGTCTCTGGTGTGGACCGAGTGGACGCCGAGATCGAGTTCGGGCCGGGCCTGACGCTGATAACGGGGAAGTCCGACACGGGGAAGACCCACATCGTCGAATGTCTCGACTTCGCGCTGGGAGCCGAATCACTCCCTAAGAAAATCCCGGAGCGAAAAGGCTACGACCTGGTCTCGATCGAGGTCGTGGCCGACGCTAGCTCCTACGTGCTGGCGAGACGTTTCTCCGATCCCGACAACGCGACCATCTATGAGGGTGGCTTCGACGACTGGAACGGTGAGGATGGCGAAACGGTCAAAGCCACCCTTAAGGTGGCCAAGAACGCCACAGAAACGCTCTCTAACTGGCTGCTGGAGCGAAGCGGTTTCGATGTGGGCGTACCGGTGGTACGCAATCAACGCGGTGAGCATCAACGCCTCAGCTTCCGCACTTTCGCGCCGATGATCTTGGTTGACGAGGCGGCCGTGATCAGCCCGGGTTCGCCGATCCTTTCTTCCCAGCCCACGCAGCACACCGCCAACCGGTCCATCTTCGGGATCGTGATGACCGGGAAAGCCCCGACGCTGGAGGAAGTCGAAGGCATAAGGCGCGCCCATGAACGACGCGAGACGGCCGGTCAGCGCCTTCTGGTCCTCGATCCGATGATCGAGGACCTCCGTGGTGAGATCGGTGAGGGAGAGGTTCGCCGCGGGGAGCTCGAGTCGGAGCTGAGGAGGCTCGAGCAGGAGCTGGCCGAGGTCTCCGAGGTCGTCAGCAGGAGCGGGCAGCGCGCCCGGGAGTTCATGGGCGCGCGCAACCGGGCGCTCGTCGAGGTTCAGGAAGCCGAGCGAAAGGCCCAGGCCAGCAGAGACCTACAGGGTAGGTTCGCACTTCTAAGCAGGCACTACGGCGCCGACGTCAAACGCCTCGAGTTCGTCGTCGAGGGGGGGCACTTCTTCCAACAAATCGCAGCTTCACATTGCCCGACTTGCGGCCGTCCGATCGAGGGCGGCTCCGAAGGGGATTGCCACCCGGAGTCTGCGGACTACCGAAAGATCGAGAAATCGGCGCGGGCAGAGATCCAGAAGCTTGCCCCGCGGATGGAGGACCTGAAGGACGCGATGGTGGATGCCGAGGCCGAAGAAGCTCTCGGAGTTGCGAACGCGAAGACGGCCCGAGAGCGCGCCGCTCGTCTGGATCGTGAAATCGAGGAAGTCGCAAACCCTTCGGCACAGTCGGCGCGGAAGCGAGTTGGGGAGATAACGGAGAGGCGCCGAGTCCTCGAGGACCAGCTCCTGCGTTTCCGGGAGCTCGACCGCTATCTCGCCGCGAGACAAGAGGCCGACGTCATCGCCCACCAGCCCATCGAGCGCTTCAGGCCCGAGCAGGACGCGCCGTCTCTGGTCAAGCTGGGCTCCGAGATCAGGGGGTTGCTGGTGAAGTGGAAGTTCCCAGTCAATTCGGACCTCACCTTCGACATCAAAACCGACGACCTGGTCATCGATGGCAAGGCACGGAGTGCCTTCGGCAAGGGAGCACGGGCGATCACCCACACGGGATTCACGGTAGGCCTCATGTCCCACTGCCTCTCGGCCGGTACGCCCCACTCAGGCTTCGTGATCATCGACTCACCGTTGACCCCATATAGAGGGACGGTCGATCACGTCGATGATCCCGAGCTAACTGCTGAGGTACACCCGGCGCTTCTGCATTCGCTGGCGACCCTCGGCGCCGGAGCCCAGACGATCATCATCGAGAACATCGACCCTCCGGACGCCATTCGTGACGAGGCCGTCGTGCACGAGTTCGTCGGCGAGGGAGAGAAAGGGCGCTCGGGCTTTTATCCGGTGAATCGAGGTGCAGTGACCTGATTCGGCGTGCCGACGCCGAACGACGTTTGAGCCATGTGAAGGCGAGCGAGAGGATCGTCGGCGCCGAGCTTCTCGAGGGTGAGCTGGGCGACCTTGCGCCTGGGTCGGTCTAGCTTCCAGGGCAAGCTCGTCGAGCGACCGTCGGATCAATCAGGCAAGGAGAGGAGTGGGGTAATGGCGGCCCGTGGCTTGACAGAGGAGAGGGTTGGCTACCGGCGCACGATTGCCGCCCAAGGTGCGCAGATGCTTGCGTGCCGGCAACAACCCTTCGGTAACGGAGAGCGGGAGCCCGGGTACGACGCGCGCGCTGCTCTTTAAGCCTGTACGCAAGCCGACGAAGTGGCCTCGAAGCCAGCAGGCAATGAGCGAAGTGCGCAGATGCTTGCATGCTCATGGCGACCACCTGTGCAACCGCGCAGCCGACTCCTGGCGACTCCGGGCGCGGCGTGCGCTTCACCGCCAAGCCGCTACGCAAAGCCAATGGAGCTGCCCTGGAACCTCGAGGCCGTCTATCTTGGGGAATTCAAGCGGGCCCTCGCATGGGCGTCCTGCCGACGACCGACCGGGAGTTTTGGCAGTGACTGCCAAAAAACGATTCAGGAAATCGAGGTAAAACCGCCTGAATTTGGCTTTATAAAGCCATCTTGGCGCCCTGGCGGAGTGGTTACGCAGCGGCCTGCAAAGCCGTTTACACCGGTTCGATTCCGGTGGGCGCCTCTCGCTCCTAGCGAGCGACTCAATTACTGACCGCTATGGGAGGAACCATGTCTAGGGCGCGCTTTACAACGCCGTTGATTGCATTGTCGATGGCGATTGGGCTGATCGCACTTGCCGGCTGTGGTGGGTCAAGTTCGAACGCCCCATCGGAAGCCCAACTCGAAGCCGCAAAGAGGCAGGGTGAAGAAGCTGCGCGCGAAAAAGACCGCATCGACAGCTTGCAGAAGCAGGTCCGAGGCTTGAAGAGGCAGGCCAAGCACAAGGACTCGACAGTTGTCGTTGAACGCGACTCGGGCGTGGAAACGACCTCTTCGGCGCCCAGTGGATCGGCGGTCCTGCGCACCTTCCACGCGCCCAGCGGGAATGTTTCCTGCGAGATTCTCTCCAACGGTGCGCTCTGCTCGGTGGACTCGATCAGCACCACGTTTGTTTTTGACGACGGACAAGCCGGGCAGATCGAGTCCGGCGCCTCGCTACCGGAGAGTGCGGGAGAACTTGTGCCTTATGGCGGCACCGTTAGTGCCGGTACGGTCACCTGCGCGGTGCCACTGTCCAGCGAACCTCGCGGCATTACCTGCGTCGACAATGAAAGCGGTCATGGGTTCGAGGCCAGCCGCGTGAGCGACCGTCAGCACGCTTATTGAGCCTGAGCCCGCGCCCCAGTTCTGCAAGGCTGGGGCGATGGCGGTAAACGTCGCAGATGCGCCGCGGGAGGCGTCGTCACCCACGATTCCGCGCGATCAGGTGATTGTGCTCTTCGGGGCGACGGGGGATCTGGCGCGGCGGAAGCTGCTGCCGGGGATCTTCCATCTCTTCGAGGCGGGGTTGATGCCGGAGCGCTTTGTCCTGATCGGCGCCTCGCGGAGTGGTTTGGACGAGGGCAAGTTCGTCGCGCTAGTCCGGGACGCCGTGTGTGACTCCGGACGCAGGCCGGAGCCCGGCGACTCGTTGGATCGCTTCGTGGCGAGTCTGCGCACCACGGCGCTCGGCGACGGCTTCGAGGACCTGGGCGATGCCGTTACGAAGGCAAGGAACGAGCTGGCGGACGATGCCCAGCTCCTGCACTACCTCTCGCTGCCGCCGGCCGCCTACGCGGGGGTGATCGAGGGCCTTGGCCGGCTTGGTCTCGGCGAGGACGCCCGGGTGATCATGGAGAAGCCGTTCGGCCGCGACCTTGCATCAGCGCGGGAGCTCGACTCGCTGGTCCATTCGGTCTTCAAAGAGGAGCAGGTCTTCCGCATCGATCACTACCTCGGCCGCGAGGCGGTGCAGAACCTGCTGGCGATGCGCTTCGCCAACGGGATGTTCGAGCCGGTTTGGAACCGCAACCACATCGATCACATCCAGATCGACGTTCCGGAGACGCTCTCGATCGGGATGAGGGGAAGCTTCTACGAGGAAACCGGCGCCTTCCGCGACATGGTCGTCACCCACCTCTTCCAGGTGCTCAGCTTCATCGCGATGGAGCCGCCGACCTCGCTCAACGCGAAGGCGCTGATGGCCGAGCGCGGCAAGGTTTTTGACTCAATGAAGCCGCTCGCGTCCGGCGACGTGGTGCGCGGCCAGTACGCCGGCTATCGCGACGAGGAGGGGGTCGCGGCGGATTCCGACACCGAGACCTTCGTCGCCCTGCGGGCCTTCGTCGACAACTGGCGATGGGAGGGCGTTCCCTTCTACCTGCGCTCGGGCAAGCGCATGGCGGAGGACCATCACGTGCTCACGGTCGCCTTCGCCCAGCCGCCTCGGCGGATGTTCCCGCTCGATTGCACTCAGATCGCCGAGGCGTTCGGTCACGATCACCTGACCTTTGAGCTGGGGGACCCCGGCAGCATCGAAGCCTCGTTCCTCGCCAAGGTCCCCGGGCCGGCGCTGCAACTGGGCGAAGGCCACATGCACTTCAGTTACGCCGACAGCTTTGGTGGTCCAGAGCAGGCGCTTGACGCCTACGAGCGGCTGATCCACGACGTCATGGTCGGCGACCGCACGCTCTTCACCACCTCGGAGGCGATTGAGCGCGTCTGGGAGATCGCTGACCCGGTCGTGCGCGAACCCTCGCCGCTGCGGCCTTATGAGCCGGACTCATGGGGACCCGAGCCGGTCGATGCCCTACTCGCGCCGCGCCGCTGGCACGTGCCTTACGACCACTCCTGAGTCGGACAGCGGGCTCAGCCGATGATGCGCGGATCCTGCCAAGGGTTGTTCATCGCCATGTGCCGTTTCTGCGAGCGCTTGAAGAGGTAGCAGCCGACGGCTCCGTTCCGCAGTTCGGAATGGATGAACTTGCCGGTGACCAGCTTCCAGCCCTCGACGGTCACCGAGTTGAGGATGTCGACCGGATCGGTGGTCACCAGGGCGGGTGCGCCGACATAGCCCGGGACGACGGTGGGGGCGAGTTCGTTGATCTCGAGTTCGTACTGGAAGAGGCGATGCCCTCGCTTGTAGGCGAGCCGGGCGCGTCCAGCCGGCGTCTGGAAGAAGGCCTGCTCGGCCTCGGCGACGGCGGTCAACTGCCTTTCCCGCTCCCTCTCCTCCGCACGCTCTTCGCGGGCGGCCTTGTCAAGCGGGTGCGCCAGCACCGGCCGGCTTCGAAGTGACGGCAGCCGCAGGCCCCAGCGCTTCTCCGCGGAGCCCTCGTCCTCGGCAACGCCCCGGTCCGGCTGGGCCGTTTGCGGCGATCGGAGCCCAACCAGAAGCTGCCTATGCTCGCTCATTGCGGTCACGCTAAGGAAACGCATGCAAGGCGGCGCGCTTTGCATGCGAAGAGTCCTATATTCGGCTAATACCGGAAAGCGCGGGCGCGCCGCCGCTGTCCAGGTCTTCAGCTGAACGGAAAAGGGCCCCGTGAGGGGCCCTTTGATTCCGAAGGACGTGCCACCAGCGAGACTTTGTTTCCCTGGCTCGTCAGTCCTCAAGCCTTAATCGGTCGCTGCATCAAGAAACACCGCGTTAGTTGAAAAGTTGCACCCATTGCATCGGCACGTGCAGCGGCAGGCTTGAGACGTGGCGCGCAGGCGTCGTCGGCCTACGCGCCGCTGCTAGATTCAGGTCCCCCGGGCGCTTAGCTCAGTTGGGAGAGCGCCAGCTCGACAAGCTGGAGGTCACTGGTTCGAGCCCAGTAGCGCCCATCACCCGGTCCGGCGAGCGTTCGCGGCCCGCGCCTCAAACCCCGGCCGGAAGCTTGACCTCGGTGAGGCGCAGGCTGTTGCCCGAGGGGTCGCGGAAGCCCGAGTCGATCCCGTACGGACGCTCTTCGGGCGCTTCGGTGAACTCGACCCCGCGCGCCTGCAGCTCCTCGTAGGAGGCTTGGCAGTCGTCGGTGGTGAGGAACACGGTTCCCGCAAAGCCCTTCGCCATCAAGGCGCTGACCTGGTCGGCGGTGTCGGGGTCCATGACCGGCGGGCCGGGGATAGCCATCAGCACGATCGAGACATCGTCCTGCCCGGCCGGCCCGACCGTGAGCCAGCGGAAGTCGCCCATCTCGGCCAGCGTCACGTCGGCACGGACCTCCATGCCGACCTTCTCGGTGTAGAAGGCGAGCGCCTCCTCCTGGTCGTGCACCCATAGCTGTGCGTTGGCGATTTTGATCATCGTTGTCTCCTTCGTTCGAGGACTGAAAGGTCGCCAGCGATGCTAGGTGCGAGCCGGCGCGCTGTCTTCTCGAAACGTGCGGTGTTGTGGGCGGGCGTAAGCGCGGACCAAGCAGCCGGGCACCAGCGCGCCCTGAGAGGCTGGCGGATGGGCAGCGCGGTACGCCGTCGGCGAGCGACCGTAGGCGCGGCTGAAGCTGGTCGTGAAGGAGCCGATGCTCTGCAGTCCGACCGAGAGGCAGATGTCGGCGACCGAGCGGTCGGTCGTGCGCAGCATCGCTGCCGCCCGCTCCAGCCTCCGGGTCAGCAGGTAAGCGTGCGGCGACTCGCCGAAGGCGCGGCGGAACTCACGGCTGAAGTGCGCCCGCGAGAGTCCCGCGGCGGCGGCCAGGTCATCGACCCCCAGCGGCTCGAAGTAGCGAGCGTCGGCGAGGTCCCTTGCGCGCAGCAGATGACGGGCTGGCGGTACATACGCCATGCCCGCAGTCTAGGCTCGCGGCCTCGTGGTCGGGACCTATGCAGCCGTGCTGGTCGTTTGCCTCGCCTCGCTGGCGATCGGCCAGGCGGCGATCGCGCTCTGTGGGGCGCGGCAATGGTCGTGGCTGGCGCCGGCGGTTGGCTTGGCTCTGCTCTGCGCGATCTGTTGGGGGACGGTGCGGCTGCCCGGCGACGGGACCATTTCCGCGCTTGTCGTCCTTGCGCTTTTCGTCGTCTCTGTTCTTTACCTCTGGAAACGGCTGGAGGACGGGGGAGGGGCTCTGCGCGCCGGATGGCCCGTCGCCCTCTTTGCACTCGCGGCGACCGCGCTGCCCTTCGCGGCCGAAGGCCACTTCGGCATCCTCGGCACCAGCTTCAACCCGGACATGTCCCAGCACCTGCTGGCGGCGGACCGCCTCGCTCATGGGCAGGGGTCTCAGCTTCTGCACCAGGGATATCCGCTCGGTCCCCACTCGATCGCCGTCGCCCTGACCAAGGGCCTGGGGATCAGCATCGTCCAGGGCTTCACCGGCCTGACGGTCGCCGTAGCCGTGCTCGCATCGCTCACGGCCCTAACGGCTTTCCGCGACCAGCCTCCGCTTCTCCGAATCCCCGCAGCCCTGGTCGTGGGCCTCACCTACATGGTCGCCTCCTACTTCGCCCAGGGCTCCTTCAAGGAGACGATCCAGGCCCTCTTCTTCCTCGCCTTCGTCCTCGCCCTGCGCGAGTCCACCCGGAATCCCGCCTGGCGCGAACTACCACTGCGCTTCGTCCCGGCAGCCATCCTGGCGGCCGGCTCCGTCTACACCTACAGCTTCCCGGGCCTCATCTGGCTGATCGCTGCGGCGGCAATCTGGGCAGTGGCGGAACTCGTCCTGAGCCGGTTCGGTCAGTCGGCGGGTGGCGCGGATGCGGGGGGGCCGAGAACGGAGGCGAAGCCCCCGCCCGCAGGCCCCCCCGCATCCGCGACAGGCCCCGCCGCCTGGCGCCCGGTCCTCTACGCGTCCCTTCTCTTCCTAGTCCTGATCGCCCCAGAGATCGGCCGGATGATCGATTTTCACTCGTTCGAGACCTTCGACCCCAACGGCCCCGGCCTCGGCAACCTCTTCGGTCAGATCTCGCCCTTCGAGGCGCTTGGCATCTGGCCGTCGGGCGACTTCCGCCTCTCGCCCGGTGATGGCGCGGTGCCCGCTCTCGGCTACTTCCTCGGCGCTGCCTACGCCTCGATCCTGCTCCTCTACGGCCTGGTGCTCTGCTGGCGGCGACGCGAGACCGCCTTGATCGCAGGGCTCGCCGCCGCCGCGCTCGCCTATGCGGTGGCGAGGATCGGCGGCACTCCCTACACGGCCGCCAAGGCAATCGAGATCGGCGCGCCGCTGGCCGCCCTGGTCATCGTCCTGCCGCTGCTGCGCCGGCCGGTTGCCTGGCTGTACCTCGCGGCGGCGGCGGGCTGTTCGCTGCTGGTGCTCGCCAACGCCCCGGTCGGACCGAGCTCCTACTCGCCGGCGCTGACCAGCTTGCGCTCCGAAGTCGGGGAAGGGCCGACACTCGTGATCGCCTCGCGCCACCTGCTCGAAGACGAACACGGCGTCCCCTATGTCACCTGGGAGATGCGCGGCGGCCGCGTCTGTATCGATGCGACCGACGAAGTCGGGGACGAGCCGCCGCCCGGCGTCCGCTTCGTCGTCGCCGAGGTCGCCCCCAGCCAGCCGCCGTTCCCGGGCCTGCGCGTAAAGCGCGTAGCCGACCCATACGTCCTCTGGGAACGACGGGCCCCGGTCCACGGCCGCAGCCCCTGTCCGCTAATAGCTGTCCGCCAAGCCCGCCAGGGCGCGCCCAGGTAGCCGACCCAGACCTGAAGATCGCTGACTTCGCCCTTAGTAGTCCAATAGCCCCCAAAAAGACGAAGTCAGCGGAAATGGGGCGTGGGTAGCATGGCCGGATCGAGGCCGCCACTCAAAAGATCACGGTCAAGCTCCCGGATGGGACGCCGCTGGAGTTGGCCGATGGCGCTTCTGGCGCTGACGCCGCTGCGGCCATCGGGCCCGGCTTGGCCAAGGCTGCGCTGGCGATTCGTATCGACGGCGAGTTGCGCGATCTCTCCGCCTCGCTTCCCGACGGCGCCGAGATCGCGATCCTCACCGATCGTGACCCCGAGGCGCTTGACCTGATTCGCCACGACGCCGCCCACGTAATGGCCGAGGCGGTCCAGGAGCTCTACCCCGGCACCAAGGTGACGATCGGGCCGGCGATTGAAAACGGCTTCTACTACGACTTCGACTTCCCGGACGAGGTCAAGGTGACCGACGCCGATCTGGAGAAGATCGAGGCGGCGATGCGCGCCCACATCGAGGCCGACGAGGCATTCGAGCGCCGCGACGTGCCGGTCGCCGAGGCGCGCGAGATCTTCAAGGCCCAGGACGAGGGTTACAAGGTCGAGCTGATCGACGACCTGGTCGCGAACGAAGGCGTCGAGACGGTCTCCCTCTACCGCAACGGCCCCTTCGAGGACCTCTGTCGCGGCCCTCATGGCCCCTCGACCGGCCGGATCAAGGCGATCAAGCTGAGCTCGCTCGCCGGTGCCTACTGGCGCGGCGACGAGAAGCGCCAGATGCTGACCCGGATCTACGGCACCGCCTTCTTCTCCAAGAAGGATCTGAACAAGCACCTCGAGCTGATCGAGCAGGCGAAGAAGCGCGACCACCGCCGCCTCGGCCCCCAGCTCGGCATCTTCATGTTGCGCGAGGAGGCGCCCGGGATGCCCTTCTGGCTGCCCAATGGGACGACGCTGCTGCACCTGATCGAGGGGGAGGTCCAGGCCCAGCTGCGCAAGCGCGGCTACAAGGAGATCGCCACTCCGCAGGTCCTCGACGAGGAGCTCTGGCACCGCTCCGGGCACTGGGACAACTACCGCGACGACATGTACTTCATGCAGTCCGACGAGAAGCGCCTGGCGCTGCGACCGATGAACTGCCCCGGCGCCTGCCTCGTCTTCGACTCCGAACGCCACTCTTACCGCGAGCTGCCGCTGCGCCTGGCCGAGTTCGGCCGCGTCTCGCGCAACGAGCGCGAGGGCGTCCTGCACGGGCTGCTGCGGGTGCGCGCCTTCACTCAGGACGACGCTCACGTCTACTGCACCGAGGAGCAGATCGCCGACGAGGTGGCGGACATCTGCGAGGCGATCGACGAGCTCTACGCCCGCTTCGGCTTCGAGGACGTCAAGGTCGAGCTCTCGACCCGGCCGGAGAAGTCAATGGGCTCCGAGGAGCAGTGGGCGAAGGCCGAGGCGGCGCTGACCGAGGCGCTCGACCGCCAGGGGCGCGAGTACGAGCTCAACCCCGGCGACGGCGCCTTCTACGGGCCGAAGATCGACTTCCACGTCACCGACGCGCTCGGCCGCTCCTGGCAATGCGGCACCTGCCAACTCGACTTCCAGATGCCCGAGCGCTTCGACCTCAGCTACGTCGGCGCCGATGACGGGGCGCACCGCCCGGTGATGATCCACCGCGCCCTGCTCGGCTCGATGGAGCGCTTCGCCGGGATCCTGATCGAGCACTACGCCGGCCGCTTCCCGGTCTGGCTGGCGCCGGTGCAGGCGATCGTTCTGCCGGTCTCCGACAAGCACAACGAGTACGCGGGGCGGGTCCTCACTGAGCTGCGCGAAGCGGGGGTGCGGGTTGAGTCCGACGATCGCTCCGAGTCGGTCGGCAAGAAGATCCGCGACGCCGAGCTCGGCCGCTACCCCTACATGCTCGTCGTCGGCGATCGCGAGCAGGAGTCTGGGGGAGTCGCTGTTCGCTCGCACTCAGACGGCGAGCTGGGAGCGATGCCGGTCGTCGACTTCGCCGCCCGTGTCAACGCCGAGAGCGTGCCTTCCTGAGCCAGGCCTTGCCACTTCGCATCCTCTGTCTATACTCCGGACACTTGATCGCAGGCACCCCAAACACCCCGCGCCGCTGAGCGTCCCGTGCCTGCCTCCCTACCTCTCGTCCGCTTGAAGCTCCACACCTCACTTAGATAGTGCCGGTCCCGCGTAGGTTCGACCGGCGCCCACCAGAGCGCGATACGACCCGGATCAACGAGCGGATCCGCGTCCCCAAAGTGCGCCTGATCGGGGCCGAGGGGGAGCAGCTCGGGATCGTCGACATCGACGAGGCGCTCAAACGTGCCCAGGACGCCGACCTCGACCTGGTCGAGGTCGCCCCGGGCTCGAAGCCGCCGGTCACCCGCCTGCTCGACTACTCGAAGTACAAGTACGAGCAGGAGCAGAAGCAGAAGCAGGCTCGCAAGCACCAGCAGCAGGTCAACATCCGCGAGATCAAGCTGCGGCCGAAGATCGCCCAGCACGATTACGAGACCAAGATGGGTCACGTCGCGCGCTTCCTGCGCCACCAGGACAAGGTCAAGGTGACGATCATGTTCCGCGGTCGCGAGCAGGCGCACCCGGAGCGGGGTAGGGCGCTACTGCAACGCCTCTACGAGGACCTTGACGGCCTTGCCGTGATCGAGTCCCAGCCACTGCAGGAAGGCCGCAACATGAGCATGTTGCTGGCGCCCGGCAAAGAGGCGGCCAAAGTCGACGCCGAGGGCGAGGAGACCCCGGGTGACGAGGCAACGCCAGCCACGACCGAGACACCGGCCTCCGAGGAGACTGCCACGACTGAGGAGGCACCGGCAAGGGAGGACGCGCCGGTGGTCGAGGACGCTCCTGCGTCCGAGGAGACACCGGCACCGGCTGCCGAGGAGACGCCTGCTGTTGAGGACGAGTCCGCCGACGAGAACGCCGCCGAGGATTCGCCCGGCGACGACGCAGCAGCGGCTTAGCTCTCTTCCAGCCCCACTACTACGTCGGCGATCCGCTCCGCGGCTCGTCCGTCCCAGAGCGGCGGCGGTTCCGGCCGCTCCGATGGGCGCTGCGCTAGCGCAGCCGGGATCTGGGAGATCGCAGTTGGATCGAGGCCTAGCAGGGTGTTTGTGCCGGCGGTGATGGTGATTGGGCGCTCTGTGTTGTCGCGGAGCGTGAAGCAGGGGATGCCGAGGTAGGTCGTCTCCTCTTGGATGCCGCCGGAGTCGGTTAGGACGGCGCCGGCGTCGGCGAGGAGGGAGAGGAAGTCGATGTAGCCGAGCGGGTCGCAGAGGAGCAGGCCCGGGTGCTCGGAGGCGATCGCCTCCATCATCGCTCGGGTGCGCGGGTGGACTGGGAAGACGACCGGCATCTCTTGCGCCAGTGCGGCAAGCCGCTCGATCGTCTCCGCCAGCAGCGGGCCATCGACAAGCGCGGGGCGGTGGAGGGTGACAAGGACGTATTTGCCCGGCTCGACTCCGAGTTGGCCGGCGCTGCCTGCCGCGCGGAAGCGATCTTCGAGGGCGACGAGCGTGTCGATCATCGTGTTGCCGACCAGGTGGATCCGCTCTGCTGGGATGCCCTCGGCGTGCAGGTTGTCGTTGGCCTCGGGGCTGTGGATGAAGAGCTGGTCGGAGAGCTGGTCGGTGACGACCCGGTTCAGCTCCTCGGGCATCGTGCGATCGAAGCTGCGCAGACCCGCCTCGATATGCGCCACTGGGATCTGCATCTTTGCTGCGGTCAAAGTCGCTGCCGCGGTTGAGTTGACGTCGCCGGGGACGATCACCAGGTCGGGTCGCTCCTCCACCAGCACCGGCTCCAGGCGCTCCATCACTCGCGCCGTCTGCTGCGCGTGGCTGCCCGAGCCGACCTCGAGCATGTGGTCGGGCGCCGGCACCCCCAACTCCTCGAGGAAGACCTCCGACATCAGCCGGTCGTAGTGCTGGCCGGTGTGGACGATCGCGTGCCGGCCCTCGGGCAGTCGCGCCCGCAGAGCGCCGATCACCGGCGCTGTCTTGACGAAGTTTGGCCGCGTCCCGACCACGTAGACGATGCGCATCGGGCGCCACAGTACCCTGCGCTCCGTCTTCCACCTGCAACAGAGCGAGCACTCAGGCGCGCGCGTCTGCTTCAATAGCGAACCCGATGCCCAAGATGAAAACTCATTCCGGCGCCAAGAAGCGCTTCCGCAAGACCGCGACGGGCAAGCTGCGCGGTCGGCGCGCCTACTCGAGCCACATCCTCGAGAAGAAGTCGCCGAAGCGTAAGCGGCGGATGGCACGGCCGGTGGAGATCGCTCCGTCTGACACCAAGACGGTGCGCAAGCTGCTCGGAGGCGGCAAGTGAGCCGGGTCAAGCGGTCTGTCCACGCGCGCAAGAAGCGCCGCAAAGTCCTTAAGGAAGCGAAAGGCTATTTCGGCCGCAAGCACTCCTCGTACCGTTTCGCCAAAGAGCAGGTGCAGCGGTCGGGGATGTACGCCTACCGTGACCGGCGCAACCGCAAGCGCGAGTTCCGCCGGCTCTGGATCACCCGCATCAACGCCGCAGCGCGGCTGGAGGGCATGAGCTACTCCGAACTGATCCACGGCCTCAACGGGGCCGGGGTCGAGGTCAACCGCAAGATGCTCGCCGAGATCGCGGTCAGCGACCGCGAGGCCTTCCGCCGATTTGTGGAGCTAGCCCGGGAGGGTGCGGCCGCCTAGTCGCAGCCAAGCACTCCAGTTTCCCGGGCGGGCCGTCTTTACGGCCCGCTTTTTCGTTTCAGGAGAAGAAACCCGAGACAAGAAGACACAACCGACCGCACGCCATCCGATGATCGAAAGCCCACAAAACGAGAAGCTGAAGCTGGTTCGCAAGCTGCGGGAGCGCAAGCATCGCGAGCGCGAGGGCGCTTTCGTCACCGAGGGCGAGGATCTGATTGAGGCCGGACTCGCGGCCGGCGCCGAGCCGCGCTTCCTGCTTAGCGCGGCGGGCAGTGGGCTGGGTGGCGAGGAGGTCGACCCCGAGCTGCTGGCCGCGGTATCGATCCTCGGCTCCGGGACGCGGGCGATCGCCGTCTGGCCCCAGCGCTGGGCCGAGCCCGGCGGCTCGCCCTGTCTCTACCTGCATGGGGTCGGCGACCCCGGCAACGTCGGCACGATCATCCGCACCGTTCACGCTCTGCTCGACGGCCCCGTGGTGCTTGGCCCCGGCTGCGCCGATCCCTTCTCGCCGAAGGCGGTGCGGGCGAGCATGGGCTCGATCTTCGGCCAGGCGGTCGCCCGGGCGGAGGTTGCCGAGACGCCGGCGCCGCGCGTTGCCCTCGTCGCACACGGAGGCGAGGGCCCGGCGGCGCTTGCCGGCGCGGCGACGCTTTGCCTCGGCGCCGAGCGCGAGGGACTGCCGCAAGAGGTGCTCGCCGAGTGCGAGACCGAGGTCACGGTCCCCCTCCGTTCCGGCGGCGCCGAGTCGCTCAACGTCGCCGCCGTGGCTGCGATCTGCGCCGAGCGGATATCGTCGCTCGCCATGCCAGAGGACCCTTCCAATGCTTGAGCGGATCGAGGAGATCAGGGTCGAGGCTGCCGCGGCGATCGAGGCCGCGGCGGGAACGGCGGAGCTGGAGGAGCTGCGGGTCCGCTACCTCGGCCGGAAGGCGGAGCTGACCACGGTCCTGCGCGGGATCGCCGAGTTGCCGGCGGAGGAACGGGGCAAGGTCGGCGGCGGCGCCAACAAGGCGCGCAAGGAGCTGGAGGCGCTGCTCGAGTCGCGGGCGGAGACGCTCGACGCCGGCGAGCTTGAATCGCAGCTCACCGCAGACCGGGTCGACGTGACGCTGCCCGGCGCTCCGGCCCGGCCGGCCGGGCACATCCACCTGATCACCCGCACCACGCGCCAGATCGAGGACGTGATGGTCGGCCTCGGCTACCGGGTGATGGAGGGGCCCGAGGTCGAGCACGACTACTACAACTTCACCGCGCTCAATCACCCACCCGGGCACCCGGCGCGGATGCTTCAGGACACCTTCTACGTCCAGTCCGACCCCGAGGTGCTGTTGCGCACCCATACCTCGCCGGTGCAGGTGCGGAGCATGGAGGCACAGCCGCCGCCGATCTTTATGATCGCCCCCGGCAAGGTCTACCGGCGCGACTCTGACGCCACCCACAGCCCGATGTTCCACCAGGTCGAGGGCCTGGCGATCGGCGAGGGGATCACGCTCGCCGACCTGCAGGGCACTCTCGACGAGATGCTGCGGGCGATCTTCGGCGGCAATCGCGAGGCGCGCATGCGGCCGCACTTCTTCCCCTTCACCGAGCCCAGCGTCGAGTTCGACGTCTCCTGCTTCCAGTGCGAGGGCACGGGCGCTCTGAGCGACGGCGCCCGTTGCAACCTCTGCAAGGGGATCGGCTGGATCGAGGTCGGCGGCGCCGGCATGGTCGATCCCAACGTGCTCGGCTTCGTCGAGTCAAACGGCTACGACCCCGAGAAGGTGCAGGGCTTCGCCTTCGGCATGGGGGTCGAGCGGATCGCGATGCTGCGCCACGGCGTGCCCGACCTGCGGCGTTTCTTCGACAACGACGTGCGGGTGCTGGAGCAGTTCTCATGAGGGTGCCGTACTCATGGCTGCGCGAGTACTGCGACCCGGGTGTCGAGCCGGGAGAGCTGGCCGAGCGGCTGGCGATGACCGGGACCGAGGTCGAGCGGGTCGGCGCGGTCGGGCCGCCGTCGGCGGAGGGCTTCGTCGTCGGCAAGGTGCTGAGCGCCGAGCCGCACCCCAACGCGGACCGGCTGCGCGTCTGCACGGTCGACACCGGCGATGGCGAGCGCACGATCGTCTGCGGCGCCCCGAACGTTGCCGCGGGGCAGACGGTTCCGGTGGCGCTGCCGGGAGCGACGCTGCCCGGGGGTCACAAGATCGGCAAGGCGAAGCTGCGCGGGGTCGAATCGGCGGGAATGATCTGCGCCTCCTCGGAGCTCGAGCTGGGGGAGGGGCCGCCCGGAATCCTCGTGCTCGAGGACGACGGGCTCGTCGCCGGCACGCCGCTCTCCGAGGTGTTGCCGATCGCCGAGCCGGTGCTGGAGCTGGAGGTGACGCCGAACCGGGTCGACTGCTTCGGCGTCTTCGGCGTCGCCCGCGAGGTGCACGCGATCAGCGCCGCGCCGCTGAGCTCAGAGCCCTGGACGGAGGACGCGCCCGCCGAGCGCGAGGGCGACGTCAGCGACTACGCCTCGGTCGCGGTCGAGGTTCCAGATCTCTGCCCGCGCTTCACCGCCCGCGTCTTCACCGACGTCACGATCGCGCCCTCGCCCGCCTGGCTGCAGGCGCGTCTGACCGCGGCCGGCCAGCGGCCGATCAACAACGTCGTCGACATCACCAACTACGTGATGCTGCTGACCGCGCAGCCGCTGCACGCCTTTGACCTCGACAAGGTCCCCGACGGCGCGCTGACGATCCGTGCCGCGTCGGAGGGCGAGAAGATGAAGACCCTCGACGACGTCGAGCGGACCTTCGACGCCGAGACCGTGCTGGTTTGCGACCGCAACGGCCCTTCCGGCATCGCCGGGATCATGGGCGGGCAGGCCTCCGAGGTCTCTGAGCAGACGACCAGCGTCCTGCTCGAGGTGGCGACCTGGAACGGGACCAACATCCTCCGCACCTCGCGCATCCTCTCGCTGCGTTCCGAGGCCTCCTCGCGCTTCGAGAAGCAGCTCCACCCCGAACTCTGCCTGCGGGCGCAGCGGATCGCCTCGCGGTTGATGGTCGAGCTCTGCGGCGCGAGGTTGGTGCCGGGGACGATCGACGTCGCCGCCGATATCCCGGAGCCTCGACAACTGGTCCTGCGCGGCGAGCGGGTCGAGGGCCTGCTGGGGATGTCGATCGCGCAGGCCGACCAGGTCGCCTACCTGGAGCGGCTTGGCTTCGGCGTCGAGGCTAGGGGCGAGGACCTCGAGGTCACGGTGCCGCCCGACCGCCACTACGACGTCAGTCGCGAGGTCGACCTGATCGAGGAGGTCGGGCGGGTCCACGGCCTCGACGCGCACCTGCCGAGCACGTTGCCGGCGGTCGCCGGCCGGGTCGGCGGCTTGACCCGCGAGCAGCGAGTGCGGCGGCGCGCCGAGGACGCGATGCGGGACCTCGGCTTCGACGAGGTCGTTGGCTGGAGCTTCACCGACCCGGGTGAGCCCGGGAGGTTGCGGATCCCCGCCGACGACCCGCGCGCCAACGGCGTCGTGCTTGCCAACCCCCTCTCCGAGGACCAGTCGGTGATGCGGATGACCCTGCTCGGTTCGCTGCTCGACATCGCCCAGCGCAACCTCGCTCGCGCTAGCGATCGCGTCGCCCTCTTCGAGTCCGGTCGGGTCTACCTGCCGGGATCAGGCGTCGGCGACGGGCCGCTTGGAGGTCAGTTCCCGGGTGAGCGAGCAGCGCCTGTGACCGAGCCGCACCGGTTCGGCTGCCTCGCGGTGGGTCCGCTCGCGGCCAAGTCGTGGCGCGACGCCGGCGAACCCGCCGACTTCTTCGCCCTCAAGGGCGCGCTGGAAGGCTTGGCCGGCCTGCTCGGCACCGGGCTCTCGTTCGAGTCGGCCGAGGAGCCGTTCCTTCACCCTGGTCGATCCGCACGGGTCGGCGTCGCGGGCGAGCCGGCGGGCTGGATCGGCGAGCTGCACCCGCTTGTCTGCCGGGCCTGGGACCTCGAGACGGCGGTTGCCTTCGAAATCGATCTGGCGGCGCTCGTCGCCGCATCTCCCGCGGGTGACGAGGTCTTCGAGGACGTGACGACTTTCCCCGCCGTCTACCAAGACCTTGCGGTTGTCGTGCCGACCGAGGTCGCGGCCGCTCGGCTGCGCGAGACCGTGCTCTCCGCGGCTGGCGAGCTGTTGCACGCGGCCGAGGTCTTCGACCTCTATGAGGGCGAGCAGCTCGGCGAGGGCAAGAAGAGCATCGCCTTGCGGCTCGAGTTCCGCGCCGACGACCGCACGCTCACCGACGATGAGGTGGTCGCCCAGCGGGCCGCGATCGAGGCCGAGCTGACGAAGATCGGGGGGTCGCTCCGTGGCTGAGATCGACGCCCAACCGCTTCACGGCGATGCCGCCGCCAGGGTCCTGGTGGCCGGAGCCTCCGGCTTCACCGGCGCACTCGCGGCGCAGATCGTCTGGCGTCACCCGAAGCTCGAGCTGGTCGCGGTCACCTCGCGCAGCGACGCCGGCAAGCGGCTCGACAGCCTCTACCCGCGCTACCGGGTGCCGCTCGAGCTGACCGAGCTCGACCTCGACCGGGTCGAGGGCGTCGACGCGGCGATCGTCGCCTACCCGCACGGAGCCTCGGCGCCGGTGGTGGCGGCGCTGCGGAGCAAGGGCGTTCTCGTCGTCGATCTCTCGGCCGACTTCAGGCTGCGCGACCTCCCCACTTACGAGCGCTGGTACGGCGAGCATGGCGCCGCCGAGCTCTTCGGCACGGGCGTCTACGGGCTGACCGAGATGTATCGCGACGAGTTGCGCTCGGCGAAGCTGGTCGCGACGCCGGGCTGCTACCCGACCGCGAGCGTGCTCGCGCTGGCGCCGCTGGCCGAAAAGGGCCTGCTCACCGACGTCGTCATCGACGCCAAGCAGGGCGTCTCCGGCGCCGGTCGCGGTGGTGGTGACGCGATGCACTACGTCTCGATGGATGAGAACGCCTTCGCCTACAAGACCGAGGGCCACCGCCACCGGCCCGAGATCGAACAGGAGTTGGCCGCTCTGGGCAGTCCCGCCCCGGTCACCTTCGTCCCCCACCTGCTGCCGCTCGACCAGGGCGAGCTGACTAGCTGCTACGCCCAGACCAGCGAGCCGATCTCCAAGGACGCGGTGCAGGCGCTTTACCGCGAGCGCTACGCCGATGAGCCCTTCGTCCGCGTCGTCGACGGCCCGCCCGGGCTGCGCGACGTGCGCGACACCAACGAGTGCCACGTCTACGTAACGGTCGAGGAGCGCGGCCGCGTGCTCGCCTTCTCGGCGATCGACAACCTCTGGAAGGGCGCTTCCGGACAGGGCGTGCAGAACCTCAACCTGATGCTCGGCCTCAAAGAGACGCTGGGGCTGAGATGAGCGAGGGCTTCTTCAAGTCACGCTGGGTCGAGCCGCCCGCCGGGGTGGAGGAGCTCGACCCCGCTCAGCTCGCTCCGGGCTTCCGCGCCGGTGGCGCCCACTGCGGGCTCAAGGGCGGCGGCAAGACCGACGTCGGGCTGATCGTCTGCGATGTCGAGGAGGTTTCCTCGGCGATCGTGCTCACCCGCAACGCCTCGGCCGCGGCGCCGGTGCGGGTCTGCCGCAAGCGCTGCGAGCAAGGATCGATCCGGGCCGCGGTCGTCAACGCCGGCAACGCCAACGCCGAGACCGGCGAGCAGGGCTACGCCGACGCGGTCGCGATGTGCGACGAGGCGGCGGCCCAGTTGGGCCTGCGCCCCGAGACCGTCGCGGTCGGCGAGACCGGCGTGATCGGCGTACCGCTGCCGATCGAGGCGGTGTTGGGAGGGATCGGTGATGCGGCCGGAGCTCTTTCGGAGACGGGCGGCATCGACTTTTCCGACGCGATTCTCACCACCGATCGCTGGCCCAAGCGCTGCACGGTGAGGGCCGGTGGCGTGACCCTGTCCGCCCAGGCCAAGGGCGGCGGGATGATCCAGCCGAACATGGCGACGATGCTCTGCTTCGTCCAGACAGACGCCGTGGTCGAGGACCCCGACGCCGCTCTGCGCGCTGCGAGCGGCGCCTCCTTCGAGCGGATCACCGTCGATGGTCAGATGAGCACCAACGACACCGTCTTGTTCCAGGCGACCGGGGCCTCCGGGAAGCCCCTGCCCGAGGGACTGCTCGAGGCGGTGCTCCTGCAGCTCGCGATCGAGGTCGTCGCCGACGGCGAGGGCTCGACGCGGGTCGGGAGGATCCAGGTCGACGGCGCGGCGTCAGCGGCCGAGGCCGAGCGGGTCGCCCGCGCGATCGCCAACTCGCCGCTGGTCAAGACCGCGCTCTTCGGCCGCGACCAGAACTGGGGCCGGATCGCGCAGGCCGCTGGAATGGCCCTCGCCGGTGAGGACCTGGAGGAGATCGGAGGCGACTCGATCGACAACGCCGAGCTTTCCGAGGACGTCCCCGAGGCCGAGATCGGGCTGCGGCTCGACCGCGGCGAGCATTCCGCCCACGTCTGGTTCTCCGACCTCGGCTACGAGTACGTACGGATCAACGCGGAGTACACGACATGAACCACTACATAGGTGACGAGAGGGGGCAGCGATGACCGAGCAGGCGCCGCAATCGCGGGCGGCCGGAGTCAGCGTCGAGACGCTGATGGAGGCGCTGCCCTACATCCGCGAGTTCCACGGCCGCACCGTGGTGATCAAGTACGGCGGCGCTGCGATGCGCGAGGAGGAGCTGCGCGAGGCCTTCGCCACCGACGTCGTCCTGCTCAAGTACGTCGGGCTCAACCCGATCGTGGTCCACGGCGGTGGTCCCGAGATCACCGAGTACATGGACCGGCTCGGCATGGAGGTCCGCTTCCACGAGGGCCTGCGCGTCTCCGACGCCGAGACGGTCGAGGTGGCGAAGATGGTCCTGCTCGGCAAGCTCAACTCCGACATCGTGCAGCGGCTCAACCGTCACGGCCAGCAAGCGGTCGGCCTCTCTGGCGAGGACGGCGCGATGTTCGAGGTGACCCCGGTCGCCAACGCCGAGCAGGTCGGCTTCGTCGGCTCGATCGAGCGGGTCGACGTCGACGTGCTCAACCACATCGCCGTCGACTACATCCCGGTAATCGCCTCCTCGGCCTCGGACCGCAGTGGCCAGTCCTACAACGTCAACGCCGACGAGGCCGCGGGCAAGGTCGCCGCCGCGCTCGGCGCCTACAAGGCGATCTTCCTCACCGACGTCGAGGGCTGGCGCGCCGACGCGGCCGACGAGAATTCATTGATCTCCCGCGCCACGGTCGACGAGGTTGAGGAGCGGCTGCCGTCGATCGACGGTGGCATGCGGCCGAAGCTCGGCGCCTGCGTCGACGCGATCCGTGGCGGCGCCCAGTCGGCCCACATCATCGACGGCCGCAAGCCGCACTCGCTGCTGCTTGAGCTCTTCACCGACGCCGGCATCGGCACGATGGTGACGCCATGAACCTGACCGACCTCCAGGCCCTCGAGGAGCGCTACCTGATGCGCACTTACAAGCGGGCGCCGGTCGAGTTCGTCCGCGGCGAGGGCTCCCTGCTCTGGGACGCTGAGGGTCGCGAGTACCTCGACTTCCTCGCCGGAATCTCGGTCTGCTCGGTCGGCCACTGCAACCCCGACGTGGTCGAGGCGGTGCGCGAGCAGGCGGGCCGGCTGATGCACACCTCCAACCTCTTCTACACCGAGCCGATGGTGCGCCTCGCCGAGCGTCTCTCGGAGTCCAGCCTCGGTGGCCGCGTCTTCTTCTCCAACTCCGGCACCGAGGCCAACGAGTGCGCGATCAAGATCGCCCGCAAGCACGCCCACCGGCGCGGGATCGAGGCGCCGGAGATCGTCAGCTTCGAGCGCGACTTCCACGGCCGAACATATGGCTCTCTCTCGGCGACTCCGGCGCTTGCCGCCAATCCCGCCCTGGCGCCGATGCTGCCCGGTTTCCGCTCGGTGCCGCTGAACGACGCGGAGGCGTTGCGCGCCGCCGTCGGCGAGAACACCGCCGCGGTCCTGATCGAGCCGATTCAGGGCGAGGCCGGCATCTACCCGTTGAGCGACGAGGCGCTGCTCGCCGCGCGCCAGGCCTGCGATGAGGCCGGCGCGCTGCTGATCTTCGATGAGATCCAGACCGGGATGGGGAGGACTGGGTCCCTCTGGGCGTATGAGCAGACCCCGGTGCGCCCGGACGTGCTCACCAGCGCTAAGGCGCTGGGGGGCGGGATGCCGATCGGGGCCTGCCTGACGACCCCCGAGGCCGGCGAAGTGCTGGAGCCGGGCGACCACGGCTCGACCTTTGCCGCCGGTCCGGTGGCCAGCGCCGCGGCGCTGGCCGTGCTCGAGATCGTCGATGACGCGGCGCTGCTGCGCAGCGTGCGTGAGCGCGGCGCCCAGCTGCGCGACGGTCTGCTCGCCCTCGACGGCGTGCGCGAGGTGCGCGGTCGCGGTCTGATGGCGGGGGTCGGCCTCAAGGAGGGAATCGACGCCACGACGCTTGGCGCCAACCTGCTCGAGGACGGCCTGATCGTCAACGTGCCGGAGCCGGGAACGCTGCGCCTATTGCCGCCGTTGACGGTCGATTCGGCCCAGATCGAACGGGCCGTTGGCGCGATCGCCGGCGCACTCCTAAGCTACGCGGCCCAATGAGCTCGGAGAAGCGACCACCGGAGCCGCGCGCGCTGACCAGCAGCACGGCCGAGCGCCTGGCGGCGATCGTCGAGGCTGCCGAGCAGGCCGCTTCGAAAGTGATCGACGACGCCGAGGAGCAGGCCCGCCGCCAGCTCCAGGAGGCCGGTGCCCGCGCCGACCGGCTCATCGCCGAGCGCCTGCGCGCCCTTGCCGACGAGCTCGACCCACAGATCCAGGCCGCGCCGCGCCGCGAGTCCCACCTGAGGCCGGTCGAGCCGGAAGCCGAGCCGGCACCCGCCCCGGGTCGCCGCTCGAGTGCTGCTGGCGCCCGCCTGCTCGCCACCCAGATGGCCGTATCCGGCAGCAGCCGCGCCGAGATCGAACAGCGACTTCGCAGCGCCTTTGAGATTGAAGACACCGACGAGATACTCGACGCGATACTCGGACCCGAGGAGTAGGCATGCACGAGGACCCGACCCGGATGATGCGCCAGCCCGATGAGCACAAACCGCACGGCAACATGCGCCTGCTCGTCGCCGCGCTGATTGCCGTCATCGTCGGCCTGGTGCTCGCTGTTGTCGTGATTGCCAATAGCGGCGATAGCGGCACGACCTCCACTTCGACCGTGACCACGGTCCCAACCGAAACCGGCTCGACCACCGAGACGACGACCGGCTCGACCACCGAGACCACCACTTCAACCCCGGCCGAAACGACGACGACGTCGGAAACGACGACGACGCCGACCGAAACGACCACCACCACGCCGCCCAGCGAAGAAGAAAACGGCAGCGGCGGCATCGGCGCCCCATAAGTGACCCCCGACTCTCCCGCACAGATCCGCACGGCCTCCTATGAGGCCGACCCGGCCGAGGTCCGGCGCGTGCTGCTGCTCTACTCGGGCGGCCTCGACACCAGCGTGATGCTGAAGTGGATCCAGGACTTCTACGACGCCGAGGTCGTCTGCCTGACCGTCAACTTGGGCCAGCCCGGCGAGGACTACGCGGTGATCGAGGACAAGGCGAAGCGCCTCGGCGCGCTCGAGTGCCACGTTGTCGACGCCCGCGAAGAGTTTGCCGCCTCCTACGTCCTGCCGGCGATCAAGGCCAACGCGCTCTACGGCGGCGGCTACCCGCTCTTCACCGCGCTGGGGCGGCCGCTGATCGCCAAGCTCGCGGTTGACTACGCGCGCCAGAGCGGCTGCGACACGATCGCCCACGGCTGCACCGGCAAGGGCAACGACCAGGTGCGGATCGAGGCGACGGTGGCCACGCTTGCCCCGGAGCTGAAGACGATCGCGCCGGTGCGCTCTTGGCAGATGGGCCGCGAGGAGGAGATCGCCTACGCCCGCGAGCACGACATTCCGATCAAGGGCGGCGCCGAGGTGACGCCCTACTCGATCGACGACAACCTCTGGGGCCGCTCCTCGGAGGGTCGCTGGATCGAGGACCTCGACCACGCGCCCGAGGACGACGTCTTCCAGCTGGTCACCCGCCCCGAGCTGGCGCCCGACGAGGCCGAGACCGTCACGGTCGAGTTCGAGGCGGGCGTCCCCGTCGCCCTCAATGGCGAGCGGCTGGGCCTGGTCGACCTGATCGAAGGTGCGGCGGAGATCGGCTGCCGGCATGGGGTCGGCATCGTCGACCACATCGAGGACCGCATCGTTGGGCTCAAGGTCCGCGACATCTACGAGGCGCCGGCGGCGGCGATCCTGCTCACCGCCCATCAGGAGCTCGAGAAGCTGGTCGGCACGATCCACCAGAACCAGCTCAAGCCCGACCTCGACAAGAAGTGGGCCTACCTCGTCTACGCCGGGCTCTGGTGGGAGCCGCTGCGCACCGACCTCGACGCTTACATGGACGCCGTCAACGCCCAGGTCACCGGCACGATCGGCCTCAAGCTCTTCAAGGGCAGCGCCCGGGTCGTCACCCGCTCCTCTCCCAACGCGGTCTACGACGCCGACCTCGCCTCCTTCGCCGAGTCGGGTGGGCTTTTCTCGCAGACCGCGTCGCCTGGCTTCATCGAGCTCTGGTCACTGCAATCGCGGATGGCGCACCGGATCCGCCAGCGCGGGGAGGGAGAGCAATGACCTACGACAAGCTCGGCAAGGCCGCGATCCGCTTCTCGGTCAAGTACGTTCGCCGCCGCTACCGCCGCCAGATCCGCATCGGCGCCGGCGTGGCCGTCGGCGCGATCGCGATCGCCGCCTACCTGGCGAGCCGCAACGTCCCCGAGGGCTGATCGCCTCGCAAGATCCGTTGCGGGTTATCGACAACTTGTGAGGAGTCGCTAACAAAGTCCGCTAGCCTCGCTTCCTTCGTGGCGCGGTCCATCGCGACAAAGGCAGGTGGCCACGGCCGCCTCGCCATCCTCTCCCTTGCGTTGCTGGTCTCGGCACTGCTGCTGGCCGCTACCGCCGACGGCGCGAACATCGACAGCCTGCAGGCGAAGGTCGCGGCGGCGCAGAACGAAGCCGGCTCGCTCGCGTCAAAGCTGCAGGCCGCTCAGGCCGAACTCGCGGCGGCCCAGGAAGAGGCCGCGGCGGCAAGCGCCCGCGAAGAAAAGCTCACCGGCCTGCTCGCCCACGGCGAAGAACGGGCGGCGCGGCTCGCCGGCGAAGTCGAGGCCACCCAGCGTCATCTCGCCGCCGAGAAGAAGCGCCTGCGCCGCGCCCGCGGCGTTCTCTCACAGCGCCTCGTCGCGATCTACGAGAGCGGCTCGCCGAGCACGGCCAGCGTGATCCTCGCCTCGAGCGATTTCGAAGAGCTGGCGGCGAGGACCGAATACCTCGACCGGATCGAGCAGTCCGACTCCGACCTGGCGTTGCGGGTCGCGCAGGTGCGGCGCTCGGTCACCCATGAGCTGAAGCTGGTCGCGGCGCTGAAAGCGAAAGCCGACGCCTATGACGAACGGCTCGCTGCGGCCCGCTCGGAAATCGCCTCGGTGAAGCAGAACGCCGAAGTCGCGGCCGCGCAACTGCACTCGGTTGCCGCCGCCCGTTCCGCCTCGCTCGCCTCGCTGAAGTCGCAGATCGGCGGCTGGGTCAAGGACATCGAGGCAGCCAAGGTCGCCGAAGCCGAACGGATCAGCGCCGCCGAAGCCGAAGACGAAGTCGAACGCTGGCTCGGCGGCCCCTTTTCCATCCCCGCCTACATCGTGATGTGCGAGTCGGGTGGCAACTACGGCGCGGTCAACGCCTCCAGCGGCGCCGGCGGCGCCTACCAGATCCTCCCCTCGACCTGGGAACTCTACGGCGGCCAGGGCGAACCCCAAAACGCCCCCAAGGCCGAACAGGACCAGATCGCCTCCGAAATCTGGGCCGACTCCGGTCCTGGCGCTTGGGTCTGCGGCTAACGCGGAAATACACGCGGAAGGTGCGCGGAAGACGCGCAAAAGTAGCTCGCTCCATCTGAGCTGATTGACATGATCGGCGCTGCCCGTGAGTAGCGCCTCCGCCGTCCATCTCCATGCCCACAGCGAGTACTCGCTGCTCGATGGCGCCTGCAAGATCGACGCGATGGCGGCCCGGGCGGCTGAGATGGGTCAGCCGGCGCTGGGGCTGACCGACCACGGCGTGATGAACGGCGCCGTCGACCTTTTCAAGGCCTGCAAGAAGCACGGGATCAAGCCGATCGCCGGCTTTGAGGCCTACTTCGTCGACGACGTTAAGACGCTCAAAGAGAAACCGAAGTACGAGCGCAACCACCTCACCCTTTTGGCCGAAACCGACACCGGCCTCGCCAACCTGGTCAAGCTCACCTCGGCCGGCTTCCTCGAAGGCTTCTCGCGCGGAAAGGCCAATGTCGACATGGAGATGCTGGCGGCGCACTCCGAGGGTGTGATCGCCCTCACCGGCTGCCTGCAGTCGCGCTTCTGCCGCCGCCTGATCGAGGAGCGACCCGATGATGCCCGCGCCCACCTCGACGATCTGATCCAGGCCTTCGGTCCCGAGCAGGTCTATTTCGAGGTGCAGAAGAACGGCATCCCCGAGCAGGACAAGGCCAATGAGGGAATCGTCCGTTACGCCCGTGAGCTGGGCCGGCCGCTGGTCGGCACCGCCGACGTCCACTACCTGCGGCGCGAGGACTTCGACAACCACGCGGCGCTGCTCTGCGTGCAGACCAAGTCGACCCTGGAAGCGCCGAAGATGAGCTTCGACACCAACGAGTTCTACCTCAAGGACTCAGAGGAAATGGCGGCCTCCTTCGCCGAGTGGCCGGAGGCGGTACCGACGACGCTGGAGATCGCCGAGCGCTGCAACGCCGAGGTCGAGCTGGGCAAGCTGCTGCTGCCGCGCTACCCGACGCCCGACGGCGAGGAGCCGGAGGCGATGCTGCGGCGGATCGCCTCCGAGGGACTGCGGGCGCGCTACGGCGACCCGCTCCCGGCCGAGGCGGTCGAGCGGATGGAGTTCGAGCTCGGGGTGATCGAAGAGATGGGCTTCCCGTCCTACTTCCTGATCGTCTGGGACTTCGTCCGCTACGCCAAGGACAACGGCATCGCCGTCGGTCCCGGCCGCGGCTCGGCGGCGGGCTCGATCGTCGCCTACGCGCTGACGATCACCGACATCGACCCGCTGGCCGAAGACCTGCTCTTCGAGCGCTTCCTCAACCCCGGGCGCAAATCGATGCCCGATATCGACATCGATTTCTCGGTCCGCGGTCGCGAGCGGATGATCCGCTACGTCGCCGACAAGTACGGTCGCGAATCGGTCGCCCAGATCATCACCTTCGGCAAGATGGCGCCGCGCGCCGCAACCCGCGACGCCGCCCGCGTGCTCGGCTTCGATTACGGCGCCGGCGATCGTCTTGCGAAGCAGATCCCGGAGCCAATCATGGGCCGCAGCCCCTCCTTCGCCGAGTGCCTCAAGTCGGGCCAGGAGCTGAAGAAGACCTACGACGCGGAGCCCGACGCGAAGCGGATCATCGACGTCGCCCAGGGCCTCGAGGGGATCATCCGCAACAACTCGATCCACGCCGCCGCGGTGGTGATCGCCGACCGCCCGCTGCAGGAGGTGGTGCCGCTGCAACTGGCCGAGGACAAGACCGCTCCCGCTCCCACCAACGGCAGCGGCAAGGCGGAGCGCCAGTACAAGATCGTCACCCAGTACTCGATGGGGCCGATCGAGGAGATCGGGCTGCTGAAGATGGACTTCCTCGGCCTGCGCAACCTCGACGTGATCGAGGACGCGATCGACATCATCCGCCGCTCGCGCGGTGAGGAGGTCGATATGGAGGCGATCCCGATCGACGACGCGAAGACCTACGAAATGCTCGCCCGGGGCGACTCGACCGGCGTCTTCCAGTTCGAGTCGGAGGGGATGCGCGACGCGCTGCGCAAGGTCGGGCCGACCGAGTTCGCCGACCTGGTCGCGCTCGGCGCCCTGTACCGGCCCGGCGCGATGGCCTACATCCCCGCCTACGCGAAGGGCAAGAAGGACCCCTCGACGGTGCGCTACCCGGACCCGCGCCTGCGCGCGATCACCGAGGAGACCCACGGCTGCGTCGTCTACCAGGAGCAGTTGATGGCGATCGCCCGCGAGATGGCGGGCTTCTCCGGCGCCCAGGCGGACGACCTGCGCAAGGCGATCGGCAAGAAGAAGCGCGAGCTGATGGCGACGATGAAAGACAAGTTCATGCAGGGGCTGGCGGAATCGAACACCGCCCCCAACGTCGCCAAAGACCTCTGGAAGCTGAACGAAGCCGCCGCCGACTACTCGTTCAACAAGTCCCACGCCGCCTGCTACGGATTGATCTCCTACCGCACCGCCTACCTCAAGGCCAACTACCCGGCCGAGTACATGGCGGCGGTGATCTCCTCGGTGATGAACACCAAGGACAAGGTGCCCTTCTTCGTCAACCGCTGCGAGGAGATGGGGATCGACGTGCTGCCGCCTGACGTCAATTCCTCCGACCACAGCTTCGTCGTTTCCGAGAAGGCGATCCGCTTCGGCCTCGACGCGGTCAAGAACGTCGGCCACGCCGCCGTCGAGGCGATCCTGCGCGCCCGCGAGGACACGCCGATCGCCTCGATCTGGGACTTCTGCGAGCGGGTGGACTCGCGCGCGGTCAACAAACGCGCGATCGAATGCCTGATCAAGTGCGGCGCTCTCGATTCCACCGGCGCCACGCGCAAGGGCATGCTCGAGACGCTGCCCGCCGCCCAGTCCGCTGGCCAGAAGGCCCAGGAGGACGCCCAGCTCGGCCAGGGCTCGATCTTCGACTTCGGCGACGAGGCCGGCGCCGGCGCTCACGCCACCCAGGCTCATCACCGCCCGCCGATCTCGGCCGAGGAGTTCGAGCGCGCCGAGCTACTGGCGATGGAGAAGGAGACGCTGGGCACGTACCTCTCCGAGCACCCGCTGACCGAGGTGCGGGGGGCATTGCGTGCCCGCGTCGATTGCAGCCTCGCTGACCTGGCGAAGAAGCAGGACGGTTCCTGGGTGACCGTCGGCGGCATCGTCACCGATTGCAAGAAGATCCGCACCAAGAGCGGCAGTCAGATGATGTTCGCCACCCTCGACGACGTAGAGGGGCAGGTCGAGCTGCTGGTCTTCAAGGCCGATCAAGCTGAGAGCGCTGGGGTGATCGCCCCCGACGCGATCGTCGTCGTGCGCGGCCGCCTCGATCACAAGGACCGCGGTGAGACAAAGCTGGTCGTGCAGGAGGCGGAGCGCTTCGAACCGGACGCAGCGGAAATCGCCGCCGCCCCGACCGTGACGAGTGCCGACACCGGCCCCTTCGAGGTTCCGGTTGACGCGGGCACGCTGTCCGACTCGCTGCTGGAGGAATTGAAGTCGGTGCTCGAGCACCACAAGGGCGAAACCGACGTGCACCTCACCGTCCGCAACGGCAACGGCGAGACGACGGTGCTGCAGTGCGGCGAGGGCTTCCGCGTGCGCCCCTCGGGCCGGCTCCAGAGCGAGCTCGATCACGTCTTGGGCTCAGCCGCCCTGGCCGCTTAGCCAGGCGAAACCTTGGTTTTCGCGTCCGCGCGTCCGTAGACTTCTGGATATGCCCGCTACGCGTGAGAAGACCGGTGAGTGTCGCCAGTGCCGCTCTTTCTGCGACAAGATGGTCGAGCCGCGCGGCTGCGTCGAAATGCGCTGCCGCTACCTCTACAGCTTCGTCGACATGCTGACCGGCAACCAGTACGTCGGCTGCATGCAGGACGTCTTCGCGGCCAAGGTTGATCTCGAGGCGGTTCTGCAGCCCGGTGGGTTCGGTGGCGTGAAGATGACCGGCGAGGCGTTGCCGCACTGCCAGTTCTCGGTCGAGCGCGCTTACGAGGGCAGCGGCGAGTCCTACGACTGCGTAAACCGGCGTTTCTTCGATTGCGCTGACGAAAGCCCCGAGGCAATCAGGGCTTTCGACCTGCGCGACGTCTGATTTCGCCCTTAAAACACGTCATGTTTACGTGTAGAATCGCGCGCTATGACAGAGAATGCAGCGGTTGCAGAGGCAGAGGCGCTGGTGGCTGAGGCGGCTGGAAACGATGGCGCGAGCGCCGGCGGTCCCAAGTTCACGCTTGAGCTGAACCAGGACCAGAAGGACATCCGCGAGTGGGTGCATGGCTTCGCCGAGAACGTGGTCCGCCCGGCCGCCGAGGAATGGGATGAGCGCGAGGAAACGCCCTGGCCGGTGATTCAGGAGGCCGCCAAGATCGGCCTCTACAGCTTCGAAGCGCTGGGGCAGTTCTGGTCCGACGAGACCGGCCTCACTCTGCCGATCGCCAACGAGGAGCTCTTCTGGGGGGACGCCGGCATCGGCATGGCGATCATGGGCACCTCGCTCGCGGTTGCCGCGATCTTCGGGCAGGGAACACCCGAGCAGATGGGCGAGTGGATACCGCAGTGCTTCGGCTCGGCGGACGACCCCAAGGTCGCCGCCTTCTGCGCCTCCGAGCCGGACGCGGGCTCCGACGTCTCGGCGATTCGCACCACGGCCAAGTACGACGAGGCCACCGACGAGTGGGTGATCAACGGTCAGAAGGCCTGGGCCACCAACGGCGGCATCGCCGACGTCCACGTTGTGATCGCCTCGGTTGACCGCGAGCTGCGCTCGCGCGGTCACGCTGCCTTCGTGATTCCGCCCGGGACCAAGGGCTGCGAGCAGGGCGCCAAGGTCAAGAAGCACGGCCTGCGCGCCTCGCACACCGCCGACGTCCACCTCGACGACTGCCGGATCCCCGGCTCCTGCCTGCTCGGCGGCAAAGAGAAGCTCGACGAGCGCCTCGCCCGGGTGCGCGAGGGCAAGCGCTCGAAGTCGCAGGCGGCGATGCAGACCTTCGAGGCGAGCCGGCCGACGGTCGGCGCGCAGGCGCTCGGCATCGCCCGCGCCGCCTACGAGTACGCGCTCGAGTACGCCAAAGAGCGCAAACAGTTCGGCCGCGCGATCGTCGAGAACCAGGCGATCGCCTTCACCCTCGCCGACATGAAGCTGGAGATCGACGCCGCCCGCCTGCTCGTCTGGCGCGCCGCCTGGATGGGCCGCACGGGTCAGAAATTCGAGAACGCCGAGGGCTCGATGTCGAAGCTGAAGGCCGGCGAGGTCGCCGTCTGGTCGACCGAGCGGGCGATCCAGATCCTCGGCGGCAACGGCTACACCCGTGAGTACCCGGTCGAGCGGATGCACCGCGACGCCAAGATCTACACGATCTTCGAGGGCACCTCCGAGATCCAGCGCCTGGTCATCTCACGCGCGATCTCCGGCGTGCACGTTCAGTAGCCAACGATTTTGCTGACGGCGGGAGAGCGGGGGCCGCGCAAGCGGCCCCCGTCGCCTGCTCTGACACGGGCCTGTCCTCAGCGCTGACGGCGTTTAAGGCCGGTTTTGCGCAGGCGCTTCGCGGCCTGGACTTCTTTCTTGTCCGCGCCTTTCTTTGCCGGACCGGGCGTCTCCAGGATCGCCGGCAGACCCTCGAAGCGGGGCTCTGAGAGGAAGGCGGCGAGGCCCTGTTTGCCCATCTCGCCTTTGCCGAGGTTGGCGTGGCGGTCGCGGCAGGAGCCGAGCGGGGCGGCGGCGTCGTTGACGTGGAGGCATTGCAGGCGCTCCAGGCCGACCTTCTTGTCGGCTTCGTCGACCACCGCGGACAGGTGCTCCTCGTCGGTTATGTCGTAGCCCTGAACGAAGAGGTGGCAGGAATCCAGGCAGAGGCCGAGGCGCTTGCCGCTTCCGGCCAGCTCGATCAGCTCGGCCGTCTGGTCGAAGTCGCGGCCGAGCAGACCCTTGTGGCCGGCGGTCTGCTCGAGTAGGAGGGGGCAGCTCTCGCTGTCTTTGAGCGCCGCCGCGATCGTCTTCCCGGCCCGTTTCATCGAGGGTCCCAGCGGCTCTTTGACCTGGGCTCCCGGATGGAGGACGACTCCGGCCGCGCCGATTTCGTCGCCGATCCGCAGCGCGTGGGTGAGCGAAGCCTGCGACTTTTTGCGCAGCTCTTTGTCTTTGCTTGCGCAGTTGATCAGGTAGACGGCATGGATCACCACTGCTTTGACCGGCGAGTCGGCCATCGCCTCTTTGAAGGCGACGAAGTCATCCGGCCCATATTTCGTCGGCCGCCACATCCGCGGGCTCTGGTTGAAGATCTGAATCGATTCGCAACCGAGCTCACTACCGCGCTCGATCGCCTTCTCGAGGCCGCCAGAGGTGGAGACATGCGCGCCGATAAGCATCGGTTCCGCATCTTATGGAGCCGATTGTGCGCGGGCCCTTTCGCCGAGCTCCATTCATCTAGATTCCCCCCGTGCCCGACGACTCCCCGCTCCGCCTTCGGTTCGCCCCTTCGCCCACCGGTGCCCTGCACATCGGTGGTGCTCGGACCGCTCTTTACAACTGGCTTGCCGCTCGTCACGACGACGGTCAGCTGGTGCTGCGGATCGAGGACACCGACCTTGAGCGCTCGACTCCAGAGAACGTCGAGCAGATTCTCGATGCGCTGCGTTGGCTCGAGCTGGACTGGGACGAGGGCCCGCTGTCGCAGGCCGCGCGGGCTGAGCGGCACGCCGTGGCGCTGCAACAGCTACTCGACTCCGGCGCCGCCTATCGCGACTCCGCGACCGCGAAGGAGGTCGAGGCCTGGAAGGCGGAGCACGGGGCGGGCCGCGGCTACCGTGGCGAGCCGGTCGACACGCCGGGGGCGGCTGTCCGACTGCGCGTGCCCGACGATGGGGAGACCGTGGTCCAGGACCTGATCCGCGGCCCGGTCAGCTTTCCCAATCGCAGCTACGACGACTTCGTCATCGCCCGCGGCGACGGCTCGGTGCTCTACAACTTCGCCGTCGCGGTCGACGATGCCGAGATGGGAATCACCGAGGTGGTGCGGGGCGACGACCATCTCTCCAATACCCCCAAGCAGCTGCTCGTCCTCGCTGCCCTCGGTCACGAGCCTCCCCGTTACGCGCACCTGCCGCTGTTGCACGGACCCGACGGCAAGAAGCTCTCCAAGCGCCACGGCGCGGCCTCGGTGCAGGAGTTGCGCGAGGCCGGCTACCTGCCGGCCGCCGTGCGGAATTACCTGGCACTACTCGGCTGGGGCACCGACGACGACACCACCCTGATGTCGACGGAGGAGCTCGTGCGGCGCTTTCGGGTCGAGGACGTCGGCAAGTCGGCGGCGATCTTCGACGAGAAGAAGCTGCGCTGGGTCAACGGCCGCTTCATGCGCGAGCTCCCCCTTGGCGAGTACGCCGAGGCGGTCGCACGCCATCTCGGGCGTGAGCCGGACGAGCGCCTGCGCAATGCCTGCGCGATCGCGCAGGAGAAAGCCCAGACCCTCGACGAGGTCTGGGCGCTGATCGGCTTCCTCTTCGAGCCGCCGGTCGATGATGAGAAGGCCTGGCGCAAGGTGATGGTGGAGGGGGCGCTGCCAGCCCTGGAAGCAGCGCGTGTGGCCTTGGCCGAGGCGGCCGGCTTCGATCCGGACGAAGTGGAGAAAGCCCTCGCACCTCTGCCGGAGCGCCTCGCGGCCAAGCCCGGCAAGGTCTACCAGCCGATCCGGGTCGCTATCACCGGCACCTCGGTCTCGCCCGGGATCTTCGAGTCGCTTGCTGTGCTGGGCCGCGAGCAGTCGCTTGCTCGCATCGACGCCGCCGTGGCGCGACTCCGGTCTTGATGGCCAATCGCCGGCGCTCAGCTCTTCCCAATTGAACAAGCGATTCCCATCTGCACCTTAATTTTGGGGATAAAGGGGCTAAACCGTGCGTCCTTTGCTGCCGATGAGGCATGCGAAGGCCATGGAGACCACGCAAAGCAACGGGAAAGTCAGAGCCGACGCGGCCAGGCGCAAAGACGGCGGTAAGCCGGCGCCCGGCGCTCGCCTCGCCGCCGCCTTCGAGGCGGTGGAGAAATTTCCCGTGCTGATTGAGTCGCGGACGCGCGTGATGCGCGCCGCCACCGCTGAGACGGCCCGCATCGGCGAGCTGGTCGAGGCGGTCGAGTCCGATGTCGGCCTGGCGATCGCAGTGCTGCGTTTCGCCAACCGCAGCGCCGGCTCCGGCGATGTGGCCAGTGTTCCTGCGGCGATCGATGTGCTCAAGCCTTCGGGCGTCCTGGCAATAGCGGGCACCGCTCCGGTCTATGACTTCTTTGAGCCCAACGGCGGTCGCGAGATGCGCCCCGAGCGCTTCCGCGTCCACGCCCTCGCCACGCAGCAGGCGGCCGATGAGATCGGTCGTGCGGTCGGCTGGGAAGAGCGCGATGAGTTGGCGGTCGCCTCGCTCCTGCACGATGTCGGCCGACTCGTCATCTCCAACCTTCACCCTGGCGACAGGGGTCACCTCGACGCGCCGCTGAAAACGCCCGAGCAGCGCCTGCGCGAGGAACGCGATCGGCTCGGTATCGATCACGCGCTTGTCGGCGGCGTGCTGGCTCGCCGCTGGAACGTGCCGTCGCGGATCGCCGTCGCGATCGAGCGCCATCACGCCGAGGACGCCGAGGGTCTGGCCGCGATGGTGGCGACCGCCGACATGGTCGCCCACTACAGCCAGGGCGAGGCCGTCTCCCCGGAGCGGCTGCATGCGATGGCCAAGCGCTGCGGCCTCGGCCCCGACGGCCTGCGCTCGCTGCTCTACGAGCTTCCTTACGTTCGCAATGACGTGCAGCGGATAGCCGAGCCGTGCCCGCTGTCCGCCCGCGAGCTCGACGTCCTCCGCCACCTCTCCGAGGGCATGGTCTACAAGCAGATCGCCGGCGAGATGCAGCTCTCGGTCTCGACTATCCGCACCCACCTTCACAACGTCTACGGCAAGATCGGCGCGGTCGATCGCGCCCAGGCCGTTCTCACAGCCCGCGACCGCGGCTGGATCTAAGCACTACTCGATCAGCGACTCGCGTAGGGCGATCGCGACGGCGTGGGTTCTGTTTCGGGCCCCCAAGCGCGCCAGTGCGTTCTTGGTGTGGGTCTTGATCGTTTCTTCGCTGAGGTCGAGTTCGCGGGCGGCGACCGTGGTCGATTCGCCGTTGGCGAGGAGCTGAAGGATTTCGCGCTGGCGCTTGGTCAGCTTGCCGCGGCTGCCGCGGGGCGGAACGGCCGGGTCAATGAAGCGTTCCTGGGCGAGTGCCGCCTGCACCGCCTGCTCGAGCAGCTCGGCACTGGCGGTGCGGGAGACGTAGGCGCTCGCTCCCGCCTGCAGGGCGGCGCTGGCGAGGTGGCGCTCGGCGCGGTCGCCGTGGGCGACGATCCCCATCCCGGGTTCGGTTTTGAGTAGGGCGCGGATCGCCTCGGTGGCGCCGATTGGTTCGGGGTGGAAGCCACCCGACCAGCGCCTCATGTCGAGGACGGCCACGTCGAAGCTGCCGATGTCGCGGACCAGCTCGACCGCCTCATAGCGGCTGGTCGCCTCCTGGATCTCGAAGCGGTCTTGCAGAACTCTGCGCACGCCAAGGCGGACGATCGGGTGGCCGTCGATGACTAGGCACTGTGGACGCTCGGTCAGGACTGTTTCCGATATTTCGGGTGCGTTGATGGCTCCATCGTCAGCCCTGGAGCTCAACGCCTCCGATCCTAACCCAGGCTGGTCCGGGCGGTGCGGTAGAAAGCTCCTGTGATCTCGATTACCTCCAAGTCGCGCTACGCCGTGGTGGCGATGGCGGAGCTCGCGCGCTCGGGCGAGCGGCCGGTGCCGATCAAGGAGCTGGCCGAGCGCCGCGACATCCCCGAGCAGTTCCTCGAGCAGCTCTTCTCGACCCTGCGGCGGGGCGGCCTGCTGACCAGCCACCGCGGAATGAAAGGCGGCTACACGTTGTCTCGGCCGGCCGAGGAGATCACCGTGCTCGAGGTCGTCCAGGCTCTCGACGGCAAGGTCGGCCAGGAGGCGGACGAGGCCGGGGGCATCTGGGCCGAGGGTGTAACCGCCCTGCGCAAGGTCTTCGGCCAGACCACGATCGCCGAAATCGCCCGCCGCGAGGCCGAGGCCGCCGGCTCCGGGATGTACTTCATCTAGATCGGCTGCACCGCTCCAGCACGTGTGAACACCGTTGACGAAAGGAGTGCAATGAAAGGTCTCGCGTTCACCGTTCGAGGCGCCCAGGTCACTCTTCCGGTGGTAGCTGGAATGATCGTTGGGCTGCAGGCCGGCCGGATCTATCCGCACGCCTTCTTTGAGACCGCTGCGCAGGTCATCCCGGTACTCCTCCTGGCACTTGTTGTCGATCTGGGCGCGCTCGTCGGCTTCCCCCCGATCACGCTCGACATCTCAGTGCAGAACCTGGCGAAGCTTGAGGAAGCCCTCCAAGGTTGGCTCACCGCGATGCTGGGGGTCCTCACGCTGATAGTCGGCGAGATCATCTCCCTGCTCGCGATCGCGAACGGCCACGCCTCTTGGAAATGGGAGCAGGGAGTGGTCCTGGCGGCGTGTTTTGCCGGGCTCACCATGATCGGCGTGCGCGGCGTCTCGTTGAAGCGCAAGGAGGAGGGCTCTGCGCCTCCCGAAACCGGGACCGTTGCCGCGAGCGGAGACTAAGCCCGGGCCCGGCTCGGGTCCACTTGCGAGGATGGAATCGTGCGATTTCCTGCTCGACAGTCATCTAAGGTCGGCGCTGTGATCGAACGAGAGTGCCGCTGATGGAGATCTGGCCCACCGCGGCGTCTGCCGTGGGGGAGACGCCGATGGTCTCGCTCTCGCGCCTTGCTGAGGGTCTGGGGGCGGAGGTCTCGGTCAAGCTCGAGTACCTCAATCCGGGCGGTTCGGTCAAGGACAGGATCGGGGTGGCGATGATCGACGCGGCCGAGCGCGACGGGCTGATCGAGCCGGGTCGCTCGGTAATCGTCGAGCCGACCAGCGGCAACACCGGGATCGCCCTGGCGATGGTCTGCGCGGCGCGCGGCTACGAGCTGATCCTCACGCTGCCCGAGGGGATGAGTCGCGAGCGCAGCAAGCTGCTGCGGGCCTATGGAGCCAAGGTGCGTGAGACGCCGTCGCTGGGGGGGATGACCGAGGCGGTCGAGCTCGCCGAGGCGATCTGCGAGCAGCGCAAGGGATTCATGCCGCAGCAGTTCTCCAATCCGGCCAATCCGGAGGTCCACCGCAAGACCACTGCCGAGGAGATCTGGCGCGATACCGAGGGAGAGATCGGCGCCTTCGTCGCCGGCGTCGGTACCGGCGGCACGATTACTGGCGTCGGCCGGATGCTGCGCGAACGCAGTCCCGAGACCCTGATCGTCGCGGTCGAGCCGGCTAGCTCGCCGGTTCTCTCCGGCGGCGTTCCTGGCCCGCACAAGATTCAGGGCATCGGCGCCGGCTTCGTGCCCGCGGTGCTCGACCGCTCGGTGATCGACGAGATCGTCTCGGTCTCCGACGAGGACGCGCTCGAGACCGCCCGCCTCGCCGCCCACCGGGAGGGCGTGCTCGCCGGAATCTCGGCCGGCGCCAACATCGGCGCGGCGCTGGAGGTCGCGGCGCGGCCCGAGATGGCGGGCAAGAGGGTGGTGACGATCGCCTGCGACTCGGGCGAGCGTTACGTGTCCCTACCCTTCTTCTCACCATGAGCCGCTGGAAGAGGCTGGTTTCGGAGGTGCGCGCGGACGTATCCGCGGCGCGCGACCGCGATCCTGCCGCTCAGGGGGTCTCGACCCTGGAGATCCTCAGCAGCTGGGCCGGGGTCCAGGCCCTGCTCGCCCACCGGCTCGCCCACGCGCTTTGCCAGGCCGGCGTCCCGTTCGTGCCGCGGCTGATCGCCTACCTGACCCGGGCGGTGACCGGGGTCGAGATCCACCCTTCGGCGAAGATCGGTCGCGAGTTCTTCATCGACCATGGCTCGGGCGTGGTGATCGGCGAGACGGCGGAAATCGGCAAGCGCGTGACCCTTTACCAGGGGGTGACGCTTGGCGGAACCGGCTTTCAGCGCGGCAAGCGCCACCCAACCCTGGGCGACAACGTCACCGTCGGCTCCGGCGCCAAGCTGCTCGGTCCGATCGCGGTCGGCGACGGCGCCAAGATCGGCGCCAACACCGTCGTCGTCGAGGACGTGCCGTCTGGCGCGACCGTGGTTGGCAACCCCGGGCATCCGGTCAGGGTCGACGGCAAGCGGGTCGAGGGCCCGGACGCCGACTGGATCCACCTCCCCGATCCGATCGCCGAGGCGATCAAATCGCTTTCGGGCCGGATCGGCGAGCTCGAGCAGCGCCTGGCCGACCTCGACGGCGGCGAGAGTCCCGACGGCGCGGCGGCGGAGCTGCGCGAGCGCACCGGTCGTTCGTCGGCCGGGGGCTGATGTAGCCTGGCGCCCGAATCGTCCCGGTCCGTCCACCGAAAGGATTTCCTTGTTTAAGCGCTGTCTCGTCCTCGGCTGCCTGCTGATCTTCTCCGCCCTCGCCCTGGCTGCCTGCGGCAGTAGCAACAACGACGAAAGTCAGATCGAAGAAGCGGTCGAAACCTCGGCCACGAGCACCGACCCGGCCGACTGCAAGGAATTCTCGACCCAGGGGTTCATGGAGCAGATCGCGCAGACCGAAGGCGCCGAAGCTGTCAAGACGTGCGAAAAGGAAGCGTCAGAAGAAACCGGGGCGAAATCCGCGGACGTTTCGAACATCGAGGTCGACGGCTCGAAGGCGACCGCCGAGGTGGCGCTGACCGGTGGCAGCCTTGACGGACAGGCGGTGAAAGTCGCCTTGGTCAAGCAGGGCGATCAGTGGAAGCTCGACGAAATCACCGGCTTCACGAAGTTCGATCAAGCAAACGTGATCGAAACCTTCGAAGAAGGATTCGCCGAACCGTCGAGTGAAGTGAGCAAGAGCCTCTCCGCCTGCATCGTCAAGTCCTTCGAAGAAGCTCCGCAGGCGGAATTCGAAGACGCCCTGCTCAGCCGATCGAGCGAAGGGTTCGAAGAAATCGCGGGGGACTGCTTCTAGTCCAGCTTTCTGAGCCCCGCCGAGCCCCTGGCTATGCTCGGCGGGTGACGCTTCAGAGCGAGTTCGAGACCCCTCCACAGGACCCTGGAGCAGCTGAGGGGGCGCCGATCGAAGCCGGCGCCGATCGCGCTGAGCGGCTGCTTGCCGGGCTCAACGAGCCACAGGCCGAGGCCGTTCGCCACGGCGAGGGGCCGCTGCTGGTCCTCGCCGGCGCCGGCTCCGGCAAGACCCGCGTCCTGACCCACCGCATCGCCTACCTGCTGGCGACCGGTGCCGCTCGACCGGGCGAGATCCTCGCGATCACCTTCACCAACAAGGCCGCCAGCGAGATGCGCGAGCGGGTCGAGAAGCTGGTCGGCCGCTCCGCCCGCGCAATGTGGGTGACGACCTTCCACTCCGCCTGCGCGCGGATGCTGCGCGCCGACGCCGAGCGGCTCGGCTACTCGCGCAGCTTCACGATCTACGACGAGTCGGACTCACTGCGGATGCTCAAACGCTGCATGACCGAGCTTGGGGTCGACCCCAAACGCTACCCGGCGCGCGCCGTCCGCTCGCAGATCTCCGGCGCCAAGAACAAACTCGTCGACGCGCCCACCTACGCCCAGGAACAGGGCAGCGTCTTCGAAGAAGTGGTGGCCGGCGTCTACGAGCTCTACGAGAAGCGGATGCTCGCCGCTAACGCGATGGACTTCGACGACCTCCTCGTCCGCACGGTCAATGTCCTCGAGCTCTCCGAGGAAGCGCGCGAACGCTGGCGGCGCACCTTCCGCCACGTCCTCGTCGACGAGTACCAGGACACCAACCACGCCCAGTACCGGCTGCTGCAGCTGCTCACCGCCGAGCACGGCAACCTGATGGTCGTCGGCGACGAGGACCAGTCGATCTACGGCTTCAGGCACGCCGACATCCGCAACATCCTCGACTTCGAGCGCGACTTCCCCGAGGCCGAGGTGGTCAAGCTCGAGCAGAACTACCGCTCCACCCAGACCATCCTCTCCGCCGCCAACGCGGTGGTCGAACGCAACCGCGAGCGGCGGCCGAAGCAGCTCTGGACCGAGATCGCCGGCGGCGAGCCGGTGAAGCTCTCCGAGCTGACCGACGAGCACGAGGAGGCGCGCTGGGTCGCGGGGGAGATCGAGCGCCTCGCCGAGGAGGACGGGGTCAAGCGCGAGGACGTCGCCGTCTTCTACCGGACCAACGCGATGAGCCGGGTGCTGGAGGACACCCTGGTCCGCTTCGAGCTGCCCTACCAGGTGATCGGCGGCACCAAGTTCTACGAGCGGGCCGAGATCAAGGACGCCGTCGCCTACCTCAGCCTGCTGGTCAACCCCGCCGACCAGGTCTCCTTCGCGCGGATCGTCAACTCGCCGCGGCGGGGAATCGGCAACACCAGCCAGGGACGGCTCGCCGCCCACGCCAACACCACCGGCCTGCCGATCTGGGAGGTGGCCGAAAGGGTCGAGGAGGTGCCCGGTCTGAGCGCCGCCGCGATCAAGGCGGTCTCGCGCTTCCACGAGACGATGGAGGGTCTGCGGGCGCGCGCCGACGAGGCACCGGTCGCCGAGCTGCTCGAGGCGGTCCTGCGCGAGACCGGCTATCTCGACGCGCTCTCCGCCGAGCGCACGATCGAGGCCGAGGGCCGCGCCGAGAACCTTGAGGAGCTGGTCGGGATGGCGGCGGAGTTCGACGCCAACCACGAGCTCGAGGGCGACGGGGCCAATCAGACTCCGCTGGAGGAGTTCCTGCAGCAGATCTCCCTCTACACCCAGCAGGACGACCTGCGCGACGAAGGGTCGCTGATCACCCTGATGACGCTGCACAACGCCAAGGGGCTGGAGTACGACACGGTCTTCCTGGTCGGCTGCGAGGATGGCGCCTTCCCGCACATGCGGGCGCTGGAAGAGGGGGGAGAGGAGGAGGAGCGGCGCCTCTGTTACGTCGGCATCACCCGCGCTCGCCGCCGCCTTTACATGACCTGGGCGCGCGAACGGCGCCTCTTCGGCCGGGCCGAGCGCAACCTCCCCTCCCGCTTCACCGACGAGCTTCCCGCCGAGTTGACCGAGCGCCACTCGAGTGCGCCCGGCGCTGCCGCCGGCCTCGGCTGGGAGTCCTCTCCCGCGGGCGGTGCGGCGCCGATCGACCCCGGTCCGACCCTGGAGCTGCACACGGGCGACGACGTCGTTCACGCCAGCTTCGGCGACGGCGTCGTGACCGCGGTCGAGCCCGGCGGGGTCGTCGTCGTGCGCTTCGCCGGCGACGGCGCCGAGCGTAAGCTGATGGCCGATTACGCCCCGATTCGGAGGAGGTAGAGGTGCCCGCGCGGATCATCGACGGCAAAGCGGTGGCGGCGGCGGTCAGGTCCCGAGTCGCTGGCGAAGTCGTCTCGTTCGAGGCTGAGCACGGCCGTGCGCCGCTCCTTGTCACCGTGATCGTCGGCGACGATCCCGCCTCGGAGGTCTACGTCAAGGGCAAGCACCGGGCCTGCGAGGAGGTCGGCATGCGCTCGCTCCACCACGGCCTGCCCGCCGAGACGACCGAGGAGGAGTTGCTTGAGCTGGTCGGCGCTCTGGGCCGGGACCCCGACGTCGACGGGATCCTCGTCCAGCTGCCGGTCCCCGAGCACATCGATCCGGACCGGGTCGTCGCCGTGCTCGACCCAGCCAAGGACGTCGACGGGCTGACTCCGGTCAACGCCGGCCGGCTCGCCCACGGGATGCCGGGTCTCGTGCCCTGCACGCCGGCTGGGGTGATGGAGCTGCTCAGCCACGAGGGGGTCGATCTGGAAGGCGCTGAAGTGGTCGTCGTCGGGCGCTCGAAGCTGGTTGGCGTGCCGGTTGCGCGGCTGCTGCTGGCGGCGAACGCGACGGTGACCAGCTGCCACTCGCGGACGAGCGATCTTCCCGCCGTGTGCCAACGCGCCGATGTGCTGGTCGCGGCGGTCGGCGTGCCACGACTGCTCGGCGCTGACGCGGTCAGGCCCGGCGCGATTGTGATCGATGTCGGCATCAACCGCACCGCCGACGGCCTCTGTGGCGACGTTGACTTCGAGGCCGCCAGGGCGCTCGCCGCGGCGATCACGCCGGTGCCCGGGGGGGTCGGCCCGATGACGGTCGCAATGCTGCTCGTAAATACGTTGGCCGCCGCCCGGGCTCGGGTGTAAGGTCGCGCCGACCCCTAGCTCGACCGGAGGATCCATAGATGGAGCATCTAGACAAGCTCAGCCCGGGAGAGAAGATCGCGGGCGGTTCGGCGATCGCACTCTTCATCTTCATGTTCTTCAACTGGTTCGGGGCTGAAGTCTCCGGCGTCGGCGGTTTCTCGGGCAGCGTCTCCGGCGAAGCCGGCAATGCTTGGGACACGCTCGATTTCATCCCGATCGTGCTGCTGATCGCGGTCATCGCCGCACTGGTGATGGCGGGTCTCCGTCTCGCCGACTCGGCTGCCGAGCCGCCGGTGCCGATGAGCACCCTGGTCACCGTCCTCGGCGTGATCTCGGTGCTGCTCATCCTCTTCCGCATCGTCGATCCGCCGACCTTCGCCAGCTTCGGCGGCGTCTCGGTCGACGCGACGCTCAGCCTCGGCATCTTCCTCGGCCTGATCGCGGCCGGTGGGATCGCCTACGGCGGTTACAGCACGATGCGCGAAGAAGGGATCACCTTCGGCGATGCAGCGGATCGGCTCTCGAGTGGCGGTGGCACGCCGCCTCCGCCAACCTCCGCGCCGCCTCCTCCGCCACCACCTCAGCAGCCGTCTTCGCAGGTGCCACCGCCCCCGCCGAGTTCTTCGCCGCCCCCGCCTCCTCCGCCACCACCGACTGGCTGAGCTTTGCGTGGGGAGGGACGGATGACCCTCCCCAAACGAGCGGGTTGGAGAGCGATGAGTGACCCATCTCAAAACGAGCGGCAGGAGCCGCTCTCGAGTGTTTTGAGAAGGGTCACTCATCGCTCTTTTCTGCGAGCTTGCCGGCGATTTGCTGGGCGAAGGCGATCACCGTCATCATCGGGTTGACCCCGACCGAAGTTGGGAAGAGGGACGCGTCGGCGACGTAGAGGTCGTTGGTGCCGTGGACCGAGCCGTCGGGGGCGCAGACGCCCATAGATTCAGGGGCTATGCGGGCGGTGCCCATCGGGTGGAAGGCCTCGAGGCGTAGCTCCGAAGGCTTGAAGCTTGCTGCCTCGAAGTCGGCAAGCTTCTCTGGGGTGAGGGTGCCGGCGCGGGCGATGTTGGGGTAGACCTCGGTGGCGCCGGCTGCGAAGTGGATTTCGGCGGCTCGGGCTATGCCATAGGTGAGGCGGGCGGCGTCCTCGCTCGTGAGCTTGTAGGAGGCTCGTAGGGAGCCGTCGTTTGCGAGGTGGATTCGCCCCGCTGACTCGTCGGAGAGGTGGACGCCGATTGAGCCGATGTGGCCGAAGTCGAGCATTGCCCGTTGGTGCTCGCGGCCGGTTCCCTGCAGCCAGGCGCCGCCGAAGGCGAGTGGGGTGAAGGTCGCCTCGAGCAGGAGACGCTGCTGCTCCCACTGGTCTATGTAAAAGCTCTGCATGACGCCGTCCCAGCCGCGCACCTCCTCGGCGTAGCGGGCGCCTACCCAGCAGGCGGGGTGGATATGGAGGTTGTGGCCGGCTTGGCGGCCGCCCAGGCCGGAGCGCAGCAGCAACTCCGGAGTTCCGAGTGCGCCGCCGGCGACGATCGTCGCGCGGCGGGCGCGGACCTCGTAAGCGCGCGGGCGCCGGTCCCCGCCTCCGGTCGTGCAGCGCACCCCGACCGCGCGGCCGTCTTCGACCAGGATCCGGCGCGCTTCGACCCCGGAGCGCAATCTCGCACCGGCGGCGATCGCCCGGGGGAGGTAGCTGACGTGCATGCCGCGCTTGGCGTCGATCTCGCAGCCGAGCGGGCAGGAGCTGCACTGCACGCAACTGCCCGCGTTGCGCGAGATCGGACCGCCGGAAGCGCCCAGCGCCGCTGCGCCCTCCATCGCCAGTTGCCCGTTGCGGCCCATCCGCTCCGGGTCGAGCGGCGTCACCCTGAGGAACTCCTCGGCCTCGGCAAAGGCAGGGTCAAGGCCGTGGGCCCAGTCGATGCCGAAGCGGCTGCGCCAGTCCTCGAGCACCGGCTGCGGAGCCCGGAAGCAGGTGCCCGAGTTGACCACGGTGGTGCCGCCGACGGTGCGGCCCACCGGTATCGGGATCTGGGGGCGCCCCTCGGCGATCGTCAGGCCACCGTCGCGGTAGAGGGCGGCTATTGCGTCAAGCGGGTCGTCCGGGTAGTTCTCGCGATTGAAGCTCTGGCCGGCCTCGAGCACGATCACGTCGAGTCCCGCCTCGGCCAGGGTCGCCGCGGCCACCGCGCCACCGGCGCCCGAGCCGACGATGACGACATCGCACTCCTCGCCCTCGCCGGCGGGTTCGACTTCGCCCAGCGGGCCGCTCGGCGCGGGTTGTGACCCGTCGGCGAGGCGACAACTCACCTCGACCCCGATCCGCCGTTCGACCTCCGGCACGACCGCGTAGCCGAGCGTGGCGAAGACCTTGCCCATCAGCAGCAACTCGTGGTAGATGCCGAGCCGCGAGCCCTCCATGCGGCGCAGGAAGTCTTCGCGGGCAGGGAGGTGCAGGCGGCTGAAGCGCCAGGGAAAGGGCAGCAGCTCGAAGGCGCGCAGGCCGAGCCTGATCCGGCTCAGAGTGCGGGGCGAGACCGAGCTGAGCAGCTCCGCCACGGGGCCGGATACGTCGACGTCACGCTCCGCCGCGGGCAGGCCGTCGAGCGCGGGCGCCATCGCCTCGCAGATCGCGCTCAGGGTCCTCTGCTCGGCGGTTGAGAGCCCCGGCGGGCGCTGTCAGCCAGGCGCTGTGGGCCGGTCGACCCGGCCGACGAGCGACCAGAGCCAGAGCGCCAGTAGTGCCAAGAAGCCGTCGACCAGGAAGTTGAGCAGGTAGATGAAGACGTCCTGGTCAAAGAGGTAGAAGCCGAGCGAGCCGAGCGAGGAGGCGGTCTTGCCCGCCGCCAGCACGAGCAGCAGCGGGCGGTAGCGGACGACGTCGGCCTGGGCGACGAGGCAGATCCCCGTGATCACGACCATGTAGGCGAAGGCGAGCGCCAGCCAGAGCTGCTCCTCGGTGTGCGGCGCGCGGGTAAAGGTGCCCAGCGAGTCGCCGAGGTCGGAGATCACGTTGCCGACGCCGTTGGGGGCGGCGATGAAGAGGACTCCGACAACCGCGAAGCTGACCGCGAGCAAGCGCAGGCTGAGGACCACGAACTTCTCTGCCGTCTCTCCTTGCATCCCGGCCCGACTCTAGCTGCCCGCACCCCTAGAATCGGCCGCCGTGATCGAGCGAGAGCAGGTACTGCACGTAGCGAAGCTGGCCCGCCTGGGACTTAGCGAGGCCGAGGTCGAGACCATGATCGGCGAGCTTTCGGGCATCCTCGAGCACGTCGATCGGATTTCCGCGCTTGATCTCGAGGACGTGCCGCCGACTTCGCACGTGATTGAGCTCGAGAACGTGCTTCGAGCCGATCTGCCGCACGAGAGCTTGGCGCAGGACGTTGCCCTGGCTTCTGCGCCGGACCCGGTCGACGGCGCCTTCCGCGTCCCCTCGCCGCAGGCCGAATAGTGGCGGACATGCTCAAGCTGACGGCCGTTCAGGCCCACGAGGCGATGAGTGCCCGGGAGCTCGACGCTGCCGAGTACGCCGAGGCCTGGCGGGAAGCCGCGGCTGGCGATGAGCTGAACGCCTACCTTTGGCGCGACGAGAACGGCGACGGTGCGGCGATAGCGGTCGAGCGGCCCAGCGTGGCGCCGGTCGCGGTCAAGGACATCTTCTGCACCGAGGGGGTGCCGACCACGGCGGGGTCGCGAATCCTCGAGGGATACCGGCCGCCCTACACGTCGACCGCGGTGAAGCGGTTGATCGAGGCCGGCGCCCCGATCCTCGGCAAGACCAACATGGACGAGTTCGCGATGGGCTCCTCCAACGAGAACTCGGCCTACGGGCCGGTGCTCAACCCCTGGGATCGCAGCCGCGTTCCCGGCGGCTCCTCGGGCGGCTCCGCCGCGGTTGTCGCCGGCGGCCTGGCGCCCTGGGCGATCGGCACCGACACCGGCGGCTCGATCCGCCAGCCCGCGGCGCTCTGCGGCATCGTTGGTCTGAAGCCGACCTACGGCGCGATCTCGCGCTACGGGATGATCGCTTTCGCCTCCTCGCTGGACCAGTGCGGCCCGCTCACTCGCGACGTCAGCGACGCGGCCCTGCTGCTGGCGATCATGCAGGGGCGCGATCCCTGCGACTCGACCTCGGTTGGCCTCGAGGAGGCGCCGCGCCTGCCCGACCGCGAGGACCTCAACGGCCTGCGCTTCGCCGTGCCGGCGGAGCTCGCGCGCGACGCGATTGAGCCGGGGGTGCGCAAGGTATTCGAGGCGACCCTGGTGACGATCGAGCGGCTCGGCGGCGAGATCACCGAGGTGGCGCTGCCGCACGCCGAGCACGGGATCTCCGCCTACTACGTGATCGCGCCCGCCGAGGCGTCCTCGAACCTCGCTCGCTATGACGGCGTTCGCTACGGGATGCGGGCGGCGGTGGAGGGGGATCTGACCGAGATGTACGAGGCGACCCGCGCCCAGGGCTTCGGCGCCGAGGTCAAGCGGCGGATCATGCTCGGCACCTACGCGCTTTCCTCGGGCTACTACGACGCTTACTACGGCCAGGCGCAGAAGGTGCGCACCAAGATCGCCTCCGACTTCACCACCGCCTTCGGTGAGGTCGACTTCGTCGTTACCCCGACCTCGCCCTCGGTCGCCTTCGGCCTTGGCGAGAAGACCGCCGATCCGCTGGCGATGTACCTCAACGATCTCTTCACCGTGCCGATGAGCCTCGCCGGCATCCCGGCGATCTCGATCCCGGCCGGGCTGGCCGAGCCCGGCGGCGGCGGTCCGCAACTGCCGGTCGGCTTCCAGATCGCGGCGCCGGCCTTCGGCGAGCAGAAGCTGCTCGAGGCCGCCTACGCGCTGGAGCAGGCGATCGGTTTCGACGCCCGCCCGGAGGGGATCCCCGGTGGCTGAGCTCGAGGCAGTTATCGGGCTGGAGATCCACGTTCAGCTGGCGACCAGGACGAAGATGTTCTGCGGCTGCGAGCTCTCCTTCGGCGAGGAGCCGAACATCCACACCTGTCCGATCTGCCTCGCTCACCCGGGCGTGCTGCCGGTGACCAACGAGCAGGCGATCGAGTACGCGCTGCGGATCGCGGCGGCGCTGGAGTGCGAGGTCGCGCCGCGCTCGATCTTTCACCGCAAGAACTACTTCTATCCCGACAGCCCCAAGGCCTACCAAATCAGCCAGTACGACATTCCGCTTGCCAGCAACGGCCGGCTCGGCGATATCCGCATCCACCGCGCCCACCTCGAGGAGGACGCGGCGAAGACAATCCACGTTGGCGACTCGGGTCGTATCCACGGCTCCAGTTCTTCGTTGGTCGACTTCAACCGCGGCGGCACGCCGCTGGTCGAGATCGTCACCGAGCCCGATCTGCGCAGCGCGGCCGAAGCAGCCTCGTGGGCCCGGCTGCTGCGCGAGACCGTGCGCCAGCTCGGAGTCTCCGACGTCAACATGGAGGAGGGCAGCCTGCGCGTCGACGGCAACATCTCCGTGCGGCCGGCCGGCAGCGACGAGCTCGGGACCAAGACCGAGCTGAAGAACATGAACAGCTTCCGCTTCCTCGAGCGGGGGATCGAAGCCGAGCTAGCGCGCCAGCGCGAGCTGATCGAGGCGGGGGGGACGGTCTCCCAGGAGACCTTGCACTTCAACCCGGGCGACGGCAGCCTGACCCCGCTGCGCTCGAAGGAGGAGGCGCACGACTACCGCTACTTCCCCGAGCCCGACCTGGTGCCACTGGCGCCGACCGAGGCGATGCTGCGCGAGGCACGCGAGTCCCTCCCCGAGCTGCCTGCGGCGCGGATCGAGCGCTACCGCGAGCAGATGGGTCTGGCCGAGGACACAGCCGCCTTGCTTGCGACCGACCCCGAGACGGCCGAGTACTTCGAGCGGACGGCGAAGGAGGCGCGCGAGGGCGTCGAGCCGCGCGTCGTAGCCAACTGGGTGACCGGCGAGCTGGCGGCCGCGCTGCGCCAGGATGGGGGAGAGGCGAGCGCCGCGGAGTCAAAGGTAGAGCCGATCGCCCTGGCTGCCCTGGTGGCGATGGTCCAGGAGAAGAAGATCTCCAACAGCAGCGGCAAGGCGGTCCTCGCGACGCTGGTCGCCGAGGGCGGCGATCCCGCCGCGATCGTCGAGCGCGAGGGCCTGGCCCAGATCGCCGACAGTGGCGAGCTGGAGGCGATAGTCGCCGCCGCTGTGGAGGCGAACCCGGAGGCCGCCGAGCAGATCCGCGCCGGCAACGGCAAGGCGATCGGCGCCATAGTCGGCGCCGTGATGAAGGAGACCAAGGGCCGCGCCGATGGCGGCGAGGTCAACCGCCTGATCCGCGCGCAGTTGGCCGACTGAACTCCGGCGCGTCTTTATCGGAGCGGTTAGCTCCGGTCGCAGCCGGAAAGGACGATGAATCGCCTCCACCACGCCGTGGGCTTTAAGTTCGTGTTTCCGTTGCTCGCTGTGCGACTCAGGGTCGCGGCAAAGCAATCGTCCTCGCTGGTGGCTTCATATAAACCACGCTGAGCGGGGCAGCTCGGGCCGTCGGTCGAGGCTTCGATGCGGCCGCCGCAGGCGGAGACGTCCACGGTGCAAAGGAAGCCGCCCTCGACCTCGGCGTTCTCGTCGCAGATCGTCCGGCCGGCACCGGGAATCTGGGCGCGGATATCTTCGGCCAGCGATTCCCCGGTCAGGGCTTGCCCGGTGCTGAAGATCAGAACTAGCCCGACGACCATCGCGATGAGCCCCGCGCAGCCGGCAGTGAGCCCGCTCCGGTGCAGAAGCTGGGCTCGGGCCATGGCGCGGTCGAGCTCATTGATCGAGCTCTCGACCTCGACGCGTCGTTTTTTCAGGTTTGTTTCAAAGGGAGTGGTCCATCCCTTCGACCGCCGTTCCTCAGCCCAGGCATCACCGATCTGAAGCTGGACGACAGCGTGCCGAAGGGCCTTCCAGGTCGCCGGCTTCAGTCGTGAGACGAGGTCCGCCCGGTGCGATTCCCATCCCACCGGACTCAGCCTGTATTGCGCCTGCCAGACCTCCTGTCTATCGAGGGCGGTATCGATCAGGTCGCGGGCGGACTGAAGATCGCTTTTGATGACCTCCATCGAACCCACCCGCGCCGCATATTCGCCCCGCAGACGACCGAAGTACGAGGTGAAGAAGGTGAGCAGGGCACCTGCGAGGGCCGCGACGAGGGCGTATAGGGCATCGGACACAAACCGACCCTATTTCTCTGATCAGGTTTTATTGTCCAAATTGGTCGAACTTCATCCGCGAACGTGTGATTCGACACTTTGTGACAACTTGTTACAAAGTGCTAAGTTGAGGTCATGGCCTGGAACGTTGTCATCGCTGGTGGAGGATTTGGCGGAGCGATGGCCGCGCGGGAGCTGGAGCGGATCCTGCCCCGGCAGTCGACCCGGCTCGTCCTCGTCAACGACGCCAACTTCATGCTCTACACGCCGTTCCTGCCCGAGGCCGCGGCGGGGACGCTGGAGCCGCGGCACGTGGTGACGCCGCTGCGGGAGATCCTCAGCCGGACCTACCTGCGGCTTGGCTCGATTGCCGGCCACGACCCGGTCGCGAAGACGGTCGAGCTGCGCACGCGCGAGGGCGAAGCCGAGCAGCTTCCCTATGACCAACTGCTGGTGGCGCTCGGCTCGGTCTCCCGGGTCCTGCCGGTTCCCGGGCTCTCCGAGCACGCGATCGGCTTCAAGAGCCTCGCCGACGCGATCTGGCTGCGCAACCACGTGATCGAGACGCTGGAGGCGGCCAACGCGACCGACGACGCCGCCCGCCGCGAGGAGCTGCTCACCTATGTCTTCGTCGGCGGTGGCTACGCCGGGCTGGAGGCTCTTGCCGAGCTTCAGGACTTCGCCGCCGACGCGATCGAGAGTTACCCGCGTGCTCGGCTGCACGGGATGCGCTGGGTGCTGGTCGAGGCGAGTGACCGAGTCCTGCCCGAGATCGACGCCGAGTTGGCCGACTACGCCCTGCGCGAGCTGCGCGGCCGCGGCATCGACATCCGCCTTGGCACCACGCTCGAGGAGGTGCGCGCGGACAGCGCTCGCATCGCCACCGGCGAGACCTTGCCGACTCGGACCGTGGTCTGGACCGCCGGGGTATCGCCGCACCCGAGCCTGCGCCAGCTCTCATTGCCACTCGACGAGCGCGGCCGCGTGCCGGTCGACGATCACCTGCGGGTCAAGGGCACCGAGTCGGTCTGGGCGATAGGTGACTGCGCCGCGGCGCCCGATCCGCGCGGCGGTCTCTGTCCGCCGACCGCCCAGCACGCCGTGCGCCAGGGGCCGGTGGCCGCCCGCAACATCGCCGCCGAGCTCGGGATCGGCACCGCGAAACCTTTCGAATACCGCGGCAACGCCGCCTTCGTCAACCTCGGCCGCTACAAGGCGGTCGGCAAGGTCGGTGGCCGCACCTTCCGCGGCTTCCCCGCCTGGTGGATGGCACGGACTTACCACATGAGCCAGATTCCGGGCGCGGCTCGCAAGGCGCGGGCCGTGATCGACTGGACGGCCAGCCTGCCCTTCCGCCGCGATATCTCCGAGGTCGGCTCGATCGGCCACCCGAAGGCTCTAGAGGCGACAATAGGGCCGTGGGATTCGAGTACCTCGTCATCGCCTTCTTCTTCGGCCTAGCCACCGGCATCATCGGCAAGGGCAAGGGCAGCTCCTTCTGGGTCTGGCTGCTGGTCGGCATGGTTCTGCCCGGGCTTGGCCTGATCGCCGTGATCCTCTTCCGTTCGGAGAAGGCCGAACCTGAACGCCAATGCCCGAACTGCCACAAGGCCGTGAAGCTCTACGTCCAGGTCTGTCCCCGCTGCGGGATGGACCTCTACCTGCCCGATCCGGCTGAAGTCCGCCATCCGGGGGTTGGTTAGCGGTCACCTGGGTAGAGACTGAGCGCAACCCTCAAGGGAGGTCGCGTGCGCCGTCTTATCCTGGTCGCCGTCGTTTCAGCAGTCACGTCATCCTTGTTCTGCCCCACCGCCGGGGCCGTCACGCTTGAACCGATCGGCAAATTCAGCCAGCCGATCTCGATCAGCTCCGATCCGGGCAATGCTGAACACCTGCTCATCGCCGAGCGCAAAGGCGTGGTCGAGGAAGTAGCTGGCGGTGTCGCGACCCCGATCGCCGACATCACCTCGCTGGTCGCCTGCTGTGAAAGCGAGCGCGGCCTGCTCTCGATCGTTCCGGCGCCTGACTTCGACAGCAGCGGACGGCTGTACATCGCCTATACGGGGACGCCGGCCGCGGGCGGAAGCGGAGGCGACGTGCACATCGACTCATTCCGCCCGGCCCCCGGGGGCGGCCCGCCGATCCGCGAGCCGATCCTCACGATTGGCCATGCTGCAAACGCCAACCACAACGGCGGCCAGCTCCAGTTCGGTCCCGACGGCCACCTCTACATCTCGCTTGGCGACGGGGGTGGCGGCGGCGACCCACTCGAAAGTGGTCAGAACACCGAAGTCCTGCTCGGCAAGATCCTCCGTATCGACCCGCACCCCGGCCAGTCGCCTGCCTACTCCATCCCGCCGGGCAACCCCTTCGCGGCGGGTCCCGGTCGCGATGAGATTTGGGCCTACGGACTGCGCAACCCGTGGCGCTTCTCCTTTGACCGGGTCAACGGCGACATGGTGATCGCCGACGTCGGCCAGGAAGCGCGCGAGGAGGTGGACCTCGCATCCAGTCCCGGAACCGGCGCTGTCGGTGGCGCCGGCGCGAACTACGGCTGGAACTGCCGCGAGGGATTCATTGCCTATCCGAATCCCGAGCTGGCCTGCGGTTCGGCGAGCGGCTTTACCGAACCGGTCTTCGACTACCCCCACCAGGATCCCGGCGACGGCTCAGCCCACGGCTGCTCGATCATCGGCGGCTACGTCGTGCGCGACCCCAGCCTCGTCGGCCTCTACGGCCGCTACATCTACACCGACTACTGCTCCGCGCAAATCCGCTCACTGGCGCTGCCAAGCACTCCCGGCGGCCGCGCGAGCGACGATCGGTCAGAGGGGCTGACGGTAAGCGCGCCGAGCACGTTTGGCGAAGACGCCTGCGGGCGCCTCTACGTGGCCTCGACGGAAGGGGCCGTCTATCGCCTCGCTGGGCCAGCGTCGGCGATCTGTCCGTCGTCGCCGGCTCCGGCCGGCTTGGGGTCCGCGACGAGCGCGCCGACTGGCCTCGGTCGTGGCATCGACCGCAAGCGTCGTGCTCTGCGCCTGCATCTGCACGGTCGATCGCTCGGCGCCCGCATGAAGATCGTCGTCGAGGCGGCTCCGTGTGCCGGGCAGGCAGGCGACGAAGTGCAGCTCAATCGCGGTGGTAGGCGGTTCGGAACCAGGTCCCTCAACGACCGTTGTGTCGCCAACTTCTTTGCTCGAGTCAATGGTGCCGCGACGTTCAGGGCACTGCTGGTCGGCAGCGAAAAGGTCCGCTCGCGGCGGCTCACCGTCAGCTCAGACCCGCGTGACGGGAGCTAGCGCAGCCAGGTGCGGACGATCGCGTTGGCGAAGCCGAGCCCGTAGCGGACGACCGCCGGCTTCTTCGAGTGGCCGTGCAGGCGCCGCTCGACCGTGATCGGGACCTCCTTGGCGGGGATGCCGCGCTTGATCGCCTCGATCATGAACTCGGAGGTGTGGAACTGCTCCTGGCGCAGGACGAGTTGGGGAAGCACGGTGGTGCGAACGGCGCGGTAGCCGTTGGAGCAGTCGGTGACGTGGGTGCGGGTGATCGCCGAGACGAGGCGGTTGAAGAAGACGATGCCGAGCTCGCGGGCGAAGTGGTTGCTGTCGGCCTGGCCGAGGACGCGGGAGCCGTGGGCGACGTCGACTTCGCCGTCGAGGATCGGTTTGACCAGGCGCTCCATCTCCGCGGGCAGGTGCTGGCCGTCGGCGTCGAGGGTGACGACGATCTCGGCCCCCGATTCGACCATCAGCCTGTAGCCGGTGCGCAGGGCCGCTCCGCCGCCGCGGTTGGTGACGTGGCGGGCGACCGCGGCGCCGTGCTCGGCGGCGACGTCGCCGGTGCCGTCGCGCGAACCGTCGTCGACCACGAGCACCGCGGTCGGCATCCCGCAGGTCTCGCGCGGAATCAGGTCCAGCACGTAGCCAATGTTCTCGGCCTCGTTGTAGGCGGGGACGAGGATCGCGATCTTGCCGCGGAAGCGTTCCGGCAGCTTCGCCTGGCGGAACTCCTCCCAAGCAAGCCCCTCGAGCGCGGCCGAGAGCTGGCGCGCGTTGCGCGACCCCTGGGACAGGGCGCGCAGGATCAGCAGGAAGAGGATGAAGATGGCGAAGACGGCGAGGCCGAGGATGCGGCCGCCGTTGCCCTTCTCGAAGGAGAAGGCGGAGAGCAGCTTGTCGGTTATTTCGGTGCCCGAGACAAGCGCCAGCCCGATCCCGGCGGCGAGCAGGATCAGCACGTCGGCGTTGCGCAGTGCGCGGCGGCGCACCACCGCGTAGGCGATCAAGGCGAGGCCGAAGAGCAGCCCGGCGCTGCGCAGCGCCGTCAGTTCGGCGGGGAAAATGCCTGCTTGGAGGACCATTGACCACCGGACAATAGGGCCGCCGTCCCCCGCGACAGTGCCGCGGCGGCAAGCGGAAAGACCAGTGTCATCAGCACCTCGTTGCGGCGCGGCGCGGCCAGTGAGATCGCGCCGACCGCGGTGACCAGCGCCAGCGGCGTTGCCATCGCGACCAGCTCCCACCACCAGCGCCGCCAGGCGAGCACGCCCAGCCCAGCCAGCGCCAGGGCGACGATCAGCACCTGCACGACTCGCCCGGCGCCGCTTTCCATCGCTTCACCGATCCCGGCGCTCCACATGCGCCAGGTCTTGCGAGCGGTCATCGCCAGGTATTCGATCGGGTCTTCGCCGAAGTAGTCCGAGAAGTTCTGCTTGCCGATCTTTCCCAGGGCGGAGTCCCGCGGCAGCTCCGGGTAGCGTTCCGCGACGCGGTCGAAGAGCGGCTTCGGGTTGACTTTTTCGAGCGCTTCGGAGTGGGGCGGCAGGTCGCGATCCAGGTAGCGCTTGGCGAGGATCGCCTTGACCCGCTGATATTCGCCGTCGGCGGGGAGGAAGGTGCCGACGTAGAGCGCCTTGCCGCCGCCGGTGGAGATCGGCACGGTGCGGTCGAGGACGACCTCGTTGTGAATCGTCCAGGGCACGATCGGGGCCAGCAGGGCGACGACCAGGAGCGCCGCACCGGCAAGCCCCGGCCGCCAGCCGCGCTCGCGGCTAATCCGGATCAGGGCGAGGACGGCGAAGGCGGCGCCGACGAGTAGATACTCGGGGCGGATCAGCGCCGTAAGGCCGAAGAGAAAGCCCGGCAGCAGCCAGGCACGCAGGCGTTGCTGCTCGCTGGCCCAGAGAAAGGCGAGCACGGCCGCGGGCAGGGTGAAGATCGCCGGCGGCTCGCTGTAGAGGGCGCCGACGGAGTGGATGAACGGGGGATAGACCGCGACGGCGAAGGCAGCCAAGAGCCCCGCTGGGCGGCAGGCGATGCGGCGCCCCAGAAGGAAGACGACGACGATCGCCGCCAGTCCCAGCAGGAGCTCGACGATGCGCGCGGTTCCTTCGCGGGCGCCGCCGGTGGCGTAGAAGCTCGCCGCGTAGAGCAGCGGCGCTCCGGGCGACCAATCGCTTGGGTCTTCGAATTGCGGACCGCCGAAACTCCCTTCCGTATAAAGGGACTTGGCGAGCGCGTAGTAGGCGTGGGCGTCGTCCCCCGGGGTCGGCAGCGGCTCGACCACCCGATAGGCGCGCAGGCCGAAGCCGAGCACCAGGATCGCCGCGAGCGCGATCAGCGTCTTCTTGCCGTGTCGCTCGGGAAGCGCGCGGGCCCAGTTGCCGATCGCGGTCACGACGGCGCAGGCTATCCGCCACAAGGGCGGCGGCCGGTGGCGTCGAAGACTGCTGGGCCCGATTCCGATCGAACAGAAGGAGCCTTCCCGAATGTCCCGTACCCCTCTCGCTGTCCTCCTGGTCCTCGCTTGTGCCGCCCTGGCCCTGGTGCCGGCGGCAAGCGCCAAGACCGCCCCGAAGAGCTGCACCGTGGCCTCGCCTCAGGTCGAGGGCGGCTCGGTCACCGGCAAGCTGACCTCGAGCAACGTCGACCCTGTCCAGGCCAAATTCGCCACCTGCGCGTACGCGATGAAGGTGATGAAGCGGGCGACGGAACTCGGTGTCGAGGAGCCGCGACCGGTGCGGAGCTTCTACTGCCGGCCGACGGTCAGCCCCTCCAACAACGACAAGGTCTCCTACATCTGCACCTTCCGCGGTGCCGACACGGCGACCTTCATCAAGCTCACCTTTGAAGTGACCTACAAGTCCTAAGCGGGCTCGGGAGGGGACGCCGGCCCGGCCGGCCGGCGTCTGCCTCCCAGTGAGGTCCCCAGCCACACCGCGCCGACCCCGGCGAGGGCGGCGACGAGCGGCATCATCACCAGCACCCGCCGCGGCGAGGCGACGAGCAGGGCGCTGATCGCGGTGATCGCGACGAAGATCGTCGCCAGCAGCAGCGCCTCCCAGCGTCGCTGCAGCGCCAGCACGGCGAGGCCGAGCAGGCCGAAGGCGACCAACGCCCAGTGCAGCAGCTCCCAGGCCGGCTCGCGCATCACATCCCGCGGTCCGTGCGACCAGATCCGCCCGACCTTCGTCGCTACGAAGCCGGCGTATTCGAGCGGCTCTTCGCTGACGTCGTCCCAGAGCTGTTCGCGTCCCATCCGCGAGAGCGCCTTGTCCGATTCGAGCCCGGGATAGCGCTGCGCTGCCAGCCGCGCCAGGATCTGCTCGAGTCGCAGGTCCCGCACCGCGTTCGGGCCGAACAGCTCGGGATGACGCGCCACGACCTCGGCCCCGACCTTTTCGGGATCGCCATCGGAAGGCAGGTAAGTGCCTGCAAACAGCACCTGCCCACCTCCAGTCGAGATCGGCACGAACCGATTGAGCGCAATCGCGTTACGCGCGGTCCAGGGCACCACGACCACCGCTACGCCGACGAGCAAAAGCGCAGCCCTGGTTAGCGACCGGCGCCATTCAACTCTGATCTCCTTAACGAGCACCGCCAAGCTCACAAGCACGGCAATGCCGAGGTACTCCGGGCGCACTAGGGCCAGCAGCCCGAATAGAGCCCCAGGCACGAGCCATCTCGCCAGACGCCCTGGTCCCGCCGCCCAAAGCGCAGCCAGGACTGCCCCTGAGAGCAGCGCAGCGGCCAAAGGCTCGCCCATGAGCATGCCCTGGTACTCGAGCAGCGCCGGGTAGATCGCGATTGCCGCGGCCCCAATCAGCCCAGCGCCCGGCCCTGAGAGGCGGCGGCCGATCAGGTAGGTGAAGAGCACCGTGAGTGTTCCTATTAGGGCGAGCAGCAGGCGGGCGGTGCGTTCACGCACGCCGCCGCTCAGCTTGTAGATGCCCGCGACGAGGAGCGGCAGCCCGGGCGAGTAGTTGCTGGCTGGCTGCGTGGCGCTCGAGCCGAGCGTGAAACCCTCGCCCCGATCGAGATTTGCAGCTATTTTCGCGTAGGCGACGGCATCGAAGACCGGCGCCTGCCCCTCCCACGCCTCGTGCGTTCGCAGCGCCAGCCCGAGCAGCAGGATCGCGACCAGCATTGCAAGACCCGTACGCCCCCCGTTCAGATCGCTCATCACCGGATCGTATGTGTGGTCAACAAGACGGCCTTCCGGGTATGCAAACGTTTCTATTTCTCCGCTACGCTGCCGCGACTTATGCGCGTTCTCATTCTTGGGGGCGACGGCTATCTGGGCTGGCCCACGGCTTTGAGGTTCTCGGCCCGCGGTCACGAGGTCTCGGTCGTCGACGACTTTTCTCGCCGCCGCTGGCACGATGAAGCCGGCACTGGCTCGCTGACCCCGATCGGCGGCCTCGACGAGCGCATCGCCGCCTGGAAGGAGCTCTCTGGGGACGAGATCCGCAGCTTTACCGGCTCGGTCCAGGATGGCGATTTCCTCGAAGGCGTCGTCGCCGAGGTCCGTCCCGAGGTCGTCGTGCACTACGGCCAGCAGGCTTCGGCGCCCTACTCGATGGCCTCGCGCCAGAAGGCGGTCGAGACGCAGTACGCGAACGTGATCGGCAACCTCAACCTGCTCTTCGCGATTCGCGACCATGTGCCCGACTGCCACCTGGTCAAGCTCGGCACGATGGGCGAGTACGGCCAGCCCGAGATCGACATCGAGGAGGGCTACATCGAGATCGAGCACAAGGGGCGCAAGGACACCCTGCCGTTCCCGAAGCTGCCGGCCTCGCTGTACCACTGCTCGAAGGTCCACGACTCGACCAACATCCACTTCGCCTGCCGCACATGGGGGCTGCGCGCCACCGACCTCAACCAGGGCGTCGTCTACGGGATCGAGACCGAGGAGAGCGCCCGCGACGAGCGCCTGATCACCCGCTTCGACTACGACGAGATCTTCGGCACCGTGCTCAACCGCTTTTGCCTGCAGGCCGTGATCGGCCACCCCCTCACCGTCTACGGGGCGGGCACCCAGACGCGCGGCTTCCTCAACATCCGCGACACCCTCGCCTGCGTCGAACTGGCGGCGCTGAACCCCGCCGATCCCGGCGAGTTCCGCGTCTATAACCAGTTCACCGAGCAGTTCTCGGTGATCGAGCTGGCCGGGCTGGTCAAGCAGGCCGGCGAGCACCTCGGCTACTCGGTGGAGATCCAGCACTGCGAGAACCCCCGGGTCGAGAAGGAGCAGCACTACTACAACGCGATCCACACCAAGCTGCTCGACCTCGGCCTCGAGCCGACCCTGCTCGGCGAGGAGCTGGTCGAGTCGATGATCCACGCGATCGAGCGGCACAAGGGCCGCGTGATCGAGGCCTCGATCGACCCCCACACGCGCTGGAATCCGGGCGCCCCGGTGAAGCTCTAAATCGCCTGCGGGGCAGGCACAGAGCCACTGGTACCATCGCGATTCCCATGAGAGCAGCCGACGCACTGATGCAGAGCCTCAAGGCCGAGGGCGTGGAGCACGTCTTTGGAATCCCCGGTGGGGCGAATCTGCCTACCTACGACGCGCTTGTCGATGCGGATTTCCGCCACATCCAGGTGCGCCACGAGCAGGGCGGGGGACACGCCGCTGAGGGTTACGCCAAGGCCTCGGGACGGGTCGGGGTCGCTTTCGCCACCTCGGGCCCCGGCGCGACCAATCTCGTCACCGCGATCGCCGACGCGATGCTGGACTCCGTGCCCACCGTCTTCATCACCGGTCAGGTGCGGACCGAGCTGATCGGCACCGACGGCTTCCAGGAGGCCGACATCCTCGGCGCGACGCTGCCCTTCGTCAAGCACTCCTTCCAGGCCACCGATCCGCGCCAGATTCCGGAGTACGTCCACGAGGCCTTCCACGTCGCCTCGACCGGGCGCCCGGGGCCGGTCCTGCTCGACATCCCGCAGGATCTCTCGCGCGCCGACATCGACTACGCGCCGCGCACCGAGCCGGTCGAGCTGGCCGGCTACAAACCGCCCCACGGCGGCAACATCAAGCAGATTCGGATCGCCGCCAAGGCGATCGCCAACGCGCGCCGGCCGATCCTCTACACGGGCGGCGGCGTGGTCAACGCCAACGCTTCCGAGGAGCTGCGCGAGCTCGCTGCCGCCGACCGCTTCCCGGTCACCTCGACCCTGATGGGTCTTGGCTCCTACCCGGCCTCCGGCGAGCAGTGGCTGGGAATGCTCGGCATGCACGGCACCCGCGCCGCCAACTACGCGATGGACGAGGCCGACCTGATCGTCGCGATCGGTGCCCGCTTCGATGATCGGATCACCGGCAAACTTTCCGAGTTCGCTCCGCACGCCAAGTTCATCCACATCGACGTCGACCCGGCGGAGATTTCCAAGAACGTCCCCGCCCACATCCCGATCGTCGGCGACGCCAAGCTGGTCCTGCCCGAGCTGACCCGCGAGTACCGGGCGCTGCAGACCGATCCAACCCGCCTCGACGGCTGGTGGCAGCAGATCAAGGCCTGGCAGGACAAATACCCGCTGCACTACGACGAGGGCAAGGACGGCGAGATCAAGCCCCAGTTCATGATCGAGGCGATGCACCGGGCGACCGGCGGCGACGCAATCGTCACCTCCGACGTCGGCCAGCACCAGATGTGGGCGGCGCAGTACTACGGCTTCGACAAGCCGCGCCGCTGGATCAACTCTGGTGGGCTCGGCACGATGGGCTTCGGCCTCCCCGCCGCGATTGGCGCCAAGGTCGCCTGTCCCGACGACACGGTCGTCTGCCTCGCCGGCGACGGCAGCCTGATCATGAACTGCCAGGAGCTGGCGACCTGCGTCGCCGAAGACATCCCGGTCAAGGTCTTCCTGATGAACAACGGCTACATGGGCATGGTCCGCCAGTGGCAGGAGCTCTTCTGGGACCGCCGCTACAGCTCGGTCGAGATGGGCCCCAGCCCCGACTGGGTCAAGCTGGCCGAGGCCTTCGGCGCGACCGGGCTGCGCTGCGAGGACTCCGGCGAGCTCGAGCAGACGATGGCGACGGCGCTGGAAACCGACGGCCCGGTGCTGCTCGACGTGCGCGTCTCGCCCGAGGAGAACTGCTTCCCGATGATCCCGGCCGGTGCCGCCGCGAGGGACATGGTCGGCTGATGGAGGCCGGGACTCCGCAGCTGGTCAAGCTCGAGGAGCTGCGCGTTCCCGGTCAGCTCAGCGGCCGCAAACACATCCTCTCGATCCTGGTCGAGAACAAGCCGGGCGTGCTGGCGCGAGTCGCGGGCCTCTTCTCGCGCCGCGGCTTCAACATCGACACGCTCGCGGTCGGGCCAACCGACGACCCCAGCGTCTCGCGCATCACGCTCACCCTCGACGGTGCGGTGCACCCGATCGATCAGGTGACTAAGCAACTGCACAAGCTGGTCAACGTGCTGAAGATCCGCGACATGGAGCCGGAGGAGACGGTCGCCAGGGAGATGGCGATGTTCAAAGTCTCCTCGGCGGTCGAGAACCGGGCCGAGATCATCCAGTTCGCCGAGATCTTCCGCGCCAAGATCGTCGACGTCTCGCGGCGCTCGATGACGATTGAGGTCACCGGCTCCGCCGACAAGATCGAGGCCTTCGAGCGGATGATCCGCCCCCACGGTCTGATTGAGATGGTCCGGACTGGCGAGATCGCAATCGCCCGAGGCTCAGACTGAAAATGACGGCCCCAGACGCTGCCATGCGGCGTCCTCAGTCGCCCGAATAGCGCTGCTATTCGGGCTCCCTGCGTCCTTGCCTGGCAACGTCTGGACCTCGTCATTTCCCAGTCTGAGGCCGGCGATCGATCGCGCCCTCGCCCGGGGAAGGAAGACTTTCGTAAGTGCCACGATGCCGGTCGAGGGAGTCGATCCCTGCGGGGCGGTTTTCGCTTCGCGACTGGCCTCTGATCGTTGGTTCTGCTGGGAGCAGCCTGATCGCGAGTTCGCGCTCGCAGCGCTGGGCGTGGCGGATGAGGCAAGGTCACGGGGCGCAAATCGTTTTCGCGACGTCGCCCGCGAATGTCTCGGCGGCGAGACGATCTTTGACGAGCCTCCAGGGCTGCCCGCCGGTGCAGGTGCAGTTTGGGTAGGCGGGTTTGCCTTCGATCCCGATGGGGGAGCAAGCCCGCCTTGGTCATCGTTGGCGCCGGCATCGCTGGTCCTGCCTGAGCTTTCGATCTGCCGCAACAGCGAGGACACCTTTCTCACCCTCAACGCCTTGGTCCGGCCTGGCGACGATCCCGAGGCCAAGGCCGGCGCCTTGGAGGCCCGCCTTGCCGGTCTTCGTGTCGATCCGCTGCCGTTGCTCGACCCGCACCCGACTTCGCGGGTTGAGATCACCAGTGCCCGCCCGCCCGGAGACTTCGAGCGGATGATCGCCGCCGCCACGGAGCGGATCGGCGCGGGGGAGATGTCGAAGGTGGTGCTTGCTCGGGAGGTGCTGGTCAAAGCCGGTGCCGCCCACGATCCGGCCGCCCTTTTCGGCGCGATGCGCGAGCAGTTCTCCTCCTGCTTCTGCTTCTGCTGCGGCACGCCGGAGGCGGCATTCATCGGAGCCAGCCCGGAGCTGCTGCTGCGCCGCTCGGGCGCAAGTCTGTCCACGGTCGCACTGGCCGGCTCCACCCGTCGCAGCTCCGACCCGGCCGTCGACGACCACCTTGGCGAGCAGCTGCTGCGCAGCGACAAGGACCGCCGCGAGCACCGGATCGTCGCCGAGCGGATCGCCCGCACCCTGCGCCCGCACGCGGTCTGGGTCGAGGCCGGGGCCGAGCCGGAGATAGTCAAGGTGGCAAACATCCAGCACCTCGCAACTCCGGTGGTCGCCCAGTTGGCCGAGCCGCGTTCGGCGGTCGAGCTGGCGGGGATCCTGCATCCGACCCCAGCCGTGGGCGGTGAGCCGAAATCGGCCGCCGAGGCGGCGATTGCGGAGCTCGAGCAGATGGACCGCGGCTGGTACGCCGGCCCGGTCGGCTGGATGGACGCCACCGAAGACGGCGAGTTCTGTGTGGCCCTGCGCAGCGCCCTGCTTCGGGACCGCGAGGCTCATCTCTACGCGGGAGTCGGCGTTGTGGCTGGGTCTGACCCGGCGGCTGAGTTGGCGGAGACGGAGATCAAGCTGGGCGCTCTGCTGCCGCTGCTGGCGGAGTAGGGATCCGGGAGACCCTCTCCGGAGCAACAGCTTGGAGGCTCCGGAGAGGGTCTCCCGGATCCCTTCAGCGAAGCGGGGCGATCGCGCCGAGGACGCGATCTGTGAGGTTTCTGTGGTGTGCGACGTTGGAGTCGCGGTCGACCGCTACCTCGATCAGGGAGGTGCCAGTGACGAGGGCGTCTGGGAGCTCTGTGAGGGATTTGAGGTGCTGGTGGGGGAGGTCGAAGAGTGCTGCTGCTTTTGCCACGTCTACGCCGCGCGGGGTGCCTAGGAGGGCCTCGAATTCATTGCTGACTAGGGCCTTGGCTTGGGGGAGGAAACTGAAGATGCCGCCGCCGTCGTTGTTGATTACGACTATGCGGACCGGGGTGGGGGCTTCGCGCAGGGCGGCTAGGCCGCCTATGTCGTGGAGGAGGCCGAGGTCGCCGGTGACGATCGTGGTCGGCCGGCTGCTGGCTTGGGCGGCGCCAATGCCGGAGGAGACGAGGCCATCGATGCCATTGGTGCCGCGGTTGCAGAGGAATAGGGCATCGATCTCGCTTGGCGCCAGGAAGGCCTCCTGGTCGCGGATCGGCATGCTCGAGGCGGTGTAGACGAGGTCGCCGTCGGAGTGGGCCTGCCCCAGGGTGAAGTGGAGGCCGGGCTCCGTAATCTCGTCGAGGCTCTCAAGTTCGCTAGAGAGGGCATCGCGAGCGGCTGCCTCGGCCTCGAGCCAGCGAGTCGGCGCCGTTCGTTGCCCGTCGCCTTGTCGTGCGGCCCAGCCCGAGGCGAGCTCGGTCGGGTCGGCGCGCAGGAGTGCGGCGGCGCGCCGGGTCGGCTCGTTCCAGCCACAACTCGGGTCGACGACGATCTGATCGGCACCCGACTTGGCGAGCCAGGTGCGCAGTGGCTTGCTCGTCGGCATCTCACCGAAGCGCAGCACGAGATCTGGCTTTACCGCCTCGCAGAAAGCGTCGTCGCGCAGCAGGTGGTCGTAGGTCGAGACGACGTGGGAGCGGTCGTGCGGCCCGCAGCGAAGCTGCGAGGTCGGCTCGGCGAGGATCGGGAAGCCAGATGCCTTGGCCAGCTCAGCCAAGGGCTGACGCAGCTCCGGGTCGAGCTGGCGGCCGGCGACGATGACGCCGGCACTCGCGCCGGCGATGTGGCCGGCGACCTCGTCGAGCAGGAAGGCCGAGGGCTCCAGGTCGATCGGCGTCACGGCAGTGAGCGGGCGCACGTCCCGTCCTTCAAGGGCCAGCGGATCGGTTGCGGTCACCGCGTCATCGACAGGGATCGGAGCCAGCGGCTCGCGCCACGGCAGGTTTAGGTGGACCGGGCCCGGACGTGGCTCGCCGTGGGCGGCCGCCAGTGCGCGGCAGGCAACGGAGCGGTAGTGGAGCAGCCCGTCGTCGTCGGCGGCGTGGGTGCCGACTTCGCAGAACCAGCGCACCGAGGACCCGTAGAGCTTGATCTGGTCGATCGTCTGGCCAGCGCCGACCCCGCGCAGCTCGGGCGGCCGGTCGCCGCTGAGCGCGATCAGCGGCAGGGCCGATTCATCGGCCTCGCAGATTGCCGGGTGGTAGTTGGCGGCCGCCGTGCCCGAGGTGCAGAGCATTGCCACCGGCGCGCCCGTTGCCTGCGCGGCACCGAGGGCGAAGAAGGCGGCGGAGCGCTCGTCGAGTATCACGCTCACCTCGATCTCCGGCTGGCGCCAGAAGGCGACGGCGAGCGGAGTTGAGCGCGACCCCGGCGAGACCACCGCCAGCCGCACGCCGCCCCGCGCCAGCTCCTCGACGAAAGCCGAGGCCAGTGCCGTGTTGCTGTTGGTCGGGTCCATCACCGCAAGACTATGTGGCGACTTACCCGTCCATACGACGGGAAAGTCGCCACACCCAGCTCAGATCCGATGGGCAGCGAGCGCCGCCTCGTCGATCTCGACGCCCAGGCCCGGCCCGGCGGGCGGGTAGAGCATGCCGTCGCGAACCTCGCACTCGACTGAGGCGATCGTCGAGGAAAAGAGCCGCTGCGTGGCAAGGCCGTGGGCCAGCGCCGTCCCCTCGCCTCGATCCGTCGCGTCGAGTGTCTGTGCGACCTGGGCGGCAGCGGCGATGCCGATGGGGCCGTCGAGAGCGCTGGAGAGGTACGCCGGCAGGACCTCGGCGATCTCGATCGCCGCCTCGGGCCCGCCGACCTTGGAGAGCTTGATCCCGGTCAGCGCGCAGGCGCTCATTGACAGTGCCCGCTCGGCGTCGGCGCGGCTCTCGACACTCTCGTCGCCGGCGATCGGTATCGAGGTGAACGCGGCCACCTCGGCCGCCTCCTCCAGTGTCGCCACTGGCTGCTCGGCGAGCTCGACCTCGAGCGGCTCTAGCGCTTTCAGCATCCGCTTCGCCGTCTCCATGTCCCAGGCGGCATTGGCATCGACCCGGATCCGGGCCCGCGGCCCGACCGCCTCGCGCACGGCGAAGACCTGACCGAAGTCATCCCCAGTGCCGAGCTTCAGCTTGAAGGTGCTGAAGCCGTCCTCGGCCCAGCGCGTCGCCTCGGCGGCGACCGCCGCCGGCTCCCCGGCGACCAGGGTCGCGTTGCACTCGACCGCCTCGCTTGCGGCCGGTGCGGTCGCGCCTTGCGCAGCCGCCGTGCGACCCCTCAGGTCGAGTAGCGCCGTGAGCGCGGCGCAACGCGCAGGGGCAGAGAGACCCAGCGCGCTACCGCGCAGGGTCGCCTCGTCGAGCGAGTCACGCTCTCCCAGGCCCTCCAGTTCCTCGACCACCTGGGCCAGGACGGCGCCACCGCGCAGCGAAAGCGGCACCGCTTCTCCCAGTCCGACCAGCCCGTCGCTCGATCGCAGCCGCAGCAGCACCATCTCGCGCCGGTCGAGCCGTCCCCGAGCCGTCACGTATGGCTCGCGAAACGGCAGCGCGTACGGAACTACTTCCACTTCGGCGATCTTCATACCCATAGGTCTACGCGAACCGCGCCGACTTCTCCACCCACAAGATCGAGCAGCCGGCGCGTTGCCTAGCTGCCGAGCAACAGGCCGGCCGAGACGAGCAGGCTGAAGACCGCAAGCAGGGCGCCAGTGCTGGCGAGGGCGCCGTTGAGCGCCGGGCCGTCGGTGCGGTTCGTCATCGCCCGCATCGGTCCGACCGCCATTGGCAGCGCCAGCAGGCCAATCAGCGGCAAGAGGCTGCCGCCGCCGGCGACGACCGCGATCGGCAGGACGACGAAGGCGCCGAGCACCAGCGATCGGTAGAGCACGACGGCGTTGTGCCGGCCCATGCGCACCGCAAGGGTCATCTTGCCGGCGCGCCGGTCCGTCTCCAGGTCGCGGACGTTGTTGACGACCAGGATCGCGGTGGCGATGAAGCCGACCGCGATCGAGAGCCCGAGCGGCAGTGCGTCGAGTTCCTCGAGTTGCACGTAGTAGGAGCCGTTGACGGCGACCAGGCCGAAGAAGAGGAAGACGAAGACCTCGCCCAGGCCGGCGTAGCCATAGGGGCGCGGCCCGCCGGTGTAGAGGACGCCGGCGGCGATCGAGACGGCGCCGATCAGGATGATCACGATCCCGGCCACGGTCGCCAGGTAGATCCCGCAGGCGATCGCCACCGCAAACGCGATCCAGGTCGCGTTCAGCACCCGTTGCGGTGTGACGAGCCCGGCCGAAGTCACCCGCACGGGTCCCAGTCGGTCCGCGGTATCGGCGCCCCGCTTCGCGTCGGAATAGTCATTCGCGAGATTGGTCCCGATCTGAATGAAGATCGAGCCGACGAGCGCGGCGAGGAAGGCCCCGACCCTCGGCAGCTTCCCGGCCCATTCGACCGCCGCCGCGGTCCCGACGAACACCGGCGCGATCGCCGCCGGCAGCGTGCGCGGGCGCGCCGCCATCACCCAGATCCTCATCGCTGACCCCGTGTCGTGACGACGCTCATGCTCGCCGAGGGTACTTCGAGAAGTCGGGTTGGCGCTTCTCCTTGAAGGCCTCGCGGCCCTCGCGCGCCTCCTCGTTGCCGTAGAAGAGCAGGTTGGTGTCGTGGGCCAACTGCTGGATCCCGGCATAGCCGTCCTCGTGCGCGTTGAAGCTGGCCTTGACCAGGCGCAGCGCGAATGGCGAGAGCGCCAGCATGTCGCGGCACCAGGCGACCGTCTCGGCCTCGAGGCGGTCGAGCGGGACGACGGTGTTGACCAGGCCCATCTCAACCGCCTCCTCGGCGTCGTACTGGCGGCAGAGCAGCCAGATCTCCTTCGCCTTCTTGGTGCCAACGAGGTCGCGCAGCAGGGAGGCGCCAAAGCCGCCGTCCCAGGAGCCGACCCGCGGGCCGGTCTGCCCGAAGACAGCGTTGTCGGCGGCGACGGTGAGGTCACAGCAGATGTGGAGGATGTGGCCGCCACCGATCGCGTAGCCGGCCACCATCGCCACCACGGGCTTGGGCAGCCGTCGCATCTGCACCTGCAGGTCGGTGACGTGGAAGCGGCCGACCGAGGCGCCCTCGGCGACGTAGCCGGTGTCGCCGCGAACCTGCTGATCGCCGCCCGAGCAGAAGGCCTTCTCGCCTGCACCGGTGAGGATCACGACGCCGACCTCGGCGTCCTCGCGGGCGAGCTCGAACGCGGCGGAAACCTCGACCAGGGTCTGGGGCCGGAAGGCGTTGAGGACCTCGGGTCGGTCGATCGTGATCTTGGCGATCCCGTCCGCCGTCTCGTAGCGGATGTCGCCGAACTCTCCGGCGCTCTGCCACTCGATCGGGGCGTAGAGGGTCTCTTCGGGCGGGGCTTCCTTGTGACGTTTGGGCATGATGGGCACGATATCCACGATGAAACTCGACGACTGGCTGGCCCAGAGATCGCAGAGCTGCCCCGAGCGCACGGCCCTGATCGCCGACGGCTCGGAGGTGACCTACTCGGAGCTGGAGGCGGAGGCGACCTGGGTGGCGCGCCGCCTCGCCGCGCACGGCGTTCGCCGCGGCTCGATCGCGGCGATGACGATGCACCCCAACCGCGAGCAGGTGGTCCTGGTCCACGCCTTGATGAAGGCCGGGGCGGTGCTACTGCCGCTCAGCCCACGGCTCTCGGCCGAGGAGCGCTCGGCGGTGATCGCCGCCGAGGAACCGGCCGTGGACCTCGACGACGCCGGCGAGCTGACCCAAACCGAGGCCGACCTGCCGCTGCTCGGCGAGCACGACATGGACGACCTCGCCTGCCGCGTGATGACCAGCGGCAGCACCGGCACGCCCGATCCCGTCGGCCTCACCTACGGCAACTTCCTCTGGAGCGCCGTCGCCTCGGCCTTCAACATCGGGGTCGAGCCGGAGGACCGCTGGCTCTGCTGCCTGCCGCTCAGCCACATCGCCGGCCTCGGGATCGTGATGCGTTCGGTGATCTACGGCACCACCGCCGTGGTCCACGACGGCTTCGACGTTGACCGCGTCGCCGCTGCACTCGAGCGCGACGAGATCACCGTCGTCTCCCTGGTGGCGACGATGCTGAGCCGCTTGCTCGAAGCCGGCGCTGACCTCTCCGGCCCGCGGGCGATCCTGATCGGCGGTGGGCCGGTGCCCGAGGACTCGCTCGAGGAGGCGCTCGGCCGCGGCGCCACGGTTGTCCAGACCTACGGTCTGACCGAGACCTGCTCGCAGGTGACGACCCTCGCCCCGGCCGATGCCCGGCGCAAGCTCGGCTCCGCCGGGCGGCCGCTGTTGACCACGCACCTGCGCATCCAGGAGGGGGAGATCCTCGTCCAGGGGCCGACCGTGGCGCCCGGTCGCGCCGACGCCGACGGCTGGTTGCACACCGGAGACCTCGGCCGGATCGACGAGGAAGGCTTCCTCTACGTCGACGACCGGATCGACGACATGATTGTCACCGGTGGCGAGAACGTGATCCCGGCCGAAGTCGAGAAAGTGCTGCTGCGCCACCCCGAGGTCGCCGACGCCGCGGTGGTCGGCCGCGAGGACCCCGAGTGGCAGCAGGCCGTGACCGCGATCGTCGTGCTCCAGGAGGGCTCGGAAGCCAGCCCGGACGAGCTGCGCCGCCACTGCGCCGAGTCGCTGGCAGGGTTCAAGGTGCCGAAGCGGGTGGAGCTGGCTGCCGCGCTGCCGCGCACGCCCTCGGGCAAGCTGATGAGGCGCGCCCTCCGCTAGCCTGCCGCTCATGCCCAAGGACATTTTCTACGATTCAGACGCTGACCTCTCGCTGCTCCAAGGAAAGACCGTTGCCATCCTCGGCTACGGCTCCCAGGGGCACGCGCACGCCCTCAACCTGAAGGATTCGGGGGTCGACGTCGTCGTCGGCTTGCGCTCGGACTCCTCCAGCCGTGCCAAAGCCGAAGAGGCCGGCCTCGAGGTGCTCGACATCGCCGAAGCCGCCAGTCGCGGCGATGCGGTGATGATCCTGCTGCCCGACGAGAAGCAGGCCGAGGTCTGGGAGTCCGACATCGCCGACGGGATCGCCCCCGGCAACCTTTTGCTCTTCGCCCACGGCTTCGCGATCCACTTCGAGCAGATCCAGCCGCCCGCGGGAGTCGACGTCGGCATGGTCGCGCCCAAGGGTCCCGGCCACCTGGTCCGCCGCCAGTACGAGGAAGGCAACGGCGTGCCCTGCCTGATGGCTGTCCACCAGGACGCCACCGGCAACGCTCACGGGCTGGTGCTCGCCTACGCCTCCGGCATCGGCGGCGGCCGCGCCGCGGTGATCGAGACGACCTTCAAGGACGAGTGCGAGACCGACCTCTTCGGCGAGCAGGCGGTCCTCTGCGGCGGCGCCAGCGAGCTGGTCCGCGCCGGCTTCGAGACCCTGGTCGAGGCCGGCTACGACCCGCGCCTTGCCTACTTCGAGTGCCTGCACGAGCTCAAGCTGATCGCCGACCTGATGTACGAGAAGGGGATCCAGGGCATGCGCTACTCGATCTCCAACACGGCCGAGTACGGCGATATGACCCGCGGCAAACGCGTCATCGGCGAGGAGTCACGCGCGGCGATGAAGGAGATCCTCGGCGAGATCCAGTCAGGCGAGTTCGCCCGCGAGTGGATCGCCGAGAACCGCGCCGGCGGCGAGAACCTCTCGCGGATGCGCGAGGAAGGCGCAAGCCACCAAGTCGAGAAGGTCGGCAAGGACCTTCGAGACATGATGCCCTGGGTAGACCAGGAGTTCTGAGCTCGACTCTGAGGTGGGGGAGGGCCGGCAGCCCCTCTCCCTGAAGCCGTCGCGCAGCTGGATCGTCCCGGCGCTTCGAAGCGTGGTCGCCAAGCTTCATGGAGAGGGGCTGCCGGCCCTCCTTCAGTCTCCGAATCTCGCTTTAAAGCTTAAGAGCAGCTCTGAGTGCGTACGGGGAGTCGGGTCCCCCTCCCCCGGAGGCTTGGCGACCACAATCGGAAGTTCTGGGACGATCCAGCTGCGCGACGGTCTCCGGGGGAGGGGGACCCGACTCCCCTGCGAACCCAGTCCTAGCGGTGCGTCTCGCCCTCAGGCAGTTTGCCGTCCCGTCCCACGTAGCCGTCCTTGCCGCCGACGATCACGTAGACCGCGTCCTCTGAGTCGCTGAGGTTGTGCAGCTTGCGGACCGTTGAGGCGTCGACCCAGGCGAGGCCGCCCGGCTCAAGCTCGTGCTTGGTTCCGTCGCCGAACTCGATCGCAACCTTGCCGCTATGCAGGAAGTAGAGCTCCTCCTGTTCGTCGTGGTAATGGCTGCCGGTCGAGTAGGAAGGTGGCAGTACGATCGCGTTGACGCCGAAGGCGGTTACGCCCAGGGGCTTGCGGATCTTGCGAAATCCCGGTCCCTCGCCGAGGTCGCTGAGGTTGGCGACGGCATAACCGTCGCCCTTGCTGATGGCCTGCTCGTTGGTCTCGCTCATGGTCGGCAGCCTATGCGGACGGCCTGCCTGAGGTCCACCCGCGTCGGTCAATAACCTAGGCCGCCGCGACTGCCAGGCGTCCGCTTTGCACTTCGCACCCATGATGACTTCAGTAATAGGCACAGCCCAAATCCCTACCGAGCTCAAGCCGGCCGACGGCCGCTTCGGCTGCGGCCCCTCGAAGGTGCGCCCGGAGGCGCTCGAGAAGCTCGCTGCGCAGTCGGCGCTGATGGGCACCTCGCACCGCCAGGCGCCGGTTCGCGACCTCGTTGGTCGCGTGCGCAGCGGCCTTATCGATCTCTTCAACGCGCCTGAGGGCTACGAGGTCGTCCTCGGTAACGGCGGCACGACCGCCTTCTGGGATGCCGCCACGGCATGGCTGGTCCGCGAGCGCGCCTTGCACCTGACTTACGGCGAGTTCTCACAGAAGTTCGCCAAGGCCACCGCCGGCGCGCCCTTCCTCGCCGACCCGATCCTGATCGAGGCCGATCCCGGCGACGCCCCGGCCCCGGCTGCCGATCCCGCCGCCGACGCGATCGCTTGGGCCCACAACGAGACCTCGACCGGCGTGATGGTCCCGGTCAACCGGCCCGAGGGGGCCGGCGACGCCCTCGTCCTCGTCGACGCGACCTCGGGGGCCGGCGGCCTGCCGGTCGATGTCGCCCAGGCCGACGCCTACTACTTCGCCCCGCAGAAGGCCTTCGGCGCCGACGGCGGCATCTGGCTGGCGCTGCTCAGCCCGGCCGCGATCGAGCGGGTTGAGCAGCTCGATGGCGCCCCGAACCGCTGGCAGCCCGGCTTCCTCTCGCTGAAGACGGCACTCGACAACTCGCGCAAGGAGCAGACCTACAACACGCCCGCGCTCGCCACCTTGCTTCTGCTCGGCGACCAGATCGAGTGGATGCTGGCCGGCGGCGGCCTTGACTGGTGCGTCGAGCGCACCTCGGCCTCCTCGGGCCACCTCTACGGCTGGGCCGAGGCCAGCGAGTTCGCCACGCCCTTCGTCGCTGACCCCGCCAAGCGCTCGCTGGTCGTCGGCACTATCGATTTCGACGACTCCGTCGACGCCGCCGTCATCGCCGCGACCCTGCGCGCCAACGGCATCGTCGACGTCGAGCCTTACCGCAAGCTCGGTCGCAACCAGCTGCGGATCGGAATGTTCCCGGCAGTCGAGCCGGCTGACGTGGAAGCCCTGACCGCCTGCGTCGATTGGGTGGTCGAGAACGTGGGGGAGGCTAGTTCGTGAAGGTCCTGGTCAAGGAGAAGATCGCCGACTCGGGAGTCGACCTGCTGCGGCAGAACTTCGACGTCGATCTCGGGCTGGAGATGTCCGACGAGGAGCTCGCCGAGGCGATTGGCGCCTACGACGCGATCCTGATCCGCTCGGCGACGACGATGACCCCGGAGCTGATCGAACGCGCCGGCAACCTGAAGGTGATCGGTCGCGCCGGCACCGGCGTCGACAACGTCGACATCCCCGCCGCGACCCGCCGCGGCATCGTCGTCGCCAACGCGCCCGAATCGAACTCGGTCGCCGCCGCCGAGCACACTCTCGCCCTCGCCCTGGCGCTCTTCCGCAACGTCCCGCAGGCCCACGGCGCGCTCGTCGACGGTCGCTGGGACCGCGCCAAGTACAAGGGCGCCGAGCTCTATGGCAAGACGATCGGGATCGTCGGCTTCGGTCGCATCGGTCAGCTCGTCGCCAAGCGCGCCCAGGCCTTCGAGATGGATGTGATCGCCTTCGACAAGTTTGTTTCCGCAGAGCGCTTCCGCGAGCTGGGCGTCCACGGTGCCGAGAGCCTCGAGGAGCTCTTCAGCAAGGCCGACATCGTCACCGTGCACGTGCCGAAGACACCCGAGACGATCAATTTGATCGACGCCGAGGCGATCGGCCAGATGGTGGACGGGGTGCGGATCGTCAACTGCGCCCGCGGTGAGCTGGTCGACCTCGACGCGCTCGAGGCCGGCCTCGACTCCGGCAAGGTCGGTGGCGCCGCGCTCGACGTCTTTCCCGCGGAGCCGTTCACCGAGCACCCGATCTTCTCCCGCGCGAACGTCGTCGTCACGCCGCACCTCGGCGCCTCGACCGCGGAGGCGCAGGACCGCGCCGGCGTCGTCACCGCCGAACAGGTGACCGCGGCGCTGACCGGCGGGGTCGTCACCAACGCGGTCAACATCGCTGCCGTACGGCCCGAGGAGATGGAGGCCCTGGCGCCTTTCGTGCCGCTCTGCGAAAAGCTCGGGCGGCTTGCCGAGGGCCTCGCCGAGGGCTCGGTCGACCGCGTCTCGGTCGAGTTCCGCGGCAAACTCGCCCAGCACGACACCCGCTTGCTCGGCATCGCCGTCCTGGTCGGGATCCTCTCCGGTCACACCGAGGTCCCGGTCAATCTGGTCAACGCTCCGCAGATGGCTGAGGAGCGCGGCATCGAGCTGGTCGAGACCAAGGACTCCAGCTCCGAGGACTTCACCGAGCTGGTCACCGTCCGCCTCCACTCCGGCGGCGAGGACGTCGAGGTGGCCGGCACCGGGGTCGGCCCGCGCAACGAGCCCTACCTCGTCTCCGCCTGGGGCGAGAGCTTCTACCTGCCCTTCGCCGAGCACCTCGCCGTCTTCCGCTACGCCGACCGGCCCGGGATGATCGGCCGGGTCGGCACGATGTTCGGCGAGGAGGGGGTCAACATCGTCTCCGCCGCCGTCGGCGCCAGGTCTGGGGGAGAGCACGCGGTGATGGCGCTGACCACTGACGCCGCGGTGAACGAGGCGACGATCGCCAAGATCCTTGAGCTCGACGGCTTCGCCGTCGGCCGCTCGGTCGATCTCTAGTCACGACCGGTCGAGTACGCTTGCGCCGGTGAAGGCACTGGTGCAAGTAAAGAACGGCGGCTACGACGTGCTCCAGGTTCAAGAGCGCCCCGACCCGCCGGTCGGTCCGGGCGAGGTGCGGATCGCGGTCAAGGCGGCCGGGATCAACTTCGCCGACACGATGGCCCGTCTCGGCCTCTACCCCGACGCGCCGAAACCGCCGTGCGTGATGGGCTACGAGGTCTCTGGCGAGGTCGAGTCGGTCGGCGACGGGGTGAGCGAGCATGCCGTGGGCGACCGCGTTGTCGCCGGAACTCAGTTCGGCGGACAGGCCGAGCTCGTCGTCGTCCCCGAGGCACAGGTGCTGCCGCTGCCGGAGCGGCTCAGCTTTGAGCAGGGCGCAGCCTTCCCGGTCAACTACGGCACCGCCTACGCGGCGCTAATCGTGATGGGGAGCCTCCGCGAGGGCAACCGCCTGCTGATCCACGCCGCGGCCGGTGGCGTAGGCATCGCCGCCACGCAGATCGCCCGCAACGTCGGCGCTGAGATTTACGGCACTGCCTCACCTTCCAAGCACGACGCGATCCGCGCTCAGGGCGTTCAGCATCCGATCGACTACCGCAACCAGGATTTCGAGACAGAGACGATGCGACTCACCGGCGGCGAGGGGGTCGACCTGATCATCGACGCCCTCGGCCCGACCTCCTTCCGCAAGGACTACCGCCTGCTTCGCCCCGGCGGCCGAATGGTCATGTACGGGCTTTCGGAGGTGACGAGCGAAAGCGGTCGTGACCTCCCGGCCATGCTGAAAGGCCTGTTCAAGATGCCGTTGGCGACTGTCCCTTGGTGGAAGAGCCTGATGATGATGAACGAGAACAAGGGCGTCTTCGGCCTCAACATGCTCAAGTGGTGGGAACGCGAGGGCGGCCTCGATCGGGTCACTGAGCCGCTGATGGCCGATCTTGAGGCCGGGAACCTGGAGCCCGTCGTCGCAGAGGCATTTCCCTTCGAGCGAGCTGGCGACGCCCACAAATTCATCGCCGAGCGCCGCAACGTCGGCAAGGTTGTGCTGTTTCCAAGTTAGCGCCTGTCCCGAACTGGCGAGGCGTTTGCGATGAAGAGGGCAATTCTGATCATGCTGGCGATTTTGGCGGCGCAAGCCGCGACGGTCGCGCGCGCCGAAACCACCTCCTACACCGTCGTCTTGGCAGGCGGGGTCGAACAGAGCATGATCCACATCTGGCTCACCCCGGACGGTCGCAGCTACGTGATCGACTCGGCGGCTCCGCTCGAGGTGGGCGGCACGATCTGCGAACACTCGGTTGGCAACGCTGACGAGCTGATCTGTCAGGCGCCACTGGTCGCCGGCTTCGAAATCAACGCCGGAAGCGGTGACGACTCGGTCGTCGTCTCCAACGAAGTGACGATCCCGGTGACGATGCGCGGCGGGGCGGGCGGGGACACGCTCGTTGGCGGAGGCGGGCCCGACAAACTGATCGGTGGCGAAGGCAACGACCGCATCGCCGGCCGGGGCGGAAACGACCTGATCTACGGCGGCCCTGGCGATGACACGATCTACGGCGGGCCGGGAGAAGACTCGCTGCGTGGCGGTCCCGGCAACGACGTCATCAGCGGCGGCTCCGGCGTCAACAACATTCGCCAGGACTTCCGCCCCCAGCTTTAAGCCGAAGCGCCTTCGCTCGCTTGGCGGCTGAACAGGCGCCCGCCGACGAAAAAGAGCGCGATCAGGAAGCCGACCAGCGAGAGCGCGGCGTCGAGCCGGAAGGCGGCCTGGATCCCATCGACGAACGAGGCCTGCGCCGAGAAGATCGTGGTCGTCAGGCCCAGGCCGATCGAGCCGCCGGCGATCTGGAACATGTAGACGATGCCGCCGGCGAGGCTGGTCTGGGATTCGTCGACCGAGGTGACGCCGGCCGTGGTCGCGGTCGGGTAGAAGCTGCCGATCCCGATCCCGAGCACGACCATGCCGGGGATCAACGACGCGTAGCTGGAGCGCGACGCGACGAGCGAGAAAATGAAAGGCGAGATAGTGATGCAGCCCGCCCCGACCGTCGCCAACAACTTCGCGCCCAGTCGCTCGTAGAGCGGGCCGGCAACAAAGGAGACCCCCGCGAAGGTGGCGAGGAAGGGCAGCAATCCGACCCCGGCCTCGAGCGGTGAGTAGCCGAGCTGGTGCTGCATGAACTGCGGCAGGTAGAGCAGCGCGGCGAAGAAGGTCGCCGACATCAGCAGGATGGCTAGGCAGGAGGCGCGGAAGCTCTCGTTCGCCATCACCGAACGCGGTACAAGCGCGTGCGACCCCGCCCGGCGCTCGAGCGGCACGAAGGCTATGAGCAGGATCGCGGCCAGGGCAAACAGGCCGATCACCCGCGGGTCGCCGAAGCCCCAGTCGTCGATCTGATCCAGGGCCACGAGCAGCGAGACGAGCCCGACCGAGATCGCGGCGATCCCCGGATAGTCGATCCGCTGCTCGCCCGGGTCCGGCTCGGCGACTTTGACCAGGCGGTAGGTGACGAGGACCGCGAAGGCGGAGATCGGCACGTTGAGGAAGAAGATCCAGCGCCAGCTGAGCGCATCGGTGAGGACGCCGCCGATCAGCGGCCCGATCGCGTTGCCGAGCCCGGCCGCACCGATGATGATTCCGCCCGCTAGTCCCGCCTTGTCTTCGGGCAAGAGCGCGTAGGTCATGCCGAGGATTGCCGGCCACATCAGCGCCCCGCCGATCCCCATCAGGGTCCGCGTCGCGATCAGCCAGGTCTCGGTCTGCGCCGCCCCGCCCAGCGCCGACATCGAGGCGAAGATCGCGGTGCCGAGGAAGAAAGCGTTGCGCCGGCCGAACATGTCGGCCAGTCGCCCGCCGGTGACGATCATCACGCCGAAGGTCAGCGCGTAGGCATTGACCACCCACTGGATCGTGTTGATGTTGGTGTCGAAATCCTTCTCCATCGTCGGCAGGGCGACGTTGATCGCGGAGAAGTCGTTGGCGATCACCACCACGGCGATGCCCATCGCGAAGAGGGCAAACCAGGTAGAGCGGGGGATCGTGCTTGAGGAAACCTCGCTTGCGATGCGCGCAGCCTACGCTAAGCTGAGGCGACCGAATGACGCACCGGCTCGACAGCTCCGCGCTTCTCCTTCTCCTCCCCCCTCGGGGGGAATAGCGCTGGGCGGCGCGATAGCCGCGAGAGAAAAGGTCATTCGAAAGAAGCAGAGAAGGAGGAGGACCCAGTGGCACCATCAGACGACGCAAACCGCGTCCACATCTTCGATACGACGCTGCGCGACGGAGAGCAGTCGCCCGGCATCTCGCTGAACACCGGGGAGAAGGTCGAGATCGCCCAGCAGTTGGCCCGCCTGGGAGTTGACGTGATCGAGGCCGGCTTCCCGATCACCTCGCCCGGCGACTTCGAGGCGGTTGAGGCGATCGCCCGTGGGGTCGAGGGCCCGGTCATCTGCGGCCTGGCCCGCACCCACAAGGCAGACATCGACGCTGCCTGGGGGGCGATCAAGGATGCAGCGCGACCTCGTATCCACACTTTCATCTCCACCTCCGACATCCACATCGAGCACCAGCTGCAGACCGATCGCGAGGACGTCAAGGGACAGGCGCGCGCCGCCGTCACCCTGGCCAAGTCCTACTGCGAGGACGTCGAGTTCTCGCCGATGGACGCGACCCGGGCGGACATCGAGTTCACCGCCGAGGTCTGCGCGATCGCGGTCGAAGAGGGCGCGACCGTGATCAACGTTCCCGACACGGTCGGGTACACCACGCCGGAGGAGTACGCCGAGTACTGGCGGCGACTGTACGAGTTGGTGCCGGGGCTGGGCGAGGTCGAAACCTCGGTCCACTGTCACGACGACCTGGGCCTGGCCGTCGCCAACTCCTACGCCGGTGTACTGGCGGGGGCGCGTCAGGTCGAGTGCGCCGTCAATGGGATCGGCGAGCGGGCCGGCAACTGCTCGCTGGAGGAGATCGCGATGCTGGTCAAGGTGCGCGAGGACGTCCACGGTCTGACCACAGGCATCGAAACTCGCGAGCTGGCCCGCACCAGCCGCATGGTCTCGCGCCTGACCGGCTACGCGATCCAGCCCAACAAGGCGATCGTCGGCCGCAACGCCTTCGCCCACGAGTCCGGGATCCACCAGGACGGCGTGCTGAAGGAGCGCACCACCTACGAGATCATGGACGCGACCGAGGTTGGCCTGGAGTCGAACTCGATCGTGCTGGGCAAGCACTCCGGCCGCCACGCCCTGCACGACGCGTTGGACCAGCTGGGCTTCAAGGTCGAGGGCAACGCCCTCAACGCGGCCTTCAAGCGCTTCAAGGAGGTTGCCGACCGCAAGAAGCAGGTGACCGCCCTGGATCTGGAGGCGATCGTCTCCGATGAGATGCGCGAGAAGGACGACTCGCACGAGCTGGCCTGGTTCGAGGTCGAGGCCGGATCGCGGCGTGAGCCGCTGGCGCGCGTGGCGGTGAAGATGCCCTCCGGCGAGGAGGCGGTCGGCGAGTCAGGCGGCGATGGCCCAGTCGACGCGATCTTCCACGCGATCCAAAGGGCTGCGGACACCGAGTGCGATCTGCGCCAGTACACGGTTGAGGCCGTAACCGGGGGGGAGGACGCCCTCGGCCAAGTGACCGTGATGCTGCGAGCCGCCGGCCGCCTGGCCACCGGCCAAGGCGTGGCCACCGACATCCTCGAGGCCTCAGCCCGCGCCTACGTCCGCGCCCTGTCCAACGCCTTGGAGGGCGCCGCAATCCGCGAGGCCGAGGCCGTCACGTCCGAGGCCGCAGTGGAGCGCACCCCAGGCCCGTAAGACGTCACAGATCCCTTAAACGCCGCGCACCACACGTAACGCCTTGGGCGACACCATCGCCCCGTGCCCCCCGAGTCCGCGACAACCCCTCCTCAGCGAGGGTTGTCGCGGACTCGGGGGGCTGTCCGGGACGTCGCCCTGCTTGCGGAACGGCAGCATGGGGTGGTGGGGCGGGGACAGTTGCTTCGGCTTGGGCTGAGCGAGAGGGCGATTGACGGGCGAATCCAGACCGGGCACTTGCTCCAGGTTCATACGGGCGTGTACGCGGTCGGGCATCGGGCGATCAGGCTCCAAGGGCGCTGGCTGGCTGCGGTGTTGGCCTCTGGTTCGACCGCGGTTCTGAGTCATTTTTCAGCGGCAGCGTTCTGGCGGATTCAGTCGAGTTCACGGAGCTGGATTGACGTGACGGTCCCGCATCGGAGCCGGTCATGGGCGACGATCCGTCGTCACGTCGTCACTTTGCCAGCAGACGAGCAAACGGTCGCCGACGGTATCCCCGTGACCACCGTGCCGCGGACGATCCTCGACCTCGCAGGCACCACTTCGATCGATCGAGTGGAGAGCCTGATTCGCCAGGCTGAATATCTGCGACTTAACGATCGCTTGTCGCTTCTGGACCTGGTCGAGCGCTACCCCGGGCGGCGCGGCGTGCGGCGAGTACGAATGGCCCTAGAGCGCATCGAAGCACTGCCCGCCGGACGCACCCGGAGCCGGCTGGAGGAAAGGTTCTTGCCGTTCCTGCGGCGCCACCGCCTGCCGCGACCGCGCCTAAATGACTGGATCATGGTCGGGGAGAAGCGCTATCAGGTCGACTGCCACTGGATCGGTACAGGGCAGATCGTCGAGCTCGACAGCTGGGAAGGACACGGGACTCGCACCGCCTTCAGGGAAGACCGAGCTCGCGACCGCGTCCTGCGTACCGCGGGCTACTCGGTGACCCGCATCTCCTGGGCCCAGCTCGACGATGAACCGGAGGCGGTCGCATCGGACCTCCGCAAGCTCCTCCCAGACCTTGATTACAAACGTACGTGATAACGTACGAAGTCATGACGACAGTCGCGAAGAAAAAGTCAGCAACCACTCCCGCGGTCGATAGCGAGCCGACGACGCCCGCCGAAGCACTGGCCGTCGGAGGTCGCGTGCGGGCTCTGCGGGAGGCAATGGGCCTGTCGCTACGCGACTTGGGCGAGCGCTCTGGCGTTAGTGCGCCGATGCTCTCGCAGGTCGAGCGGGGCGAGACCAGCCCGACCTTGGCCGTCGCGGCGAAGATCGCTGCCGGGCTGGAGCTGACGCTGTCGCAGCTCTTGCGCCTCGACGAGGGCGAGCACGTCGCCGTCAGTCGCGCTGGCGAGCGGCGCCTGCTGGAGCACGGTGGGCACCGCTTCGAGGAGCTGACCCCGCCGCTACCGGGCCAGCGCGCCGACGTCTCGCTGCACGCGCTCGACGCCGGTGCCACAACCGGCGGCCGCGACGACCCGCCGATGCACGAGCCGGGCAGCCGCGAGACCGCGGTCGTCCTCAAGGGCACGCTGGTGCTGATCGTCGACGGCACCCGCCATGAATTGAGCGAAGGCGACAGCGTCACCTTCGATGCCGATCTTCCCCATCATTTTGAGAACGAAGGCGAGGAGCCGACGCGCTTCCTCGCCGTAATTGCCGCCGGCTTGCGCCGGAGCTAGGAGGAGGCCCGATGCCGCAAACCATGTTCGACAAGCTCTGGGAAGCCCACGAGGTCTCCGAGAACCTGATCTACATCGACCTGCACCTGGTCCATGAGGTCACCTCGCCCCAGGCCTTCGACGGGCTGCGCCTGGCTAACCGACCGGTGCGCCGCACCGACAAGACCCTGGCCACGGCCGATCACAACACGCCGACCGACGGCACGATGGCGGCGCGCCTGATCGCCGACGAGCTCTCGCGGGTCCAGGTTGAAACGCTGGAGCGCAACTGCGAGGAGTTCGGCATCCCTATTTATTCGCTGGGCTCCGACCGGCAGGGGATCGTCCACGTGATCGGGCCGGAGCTGGGCGTGACCCAGCCGGGGATGACGATCGTCTGCGGCGATAGCCACACCTCGACCCACGGCGCCTTCGGCTCGCTGGCCTTCGGCATCGGCACCTCCGAGGTCGAGCACGTGCTGGCCACCCAGTGCCTGGTGCAGAAGCGGCCGAAGACGATGCGGATCTCCTACTCGGGCGAGCTCGGCTCAGGGGTTACGCCGAAGGATCTGATCTTGGCAACGATTGGGCGCCTGGGCACCGGCGGCATGACCGGCTACGCGGTCGAGTACGCCGGGCCGGCGATCGAGGCCCTCGAGATGCCGGGCCGGATGACGATCTGCAACATGACGATCGAGGGCGGCGGCCGCGCCGGCATGATCGCCCCCGACGAGAAGACGGTCGAGTGGGTCCGCGGCCGCCCTGGCGCTCCTGCCGACTTCGACGCTGCCGCGGAGCGCTGGCGGCAACTCCCGAGTGACGCCGGCGCCGCTTTCGACACTGACGTCGACGTCGACGCCGGCGCGATTTCGCCGATGGTCACCTGGGGCACCAACCCCGGCATGGTCTGCGAGGTCACCGACAGCGTCCCCGACCCGGCGGCGATGGACTCGCCCGCCGACCGCGAGTCGGCTGAACGAGCCCTCACCTACATGGGGCTGGAGGCCGGCACGCCGATGACCGAGGTCGCGCCCGAACGGGTCTTCATCGGTTCCTGCACGAACTCGAGGATCGAGGACCTGCGCGAGGCGGCGGAGGTCATCGACGGACGCAAGGTCGCCGACTCGGTGCGAGCGATGGTCGTGCCCGGCTCCCAGCAGGTGAAGGCCAACGCCGAAGCCGAGGGCCTGCACGACGTCTTCCGCTCGGCCGGCTTCGAATGGCGCGAGGCGGGCTGCTCGATGTGCCTCGGCATGAACCCCGACATCTTGATCGAGGGCGAGCGCTGTGCCTCAACCTCGAACCGCAATTTCGAGGGCCGCCAGGGCAAGGGCGGCCGGACCCATCTGGTCAGTCCGAAGATGGCCGCCGCGGCGGCGATCGAGGGCCACTTCGTCGACATCAGGGATTGGAGCTAAGAATGCGACCGATAGACGTAATCGAGGGCAAGGTGTCGGTGCTAGACCGGGCCGACGTCGATACCGACCAGATCATCCCCAAGCAGTTCCTCAAGCGGGTCGAGAGGACCGGCTTCGGCGAGTTCCTCTTCTATGACTGGATCCGCGACGGCGAGATCGAGCTCGAGCCCAACCCGATCCTGGTCACGGGAGCGAACTTCGGCTGCGGCTCCTCCCGCGAGCACGCCCCCTGGGCGCTGGAGGACTTCGGCTTCGAGGCGATCGTCGCCCCGTCCTTCGCCGACATCTTCTACTCCAACTGCACCAAGGTCGGCCTGCTGCCGGCGATCCTCGACGAGGAGCACTGCCGCGCCGTCGCCGAGGCGGGCGAGGCGCGGATCGACGTCGACGACGAGACGGTCACCTGCGCCGCCGGTGTCTTCAAATTCGAGGTCGAGCCCGACGTCAAGCACCGGCTGCTGAACGGTCTCGACGACATCGGCATCACGCTGGAGAACGGGGCGGCGATCGATGCTTTCGAGGGCTCCGGCGCGGCCGGGCACGGCCCGGTGACGACGGCGCTCTGAGGCCGGCGATGAGCGGCGCTATGAACTCCGGCCCGCGCGAGTGGGACGCGAAGACCTACGACGCGATCTCCGACCCTCAGTTCAACTGGGGGATGGAGGTGCTGGGCCGGCTCGAGCTGGACGGCGATGAGACCGTGATCGATGCAGGTTGCGGCTCGGGCCGGGTCACGGAAGAGCTGGCCAAGCGGCTGCCTGAGGGGCGCATCATCGCCGTCGATGGCTCCGAGGCGATGATCGCCCAGGCTCGCGAGCGTCTCGGCGATGGCGCCTCCTACCTGGTCACCGACCTCGCCGAGCTCGAGATCGAGGAGCCGGTCGACCTCGTGTTCTCGACCGCGACCTTCCACTGGATCCCCGACCACGATCGCCTTTTCGCCCGCCTGCGCGCGGCGCTGCGCCCTGGCGGCCGCCTTGTCGCCCAGTGCGGAGGCGAGGGCAACGTCGCCGAGCACGCGAAGGTGATCGCCGCGGTCGCGGCAAGGCCTGAGTTCAACAGCCACTTCACCGAGATGACGGGGATGTGGAACTTCGCTCCGCCGGGGACGACAGAGGCCAGGTTGAGCAAGGCCGGCTTCGAAGAGGCCCGCTGCTGGCTCGAGCCGAAGCCGGTCCAGCCGGAGCACCCGCTCGAGTTCACCTCCACAGTGACCCTCGGCCCGCTGTTGGCCCAGCTGCCGGAGGAGAAGCGCCGTCCCTTCGCCGAGGCGATCCTGGAGGAGTCGGAGAAGCCGCTCGTCCTCGACTACGTCCGCCTCAACATCGAGGCGCGCGCCGGCGCATAGCCGCATAGAGTGCCCGCCGTGACCAGCGCCCCCCGCATAGTCCTGCTCCCCGGCGACGGGATCGGGCCCGAGATCGTTGCCGCCGCGCGTCGCCTGCTCGAGGCGCTGGGCGAGTTCGAGTTCAGCGAGGAGCTGATGGGCGGTTGCTCGATCGACGCCCACGGCACCGCACTTACGGAAGAGGTCCTCGACGCCTGCCGGGCCGCCGACGCGGTCCTGCTCGGCGCCGTCGGCGGGCCGAAATGGGACACGACCGACCCCGACGCGCCGCGCCCCGAGCAGGGCCTGCTTGGCCTGCGCAAGGGCATGGGCCTCTACGCCAACCTGCGCCCGGTGCGGCCGAGTCCCGCCCTGATCGGCGCTAGCCCACTTAAGGAAGATCGCATCGCCGGCACTGACCTCCTGGTCGTGCGCGAGCTGACCGGCGGCATCTACTTCGGCGACAGCGGTCGTGACGGCGACTCCGCCCACGACACCTGCGAGTACTCGGCGGCCGAAATCGAGCGGATCGCCCGCGTCGGCTTCGAGGCCGCCCGGCGCCGCGCCGAGGGTTCGAACCGCGGTCCCCGCGTCACCTCGGTCGACAAGGCAAACGTGCTGGAGACCTCACGCCTCTGGCGCGAGGTAGTCGGGCGCGTCGCCCCTGACTATCCGGACGTTGAGCTCGACCACCTGCTGGTCGACAACGCGGCAATGCAGCTGGTCTCACGCCCCGCCGACTTCGACGTGATCGTCACCGAGAACCTCTTTGGCGACATCCTCAGCGACGAGTCGGCGATGCTGACCGGGTCGCTGGGAATGCTGCCCTCCGCCAGCCTCGGCGCCGACGGCGAGCCGGGTCTCTTCGAGCCGGTACACGGCTCCGCGCCGGACATCGCCGGCCAGGGCATCGCCAACCCGCTCGCGACCTTCCTCTCGGCGGCGATGATGCTGCGCCACGGCCTCGAGCGGCCGGATGAGGCGGGGCGGATCGATGCCGCCGTGGACGCGGTGCTGGACCGCGGCCTCCGCACCCCGGACCTTGCGGGCGAGGGGGAGACCGCGGTCGGCACCGACGAGGTAACCGAGGCCGTGCTGGCCGAGCTAAGCGCCTAGGGCGCGGTTACCGCCCAAGTGCCGCTCACTTCATTGGTTTCGTTCGCCGCCGTGAAGAAGGCAGCGAGGCCGAACCCGACGCGATTGACGGTGTCGAGCGTGAGGCTGTTCAGGCCGGTTTCGAGCCTGATGTAGATGCAGAGCTGACCGGGCGCGGCCTGTGGGTTCGGGTTTGCTTCGTCGCTGCCCACCCCCGGGCAGGCCGCCGTGGTCTGGCCGGATTTGAGGATGTTCGCGGGCGATATGCCCGGAATGTTCGTCAGTGGGAACTGGAAGCTGGTCGCCCCCCGGGCCGATTTGCTTTCGGAGCCCATGTCGAACACGCCCTGCAGCGTCTGCCCGCTCTTCAGGTTGCCCAGGATCGGGCCGACGTCGCTGCCGAGCTTGGCCGCGGTCACAGATCCTTTGCCGAGCTTCGCACCCGTCACCGATTCGTTGCCGAGCTTGGCGGTCGAGACCGATTCTTTGCCCAGCTTCGGGGTCGTCACCGATTCGTTGCCTAGCTTGCTCGTGTTCACGGCTTCGTTGTTGAGCTTGTTGGTGGTGATGACGCTGTTCTTGATCGTCGAGGCGATCACCGAGTTGGCGGCCAGCTTGGCCGTGGTCACGGCGCCGTTGCCGATGTTGCCCGGGCCGACCGAGTTTTCGGCGAGCTTGCCGGCGATCACCGATTTGGGCGCCAGCTTGGCGCTGTTCACGGCCTGCTTGCGAATCTTGGCGGCGGTGACGGCTCCCCGCTTCAGTTGCTTGGGGCCGACGCTGTTCTTGGGTAGGCCGGCGGCCACCGCGACGCCGCCGAGGGCGATGAACAGCGCCATCGTGGCGATCACGTTGGAATAGGTAACTCGTTTGCGGACTGCGGCGATCATCTGAAGGTCTCCTTTGCGGTTGACTCGGTCCTCTTCTCGACTTGGCTCGAATGCCCTTGCGCTATCGGGCATACTTCTCCCAACATGGATCAGGCAGAGTTGATTTGGCATAACGGCGAGTTCGTGCCCTGGGAGGACGCCAAAGTGCACGTGCTCAGCCACGCGCTGCACTACGGCACGGGCGTCTTCGAGGGGATCCGCTGCTATGAGACCGAGCGCGGCCCGGCCGTCTTCAGGCACGCCGACCACCTCGATCGGCTAGCCAAGTCGGCGGAGCTCTACTACCTCGGCATGCCCTACTCGACCGAGGAGATCGGCGAGGCGACGCGCGAGCTGATCCGCCGCAACGGGCTCGGCTCCTGCTACATCCGGCCGCTCGCCTTCCGCGGCTACGGCAGCCTCGGGCTCTACGCCACAGACGCGCCCGTCGACCTGATCATCGCCGCCTTCCCCTGGGGCGCCTACCTCGGCGAGGAGGGCCAGAAGCACGGCATCCGCGCCAAGGTCTCGAGCTGGCGCCGGATCGGCCCCGGCGGCCTGATCCCGCACGCCAAGGCCTCGGGCCAGTACCTCAACTCGATCCTGGCCAAGACCGAGTCGACCAACGCCGGCTACGAGGAGGCGATCCTGCTCGACGAGCGCGGCTTCGTCTGCGAGGGCTCCGGCGAGAACATCTTCCTTGTCCGCGACGGCCAGATCGTCACGCCGCCGCACGTCGCCTCGATCCTCGACGGGATCAACCGCAAGTCGGTGATCCAGATCGCCCGCGACCTCGGCTACACCGTGGTCGAGCGCGACATCGCCCGCGCCGAGCTCTACCTGGCGGAGGAGATCTTCCTCACCGGGACCGCGGCCGAGCTGGTGCCGGTCCGTGAGATCGACGACCACCCGATCGGCGAGCCCGGCGAGATCACCCGCCACGTGCAGGCAAAATTCGTCGACGCGCTGCACGGTCGCGCCGAGGAGTACCTCGAGTGGCTCGACTTCGTCAACGTCCCGGCCGGGGCGGACGAGCCGAGTAAGGTCAGTAGCTGATGCACACGCGTTTCGAGGCAATCGGGCGAATTACCGCAGCCGCCTAGCGGCTGGCGTGGCGATGCCACGCGCTTGGGCCGAAAGGCCCTCACCCCGATCTCTCGAAGTGAAAGGCATCAGATGGAACAGGTAAAGCTCTACGACACCACCCTTCGCGACGGCATGGGCGGCCAGGGTATGTCGCTCTCGGTCGGCGAGAAGCTCAAGGTCGTCCACGCCCTCGACGCGCTCGGCGTCCACTTCATCGAGGCCGGCTTCCCCAGCTCCAACCCGAAGGAGGCGGAGCTCTTCGAGCTGCTCGCCGAACAGGAGCTGGCGCAGGCGACGATCGCCGCTTTCGGCATGACCAGGCGCCGCGACCGCAAGGCCGAAGACGACGAGGCGCTGGCCGTCCTCGTCGCCTCCTTCGCCCCGGTCGTCTGCCTGGTCGGCAAGAGCTGGCGGCTGCACCTGGAGAAGGTGACGAGGGTCTCCGACGAGGAGAACCTGGCGATGATCGCCGACTCGATCGGCTTCTGCCGGGATGAGGGCAAGCGACCGGTCTTCGACGCCGAGCACTTCTTCGACGGCTACCGCGACGATCCGGCCTACGCGCTCGAATGCGTCCGCGCCGCCGCCAAAGCCGGGGCCGAGAACGTCACCCTCTGCGACACCAACGGCGGCAGCCTGCCCGGGTTCGTCGCCGAGACGACGGCCGCGGTGATCGCCGGCCTCGACGGCTCGGTTGAGATCGGCATCCACACCCACAACGACGCCGAGTGCGCCGTTGCCAACTCGCTGGCCGCGGTCGGCGCCGGCGCGCGCCTTGTCCAGGGCTGCGTCAACGGCTACGGCGAGCGCTGCGGCAACGCCAACCTCGCCTCGATCCTGCCGGCGCTGCAGCTGAAGATGGGCTTCGAGGTTGTCAGCGAGGAGCAGCTCGCCAATCTGACGCCGACCTCCCACTACCTCGACGAGCTCTGCAACATGACGCCGAACCCCGACCGGGCCTACGTCGGTCGCAACGCATTCGCCCACAAGGCAGGGATGCACGCGGCCGGGGTGGCCGCGGACGCCAGTACGTTCGAGCACCTCGATCCGGCGCGCGTCGGCAACGAGCGCGACATCCTCGCCTCGGAGCTTTCGGGCAAAGCGACGATCCGCAGCCAGGCCGAGCGCGCCGGGCTGGAGATCGGCGACGAGGCCGCGACGCGGGCGGTGGAGCAGCTCAAGCAGCGTGAGCACCGCGGCTACCACTACGAGGCCGCGCAGGCCTCCTTCGAGCTGCTGCTGCGGCGTGAGGCCGGTGTCTACGAGCCGCTCTTCGAACTGGAGAGCTTTCGTGTCACGACCGAGAAGCGCGAGGGCGCCGCGGTCGAGACCGAGGCGACGATCAAGGTCGTCGTCGACGGCGAGCGCTACGTCGAGGTCGCCGAGGGCAACGGCCCGGTCAATGCCCTCGACACCGCCCTGCGCGCCGCGATCGGCGCCCGCCACCCGCACCTGCGCGAGATCGAGCTGACCAACTACAAGGTGCGGATCCTCGACGAGGCGCACGGCACCGGCGCGGTCACCCGGGTGCTGCTCGACTCGACTGACGGCAAGCGCGAGTGGGGCACGATCGGGGTCTCCGAGAACATCATCGAGGCCTCCTGGGAGGCGCTGGTCGACTCGCTCGCCTACGCGTTCCAGCCGCGCGGCGACGAGTAGGGTCCGCCGCCATGGACCCTGCGCAGAGCGAGCAGATTCCGCTGGCCAAGCCCGCGATCGGCGCCCGCGAGGAGGAGTTGGTGCTGGAGGTACTGCGCTCGGGACGGCTCTCGCTGGGCCCGATGGCGGAGCGCTTCGAGCGCGACTTCGCCACCTGGCTCGGGGTCGAGGACGCGGTCGCGGTCTCGAGCGGCACGGCCGGCCTCCACCTCGGCGTGCGGGCTCTCGGCTGGGGGCCCGGCGACGAGGTCCTGACCAGCCCCTTCAGCTTCGTCGCCTCGGCCAACTGCCTGCTCTACGAGGGCGCGAGGCCGGTCTTCTGCGACGTCGACGCCGAGACGCTCAACCTCGACCCCGCGGCGGCAGCGGCAGCCGTTGGAGAGCGCACGGTCGGCCTCCTGCCGATCCACATCTTCGGCTACCCCGCGGCGATGGCGGAGCTGGAGGCGCTGGCGGCCAAGCACGGCCTCGGCCTGCTCGAGGACGCCTGCGAGGCGCTCGGCGCGGTCGACGCCAAGGGTCGCAAGGTGGGCGCCCGCGGCAACGTCGCCACCTTCGCCTTCTACGCCAACAAGCAGCTGACGACGGGGGAGGGGGGGATGGTTGTGCCGGGTGACCCCGCCACCGCCGCCCGCTTGCGCAGCGAGCGCAACCAGGGCCGCGCCGCCGACATGGGCTGGCTCGACCACGGGGGTCTCGGCTTCAACTACCGGCTCTCCGACATCGCCGCCGCGCTCGGCGTCGCCCAGACCGAGAAGCTCGACTCGATGCTCGCCGACCGCTCCCGTGTCGCCTCCCTCTACGAGCGCGGCCTGGCCGAGATCGAGGGCGTGAAGACACCGGTGGCTGGTCGTGGCAGCGAGGTGCGCAGCTGGTTCGTCTACACCGTGCAACTGGCCGAGGGCGCCGACCGCGACGCCACCATCACCCGTCTCGTCGAGCGCGGTGTCGCCAGCAAGGCCTACCTGCCCTGCATCCACCTCTTCCCGCACCTGCGTGAGCTTGGCTACCGCGAGGGCCAGTTCCCGGTCGCCGAAGCTGCCTCGTCCCGTTCGCTGGCACTGCCGTTCTTCCCGGCGATGAGCGAGTCCCAGGTGGCGCGGGTGTGCGAGGCTCTCGCCGAATCAATCCGCTGATGTCCCGCTTTCGCAAAGACCCAGACCCCCGCTTCTGGCGGATCAACCGCTCGATTGAGTTCGATTGGGCGCTGGCGCCCTACGACATCGACCAATCGCAGGCGCACGCCCGCGGCCTGCGCGATATCGGCGTCCTCGACGACTCGGAGCTGGAGCAGATCGACGCCGGGCTCGAGCGCGTGCGCACCCGCATGGGAGAGCACGGCTTCCGCTTCGAGGACTCCGACGAGGACATCCACATGGCAGTCGAGCGCCTGCTCGGCGAGGAGATCGGGCCGCTCGCCGGCAAGCTCCACACCGGCCGCTCGCGCAACGACCAGGTCGCCACCGACGTGGCGATGGTCGTGCAGGCGCACTCGCTGCGGGCGATCGAGCTGGCCGGGACGGCGATGGAGCACCTGCTGGAGCTGGCCGAGCGCCATCGCGACTGGCCGATGCCCGGCTACACCCACCTGCAGCGAGCACAGCCGGTCTACCTTGGCCATCACCTGCTCGCCTACTTCTGGATGCTCGCCCGCGACGTGCTGCGCTTCCAGTTCGCGCTCGACAGCGCCTCGGTGATGCCGCTCGGCTCCGGCGCCCTTGCCGGGGTCAACTGGGAGATCGATCGCAATGCCGTCGCCGGCGACCTCGGCTTCGAGCACGTCAGCCACAACTCGATTGACGGCGCCTCCAACCGCGACTTCGTCCTCGACTACCTCGCCGCCGCCTCGACCTGCGCGATGCACCTCTCGCGCCTCGGCTCGGAAATCGTCATCTGGTCCAGCACCGAGTTCGGTTTCTGCGAGCTCGACGAGTCCTTCTCCTCGGGCTCATCGATCATGCCGCAGAAGGTGAATCCCGACTCGGCCGAGCTGCTGCGGGCCAAGAGCCCGCGCGTCGCCGCCAGCTACGCGACCCTGCTCGGCGTCATGCACGCGCTGCCGTTGACCTACGGCAAGGACATGCAGGAGGACAAGGAGCCGCTCTTCGACGCGATCGACACGATCGAGTCCTGCCTTGACGCGACCGGGGGAATGCTGGCCGGGATCAGCTTCGACCGCGAGCGGCTCGAGGAGGCCTCCGGTGACGAGATGCTGGCCGCGACCGAGGTCGCCGACCTGCTCGTCCGACGCGGCGTGCCCTTCCGCGAGGCGCACGGCATCGTCGGTGGCCTGGTCCGCGACGCGGTCGAGCAGGGCAAGTCGCTCTCGGAACTGAGTCGGGACGAGCTCAGCGCTCGCTCCGAGCGGCTCGACGATTCCTTCTACGAGGTGCTGGAGCGCAGCAGCTGGCTCGAGTCGAAGCGGATCGAGGGCGGCACCGGCTCGACAGCGCTCGCGGTGCAGCTTGGACAGGCGAAAGAGACCCTCGCCGCGGTCAAGGCAAGGGCGCTGGAAGAGAGAGAATGAGCGTGGGGACGAGGACCGAGAGCCGCCTCATGGCGGACTTCTTCGATCGCTCGGTCCACCTCGTCGCCCACGATCTGATCGGTTGCCGCCTCTTCTACGAGGGTTGCGGCGGCGTCATCGTCGAGACCGAGAGCTACGAGCGCGACGACCCCGCCTGCCACGCCTACGTCGGTCTCACCGCGCGCACCGAGATCCTCTTCGGTCCGCCGGGCTACGCCTACGTCTACCTCTCCTATGGGATCCACTCGCTCTTGAACTTCGTCGCCGAACCCGAGGGTGAGGCGGCGGCGGTTCTGATCCGGGCGCTGGAGCCGACGGCGGGGCTCGAGGCGATGCGAGCGCGGCGCGGCGAGCGCCCCGACCGCGACCTCTGCTCCGGCCCCGGCAAGCTGACCGAGGCGCTCGGCATCGACCTCGCCGAGAACGGCGCCGACCTGGCGCGTGATCCATTCCTGCTGCTGCCGCGGCCGGGCGATTGGCAGGGCCAGATAGCGACGGGGCGGAGGGTCGGGATCACCAAAGCCGTCGAGCGGCCCTGGCGGTTCGGGCTCGCCGGCAGCCCTCACATATCGAAGCCCACTATCCGGCCGTGACGCCGCCGCCGCTGGAGGGCGCGGCGGGTTCGCTCGGTTCGGGAGCTGCGGGTTCGGCGGGTTCAGCCGCTTCCGGGGCTTCGGGTGCTTCTTCGGCGGGTTCGCTCGCTTCCGGCGCTTCGGTTTCTTCGACTTCCGGTTCGCCGGAGGTTTCCGGCGCCGTGTAGGTGGAGCCCGAGGAGCCGCCGGAGCTGTCCTTGTTCGCCTTGTCTTCTTTGGCTTCGGCCGCCCGTTCGGCCTTGATGTCCTGCCAGGCAGACATCACGCTTGCCCAGATCAGCGCTGGGAAGGTGCCGCCCATGACCGGGCCGCCGTTGTAGAGGGTCGTCATCGGCGTCGTCGTGTCGGCGTAGCCGACCCAGACACACGCTGTCGCTTCGTCGCCGATGCCGCCGCAGAACCAGGCGTCACCGTTGTTCTCGGTCGTCCCCGTCTTGCCCCACTGGCCCGAGGCGCCGATCTGGGCGTTGGTGCCGGTGCCGCTGCTGACCACCGTTTCGAGGATGCTCTTCGCTTCTTCGGCGACGCCTTCGGGGACCACCTGTTTGTGGGTCGAGTCGTTGTCGCCGTCCTTGATCGTGTGCCCGTCCTGGTCGGTGACCTGGGTGTAGGCGACGGGACTGTCTCCCGGGCGCGGCGCCAGCGTGCCGCTGACCCGGTCGCCGTTGTTGCCGATCGTCGAGTAGGCGTAGGCCCAGCCCAGCGGGGTGACGCCGACTTCAAGGCCGCCGAGGACCATCGAGGGGTTGGTCGATATCGGGTCGTCGTAGCCCATTTTGTGGATCGTGCGGGCGATCGAGTGGGTGCGGTCCTGGATCGTTTTTCCCTTCAGGGCTTCGAGGCCCAGCTGGGCGTAGATCGAGTTGTCCGAGTACGTCGTCGCGCAGACGATGTCGCAGGAGCCGAGGTAGGAGTCCTCGTCGTTGTTCACTTCGAAGGTTTCCTGGCCGTTCTTGCCGTAGTGGATGAACTGCGGCGCCGATTCGAAGGTCGTGTAGGGGGAGATGCCCTGCTCGAGCGCGGTGATCAGCGTGAACGGCTTGATCGAGGAACCGGGCTGGCGATGGCCCTGGGTCGCCAGGTTGAAGGGCTTGGTTTCGAAGTTGGGACCGCCGACCATCGCCTTTACGCCGGCGTTCTTGTTGTCGAGCACGACCACTGAAGCGGTCGCCGGCGAGTAGCCGAGATTTGAGTTGACGGCTTCTTCCGCCGCTTCCTGCAGGCGCAGGTCGAGCGTCGACTTGACTTTCAGGCCGCCGAAGAAGGCCTTCGAGGCGCCGTAGCGTTCGACCAGCTGCTGGCGCAGCCAGGCGGTGAAGTACGGCGCCTTGGAGTCGAGCTTGGGCGGCTCGATGTCGTTGGGGGAGGGCAGCGCCTGCTGGCGCCCTTCCTCATATTGCTCATGAGTTATGTAGCCCTGTTCGTACATCTTTTCCAGAACGAGGTTGCGCCGTCCGAGCGCGTTTTCCGGATAGACCTTGGGGTCGAAGGCGGAGGGCGAGGCGATGATCGCCGCCAGCGTCGCCGCCTCCCAGGGCTCGAGGACGGAAGCGCAGGGCTCGGTAGGCGTGCCGCAGCCGGGGTGCGCGTTGCCGAAGTAGGTGCGCGCCGCGGCCTCGATGCCGTAGGCGCCCTCGCCGAAGTAGATCGTGTTCAGATACTCGGTGAGGATTTTGTCCTTGGTCCAGTGTCGCTCGAGCCGGTAGGCGAGCGCCGCCTCGCGGAACTTCTCGAAGACCGTGCGGCTGCCTTCGGCTTCGAGCGCGTTCTTGACGAACTGCTCGGTGATCGTCGAGGCGCCCTGCTGGGCGCTCTGGCTGAGCACGTCCTTGATCAAAGCGCGGGCGATGCCCTGGAAGTCGACCCCGTTGTGTTCGTAGAAACGCGAGTCCTCGATCGAGACCACGGCGTTCTTGATGTTGGGGGAGATCTGACCCGAGGTGAGCAGGATCTTGTTCTGATCGCTGGTCAGGGTGCCGATCGGTTCGCCCGAGGCATCGAAGACCTCGCTGTTCTTCGAGGCCTTGTATTGGGCGAAGTTGTAGATCGCCGGCAGGTCCTGGGAGACGGCGGCCATCATCCCGAAGACCATCGAGACCAGGGCCAGGACCGCGAGGCCGAGCAGGACGAAGAGGATGCGCAGCTTCTTCAGCCGCGGCCTGGCGGGCTTGTCGGTCGGAGTCGGCGGCGGTGGCGGCGCGGCTGCGTCGCCCCGTCGGCGGAGCTTTGTTCCAATTGCCATCGAGGTGGTCGCGTTCGGCGCACCACGGCTCGCCGAGCGGAGGCGGCAGTCTAGCATTGGCCCGATGGCGGATCTGAAGCGCAACGCGGTTGAGGTGCTACCGGCTGGGGTGCTGGAGGAGCAACTCGCCGCCGGCCGGCCGCTGCGCGTCAAGCTGGGAATCGACCCGACCACGCCCGACATCCACCTCGGCCATACGGTCGTGCTGGAGAAGCTGCGCGAGTTCCAGGACGCCGGCCATCAGGTCGTGCTCATCGTCGGCGACTTCACCGCGCGGGTCGGCGACCCGAGCGGTCGCTCAGCACAGCGGCCGATGCCGACGCCCGAGGAGATCGAGGCAAATGCCGCCACGTATCAGGAGCAGGCGTTCAAGGTGCTCGACCGCGAGCGGACCGAGGTTCGCTTCAACAGCGAGTGGCTGCGGATGGAGCCCGAGGAGCTGCTCGGCCTGCTGGCCCAGACCACGGTCGCCCGCCTGATCGAGCGCGATGACTTCCAGAAGCGCCTTGCGGCCGGAGCGCCCATCGCGGCCCTGGAGCTGCTCTACCCACTGCTGCAGGGCTACGACTCGGTCGCGGTCGAGGCCGACGTCGAGCTCGGCGGAACCGACCAGAAGTTCAACCTGCTCTTCGGCCGCGACATCCAATCCGCCTACGGGCAGAAGCCGCAGTCGATCCTGACCATGCCGATCCTGGTCGGCACCGACGGCACCAAGAAGATGAGCAAGTCGCTGGACAACTACATTGGCGTCACCGAGGCGCCGGAGGAGATGTTCGGCAAGACGATGCGGGTGCCGGACGAGGCGATGCCCGAGTACTTCCGGCTCGTGCTCGGCGCCGAGCCGCCTCTTGGGGCGCCACCGAGCGAGGCCAAGCGGGCGCTGGCGCGCGGCATCGTCGAGCGCTTCCACGACGCGGCGTCCGCGCAGGCGGCGGAGGAGCACTTCAACCGCCTCTTTGTCGACCGCCAGGCGCCGGACGAGGTGGAGGAGCTCGACCTGGCCCCCTTCCTCGGCGACAACGGCGGAATGGTGCACCTGCCGCAGCTGATGGCGGGCGCTTTCGAGATCAGCTCGAGCGAGGCGCGTCGCCTGATCAAGCAGGGGGGCGCCAAGCTCGATGGCGAGCCGATCCCTTCCGATACGCTGGATCTGGCTCCAGAAGCGCTAAACGGCCGCGTTCTGCAGGCGGGCAAGCGGCGTTTCCGCCGCCTCCGCGCCGGCCTCTAGGCAAACCGCCGCCATAGCGCTATACTCCCGCGTCCTTCCGGGGCAGGCCTCCGTGCCTGGCCCATGCGTGAGGAGCGGCGAGTCCCGCCGCTAAGGCGCAGCGGTCTTTGAAAACTGAGCAGCGTGCACCCCGCGGACATTCGTGTCTGTGGGGATGTTTGAGCCCGATCCACCTGGTGCGCCAGCGCGCCGGGTGGTCTGATTTACCCGTCATGCCGGTCGCCGAGTATGTGTACCCGGCGATTTGCAATTTGCCAGGCATGACAGCTCTCTGTAAGAAGTACCTTTCACGGAGAGTTTGATCCTGGCTCAGGACGAACGCTGGCGGCGTGCTTAACACATGCAAGTGGTGCGACGAACCAGGGCTTGCCCTGGGGCAAAGCCGCGAACGGGTGAGTAACACGTGAGTAACCTGCCCCGATGACCGGGACAACCCGAGGAAACTCGGGCTAATACCGGATGTGGCGCACAGATTTAAGTCTGTGCGCTAAAGGAAGCTTCGGCCTCCGCATTGGGAGGGGCTCGCGGCCCATTAGCTTGTTGGTGGGGTAACGGCCTACCAAGGCAACGATGGGTAGCTGGTCTGAGAGGACGATCAGCCACACTGGGACTGAGACACGGCCCAGACTCCTACGGGAGGCAGCAGTGGGGAATCTTGCGCAATGCGCGAAAGCGTGACGCAGCAACGCCGCGTGGGGGAAGACGGCCTTCGGGTTGTAAACCCCTTTCAGGAGGGACGAAGGTTCACCGGTGAATAGCCGTGTGGATTGACGGTACCTCCAGAAGAAGCTCCGGCTAACTACGTGCCAGCAGCCGCGGTAATACGTAGGGAGCAAGCGTTGTCCGGAATCATTGGGCGTAAAGCGCGCGTAGGCGGCCCTGTAAGTCCGTTGTGAAAGTCAAAGGCTCAACCTTTGAAAGCCGATGGATACTGCAGGGCTAGAGTCCGGAAGAGGCGAGTGGAATTCCTGGTGTAGCGGTGGAATGCGCAGATATCAGGAGGAACACCAATAGCGAAGGCAGCTCGCTGGGACGGTACTGACGCTAAGGCGCGAAAGCGTGGGGAGCGAACAGGATTAGATACCCTGGTAGTCCACGCCGTAAACGATGGGCACTAGGTGTGGGAGGTGTCGACTCCTCCCGTGCCGTCGCTAACGCACTAAGTGCCCCGCCTGGGGAGTACGGCCGCAAGGCTAAAACTCAAAGGAATTGACGGGGGCCCGCACAAGCAGCGGAGCATGTGGTTTAATTCGACGCAACGCGAAGAACCTTACCTGGGCTTGACATGTTGGTGACCGCCGTGGAAACACGGTTTTCCTTCGGGACACCATCACAGGTGGTGCATGGCTGTCGTCAGCTCGTGTCGTGAGATGTTGGGTTAAGTCCCGCAACGAGCGCAACCCCTGTCCTATGTTGCCAGCATTAAGTTGGGGACTCATAGGAGACTGCCGGTGACAAACCGGAGGAAGGTGGGGATGACGTCAAGTCATCATGCCCCTTATGTCCAGGGCTACACACGTGCTACATTGGCGCATACAAAGGGCAGCAATACCGCGAGGTGGAGCGAATCCCATAAAGTGCGTCTCGGTTCGGATTGGAGGCTGAAATTCGCCTCCATGAAGGTGGAGTTGCTAGTAATCGCGGATCAGCAATGCCGCGGTGAATACGTTCCCGGGCCTTGTACACACCGCCCGTCACACCACGAAAGCAGGTAACACCCGAAGCCGGTGGCCTAACCTTTTGGAGGGAGCCGTCGAAGGTGGGACTTGTGATTGGGGTGAAGTCGTAACAAGGTAGCCGTAGCGGAAGCTGCGGCTGGATCACCTCCTTTCTAGGGAGATTTCTCTAGAACGTCGACCGGGCTCCCCAGTGGCTTTATGTCACTGGGTACGCTGCTCAGTTTTGAGAGACCGCCAACGGCAGTCAGCCGTTGTGTGCGCCTCGGTGGACCTTGAAAACTGCACAAGGCCAATATGGGTATTTAATTACAAGCGATACACATTGTGTGTGTATCGCTTGCTCACCGTCAAGATAGTAAGGGCTTACGGTGGATGCCTTGGCACCAGGAGTCGATGAAGGACGTGGACGGCTGCGATAAGCCGCGGTGAGGCGCTGAACAGCCTTTGACCCGCGGATCTCCGAATGGGAAAACCCGACGCCGGTAATGCGGCGTCATCCTGTGGTGAATTCATAGTCACAGGAAGGGAACCGGGGGAACTGAAACATCTAAGTACCCCGAGGAAAAGAAATCAACCGAGACTCCCTTAGTAGTGGCGAGCGAAAAGGGATCAGCCCAAACCTGACAGGTGTAAGCGGGCACGCGTTGCCTGTCAGGGGTTGTAGGACGTTATGCCTGAGCCGTGCCTGGCTCAGCAGCAGTTACAAAATCAGGTGTTAGCCGAAGCGAGTGGAACCTCGCACCACAGAGGGCAATCGTCCCGTAGGTGAAAACACACTGATCTGCTGATTGACGTTCCTGAGTAAGACCGCACCCGTGAAACGCGGTCTGAATCTGGGGGGACCACCCTCCAAGGCTAAGTACTACCTGGTGACCGATAGTGAACTAGTACCGTGAGGGAAAGGTGAAAAGCACCCCTGAAGGGGAGTGAAATAGTACCTGAAACCGTAAGCCTACAAGTGGTCGGAGCACCTTAGGGTGTGACGGCGTGCTTTTTGCATCACGAGCCGGCGAGTTACTCGTCTGTGGCAAGGTTAAGCGATGAGCGGAGCCGTAGCGAAAGCGAGTCTGAATAGGGCGACACAGTCATGGGCGGTAGACCCGAAACTGAGCGAGCTATCCATGGGCAGGCTGAAGCGGGGGTAAGACCTCGTGGAGGGCCGAACCGACCTAGGTTGAAAACTGGGCGGATGACCTGTGGATCGGAGTGAAAGGCTAATCAAGCTCAGAGATATCTGGTTCTCTCCGAAATATATTTAGGTATAGCGTCGAGTGTTTGCGTTTCGGCCGTAGAGCACTGTTTGGACTAGGGGCCCTACCAGGTTACCGACTTCAGGCAAACTCCGAAGACCGTTACGGTTAGCTCGGCAGTCAGTGTGCGGGGGATAAACTTCGTACGCAAAAGGGGAACAACCCAGACCATCAGCTAAGGTCCCCAAGTACTAGCTAAGTGGTGAACGATGTCCGAGTGCATAGACAACCAAGAGGTTGGCTTAGAAGCAGCCATCCTTGAAAGAGTGCGTAACAGCTCACTGGTCAAGTGTTCGGGCGCGGAGAATTCAACGGGGCTCAAGCTAGTCACCGAAGCTATGGGTGTGCAGGCCTGCGGGCTCTGCACGCGGTAGGAGAGCGTTCCAGTTGCGAGAAGCGGATGCGTAAGCCTCCGTGGAGCGGCTGGAAGTGAGAATGCCGGCATGAGTAACGAAAGAGGGGTGAGACTCCCCTCCACCGATTGTCCAAGGTTTCCTGAGTAAAGTTCGTCTGCTCAGGGTTAGTCGGGACCTAAGGCGAGGCCGAAAGGCGTAGCCGATGGCCAACAGGTTGATATTCCTGTACCACGTCGTTTCCGTTATGACCGATGGGGGGACGGGGAAGGGTAAGGGATCCCAGGCGATGGTCGTCCTGGGGCAAGCACGTAGCTAGTCGCTGTAGGGAAATCCGCAGCGGCGTTTTGACGCGAGGTGCGATGCCAGCTGGCTTGACCGCCGGCGAGTCCCCGATCCCATGCCTCCAAGAAAATCCTCTAGGCAGGATTCGCGTGCCCGTACCGATAACCGACACAGGTGGACAAGTAGAACATACTGAGGTGAGCGAGCTAACTCTCGTTAAGGAACTCGGCAAAATCGCCCCGTAACTTCGGGAGAAGGGGCGCCCCGTTAGGGTGAACTCCATACGGAGGGAGCCTGAGGGGGCCGCAGTGAATTGGTCCAACCGACTGTTTACCAAAAACACAGGCCTCTGCTAAGTCGTAAGACGACGTATAGGGGCTGACGCCTGCCCGGTGCCGGAAGGTTACGCGGACTTGTTAGCACTTCGGTGCGAAGCAGTGAAGCTAAGCCCCGGTAAACGGCGGCCGTAACTATAACGGTCCTAAGGTAGCGAAATTCCTTGTCGGGTAAGTTCCGACCTGCACGAATGGCGTAACGAGTTGGACGCTGTCTCAACGAGAGGCTCGGTGAAATTAAAGTCTCGGTGAAGATGCCGAGTACCCGCGGCTAGACGGAAAGACCCCGTGAACCTTTACTGCAACTTGATATTGGAGTCTGGGGTATCTCGCTCAGGATAGGTGGGAGACAGTGAACCAGCAGCTTTGGCTGCTGGGGAGTCACCCTTGAGATACCACCCTTGGTAGTCTGGGCTTCTAACACCATGCCGTGATCCGGGTGGTGAACAGTGTCAGGTGGGCAGTTTGACTGGGGCGGTCGCCTCCTAAAATGTAACGGAGGCGCCCAAAGGTTCCCTCAGCACGGTTGGAAATCGTGCGTAGAGTGTAAAGGCAATAAGGGAGCTTGACTGCGAGACCGACGGGTCGAGCAGGAACGAAAGTTGGGCTTAGTGATCCGGCGGTAGCAAGTGGAAGCGCCGTCGCTCAACGGATAAAAGGTACTCCGGGGATAACAGGCTTATCGTTTCCAAGAGTCCACATCGACGAAACGGTTTGGCACCTCGATGTCGGCTCGTCGCATCCTGGGGCTGGAGTAGGTCCCAAGGGTTGGGCTGTTCGCCCATTAAAGCGGTACGCGAGCTGGGTTCAGAACGTCGTGAGACAGTTCGGTCCCTATCTGCCGTGGGCGTTGGAGAATTGAGAGGAGTCATCCCTAGTACGAGAGGACCGGGATGAACGTGCCGCTGGTGTATCTGTTGTCCCGCCAGGGGCATCGCAGGTTAGCTACGCACGGAACGGATAACCGCTGAAGGCATCTAAGCGGGAAGCCGTCCTCGAGATGAATTCTCCCATCCCCTTGAGGGAGTAAGACCCCTGGTAGACCACCAGGTTGATAGGCCAGCGGTGCAAGCGCAGTGATGTGCTCAGCCGACTGGTACTAATGGGTCGAGGGCTTGACGGATATTAATTACTTACGTGTTGCGGCCTTGTGCGGTTTTCAAGCTCCACCGGGGGGCGGTCTCGCAAATTTTCCGGTGGTTCATAGCGAAAGGGAAACACCTCTTCCCATTCCGAACAGAGTAGTTAAGCCTTTCAGCGCCGATGGTACTTGGGGGGCAACCCCCTGGGAGAGTAGGTCGCCGCCGGTTTTTATTCCCTCGAACCCGACCCAAGCGGTCGGGTTCGTTGCGTTTGCAGGGCTTTTGCGAGGAAAGCGGTCAGCCTGCGTTCGTACACGGCTGGGTCGACGTTCCAGCTCTGCGTATGGCCGGCCTTGGCGGTGGGGTAAAAGGTGACCCAGCGTGGAAGCTCGTCGGCGAACTTCTGGCTGGTGGAGATTGGAACCACCTTGTCTTCTTCACCGTGGAAAAGCAGGACCGGTAGGTGGAAGTCTTGTGGGTGGTCGAGTGCGTTGAGGCTGTCCCAGTCGACGTCGGTGCGGACGTCGATCGCCCACTCGACCGGCAGGGCTAGAAAGCCGGGCAGGCCCATCCGTTCGGCGTTGAATTCGAGGATCGCTTTCCAGTCCAGGGCGGGGGCGTCGAGAACGAGTGCGTTGACCCGGTCGGAGAGGGGAGAGCGCTCCATGAACTGGCTGATCAGCGCACCTCCCATCGAATAGCCGAGCAGGACGAGGTGAGTGGCGCCGTGGCTCAATGCGTATCGAGCGGCGGCTGCGACGTCGGCCCACTCGGTCTGACCCTGGTGGTGAAGTCCGTCGGGGTTGTCCGGCGCGCCGAGGTCATCGCGGTAGGAGATCAGCAGTGAGTTGAGGCCAGCGCGATGGAGCGCGGGGGCAATCCGCAGGCCCGCCTCGCGGTCGTCGTTGATGCCGTGAACCACGATCGCCCAGGTCCGGGTCGAACCGGGGACCAGCCAGGCAGGCATCGGCCCGAGTTCTCCGGGAATGTCCACCGTGCTGAACGGCAGCCGGCGCGTTTCGCGCGGGTTGCCGGAAAAGACGCTGCTGTCGAAACCCGCCTCTAGGCCGGGCACCAAATAGCCCCGCACGTCGCTCAGCCGTCGCGTCACCGTGTCTGAGTTCTCGCTCAGAATTGGCCCGACGATCGCGTGTCCGGCCTGCCAAACCAGGCCGTAGTAGCCGGGCCTGGTGGTGGCTTCGGACCTGCCCAGCTCTATGCGGTGTGGCGCGACCGCCTCGACGTCGACCCGTTCGGACCAGGGCGAGTGGTCCGGAACGAGGACGAGCGACGAGAAGTGCCAGCTCGCGAGGACGCCGAGGGCGAGGAGGAGTGCAGCGGCCGCCGCCGCAGCGACGATCCAGCGAGCACGGCGCCGCCGGTTGCCCGGCGGTGGGCCTTCCTGCGGTTTCGAGGCGGTGTCTGGCACCGGTGCAGGGTATTGGGCGCCTCGAGGCCGTACTCGCCCAGAGTCGCGAAATCGATCAGCAGGTCAACCGCGTCGGCCACCCGCCCCGTCAATGAAGTTTTCGTCGTATCGAACATAGGTTCGACTCTAGGGGGGTCTCCGGATGGAAGGCCGAAGCTGCAGCGCTTCTTGCAATCCGTGCCTGGGAAAGCCAAATCTAGGGTCGCGGAGCCGACTTTGACTTCGGTTTTTGGGGTCTTTCGGATGGCTTGGCGAAGGCGAGCACGAGCGCCGCGGTCTCAGCCGGCTTCTCGACGTTGGGCGAGTGGCCGGCGCCGGCGATCAGCTTGGTCTTGGTGCCCGGGACGGTGGCGCGGTATTCGGCCAGGCGCTTGGCCGGTTCGTCGATGATCTGCTCTTCGGCTCCCATGATCACCGTCAGCGGCTTGCCGGTTTCCAGCATCCGCTGGTCGAGCGGCTCTTCCTTTGTGTAGTCGTCGAAGCCGCTGGCCGAGTCGTCGTAGGCGCTGAAGGTCATCCGGTCGACGTTTTCGACGAATTCATCGGGAACGTCGAAGCCGGGCGCGAAGGCGACCTCGAGGCCCTTCTTCACGGCGAAGTCGGGCTTGATCCGCCAGAACGCCTCGCCGATCACAGGGGCGAAGCCGAGCTTGGCGACGAGGCCGAGGTCACCCTCTTCGTGCGTGGGCGGGGTGTCGACGATGAAGACGCGGTTGACCAGCTGGGGCGACTGCTGGGCGAGCGCGACGGCGACGGCGCCGCCGAGCGAGTGCCCGACGACCTCCGCGTCGCGCACCCCGAGCTTGCCGAGGGCTTCGGCGACGACTTCCGCCTGGCTCTTGACCGAGTAGCCCGAGGACGGCTTTTCGGAGCCGCCGTGGCCGAGCAGGTCGACCGCGATCACCCGGTGCCGACGGGAAAGGGCCGGAATCATCGCGTTCCAGTAGTTGATCGCGCAGGTGAAGCAGTGGATCAGGACGATCGGTTCGGCCGTCTTCGGGCCCTCTTCGACCACCTCGAGGTCGCCGCCGGAGAGGTCGAGGATCTTCCCGTCCGCTTCGGTCACGCCCGCTGCCTTGGTTTCGTGATCGACGCTGAGCGCGTTGAGTCCCAGCAGCACGATCAGTGCCGCCACGACCCCTATCGCGATCTTCCAGCCTCTCCGCATTCCGGTCGTTACCCTAGCCGGAACCGATGGAGAAATTCGTGATCAAAGGCGGCGCGCCGCTCTCCGGAGAGCTGACCGTCGCCGGCAACAAGAACGCCGCGCTGCCGATCCTCGCCGCCTGCCTGCTGACCGAAGAGGAGCTGCTGCTGCACCGGGTGCCGCGGATTCGCGACACCGAGGCACAGCTGGCCCTGCTCGAGCGGCTTGGGGTGGAGGTCGCCTGGGTCGCCGACAACAGCGTTCGCCTCCGCGCCGCCGCGGTCTCCGAGGTCTCCGTCGACGAGGAGCTCTCGAAACAGATCCGGGCCTCGTTCCTGCTCGCCGGCCCATTGCTGGCGCGCTTCGGCGAGGCGCGGATGCCACCGCCGGGCGGGGACTTCATCGGCCGCCGCCGTCTCGACGCCCACCTCGACGCCTTCAAAGACCTCGGCGCCCGCGTCGACGGCGATCGCTGGATCGAGCTCAGCGCTCCGGTCGAGGGGCTCTGCCCCTGCGCGATCTTCATGGACGAGCCCTCGGTGATGGGGACCGAGAACGCGCTGATGGCGGCGGCGCTGACGCCGGGCCCGACGACGATCTCCAACGCCGCCTGCGAGCCGCACGTGCAGGACCTGGCGCGGTTGCTCAGCGCGATGGGCGCCCAGGTCGACGGGATCGGCTCCAACGTGATGACCGTGCACGGTCGCGACAAGCTCTCTGGAGCCGAGCACACGATTTCCGCCGACCACATCGAGGTCGGCAGCTTCATGGCGCTGGCGGCGGCGACGGGGGGGGAGCTGCGCATCCGCGACGTCGAGCCGATGGACCTGCTGATGGTCCGTCGCCAGTTCCGCCGCCTCGGCCTCAACTCCGAGATCGATGGGCGCGACGTGCTCGTCCCGCCGGGGCAGGCCCTGCGCATCCAGTCTGACCTCGGCGACGCGATTCCGAAGATCGAGGACGGCCCCTGGCCGGCCTTTCCCGCCGACCTCACGTCGATCGCGCTGGCGCTCGCCACGCAGGCCGACGGCGAGATCCTGATCTTCGAGAAGATGTTCGAGAACCGCCTCTTCTTCGTCGACAAGCTGGTCGCCATGGGCGCTCGGATCACGCTGTGCGATCCCCACAGGGCGATCGTCAGCGGTCCGAGCCGGCTTCACGGCGAACGCGTCGAGAGTCCCGACATCAGGGCCGGAATGGCGATGCTCATCGCCGCCCTGGCGGCGGACGGGGTCTCCGAGATCGGCAACATCCGCCAGATCGATCGCGGTTACGAGCAGATCGACGAGCGCCTGCGCGGTCTCGGTGCTCAGATTGAACGGGTCTCGTCAGAGGTCCCTGCGTAGCAGGGCTTTTGCGCCCGCTCTCGTAAGGTCCGGCGGATGATTCATCGGATTCCACCCGGAACGCGCGACGTGCTCCCCGACGAGATGCGGGAGCTGCGCCGCCTGCACCTGGCGATGATCGAGGTTTTCGAGAGCCGTGGCTACGGCGAGGTCTCGACGCCGGCGATCGAGTACGACGAGGTGCTCGCCCGCGGCGATGGTCGCACCGCCGATTCCGCCTACCGCTTCTTCGACGAGCGTGGCGACCTGCTCGCCCTGCGCTCCGACATGACGATCCCGATCGCCCGCCTGGTCGCCAGCCGCTACGCGGGGGCAGAGCCACCGTTGAGGCTCTGCTATCTGGCGAACGCATTCCGGGCCGTCCGACCGCAGCGCGGCCAGATGCGCGAGTTCGCCCAGGCCGGGGTCGAGCTGATCGGCGCCCCGGCGCCGCAGGGGACGGCGGAGGTGGTCGATGTGCTCGAGGCGACCCTCGACGCCGCCGGCCTCGACCGTGCCGTGATCGGCCTCGGCGACGCCGACCTCTACCGCCAGCTGCTTAGCGAGTTTGGGATCGAGGGAGAGGCGCGCGACGCGATCCTCGGCCGCCTCGCCGCCCATGACCTCGTCGGACTCGAGGTCGAGCTTTCCGAGCTGGAGGGCATCGGCGACGAGCAGGCGGCGACCTGCGTCGCCCTTTCGCAGCTGCGCGGCGGCAAAGAGGTGTTGGACGAGGCGCGCTCGATGGGGGGCGCCGCGGTCGAGCGCGCGACCGCGCGCTTGGGGGAGACCTTTGAGGCGCTGGAGGCGCGCGGTGTCGCCGACCGGGTCCAGATCGACCTCGGCCTGCTGCGCGACCTCGGCTACTACAGCGGCGCGATCCTCGAGGTCTACGACCCGGCGCTGGGCCACGTGCTGGGCGGTGGCGGGCGCTATGACGAGCTGCTCAAGCGCTTCGGCGTCGACCTGCCCGCGGCGGGCTTCGCCCTTTATCTGGAGCGGGTCCACGTCGCCCAGATGGAGGAGGAGCCAGAGGCCGGGGGTGACTCATGAGCGTCGCCGGGATGGGCCACGCCCGGGGCGAAGGGCCGCTGCGAATCGCAGTGCCCCGCGGCGCCCTGCTCGGCGGGACGCTCGACGCGCTCGACGCGATTGGCATTGACACGAGCGAGGTGCGCGGCGAGTCGCGCTCGCTGATCTTCGAGACCGAGGGCATCACCCTGGTGACGATGCGGCCCTCCGACGTGCCGACCTACGTCGAGGCCGGTGCCGCCGACGTCGGCATCACCGGCAAGGACGTGCTGCTCGAGCAGCACGACCGGGTCGTCTACGAGCTGCTCGACCTCGGCTTCGGCCGCTGCCGCATGGTCCTCGCCGGGCGCAAGGGAGATAAAAGACTGGGCGAGTCCCAGCGCCGTCTCGGGATGATGCGGATCGCGACCAAGTACCCGCGCACGGCCGAACGCCACTTCGAGCAGACCGGCCGCCAGGTCGAAGTGATCGAGGTCAAGGGCTCGGTCGAGCTGGCGCCGCTGATCGGCCTCGCCGACGGCATCGTCGACCTGGTCGCCACCGGCCGCACCCTGGAGGAGAACGACCTCGAGGTGCGTGAGGAGATCCTCGAGTGCACCGCCCGCTTCGTCGCCAACCGGGTCGCCCACAAGTTGCGCGCCCGCGAGGTCGACGGACTGACCGCGAAACTGCGCGAGGGCCTGGGCCGGTGAAACGGCGCGCATTCCTCTGGGAGAGCGCCGCCGAGACAGCCGCCGCCGTTCGTGCCTGGACCTCGTCCACGGCGCCGGTCGTGGACGTGAGCCTGATCGAGCGCGAGGTTCGCGAGGGCGGGGACGGCGCGGTGCTTTGTATGACGGCGCGGTTCGACGCGACCGAGCGGGCGCCGACCTCGCTTCGGGTCGAAGCGGGCGCGGCGGCTGAGGCGCTGGCTTCCCTCGATTCTGGGCTGCGCGAATCGCTGGAGCTGGCCGCCGCCAACGTGCGCGCGGTTGCCGAGGCGCAGATCCCGGCCGAGGCGCAGAGCGTTGAGCTGCCGCAGGGGCAGACGGTCACCGTGCGCGAGGCGCCCGTCTCCGCCGCCGGGCTCTACGCGCCGGGCGGCCGTGCCGCCTACCCTTCGAGCGTCCTGATGTGCGCGATCCCGGCCCGGGTCGCTGGCGTCGAGCGAGTGGCCCTTGCCTCGCCGCCCGGCCCGGACGGCAAGGTCAACCCACTGGTCCTCGCCGCGGCCGAGCTCTGCGGGATCGAGGAGATCTACGCGATGGGCGGTGCCCAGGCGATCTTTGCGCTCGCCCACGGAACCGAGACGATCGCGGCGGTGGACGTGATCGCCGGGCCCGGCAACGCCTGGGTCCGCGAGGCGAAGCGCGCGGTCTCCGGTCATGTCGGAATCGACTCGCTCGCCGGTCCCTCCGAGCTGATGCTGGTCGCCGGAGACGGCACCGATCCGGAGTGGGCGGCACTCGATCTCTGCGCCCAGGCCGAGCACGGCGCCGAGGGGCCGCTGGTCGCGGTCGCGGTCGAGCAGGCCGTGCTGGAGTCCGTGGCGACCGCTGTCGAGCGCCTCGCGGCGGAGCGTCCCGGGATCGGCGATGTGCCCCTGGCCCTGGTCCAGGTCCCCGACCTCAGCGATGCGATCGAGCTCGCCAACGCCTTTGCGCCCGAGCACTTGGAGCTGTTCGAGGAGGACGCGGCGCTGCTCGCCGATCGCGTCACCACGGCGGGCTGCGTGTTTGCCGGCCGCTTCGGCGCCACTGCCTTCGGCGACTACGTCGCCGGCTCCAATCACGTCCTGCCGACCGGCGGTGCCGGCCGCTTCTCGGGTCCGCTCGGACCGGGGGTCTTCCGTCGCAAGATCGCCACCGTGGAGGTTTCGGCGGGGGCGGCGGCGAAGCTTGCTCCGCACGTCGACCGCATCGCCCGCGCCGAGGGATTCCCCGTCCACGGCGAGTCGGCGATGATTAGGAGCAAATCATGAGCCGCACAGCCAGCAGAGAGCGCAGCACCGCCGAGACTCAGATCCGTCTCGCCCTCGACCTCGACGGGGGAGAGTCGAGCGCGTCCACGGGCGTCGGCTTTCTCGACCACATGCTTGACCTGCTCGCCCGCCACGGAAAGCTGGGCCTTGAGGTCGAGGCCAGCGGCGATCTCGAGACCGGCGCCCACCACACCGTGGAGGACGTCGGCATCGTGCTCGGCCAGGCGCTCGATGAGGCGCTCGGCGACAGAGCGGGGATCAGGCGCTACGGCTCCGCGCTGGTGCCGATGGACGAGTCGCTGGCCGAGTGCGCAATCGATATCTCCGGTCGGCCACTCTGTGTCTTCGACGCCGACCTGCCGACAACCTCGATCGCCGGCTTTGACACCGAGCTTGCCGAGGAGTTCTTCCGCGCCGTCGCCAACAGCGCCAAGCTGACCCTGCACGTCTCGGTCCGTTACGGCAGCAACGCCCACCACATGATCGAGGGCTGCTTCAAGGCCTTCGCCCGCGCCCTGCGCGTGGCGGTCTCGGTCGATCCCGACGAGACCGGCGTGCCCTCGACCAAGGGAACCCTGAGCGAATGACAACGCGGATCTGCATCTTGGACTACGGCATGGGCAACCTGCGCTCGGTCGAGAAGGCGCTCGAGCACGTCGGCGCGACGGCGACGATCGCCAACGACGCGGCGACCGTGCGCGCTGCCGACGGCCTCATCTTGCCCGGGGTCGGTGCCTTCCCGAAAGCGATGGAGGGCGTGCGCGAGCTTGGCCTCGACGAGCTGATCGCGGAGCGTCGCGAGGCCGGCGCGCCGATCCTCGGCATCTGCCTCGGCCTGCAACTGCTTTTCGACTCGACCACCGAGCTCGGCGGGGCCGACGGCCTCGGCCTGATGGCCGGCGGCGTCGACTTGCTCGACGCGCCGGGGCTCAAGGTTCCCCACATCGGCTGGGCGCCGGTGCGCTGGGAGAAGGAGTCGCGACTGACCGAGGGGATCGAGTCCGAGACGCCCTTCTACCTGGTCCACTCCTTTGCTCCGACCCCGCAGCCGGAGGATCTGCTCGGCAGCACCACCTACGGCGCCCGCTTCGCCTGCGCCGCCGAGCGCGACAACGTCTTCGGCGTCCAGTTCCACCCCGAGAAGTCGAGCGCCGCCGGCTTGCGGCTGCTCTCCAACTTCGCCGGAATCTGCGCCTCCGTCCCGGCGTGATCCTCTATCCGGCAATCGACATCCGCGGTGGCCAGGCGGTGCGCCTGCTGCAGGGCGACTACGAGCGCGAGACGGCGTACGACGCGGATCCGGTCGACGCAGCGAAGCGCTGGGCCGGCGAAGGCGCTGAGTTTCTGCACGTCGTCGATCTGGACGGGGCGAAGGCCGGGGCGCCGCAGAATCTCGACGCGGTGCGAAGGATCGCGGCGGCGATCGATTGCCCAATCCAGGTTGGGGGTGGGCTGCGCGATGCGGAGTCCGTTGCTTCGATTCTCGATGCGGGTGCGGAGCGGGTGGTGATTGGCACGGCGGCGTTGCGCGATCCCGCGTTCCTCGCAGCGGCGCTCGAGAAGCACGGAGAGCGCGTGGTCGTCTCGGTGGACGCTCGCAACGGAAAGGTCGCACTGGCGGGATGGACCGAAGCAGGTGAGGAGGGGGTTGTCGAGGCCGTCGCGGAGCTGAGCTCCCGAGGCGTCGCCCGCTTCCTCTGCACGGCAATCGAGGTCGACGGCACGATGGAGGGCCCCGCGCTAGGAGAGCTAAATCAAATCGCAGCGGCAACCGAAGCTCAGGTAATCGCCTCAGGGGGCGTCGGCGACCTCTCGCATCTCGAAGCCATAACCCGAGATGCCGCCCCGAACATCGAGGGCACAATCGTCGGCCGCGCCCTCTACGAGCGCAAGTTCACCGTCGCCGAGGCCGTCGCCGCCCTCCGGGGCACCTAGTGGCGCTTTAGTGGCACATATAGCGACTAAAGCGCCACTCTAGGCTTAGGCCATGGTTCTCAAGCGAGTGATCCCATGTCTCGACGTCGATGCTGGCCGCGTCGTCAAGGGGACGAACTTCGTCGGGCTGCGCGACGCGGGCGATCCCGTGGAGCTGGCGGAGCGCTACGACGCCGAGGGGGCCGACGAGCTGGTCTTCCTTGACATCACCGCCTCGCACGAGAAGCGCGACACGATCGTCGAGCTGGCGCGGCGCACCGCCGACAACGTCTTCATCCCGTTCACGATCGGCGGCGGCATCCGCTCGGTCGAGGACGCGCAGGCGGTGCTCGATGCCGGGGCCGACAAGGTCTCGGTGAACTCATCGGCGCTGGCCCGTCCCGAGCTGCTGACTGAGCTGGCCGACCACTTCGGCGCCCAGTGTGTGGTGATCGCGATCGACGCCAAGCGATCCCTCGCCGCGGTCGCCTCACCCACGTGCGCGGCCCCGCCGGGTTGGCTTGGGGATGCGAATTGGGATGTCTACGTCAACGGCGGGCGCAAGAAGATCGAGGACTTGGATGCGGTCTCCTGGGCGCGTGAGGCAGTCGAACGCGGCGCCGGCGAGGTGCTCCTGACCAGCATGGACCGCGACGGCACCAACGACGGCTACGACATCGAGCTGACCCGGGCGGTCGCCGATGCGGTTTCGGTGCCCGTAATCGCTTCCGGCGGAGCGGGGACGCTCGATCACCTCAGCGAGGCGATCACGGACGGCAACGCTGACGCCGTCCTCTGCGCCTCGATCTTCCACTACGGCACGTACACCGTTCACCAAGCCAAGGAGCAGATGGCGGCCGCCGGCATCCCGGTGCGACGCTAGGGCGAAGGGCCCTCAGCCAAGGTCTTCGGCGAGGCCGGGGACGCCGGTCGAGCCGAGGATCTCGAAGCGGGCGAGTTCGTAGGGCGATTCGCTGGTGGCGTAGCCGGGGATCTCCGTCGTGGCACCGGTGTAGCCGGCGGCTTTGACCGCGGCGATCACGGTGTCGTCGAACTGCCCAGCGGGGTAGCAGAAGTTCTTGACGGGGACGCCATATTCGCGGCGAAGGATTTCGCGTGAGCCGGCGACTTCTTCCTTCAGCCGTGCGGCGTCGAGTGTGGTCAGGTCGAGGTGGTGGATCGTGTGCGCCGCCAGCTCCCAGCCGGCGGCGATCATCGCTTCGACGTTGCTCGTGTAGAGGTCGGAGCCTTCGGCCTTGAGGTTGAGCAGCCCCGGCCAGCCGTGCTTGCGCAGCTCCGGCAGGGCGAAGGTGAACTGCGGCCGGTAGCCGTCGTCGAAGGAGATCACGACCGGCTTCGCCGGCAGGGTGCCGCCGCGGTACCAGGCGTCCTCGACCGCTTCCAGCGTCACCGCTTCGTAGCCATGTTCATCGAGCCAATTCATCTGGCGGTGGAAATCGGGGCGGGCTACATAGAGCTCGGGATAAGGAGCGTCGGCCGCCGGCGCTCCGAGCACGTGGTACTCGAGGATCGGCACCGGCCCCGTGTACGGCTTCCAGTCGTCCTGGGGTGTCGCGTTGCGGACGAGGGGAGAGCCTTGGCCCTGCCCGGTCGCTGCCTCCTTCGTGTCTGGCGCCGGCTTGGCCGCATTGGACGCCGGGTCGTCCCCGCTGGACGATGTGTCGGCCATTGATGCGATGAGGACCGCGATCGCCGCGGCGCATGCGAGCAGCACTCCAGCAGCCACGAAACGCCGCCGGCGGACGCGCTGCCGCTGTCGCTCGCGGCGGGCGAGGCGCTCGGCTCGACCGTCATCGGACGGCGGGGTGTCGGGTTGCTCGGCCATCCGGAGAGGCGATCATGGTAGGCAACCGACCGATGTCGACCGCCGAAAAGCCGAAAGAGAGCCTCGCCGAGGCGCTGCAGCGGGTCTATCCCGAGCTGCGCTCGGTGCGCGAGGCCGCGACCGAGCCCGTCTTCCTTGTCGGGGGCGCGGTTCGCGACCTTCTGCTGGGCCGGGGCAGGGCCGACATCGACATCGTGGTTGAGGGCGACGCAGCCGCGCTTGCCGCCCGGCTCGGGGGCGATGTCGTCTCCCACGAGCGCTTTGCGACCGCCAAGGTAAGCCTCGACGGGCACGAGGTCGACATTGCGACCGCTCGCACGGAGAGCTATCCGCACCCTGGATCTCTGCCTGTGGTCGCGCCCGCTGCCGGTGTCGAGGCGGATCTCGCCAGGCGGGACTTCACGATCAACGCAATGGCGGTTCCGCTGGGCGCCGGGCCGGACCTGATCGATCCTCACGGAGGGCAGGCGGATCTCGCCGCCGGGTTGCTACGCGTGCTGCACCCTGGCTCTTTCGTCGACGATCCGACTCGGGCCCTGCGCGCCGCCCGCTACGCCACCCGCTTCGGCTTTGGGCTGGAGCCGGAGACGGAGGCGCTCTTGCGCGAGGCGGACCTGGGCACGGTCTCGGCCGATCGCCGCGACGCCGAGCTTCTGCGCCTCGCCGGCGAAGGCGAAGCGGCGCGGGCGTTCTCGCTCTTGGCCGGGTGGGGGTTGGTCAACCTGCGCGAGGGCGGCGCCCGCCTGGTCGCCGACCTGGACCGGCTGCTCGAGTCGCCTCGCTGGGGTGAGTTCGCGCCACGTGACCGCGCCCTTCTCGCCGCGGCGCTGGGACCGCCGGGTGGGGAGGAAGCACTTGCTGAGGCGAGCCCGCAGCGCCCGTCCGAGGCAGTCGCCTTGGCTTCCGGGCGCGATCCCGTCGAGCTTGTCCTGGCCCGGGCGATGGGCGCCGATTGGCTGGACCGCTATCTGGACGAGTGGCGCGACGTCGCCCTCGAGATCGACGGCGAGGCGCTGATCGCGGCCGGCGTTCCGCAGGGCCCGGCAATCGGGCGCGGCCTCGAGGAGGCGCTGCGGCGCAAGCGCGACGGCGAGATAGCCGGGCGCGATCAGGAGCTGGCCCTGGCGCTCGAGGTGGCAAGGAGCGGCGATGGAGTGGCGTGAGGCGGACGGCGTTCGCTGGCTGGAGGCGCGGCTGCCTGGCGCGACCGCCGCATTCTCGACTCGGGTTGGCGGCGTCAGCGAGCCTCCCTTCGATGGCCTCAACCTCGGCGTCTTCACCGACGACGACGTGGGCGCGGTGGTGGAGAACCGTCGCCGCCTCGCCGCCGCCCTCGGCTTCCCACCCGATCGGGTGGTGATCGCGCGCCAGGTGCACGGGGCCGAGTTGGCGGTCCATGCCGGACCGGCGCCGGAGCCGAGCCCCTTCGCCCAGCCGGGCAGTCCGATCGCCGAGGTCGACGGCCACGTTACGGCGGAGGACAATCGCGCCCTGCTCGTCTTCGTCGCCGACTGCGTCCCGGTTGCGCTATCCGGGCCAGATGGCGTGGCGATGCTGCACTGCGGTTGGCGCGGACTGGCCGCGGGAATTGTCGAGCGCGGGGTAGCAGCGGTCGGCGCGACGGACGCGGCGATCGGGCCGTCGATCGGACCCTGCTGCTACGAGGTCGGCGAAGATGTCCTCAATGAGTTCACGGACCCCAAACTGGCATCGGCGGGCCTAAAACCGGAGCGGGACGCGGGAAATCGTCCCGTCGGGATTGTTTCTGGGCGGATGCTCGATTTGCCGGAGGTCGCGCGGCGCCTTTTGCTCAATGCGGATGTCGAGCGGATCGAGACCGCGGGGCTCTGCACTAGCTGTGAGCCCGACCTCTTCTTCTCGCACCGGCGCGATCAAGGTCGCACCGGCCGCCAGGCCGGGTTGGTTTGGCGCCACGGAGGGGTTGCCTGATCGTGCCGGGGCTGATCCACGGCCTCGAGCCGGCGAAGATCGCCGCCAACCTCGAGCGGGCGCGCGAGATCGCCGGGCCCGGGGTCGAGATCCTCGCCGCGACCAAGTACGTGCCGCTGGAGGAGATGGGCGCGCTGGCCGAGGCCGGGGTCAGCCTGGTCGGCGAGAACCGCCAGCAGGAGTTGATCGCCAAGCGCGAGCGCTGGGGCGACGCCTTCGAGTGGGACTTCATCGGCAACCTGCAGAGCCGCAAGGTGAAGCAGCTGTTGCCGGCCTGCCGCTTGATCCACTCGGTTGCGAGCGAGTCGGTCCTGGCGCAGCTCGGCCGCCACGGCGGGCCCGACACCGAAATCCTGGTCGAGGTCAACGTCGCCGGCGAGGAGGGCAAGGGCGGCGTCGCCACGGACGACCTCGACGCCTTCATCGAGCGTTCGCCGGTCCGCGTCGGTGGCTTGATGACGATGCCGCCCTTCAGTCAGGATCCGGAGGCCTCGCGACCCCATTTCGCCCGCCTGGCGGAGCTGGCGGCCGAGCGTGGCCTTCCTCGTCTCTCGATGGGCACCTCGCAGGACTGGCGGGTCGCGATCGAGGAGGGAGCGACCATCGTCCGCCTGGGTACGGCGCTCTATATCTAAAGCCTCTCCCAACTGGGCCATAATCAGTAAAGGAATCGGCCTCCGAGGGCCGAAACACGCGTTAACCATGGCCCTACGAGACACATGGCACCGAGCGCTGGTCTACTTCGGTCTTGCCGAGGATCACGACTACGGTCCCGAGTACGAAGACGACTTCGAGCCGGAGGCCGGCTCCGAAGAAGCCTTCGAGGGCCGTCGTGAGTCCAGCCAGGTTCGGCGCCTGCCAAGCGCCCGGCGCTCGCGCCGCGACGAGATCGACGACATCTTCGCCGACGACGAGCCGATCGCGGCCTCGCGCACCCGCACGCTGCGCCCCGTCGGCAACGGCGACTCCGATGTCCAGGTCCACCTCGTCATCCCCCGCAACTTCAACGACGCCCAGCAGGTCGCCGACCAGTTCAAGCGTCAGGTGCCGGTCATCCTCAACCTGCAGACGACCGATCACGAGCTCTCGAAGCGGATGATCGACTTCTGCTCGGGGCTTACCTACTCGCTCGACGGCGGCATGCAGCGGATTGCCGAGAAGATCTTCCTGCTGACGCCGCGCAACGTCGAGGTCTCCGCCGAGGAGAAGGCCCGCCTCCTCGACAAAGGCTTCTTCAACCAGTCTTAGCTCGCTTCCGCGGGCACAGAATCTTCACCGGTTGGCCACTCGATGGCCACATCGGCTTCGATTGCCGCTCCTAGGTTGCGCCTGTTCGGTCTCATCCAACCTCAGGAGGAATAGATGAAGCGCAGGCGTCTTGCCTTTGTCCTCGCTGCGTCACTCGTTGTCGCCGCCATCGGCGCCGGCACAGCGGCCGCGACGGGCTACTTCTCGCACCATCGCGACAGCACCCGTCAAGCCATTGCCGAAGCTCTGTACGACCACCATCCCGAGAACGTCATCTTTTTCCTCGGCGACGGGATGGGCACGCAGGAGATAACTGCCGCCCGCTACTACCAGGGCGTTCAGAACAGCCTCAACGTCGACCGGATGCCCTTCACCGGCTTCGACACCACCTGGTCAGTGAAGCCGGGTGCGGGCCCCTCCTACCTGCCCGACTACGACCCCGATTCGGCCTCGACCGGGACGATGTGGGCGACGGGTCAGAAGACGCTGGATGAGCGCATCTCGCAGGGCCCGAGCACCGCGATCAACGTTCCTGGGCCCAATTTGACGACCGTGCTCGAGTTGGCCCAGAGGCAGGGCAAGAAGGTGGGCGACGTCTCCACCGCCGAGATCACCGACGCCACCCCCGCAGTTCTCGCCTCGCACATCTCGCAGCGCGGTTGCCAGGGGCCGGCTGACATGGTGCCGTGCCCGGCGGAGACGAAGGCCGCGGGTGGCCTTGGCTCGATTGCCGAGCAGGAGGTCGATCACAAAGTCGACGTGCTGCTCGGTGGCGGCCGCGGTCGCTTCGAACAGAAAATCACCGGCGGCCCCGACGCGGGCAAGAACGTGATCGAATCGGCCCAGGCCAAGGGCTACCGCTACGTGACTGACGCAGCTGGGTTGAGCGCGCTGCCGAGCAGTGGCAAACCGGTGCTCGGCCTCTTCAACACCAGCAACATGTCGCTGGAGTGGAGCGGCCCGGCGGCATCGCTCGGCAAGGGCAACGCGCCCGCGCCGTGCAACGAAAACCAGCGCCCGGCCAACGAGCCGAGCCTGGCGGCGATGACCGGCAAGGCGATCGGCCTGCTCGAAAACCGCAAGGGGTTCTTCCTCCAGGTCGAGGGGGCCTCGATCGACAAGCAGGATCACGCGACCAATGCCTGCGGGCAGATCGGTGAGACCGTCGCATTCGACAACGCGATCGGCGTCGCGCTCGACTACCAGCGCAGGCACCCGGACACCCTGATCGTGGTTACCGCCGATCACGCTCACACGAGCCAGATCGTCGGCGAGGACGCGGCCGGGTCGGGAGTCCCGACGGGGTACTCGACCAACCTGACCACCAAGGACGGTCAGACGCTCAGCCTCACCTACGGGACGGCCGGTTACGGCGGGCCTGGTGTGGCACCGGTTGCCGCGCCGCCGAGCCAGCAGCACACCGGCGCTGTGGTTCCGGTTTGGGGCAGCGGGCCGGGGTCGCTGGACGTGCTCGGGACTAACGATCACACCGACCTGTTCGGCGTGTTGGGGGGCTAGACCCCCGGCGTGGGTGACCCGGTCGGGCACCTCGCCCGCGCGCTGGCTTTTTCGCGGCTGACTTGGCGGTACTCGCTTAGTGGTCTGTGCGAAAAAGATGACGCCGCGCGCGGGCGAGGCACCCGACCGGGTCTTGCAGGGCGCGGTTAGTCTGCCCTCCATGATTGTTGGCTTCTGTGGGTCGGGCAGCATGGCGGCGGCTATGGCGCGTGGGTTGGCCGGCCAGGTTGACCGGATGCTCTTCACGGACTCAGGGTCGGGGCGGGCTGGGGAACTCGCGGCGGAGCTTGAAGGGGAGGCTGTTGGCTCGAATGCGGAGTTGGCCGAGCGGGCCGATTTGGTCGTGCTTGCTGTGAAGCCCGCGAAGCTCGATGAGGCTGCTCAAGAGTTGAGGTCGGCAAAGATGGTCATCTCTTTGCTTGGGGCGACCTCGCTGGAGACGGTTTCTGCTGCTTTCTCCGATGCGACTGTGGTGCGGGTGATGCCCAATGTTGGGGTTGAGGTTCGCAAGGGCGTGCTTTGTGTTGCCGGTGGCCCGGATCCGTATGTCCGTGGGCTGCTTGAGAAGCTCGGGCACGTGGTTGAGCTTCCTGATTCTCAGTTCGATGCGGCGACCGCGGTGATGGGTTGCGCGCCTGCCTATCTGGCGCTGGCGGTTGAAGCGATTGCCGATGCCGGCGCCGCTGATGGGCTTGACGATGAGCTGGCCCGGGAGCTGGTGGTGGAGACGGCTGTTGGGACGGGGGAATTGCTCCGTCTTCACCATCCCGCCGACGTGCGCAAAGCCGTCGCATCGCCCGGTGGCAGCACCGAGGCCGGTTTGGAAGCTCTGGACCGGGAAGGTGCTCGCGAGGCATTTGCGGCGGCCGTGCGGGCCTCGCTGGAGAGGATGCGCGGGTGATCTGGCTTGCTGTCACCCGCTTCGACATCGCCGACTACGTCAGTGCGCTCTTCCTCGTCTACATCATCTTGATCTTCCTCAACATCCTCAGCTCCTGGATCCCGCGGATGCCCTACAACCGCGCCCTGCGGGCCTCGCTCGACTTCGTCAAAGAGACGACCGACCCTTACCTCAACTTCTTCCGCCGCTTCCTGCCGCCGATCGGCGGCGGTGGCTTCGCGCTCGACCTCAGTCCGATCCTCGGCGTTTTCCTGCTCTTCATCCTGCGCGCCGTCGTCGTCGGCCTGATCGAAGGGTGAACGCCGAAAGCGCCCGCGCCTGGCGCCTCGCCGGCGCCCTCTGCGGGCTCGTCGTCGTTCTCGACCAGGCGGCCAAGGCGGCGATCGAGGCGCACCTCGTCGTCGGCCAGTACGTCGAGGTGCTGGGGCCGCTCGAACTGACCCTCTCGCACAACAGCGGGGTCGCCTTCGGCCTGGCCAGCGGCGGCGGCACGCGCCTGATCCTGGTTACGGCACTGGCATTGGCCCTGGTCGCCTTCGTCTTCGCCCGTAATCCGACCCGACCCGGCATGTGGGTCGCGGCCGGCTTGCTCGCTGGCGGGGCGCTGGGGAACCTCGCCGATCGCGTGCGCGCCGATGCCGTCACCGACTACATCTCGATCGGCAGCTGGCCCGCCTTCAACCTCGCCGACGTCTGTGTCACCGCCGGGGTCCTGCTGCTGGCCTACTCCTACGCGCGGGAGCCATCGGAGTGAGCGACGAGTTGCGCATCGTCCACGTCGACGAGGCGCTGGCCGTCGTCGACAAGCCGGCCGGGATGGTGGTCCATCCAGCCCCTTCGCACAGCGGCCCGACCCTGGTCGACGAGCTCGGCGATCTGCTCGGCGGCGGTGCCGATCCCGAGCGGCCGGGCATCGTCCACCGGCTCGACAAGGGCACCAGCGGTCTGCTCGTGGTTGCCCGCGATGACGAGGCCCACGCGGCGCTGCAGGCGCAGGTCCAGCGCCGCGAGGTCGAACGCGTGTATCTGGCGCTGGCGCGCGGCCGGCTCGCCTCCCGCACTGGCACGATCGACGCTCCGATCGGCCGCGCCTCGCGGCAGCGCCACCGCATGGCCGTCTCCGGCGCCGCCTCGCGCCAGGCACGCACTCATTTCGAGGTGATCGAGCTGCTCAGCGCCGAGACATACCTCGAGGCCCGCCTCGAGACCGGTCGCACCCATCAGATCCGCGCTCACTTCTCCGCCATCGGCCACCCGCTGGCCGGCGACACCACCTATGGAGGGGAGCGCAAGTACGACCTGGAGCGCCAGTTTCTGCACGCGCACCGGCTCGCCTTCGCCCATCCGCGGTCCGGGGAGCCGATGAGCTTCACCTCGGAGCTCCCCGACGATCTTGCCGCCGCCCTGCGGGCCGCCCGGGCCGCCTAGCCGGCGTCTAGCTCTCTACAATCGATCGGCTCGTAAACCAACACCCGTACGTACCGACCCGGATCCTGACCGGCATTGCGCCGGATCCCGACTAGGGCGGCGGGAAACGCACCGTCAAAACAAGGAGCTTTACCCCATGCCAGAGGCAGGCCTCAAAGAGCTGCTGGAGGCCGGAGTCCACTTCGGCCACCAGACGCGTCGCTGGAACCCGAACATGCGCCGCTACATCTTCGGCGAGCTGGACGGGATCCACATCATCGACCTGGTCCAGACCGAGGCGCTGCTGGAGAACGCGCGCCGCTTTGCCGGCGAGCTCGCCAGCGGGGGCGGCACGGTGCTCTTCGTCGGCACCAAGAAGCAGGCCCGCGGCCCGGTTGAAGAATGGGCCGGCCGCTGCAAGATGCCCTTCGTCAACCAGCGCTGGCTCGGTGGCCTGCTGACCAACTTCAACACGATGTCGGCACGGATCGCCCGCCTGCACGAGCTCAATGGTTGGAAGGAGGAGGGCAAGCTGGATCTGCTCCCGACCAAGGAGCGGATGGGAATGCTCGCCGAACTCGCCAAGCTCGAGTTCAACCTCGGCGGCGTGCGCGACATGGATCGCCTCCCCGACGCGGTCTTCGTCACCGACCTCAAAACCGAGGAGATCGCGGTGCGCGAGGCTGCTCGCCTGCGGATCCCGATCATCGCCCTGGTCGACACCAACTGCGACCCGACTCCGATCGACTACGTGATCCCCGGCAACGACGACGCGATCCGCTCCTGCCAGCTCGTGATCGGCACGATCGGCTCCGCGATCGACGAGGGCGCCGGCGCCTGGCGCGTCCAGGAGGAGAAGCGCATCGCCGCTGAAATGGAGCGGCGCAAAATCGAGGAAGAAGAGCGCAAGAAGCGCGAGGAGGAAGAGAAACTTCGGGTCGAAGCGGAGGAGGCGGCCAAAAAAGCCGCGGCTGAAGCGGCGGCTGTCAAACAGGCCGAACAGGCGCAGGCGGCGCCCGCTGCTCCCGCGCAGGCACCACCTGCGGCGCCGGTTCAGAGCTCGCAGCGTCCGGCTCCCGTGTCGGCGCAAAAAGCTCCAGAGGCCAAGCCCGAGCCCGCGGCGGCCGAGAAAGCTCCTGAGCAGCCCAAAGCTGCCGATCAGGCACCGGCGGAGCCCGCCGCGACTGAGAAAGCACCAGCAGAGCCCGCTGCCGAGGAGAAAGCTCCGGAGGCCGGCAAAGAGGGAGGGGAGTCGTGAGCGTTACCGCTGCTGATGTGAAGGCACTGAGGGATCTGACCGGGGCCGCGATGATGGATTGCAAGGCCGCCCTGACCGAGGCCGACGGCGACGCCGATCGTGCCGTCGAGATCCTCCGGGTCAAGGGACAGGCCTCCGCCGCCAAGCGCGAAGGGCGGGGGACCAACGAGGGCGTCGTCTCCTCCTACATCCACGCCAACGACAAGGTTGGGGCGATGGTCGAAGTGCAATGCGAGACCGATTTCGTCGCCCGCAACGAGGACTTCAGGGCCTTCGCTTACGAGGTTGCCCTCCACGTCGCGGCGACCGCGCCGCAGTACGTGACGATGGAGGAGATCCCCGAGGCCGAGCGCGAGGCTGAGAAGCGCGTCTTCGAAGAGAAGGCACGCGAAGAAGGCAAGCCCGACAACGTGGTCGAGAAGATCGTCGAGGGCCAGCTCGTCAAGTGGGGCAAGGAAGTCGCCCTGTTGGACCAGTCACACGTCAACGCCGAGAAGCACGAGTCGAAGTCGATCGAGGAGCTGCGCCAGGAGATGGCGGCGAAGACCGGCGAGAACATCCGCATCGCCCGCTTCGCTTACTTCCGCGTCGGCGAATAGGCTCGCGGCCTAGATGGCCCCCGATCCCCAGTTCAAACGCATCCTGCTGAAGCTCTCGGGTGAGGCGCTGATGGGCGACCTCGAGTACGGCACCGACGCCGGCGAGGTCAAGCGGATCGCCGAGCAGGTCGCCGAGATCCGCGCCCGCGGGGTCGAAGTGGCGATCGTCGTCGGCGCCGGCAACATCTACCGTGGCCTGGCCGCCGCGGCCGAGGGCATGGACCGCGCGACCGGCGACTACATGGGGATGATGGCGACGGTGCTGAACGCGCTGACGCTCCAGGACGCGCTTGAGCGGACGGGAGAGCACACCCGGGTGATGTCGGCGATCGACGTCAAGGAGGTCGCCGAGCCCTACATCCGCCGCCGCGCCATGCGCCACCTCGAGAAGGACCGCGTCGTGATCTTCGCCGCCGGCACCGGCAACCCGTTCTTCACCACCGACACGGCAGCGGCCCTGCGCGCGCTGGAGATCCACGCCGAAGCGATCCTGATGGCCAAGAACGGCGTCGAAGGGGTCTATGACTCCGATCCGGCGACCAATCCCGACGCCGAGTTCATCCCCGCGATCAGCCACCGCGAAGCGATCGAGCGGGGTCTCAAGGTGATGGACTCGACCGCGCTCTCGCTCTGCATGGACAACGACCTGCCGATCTACGTCTTCAACATGGGAGACGCTGGCAACATAGATAGGATCGTCAGCGGCGAGAGGGTGGGCACGCTGGTCTCCAGCACGCCCGCCGGATGACGAGGACGGGAGCCCAGTGGAGCTGATCGACGAACTGCTCGATGACGCCAAAGGCCGGATGAGCAAGTCGGTCGAGTCGACCCGTGGCGAACTGGCCACGGTCCGCACCGGCCGCGCCTCGCCGCACCTGCTCGACCGCATCGTGGTCGACTATTACGGAGCCCAGACGCCGCTGAAGCAGTTGGCCAACGTCGCCACCTCCGACGCGCGCCTGCTCACCGTCAGCCCCTTCGACAAGTCCTCGATCGGGGCGATCGAGAAAGCGGTCCAGGAGTCCGACATCGGCCTGACGCCGAGCAACGACGGCAACGTGATCCGGCTCCAGGTGCCGGAGCTGACCGAGGAGCGCCGTCGCGAGATGGTTAAGGTCGTCCACGGCGTCGCCGAGGAGGGGCGGATCGCGATCCGCAACATCCGCCGCGACGTGATGCAGGACCTGCGCGAGATGAAGAAAGACGGCGAGGCCGGCGAGGACGACGAGCGCCGCGCCGAGGCGGCCCTACAGAAGCAGACCGACGAGGCGATCTCCGAGATCGACGGCCTCCTGAAAGGGAAGGAAGAGGAGATCCTGGAGGTGTGAGTGCCTCCGCGCGCTACGTCGCGATCATCACCGACGGCAATGGGCGTTGGGCCCAGAACCAGGGGCTGCCGGTCATAGAGGGTCACCGGGCAGGGGCCGATACGGTCAAGGCGCGGCTGCGCGACGCGGCCGAGCTGGGGATCGAGGAGCTGACCGTCTTCTCCTTCTCGACCGAGAACTGGTCGCGGCCGGCCGAGGAGGTCGCGGGGCTGATGGCGATGTTCGACGAGCGGATTCAGGCCGAGACCCCGGAGCTCGACGCCGAGGGGGTGCGGATGCGCTTCGTCGGCCGACGCGAAGGAGTTGCGCCCGAGTTGGTCGAGCGCATGGCCTGGGCCGAGGAGAAGACCGCGGCCAACGACCGGATCAGCCTTTTCGTCGCCTTCAACTACGGCGGCAGGGCGGAGATCGTCGATGCGGCACGAACCTTTCAGGGGGGCTCCGAGGAGGAGTTCCGCAGCCATCTCTACGCGCCCGAAATGCACGATCCCGACCTCCTGATCCGAACCAGCGGCGAGCAGCGCGTCTCCAACTACCTGCTCTGGCAGTGCGCCTACTCGGAGTTGGTCTTCCGCGACGAGCTCTGGCCCGACTTCGACCGCGCCGCGCTGGAGGAGTGCCTGCGCGAGTTCGAGGTCCGCCAGCGGCGCTTCGGGGCGAGGGCCTGATGCAGGACCTTTTCGACGACGACCTCTTCAACGAGGAGCCGGCGCCGAAACCGGCGCCGCGCCCTCCCCGCAAGCGCAGCAAGGGGGCGGCAAGGGGCGAGACCGCCAAGCGCATCCTCTTCGCGATCCCCTGGGGCATCTTCGCGATCGCGATCACGGTCGCGGGCGGCCTGGTCTTCACGATCGCGATGATCGGCATCGGCATCCTCTGCCTGCGCGAGTACCTGGAGATGACGGGGGAGATGCGGCCGGTGCAGCGTGCTGCCTACCTCGCCGTCGCGGCGCTGATCCTGGCGGCTCACTTCGGCACCGCCTTCAACGTCCTGCTGATCCTCGCGGCCTCTTTCCCGGTCCTCTTCTTCTTCGGTGCCGACCGCCACCATCGCGACGGGATCACGATGTCGATGGGGGTCACCCTGCTCGGAATCATTTGGATCGGGATCCCCCTGGTCCACGCCGTGCTGCTGCGCGACCTGCCCCACCATGGGGCGGCGTTGCTGGTCGACGTCCTCGTCGGCACCTTCGCCACCGATACCGGCGCCTACGCGACCGGCCGCATGTTCGGCTCACACAAGATCGCCCCCAGCCTCTCGCCGAACAAGACGCTGGAGGGGCTGATCGGCGGCTTCCTGATCGGCACGATGGCCTTCTGGTTCGCTGGTCTTTACCAGGACTGGCTCTCTGGAGCCGACGCTTTGATCATCGGCGCCGCCGTGGCCGCCGTGGCGCCGATCGGCGACCTCTTCGAGTCGATGCTGAAGCGCGATCTCGGCAAAAAGGACACCGGCACCCTCTTCGGCCCCCACGGCGGCATCCTCGACCGCCTAGACGCGGTCTTCTTCACCGTCGTCGTCGGCTACTACCTCGCCGTTCAACTGGTGTATTGACGGGGCGATCCCGGCAGGGGTTCCACTTAACTTTTTGGATGTAGACGGACTTGCTGGCGTCGCATGGCTGGCGCCCAAAAAGTACAAGACGTTCCACCCCTGCCGGGATCGCCCCGTGCGTATGCTCTCGGTGATGAGAGAGGTAGTGATCCTTGGGTCGACGGGCTCCATTGGCGTTCAGGCGCTTGAGATCGCCGCTGCGTCGGACGAGCTCGACGTGGTCGGGCTTGCCGCCGGATCGAGCTGGGAGCGCGTGCTTGCGCAGGCTGAGAAGCACGCGGTGCGCACCGTCGCCTTCTTCGATGAAGGGGCGGCCAGGCAGGCCCGCGGTGTCTGGGGCGGGCAGGTGCTCTCCGGCGAGGCGGGAATTCGCGAGCTGATTGCCTCATCGGGCGCTGACATGGTGCTCAACGGGATCGTCGGCGCCGCCGGCCTGGGACCGACGATCGTCGCTCTCGGGGCGGGGATCGATGTAGCCCTGGCCAACAAGGAGAGCCTCGTGATCGGGGGCGAGCTGACGATGGCGCTGGCCGAGGCCGCGGGCGCGCGGCTGCTGCCGGTCGACTCCGAGCACTCGGCCCTGTTTCAGCTGATCGGCGCCGAGCCCCCCGGCACCGTCGACAGGCTGGTGCTAACCGCTTCCGGTGGACCGTTTCGGGGTCGTACCGACCTCGACGGGGTCAGCGTCGAGGACGCGCTGGCGCACCCGACCTGGAGCATGGGCGGGCGGATCACGGTCGATTCGGCGACCTTGATGAACAAGGGTTTTGAGGCGATCGAGGCGCATCACCTCTTCGGCGTCCCCTTCGAGCGGATCGCCGTCGTCGTCCACCCGCAGTCGATCGTCCACTCGCTGATCGACCTCAACGACGGCGCGACCCTCGCCCACCTCGGCTATCCCGACATGCGGGTGCCGATCTCCTACGCGCTGCACTACCCCGAGCGCGCCGACGTTGAGGTGCCGAGGCTGGACTTGGCGACGGTCGGCGAGCTCAGCTTCGAGCAGCCCGACCTCGAGACCTTCGCCTGCCTGCGGCTGGCGATCGAGGCGGGCAAGGCGGGCGGGACTGCGCCCTGTGTTCTCAACGCTGCCGATGAGGTCGCGGTCGCCGCCTTCCTCGAGGGCAAGATCGGCTTCACCGCGATCCCGGCCGTTGTCGAGCGGGTGCTTGAAGCGATGCCGGCGGTCACGCCCACCCACTTTGAAGACCTCTTCGCCGTCGACGCCGAGGCCCGGCGCCGCACCGAAGAGGAGGTCGGTGGGTTGGCACGGGTATGAGCTGGCTGCTTGTCTTCCTCGGCTTCTCCCTGCTGATCATCCTCCACGAGGGTGGGCACTACGCCGCCGCCAAGGCGACCGGGATGAGGGTCGAGAAGTTCTTCCTCTTCCTCGGCCCCAAGCTCCTCTCGTTCAAACGGGGGGAGACCGAGTACGGGATCGCGGCGATCCCGCTTGGCGGTTTCGTGAAAATCAGCGGCATGAACCCGGAGGAGGAGCTCCCTCCGGAAATCGAGCCGCGTGCCTACTACCGGCAGCCGGTCTGGAAGCGGATCGTGGTCATCGCCGCCGGCCCCGCGGTCAACATCGTGCTTGCCTTCGCGATCCTCTTCTTTGTTTATTTCGCCAACGCGCAGCAGGTCACCCAGTCGGTCGGCGAAGTCCGGGACGATTCGCCGGCGGCGAAGGTGCTCCGCCCCGGTGATCGCCTGATTGCGGTCGATGGCAAGACCTACGCCGGGCTAGACCGGGAAGCGCGGCTGGAACGATTCGGCAAGCAGGTCGCTTCGCACGAATGCGTCGGCAAGCAGGTTGACGGCTGCCTCGCGGCGACGCCGGTAAGGCTTCGGATCGAGCGGGACGGGAGCGTCGAGACGATCTCCGTCCGGCCCAAGTTCGACAAGGCGCAAGGACGCGCCCTGGTCGGCTTCTCCTACGCGACGAAGCCCGAGGACATCGGGGTCGGCACCGCCGCCGGGCGCGCCTGGGAATCGATCTGGCTGGTAACCCACAAAACCGCCTCGATCTTCTCCCGCATCTTCGAATCCGAACAGCGTAAGCAGATCTCAGGGATCGTCGGGGTCAGCGACGTCGCCCACCAGACGATCGAGGTTGGGGTCTACCCTTCGTTGCTGCTCCTTGCCCTGGTCAGCCTCTCGTTGGGCTTGATCAACCTGCTGCCGATCCTGCCGCTCGACGGGGGACATATCTTCTGGGCCCTTGTCGAGAAGCTGCGCGGGAAGCCAGCCTCGCTGCGGGTCATCGAACGCGCCACCGTGATCGGCTTCGCACTCGTCGCGGTGCTGATGTTCATTGGCCTCAGCAACGATCTCGGCCGCCTCGGCGGCGAAAACATTCCGCCTCCATAGCGCCGGCCGAGTCAAGATTCGGGGACGCGATGGAAACGCCTAAACGCCTGCTGAGCAGATGGCCCGTTGCGCTGATCGTCTGCACGCTCGCGCTGACGACAGCTGGGACGGCGCAGGCGACGCAAGGTCACGTCTCCGTCTCACCTGGCGCCGGCTCCACACAGGCGCGCCGCTTTTGGACCCCCGAGCGGATGCGGGAAGCCGAAGCGCTGCCGGTCCACCTGCCGGGCGAAGGCGAGCTTGCGGACGAGCCCGCCGGCAGCCTGCCCCCGGCTGAAAGCACGATCCCGACTGAAACGATCCCCGACCCGACCGCGCCCGGCTTCAGCCAGAACGGGGCGGTTTTCGTCGTCGGGCGCTCCGGGACACTCGGCCGCTGTTCGGGAACGTCCGTCAACGCCCCCAACTTCAGCCTGGTGATCACGGCGGGACACTGCGTTCACGAGGGGAATCACTGGATGGGAGAGAAGTGGGTCTTCGTCCCCGGCTATCGCTTTGGCGAACGCCCCTTCGGCACCTTCGTCGCCAAGTGGCTCGGCTCGACGCCGCAGTGGCTCTCCTCGGAGAACCCGAACTTCGATGTCGGCGCCGCGGTCGTCTCCCGCAACGAACGGGGGCAGCGCCTCGCCGATGCCGTGGGGGCAGATGACATCGCCTGGGATCTCTCGCCCAAACAGGTCTTCGACGTCTACGGGTATCCGGTGGCGCCGCCCTTCAACGGCGCGACGCTGCAGCACTGCGCGCAGAGGCCCTTCGAGGGACACGCCTTTTTCTCGCTGCTTACGCCTGGGCCGCTGAACCTGGCAGTGCACTGTGAGATCAGCCCCGGCGCCTCGGGCGGCGGCTGGGTCATCGCCGGCAACGTCCTCAACGGCGTCACCACCGACGGATACCCGGGGGACGACACTAATTACGGGCCTTACTTTGGCCAAGAGGTGGCGAAGCTGTACGCCAGGGCGGCGAGCGTCAAGTGAGGCGGCCGGCGGGCCTGCGCTGTGCTCTGGGGGTCGCCCTTGCCGCGGCCCTGCTGGCGGCGCCGACGGCCCAGGGGGCCGGCGGCTTCGATCTCAGCTTCAACCTCCCCGCGAGCAACGGCTACGAAATTACCGTGAGCGGATACGACGCCACCGCGGTCGTTGACGTCGCCAAGGCCCACAGCACTAGCGCCCGCAGGGCGTGGAGCACCTATCTCGCCCGTGGCAAGGTCAGCCCGACCGCGATCCACGCCAGCCTCGGAGCCCTGGGGAGCCTGGACATGCGTTTCCGGCCGTTGGGAAAAGCCACCTACGGCAGGCGCCATCGGGGATGCGTGGGGCCCGATCGGTACACGATCCAGCCCGGGTCCTTCGTCGGTTCAATCCGCTTCCGAGGGGAGGGGGGCTACACCGCGGCGACGGTCCACCGCGTCGAGGGGAAGGTCCTCACGCCCCGACAACTGTTCTGCCGTGACACGCTCGGCGAACGGACGAAGGGCGAAAGCACGGCAGGGTCCGCAAGCAAGACAGCCAGGGCGACCCGGTTCGAAGCCTTCCTGCGCTCCGGCCTCACCGCAATGTTCTTTGGCGCGACCAGGGGCGACGGCAAGGCGGAATTTCTGGCTGAGATCGAGCAGACCGTGGGCTCGCTAGGGGTCTTTCGCGGAGTGTTTGTTCGTGCTGCCCCGTCCACCTTCAGCGCTGACAGCGCTCTCGGTTCGGCGACTGCGGCGCCGCCGTCGCCCTTCACGGGGTCGGCCTCCTTCCGGCGTGCCCTGACGGGTGCCAAGAGCTGGTCCGGTCCGCTGACGGTCTCCTTCCCCGGCGCCCTGGATGTCTCGCTGACCGACCCGCGCTTCCACACTCAGCTGACGCGCGGCTGGTAGCTAGCGGCGCTTTGCGGCGACGGTGAAGCCGTAGACGGCGGGCGAGGGGTCGAGAGCGCCCGAGTCATCGCGGGCACGAACCTTGAAGGTGTGGCGACCAAGCGAGAGCTGCTTGGCGGTGAAGGGCGAGCGACAGGTCCTGAACGGCTTGGAGTCGAGCTTGCACTGGAAAGTCGATCCCGCCTCGTCGGCGACAAAACGAAAGGTTGGCGTGCGATCGGGCGTCCGGTGGGGTGGCTTGCGCTTCAGCGTCGTCTGGGGCGCGCCGCGACCGCCCTGGCTACCCGGCCCTTCGGCACCGCCCCCTTGCCCACCGCCCGCCGCGCACGGCCGCTCGCTCGGTGCCACCGAGTTGGGACGGGGGGCCGGAAAGATGGGGGAGAAATCGACGGCGCTGTTGTCGTGGTCGTCGGTCGGCTCCAGCAGCGTCGCGCAGCCAGGCGAGATCGTCCGCCGCAGTGCCATTTCGTCGGGGATCCCAGAAGGGGCAGCGGGCGAGCCGGCCGGGCCCGGCAGCGAGCCGCTGAAGTTGCCCCACGAGACGCAGTCGAGCGTTTCCCAGCAGACGGCACCACCGGCCGGGTCGAGCTGGGCCGAAGGCGTAAGTGCCCCGTCCGCGGTGAAGCCGAACTGCGCTTCAGCCTCCGCGGTAGCCATCACGATCGTGCTCTGGTTGGCGCTGCCGGTGACGTCGGCGGGGAAGGTGTTGGCTTTGATCACGCTGCCGGTCGGACCGTAGGTGCGCAGGACGTGGCCGCCGATCAGGTTCTGGCCCGGGGACCACATCTGCAGCTCGACGTACTCCGCGCCGGGGTTGGCGATAGAGCCCGGGTAGATCTCGCGAATCGACATCTCGTGGAAGGTCGCCGCTGCCGGCGCCGGGGGGAGAGAGGCCACCCCCGCGGCAAGGACGAGAAGTAGGAGTCCGACGCGGCGCCTCGGCATCGGATCAGCCCTTGACGACCTTGAAGCTGACTTTGGCCGGGCTCGGGTCGCTCGCGCCGGCGGCGAGGGCGCGCACGCGCAGCAGGTGCGAGCCGTAGGTCAGCGTTTTGGTCGTGAGGGGAGAGCGGCAGGGCTTGTAGACGGAGTTGTCGAGCTTGCACTGAAAGCTTGCGCCGGGGGCCGTCGAGCGAAAGCGGAAGGTCGGCGTGCGGTCGTGGGTCTTGGCGGGCGGCTTGGCCGTGATCACGGTGTCCGGCGAGGCCGCCGCGAGAGCGACGGCCGGCGGCGGTGGCGGAACGAGCGCGGCGAGCTGGGCCGCGACGGCCACGTTGAAGCTGTAGCCGGCGGGCGTCGGGTCGGCGTTTTGACTGGGATCGACGGCGCGAACGCGGAAGGAGTGTGGCCCGTTGGCGAGGCCGGCGTAGGTGACGCCGGCCGGCGGGCAGGCCGAGAACGGGGCCGAGTCGAGCGAGCATTCGAAGGTTGAGTCCGGCTCGTTCGAGAGATAGGTGAAGGAGGCGGTCGAGCTGGCGCTGGGATCGCCGGGGTTCGAGGCGATCGTCGTCTCGGGCGGTGTGGTGTCCAGGAGGGAGTTGTCGACCGTCCATTCGAATTCGGTCGCGGAGAGCTGCTGGTTGCCGGCGCCGTCGGTTGCCGTGACCGCGAAGCTGTGCTGGCCGTCAGCGAGGCCGTGATAGGTGATGCCGGTCGTCACGCAGGCCGTCGCGGCCGCGCCGTCGAGGGAGCAGGCGAAGGTCGAGCCGGGCTCGTTAGTGGCGTGGTAGGTGAACTGCACCGTCGCGCCGGGGCTCGGATCGAGCGGGTGCGCGTCGATCGTCGCGACGGGAGGCACGGTGTCGACGATCCAGGTGTAGCTGGCGGGCGTCGGGTCCGGCCCGGATACGTTGACGCCCCTCACTTGGAAGGTGTGACTGCCGTCGCTCAGGCCGGTGTATTCCTCTGGTCCGAGCAAAGGGCAGGGGCTGAAGGTGGCCGCGTCGAGCCTGCATTCGTAGCTGGTGGCGGTCGGCGCTTCATAGGTGAAGGAGGCGTCGGCGCTGTTGGAGCGGGGGGCGGGCCTGTCGTCGATTGCCGTGTTGGGCGCTCCGGCGCAGGTCGTCTCGGTGATCGCGCTGCTGTTGTTCCGCGGCGCCGGCGCCACCTCGGAGAAGTCGGTGGCGCTGTTGTTGCTGTCGTCGCTTTCCTCGAGCAGCGTCGGGCAGCCCGGCTCGATCGTCCGCCGGATCGCCTTGCCGGCCGTGATCCCGGCCGGCGATACGGGTGAGCCGGCGCTGGTGCCGGTCGCCGTCTGCAGCGTCGCGCCGCCGCTGAAGTTGCCCCAGGCGACGCAATCGGCGGGTATGCCGCCGGCGTTCCAGCAGGCCGCGCCGCCGCTGGCGGCGATGCTGAGGGCCGAATCGACTAGGTCCGGAGCGACGCCGAAGGCTTCCTGCACGCGCGTGTCGCCGATCAGGACCGTCTGCTGGTTGGCCGAGTGGGTCACGGTTGAGCTGAAGCTCGAGCTGTGCAGGAGGGTGCCGGTGGGGCCGTAGACGGTCATCGTGTGGCCGCTGAGAAGGCTTTGGCCGGCGGCGAACATCTGCAGCTCGACGTAGCTGTTGTCGCTGGTCCCGGCAAAGACCTCGCGGACTTTGATCAGGTGGAAGGTGGCGGCGGCGGGCGAGGCCGCGGAGAGTGAGGCGAGCGTTATCGCGGCAAGCAGCACGGCGAGCCGGCGCGCGCCCGCCCGAGCCGATCCCCCAGATCTCCCCCGCATCTGAATACCCATGCGTTTCTGCATACGGAGCTTCGGCGGGCGAGGTTCAAACCGGAGGGGGGAGCCCTGTCGCTACGCTTGCGGCATGGCTTCCAAACGCCAAATCTTCGTCGGCGGCGTGCCGATCGGCGGCGGCGCCCCGGTCGTCGTGCAGACGATGACCAAGACCGAGACCGCCAACCTGGCGGCGACCATGGAGCAGATCCGCAAGGTCGCCGACGCCGGCGCCGACATCGTCCGCGTGGCGGTGCCCCGCGACGACGATGTCGAGGCGCTGAAGACGATCGTCAAAGACTCGCCGATCCCGGTGATCGCCGACATCCACTTCAACCACACCCTGGCGCTGAAGGCGATCGATGCGGGCGCCCACTGCATCCGCCTCAACCCCGGCAACATCGGTGGCCGCGACAAGGTCGCCGAGGTGGCCGAGCGGGCGACGGCGAAGGGCGTGCCGATGCGGATCGGCGTCAACTCGGGCTCGCTGCCCAAGCACCTGCACGCGCTCGAGCGCGAGAGCCCGGTCGAGGCCCTGGTCGCCGCTGCGGTCGAGTTCGTCGAGCTGATGGAGGGGCTCGATTTCGAGAACTTCAAGGTCTCGATCAAGTCGACCAACGTGCCGAACACGATCGCCGCCAACCGCTTGCTCTCGGAGAAGATTCCCTACCCGCTGCACTTGGGGATCACCGAGGCGGGGACCAAGTGGTCGGGCTCGCTCAAGTCCTCGGTCGGGTTGGGCACACTGCTCGCCGATGGGATCGGCGACACGATCCGGATCAGCCTCTCGACCTTTCACGCCGAGGAGGAGGTCAAGGTCGCCTGGGAGATCCTCAAGGCGCTGCAGTTGCGCGAGCGCGGCCCGGTGCTGATCGCCTGCCCGACCTGCGGCCGGCTGCAGTTCGACATGGACTCGGTCGTCGCCGAAATCGAGCAGCGGCTGGAAAGCTACGCCGAGCCGATCGAGGTCGCCGTCCTCGGTTGTGCCGTGAACGGCATCGGCGAGGCCAGCCACGCCGACTTCGGTATCGCCGGGGCCAAGAACGAGGGCCTGATCTACGCCCACGGCAAGCCGCTGCGCAAGGTCCCACAGGAGAACCTCGTCGACACCCTCTTCGAAGAGATCGACAAGTCGCTCGATCGCGGCGGGGTCGAGTTCGACGAGGACGAGTCGCGCGAGGGGGCGGCCTGGCTGGCCAAGATCGAGGCGGAGAACGCGGGCGACCTGACGCCCGAGAAGATCGCCCGGATGGAGCACGAAGCGGCCGAAAAGGGCGAGTCGGACAAGGTCTTGCTCGACGAGGAGGCTTCGCCAACAGCCGGACGCCGCTTCACCCGCGCCTGAATAGACTCGCCGCAATGGCCACCAAAGGGATCTCACCCACTCGCGCGGAGGACTTTCCCGCCTGGTTCCAGAGCGTCGTCCGCGAGGCCGAGGTCGCCGAACTCGCCCACGTCCGCGGCTCGATGGTGATCAGGCCCTGGGGCTACGCGATCTGGGAGTTGATGCAGGCCGAGCTGGACCGGGAAATCAAGGCGAGCGGCGCTCAGAACGCCTACTTCCCGCTCTTCATCCCGCTGAGCTACTTCGAGGCGGAGGCGAAACACGTCCAGGGCTTCGCCAAGGAGATGGCCGTGGTCACCCACCACAGGCTCGAAGAGGATCCCAACGACCCGGAGAAGCTGCGGCCGGGGGGGGAGCTGGCCGAGCCCTTGATCGTCCGCCCGACCTCGGAGACGATCATCGGCAAGTCGTTCGCGAAATGGATCAATTCCTACCGGGACCTGCCGCTGATGGTCAACCAGTGGGCCAACGTGGTGCGTTGGGAGATGCGCCCCCGGGTCCTGCTTCGCACCACCGAGTTCCTCTGGCAGGAGGGCCATACCGCCCACGCAAACGAGGAGGAGGCGCGGCGCGAGACCGAGGACATGCTCGAGGTCTACCGCCGCTTCGCCGAGTCGTTCCTGGCGATGCCCGTCATCACCGGCGAGAAGCCCGAGGAAGAGCGGTTCCCGGGCGCGGTGATGAGCCTCTCGATCGAGGCGATGATGCAGGACGGCAAGGCGCTGCAGGCCGGCACCTCGCACTACCTCGGACAGAGCTTCGCGGAGGCGGCCGAGATCAACTTCCTTGACAAAGACGGGGAGCGCCAGCTCGTCCACACCTCTTCCTGGGGCGTCTCCACGCGTCTGCTCGGCGCCCTGATCATGTCCCACAGCGACGACGTCGGCCTGCGCCTGCCGCCGACGGTGGCGCCGCAGCAGGTCGTCGTCATCCCCGTGCTGAGGGGCAAAGACGACGACGCCGTCCGCGCCGAGGTGGAGGCGCTCGCCGCCGAGCTTCGAGAGCAGTCCTTCCAGGGCGGATCACTGCGCGTGCTGGCCGACTTCCGCGATCGGGAAGCGGTGGCGAAGCGCTGGGAGTGGACCAGAAAGGGTGTGCCGGTCATCATCGAAATAGGCCCCCGTGACCTCGACCAGGGGGTCGTCGCGGTGCGGCGCAGGGACGCTGAGGATCTCGGCATGGAGTCGCTTCCGCGCGGCGAGATCGGCCCTGGCATCGAGCCCATGCTCGACCGGATACAGGCCGGCTATTTCGAGCTCGCCGCGGAGCGGTTGGCCTCGAAGACGGCGCGGGGGATCGAGAGCCTGGACGACTTTCGAGAGTGGTTCGGGACCGAGGGGGAGGACGCCGCCGCGAGGGGCTTCGTCAGGGCGCCCTGGAGCGAAGCAGCGGAGTCAGCCGCGCTACTTGAAGAGCTTAAGGTCTCGGTTCGGTGCATCCCCTTCGACCAGCAGCTCGCGCCCGGCAGCGCCTGTGTCCTCACCGGCAAGCCGGCGGTCGTCGAAGCGGTGTTCGGGAAGGCGTACTAGCGGCGACGCAGGCGCCACCGGTGTCCGATGACTGACAAGGCGCCCTTCGGCCGCGGCCGCGTGCGCCGCCTCTTCGGCCTCGATCGCAGCGGGCCGCCGCCGCGCCAGGTCCAGAAGGGGGAGCCGCTTAACCCCTGGACCATTCCCAACGCGGTTGGCTACCTGAGGCTCGCCGCCCTGCCGCTCTTCCTCTGGCTCGCCTTCGAATCCGGCGACGGCCGCAGCGCTCCCGCCGCGATCGTCTTCTGGCTGATCGCCGCCGGCGACTACCTCGACGGCTTCCTCGCCCGCGTCACCGGCCAGTACAGCCGCCTCGGCTCGATCCTCGACCCGCTCGTCGACCGGCTGACGATCCTCTCCGGCGCCGTCGTCTGCTGGCACTTCGAGCTGTTGCCGCGCTGGGCCCTGGCCCTGCTCGCGGCGCGCGAGGTGGCGATGCTGATCCTCGCCCAGTACGGCCTGCGCCACGGGGTCGAGATCCGGGTCAACTGGCCGGGCCGGATCTCGGTCTTCCCGATCATGGGCGGAATCTTCTTCGCCATGGTCTTCGCCGGCTGGGTCCCAGCCGCACTCCTCATCGTTGGCCTCGTCCTGGCGATAGTCGCGACAGTCATGTATGCCCAAACGGGAATCCGCGAAGCCCGCGCCTCCCCCCGCTGACTTCGTGTTTAGTGGGGCATACGGCAGCAAAAACACGAAGTCACGCTGCAAGGTGACGGCCAGATTGACTGAACCTTCAACCTTCAGTTGAACCTTGGGCCCCGCGCCTCCTATAATCGCCGCAGCGGCCGAAGGGAGGCCAAGACCCGCGAAGAAGGAGCGAGATGGAGGACACCTTTCCCGATCTTGGTTCGCTCAGCGATGAGGAACTGAAGGACCTGATCGACAAGCTCACGGAGGAGGAGAATGAGATCTCCTACAAACGTCGTGTCCTGCACGGCAAGATCGACATTCTTCGCGCCGAGCTGGTCAACCGCCTGCGCAACAAGCACGAGCGCGGTGACACGATGTTCTCCGGCGACGACGTCGAGCAACTGACCGAAATCCTCGCCGGCAAGGCGCAGGCTCCCGAGGACGACTCCGCCGCCTGAGGCGCAGAAGTCGATGGCCGTCCACTGTCCAGATTGCGGCTTCGCCAACCCCGAGGGCGCCAACTACTGCCAGAAGTGCGGGGCCTTCCTCGGCGGCCCGGCCGAGGGTGCGGGGAGCGGCGAGGAGCCAACGACGATGACCTACACCGTCGACGAAACCGGTGAGATGCAGCCGGTCGACATCGACGAGACGGTCGAGCGCAGCGGCGCCGCCCTGGTGATCCGCGCCGGCGGTGGCCGCGCCGGAGAGAGCTTCGCCCTCGATGAGGACCGCGTCAGCATCGGCCGTAGTCCAGACGCCGGGGTCTTCCTCGACGACGTCACGGTTTCGCGCAATCACGCCTTGTTGGTGCGCCGTCGCGATGGCCTTTACATCGACGATCTCGGCTCGCTCAACGGGACTTACGTCAACCGGCGCCGGATCGAGTCCCACCGGCTCGGCGACGGCGACGAGATCCAGGTCGGAAAGTACAAGCTCAGTTACCTGGAGAAGTAGGCGTCCGCAATGGCCGTGTCTGAGCAGCAAGCCCGCCAGCGCGACTCGCGCCCGCGCAAGGCGCTGACGATCGGCGCCGTCTGCAAGATCCTGCAGAGCGAGTTCGACGACGTATCGATCTCGAAGATCCGCTACCTCGAGGATCAGAAGCTGCTGACGCCGCGGCGCACGCAGGGCGGTTACCGCCTCTACAGCCAGTCCGACGTCGAACGGCTGCGCACGATCCTGCGCCTGCAGCGCGACGAGTTCCTGCCGCTGCGGGTGATCCGCCAGGAGCTGGCCGCGGGTGGCGACATCGTCTCTGCGGCCGGGGGTTCGGAAAAACGCCCTTCGGGGGGGTCGGTGCGGCGGGCGATTCTCGTCAATACCTCACGCGCCTACCTGACCCTGGAGGAGGTGATCGAGGAGACCGGGGCGCGCGAGGAGTTGATCGCCGAATTGGAGAACTTCGGCATCGTGCAGCCGGAGAAACGCGAAGGCAAGACGGTCTACGACGAGACCGACCGCGAAGTGGTGCGCTCGGCCAATGAGCTCTCGCGGGTCGGCGTCGCCGCCCGCAACCTGCGCGTCTTCCGCTCCTCGGCCGATCGCGAGGCAAACCTGCTGGAAGCGCTGCTCGGGCCCTCGCTGCGCTCGCGCAACCCCGACCGCCGCAAGGAGGCGCTGGAGAGCTTGGAGAGCTTGGCGGCGACGGTCAGCCACCTCAAGCACCTGCTCCTGGTCCGGGACCTGCGTCGCCTGGCTGGCGACTGACGGCGCTGAGCGGTGTCGCGAGTCAGCCGCCGACGGACGATCGCCGCGCCGCGCGCTGACGTTTGGGCGCTGGTCTCCGACCCCTACAGCCTGCCGCGCTGGTGGCCGCGGACGATGCGGGTCGAGAGCGTGGAGGGCGAGGGAGCAGATTTGCGCTGGACCAAGGTGTTGGGTACCGCCGAGGGGCGGGGGGTGCGCGCCGACTTCCGCTGCGTCGCGTCGGACGAGGGCGAGCGCTTCGCCTGGGAGCAGCTGATCCCGGGCACGCCATTTGAGCGCCACCTGCGCCGCTACGGGGTTGAGATCACCCTGAAGGACGAGAACAGCGCGACGGCCGCGACCCTGATGGCCAACCAGACTCTGCGCGGTCTCTCGCGGCTGGGCTCGCCAATGATGCGGCGCGGCCAGGGCGCGCTGCTCGACGAGGCGCTCGACGGACTCGAGCGGGCGCTAACGGGAAGTCCATGAGCGTGGCGAGTTACCGGCGTATATGACGGGAAAGTCGCCACACACGCCGCGGCGCGACTCGAAGTGGTGGGGGTGGGGCGATCCATCGATCGCGCCCGAGCTTGACGCGGCCGCCCTGGCGACGCTGCGAGAGCGGGTCGGCGAGCTGCGGCCCTCGCCGCGAGCCACCGAGCTCGACGGCTTCGATCTGCCCGCTGCCGAGCCGCTGCCGCAGGCCCTGATCGACGCGGTCGGCGCCGAGAACGTCTTCACCGCGGCCGAGGACCGAATCCGCCACGCGACCGGCTGCGGCTACGCCGATCTCGCCCGCCTGCGCTCGGGCCGGCTCGAGCAGGCACCGGACGCGGTCCTGCTGCCGGCCGATGCCGATGCGGTATGGCGGATCCTGGACGTGTGCGCTGCCGAGGGCGTCGCCGTGGTTCCCTTTGGGGGCGGCACCAGCGTCGTCGGCGGGGTCGAGCCCTTGCGAGGCTCTCACGGCCGCCTGATCAGCCTCGACCTCGCTTGTCTGAGAGAGATCGAGGTCGACCCCCGTTCGTTGACCGCCCGCCTCGGCGCCGGCCTGCGTGGCCCCGAGGCGGAAGCCGAATTGGCCAAGCACGGCCTCGTCCTCGGTCATTACCCGCAGTCCTTTGAGTACGCGACGGTGGGCGGCTTCGCGGCGACCCGGTCAGCCGGCCAAGCATCGAGCGGCTACGGCCGCTTCGATTCCCTCGTCAGCTCGATCCGCCTGATCGCCCCGGCGGGCGATCTGAGCACGCTGGAGACGCCGCACACCGCCGCCGGGCCGGCCTTGCGCGAGGTCGTGGTCGGCTCGGAGGGGGCTTTCGGCGTGATTCCCGACGTCACCGTCCGGGTGCGGCCCGCGCCGCGGCAGCGGCGCTACGAGGCCTGGATCGCCGAGAGCTTCGAGGCAGGGGCCGAGATCGTTCGCGCGCTGGCGCAAGGACCGGGCCTGCCCGATGTGATCCGCGTCTCCGACGAGGAGGAGACCGAAGTCTCGCTGGCGCTCTCCGGCCCGCGCGGCGTCGCCGCCGGCCTCTTCGGCGGCTACCTGGGGCTGCGCCGCCGCCGTAACGGCAGCCTGCTCATTGTCGGCTTCGAGGGAGAGGAGGAGTCGGTCGCTCGGCGCAGGGCCCTGGCCGTCCGGGCGCTGCACAAGGGCGGCGCCGTCTATCTCGGCCAATCGGCCGGCCGCTCTTGGGAGCACGGCCGCTACCAGGGCCCCTACCTGCGCGACACGCTGATGGGGATGGGAGCGATGGTGGAGACGCTGGAGACGTCCCACACCTGGTCGGAGCTCGGTGCCCTGCACGTGGCGGTCGGGGCCGCGATCCGCGGGTCGCTGGCCGGCCAGGGCACGCCGGGCATGGCTTTCTGTCACCTCTCGCACGCCTACCCCGATGGCGCCTCGCTCTACTTCACCTTCATCGCCCGTGCCCGTTATGGGGATGAGATCGAGCAGTGGCGACAGGTGAAGCGGGCCGCCTCGGAGGCGATCGTTGCCGGGGGCGGCACGATCACCCACCATCACGCCGTCGGGGTGGATCACGCTCCCTATATGGAGGCAGAGGTCGGGAGAGCCGGGCTGGACGTGCTGCGAGCAATCAAGGATCAGCTAGATCCAGCCGGGATCATGAACCCCGGCAAGCTCCTCGGCTGATCTGGCGCTGCGCATATCGGCGTTCTCGGTCGCTCGCGTGCAGAGCACGCCACGCTCCCTGCGTCCTTGATCTGCTTGGCCAGATCAGCCGAGCGAACTATTTTTTGGACGCGGCGGCGCCGACGAAGGGGCCGGTGATCTTGCCCTGCAGGACGGCGGTCCCGGTGTAGGCGGATTCGGATTTGCTCTTCCTCGCCTTGGTGATCGCGGCGCTGAGCGCGGTGTCGGTGGTGCGGGTGACGTTGACTTCGTTGAAGGCGCTGCGGGCGACCAGAACGAGCACCGCGGCGGGGATTTCGAACCGCGCGGCGAGATTGCCGGAATCCGGAACCTTGGCGGTGCCGACCGGGACCATCGCCTCGCCGGAGTGGGAGAGCCAGACCGCGTAAGACTCCCCGGACTCCGAAGGGTCGAGGCCTTCGGCGGTGACCTGCAGAAGGACCTTTTTCTTGAAGCGACCGAAGAGGGCCGTGCCGCTTGAGTCGCTGCCGTCGACCGGCGAGAGAACAGCCTGCGTGAGGTTGGCGTTTTCGGAAGCCGCGGGCGTCGTGCCGCCCTGGTCGCCTTCGGTTGAGGCGGAGCTCGAGCTCGAGCCGCCCCCGTCGCCGCCGACGATAAGGACGATGACGAGGGCGACGACGACGAGCGCACCAGCGACGAGCCCGATCAAGGCGCCGCGGTCCTTGGGCACTTTCACGCGGGGAAGCTTTGCCGGCCGTTTGCCGTCTGTGGTTCTTGGCGCGGGAGCCTTGCCGGCTGGGGCCGGCGGCTCGGGAGCCGGCTGGGCGGGCGGCTGCTGCTCGACGGGTTGTGGCGGCTCCGGCGCTGGGGACGGGGGCGATGGGGGAGCCGGTGGCTCTGGTGTCTCGGCGGCGGTCGCCCCAGACCCAGCCGCCTCGGCCAGCGCCTCTTTGACCCGCTCGCGCGCTTCCTCAACGCTGATTCCCATCAGCGCGGCAATGTCGTCGTAGCCCTCTTCACCGCGCTGCGAGAGCAGCCTCAGCATCGCCTTCTGGTCGTCGGTCAGCGCCACGGATCGGAAGCCTATGCCAGCCGCCCCCGGAACAGGCGTGTCTGAGGTTAAGGGGCTACATGGACCCACAAGCTCAGACACGTGCCTGGCGGTAGTGTCCTGGCGCGATGGCAGAGGACCCGCGCGGATTGCTCTCCCACTTCGATGCCCTGCTTGGGACGGAGTGGCTCGACGACGACCCAGATCACGCTCGCGTGCGGGTCGTGATGCGAGACGAGCTGCGCCAGCCGGTCGGCCTCCTGCACGGCGGCGTGATGTCGAGCCTGGTCGAGAGCGTCTGCTCCCGCGCCACCGCACTCGCGGTGATGGGTGACGGGATGATGGCGATGGGCCAGTCGATTAGCGTCAACTTCATCCGCCCGGTCACACAGGGCCACGCGGAAGTGCAGGCCAAGGCACGCCACCGCGGCCGCACCACCTGGGTCTGGGACGCCGAAGTCCTCGATGCGAACGAGAAGCTCTGTGCGCTCGCCCAGATGACGATCGCGGTCCGGCCGATCCCGAAGTCCGACTAACCGCCGAAGCGGTTTGTGATCGGGAGCCGCCGATCGCGGCCGAAGGCCTTCGGCGTGATCCTGATTCCCGGCGCCGCCTGACGGCGCTTGTACTCGGAGCGATCGACCATCCGCACGACCTCGTCAACGATCTCGGCCGGGAGGCCGGCGGCGATCATCTCCTCGCGGCCCTGGTCGCGCTCGACGTAGGCCTCGAGGATCTGGTCGAGCAGGTCGTAGGGCGGCAGCGAGTCGCTGTCGAGCTGCTCGGGGCGCAGCTCAGCCGATGGCGCCCGCTCCAGCACCGAGGCTGGGACCAGTTCGCGCCCGGCGCTCGCGTTGCGGTGGTGGGTCAGCTCGTAGACCAGCGTCTTCGGGACGTCCTTGATCGCGGCGAAGCCGCCCGCCATGTCGCCGTAGAGGGTCGCGTAGCCGACCGACATCTCGCTCTTGTTGCCGGTGGTGAGGACCAGCCAGCCGTGCTTGTTGGAGAGCGCCATCATCATGTTGCCCCTGATCCGCGCCTGGATGTTCTCGGCCGCCAGGTCGGGCTCTGAGGGCCGGGCCGGGTCGCGCGGCAGCGACTCGTCCGCCGATTCCTCCCCGGCATCGCCGCCGAAGGCCGGAGAGAGGGCTTTCGCGTACTCGGCCATCGCCGCCTCGATCGGGATCTCGATCAGCTCGGTGCCCAGATTTGCGGCGATATTCCGTGCGTCCTGCTGTGTTTCAAAGCTCGAATGAGGCGAGGGCATCACCACACAGCTGACGTGCTCGGGGCCGAGCGCGTCGACGGCGAGCAGCGCGACGAGGGCGGAGTCGATCCCGCCGGAGAGCGCGACTCCGACGTGGCGGAAGCCGTTCTTGTGGACGTAGTCGCGCAGGCCGAGGGTCAGCGCCGCGTAGACCTCGGCCAGATCGGACAACGGCTCGGCCAGCGGGCCCGGGGCGGGGGAGGGGATCTCGCAGACCAGCAACTCCTCCTCGAACTGGGCGGCACGGGCGATCACCGCTCCCTCGGGGTCGACGACGAAGCTGTGGCCGTCGAAGAGCAACTCGTCCTGGCCGCCGACCAGGTTGCAGAAAGCGAAGTGGGCGCCGTAGGCGCGGGCGCGTTCGGCCAGCATCGCTTCGCGCTCGCGTCCCTTGCCGCGGTGGTACGGCGATCCCGACGGGTTGGCGATCAGGCTCGCCCCGGCCTCCGCCTCGCTCGAGGCCGGTGGGCCCGGCGCCCAGACGTCCTCGCAGACCGTCAGGCCGACGCGCCGGTCGACGATCTCGATCGTCGCCGGCTCCGCGCCCGGGATGAAGTAGCGCTGCTCGTCGAAGACGGCGTAATTGGGCAGGCGGTTCTTGCGGTAGACCGATCTGACTGCCCCGTCGGCGAGGACGGCGAGCGAGTTATGGGCGCGGCGGCCCTCGGCGTCGGCGGCAACGGGCTCGGCGAAGCCGACCAGGGCGACGATCCCCTCGACCCCACTGGCCAGCTCCTCGACGGCCCTGCGGTTGGCCTCGACGAAGTGGCGCTTCAGGTAGAGATCCTCGGCCGGGTAGCCGGGGACGCAGAGCTCGGGGAAGATCACCAGCTCGGCACCCTCCGCCCGGGCGCGCCTGATCCACTCGGCGACCTTCGCCGCGTTGCCGTCGATGTCGCCGACGGTCGGGTCGATCTGGGCCAGGGCTACGCGCAAGCGGGCTTCCTCGGGTCGGTCACGCCCGAAGTATCGCCGCCTCAGGCTGAGTTCGCACTTAGTCTCGCTATGCGAGACAAAACGCGAACTCACCAGGGGGAGCCAGCCTGGATGGCCTGTAGATTGCGGCGCGTGCGGGCGCGCTGGGGGTTTATAGGAGCATCGCTGGCGGCCGTCGCCGTCTTCTCTGTCGTTCCAGCGGGCGCCAGCGCCGCTGATCAGTGGGTTTTCCGGGCGCCCGCGGCGCGGCCGACGGACCATCCCGATCCCAACCGCAACGCCTACACCGTGCCGGAGGCGCCGAAGTCGCCCTCCTGCGGCCGACACTTCTGCGTGCACTGGGTGGCCGAGGGAATCGACGCGCCGAACCCGGCCGACGCCAACGGCAACGGCGTGCCCGACTACGTCGAGCGGGTGCAGGCTGTCGCCGAACACGTCTACTCGATCGAGAACGGGAAGCTCGGCTGGCGCGACCCCAAGTGCGACGGCCGCAAGGGCGGCGGCAGATGCAAGACCGACATCTACCTCGACGAGATCGGCGGCGCCCTCTTCGGCTACGCCGCCCCTGATCGCGGCCAGGCGAGCAAGGCGCACCGGTTGCCGCGCCACCTGCACGGTTACCTGGTCCTCGACAACGACTACGCGCCGAGCGAGTTCCCGGGCACGACCCCGGAGCACGACCTCGAGGTCACTGTCGCCCACGAGTACAACCACATCCTCCAGTTCGGCTATGACGCCTACCAGGACGCCTGGTTCGCCGAGTCGACCGCGGTCTGGATGGAGGAGCAGGTCTACAACGGCATCAACGACTACCTGCGCTACGTGCGGCGCTGGGTGAAGCGCTACGACACGCCGCTGACGGCGAGCTCAATCAAGGAGTACGGCACGGTGGTCTGGAACAAGTGGCTGACGCGCCGTTACGGCCGCTCGATCCTGCGCCACGCCTGGGCGCGCGCCGTTCACACCAAGCCTGGCGGGTTCTCGGTCGCCGCTTACAACTCGGCGATCGAAGCGGACGGGGACTCCGACTTCAGCCAAGACTTCGCCCGTTTCGCCCGCGACCTGCCGGAGTGGCGCACCGATACCGTCTTCAACGAAGGCGACTCCTACCCGGACGTCAGCCGTCAAGGCAGCCTGCCGCTCAACGGTCGCGTTCTCAACCGCAGCCTCAACCACACCACCTTCCAGCTACTGCGAGTCCACCCCCAGGCCGGCCGGGCCGCGGTCGTCAACGTCACGGCGCCGGACGGCTACGCGGCGGGCGTCGCCCTGGTCGGGCGGATCGGCAGCGAGCGCCACGGCCGCGTGGTCAGCGCCCTCACTTACAGCAAACAGGGGGGACCGATGAGCGTGCGCATCGCCCGGCCCGGTCGCTTCAGCCGCCTCACCGCGGTCCTCGTCAACGCTGACACCAGCGCCTCGGGCTTCAGTGCCCGGCGGCTCGACTGGGCCTACTTGACGGAAAGCGCGCCGTTCCGCGTCTCGGCGCGCTTGCTGCGCTGAGCGGCGGCACGGGCGACCGCTGCCTCGCCGGCGAGTTCGGCGATCGCCCCTTCGAGGTCGAGGCCGAAGCTGTCGAGGTCGGCCATTGCGTCGTAGTCGCCGACCAGGCCGAAGTTGACCTGGCCGTTGTAGGACATGATCCCGACGCAGAGGGCCTGTCGCCGGGCCAGCGGCACCAGCGGGAAGATCGACTCCATCTGCCGTCCCAGCACGAAGAGCGGGAACTGCGGGCCGGGAACATTGGTGACGACGAGGTTGAAGAAGCGCTGGGCGGGCTGCAGCCGCGCCGCCTGGGAGGCAATTGTGGTCGGCGCGAAGTCGACGATTTTGGTCAGCAGCTCGGCGCCGACGGCCTGGCCGGAGCCCTTCAGGTCGCCCATCGTCTCGGTGATCAGGTGCAGGCGCTCTACCGGGTCCTCTGACCAGATCGGCAGCGGTGCCATCATCGCCGAGATGCGGTTGCCGAGCGCACCACGCTCCTCCTCGGCGCGCACGCTGACCGGAACCAGCGCCCGCATCTCGAGGCCCTCGGTGTCCTGGCCCCGGGCACGCAGGTAGTTGCCGATCGCGCCGGTGACGACGGAGAGGACGACGTCGTTGACGGTGCCGCCGTGCTCGTTCTTCACCGCCTTCAGCAGTTCGAGGTCGGTGCGGACGAAGGCAAGCCGGCGGTGCGGTCCGATTTCGACGTTGAACGGGGTCGCGGGCGCTGACACGCCGGCCCCGATCACCTTGCTGGTGGCGCCGACCCCGCGCAGGACCTGGCGCGGTCCGCGCAGCGCCGCGCGGACGCCGCGGACGAACTCCCGCGGGCTGGTGGCGCGCTCGTGCAGGGCCTCGGCAAGCAGTTTGAGGTCAGTCGGCTCGGGCCGGGGCGCCCACTTCGGTGGCATCGCCGGCGGGTTCTCCGGCTCCTTCTCGAGGTCGAAGAGAACGGTGGTGATGTCGACGCCGGAGACGCCGTCGACGAGGGCGTGGTGGCTCTTGCCGACGATGGCGAAGCGGTCCCCGTCGAGGCCCTCGACCAGCCACAGCTCCCAAAGCGGCTTGCTGCGGTCGAGCTGCTGGGAAAAGATCCGTGCCGCCAGGTTGCGCAGTTGCTCCTCGGAGCCCGGCGCCGGGAGCGCCGTTTGGCGCACGTGGTAGTCGAGGTTGAGGTGGGGATCGTCGACCCAGACCGGGCGACCCTGGCTGAAGGGGACGAAGCGCAGCTTCTGGCGGAAGCGCGGCACCAGGTGCAGCCGCGAAGCAATGTGGTCGCGGAACTCGGCGTGAGTGGGCGCCGGTCCCTCGAAGATGCTGGTCGAGGCGACGTGCATGTGGGCGCCGGCCCGCTCCATGTGGAGAAAAGAGGAATCGAGGCCAGTCAGCCGGTCTGCGCTCACGGTGAAATCTTCGCACACGCGTAAAGAAGTCCTTGAACAGCGCGCAAAGCCCGTGTTGAAGCCATTTGCGCGCTCGGGACGGATCCTGCACTGTGATCGGCGTCACTAAGTCGGGCCAATCCGGTCCCTACCTTGCCCCGTTCATAAGAACGAGCCCAATCTGCCGAGTCCCGCGCGAGCGCGCAGGGAGCGGGGGACCCAAGGTCACGGCCATCTCTCGGCCGCGACGGGGGCGAATCGGACGGCGAGCCGTCCGTAACGGCTGCCCGGCACCGTGCCGGCAGTCGCGAGCCCGTCAGCTAACCCCGTAGGCAGGCAAGAAAGCGAGTGATCACATATGCGATTCCTCATGCCCGCGGCGGCTGTCGCTGCCCTGCTTACCGTTGGTGCGGTCCCCGCCGCGGCGAGCGCTTCCAAACAGCGAAGTTCCCGCGTCGCTTCCCACGTTTCCCTGCACGTCTCCCGACACAGCCTGCTCGGCGCCGGCAAGGCCGTCGTCAGGGGGAGGGTGCGGCCGCGAGGCGCACACCGGGTCAAGCTGGTGTTTCGGGGGCCCGATGGTGGGGTCGCCGGGGTGGCGACTCGCCCCAACGGGACCTTCGCTCTGCGCTGGAGGCCCGACCGGATCGGCGCCTACAGCGTGCGTGCCTACGGTGTTCACGAGCGGCGAATGAGGGGCTCGGCAAGTGCGGCTCGTCGTCTCACCTCCTACCGCGAAGCGGCGGCCTCCTATTACGGCCCCGGCCTCTACGGCGGCGGCCTCGCCTGTGGCGGGACCCTGGAGCCGGGCACGCTCGGCGTGGCGAGCAAGACGCTGCCCTGCGGCGCCAAGGTGAAGCTCCTCTACCGCGGCGAGACGATCACCGTGCCGGTGGTCGACCGCGGTCCCTACGTGGCGGGTCGCGACTTCGACCTCACCGCCGCGACGCGGGAGCGAATCGGCTTCCCCGGCGTCGGCGTCCTGCTCTCCAGCAAGTAGCCGCTCAGGCGGTCAGGCCGAGCTGCATCTGAGCCTCCGGGGCGTCTTCCGCCTCGGGGGTCTCGCCGCCGTCGAACCCGGCCAGGCGCACGCCGAGCAGCCGCACGGGCCGCTGCGGGTCATAGGCGCGCAGCAGGTCCAGGGCGACCGGTCCGACCACGTCAAACTCGTTGGTGGGCTGCTCCACCGTGTGCGATCGAGTCACGTTGGTCCAGTCGTCGAGGCGGATCTTGATCCCGATCGTGCGCCCCGCGAGCTCGCGCTTGCCCAAGCGGCGGCAGAGCTCCTCGGCGAGCTGCTTGAGGTGAGCCTCCAGCTCGCCGCGGTCGCGAACGTCGACGTCGAAGGTGATCTCGGTCGACTGAGACTTTGTCTCGCGCACAACGGTGATCGGGGTGTCGTCTTCGAAGCGGGCACGGCTGTGCAGCCAGCGCCCCTGGCGCGGACCGAACGACTGCTCGAGGGTCACGGGATCCCGCGCGCGCAGCTCGGCGAGCGTGCGGATCCCCATCGCCTCGAGCTTGGCGACGGACTTAGGCCCGATTCCCGGGATCAGGCCGGGGGAGTCGGCGGCGAACCGCTCCAACGCTTCCTCGCGTGAGAGAACGACGAGGCCGGCGGGCTTACCCAGCTCACTGGTGATCTTGGCCAGCATGCGGCTCTCGGAGATCCCGACTGAGCAGGTCAGCCCACCGGTGTCCTCCTTGATCTCAGCGGCGATCCGCCGCATCGTCGCCTTCGGCGAGAAGAGCCCGGTCAGGTCCACGTAAGCCTCGTCGAGGCCGACGACCTCAACGGTCTCCGCATTGCGGCGCAGCACCGCCATCACCTGCCCCGAGGCCTCGCGGTAGGCGTTGAAGTCCGGCTGCAGGTAGACGGCGTCGGGCAGCCGCCGCCGTGCCACGGCGGCAGGCATCGCCGAGTGGATTCCGGCCAGCTTGCGCGCCTCGTAACTGGCCGTGGTCACGACCGCGCGCGGCCCCGACCCGCAGACCACAACCGGCTTCCCGCGCAGCTCCGGCCGCCGCCGCAGCTCGACCGACGCGTAGAACGCGTCCATGTCGAGATGGGCGATGCAACGAAGCCGGTCGCTCATCGATCCAGCCTAGATTTCGAGCCGGTCGACGGGACCTTGGGCGAGTCCCGCGATAGCATCGACGATCCTGATAGTCCAGTCCAAGGGGGTTTGGCGAGTGCTTGACGATTACGCTGCCCAGCGCATCTCCGCGAATCGAGTTCACCGGCGTGTGCTGGCCGGGCCTCCATTTCTCGCCGTTCTGCTCCTCTCCGCCTTCTCCCTCGCCGGCCTCTTTGTGGGCGGAGCTCAAGCGGCGACCTTTGAATTTCCATCGAGCGCCTCGACTGTCATCTCTTCCGGCGGTACGACCCCCGGTCAGGTTGGGTCCTTCTGGTCAAAGGCTCGCGGGGACGAAGTGAGCCAGACGTTCGCCGGCCCGTCGTATATCGATCACGCGACACTGACGGTCCAGCCGGCGTCGAACACACTTAAACCGAAAGGCGAGGTCGATTGGACCTTGTCGATCAACGGCGTAGACGTCGGATCGTTTGTCGTGCCAGCGGAATCGTTTACCCCGATCGTGCTCGATCGTTCGTTTCCGCTCCTGGCTGGACCCGGTTACGCCGCCAAAATCCGCGTCACCAACGAGACGGTGTTGGGTGGGGGCGCCGTCAGCTTGTTCTCCACGGGAGGCGCAGGCTCGCATTCGCTCGACCTCAGCAACACCGCGGCGCCGGACACCGCGCTCTCCAGCGGCCCCGAAGCTGTCACCACCGCGACTTCGGCCTCCTTCGCATTCAGCTCACCGCAAGCCGACGCGACGGGGTTCCAGTGCTCACTCGACCACACCAGCTTCGTGCCCTGCGTCTCGCCCAAGCTCTACAGCGCTCTCGCCGCGGGTCCCCACAGCTTCGAAGTCAGCGCCATCGATGCCGCGGGCAATGTCGACTCCTCTCCCGCGGGCTGGCAATGGACCGTGGTTGCCAGCAACAGCGGCAAGCCGGTGGTCAAGTCCCACAAATGCAAGAAGGGCTTCAAGAGGACGAAGAAGCACGGCAAATCCGTCTGCGTGAGGAAGAAGCACCACAAACCTAAGCATCGGCACCACTGAGCCTGAGATACGCGGCCAGGTTGACGAGTCCGAACAGCGGGTAGCAATCGCCGACATGGGAGGCGTAACGCATGTGGAGATCGGCGAAATAGACGCCATCGACGGCTTCTTTGAGGGCATCAAGTTCCACAGGGCCGCGGCTGGGCTCGGCGTCAGTGCCTTCGGCATCTCGATCATCGAGCTTGCCCCGGGCGCCAACGACTACCCCGAGCACGATCACGCCGAGGACGGCATCGGCGGTCAGATGTTCGCCAAGCGCCCCCAGCAATTGGGTCAAGAGGAGGTCTACGTCGCCCTGCGCGGCTCGGGAACCCTCGAGGCCGATGGCGAGGAGTACCCGCTCGACCCCGACCACATCGCCCGCCTCGACCCGAGCGTCAAGCGCAAGGTCGTGCCCGGCCCCGAGGGCATTCGCCTTCTCGTCGTCGGAGCCACTCCGGGCCAGGCCTACGATCCCGGCGGCACGCTGTGACGTCAGGCCGGACTCGGCCGCTCGCACCCTTTTAGACTCTGGCCATGGCTTCCCCAGAGGCGAAGAACCTCGAGGCGATCTCGAAGGCGATCGACCAGCACAACTCGAGCTGTCCCTTTCCGGCCGCCGAGGTGCGGATGAACCCGTTCGAGGTCGAACGGCTGGGCTGGGATCACATCCGCGGCTTGCCGGTCGTGCCCGACGCTGAGATCGGGACTGGTCGCTTCCGGATCGTTTGCTCCCGCGACATCGACGGCGAGGGGCTCGAGGAGGTCGAGGCGATCGGCCAGGAGGTCGAGACCCTCGTGCCCGTCGTCAATAACTAGACCGAGTTCCAGAAATCGAGCCCGAGGCCGCTGAGCCAGCTCTGGGCTTCGGTGTTGAGCTCGGTCAGCTGGTTGGTCCAGATCAAGACGCCCATCGCGATCAGGATCAGGCCACCCGTGGCGACTATCGCCTGGTAGTGGCGCTTGACGACGGTGAAGGCCGTGGTCATGCGCGAAAAGGCGATCGCGGTGAGCAGGAAGGGGATCGCCAGGCCGGCCGAGTAGACGGTGAGCAGGAAGGCGCCGTGCGCGGCGGAGCCTGAAAGCGAGGCGGCGGTGAGGATCGCACCGAGGGTCGGGCCGATGCAGGGCGTCCAGGCGATCGCGAAGGCGGCACCGGCGATGATCGGGCCGCCGCGCCCGGCGCGTTCGAGCAGGGCGTCGACGTGCCACTCGCGGTTAAGGCGGGTGACGAAGAGCGAGGCGACGAAGAGGACGCCCATCGCGATGATCAGCGCCGCAGCGACCTTGGTCAGCAGCTCCTGGTGCTCGCTGAAGGCCGAGCCCAGCGCGGTCGCGGTCAGACCCTCGGCGATGAAGATCGCCGAGAAGCTGGCGACGAAGAGCAGGCTGGGACCGAGGATGCGCCGCCAGCCGGCGGTCTCCAGATCCGCGGCCGAGACGCCGCTGACGGCTGAGAGGTAGCCCGGTACCAATGGCAGCACGCAGGGGGAGAGGAAGGAGACGATGCCGGCCGCCAGGGCGGCGAAGATGCCCACTCCGGCGGCTGGATCGGTGCTCAGGGCGGCGACGATCACGGCCCATCAGGGTACCTGGGGAGCCATGGCCGTCGACTTGGCCCGTTCGCCTCTCTTTAGGATGCCTCGCGTCTCTGTCCCGGAACGAGAGGAGTTTTCATGGTGCTTTTCCTTCGCAGGGCTCAGTTAGCCGTTGGCGCGATCGCGCTCGTTGCCCTTTTCATCGCCGCCCTGCCCGCGGCTGCTTCCGCCAGCGACAAGGACTGCGCGGACTTCGCCACCCAGAGGTCCGCCCAAGTCTTCTTCATCAAGCACGGTGGGCCGCGCTATGACCCAGACCGCCTCGACGGGGACGACGACGGCAAGGCCTGTGAGGACAACAGGTGCCCCTGCTACTACGGATGGCACCTGCCTCGGCTCTCGGTCTACCTCTTCGCGGACCGGCGCGTGAGCTTGACCGCCTGGCCTTGACGCCGATGCCGTAGCGAGACTGCGGCCCGATGGAACTGTTCAACGCCAGCGGCGCGGCCCAGCGACTGCGGGCCTCGCCGCTCCTCGCGATCGGCCCGAGCGAGCCCGGGCCGGCACTGCGGAGGGGCGCCCTGGTCGCGGTGCCGGTCGGCCTCGCGCTACTGCTCGAGCTCGGTTTGGACAGCCCGACAAAAGGCGCGATTGGCACCGGTGCGCTGCTGGCCGGATTTCCGGGCCTGGACGCGCCGGCCCGGACTAGGGCCGCTTGGCAGGCTGGGACGGCCCTTCCGATCGGGATCGCGGCCGCGCTCGGCGTCCTCACCGGCTCCAACGCCTTCCTCGCGGTTCTGACGATGGCCGTCATCGGTGCCGCTGCCGGCTACTGCTTCTCGGTCTCACTGCGGCTCTCGATTGCCGGCCTCTCGGTTGCTCTCTCGTTGCTGATCACCCAGGGGCTGCCACTTGATCTGGCTGACACGCTCCCGGCGCTTCTCTTCGCCACGGTGGGCGGCCTGCTCCAGGCTGCCTGGTCACTTTGCGTCTGGGCTTTGGGCGATCGCACCGAGGAGGGAGGGGAGAACGGCTGGAGCACCCCGGCTGCGGTCGCTGCCTTCCGTTCAAACGCAACCCTGCGCTCAGTCAGCTTTCGTCACGCATTGCGATTTGGCGCTGCACTCGGGACCGGGGTCGCGACCTACTGGCTGCTTGGCATGAGCGAGCACGGCTTTTGGATCCCACTGACGATCCTCTTCGTCCTGCGTCCCGAGCAGGACGAGACTTTTCGCCGGTTGGTCCTGCGCGCTGTCGGGACCCTCGCCGGACTAGTGATCGCCACCGCGCTGGCCGAGTGGCTGCGCGGCGACGGCCTCGCGACCGGAGTGGCGTTGACGATCGCCACCGGCTTTGCTTACGGACTGTTGACGGTGCAGTACGCGCTCTTCACCGCGGCGATCACGACCTACGCCGTGCTGCTGGCCGACTCGATCGGCGAGGCGGCCCTGCATGCCGCTGGCCAGCGTGCCTTCGCCACCGCGATCGGGATCGCGATTGCCGGGGCCGCCTTTCTAGTCTGGTCAAACCCGGCTCGCGAGCCGGAGTCCTAGCTCACGAAACGGATTGGGCCTCAGGAAATCGAGATCGACTGGCCGATGTGCGCCCCGGTCGCGAGCATCGTGAAGACGCCGTTCCATTCAATTTTCGTGCTCAGAGCTTTCAGTTCCGTTTTCGTTGCCGTGAAGCTGGACGAGTTGAAAGTGATGCTTTCAGTTGCGTTGTTGATCAACCCACCAGCCGTCCCTTTGATCACGACCAAGATCCCGCCGAGGACGCATTCTTCGCCGCTGTAGCGAATGCCCACTTTGACCCCTTGGATTACGAGGTAGTTGTTTAGGCCCACCGTCGTCAGTTTCCCGGCCCAAGGCAGTGTTTCGGCTCCGATGACTTCGACGCTGCACGCTTCGCTGCTCGTAAAGCAGTTGCTGAGCGGCGCTTCGGTGACGCTCGCGGAGCCGATCCCACCCGAGTTTGAGGCTGAAACGATGTAGACAAAGGGTTTGCAAGTCGTGGTCAGGCCGGGGATGGTGAAGCTGCTTTCGCCGGCGCGATTGAGGACTGTTTCGGAGCCCACCAGCAGGTTGCCGTTGAACTTCCAGGCGAGGGCGGAGGCATTGGCGGCAAAGGCGCCCGTGAGTGCAGCGGTCGCAAGCAGGACAGCACCAAGGAGCCTCAGGTTCATTGCTAAATTTTATCAAATCAAAAGCCACCGCCTACGAGATCGTCAGTTTCTCCCCGTGATGAGGTCCGGTGGCTTCCGTCGAGAAGACGCCTTTCCATTCGACCGTTGAGCCGAGCGCTTTCAGTTCCGTACCGGTCGCCGGGAAAGTTGACGAGCTGAAGGTGATCGTTTCGCTGAGGTTGGTGTAGAGGCCGCCCGCGGACCCTGTCACGGCGATTTTCGTTCCCCCCAAGGCGCATTCTTTGCCGCCGAGCAGGATCAGGACTTTGATTCCTTCGATGACGATGTAATTACTGGTGCCCACCGTCGTCAGCTGGGCCGGCCACGGCAGTTTTTCGGCCACGTTCAGTTCGACCGTGCAGGCTTTGCTGTCGGTGGAGCAGTTGTTGAAAGTCATTTTGTTGATTTTCGCCTGGCCGGTTCCGACGTTATTGGAGATCGATGCTTCGTAGAGGGTTTCTTGGCATTTGATCGTCAGCCCCGGGAAGAACAGCCTCCCTTCGGATGCGTTCCCGGCGATAGTTTCGGTTGCTTTGAGTTCACTACCTTCGAACTTCCAGACGGGACTGGCGCCGGCGGCAGGGGCAATAGCCGAGCCGGCCAGTGTCACCGCGAGCACACCGATCAGTAGTGCGAACGTCGCCTTTCGATAGCTCCTCATCTCACTTATCCCTTCGTGTTTGGAGTTACGGTCACCGCGAAGGGTTAAATCTACAACCAGCCAACACGCTTGAAACGGCGGTACAAGGCCAGACAGACAAGGGCGATGAGGGCGAGCACGGTGAAGTAGCCGTAGCGCCAGTGCAGCTCCGGCATGTGGTCGAAGTTCATCCCGTAGATCCCGGCGACCATCGTCGGCACGGCGGCGATCGCGACCCAGGCGGAGATCTTGCGCATGTCCTCGTTCTGGCGCACCGATACCTGGGTCAGGTTTGCCTGCAGGGCGCTGCTGAGCAGCTCGCGGAAGCCGTTGACGCGGCCGGTTACCCGGCGCAGATGGTCGTGGACGTCGCGGAAGTACTCGTGGAGCTCCTTCGGGATGGCATCGAAGCGGCCTTCGACGATCTCGTCGACGGCTTCGAGCAGCGGCGCGACCGCGCGGTAGAGGTCGAGGACCTCGCGCTCGAGCTTGTAGATCTGTTCGGCCGGGTTGGTTCGTTCGGCCGAGAAGACCTCGCGCTCGACCGCCTGGATCTCGCCGTCGATCGTCTGTGCGACGTCGCCGTAGCCGTCGACGATGTGGTCGAGGATCGCGTAGAGAACGACCCCTGTACCGCGCGCGAGCCGCTCCGGCCGGCTCTCGACCCGTTCCCTGACCGAGCTCAGCTCGCCGTCGCCATGGCGGACGGTGATGATGAAGTCGGTATTGATGAAGACCAGCAGCTCTCCGACCTCGATGCCGTGCGCGGGGTCGGGGTGGGTGACCGTCTTGACGACGACCAGCAGGGTGTCGCCGAAGAGCTCCACCTTGGGCCGCTGCTGCGCCTTGACCGCGTCCTCGACGGCCAGCTCGTGCAGGCCGAACTCGCGCGCGATCGACTCGAACTCCTCCGCTGACGGTTCCGTCACGCCGAGCCAGACGAACCCGTCATCGGTCCGGCAGGCATCGCCGGCCCCCTCGAGACTGAGCTCGCCGGCGCGTCGTTTGCCGTGCTCGTAGACGGCGCAGTCGACGATCATTCCGCGCAGTATCGCCATCCGGTCGGCCCGACCGGTAGATTTCCTGGCCAGGCAGCCAAACTCGCCGGCAGGGAGCGGCGAAGAGACAGGAGCAGACTTTGAGCAACCGCACGTTCGTGATCGGGGTCGGCATGACCAAGTTCGAGAAGCCCGGCACCAAGGAGGGCGACTACCCCGACTGGGCCAAGGAGGCGGGGGAGAAGGCGCTCGCCGACGCCGGCATTCCCTACACCGACGTCGAGCAGGCCTTCGCCGGCTACTGCTACGGCGATTCGACCTACGGCCAGCGGGCGCTCTACCAGCTCGGCCTGACTGGGATCCCGGTTGTCAACGTCAACAACAACTGCTCGACCGGCTCCTCGGCGCTGTTCCTGGCCCGCCAGGCGGTTAAGGGCGGTCTGGTCGATTGCGCGCTTGCGCTCGGCTTCGAGAAGATGGAGCCCGGCTCGCTCGGCGTCAAGTACACCGACCGCACCAACGCGCTCGACAAGCACGCGATGCGGATGTTCGAGATCCGCGATCCCGAGCAGTCGCCGCCGGCCCCGCAGATGTTCGGCAACGCCGGCCGCGACCACATGCAGAAGTACGGCTCCAACCCCGACCACTACGCCTGGATCGGCTGGAAGAACCACAAGCACTCGGTCAACAACCCCTACGCCCAGTTCCAGGACGAGTACTCGCTGGAGGACATCAAGGCGGCGCGGATGATCCACGACCCGCTGACCAAGCTGCAGTGCTCGCCCACCTCCGACGGCTCGGCCTGCGCGATCGTCGCCTCCGAGCGCTATGTCGACGAGCACGACCTCTGGGACCGGGCGATCGAGATCGCCGGCCAGTCAATGGTCACCGACCTCAGCTCGACCTTCGCCGAGGACACCGACTGCATGAAGATCGTCGGCTCGGACATGTCGAAGCAGGCGGCTGATGAGGCCTACGCCGAGGCCGGCGTGGTCGCCGCTGAAGTCGACGTCTGCGAGCTGCACGACTGCTTCAGCGCCAACGAGCTCATCACCTACGAAGCGCTCGGGTTCGCCGCCGAGGGCGAGGCGCACAAGCTGGTCGAGGAAGAGGCGACAACGTACGGCGGCCAGGTCGTCGTCAACCCCTCCGGCGGGCTGATCTCCAAGGGTCATCCGCTCGGCGCGACCGGGTTGGCGCAGTGCTCTGAACTGACCTGGCAGCTGCGCGGCACGGCCGACAAGCGTCAGGTCGAGGGCGCCAAGCTGGCCCTGCAGCACAACATCGGCCTCGGCGGTGCCGCCGTGGTCACCGTCTACAAGCCAGTGGCCTAGGGCCGCTGGAGGAGGAGGTCCCGATGGCGAAGCAACGGCAGAATCTCAGCGGCAAGGTCGTGGCGATCACGGGCGGTGCCCGTGGGATCGGCAAGGCGACCGCGACGGCGCTGGTCCGCAAGGGCTGCCGTGTCGCCATCGGGGACCTCGACCAGGGCCTGGCCGAGCAGACGGCTGCGGGTCTGGGCGGCGGCTCGATCGCGCTGCCACTCGACGTCACCGACCGCGGCTCCTTCGCCGCTTTCCTCGACGCCGCCGAGCGTGAGCTCGGCCCACTTGACGTCGTCGTCAACAACGCCGGGATCATGCCGGTGACCCCGTTCGCCGAGGAGTCCGACGACTCGCTCAAACGCCAGCTCGACATCAATATCTACGGCGTGATTGTCGGCATGCAGCTGGCGATCGCGCGCTTCAAGCCACGCGGCCACGGTCACATCGTCAACCTCGCCTCACAGGCGGGCAAGGGCGGCTTCCCCGGCATCGCCACCTACTCAGGGACCAAGCACGCCGTGGTCGGGATCAGCGAGGCCGCGCGCGCCGAGCTGCGCGGCAGCGGCGTCGAGATCGCCTGCGTGATGCCGACCGTGGTCAACACCGAGCTCACGTCCGGGGTGGGGCAGAGGCTGATTCGGCCGGTTGAGGCCGAGGACGTGGCCAACGAGATCGTCGACGCCCTCGAAGTCCCCCGCTTCGACGTCTGGGTCCCGCGCATGAACGGCGCCTTCTTCAAGCTGGTCTCCAATCTTCCGCGCGGTATGCGCGAGGGTCTCGGCCGGCTGATGAAAGTCGACAAGCTGATGACCGAAGTCGACCACGGTGCCCGCCACGCCTATGAGGAGCGGGCCGCGCACAGCCGCGCCGAGGGCGATGCGGAGGCGGCGGAGCCGAGCCCTGAACGCGAGGCGGCGTAGCCCCGTATCCCGCGCGTGGGACGAATCTACGACGCGACCTGGGGGAGGGGTTTCGCCGCGGTCTATGACCGCGGCCTGAAGGCGACGGAGGACGCTGGTTTGCGCGAGATGCGGCGCGAGACGCTGGCCAAGGCGACGGGTAGGACAATCGACCTCGGAGCCGGCACGGGGGTCAACCGAAACCTGTTTCCCGACTCCGTCACCGAGCTGGTGCTGGTTGAGCCGGGCCCGCACATGCTCGAGAAGCTTCGGGCGAAGGCTGTCGAGGGGAGCGGTGTGCGGATCGTGCAGGCATCGGCGCAAAAGCTGCCGTTCGAGGACGGGAGCTTCGACACCGCTGTTTTCACATTGGTCCTCTGTACGGTCCCGGATCCCAGCGCAGCCTTGGCCGAGGCGGCGCGGGTGCTGAAGCCGGGCGGCAGGCTGCTCTTTGTCGAGCACGTTCGTTCCGAGCAGCCCGGTCTGGCCCGCTGGCAGGATCGCTTCGAGAAGCCATGGCGCTTTTTCGCCGACGGCTGTCACTGCAACCGCGACACCGTCTCGCTGATCGAAGCCTCACCTTTTACGCTCGGACAGGTCGAGCGTGGCCGGCTTCCGAAGGCTGCGCCTATCGTCCGGCCGCTGGCACGGGGAAGCGCAAGCCTCGAAGCCTGAGCACGAGCCGGTCCATGTCACGGGCTGCTTGTACGGCGTTCGAGCAGGCGGTTGGCGATCTCGGCCGCGGAGATGCCAAGAAATGCACCGGCGAGCACATCAGCGGGAAAATGGACGCCGGTATGGACCCGCGAGTATCCAACCAGCGTCGCGATCGCCCGCAGCGGCGCCGAGAGGCCTGGGAGTGCGTGGCCGGCGCCGGTGGCGAAGGCAAAGGCGGAGGCGGTGTGGCCGGAGGGGAAGGAACTGGAACGGGGCATCGGCACGTGTCGATGCGCCAGCTCGGGCCGTCCGCTGCGCTGCGGGCGAGCGCGCACGGTCAGTGGCTTGGCGACGAGGTTGGCGAGCGCCGATGCCGTAGCGAGCGATACGAGACCGTGGCTGGCGGCTCTGCGGCCGCTTGGTCCGCCGAATAGGGCCAGTCCTGCGCCGGTCGCGAACCACAGCTTGCTGTGGTCGGCGGCACGGCTGAGCCGGCGCATTGCTGAGTCGAGGACAGGCGCCTCGCTCTCCGCGATTCCCGCGTAGACCGCGGCGTCGACAGCCTTTGCCTCCTCGAGCCATTGCGGCATAGGGCCGATGATATGAGCAGGGGAGCCGCCGCTAGCGAAATCGCTTCTCGGGCACGGTGCCTGCCTTCAAGGTGTCTCGCCGATGACTATGCCGCCGCTCATTGCGGTGTCGCTGCCGAGCCCGCCCGAGGCGGTCACGTGACAGTGAGCGATGCTGCCGATCGGGTAGCCGGTCGTGTCGAAAATCGGCGACCTGCCGCCGAACTCGGCGGGAATCTGGATGCCTTCCATGGTCCAGCGGTAGTCGAGATCGATCTTGGAGCTGGGGCGCCAACGTCCGGGAGAGCAGCCAAGGCGGTTGTCGCTGAGGTGGCGCACTCGTGGGGCGGCCAGGTTGACCGGTGCCTCGCAACTCGTCTGGCTCTTTCGCAGTTGCAGGACGACGCCATCGCTGGACGTCTTGAAGACGCTTCCCGAGCGGTGGTCGTAGAGCACGTCCTGTCCGTCTGCGGTCCCCAGGTAAAGGACGCAATTGGGCATCGGGCGTCGTGCATCGGGTGACTTCCAGGTGACGACGGCCGTCTCGGCCCTGACGCCGAGAAAGGGGAGCCCGAGGACGTCGGAGCTCAGCACCGCCTGGCCGTCGCCGGCCTTTTCTCCAAGCTCGCTTGCCTTGTTGAAGCTGACGAACCCGGCGATGAACAGTCCAGCCGGGATTGCCACAGCGACGGCAAAGGCGACGTAGGACTCCGTTTCGAACTTCAGGGGCTTAGGGCTCGCCGGTGGCCAACCGACGTGTATCTCCAGGCCGGTGATGAGCGTCGCGAAGATCACCCAGCCGACCGCAAGGACCGCAAACGGCAGCGGCGAACCGGTGATGAAAACGAGGCCGACCAGCCCGCCGGCTGCGAATCCGGCGATGATCGCGTGGTTGCGGAAATCCTGCCACGTACCGGTCTCAGAATCGCCGTCCAGAACCGGCATGGCCGGCAATAGGACCAGGTAGGTCGCCAGGGACGCGAGGACGACCAAGGCGAGTCCTCCCACGACCGAGTGGGCAAGGATCTGCGGCGTGCTCAGGCCGGCTTCCTCCGGTGTGATCCCGAGTGCGCTGTAGAAGCGTGAGTAGGCGAGGATGTAAAAGCCGCCTGCGACCAGGGTCAACAGGCCGACGAGCGGCACATAGTGCTTGGAGATCCGCTCGGCGACCTTGAGCAGTGCCTGCCCGAATCCTGCGCGCACAGCCTCGGCTACGCCGACTGCGGGCGCGTCAGCGTCAGAGTCGCCGAGTGCTGCCTCTTTCGCCGGCTCGTCAACCATTGCCCGCGGATCTAATTGGTCTGCCCGGACAAGAATGGGCTACCGGCCACGGGGACCGACTGTCACAACGCACGATAATGGAGGTTATGTCTACTTATGGGTGGAGCTGGGGCGCTGTGAGTCACGAGCGGCGTGGCGGCGGCACTGCTTGGTCTGGCGGCTTCTCAGCCTCGCCTTTCTCTTTGCGGCGGCCGATTCGCGCAGCAACCGCCTCGCCTGGCCGCGCTCGCGGCGTGAATTCGCGGTGCTGGCAAGTGTCAAGCCGCGGCGCTTCAGATGCGCCGAGCGCTGGCGCAGCCGATGCGCCGACAGCGCCAGGCTCGTGCAACTGTCTTTCTGTGCCTTCGGTTGGCTGGGCGTTTCCGTAGCCGCGGCACCGGTGCCGGTCGAAAAAGAGAACTTCTGGGTCAGCACGGGTGCGCCCGATTGCGCCCAGTTGACGGTCGCTTCGTAGGCGCTCATCGGCTGCAGGGGCTGTTCCGGGATCAGGAAGGCCGAGGCCTGCGGCATGTAGGCGCCGACTTCGGAATTGGTCGAGTCGAGGACCTTGAGCGCGACCGGTCCCGCTGGGCCGTTGAGAGCCGCGCTCGCCACTTCGGCCGAGTCGATGGAGCCCGGGCCGCTGAGGAAGGCGAGCAGGTGCCTGCCGGTGGTCGTTCCCGCCGGCAGGCCGACGAAGTCGCCCGGCACGAACGGGCTCTCCGACGCCGTCTCGCTCGGCACGACGCCGCTCACTCCGTTACCGGGATAGCTGTAGGCCGTCGGCGTGGCTGGATCGGCCCGCGTGTACCCGGGCCACGTTGTCGCGCAGGTTCGGTTCTGGGACTCGTCCGCACCCATTTCCGCCAGCGCCGGGCCCAGCATCTGGATCAGGTGAATCGGCGCGTTCTCCCAGGGGTTTCCCTGTGACCAGCTCGGCGCACCGTAGGCGAGCACGCTGCTGGCGGCAGCCCAGGCCCCTTCTTCCGTGTAGAAGGGGCTGCTTGGGTTCTCGTGGTGGCCGAATTCCCCCGTCCGGGCCTCGTAGTTGTCGTGGGCGGCGCAGGCGCTTGACCAGTCCGGCCGCTCGACCAGGTCCGACGGGATGCCGTTTGCGGCTCGCTGGCGGCTGAGCAACTGCACCGCTTCGGCCGCGGTGACGTTTGCCGTAGCTGGTGCCGCACCGAGCACCAGCAGGCCGAGGGCAAGCAGCACCGCGCTTACCCCGAGCTGGCGTCGCCGCATCAGCCGGCGGCCCCTTCGATTGCCGATTCGAGGTCGCCGGCCGAGTCGGGTGTGCTGAGGGCTTCGGTGCCTGACGCTCCTGGGCCCTGGACCGCGAACGAGGGCGTGCCGGTGAAGCCGAGCTGTTTGGCTTCGGCGGTCGTGGCCGCGACCTCGGCGAGGATCCGCTTGCTTTTGCGTGCGGAGTTCCACTTGGCGATATCGGGCACCCCGGCGCCCTTCGCGATGGCGGTGAGGAAGGCGTCGGTGACATAACCGGAGTCCTCGGCGCCCTGGTTGCGGTAGAAGAGCTCGACGAAGTTCCAGCCGCGACCCTGCTCGCCGGCGGCGATCGCCGCGGCTCCCGCGGGCGTCGATTGCGGGCCGATGATCGTGTAGTTATTGAAGTCGAGCTTGGCTTCGCCATTGCGGACCTGGCCTTCGATGACCTGCGGCAACACTTCTTCGGAAAAGCCCTTGCAGAACGGGCACTGGAGGTCGCCGAACTCGAGCAGCGTCACCTTGGCGCTGGGTTTGCCCAGAACCAGGCCGTTCTGCGGGATGCCGTCCAGCAACTGGTTCACGGTCCCTGCTTCGGTCACGTTGCTCGCATCGCCACCGCCGCTGTCGCTTCCACTGACGACAACGATGACCGCGATGGCGACCAGGGCAAGGAAGCCGGCCGCGCTGCCGAGCTTGACCAGGCGCTGGCGGCGCTCCGCCGCACCGGCCTGCTCGTCTTCGCGCAGGCGCTCTTCCCGGCGCGCCTCCCTGTCGCGGCGGCCGCTCATGGCTTGGCTCCCGCGTAGGCCAGCATCCGGGTTGCGTTGGCGATGAAGAGAAGGGTCATCAGCACCGCGCTGGCGACGCACCACTGGCAGATCGCGTCGATCGTGAACAGCTCCAGGTAGGTCAGGTAAAGGCTGAAACCGAAGCCGGCCAGGGAGACGACGAAGCCAACGATGCGGGGTCCGTCGCCGCGCAGCAGTGCGCAGCCGAGCAGCAGCACGTAGCCCGCGATGCCGAATATCGCAACGTTGACGCCGAGTAGGTGCGAGTAGGAGCTTTCGGCGACCGTCTGGCAGCCGTGGCCGCCGGCGATGCAAACCGGCGAGCCACCGCCGGAGTCGGCGATCGCAATGTAGGTGGCGACGCCAATGCCGAAGCTGGCGAGAAAGGTGGCGATGCCCCGCAGCGTGCCCTCGGCCGGCGCCTTCATGGCCGGGACGCTATTCGAAGCGCCTACAGGCAGGCTAAAAAAGCCCCGCGACCGCGGGCTCGGCGCAGAAAGAGGCGATCTCGCGTGAAAGCCGTCCCCCCTGCCAGGCCAGCGGCGACTGGCCCTCTGCCTCGCTGATCAGCCGCGCTCGCGGTAGCTGCTCGGCGTAGGCGGCGGCGATGTCATAGGGATGCCCCGGGTCGGCGGCGTCGTGGCTGGCGACGACCAGCGCCGGAACCTCGAGGCCGCTCAGCCCCTCGAGCGCCTCGAATGGCCGCGAGCGCGGCACCTCGCGCAGCGCGACCACCAGCGCGTCGAGGTGGCGGTGACGCAGCATCCGTTCGCGGGTAAAGCGCAGAACCGAGTCGCGCCAGGCCGGGTCGATTCCCTGCGCGTGGTCGATGTAGTCGACGAAGCCGTCGATGCCGCGATCCTCGAGCGCCGCGGCCAGGCCGTCCCAATACCGCACCGACTCGGCACTGATAGTGCCGGTGTAGGTCGGGCCGATCGCGACCAGTCCGGCCAACCGCTCGGGGTGCCGCAGCGCGTAGCCGACCGCGGTGTGAGCTCCCATCGAGTGACCGGCGAGGACGAATCGCCCCTCGCCCACCTCCTCCGCGACCAAAGTCTCCAGGTCGTCGATCAGCTCCGGGTATCCATAACCCTGTCCGGCCGGAGCCGGATCGGACTCGCCGTGGCCACGCGCGTCGTAGGCGATCACCATGTGGCCGTCCCGCTCCAGCCTGCGAGAACCGTGAACGACCGAGCGGCGGGTCGCCGTGATCCCGTGGCAGAGCACGATCGGCGGCCCCTCTCCGGCCTTCTCGCCGCGGATCGTCGGCTGCGTGCCGCTGTTGAACGCGGACTGCTCCGCCGGCATCAGCCGACGGCGGCGACGGCCTGCTCGAGATCGTCGACGGACTCGAAGCTGAGCCCGACCAGCGTCACCTTGCGGTGGCGGATGACCCCCTTCTCGTCGATGACGAAGATCGCACGCCGGACCATCGGTCCGGCGAGGACACCGTAGGCCTTGGCGACCGACTTGTCCTCGTCGGCGAGCAGCGGCACGTTGAGGCTCTTCTCCTGGGTGAAGCGCTCGTGCGACTCGACCGATTGCGGTGAGATGCCGAGCACGTCGGCGCCGAGCTGATCGAGGCGGTCGCCCTGGTCGCGGTAGGAGCAGAACTGCTTGGTGCAGACCGCGGTGAAGTCGCCGGGGTAGAAGGCGAGGACCAGCTTGCGGCCGCGGTAGTCCGAGAGTTTGTAGGTCTTGCCACCGGTGCCCGGCAACTCGAAGTCCGGCGCTACATCTCCTACGTCGACCTTGGCCATGGCGTCAGACTAGTGCAGCTAGTCCTTTTCGATCGTCATCTTTTCGATCAGCACCGTCTGCTTCGGCGTTTCCGCGGGGGTGCCGAGCTTTTCGATCTTGGCAACGACGTCGTAACCCTTGTCGACCTTGCCGACCAGCGCGTATTCGGGCGGCAGCCCGGCGTCCGCCGCCGTGACCACGTAGAACTGGCTTCCCGAGCGGCCTGGCGGGTCAGCTGCACTCTTCGCCATCGCCACTGTCCCTTTGGTGTACGAGAGGTTGGCCGGGGGCTTCTCGTCAACCGAGTAGCCGGGGCCGCCGAGGCCGGTGCCGAGCGGATCGCCGCCCTGGATCACGAAGCCGGGGACGATGCGGTGGAAGGTGAGGTCGTCGTAGAAGCCTTCTTCGGCCAGGTAGGCGAACGAGTTGACCGTCTTCGGTGCCCGGGTCGTGTCGAGCGCGATGTCAAAGGTGCCGCAGCTGGTCTGCACGACCGCGGTCAGCTTTTCACCCGCCTTCACCGTCTGCTTCGGCGCCTGCAGGTTGACTTGCTTGGGCGTCGGCGCTTCAACTTCCTTGCAGCCTCCGGCGCTCGCCGTCGTGCTGGTCGAGTCGTCGCCACCGCCACAGCCGATCAGGAGTGCCGTCACAGCCGCAGCGGCGATTGCCGCGAAGACGGCGCGAATGGTCATGCGGCGGTTTGTCCCCTCCTGCATCGGCCGGGAAGCCTAGAACATTGGGCAGCGGGGCTGGGCTTGCGATCATCGGCGTGGTGCGTGCGCCTCCCCTGACCCCGCTTGCCGTCGCGGCCCTTCACGTGCCCGTTCCCGAGCGTGCGCTTGTGGTCGAGTGCGGCGACGCCGACGCCGTCCTCTTCCTTGCCCGCGAGTTTCCGGCGGCGCGGGTCCGCGGCGTCGACGGCTCGGCCGATCTGGTTCGCTCCGCGGGTTCTCGGGTCGGTCTCGACCCCGAAGGCCGGGTTGCCTTCAAGCTCGGCAAGCCGGGCCGGCTCCCCTACCCCGACGGCTTCTTCGACCTCGTCGCCCAGGTCCGCGGCGTGCCCGCGCCGGCCGAGATCGCCCGGGTGCTGCGTCCTGGCGGGCATCTAATCCTCGCTCGGTCCCAGTCGCTGCGCTTCGCCGCGGCGGCCAGGGAGAGGCTGTTGCACAAGCGCCTCGAGCGGCTGGGATTCGTCGCGGTGCACGCGGATCAGGCCGGTAACGGCAACTTCTTCGTCGCCCGGCTCGACGAGGCCGGTGCTTCGCGTCCCTCCGATTAGGCTGCGAGCGGATGGAGATCGAGGGCATGCCACTGACGCTGCTGGTCAACCCGCACTCGGCCCACGGCCGCACGCTGAAGCTTCTTCCCAAGGTCGAGCAGGAGCTCGACACGCTGCGGATTCCCTTTCGGGTTGAGCGCACCCGCAGCCTCGACGACGGCGTCGAGCGGGCCCTGCGGGCGGTTGAGGCGAACGAGGTTCCGGTTGTGATCAGCGGCGATGGGCTGGTCGGCGCGGTCGGCGGCGCGATGGCGGGGTCGGAGACGCCGCTGGGCATAGTGCCCGGTGGTCGCGGCAACGATCTCGCCAGGGTGCTCGGCATTCCCGACGATCCCGCCGCCGCGGTCGCCGTGCTCGCGGCCGGAGAGACGCGCCGGATCGACGTCGGCGAAGCCAACGGCGAGCGCTTCCTCGGCATCGTCAGCGTCGGCTTCGACTCCGAATGCAACCGGCTCGCCAATGAAGTTCGGTTCCTGCGCAGCAACCTCGTTTACGTCTACTCGCTCTTTCGCACCCTCGTGGGCTGGAAGCCGGCGCGGTTCACGATCCGGGTCGGCGAGGAGCGGACGCGGATCAACGGCTACTCCATCTCCGTGGCCAACAACAGCACCTACGGCGGTGGAATGCGGATCGCGCCAAACGCCGAGCTCGACGACGGTCTCTTCGACATCGTCGCGGTCGGGGAGGTCGGCAAGCTGCGCTTCGTGGGTAACCTGCCCAAGGTGTTCAAGGGCACCCACGTAGACGACGACGAGGTGCGTGTTTTCAGGGCCAAACGGCTGGAGCTGAGCGCCAGCCGGCCCTTCCCCGTCTACGCCGATGGCGAGCATCTCACCGACCTTCCCGCGACGCTGCGGATGCTCCCCCGGGCTCTGAGCGTGATCGTGCCGCCCGCGGCCGCGCCTTGAATGCCCCGGCGTCCAGCGAGGGCCGCCGCCGGCCGTCGAACGGACCGCTTTTCGGGGCAAAGCTGACGGCGGCGCGGGCGATCGGAGCGGCGAGCCGTGCCAGCGGGCGCGGTGGCGGCACGACGCTGCCCGGTCGGGTCCTGTTGCGCATGGAGCCCGAGGCGCTGAGCCGGCTTGGTGGGCGGCTGGACCGGGGCACGACGCTGATCAGCGCGACCAACGGCAAGACGACGACGGCGGGGATGATCGCCGCTGCGCTTGAGGCCGATGGCCGCCGCCCTGTCCACAATCGCGCCGGCTCGAATATGACCTGGGGCGTCGCCACGGCGCTGCTGGAGCAGCGCGGGCACGAGGGCCTGTTCGAGGTCGACGAGGCCTGGCTCTCGAAGGTCGCAGCACAGCTCGACCCCTCGCTGATGGTGCTGGGCAACCTCTTCCGCGACCAGCTCGACCGCTACGGCGAGATGGAGTCGCTGGCGGAGGACTGGGAGAAGACCGTCGCCGTGCGGGCCGGTCGCACCCGCTTTGTGCTTAACGCCGACGATCCGGCAATCGCCGACCTCGGCAGCGACGAGGTGGGGCAGCCCCGTGACGGCGTCACCTACTTCGGCATCGAGGATCCCTCGCAGGCGCTGCCCGAGTTGCAGCACGCTTTCGACGCCAAGCACTGCCGCCGCTGCGGCCATCCCTACGTCTACGAGCGCGCCTTCGTCGGCCACCTCGGCCACTACTCCTGCGCCAACTGCGGCGCCCGGCGCCCGGCGCCCGCTGTGGCGGCGACCGCGATCGAGCTGCACGGCATGGAGGGCTCGCGGGTGACGCTGCGCACGCCGCACGGCGAGATGCGCCTGGAGCTGCCGCTGCCGGGTCTCTACAACGTCTACAACGCGCTCGGCGCCGTCGCGGCGGCGATCGAGCTCGGCGTGGCGCCGGAGCTGATCGCCTCCTCCCTGGCCTCGATGCGGGCGGCCTTCGGCCGGGTCGAGACGATTGAGGCCGCCGGTAAGGCGCTCTCGATCCTGCTGATCAAGAATCCAGCCGGTGCCAACGAGGTCCTGCGCACGCTGCTGCTCGAGGCCGGCGAGGACGGCATCGACCTATGGATCGCGCTCAATGACCGGACCGCCGACGGCCGCGACGTCTCCTGGATCTGGGACGCCGATTTCGAGCTGCTCGAGGGCGCCGTGCGTCGCGTCGTCTGCAGTGGCACCCGGGCGCCGGAGATGGCGCTGCGGCTGAAATACGCCGGCTGGCCCGCCGATGCGATCGAGGTCGTCTCCGGGATCGGGCCCTCGCTCGACCGCGCCCTCTCCTCCACCTCTGGCCGGCTCTTCGCCCTGCCCACCTACACCGCCCTGCTGGAGCTGCGCAAGCTGCTCGCCGACCGCGGCCTGGCCAAGGAGTTCTGGCGATGAGCGAGCTGATCTGGCACGAAGTCGAGTGCGGCGGCTACACCGCCGACCTGCCCCTCTGGGAGGAGCTGGCCGATGGGATCGGCGAGAAAGACGCGATCATGGAGCTCGGCTGCGGGGCCGGGCGGGTGACGTTGCACCTGGCCGCGCGCGGGGCGCATCTCGTCATCGGCCTCGACCGTGACCGCGAACTGGTCGAAGCCGTTTGGGAAAGGGGGCACGGAATCTGTGCGGACGCCGAGCACGTCGACGTCCGCGAGCTCGACTACTTCGCCACCCATTTCGGCCTCGTCCTGGCGCCGATGCAGCTAATCCAGTTGCTCGAAGACAGCGAGGCGCGGATCGCCTGCCTCGCCTGCGCCGCCGCCAACATGAAACCGGGCGCTCGCGCCGCCTTCGCGATCGTCGAGGAGATGCCCGCCGCGTTTCCCGAGGGCTCGCTGCCGCCGCTGCCGGACGTGCGCCAGGTCGAAGGCTGGATCTACTCGAGCCTGCCGCTGGAGCCGATCCTGGGCGCCGACTCGATCCTCCTGCGCCGCCTGCGGCAGACGGTCGACCCCGACGGCAACATGAGCGACGAGCTGAACGAGATCGAGCTGCAGGTGCTCTCCGCCGAGACGCTTGAAGAGGAGGCGCTCGAGGCCGGGTTGCGTCCGGCCGGCCGGCGCCAGATCCCCGCCACCGAGGCCCACGTCGGCTCGACCGTCGTGCTGCTGGAGAACGAGTCCTGATGGAGCTGCGACTGCTGGCGCTCTATCCGGAGCAGATGAACATCTACGCCGACCGCGGCAACATCATTTTCCTCCAGCGCCGCTGCGAGTGGCGGGGAATCGGCTTCGAGTACGCCGCCTCAGGGCCGGACGAGCGCTTCGACCCCGGCGTCCACGACTTCATCTACGTCGGCGGCGGCCAGGACCGCGATCAGCGTGCCGTCGCTGCCGACATGGTCGAGAGCAAGCGCGAGGCACTCGTCGCCGCCGCTGACGACGGCGCCGTCCTGCTTGCCGTTTGCGGCGGCTACCAGCTACTCGGTCACAGCTACGAGCTCGGCGAGGAGCGGCTGCCGGGACTTGGCCTCGCCGATCTGGAGACGGTGCGCAAGCCGGGCCCCCGCCTGATCGGCAACGTCGCGATCGAGGTCGACCTTGGCTCCGGGTCGCGGACCGTGGCGGGTTTCGAGAACCACGGCGGACGCACCCACCTGGGCGCCGGAGCCCGTCCCCTGGGACGCGTGCTGGAGGGGTTCGGCAACAACGGCGAGGACGGGCTCGAGGGCGTGCACCGCGACAACCTGATCGGCACCTACCTGCACGGCCCCCTGCTGCCGAAGAACGCCTGGCTGGCCGACCACCTGATCGGCCTGGCCCTCGAGCGCCGCTACGGCAGTCGTCCCGAGCTGGAGCCGCTCGACGACGCACTCGAGCTGGCCGCACACGAGTCGGCCCGCCGGGCCGCGCTCTCGCCTAGCGGCCGCTAGAGCCGAAGCCGCCGTCGCCGCGGGCGGACTCCGCCAGCGCCCCCGCCTCGACCGGCTCGGCGAGCACGACCGGTGAGATCACGAGCTGCGCGATCCGGTCCCCGGGCGCGATCCGGAAGGTATCCGCCGGGTCGGTGTTGAGCAGCAGCACCCGCAGCTCGCCGCGGTAGCCGGAGTCGATCAGCCCGGGAGCATTGACGAGGGTGATGCCGTGCTTCTTCGCCAGTCCCGACCTCGGTAGGACCAGGCCCGCGTGTCCGTCCGGAATCTCAACCGCGACCCCGGTCCCGACGCTCCAACGCTCCCCCGGCCCGATGTGCGCGGCCTCGCAGGCATAGAGATCCAAGCCGGCGTCGCCCTCGTGCGCCCGGGTCGGCAGCACGGCGTCCTCGTTGAGTCTGGAGATCGGCAGGTCCACGGACGGCAACCCTAGACGACCGCGAGATCGTCAAAGCGGTGCAGCTCGGCGACCGGGATCTTGGCGCGGACGAGGACGCCGTCGTCGCGCTCGGTTCGCTCCAGGTCCCCGGCGACCTCGTGCAGTTCGTGCAGCCGGGCGCCCTCGGCGTAGGGGATCAGCAGATCGACCTCGGTTAGGGTGTCCTCGAAGGCCCGCTCGACGCCCTCGCGCAACTGATCCAGGCCGCTGCCGGTCAGGGCGGAGACGAGCACCGCGTCGGGATGGCGAAGCAGAACCTCGCGCTGGTCCTCGGCCGAGAGCAGGTCGGCCTTGTTGAGGACGAGCAGCCGTGGGCCCTCGCCGGCGCCGATCTCCTCCAGCACCTCGTCGACCGCGCGCATGTCCGCCGACTGGCGCTCTTCGGAGGCGGCGGCGTCGACGACGTGGAGGATCAGGTCGGCGAGCACGGTCTCCTCCAGCGTCGCCTTGAAGGCCTCGACCAGCTGGTGCGGCAGCTTCTCGATGAAGCCGACCGTGTCGGTCAGCAGGTAGTCGCGGCCTGAGAGCGAGAGGCTGCGGGTCGTCGGGTCGAGGGTATGGAAGAGCCTGTCCCCCACCCCGACCTCAGCCCCGGTCAGCGCGTTGAGCAGGGTCGACTTGCCCGCGTTGGTGTAGCCAGCGAGGGCAACGCGCGGCAGTGCGGAGCTCTCGCGCCGCGAGCGCATCACGCCGCGGTTGCGCTCCAGGCGCGTCAGCCGCCGCCGCAGTGCCGCGATCCGGTTGCGTGCCAGGCGGCGGTCGGTCTCGATCTGGCTCTCGCCCGGGCCCCTGGTGCCGATGCCACCGTCCATGCGCCCGGCGCCGAGGCGCTCGAGGTGGGTCCAGAGCCCCCGCATGCGGGCCATGTTGTATTCGAGCTGGGCGAGCTCGACCTGCAGCTTGCCCTCGGCCGAGTGGGCGTGGTCGGCGAAGATATCGAGGATCACCGCGGTGCGATCGATCACCGGCACCCCCAGCGCCTCCTCCAGGTTGCGCTCCTGGCGCGGCGCCAGCTCGTCGTCGCAGGCGACGAGGTTGGCGTCGCAGGCGGCGATCTGCTCCTTCAGCTCGGTCAGCTTGCCGCGCCCGACGTAGCGGTCCGGGTCGGGTTTCTCGCGCTGCTGAACCGCTTCGCCGGCCGTCGCCACCCCGGCGGTGCGCAGGAGCTCCTTCAGCTCGGCCAGCGGGTCCCCCTCCTCCTTGCCGCTCGTTATCCCGATCGCCAGGGCGCGCTGCCGGGCCCGCGGGTTGGAGACGCCGGCGCCGTTGACCCCTTTCCCCGTCTGCAGCTTGCGTCCGTTTCTCGAGCGTTCCACTTCCTCCGATTGTAGGCGCGGGATCAGGTATGCCCTTCGCGTCCTCGGCGGCGGTGCGGATAGGCTTAGCGCGATGAAGGTCTTCGTGACGGGAGGAACGGGGTTCATCGGCGGCGAGGTCGTGCGTCAGCTGCGCGCTCGCGGCGACGATGTTGTCTGCCTGGTCCGCACCCCCGAGAAAGCGACCAAGCTCACCGAGCTCGGCTGTGAGCTGGTCAGCGGCGACCTCAGCGACGGTGCGGTGCTCCGCGAGGGAATGGAAGGCTGCGACGGCCTGATCCACGCCGCAGCCATGTACGAGGTCGGGATTCCCGCCAAGCAGCACCCGGCGATGTACGAGGCCAACGTGCATGGTACGGAGATCGCCCTGCGGGCGGCGCTGGAGGCCAAGGTCCCCAAGGTCGTCTACGTCTCCACCTGCGGCACCTTCGGCAACACCCATGGCAAGACGGTCGATGAGACGTACGAGCACCCGGGCAAAGAATTCACCTCCTACTACGAGGAGACGAAGCTCGAGGCGCACAAAATCGCCAAGCGGATGATGGCTGACGAGGGCCTGCCCGCCGTCATCGTCCAGCCCGGCGGCGTCTACGGCCCCGGCGACGAATCGCAGGTCGCTGACCTGCTGAAGGAATTCTTCGCGGGACGGCTCTTCCTGCTGCCGTTCCCCGAGCTCGGCATCTGCCTCACCCACGTCGAAGACATCGCGGGCGGCATCCTGCTGGGGCTCGACAAGGGCAAGGCCGGTGAGACCTACGTGATCAGCGGGCCGGCCGTCACGATGCGCCAGGCGATCGACGCGATCGCCTCGGTAAGCGGCCGCAAGGCACCCAAGCGCGACATGCCGACCGCCTTGATGAAGGCGCTGACGCCGATCGGACCGCTGGTCGGCAAGGTGATCGGCCAGCCGCCGAACCTGCGCGAGCTGATCTCCACCGCCGACGGCGTCACGTTCTGGGCCAGCTACGACAAGGCAAGCCGCGAGCTCGGCTACGCCCCGCGCAGTCTGGAAGAGGGCATCCGCCAAACACTGGCGGCCGACGAGCGCTTTCCCGACCCGGTCGCCTGAGCGACTCGCGGCCGATGCGCGTCATCGACGTCAAGCATCTTGGCCGCGAGCATGTGATCGGCTGCTGGGAGGTCGACGGACTGCTCGTCGACCCGGGCCCCCAGTCCTCGATGGACACGCTGCTGGAAGCGCTTGGTGACGAGCAGCCGCGGGCGCTGCTGCTGACCCACATCCACCTCGACCACGCCGCGGCTACCGGCGCTCTGGTCCGTCGCTGGCCGGAGCTGGAGGTCTATGTCCACGAGCGCGGCGCGCCCCATCTGATCGACCCCTCCAAGCTGCTGGCCAGCGCCGAGCGCCTTTACGGCGACGACATGGAGCGGCTCTGGGGAGAGATCGTGCCGGTGCCGGAGGCGAACGTGAAAGCGCTCGCCGGCGGCGAGGACGTCTTCGGCATGCGCGTCGCCTACACGCCGGGCCACGCCTCGCACCACGTCTGTTACTTCCACGAGGAGACCGGGACGGCCTTCGTCGGTGACGTCGCTGCGGTGCGGATCCCGCCCTCGGACCTGGTCGTACCGCCGACGCCGCCGCCCGATATCGACATCGAGACCTGGCTCGCCTCGATCGCGATCGTCGAGTCCTGGCGCCCAGAGCGCCTCGCCCTCACGCATTTCGGCGCGATCGAGACCCCGATCGAGCACCTCGAGATCGTCCGCAAGCGCCTGCGCGAAGAGGCGGATCTGGCCCGGGAATTCTCAGAGGAGGACTACGAGCGCCATCACCGGGCACTTGTCGCCAAGAATCTCGATCCGGAGGCCGCCAAGGAGCTCCTGCAGGCGGTTCCACCCCAGTACCAGTGGCGTGGGCTCGACCGGTACTGGCGAAAGCGCGACGAGAGAGAAGCGGCCGCTTAGGCCAGGTATTTCCGCATCCGCTCGACCGCCTCGGTTATGCGGTCGTCGGGTGTAGTGAGCGAGATGCGGAAGAAGCCCTCCCCGCTGGGCCCGTACATCGAGCCCGGTGAGACGACGACGGCCGCCTCTTCGAGCACCAGCTCGGAGAAGGAGGTCGAGGTGTGGCCCTCGGGGACCGGCGCCCAGACGTAGATCGTGCCCTTCGGCGCCGCCACCTCGACGCCGATCTCGCGCAGAGCGCCTACCACCAGGTCGCGGCGGCGCACGTAGGTTTCGTTCATCCGCTCGAGCGGGCCGGTGGGGCCTTGCAGGGCGGCGACGCCGGCCATCTGCACCGCCTCGAAGAGGCCCGAGTCGACGTTGGTCTTCAGCCGCCAGTAGGTCTGCACCGCCTCGGCGTTGCCGAGGATCGCGGCGCAGCGCCAGCCGGTCATGTTGAAGCCCTTGGAGAGTGAGAAGACCTCGACGCCGACCTCTTTGGCGCCTGGAGTGGAGAGGAAGCTGGGCGCGACGTAACCGTCGTAGGTCGTCTCCGAGTAGGCGTTGTCGTGGACGACGAGGATTTCGTGCTCGCGAGCGAAGGAGACGACCATCTCGAAGAAGCCCTCGGGGACGACTGCGCCGGTCGGGTTGTTGGGGTAGTTGAGGAACATCAACCGCGCCTTGGCGGCGACGTCTGCAGGGATGGCGCTGAGGTCGGGGGCGAAGCCGAGCTCAGGAACCAGCGGCAGCAGCTCCGGCGTAGCGCCGGCGAGGATCGGCCCGCCGGTGTAGACCGGGTAGCCAGGATCGGAGGCGAGGGCGACGTCACCCGGGTCGAGGAAGGCGAAGCAGAGGTTGTAGATGCACTCCTTGGCGCCGATTGCCGGGATCACCTCGCTTTCGGGGTCGATCTCAACCCCGAAGCGGCGGTCGTAGAAATCGGCGAAGGCCTGGCGGAACTCCTCGCGGCCGCGGTTGCTCGGGTACTTCTGGTTGCCGTTCTCGGCGACCGCCTCCTGCATCGCCGAGACGACGTGCGGGTAGGTCGGTTCGTCGGGATCGCCGATGCCGAGGCTGATCACGTCGATGCCTGCGGCGCGCTTGTCGGCGATGCGCCGCTCCAACTCCTGGAACATGTACGGAGGCATCGCCTCCAGCCGCTTGGACGGATCCGAGATTCCCATCGGCGCGGAAATCTAGCCGTCCAGCGCGGCGAGCGCGGCGACCATCTCGGTCGATAGCTCGCCGGAGCAGATCGGCTCGGCCCAGCCGGTCAGCCGCACGTCGAGATCGGCGGAGACCTCGACCTGGAGCTCGCCGCCGTCGAGCTCGACCTTGATCGGGCTCGCCGCGCCGCGCAGGAAGGCCGTCACGGCGGCGCCGCTGGCGCCGGTGCCCGAGGAGAGGGTCTCCCCCACGCCGCGCTCGAAGATCCGCGCCCGCACCCGGCTGCCGTCGACCGAGAAGAACGAGACGTTGGTCCGGTTGGGAAAGAGCTCGTGGGCTTCGATTTCCGGCCCGACCGCGGACAGATCAAGCTCCTCCAGTCCCTCGTCGACCTCGATCGCGCACTGCGGATTGCCGATCGAGACGTGCTGGAAAGCCCACTCCCGCCCGGCCGATTCGAGCATTCCCGTCCCGTCCGCGGAGCCCGTGGGGAAGTCCTTGGAGGTAGTGGCGGCACGACCCATGGCGACCGAGCAAGTCCGCTCGGAGGTGATCGTCGGCGTGATCGGCCCGGCGACCGTCTTGATCGAGAAGACATCCTCGTCGGTCCATCCGTTCCGGCGCAGGTAGAGGATCGCCTCGCGCGCCCCGTTTCCCGAGAGCTCCGCCTCGGATCCGTCCGGATTGAAGATCCGCAGCTCGGCGACGAATTCGGGGTCCTCACTGCGCGAGAGCAGCAGCACTCCGTCGGCGCCGATCCCGAAATGCGGGTCGCAGAGCCGCCGCGTCCGTGGCGGGGTCAGAGCCCAGGGCAACCCCTCGGCCTCGACGATCAAATAGTCATTCCCCAGCGCCTGCCACTTCTCAAATCTCATGACAAGGAGCCTATTGTCGACTCGCATCCGGTGACTTCGTCTTTAGTACTCCAATAGGCCGACTAACCACGAAGTCAGCCGAGCTGATTGGCGATTTCGGTCGACACCGCGGCATCGGAGAGATTGGTGCGGTCGATCCAATGCAGGTTGGGGATCTTGCGCATCCAGGTCAGTTGGCGGCGAGCGTAGTTGCGCGAGCGCTTCTGCATCAGCTCGAGGTCGCCCGCCAAGACTTCGTCGAAGCCCAGCGCCTTGCGCGCTGTCCGTGACGGGCCCGCCTCCTCGGCCCGCAAGACCTCCTCCCGGGCCCCCGCGCTCACAATCGCCTCGGTGCGGGCGTCGATCCGCTCATAGAGCTTCTCCCGGTCCATGTCGATCCCGAAGATCGTCGTCGGGTGCCGCGTCTCGGGTGACCAAAGCTCTGAATCCTCGGCTTCCGGCGGTGCCTTCACCAGCGACAGCTCGGCCAGCGCAGCCCGCAGGTAGAGCCCGGTCCCCCCCACCACGATCGGCCGCCGTCCCGCCTCAAGCGCCGCATCGATCTCCGCGTGCGCCAGCGGCATGTAGTTCCCGACGTTAAAAGTCTCGGTTATCGGCACGAACCCCACCAGCTTGTGCTCGAGCTTCTTTTGCTCGGCGGCTGTAGCAACGCCGGTAAGCACCGAGAGTCCCTCGTAGACCTGCAGTGCATCGCAAGAGATCGCCACCGGATCTTCGCCCCGCTCCCGAAGCTCCTCCGCCAGCTCGATCGCTACGCCGGTCTTCCCCACGCCGGTCGGCCCGAATATGGCGACAACCTTCACCTTCGATGGAGGGGTGTCGGCACAGCCCCGAACGGCTTGTACTTTTTCGGCGTTCCGCCCACGGCCAGCCGTTGACTCATCACCGAAAAAGTTGAGAGAGGGGCTGTGCCGACACCCCTCTCAACGACTGCGAAGTAGCCTCGCTTATCTCGACCATGACGAACTCGCCGGGGTCGGCATCTCCGTCGAAGTTCACGGCCTTGTTGTGCCGTGTCCGCCCGCGCAGCCGGGTCTCGTCGGTCCTGCTGGTTCCTTCGACCAAAACCTCTACCTCACGCCCGACGAACCGCTGCGCCCGTTCAGCGGCCCGCCGCTGGACCAGCTCAACCAGCCGTTCCATGCGCTCGACCTTGACCGGGTGGGGAACCTGCTCCCCGAACTCGGCTGCCTCGGTTTCGCGTCTCGGCGAGAAGATGAAGGTGAAGGCGCTGTCGTAGCCGACCTCGTCGACCACTTCCAGGGTCTCCGCGAAGTCGGCCTCAGTCTCGCCGGGGAAGCCGACGATGATGTCGGTGGTGATCGCGCAGTCGGGGACGTGCTCGCGGATCAGTGAGACCCGATCCATGTAGCGCCCTCGGTCATACGTGCGGCGCATCCGCTTCAGTACGGCACTGGAGCCCGACTGGAGCGGTAGGTGGATGTGCTCGCAGACCGCCGGCAACTCGGCGTGGGCGCGGATCACGTCCTCCTTCATGTCCTTCGGGTGCGGGCTGGTGTAGCGGATGCGATCGATGCCATCGACCCCGTCTACCCTCGCCAAGAGCTCGGCGAAGCCGATCCGCGCCTCGCGCGGCAGGTCGCGGCCGTAGCTGTTGACGTTCTGCCCAAGCAGCGTGATCTCGCGCACTCCGTCGGCTGCCAGCCCCTCCGCCTCGGCGAGCAATTCGGCGGGCTCGCGGCTGACCTCGCGGCCCCTGGTCGAGGGCACGATGCAGTACGCGCATTTGCAGTTGCAGCCCTGGGAGACCTGCAGCCAGCCCTGGAACTCACGCACCCGGCGGGCGGGCAGACGGCCGGAGAAGTCCTCGAACTCAAAGTAGCCCTGGGCGCTGAGCGAATCGGAGTTGAGGAACTCAGCCAGCTTGTGGATCTGCCCCGGCCCAAAGGCGACGTCGACGAAGGGGAAGCGCTGAAAGACCTCCTCCTTGACCGACTGCGCCCAGCAGCCACCGACCCCGACCAGGCGCTCGGGGTCTTCGGACTTGAGCCGCTTCGCCTCACCGAGGTGGGCGGTGAAGCGGTTGTCGGCCGACTCCCTGATCGAGCAGGTGTTGAAGAGGATCAGGTCGGCGCCATCGCGGCTCTCGGCCTCTTCATAGCCGAGCGACTCGAGCATGCCCTGCATCCGCTCGGAGTCGTGCACGTTCATCTGGCAACCGAACGTGGTGAGGTGGTACCGCTTGCCGCTCCTCATACCGGCGAGGTTAGCGCCCGCGCGGGGGCACCGCTACTTGACTACGAGCGTTCCTTCCATGCCCCCTTCGGCATGGCCGGGAATGGTGCAGAGGTAGGTGTAGGTGCCCGGAGCGAGGTCGGCGCTGACCGAGGTCTTGCTTTCGGCGATGGTCGCGGAGGTGGCTATCTCCTTGCCGTCCTGCTCGATCGCGACGTTGTGTTCGAGCGCTGCCGGGTTATCGAAGTCGATCGTCACTTTGCCCGGCTTGCTGGTCAGGCTGGTGGTGTCGAAGGCGAGGTCGGTCGGCGAGGCGGCGAGCTGCAGGGTTCCACCCGGGCCCTTGGCGGCCGGCTTGGGCTTCGGCGCCGGAGCCTTTTCGCTTTCGGCTTCGACCGGCGCGGCCTCCTCTTTGGTGATTTCCTTGTTCGCCTCCGAGAGCTCGGCGGCTTTCGCCTCTTCCTCGTCCCGGGCGTGCAGCACCGCGAAGCTCGTGGTGGCAACGATCAGGGCGACGAAGCCGAGCGCGACGATCGGCGCGGCTTTGCCCGGGAAGCTCTTGACGCGCAGCCCGAGGAAGCTGACCAGCACCGCGGAAACCGCGAGCGCGATGCCGCAGACGTAAAAGAGGTCGCCGTTGCTCATCTGAGGGCGGGAATCCTATCCACGAAGCGCAGGCGCCGTCAGGCAGCCTGCGCCTCCACAACCGGCGCCGCCTCGGCCTCTGCCGGCGCCTCGGCACCGATCCCCAGCGCGACCCTGATCTTTGCCTCGATCTCAGCGGCGATCTCGGGGTTCTCGGCCAGGAACTGCTTGGCGTTATTACGCCCCTGTCCGAGCCGTGTCTCGCCGTAGGAGAAGAAGGCCCCCGACTTACGGACGATGTCGTGCTCGATGCCGAAGTCGAGCAGCTCGCCTTCGCGCGAAATCCCCTGGCCGTACTCGATCTCGAACTCGGCTTGGCGGAACGGCGCCGCGCACTTGTTCTTGACGACTTTGACCCTGACCCGGTTGCCGACCGCCTCGGTCCCGTCCTTGAGGGTCTCGATGCGGCGGATGTCGAGCCGCTGCGAGGCGTAGAACTTGAGCGCCCGGCCTCCCGGCTGAGTCTCCGGCGAGCCGAACTGGACGCCGACCTTTTCGCGGATCTGGTTGGTGAAGACGCAGACCGTGTTGGTGCGGTTGAGGTTGCCGGCGAGCTTGCGCATCGCCTGCGACATCAGGCGCGCCTGCAGGCCGACGGTGGTGTCGCCGATCTGGCCGTCCAGCTCGGCCTTCGGCGTCAACGCCGCGACCGAGTCGATCGCGACGACGTCGACAGCGGCGGAGGCGATCAGGCGATCGGCAATTTGCAGTGCCTGCTCGCCGTAGTCGGGCTGGGAGACCAAGAGCTCGTCGGTGTCGACGCCGATCGCCCGCGCGTAGATCGGGTCCATCGCGTGCTCGGTGTCGATGAAGACGCAGACACCGCCCTTGGCCTGGGCCTCGGCAATGATGTGGTAAATCAGCGTCGTCTTACCGGAGGACTCGGGGCCGAAGATCTCGACGATCCTCCCCCGTGGTACGCCGCCAATGCCGAGCGCCAAATCGAGCGCCACGGCACCGGTTGGAATCGCTTCGACCGGCAACTTGCTGTCGGCGCCGAGCCGCATCAGCGAGCCCGCCCCGAAGTCGCGCTCGATCTGGGTCACCGCAGCCTCGAGGGCCGCATCCTTTGCCTTGGCTTCCTTCGCCGAGATATCGTTCAAAGGCGTCTTCTTGTCTGACATTGATTTCACCTCACTGCCGCCCGTCTTCGGACAGCTCGACTTGCGCCAGCGGGGTGTAATGCGCACCACGCGGCTGGAGTTCGGAACGGTAGAGCGTCAATCGGACGCTTAGAACGGGCGATAAGAGCTCCGCCGGCAGCTTTTCCGGCCGCCTCCCGACAGGGCGCGGTCGCCTCGACCCACCGCCCTCGGGCTTGACCCTGGCCACCGTGACGTGGGGCCAAAACGGCCGCTTCTCAGGCTTGTAGAGGTGCTCGGCGACCAGTCGCTCCTCCAGGACCTTCTGTAGCGCGACCGTATCCGCAGAATCGGCCGGAAGGGCGAAGAGCCGGGCCTGCTTCGGCGAGGGCTTGGCGAGTGGGTCTCCGAGCCGCAGCAGTGGCGCCGATGGCGTCAATCCGCGGACGATCTCCCCAAGGCGCTCGATGTCCCGCTCCTGCATGTAGCCGAGGAAGGCGAGCGTGATGTGAAGCGAATCGCGCGGCACCGGGCGCAGGGCCGGATCGCTCAGCTCCTCCCTGCCCCACGCCGCGATCCCGTCGCGCAGCGCTTCGGGCAGGTCCAGCGCGACGAACAACCGCGCTCGCGGGCTCTTCAATCTCTCCTTCGCCATCGCCGACCAAACTATGGGGAGACAACGCGTACGACAACGCCGGAATCTGCCGAAAGCGTGCCGAGTGGGCCTAGAGAGGCGCCTCGGCGCCGCTGAGCAGGATGCGCAGCAGGTGCATGCCGACCAGGGCCGAGCGTTCGCGGATGTCGGCACGGCCGCCGGGGATGACGTGCTCGCGAGCGATCGCTGCGCCGTCGGCGAGGCGAGCGTTGAAGCAGACGTAGCCGACCGGCTTCTCCTCGGTGCCGCCGTCGGGGCCCGCGATACCCGTGATCGAGACGGCAACGTCGGCCTCGAAGCGCTCCAGGGCGCCGATCGCCATCGCCTCCGCCACCTCGGCCGAGACGGCCCCCTTGGCCTCGATCAGCCCGGCTTCGACTCCAAGCAGCTCCGCCTTGGCCTCGTTCGAGTAGGAGACGACTCCGCCTGCCATGTACGCCGAGGCGCCGGGCAGGTTGGTGATTCGCGCCGCCAGCAGCCCACCGCTGCAGGACTCGGCCAGGCCCAGGCGGTGCCCGGCGAGCAGGCCGGCGACCTGCGAGTCGATCGTCTCGCCGTCGAGGCTGAAGAGATGGCGCGGGTGGCGCTTGGCAAGGGCTACCTGGACCGCTTCCGCGGTTGCGGCCGCGGCCTCGCGGTAGCGCACGTCGATCTCGATCTCGCCGCGGCGCAGGCAGGTGGTGATCTCGACCTCCGGCAGGGCGACTCCTTCGGCCTCGATCTCGCGCAGGCTTTTGGCGATCTCGGACTCCGGGATGCCGAACATCCGCAGGGTGTATCCGTGCAGCGGCGAGGCGCGCTCGAGCAGCTCGCGCACGGGCTCGGCGGCCAGCGCCGCGGGCCACATCGGCTGCAGCTCGCGCGGCGGGCCCGGCAGGACCACGATCACGCTCTCCCCCGCCGGGACGACCAGGCCGGGCGCCGTACCGATCGGATCGAGGGCGATGGCGCCCTCGGGGACCATCGCCTGCTTGCGATTGGCCTCCCGCACCGCCTCCTCATCGAAGTTGAAGCGGCGGGCGAAGCCGCGCAGGATCGTCGCGATCTTCTCCTCCACCTCCTCGTCGAGGAGCAGCTCACGGTCGGCGAACCTGGCGACGACCTCGCCGGTGAGGTCGTCCGCGGTTGGCCCGAGGCCGCCCGAGGTGACGATCAGCTCCATCCCCTCGGCGGCCATGAAGCGCAGCGCCGCCTCGAGGTCATCAGGACGGTCGCCGACGACGAGGATGTGAGCGACGTCGACGCCGAGGCCGGCTAGCTGTTCGGAGACCCATGGACCATTGCGGTCGGCGATCCGGCCGGTCAGGACCTCGGTTCCCGTGACAACTATCCCCGCCCGAATCTCGCTCATGCGCAGCTGGGCCGTTCCGCTTCGTTGAGCCTGGTCAGGCCGCCGGAGGAGTCGATTGAGTACCCGATCGGGCTGGATGTGGTCGGAATTTGCGCTTCCCTGCCATCGACGAGCATCGAGACCTCCCCGTTGCCAAATGAGACCGTGAAGCTACCGGAGCGGAAGGGCCCTTCTTCTGCTCCCGTTTCGAGGATCTGGCCGTCGACGAGGGGCTTTCCCTTCGCGTTGAGCACGCAGACCCAGACTTCGGCGCTGGCGGCGAGGCGAACGGAGACGCCGGGGTTTGGCTGCTTGGCGTGGCTTTGCTTGTGGGCCTGGGCCGCCGAGCGGCTCGGCTTGTCCGTCGAGCCGCCTCCGCCTCCGCCGCCCCCTCCACCGGGAACCGCCACGATCGCCACTATCGCGATCAGAAGCACAACCACAACCGCGAGCGGGCCGCGAGCCATCTTCCAGTCGCGCGCCGGCGACTGGGCCGTGGTCGAGGTCGCCACGGGCTCGGGCTTGCGCCCGCCTTCGACGCTCTTGCGGTAATCATCGGCGAGCCGCTCACCGTCAAGGCCCAGATAACCGGCGTAGGTGCGGATGAAGCCGCGTGTGTAGACACCTCCGGGCAGGACGTCCCACTCCTCGTTCTCGATTGCGCGCAGGTAGCGGACCCGGATCCGGGTCGCCGCCTCGACTTCGGAAAGGTCGACTTTGCGGCGGTTCCGGGTCTCGCGAAAGACATTGCCGATAGAGCCGTCCATCGGCTCATTGTCCTACCCAGGCCTGGGCGGGTCCAGCGGAAAGGCGCGCGGCTACTCGGGAACCGCGGTGGGCTCTTCGGCCTCCGAGCCCTGCCGCTCGGCGCCACCGCCGATCAAGCGCGAGAGGTCGGCCCCGGTGACGAGCACCTGGCGCGGTTTCGAGCCTTCGTAGCCAGAGATCACGCCGCGGCGCTCGAGCATGTCGACCAACCGGCCGGCGCGGGTGTAGCCGACCCGCAGGCGGCGTTGGATCATCGAGACCGAAGCGGTTTCGGTCTCCACGACCACGCGGATTGCCTCGTCGAGCAGATCGTCGCTGTCGGGGTCGTAGTCCCCCTCGGCTTCGATCCCCTTCTCCTCGACCACCTCGAGCAACTCGGCCTCAAATTCGGGCTCGCCCTGTTTGGCCCAGTGCTTGGTGATCCGGGCGATCTCGTCCTCGGTGATGAAGGCGCCCTGAATCCGTTGCAGCTTCGAGGTGCCGGCGCCGCGGAAGAGCATGTCGCCTTGGCCCAGCAGTGCCTCGGCGCCGCCCTGGTCGAGGATCACCCGCGAGTCGGTCTGCGAGGAGACGGCGAAGGCGATCCGGGCCGGGATGTTGACCTTGATCGTGCCGGTGATGATGTCGGTCGAGGGGCGCTGCGTGGCAAGCACGAGGTGGATGCCGGTGGCCCGCGACTTCTGGGCGAGGCGGATGATCGAGTCCTCGACCTCGGCCGGGGAGACCATCATCAAGTCCGCGAGCTCGTCGATCACGCAGAGGATGTGCGGCAGCGGCGCTTCGCCGGCCTTGGCACGTGCTCGGTTCAGCTCGCCGAGGTTGCGGGCCCGGGCCTTGCCCATGATCCCGTAGCGGCTCTCCATCTCACCGATCAGGTTGGCGAGCACGTTGGCGGCCAGGCGCGGCGAGGTGACGACCGGCGTCAGCAGATGGGGCACGTTCTCGTAGTGGTTGAGCTCGACCTGCTTGGGGTCGACCAGGACCAGGCGCACCTCGTTGGGCGAGGCCTGCATCAGGATCGAGGAGAGGATCGCGTTGACGCAGCCGGACTTGCCCGAGCCGGTGGTGCCGGCGACGAGCACGTGCGGCATCTTGGCCAGGTCGGTCCAAACCGCGTTGCCGTCGATCCCCTTGCCGAGCCAGGCGACAAGCGGCGAGGTCTTCTCGGGGCGGCCGGCGTAGATGTCGCCGAGGCGGACGATGCGGCGGCGCGCGTTGGGGACCTCGACCCCGACTGCCTGCTTGCCGGGAATCGGCGCCAAGATGCGAATGTCGGTCGAGGCCAGCGCGTAGGCGAGGTCGTTGGCGAGCTCGGTGACCTTCTTCACCTTGGTGCCAGGGGCGAGCCGCAGTTCGTAGCGCGAGACGTGGGGACCGCTGACGATGCCGACGATCTTCGCCTCGACGCCGAAGTGGCCGAGCGCCTCGACCAGCTTGCGCCCGACGATTTCGTGATCGCGCGGATCGACGCCCTTGTCAGCTTTGCCGCGCTCTAGGGCTTTCGCTGGCGGAGGCCGGTAGTCGATCTCCTCCGAGGTGGTGACACCGCGCTTGTTGCCCTGCGGCGTAAGCGCGATCTGCTCGACGGCCGGCTCCTCGTCCGCTACGGCCGCGTCTTCCTCGGCCTCGATCGCGGCCAGCTCGGCGTCGAAGCTCTCGGTGACCGGCTCCTCCGGCGTGACCTCCTCGGGCTCCTCAACGAGGGCGACGGTGGGCTCGACGTCGTCCTCCTCGGGATAAGCGCTCATCACGTCGGTGGGGCCGGCCTCGGTCTCAAAGGCAAAGGTCCGCTCCTCGCCCTGACGATCCCGCCGGGTCTGAATCGCGGTCTGCGCCACCCCGCGACTGCCGAGAAAGACCCGCCGCAGCCCTCGTCCCACACCGCGAACCAGAGTTGAGACCGACGTCCCGGTGACTAGCAGCCCACCGACCAGGAGCATGAAGACAGTGAAGATCCGAGCCCCAACCGCGCCGACCAGATAGACCAGAGCCGTTTCAAGCCCGTAGCCGACCTTGCCTCCATTCCAGCCAAAAAAAAGCACGAAGCTCAGGAAGACGCCCGCTGCGATCAGGAACAACCCGATCAGGTCCAGGTGCCGCTGCTCCAAAGCGTGCGGCAGACGCAGCCCGCCCCCCCGCGCCTTGGCCCTGGGGGTTTTCGCTTTGCTTTTGGGCTTTCGCCGCGCGGCACTACCGCGCTTCTTACGCACGAACATAGGGCCGGGTTCGACGCCGGGCCCCCCTCCCCTGCGCATAAATCCGAGCTAAATCTCGCAGGGATCCCCGGTTTGCCCGGCTACCATCGCTGCAATGCTCACAACTGACTCAGAGATCCAGGGCGGCCGGGTGCTGGTCGTCGAGGACGACGCCGAGATCGCCGACGTCCTGCGCCGCTCACTGCGTCAGGAGGGCTACGAGGTCAAGACCTCCGCCGATGGGGTCGATGCTCTTGACGTCGCCACCGGTTTCGTGCCCGATCTGGTCGTGCTCGACCTCGGTCTGCCCCGTCTCGACGGGATCGAGGTCTGCCGTCGGCTGCGCGCCGAGGGCGACGTGCCGATCCTGATGCTCACCGCCCGCGCCGAGACCGAGGACCGCGTCGACGGTCTCGACAGCGGCGCCGACGATTACCTGGTCAAGCCCTTCGAGCGCCAAGAGTTGCTGGCCCGGATCCGGGCACTGCTGCGGCGACGGCCGCCGCGGGGCGCGGCCTCGCTGACCGTCGGCGACCTGACCCTCAACCCTGACACCCGCGAGGTGAGGCGCAGCGAGCGCGAGCTGGAGCTGACCAACCGCGAGTTCGAGCTGCTCGAGTACCTGATGCGCAACGAGCGCCTCGTCGTCTCGCGGGAGCGTCTCCTCGATGACGTCTGGGGCTATGACCCGACCGCTGCGACCAACACGATCGACGTCTTCATCTCCAACCTGCGGCGCAAGCTCGAGGCCGGCGGCGAGCAGCGGCTGCTCCACACCAAACGCGGGGCCGGCTACGTCCTCAAGCAATAGATCGTGACGAGGCTCAGGCGTCGCCAGACAAGGACGCAGCGAACCCGAGTAGCAGCGCTATTCGGGCGACTGAGGAGGCTGCATGGCGGTCGCCTGAGGCCGTCATCGTGGCCAGTACGCTGGCGCCTGGCGGGTGTCTCCGCCGGGCTCACCCTGGTGATCCTGCTCGTCTTCGGCGCCGTGATCGGGCAGGTCGCGACCAGTCGCATCCGCGATGACTTCAACCGCCAGGTCAGCGGTGCGGCTCAGACGCTGGCGGCGGAAAGCCACATCTTCAGCACTCCGCTCGGGACGATCTTCCGCGGGCCCAAACTCGACGACTTCGTCCGTCCCGACGGCGCCTCGGCACGCGTATTCGACGCCGAAGGCCACTTGATCAAGGAAAGCACCGGCGCCGAGCCACTGGGATCGTCCTCCTCGCTCGGCCTCTCTGACTACGGCGAGATGCGAGTTGCGACCACGCGGACCAGCGGTGACACTGGCGTCACCACGGGGTTCGTCCAGTACGGGCGCAGCCTCGAGCACGTTGACTCGACCGTCGACCGGCTCTGGCTCTTCATCGCCGCCGGCATCCTCGGCGGGACCATGATGGCGAGCCTGGCCGGACTGACGATTGCGGCGCGAGCGATGCGGCCGATCTCGGCCCTGACCGCTACCGCGCGCCAGATCGGGGCCACCGGCGATCCATCCCGGCACATGCCTGACCCGAAAGCCGACGACGAGGTCGGCGAGCTGGCGCGCACGCTGGAGCAGATGCTGCGCTCGCTCGACGCCGCCCGGACCGAGCGCGAGGCGGCGATGAAAAAGCAACGGGAGTTCGTCGCCGACGCCTCGCACGAGCTGCGCACGCCGCTGACCAGCGTCCTGGCCAACCTCGAGCTTCTCCAGGCCTCGCTCAACGGCAACCGCGGCGAGGACGACCAGGCGATGGTCGATTCGGCGCTGCGTTCGTCGCGCCGAATGAGCCGCCTGGTCGGCGACCTCTTGCTGCTCGCCCGCGCTGACGCTGGGCGAGTCGGCAAACACCGGCCGTGCGACCTGGCCGAGATCGCCGGCAACGTGGCGGTCGAGATGGCCCCGGTGCTCGGCGACCGCAAGCTGGAGATCGACAACGAGCGCTCGCTGCCCGTCGAAGGTAATCCCGACGAGCTGCACCGCATGGTTCTCAACCTGCTCGACAACGCCGGCCGCCATACCCCGCCCGGGGCCCGCATCGAGCTGAGCGTGCGCGAGGCCAGCGGCGAAGCGGTGGTTGAAGTCGCCGATGACGGACCCGGCATCCCGCCTCAGATCCGCGCCCAGATCTTCGATCGCTTCGTCCGCGGCGAGGGTCCGGCCGATACCGCGGTCGGTCCTGGTAGCGGCCTCGGCCTGGCGATCGTCCGCGCCGTCGCCGCCTCCCACGCCGGCACCGTCGAGGTCGCGGAGTCCGCTTCCGGTGGCGCGCTCTTCCGCGTTCGCCTGCCCCTGGACAGGTCTGAGCGGGGAATTAAGCCCGCTTTAGAACGCCTTTAGCGTCCCCCCCTAATTTCCCCTGCGGACGAGACACAGGGCCCACCGGAACTCTCCCCAACGTATTCCGGTGGGCCCTTTTTTATCCCGAAGGGGTCGGCTCAGACCTCGACGACGACCGGGATGATCATCGGCCGCCGGTGCAGCTTTTTGTAGACGAGCCCGGCGACGGCGTCGTGAAGGTCTTCCTGGATCAGGTGCAGCTCGCGGGTGCCCGCGTTGGCGGCGTCCTCGAGCGAGTCCTCGACCACGTCCTTGAGCTCCTCGACCAGCGCGCCGGCCTCCTCGAGGAAGGCGACGCCGCGGAAGAGCACTTCGGGGTCGGCGACGACCTGGCCGTCGTCGGAGGAGATCGTCGCGACGACGATGAAGATGCCGTCGGCCGAGATCTCGCGCCGGTCGCGCAGGGCCACGTCATCGGGCTCGCCGACGTTGACCCCGTCGACGAAGATCACGCCGGCGTGGATGTCCTCGCCGAAGCTCGCCCCGTTCTGGTCGATTTCCAGCGGCAGGCCGTTACGACCCTGGAAGATGTTCTCCGAGGCGATGCCGACCGATTCGGCCAGCTCGGCGTGCAAGCGCAAGCGCTGATGGTCTCCGTGCACGGGCAGCACGTAGCGCGGTTTGGTCAGGTTGAGCATCAGTTTCAGCTCCTCCTGCCAGCCGTGGCCGGAGGCGTGGATCGGGGCCTGTTTCGCGGTCACCACGCTGGCGCCGATCTCGTAGATGCGGTCGATCGTCTCGTTGACCGCGCGCTCGTTGCCCGGCACCGGGGTGGCCGAGAAGACGACCGTGTCGCCCGAGTGCAGCTCGACGTCGCGGTGATCGTTGTTCGCCATCCGGCGCAGGGCAGAGAGCGGCTCGCCCTGGCTGCCGGTCGAGATCACGACGACCTTCTCGTCGGGGAAGTTCTCGATCTCGCGCGGCTGGATGAAGAGGCCCGAGGGCGCGTTGGCAATGCCGAGGTTGGAGGCGATGTTGAAGTTTTTGCGCATCGAGCGGCCGACCAGGGCGACGCGGCGGTCGAGCTTGACGGCGGCGTCGATCACCTGCTGGACGCGGTGGATGTTGGAGGCGAAGGAGGTGACGATGATCCGGCCCTCGCAGTTGGAGAAGGTCTCGAGCAGCGCCGGCCCGACGCTCGACTCCGAGGGCGCAACGCCCGGCCGGTCGGCGTTGGTGGAGTCGCCGCAGAGCAGCAGCAGGCCGTCGCGGCCGACTTCGGCCAGGCGGGAGATGTCGGCGGGCCGGCCGTCGACCGGGGTCTGATCGAACTTGTAGTCGCCGGTCATCAGCACCGAGCCGACCTCGGTGCTGAGCAGGACGCCGCGGGCGTCGGGAATCGAGTGCGAGAGGTGGATCATCTCGACCTCGAAGGGCCCGAGCTTGACCTTGTCCCCCGCCGGCAGCTCCTCCAGCGGCGCGTCCTTGAGCTTGTGCTCGTCGAGCTTGGAGCGGACCATGCCGACCGTCAGCAGGCCGCCGTAGATGACCGGTGGCATACCGATCTCCCGCAGCACGTAGGGCAGCGCCCCGACGTGGTCCTCGTGGCCGTGCGTGAGCACGATCGCCTCGATGTCATCGGCGCGGTCGCGCAGGTAGGAGAAGTCGGGCAGGACGAGGTCGATCCCCAGCATCTCGGCGGTCGGGAACATCAGGCCGGTGTCGACGACGACGATGCGGCCGTCGTACTCGATCACGGTCATGTTCTTGCCGATCTCGCCCAGTCCCCCGAGCGGCAGCACGCGCAGCTTGCCGGCGGGCACTAGGGAGTCACCGGGGTGAGGCCGACGCTCTCGAGCGCGGCTCGTACGGTCGCCCTCTGCTCCGCATTCGCGGAAACCAGCGGAAGGCGCAGGATGTCGTTGGGGATCAGGCCCGTCATCGCCAGCGCTGCCTTGATCGGGATCGGGTTGGTCGTGACGCCCACCATCGCGTAGAACTCGCCCAGGCCGGCGTCGATCTCGCGCGCCCGGTCCATTTCCCCGCTCTGGGCCGCGTCCCAGATTTCCCGCATCTGCGGCCCGACCAGATGGGAGGCGACGAGGATGCCGCCCGTGCCGCCGATTTCAAGGGTCTTGAGGAAGATCTCATCGTTGCCGGAGAGGATGTCCATGCCCTCAATCGGCTGCAGGTCGTCGTTGTTGGCCTGCTTGACCGCGACCACGTTGTCGATCTTGGCGATCTCGGCAAGCTGCTCGGGTGGCACGTTGACCACGACCCGCGAGGGGATGTTGTAGGCGATCAGGGGAAGCTCGGGGACGGCCGCGGCGATCGTCTCGAAATGAGCGAGGATCCCCGCCGGGTTGGGCTTGTTGTAGTAGGGCGTCACGATCAGCGATGCGTCGGCCCCCGCCTCCGCGGCGCCCTTGGTCAGCTCGATCGAGTGGCGGGTGTCGTTGGTGCCGGTGCCGCAGATCAGCAGCGCCTCGTCGCCGAGCTCGCGGCGCAGCGCGCGCACCAGGACCAGCGCCTCCTCGTCGGTCAGCGTCGGTGCCTCCCCGGTCGAGCCGGAGATCACCAGGCCGTGCGAGCCTTGCTCGAGCAGGTAGGTGGCCAGCTTCAGCGCCGCGGCCTCGTCGATCGCCCCACTCTCGTCGAAGGGCGTCGCCATCGCTGTCAGAACACCGCGAATCTGCTTCATCGGCTGAGGGTATCGCGAGCGGCTGGACGGGGACTCAAAGCAGCTTCTCCAGGCCGACCGTGAAGCGCTCGTTGAGACCGCCGACCTTTTGCACCGCGAGCAGCACTCCGGGCATGAAGGAGTGGCGGTCGATCGAGTCGTGGCGGATGCTCAGCGTCTGACCGGTGCCGCCGAAGATGACCTCCTGGTGGGCGACCAGGCCCGGCAGGCGCACCGAGTGGATCGGCTGGTGGACATTGCCACCGGCGTTCGAGATCAGCTCGGCGGTGCGCTTCGCCGTCCCGGACGGAGCGTCGAGCTTGCGGTCGTGGTGCAGCTCGACGATCTCGCACTCGGGCATGTGCGGCGCGATCTTCTGCGCTACCTCCATCAAGAGCACGGCGCCGATCGCGAAGTTGGGCGCAACAAAGCAGTTCGCCTGCGACGCCTCGGCGGCCCGTTGCAGCTCCTCGAGGTCGAAGCCGGTCGTGCCGACGACCACGTGGACGCCCGCCTCGAGGCAGGCCTGGGCGTTGGCGAGGGCAGTGTCGGGCCTGGTGAAGTCGACGACGACGTCGGCCTCGCCGAGCACGTCGGCAAGCGCCACTCCGAGCGTCGGGTCGGCCTTCGCGGCGAGCTCGGTGTCCTCCGCCCCGTCGACGGTCTCGCAGACGGCCTGGCCCATGCGTCCCGCCGCGCCCGAAACGGCAACGCGGATCATGCGGCGGCCAGAGCCTCGCTCACCGGGCCGAGGGAATCGCGGAAGCGACTCTCGTCGCGGCCGACGCAAGCGGCCGAGAGGCGCTCGGGGGTGTAGAGCTCTTGCGCCAGTGCGGTCAGGTCGTCGACGGTCACGGCATCGACTTTGGCCAGCATCTGGTCGAGGCTGTCGATCGGCAAGCCGAAGAGGGTCGCGCGGGAGATCCGCGTCATCCGCGCTGCGGTCGACTCGGAGGTAAGCACCAGGCGACCCTTGACGCTCTCCTTGCCGCGGCTCAACTCCTCTGCCGAAACTGGCTCGCTGCGCAAGCGCGCCAGCTCGGCGCCAATGATCGAGCAGGCCTCCTCGACGTTGTCCTCCCTGGTGCCGACGTAGCTGGCGATCAGGCCGGAATCTGTGTACTGCTCGCTGTAGGAGCCGACGGCGTAGGCGAGGCCGCGCTTCTCGCGCACCTCGCGGAAGAGCCGCGAGGAGCTTGAGCCGCCGAAGATCGAGTCGAGCACGGCGAGGGCGTAGCGACGGTCGTCGTCGCGGGTGATCCCCGGCGCGCCGAAGCAGATGTGGTACTGCTCGGTGTCCTTCTCGTAGAAGCAGAGTCGCGCGGCGTCGTCGAGCGCGACCGCCGCCTGCCCGTTGGCCCCCGACACCGCGGGAGCCACGAGGCGCTCGGAGAGCTCGACTATCTTGGCGTGATCGACGTTGCCGGCGGCGCCGACGACGATGTTGGCGCCCGTGTAGCGAGCACTGCGGTAAGCCTCGATGTCGGGCACCGGGACCGAGCTGATCACGTCGGCCTCGCCCAGCACCCTGCGGCCAAGCGGGTGCTCACCGAAGACGGCCTCGGCGAGGATGTCGTGGACGCGGTCCTGCGGCTCGTCCTCATACATCGCGATCTCCTCGAGCACGACGTCGCGCTCGGAGTCGATTTCGGGATAGGTCGGGGCCAGCAGCATCTCCGCCAGCAGGTCGAAGACCTCCTCGGTGTGCTCGTCGAGGAAGCGGGCGTGCAGGTGGGTTGTCTCCTTGCCGGTGGCGGCGTTGACCGAAGCGCCCAGCCCGTCCAGCTTCTCGGCGATCTCGATCGCTGAGAAGCGAGCGGTGCCCTTGAACAACAGGTGCTCGAGGAAGTGCGAGATCCCCGCCTGCGGCGGGGTCTCGTTGCGCGAGCCGGTGCGCACCCAGAGCCCGAGCGCGACGGATCGCACCGAGGGAACCTCCTCGGTTGCGACCCGTACGCCCGAACTCTGCTCAGTTAGCTGCGGCGCGCTCAATGCTCGTGCTTAGCCGCGTCGCTCGCGGTCGCCGCCGCGGGGACGGCGTCCCTCGCGTCCACCGCCGCGGCCGCCACGATCGCCGCCGTTGCGGCGCGGGCCACCGTCGCCGGAACCGACCGAGGCCAGTTCCTCCGGGGTCTTGCCCGCAACCGAGGGGTCGTCCGAGAGACGCAGGCCGATGCGGCCGCGCTCGCGGTCGACCTCGACCACGGTGACGTCGATCTCCTCGCCGGAGGTGAGGACGTCGTCGACCGAGTCGACCCGCTCACCGGGCTTGACGTTGGAGATGTGCAGCAGGCCGTCGGTGCCCTTGACCAGCTCGACGAAGGCGCCGAAGGTAGTCGTCTTTACGACCTTGGCGGCCTGGTAACGGTCGCCGACTTCAGCCTCCTTGGTCATCGACTGGATGCGAGCGACGCAGGCTTCGACCTGCGTGCCGGTCGGCGCGTAGATCCGGATCGTGCCGTCGTCCTCGACGTCGATTTCGGCTTCGAACTCCTCGCAGAGGGCGCGGATGGTTTCGCCACCCTTGCCGATCACGGCGCCGATCTTCTCCTGATCGATCTTGATCGACTCGATCCGGGGCGCGTGCTGTGAGAGCTGCTCGCGCGGACCGTCGATCGCCTCGGCCATCTTGCCGAGGATGAACTGGCGGCCCTTGTTGGCCTGCTCCAGCGCGTCGGTGAGGATCTCGAAGGTGACGCCGGTGATCTTGATGTCCATCTGCAGCGCGGTAATGCCATCCGCGGTGCCGGCGACCTTGAAGTCCATGTCGCCGAGGTGGTCCTCGACGCCGGCGATGTCGGTGAGGACGATGTAGTCGTCACCCTCCTTGATCAACCCCATCGCCACACCGGCGACCGGTGCGGTGACCGGTACGCCCGCGGCCTGCAGGGCCATCGACGATGCGCAAACCGAGCCCATCGAGGAGGAACCGTTGGACTCGAGCGTCTCGGAGACGACCCGGATCACGTAGGGGAAGTCCTCTTCGTTCGGGATCGTGGCTACGAGCGCCCGCTCGGCGAGCGCGCCGTGGCCGATGTCGCGGCGCTTCGGGCCGCGCATGAAGCCAGCCTCCCCGACCGAGAAGGGCGGGAAGTTGTAGTGGTGCCAGAACTTCTTCGACGTCTCCAGCCCGAGCGTGTCGATGCGCATGTCCATGCGCGTCGTGCCGAGCGCGGCGTTGGAGAGGATCTGGGTCTCACCGCGGGTGAACAGGGCTGAGCCGTGTACGCGCGGGGAGATGTCGACCTCGCACTCGATCGGCCGGATCTCGTCCTGGGCGCGACCGTCGGGGCGCTTCTTGTCAATGGCGATCGCCTTGCGGATCGTGTCCTTCTCGATCGCGCCGAAGGCTGCCTTGGCTTCGGCCACCTGCTTGTCGTCGGTCTCTCCATCGGTCTCGGGGGCGTACTTGGCGACCACCTCGTCCTTGACCTTGTCGATCGCCTCGTAGCGCTCGAGCTTGCCCTCGGTGGCGATCGCGTCGACCAGCGCCTGCCCGTGAGAGGAGCGGATGTCGCTGAGCAGGCCCTCGTCGATCGACGGAGCCTCGACCTCGATCTTCTCCTTGCCTGCCTTCTGCTGCAGCTCCTCCATCGCGGCGACGAGCTTCTTGATCTCGCCGTGGGCGATGTCGAGCGCGTCGAGGATCTCTTGCTCGGTGACGCCGTTGGCGCCGGCCTCGACCATCAGGATCGCCTCGTCGGTGCCGGCGACGATCAGGTCGAGATCGAGCTCGGCGTGGTCCTCCTCGGCGGGGTTAACGACGAAGTCGCCGTCGAGCTTGCCGATCCGCACCGCGCCGACGTGGGCGGCAACCGGAACTGGCGAGATCGCCAGCGCCGCGGAGGCGCCGTTCATGGCGAGGATGTCATAGGGGTTGACCTGGTCGACCGACATCGGGATCGCGACGAGCTGGGTCTCGTAATGCCAGCCCTTCGGGAACAGCGGCCGGATTGGCCGGTCGATCATGCGCGCGGTCAGGGTCGCCTTCTCACCGGAGCGGCCCTCGCGACGGAAGAACGAGCCGGGGATCTTGCCCGCGGCGTACATCCGCTCCTCGACGTCGACGGTAAGGGGAAGGAAGTCCACGTCGCGAAGGTTCCCGACGGTTGCGGTGCAGAGCACCATCGTGTCGCCGGCCTGGACTACGACCGCGCCACCCGCCTGCTTCGCGAGTTTTCCGGTCTCGAAGGAAATCTGGCTGTCGCCGATGTCCGCCGAAACGCGGGTTACGTCAAACATGCTCATTTAGTTGTCCTACCTCCGGCCGCCCGGATGGCGGCCATCTGCTTTCAGAACTCTCGTTCTCTTTCAAAAAAGAGAGTACACAAGCACGGCTCAGGCGAAGATCGCGGGCGTGCCCGTGACTCCCGCCCTGATTCCGGACTCGAAGTCGCGACGCACGCGGGCGGCGACCGCGTCGGAGCGGCGGTCTGCCTCGAAGCGCTCGAGGTCGAGTCCGAGCCGCTCGGCGCGGCGCCAGAGGTGCGGGTCGTCGACGTGGCCGCGGTCGGCGTAGAGCGAGTCGACCAGCTCGAAGAAGCGGTCCTGCAGGCCGGCCGCCTCGGCCGCGGCGTGCAGCGCGGGAGAGCGCGGGTGCTTGCTGGCAACGGGGAAGTGACGGAAGACGACCGCTGCCTGGCGCTCGCAGATCTCCGCCCAGGCCGAGGCGCAGTGCGGGCAGCCGAGGTCGGCGTAGACGATCAGCCGCGCCCCCACCCCCCGCTGGTGATCCTCCGGACCGGCAGGCGGGACCGCGGCACTGGTCAGCTCAGGCGTCAGGAGAGCGCGTCGAAGATCAGGTTGGCGCCGGGGATCTCCAGCGGCGTCGGCGACTCGTGCACCCACGCCACCGTGCCCTCCTCGTCGACGAGGACGAGCGAGCGGTTGGCGTGCCCCACCTTCTCAATGTAGGCGCCGTAAGCGCGCGCGACCTCGCCCTTGGGCTCGAAGTCGGCGAGCAGCGGCGTGTCGAGGCCTAGCTTCTCCTGGAAGGCCTTGTGGGCGAAGCCGCTGTCGACGCTGATCCCGACCATGGTCACGCCCTTGGCCTCGATCTCCGGCTTGACCTCCTGGTAGATCGAGAGCTGGTCGCTGCAGACCGGGCTGAAGTCGAGCGGGTAGAAGACCAGCAGGACCTTCTTGCCGCGGAAGTCGGCGAGCGACACCTTCTCGCCGTCCTGGTTGCGGAGAGTGAATTCGGGCGCCGGCTTCCCGGCGGCGATCATCGGCGCAGGCCGAGTTCGGCGACCAGCGAGCGGTAGCGCTCGAGATCGTGGCGCTCTAGGTAACGCAGCATGCGGCGGCGCTTGCCGACCAGCATCAGCAGGCCGCGGCGGGAGTGGTGGTCCTTGGCGTGCGTGCGCAGGTGCTCGGTGAGTTCGTTGATCCGCTCGGTGAGCAGCGCGACCTGGACCTCGGCGGAGCCGGTATCGCCATCGGCGCGACCGTACTTGCCGATCAGCTCCTCTTTTTTCTCCTTGGTCAGGCTCATTTCGTAAAAAGTGCCGCGCCCCTGGCGGAGCTCACGGCCGCTGGAAGCTAGCACAGACCTGCTTCGCATCCTCGACATCGACGCGCATCTGGGTGATCAGCTCCTCGACGCTGGCGAAGCGTTTCTCGCCGCGCAGGCGGGCGACGAAGGCGACGCGCAGGTCCGTGCCGTACAGATCGCCCTCGAAGTCGATCAGGTAGGTCTCGATCAAGACGCCGCGGCCGGTCTCGAAGGTCGGGCGCACGCCAACGTTGACAGCGGCGGGAACGCCGTTGGCAAAGGCGGCGTAGACGCCGTGGCCCGGGATCGCGAGGCGGTCGTCGGGAACGATGTTGGCGGTTGGGAAGCCCAGCTCGCGGCCGCGTTGGTCGCCGCTGACCACTTCGCCCTCGACCATGAAGGGGGCGCCGAGGCAATGCCGGGCACCCTCCATATCGCCGGCGGCAACCAGCGCCCTGATTCGGGTCGAGGAGACCGTCTCACCGTCGACCTCGACCAGCGGCACAACCCGGGTCTCGAACTGGGAGTGCGCGGCCAGCATCGCGGGATCGCCTTTGGCCTTGGCGCCGAAGCGGAAGTTCTCCCCGACCGAGACCTTCTCGGCGCCGAGCCGCTCGACCAGAACTCCCTCGATGAATTCCTCGGCACTGCGCTGGGCAAACTCACGGTCGAAGGGGATCACGACCAGCTCGCGCACGCCGAGCCCCTCGATCACGTCGCGCTTGACCCCGAAGGGCATGATCAGCTTCGGCAGCGCCGCCGGGTGCAGGATCTCGAGCGGGTGCGGGTCGAAGGTGAGAACCGTGTCGGCATCGTCGATCACCGCCTGGTGACCGCGGTGGACGCCGTCGAAGGTCCCGATCGCGACGTGCCGGGGCCGCGGCTGGGCGTCAGGCAGAGATGTGACCTGGATGCTCACAGCAACCCCTTCCGGTGCGCTTTATGTGGGCATAGACCGCAAAAGGCGCACCGGGAGCTCATCGTAGGGCCTCTGCGGTGGCTGGGACCAGTTCTGCGACTCGCTCCAAGGACAACTCCTCGCCGGCGTTCTCGATCCCGAATGGGCCGATTGCGGTGCGGCGCAGCTGCTCGCAGTAGGCGTCGTCGAGCGTCTCGAGCAGGGTGCGGATGTAGGTCCCGGTCGAGCACTCGATCTCGTATTCGGCGTTCTCGGCGCCGCCCTCGAGCAGCTCAGCGCGGTAGACCTCGACCTCGCGTTCCGGCGTTTCGACCGTTTCCCCTCGGTGCGCCTTGCGGTAGAGGCGCTCGCCACCGACCCGCACCGCGGAGGTCATCGGCACACGCTGGCGCACCCGGCCGGTGGGCAGCGCAAGTGAGTTCGGAACGCGGCCCGTCTCGGTCAGCTCGCCGTCGGGGTCGCCGGTACTCGAGCGCCAGCCCAGCCGCGCCCTGGCGACATAAGTCTTCGGCAGTCCAGTGAGGAAACGTTGCAGGCGGGTGGCCCGTCCCAGCATGACGAGAAGGAGGCCGGTCGCGAAGGGGTCGAGCGTGCCGGCGTGGCCCGCCTTGCACCCGCGCTCTCGCCGTACCGCCAGCACCATGTCGTGGGAGGTTATCCCGGCCGGCTTGTCGCAGAGCAGCACGGCGCCCTCGCCCCCGGCCGCCATCTCAGGGGCCGAGCTGGGCGGTGACCTCACCGCAGAGGAAGCTGACCAGCTGATCGAGCTCGAGGTCGGTGGAGAAGCCGGCGGCGCGTTTGTGCCCCCCTCCCCCGTGCACGCGGGCCATCGCCGAGACGTCGATCTCACCACCGCTGGAACGCAGGCTGACCTTGCGGGCGGCGCGGCCGCGATCGCCCTGGTCGCGGATCAGGGCCGCCACCTTCGAGCCCTCGATTGAGCGGAGGTGATCGATGATCCCCTCGGTCATCTCGGCGCCGGCCCCGCTTGCCTCGTAGTCGGCGTCGGTGATGTAGGAGACGATCAGCCGCTCACCGCAGTAGCGCCGGATTCCCTCGAGGGCGCGGGAAAGCAGCTGCAGCTTCTCGATCGGCACGTGCTCGTAGAGGCGCCGGTAGGTCTCGTCGACGGCGACGCCGGCGTCGATCAGGTCGGCGGCGATGCGATGCGTACGAGCGTTGGTGTTCTCGTACATGAACTTGCCGGTGTCGGTGATCAGGCCGACGTAGAGGGCCGAGGCGATCTCCGGCGTGATCGTGACGCCGAGCGCGATCGCGAGCTCGTAGACGATCTCCGCGGTCGAGGAAGCGGTGGTTTCGACCAGGTTGACATCGCCGAAGAGCGTGTTGTCGTGGTGGTGGTCGATGTTGATGCGAAAGTTGTCCCCCTCGCTGAGGAACTCGACCGGCATGCGGTCGATGTTGCCGCAGTCGAGGAAGACCACGGTGCGGTCGGCCATGTCCGCCGGCGGCTCGTGAAAGACCTCCTCCAAGGGCAGGAAGCGGTACTCGATCGGCAGCGGGAACTCCTTCGCCGCCATGAACATCACCGAGTCCTTGCCGAGCGCCCCGAGCAGGTGATGCATTCCCAGCAGGGAGCCGAGGGCGTCGCCGTCGGGACCCTCGTGGGCGGTGAGCAGAAAACGCTCGCGCGAGCGCAGCTCGGCCGCCATCTGCTCAATCCCGACGGTGGCGACGCCGGCGGCCTCGCTCACTCTTCCTCCTCGAGCAGCTTCGAAATCCGCATGCCCTGCTCAACCGTCTCGTCGTAGTGGAAGGAAAGGGTCGGGGTGCGCTTCATTCTGGTCTCGGCGGCGATCTTCGCTTGTAGCACTCCGTGCGACGAGGTCAAGCCGGTCATGGTCGCCTCGCGCTCCTCCTCGGTTCCGAGCACGCTGACGTACACCTTGGCGGCGCGTAGATCGGGGCTGGTCTCAACCGAGGTCACGGTTACGAAGCCAATACGGGGGTCGCTGAGCTCGGAGATGGCTGCGCCTACCACCTCGCGAAGCACCTCGTTGATGCGGCGCATGCGAGGCGTGGCCATCCTAATCCAGCGTCTGCTCGACCTGCTTTGTCTTGTAGAACTCGAGCATGTCCCCCTCCTTGACGTCAGCGTAGCCGTCGAGGACGATGCCGCACTCCTGACCCTCCTCGACTTCCTGCACGTTGTCTTTGAAGCGGCGCAGGGAGCCGAGTTTGCCGTCCCAGATGACCGTGCCTTCGCGAATCAGGCGGACGCTGGCATCGCGGGCGACTTTGCCTTCGGTGACGATGCACCCGGCGATGCGGCCGACCTTGGAGGCCTTGAAGGTCTGTTTGACCTCGGCCTCGCCGAGCGTCTCCTCGACCTCGACCGCCTCCAGCATGCCCTCCATCGCGTTGCGCAGGTCTTCGGTGATTTTGTAGATGACCGAGTAGGTGCGGATGTCGACGCCCTCGCGCTCGCCGGCCTTTCGCGCGTCGGCCAGCGGCCGCACGTTGAAGCCGATGATGATCGCGTCGGAGGCCGAGGCCAGCATCACGTCGGACTCGTTGATGCCGCCGGTCTGCGAGTGGATGATGTTGATCCCGACCTGCTCCTGGGGGACCTTGGCGATCTCGTCCTGCAGTGCCTCCAGCGAGCCGGCGACATCGGCCTTGAGCACGATGTTGAGCTCCTTGATGTCGCCCTCCTGGACCCGCGAGAAGACCTCCTCGAGGCTGACCTTGCGGGCCTGGCGGCGGGCCAGGGCCTCGGTCTTGAGCCGGTTGGCGCGCTCCTGGGCTTCCTGGCGGGCACGCCGGTCGTTCTCCACCGCGTGGACGAACTCACCGGCGTCGGCAACGCCGTCGAAGCCGAGTACCTCAACCGGCATGCCCGGTCCGGCGCTCTGCACCCGTTTGCCGGTGAAGTCGTGCATCGCCCGCACCCGGCCCCATTGCGGCCCGGCGACCAGCGAGTCGCCGACGCTGAGCGTGCCGCGCTGGACCAGGATCGTGACCACGGGGCCGCGGCCCGGGTCGAGCTGGGACTCGACCACGGTGCCCGAGGCGGGAGCGTCGGGGTTGGCGCCGAGTTCCTCCAGCTCGGTGACGAGCAGGATCATCTCGAGCAGCTTGTCGAGACCTTCGTGGGTCTTGGCGGAGACGTCGACGTAGACCGTTTCCCCGCCCCAGTCCTCGGGGGTGAGCCCGTCGGCGGCGAGCTCGTTGCGGACGCGGTCGGGCTGGGCGCCCTCCTTGTCGATCTTGTTGACCGCGATCAGGATCGGCACGTCGGCGGCGCGAGCGTGGTCGATCGCCTCTTTGGTCTGCGGCATGACGCCATCGTCGGCAGCGACCACGACCACGGCGATATCGGTGACCTTGGCGCCGCGGGCGCGCATCGCGGTGAAGGCGGCGTGGCCGGGGGTGTCCAGGAAGGTGATCGTCTTCTCGGCGTGGTGGACCTGGTAGGCGCCGATGTGCTGAGTGATGCCGCCGGCCTCGCCCGCGGCCACCTCGGTCTCGCGGATCGCGTCGAGCAGCGAGGTCTTGCCGTGGTCGACGTGGCCCATGATCGTGACCACGGGCGGCCGGTCGGCGAGCTCCTCGTCGGTGTCCTCGAACTCGGGCTCCTCCGGTTCCTCATCGGCGGCGGTGACGATTTCCAGCTTGCGGTCGTACTCATCGGCAATCGCCGAGATCGACTCGTCGGTCAGGGTCTGGGTGAGGGTCGCCATCTCCCCCATCGTCATCAGCTTCTTGATCACCTCGGCGCTGCCCAGCCCGAGCAGCTCGGCGACCTCGCGCACGGTTGCCCCGGAGGGAACCTTGGTCGCCTCGGGCTCGACCTCAGCGGCTTTCGGCGGCGGCTCCTCCAGCAAAGGCCGGCGGCGCCTGCCGCCACGCCTGCGAGGTGGACGCTGGGGCGGCGGCCCACCCATCTGGTCACGACGGGCAGCCTGAGAATCGATCACTACGCGGCGCTTTTTTCCGGCGCCGCCACCTCCGCCGCCGCCAGCGGCAGGTTTGCCGGCTGGGCGAACGGGACCTTTGGAAGCCGGGGATGCCTGTGGAGCGGGTTTAGCGGCGGCTGGCTTGGGCGCCGGGGCGGCTTTCTGCTGCTGCGGCGCGGCGGCCGGGGGCGCGGGCTTGGCGTCGGTCGCCGTAGCGGCTCCGCCGTTTCCCTTCGCCGCCTGGATCGCCTTCAGCGCAGCTGTCTCATCAACGCTGGAAGCAGCAGCTTTAGCCTCGATTCCAGCGTTTTTAAGCGCGGCGAGGACATCTTTGCTCTCAAGCCCTTGCGCTTTGGCGATCTCGTGAACCCGTTTTTTCGGCACTAGGCTTGCTCTGCCTCCTCGGCAACGGGCTCGGCCGCGGTCTCAGGCTCCGAAGCTTCCTCATCGGCAACCGGCTCCTCGGCGGACTCGACGGGAGCTTCGTCCTGAGCCTCCGAGGCCTCACCGGCGGGCTCAACCTCTGAACTCTCAGCAGGAGCTTCCTCAACGGCCTCAGCCGCTTCAGCCTCGGCTGCCGCGGCCGCCTCGTCAAACTCAGATTCGGCCCGAGCGACAATCTCGTCGACCTGCCCCTGGTCCGCATCGGGATCGGCGAGGATCGCCACCTCGGTCTCGGTGACCGGCGCCATTACCAGCATCTGGTTCGTTTCGAAGCGGCTCAGCGCCTGGTGCTGCGGCAGGCCGCAGTAGGTCGACTCGGCGATCGCGGCGTTCGGGCAGCGGCGACCGTTCGAGAGCACCGCGAGGCAGCGACCGTCGAAGTTTTCTTCGCCCTCGTACTCGACGTCCTGGTCCTCCTCGGAGAACTCGGTCTCGGACTTGATGTCGACCCGCCAGCCGGTCAGGCGGGCGGCGAGGCGGGCGTTCTGGCCATCGCGGCCGATCGCCAGCGAAAGCTGGTCGTCGGGAACGATCACGGTCGCCTGACGCTCGTCGTCGTCGACGATCACCTCGCGCACGCGGGCCGGTGAGAGCGCCTTGGCGACGAAGCGGGCGGGCTCGTCGTTGTGGGGAATGATGTCGATCTTCTCGCCGCGCAGCTCGGATACGACCATGCGCACCCGTGAGCCGCGGGGGCCGACGCAGGCGCCGACCGGATCGACGCCATCGGCGTGGGAGATCACCGCGATCTTCGAGCGATAGCCCGGCTCGCGGGCAACGCCGACGATCTCGACCAGCTTGTCGGCGATCTCGGGGACCTCCATTTCGAAGAGCTTCTTGATCAGCTCCGAGCTGCGGCGGGAAACGACGATCGCCGGACCTTTGGTCGAATCGGAGACGTCGGTGATCACGGCCTTGACCCGCATGCCGTGGTCGTAGCGCTCGTTGTAGACCTGCTCGGACTTGGGCAGCAGCGCCTCGACTCGCTCGCGCAGCTGGACCAGCGTGTAGCGCTTGTCGGACTGTTGGATGATCCCGGTGATCAGCTCGCCGACCCGGTCCTGGTACTCGTCGAACATCATCATCCGTTCGGCCTCGCGGATCCGCTGCAGAATCACCTGCTTGGCGGTCTGGGCGGCGATCCGGCCGAAGTCTTCAGGGGTGACGTCGCGGGTCTCGATCTGGTCCTCGTAGGGAGCGATCATCTCGGGGTCGAGCTCGGGGTCCTCGGGCTCGCGCAGTTCGCCCGTCTCGGGGTCAACTTCGCGCTCTTCCTCCTCCTGGGCCTCGGCCGCCTCAGCCAGCAGCTTCTCCTCCAGCTCGGGCGGCAGGATCAGTTCGAAGACGAGGAAATCACCGGTTTCGTGATCGAGGTCGACGCGGGCGTATTTGGCCGCTCCGGGCGTCTTCTTGTAGGCGGAGAGCAGCGCATCCTCCAGCGCGTCCATCAGCTTGTCGGCGGAGATCCCCTTCTCCTGCTCCAGTGCCTTGACTGCCTCGACGATCTCCTTGCTCACTGGGGCTCCTTGTGATTGCTGTACTTGGGTCCGGGCGAGGACACCTCCAGCGAGTACTCGGCCCGCAAATTGTTCAAGTGCTTGGTGACCTTTTCGCAGAGGGCGAGGTCGACGCCGCTCGGGTGGTCGATGAAGAGGCGCAGCGATTCCTTGCCGGGCTGCTCTACGGCAACCAGATCGAGCTCGGAATCGAGCTCGCGAAGCTGCTGCTGGATGTCATTTTGAAGGTCTTGCATCGGTTAAAGACGTAAAAAAAGTGGGCCAGGCCCACTTCGAGGTACTTCGGGACGAACAAAAGCTTGGGGCGAGTATAGCTCGCGTCGTGAGGCGGGAGGGCCGGGAATCCCCTCGCCCGTCCAAGCACCGGCCTAATTAGGCCGGTGCTTGGAGTATCCGCCCGTTCGAGGGGATTCCCGGCCCTCTTCACGGAGCGAGCTGACTCGATCCAGGATTGCGTCCGCGATGGTGTCCTTCGATGCTTGTGGGACGTGGTCGGCGCTCGCTGAGTCGATCAGGATTATTGCGTTTTCTTGGCTCTCGAAGCCGATTTGGGGGTTCGAGATGTCGTTGAGAACCATGAGGTCGGCGTTCTTGCGGATCAGCTTCTCCCTCGCGCGATCTACGTTCTCTCCCGCTTCGGCGGCGAAGGCTACGACCGTTTGCTGGTCGGTCTTGGTCGCCGCGAGGCCGGCGAGGATGTCCTCTGTGGGCTCCAGGTGGAGATCGATCGAGTCGTCTCGGGTGAGCTTGCCTGCTGCAATCTCGCTTGCTCGGAAGTCTGCTGGGGCGGCCGCCATGAGCAGGACGTGGGCGCTCGGGAACTCGACGCGGGCGGCCTTGGCCAGTTCCTCGCCGTTCTCCACGTCTATGCGCTGGACCCCGGGAGGCTCTGGAAGGGAGACGTTTGCCGCAATCAAGGTTACGTCGGCGCCCTTTCGGGCTGCGGCTGCTGCCAGGGCTATGCCCATGCGGCCGCTGGAGCGGTTGCCGAGGAAGCGGACCGAGTCGATCGGCTCTCTGGTGCCGCCTGCCGTGACCAGGATTTGGAGGCCGTCCCAGGGGCGATGGCCCGTCGGCAACTCGGCTTCGACCAGGGCCAACAGGTGGGCCGGATCGGGCAGGCGACCCTTGCCGTGCTCGCCGCGGGAGGCGAGGGCGCCCTCGTCGGGGTCGATCACGGTCACGCCGCGGTCGCGCAGGGTTGTGAGGTTGGCCTGAGTTGCCGCGTCGGCGTACATGCGGTCGTTCATCGCCGGTGCGACCAGGCGCGGGGCGGTGCAGGCGAGGAACGAGGTCGTGAGCATCGAGTCCGCGATCCCGTTGGCCAACTTGGCCAGCGTGTTGGCGGAAGCCGGGGCGACTATGTAGGCGTCGCAGTTGGCGGCGACCTCGAGGTGGCCGATCGGGTCGTGGGCCGGCGATGGGTCGCCCGGGAAGGCGCCGCGCAGCGGATCGCGCTCGAACTCGGAGATCAATGCCGGGGCGCCGGCGATTCCCTCGAAGGAGGCGGCGCCGACGAAGCGGGTGGCGCCCTCGGTCATCAGCACGCGGACACCATGCCCGGCCTTGGTCGCCAGGCGCACCAGCTCTAGCGCCTTATAGGCGGCAATCCCTCCGCTTACGCCCACCAGGATTCTGGCCATTGCTTTCCTTGGTCCGCCCCGAGGGCGGCGCGGTTACGAGCGGTACTCGTATTTGAGCTTGCCGGCGGCGACCTCTTCGAGTGCGATCGAGAGGTAGTTCCTGTCGGCGGGGATATCGACCATCGGCGGCGGGTACTCGCCAAAGCTGCCCTCACCGAGGTTGTGGAAGTAGCTGTTTATCTGCCGGGCCCGCTTGGCGGCGACGACTACGGCCGCGTAGTGCGAGTCGGTGTGGTCCAGAAGCTTGTCAACGCGTGGTTTGATCATCTGCTCCGGAGTCTAGTGGTATGCCGATCTCGGCGCGCACGATTCCCTCCAGCTCGCCCGCGGCGCGCTCCAGGTCGTCGTTGACGACGCCGTGGGCGAACTCGTCCTGGGCGGCGAGCTCCTGCTCTGCCACCTCGAGCCTGGCGTCGATCGCCTCGAGGCTGTCGGTGCCGCGCGACTCGAGCCGCCTCCGCAGCGACGCCGGATCGGGCGGGGCGATGAAGACCTGGACCGACTCGCGCATCGCCGCCCGCACCTGGCGCGCGCCCTGGACCTCGATCTCGAGCACCACCGAGTGGCCCTCGTCGAGCCGGTTGCGGACCTCGGAGCGCAGCGTGCCGTAACGGTTGCCGCTGTAGGTGGCGAACTCGATGAAGTCTTCCGCCGCGATCCGGCGATCGAACTCCTCCAGGGTGAGGAAGTGGTAGTCGCGCCCGTCCTTCTCCCCCGGGCGCGGCTCGCGAGTGGTCGCAGAAATTGACAGCTCAAGACCGGGTACGCGCTCGAGCAGCTTTGCGATCAGCGTTCCCTTGCCCACACCTGAGGGGCCGGTTATTACGAAGACCTTCGCCATGCGGCCGGAGATATTGACCGCAGCAGCGGTCGTTACCTGCGGAGCTGCGAAACGAGCTCGGCGCGCTGGCGCTCCGAGAGGCCGCCAATCGTCTTCGACGGCGAGATCCTGCACTGGTTGAGGATCCGGTTGGTCTTCACCCGGCCGTACTTGGGCACCGCCAGGAGCATGTCGAAGACCTTGGCCGTGAGCACGTACTCCGGCGGGTCGAGCAGGAGCGTGTGGATGTTGGCCTTGCCCGCTTTGAGGTCCTTCTTCAGCTTCGCCCGCGCGGTCCGAATGTCGTTGGCGCGTTTGAGTGCATCCATCCGCTGGTCGAGAGATCTCTCGGGTGCGGCGGCGGAGGTCTTAACTGGGGCAGGCATCTGGGCGGCGAGTATAGCCGCGGCTTGCACACGTGCAAGGCCATAGGAGCCATTTCCGCTCAAATTCACCTTAACCTCGAGTCGAGGTTTAGGCACCGGGCCGTGGGAGAGCAGCACTTCGACCGTTTTCAAGCGCTCCGGCAATCTCGCCCGCCACCCGCTCGCCCGCTCGGGGGTCGCGGAAATTCTCGGTTCCAACCGCGACTAGGGTCGCTCCGGCGGCGAAGAATTCCAGCGCATCGGCCCCCGTCGACACCCCGCCCATGCCGACGATCGGGATAGACACTGCTGTCGACACCGCTCGCGTCTGGGCGATTGCGATCGGCCGCACCGCGGGACCGGAAAGCCCGCCGTGGCCGGCCGCGATGCCTGGCTCGCCGGTTTGGGGATCGATCGCGCTTGCCTTCAGCGTGTTGATCAGTGAAACCGCATCGGCTCCGCCCCGCTCGGCACCCGCCGCGACCGCGGCCGGGTCGGTCACGTTGGGGGTCAGCTTGACGACGATCGGCTTCGCAGTCAGCGGCCGCAGGGCCTCGAGCAGCGCCTCCGTCTCGGCCGGCTGCTCGCCGACGATCAGGCCAGAATGGACGTTGGGGCAGGAGACGTTGAGCTCGATCGCGGCGACCTCGTCCCTCTCCCCCACGGCCCGCACCAAGCGCGCGAAGTCCTCGTGGTCGGTGGCCATCACCGAGACGATCAGGGGTACCGGCAGCCCGCCGAGTTGAGGCAGGTCCTCGGCCAGGAAGCCCTCCAGCCCCTTGTTCGGCAGCCCGATCGAGTTGATCATCCCGGCCGGCGTCTCCCAGATCCGCTGCGGCTCGTTGCCGGTCCGCGGCTCCGGCGTGATCGTCTTCGAGACGAAGGCCGAGAAAGGGAAGCGCTCGAGCAGCGCATCGCCGTAGACGCGACGGGCCGCGATCGCGTCGAAGGTGCCCGACGCGTTGACGACCGGGTGGGCCAGCTCGATCCCGCAGAAATCAAGCATGCGCGACCTCGAGCTGATCGGCGCGAACGACGGGACCGTCGACGCAAAGGCGGAGATATCCGCCCCCTTGCTTCGGTACCGCGCAGCCGAAGCAGGCGCCGTAGCCGCAGGCCATCGGCGACTCCATCGCGAGCTCACAGGCGACCCCCGCCGCGTTGCACATCGCCCCGACTGCCTCGAGCATCTGCGGCGGGCCGCAGGCGTAGACGGCGGCGCTGGAGGCGTCGTCGCCTTCGAGCATCGCGGCGAGCAGGTCAGTGACGTAGCCGTGGTGGCCGATGTGGCCGTCGTCGCTGGCGAGGCGGACCTCGCAGCAAGAGAAGAGATCGTCGAGGCCGCCGGAGTGGGCTTTGTCGCGAAACCCGAGCAAAACACGGGTGGGGACGTTCTTCGCGGCGAAGTTGCGCCGCAGCAGCGCCAGGGGCGCGATACCGATGCCGCCGCCGACCAGGATCGCCCCCGCTGCGCCCGGCGAGAGCTCCCGCGGTGAGGAGAACGAGTTGCCAAGTGGACCGTTGACCCAGACGCTCTCCCCCGGCTCAAGCTCACAGAGGCGATCAGTGCCAGGCCCGATCCCCTCGATCAGGAAGTCAAGGCGGACGCCACCGGCCGCCGGACCCGTTTCGGCGACCGAAAGTGCCCTTGGCAGAAACGGCCGCTGAGCTCGCTGCTCCCAGTGGCCCTCGGTGGCGAGCATGTAGAACTGGCCTGGCTGGGGCTCGGGGCCCTCGCCGTCGAGCAGCGAGAAGAGGCGGTAACCGCCCGAGTCGCGGCTCTCGGTGACCTTGCAGAGGCGACGCCCGAAGGGGGCGGTCATCGAGCCTGCTTCGTCCGCTCCAGGGCGTGGATCTCCTGGAGGGAGCGGACCTCGGAGTCGCCTTCGATCTTGGCGGCGATCGCCCGCACGGCGGCGGTGGCGCCGGTCATCGTGGTCACGCAGGGAATTCCGTGGCGGACCGCGGCGGTGCGGATCTCATAACCGTCGGCGCGGGCGCCGGAGCCGGTCGGGGTGTTGATCACGAGAGCGCAGCGCAGGTCCCGGATCAGGTCGACGACGTGCGGCGAGCCCTCGGCGATCTTGTTGATCGTCGTCACCGGCACGCCCATGGAGCTGATCGCCTGGGCGGTACCGCCGGTGGCGATCAGCTCGAAGCCGAGGTCGTGGAAGCGCGCGGCGATCTGGGTGGCGGCGGGCTTATCGGTGTCGGTGACGGTGATGAAGACCGATCCCTCGGTCGGCAGCGATACGCCGGCGGCCGCCTGGGCTTTGCCGAACGCGGTCGGGAAGTCGAGGGCGATGCCCATCACCTCGCCGGTGCTCTTCATCTCCGGGCCGAGGACCGAGTCCGCACCGGCGAAGCGGGCGAACGGCAGCACCGCCTCCTTGACGCTGACCATTCCCGCGGGCGGCTCGCGCAACTCCTGGTCGGCGAGCTTCTCGCCCAGCATCAGGCGGGCCGCGACCTTCGCCAGCGGCACCCCGGTCGCCTTGGAGACGAAGGGCACGGTGCGCGAGGCGCGCGGATTGGCCTCGATCACGTAGAGCTCGCCCCCGGCGACCCCGTACTGGATGTTGATCAGGCCGATCACGCCCAGCTCCAGGGCGATCTGCTTGGTCGTCGCGCGGATCTCCTCCAGCATCTCCTCGCCGAGGCTCATCGGCGGCAGCACGCAGGCCGAGTCGCCGGAGTGGACGCCCGCCTCCTCGACGTGCTGCATGATCCCGGCGACGTGGACGTCGGTTCCGTCGGCGAGCGCGTCGACGTCGACCTCGATCGCGTTCTCGAGGAAGCGGTCGAGCAGCAGCGGATGCTCCTGGTCGGCCTTGACGTGGGCCCGCAGGTAGGTGTTGAGGTCCTCGGTCGAGTAACAGATCTCCATCGCCCGGCCGCCGAGCACGTAGGAGGGGCGGACCAGCAGCGGGAAGCCGACCTCTTCGGCGATCACCGTCGCCTCCTCGGCGGAGAGGGCGGTGCCGTAGGGCGGGTGCTTGATCCCGAGCCGGCGCAGCAGAGCGCCGAAGCGGCCGCGATCCTCGGCGAGGTCGATCGCGTCGACGGGGGTGCCGAGCAGGGGCACGCCGGCCTCCTCGAGGGCGCGGGCCAGCTTCAGCGGGGTCTGGCCGCCGAACTGGACGATCACTCCCTCGGGGTTCTCCTGTCCGCAGACCGCGAGCACGTCCTCCTTGGTCAGCGGCTCGAAGTAGAGGCGGTCGGAGGTGTCGTAGTCGGTGGAGACGGTCTCCGGGTTGCAATTGATCATCACCGCGTCGCGATCGAGCTCGCGGGCGGTCATCGCGGCGTGCACGCAGCAGTAGTCGAACTCGATCCCCTGGCCGATCCGGTTTGGCCCGGCCCCAAGGATGACGACCGAATCGCGGTCTCCGCGGCGCACCTCCGAAGCGGCGGTGCCAGCCGAGGGTCGCTCGTGAGTGGAGTAGTAGTAGGGCGTTGCCGCCTCGAACTCGGCGGCGCAGGTGTCGACCGACTTGTAGGTGCGGGCCAGCCCCTCGGTCCCGTCTCCTTCGGTGGCCAGCGCCTGCAGCTCGCGCAGGAACCAGCGATCGACCAGGCAGCGCTCGTGCACGGCCTCGATGTCGATTCCGCGCTTGAAGGCAGCGAGGATCCAGTCGAAGCGCTCCGGGCACGGCTTCTCGAGGATCTCGAGCAGGGCCTCGTCGTCGGCTGGGATCTCGGCCTCGGAGTCGAGCTCGCGCGAGCGCAGTGCCTTGGCGAAGGACTCGCGGAAGGTGCGGCCGATCGCCATCACCTCGCCGACGCTCTGCATGTGGGTCGAGAGCCTGCCCTCCGCGCCGGGGAACTTCTCGAAGGCAAAGCGCGGGATCTTCGTCACCACGTAGTCGATCGTCGGCTCGAAGGACGCCGGCGTCGCCTGGGTGATGTCGTTGGGGATCTCCTCCAGCGCGTAGCCGACCGCCAGCTTCGCCGCCATCTTGGCAATCGGGAAGCCGGTTGCCTTCGAGGCCAGGGCCGAGGAGCGCGAGACCCGCGGGTTCATCTCGATCACGACGATCTCGCCGTTGTCGGGGTTGACGCCAAACTGGACGTTGGAGCCGCCGGTCTCGACGCCGACGGCACGGATCACGCGGATCGCCTGGTCGCGCAGCTCCTGGTACAGCTGGTCGGTCAGGGTCTGGGCCGGCGCGACGGTAACCGAGTCGCCGGTGTGGACCCCCATCGGGTCGACGTTCTCGATCGAGCAGATGATCACGACGTTGTCGTTGTGGTCGCGCATCACCTCGAGCTCGAACTCGCCCCAGCCGAGCACCGACTCATCGACCAGGACCTGGTTGATCGGGCTGGCGGCGAGCCCCTCGGAGACGACCTGGCGCAGCTCCGTCTCGGTCCTCCCCACGCCACCGCCCTGGCCACCCATGGTGAAGGCTGGCCGGACGATCGCCGGCAGGCTGATCCGGCCGTCGGCCAGTGCGGCATCGACCTCGCCGAGGCTCTCGACCGTCATCGACCAAGGAATGCGCAGGCCCGCCTCGTTCATCGTCTGGCGGAACTCCTCGCGGTCCTCGGCGCGGCGGATCGCCGCGGAGTCGGCGCCGATCAGCTCGACCCCGAAGCGCTCCAGGGTGCCGTCCTCGTGCAGCGCCATCGCCAGGTTGAGCGCGGTCTGCCCGCCGAGAGTCGGCAGCAAGGCGTCGGGGCGCTCCTTTTCGATGATCTTGGTCACCGGACCGGGCAGCAGCGGCTCGATGTAGGTGGCGGTGGCGAACTCCGGGTCGGTCATGATCGTCGCCGGGTTGGAGTTGACCAGGATCACCTCGTAGCCCTCCTCGAGCAGGACCTTGCAGGCCTGCACGCCGGAGTAGTCGAACTCGGCCGCCTGCCCGATCACGATCGGGCCGGAGCCGATCAGGAGGATCTTCTCGATGTCGGTGCGCTTAGGCATGGGCGAGGTCCAAGAAGGAATCGAAGAGGTGGCGGGCGTCGTGCGGGCCGGGACCGGCCTCGGGGTGGTACTGGACCGTCGCGGCGCTGACATCCTTCAGCACCAGGCCCTCGACCGTGCGGTCGTAAAGGTTGAGGTGGGAGAGCTCGGCGGCGCCGAAGTCGGTTTCCCAGCGGACCGGCTCATCGGCCTCGATCCGCGGCTCGCCCTGCGGCCCCTGGACCGCGAAGCCGTGATTCTGCGAGGTGATGTCGATCCGCCCCGTGGCCAGCTCCTTGACTGGGTGGTTGGCGCCGCGGTGGCCGAAAGGCAGCTTGTAGGTCTCGAGGCCGACGGCGCGGCATAGCAACTGGTGGCCGAGGCAGATGCCGAAGAGCGGGCGCACCCCGACCAGGTCGCGGACGGTGTCGACGACGTAGTCGAGCGCCGCGGGGTCGCCCGGGCCGTTGGCGAGGAAGACGAGATCGGGGCTCTCGGCGAGCACCTCATCGGCCGAGGAGGTGCAGGGCAGCAGGGTCACCCTGCAGCCGCGCTCGCGCAGTTGGCGGACGATGTTGAGCTTGATCCCGGTGTCGATGCCGACCACGTGCGGGCCGTCGCCCTCGAAGCGGACCGGCTCGGGCGGGGTCACCGTGCGGGCGAGGTCGGCGCCATCCATCGAGGGCTCGGCGGCGACCCGCTCGCGCGCCTCGGCCTCGGCCGTACCGGCGGGGAAGATGCCGCCCCGCATCGCGCCGCGGTCGCGGATGTGGCGGACGACGGCGCGCGTGTCGACGCCGCCGATTCCCGGCACGCCGCAATCGGCGAGCCAGTCGAGCCAGCCGCCCTCGGCGGTGGCAACGTCCTCGCCGTTCTTCGGGTCGCGCATGACGACGCCGCGGGCGTGGATGCGGTCGGACTCCATCGCCGCCGCTGAGACCCCGTAGTTACCGATCAGCGGATAGGTGAAGACGATGATCTGCCCCGCGTAGGAGGGATCGGTGACCGACTCTTGGTAGCCGGTCATCGCCGTGTTGAAGACGACCTCGCCAGTGACAGGACCCTCAGCGCCGCAGGGCACCCCGTCGAAGTGAGCCCCGTCTTCGAGCAGCAGGAACCCCTCGCTCATGCGGCCACCCCCAGCGAGAAGCTGCGCAGGCGGTAGGCGACCTGGCCGCCGGCGAGGGTCATCAGCACGCGTCCGGTCAGCTTTTTGCCGTCGCACCATGAATTCGACGAGCGGCTCTCGTAGCCGTCCTCGCCTACCGTCCACTCGGCGTTGAGGTCACAGAGGGCGATGTTGGCCTCGCTTCCCGGCGCCAGCGAGGCGCGCTCGATATCGAAGGGCTCCGCCCCACCCGCCATCCGCTCGATCAGGAGGCCGAGCTCGAGCACGCCGGGCATGACGAGCTCTGTGTGCAGGGCGGCAAAGGCGGTCTCGAGACCGGTCACTCCCATCGCCGCGGCCTCGAAGGGGACCTCCTTTTCCTCCGGCGCGTGCGGAGCATGGTCGGTGGCGACGCAGTCGATCGTGCCGTCGCGGAGCCCGTCGATCAGGGCCTGGCGGTCGGCCTCGGAGCGCAGCGGCGGGTTCATCTTGAAGCGGTGCGGATCGAGGCTGCGGACCTCCTCGTCGGTGAGACAGAGGTGATGGGGCGAAGCCTCGCAACTGATCCGCACGCCCGCGGCCTTCGCCGCCCGCACGGCCTCGACCGACTCGGCGGCGGAGAGGTGCTGGACGTGGATGCGACCGTCCTCATAGCCGGCGAGGGCGGCGTCACGGGCGATCATCGTCGACTCCGAGACCGAGGGAATGCCTTCGAGGCCGAGCACGGCGGAGACCGGGCCCTCGTGCATCACCCCGGCGCCGGAGAGGTCGGGGTCCTCCTCGTGTAGCGCGATCGCGCCGCCGCAGAGCCGCTGGTACTGCAGGGCGCGGCGCAGCAGGTTCGCGCTGCGGATCGGCAGGCCGTCGTCACTGAAGCCAATCGCGCCGGCCTCGCGCAGCGAGGCCATCTCGGTCAGCTCCTCGCCCTGCATCGCACGGGTCACGGTGGCGAGAAAGCCGATCCGCACGCAGGCGGCGGCGCGGGCGCCGGCACGCAGGGCCTCGATGTCCGCCGGCGTGGAAACCGGCGGCTCGGTGTTGGCCATCGCCAGTACGCCGCAGTAGCCGCCGGCGGCGGCGGAGCGACTGCCGGTCTCGATGTCCTCCTTGTGCTCTTGACCGGGCGTGCGCAGGTGGACGTGCGGGTCGAAGAAGGCGGGAAAAGCGTGCAGGGTGCTGGCGTCGATCTCCTCGAGGCCATCGGCGGCGGCATCGCCCGGCGCCGCCAGTTCGGCGATCTTTCCGTAGCGGATCACCACGTCGTGCCGGCCGTCTATGCCCGCGACCGGATCGAGCACGGTGGCCCGGCGCAGGACCAGGTCCGCGCCCTCTCCGGCGCGGATGTCGAGCTGGCTCAAGCTCACGCCGGCTGCCCGATCGGAGTCGGCTGTTCGGCGCTGTCGCCGTGGGCGGGGACCGGTTTTTCGTCGTTGGATGCGAGCAACTCGTAGAGGATCGCCATCCGCACGACCAGGCCGGAGGCGACCTGCTCGGCGACCAGCGACTGCGGTGAGTCGATCACCTCGCCGGAGAGCTCGACGCCGCGGTTGACCGGACCCGGGTGCATCAGCAGCTGACGGCGGCCGAGCCGGCGCGAGTCGATTTGGAAGTGGGCCGCGTACTCCTGGATCGAGGGCACGAAGCTCTCCCGCATCCGCTCGCGCTGCAGGCGCAGGGCGTAGATCACGTCGGCCTCGCCGAGGCGATCGAGCGAGTGGGTCACCTCGCAGCCGAGCTGCTCCAGCCCGCGCGGGATCAGCGCCGGTGGGCCGCAGACGGTCAGCTCCGCACCCATCGCCTTGAAGGCGATCAAGTTGGAGCGGGCGACGCGGCTGTGCAGAACGTCGCCGACGATCCAGACCCGCTTGCCTTCGAGCGAGCCGAGCCGGCGCCGCAGCGTGTAGACATCGAGCAGAGCCTGGCTCGGATGCTCGTGCTTGCCGTCACCGGCGTTGATGACCGCCGCGTCCGCCCACTTGGCCACAAGGTCGGCGGCGCCGGCGTGCGGGTGGCGCAGCACTATCGCCGCCGGTTCGTAAGCGGAGAGGGTGGCGATCGTGTCCTTCAGCGACTCGCCCTTGTCGACCGAAGAGCCGGCCGCCTTGACCGAGACGAGGTCGGCGGAGAGCCGCTTCGCGGCCAGCTCGAAGGAGGAGCTGGTGCGGGTGCTCGACTCGTAGAAGAGGGTGACGACGGTGCGGCCGCGCAGGGTCGGCACCTTCTTGATGTCGCGCCGGCCGACCTCGGCGAAGCTCTCGGCGCGGTCGAGGATCGCCTCGATCTCTGTTTTGGAGAGCTGGTCGATCGAAAGCAGGTGCCTCATGCGCCCACCTCGGCGGCCCGGGGCACGGAGATCGTCACTTCGTCGGCCCCGTCGAGCTCCTCGAGCCGCACGTTGACCCGCTCCTCGCGTGCGGTCGGCAGGTTCTTGCCGACGTAGTCGGGGCGGATTGGCAGCTCGCGGTGACCGCGGTCGCAGAGCACGGCGAGCTGGACCCGTTGCGGGCGCCCGTAGTCAAAGAGCGCGTCGATCGCGGCGCGGACCGTGCGGCCGGTGAAAAGGACGTCATCGACGAGCACGACCGTGCGGTCGGCGAGGTCGAAGTCGATGTGCGAGGCGTGGACCACCGGCTGCGAAGCGGGTGACTTCGCCCCGACGTCGTCGCGATAAAAGGAGATGTCGACGTCGCCGATCGGAACCTCAGCGTCGCTCAGCTCGGTCAGCAACGCGTGCAGCCGACGGGCGAGCAAGGCACCGCGAGTGTGGATTCCGACGATCGCCAAAGCATCGGGGGCCGGGTTCTTCTCGGCGATCTCGTGGGCGATCCGCCGCAGCGTTCGCCTCAAATCGTCGTGCTCAAGCACGACCTTCTCGCTCACTGAACTCTCTACTTCCTTCCTGGCCTCACAGGGCCTGGTTAAAGGACGGCCCCGAGGCTAGCAGCAGGCGCGGCGCTAGACGCTCGGCTCAGGCTCTTGCTCGTTTCTTTCCCGCGCCCCGTTCGGCACGAGCTTCGGGTCTCCCCGCTCGGGGAAAGGGATTTCGATCACGTCGAAGTCGCGGGGGGCGAAGCTCGGCTCGAAGACCTCTCGAGCCTCCTCAAGGACCGTGCCGACGTGGTAGCGGGAGGAGATGTGGACGAGGGCGAGCATTTTCACGTGGGCTTCACGGGCGACCGAGGCGGCTTGACCCACGGTGGAGTGGCCCGTGTCGGCGGCCCGCTGGACCTCCTCCTCGGAAAAGCTGGCGTCGTGAATCAGCAGCTCGGCGTCGGCCGCGGCTTGAACCGTCGAGTGGCAGGGAGAGGTGTCGCCGGTGAGCGCGACCGTACGGCCGGGGCGCGAGTCGCCCATCACGTCGCCCGGACGCACCGGGCCGGCGCTGCCCTCGACCTCCTCGCCTCGCTGCAGAGCCGCGAAAGCCGGGCCTTCGGCAACCCCAAGGTGCTTGGCCGTCTCCGGGTCGAAACGGCCGGGGCGCTCCTGCTCCGCCAGCACGTAGCCGTTGGCGCGCATGCTGTGCTCGGTCGCGAAGGCCCGCACCTCGGCTCCATCGTGGCGGACGGCGTCGCCGGGCTCCACTTCGACCAGGTCGATGTCGTAGTCAGTGCGGCCGATCAGCCGGCCCAGCGTCTTGAAGAGATCGTGCAGCCCGCGCGGCCCGTAGATCGTCAGGGGATCCTCGCGGGCGGTCAGGTCGTAGGTCTTCAGCAGACCCGGCAGGCCGAGGATGTGATCGGCGTGAAAGTGGGTGAGGTAGATCTCGTCAACCTGCGTCAGGCCGAGCGAGCGCTGCAGTTGGCGCTGCGTCCCTTCGCCGCAGTCGAACATCATCCGTTTGCCGCCCCGGACCAGCATCACGCTAGCGGTCGAGCGCCGCGCCGAGGGAACCGAGCCACCGGTGCCGAGAAAGATCGCCGAGAGATCCATGCGAGCCTGCGAGCCTACGCGACGGACAAAGCAAGGTCGCTGCCTAGGTCTGGATCGTCAGCGACCTTCCGCAGGGAATCAAGCGACCACCGATCGATCTCATAGTCCGCCGCCGGGCGCACTCCGCGCCGCTGGTTATTTCGTGTCGGCTCCAACCGCAGCCTCCCCTCAAAGTCAGCCACCGCGCCAATGGGTACGAGGTAAACCGATTGTGTGGGTGGCAGGTAGACGCCAAAAATGTCGGCGAGCCCGGCATAGCTTTGGTGGCCGCGACCATGATCACTCGTGCGGCATTTGAAGATGAGACATCCGCCGCGCCGCCAAGCGGTCTTGCACTGAACCCGTAGGAACGTCGTGCCGCTTAGATGAATAGCCAAGTCGTAGGAGTGTCCATCACCAAAGGGCACCAGCACATCGAAATTGCGCCGCGTGAGCGCACCCAAAACCATTGCCTCCGCCTCGTTGCCGCTCGTTGGGCGCTTCATCGGCCAACCTTAGGAGCTGAGTCGGATAGAACATATGTTCGTATCGCCCCTCGCTGCGATGACGGACTAAGCTGCTCACCGGGCGCCCGTAGCTCAGCTGGATAGAGCGTTCGCCTCCGGAGCGAAAGGTCACAGGTTCGAATCCTGTCGGGCGCGTTTCAGTGAGCGTATTCAGTCGGTCTTGAGCCGGGCCAGCCACTCCTCGCGGTCGAAGTTGGCGGGCTCGTTCTCGGCGAGGAAGCGTTCCAGTACGGCGATGAAGCGAACAGGTTGCTCGACCTGGGGCATGTGGCCGGCCCCCTCGAAGATCTCCAACTGGCTACCGGGCAGCGCCTCGTGAGCTTCTTCGCCGTGGCGGACCGGAATGATCGGGTCACGGGCGCCCCAGACGATCAGCACCGGCACCTCCTCGGCCAGGTAGAGACGATCCGAGGCCGAGACCTCTTGGCCTTTCGTGCCGACCACCGAACGCAGCGTCGCCAGGAACGCCTTGCGGCGCTCCGGCTCCGCGAGGGCCGCGTAGCCGCGCGCCACCTCGGCCACGTCGGGGCCGGGCCTCATCCCCACCGCCGCCATGCCGCGCGCAATAGCGCTGCCGGCTTTCTCCCCCACGCCTGCCGTCGCCGCGATAAAGAGGTCGGCGCCGGGGAGCGCGGCCGCTCTCAACACGGGGCTGACCTCGGATCCCAGACCGCCGCTGGAGACGAGGACGAGGCGCTCGACCATCTCCGGGAATTGGTAGGCAAACTGCATCGCGATCCCGCCGCCGAGCGAGTGACCGACCAGCGTCGCGCGCTCGTGGCCCAACGTGAGCAGGAGGTCGCGCAGGCCGGTGGCGAGATTGCCCAGCGAGTAGTCGCCGGGACCCCCCACGGACATACCGTGACCGGGCAGGTCGGGAGCAACGATGGTGTGGTGGTCGGCCAGCGGCTCGAGCACGTCGCGCCAGTGCTCGGAGCTGACGGCTATGCCGTGGATCATCAGCAGAGCCGATCCCTGGCCGCCGCCTAGGTAGCTGATCTCACGGCCGTGAAGCTCGGCGGTCTTGAAACTCACGTTCGCTTTGTCAGACGACTTCGCTGGATCGGCCACGCACCTACGGTAGCTCGGCGCCCGGCAGCGGATGCCCGCGTATCCGCTGCCGCTTCCAATACTGTCGCGCCCCATGGCCGACGAGAGGCAGATTCGCCCGCCGCGCGGAGCGCTGATCGTGATCGCGATCGGCCTGCTCGCGACCGTCGCGGCCGCGGTGCTCAGCACCGACGAGCCGATTGGCGCGGCGACCCTGGAATGGATCGAAGAAGCGCCGATGGCGAAGTCGAAGCCGGCCGCGATTCCGGGGGGCGGGCAAATGCGCCTCGCCGATGCGGAAATCCGCTCGACCGAACCGAACATCAGCGACTACACGCTCTTTCGGGTCTCGGCCGTGCTGACGATCGACGCCGGCTCGGCGATCGGCCACGGCCGCCTCAGCTGCACGACGCACGTGCCGCAGCGGACCCTCATCGCCCAAACCCATAAGAGCCGCGCCGCCTACCCGCGCTCCAGCGAAGACCTCTTCGAACAGGACACGCCGGAAACCTCGCTGGTCGAGTTCAGCTCGCACAGCACCGAACTCGCCTCGGTCGACGTCAGCGACGTGTTCGGCAAGCGCTACACGACCGAGAAAGGCATCGTCGTCGAGTGGCCGCCCTATCGGGTCGGGCAGCAGGTCTGGAAGTTGGGACTGCCGAGCGGCCGTCCTAAGCAGGACCTGGAATTGCCCTTCGTCTCGATCTGGCGCACGACGGCAAAGCCCGCCGCCCGCATGTCCTGCACGGTCGAGAACGCGGCCGGCTCGGCAACGGTCCGCACCGCGGGCTCCCTGCCGGGTTAGGGCGCGACAAGCAGCTCGGGGCCTTCCTCGCTGCCTTTGCCGACCTTGTTCAGCTTCGGGTTGGCGGGGGCGCTGTCCATCCGGTCGGCCGGCAGCGGCCCGCACATCGCGATCGCGTCCTCCAGCTCGAGGTCGGGCCGCAGCCAGGCCGCTTCGGCCTCCGGGCTCGGCAGGATCGCCGGCATCCGGTCATGGACCTTGGCGACCAGCTCGTTCGGCGTGGTGGTGACGATCGTGCAGCTGTAGAGCCAACCGTCGTCGAAACCGCGGTCCTCGGGGTCCTCCCACTCCTTGCGGGTGCAGATGCCGGCGAAGGCGAACGGCTCGCCGCCGTCGACGGTGAAGCGCCAGGGCTGGCGCGGCTGCTTCGGATCCTCCGCCACCATCCACTCGTAGAAGCCGTCGGCGACGATCAAGCAGCGATGGCGGAACTTGCCGACCAGGGGCGAGTAGGCGCGGCTTGAGGTGAGGTTCTCGGCCTTGGCGTTGATCATCCGGTAGCCGACTTTGAGGTCCTTGGCCCAGCGCGGCACCAGGCCCCAGCGCATCAGCCGAGCCTCGCGCTCGCCGCGGGCGGCCTCGTCGGGGTCCGGCGAGGAACGCACGGTGAGAATCTCCTGGGTCGGCGCCACGTTGAACCGTCCCAGTGCCGACTCGACTTTTTTCGCCCGCTCCTTCGAGGGCGGCGGTGCCTGCCCGGCCGAGTTCCGCTCCAGCGCCTTCTCCAGCTCGACCTGGAACTTGTCGGCGATCGTTTTCGTGTCTTTGGCAGTGACCGTGAATCGCCCGCACATGATTAGACGGAAACCTTTGCAGGCCGAGCCTCCGGGTGGGCCCGGTACCAATCGAGGGTGCGATCGATGCCGGTCGCGAGATCGACCTCGGGGCGCCAGCCGGTCAGCTCGCGCAGCTTGGTCGAGTCGACGTACTGGCGGTCGATCTCCCCGTCCGGCGTGCCCGAGCCCAGGTATTCGGGTTCGATGCCGGCTCCGGCGGCGGCCGCGATCAAATCGACGACCTCGCGGACCGAGTGCGGCCGCTCGCCGCCGGCGTTGAATGCCTCCCCCCGCGTACCGTCGGCATCAAGCGCCCCGGCGATCGCGAGGTAAGCCGAGACGGCGTCATCCACGTGGAGAAAATCGCGCTCCGGGCTGCCATCGGAGCGGATCACCGGTGGGCGGCCGTCGAGCACGGCGATCGTGGTCTCGGGGATCAGCCGCGAGAAATTGAGATCGCCGCCGCCGTAGATGTTGGCGAAGCGGGTGACGGCCAGCGGCAAGCCGTAGGTGGCGGCGTAGCTGCGAGCGACGATGTCGGCCGCTGCCTTGCTTGCGTCGTAGGTGTTGGCAGCCCGCAGCGGGAAGTCCTCGCGGTATGGGAGCTCCGGGCTGGAGCCGTAGGCCTTGTCGGAGGAGGCGAAGACGACCTGCGACGCGCCATGCTCACGGCAGGCCTCGAAGACGTTCCAGGCGCCCCGCACGTTGACTTCGAGCGTGTCGAGCGGCGAGTCCCTGGCGACGCCGACGATCGTCTGGGCGGCCAGGTGGAAGACCGAGTCGCAGCCCGCGACGGCCGCCGAGACCGAGTCGGCGTCGCGCAGGTCGCCCTCGGCCAGTTCGACCTGGTCGCGCAGGCCGAGCAGGTCGAGGCCGGAGCGGCGCGGCCCGCCGACGTCGGCAAGGCGCGGGTCGGGCCGGTCGAGCACTCGCACCTCGTCTCCGCGTTCGAGTAGCGCGCCCACCAGGTGCGAGGCGACGAAGCCATGGGCGCCGGTGACCAGGGACCTCACCGGCGGCTCCTGGGCACCGAAGCGAGAGTTGACCCCGCTATAGGTGGGTCAACTCTCGCATCGGTGAAGGCAGGCCAAGGTGCGTCACCCGAAGACCAGAGATCGTTGAGCACGACCGCGTCCTTGTAGGTGTCCATGCAGTCCCAAAAGCCGCCGTGCCGATAGGCGCTGAGCTGACCGTCGGCCGCCAGTCGTTCGAGTGGCTCGCGCTCGAGCACGCTGTCGTCGGGTAGGTAATCGAGCGCGCCGGGCTCGAAGCAGAAGAAGCCGCCGTTGATCCAGTGCGAGCTGCGCGGCTTCTCGATGAAGCCTTCGACCCTGCCATCGCCCCCGATCTCCGCCACCCCCCACTGGAGGTGCGGTTGCACGACCGTCACCGTTCCGAGTGCCCCCTGCTCGCGGTGGAACTCGAGCAGCGCGTCAAGGTCGATGTCGGCGACCCCGTCGGCGTAGGTGGCGCAGAAGGTTCCGCCACCGAGTCGCTCACCGAGCTGAGCGATCCGGCCACCGGTCGGTGTATCGAGACCCGTATCCACGCATTCGATCGCCACTTTGCCAGGCCAGTCTTTCGCCGCGACGAACTCCTCGACCATCTCACCCAGATATCCGGTGGCGAGCAGAAACCGCTCGAATCCCTGCGCCGCGTATATCCCTATTACGTGCCACAGGATCGGCCGGCCGCCAATCTCTACTAGCGCCTTCGGCACGCTCTCGGTCTGCTCGCGCAGCCTGGTCCCGCGGCCCCCGCAGAGGATGACGACGGGTGGCTTAGCCACCCGCGACGGCCGGGAGGATCGTTACCTCGGCGCCGTCGTCGATCTGGGTCTCGAGACCCTGCTGGAAGCGGATGTCCTCGCCGCTGACGTAGACGTTGACGAAGCGGCGCAGGTCGCCGTCCTGGGTGATCCGCTCGCGCAGGGTGCCGTGGGCCTCGAAGACGGCGTCGAGGACCTCGCCGACGGTGGAGCCGGAGACGTCGAGCTCGGCCTCTCCCCCGGTCGCCGCGCGGAGCTGGGTCGGGATCTTCACGGTGACTGACATCAGACGGTTACCTCCTGGCGGAACTCGGACTCGAAGCTGTCGAGGTCGGGGTCTATCTCGTGCATGCGGAACCTATCGCGGGTCGCGTCGAGGGTCTTCAGTCCCTCGCCGGTGATGTAGACGACGACGCGCTCGCCCGAGGCGATCTCGCCGCGTTCGGCCAGCTTCTTCAGCACGCCGATCGTGACCCCGCCCGCGGTCTCGGTGAAGATCCCGGTGGTCTCGGCCAGCAGGCTGATCCCGTCGCGGATTTCGGCGTCGGTGACCGAGTCGACCCCGCCCTTGGTGCGCCGCGCCTGCTCGACCGCGTAGGGGCCGTCGGCGGGGTCGCCGATCGCCAGGCTCTTGGCGATCGTCTCCGGCCGCTGCGGCTTGCAGACGTCCCAGCCTTCGGCGAAAGCGGTGGCGACGGGGCTGCAGCCCTCCGCCTGGGCACCGTTGAAGACCGGCAGCTCGCCCTCGACCAGGCCGATGTCCAGCCACTCCTGGAAGCCGCGGCCGACCTTGGTGAAGAGTGAGCCCGAGGCGATCGGACAGACGACGCGGTCGGGCAGCTCCCAGCCGAGCTGCTCGGCCGTCTCGTAGGCGAGGGTCTTCGAGCCCTCGGCGTAGTAGGGGCGCAGGTTGACGTTGACGAAGGCCCAGGGCCGGGTTTCGGCGAGCTGGGTGCAGAGCCGGTTGACGTCGTCGTAGTTGCCGCGCACGCCAACCAGGTTGGTGCCATAGATGCCGGTGGCGAGCAGCTTCTGCTCCTCGAGGTTGGCGGGGACGAAGACGTAGGACTTGAGCCCGGCGGCGGCGGCGTGGGCGGCGACGGCGTTGGCGAGGTTGCCGGTGGAGGCGCAGGCGACCGTGTCGAAGCCCAGCTCCTGCGCCTTGGCGACGGCGACGGCGACCACCCTGTCCTTGAAGGAGTGGGTGGGATTGGCGGCGTCGTTCTTGATCCAGATCTCGGCGTCGACCCCGAGGCGTTCGGCGAGCCGGTCGGCCCGCAGCAGCGGCGTCAGGCCGGGCTCGAGCGGGTCGCCGGGGCGCCCCTCGAAGGGCAGGAAGTCGGCGTAGCGCCAAATTCCCTGCGACCCGGCCTGGATCTTGCGCTTGGTCTCCGCCGGCTCCAGCGCCGAGTAGTCGTACGCCACTTCGAGCGGGCCGAAGCAGTTCTCACAGGCGAAATGAGCGCCGAGGTCGTACGTCGCCCCGCACTCCTTGCACTTCAGGCTCTCTATTGCCATCCGATCTTCCTTTTTGTTACCGCCAACAAAAAAACCTCCGCCTTTTGTGGGGCAGAGGTCCGATCGGACTTTCCCCACATCTTTCAGGTCGCGAGACCTGCTGGAGTTGGCACCTCCCCCGAACCTGACGGTCCGGGGCGGTTGCCGGGGTTTCAACGGGCCAGTCCCTCCACCCCTCTAGATGTGGCGCTTATGTAGGCATGAACCTTACCAGGGGCATTCCCGGCCGGCCAATGCCGGGGTTGACGGTTAATCTTGTGCGGCTATGCCTGACGAGACGATGAGCGTGAACGATGCCGAACCTTCCGAAGCCGAGGCTGCGACGCGTCGGCCGGCGCGACGAGCTCATCTCTCCGGCGACGCCGGCTGAACCGCAGACGCCCAGGGTCGAGCAGATCGACGCTTCCGGCCTGCGCTGGGTCAATATCGAGCGGCCTGGGTCCCTGGAGCGAACCTGGCTGGAGGAGAACTTCGACTTCCACGCGCTCGACCTCGAGGACGTGCTCTCGCGCAACCAGCGGCCGAAGATCGACGTCTACGACGATTACCTCTTCATCGTCCTCCACTTCCCCGTCTTCGATCCGGCCGCCGGGCGGCTGGGCACGGGCGAGCTCGACCTCTTCGTCGGCCCCGGCTACGTGGTGACAATCCCGAACCAGCCTCTGCAGCCGGTCGAGTACCTCTTCGAGCGCTGCCGGGCAAAGGAGGAGCTGCGCGAGCAGCTCTTCTCGCGCGGTTCCGGTTACCTGCTCTACCGCCTCGTCGACGACAGCTTCGACTACTGCTTCCCGATGCTGCGCAAGATCGGCAACAAGCTCGACGCGCTCGAGGACGACATCTTCGAGGGCCGCTCCGAGGAGGTCGTGCGCGACATCTCCAACGTCAAGCAGGAGATCATCAATTTCCGCAAGGTGATCCGCCCGCAGCGGCCGGTGCTGCGCGACCTGGAGCGGGTCAAGCAGCGCTACCTCGCCACCGACCTCGACCTCGAGATCTACTTCGACGACATCGTCGACGCCCACGAGCGGATCTGGGACATGCTCGAGAACTACAAGGAGGTGGTCGAGGCGTTGGCCGAGACCAACGAGTCGGTGATCTCCCATCGGGTTAACGACATCCTCCGCGTGCTCACCTCGATCAGCGTCATCGTCCTGCCGCTGACCCTGATCGCCAGCGTCTGGGGCATGAACTCCCGGGTGCCCGGAGAGCAGAGCATTGTCGCCTTCTGGATCGTGGTCGGCGCGATGCTGGCGATCCTGGTCGGCATGGTCGCCTACTTCCGCAGGCGAGGCTGGCTGTAGCCTGCCCGACTTGTGGCCAACTTTCGGATCTGGGCGCCCTGGCGCCTCGCCTACGTGAAGGACGCGGCGAAGGACAACGAGGAGGAGTGCATCTTCTGCGCCAAGCCGGCGGCGGACGACGACGAGGCGACGCTGATCGTCCATCGCGGCGAGCGCAGCTTCGTGATCCTCAACCTCTTCCCGTACACCAACGGCCACCTGATGGTCGCTCCTTACGCCCATATCGGCCGGATTCAGGAGCTGCCGTCGGAGACCGTTGCCGAGATGATGGGTTTCGCGCAGCTGGCGATGAGCCGGCTCGAGGACGTCTACAGCCCGCACGGCTTCAACGTCGGCTTCAACCAGGGCCGCGTCGCCGGCGCCGGGGTCGAGCACCACATACATATGCACGTGGTTCCACGCTGGGGCGGCGACACCAACTTCATGCCGGTGATCGCCGATACCCGGGTGATGCCGCAGACCCTCGAGCAGAGCTACGAGGCTCTGAAGGGAGCATTTTGAGCGAGCAACCGATCCTGGCCCCGGCCGGCATCTTCAAGGCATACGACATCCGCGGTCTCTACGGCTCCGAGATGGACGAGACCACGGCGCACGCGATCGGGCGCGCCTTCGCCAGGGTGCTGGCGCGCCTGCGTGGCAAGCAGCCCTCCGAGCTCCGCGTCGGCCTCGGCCGCGACATGCGCCTAACCGCGCCGGAGATGGCGGCCGAGCTGCGCGACGGTTTGATCTTCGAGGGCGCGACCGTGATCGACGCCGGCATGGTCGCCACCGAGATGCTCTACCACCTGGTCGGCTCGCGGGAGCTCGACGGCGGCGCGATGGTCACCGCCTCGCACAACCCCAAGGCCTACACCGGGGTGAAGCTGGTCCGCGAGGGCGCCCTCCCCCTCTCCGGCGAAGCCGGGATCGGCGACGTCCGCAAGGAGATCGAAGCGGGTCTCGGCCACGCTCCCGGCGGCGGCTCCTTCGAGGAGGTCGACATCTGGGAGGAGTACCGCGCCAGCGCCCTTTCTTTCATCGACTCGGCCAAGGTGAAGCCAATGAAGGTCGTGGTCGACGGCGGCAACGGAATGTCGGGCCCGATGGTCGGCCCGATCCTGGGCAAGCTCGGACTCGAGCTCGAGGAGATGTACTTCGAACCCGACGGCGAGTTCCCCGACCACGAACCGAACCCGCTGCTGGAGGAGAACCGGCGGATGATCATCGATCGAGTGCGGGCCTCCGGCGCCGACCTCGGCATTGCCTGGGACGGCGACGCCGACCGCTGCTTCTTCATCGACGGCAGCGGCGAGTTCTGCGACGGCGATTTCATCTGCGCCCTGCTCGCCCGCGCCGCGCTGGCGAAGAATCCTGGCGCGACGATTCTCTACGACCCGCGCTCGAGCCGTGCCGTGCCGGACCTGGTCGCCGCTGAAGGCGGCCGTTCGGACCTCTCCCGAGTCGGCCACGCCTTCTTCAAGCGGCGCATGCGCGAGGAGGGCGCCGTCTTCGGCGGCGAGGTCTCCGGCCACTACTACTTCCGCGACTTCTGGAACGCCGACTCGGGCACGATCCCGGCGCTGCTGGTGTTGGAGCTGCTCTCGGTCGACGGGCGCTCGCTGGGCGAGCTGATGGCCGAGTTTCGCTCGCGCTACTTCATCTCCGGCGAGATCAACTCCGAGGTCGCCGACCAGGAGGCGAAGATGGCCGAGATCGCCGAGCGCTACTCCGACGGGGAACAGACGACCCTCGACGGGGTCTCGGTCGACTACCCGGACTGGCACTTCAACGTGCGGCCCTCCAATACCGAGCCGCTACTGAGGCTCAACCTCGAGTCGCTGGTCTCGCGCGAGGACATGGAGGCCAAGCGCGACGAGGTGCTCGGGTTGATTCGGGCGTGACGCTCACTCCCGAGCAGGCGCTGGAGCAGGCGGCGCTGGCCGGGATCCACTGCCTGCGGATTCCGACCCCCTTCGCGGTCGGGCGGGTCAACTGCTACCTGATCGAGGACGAGCCGCTGACCCTGGTCGACACCGGGCCCAACTCGGGCAAGGCGCTCGACGAGCTGCAGTCGCAGCTGGCCGCTCACGGTCACTCGATCGAGGACCTCGAGTTGCTGGTCATCACCCACCAGCACATCGACCATTTGGGATTGGCCGAGATCGTCGTCCAGCGCTCCGGTGCCAGGGTCGCCGCGCTCGGCATCGCCAGCGAGCGGCTGGCCAACTTCGACGAGGACGCCGAGGCTGAGGACCATTTCGCGGTCGAGCTGATGATCCGCAACGGCATCCCGGAGGAGGTGACGGTGGCGCTGCGCAGCGTCTCGCGCAGCTTCCGCGGCTGGGGCTCGCACGTCGAGGTGACCGAGCCGCTCGCGGACGGCCAGGTGCTTTCGTTCGGCGATCGCACCCTGCAGGCGATCCACCGTCCCGGCCACAGCCCCTCCGACACCGTCTTCTGGGACGAGGATCGCAAGATCCTGATCGCCGCCGATCACCTGATCGCCCACATCTCCTCCAACCCGCTGATCAGTCGCCCTCTCGACGGTTCGAGCCAGCGCCCGCAGGCGCTAGTTACCTATATCGAGTCGATGCTCGCGACGCGCGAGATGCCGGCCGAGATCGTCCTCTCCGGCCATGGCGAGCCGATCGTCGACCACGTCGCCCTGATCGACGACCGCATCGCCAAGCACGAACGGCGCAAGGAGAAGATCTACAAGCTGATCGCCGAAGAGCCGCGCAGCGGCTTCGAGATCGCCCAGTCGATCTGGGGCAACGTCGCCGTCACCCAAGCCTTCCTCACCCTCTCCGAGGTGATCGGCCACGCCGACCTGCTGGTCAACGAGGATCGGGTGCGGGAAGCCAACGACGGGGACGTGATCCGCTACGAGGCAATTGCCCCGTAGCGGATCAACGCTTAGTCCGAGGTCGCTAGCCAATCATCAGGTTGTCGGCGCCGGGTAAGTTCGCGTCGCCGAGTAGGCGCACGAAGTCCCTCTGGAAGACCGTCAATAACAATTTGCATTTCCCCGTGACCCTCACGACCCCGCCTTTGTCGATGATTTCCGAGGAGCCAGGTTTGTTGATAATGAACTGTAAGACGGTGTCGACGATCGCCGTGGTTTCGTAGAGGCAGCCGCCTTTGGTGAATTTCATCGGGATCTCGAGCGAACCCGCTGATTCATATTCGGTCGCGTCGACAGCCTCTTTCCACGGCAGGCCACTCGGTTCCACCGCGCCATTCGTGCATTCAGTGAATTTGGCGCTGGTTATCGACATTTCCATCGCGTCGCCGGATTTTTCAGTCGTGGCGTCGACCACTTTCCCTTTTAAGGTCACATTGCATTTGTCGTCCACTTTCCCTTCGGCTTCGAGGACGAATTCTTTGGAGGTGATTTCAAATTCGCTCCCGGCAGTGGCGGTTTTACATTCTTCGGTTTCTTTCATGCAGCTTTTGATGTGGTACGTGGTGGCGGCAGCGGGAACGGCTGCAAACGCGAGCATGCCGAGCAACGCCGCCACGACCACGCAAAGTGGGATCCTCATGACTCTCCCTCCCGACCATCTTCGGCCAGGTGCGCGGCGAGCCCTGTTCAAGGGTGGCCCGCCTGGTCGGATCGTCGTACCACAAGAAGACAGACTGATCAAATTTTCCTTCGGAAAGCCCTAGAGCCGTGCTGGGGTATGACCGCAACCCTAGAGCCGTGCTGGCGCACGATCGCAATACGCTGCCGCCAGTCACCGCATGAACCGACCGATCCGCTCACGCCTACCCCGCCGCTCCGCCAAGAAGCGGATGTTGATCATCGTCAACCCCTACGCGACGACGGTCTCGGATCGGCTGAAGAATCTGGTCGTCTACGCGCTGCAGGGGCGCTATGAGGTCGAAACCGTCTCGACCGAGGCGCAGAACCACGCGACCGAGATCGGGCGCGAGGTGCGCGACCACGGCTATGACGTGGTCGTTGCCTTCGGCGGCGACGGCACGCTGAACGAGGTCGTCAACGGCCTCGCCGGAACCGACGTGCCGGTCTCAGTGCTGCCGGGCGGCTCGACCAACGTGGTCTGCCGCACGCTCGGCATCCCCAACGACGTCGTCGACGCGACCGAGCATCTGCTGGCGGTGGCCGATGACTGGCAACCGCGGCGGATCGATCTCGGCACCGCCGACGACCGCTACTTCGTCTTCTCCTGCGGAGCGGGGATCGACGCGACCGTGGTCAAGCGGGTCGACGCCCATCCGAGGCTGAAGTCGACCGCCGGCCCGTACTACTTCAGCTGGGCGGCGATCTCGGCCTTCTACCGCTCCTACCTGGTCAACCCCGTCCGCCTTCAGGTCGAGACGGGCGGCGGCGATTCGGCCGAAGGCGTCACCGCCCTTACCCAGAACTCCGACCCGTTCACTTACTTTGCCAGCCGCCCGGTGCGCGTCTGCGAGGGCGTCGAGATCGACGACGGGACGCTTGCCGTCGGCGTCCTCAAGCGCGCCACCCAGCGCGACATGCCGACCCTGATGTCGCGCCTCTTCAGCGAGCAGCGACCCGCCGCGCGCCACCGCCAAATCGAGCAGTTCGACGCCGTTACCGAGGCGACCATCGCCTCGATCTCGAAGACGAAGGATGACTTTCCCCGCCCCTTCCCGGTCCAGGTCGACGGTGACTACATCGGTGAGAAGACGCGGCTGGAGCTGCGGGCCAGGCCAGGCGCGCTGACGGTCATCTCCTGAAGCTCAGAGCCTGACCAGGTTCTTCGCCTCGATGCCCCGGGTCACGCCCCTGAAATCGACGACCATCGGCACCGAGGAAACAACCTCCTCGTAGTCAACGCTGGGGTGGGCGGTGACGATCGCGGCGAGGTCGGCGGAGGCCAATGCCTCATCCAAGTCGACCGAGCTCAGTCCGAGCGCGGGAATCTCGGGGACGTGGGGGTCGTGGTAGGAGACGTCGCCGCCGAGGTCGATCAGCTGCTTGGCGATCTTCAGCGAGGGCGATTCGCGGATGTCGCCGACGCCGGCCTTGTAGCTCATGCCCAAGATCAGGATCCGAGATCCGTTGATCGGCCTGGCCGCTTCGTTGAGGACGCGCTCGATCCGTTCCACGCAGAAGGCGGGCTGGGTCTGGTTGACCTTGCCGGCGAGCTCGATGAACTCGGGGTAGAAATCGTGCTCGCGGGCCTTGAAGGCGAGGTAGAACGGGTCGACCGGCAGGCAGTGCCCGCCCATGCCGGGACCGGGATCGAAGCGCATGAAGCCGAAGGGCTTGGTCGAGGCGGCGTCGATCACCTCCCAGACGTCGATGCTGAGCCGGTCGCAGAGCTGAGCCAGCTCGTTGACCAGGGCGATGTTGACCGAGCGAAAGATGTTCTCGAGCAGCTTGGAGAGCTCGGCGGTCTCCGGGCTGGAGAGGACGACGACCTCGTCGCAGATCAGCGAGTAGAGCTCGCGAGCGCGCTCGGCACAGGCGGGAGTGATGCCGCCGACGAGCTTCGGCGTGGTCTTCACCGTGTAGTCGGTGCGGCCGGGGTCGATCCGCTCCGGCGAGAAGGCGATGTGGAAGTCACGGCCCGCGGCCATGCCCGACTCCTCAAGGATCGGCAGCAGCCGCTCGCGGGTGGTCCCTGGATAGGTGGTCGACTCCAGCACCACCAGCTGTTCGGGCTGCAGCACGCCCGAGAGCGCCGTGGCGGAGTCGAGCAGGTAGGTGAGGTCGGGCTCACGCGAACCGGTCAGCGGTGTTGGCACGCAGATCACCACCGCTTCGCAGGAGGCCAAGTCGGCCTGGTTGGCGCTGGCACGCAGGCGTTCCCCAAGCGGGGCGAGGGTGGCGTCGGCAATGTCCTCGATGTGACTCTTGCCGGCGTTGATCCCCTCCACCTTGCGCGAGTCCGAGTCGAGGCCGACGACCTCGTGTCCCGCCTCAGCGAAAGCGACCGCAAGTGGTAGGCCTACATATCCAAGTCCAACGATTCCGATCTTCATGCACACACAACGGTGCGTGCCACGCGCAGCTTGCGTCGCGAGACGCCGCTAGCATGCCGCCAATCATCGCCCGGTCCAAACAATTCAAGGCACCCACGCCGTGAGCGGGGCGGCTCTTCAACCTTCCGACCTGGCGCCTGGGTTGCTGCTCGGCGCCGGGGTCGAGATCGGCCCGGACGTTCTGATCGGCGGCCACGTGATCATCCACGCCGGGGTTGAGATCGGCGCCGGCGCGCGGATCGGAGATCACGCGCAGATTCGGGACGGGGCGAAGATCGGCCCGGGCGCGACGATTGGCAGCCTCAGCTCCGTCGACCCCGGGGTCACGGTCGGCGAGCGCTCCAGCGTGCAGGCGCGCTGCTATCTGTCCGCCGGCACGGTGATCGAGGACGACGTCTTCGTCGGGCCCGGCGTCACCCTCGCCAACGACAACACGATGGATCGCCATCCAGCGGAGTTCGAGCTCGAAGGGCCGCTGCTGCGCCGCGCCTGCCGGGTCGGCGCCGGTGTCGTCGTCTGTCCGGCGATCGAGATCGGCGAAGAGGCCTTTGTCGCCGCGGGTGCGGTTGTCGTCGCCGATATCGCCCCGCGCAGCGTCGTCATGGGCGTGCCGGGGCGCAGTGTGCGCGAGGTCCCAGACGAGGATTTGCTGGAGCGCTGGCGTTGAGTCGTTCAGCGACCGGGGGTCGGGGCGCGTGAGCGTTCCGCTGTTTGCAATCAGGCCGGTTCTAGAGCCGCTGTTCGAGGAGATCGCGGCACGCCAGAACGAGGTCCTGCGCTCCGGGCAGTACATCCTCGGTCCCGAGGTCGAGGCCTTCGAGTCGGAGTTCGCCGCGTTCCTGGGTGCCCGCCATTGCGTCGGCGTCGCCAACGGCACCGACGCTCTGACGATCGCCCTGCGCGCGCTCGGGGTCGGGCCCGGCGACGAGGTCGTCGTGCCGGCCCTGACCTTCTACGCGACAGCCGAGGCGGTGGTCAACGCCGGCGCGACCCCGGTGCTCTGCGACGTCGATCCGGACACGTTCGACATGACCGCGGCCACCGCGGAGCCGGCGATCGGCCCTCGCACAAAGGCGCTCGTTCCGGTGCACCTTTATGGCAACCCCGCTCCGATGGGCGAGCTGCAAGAGCTTGCCTCGGCGCATGGATTGCGCCTGCTCGAGGACGCCGCCCAGGCCGCCGGTGCCAAGCTGAACGGCGGGATGGCCGGCGCCCTGGGCGACGCTGCCACCTTCAGCTTCTTTCCCTCCAAGAACCTGGGCGGGTTCGGCGATGGCGGCGCGATCGTCACCAATGACGACGAGGTCGCGTCGATGGCGCGCACGCTGCGCTTTCACGGCTCTGAGGACAAGGAGCTGCACACGGAGGTCGGCTACAACTCGCGCCTCGACGAGATTCAGGCCGCCGGCCTGCGGGTGCTCCTCCCCCACCTCGCCGGCTGGACTGAGTCACGCCGGCGCGTGGCCGCGGGCTATGCGGAGAACGGGCTCGCCGATGCGGTCCAGCTCCCGGCCGAGACCGAGGGCGGGGAGTCCTGCTACCACCTCTACGTCGTCCGCTGTGCCGAGCGAGATCGGCTCGCGGAGCAACTAGCGGCTGCCGGCGTCGGCGCCCGCGCCTATTACACGATTCCGCTTCACCGCCAGCCGGCGCTGCGCGAGTTCACGCTCAGGGTTTCGCTCGCCGGGGTCGAGTCCGCCGCCGCCGAATCGCTGGCGCTGCCGATGGGACCCGCGCTCAGTGACGAACAGGTTGCCGAGGCCTCGCGAGCAATTCGCGAGGCTCTTACAACTGCCTGAGGATTCAGGCGAAGCCGGGAGAGGCGAGCAGCGCTTCACGGACGGCGGCCTGGATCGGCAAGAGCCCGCTTCGCTCCTCTGCACGGCATCGCGCCGGAGCAGTCTCAACCGCCTCCCTGAGGAGATCCAGATCCTCGACGGAAATCACCTTTCCCTCGGCGGCGAGTGCCCGGCTGAACTCGACCTGATGATCGTCGACGGTCTCCTCGTAGCGCTTCAGACGAGGAACTACCACCGGCGTGTGGCCGGCGCGCAAGGCGCAAAGGATGCTGCCGGCACCCGCATGGCAGACCACGACATCGGCGGCCTCCATGCTCTCGATCATCTCGGGAAACTGCATGAACGCGTTTGCCCGCGCCGCGCCGGGGGGAGGCGGGACGGGCCCGTGCTGGACCAGGAGCTGGTCGCCGGGAAGCGCCTCGAGAGCGCGCATGAACCGCTCGAAGGGGATCTGGGTCGACCCCACGGTGGCGAATATCACGCGATGCTCCCGTGAAAGCGGGCCCGGGGCAGATGCGACAGCGAGTCCCACTGAACGAAGAAGGAGGTGGCGAGCGGGTAGACCAACCTTCCCGTCAGGGCCAGCTTCTCGACTCGCGTGATCGACTCGACGTAGACGAGCCGACGGCGCTGCAGGCGACCGAGGAGGAAGAACGGGAGCGCCAGGCCGGCGCCCGTGGACACGATCACGCTCGGGTTCTGCTCACGCAGGACCCGCCATGCCAGGCGCAGGTTGCGGAAGAAGTTGCCGACGTCGCGCGGGGTCGGCCCGTGGCCATAGATCACGTCCTCGTCCTTGAGCAGGTACTCGACGTCGGTCGAGCGCAGGGTGACCCAGGTCCGATCCATGTCGCCCCAGGCGGGTTTCAGGGCGAGCATCTGCAGCATGTGGCCGCCCGGCGAGGCGACGATCAAGACCTTTCCAGAGCCACTCCTCGACACGCTCATACCGCCGAGCTCTGTGCCGGCGGCCGCACGCCGCAGGCCTCGCCAAGAGTGACGAGATCGAGGCCGAGCTCCGTGGCGCGCACCCCGATCGCCTCGACTGCCCGCGCGGTCTCCAAGGCGCTTGGCCGCACCGCATACCGCGCGGAGTCGTGCAGCAAGACGATCGAGCCGTCGTCGAGGTCGCGGTTCACCCGGCGGGCGATGCGCTCGCCGGGTAGTGGCTCCCAGTCCAGTCCCCAGGTCGACCAGTACGCGACCTCGAGGCCGAGTCGCCGACAGGTCTCCGCACCCGCCGTCGAGAGCTTGCCGTAGGGCGGCCGGTAAAAGCGTGGGTTGGCGCCGGGAATAGCCGCTACCGCCGCATGGCCCGCCTCGATGTCCGCCGCCGACTCAGTGCTGGGCACCCGGTCGTGACGAAAGTGACGCTGTCCATGAACGCCGATCTCGTGGCCACGAGCGAGTATTTCGGTGGCCAGGCCGGGTGAATCGGCGATCTGCTCTCCGACTATGAAGAAGGTCGCTTTGGCGCCGGCGGCGTCCAGGGCATCGAGGACGGCCGCGGTTCCCTCTGGGGACGAATCTGGGCCATCGTCAAAGGTCAGCACCGCCACCCCTCCGCCCGGCGCGACGCGCTCGATTCCGGGAAGTTCGCGCCAGCGCCGCGATCGGCTTGGGGAGTGCTCTTGAAGCGCACAGCGCAGCGAAAGCGGGAGCAGTCTGCGGAGCCGATGGATGTGTCTACGCATCTCCCTAAGAAACGTAGATCCACTGCTCGAGCTTTCGTCTGGTGCTTGCGACCCAAAAAACTGGGTAGTCCACAGCCATGCTCAGACCTTCGTCCAGTAGACGGCCATCCGGAGTTGAGCCGGCCTCACCCTCACCGATAAGGGGTCCAATGCGCAAGCTTTCTCATACATTCGCCCCGTCCATCTCCCACTTTGCGATCGCCATCGCCGCGGTCGCCCTGCTCATTGCCCCGTCGGTTGCCGCGGGACAGAGCCGTGGGAGTCATAACGTGAAGGCGGCCCAGGCTGTCACTGTGACAAAGCGTGCGAAGTCGAGGAGCGTCCCGAAGAAATCTACGAAAGCGATCCCGACGAAAACATTTTCCCGCCCGGCCGACCCCGATCGAGACGGGCTCAGTAGTTGGACCGAGGAACACGTCACAAGAACGAACCCGAGAAGGTTCGATACCGACCGCGACGGCTTCGGTGACGGCGCCGAGGTGGCTGCCGGAACAGATCCACGCAGCCGCGCCAGCAAGCCCGCCGGCCCGCCCGCACCTCCGCCCGTCGTTACTCCCCCCACCCCTCCGCCCCCGGCTGATACGACTGCGCCCGCCACGATGATCAGCTCCGGCCCCTCGGCGACGACCACTTCGACCGCCGCCAGCTTCGCGTTCACCTCCAGCGAGAGCGGCTCGACTTTCAAATGCTCACTTGATTCGGGCGCTTGGGCTACCTGCCTCTCGCCCAAGGCATACAGCGGTCTAGCCGCTGGCCCTCACACCTTCGCGGTGAAAGCCACCGACACAGCGGGGAATACCGATGCTTCGCCGGCGACTCGCAGGTGGACCGTGCAGGCAGTTACGCCCCCACCTCCGGCCGACACGACCGCCCCTAATACGGCGATCACCTCCGGGCCTCCGGCCACCACGACCTCGACAACCGTAAGCATCGCCTTCTCCGCAACGGAGAGCGGCTCGACATTCGACTGCAAGCTCGACTCGAGCTCCTGGAGCGACTGCACCTCCGCCACGACCTACAGCGGCTTGGCCGTCGGTTCCCACTCCTTCTCGGTGAAAGCCACCGATGCCGCCGGCAACACCGATGCAACGCCGGCAACGGATGCCTGGACCGTGCAGGCGACGACGCCTCCGCCCCCTCCGGCTGACACCACTCCTCCCAACACCACGATCAGCTCCGGCCCGGCGGGCACAACCACGGCTACCAGCGCCAGCCTCGCCTTCACCTCAAGCGAGAGCGGCTCGACCTTCCAGTGCTCGCTTGACTCTGGCTCTTGGACTAGTTGCACCTCGCCCAAGTCCTACAGCGGCTTGGCCGTCGGCTCCCACGCCTTCTCGGTCAAAGCCACCGACGACGCTGGCAATACAGATGCTTCCCCGGCGACCCGCAGCTGGACCGTGCAGAGCGAAAGCACCGGTGGCGGCGGCGGTAACTGCACCCAGACCCTCGCCTCCGGCGCCAACCTCTCCAGCGCGGTGAGCTCCGCCGGCGGCGGAGCGGTGATCTGCCTAAGCACAGGCTCCTACAGCGTCAACGTCACCAAAGCCAACAAGGCGAGCATGGTCACGATCAAGCCGGCCGCGGGCGCCGCGCCCAGCCTCGGCTACTCGATGTTGAACCAGGCGACCAACCTGCGCTTCGAAGACCTCAAGTTCACCGGCGGGATCGAGGCACTCGGCCCGGCCAGCAAACTGCAGTTCGTCGACAACGAATTCGTCGGCCCATTCGGCTTCCACGGCAACGGCCAGGCGCAGAGCAACGGCACTGAAGTCACCGACGTCCTCTTCGAAGGCAACTACCTGCACGACCTCGACTACAGCGGCGATCAGGGAACGGCCAACGGATACGGCGTCACCGCCTCCAACGGCGTCTCGCGCTTCACGATCACCGACAACACGATCAAGAGCACCGCTTCGGACTACCTGCAGTTCGCCTCGCCGAACACGGTCACGATCGATCACAACACGTTCCTTGGCCCGAGCTTGCTCGGCAGCCATCAGGATCACCAGGATCTGGTCCAGATCTTCGGCGGCGGCAAGAACGTCACCTTCACCAACAACGTCGCCCGCAACACCGAAACGCAGGAGAGCCTGCTCTTCCAGGAGGGCGCCTTCTCCAACGTCGTGATCGAAAACAACCTCTTCGACCACGACTCGCGCGGCTACACCTGTCAGCTCTACCAATCGACGGGCATGATCTTCCGCAATAACACCGTCGTCGGCAGCCACTGGGGATGCCTCTTCCGCGACCTCGCCTCGAGCTCGGCCGGCAGCGGCTACCAGATCGACCACAACATCTTCACCAACACCGCCGAAGGTTCCGACATTTCCACCGAGGGTCGGGCCGGCAGCTGGGGCACCTACGACTACAACGTGTCCGAGGATGGCTCCGCCGGCGGCACGCACTCAGTACGAAATTGGTCCCCTTCTTGGTCGGACACGACGAGCTACACCCCGCTTGGGCTGCCGTTTGCCGCGGGATACCGCCCCTGAGCGGTCTCTCTAGAACAAGCGTCCAACCGCGACAAGTGCAAGAATCGCGTCCGTGCGGACCACTTGGGGGGTACGGGCGTCGCTTCTTGTCTTGCTCGTTGCCTTGACGGCAGCGGCGGTGCCGGCCGCTGCCGCGGCTCACGGCAAGGTCGCCCACGTCGGAGTTGCCAACGGCAAGTTCCACAGGGTTGCTCACGGCAAGGTCGCCCACGGCAGACTGGGTCTCAGGACGGCGCGGGTCGCCAAGCGTCCCTCCTTAAGGCCGGGCGCCGATGCCGACGGGGACGGGCTCGTCAACCGGGCCGAGTCACGCCAGACACAAACCAACCCGCGCGAGTTCGACACCGACGGCGACGGATTCGGCGATGGCACCGAGGTGGCGGCCGGCTCGAATCCACTCGATCCGATGAGCACTCCAGTGGGCCCACCTGCCCCAACCGATTTGGTGTTGTCACCAGTGGGTTCTCAGCCCGGGACCTCGGGCACGCCGGCGCTACCCGCTCCCGATGTCACCCCGCCGAACACCACGATCAACTCCGGCCCCTCTGGCGTGACCGCGGAGACCGGCGCCAGCTTTGCCTTCACTTCCACTGAGGCCGGCTCAACCTTCCAATGCTCACTTGATTCAGGGTCGTGGACTACCTGCATCTCACCCAAGGCATACAGCGGCCTCGCCGTTGGCTCCCACGCCTTCGCGGTGAAAGCAACCGACGTGGCGGGCAACGCCGACGCGTCACCGGCGACCCGCGGTTGGACCGTGCAGGCGACGACACCCCCGCCCCCCACCGACACGACTCCACCGGAAACCACGATCAGCTCCGGCCCGGCGGGCACCACCACGGCTACCGGTGCCAACTTCGAATTCAGCTCGAGCGAGAGCGGCTCGACCTACCAGTGCTCCCTCGACTCAGGCTCTTGGGGCAGCTGCGTCTCGCCGAAGTCCTACAGCGGCCTCGCCGTCGGCTCCCACGCCTTCGCGGTAAAAGCCACCGACGACGCCGGCAATACAGATGCTTCCCCGGCGACCCGTAGCTGGACCGTGGCGTCTGCCCCGGACACAACCCCGCCGAACACCTCGATCAAGTCGGGCCCTGCGAGCACGACAACTTCGACCAGCGCCAGCTTCAGCTTCAGCTCGAGCGAGAGCGGCTCGACCTTCATGTGCTCTCTTGATTCTGGGCCCGCAAGCAGCTGCACCTCGCCCAAGTCCTACAGCTCCGTGGGGCTCGGCACACACACTTTCTCGGTCGCCGCAACCGATGCCGCCGGCAATATCGACCTCTCGCCGGCGACGCGCAGCTGGACCGTGACCGAACCCGACCTGCCGGTCAACTGCACTACCAACCTCTCCCCCGGAGCGAACGTCGCCGACGCGGTCTCGCGAGCGACAGGCGGCGCAGTGATCTGCCTCGAAGGGGGTAGCTACGGCCGCATCTCGATCGATGGGGCCCACAAGTCACCACCGGTGACCGTCCGCTCCGGTTCAAGCGGCCGAGCCACGGTCGGTGGCATCAGCCTTACCGACCCCTCCGGCCTGCGCTTCATGGCCTTGGACATCACGAGTGGCAGCACCGTCACGCCGTCGGGAAGCAACATCCAGTTCATCGACAACGACATCACCGGCGTTGCCGGTATCTACATGTTTGGCGACTACCGGATCGGCGATCAGATCAGCGACGTACTGATCGAAGGCAACAACATCCACGACCTCGACTACAGCGGCAATCAGGACACCGGCTTCGGCTATGGGATCGAGGGAGTCGGAGAGGTCCGCAACATGACCATCCGCGACAACACGATCAAGAGCCCTGCCTCTGACTACATCCAATCCGCGACGCCGATCAACTGGGTAGTCGACCACAACACCTTCCTCGGGCCGAGCCTGCTGGGCAACCATGAAGACCATCAGGACCTCTGGCAGATCTTCGGCGGCGGCGAAGACATCACCTTCACCAACAACGTCGCCCGCGATACCGAAACGCAGGAGAGCCTGCTCTTCCAGGAGGGCGCCTTCAGTGATGTCGACATAGAGAACAACCTCTTCGACCACGACTCGCGCGGCTACACCTGCCAGATCTACCAGTCCAGCGGTCTGATCTTCCGCGACAACACGATCGTCGGCAGCCATTGGGGATGTCTCTTCCGCGACCTTGCGACCAGCCCGCCGGGCAGCGGCTACGAAGTGGACCACAACGTTTTCGCTGGTACGGAGGCGAGCGTCGACGTCTCCGAAGAGGGGCGCGCCGGAAACTGGGGCACCTACGACTACAACGTTTCCAGCGACAGCTCGGCCGAGGGCACGCACTCAGTACGAAATTGGTCTCCTTCTTGGTCGGACACAACGAACTACAACCCGCTCGGGCTGCCGTTTGCCGCGGGTTACAGCCCTTAGCCGCAGGGAGTCACGCTTCATACCCGTGCCACAATGGCGCTCGTGCGCGTCTGGTGGCTTCCGGTAGTCCTGGTCCTGGCGATAGCTGGGCTGCAGATCTCCCCCTCCCTGCCGAACTTTTCCCCGGCTGAAGCCAAACCTGACCTCGGCGGCCAGTGCACGAAAACGCTCGACGCTGGATCCAACCTTTCGAGCGCAATCTCCGTCGCTCGTGGCGGCGCGACTATCTGTCTCAGGGGAGGCAGCTACGACACGATCTCAGCGGACGGAGTGAAGAAGTCGCCGCCAGTGACGATCCGCTCGGCGCCCGGCGCCCGCGCAACAGTGAAGGGCGTCGACCTGATTGACCCCTCCGGCCTGCGCTTCGTCGCCCTCCGCCTTACCGGCGGCGTCAGCGTCTCCCCCTCCGCCTCGAACCTCCAGTTCGTCGGCAACAACATCACGGGTCCCAACGGGATTTACATGTTCGGCGACTACCGAATCGGCAAGCGGGTTGAGAACGTGTTGATCGAAGGCAACAACATCCATGACATCGACTACACAGGAACTCAGGAAACCGGTTATGGCTACGGGATCGAGGGAGTCGGCGACGTCCGCAACATGACCATTCGCTCCAACACGATCAAAAGCCCGGCGTCCGACTACATCCAATCGGCCACCCCGGTGCACTGGGTCGTGGACCACAACATCTTCCTCGGGCCAAGCCTGCTCGGCGACCACGAAGACCACCAGGACCTCTGGCAGATATTCGGCGGCGGCAGGGACATCGCCTTCACCAACAACGTCGCCCGCTACACCGGGACCCAGGAGAGCCTGCTCTTCCAGGAAGGCGCCTTCCGCAAGGTTGTCGTCAGGAACAACCTCTTCGACCACGACAGCCGCGGCTACACCTGCCAGATCTACCAATCCAGCGGTCTCGTCTTCACCCACAACACGATTGTCGGCAGCCGCTGGGGATGCCTCTTCCGCGACGAAGCGAGCAGCCCTCCGGGCAGTGGCTACCGGGTCGAGGACAACGTCTTCGCCGACACCAAAGATGGCGGCGATGTCTCCACCGAGGGACGGGCCGACGAGTGGGGTACCTACGACTACAACGTCTCCAGCGACTCCTCGGCGGGCGGACCGCACTCGCTGCGTCGCTGGTCCCCACGCTGGGAAGGGACCGTGACCTACGCGCCGCTCGGTCTCCCCTTTGCGGCGGGCTACACAGCGCCCTGAGCGGCTTGGCTCAGTGCGAGGGCAAGACGCGGTCAACCAGGCGCCGCGCGTAGTACGAGGTGGTGCGTCCCAGTTGGCGTGAGCCGTCCGGACTGCTCGCCGGCGGCCCGATCTCACGCAGCGCAATCAGCAGCGGCACCGCGACGCGCTGCCAGCGAAACTCGTCGGCGAGCCGATGCCCGGCCGCTGTCGCCTCGGTCAGCGCGCTGCGATCGAGGAAATTGACGATCGCCGTTGCGGTGGCCTCGGGAGAGCCCGCCTCGACCAGCGTCGCGAAGCCGGATTCCTCAAAGCGCTCGGCGGTCTCATCGCCGCGACCGAGCACGCACGGCAATCCGGCCGAGAGGTAATCCATATAGCGGGCGCGAGCGGCGAGAGTCGCCTCCTCGGTATCGCGGTGGAGGGTCAGGCCAAGATCGGCGTCCCGGAGGTAGTCGCCGCGCTGAGCGAAAGGCACCCACTCCTCGAGAAAGAGGACGGAGCGATCGAGAACCCCAAGCTCCGCTGCCAGCGCCTTTGCCTCGGCGAGCACGGAGTGGCGCTCGGCGTCGCCGTTGGGCGGCTTGCCAGCGGTGAAGACGAGCTTGATGTCGGGACGGGAATCGGCGAGCGAGGCGATCGCGCGGATCGCCGTCTCGGCGTCCAGCCAGCGCCAGAGGCTGCCCCACCAGAGCACGACCTTGTCCTCCGCTCCGATCTGCTCGAAGTGCTCGCGCAAGGGGTGGCCCTCGCCGAGCGGCAGCTCACCGTCGATCCCGAACGGCACGTTGCAGAGGGGCGGCCGGCCGGCGCTCTCAAAGGTCTCGATCTCGGCCTCGAGCAGCTCGCGTTGACGCAGGCCGGCGCAAAGGACGAGGTCGGCGCTGCGCAGCTGCAGCCGGCGAGCGGCACGAGCCGTGGCGCGAGCCCGGTCGGCACCCTTGCCGAGCGTGCCCAGCTCGAGCTCGACCGGGTCGTACTGGTCGGAGATCGCGACAATCCGCAGGCTGCGCTTCAGTGCCAGCGCGAAGGGAGGCACGGTTGAGGCCATCAGCACGTCGTGGCGGCGCGCCTCGCGCAGCAGGCGGCGACGGGAGAAGGGAACGACGGTGAGTCCTTCGTGCTCGCCCGCCTCGGCGCTCGGCGCCATCAGGGTCACCCGGTGCTCGGCCGCGAGCGCCTGGCCAAGCCGCACGGCGCGGATCTCGGGCCCACTGAGCTTCTCGCCCAGCTTGCCCGGGACCAGGATCAAGATGCGGCAGCCGCTCTCAGGCCACGGCATGGGCCCTCCCCTCGCTCGATCGTCCCTCGACCACCTCGCGGTGCCAGAGCTCGAAGCTGAGCATGCTCCAGAGCAGCGAGGAGTTGTCCTCCTCACGGGCGAGGTGGCGCTGCAGCAGGCCGGCGACGACGTCCTGGCGCAGGTAGCCGCGCCCTTCGGCGGCGCTGCCGAGCAGCGTCTCCCGCGCCAACTCGCGCAGGTCGGTCCGGAACCACTCCGCCATCGGCACCTGGAAACCCTGCTTGGTGCGGTCGATGTGCTCGTCGGGCACAACGCCTCGCAGCGCCGCCCGCAGCGCGATCTTCTTCTCGCGCCCGCGCACCTTGAAGCGGGCCGGTAGGGCGGCGCCGAGGGCGATCAGGTCCTGATCGAGCAGCGGCGAGCGCGCCTCGAGCCCGTAGGCCATCGTCGCGATGTCCATCTTGGTCAGCAGATCGCCGGGAAGGTAGGTCTGCTGGTCGACGTCGAGCATCCGGTCGATCGGGTTCAGCGCGGTCGAGGACTCCCAGGGCGCGGCGATCGTCTCCGCCGCCGAGCCCTCGAGCGAGGCGCTGAACTCAGGTGTGTAGAGACCCTCCCGTAGATCGAGCCCGAAGCGCGACATTGCCCGCACGTAGCGGTCCTGCGGTGCCAGCGGCAACAGGGCCGAGGCCCGGCGCAGGCGATTGCGAGGGCTGTTGAGGTCACCGCTGGGACGAATTCGCGCCGCCAGCGAGGCGACGGTCCGGCGCAGACCGGCGGGAACCGCGTCGAGGCGCTGCATCATCGCCCCGTGGGCGTAGCGCCCGTAGCCGCCGAAGACCTCGTCGCCACCGTCGCCGGTGAGCGCGACCGTGACCTCTTTGCGCGTCATCTCCGCCAGGTAGAAGCTGGGGATCGCCGAGTGGTCGGCGAAGGGCTCGCCGTAGTGGCGGGTGAGCTTCGGCAGCAGCTCGACCGCATCGGGGCGCACGACCAGCTCGTGGTGCTCGGTGCCGAAGCGCTCGGCGACGTCGCGGGCGTAGGGCAGCTCGTCGAAGCCGTTCTGCTCGAAACCGATCGAGAAGGTCTTCACGGGATCGGTCGAGAGCTCGGCCATCGCCGCGACCACCGCGGTCGAGTCCACCCCACCGGAGAGGAAGGCGCCGAGCGGCACGTCGGCGACCATGCGGCGGCGGACCGCCTCGCGGACCGCGTCACGGACCAGCTCGCCGGCCTCCTCGTCGCTCCCCACCTCGAGCTTCTGGGTGAAGTCCGCCTTCCAGTAGCGCTCGATCCGGGTCTTGCCGGCGCGCCAGCGCAGCATTGACGCCGGTGGCAGCTTGCGCACCGCGCGGAAGGCGCTGAACGGGCTGGGGACGTAGGTGTAGGTGAAGAAGCGGTCGAGGGCGGCCGGGTCGACCTCGCGCGAGATCTCCCCATCGGCCAGCAGCGCCCACAGCTCCGAGGCGAAGGAGATCGTGCCGCCCCGCTCGGCGTAGAAGAGCGGCTTCTTGCCGATCCGGTCGCGGGCGACGAACAGCTCGCCGCGCCTCGCGTCCCACAGCGCCAGGCCGAACATCCCGGCCAGTGACTTGACGAAGTCGGGGCCCTCCTCCTCGTAGAGGTGGGCGATCACCTCGGTGTCGCCGTCGGTGGCGAAGCGATGCCCGTTGGCGCTGAGCCGCTGGCGCAGCTCACGGTAGTTGTAGATCTCGCCGTTGAGGACGACCGCGACCGAGCGGTCCTCGTTGTAGACCGGCTGGTCGCCGGTGGCGAGGTCGATCACGCGCAGCCGCTGGATCCCGAGGCCGACCGGGCCATCGAGATGAATGCCGCGCGAATCCGGCCCACGGTGCTCGAGGCCGGCGCACATCGCCGCCACCAGCTCACCGTCGACCGGGTTGCCGTCGCTACGCGCCTGTCCGACGATGCCGCAGATGATCTACCTCGCTTCGTCGAGGACGGTGGCGGAAGGGCTGGGTGGACGCGCGGGCGGCTCGGCGTGCAGCGGCGGCTCGCCCATGCCGAGCAGGACGCGCAGCGCCCTTGCCTCGGCGGCTGCCCTTTCCCGCGCGGAAGCCCTGAACGGCAGCAAGGGAACTCGCGCGACGATTCGCAAGACGTGACCGACGGCTAGCGCTGCACGGATTCCCAGCGCCCTGAACGTGCCGTGGTGCTTATGAGCGAAGAGGGTACGCGAATAGGCGAGCTGTGCCATCAGGTCGCCGCGATCGCGGCGCCCGGCATGGTGGGTCACGGTCATCGCCGGCAGGTGGCGGACGTCCCAGCCGGCCTGGTGGGCTCGCAAGCACCAGTCGATCTCCTCCGAGTAGAGGAAGAAGCGCTCGTCCATCGGGCCGATCGAGGCAATCGCCTCGGCCCGGGCGCAGAGAAAGGCGCCGACCATCCAATCGGCCGAGGTCTCGCGCCGGTAGAGCCCCGGCTGGGTGACGAGCTCCTGCATCGACTTGAAGACCGGCCAGCGCGCCGCGAACAGCGACTCGCCAAGGTCCCGAGAGGGCGATGGGAAGCGGCGCATCGAAAACTGCAGCTCGCCGTCGCTGCCGCGTTGGATCACGCTGGCGATGCCGACGTCAGGCCGCGAGTCGAGCGCTGCGATCAGCTCGGCGAAGGTGCCCTCGAGCACCTCGACGTCGGGGTTGAGCAGGAGGACGTAGCGGCCCTGCGCCCAGGCGATGCCGATGTTGTTGCCGGCGGCGAAGCCGCGATTGGGGACGCGAAGCACTTCGACGGCGTCGCCGAACTCGCGCTCGATCGCCTCCGGCGTGCCGTCGGTCGAGGCGCTGTCGGCGACTATCCACTCGGCCCGCAAGCCGCCGAGCGAGGCGCGGGCCGAGCGCAGCGTGCGCAGCGCCATCTCGCACCCGTTGTGGGTGACGATCACCACGCTGAGGTCGGGCCGCTCCTCGCTCATGCCGTCACCGCCCGGCGCATTACGGGCGGCACCCGCGCCATCCACCCTGCCGGGACTTCGACCGAGGCCGCGCAGGTGCACATCGCCGCCATGAAGAGGAACAGGTACGGCGCCTGCGGGAAGGTGAGGATGTCGTAGAGCGAGCAGGCAACGCCGAAGGCGAGGCACGCCGCACCGGCGGCGAGCGCCGGCGGACCGCGCACGGGATCGTCAGAGCGCAGCACCGAGCGCGCCACGAAGAGTGGAGTCACGATCAGGGCGATGAAGGCGAGCAGCCCGAGCGCGCCGACCTGGAAAAGCTGCCCGAGGTACTCGTTGTCGAAGATCCGGTACGTGTCGACGCGTTCGGAATCCAGCGTGCCGAAGCCGCGACCGAGAATCGGCCGGGTAAGGAGGTCGGGGATGACCGCGGGATAGTCGGAGGTCCGCCCCGCCGTCGAGTCCTGTTCTTTGGTCTGGCCGAGCTCGCGAACGGTGCTGAAAATCCCAGGCGTGACCACCAGCGCGACGGCAAGCGCGACGATGCCGAACGGGGCCAGCCGGAGCAGCTGGCGCGGGCGCAACACAAAGAGGACCAAGAGCGCCATTGCGGGCACCACCGCGCCCGACTTTCGCTGCGTGATCAGCGCCCCGGCAATGATCAGGCAGGCGGCAAGGCCCCAGAGGAGACGGCGGCGCCGAACCGGGGATATCGCCGCCAGGACGACGGCGAAGGGCAGCGCCATGCCGAGGATCGAGGTAACCGAGAGCGCGTGCCGGGTCGGGCCGGTGATTGTCGGTCGCGGCGTCGTGCTCGGGTCGGGGTTGACGTCGGTCGGCGAAGCCGCGACCGTGGCGATCGGCGAGAAGACCGCTGCAGAGGTTTCGTAGAAGACGTTGTAGCCGGTCTTCTTCTCGTAGATCGTCCCGGCCGCGGTGACCACGGCGAGCAGGACAATCAGGACCGAGAAGGCGCGCAGCTCCGAGGCGCGCAGGTTGAGCGTGACGATCGCGAAGACGGCGGCCAGCGAGAAGAGCACCGCGAGATGCTTCTGGGCGTCGTCCCATTCGCCGAGGTTGGTGATCCGCTCAACGTTGAAGGCGATGCTGGCGACGGCGACGACGAGGAAGGCGATCATCCCAACCGCCCAGCCCGCCGGCCGCAGCCGTTCGACCGCCTGTGGCCTGGCACGGATGATCCCTATCCCCCAGACAGCGACGATCGCGATCACCAGGACGCGGTCGAAGTCCGAGCTGACCGGCATGGCGATCTTCAGCTGCATCGCGTCGAAGGGGACGAGGAAGATCATTGCCAGCAACGCCGCGAACAGCCAGGGCAGCGGCCGCTTCGTGTGCGGCCAAGCGTCGTCTTCGCGCGCCGGCACGGGGCCGGCCATGCCCATCATCAGCGCACCCGCTCGTGCTCGCCGCCCGGGTAGCCGAATCCATGCGGATCGTGCTCGGGATCATCGGCGGCGGGACCGCGATTCGGATCAGCGTCGCCGTAGACATCGGCTTCCCGCCAACCGCGGGCAAGCGTCTGCGCGGGGATCAGGAGCATGCACCAGGCGCCGAAGACGATGATGAAGACGAGCAGAGCGATCTGGACGTTGGCGCCGGCGTTGACCACTCCGCCAGTGGCATTGCCGAGCTTGCGGATCACCACGCGGCGGCTTTCGGGGGTGTCCTGCTGGGCCTGGATCTGGGCGATGTACGCGCGCAGCGCCCGTGGGGCTGCGTTGGCCAGGTCGATCGCCTCCTCTTCGGTCGGCGCCTGGGCAAAGACCGAGACGACCGGCAGCACCGGGTTGTTCTCGAAGCGCAGTCGATAGAGGGCGCCCTCGCCGATGATCTGCGAGCTGCGCTGGCCGGCGGTCGGCTCCTGCTGGATCACCGGCAGGTTGATGTCGTAGGGCCCCTCGGCCTCGATCGAGCTGACCGGCACATTGGCTTCCTTGGCAATCAGCGTCAGCGCCACCGGGCTTGCCAGGAAGCGGGCGAAGACGCTGGCCCTGGTCTCAAGCGGCGTCAGGTCGTTTTCAAGGTCGGCGAAGGCGGAGTCCGGAGCGTCGACCAACAGCTGGGTGGAGGCCGTCGCGAAGACGTTGGTGCGGCTGGTCATCGAGGGCGGGAAGAGGCCGATGCTGTAGACGCTGAGCAGGGCAGCGATCGCGGCGATTACGGCACCGAGAGCAACCAGCCGGCGCCGGATCCAGAGGGTCTTGAGAGTTCGCGCCAGTTCCATGGTGTGAGATGCGGCGTGGCTTGCACCCGCGTACTAGAAACGGCCAGCGGGGTGGCCTTCTTTCATCCCCCCGGAGAAGGAACGGCGTTCCGCGGTGCGCCTGGGCGCCGCAGGCGCGCGGCGATCCGCCGATGCTGCTCGGCGCGGACGAACTTGCGGTAGCCCTCGACGTCGACCCGCGGCACGCGGCGGACCGCGGCGCGCATGTATCCGTAGACGTAGGCGCCGCCGGAGACGCCGCGTGGCTTGACCTTTGCCACCTTGGCTGCGCGCATCGCCGTCCAGGGCAGTCCGTGGTGGAGGATCCAGTGCGCTTCGCCCCAGCGCACGTGACCGCGCAGGCGGCCGTCGGCGCTACCGGTATGCCTGTGGTGAAGCGCCTCGGCATGGTCGAAGGAACATGTCTCATAGCCGTGCATGCGCGCCGTCACCTCGTCGATCCCGTCCCAGCCGAGCCGCTCCCAGACGCCGCCGATCGCGGCGAAGCACTCGCGTGTGTAGAGCTTGAGGGCGCCGCGCACGTGTTCGGGGGCGCTCGACGTCGGTTCCCACTCCTCGCCGTGCTGCTCGAGCACGACGCCGCCGCCGATGCCGAGGCTCGGGTTGCGGTCGAACTCGGAGAGCAGCGAGGCAAAGTAGTCGGGACGCAGCTCGATGTCGCCGTCGAGCTTGCCGACGTGGGTGAACAGCGAGAGCTCTCTGGGGTCGATCGTGTGCAGGCCATAGTTGAAGGCGCGCGGGGCCGCGGCGACTGCGAGCCGGTCGTTGGACGGGACCGTGAAGCCGTCCGGCGTCTGAACGACGTGCATGAAGTCGAGTTCGCTGGCGAGGCGATGGATGATCAGCGGCGTCTCGTCGTCGGAGCCGTCGTCGACCACGAGCCAGTGCTCGGGCCGGCGCGTCTGCGCGGCGAGCGCTCGGGCCACCCGTTCGATGTGGGCGGCCTCGTTGCGCACGGGGGTGATGATCAGCAGTCGGTGTTCCGGCATCCAGTCGAAGAAACGAGTCGCGAGCGGCTGCGCTTGCACACAAAAGAGCCAGGCCTGCGCAGTCGTTATCTGAGCGATGAAGACCGAGATGCGGAGAAAGGTGAGGAGCGCCAAGGACGCGACCCGGCGGGTCGTCTTCGCCTCCGAGCGCCGCCACGTCGCCGTCCGTCGCCACCTGGCCGGGCGCTACCTGAGTGGCGACGGCCTTGAGGTCGGCGCCCTGCACCTGCCGCTGGGACTGCCCCGCGGCGCCCGCGCCCGCTACGTCGACCGGATGAGCGTCGCCGACCTGCGCGCTCACTACCCCGAGCTCGACGAGTACGAGCTGGTCACCCCCGACTTCATTGACGACGGCGAGGCGCTGACCTCGGTCCCGAGCGGCTCGATGGACTTCGTCATCGTCAATCACCTGATCGAGCACTGCCAGGACCCGATCGGCGCACTGCTCTCCCACGCGAGGGTGCTGCGCGAGGGCGGCGTGCTCTACCTGGCGGCCCCCGACCGCCGCCGCACCAACTTCGATCGCGAACGCGAGGAGACCTCGCTCGAGCACCTGCTCCGCGATCACGAGCAGGGCCCCGAGGGCTCCCGCTCCAAGCACTACGAGGAATGGTCGCGCTTCGCGATCAAGGTCCCAAGCGACGAGGTCTCCTCCCACGCCGCAAGGCTCGAGGAGGAGGACTACTCGATCCACTTCCACACCTTCACCCTGACCTCGTTCCTGGCGCTGATGCTGCGCGCCCGCGAGCTCTACGGGCTGCCCTTCGAAGTCGTCGCGACCGAGACCAACAATCACGAGTTCATCGTGATCGCCCGCAAGACCGCGGATGGTGTCGAGCCTGCCCAGCAGGCCGTGCAAGCGCCGGATCTGGCGCTAAGCACAAACGGCCACGCCTCCTAAGAACGCTCGGCCTAGGATGCCGCATGGCTTCCGGAAAGAACCTGGTTCTGAGGGGGATCCTCTTCTTCCTCCTCGCCGCCGCCACGTGGCCGCTGTTCCTTGCCGAGACTCCCGTGGCGCTTGCTGTGCCACCAAATTCCGGGGCACCGAGCGGCCCGGTGGCTCTCACCAGCGACGGCCGCTATCTCGAAGTCGGCCACAGCTCCTGCGCAAAAATTCCGGAATCCTGCACTTCCGACTTTGTCCTCGCTCGCTACCTCCCGAACGGCTCCCCTGACCCATCCTTCGCCGATGGCGGCCGCACGTCCGCCTATGTGTCGCAATTCATTCAACTTGGGCCGAATCTGCTCGCTCAGGACTCAGCCCGGCGAATCGTTGTCGCCGGCACGATCATCGACAATCGCGCCCAGCCGGCGCGGGAAAAGCTTGGTCTGGTGCGCTACCTGCCGGACGGGACGCTCGATGCGAGCTTTGGCGCCAGCGGCCTAATCGTCACCGGCTTCGACTGGACAACGCCCTCCGCGCTGGCCATCGACGCTGAGGATCGGGTCCTCCTTGCCAGCGCTCAGCTCGCCAATCCCGCCGATTCGAAATCCGGCCACTACGCCGTGGCTCGATATGCGGTCGACGGCAGCCCTGACCCGACATTCGACGGAGATGGCAGCGCCATCCTGGGCGAGCCCGGCTACGTGTCCGCGCTGTCCCTCGATCGGGAAGGGAGGCTGCTTCTGGGCGGGACTTCAGGGCTCGTGCGCCTGCTGACGAACGGGAGTCCGGATCCCAGCTTCCCCCTTGTCGGCTTCCGGATCCCATCCACCTGCTCACCCGATGTGAATGCGATCGCGATTGACCCAGCACAGCGAATTCTCGTTGCCGCGAGCGCGCTGCGCCGGCCCTGCTACCGCGGTTCAGACGGAAGCCTGTTCGGACTGCGCGCCGATGGTGCCCGTGACACCACCTTCGGCGAAACTCGACCTGGCTCGACGATCTTCAAAAAGGCCGCCCTGTCCCCCATGGCGGTCGAGCCAGACGGAAAGGTGCTCATCAGCGTTACACGCTCGACTTCGCGCCGCTACGGATTCGCTCGGATTGCTCGCCTCAATCGAAGCGGGCGCCTCGACCACACTTTTGGCGACGACGGCTTTGCTTCACTTTCGATCGCCGGGCAATCAGCCAGGGCAAACGCGATAGCGACGTTCCCCGATGGAAGTTCGATGGTTCTGGGCGGAGTTGACGGCAAATGCGGGCGGGCCCCGAAGCTCCACTCATGCGAAGCTCGCGCATACTGGCGATTCCGCCGAAACGGGCGGCCGGACCGGAATTTCGGGGCCGCGGGCTTTATCACCCGGCCCAAGGTTCATTACTGCGCCTTCGCGCCCTTCCGCGCCTGTCGCGTCAAATAGCTATTCGGCAACCGTGGCGGGAATGCCGACGCCGCGGTCGCTGTTGATTGCTCTCGGCTGCTTCTCGGCATCAAGCCACGGGATTAGGCGGCCGGCGATGAGGCGGATGTCGGCCCAGGAGGCGGGGCTGACCAGGCGCAGCACGACGGCGTAGGCGGTGAAGCCGGCCACTGCGCAGGCGGCTAGCAGCGGGACGACTGGAGCGTCGAGGAAGAGGCGCAGCGGCAGCGCTACGGCGGCCAGGGCGAGGCAGCCGAGCAGGGCTGGGCCGGCGTCGTCGAGGAGCTCGAAGACCGAGCTTTCAAGCACTGGCCCGAGCAGGAAGGCGTAAGAGCAGATCAGGGTGGCCACGCGAAAGCCGGCGACGGCAGCGCAGACCAGGACCAGATCGCCACCGGAGGAGACGAGGAAGAGCATGCCGGCGTAAAGAGCAACTTCGCAGACGTTGAAAACCATCAGCGCGCGCGGCTTGCCCGCGGCGAGGACGAGCGGGTCGATCGTGTTCTTCAGCGTCCCCGCCATCCCGGCGACGGCGAGGATCTGAGCGAGCACGACGGCGGGCTCCCAGCGGGCGCCGAACAGCCACGGCACCAGAACCGGCGCGACGACGATGAAGAAGACCATCAGCGGGAAGATCAGGGTCGCGTTGAGGCGGACGATCCGCTGGCGGACGGAGCGCAGGTGGACCATGTCTTTCGTCCGCGAGTAGACCGGGAATGCGATCCGCGAGACGATGCCGCTGACCTTGCGCTCGTATTCGACCCCGAGCGTGAAGGCGCGGTAGTAGAAGCCGACCGCGGATGGCGTCAGCCGCGCGCCGAGGATCGCGTAATCGACGTTACGGCTGCCGATGCCGGCGAGGCCGGCGCCGGCGGCAGGGGCGCCGGTCGAGGCGATCTCGCGCATCTCGGCGCCGCGCCAGACCGGCAGCGGCGTCGCCCCGGCGAAAATGAGCAGCACCGCCGCCCAGGCGAAGATGCCGGCGATGCTGCCTAGCACGAAGGCCTCAGCGTTAAGTCCGGCCAGGGCCAGGGCGATCGAGACGATCGTGGTGACAGCGGCCGAGACAACTTCGGAGATGCCGATCCGGTTGAACTCAAGCCGCCGCTGCAGCATCGCCAGCGGCACGATCATCACCCCGGCGATCGTGAAGACCGGTGAGTAGAGCTGGATCAGCTCGGTCGTGGCGGCGCCGAACAGCGGCGTGGTGATCAGCGGCGCGACGAAATAGGTCAGCGCGGTCAGGGCGAGGCCGCCGGCGACGCCGATTGCCATCGTCCCCTCGGTATGGCGGTGGGTTACGGCCTGATGGCGCACCAGCGGGGTGCCGAGGCCCTCGTTGACCAGCGAAAGCGCGATCTCGGGGATGACGAGGGCGATCGCGAAGCGCCCGTAGTCAGCCGGGGGCACGAGGTGGGCGAGCACCACCGCACCGACGACCGCGACCACCTCAAAGGCGAGTCGCGTAGCCGATATCCAGCGCACTCCCTCGAGCGTCGCCTCGCGAAGCTCGCTGCGCGAGACCTGTGGATCGTCAGCCATCGCCGCCGCGGCGCATCTCCAACTGCGCTCGCTCAGCGATTGCCTCCGCAGGGGCGAGAGCCGGCGGTGCGGCCGGTTCTCCCGGTAGGGCCGGGGGAATGTGGGGGAACGTTCCGAACTGCTGGTGTGCGGGCGGCTCGGCGTCGACCGAGCGCCAGGCGTCAATCAAGCGGGGTATGCCGAAGATCAGCAGCAGACCGAGGCCGAAGAGCGCGACGAAGAGCACGATGGCCACCTTGAGACCGAGCGCTTCGTTGGTCGGGGCGGCCTGCGCCGGCCCGAGCACGCGGAAGGTGACCTTCTTGGAGTCTGGGATTTGCTGCGCCTCCTGGATCCGCGAGACGATTCCGCGCACGGCTCCGGGTGTCGCCGCGGCGAGTTCGCGGGCCTCGGCGACCGTCGGCGCGCGGGTTTCGACGTTGACGATCGGCAGTTCGTCGCGCTGGACGATCGAGAGGCCGTAAGGGCGGATGTTTTCCGGCGGAGCGGTGGTACCGATTGCCTCACCGGGCAGTGGCGCCGGGCCTGCCACTTCGATCTGTTTGATGGGAATGCCCGTCGTCTCGGAGATCTGCTTGATCACGTTGCCGCCGGCGATGTAGCGGGCGAAGACGCCCGCCCGAGCCGTCAGCGGTTCGAGGTTCCGCCCCACGTCGGCGATCGGCGACTTGGCCGAGTCGATCAGGATCTCGATCGAGCCGCGCGCTTCGACGTGGTCGCGCTTGCCGATCGACGGCGGCGAGAAGCTGACGTTGAAAACGACCAGCACGGCGATGGCAGCCGCGCCGACGCCGGCGAGGATGACGGCGAGGCGGCGTTGCCAAAGCTCTTTGAGGAAGTAGATGAAGTTCACGCGGTCCTAGCGGTCGACTTGGGCCATGGGGTCACGGGGGTGATCGTCTGAGAAACGGATGAAAGACGGGGGAACTTGTGCGCCGTCTCGAACACTCTTTTCGGCGACGATCTCCTGCCAAAGCCGCTCGAGACCCGATTGGCGGTCGTAATGGCGCCGCACCCGCTCGGCGCCGCGCCGCGCCTGCACCCTCGCCGCCTCCGGATCGGCCGCCAGGGCGACGACCGCGGCAGCCATCGCCGCCGGGTCCTCGGCCGGGACCACGGTGCCGCATTCGCCATCGCCCAGGACCTCGGCGACGCTGCCAACGTCGGCCGCGATGACGGGACGCTCCTCGACCAGCGCCTCCATCAGCACCAGTGGGGTCACGTCGGCTCCTTGGCTCGAGCAGAAGAGCAGCGCGTCGTGTTCGCGCAACAACCCAGGTACGTCGCTGACCGAGCCGGTGAGCTCAACCCGCTCCGTCACGCCAAGGCGCGCGGCGGTGGCGCGCACCCGCTCTGCATAGCCCTCATCCAGGATCGGGCCCACAACACTCAACCTCGCATTGACCCCTAGGTCACCGAGCAGGGCGAGCGTTTCGACGGCACGGTGCTGGCCCTTGCCGTCGCCACCGGTGAGGCTGCCGATTACGCAGAGTCGCAGGGGACTGCCGAAGGCGGCGGGCGGCGCACCACCCTCCCCCGCCGTTATCCCGTCGGCGATGCAGACGACGCGGGCCCGGCCGCGGCCGGCGAACCGTGCCGCTACGCCGGCGGATATCGCCACCACGACATCAGCGCACTGCCTTTGGAGCCAGAAGACCGACCTGCCCGAGCGCGACGTAGGCCACTCGCGGGCGTGAGCGAAGGCCGGCACCCCGGCAAGCCTCGCCGCAAGCACCGGGGCCAGCAGGACCGTGCTGCTGGTCAGCACCGCGTCGACCTTGCGGCGACGAATCGTCCTCGCCAGGCGAAACGCGTCGACGCAACTGCGCAGCAGCTGCAGGGCCCAGCGCCCGGGGGAAACCCCCCAGGTGGGCAGTGACGGAGCCGGAGGAATCACCTCACCACAGGCGGCGAAGCGCTCGCGAAGCGGGCCCTCGGGGACGGCGGAGACGATCGAGCAGCGCCCGGCGAAGCACTCCGCCTGCGCCAGGGCCATTGCCTGGGCGCCGCCGGGGGCGGCGCTATGAACCGCGATCAGCAGCACCCCTGGGGCCGCCTGGTGGCCCGACGGGGCTACGGGCACACTCACGGTTGGACCGCGCTGCCGGCGAGCTCGCGGTTGCCCTTCGTCTCACTGACCCGGCCCAGGACTCGTTCGGCGAGGTAGCCGTAGCCCGCAGCGATCAGGGGGACGAGGACGAGCTCGTAGCGGAAGCCCGAGAAGGCGGGTCCGACCGCCATCAGGAGGAGGTAGCCGGGAACGGTCGACCAGAGCAGGATCGTCAGCGTGTCCCGGCGCGGTGCCAGCGCGAAGGCGGCGATGAGGCCGCCGATCGTGGCCAGGATCACCAGCGGGTTAGACACTGCGTAGTCGCCATAGCGGCCGAGCATGTGGCTGAAGTTGGATGGATACTGAGGAAGCACAGCGCCCCAGCTGGTGTCGGTGGGGATCGTGTGGTTGGAGAAGACGTAGGCGAGCTCCTTGGACTCCGAGACGCCGTGAAAGAACAAGGCGGGCAGCGCTGCAAGAACGCCGCAGCCGACCAATGTCAATGTGGGCCGATCGCGCCGCACCGCGAGCAGTCCGAGCGCGGCGATGACCGGAATGAAGGCGATATCGCGGGTAAACGCCAGCGCGGCGACGCAGGCGAACCAGGGCGCCAGCCAGCGCGGTCCTCGCTCGATCGCCAGCACAGCGCAGAGCAGCGCCGCGATCAGCAGGGCGAGGCCGCTGCTGTCGGTAAGCGGGAACACCGACCAGGCGCGCAGCGGTGGCCAGAGGATGACGGCCGCCGCGACTGCGCCGCTGACGGCGAACGAGAGCCGCCGGCGCAGCAGCAGGAACAAGAGGGCGGGGACGAGGATGAAGCCGAGCAGCGAGAGGATCTGCAGCGAGCGCAAGCCGAAGATCGGCTTTATGACGACGGCGAGGGCGGGCAGCAGAAGCCGGCGCGCGTAGAAGGTCGAGCTGTATTCGACCCAGGCGGGATCGCTGACCCGGGCCGGTTCATCGGGCTGTTCGGCTTCGATGTTGCGCTCGTAACTAGATAGTGGCCCGCCAAAGACCTGCTGGCGCGCGGTGGCGGCATCGGTGCCGCTGATCTCCTCGCTCTTCGATTGGTAGAAGAGCGCGTCGGTCTCCCAGGAAATCGGTCCATCCCAGTGCGTCGCCATCGAGATTGTGGCGAGCAGGAGCAGTGAAAAGACGGCCAGAGCAGTGCGCATAGATTAGGAACGCGAGAATCCAGCCCATACTTTCGGCGCCAATCTGACCGACTTCGATCCGAAGATAAGACGAATTTCATCCTCGGGGCGCGCTAGGGAATGGGAAGGTGTCGCGTTGCTCAATTGACGATGCGTGTCCGCCTCCCACTTTTGCTGCTCCTCCTCGGAGCTTTGCTTGCCCTACCCGGCACCGCCGGTGCCGCGGTGAGCTGCCCGAACTCCAACCCGGTGGTCAACGAGAACAACTGCATGGGCGCGGGGTCGACCGCCTGGCGGCTGACCAACTACGACCAGGACGGCATCACCGGCTACGCGACGAAGAGCAGCGTCAACCTCGGCGAATCGATAACGCTGCGGATCGCCAACGAGGCCGGCAGCGGCAGCGCGGAAGTCAACGTCTTCCGCATGGGCTGGTACGGCGGAACCGGCGGCAGGCTCGTCTACCAGAACAAAAAAGTCACGATCGGCAACGACCGCAACTGCGAAGCGCCCGACGAAACGACCGGCTACTGGTCCTGCGAAAACTGGGAAAACAGCCTGACCGTGCCGGGCAGTTCACTGCCAGCATCGGGCATATACCTAGTGCGGATCAAGGACCTGGCCAACAGCCAGGACAACCAGATCATCTTCACGGTCCGCAACGACGCGCGTAAATCCGCCCTGCTCTACAAACTGCCGACCGCCACCTACCAGGCCTACAACTCCTTCAACGGCCACTCGCTCTACCGCTTCAACTCAGCCGGCTTCCAAACGATCACCGGCACCTCCCGCGCGGTCAAGGTCTCCTTCGAACGCCCCTACGTCAACGACTACAACGACGCCAACTGGTTCCTCAAAGCCGACTTCCCGATGATCGCCTGGATGGAGCGCGAGGGTTACGACGTCGACTACACCGAGAGCACCTCGGTCGACTCGAACCCGGGACAGCTGCTCAATCACAAAACGCTTGTGTTCTCGGGCCACGACGAGTATTGGTCAGAAGCCGAGATGAAAGGCTACAAGGCGGCCCGCGACGCCGGCGTCAACATCGCCTCCTTCAGCGGTAACACCGCCTACTGGAAGGTCCGCTACGAGGACGGCGGCCGCACCCTGGTCTGCTACAAGGCGGTCGAGGGAACCAAAGAAGGCAGCGTTCCCGATGGCTCCAAGGGCGTCAACGACTGGGGTCCCGACGGGGTCAAAGGCACCAAAGACGATGCCCTTGGCCTCGACGGCAAAGCCGGCACCGCAGACGACAATCCGAAATACGCGACTACCACCTGGCGCGATGACGGGGCGCCTCCCGGCAATCCCAACGCGCCGGCGGGAGGCCGCGTCGGCCCCAACGAACCGGAGAACTCACTGCTGGGATCGATGTACGTCGGCGACAACGACAACTTCGACTACCCACTGACGATTCCCGCCACCAACGGCGCGGACGAATACGCCGGTGACCGCATTTGGCGCAACACCGGTATATCCCAGGGCGAAAGCACGACGATCGACAGCAAGCTCAACGGCTGGGAGTGGGACTCGATCCCGGCCCAGGCTCAATACCTGAGCAAGGAGCCGAGCGGCGTCAAGCGGGTCAGCGGGACCGATGTCGGAACCGCCCCCAGCCCGCCCGAGTGGATCCAGGACGAGGGCCTGCTGTACTCGAGCACGCCCCCGCCGGGCCAGCCGAGCACCGTCTCCGCAGTCAAGTACAAAGCCGCCAGCGGCGCCCTGGTCTTCGCCGCCGGCACGATCCAGTGGTCCTGGGGTCTGGCGCCGCACTACCTCGACAAGCCCAGCGAAAGCTACGAAGACCCGCCGGTCGACCTCAGCGACCCGCGAATCCAGCAGGCGACCTACAACATCTTCGCCGACGGTGGGGTCGAACCGCTGACTCCGGTCGGGGTCGTCATCGACGGCAACGAACCGCCGGAAGCCTCCTTCACGGCCACTCCCAACCCGACCTCCGCCGGCAGCCTGGTCACCTTCAACGCCTCTGGCACGACCGATTCGGACGGCACGATCGCCAAATACGAATGGGACCTCGACGGCAACGGCAGCTACGAGACTAATACGGGTACGACTCCGACCGCGTCGAAGACCTACGCGAACGCCGAAGAAGTGACGGTCGGCCTGCGAGTCACCGACAACGGCGGCGCCACCGATCAGGCGGTTCGAGTCGTGGTCGTCAGCAACGGTACGCCCGGCAACATCGCACCGAAAGCCGCCTTCACCATCTCCCCCAACCCGGTCTCGCTGGAAACGCCCGTCACCTTCAACGGCTCGGGCTCCTCGGACGCGGACGGCACGATCGTCAAATACGAATGGGACCTCGACGGCAACGGCAGCTACGAGACGAACACCGGGTCGACCCCCACGGCCAGCCGCTCCTACTCGAGCGAAGGCGATCGCCAGATCGGCCTGCGAGTCACCGATAACGGCAGCGGCATAGCAACCGTCACCCACGCACTGGTCGTCGGCAAAGGCAGCGCCTACCACGGCGAAATCATTGGGACCCCGGGACTCCACAACTACTGGCGCCTCGACGAGAAAACCGGCAGCACCTTCGCCGATGCCATCGGCTCCAGTCCGGCGACCGCCCAAGGCGGCTTCACGCTTGGAACCACCGGCGCGCTGGAAGGCGATCTCGATACAGCCGCGACGTTTGACGGAGCAACCGGCGCTGCCAGCGCCAATGTCGACCTCTCCGGCACCTCCCAGCTGACGATCGAATTCTGGCTCAACTGGGCCGCCTACGCCAACGACGACGATCTGGCGCTCGAGCTGACGCCCAACTTCAACAACACCAACGGCGGCTTCCTCGTCGACCCCAACGCGGGCGAGCTCGGCGGCAAGTTCGGCGTCGGCATCGGCCGCGGCGAATCGCGCAACAACGTCTACTTCGCGCGTCCCAGCGCCGGTGCCTGGCACCACTACGCCTTCGCTATCGACACCACGGCTCCCGCGGCTCAGCAGATCGTTCCTTACGTCGACGGCAAACCGATCTCCTACGAAAAGCTCAATACCGGCATCGGGGCCGGCAAATTCGCCAACTCGATCCTCTCGATCATGTCGCGCAACGCCTCGGCCCTGTTCGGCAAAGGCAGCCTCGACGAGCTCGCGATCTACAGCCGCGCTCTGACCGGCACCGAAATCGGCGCCCACTACCAGGCCAGCCGTACCAACAAACTGCCCCAAGCCTCTTTCACGGCCTCACCCAACCCGGTCGCGACCAACACCCAGGTGACCTTCAACGGCTCGGCCTCCTCGGACCCCGACGGCACGATCGTCAAATACGAATGGGACCTCGACGGGAATGGGACCTATGAGACCAGCACGGGCACGACGCCGACCACGACCAGCTCCTACGCGACTGAGGGAAATCGCCAGATCGGACTGCGTGTAACCGACAACGGTGGTGCTGTCGAAACCACCACGCGCACGCTGGTGGTTCAGCAGAATGTCCCGCAGGCCTCGTTCACAGCGACACCGAATCCGGTGACGGCCAACACGCAGGTCGCCTTCAACGGCTCGGCTTCATTCGACCCCGACGGCACGATCGTCAAATACGAATGGGACCTCGACGGCAACGGCAGCTATGAGACGAACACGGGCTCGACGCCGACCACGACCAGCTCCTACGCCAGCGCCGGTGAATACCAGGTCGGCCTGCGCGTCACCGACAACAGCGGCGCCACGGCCACCACGACCCGGACGGTCACCGTCGGTGGCCCCTACAGCGCCGCGATCGGCTCGACCCCCGGTCTTACCGACTACTGGCGCCTCGGGGAGAAATCGGGCACGACCTTCGCTGACCTGGTGGGTCCGAGTCCCGCCACGCTCAAAGGCGGCATCACCCTCGGCACGCCGGGAGCATTGGAAGCCGACCCGAACACGGCTGCGACCTTTGATGGTGCCAGCGGCGGTGCCAGCGCCAATGTCAACCTCTCCGGTACCTCACAGCTGACGGTCGAATTCTGGCTCAACTGGGCCGCCTACGCCAACGACGATGACCTTGCGCTCGAGCTGACGCCGAACTTCAACGAAACCGACGGCGGATTCCTGGTCGACCCCAACGCGGGTGAGCTGGGCGGCAAGTTCGGTGTTGCGATCGGCCGCGGCGAATCTCGCAACAACGCCTACTTCGCGCGGCCCAGCGCTGGTGCTTGGCACCATTACGCGCTCGTCTTGGACACCACGGCCCCCGCCACCCAGGAGATCCTGCCCTACGTCGACGGCAAACCCATTTCCTTCGAAAAGCTCAACACCGGAACCGGAGCGGGCAAATTCGCCAACTCGACCCTCTCCTTCATGTCGCGCAATGCCTCGGCCCTGTTCGGCAAAGGCAGCCTCGATGAGGTGGCGATCTACAACCGGGCTCTGAGCGCGGGGGAAATCAACTCCCACTACCTGGCCAGGACACCCAACAACCTGCCGGAAGCATCCTTCACGGCTACGCCAAACCCGGTCGAAACCGACACCCAGGTCAGCTTCAACGCCTCCGGCTCCTCGGACCCCGACGGCACGATCGCCAAATACGAATGGGACCTCGACGGCAACGGCAGCTACGAGACCAACACCGGCTCGACGCCGACCACGACCAGCTCCTACGCCGGCGCCGGCGAATACCAGGTCGGCCTCAGGGTCACGGACAACGGTGGCGCGACCGCGACGAGCAGCGTCAACCTCGTGGTGAAAAACCAGCCCCCCACCGCCTCCTTCATCGCGACGCCCAACCCGTCGCCAATCGGCACCCAGGTTGCCTTCAACGCCTCCGCCTCCTCGGACCCCGACGGCACCGTCACCAAATACGAATGGGACCTGGACGGCAACGGCAGCTACGAGACCAACACCGGCTCGACGCCGACCACGACCAAGCGCTACACCAACGGCGGCGACGTCACCGTCGGCCTGCGCGTCACCGACGACAGTGGCGAAACCGCGACCACGACCCGTGTTGTCAACGTTGTCGGCTCCTACTTCGGCGCGGTCAGCTCGACGCCCGGCCTGGTCGACTACTGGCGGCTCGGCGAGAAATCCGGCCCCACATTCGCCGATGGCGTCGGAGGCAATGCCGCCGTCACCGAAGGCGGGATCGGCTTTGGCGCACCCGGAGCCCTCTCCGGCGACCCCAATGCGGCGGCCAGCTTTGACGGCAACAATGGCACCGCGAGCGCGAAACTCAACCTCTCCGGGACCTCGCAACTGACGGTCGAATTCTGGCTCAACTGGGCTGCCTACGCCAATGACGACCACCTCGCCTTCGAGTACACGCCCAACTTCAACGCAAACGACGGTGGCTTCCTGGTTGACCCCAACGCGGGCGAGCTCGGCGGCAAGTTCGGCGTCGCGATCGGCCGCGAAGGATCGCGCAACAACGCCTACTTCGAACGGCCAAGCGCCGGCGCTTGGCATCACTACACGCTGGTCTTCGACGCCCAGGCACCCGCCGCGGAACAGGTCGTGCCCTATGTCGACGGCCAGCCCGTCCCCTACGAAAAGACCGCCAGCGGAACCGGTGCGGGCAACTTCGCCAACTCCGCCCTCTACTTCATGTCGCGCAACGCCCAGACGCTGTTCGGCAAAGGTAGCCTCGACGAGGTCGCAATCTACAACCGCGCCCTCGGCTCTTCCGAGGTCGCCGCGCACTTCGATGCCAGCATCGGCAAACCGCCGGTGGCTTCCTTCACCGCCTCGCCCAACCCGGTTGCCGCCGGCCTCCCGGTGAACTTCAACGCCTCGGATTCTTCGGATCCGGACGGCGCCGTCGTCAAATACGAATGGGACCTCGACGGCAACGGCAGCTACGAGACCAACACCGGCGAAACCGCGACGGCGTCAAGCACCTACTCAACCGCCGGCGATGTCAGCGTCGGCCTGCGGGTCACCGACAACACCGGCGAAACGACGACGACGACGCGCACCGTCACGGTCCAGGGCACCCTGCCGACAGCCTCGTTCACCGCAACGCCAAACCCGGTCTCGACCGGCGACCAGGCCGGCTTCGACGCCTCGGGCTCATCTGACCCCGAGGGCCCGATCGCCAAATACGAATGGGACCTGGACGGCAACGGCAGCTACGAGACCAACACCGGTACCACGCCGACGACGACGAAAAACTACGCCAAAAAAGGCAATGTGACGATTGGCCTGCGGGTGACAGACAGCGACGGCGCCACGGCAGCGACGACGGTTGACCTGGCGGTGCAAAACAAAGCTCCTTCGGCCTCCTTCACCGCGACGCCCAACCCGGTGGTGACGCTGGCCCCGGTGAGCTTCAACGCTTCCGCGTCCTCCGATTCCGACGGCTCGATCGTCAAATACGAGTGGGACTTCGACGGCAACGGCAGCTTCGAGACCAACACGGGCACAACCCCCACTGCGTCTCACTCCTTCGAAGCCGCCGGCGATCACGAAGTCGGCCTGCGCGTCACCGACGACGACGGCGCGACGACGACCACGACGCGAACCGTCACGGCTCAAAATCAGAACCCCACTGCATCGTTCACCGCGACGCCCAACCCGGTCCAGACCGGAACCCAGGTCAACTTCAACGCCGCCGCCTCCTCGGACCCCGAGGGCCCGCTTGCTAAGTACGAATGGGACCTGGACGGCAATGGCAGCTACGAGACCGATACCGGCACCACCCCCACCGCGACGAGCACCTACAGCGTCTCCGCCAACGTAACCGTCGGCCTGCGGGTGACCGACAGCAACGGGGCGACCGCCACCACCACCCGGGCCCTGACGGTCCAGAACCGTGCTCCATCTGCCTCCTTCACCGCCTCCCCCAATCCGGTGCCGACCGGTACGGCGGTCAGCTTCGACGCAACCGGCTCCTCCGATCCCGATGGCACGATCGCCAAATACGAATGGGACCTTGACGGCAACGGCAGCTACGAGACGAACACCGGCGCCACGGCGACGACAAGCAAAACGTACGCCACCGCAAGCACGCCGACGATCGGGCTGCGGATCACCGACAACAACAGCGCGACGGCAACGACGACGCGGGTCCTCACGGTTCAGAACCGCCTGCCCTCGGCTTCCTTCACGCTCACACCCAACCCGGTGGTGAGCGGAAAATCGGTCAGCTTCAATGCCTCCGGATCCTCAGATCCCGACGGCACGGTCACCAAATACGAATGGGACTTCGACGGCAACGGCAGCTACGAGACCAGCACCGGCGCCACTGCCACGACGACGAAAACCTTCGTCACCGCCGGCAACGTGACGGTCGGCCTGAGGGTCACCGACAACAACGGCGGCACCGCGACGACGACGCAAGCTCTGACTGTCTCGAACCGCGCCCCCACGGCTTCCTTTACCGCGACGCCAAACCCGGTCCCCACCGGCACCGCCGTGACCTTCAACGGCTCGGCCTCTTCGGACCCCGACGGCACGATCGCGAAATACGAATGGGACTTCGACGGCAACGGCACTTACGAGACTGACGCGGGCTCGACCGCGAGCACCACGAAAACCTTCGCGAACGCGGGCAACGTCACGGTCGGGCTGCGCGTCACCGACAACCTCGGCCTAACCGCCACCACCACCAAAGCGGTGACGGTCCAGAACCGCGCTCCGGTCGCCTCCTTCACCGCCACGCCCAACCCGGTCACGGTCAATACGGCCGCCAGCTTCAACGCCTCCACCTCGGCGGACCCCGACGGCACCGTCACCAAATACGAATGGGATCTCGACGGCAATGGCAGCTACGAGACGAACACCGGCGCCACGGCGACGACGACCAAAACCTTCACGACCTCCGGCGACCGGACGATCGGCCTGCGGGTCACCGACAACGCCGGCGCGACCGGCACCACCACCGTCGTCCTCAAAGTGCAGAGCAACTACAGCAACGTGGTCAGCGCCACGCCGGGCCTGATCGACTACTGGCGTATGGCCGAGACCTCCGGTACGAGCTTCGCCGACGGCGTCGGTGGCCACACCGCGACAGCCCTCAACGGCGTGACCTTGGGCGGAGCGGGAGCCCTGGCGGGTGGAGCCGACTCCAACCCCTCTGCCTCCTTCGACGGCTCGAATGACGCCGCGAGTGCCGCGCTCAACCTTTCCGGCACAAACAAACTGACGCTTGAATTCTGGCTCAAATGGTCGAGCTTCTCGAACAACGACGATCTCGCTTTCGAATTCACCCCCAACTCGAGCAACACCAACGGCGGCTTCTTCGTCGACCCCAACGCCTCCGAACTGCTGGCGCTCAGCCGCTTCGGAGTCGGGATCGGGCGTTCGACAAGCCGCAATACCGCCTACTTCACCCGCCCCTCCGCCAACGTCTGGCACCACTACGCCATCGTCATGGACAGCAGCGCCACCGCCTCCCAGCAGGTCATCCCCTATGTCGATGGCGTGCCCGTGAGCTACACCAAGCTCAACAGCGGCACCGGAGCCGGCAACTTCGCCAACTCGACCCTCTACTTCATGTCGCGCGGCGCTTCGTCTCTGTTCGGCAAAGGCAACCTCGACGAGGTCGCGATCTACAACCGGGCACTGACCGCCGCCGAAATCTCCGCCCACTTCAAAGCGGCGAATCCCTAGGCACGAAATTCCGCCGGTTGCGGCGGAAGTGCCAGCCCCCCCTGCCCGTTATTTCAATGGTGAAGGCAGAAACCGAACAGAGCAATGGCCGGACCGCTCCGGTCAAACCTCAGCTGCAGGTGTTGAGCAGCAATGAGGCGATCTCGCGTCGCATCGTCGAGACCTTTGGCGAGCGCGGGCTCTCGGTCACTGAGCCAGTTTCCTCTCACGATGAGATCGACGAGGCCGCGATCGACGCATCAACCATCTTCGTCCTCGTCAGCGATGTCGACGAGGCCAACGGCATGGCCGCCCTGCGCCGCCTGCGGCGTGAACAGCCGAAGCTCGCAATCATCGTGATCTCACCACCGGTAACCGGCACCGGCGCCCGTCGCGCTCTTGACGCCGGCGCCGACGCAATCGTCTTCGAGCCCGAGATCGAGACCACCTTGGCCGTCACCGCCCTGGCAGTCGCCAGTGGCCAATCGGTCGTGCCTCGCAAGCTGCGCGCAAGCGTCGAAAGGCCGGCCTTCTCGCACCGTGAGCGGCAGGTCCTGGCGCTCGTCTCGAGGGGGCTGACCAATAGCGAGATCGCTGAACGCCTGCTGCTTGCCCAGAGCACGGTCAAGAGCCACCTCTCTTCAGCCTTCACGAAGCTCGGTATCCGCTCCCGCAAGGAGGTCACCGCGCTGCTGCTCGATCCAGAGCAGGCCCAGGCCGTCGGCCTGATCGGCGCCCGTGCTCCGGGCCCCGAAAGCAACGGCTCAATCGTGACCCGCGACATCGAACCCCAGCCGATCGCGTGAACCCCGCCCTCGCACAAGCTGCGCCGCCCGCCCAGGCGGCAACCACCGGGGTGCCTTTCGTGCGCCTTGACTCCGCCGACCCCGTCCTCACCGCGGACATCTTCGCCGCGATCGAGCGGATCGCCGGCAGCGCCGCCTTCACCCTTGGCGAGGAGCTGGAGACCTTCGAGCGCGAGTTCGCCACCTGGTGTGAGACCGAGCACGCGATCGGAGTCTCCTCCGGCACCAGCGCGCTCGAGTTGACCCTGCGGGCGCTCGGAATCGGCCCCGGCGACGAGGTCATCGTGCCGACCAACAGCTTCATCGCAACCGCCGAGGCGGTGACCGCCACCGGGGCGACGCCAGTCCTGATCGACGTCGACGAGGACACCGCGCTGATCACGGCCGAGCTGGTCGAGCCCGCCCTCACCGAGCGCACTCGCTGCGTCATCCCCGTGCACCTTTACGGCCGTTCGGTTGAGATGGAGCCGCTGCTCGCCCTCTGCCGGGCCCGAGGTCTGCGCGTGGTCGAGGATTCCTGCCAGGCCCATGGGTCGCGCTACCAAGGCCGGCCCGCCGGCACGCACGGCGACGCCGGCTGCTTCAGCTTCTACCCAACCAAGAACCTCGGTGGCTGGGGCGACGGCGGCGCCGTCGTGACCGCCGACGCAGACCTCGCCGAGCGGATCCGACTGATGCGCTCGCACGGCGAGGGAACACGCCATCACCATGAGATGGCGGCGGGCACGCACCGCCTCCACTCCCTCCAGGCCGCGATCCTCAGCGTCAAGCTGAAGCGGCTCAGCGAATGGAACGAGCAGCGCCGCCAAGCCGGAGCAACCCTCTGCGAGGCGCTCTCGGGCACCGACCTGATCCTGCCGGCGCCCCCAGTGGCCGACGGCGACCACGTCTACCACCTCTTCGTAGTCCGCACTCCCGACCGCGACGCCCTTCGCGAGCACCTCAACCAAAGCGGAGTCGCCAGCGCGATCCACTACCCCACCCCGATCCACCTGCAGCCGGCCTACGCCCCAAGCCAAGGCGACCTCCCGGTCAGCGAACGCCTGGCCGCCGAAAGCTGCTCCCTCCCCATCTTCCCGTCGATAACCGACGAGGAGCTGGACCGCATCGTCGCCGCAGCTAGCTCGTTTTCGGCCTAGCCCGTCTTCTCCCTTGCTTCGGGCTGGTGACCGGCTCTCAGGGAGAAGCGGGCATACCCAGCTCAGCGAGAAAAGGAGAAGCCTTCTTGGAGAAGGTCTTAACCGCCCTGATACGGGTTAGGACAAGCGTCTCTTCGGCTCGACAGACCCCAACGAAGCAGAGTCGACGCTCCTCGTGTAGCGGGTTCTCCTCCTCGCGATAGTCGGGAAGATGGCCCTCCTCCATCCCAACCAGATACACGATCGGCCACTGCAACCCCTTGGTCTTGTGGAGCGTCGCTAGCTTGATCCCACTTCCCGCGGTGGGCGGCCGTCCGCCGCCACCAAGCGCCAACTCAGAGAGCAGGTCGTCAAGGGAGAACTCGGGATCGTGCGCTTCGAAATCCGCAATTGCATCGAGGATCGGATCGATGTCGTCGGCAGCCCCTTGATCGACGACAGCAATCGCCGCCCTAGCCTTGCCTGCAACGGCCATCGGAGGCTCACCTGAATGCGCTGCATCAAATGCCTCACGCAGGCAACCGGCAGCGTCGCCCCCAAGGACGCTGAGGAAATTAATCGACTCTCGCTCCTCGGGCGTCGGCTCGCCAAACAACTCCGCCAGGCGAGTCGCTTGACGATCGGAAAGGCGGCCGCGGATCACTGAGAGGCAGGTCGCTAGCGTCTGCTTTCCCCGTGGCTCATACGTCGGGCCTCGCCAATCTGAAACCGGAAGATTGCGGCGCTGGAGCTCGATTAGGAGATCCTTGGCGCGATAACCGGAACGGACGAGGATCGCGATATCGCCGGGCGATGTCCCGTCGTTGATACGTACTTCGATCTCATCCCCCATCGCACTCGCCTCAGCGTTTGCGTTGTCGAAGACCTCGGGCCGAACCTCCCCGCCGTTTTTCACGACCAGCATCCGCCGCCCACTCGCATGTTCGTCGCACGCGATCAACGCATTTGCCGCGTCAACAATCGACCGTGCACAGCGGTAATTGCGAGTTAGCGGGTAGGTCTTGGCATCCAGGATCTCGACGAAGCTCCTCACATTTTTCAGATCTGCACCCGCAAAACGAAAAATAGCTTGATCGTCATCGGCGAACACGGATACGCTCGCCACCTTCGCGGCAAGTGAATTCACAATTGCGAACTGGGCGGCGTTGGTGTCCTGAAACTCGTCAACGAGAAGATGTGGATATTTCGCTGCATAAGCCTCCACCACCTCTGGGTTGGACTCAAGGAGGCTGGCTGTGTAGACGACGAGATCGTCATAGTCAACGACCCCCCTTTCCCGCTTGGCGCGCTCGAATACCTCTCCAAATGCCGCCGTATCGGCGTCTGGCTCTTTTCTTCGTAGGCGCAGATAGGACCAACGTCCCAATCGCTGGCGGAGACCTGATGTAGCCGCGACCTGATCGGCGAGCTCCTTCTGAGAGACATCGTCGAGAAAGTCAAAGTCCTCCGAGACTCCAACTAGATAACCGTGACTGCGAAGCATTCGAGCTCCAAAGCCGTGAAAGGTGCTGGCTTGAATGCGACTGCTTGCCAAATATCCGGCACCAAGGGCACGGGACTTCATTTCTGCCGCCGCCTTATTGGTGAAAGTGAGCAGAAGCGCCCCTCCGCCACTGGTGCCCTCTAGCAGGTATCTCGCACGATAGGACAAAGTGCGTGTCTTTCCGCTCCCGGGTCCCGCCAGGACGGCGATGGCTGGCTCACTTGCCTCAACTGCGGCGCGCTGCTCCTCGTCCAGTGGCCACTCGCCAGTTTCAGGCATGGCAGAGCAGGCCGCTCAGGGGGGCAGGAACCCTGTCTAGATCCAAGGCATCGATCAAGATTGGCGCACAGCGCACTTTGTTCTTGTCCACGAAGCGGCGCAGAATCTCCTCCTGTGTCGGAGCAGACTGCGTCGGCTGTTCTGCGAAGCGATCAAACAACGCCCCCTCCCCGCCTGCGCGTAGCGCAGCCTCAACCCCATTCGCACCCAAGGCGCTGAAGAACTCGTCCTCCAGATCCTCTCGACACACGAAAAATCCAGCCTCAGCCATGCCGGAGGCGCCCTCTAGGTTGAGCCCCCCCGCCGTCAACACCCCTCTCCAGGTCGACTCTTCGTCGGCATCACAAAGACCGCCAAGTGGAATGTCCAAACCAGCGCACCCCAAAAGCGAAAAGAACGTGCTGAAGGTGCCGGCCCCCTCTAGAGAAATAATGCTGAGACCTTCGGCATCCAGGTTTCTACCCAGCCTGTCCGCTAGTGCGCGGATAGCCGCATGATCGCTCTCCCCCTCAACGACGAGCACGCGGGTCGCAAAAAATGCCTCGGCAGTGCGGGGATCGGAAATCCGGGTAAGACGGGTTGCTTCGGCATCGCTGACTTCCCCTGAGGAGGATGCGGTGACGCCATTTGAGGTGTCATTCAGGCGAATTACTGACCGCGGATCCGCCCGATCAAGGACGTTCGAGGAATGGGTGGTAATGAGTGCCTGAACGGCCGAGTCGCGAAGGCGCGCCGCGAGAGCCCGCTGCGCGTGTGGGTGCAAAGAGAGCTCCGGCTCGTCAACAAGCAAAAGAGCACTAGACTCCTCGACCGCGAGTGCCTGCAGCACAAACGTGAATAGCGCTAGTTGCCCAAGGCCGCTGGATTGCCGCTCAATTGGTAGAGCGGTGCCAACCGCCTCGTCGCTGAGAAGCAGCTGCAGTTGGCTAAGTAGATCCTCCTCAGCGCTCGCATTCGGAGCAATCCGAAAGATTCGAGGTCGATCTCGACTTGACATCAGGTCCAGATCTGCGCTGGCTGCTCGCAACAACTGGGCGAGTTTCTCCGTGGCAGCCAAATCCTGAGCCGCCCGATCCAAAGTTTCGACTGCGGTCTCCATTGCCTCGCCGAGCTCAAGTCCACTAACGAGATCGGCGAGAACGCTCGGGCCTCTGACCAGTTGCAACAAGCGAGCGGGGGCGCGATTGGCGGGCAGCCAAAGGGCTACTAGGGCCTCACGCTGAGCTCGCGTCGAGCGCGTCCAGTCCGGCCCCGGGAAGCCATGCATGACCTCAAGTTCTTTCTCTTCCTCTATCCAAACCGCCCGCATGCCCACCTTGACGACCGGTGGACCTTGGCCGAATTGAGTGTGATCGGCAAAGATCCCTATGGCTTCTGCGGGCAGATCCGCGATGGTAAGCAAGATTTCAATGGGAATCTCAATGTCACGAAAATCCTCGCGACTGATGCTACGGCCGATGCCGCAACCCATCGCGACACATTCGAGCAGACTGGTCTTGCCACCTCCGTTAGGCGCGACTACGAATGCAGAACTGCCATCAAGGCGGAGGCTAAAATCCTCAAAACAGCGGAAACTCTTTACCTCGATCTTCTTGAGGATCAACATTCCCCCGCTCGACATCGACTCGGTTAGTTCCCAAAGGCGGACCGGACCGTATCCCACAAAATGGACTCTGTCTACCAGCCTAAGCAGCCCTTGGCCGGGTGTCTGTTCCGTGAAAGACGCGGGTTACTAAGCCTCGGCCGAAGCCGGGCGAACTGCGCCTACTAGGAGGCGGACCTGGCGGGGGGCCAGTTGCGAGGTGGTCAGGCCGTAGAGGACGCCGCCTATTCCTACTGCGAGGAGCGGGGCCGCCACGCCGGATATGAGGCTCTCGGCCACCGCGGCTCCGATGCCGAAGGAGACGGCCGCCAGGGCTACGAAGCGGAGACCGTCGCGGGCCAACTCGCGGGCTATTGGTACCCATCCGCGGCCGGCGCCCGCGACCAGGAGCATCGCGGCGAAAGCCGTTGGGACGATGCAGAAGGCGCCGACTACGCCGTTGACGCCGAAGAGGACTCCGGCCAGGGCCGTGACCCCCACGTGCGCCACCACCACCACCGGCGCCATCCAATTGACCAGTTTGGTGCGGCCGAGGGCGAACAGGGCCGGCAGCAGCAGGTTGACCAGCAGCGCCGCGATGGTCCAGGTGCAGAGCAGGGCCGCGAAGACGCGCAGCTGCTCAACCTGGGCGGCGTCGAAGCTCTTCGGAAGCACGTCGCCGATTACGGCTGCGCCGCCGGCGATCAGCGCTGCCAGCGCCGGGGCGACGAGCAGCATCGCGTAGCGGAAGCCGCCCGGCACGGTGGCGGCGATTACCTCGCGCCAGTCGGCGACGGCGCCGCGGCTCATGTCGGCGATGCGCGACATACCGAGCGCAAAGCCCGTGGCCGCGACCAGGTAGCTGGCAAAGAGGTAGGCATAGGAGAGCACGGTGGCTCCCCCCGCTCCGTACTTGCTGGCGAAGGCCAGCGTGATCACGTAAAGGCAGTTGAAAGCGAGGTAAATCGCGGTGCTGCTCAGAACCATCCAGACGCAGCGGGCCATACGGCCCATCCCGCCGGCGATGGCGACCTTAATGCCGCCGGCAGCCTCCTTGGGGCGGCTGGCACGAACGCCGTCGAGCATCATCGTCGAGGTCACGACGGCCATCGCCAGCATCGACCAGCCGAGGGAAAGCTCACCGGCGATTCCCGAGACTGCCAGGTAGACGATCAGACCCGCAATCGCACCGGCGATATAGGCACCGGCGATGCGGTCGAAGCGGTCGCGCACGGCGAGCAGCGTCGCCCCGCCCGCGGCCCAGAGCTGCAGGATCATCGCCAGGCCGAGGATCGGCAGGGCCGATTCCGTCACGCCCCGCCCGGTCTCACCCAGGCCCGGGGCCAGGACCGCGGCAAGCGGGCCGGCAAGTGGCACCGTCGCGATGCCGACCGGGATCGCGATCGCGACAAGCGCCACCGCCAGCTCGGTCGGCGTCAGGCGTGGCCGCAGACCGACCAGGAGCGGCGCCGAGGTGACCCGGATGCTCTGACTGAAGACGCCGAAGCTCGTGTAGAGCGCGAAGGCGATGAAGAAGCCGTCGGTACGGCCGTTGATGCCGAAAGAGCTGAGGTAGAGCAGAGCCTGGATGCTGGAGGTGGCGCCCATCGCGAGGGTCGCGATCGCCATCGCCACGCCGGCGTGGGCATGCTTCGCACGTAGGCTCGAACCGTCCGAGGCGGCTTCGGGCTCAGCGGCATGCGGCGGGGGGGCTGTAGTGACGCCCATGCCTACTTAACGCTGCGACCTGGCCAATTCTTGCCCGGATCCTTCAAGTCGCACCGGTGAAGTGGCATCACGCACAAGCAGCGTCGCGGCGCCACTGCCGTCGGCGGGGACCGCGTAGACGTTGCGACCGTCGGAATAGACGAGTGTGTCGTTGTTCAACCACTCGACCTGGTCGTCGATCGAGCGACCCTCGGCGACGGCGTGGTCGTCGAGGGTCGCCACATCGAGCACCCGCAGGTGCCAGCGCGCTTCGCCGTCGATCCGGCTCTTGTAGGCAATCTGCTTGCCGTCCGGGGACAGTGACGGGCACTCGACCCCTTCCCGCAAGACCGTCATCGATTCATCGCTGACACTGCCTTCGACCAGGTAGTGATCGCCGCCCGTGCCCAGGGTCGCGTAGAAGTGATCGGAATCGCGCGGGTCGAAGGTGACGCCCCAGAAGTTGAAGTCGACCGAATCGAAGGGCTTGCCGTCCTTTTCGACCTTGAACTGCTCGAGCTGGCCGACCTGCTTGCCGCTGGCCATATCGAGGATCGTCGTGCGGGTGGAGAAGGCGGTCGGCGAGGAGAGGTAGGAGTCGCCGGTAACGAAGACCGTCATCGCCCCGTAGCGCCCGTCGGGCGAGACCCGCGTCCGCGAGGGCAGCCCGGTCAGGGTGATCGTGTGTTCGCGCTGCAGCTTCGAGTTAAAGATCGAGGCGGTGTATTCCACCCCCGAAGGGGCGACGCCCATGCAGATCCCGTGGCCGGCGGCGTAGTAGACGCGCTCGCAGGCCAACTCCCCGGACTCCTTACGCAGCTGCCCGCCGTCGAGCACGTAGACGCGGCCGTTGAGGGTCGGCTCCTTGGGGTCGACCGCCCGGACCATCAGGTCGGTGTGGGCCAGCACTGCGGCGGCGCGCGGCTGTGCCTCGGTCGTCGTCTGGTTCGGGCCCAGGGCAGCGACGGCGATGTAAGCGCCAGCGCCGACGACGCAGAGCACGACGATCACGGCGAGAATCTTCTTGCTGCGGCTATCCATCCAGAGCTGCCCGCTGGGAACGGACCAGCAACGGTATCGCGAGGAGGATCGCCAGGGCCAGTGCGGCGGCGAAGACGATCACAGCGCTCTGCAGTCCGATCGCGAACCAAAGGGCGCCGAAGCCGAGCGAGGAAAGCAGGCTGCCGATGCTGACCACGGTGGTGAGGATTCCAAGCCCGCTCGCCTGCAGCTTCTCCGGCAGCATCGCTCCGGCGAGGGCGGGCATCACCCCTTCGGTCGCAGCGAAGAAGCCGCCGAGGGCGACGAGGCAGAGGATCAGCTCGAAGTAGCCGAGCGAGCCCATCATCAGGGTGCCGTAGACGATGAACAGAAGGGCGTAACCGGAGACCAGGACCGGCACCCTGCCGATGCGGTCGGCTAGCTGCCCGACCGGGATCGCGAAGGCCATGAAGATCACAGCGGTGATCACGTAGAGCAGCGGGAAGACCGCGGGCTCGAAGTCGATCTTGCGCTGCAGGCCGACGTAGATCAGCGCGTCGGAGACGCTGGCGATCGAGAGGCCGGCTGCGGCGACCAGGAGCAGGGCGAAACGGGGGTCGCGGACCAGCCCGGCCGCGGAGCGAAGCGAGGGCGCGTTGGGGTCGCGCGAAGCGCGTTTGGGCTTGCCCTGCACGGTCAGCACCAGCACCGCGAGGCCGAGGACGGCGAAGAGGGTGCTGACGACGAAGACCGCGTCGAAGCGGGCCGGCGCGGCGAGCAGGACGCCGAAGGCGATCAGCGGCCCGAGCATCGCGCCGGCGGAGTCCATAGCCCTGTGCACGCCAAAGGCCGTGGCGAGGCCGGCTTTGCTGCTGGAGAGCGAGATCAGAGCGTCGCGCGGCGCGGTGCGGATCCCCTTGCCGACCCGATCGAAGGTGACGATCGCACCGATCCCCCCGATTGTGTTGCCGGCTGCGACCAGCGCCACCTTGCCGACGGCCGAGATCCCGTAGCCGAGGCCGGCGACCTCCTTGGGACGGCGGAAACGATCGGAAGCGAAGCCGCTGGCGACCTGGACCAGCGCCGCGGCACCGCGATAGGCGCCGTCGATCGCCCCCAGTGCCAGCGGGTTGGCGCCAAGCGTGAAGACGAGGTACAGCGGCAGCACCGTCGCGACCATCTCCGAGGAGACGTCGGTAAGCATGCTGACGAGCCCCAACATGACGACGTTGCGCGGCACTTTGAGCCGCGCCGGCGTCCGCGCCCAGAGGCGCGGCTTGAGAAGGGCTTTGGAGGCTTCGACTTGGTACATAGCTGCTCAGTCAGGGCGAATCGGCAGCTGCCCTTTCGCCCTTCAGCTATGCAACGTGCCGGCTAGTCCTTTTCTCGCACCATCGGGTGAATCGCCGGCCAGGCCGAGGCGCTCGGCGACTTCGCCGGCCACGCCTTCAGCAAAGCCCATCACCGAGTCCCCGTTGAGCAGATTGGGGTAGATCTGGGCGTTCGAGGCGAGGGCCAGGCCTTTTACTCCCGGCCAGATCGGCGCCACCCGCGGCTCGCCGCCGGGGCGCAGCGTGTGCACGGGCTCGACCAGCTTGGCCCGCTGCACGGTCCAGTCGAGGACCTCGTCGCGGCTGAAGCCCGGCGAGAGCCGGGCCAGGTAGTCGGTGAAGCGCCTATATATGGACTCGTCGTCCTCGCTTTGCTCCGGGGCGCTCGGATCGCAGTACTTCGGCAGGTAGACGAGGTGCTGGCCGTCGGTGTGGTCGGTCCCCAGCACCTGCGTGGTCTCGATCGCGCTGGTCACCGGCGTCGGCTCGGTGATGTTGACCGCGTAGTAGGGAAGTAGCGAGCGCGGCACCTTGATGATCACGCAGACGCAGCCCAACCAACGCTCGGGATACGGCGCCAGCAGGCCCTGGTGGCGCTCCGGCAGGAGAAAGCGCAGGGCAGGCGGCTGCAGGGTCGGGATCGTCAGGTCGAAGTCAAGCGTCTCGCCGTCGAGCTCGACCCCGGTCACCGAGCCATCCTCGGCCGTCGCCAGGCCGGTGACCGGCGCGTCGGTGCGCGCCTCGACGCCGAGTTCCGCTGCTTTTGCGACCATCGCGTCGATCAGCCGCTGGTGGCCGCCGACGATATGGCCCATTTCCTCTCCCCCGCCCTTGCCGCGGGCGCCAGACATGCGCCGGGTCCGGGCCCAGAGGTAGGTCGCCGGCAAGCCCGAGGGATCGCTGTCGAAGCGCGAGTTGAGCAACGGCTTCCAAATTCGCTCGACCACCTGCTTGCCGCAGTGGCGGCGCAGCCAGGTCTCCAGCGGCAGGTTCTCCAGCCCGTCGTAGCTGCTGCGCAGCTGGCACTGGGCGACGAACCAGCCGAGGCGCAGGCGCGCCACCGGGCTCAGCGGCGAGAAGCGCAGCAGGTCGCCGAGCCCGTTGAAGTCGTGCATCTCGCCGTTGGCGAAGAAGCCCGCGCCGACCGGTGTGTAGCGCAGCTGATCGCCGAGCCCAACCTCCTCGGCCATCGAGATCATCCGCGTGTCCGCAGGGGTGATCACGTGGTAGAAGCGGTCGACCTGGTGGCCGCCGAAGTCCATCGTCCCGGCGAGCCCACCAAGGCTCGAGCCGCGCTCGACTACGGTCACCTTCGCCCCCGCCTGCGCCAGGCGCAGGGCCAGCGAGACACCAAGGACGCCGCCGCCGACGACGCCAACACGTGGTTGGGTCGGGCTCATCCGGTCTGCGCGACCGGCTGCGGGGCGGCTTCTGCCGCGAGCGCCGGCGTTGCATCCGGCGCGGGAAGCCCGGCCGGCGCCGTGGCCTCAGCCAGCGGAGAGACCGGCGGTGGCTGGATCCGACCCACCATGTGGGCGGCCATCACCCGGAAGTAGGCGACCACGGTCGGCTTCAGCTGCATCTTCGATACGCCCTTGCGGGTCCGCCAGTCGTTTGTCGTCGGCACCTCGGCGACGCTGGCGCCGGCGTTGTAGAGCTTGAGCAGCAGCTCGACGTTGGCGGCGAAGCCGGGCTCGCGGACGAGCAGGTAGCCGTAGGTCTCGGCGGCGCGGCGCAAGGTGCCGGCGCGGTAGACCCGGTAAAGCGAGGAAAGTGTGTGCATCTCGCGCAGCCCACCCAGGTAGCGGAAGGTATTGGAGACGGATTTGCTCGCCGCCAGACGCCAGTTGGCGACGCCGATGATCTTGCCGCCGGGAGCGTAGACCGAGGCGAGCACGACGTCGGTCCCCTGTTCGAAGAGCTCCAGCATCTTCGGCAGGTCGGAGAGATCGGAAGTCGTGTCGGCCTCCAGGGTGACGATCGCGTCGTCATCGGAGGACTCGCCCAACGCCGCGCGCAGGCCGGTATTGATCGCTGTGCCCAGGCCGCGATTGACGGTGTGGGTGACGATTGCCAGGTGCATGTCGCGAGCGTGTTCGCGGATCACGTCGGCGGTGCCGTCGGTGGAACCGTCGTCGACGATGATTACCCGGGCGCCCAGCTCGCGCGCTACGGGCGCAAGGTCGGAGAGCAGCCGGGGGATGTTTTCGGCCTCGTTGTAGGCCGGGATCACAAAGCGGATCATGCAAAGACCTCCAAGGGGCGCGGGACTGGAATGTCGAGCAGCTCGACCGGCCGCCTCACGGCTGCCGACTCGCGCATCGCCAGCGCCGCGGCCAGCGCCTTGACGCCGTCGTGAGCGCTGATCGGCTCCGGGGTGTCGTCGAGGACGCAGCGGCAGAAGGCCTCGAGCTCGGCACCGAGCGGCTCGGCCTTGGCGAGCGAGAACCGCACCGCGGCTCCCTCGCCGTCGCCGCGCAGCATCGAGAGCCCGTCCCAGTGAAGGGGCGCGCTGGGCGACTCGACGAACCAGACGTCCTGGGTGATGTAGCTCGCCCGCAGCAGACCGTTCTCGCCGATCAGGGCGATCTCGCGCGTCTTCTCCGGGGTCAGCCAGTTGACGTCGAGCAGTCCCAGGGCGTCTTCCCCTCCCTCGGAGCCGAAACGCACGAGGCAGGTCAGCAGATCCTCCTGGGAGCTGTGCTGGAAGCGGCCGCCGTCGGCGTAGATCTCGTTGATCGAGAGGCCGAGGACGTGCTGCATCACATCGAGGTCATGGGTGGCGAGGTCGATCGCGACGCCGGTGTCCTGGATCCGCGTCGGCAGCGGCCCGACCCGGGTCGCGTGGGCGCGGTAGATCGAGCCGAGGCGGCCGTCGGCGACCAGCTCGCGCAGCTTGGCGACCGCCGGGTTGAAGCGCTCGACATGGCCGACCATCAGCTTGCGGTCGGCCTCCATCGCGGCGCCGCGCATCCGCAGCGCATCGGGCAGCGTCGTCGCGATCGGCTTCTCGACCAGCACGTGCAGGCCGGCGGCGAGCGCCTCGAGGGCGACCTCGGCGTGGTGCTCGGAAGGACAGGTGATCGAGATCGCGTCGAGCTGGTCGGCGCCGAACTCGATCAGGTCGCGCCAGTCGGAGTACTCGAGGACGCGGGCCTCCCCGAGCGCGCGGCGGCGAGCTTCTTCATTGGGCTCGGCGACCGCGACCAGGTTGGCGCAATCGAGCGCCCCGTAATTGCGGATGTGGAATGCGCCCATACGGCCGCATCCGACCACGCCGACCCTCAGCTGCTCAGACATGAGATCCCTCCAGTGCACGTTCGAGGTGGCTCACGGTCAGCTCGGCAATCCGTTTGGCGGCGTTGCCGTCGCCGAAGATCGGCGGCCGTGAATCGGGTGAAGGCTTTGCCAGGGCGGCGCGAAACTTCTCCGCGTCGACGCCCACCAGCGTGTTCCAGCCGGTCGAGACCGTCTCGACCCACTCGGTCTCCTCGCGCATCGTCACGCAGGGGACGCCCCAGAGGTAGGCCTCGCGCTGAACGCCGCCGGAGTCGGTGGCGACCGCGACGGCGTCGCGCTCTAGCACCAGCATCTCGGTGTAGGTGGCGGGATCGCGCAGCTCTACGTTCGAGGGGATCGCCAGATCCCAGTCGGCGAGGCTTTTGCGGGTGCGAGGGTGCACCGGGAAGATGACGGGGAGCTCCGCCGCCTCGAGGCAAGCGAGAACCGCGCCGAGCCGCTCGGGCGAATCGGTGTTGTAGTTGCGGTGGGCGGTGGCGAGGACGTACTCACCCTCCTCCCCGCCCTCCGGCAGGCGATCGCGGCTCGAGAGCAGGACATCGGCGAGGACGTCGCCGGTTACCTCGACGGTTCCCGGGATTCCCTCTTCGATCAAAGTCTGGCGGGCGTGCTCACAGGGAGCGAAGAGAAGCTGGGAAAGCCGGTCGGTCTCGATCCGGTTGGCCTCCTCGGGCATGTCGTCGCGGTAGCTGCGCAGGCCGGCCTCGACGTGGAGCAGCGGCACTCCGGCGGCGACGGCCGCGCGGGCTCCGGCGATCGTCGCGTTGGTATCGCCGCGGACCAGGACCGCGTCGGGCGACTCGCTCTCTATAACGCGAGCGATCCGCTCCTCGGCCACCGCGACGCCCTGGGCGTTGGGCAGCGAGCCGACGCCGAGGTTGTGGGCCGGCAGCGGCAGCCGCAGGTCCGCGATTTGAAGGTCGGAGAGCTTGGGGTCGTAGTGCTGGCCCGTGTGCACGAGGATCTCCTCGACGCAGTTGGCGAAGGCCAGCGAGAGCGGCGCCGCCTGGACGATCTCAGGACGGGAACCGATGATTGAGAGGATTCGGGGGGCCACGCTCAATTAACGCGGCAAAGCGGTCGGTCTTTTTGCGGCGCCGAAAGAGTTTTTCGGGCACTAAATAACCCGACCTTTTTCAACCTCCATTTTCACCGCCCGGTGCAAGCGTTCCCGCCCCCGGGCCGTTTGTTCGGTGAAGAAAGATGGAGGCACACCAGTTGACAGGCAAGCACCCGATCGACCGCACCGCCGGCGAACCGCTCTGGCAGGCGCTGGCCAGGCGCACGGTCGACATCGTCCTCGCGACGGCGATAGTCATCGTGCTCTCGCCGCTGCTGCTCGCCCTGACGATCGCGATCCGCCTCGACAGCCGCGGCTCGGCGCTCTTCCGCCAGCGTCGGATCGGCTACGGGCAGCGCGAGTTCACCCTTTACAAGTTCCGCAGCATGCGGGTCGACGCCGACCCCAAGGGTCATCGCGAGTACGTCACGGCGCTGATCAACGGCCAGGAGGCCAACGGCGGGCGTAAAGACCTCTACAAGCTCGCCGTCGACGACCGCATCACCCGGGTCGGGCGCTGGATCCGCAAGTGGAGCCTCGACGAGCTTCCCCAACTTTTCAACGTGATCGCCGGCGACATGGCCCTGGTCGGGCCCCGCCCAGCGATCGCTTACGAGGTGGCTGAGTACCCAAGCTGGTACCTCAAGCGCTTCTCGGTCAAGCCGGGCCTGACCGGCCTTTGGCAGGTCAGCGGCCGCAACGAGCGCACCTACGAGGAAATGGTGCGACTCGACATCGACTACGCCGAAAGGCGCTCGCTGCCACTCGATTTCTCAATTCTCGTCCGCACGCCAATGACAGTGCTCGCAAGGAGAGGTGCCGCATGAACCCAGCAGGTGCAATCGGAACGATGGTCGTCGGCTACGGCTACTGGGGTCCGAACCTCGTCCGCAACGTGGTCGACCGTCCCGAGTTCCGCCTGATGGGCCTCTGTGAGCTCGACGAGGGCCGGATTGACGACTTCCGCCGCCGCCACCCCGGCGTCTGGGTCGAGCGCGACCTCGACACAGCGCTGGCCGACCCGCGGGTCGAGGCCGTGGCGATCGCCACCCCGCCCCACACCCACTTCGCCCTCGTCAGCAAGGCCCTGGAAGCCGGCAAGCACGTAATGGTCGAGAAGCCGCTGGCCCGCACCTCCGAGGAGGCGGCGAAGCTCGTCGCGATCGCCGAGGACCGCGGCCTGACCCTGATGCCCGGCCACACCTTCCTCTACAGCCCCGCCGTCAACAAGGTTCGCGACATGATTCAGGGCGACGAGCTAGGCGAGATTTACTTCGTCACCTCCTCGCGGATGAACCTCGGCCTCTACCAGCAGGACGGGGTCGTGCTCGACCTCGCCCCGCACGACCTTTCGATCCTTCTGCACTGGCTTGGCAAGCCGCTGATCGAGGTCAGCGCCAACGGCCGCAGCGTCTTCCAGGAGGGCGTCCACGAGACCGCCTTCCTCACCCTACGCTTCGAGGGCGGCGCCCAGGCCAACGTCCAGCTTTCCTGGCTGGCCCCGCGCAAGCTGCGCCAGATGGTCGTCGTCGGCAGCCAGAAGATGGTCCAGTACGAGGACACCGCCTCCGACGACTCGGTCCGCATCTACGACCGTGGCCTCGACTTCTCCGAGCCTCCCGCCAACTTCGGCGAGTACCGGCTCACTTACCGCACCGGCGACATGATCGCCCCACGACTTGAGGCGCTTGAGCCTTTGGGCCAGGAGCTGAAGGACTTCGCCGAGGCGATTCGAGAGGGCTCCACGCCGGTCTCCAACGCCCGGCTCGGAGTCGAGATCGTGCTCGGGCTCGAGGCGCTGGAGAAGTCGCTGCACGCCCAGGGTGAACCCATCCCGGTGCGCGCCGTCGACGAGGTGCTCGCCGACGCCCGCCAGCTCGCTTAAAGACTCGATAGATAGAAAGGGGCGCCGGTAAGCACCGGCGCCCCTTTTGCGTGTCCAGGGTGCCTTTTGCCGCGGAAGCGCCGCTAAAGCTGACGCCCAAGGGCGACTTTGCCGCGAACGGCCGCTAGACGGTGCTGAACGGCGTCATACGGTCAATCTCGGCCAGATAGACCAGGACCGTGTGGGCGGCAAGCTGGCTTGCCGTGGTGCCCTGCCGGGACGCCTCACGCTCAAGCGCTTCCAGGGTCTCCTCGCTGATCGGGAGATCGAGGACCTTGGCGGGCTTGACCGACCCGGCCTCATGGGCGAGGCGCGGCATGTCGATGGGAGGAGCGTCGGAATCGAGCCGGCGCGTGTAGTCGGCGAGCGCTTCGCGCACCCCGATAGCGAGATCGGAGCCGAGATGAGCCTCGATTCCGGTGCAAGCAAATGTCCCAAGAGAGATTTTCATGCTGTGTCTCATTACAACAACTCCCCTGAGATGCCCAAGATTTTCACCCGGTAGCCCCTAATCCTCCTAACTTCAACCCCAATACCTGTGCATTTGCAGCCGACTTGAGGCTGAGGATGAAATTTAGACGAATATTGGGCATTGACTTTCAAACGGAAGGCCACTATTCCTTCTGACCTCGCAGCAAGAGCCATTCGATCAAAAACTTTTCGCAAAGTACGTAAAGAAAAAAATCGAAGACTCTGGATTTTGGGGCATTTCTTGTCCCCGCCCCAAACAGACACACCCACCCCGTATTCATCAAATGCCCAAGACAAAAACTTTCGCAAGAGGAGAAGCCGTGACCAGTCAAACGCCGGACCCAAGTCCGCATCGCTCGGGCCATAGCCCGAGCAACACCGCGGCAACGTCCGACAACAACGGTCGGCTGGTACTGGCGGCCATCGAACGGGCCAAGGCAGGCGACTCAGAGGGCCTGCACTTCCTCTACGTGCGCTACGCCGCCGACGTTCAACGCTACGTCGCCAGCTTCGTCAAAGACCATCACGAGGCCGAAGACATCACCCAGAATATTTTCGCCAAGCTGATGAAGGCAATCAAAAAGTATGAGCAGCGAGAGGTTCCCTTCGCCGCCTGGATCATGCGGGTGGCGCGCAACGCCGCCCTCGATCACATGCGGGTGCGGCGTGCGATCCCGACTGAGGAGATCAGGCTCGCCGACACCGGCGCGGCTCAGGTCAGCCTCGATCGTGGCCACGATCTGCGCGACGCCCTCGAATACCTTCCCGACGACCAGCGCGAGGTGCTTATCCTCAGGCATATCGCCGGCCTGACGCCGGTGGAGATCGCCGCCACGCTGAAAAAGTCCGAGAGCTCCGTCCACGGCCTCCATCACCGCGGTCGCCGTACCCTGCAGGAGAAGTTGACCGAGCTTGGCGCGGCCCCGGTGGTGGCGCCCTAGCCCCGCCCCTTTTAGCCGGTCCGCTCCAGGTCCTCGAGTATGCGGCGAGTCACCCGACCGGCATCAACCTCAGCGGCCACGTAGAGAACGGCATGCGTGACCAGCTTCTGCGCCGAGACACCCTGACGCTCGGCCTCCCGCTCCACTGAGCGCCACAGCTCGTCGTCGACCGCCAGTCGGAGCGTCACCTCTTCGTGGCCCTCCTCATCGACGAGGAAGCTCGGATAGGACCAGCGCAGCCCGCCTGAGCCCTTGTCATTGAGATAGCAGCGAATCGCGGCGACGATCCTGGCTGAGAGCTGCTCACCATTGCTCCGCCCCTCGCCGGCGATGGCCGAACAAGCAAACTCGCCCAGGTGGACAGTGACCAAGCGTGTCATCGGGCACGCTCCGGCCAGGGCTTGCGAAGACCAGCGAATTCAACGGTCACGATTTTCACCTAGAGCCGCTCCCTCCTTTGGATCGAGGTATCGATCCGGTGTGTCAATCGTATATGAGCTGAGCCATCGGCGAAATTAGTGAATTCTCATCCGCAACTTTGGGGCGATGAGCTACGCGGCCGGGGTAATCCGGTAGGCGTCGAAGACCGACTCGACGTTGCGCAGACGGGCGATGCACTGTTTCAACTGCTCGGTGTCGCCGACCTCGATCACGAACTTGTTTTTGACCATCGGGTGGTTGGTCGTGCAGCTCGCCCCGAGGATGTTGATCCCCGCCTCGGCGAACGTGCGCGAGAGGTCCTCGAGCAGGCGGGTGCGATCGTAGGCGTCGATCTGCAACTCGACCCTGTAGGAAGACTCGTTCTCGCCGTCCCAGCTCACCTCGACGAACCTTTCCGGCGCCCGCTTCAGCGCCTTCATGTTCTTGCAGTCGCTGCGGTGGATGGTAATTCCACGACCCAGGGATACATAACCCGCTATATCGTCGCCCGGGACCGGCCGGCAGCACTTGGCCAACCGTACCGCGATGTTGGCGGCGCCCTTGACGCTGATCCCATAGTTGGAGGCATCCTTGGTCCGCCGCGCCTTGTCCTCGCGGTGGCCGCCGGGAAGGCCAAGAGGATCGGCCTCCTCGACCGCCTCTCCCGCCTTTAGCCGCTGCATCAGCTTGTTGGCCACGGCCTTGGTCGGAACCTTGCCCTGGCCGAGGGCGATGTAGAAGTCGGTGGCCTTGCGGAAGCCCATCTCGCGGATCACGTCGACGAGCAGCGGCGAGGCGGCCACCTTCTGCATCGGCAGGCCGTGCTTGCGCAGCGCCGCCTCGAGGCCTTCGCGGCCCTTTTTCTCGGCGTCCTCGCGACTCTCCTCCTTGAAAAAGGCGCGGATCTTGTTGCGGGCGCGGCTCGTCCGCACCAGTTTCAACCAGTCGCGCGAGGGCCCGCGCTTCTGCTTCGCGGTCAGCACCTCGACGATGTCGCCGGAGCGCAGCTGGTAGTGCAGTGGCACGATCGAGCCGTTGATCTTGGCGCCGACGCAAGCGTGGCCGACGTCGGTGTGGACCGCGTAGGCGAAGTCGAGCGGGGTCGAGCCCGCTGAGAGGTTCTTGACTTCGCCCTTCGGCGTGAAGACGAAGACTTCATCCTCGAAGAGGTCGACCTTGAGCGACTCGAGGAACTCGGCCGGGTCCTGGTCGCCCTCGGCCTCGACCAGCTGGCGCAGCCAGGTCATCTTCTCCCGTTTCGGGTCGGCGGCGGCGCCCTCCTTGTAGGCGACGTGGGCAGCGATCCCATACTCGGCGAGCTTGTGCATCTCCTCGGTGCGGATCTGGATCTCCAGCGGCTTGCCCTCGGGACCGATCACCGTCGTGTGCAGCGCCTGGTACATGTTGGCCTTGGGCATCGCGACCCAATCCTTGAAGCGCCCGGGTAGCGGCTTCCAGAGCGAGTGGATGACGCCGACCGCCCCATAGCAGTCCTTGACCGAGCCGACGATCACCCGCATCGCGGTGAGGTCAAAGATCTCGTTGAACTCGCGCCCCTTCTTGGTCATCTTCGTGTAGATCGAGTAGAAGTGCTTGGCGCGGCCGGAGATCTCGGCCTCGATCCCGACCTGGCTCAGCTCGCCGGAGAGGAACTCGCCGGCCTCGGTGACGTAGACCTCGCGCTCGTCGCGCTGCTGAGCGACGAGCTGCTTGATCTCGGCGTACTTGCGCGGGTGCAGGGTGGCGAAGGCGAGGTCCTCGAGCTCCCACTTGATCGCGTGGATTCCCAGTCGGTGGGCCAGCGGCGCGTAGATTTCCAGCGTCTCGCGCGCCTTCGCCGTCTGCTTCTGCTTCGGCAGGGCGCCAAGGGTGCGCATGTTGTGCAGCCGGTCGGCCAGCTTGATCAGGATCACCCTGACGTCGGTGGCCATCGCCACCATCATCTTTCGGTAGTTCTCAGCCTGGCGCTCGTCGCGGCTCTCGAAGGTGATCCCGGTCAGCTTGGTGACGCCGTCGACGAGCTGGGCGATCTCCTCGCCGAACTCCTCCCGCACCTCCTCGAGGCTGGCGCTGGTGTCCTCAACCGTGTCGTGGAGCAGCGCCGCGCAGAGCGTCTCGGTGTCGAGCCGCATGCCGGCGCAGATTTGGGCCACCCCGACCGGGTGGGTGATGAACTCGTCACCAGAGTGGCGCAGCTGGTCGGCGTGGCGATCGCAGGCGAAGTCGAAGGCGCGCTCGAGCGCGGGGCGGTCGATCGCCGCCGTGGTGACGGCGACATCGCCGTTGGCGCCGGCGGAATCGCCGTTTTGGCCACCGTCGGTGCTCGGCGAGGAGTCGAACTCCTCAATTACGGCAAAGAGATCGGCCAGGAGCGCCTGGTTCGCTACGGATGTCTGTGTGCTTCGAGGTATTGCCGTGCCTCCTCATAACGGGCGCTGTAGGCGCGAAACGCGGCCGAGCGCTCCAGATCTGTCCCTTCTGAGGATACGACCCCGACTTCCCCACCGCCGCCGTCGGGCGTTCCGCGCACCAGGTCAAGCTCGGCCAGCACCCGAAAGCAGCGGGCGGCGGTCTCGGCATCGCGCGGGTGGCGGCCGCTGCCGAGCAGCGCCTGGCGCAGCTCCTCGCCGCTCGCCTCGCCCGCTTCGCGAAGGTCGCGAAAGGTCGCGATCAGGGTGGGCCGCTGCGCCAACTGCGCCGCGAGGACGCTGAGCGAGAGCCGCCACTCCGCCTCGCCCCAGACGCGATGCAGGTAGCCGCCCTCCCGAGGCGAGCGGGAAACGAGGCGCAGAAGCCCGGGGGAGACCGGCGGGTCAACGAGGACGACGTGGTCGAAGTCGTCGGCGAGTCGCGGCGCGCGTTCGAGCTCCGCGTAGTCGGCCAGCCGCACACCGGCGCCCGCCATGCCGGAACGCAGGGTCGCGTCGGCGGTGAGGGCGAGCACGCTGGCCCCGCAGGAAGCGAGCTCGCCGACGACGGCCGCCGGCGCGTTGGTGCTGGCCAGCACGCGGCGCTCGTGTCCCTCGATCTGGTCCCCTTCGAACCCTGGCCGCTGATCGGGGTCCCGCTCCAGCTCCGCCTCGAAGCTCCGCCACCATCCCTCCGCCTCCGGTGCGGCCTCCTCCCCGTCTCGCCGGTACAACTCGCGCAGAATGACCTGGGGCTCGACCGCCCCGTTCCAGTGATTGACCTCGAGCCGAACGGCGACGTCGACGAGATCGTCCTCACCGACCCCCAGGCTCGGCCGTCCAAACGCCACGCCCAGCGCCCGGTGAGCACCGCTGTGCAGGCTGAAGCGAGCGTGCTTGCCCTCCCCCATCGTCCGCACATCGCGGACCTGGGCCGAAGGAACAAGCAGCCGAACCCCAGGATTGCCCATCCCAAACGGCGCCAACTGCCGCAGCTCCTCAGCAAGATCAAGGCCCAACGAAGCACCACCAACCATCGCATCGATCCGCTCAGTCCGCTTCAAATCCTCGGGCCCAAGCACGCTAGCCGCGTGCGCAGCAAAGGCCTCGCGAAACGCATCGACATTCGCCTCCTCCAGCTCCAACCCAGCAGCAGCCCGGTGCCCACCGAAGCTACTCAGATGCTCAGAGCACGCCTCGAGCCCACCGAGCAGGTCAAAACCACTGATGCTGCGCCCAGATCCACGCCCGGAGCCCTCGCCATCGAGCGAAATCACCACAACTGGCCGGTGGTAACGCTCGACCATCCGCGAGGCAACGATCCCAACCACCCCTGGATGCCAATCATGCCCAGCAACAACCAGCCCCGGGGCCTCACGCAAGTACTCAGGCAGATCCCGCAAAGCCGCCTCGGCCGCGTTCGCCACCTCCCGCTCCGTGGCCCGCCGCTCACTGTTAGCCCGATTCAGCTCCAGGGCAATCTCCGCGGCCCGAGCATCGTCCTCGGTCAGAAAGAGCTCCACCCCGGCGTCGGCCCGGTAAAGCCTCCCGGCAGCATTGATCCGCGGGCCCAACCTGAAACCGAGATCGCTCTCATCAAGCCGACTCGGATCGCATTTGGCCGCTTGCATCAGCGCCCGCATCCCGGGCCGTCGCGCCCGCCGGACCTCCTCCAGCCCCCTCTTAACCAACGATCGATTCTCGCCCACCAGCGGAACCACATCGGCCACCGTCGCCAGCGCAACAAGATCAAGATCAGCGCCGGATGGGGCGTCCGGGGTGGGGTCCCCAAAACACTCAAGCGCGGCTCCTGCCGCGCGTTTTGGGGACCCCACCCCGGACGCACTACGCAACGCAGTCGCAAGCTTCCACGCCACTGCGGTCCCGCACAGCTGCTCGAACGGATAGCCATCGAGCGCCGGATGAAGGATCGGACAGTCGGGCAGCTCGTCACCACCCTGGTGGTGGTCGGTAACGATGACCTCCATCCCGAGCTCTTTCGCCAGCGCGACCTCAGCGACCGCGGTGACCCCACAGTCGACGGTGACGATCATCCCCGTGCCCCGCTCGGCCAGCTTGCGCACGTTTGCCTCGCTGAGCCCGTAGCCATCAGCCATCCGGTCCGGAATCAGCCAGTCACACTCGGCCCCGAGTTCGCGCAGGCAACTGACCAAGAGCGTGGTGGCGCAAACACCGTCGACGTCGAAGTCCCCGTGCACCGTGATCCGCTTCCCGGCCTCAATCGCGGCGAGGACACGCCCGACGACCATCGACATCGACCTGAACTCACCCGGATCGTGCGACTCATCAGCGTCGAGGAAGGCCCGAGCCTCCGCGGGGGTGCGATAGCCGCGTCGCACCAGCGCGATCGCGACCGGATCGCTCAGCCCCAACTCGGCGGAGAGCTCCTGAGCCTCCTCGTAGGAGTACGGCTCAGCCTCATAGGCATGCAGGGTCTCGGCCACTCCAGCAGGCTAAGAAGCGCCGCGGCGGCAACAACGCCGTCGATTCCTCGCGAACTGCGGCTACTCGGCGACTTGTTCGGTGCGCAGGCCGATGGCGTAGACCACGCCGAGCCCGATAGCCACGCCCGGCACCGCGGTCAGCGCGGTGGCGAGGTCGGTGTTGCCGAGGCCTTTGTCGGTGATCAGCTCGACGATGCCGCCAAAGACGATTGCGCCGATCACCGAGCCGAGGAAGGCGCCGACTATCCCCTGCCAGAAGTGGTCCGGCAGGAAGACGGTGAAGTGCCAGAGGGCGATTCCCATCGTGAACCAGACGAGCAGTGCCATCAGCGACTCCTCCCGTGTTTGCGCCTCTGTTTGCGGCGCTCGCGGCGGCGCTCGTCGCGCTCGCTGCGCGCCACCGCCGCGGGGTCGACCGCGGGCGGCTCGCCGTTGCTCGACGGTTTCCCGCCGTCGCCCTCAGCGGGGGGCTCGACGGTTGCGACCGCGCCGGCCTTCGGCTGAACTTCGCGCTGCGAAGCGATCTCAGCCTCGATCTCGGCATCGGTCTCCTCGTCGCCGCCGATTTTGGCCAGCTCGACATCGTCGGCGAAGGGGGGCACGGTGCCGTCGATCGCGGCGATTCGCTCACGCCGGCGAATGAAGCCAGGCTCGCGTTCCTTCCAGGCAGTCAGGACCGGAGAGGCGATGAAGATCGACGAGTAGGTACCGGAGATGATCCCGACCGCCATCGCAAAGGCGAAGTCCTGCAGCGTGGCGCCACCGAAGATCAGCAGCGAGGCCACCGCCAGAAGCGTGGTGAAGCTGGTCGCCAGCGATCGGGTCAGCACCTCGCTCATCGAGCGGTTGACGATCTGCGAGAACGCAGCTCGCGGCATTCGCGGCATGTTCTCGCGTATTCGGTCGAAGACGATGATCGTGTCGTAGAGCGAGTAACCAAGGATGGTCAGGAAGGCGGCGACCGTACCGCTCGTCACCTCCCGTCCGGTCAGCGAGTAGACGCCCGCCGTAATCAGGATGTCGTGGAAGATCGCGATCAGGACGGGCACCGCGAACTTCGGGTCGAAGCGGAAGGCGATGTAGGCGCAGATGACCAGCAGCGAGAAGATCAGCGCCTTGAGCGCGCTGTTTGCCACCTGTTCGCCGAAGGTCGGCCCGACGCTGGTGCTGTCGAAGCCGTCTTCGTCGATGCCGAACTTGTTCTCCAGGGTCGATTGCGCCTCGTGGACCGTGCTCGGCACCAGCTCACGGGTCTGGATCTGGAAGACGTTTTCGCCGAAGACGGGATCGGAAACCTGCTGGATCTCCTCGCCGCTGACGCCCACTTCATCGAGCGCCTTGCGCACGCCTTCCTCGTCGGTGGGCTTGACCAGCGCGACCTTGATCCTCGTCCCCGCCTTGAAGTCGATGCCGAAGTTGAGCTGGTTGGTGGCGAGCGAGAGGGCGCCGACGAGCAGGATCACTCCCGAGATCGAGAAGAACCAGCGACTCGCTCCCATGAAGTCGAAATGCCAGCGAATGCCCTGGCGGGTCGCGCCGAGGGCGCTGGGCGAGCGCAACAGCCGTGTGCGGCTCATCGAGCCGAGCAGCGCCTGGGTGAAGACGACCGCGGTGAGCAGGGTGACGATCGTGCCGACGCCGAGCGTGAAGGCGAAGCCCTTGACCCCCGCCGTCGCCAGCACGAAGAGGATGAACGCGGTCAGCAGGGTGACGACGTTGGCGTCGATGATCGTCGCGATCCCGCGTCTGTAGCCGGCGGCGATCGCGCTCGACATCGAGCGTCCCGCCCGCACCTCCTCCTTTATTCGCTCGAAGATGACGATGTTGGAGTCGGCGGCGATGCCAATGGTCAGGATCAGGCCGGCGATCCCCGGCAGCGTCAGGGTGATCGGGATCAGCTTGATCAGGGCGAAGAAGATCACCCCGTACGCGCCCAGGGCCAGGGTCGCGATGAAGCCGAGGAAGCGGTAGAAGACGAGCAGGAAGAGGACGACCAGGATCAGCCCGATTACGCCGGCCTTGATCCCGTCGTGCAGGGCCTGCGTGCCAAGCGTCGCCGAGACCTGGGTCTGGCTGATCAGCTTCAGGTTGATCGGCAGGGCGCCGATCTGCAGGATCGTCGCCAGATCCTGAGCCTCGGTGATGCTGTTGAAGCCGCCTGAGATCTGCGCCCCGGTGCGGCCGTCGATCCCGTCCGGGTTCTGCGCGTAGTTGATGATCGGCCGGGTCTTGACTTCGTTGTCGAGAACGACGGCGAAGTGACCCGAGGTCGCTTCGGCGCTTTCCGCGCTGCTCGGCCCGATTGCAGAGGCGGCGCCGCGCTGGGCGATCTGGCGGGTGACTTCCTGGAAGGCATCGCGACCCTTGTCGGTGAATTCGAAGGTGACGTTCGGTTCCTGGAATTCGCCGAATCCCTGCTTCGGGTTGGTGATGTCGGTCCCCGAGAGCGCTGGGCGGTCGTGCAGCGCGTACCAACCCGGCTCGGCGTTTTCGAGCACCTGGCCCTTGGAATCGCTGGGCTTTTCGGAGACGACCACGGTGCCGGCGGGGACTTTGAGCACGGTCGTCCCCTTGTGCGCGCGTTCGACCCCGGTGGCGCTGATGAAGAGGTCTTTTTCGCTGAACTCGGGGCCGGCGAGCAGTTCGTGCGGTTCTTTTTTCGAGAAGAGGTAGTAGCGCGGGCGACTGGTCGAGCAGGTCGTGCAGTCTTCGACCGGCTTCTGTTCGGAGGCGAGTTTGACCGCGTTGTAGGCGGCCGGGAAGGCGCCGGCGAAGAGCAGCTGCTGGTCTGCGGGTTTGGTCGTCGTCCGCCCCGCTTCTTTCCATTCTTCGGTTGCCTTGGCGATCGCGCCTTTCGGCGGTTCTTTGCCTGGGTGGCCGCCGATCGCCTTCTGCTGCCCGATCAAGTTCGGTTCCCAGTCGTAAAAGTAGAGCTGGGCGGTGGTCCCGACCTGGTCGATCGCGCGCTGGGCGTTGGTGACGTCGGGGAGGCTGACCGAGATCTCATTGGTGCCGAGACGGGAGACTTCCGGCTCGGAGACGCCGAGTTGGTCGATCCGCTCGCGGATGATTTCGATCGAGTGATCGATGTCTTCGCCGCTGATTTCATTCGACTCCCCGGTCGGGGTGCCCTGGTAGACGAGCTCGACCCCGCCCTTCAGGTCGAGACCGAGCTTGGTCGACTTGTTGACGATGACCAGCGCCGAGACGGCGATCAGGCCAAGGACGAAGAGCAGGACGAAGAGGTGTTTGCGCCGTTTGCCCATGCCCTCGTCAATTCTCCGGCGTGAGGACGATCAGCAGTCCCCCGTCGTCGTCATAGGCAGGAAAGACGTCGGCCACGGCCTCCGCCGGGATATCGCCCTCGGCATTGACCGAGACGCGCTTGCCGAGCGAGCGCACGCCCCACTCCAGCGAGGTCTCGATCGGGTCGGTGGTGCCGTCGCCGTTGATGTCGGCCGACTCGTCGCCGTCGCCGGGGTCGCGCCACTGCAGGCCGAGGACGTCCTGAACCGGCCGGCCGATCACGTCCTCATCGGTGAGGCCGGTCAGCTCGAAGCTACCGCGACCGGCGTCGATCACGCGTGCTTTCTCGTCGCAGACGAAGAAGGCCGCGTTGGGCGCCGGGTAGTAATCGTCGAGCAGCTCGAAGACAAAACCGAAGCCGCATTTCGAGCAGCCCTTCGGGCGCGAGCTAAAGCCCGCCGTACGCTCGGCGCTGACCTCCCGGTGGCCGCAGTTGGGGCAAATGAAGAACGGCACCCCTCGCAGATTACTGAGCCTGACTTTTAGAAGAGGCTTCTTGCGGCATCCGGCATCGGCAGCCCAAGGTGCTCGTAGGCCCGCGGGGTGATCACGCGGCCGCGCGGGGTGCGCTTGAGCAGGCCCTGCTGAAGCAGATACGGCTCCAGCACGTCCTCGATCGTGTCCGCCTCCTCGCCGATCGCGACGGCCAAGGTGGAGAGCCCAACCGGTCCGCCGCCGAACTTGGTCGCGACCGTGTCGAGCAGGGCGCGGTCGCTGCGGTCGAGGCCGCCGGCGTCGACCTCGAGCATCGCTAGGGCCGCCGCGGCGACGTCGGCGTCGATCGCGCCCCGTTCCTTGACCTGGGCGAAGTCGCGCACTCGCTTCAGCAGTCGGTTGGCCACGCGCGGCGTGCCGCGGGAGCGTTCGGCGATCGTCCGCGCCCCCTCGGAGTCGATCTCCACCCCGAGGATCCCGGCCGAGCGGGAGATGATCAAAGCGAGGTGTTCGGGCGTGTAGTGCTCGAGGCGATGGGAGAGCCCGAAGCGGTCGCGCAGCGGCGTCGTCAGCAGGCCCGCCCGCGTCGTCGCACCGATCAGCGTGAAGGGCGGCAGCGGCAGGGTGACCGTGCGCGCGCCGGCGCCGGCGCCGAGCACGACCGGCAGCTCACCGTCCTCCATCGCCGGGTAGAGCGTCTCCTCGACCGCCCGTCCGAGGCGGTGGATCTCATCGACGAAGAAGACGCTGCCCGGCTCCAGGGCGGTGAGGAAGGAGGCGACGTCGGCCTTGCGCTCCAGCGCCGGCCCCGCGGTCTGCACCAGCGGCACCCCCATCTCCTCGGCGACGATGTGGGCCAGCGAGGTCTTGCCGAGCCCCGGCGGTCCCGCCAGCAGCACGTGATCGAGCGGCTCGTCCCGCCCCCGCGCCGCCTCGATGAAGATCGCCAGCTGCCCGGTCACCTGCTCCTGGTTGACGAAGTCGGCGAGGGTGCGCGGCCGCAGCGAGCGGTCGAGGTCCTCGTCGGGCACATCGGCCCTGGCATCGTGGACCCGCACGTCGTCGGGCGGGGTCTCATCGCCCGGCGGAAAGGGACCGTCGATCCCCGGGGTTCGAATCCGGTCGCTCACGCCTTGCTCCGCGATGTGCCGGCCTTGCGCAACGCTGCGCTCAGCATCTGCTCGGGGTCATCGCCCTCGATCCCGTCCAGCAATTGCTCGGCCTCGAGTGGCGCGTAACCGAGGTTGACCAGGCCATCGCGGGCGAGCCCGCGCGGGTCCTCACCATCGGCGCCGGCCAGCATCACTTCCTCCTCCAGCGCCCCGGCGACCTTCTCGCGCAGCTCGACGATGATCCGCTCCGAAGTCCGTTTGCCGATTCCCGGCACCGCCTGAAAGCGTTTGGCGTCGCCGGCGGCGATCGCTCGCAGCAGTTCGCGCACGGGGCCGCCGGAGAGCACCGCGAGGGCGACCTTGGGGCCGATCCCACTGACCGAGGTCAGCTCGCCGAAGAGATCGCGCTCCTCCTCGGAGGCAAAGCCAAAGAGGGCGAGGGAGTCGTCGCGGGAGATCAGCTCGGCGTGAAGGAAGGCCTCGCGCCCGGTGGCCGGCACCGCCTTCAGCGTCTCGGCCGAGACCGCCAGCCGGTAGCCGACGCCACCGGCATCGATCACGACGTGGTCGGCGCGGCGCACCATCACCTCGCCGCGGACGGCGGCGATCATCCGGCCAGCCTCGCCGAGACGGCTTCTTCGGCGGCAAGCGTCGCCGCTTCCCGCCCGGTCGCGCCGCCGTGACAGATCGCCACGGCAAGGGCGTCGGCGGCGTGGTCCGGCGTCGGCGGCTCGGGCAGACCAAGCAGGGTCCCGACCATTCGCTGCACCTGCCCCTTGCCGGCGGCGCCGGAGCCGCAGACAGCCTTCTTGATCGCCTGCGGCGTGTAGGTGAAGCAGCGAACGTCGCCTTGCGCGGCGGCCAGCATCGCGGCGCCGCTGGCGCGGCCGACGGCCATCGCCGAGTGCACGTTCTTGCCGAAGTAGAGGTCCTCGAGCGCCATCGCCGCCGGCTGGTGCCAGGCGATCAGCTCCGCGAGGGCGCTGTGGATCCGCTCCAAACGGCGCTCCATCGGCAGATCCGGCGTGGTCTCGACGACGCCGCCGTCGAGGGCAACCATACGACTGCCCTCGATCCTGACCACGCCAAACCCAAGGTTGGCTGCGCCGGGGTCGATCCCCATCACGACTTGCATGGGAAGTGATTCTGGGAGCAGCCCCGGATGCCTTCAGGCCGCGAGCTTCTCGATGATCTCCTGCGGGACGTCGAAGTTGCCGTGGACCTCGTTGACGTCGTCGTGCTCTTCGAGGGCGTCGAAGAGGCGCAGCAGGTCTTCGGCCTCGCTGCCCTTGACCAGGACCGTGCTTTTCGGCTCCATCGTCACCTCGGAGGACTGGACCTCGACCCCGGCGCCCTCCAGCGCCTCGCGCACCGCGCTGAGGTCGGTCGGCTCGCAGACCACCCGCAGCTGCTCGCCGTCCTCGCGCACGTCCTCGGCGCCGGCGTCGATCGCCACGATCAGGTCATCCTCGCCGTAGCGCCCGGCGTCGACCACGATCACGCCGCGTTTCTCGAAGATCCAGGCGACCGAGCCGGGCTCGCCGAGGCTGCCGTGATGCTTGTTGAAGGCGTGGCGGACGTCGGCGCTGGTGCGGTTGCGGTTGTCGCTCAGCGCCTCGACGAGGATCGCGGCGCCACCGGGGCCGTAGCCCTCGAAGAGGATGTGTTCGATCGCGTCGGCGTCGGTGCCGATGCCGCTGCCACGGTCGATCGCTCGCTGGATGTTGTCCTTCGGCATCGAGGCATCGCGCGCCTTCTGGATTGCGGTCGCCAGCGGGGCGTTTGCTTCCGGATTTGGCCCACCATCGCGCGCGGCGACGGTGATCGCCCGGGCCAGCTTGGTGAATTCCTTGCCCCGCTTAGCGTCGGCGGCACCCTTCTTATGCTTAATCGAAGACCACTTCGAATGTCCGGACATACCTGGCATTCTATGAATGTGGAAATGGTCAGCGATTCGCACCGCGGCGGACCGGCCCGGGGATTGGCAGCCAGCCTCGTCTTCATCGTCATGCTGATGGCGGCGCTCTCGCTCTGGACCGCGATTCCGCTGAGCTGGATCTACATCGCGTCCAAGGTCTCCCACACCCAATTTCCCAGCGGCGGCCCGTACTTCGTCGTCGCCGCCGGGATCATCGTCTCGGTCCTCGTCGTCTCCTGGTTGATCGGGCGGCTCAACCGGCTCTACATCCAGATCACCGGCACCAACCGACTGGCGCCGATGCGGCCGACCTGGCTGAAGAGCATGCGCGACACGTCGCCGGCCGCCGGCACCACCACGGTCGTCGAGGCCGTCCTGATGGGCTCGGTCCTGCTCGCCCTCCTCTGTCTAACCGTCTGGTTCTTCCTGCTGGCCGGTTCCCCGATCGGCAACCAGTAGCTCCCGGCCCAAACCCCTAGACGACGAACTTGCCGTCGACCTGGAAGTCGACGCCGTCGACTTCGATCTTGCCGCCCTTGCGCAGGTCACAGACCAGGTCGGTGTGCACGGCCGAGTCATTGACGCCGCCCGACTCCGGGTAGGACTTACCGACGGCCATGTGGACGGTGCCGCCGATCTTCTCGTCGAGCAGGACCTCGAGCGTGCCGCGATCGATCCCGTAGTTGGTGCCGATCCCGAGCTCGCCGAGGCGGCGGGCGCCCTCATCGGTGTCGAGCAGCTGGATCAGGAACTCCTCACCGCGCTCGGCGCTGGCGTCAACGACCTTGCCCGCCTCGAAGCGCAGGCGCACGCCGGAGACCTCGCGACCGCCGATTACCGCCGGCAGGTGGAAGGTGACCTCGCCCTCGACCGAGTCCTCGACCGGGCCGGTGAAGAACTCGCCGTCGGGCATGTTGTGATCGCCAACGCAGGGGATGAATTTGCGCCCGGCGATGCCGAGCTTGATGTCGGTGCCGGGGGCGGTCACCCGCACCTCCTCGTGTCCCTCGATCCACTCGGCGAGCCGTTCGCACTCGGCCGAGGCGCGCTTCCAGGCGGTCAGCGGGTCCGGGTCGTCGGCCAGACAGGCGCCGAAGTAGAAGTCCTCGTAGTCGGTGAGGCTCATCTCCGCCTCGGAGGCGTAGGCGTTGGTCGGAAACAGGGTGTAGCACCAGCGGAAATCGCCGGCGGCGCTGCGCTCCATCATCCGGTTCAGCACTGGCCCGGTCGCGGTCTGGCGGCGGGTCTGGCGCTCGGGGTCGACGCTGGAGAGTTCACGCGTATTGGCGCTGGCGCCGATGCCGATCCGCACGTCGGCGTTGTCAACCGTCCACTCCAGATGCGGCGAGATCCACTCCAGCTGCTCGTCGCTGGCGTGCTGGTAGTAGACCGCCGCCAGCCCGTCGAGCGAGACGTTGAGGATCGGGTGCGCCCCCGCCTTCAGCACCTCCCCGTATACAGCCCGCAGCAGGGGCTCGGCCCCGACCTCGCCATCAATCGAGACCACCTCCCCCGCCTTGACCTTGGTCGAGTAGCCGACCAGGATCTTCGCCAGGTTCTCCGCTCTTGGATCTCTCACGCCTCAGCCTCCTCCCGAGCGCGCGTTCCCGCGCTCGTAGTCATTGCCATAAAGAATGCATGCAGCCGGGAATCGTCGGTCAGCTCTGGATGGAAGGCGCAGGCGAGCACGCCACCCTCGCGAATCGCCACCGGGTGACCCTCGTGGCTGGCCAGCACCTCAACCCCGGCGCCGTGCCGTTCAATCCAGGGGGCGCGGATGAAGACCGCCCGCAGCGGCTCGTCCCCAAGCCCCTCGACTTCGAGGTCCGCCTCGAAGCTCTGCAGCTGGCGGCCGAACGCGTTGCGCGCAGCCGTCGCGTCGATCAGCCCCAGGTGCGCGTCATCGCAAACAATCATCCCGGCGCAAGTGCCGAACACCGTGCCACCCCGTTGCCGATGCGCCCGGATCGGCCCTTCCAGGCCCGCCGACTCGATCCCCATCGAGATCGTCGTGCTCTCTCCACCGGGAATCACCAGGCCGTCGAGCCCGTCGAGGTCAGCGGGAACACGCACCTCCCTCGTCTCCGCCCCAAGCCCGCGCAGCGTGCGCAGGTGCGCTTCAAAACCCCCCTGGATGGCGAGGACGCCGAGAAGCAGGGTCAGGCACCGCGGTCTTGAAGAAGGGCGTCCGCCGCGGCGAGCTCCGCGATCTCGAGGCCCGGCATCGCCTCGCCGAGTCCGATCGAGGCCGCCGCGACCCGCTCCGGGTCGCTGAAATGAGTGGTTGCCTCGACGATCGCCCGCGCCCGGCGCTCCGGGTCGGCGCTCTTGAAGATTCCCGAACCGACGAAGTTTCCTTCGGCGCCGAGCTGCATCATCAGCGCCGCGTCCGCCGGAGTGGCGATGCCGCCGGCGCAGAAGAGCGGCACCGGCAGGCGGCCCTTCTCAGCCACCTCGTGCACGACTTCCAGCGGGGCCTGGTGCTCTTTGGCGGCGCTCGAGAGCTCCTCGGGGCCAAGCTGGGCCAGCCGCTTGATGCCGGAGACGATTTCGCGCATGTGGCGCACCGCCTCGACCACGTTGCCGGTCCCGGCCTCGCCCTTGGAGCGGATCATCGCCGCCCCCTCGCCGATCCGCCGCAGCGCCTCACCGAGGTTGGTAGCGCCGCAGACGAACGGCACCTCGAAGGCAAGCTTGTCGATGTGGTTGCGCTCGTCAGCCGGGGTCAATACCTCCGACTCGTCGATGTAGTCGACCTCGAGCGCCTGCAGCACCTGGGCCTCGGCGAAGTGGCCGATCCTCGCCTTCGCCATCACCGGAATGCTCACCGCCTCCTGGATCCCCTTGATCATCGCCGGATCCGACATCCGCGCCACTCCCCCGTCGCGGCGAATGTCAGACGGCACGCGCTCGAGTGCCATGACCGCGCAGGCCCCGGCATCCTCGGCGATCCGTGCCTGCTCAGGCGTGACCACGTCCATGATCACGCCGCCCTTAAGCATCTCGGCCAGGCCGGTCTTGACTCGGAAAGTCGCTCGCTCAGTCACGAGTCCGCATATTACGGGTGCGGGCCGCTACTTCAGCTTGTAGGCGCGGATGCGGTCTTTGTGCGTGTCTTCGTCACGCGCGTAAAGACCGTGGGCAAGCGCCTGGACCAGTGCCATCAGCGCCGTGTTGGAGCGCGCGAAAGAGGGGCTGTTCGAGGAGTAGTAGAGCGTCAGCTCGGCGTGCTCGCCAACCTCAGACATCGAGGCGTCGGAGACCGCGAGGGTGCGGGCGCCGCGGTGCAGGGCAAGCTTCATCGCCCGCAGAAGTAGTGGATGGGCCCGGCCCGAGGAGAGGACGATGACGAGCGTCTCTTCATCGATCCGCCCCAGGCGTTGCAGCGACTCGCCGCCGGTACTGGCGACGATCTCCGCCCGGATGTCAAGCAGACTCAGCGTGTGGCGCAGGTAGCTGGCAAAGAAGGCCATCTGGTCAACCCCGACGATGACGACGCGCTGGGACTCGGCGAGGGCGGCGACGGCACCGTCGACCTGCTCGCGAGTCAGCTTCTTCGCTGTTTCCTCAAGGTTGGCGTAGTCGGCGCCGAGCGATCCCTCCAGCTCGGAGTGATCGAAGGAGAAGAGGGCGCCGGAGCTGGCGCTGCCACTCGCGGCGGCACCGGCGCTGCGGTACTCCTCAATTGCGGCCTGCTGAAGCTCGGGGTATCCCTCGAAGCCGAGGGCCTGGGAGAAGCGCACAACCGTCGATGACGAAGTGCTCGCTCTCCGGGCCAGCTCCTCGGCGGTGAGGAATGCTGCCTCGTCTAGGTGATCAACGATGTAACGAGCGACATCTTTCTGCGAACGCGAGAACTCGTCGAAGCGCTCTTGGATGTACTCGGAGAGGCTCTTTAGCTGAGGTGGTTTAGTCGCGGTCTTGGTCACGGCCTCAGATTCGTCGGACCCCCGGCTTTCCCTTCCGCCGCTGCCTACGGATCTGCGAATAGGCTGATTTCCGTCGCAAATCGAGGGTTTTTCGGACCGTCGGTTGGTTTTCTGGTTGGATGGACGGCGCGATGACACTCGAGCAGGCGCTGCGCCTCACCAACCGCAACATGATCGTCTTCGACCTCGTGCTCGGCAGCGCCGCGATCGCCGCCCCGGCCACAACGCTGAAGGTGCTCGGACACGAGCACCCCTCGCCGGACGCCGAACACCTCTTCCGTCGCTGCGGTCCGATCTGGCTCACCTTTGCCGCCGCCCACCTGATTGCCGAGCGCCGCGGCGAGCCGCGCGACTGGTGGGCGCTGGCCTGGTTGCGCGGAACCGAGATCGCGACCGACGCGCTCTGGTCCGAGTCGGCGGCGGTAAGTCGCCCCGGCGCCAAGCTGGGCCTGCGCCTTGCGAGTGTCTCCAACCTGGCGATGGCCGCCGGCTTCGGCTGGCTGTCGCGCCGGTAGTCGATGGCCGGCCTCGAGGGCCTGCCCGACAAGCGCTGGAGCCTGCGCGGCACCACCGAAGAGGGCGACGAGGCCTGGGTGATCCGGGCGATCTCGCGCAAGCTCTACCGCTGTCCGTCCTGCCACGGCGACATCGAGATCGGCAGCGATCACGTCGTCGTCCAGTACGTCTTCCGCCTCGGCGGCACCGAACATCACCACTGGCACCGGCGCTGCGCCGAAGAGGGGCTGATCGGCGAGCTCTCCCAGGTGAAGCGCGTCCCGGTCTCCGAATCTTCGCCGTCAAGACTGCAGGACCGCGGCCGTCGTCCGTCCGGGCGCCGGCGCCACCGCTGACGTGAGCCGCCGCGCCGAGCTGGCCTCGACCTATGCCCGGATCGGGCGCACTTACATCCGCTGGGCGCCCTCGCTGTTGCTGCTCGCCGTGGTCGTCTTCGTCCCCCTCGGCCTGATCCACGCGGCGACCGTCCATGCCGAAATCGGCTCCTTTGGCTTCAGTAACGGGCTGAAGCTGCTCGCCGCCGCCGCAGCCGTGGTGGCGCTTGCGGCTACTGGGCTGATGGGAGAGGTCTTCTACACCGGTGCGGTGGCGATCTCGCTCACCCACCCCAAAGCGGGTAAGCCGCCGCCACTACGGGAGATCGCCCGCATGGTCAATTACGGCCCGCTGATCGCGATCGACCTGATCTACCTGACACTGGTCGCGGTCGGCTTGATTACCTTCGTCGTTCCCGGTGTCCTCGCCTTTGTCTGGCTTGGCCTGGCGGCGCCCGTGGTCGAGATCGAGCATCGCGGGATCCGCGCCGCTTTTCGCCGCAGCCTGCAACTGGTTCGGGGCAAGTTCCTCCTCGTCGCCCTGGTGCTGATCCCGATCGAGATCGTCGGCGACGCCCTCACTGACGCGATTACCGGAGCGGCCCACAGCGCCTTCGGCGGCTCCCTGGTTGCGGAGTGGGCGGCCGACGTGCTGACCAACATCGCCTTCACCCCCTTCTACGCCGTCGCCGCGGTGCTGCTCACCGTCGACCTGATCCGCGAAAAGGGCGGCGGGGTCGAGCTGCACGCGAAGCCCGGGCCGTAGTTTCCGGCCCGGGCTTCGAAGCTCAGCCCGTCCGCGTCATCAAGCCGATCTGGTGACCCTCGGGGTCGGTGAAGAGGGCGATCTGGCCGCTGGGGATATCCATCGGGCCCATCACCTTGGTGCCGCCGAGGCCCTCCGCCTTCGCCAGCGCCGCCTCGATGTCTTCGACCAGGACGTAGAAAGTGACGTGGCCGGAGCTGCCCTCCGGCGCCGCGCCGATCCCGCCGGGGATTCCCTCGCCGCCGGTGTCGACCATCGCGTACGGCATCTCCTCCATGTCGGTCAGCTGCCACTCGAAGAGCTGCGAGTAGAAGTCCTTCAGTCCCTGGTGATCCTTGCCTGCAACTTCGAACCACATCACTGGCTTGCCCATCGTTCTGCCTCCTTGGTAGTCGCTTGTCAGTTGCTCGAGCCGGTGCCCTCGGGCGTCTCCCACGGATCCGCTCCGGGGTCCTCCCCGCTCGCCACCGCCGCCAGTCGCTCGGTGTAGTGGCGCCAGCCGTGGCCGTGTTTCTCCGCCGATTCGGCGCTCGGCAGATCGCGGTGGAGCAAGCGCAGGTGGGTCCCGTCGCCGTCGGGCTCGAGCAGGACCTCGACCGTGCTGCTGCCGGGCGGCGTCACCGAGTCCACGCTGTTCCAGCCCCAGGTGAAGACGACGCGCCGGGGACGGTCGATCTCGACGTACTCGCCACTGGCGACGCTGTCGTCGTTGATGTCACAGCGCAGGGCGCCGCCCGGCCGCGGGTCCAGCTCGGCGGTGCGACCCATCCACTGGATCATCTTGCCGGGGTCGGTGAAGAAGTCGAAGACGGTCTCAGGATTTGCCCCGATCCGAACCTCTACCTCGACCGCGGTCTCTGTCTTTGCGCTTGCCACGTTTGTCCCTCCTCTGCTGCTCCAGCTCGGCAGCCAACCTCAGCCGCTCGAGACGATCGGTCCAGAATCCATTCAAGAAGTCGCGCAGCCCGGCCAGCGCCTCGGGCTGAGCTCGGTAGAGGCGGCGGGTGCCGTCGCGCCGCTCACTGAGCAGGCCCGCCTCGCGCAGCGCCGAGAGGTGCTGGGAGATCGCCGGGCGCGAGACGTCGAAGCGCGAGGCGATCTCGCCGGCGCTGAGCTCGCTGTCGCGGACCAGGCTGAGGATCTCGCGCCGGCGCGGCGCGGCGATCGCCCGCGCGACGCGATCCATCTCGATCTGACCGGCGTCCGCCTTCACGCCAGTTATTTAAGCAGACTCTTACGTAAGTTACTTCTTACGCTCCGAGCGCCTTGATCACCAGGCGCTTGGACCGACCACCGTCGAACTCGCAGTAGAAGACCTGCTGCCAGGGACCGAGGTCGAGACGACCCTCCGTTACCGGGACGATCGCCTGATGGTGGATGAGCAGGTTCTTGAGGTGGGCATCGCCGTTGTCCTCACCACCGCGGTGGTGGCGGTAGTCGCCCTCGTCGGGAAGCAGCGCCTCAGCCACCCCGTTCGCGGCCGGCCGCCAGCTCGGCGGCGCCACCTTGTCGAGCCATTCGAGCACGTCCTCGTGCAGACCGGGCTCATCGTCGTTGACCCAGACCCCGGCGGTGATGTGCATCGCCGAGACCAGCACCATGCCCTCGGCGATCCCGGCCTCGTCGACCACCGCCTGCACGTCCTCGGTGATGCGGATCAGTTCGCGCCGCTCGGTCGTGTTGAAGGTCATATATGCGGTGTGGGACTTCATCTTTCCTCTCTCAAGGTTTGAGACTGCACTTTTCGAGGCCGATTTCGCGAGCCAATTCGTAGCGTTCCCTCTGCTCGGCGTCGCGGCGTTGTCGTGCAGCCACGTAAGCGGTCGTGTCTTCGGCTTCCGCTGCCCTCAGGGCCTGCTGGTCGTAGCGCATGACCCGTTCCTGAGCCTGGACGTACTTGCCAAAGGCGGGTTCGACCGATTGCGGCGCGACGAGCTTGCGGAAACCGTTGACGCCTCGCTGCGAGATCCCGGCCAGGGTTGCCGCGTAGGCAACGCTGGGACTTTCTTCCAGTGTCTGGGATTGCACGCTTTTGTAGGTGCTCTGGCTCGTTTCGCAGATCGCGTCCGCCTTGGCGATCAGCGTCTGCTCAGGCAGCGGCTTGGGCGCGGGCTTTTGCTTTGGGGACGGAGAGGTCGCCGTGGTCGTCTTTGGCTCGTTTGCGGCGCTCGGGCTGCCGTCGCCCCCACCGCCGCTCAGGGCGATCGCCCCGGCGACGATCGCCACCACTGCGATCGCGACTCCCCCGAACACCAGGCCGCGACCGCGGCGGCTGTGCCCCGCGGGATCCAGCCGTTTGGTCTCGGCGGTCGCCTTCGCCGGCGCTGCGGGCTCCACCGAGATCGTCTCCGCGGTTCGCGTCGCCGCTGCTCCAGTCGCCACGGTTCGCTCCGGTGCCGTGGTCTGCTCGCCTCGCAGCGCTGCCTGTGCCGCTCGGCCGAGGTCGCCGGCAGAGGGATAGCGGTCATCGGGGGTCTTCGACATCGCCCGGACCACGACGTCGTCGAGGGCCATCGAGACCTCGGGCACGTAGAGCGACGGAGCGGGTGGCGGGTCGTTGAGGTGGGCGAAGAGGCGCGCCGCATCGCCGTCCTTGGGGAACGGGACCTCGCCGGTGAGCAGCTTGAAGAGCAGGCAGCCGAGCGCGTAGACATCGGCCCGGGCGTCGACCTCCCCGCCGGAGATCTGCTCAGGAGCGACGTAGTCGAGGGTGCCGACGAAGCGGCCGGTCTGAGTCAGGCCGGATTCGGTGGCGACGTTGCGGGCGACGCCGAAGTCGGTGATGTAGGCGTGCTCGACCCCCTCGCCGCCGCTGAGCAGGACGTTGGCGGGCTTGACGTCGCGGTGAACCAGGCCGGCGGCGTGGATCGCGTCGAGGCCGTTGGCGATCTGCGCGATCAGCTCAACCGCGACCGCGGGCTCGAGCCGGCGCTCGCGAGCGAGCCGGCGGGCCAGGTCGGCGCCGGCGACGTAGCGCATCGCGATGAACGGCACCCCGTCCTCTTTGCCGGCGGCGTAGATCGGCACCACGTTGGGGTGCTCGATCGAGGCGGCGATCTTCGACTCCTCGGCAAAGCGCCTGGCGAAAACCTCGTCGGCCGCGGCCTCTGGGGCGATCAGCTTCAGCGCCACGCGCCGCTCCAGTCCCGGCTCCAGTGCCAGATAGAGGATGCCCATACCGCCGCGGCCCAGGCGCTGCTCTATCCGGTAGCCGGCGAAGGCATCGCCCGCCACCAGCTCGATTCCGTGCTCCGCATCGGCCATCGCCCAACCCTAGGCCCTGGCAGCGGCGTAGCGCAGCGTTAACCATGCCGGAAATGACCGCTACCTAGACTGGCAGTGGGACTTTATGCGCCGCCTCGCCATCTCAGCTGTTCTCGTGCTCCTCGCCCTCACCGGCGCCGTCGCGGCGCGGGGAGAGCTGATCCAGCAGGGCAACCTGCGGGTCCAGTTCGACGGGCAGTTGCGGCCGCGCGCGCTGCCGCGCGAACGCCGCGCTCCGGTGAACGTGAGCCTTGAAGGCAGGGTCAGCACCTCGGACGGCACCCGCCCACCCCAACTGCGCGAAATGACGATCGCCGTGAATCGGGCCGGGGTCGTCTCGGCCGCGGGCCTTCCCACCTGCACAGCGCCGGAGCTCCAACAGACCACCAGCGAAGCGGCGCTGCGCATCTGCGGCCCCGCTCTCGTCGGGCACGGACGCTTCGCCGCCAACGTCGACTTCCCCGGCGCACCGCTGATCCCGGCCCGCGGTGAGGTGCTCGCCTTCAACAGCCGCCTGCACGGGCGGCCGGGGATGCTGCTGCACCTGTACGGCTCGAGCCCTGTGCGCGCCGCCTTCGTCCTTCCCTTCGAAATCTCCCACCGCTCGCAGGGCAGGTACGGCGCGGTGTTCTCCACCAAGATCCCCGAGCTGGCCTCCGACCTTGGCTACGTCACAGAACTCGAGATGAAAATCGGCCGCACCTACAACTACAAGGGCGAGCGCCGCGGCTTCATCAGCGCCAGTTGCGCGGCGCCGGTCGGCTTTGCGGGTGCTGTCTTCCCTCTCGCCAAGGCAACCTTCTCCTTCGCCGACGGACAGCGGCTGGCGACCAGTCTCTCGCGCGACTGCAAGGTCCGCTAGCCCCAGAGCAGATCAGAGGCCGAGACCGCCAACCCCGGGCTCGTCCCAGCCGAGGTGATGAGCCAACTCGTGCCTAAGCGTGCGCTCGACCTGACGGGCCAGCAGCTCAGGGTCGTGGCCGAAGTCGCGTTCGAGGGTGTCGCGGTAAATCACGATCCGGTCCTCATAGCGCTCGCGGGCCACGCCGTCGCCGTAGTACTGCCCGTACGCCCGCACCTCGGCACCGCGGTCAGATACGACCACAGCGACGCTTTCAAGCACACGCTGGAATTCCTCCGGCAGGGCGTCGATAGCGTCCATAACGAGCGCTTCGAACTGGTCGTGACTTCCAGGGTCCGCCATCGACAGTCAAGGATGACCCAAGTCGGATCTGAACGGGCAACCAGACAGAGCCCCGGCAGCGGCGCCGCCGGGGCTCGTACTCGCCGGGGCTAGTTGCCGGCCTGCTTCACCCGTTCTTCGGCTTCTTCGATAGCCCGTTCGGCCTGGGCCTTGCCCTTTTCGATCCCCTTCTGGGCTTCTTCCTTGCCCTTTTCAATGCCCTTCTGTGCTTCCTTCGTGGCGTTTTCGACGCCTTCGGAAGCAGCCCCCTTGGTTTCTTCAGCCCCCTTCTTGGCCGCTTCTTCAGCTTCGCTGAAGCCCTTCTGGGCTTCTTCCTTGCCCTTTTCGAGTCCTTGCTTGGCCTCTTCGGTGCCCTTTTCAATCGCCGAAGAGGCTTCCGAGGAGGCGCTGCTGCTGTCGCTGCTACCCCCGCAGCCGGAAGCGGCGATGCCCGTGAGCCCGATCGCCAGCGCAAGCGGTAGTAGCCGGGCCACGCGGGTGCTCTTCCAGCTTAGGTCTGTACCTGACACATTCACTCCAATCTGTTGCGGGGCTGAAGGCGCGATCTTCGCACCGATCGCGGCGAGCGGCCAGTCGGCGGCCGGAGGCGCCGGGTGGTTTGGCTAGGGTGCGGCCGTGGACGCCGCTACAGCGCCTGCCGAGGATGGCCAGCGGCAGCCGCTGCAGCGCCGCCTTGTGCGCATCGGCGCTTGGCTCGGGGGCGTTGCGGCCCTGCTCGCCGTGCTCGAGCTGGCCGGCGTGCCGGTGCTCGACTGGATCGACGACCTCCTCGACAAGGTCGCCGCCGTGCCGGCCTGGGCGATCGCCGCCGGGGTGGCGCTCGAGAGCCTTCAGACCAGCCTCGCCGCGCTCGCTTGGTACGGCATTCTGCGCGCCGCCCTGCCCAGGTCCGCCCTCCCCTTCCGCTTCGTCCTCGCCTCTTACGCCGCGGCCGTCGCGCTCAACACCTTCCTGCCGGCCAACATCGGCACCTTCGTGATGCTGGTGATGTTCACCACACTGATCGCCGGCGCCACCTTCCCGCTGGTGATCTCGGGACTGGTCGTCGAGAAGATCCCCTTCTCGGTCTTCAACGTCGGCCTCTACCTCTACCTCTTCCTCACCGTCAGTGGCTCCTTCTCGATCAAGCTGGGCTTCGTTGCCGATCACGTCGCCCTCGTCCTCCTGATCGCCGGCGGGGCGATCGTCCTCCTCGTTCTCTTGGCCCGAGTCTTCTGGGAGCGGCTGGCAAAACTGCGCGAGCAGTTGCTCTCCGGCGGGGCGATCCTGCGCACGCCGCGGCGCGCCTTCACCCGCCTGGTTCTACCCGAGCTCGGCAGCTACGCCGCCCGGCTCGCCATCGTCGCCGTCTTCCTCGGCGCCTACGGGATCCCGGTCAGCTTCCACAACGTCGCCACGGTTACCGCCTCCAACTCGATCTCCAACAGCGTCTCCGCCACCCCCGGCGGGGTCGGCGTCACCCAGGCGATGAACTCAGCCGCGCTCTCGGGAGAAACCTCGGCCAAGACCGCGACGGCCTACTCGATCGGCCAACAGCTGATCATCTCCGCCTGGGACGTCCTCTTCGCGATCATCCTCGTCTCCTGGGCCTTCGGCTGGAGCGGAGGCAAGCAACTGGTCGAGTCCTCCTACGCCGAGGCGAAGGTCAAGAGTGGCGAATTGAAAGCGAACCGTAAGGCGCGCAAGCACGGACCCGCGACCAACGAGTGAACAAAGCTTCGTAGAGTCCCGGCCAACCGAATCGGAGGTCTAGATGCCATCCCAGCGCACCCTTCCCTACGTCGACCCCGAAGCCACTCAAAAACCACTCCAGCGAGCAGGGCTGCGCCTGATGAGCACCCGGGTGATGGTGGCCCTGGAGGGAGGGCTTCCCTTCCAGCTCACCGCATGGAGGCTCGTGCCCGTGTTGATGCGCCTCACCGGCGGTCGGTTCGCCCGGCTGCTCCCTGTTCCCGTCGGCGTCATCGAGACGCGCGACGCGCGCAATGGCAATCGCCACCGGCGAATGGCCGTCTACTTCCACGACGGCGAGCGAGTCACGGTCATCCCCTCCAAAGCGGGATTGCCCGACGATCCCTTCTGGTACCAAAATGCCCTGGAGGACCCTGCCGTGCTCTTTGAATCGCGTCCGTTCCGCGCCGAACCGGTTGAGGATCATGCAGACAAGGAGCGGCTCTGGGCGCTTGCCGACCGCTTCTACCCACCCAGCGTCACTTACCGCCGGCGCGCAGCTCAAGCCGGCCGCACGATCCCGATCCTTCAGCTCGTACCGCGCTGACCGCTACCGCTCTGTCGGCGTCTCTCCCGCGAGGACAGGGTCGGCCGTAGGGTCGAGGCGCGGGACGGTGCCTATCCCAACGCCGCCGGGCAGCAACGGACCGAATCCCTTGCGCTTCATCTCACCCCAGTGCTGCTTGCGGCGGGCCAGCGTGTACCAGGAGCGCATGCGGACAACCGCGAGCATCTGGCGGTAGCCGACGTTCTCGACCACGGCGCACAGGGTCAGGCGGATCAGGTCGCTCCAGCCCGGATAGCGGCGGAAGGCGCGCTCCTCCATCAGGATCACGAGAAAGCTCAGCACCAGGCTGTAGGTCAATGAGACCGCGAAGAACGCCAGCGCGAACGGGAGCGAGACGATCCCGAGGATGAGCGAGAGCACGAACAGCGTGTAGCCGAAGCACTCGATCGTCGGGCCGAGCAGCTCGAAGAAGATGAAGTAGGGCATCGCGACACAGCCGATCCGCCCGTAGCGGGGTCGCATCAGCATCTCTCGGTGGCGGGCGATCATCTCGATCAGGCCGCGCTGCCAGCGGTCGCGCTGGCGCACGAGCGTGCCGAGGTCCTCCGGGCACTCCGTCCAGCAGATCGGGTCGGGGAAGAACGTGATCCGACAGGGTTTTCCCTGCTCACGCCGGTGGCGATGCAGCCGCAGCACGAGCTCGGCGTCCTCACCGACCGTCGTCGGATCGTAGCCGCCGACTTCAACACAGACATCGCGTCGGAAGAGCCCGAACGCGCCCGAGATGATCAGCAGCATGCCGCTCTTCGACCAGCCGATACGGCCGCCGAGGAAGGCTCGCAGGTACTCGATGATCTGCAGGTTGGCGAGCAGGTTGCGCGGCGTGCGCACCCTGGCCAAACGGCCGTCCTCGAACTCAGAACCGTTGACGATGCGCACGATCCCGCCGACCGCAACGGTCTCCGGCTCGGCCTGAAACTCCCAGACGAGACGGGAGAGCGCGTCGGCGTCGAGCATCGTGTCGGCGTCGATCGCGCAGAAGAGTGGGTAGACCGCGTGGTTGATACCGGCGTTGAGAGCGTCGGCCTTGCCACCGTTGACCTTGTCGATGACGACGACGCGCGGCTCGAGCGGGCTCGTGTACACACCGTGAACCAGCTGCGTCGAAATGTTCGAGCGCGGCACGCGACCGACCTTGACGAGGCCGAAGGCATCGGTCAGCGTCGCCATCGTGTCGTCGGTCGAGCCGTCATTGATCACGACGACCTCGAACTCGACGAACTGCGAGGTGAGTAGCGAGCGCAGCGCCGCAACGATCGTGGGGGCCTCGTTGTAAGCCGGGACGAGGATCGACACCGGCATGCTCATCTCCGACTCAGCGACCGCCCGGTAGTCCCGCATCGGCCGGCGCTCGACGTAGTCCTCGATCGCCCGCCAACCGACTATCGCAAGCACGGTGAAGGTCATCTGCAAGACGACGAAGTAGCCGAGGGTGAAGACGTTGAACCCGTGCAGGACCTGTTCGAGCAAGTCGGTCATACCCCCACGTGCTCCTCGACCACAGCGTGCAGCGCGAGCTGCTCGCGGGCTCGATCAACCGCGTAACGATCGTCGTGCTCGAGCGTGCGCTGGAGCGCTTCAATCCCTGGGTTACCGAGCTCGCGCAGCGCCCGTGCCGCGTTCGCCCGCACCCACCAAGCGCGGTCGGAGAGGCAGTCCTCGAGCGGCTCCAGAGCCTCCACGGCACCAAGCGCCCCAAGTGACTTGGCCGCCTGGGCGCGCACCGGCCAATCCTCCGAGGCCAACGCAGCGATCAGCGCAGGTACGCAGGCCGTTCCGCCAACGCGCCCGAGAGCCCGCGCCGCGGAGATCCGCACCTCGGTCGAGTCCGAGTCCAGCAGAGCCGTGAGCGCGGGCGCCGCGCGCGGATCGCGGGCGAGGCCCAATGCCCGCGCGAGGCTGGCGTCGAGCTCCACCTCGTCACCGCTGGGAGTAATGCCGGCGAGGACATCGGGGATCGCCGAGGGTCCCTCCTCCAAGGTGAGGATGATCGTCTCGACGGCCCACGATGCGCCAAGGCGCTCGATGATCCGCTCCGGCGGCAGCAAGTGGGCCATCAGCGCCCAGATCAACAGCTCGGCGGCGCGCGGGGTAGCAGCGCGGGCAAGCCCAGAGCAGGCAACCAGGCGCACGTCGGGATCGGGGTCGCCCAGCAGAGGAACGACCTGCTCGACGATTGCCGGAATCCCAGGACGAGTGAGCAGCAGCGCAGCCCGGGCGCGGTTGGTCGGACGGCGAGACCTGAGCTTCGTGCTCAGGTCCGAAAATAGTGCAGATGTCTGCATGGTGCTGCGGATCGCTTCGACGCGTTCACTCGAAAGGGCGGGATAAACGGCATCGATCGCCACCGCGAGATCGACCTCGGCGGCAATACTGTGAACCTCATCGCAGATCGCGGCGATCGACTCGGCGTCCCCGACGCGAAGTGCAGCCTCGTAGCGGGCGCGTCGCTCGACCGATCGCAGCTCTCGGCGATCGCGGCGCAACTTGCGTGTGACGGCGAGACCGACGAGCGCCAGCCACAGCAGCAGGCTCGATCCCACCAGCACGATGAGACCAGTCAGCGAAGTCATCGTCCTTCGCTATCGACGCTCGCCGTGTCCACCTAAAGCGTCCTCCGCCAGCACCCACGCCTCAAGTCCGCGGCCAGATGGTCCGATGAAGCCCCAGCTCGTCCCCCTACGCAAGGACTCTTCAATGCCGCTTCGCGCTCGCCGTCTGCTCATCCCCATGTTCCTCTCGGCTGTATTCGCCGCGATTGCCGCAGTTCCGGTCGTCGCCGCTCCGAGTTCTCCAGCCGCGGTGTCAGCGCAGGCGAGCAAGGGGGCCTCTCCGCGTCATGGCGGCCGCGTGCGGCGCGCCTGGCCCGCTAAGAAGGCGCATCGCCCGAAGACCGCGATCGCCCGTTGGCTGGCCCTGCAGGTCGGCCCGAGCAAGCCGGTCCCGTGCTCAAAGCGTCCGCGACAAGCGCGCAGTCGCTGTATCGCCAGTCACCGCAAGGGACGCGCATCCGCCTCCGCCGTAGTGCCGATCGCGATGCGCGCCTCCGCCGCGCGGCCTGGGACAAAGTCCTCGCAAGGGGAAAAGGTCGCGCTTCGCCTTTCGACCGGAAAACGGATCTCGGCCCTGCAGCTGATCCGCTCGTTCGATATTCCCGTCGGCGACCCGTCCTACGAACGCCTGCTCAACTGGTCTTGGACCTATGACTCGGCGGTCGCGGCAACCGCTTTCGCCTCGGTCGGCCTGCAGGAACAGGCCGGACGTCTGCTCGACCAGCTGGCGGCCCTGCAACGCAAGGACGGTTCGATCGAATACGCCTTCAACGTCCAGACCGGCGAAAGCAGCAACACCGTCCGCGCCGGCTCGGTCGCGTTCGACGCGATCGCCTTCAGCGACTTCGACTCCACTTTCGGCAGCACGCTCTACCTCGATGACGCCCGGCGCGCGGTCGACTACCTGCTGTCGCTGCGCAACGAGGAAGGCCTGGTGCGCGGGGGCCCGGATGTCACCTGGGTCTCGACCCAGCACAACATCCTCACGCTGATTGCTCTGATGACCCTCTCCCAGCAGCTGGAAGAACAGGGTGATGAAGGCGCAGCCGCCTATCGCGAAGCCGCCGCCGTGATCGCCAAGGGCATCTACTCACAGCTCATCGTCCGCGACGGAGGGCTCGAACACTTCCGCGAGGGTGTGGGCGACGAAGTCGTCCCGCTCGACACGCAGGCGCTGGGCATCATCTACGCCCGCTTCCTCGGCGATGACGACCTCGCGAAGCAGGTCTATGAGTACGCGCAGCAGAACTTCGCCATCGACGGCCGCTCGATCAAGCTGTCGAAGAAGAAGGCGACCTACAACATGACCTACGAGGCCAGCGGACCGTTCAGCGGCTACCGCCCCTACATCGGCAAGGACGCGCCGGACGTCCTCTGGTTCGAGGGCACCGCGGAGATGCGCTTCGCCTCGACCTTCCTCGGCCAGCCGACCGAAGCCCTCGACGCGAGCATCAACTCCTGGTGGGACGTGACCCGCAAGCAGAATCTCGCCCCGCTCGGTGCCGATCGCACCATCACCACCAGCCCCTACAACGAGTACCACGTCTGGCCCACCGCGGCCGCCGGAGCCTGGACCGTCCTCAGCGGCGCGGCCCAGGACACCGCCTGGGCAGATCCGTCACTGGTGAGTCCCAGCGAACAAGCGGTGCTCGAACTCCTGCGCTGACCCTCTGGCGGACGGGCTCTTTGCTACTGGCTAGCTAGCCAGTAGCAAACCCGCTTTGGCCCGACGGACCGCCGCACGGGGTTTTCAAACAACTGCGCGGCCAGTGCCCCGTTCACTGGACCTCGCACATCTCCGAGCTTCCCCCGGTCGGCGGGCTACTGGTCGGTGACAAACGCGGAGAAAGCTCACACGGTCAGCCGCGACCGGCAGACCTACTCCTCTGAACTTGAATCTGGCCCGATGGAGCGAATTAAGTCCAAGAATTTCGGCTGAGTCGGAGACCAATTTCGAGACCACGTTCCGCCGACCTTGGATGAGCCCACTCGCCCCATGATGCTCACCCGAATTAGATTGGGGATCGAACCGGTTGGTTACCCGCCGAAGACGTCATAGCGCTCGACCGACTCAATCCAGAGGTCCTCTTCATGTTCTCGCGGGTCATGGAAAAAGCAATTGTAGAAGGCCCCCTCGTCCTCGCCCTTGACGCAAACCTCGCGGATGTCCTGAGGGCGATGGAACCGCTCGGCCGACAGCAGGTCGTTGTCGAGATCGCAGGTCGTGCAGAGAACCGAGAGTCCCATTATCCCGCCGCGCGCCGGGCGGGAGAGCCGGATCCGCAGACCGATGTCGGCGGTAAGCGCGGATGGCCTCAGCGCCGTCTCCAGTTCTGCGGGGTCCTGCTCAGGCGGCTCGAAGAACGCCTTTGAAATACAGCTTGCGATCTGGGTTCGGAACGTACCAAGCTCTTCGCGCAGCTCGCCCACAACCAACAGCGGTGCACGCTCGGAGTTTTTCGCCATATGTTCGGCTAGTTCGATCAGCCCGGTGAGATAAAGGTGCTTCTCAGACTGGAGTCGGATCTTCTCGATGTCGGTGAACGGTGAAACCCGAAAGTCTTTCGTCGCTCCCTGCGGCCTACTGCGAAACCCAAACTGAATCTGATTGAGGAGGAATTCGGTGTCCTTGATCCCGTTTTGCTCGTCCTCGTCAGCACCCTTGGAATTGGCTCGCCGAGCCGCCCGCGACCAGATGTCCTGGTATTCGCCAATCGTCTCATCGGCACCGGGTCCGCCCCCAAGGCCGGCAAGATCGCGCAGCTCACGCAGGGGAACCGAGCTGAGGTGCGCCACGACCACGTCCGCCTCTTCGGCTGCCTCAGCCAGACTCTTGGAGCCGGCGGCTAAGAGTCGCATGGCTTCGTCCTCCTGCTCAGGCGTCTCGGGCTCCGAGGGGATACCCGTGTCGCCTGTGAAAAGCATCGAACAGCGACTCCCCCTCGGGCCAAAGCTAAGGAGGAACGCCTGCGCGACATAGCCGTTGGCATCCGTGTGCCCCCAACTCCGCACCGGCTCGATCTGCAAGCTGTCGGCCTCGAGCAGGATCCCCGCCTCCCTGATCGCCTTCCTACGCTCTTTCCCCGGGGCCGTGATTTTCGCGATGTCCTCGAAGCGAAGGACCCGAACCGCATCGCGCCGAGGCTGTGGCTCTAACCGGCGACGGTCGCCTTCGATCGTGAGCCGCTCCATCGGCCGTGGTTCCTCATAGAAGGCATAACGCCTGTAGACGCTCTCGTTGCCGACGATCACGAGCCGTTTGCGCTGCAGGTCGAAGGTGTCGTCCCCAAGCCCCTTGCGATATCCCAGCAAGGCGAGCAGGGCATCGACAGAGGCGATGTGATCGGCGTGGTCGTGGGTGAGAATGATCATGCGGATATCGGCTAGCCCGTAGCCGCACCTGTACAGGTTCTCGATGAAATCAGGGCCGGGATCGATCGCGATGCCAAACGGCTTCGCATCCGCGCCTGCTTCGCGCGCCTGGACGAAATAGCCACCGCCCGGAGCCCGAAAGGCGGATGGTCGCGGGAGGAACGGGAAGAAGCTCGCATACCGGCGCAGGCAGACGAGATCAAGGGTGTACTCACCATCATCCGTCCGACGTTTCTTCGCCCGTTCTCTCTGCATCAGGTACTGGTAGACCTGCGCCAGCTTCACGTTGCTGCTGTCGGTGTGCGCAAGGAAGGCGCTGAGCAGCTCCTTCGCAACCAGCGACCGGCGCCCCGAAGGGAATTTTCCGCCAGCAGACGTCGCCGAGGCAAGCGATCGCTGCAGTGTGTACTCGGCGATCTGCGCCGCCTCCTCGAACCGACCTCCCCCCGACGGCCACTGCCTTGAGAGGGGGGTGCTGGGCCGCTGCGGCTCTTCAAGCGACTCGCCTGTTTCCCGCTCGATCCTGAGCAGGTCGCCGGCTGCCAGGGTGCTACTCGGGTCGAGCGAAGCGGCCTGGGTCAAGCATTCGAGCGCCAAATCGTGGCGCACCCTTGGGCTCTTCCCCTCGGACCAGCGCCTTCCCCGCTGCAACCTGAGGATGAAGAGCAGATGGCCCGTTCTCATGATGATATCCGCAGCCATTAGCCGCAGGTGGATGGGACTGCGCAGGGTGACGAACTGCTCCACGAGGGGCTCGATACGCGCGCTCAACTCCTTCCTGCCCAACTGTGGCTCGTCGACCACCGGCTCGAGCCAGGCGATGAACTGCTCGGCCACATCCACATTCGCAGTGGCGCGTGTTTCGGACTCGACCAAGAGGAGATATGAGCGCCAAGCCTGGGCGTAACAGAGGATGCTTCGCTTGACGTGCCCCAGCTCGTAGTGGGCCTTGCCTTCGTTAAGGAAGAGGTTGATCCGCCAGTCCGAGTTCTTGATCACCGGGCCGATGTGCGCGTGGCCTTCCCACCCTTTGAGGTGGCGAGACGCTCGTTCGAAATACCGCAAAGCCATGCGATGCGAATGCTGACTGCGGTAAATGCGCCCGATGTGCAGCTCCGACATTCCGGTCATCCCCTCGATGAAGGTTCTGGTTCCCGGCACCCGCAGGCCACGCTTCTCGGCTGGTTTGCGCAAACCGCGTAGGAGTCTGGTGAGCTTGTGGAAGTCACGATAGGCGTAGTCAAGCTTTCCCATCGTCCACCAGGTGAAAGCCCGGCGATGGAGCGCCAGCAGGCTGAGCTCGGCCGATATCCACATGCAGTACGTCGGCGCCAACCGTGTGCAGCAATTCTCGTAGTCGTCGATCACGTGCTCGCGCTCGGTCTCATCTTCGGCGAAGATCCACGGCAGAGAGCGGGCTGCGACAAACACAAACGTATTGAGGACGGTGCTGTAGCGCAGCATCCGCTGCGCGTCCGCGTGGGTTTGGGGTATGTTCGAAAACCTCGGGCCGAAACTCTGCGCATGGACATGCTCCGCCTCGTGCATCCACATGTGCGCCTCGTGCATCGCGTTAACGATGACGAGGAGCAGTGCGTGTTTCCTGCTCGCGGCATGGGCTTCGAGGATCGCCGAGAAGCGTCCTACGTTGGATTCTGAGGGGCGGAAGTTTTTCCCTGGAGTCCGCGGTACAGGCTCGTCGGGCAGGAAGTCGTGAAGCAGTTTGATCCGAGCGCGCGTCCTGTCGATCTTCCCTTTGATCAGCACCTCCGGCGGCGGCTCCGAAGCTTTCCCGCGTCGCTGCGGGTCGTGAATGAAAGCGAGCTTCGCACCCAATCTGTGACCCGGGGACACGCTTTGGCGCTCGACGCTGTGATCGTCCTTATACAACGCCAAGGCCTTCTCGGCATCAGCGTAGAACGCCGATATCTCCCCGAGCAGGCGTTGATTCGGCAGCGCCGGGCGTCGCTTGGGGTAGGGAGACGGCCGCCGTCCAAGCTTCTGCTCCTCCGGCTCGTCACCAACCGGTCGGCGCAGCCCGTTGCGTAGTTGGTCGTTACAGCGATAAGCCGCATCCACAACCACGGCGAGTTTTCTCTCGACGGTAGATTTTCCCAGTTCGTCACCTAGGGATTTCAGTCTGTCGCAGGCGATCTGGTAGGCACCCAGTGTGTGCAACAGCTCCCCATACAGAAAGTCGCTGAGCTGGCGTTGAAGATCGGTCCCGGGCGATTGAATCGGATCGGTCAAGCGCGCAAACCTACACCACCCAAATACTTTTCAATGCTTTTTTTCGACAAACCGAACGTTTATCATCCTGTCTAGGCGATCGAACAAGCGAATTCGAACTACTGGCTCTCTACGTCGACCGACGTCATTCGCACCATCGATAAAACGACTTCATCGTCTCGAACATCCGCACCTCAAGCCCCCGCATCACGCACACGATCTGGAGGCTCCACATCTCGAGTCCGATCACGCCAAAGCAAACGCCGGGCAGCAGCGACGGATCATCTCAGTCACCGCCTCCACCAAATCTGAATCGATGGCGTTCGCGACGCGAATTCAGAGAAGAGCGGCTGCCAGGCACCAACCCCGAGCACGACCGGCCGCGAAGGGTCGGGCAACATCGCCTTCCGCTTAGTTAGCCGATCTACCAGTCCCTTCAAAGATTCAACCCTTCGGGCTCGCCAACCCCTGGCCGGCCATATGAGAACCGTCGTCGCGCAAGTGGGGCGGGAAGGACTCGAACCTTCGACCGACGGATTATGAGTCCGCTGCTCTAACCAACTGAGCTACCGCCCCGTTGGCTGAGGAGGGTAGCGCTAGGCGCTGAAGAGCTGCGCCAGGGAGCGACCCACGTCGGGGGGCTCCTCCTCGCCCTTCGAGGCGGCGGCGGCCCCCTCGGCGAGGGCTTTGGCGGCGTCGGCGATCTGGTGCGAGCGGCCGCCGCGGATACTGCCGGTCTTCTTCGCTTCAGCAAGGTCGGATTCCATCAGCCCGGCCAGCTCGGCGAGGCGGCGCAGGCCGACGACGCCGGCGGCGCCGCGGAGGGCGTGGGCCTCGATCCGCATCGTCTCGAAGTCGGTGGTCTCGGTTGCCAGGCCGGCGGCGATCACGTCGCAGCGCCGGCGCGCCTCCTCGGCGAAGGAGGCCAGCAGCTCGGCATCGGGGCTCGTCTTCTCGCTCATTCTCCAGTCAGTCCCTTCACCACGCGGGTCAGTTCTTCGACGCCGAACGCGCCGTCGATCTCATCTTCGATCTTTCCATTTCGGCCGATCGCGAACAACCAGGGCTCGCTCGGCAGATGGAATGCCTGCACCTGCGGCCGCACCGGCTTGTTCGGGTCGTTGTCGGTGTAGATCTCCATGTGGATGAACGCCACCTTGTCGCCGTAGAGCTGCTTGAGCTGCTCGGCAACATCGACGACCGGGCCGCAGACGCGGCTGACGCAGAACTGCGGCGTGGCGAAGAGGAGCACGATCGGCTCCTTGCCGAGAACATCTGCGTAGTCAACCCTGTTTTGGGTATCCGGGGGGATGCGGGTGGTGATCTTCGAGAGGTCGCCACCGACGTCGGCCGGAGTTGGCGTGTGAATCAGCGGCGCTTTCTGGCCGACTTTCGGCACCTTCGAGAAGCGCCCGACTTCGGCACTCGGCAGCAGCGTTGCGGTGAGCTTGCCGTCCTGCCTGATCAGGGCGGCGATCTGCCAGGCGCCGTTGCTGGGAAAGTCAAGATTGGTCTTGTAGACAACCGAGGCGGCGTCGGGGTCGCTTGTCGTCGTCTGGGCGCGGAAGGCCGGCTGGGTCTGGAGCGTTTCGATCGCGGCTGGGTACGGGCCCTTCGCCGGCTGGTCGAGGGCGCGTTCTTCGGCCTTTTTCGCGCCCGGGGTGCCCGCCGGTGCGTCGGCTCCGGCTGTACCTGGACCTTTGCCCGGCGCCTTGGCGAAGTAGAGCGCGACTTCGGCGGCGGGAACCTGGGTGCGATCGCGCTGGAAGACGCCGAATGGGTAGCGGTTCTCACCCTTGTTGAAGACCTCTGAGGCGGGTGAGACCACGAGGGTCGAGGGGGTCGCGTTTTCGGCTTCGAGCACTTCCGCCAGGGTCTTGCCCTTGGCGCTGGGGAACTCACTCTTCGGCGGTGCCGGGCGGCTCTCGGCGCTGCCAGAGGACGATCCGGTCGAAGAGTCAGATCCGCCACCGCAGCCGGCGATCGCGAGCACCGCCACAAGGGCGCAGACGAGGGCGGCAAGGGCTCGGCTCAGGCGCATCGGCGGCATGTTATTGACGGCGATGCCTGCGCACTCGCGCCACCCGGCGCACGACGCGGCCGCGAGGTAGGGTCCGCAGCGAACGCGGGCGAGCAAAAGGAGAGGATTTTGGCGCAGCGAGCGGCACTGATCACGGGAGCATCAAGCGGCATAGGCCTGGCAATCGCGCGGGTGCTGGGTGAGGAAGGTCACGCTCTGACCATCTCCGCACGGCGCCCCGAGAAGCTCGAGGCCGCCGCCGAGGCCCTGCGTGCCGACGGCCTGGAGGTTCAGAGCGTCGCCGCCAACATGACCGACGAGGAGGATCTGGTCGGCGTCTTCGCCAAGCATCGCGAGACCTACGGCCGCCTCGACGTCCTCGTCAACAACGCCGGGGTCGGGATCGGCGCGCCGATGGAGGAGATCCAGACCAAGCACCTAGACATGCAGCTCGGGGTCAACCTGAGAGCACTGATCATCGGCACCCGCGAGGGCCTGCCGTTGCTGAAAGAGGCCGCCGGCGAGCACGGCAAGGCGCTGATCGTCAACACCGCCTCGATCGCCGGCAAGGGCGGCCAGGCGTGGCTCTCGATCTACGCCGCGACCAAGGCCGCCGTGATCAACTTCACCCAGTCGACCCATCGCGAGATCGGCGGCGCGGGGATCCAGTGCACCGCGCTGGCGCCGGGCTTCGTCGACACGCCGATGACCGAGTTCGCCAAGGGACAGGTGCCGGGCGAGGAAATGATCCGGCCCGAGGACATCGGCGAGGCGGTCCGCTTCCTGCTGCGCACCTCGCGCAACTGCCACGTGCCGGAGATTGTCTTTACGAGACCTGGTGAGGGGCTCGATACCCCGTAGTGCGCGCATGACGGCGACGGGCGGCAGCGAGAGCCTGCGCTTTCTCGTAGCCGCGTTTGGCGACCCCGGGCACGTCTTCCCGGCGATCGCGCTTGGCCGGGCGCTGCGCGACCGCGGCCACGAGGTCGTGCTCGAGACCTGGGAGGAGCGACGCGAGGCGGTCGAGGGCGCCGGGCTCGGCTTTACGGCGGCCGAGGAATATCGGATGTTCCCGCCGCCCGACCCCGACTCCGCCGACGGCGACCACGCCGCCGAGGCGGCGCGGGCGCTACTGCCGCTGCTGGAAGAGCTTCGACCCCACGCCGTCGTCAGCGACATCCTCACCCTGGCGCCAGCCCTAGCCGCGGAGAAGACCGGCGCGCCGCTCGCAACGCTGATCCCCCATATCTACCCCGTGGTCGAGCCGGGCCTGCCCTTCTTCGCGGTCGGATTGCAGCCACCGCGGACGCCGGTTGGGCGGGCTGTCTGGCGGACCGGGCAGCGGGCGCTGAACATCGGGCTCGAGCACGGTCGACGCGACCTCAATCGCCAGCGGGCGCGGCTCGACCTGCCGCCGGTCGATCGCTTCCACGGCGGCATCAGCCCCGAGCTAGCGCTGGTCGGCACCTTCCCCCAGCTCGAGTACCCGCGCCGCTGGCCGCCCGGTGTCGAAATCACCGGGCCGATGACTTTCGAGATTCCACATCCGGCAATCGAGCTCCCGCCCGGCGCGGACCCCCTGGTTCTCGTCGCCCCCAGTACAGCCCACGACTCCGACAACCACCTGGTGCGAACGGCCCTCGCCGCGCTCGCCGACGAGCCGGTGCGCGTCGTCGCCACCACCAACCGCGTCGTCCCGCAGGTCCCGATCGAGGTGCCGAGCAACGCGATCCTGGTCGACTGGCTCAGCTACAGCCAGCTGATGCCGGCCGCCTCGCTGGTCATCTCCCACGGCGGCCACGGCACCGTGGCCCGCGCGCTAGGCGCCGGCACCCCGGTCCTGATCTGCCCGATCATCGGCGACATGAGCGAGACCGCGATGCGGGTCACCTGGGCCAAGGCCGGCCTCTCGGTTCCCTGGCGGCTCTGCCAACCGGCGCCGCTGCGCTGGGCGGCGCGCCGGCTGCTCGACGACCCCACCTTCACAGCCCGCGCGGCCGAGCTGGCCGCCTGGGGCCGCGAGCACGACGGCGCCGCCCGCGGCGCCGAACTGGTCGAGCAACTCGCCCGCCGCCGCGCGGCTGCATGAAGAAAGCTCCGGGGGTGGGACTCGAACCCACAACAACTCGATTAACAGTCGAGTGCTCTACCGATTGAGCTACCCCGGACCGACGGGACGGAATTTACCGATTAGCCGCTGACGCGCTCGGTGTGGGCTATGCGCTGGACCAGGGCGGCGCGCTCGCGGCTGAGGGCGGCGCGGCGCTCGTAGTCGTTCTGCTCTCCGGCCGCGGCTATTTCGGCCTCGATGCGGCGCTGGTCGAGCAGGAGGAAGTTGAGCTCCATCGCCTCGGGGGAGGCGGGCTCGTCGTGAGCGAGGATGACGAGCTCGGCGATCAGGCCGGCGAGCTCGGAGTCATCGCGGGGAAGATCGGAGGCCGGGTCCTCGGGGTGCTCCCGCAACCAGACGGCAATGCGCGCGCCGCCGGGCGAGAGGTGCTCGCTTGTCAGCCGCTCCAGGTAGTCCTTGCCCTGCTCCGGCAGGGCGATGCACATCGCCAGCAGCGCCCGCTCGCGGCGCTCGCGCGAGGTCAGCTCGGCGGTGCGCCGCGGTTGTGGCGCTGGGCCGCGGGCCGATCCCGTCGCCTCGCCGGGCCCGCCGCTTAGCGGCTGGGACGCGACCACCCGCCCCATCACCATCGCTGGCTCGAGGTCCAGCCGCTCGGCGACCCGGCGCACCAGGTCGTCGCGGCTGGCGCTCTCCCCCAGCCCGGCCAGGATCGGCGCGACCTCGCCCAGGGCCCGGTCGCGCTCGGCCGGGGACGAGGTATCGGTGCGCTCCAGCACCAGGCCGACCTGGAAGGCGGTCAGCTCCATCGCGCCGTCGAGCAGGGCGCGGAAGCGCTCGTCACCACCCTCTACGGCCAGCATCTCGGCTGGATCCTCCCCCGCGGGCATCGCCGCCACCCGCAGGCGCATCTTGCGCCCGGCCGCCACGCGCTGCGCGCGCAGCATCGCCTCCTGCCCCGCCGAGTCGGCGTCCATTGCCAACACCACCTCATCGACCATCCCCGAGAGCGAGGCCACCTGCTCCTCGGTGATCGCGGTCCCCATCACGCAGACCGCCTCCTCGACGCCCGCCTGGTGCAGGGCGAGCACGTCGGTGTAGCCCTCGACCACGACCGCGCGGCCCGCCTTGGCGATCGCCGCCTTGGCCAGGTCGATGCCGTAGAGCATGTTGCTCTTGTGAAAGAAGTCGGTCTCGGCCGTGTTGACGTACTTGGCGCCCTGATCGGAGCGCATCGCCCGGCCGCCAAAGCCGAGCGTGCGGCCGCGGCGGTCGCGGATCGGGAACATGATCCGCGAGCGGAAGCGGTCGTACTCGCCGCCGCCGCGGCCGCGCTGGACCAGGCCGACCCCGCGCAGCTCCTCGACCTTGAAGCCGGCCCGCTGGCCGCGCAGCAGCACTTTGTCCCAGGCGCTGGGGGCGTAGCCGACCGCGAAGGCCCGCAGGGTCTCCTCGCTGAGGCCGCGCTCGGCGAGGTACTCGCGCGCCTTGCCCGCCTCGTCGGAGTCCCAGAGGTAGCTGGCGTAGAAGGAGGCGGTGCGGTCAAGCAGCTCGCCGAGGCGCCGGCGCTGCTGTCGTTTCGCCTCCGCCCGCGGGTCCTCGCGCTCGCGCTCCAGCTCGACCCCGTAGCGCTCAGCGAGCAGCTCAACCGCCTCGGCGAAGCCCAGCCCCTCCTTCTCCTCGACGAACTTGATCGTGTCGCCGCCAACCCCGCAGCCGAAGCAGTGGTAGAGCTTTTCCCCGGCGTCGACCGAGAAGGACGGCGTTCGCTCCTCGTGGAAGGGGCAGAGTCCGACCCAGCGCGTGCCCTGACGGCGCAGGTCGGTGTGAGCCGAGATCACCTCGACGATGTCAACCGCCTGCTTGACCCGCTCCAGGCTCTCGGTCGAGATCAGCGCCACTCGGCCAGCTCCCCGTACTTGGCGATGCAGTAGCGGTCGGTCATCCCGGCCAGGTAGTCGGCGACCCGCTGGCACTCGCTCGCGCCGGGCTCCAGCTCGGGCGCCTCACCGGGCCGCTCCATGTAGTGGTCGAAGAGCGTCCGCATGATCAGGTGGACCCGCTCGTGCTCGCTGCGCGCCAGCGTGCCGAGGTAGACGCGGTCGAACATGAACTTGCGCAGGCGCAGCATCGCGCCGCCGATCTCCTCGCTCTGCACGATGTCGCCGGCGGCGCGGGAGCGCTCGACGATGTCGCGAACCAGGGTGTCGATCCGGGCCGAGCCGGTCGCGCCGAGCAGCTCGATCTCCGCCGTGGGCAGGTCGCCGGGGCTGAGGATGCCCGCCCGCAGCGCGTCGTCGATGTCGTGGTTGATGTAGGCGACGCGGTCGACCAGCTTGACGATCCGCCCCTCCAGGGTCGCCGGCTTGTTCGAGCCGGTGTGGTTGAGGATGCCATCGCGCACCTGCTCGGTCAGGTTGAGTCCGCGGCCATCGCGCTCAAGCACCTCGACCACCCGCAGCGAGTGCTCGTTGTGCTTGAAGCCGCTGCCGCAGCGCTCGCTCAGGGCCGTATCTAGCGCCTCCTCACCGGCGTGGCCGAAGGGCGGGTGTCCGAGGTCATGGCCGAGCCCGACCGCCTCGGTCAGGTCCTCGTTGAGTCCGAGCGCGCGGGCGACGGTGCGGGCGATCCCGCAGGCCTCAATCGTGTGGGTGAGACGAGTGCGGTAGTGGTCGCCCTCGGGGGCAACGAAAACCTGGGTCTTGTGCTTCAGCCGCCGGAACGCCTTGGTGTGAACGATCCGGTCCCGATCGCGCTGAAACGGCGTGCGAACGGGACTATCGGGCTCCTCGGCCTGGCGATGCGCGGGATAGGAGCGGGTGGCCGCCTCAACCAGGAACTCGGCCTCCCAGGCGCGCACGCGGTCCTCGAGGGTGGCGGTTGCCTCCATGCCCCGATCCTAGGGGCTGGAGCGAGGCACCCTCAAGCTGCCGCGCGGAGCTGTACGTGCGCGTGATGCTCGAGCGTCTCTCTTACCGCCCGTTCGACCTGGCGCAACGCCATCTCGTCGGCCTCGGGCGCCTCGGCAAGCGGGCTGCCGATCGCCGCGACCATGAAGCGGTGCGCCTCCTCAGAAAGCGGAAAGGCGCCCGCTTCACAGCTGACGCAGACGACCCCGCCTGCGGCGCCGGAGAAACCGCTCAGGTGCTCGGCCTCGCCACAGTTCGCGCAGGAAGCCAGCTCGGGAGAGAAGCCGGCGGCAAGGGCGAGCTTGAGCCGGAAGGCGAGGGCGGTTTCGAGGCTCGCCCCCCGCTCCGCGGTCGGGTCGTCGAGCAGCGCCAGGTAGCGACAGAGCAGGTTGTAGGCGGGTGGGTTGGGCTCGGCCGAGTCGAGCAGGCGCAGCACCGCGTCGCAGGCCCGGGCGCCCGCGTTGAGAGCCGGCCCGGAGGCGCGCAGGCGCGGGTAGCCATCGACCGTGGCGGCATTGGTCACGGTGAGCAGCTCGCCGCGCCCTTCGTGCAGGATCAGGTCGAGGCGGAAGAAGGGCTCAAGGCGTCCGCCGAAGCGCGACTTCGGTTTGCGTGCCCCCTTGGCGATCGCCCCAATTCGCCCCTTCGTCTTCGAGTAGATGTGGAGGATGCGGTCGGCCTCCCCGTAGCGGATGCTGCGCAGCACCACCGCCTCTGTCTTCAGTGTCGTTCCGGCCATAGCCGGATTACGGTGAACGACGGGCCGGACGGCGCTTGCGCGGCCGGCGGCGCAGGCGCACCTGACAGCTCGGGCAGTAGTAAGTCGAACGGCCGGAGACGACGATCCGCACGATCGTGCCGTCGCAGCGCGGGCAGGCCTCGCCCTCCCGGGTGTGGACGAGGAACTCGTCCTGCATCGTGCCCTTCTCGCCGCGCCCGTCGCGGTAGTCGTCGATCGACGCCCCACCACCGTCTATCCCCGCTTCCAGTGCGGCGACGACCGCGTCGCGCAAGGCCTCGAGGTGCTCGGGCTTCATCGAGCCGGCCGGGGAGAGCGGATGCAGGCGGGCCCGGAAGAGCGCCTCGTCGGCGTAGATGTTGCCGACTCCGGCCACGCCGGACTGGTCGAGCAGGAACGACTTCAGGGGTGCCGTGCGGTTGGCGGCCATCTCTCCCAGCACCTCGGGCGTGAAGGCATCGGAGAACGGCTCGACGCCGAGCTTGACGAAGCGCTCGTCGAGTTTTGCGTCATCGATCAGGGACGCCTCGCCGAAGCGGCGGGGATCGGTGAACCAGAGTTCGCGGCCGTCGTCGAGGCGGAAGCGGGCGCGCAGGTGGCGCTCGGACGTCGAGCGCTCCGCCTCGTACAGCCGCCGCCCCTCGGAGGGGTCGATCTTGCTCTCACCCTCGACCAGGACCAGGTTGCCGGTCATCCGCAGGTGCATGACCAGCGTCCGCGCACCATCGAGCGCCAGCAGCAGGTACTTGCCGCGCCGCCCCAGTCCCTCGATCGTCGCCCCCTCCACCGCGGCCTCCAACTTCGCGGGCGGCATCGGCCGGCACCAGCGCGCATCGAGAACCTCAAGCCCCTCGATCTGGTGTCCAGTCAGCTCGGGATCAAGCTGCCGGCAAACGGTCTCCACCTCAGGCAGCTCAGGCATCGCACAGTTCTACACGACGCTGACTTCGTCTTTAGTCATGCATATGGAGCACTAAAGGCGAAGTCAGCCTCTTAGTTGGCGTTGGCGCGGGGGTGGGCTTTGAAGTAGGCGTCCTTTAGGCCGTCGTTTGAGAGGTGGGTGTAGAGCTGGGTGGTCGAGATGTCGGCGTGGCCGAGCATCTCCTGGACCGCGCGCAGGTCGCAGCCGCCGGCCAACAGGTGGGTGGCGAAGCTGTGGCGCAGGGTGTGCGGGCTCATCTGGCCGGCGAGGCCGGCGTCGCGGGCGTTGCGCTGGACGATTTTGTAGAGGCCCTGGCGGCTGAGCGGACCGCCGCGGAAGTTGACGAAGAGCTTTGGCTCGTGGCGGTCGCCGACGAGCTTTGCCCGCCCGCCCCGCAGGTAGGCGGAGATGGCGGCGATCGCCTTGCGGCCGAGCGGCACCAGCCGTTCCTTGCCGCCCTTGCCGCGAGCGCGGAGGAAGCCCTCGTGCAGATCGACGTCGGCCAGCTCGAGCCCGATCGTCTCCGAGGCGCGCAACCCGCACGCGTACATCACCTCGAGCAGAGCCCGGTCGCGCAAAGTCGTCCGCTCGTCGCCGCTAGGTGCCGCAAGCAGCTTCTGCACCTCGGCGTAGTTAAGGACCTGGGGCAGCTTCCTGGCGCGGCGCGGCGCGCTCAGGGCCGCGGTCGGATCGTCGCCGATCAGCTCGTCGCGGCGCAGTTGCTTGTAGAAGGAGCGCAGGCAGGCCGCCTTGCGGTGGACGGTCGCCGAGGAGCAGGCGGGACGGCCGTTGCCGGTCGCCAGCTCGGCGAGGAACTCGCTGATGTCAGCCGGGCCTGCGGCGAGAGCGTCGAGGTGGTGCGCCTCGAGGTACTCGCCATACTGGTGCAGGTCGGTGCGATAGGCGTCAAGGGTATTACGAGAGAGGCCGCGCTCCAGCTCCAGGTAGGAGAGGAAGTCGAGGACGAGGCCCTCGAAGCGCGACTCGGTTTTCGGTGGATCGGCGACGACCATGGCGGGGAGGTTCTCCCCCGGCCACCGCAACCCTTGATTCGCAAGGGACTATGCGCTCGGTCGCGATTCGCTCAAAGCCCTGCCGGAGGCAAGGGCGGCTGCGAAGAAGAGGGGGTCCTCGGTGATGCTGCGACCCATCGTTCGCGCGGGCAACTCAGAAGCCTCGTAGCCCTTTAGATCAACTGGGGCTTCATGGAGGCGATGCCGCCAGCCTGCTGCCGTGGCCAGGACAGCGATCGGGACCGGGTCGCTGGATGGGACCGGCACCTCTACCCCGCCCAGCAGCAGCTGCATCACCGTGAGGGTGTGGTGGCTTACCGGGCGGTGGCGCTCGCGGGGGTCGGCACTCGATAGTCGGGGCGAGAGCAAGGTCGGTAGCCCCAGGGCCAACGATGCATGCGCGGTGTCTAGCGCGGCCATGCCGCCATGGCCGAGGCGGCTGTCGGAGCCGATGATGCCGGGGCCGGGGCCGGCGATGATCGCGTCCCACTCGAGCTTGCGGGCGGCGGCGTCGAGGGCGCCGGCGACGGAGATCGCCTCGTGCTCGCCGCCGTACGCCGGCGCCGCCGTGATGTGGCCGCAGAGCAGGCTACGTTCGCGCAGTTCAACAACGTCGCGGCTAAGCGAGCCAGGCAGCGCCCCGCCCGCTGTCTGCACGTATCCGACCTTGATCTCCGGCGACGCTTGTGACGCCGCCCAAGCGGCTGGGGCCAGGTGCCCATGCAGCGGCAAGACGAGCACAGGCGTCGACGCCTCCTTCAGCTCCGGTGCGCCTTTTGTACCCCCAGGGTCCATAAGGCGCACCGAAAGCTCGATCGGCTCGACCGCGTGCTGCAACGAGCTGTAGTTGAGCTTCATCACGTGCTCGCCGGCGGGGCCGCCGGCCTCGAGGCCCCGCGTCAGGTTGGCGTGGACGACGTCGAAGCCGCCCGAGCCAAGCTCGAGGTCGAGCGCCTCGACGTTGACGACTACCTCGTCGCCCTCGTGCATCTCCCCGAGCAGTGTCGTGTCGGCCCAGGCCGCCCGGCGCTCACCATCGATCTCCACCGTCAGCGGCTCGGCGCTGACGACCACGCCGCGGCGCAGCTTCAGTCGGCCGCTCAAGCTGGGCTCGCGGCCGCCTCGGCGACGATGCCCTCGCAGACCTCGAGCATCGCGTTGAGATTGCGCGCGCTGACCGCCTCATCGGGGGTGTGATTGGCCTCGGTACCGTTGGCGAGCAGGACGCAATCGAAGCCGTCGACGATCAGGGCGTTGGCGTCGCTGCCGCCCCCGGTGGCCGTCCGCTCCGGCTCGAAACCGGCCCGACGCAGTCCCGCTTCGGCCAGGGCCAGGGCCGGCGACGAAGGCGGGATCCGGTAGCCGCGGAAGAGCTCTTCGATCCGCACGTCGGCGTCGCAGCCGTGCTCGCTGGCGCCCCAGGCGCAGGCATCGCTCAGCAGCCCCGCAACCTCGGCGGCGCGGCCGGCGTCGAGACTGCGCGACTCGGCGACGATCTCGCACTTGCCCGGGACGACGTTGCCTGACGTGCCCCCCGAAATCAGGCCGACGTTGGCGGTCGTCGCCTCGTCGAGCCGGCCCAGCTCCATGCGCGAGATCGCCGCGGCGGCAGCCGCGATCGCGTTGTTGCCATCCTCCGGGCGAATTCCGGCATGAGCCTCGACCCCGGTGAACTCGGCGAGCACCCGCTGCTGGGTGGGCGAGCTGACGATGACCTCGCCCACGGCGCTGGCGTGATCGAGGACGAACCCGCAATCCGAGCGCAGGATCGAGGCATCGAAGGCCTTGGCGCCGCGCAGGCCCTGCTCCTCGGCGACGGTCAGCACCAGCTCGATCCCGACCGGTGGCGGCTCCGACGCGCCCCGCGCGACCAGCTCCATGAAGACGGCGACCGCCGCCTTGTTGTCGGCACCGAGGATCGTCTCGCCGGCGCTGCGGAAGACACCCTCGGATTTGACCACCTCGATCTGGCCCTTGTGCGGCACCGTGTCGATGTGGGCGCAGAACATCACCCAGCGATCGCTCTTGCCGGGCAGGCGGGCGACGATATTCCCGGCCCCGGCTTCAGCCGGCCCGGCGGCATCGTCCTCGCTTACATCGAGCCCGAGCGCACTCAGTTCGGCAACGATCGTGTCCGCCACCTCGCGCTCCTCACCGGTCGGACTGCGGATCTCACACAGCCGGACGAACGTCTCGTGAAGCCTCTCCACAACGAGACAGGCTAACCGGGAACAGCGCGGGCGTCAGCCTGACTGACGAACGCCGGCTTCGCTGCCCTCGGCCTCGGCCGGTTCGCCGGCCTCGGCGGGGTGCTCACCCGCGTAGCGCGCAGCCGCACCGACGAACTCGCGGAAGAGCGGCTCCGGCCGGTTCGGGCGCGAGTTGAACTCCGGGTGGAACTGGGAGGCGACGAAGAACGGGTGATCGGGCAGCTCCACCATCTCGACCAGGCGCTCATCCGGTGAGGTGCCGCCGCAGACCAGACCCTCGTCCTCAAGCCGGCGACGCAGCTGGTTGTTGACCTCGTAACGGTGGCGGTGGCGCTTGTAGATGACCGCCTCGCCGAAGATCTCCCGCGCCCTGGTCCCCTCGTGCAGCTTGACCGGGTCGGCGCCGAGTCGCATCGTGCCGCCCATTTCCGAGACTTCCTTCTGCTCGGGCAGCAGGTCGACCACCGGGAACGGGGTCTCGGGATCGAACTCGGCCGAGTTGGCGCCGTCCATGCCGACCACCGTGCGGGCGAACTCGACGACGGCGATCTGCATGCCGAGGCAGATCCCCAGATACGGGATCGAGCGCTCGCGCGCGATCCGCGCAGCGGCGACCTTGCCCTCGATCCCCCGCTCGCCGAAGCCGCCCGGGATCAGGATGCCGTCGAGGCCCTCGAGGCGCTCCGGGTCGAAAGCCTCGGAATCGATCAGCTCGACCTCGACCTCAACTTCGTGGTGGAAGCCGCCGTGCTCGAGTGCCTCGATCACCGACTTGTAAGCGTCGGCGAGCTGCACGTACTTGCCGACCAGGCCGATCCGGACCTTGCCCTCGGCGTTTTCGGCGCGTTTGACCATCGCCTCCCACTCGGAGAGGTCGGACGGCGGTGCCTCCATCTCGAAGTGGTCGAGCACGAGGTCGTCGATGCCCTCGGCGCGGAAGACCAGCGGCACCTTGTAGATGTTGTCGACGTCGTTGGCCGAGATCACCGCATCGACGGGAAGGCTGGCGAAGAGCGCGATCTTCTCACGGATCTCGCGGTCGAGGCGGCCCTCGGAGCGGCAGACGAGAGCGTGGGGCTGGATCCCGATCCGGCGCAGCTCGTTGACCGAGTGCTGGGTCGGCTTGGTCTTCAGCTCGCCCGCGTGGCCGACGTACGGCACCAAGGTGAGGTGAACGAACATCGAGCGCTTCGGACCGAGGTCGGTGTAGAGCTGGCGGATCGACTCGAGGAAGGGCAGCGACTCGATGTCGCCGACCGTGCCGCCGATCTCCGTAATCACGAAATCGACCGACTGCGACTCGGCGACGATCCGGATCCGGTTCTTGATCTCGTTGGTGATGTGGGGAATCACCTGCACCGTGGCACCCAGGTAATCGCCGCGGCGCTCGCGGTTGATCACCGAGTTGTAGACCGCGCCGGCGGTGACGTTGGAGGCGCGCGAGGTGTTCTCGTCGGTGAAGCGCTCGTAGTGGCCGAGGTCGAGGTCGGTCTCCGCCCCGTCCTCGGTGACGAAGACCTCGCCGTGCTGGAACGGGCTCATCGTCCCCGGGTCGACGTTGATGTAGGGGTCAAACTTCTGCAGCTGAACCCGGTAGCCGCGGGAACGGAGCAGGCGGCCGATCGAGGCGGCAGCGATCCCCTTTCCGAGAGCCGAAACCACTCCGCCGGTGACGAAGATGAAGCGGGTGTCTCCTTGGGAAGGTCTGCTCATGCTCTGCCGAGCGAGTCTAGCCATCGCAATGGCGGAACCGATTCGATCGTCGTCGAAATCGAACGCAACTCTCCGTAAATGGTCAGTCCGGCGACGGCGGCGAGGGCGATCAGACGCGCGTCGGCGCCCAAAGTGGTCAGCAGCCAGACCCCGCCGACGGCGCCGACAAGGTTCGAGCCGGTGTCACCGAGCATCGCCCGCTCGCGCAGGGTGAACCAGGCGCCGACCAGGACCGGCCCGGCGAAGATGCCGAGCAGCTCCAGCGGCGCCAGCGTCCATGCGCCGAGGCAGAGGCCGGCGCCAAGCAGCGCCAGGCCCTTCTCGGCCCGTCCCGGCCGCAGGTCGAGCAGGTTAAAGAGGTTGGTGGCGAGGATCAGCAGCCCGACGTCGGCGAGGTAGCGCCAGGATTCGAGCCCGCGGCCGGAGACCACGTAGGCGGCCAGGGCAAGCGCCCCGAGTGCCTTCACCGCTCCGGTCGAAAGGCTGCCGGCGCGCAGCGCGCGGGCGTGGCCGCGCCAACCCCGCGGCGCCCCCGCCTCCTCGCCGCGCCCCAGCGAGTCGTCGAGAAAGCCAAGGAAGGCGACCCCGAGCAGGTAGGGCATCCACTGCCGCAGGCCGGGAGCAAGCAGGTCGAGGTCGCCGCGGTCATTGAGGAAGGCGAGCGGCGCCAGGGCCACCAGGGCCGCCGTCGCCAGCACGGCGCCTAGCGGGAAGGCGAGCCGCGCCCCGCGGTAGTTCGCCCGCACCAGGCCGGCGTCGAGCAACCCGCGAATCCCCGCCGGCACGACCAGCAAGGCAACCGCGATCGCGACCGGGAAGCCGACCCAGGTCACGCTCAGCGCGACCCCGCCGGAGGAAGCAGGTCCGGCAGCAGGCGATCGGCGGACCCCTTGACCCCGAAGCTGCCCTCGGCTCCGAGCAGCGCAAACACCGTTGCCACCTGACCCGCCGCGGTCTCGACGTCGTCGACGCTGGCGAGGTCGTTGCCGGCGAAGAAGGAGACGGAAGACGGTTCGGCGGTCGAGGTCTCGACCCCGACCGCCGGCGTGCGAGTGCCGGTGATGCCGCCCATCAGCGCCGATTCGAGCTGCGACGCGGTCGCGCGCTGCACCGGTCCCATCTCTTCGGGCGACTGGCGGACGACGATGACGCCATCGAGCGCGCCGAAGTTGCCGCTGGCCCGCGAGAAGAGCTGGCTCCGAACCCGGTCGAGCAGGGTGCCGCCGCGGACCAGCTGGCGCCCGGCGCCGGTGCCAAAGGCGGTGAGCGTCTCGGGGTTGGTCCTGATGTCGGCGAAACGGGTTTTCGCGAGGTCTTCGGAGAGGGCGCGCAGGTCGACCGGCTCGCGCACGACGCCGATCCCGACCAGGCGCGCCCCGGTCGGCCCGAGCGCGTCCTCAATCGCCGAGGATGTCGCGCCCGGAAGGTCGCCGAGGGCGACGATGCCGATCCGCCTGCCGGCGAGCCGGTTGCGCACCAGGGCCGGGTAGACCCGGCTGGCGAATTCGTCGGAGCGCGCCAGTTGGCCGTTCAGTTCGTCGGCCCGCGACCGCGCGTCCTGGAGGTTGCCGGTGAGGCTGTGCTCAAGGTCCTTGCGGGTGTTGGTCAAGGCGTCGCCGCCGAACTCGGCGCCGATCAGGATCCCGATCGCAAGGGCGAGGAAGACGGCGACCAGCGAGGTCGCGTGGTATCGGGCGCTGTATCCCATCCGCGAGCAGGCTAGATGCTCTGACCTGCCCGGGCGCTAAAGACCCAGCCAGATCCGGATCTTCAGCCAGACCAGCTGGACGAGGTCGTTGAGGGCCGGCGAGGTGACAATCACGACCGCGAGCAGGATCGCGAAGGCGGCGAGGAAGAGCACGAGCGGGCCGAACGGCGAGCTCGGGTTGTAGAGCCGGCTCACCCCCTTTGCGTCGACCAGCTTCTCGCCGATCCGCAGCCGGGTGAGGAAGGTCGAGGACATGCCGCCGCGCTTGCGGTCGAGAAACTCGATCAGGTTGAAGTGGGCGCCGACGCTGACGATCAGCGCCGCGCCCTTCTCGTAGGCGAGCAGCATCGCCACGTCCTCGCTGGTGCCGGCGGCCGGCAGCAGCGTGTGGTCGAGGCCCATGTCGAGAAGGCGCTGGCGGCCCGGAGCGCGGCCGTCGGGGTAGGCGTGGACGATCAGCTCGGCGCCGCAGCGCAACGCCTCGTCCCCGGCAGAGTCCATGTCACCGAGGATCACGTCCGGCTTCATCCCCGCCTCGAGCACCCCGTCGGCGCCGCCGTCGACGGCGACGACCAGGGGACGCACGTCGCGGATGTAGGCCCGCAGCGCCTTCATGTCGCGGCGATGGCGGTCGCCGCGGACGACGATCAGCACGTGGCGGTCGCGGAAGGAGGCGCGGGTCGGGGGGAACTCGATGCTGCCGGTGAGCAGGTCGGTCTCCCCGCGCACGTGGGCCACCGTGTTCTCGGCGAACTCGGCCAGGGCCTCGTCGACGCGCTCGAGCTGCTCGTCGCGCTGGCGCTCCAGGTCCTCGATCCCGAGCACCCGCCCGCGCAGCAGCTCGTTGCCGTCGACGAGGATCGCGCCGCCGCAAATCGTCACCCGGTCGCCGTCGCCGAGCAGCTCGAAGGGGTCGCTCTCCTCGATGTCGAGAAGCGTCACCCCGGCCTGGGTCAGCAGCAGCGGACCGGCGTTGGGGTAGCGGCCGTTGGAGGAGGCGGCGGCGTTGAGCACCGCGCAGACTCCGGTCGCGATCAGCTCCTCGGCCGCGATCCGGTCGATGTTGACGTGATCGATGACGGCGATGTCACCGGGAGCGAGGCGCTTGACCAGGTGCTTGGTGCGGCGCCCGAGCCGCACGGTGCCCTCGATCGCGGCGTCGGCGGGCGCCCCGTTACGGCGCGAGAGCAGGGCGGGGAGGCGACGGCGACTGGATGTGGCCACCGGAGCAGGTTAGCCGCCCTGGCGGGAGGATCAAGCGCCTTTAAATCGCCGTCAGGCCGCGGCAAGCAGCTCGCGGGCGTGACGCGTGGCGGCCTCGTCGGAGCGCTCGCCGCCGAGCATGCGGAGGATCTCCTCGACAACGCCCTCACCGTCGAGGCGGCGCACGCTGGCGCTGGCACGGTCGCCGGAGACGTCCTTCTCCAGGGTGAAGTGGGTGCCCGCGAGGGAGGCGACCTGGGCCAGGTGGGTGATGCAGAGCACCTGGCGGGTGTCGCCAAGCGCGCGAAGCCGCTCGCCGACGGCGCGGGCGGTCTTGCCGCCAATCCCGGCATCGATCTCGTCGAAGACGAGTGTCCCGGCGCCGGCCCCTCCGCCAAAGCCGCTCAGGGCGAGCATCACCCGCGAGAGCTCACCGCCCGAGGCCGCGTCGCGCAGCGGCGCCGGCTCCAGGCCCGGATTCGGCGCCAGCTTCAGCTCGACCGTCTCGCCGCCGCCAAGGCCGAAGCCGTCGGGGTGCGGCTCCAGGACGACCTCGAGCCGCGCCCCCGGCATCGCCAGCCGCTCCAGCTCCTCGGCCACCTCGCGCTGCAGCGCCGGTGCCGCTTTGGCCCTGCCCTTGCCGAGCTTGGCTCCGAGTTTGGCCCGCCGAGCCTCGGCCTCGGTAAGCGCCACCTCGGCCTCGGCCCAGTGCTGCTCGGCGTTCTCGAGGCGAGCGATCTCCGCCCGGCAGTGCTCGCCGTGGGCAAGGACCGACTCGATCGTGCCGCCGTGCTTGCGCTGCAGGCGGTCGAGCGCCTCGAGCCGCTCTTCGATCGCGGCGAGCCGGCCCGGGTCCGCCTCCAAGCCGTCGAGGTAGCCGCGCAGCTCGCCGGCCACGTCACCGAGCTCGATCGCAAGCGCAGCGATCCGCGCCGCCAGTGCGTCGAGATCCGCGTCGACGCCACCGACGCCCTGAAGCAGCGCTTCGGCCTGCGCCAGGGCCCCGACGACCCCGCCGCCTTCGTCCTCCGCGCCAATCGCGGCCGCCTGAGCACCCGCGGCCGCCTCACGCAGGCCCTCCGCATGGTGCAAGCGATCCCGCTCGCCCGCCAGGCCGTCTGCCTCGGCAGGGTCGGGCGCCACCTCCTCGATCTCAGCGAGCTCATAGCGGTAGAGGTCGAGATCCCGCTCACGCGAGCCGTCGCGCTCGCGCAGCTCCTCCAGCTCCGTCGCCAGTCGCAGGCACTCGCGGTGCGTCGCCCGATAGCTCTCGCGCAGCGCCAGATGATCGGCACCGGCAAACCCGTCGAGGACGTCCATCTGGGCCGAGGAGATCGTCAGCTTGCGGTGCTCGTGCTGCCCGTAGAAGGCGAGCAGGCGCCCGCCAAGCAGCTTCAAATCGGAAGCCGAGGCGGCCCGTCCGGCGACGAAGGCACTCGTCCGCCCGCCGGCCGAGACCCGTCGGCCCAAGACAACCTCATCGGCGTCCTCGGGCAGCCGCTCGGCGATCTCGGCCATCTCCGGCTCGGCAAGCATTCCCTTGGGAAGATCAAAGACCCCCTCGACCCATGCCTCCTCCGCCCCGGGCCGCACGATCTGCGGCCGCGCCTTGCCCCCCATCAGCAGATCGAGCGAGTGCGCGAGCACCGTCTTCCCCGCTCCGGTCTCCCCGGTGATCGCGTTGAGCCCCTCGCCAAGCCGCAGTTCGGCCCTCTCGATCAAGAGCAGGTTCTCGATTCTCAGCTCACGCAGCACCCCTCTGTATCTAGCACCAGGAGCGGACCGAAGGCCCCGTCCAAGCCGTCCCGACTACGCCTCGGCGACGGCGGGCTCAGGAGGGGCTTCGGCGTGCTGCACAAAGTCCCTGGAACGCACGAGCAAGAACCCCAGCGCGGCTCCGACGAAGGAAAGAATCGCGGCGATCAGGATGATCTCGTTGAAGGCGCTAACGAAGGCGACGTCGGAGGCGTGGACGACCTCCGGGCGGATTCGGGCGGGAGTCACGGCCGCTGCGGCTCGCGAGCCTCCGGAAGCGACTATTTCGCCTAGCCCACTCGGGGCGTGCGGCAGCAGTTCGGCGAGCTTCGAGTTGACGCTCGACTGGAAGACCGCGCCGAGCCCGGCGACGCCGGTCGCGATCCCGACCTGGCGAAAGGTGGTGTTGATCCCCGATCCCATGCCGGACTTCTCGACCGGGACGACGGCGATCGCGACCTGCCCGATGCTGGGGTTGGTGATGCCGATGCCGATGCCGGCGACGAGGAAGCCGACGAGCAGGGTCGTCCAGGTCGAGTCGGGAGAGACGCCGTGCATCAGCAGCAGGCCGACGCCGACCGTAGCGAGGCCGACGCCGAGCAGAACCCGGATCGGGATCCGGTTCGAGAGCGCGCCGGAGATCGGCGCGACGATGAAGCCCAGAACCGTCAGCGGCAGGAAGCGTAGGCCCGCCCCAAGCGGCGAGAAATCGAGCACCCCCTGCATGTAGATCGTCAGGTAGAGGAACATCGCGAACATCCCCGCCGAGAGCCCGAAGGCGACGGCGGAGACGCCGTTGAAGGCACCCTTGCGGAAGAGCGAGAGATCGAGCATCGGGTATTTGGAGCGCAGCTCGATCGCGATGAAGGCCGAGAGCAGCGCCGCGGCGCCGATCAGGCAGGAGAGGATCAGGGGGCTGTCCCAACCCTCGGGGTTGCCGCGGATCAGCCCGAAGATCAGCAGGAAGAGGGCCAGCGAGAAGGTGATCAGCCCCGGCACGTCGATCGGTTCGGGGTCTTTGGCGAAGACGTTGACGATGCGGCGCTCGGTCAGGATCATCGCCGTGATCCCGATCGGCACGTTGAGGAAGAAGATCCACTCCCAGCCGAGGCTTTCGGTGACCAGTCCGCCGACCAGCGGACCGACCGCGACCGCGCCGCCGACCGTCGCTCCCCAGACGCCGAAGGCCGTCGCCCGGTCCTTGCCGTGGAACTCCTGACCGATCAGGGCCAGCGAGGTGGCGAACATCCCCGCGCCGCCGACGCCCTGCAGCCCCCGGGCCAGGTTGAGCAGAGTCGGGTCGTCGGCGATGCCACAGAGAAACGAGGCGAAGGTGAAGATCCCGAAGCCGATCGTGAAGACCCGCCGACGCCCGAGCCGATCGCCCAGCGATCCGGCGGTGAGCAGAAAGGCGGCCAGGGTCAGCGAGTAGGCATCGACAACCCACTGCAGGCTGGAGAGGCTGGCGTGCAGTTCACGCTGGATGTCGGGCAGGGCGACGTTGACGACGGTCACGTCGAGCAGCAACATGAACGTCGCGACTGAGACGAGGACGAGGGTCCACCACTTGCGCTCCATGCGGCGAAACCCTAGACAACCGGGCTCGCCGGCTCAGACGGCCAGGTGGCCGAACTTCTCGCGTATGCGGTGGTAGAAGCTTGAGCCCGGTAGCTGCGCGAGGCGACCGACCGCATCGACGAAGCGCACGTCGAGGGCGGCGCCGGGGACAAGCATGCCCGCGTCGGCGCCGTCGATCGCGACGTTGACCGGCTCGCGCCCCGCCGCGTTACCGACGGTGAGCACGTCGCCAGGGCCGACGACCAGGGCCCGTGCCGTCAGCGAGTGCGGCGCGATGTAGCTGACCACGTAGCCCTTCACGCCCCAGGCCAGGATCGGGCCCTGGTTGGCGAGGTTGTAGCCGGTCGAGCCGGCGGGAGTGGCGGCGACCAGACCGTCGCAGCGCACGTTGCCCACCTCCTCACCGGCGATCCGGTAGCTGAGCTCGGCGACGCGATCCTGTGGACGGCGACTGAAGCTGACGTCGTTGAAGGCGAAGTGGTCCTCACCGTCGATCTCAGCCGCGAGCGCGGGCAAATCGATCGTCTCGGTCTCCCCCGCCAGCGCCCGGCCAATTCCCACCTCGGCCTCGTCGCGCTCGACCGCGGCGAGGAAGCCGACGGTGCCGAAGTTGACGCCGAAGACCGGCACGCCGGTGCGGGCAAACCTGCGCAGCGCGTAGAGGATCGAGCCGTCACCCCCGAGCACCAGGCAGAGATCCGGATCGGTCGGAAGCCGCTCAACCGGCTCGACCCCGGCGCCCGCGTCGCCGTGCTTGGCCAGCTCTTTTGCGGTTGCGACCAGGCGCCAGCCAGTATCGCTTGCGACGGAAGCGGCCAAGGCGACAGCCTCGGTCGCGGTCGGCGGGTGCGAATGGGTGATCAGGGCAGCCGTCTTCATCGCCGCCTCCGACCTTTTGCCTTGCGCTCCTCCGGCTCCGCCTTCGCGATTGCGTCCTCGAGATCGGCGGCCTCCGGCCCAATGCCACCGCACCAGACAAAGGTCTCGCGATTGCCCTTCGGGCCAGGCAGCCCGGAGGATGCAAAGCCACGAATTGGAAGCCCCAGCTCACGGGCAGCGAGCGCGACACCGAGGATCGCCTCGCGCCGGTCGGAGAGATCGTGGACGACCCCCCGGCCGACCCGAGCGCGACCGAGCTCGAATTGCGGCTTGACCATCGCCAGCACTTCGCCCTCGGGCTCGAGACACGCGACCACAGCAGGCAGGATCTTGGCCAACGAGATGAAGGAGACGTCGATCGTCGCCAGGCTGGGCACGAACGGCAGGTCCGCCGGAAGCATCTCGCGCGCATTGAGCCGCTCGATCACGGTTACGCGAGCGTCCTGGCGCAGGCTGACGTCGATCTGGCCATAAGCGACGTCTGCCGCAATCACCCGCGAGGCGCCGCGCTGCAGCATGCAGTCGCTGAAGCCGCCGGCTGAGGCGCCGACGTCGAGGCAGTCGCGCCCGGTCACATCGATCCCCAGCGCATCGAGGGCGTTTTCAAGCTTGATCCCGCCGCGTGAGACGAAGCGCCGTCCCTCGGCGACGATCAGCGCCGCCTCGGGCTCGACCAACTGGCTCGGGCGCAGGGCGACCGGGCCGTCGCGGCCGACCCGCACGGCGCCCGCCCGCACGGCACCGGCGGCGGCCGTGCGCGAGGGAAAGAGACCGCGCTCGGCCAGGACAGCATCTATTCGCGCCTTCTTCATCCGCCGCAACCGTAGCGCCGCCCCGCCTGGCCGGCCGGTCCTGGGTGCTCGATACAGGTTTTTAACCACGCTTTGAACTCGCCTGATTCGATGCGCTTAGTCCGGGTAGCCAACGCTTGACAGGGCTTGCTTGGACCGGCAAAGCGGTCTGTGATCCCACTCACACACAAACCGCACATACGTTCGTACGCTGTTCAAGGATTCGCAGAGGACAACCGATAGAAGGGGCAGAACGAAAAAGACTTTTTGGCTGGGTTCGGAGTCGCCCATATGGCTTCATCGCTTCCCACGATGATCAGCCCGCGACTCATCAAAGGGCCCACCTACCTCCCACGGATCCACATATATAGAGATACATATCTCTCCTCCCTGTAGTAACCCCAGAACTCGCCTCGGCTCCCCGCCGGGGCGTTTTCTGTTGTGGGGCTTGATGAAGCCGCTCGAAGCCCCAGTCCGACGCCTGGCTGCGGATCGAGAAGCGCCCCGGCGGTAACCGGGGCGCTTTCTCGGCTCATCTCGATCCAGACCTATTTGATGAAGATGCCTTGCTGAAGCCCTTTTTCAGTGGAGCCTTTGATCAGGATTTCGCCGCCGATGGCTCCTTTGGTGAATGTGCCGGCGCCACCCGCGCAGCCTTTGCTCTGGGTAAATTTCATGCCGCTGACTTTGACAGCAGCGCCGATCGACCTGGTCGTTCCCGAGCCAACTTCGGTGAAGCTGACCGATTTGAGTTCCTGCGGACCGATTTCGATGATGCATTCAACTTCTTTGGTCACGGACACTATTTTCACGACGCCGCCTTTGCAGACGATGTAGAGCCCGCTGTATGAGTAGTAGCGGATTTCGCATTGACTCCAATCGACGGTCGTTGTTGCTGTGCCCAGTTTGCAGCCCGAGTCCGCCACATTTACCGACCACCATTCTGCAGAAGAAGTGGCTACTCCTTTCTGAATAGACGTGGGACAGACGATCGTTCCTGCTTCAGTTTCGAAGGTTTGAGTCCCCGACCCGGCAAGGGTCGCGGGAAACGATTCCGCTTGGAATAGCGAGGCCGACGCCGATGAGACACCCGCAAACGCCATCATGGCGAACAGCGCAAGACCCAGACAGCCAACCTTGTTGATGCTCTTCATTTCCCTCTCCTTCCCCCGCCTACGCACGTTGGCGGTAGCTCCGCCGGTGACGTGGCGTGCCAGTCCTACACCCGCGCTATAAAGCTCAAGTAAATTCGATCATTCAACTACTGAGCATCGGCGGCAACGATCGAGAGTCGCGACCGAGGCCGGGCTGGAACGCATGCCCGACCCGGGAAGTCCGCAGCCGGGCTAAAGATTGCGCACCCGGCGACCTATCTTCTCGTCCCGGGGATAACCGGCGGACTCCCAGAAGGCTCCTGCCGCATCATCCTCGAAAGCGACCAGTGCCGTTACTCGGCGCACGCCGCAGCTGCGTAGGTACTCCTCGCCTGCCCGCGTCAGCGCGATTCCGATGCCCTGCCGCCGCTGGTCCTCGCGAACGGCGAGTCGGTACATGTTCCCTCGCCACCCATCCCACCCGGCGATCAGAGCGCCGATGATCTCGCCGCCTTGCTCCGCGACCAGAAGGGCTGCCGGGGAGTCGGCGATCAGGCGCTCGACGTCATCCAGGCGGTCGGTGGTGCTCGCATGCCCGCTCCGCTCCTGAGCCCAAAGCTCCAGGACAGCTTGCGCGTCCTCATGCCGGGCTCGACGTACCGTGATTCCCTCGCCGGTCAAGTCGGCAGTATGGCAAGCGAAATGTCGTCCGTTTCCGGCCTGGGCCTCAGAACGGGGCCCAACCCTCGGGCCGAAGGACGTAGAGGCCCAGGCCGAGGCGCTTGTCGAGGGGGCCGTGGAGCTCGTCGTAGAAGGCGCCGAAAGCGAATCGGTCGTCGCTGCCGGCGGCGCGCTTGACCAGGGCGACCAGGTTGAGGAACTCGGTTTCGGAGAGTTTCTCGGGGGCTACGTTGAGAAAATGACGGAATCCACGGGCGTAAAGTTCGCGCCAGTTCTCGCGGGTAACTTCCATTTCAGGCACGCGAGGGCAACTCCGTGGCCATACTTGAGTTCAAGTCTATAGACCGGGGCAACGCTGGCGGGAAGCGTCCACATGGATGGCACCGCGCAAAGAACCTCAACCGGCTCTCGGCCAGGCGATTCGTCGTCTCAGGACAGAGCGCGACCTAAGCCAGGAGGAGCTCGGGCACCTTGCCGAGATCCATCCCACCTGGATCTCCCACATCGAGTCGGGGCGAACGAACCCGGCCTGGGGCACGGTCCGCCGCATCGCTTCCGTCTTCGAGGTGCCGCTCTCGGAGATCGTGCTGCTGGCGGAGAGCCTGTCCGAAGACGAGGAGAAAGAGAAAGCCTGATGAGGCCGCCGAGCACCGCGGCGCGGTGCCCTTGGCACCGGCGCGGCTAACACGTAGATCCACGAGGCTCCCTACCTGCGGACCCACATACATAGAGATGTCTCTCCTCCCTCAAGTAACCCCAGAAGAGACGCCGAGAGGCTAACCGATTGAGCGCATTGGTGCAAGCCTTAATTTTTGGGGCGATCTTTCGATCGGGTCGGCGGGCTCAGCCCAGGGCGGGCGCGCCGGAGCGCAGCGCGACAAGGACCCGCTCGGCCACGGCCGTGCCGGTCAGGCCGGCCTCCTCGCGCAGCAGCGCCGGCTTGCCGTGAGTGACATAGCGGTCGGGAAGACCGACCCGCAGGACGCGAGCGCGCTCCTCCGAGCGCTCGCCGAAGGCGTCCTCGAGGTACTCCAGCACTCCCGAGCCAAAGCCCCCGGGCAAAACGTTCTCCTCGATCGTCACGACCAGATCGTGGCCGAGCGCGAGGCCCTCCAGCAGCTCGGCGTCGAGAGGCTTGGCGAAGCGCGCGTCGGCGACCGTCGCGGTCAGGCCGTGGCCGGCGAGGATCTCCGCCGCCTCGAGCGCGACCGAGACGCCGTAGCCGTAGCCGAGCAGGGCAACCCGCTCGCCGCTTGCCAGCAGCTCACCCGTGCCGATCGGGAGCGCCTCGGGCTCGGCGGGGAGAGCAACGCCCTCGGCGGCACCGCGCGGGTAGCGCAGGGCCGCCGGGCCGTGGTGGTCGACCGCGGTGCGCAGCATGTGAACCAGCATCGCCTCGTCGCGGGGCGCCATCACGACGACGTTGGGGATCGGGCGGAAGTAGGAGACGTCGAAGGCGCCGTGGTGGGTCGGCCCGTCGTCACCGACCAGGCCGGCGCGGTCCATGGCAAAGGTGACGTCGAGCTCCTGCAGGCAGACGTCGTGGATGATCTGGTCGTAGGCGCGCTGGAGGAAGGTCGAGTAGATCGCGCAGACCGGCTTCGCCCCCTGGATCGCCAGTCCCGAAGCCAGCAGCACCGCGTTCTGCTCCGCGATGCCGACGTCGTAGTACTGCTCCGGCACCTCGTCGGCGAGCTGTTGCAGGCCGGTCCCCCCCGCCATCGCCGCGGTGATCCCGATCACCCGCTTGTCCCGGCGCGCCTCGGCGACGATCGCCTCGCCGAAGACCTGGGTGTACTGCGGTGGCGCCCCCGCGGTCGGCGGCTTCTCCAGTCGCTCCGGGGCGATCGCCTCGGGAGAGTCGGACTCCTGAACCGCGACCGGCTTTGGCGCCGGCGCCCCGTTGACGATTGAGTTGGGCTTGGCCGCGTGCCATTTCTCCATCGACTCCAGGCCGCCCTCTTCGGCCGGGGCGAAGCCCTTGCCCTTGACCGTGTGAATGTGGACGACGACCGGCCGGTCGGCCTCGAAGGCCTCGCGCAGGGCCTCGCGCAGGGCGTGCACGTCGTGACCGTCGATCACACCCATGTAGGCGAGGTCGAGCTCCTCGAAGAAGAGGCCGGGCGCCCAGTAGGCCTTGATTGCCGACTTGATCTCCGGCCCGAGCCGCTCGATCCGCCGGCCGAGGCCGAGCGGCAACTTGGTTAGCCGATCCTCGACCCCCTCGCGGGCGTGGAAGAGGCGCGGGTTGAGGCGGATCCGGTTGAAGTAGCGCGAGAGGGCGCCGACGTTGGGCGAGATCGACATCCCGTTGTCGTTGAGCACGATCACCATCGGCGTCTGCAGGCCGCCCGCCGCGTGCAGCGACTCGTAGGCGACGCCACCGGTCAGGGCACCGTCGCCGATCACGGCCGCCACTTTCCCGTCCTGGCCGATCCCCTTGCGCATCGCCTCCTTCAGCCCGACCCCGTAGCCGATCGAGGTCGAGGCGTGACCGGCGCCCATGATGTCGTGCTCGGACTCGAAGATCGAGCAGAACGGCGCCAGCCCCTCGTACTGGCGGATCGTCGGTAGTCCCTCGCGGCGGCCAGTGAGGATCTTGTGCGGGTAGGCCTGGTGGCCGACGTCCCAGAGCACCTTGTCGCGTGGCGAGTCGAGCAGGCTGTGCAGCGCCACCGCCAGCTCGCAGGTGCCGAGGTTGGCGCCGAAGTGGCCGCCGATCTGGCCGATCGTGTCGATGATGTAGGTGCGCATCTCCTGCGCCACCTGCTGCAGCTGGTCGTCGTCGAGGCCGTGCAGGTCGACTGGACCGTCGATGCCGTCGAGCAGGCGCGGCGCCTCGCCGTCCTCGTGCTCTGCTGCGTGTCCGTTCTCTGTCATTCGTCTCGGGTGAAGATGTAGTCCGCGATCCGCCTCAAGTCCTCGGTCTCGCCGCTGGCCTCCGCCAGCGCCCCGGTCGCCTTCGCATGGGACTCGGCGGCGAGCTCGCGCGCCGGCTCGAGCCCGAAGAGGCTGACGTAGGTGAGTTTTCCATGTCGCTCGTCGCTTCCATGGGTCTTGCCGAGCCGCTCGTCACTTCCGGTCACGTCGAGGATGTCGTCGACGATCTGGAAGAGCACGCCCAGCTCACTGGCAAATCGGCGAAAGGGGATTGTCTCAGGTTCAGCCAGCCCGTTGAGGGTGAGGACGACGCCGACGCTGGCAGCGATCAGGCGCCCGGTCTTCAGCGTGTGCAGCGCCCGCAGGCCCTCGGCGTCGCGCTCGGCCACGGCCACGTCGACGTACTGGCCGCCGACCATGCCGTCGACACCGGTGGCGGCACTCAGCTCGCGCAGCGCCACCAGCACCCGCGCGGGGTCACCCGGCTGCTCGCAGAAGAGCCGCACCGCCTCGGCGAAGAGGCCGTCGCCGGCGAGGATCGCGACGTCTTCGCCGAACTTGACGTGGGACGTCGGCTGCCCCCGCCGCAGCTCGTCGTCATCCATCGCCGGCAGGTCGTCGTGGATCAGCGAGTAGGTGTGGATCAGCTCGATCGCGCAGGCAACTGGCAGGAAGTCCTTGGGGTCAGCCCCGAGCGCCCGGGCCGTGGCCAGTGCCAGCACCGGGCGCACCCGCTTGCCGCCCGCGAGCAGTGAGTACCGCATCGCCTCCTCGAGGCCGGCGGTCGCCGTTGGCGCCGGGAAACGCAGCCGCTCGAGCTCGGCGTCGACCAGAGCGCGTAGGTCTTCGGGATAGCTCACCGCTGGTCGGGCGCGCTCACTGGGAAGCGGCCTCGCCCTCGCGGATGCGGCGATTCGTCTCCTCGACCGCCTCAGCGGAGAGCTCGGCGGCCTCGTGGGCGAGCTCGGCGGCGCGGGCGTCGTCGGCCTGCTCTCCCTCCAACTCGCGGGCGATCGCCGTCAGCCGTTCAGAAATCTCGCCCAGGCGGCTCATCGCACGCCCTCCCGCTCGCGCAGGATCGCACCGAGCACACCGTTGACGAAGCCTGGCGCGTCGGCGCCGCAGTACTCCTTGGCGATCTCGATCGCCTCGTCGATCGCGACCTCCGCCGGGACGTCGTCGCTGTGCTCGATCTCGTACAGCGCCACCCGCATCAGGTTGCGCTCCAGCGGCGCGATCCGCTCCAGCTCCCAGCCCTTGGCGTGGGCTGCGATCGCGACGTCGAGCTCGTCGCGGTGCGCCTCCACCCCGGCCGCCAGCTCACGGGTGAAGGGGCGCGACTCGGCGACCAGCTCCTCGAGCGGGCGGCCGGTCACATCGCGCTGGTAACAGGCGAAGACGGCGTCGCGGCGCTGGTCGGACCTACGCATCCCGCCATTCTCGCGCTTCCAGCGGCCGGACCCTCGAACGCCCTCCCTGTCGGCCTCAGCCGCGCGCGTAGCTGAGCGCCACGAGGCCAACGTTGCCGGAGGTGCCTGCCACCGCTTTGCGCAAATCGAGAGGATCGAACCCCTGGCTGGGCGAGAGCTTCTTCGGTAGTGCAAAGAGGGTAAGAACGTACGTTTCGCCGCTGCCTTCGGGGCAGATTTCGTAGCCCGTCTTGCCGAAGCTGTTGCGGCCAACGACGGCACCCTTGGGCAACTTTCCGGCTTCGATTTCTTCCAGTTCGGGGCTCAGTCCGGCTACGGCCCAGTCAAAGAAGAGTTGCCCTCCCGCCGGCTGGGCGTTCATCACGAAGAGGACCAGTTCGGCGGTTCCCTGCGGCACCCCCTGCCAACGAAGCGCCGGCGAGGTGTTCTTGCCATCGCAGCCGTACTCGGCCGGCAATGCCCGCGGTCCGGCGCTGGACGGCTGGCTCGAAGGACTTTCCAAGGTCATGCTGGCCACGGTCGCTTCCCGTTGCTGCTCAGGGGTGATCCCCGGTTCCGGCGGACCCGTGGGCTGCGGAACGGACGAGCCGCCCCTGGCGCTGGAGGACGGCCCTGCGCCCGCCGCGGTCGAGCTGCCTCCGGTCACGCCTTCTACCGAGGAAGCGCCGCTATCGGGCGCGCCAGTGCCGCCAGGTTCGCCGCTGGCATCGGTCGCAGCGGCGCTCGAGGGGTCCGAACTCGAACCGCTCGAGGCCCTCGAGCTCGAGGTGTCTGAGGCCTCCGAGGCGCTCGAACTTGAGCTACTCGAGGACCCTCCCCCGCAGCCGGCCAACGCAAGCGCCGCAACCGCGAGCACCAGGAAGGCCCTGGCGCTCGCGGTCTTTGCGGGCTTGACTAGGAAACGCTTATCGACTGGCCTCTGTGCCACTCAAACGCTTCGGTAGGGAATTTCCCGTTCCATTCAACCGATTCGCCGAGCGCTTCCAGTTTGGTCCCGGTCGCTTTGAAGCTCGACGGGCCGAACGTGGCGGTTTCAGTCGCGTTGTCGATCAGACCGCCGGCGGTCCCGGTGACATGGGCCCAGACGCCCCACAGCGGGCAGAACCAGCCACCGTAGAGGACCCAGACATTGACCCCTTTGACCGTGAGGTAGTTGCTGCCGGCAACCGTGCTCAGGCTGGCGGGCCAGGGGAACGCTTCGGCTTCGATCGCTTCCACCGTGCAGGTCGAGTTGGTGGAGCAACCGAACAGGGGCAGGCTGGTGATGTTTCCCTTGCCGGTCCCAGCTTCGTTTTTGATGTCAACTTCGTAGAGGAAGTTGTCGCAGGTTGTCGTGAATCCCCACATGGTCAGCCCGCTTTTTTCGGCCCCACCGAGGATCGTTTCTTCGCCTTCCAGCGCTTTGCCGTCGAACTTCCAGGCCGGACTGGCCCCCGCGCTGGCGGCGAATGCGGCGCACAACATCAGCGCCGCAAGCAACCCCCCCACGATTTTGTACTTTCGCATGACTGGTATCTCCCGTCTGTTTGCTCGATGAACTAAGAACAGCAACTGCCGATAGAAGCATCCGAAAAGGGGCCCGCACCGCCGGCGTCGGCTCCCCCCTTAAGGCTCCAAGCGTACCCTGAAATCTTCCAACAAGTACCACATCCGGGCGCGGCTTTCCACCCCGAGGCCGTGGGCCACTCTCCAAATCCTCAGGCGCGGGGCTTCAGGCGCGGGAGACGTACTCGCCGTTGCGGGTATCGACGCGGATGCTTTCGCCCTCTTCGATGAAGAGCGGCACCTGCACGATCACGCCTGACTCCAGCGTTGCCGGCTTGCTGCCGCCGCCGGAGGCTGTGTCGCCCTTGACGCCCGGCTCGGTCTGGGTGACCTTCATGTCGATCGCGCTCGCCACCTGCACGTCGCTGGGCCGCTCATCGACGAAGAGGACGTCAACCTCGGCGTTGGGAAGCACCCACTGCATCGCCTCGCCAGCCAGGTCGCGCGGGATCTCGATCTGCTCGTAATCGCGCGTATCCATGAAGACCGCCGCCTCGCCGGAGTCGTAGAGGTACTGCATCTTGCGCGACTCGGTGCGCACCGGGCGGAACTTCTCCCCGGCCCGGAAAGTCTTGTCCTGCACCGTCCCGTCCTCGATCTTGCGCAGCTTGGTCCGCACGAAGGCGCCGCCCTTGCCCGGCTTGACGTGCTGGAACTCGATGATCCGGAAGATCGTTCCGTCGATCTCGATGTGCGAACCGTTCTTGAACTGGTTGGTTGAAATCATCGGGCGAGAACCTTAGTGCTCCGCCGCGCCCGCCGCCTGCGAGGCGGCAAATTGCCGAACCGCTCCGTTCCAGGCGTTAGCCTGTTTGAAGTCCAGGGATGAGGGGACCGCTTCGAATCGCCGTCTTGACCGCTGCCGCGATGCTTTTGCTTGCGGCAAGCGCCCGCGCGGAAGAAGTCCCCAGCCGCGCCGAATACGTCGAACAGGTCGAGCCGATCTGCCAGGCGAACACGGAAGCCAACCAGCGCATCCTCAAGAACGTGAAGACGAAGGCGCGGAGCAAGGCGCCCGCCACGGTCAGGGAAGCCGGCGCTCAGTTCATCCGGGCGTCGAGCGCCTTCGGCTCAGCGGAGAAAAAGATCGCCGCCGTGCCCCGGCCGGCCGCCGACGACGCGCGGCTGCTCAAGTGGTTCGAGCACCTCGACATCGTCAAGTCGAATCTGCTCAAACTCGGAAAGGCGCTAAAAGCGGGCGAAAAGATCCTCGCCGCCCACGAACAGATCAGGGTCGAACGCGCCAGTAACGCAGCCAACAACGTCAGCTTCATCTTCGAGTTCCACTACTGCCACCTCAGCGCCTCGAGCTTCAGCTGAGGTCACGGCAACTCGTTCGGCGCTGGCCCGAGGGACTACTCGCCGTTTTCGGCGGCAGTGCTGGTGGTGAGAGCGGCGGCCGAGCCGCCCGAGAGCACCCGGCGGACGAGTCGGGGCGCGAGGATACGGGCGACCGCGGCGAGGGCGTAGGGGCGGGGCACGTAGCGCTCGGCCTTGCCGCCTGGACCGGCCTCGAGGATTGCCTCGGCGACGCGCTCGGGCTTGGAGACGACCCAGCGGGTCAGCGCTCTCTCGCGCAGCTCGGTGGCCGGGAAGCCCTCAGTGGCGATGAACCCGGGCAGGACCATGCCGACGTGGACGCCGTGCGGGCGCTCCTCGGCGAAGAGCGCGTCGGTCCAGCCGATCAGGGCGAACTTGCTCGCCGAGTAGGCGCCCGTACGCGCCCGGGCGACCCGACCGGCCGTGCTGGCGACGTTGACGATCGCGCTCGGCGCCGAGGCCCGCAGGGTCGGCAGCAGCGCCTCGGTGAGGCGGACCACGGCATCGAAGTTGAGCTCCATGTGGCGGTGCACGTTGGCGTAGCCGGCCTCGCCGAAGCCGCCGCGCCAGGAACCGCCGGCATTGTTGACCAGCAGGCTCAAGCGGCCGCCGTGCTCTCCGACATGAGCGCGAACGCGCTCGGGGGCGTCGGCCTCGGTGAGATCGGCAGCGACGTAGGTCGCCTTGCAGGGCAGCGATTGCGCCAGCGCTCGCAGGCGATCCTCGCGGCGGGCGACGAGGATCAGCTCGGCGCCGGGCTCGCGCGCAAGCCGGCGGGCGGTCGCCTCGCCGATCCCGCTCGAGGCGCCCGTGACCAACGCAGTGATCCGAGCTGGCGTCACGACCGCAACCGTATTCGAATCACCGCAATGCGGACGTTTCTTTGAATCGACATACTGCCCGGCCTGTGAACGAAACCCCTGGACTACTCCACAAGCTCTTGCGCGCAGCTGGGCCCTCGGGCTACGAGGCCCCAGCCGCCGCGGTTTGGCGCGAGGCGGCCTCGTTCGCGACGCTCTCCGCCGACGGGATCGGTTCTTCGGTGGCGCGGATTGGCGAGCCCTCGCCACTGCTCGCGGTCGTCGGCCACATCGACGAGATCGGGCTAGTGGTCCGCCACATCGACGAGAAGGGCTTCCTCTGGTTCGCCCCGATAGGAGGCTGGGACCCCCAGATCCTGGTCGGCCAACGGGTCGAGATCGAGGGCCCAGAGGGCCCGGTTCCGGGTGTGGTCGGGCGCAAGCCGCTGCACCTGCTGGACGCCGACGCGCGCAAGAAGGTGGTCGAACTCAAGGGCCTCCATATCGACATCGGTGTCGACGGCCGCGAGGCCGCCGCCGAGCTCGTCCGCGTCGGCGATCCGGTCGTGATCGCGACCGACCCGCTCGCCCTCTCCGGCCAGCGCATCGTCTCGCGCGCGATGGACAACCGTCTCGGCGCCTACGTCGCCCTGGAGGCGCTGCGGCGCTGCCACGAGCGGGGCGCGATGCAGGGCGCCAGCTTCGCCGCGATCGCCGCCGTGCAGGAGGAGATCGGCCTCTTCGGCGCCCGCACCTCAGCCTTCGCCGTCAAACCCGACCTCGCAATCGTCGTCGACGTCACCCACGCCACCGACGCGCCCGGGATCGACGAGAAGGAGCTCGGCAGCCACTCGCTCGGATCCGGCCCGGTGATCTACCGCGGCGCCACCCTTTCCCCCAAGGTCTTCGAGCTGCTGGTCGAGACGGCCGAGGCGGAGGGAATCGAGCACACAATCGGCGCCACGGGCAACTCGACCGGGACCGACGCCGACGCGGTCCAGTTCGCCCGCTCGGGCATCCCGACCAGCCTCGTCTCGATCCCGCTGCGCTACATGCACTCCCCGGTCGAGATGGTCGACCTCGCCGACCTCGAGGCGACGGTTGAACTGATCGCCGCCTTCGCCGCCCGCCTCAATGGCGACGTCGATCTCAGCCGCTGACTGACGCGGCCCAGGCGTCTGGGACCGTCAGCGCTAGTTGGCGACGAAGACCTGGTCGCGGCCGCCTGCCTTGGCGGAATAAAGAGCGACGTCGGCCCGGGCGACGAGGTCGTCGGTGTTGACCGTCGGCGGGCCCGATACAGCGGCGCCGATGCTGATCGTTACCTCCACCCCAGCCGGACGGCTCTTGCGCACCGTCCGCCGCAGGCGCTCGGCAACCCCGACCGCATCCTTCTCGGTCGCTCCCGGGAGGATGACGAGGATCTCCTCGCCGCCGATCCGGTAGATCGAGTCGCCCGCTCGGAGCACCGCACGCATCGTCTCGGCGACGTCCTTCAGAACCGCGTCGCCGGCTGCATGCCCGAGCTTGTCGTTGACGCGCTTGAAGTGGTCGAGATCGCAGAGCAGCAGCGCATGTGAGAGGCCCTTCTTGCCGCTGGGCTGTCCGTCGAGTTCGGACAGACGCTGCTCCAGCGCGTTGCGGTTGAAGAGGCCGGTGAGTGGATCAAGGGTCGAGCGGCGCCGGTGAGCCCGGTCGGACTCGACCAGCGCGCCAGAGAGGATCACGGTGCTGAGGATGAGGGCGACGGCGGCGATCAAGGTCTGGCTGTGGGCAGCCGCGCTGGCGGGATCGACGGCGATCGTGCTGAGCAGGAAGACGACGAGGAGATAGGCGGTGCCAAGCGCCATGCCCCACGGCTCGAAGCGGACGCCGAGGGTGACCGCCGGCAGCGCGAACCACATCAGCGCCGGGCTCGTCGGCCCACCGCTGACGATCACGGCACCTGCCAACAACAGCGGCAGCAGGCCCCAGGCTCCGGCCACCCATAAACCCGGATGTGAACTGGTACGCATGAAGCGATCGGCGACGGCGAAGCCACAGAAGCCGGCGGCAAGCGGTGCCAGCCAGAGCCAGCCGACCTCGGCACTGACCGAGGCCAGGGCTAGGCCGAGGATCGCGAAGCAGGCAGCGCGGTATCGCCGCATCCGCCGCTCCATGTCGAGCAGACGCTCGCGGCGCGCTTCGGCGCGGATCGCCGCAAGCGACTCGCTCGAGCTGACCGAGCCACGCTCGGAGCGGAGGGCGTCGCGAAGGATGTTTGATGCTGGCGGCACGCCTGCCTCATCGGCTCCCGCTCTGCTCGGTCTTAACTCTGCACTCCGGTAGCCGCCCCGTCAGTCGACGAGCTGCAGCTGCTTGGGGAGGCCGCTGAGGTTGCGATAGCCGTCCTCGCCGACGACGACGAGGTCCTCGATTCGCACCCCGAGCTCGCCCGGCAGGTAGATCCCGGGCTCGATCGTCACCACTTCGCCGGCCGCGAGCACGTCCTCGGAGCGCTGCGAGACGCGCGGCTCCTCGTGCACCTCGAGCCCAACCCCGTGGCCGAGGCCGTGGCCGAAACGCTCGCCGTGACCGGCGGCCGCGATCGGCTCGCGGGCAACGGTGTCGACGTCCTCGGCCCGAGCCCCGGCGGTGACTGCCGCCAGCGCCGCCTCCTGCGCCTCGCGCACGACCTCGTAGACCTCGCGGGCACGATCACCCGGCTCGCCGGTGGCGAAGGTGCGAGTGCCGTCTGAGCAGTAGCCGTCGAGCTTCGCTCCCATGTCGAAAACGACCAGCTCGCCGCGGCCGATCTCACGCTCGCCCGGCTCGGCGTGTGGGAGGGCACCGTTGGGCCCCGCGGCGACGATCGTTGGGAAGGACGGCTCGGCGCCCTGCTCGCGCATCCAGGCCTCGACCGCGCGGGCGACGTCGAGCTCGGTGCGCCCGGCGAGGCCGCGTTCCAGCGACCAGCGCCAGGCCTCGTCGGCGAGCTCGGCGGCAGCGGTGATCGCCGCCAGCTCGGCCTCGTCCTTGACGCGGCGCAGCTTCTCCACCGTCCCCCCCGCTCCCTCGAGCGAGATGCCCTCGGGAAGTTTCTCCTCGAGTTTGGCCTTTGCCCGAACCGACATGTGGTGGTCTTCAAAGCCGGTCTTGCCGGCGAGCCGCTCGGCGATCCCACCGAGCCAGTCGTCCTTCACGGTGACTACTTCCCAACCCTCGACCTCCGCCTCGGCCCGCTCGGTGTAGCGGAAGTCGGTGAGGAAGACGCGCGTCTCGCCGCCGCAGACGCAGGCGCCGTTGGTGCCGCCGAAGCCGGTCAGGTACTGGACGTTGACCAGGTCGGTGACGAGGAAGCGGTCGAGCTCGCGCTCGGCGACCAGGGTCGCGAGGCGGTCGGCGCGCTCCTGCATCAGCCGGCGCTCGCGCCCAGCTTGCCGGCCAGGAGCTCCAGCGCCTCGCGGTAGCCGTCCGGCCCCTTGCCACAGATCTTCGCCAGGACCAAGCCGTCGAAGACGGAGAGCCGCCGCCACTCCTCGCGCGAGTCGACGTCGGAGAGATGAACCTCAACCGCGGGCAAACTGGCGACGTCGAGCGCGTCGGCGATAGCCCGGCTGTAGTGCGACCAAGCTCCGGCGTTGACGATCGCCGAGTCGGCCAGCTCCGGCAGCCGGTGCATGTACTCGACGAACTCGCCCTCGGAGTTGGTCTGGAAGAAGATCGTCTCCAGTCCAAACTCGTGGGCCCAGCGCTCGATCTTCGTCTCCAGGTCGCGCAGCGAGAGGCCGCCGTAGACCTCGGGGTCGCGGCGATCGAGGATGTCGAAGTTGACGCCGTGCAGCACGGCGACGCGATTGTGGGCGGTTGTCATCGGTAGAGCTCCTCCACGGCGGCCCTGACCTTAGCCGGATCGACCAGCTCACCGATCCGGGGCGCACCGGGCTCCGAGAGCAGGACGAAGCCGACGCCCTCGACAGTGCGCTTCTTATCGCGTTGCAGGGCATCGAGCGTCTCGTCGACGTCAACGGCGGGGTCGAGGACGGTGGGCAAGTCATGGCGAGCGAGGATTGACTCGACCTCGTCGCGTAGCTGAGGAGCATCCGAGAGTCGCAGCGCCGCCAGCAGGCCGAGGCCGATCGCCTCGCCGTGGCGGTAGCGCTGGTAGCCGCTCGCCGCCTCGATCGCGTGGCCGACCGTGTGGCCGAGGTTGAGCACCGCCCGCAGGCCGCCGTCGCGCTCGTCGGCGGCGACTACCTCGCACTTGTAGCGGGCGCAGGCGAAGACCAGGTCCGCGAGCTGCTCGGGATCGAGGGCCTCGAGTCCGCGCGCCCGCTCCCAGAGCTCACCGCCCGCCAACAGGCCCGTCTTCAGCAACTCGACGAAGCCAGCTGCGAGCTCCTCGCCGGGCAGGCTGGCAAGGGTCGCAGTGTCGACCAGGACCGCAGCGGGCAGCTGGTAGGCGCCGGCGTAGTTCTTGCCCTCGGGCAGGTCGACGCCCGTCTTGCCGCCGTAGGCGGAGTCGACCTGGGCGACCAGCGTGGTCGGTACCTGGATCACCTGCACGCCGCGCTGGTAGAGGTGGGCGCAGAATCCGGCCAGGTCACCGACGACACCGCCGCCGAGGGCGACGACGTGGTCCTCGCGGGTCATCCCGGCGCTCGCCATCTCCCGCAAGACCCGCTCGGCTTCGGCCATCGTCTTCGCCGACTCGCCGGGCTCGACCTCGATTCGGCCGCCGAGTGGGCCGAGCTGGTCGGCGTAGAGGGCGCCGACCGCTGTGTCGGTGACGCAAAAGCGCTGCCCTGGCAGTGGCCACAGCTCCATATCCAGCACGCCGGGCCCGGCGAAGACCGGGTACTCGCCCGAGGCGCTCGCGGCCCAGAGCATCTTGGTCCCGGCGGGCAGCTCGGCGAGGGCAAGCAGCGAGGGCATCGCGCGGGCGATCAGCCCGCGATCTCCGGGCGGCAGGATCGCGTCGGCGAGCTCGTCGTAGTAGGGCAGGCGCTCCTCCATCAGCTTTGCCACGCCCTCGGCACTGTTGGCGAGCGGACGATCGCTGCGAGCGATCCGCCTCCAGGCCTCGCGCGCGTCGACCTGGAGCCAAACGACGAGGTGGCGACCGAGTGCCTCGCGAACCCGCTCGGAGAGCACGCTGCCACCGCCGAGCGCGATCGCCCCGCCGTCGGCCTCGTCCAGCAGGGCACCGACGACCTCAGCCTCGCGAGCGCGGAAGGCGGCCTCGCCGTCCTCCTCGAAAGCGGTAGCGATCGGCTTGCCGAACGCCTTTTCCATCAGCTCGTCGATCTCGGTCGTCTTCAGCCCACCGTCGCGGGCCGCGGCAAGGGCGGTCGACTTGCCGGCGCCCATGAAGCCGATGAAAACCAGGGCAGGCTTCACGCTCAACCCCGGAAGTCGATGCGCTTCTTGTAAGCCTCTACCGCCGAGAGCACGTCGTCGATGTGGTCGCCGCCGAACTTCTCGCGGTAGGCGCCGGCGAGGGTGAGGCAGACCATCGCCTCGCCGACGACGGCCGCCGCCGGCACCACGGTCGAGTCGGTGCGCTCGCGCAGTGCTTGGGCCGGCTCCTTGGTTTCAGTGTCGACCGAGCGCAGCGGCTTGGTCAGGGTCGAGATCGGCTTGATCGCGGCGCGGACCGAAAGCGGCAGGCCGTTGGTCATGCCGCCCTCGAGGCCGCCGGCGTGGTTGGTCTCGCGGAAGTAGCCGCGCTCCTGCGACCAGAAGATCTCATCGTGGGCCTCGGAGCCGGGCCGGCCGGCGACGTCCCAGGCTTCTCCGATCGAGACCCCCTTGATCGACTGGATCGAGGCGACGGCGCCGGCGAGGCGCCCGTCGAGGCGATCTTCCCAAGAGATATGCGAGCCGAGGCCCGGAACGAGGCCGAAGGCGCGCACCTCGAAGGTGCCGCCGAGGCTCTCGTTGGCCTTGCGCAGGCGATTGATCTCCGCAACCATCGCCGCGCTCGCCTCGGCGTCGAGGCAGCGCACGGGATCGTCGTCAACGGCGCCGAAGTCCTCGGGGGCAAGATCGGCGCGCTCCGGCGCGGTAATCGAGGCGATCTGGGTGACGTGGCTGTGGACGCTGACACCAAGCGCAGTGAGGAAGCCGCGGGCGATCGAGCCGGCGGCGACGCGGGCGGCGGTCTCGCGGGCACTGGCACGCTCCAGCACGTTGCGAATGTCGTCGTGGCCGTACTTCTGGGAGCCGACGAGGTCGGCGTGCCCGGGACGCGGCAGGTGGACCTGATCCACCTCCGCCTCGACCGGCCATGGATTCATCCGCTCCTCCCAGTTGGCGTAGTCGCGGTTAGCGACGAGAACGGCGATCGGGCTGCCGAGCGTGCGCCCGTGCCGGAGGCCGGAGCGGACCTCGACCGTGTCGGTCTCGATTTTCATCCGCCCGCCGCGCCCATGGCCGAGCTGGCGCCGCGCCATGTCGCGGTCGAGTGCCTCGCGGTCCAGCTCCAGCCCAGCCGGCACCCCCTCGACAATCGCCACGAGGCCAGGCCCGTGGGACTCCCCCGCCGTCGTGAATCGAAAAACGCTCATAGCGTCAAGGCTATAGGCGGACCGGCCGACAGGACAGCTTGCTGAGTTCGCGCTTTTCGGTGCCTATGGACGCATAAAGACGAAGTCAGCGATCAAACGCCGCGAAAAGGAGCGTCAGGCGCGGGCGGCGGCGCGCATGGTGTCTAGAGGCGCGGGGCGGCCGGTCCAGATTTCGAGCGAGAGCGCGCCCTGCTGGACCAGGATCTCGATGCCGTCCACGATGGTGGCGCCAGCCGCCTCGGCGGCCTTGAGCAGCTCCGTCATCTCACCGCCGTAGACCATGTCGACGACCGTCTGCCCCGCTGAGAAGCCGCCGGGATCAAGCGGCAGCTCGGTAAAGGGATCCTCGCCACGGAGACCTACAGCGGTCGAGTTGACGATCAGCTCGTAGTCTCCCGGCCCTGGATCGACTGCCGGCTCGCCCCCCAGCTCCTCGCAGAGATGACGGGAGCGCAGCTCGGTGCGGTTCCAGACGCCAACCTCGGCCCCCTCGCGCAGCAGGGCCCAGACCACGGCGCGGGCGGCGCCGCCCGCACCCAACACCAGCGCCCGCTTGCCGCCCGGCGAGGCCGGCAGCGCCCGCAGCAGGCCCTCCGCATCGGTGTTCTCGGCGCGGATCTCACCGCCGGCGAAGACGAGCGTGTTGGCGGCGCCGATCTCCCGCGCGGTCTCCGAGAGCTCATCGGCGGCAGCCAGAGCCGCCCCCTTGTGGGGAACGGTGACGTTGGCGCCAACGAAGCCATCGCCTGGCATCTCCCGCGCCCGCATCTCAAACGCGTCAGGGGCAACCTGGATCGCCTCGTAGCTCCACTCGGAGCCAAGGCCAAGCTCGGCCAGGGCCGCGTTTTGCATCGCCGGCGAGCGCGAATGGGCGACCGGGTAGCCGAGGACGGCGAGGCGCGGCATCTCGCCTATTCCCCGCAGCTGTCCGGCGAGTTGCCGCCGGCCGCTTCGCGGGCCGAGTTGTAGCGTTCGACGTCGGCGTTGAATTCCGCTTCGGTCGAGGAGAAGGCGAGCTTGTTACACGCCCCCGGCTCAGCCACGTAAAAGAGGTAGTCAGCCTTCGCCGGGCGTGCGGCGGCTTCAATCGAGGCGAGGCCGGGGCTGTCGATCGGCCCCGGAGGCAGGCCGGTGTGGGTGCGCGTGTTGTAAGGCGAATCGACCGCCAGTTCGGATTCGGTCAGCGGCCGGGTGTAGTTGCCGGTGGCGAAGCGGGTGGTCGCATCGATCCCCAACGGCATCCCTTCGTGCAAGCGGTTGTAGATCACCGCCGCGACCAGCTTGCGCTGGCTTTCCAGGCCCGCCTCGTGCTCGATCATCGAGGCGATCGTGAGCACGTCATAGGTGGTCAGGTTCTTTGAGCGCGCGTAGCTCATGTCCACCCCGGCGATCCTGCGCTTGAAGTCTTCAAGCTGCAGCTGAACCAAATCGGCGGCCTTGGCGTGCTTCTGGAGTTCGAAGGTGTCGGGGAAGAGGAAGCCCTCGAGGTCCTTGGCGCCCTTGCCCCCGTACTTGGCGGGGCTGAGGTACGCGGAGTGCACGCTCTCCTTCTCGTAGCTGCCCTGCAGGCCTTCCTGTTTGGCCAGTTCGGCGGTCTGAGCGCGGGTGTACCCCTCGGGGATGGTCAGCGTGATCGTCCGCACCACAACCACCGGCGGCGGCGTGTCCCGGTGGAAGTGTCGGTAGGCGAGGGCGGCGATCGCGACCACCCCGAGGAACACGGCGCCGAGGCCGACGGCAATGCCCACGCGACGACCGCGCGCGGTGGTGGACCTCGCCTTCGGGCCATTGCCGGGCATCGTGGTCCTCTTCGGCTCTGGCGAGGATGGTGGAGGTGGGGGCGGCGGGGACGCTGCGGGCGGTTCGGAACTGACCGGCGCAGGCGCGGCCTTTTCCTTCGCCGAACCCTTTTCCTCGCGCTTGCGCCGCTGCTCTTCGCGCTCCAGGCGACGCTTCTCGCGCTCGGCCGCGGCTGGATCGTTCGCCTCGGCGAACGGGTCGTCACTCATCGTCGCGCTCTTCGATCGCCGCCTGCCCGGCGAGGTAGGCCTGCAGCAGGTGCGCGGCGGCAAGCGAGTCGGGCGCCGCGGCGGCCCCTTCGCGCTTGCTCGTCTCGGCCATGCGGGTCGTCAGCCGCTCGTCGTAGGTCTCGACCGGGACGTCGATCATCGCTTCCAGTTCGGTGCAAAAGGTCCGGGCCAGCGCGGCCTGACTGCCTTCCTCGCCACTGAGGTGAAGCGGCAGCCCGACGACCACTCGCTCGACCTCGTACTTGGCGACCAGCTCAGCCACCGAGCGTGCCTCCGGCGGTTCGATCACCGGCAGCGGCGTCGACAGCGTGCCGCTCGGGTCGGAGATCGCGCAGCCGATCCTGGCGGTGCCGTGGTCGAGGGCGAGCACGCGCATGCCTATCCCAACTTCCGCTCGATCGTCGCCCGCGCAGCCGCCAGTGCCTCATCGAGCTTGGCCGGGTCCTTGCCGCCGGCCTGGGCCATGTCGTCGCGGCCGCCGCCACCACCGCCGACAATTGGTGCCGCCTCACGGACGATCTCCGCGGCCGAAAGACCGCGCTCTACAGCGCCCTTGGAGACGAGGACGACGAGCGCGACCTTGCTCCCCTCCGCCCCGCCGAGGACGACCACCGAATCTCCGCCGAGCTTGGATTGAACGCGGTTGGCGAGGTCGAGCAGCTGCTTTTGGTCGGCGAGCGGCGCACTTGAGGCGACCAGCCCGATGCCGGCCGCGTCTGAGGCCTCGCCGACCAGGCGCTCGGCCTCCTCACCGGCGAGCTGCTTCTGCGCCTGCTCCGCACCCTTGCCTGCCTCGCGCAGGCGCTCGGCGGCGCGGCGGGCAGCGCTGAGCGGGTCCTGCGGGGAGCCGAGCAGGTCGCCTACCTCGCGCAGGCGCTCCTCGCTCTCGCGGAACCAATCGATTGCCGCCGGGCCGCTGAGCGCCTCGATCCGGCGCACGTTGGCGGCGCTGGAGCCCTCGGAGGCGATCTTGAAGATGCCGACCTCGGCGGTGTTGGCGACGTGGGTGCCGCCGCAGAGCTCGCGCGAGACACCGTCGACCTCGACCACGCGCACCCACTCGCCGTACTTCTCACCGAAGAGTGCCATCGCCCCCAGGCGCTCTGCCTCGGCGCGCTCCATCTCCAGCCAGCGCACCGGCCGGCTCGCCTTGACCCACTCGTTGACGCGGTCCTCGACCGCGCGCAGGTCCTCGGCGCTGAGCCCCTGGCCGTGGCTGAAGTCAAAGCGCAGCTTGTCGGGGCGGACGGAGGAGCCGGCCTGGTGCACGTGGGTGCCAAGCCGCTCGCGCAGCGCCGCGTGCAGCAGGTGCGTCGCGGTGTGGTTGCGCATCGTCGCGTGACGCGTCTCGCGGTCTACCTCGGCCTCGACCGCGGCGCTCTCGTCGATCTCGCCGGACGGTTCGACCTCGAGCGCCTGGTCTTCGCCAACCCGGTAGACGTCGAGGACCTTCGCCTCTCCCCCCGACCAGCGCAGCAGGCCGGAGTCGGCGACCTGGCCGCCGCCCTCGGCGTAGAAGGGGCTCTCCTCGAGCTTGACCAGGGCACGGCCGTCCTCGCGCTCGAGCGCCGCCAGGCCGGTCGTCGTTCGCAGCGTCTCGTAGCCGACGAAGCGGGTCGGCTCGGCGGAGCCGGCGAAGGCGAGGACCCGCTCGTGGCGGTCCTCGGATCCGTGCGCTGTCGCCGCACCGGAGCGGGCGCGCTGGCGCTGCTCCTCCATCAGCTCCTCGAAGCCGCTGTCGTCGACCGAGAGGCCGCGTTCGGCAACCAGCTCCTTGGTCAGGTCGTAGGGGAAGCCGAAGGTGTCGTGCAACTTGAAGGCATCGGCGGCATCGACCCAGGATGTCTCCTGCTCCTTCGCTTCCGCGACGAGCCGCTCGAGCAGCTCGGTGCCGCGCGCGAGTGTGCGGCCAAAGCTCTCCTCCTCGTCGCCGACCCAGCGGGCGATCGTCTCGCGCTCAGCCTGCAGTTCGGGGTAGGCGTCCCCCATGATCTCGATCGCGCGCTCGGCGAAGCGCCCCAGCCAGGGTGCCTCGAGGCCGAGGGTGCGGCCCTGCTGGATCGCGCGGCGCATGATCCGGCGCAGGATGTAGCCACGGTCTTCGTTGGAAGGGACGACGCCGTCGGCGATCAGGAAGGCGGCGCCGCGCGAGTGGTCAGCGACGATCCGCATCGCCCGCGTCACTGCTCCGCCCTCGCCGTAAGAGCGACCCGACATCTCCTCGGCGAGATCGAGCAACGGCCGGACCAGGTCGGTCTCGTAGACCGAGGGGACCCCCTGCAGGATCGCCGCCATCCGGTCGAGCCCCATGCCGGTGTCGATGTTGCGCATCGGCAGCTCGGTCAGCGAGCCGTCCGCGCCGAGGTCGTAGGTCATGAAGACGTGGTTCCAGAACTCGAGGTAGCGCTCGGTGTCGTCGCCGGGGCGCTCACCGTCACCGCCAAACTCGGGACCGCGATCGAGGTAGAGCTCAGAGCAGGGTCCGCACGGGCCCGTCGGCCCGCCCTGCCAGAAGTTGTCCTCGCGGCCGAGCCGGACGATGCGCTCGTCGGGCACGCCGACGCGGCGCCAGACCTCGATCGCCTCCTCGTCGGGGCCGAGCCCGAGCTCCTCGTCGCCGCCGAAGACGGTGACCCAGATCCGCTCGGGGTCCATGCCGAAGCCCTCGGTCGACAGCTCCCAGCCCCAGGGGATCGACTCCTCCTTAAAGTAGTCGCCAAAGCTCCAGTTGCCGAGCATCTCGAAGAAGGTGAGGTGGCGGGCGGTGTTGCCGACCTCCTCGATGTCGGTCGTGCGGAAGCACTTCTGCACGTCGGCAACGCGGCGCGCCGGCGGCTCTTCGCGACCGAGGAAGTACGGCTTGAAGGGCTGCATGCCAGCCGTCGTCAGTAGGACCGAGGGGTCGTGCGCGGCGGGGACCAGCGAGGCCGAGGAGACGATCTTGTGCCCGCGCTCCTCGAAGAAGGAGAGGTAGGTCTTGCGGATGTCGCTGGCCTTCATTGGATGGGAGCCTAAGGTCTATCGGCGCTGCCCGGCGCGGCGTTCAGGACGCGGCGGCGATGGTGCCGTGGCCGACGATCGCCTCGCCGGCGAGCAGGACGGCGGTCTGCCCGGGTGTGACACCGGCGAAGTCCTCGCCCAGTGCGATCTCGAGCTCGGCGTGTGCGCCGGTGTCCGTCACCGAGACAGCTGCCGGAACCGGCTGCGAGCGGTAGCGCAGGCGGACCGCATCGACGCTGTCTCCGGCACGGTGCAGGACGGCGCGGTGGATCCGCACTGTGCTGGCCATCAGGTCGCGCCGCGGACCGACCGTGACCGTATTTGCCACGGCGTTGGTCGAGAGGACGTAGAGCGGCTCCTCGGCCCCGCCGCCAATCCCGCGCCGCTGGCCGACGGTGAAGTTGTGGTGGCCGCGGTGGCGGCCGATCGCCTTGCCGGAGCGATCGAGCAGGTCGCCCTCGCGCTCGCGCAGGCCGCCGTGGCGGCGCAGGAAATCCCCCTTGCCCTGGCCGGAGAGGAAGCAGAGGTCCTGGCTCTCGGGCTTCTTGGCGACCGCGAGGTTGTGGCGAGCGGCGATCTCGCGTACCTCCGGCTTGGTCAGCTCGGTCAGCGGGAACCGCACCCGCTCGAGGATGCCGGGCGGCAACGCCGCCAGCATGTAGCTCTGGTCCTTGTTCTCGTCTGAGGCCGCGGCAAGCAAAGGGCCGGCCCCGTCGTCGACGATCCGCGCGTAGTGGCCGGTGACGAGGTGGGTTGCCCCGAGCCGCGTCGCCAGGTCGACCATCGCCGCGATGCGCACCTCGCCGTTGCAGGCGATGCAGGGGTTGGGCGTGCTGCCAGCTGCGTAGCCGGAGACGAACTCGGCGACGACACGCCGCCGGAACTCCTCCTCGAGGTCAAGCGTCAAGTGGGGCATGCCGAGCGACAGGGCCAGCGAGCGAGCGCCCAGCACGGCCTCGGGAGAGCAGCAGGCCTTGGCGCCATCGGTATCGGGATCGGCCCAAAGCTTCAGCGTCACCCCGATGACCTCCGCCCCCCGGTCCCGCTCCAGGAGGGCAGCGACAGCACTATCTACGCCGCCCGACATCGCGACCAGCACTCGGTCTCCGCTCGGCTCAGCCAGTCGCTTCGCCGACGCAGCCGCTCGCGCCAGCGCCCGGTGCAAGGCGTCGGCGGACAGCTGCGCTGCGTGCCGCTTGGCCGGCGTCAACCCTCCGATCGCCGCGTCAACCTCATCGATCCCGATCTGGGCCGCGTCGAGCACGGGCTCTCCGTCGACCATCTCGGCAACGGCCGCCGTGGCGGCGCGGGTCGCCCCACATCCCTCGGCGTCGAAGGTCACGCGCGCGACAAAGCCATCCTCAACCACAAGCGAGACCCGCGAAAGGTCGCCGCAGGCAGCTCCTCCGGCCGCACCGGTGAACGCACCGTCCTCAACCGGACCCAGACGGCTCGCGTCACGCAGATAGTGCTCAAACAGCTCCTGACTCATCCGCTACAGGGTAGGAGGCCGCCGCTATCCGCGCAGGAGCCTGCGCAGATCCGCAATCACAGCGGGGGCGTCGTCGCGGAGCTGCCGCCAGGTGACACGGGTGACTCGCCACCCCTCGACAAGCAACAGCCGGTCGCGTTCCCGGTCCTTCTCGAAGGCAAGATCGGTGCCGTGCGCTTCCTGTCCATCCAGTTCGACGATCAACCGTTGCTCGGTCCAGACACAATCGGCCTCGAAAAATCGGCCCCGCACGGAGACCTGCGCGTTGCATCGAGGGCGCGGCAAATCCGTGCCGGCGAGGATGGCCAGAAACCGTCGCTCCAGCTCGCTGCGCGTGATCCCGCGCACCACAGCTCGATCCCGCAACAGAGCACGTAGGCCAGCGGACCCCCGCCGCCCTGGATAGCGCACGAGCAGATCTGGCACCGAAAGCTCGTCGGTCAAGCCCAGCACCTCCGCCTCGTTCAACGCCCGCTCAAGCTGACGCTCTGCCAGGACGGCGGCAAGGTCCAAGAGTGTCCGCGAGACCGATGTCGCGGGAATCCCGTTGACCAGAGAGGTCTCGTCGCCGGGGACCGCAGAGCGATGGGCGACGATCCCCGACCTGGAACGAAAGCTCGAGGGTCTGGTCACTTCGGGAAGAGCGCTCGATCGCGGCAGCAGCCTCCACAGTCGACCGGCCGCACGATGACTCAGGACCGTGCTGGGACCGCACGCGAGCACCGCCGCCATCCACCGCCCCTCGAGACCGAGCGACGGATACCCAACCGCATAGACACCCCGATGCACAGAGTGCAGCGAGCCTCGCTCCAGTCGCACGCCGATAGCTCGCCGCCCAATCCCCACACCCAACAACTGGGCTCTCCCCACCACCCCATGCTGCCCCTCCGCCAGCGCCGCAATCGTTCTGTCCACCCCACGAGAGCTGCATTCGGCCCCGATGAGGTGCTCAATGCAGCTCTCGTCGCGCATGCCGCTGATCGTGGACGGGCGGGACGCGCGTGTGGCTCGCTGAAACGCGCGTTTTTGCAACGCAAAAGAGACTCCAGCCCGCCGGTACCGCCTCTGGCTTTGATCCCTTGAAGTAAAGGGTGGGGGCCTCCTCGCAGTCCCAAAGAACCGAGAGAGATCAGCTCCCGCGCCGTTTGTGTTGGGTCAAACGGTGAGGCGGCTCACGTACGGGCTCGAGCCTCGGCGCAACCGTAGCACCGGGCGGGTTTCGTGGCCAGTGGTCAGTCGTCCAGATTGGAAAGGAGCGTCTCGGCCTCGCTCCAGTCCTCGGGCAGGACGCGTAGGGCGATGTCGCCTCGGCCGAAGCGATCGAGCGGCCAGTCGACCGTCAGCACGGCGTCGATCCGGGCCTCTTTCAAGGCCTGGTGCCAGGCGCGAGCGGTCTTGACGTCGGTGAAGTCGCGCACCACCTCCCAGTCATCGAAGCGGGGATCGTCGACGTGGACAGGCGTCACTCCCGGGCCTGGACGGTGGCCGACGAAGACCGTCCGGATCCGGCCGAAGAAGCTCATTCCCCGACGGGCGGCCGTTTCGCGCGAAGCTGGAGCCCGACGTCGCGCAGCTGCACCTCGTCGATCGGCGCCGGGGCGCCGGTCAGCGCGTCGGCCCCCGAGGCGGTCTTGGGGAAGGCGATCACGTCGCGGATCGAGTCGGCGCCAGAGAGCCGCTGGACGAGGCGATCGAGGCCGAAGGCAATGCCACCGTGCGGCGGCGCCCCGTAGCGCAGCGCCTCGAGCAGGAAGCCGAAGCGCGCCTCGGCTTCAACCTCGTCGATGCCAAGCGCGGCGAAGACCTTGCCCTGCAGGGCGGCATCGCTGATGCGGATCGAGCCGCCGCCCATCTCCTGGCCGTTCCAGACCAGGTCGTAGGCGAGGGCTCGCGCGCCGCCGGGATCGGCCGGATCGAAGTCCGCTGCGGGGGCGGTGAAGGGATGGTGCAGGGGGTCCCAGCCACCATCGTCGTTGGCCTCCATCAGCGGCCAGTCGACGATCCAGAGCAGCGAGTCGGAGCCCTCGGGCACAAGCTTGAACTCAGCCGCCAGGTCGAGCCGCAGTTGAGCGAGCACGGCGTTGGCGACCCTGGGCTTGTCGGCGACGACGAGGAGCAGGTCGCCCTCCTCGGCACCGAGCCGCTCGTTCAGGGCGGTCAGCTCCTCGGCGGAGAGAAACTTCGCCGTCGGCGAACGCCAGCCGTCGCCCTCGCGAAAGGCCCAAACTAGACCCTTGGCACCGAGCTCCTGGGCGCGCGAGATCAGGCCGTCGAGGGCCGAGCGCGGCATCTCACGCTTGCCGGCGTTGAGGCCGCGAACCGTGCCGCCGCTGCCAATGACGGAAGCGAAGACCTTGAACTCGGTCCCGACCAAGATGTCGTCGAGATCGACCAGCTCCATCGCGAAGCGAGTGTCGGGACGGTCAGTGCCGAAGCGCGAGATCGCCTCGTCGTAGGGCAGACGCTCCAGCGGCAGACTCAACGATGGGCCGCCAACCGTCCCGAAGACGTGGGCGAGCAGCCTCTCGTTGACCTCGATCACGTCGTCGACGCCGACGAAGGACATCTCGATGTCGAGCTGGGTGAAGTCGGGCTGGCGATCGGCGCGCAGATCCTCGTCGCGAAAGCAGCGCGCCACTTGGTAGTAGCGCTCGAAGCCGGCGACCATCAGCAGCTGCTTGAAGAGCTGTGGCGACTGCGGCAGCGCGTAAAAGGAGCCCTGCTGAGTGCGGCTGGGGACGAGGAAGTCGCGGGCACCCTCGGGGGTGGAGCGGGTCAGGACCGGCGTCTCGATATCGAGGAAGCCCTCACGGTCGAGGAACTCGCGCATCGCCGCGGTAGCGCGGTGGCGGAGGACGAGGGCCTCGCGCATCGGCTCCCGGCGCAGGTCGAGATAGCGGTGGCGCAAGCGTGCGTCCTCTCCCACCTCACCGGCAAAACCCTCGACCTGGAAGGGCGGGGTCTCAGCGTCGGCAAGAAGCTCGGCAGCGCTCACCTTGAGCTCGACCTCTCCCGTCGGCAGATCCGGGTTGACCGTCTCCGGCGAGCGTTGGACGACGCTGCCCGAGGCGCTCAGCACGTCCTCGGGCCGCAGCCTGTGGCCCAGCTCAAAGGCGCCGCCGGCCTCCTCCGGATGGAAGACGAGCTGGACGATGCCTGTGCGGTCGCGCAGGTCGATGAAGATCAGGCCGCCGTGGTCGCGGCGGCGATGGACCCAGCCGGCAACTCGAACCTCGCTGCCGGCCCGGTCGCCCAGCACCTGGCCGCACCAGGTGTCGCGGTAGCCGTTTGCCTGCAGTGATGGAAACTCGCTCATGCCTCTCCCCCGGTGATCTCGGCCAGCAGGTTGCCGGTCTCGACCGGCCGCTGCTCGCCACTTGACATGTCGCGCAGCTGGGCAGCGCCGTCCTCGAGAATCAGCACGCGGCGGGCGCCGATCCGGTCGGCGTGCTTGAACTGCCCCTTGAGACCGCGGCCGCCGAGATCGATCTCGGCTGAGAGCCCGGCTTTGCGCAGTTCTCCCGCCAGCAGAAGAGCCAGCGATCGTCCGCCCTGCTCCTCGTCGCCCACGGCAATGAAGACGTCGCGTCCGGGCGCGGGCTCCTCTTCGTCCAGCGCCAGCATGATCCGCTCGATCCCGGCCGCCCAGCCGACCGCGGGCGTCGGCCGCCCGCCCAGTTGCTCGACCAGGCCGTCGTAGCGCCCGCCGCCGCCGATCTCCGACTGCGCCCCGAGCCGGTCGCAGACGAAGGAGAAGATCGTCCGCGTGTAGTAGTCGAGGCCGCGGACCAGGGTCGGGTCGATCGTGTACTCGACCCCGGCAGCGTCGAGCAGCGTCCTCACCTCGCTGAAGTGCTCGGCGTCCTCACCCTCGAGCCGCTCGACCAGCTTCGGCGCCGCCGCCATCACCGCCTGCGTGCCCTCGTCATCGGAGTCGAAAGCACGCAGCGGATTGGCGTCAATCCGCTCCCGCGCCTCTTTCGCCAGCTCGCCCTCATGGGCGTGAAGGTGCGCCTTCAGCTCCTCGAGATACGCCTGGCGAGTATCGAGAGAGCCGAGGCTGCCGAGCCGTAGCTCAACCCCCGGGACCCCGAGCTCGGCGAGGAGCTCGGCGAGGAGGCCGATTACCTCGGCGTCGGCGAGTGGCGAGTCACTGCCGATCACCTCGGCGCCAAGCTGGTGGAACTGGCGGTAGCGGCCAGCCTGTGGTCGCTCGTGACGGAAGAACGGCCCGATGTAGAAGAGCTTCACAGGCTGCGCCTGCGCCTGCATGCCGTGCTCGACGTAGGCGCGGCAGATCGGTGCCGTGCCCTCGGGCCTCAGGGTGAGGCTGCGCCCGCCCTTGTCCTCGAAGGTGAACATCTCCTTGCGGACGATGTCGGTCGAGTGTCCGACGCCGCGCTCGAACAGCTCGGTGTCCTCGAAGCTGGGCGTGGCGATCGGCTCGTAGCCGGCCCGAGCGAAGATCGCCGCGGCGGCGCGCTCGATCCGCCCGCGCAGCCGCGCGCTGTCAGGCAGGACATCGAAAGTCCCGCGCGGAGCCTGGTACTTGTGTCCCGCCACAGTGCCGCGACCTTACCTGCGCCGGGCGCCGACCGGCTGCCTACTGCGGCAGCTGAGCCAGGAAGGGGTTCGTCGCCCGCTCCGCGCCCAGAGTGGTGGCGCCCATGTGGCCTGGGTAGACGGCGGTCTCGGGTGAGTGCGAGTCGAGCAGGGCGGCGATCGACCGCATCAGGGTCGGTCCGTCGCCACCGGGCAGGTCGACCCGCCCGACCGAGCCCTGGAAGAGCACGTCACCGGAAAAAATCGCCTCCTCGCCGCGCAGCGAGTAGGTGACGTGCCCGGGACTGTGGCCCGGGGTGAAGATCACGTCGATGGTGAGGCCCGCCAGCTCCAGCGCCTCGCCGCCTTTCACGATCTCGTCCGCCTCGTAGCTCTCGAAGGGGCCGAAGCCGGCGAACGGCACGAAGGACATGATGTCGGCGAGCACCGGCAACTCGATCTCGGGGCAATAAACCGGAGCTCCAGTCGCCTTCGCCACCGGGGCGACCGCGCCGACGTGGTCGAAGTGACAGTGGGTGATCAGGATCGCCTCGACCTCGGCACCGGTCTCCTCGACCTCGGCCAGGATCCGCTCCGGCTCTTCGCCGGGATCGACGATCAGGACCTTGCCGGAGTCGGGGTTATGTATGACGAAGCAGTTCTCGGCAATCGCGCCGACGGTGAGCTGGCGTACGTCCAAGCTCACGAGCGGTTGGCGTCGCGAATCCGCGCCCGCTCCCGCCGTCGCCACATCATCATGTCGATGTAGTAGCCGGCCGGGATATAGAAGACCAGCATGAAGGCGCCGAGGGCGAGGGCCGCGCCAACAGGCCGTTTGAAGATCACCAGCAGCAGGATCGCGAAGATCACGGCCGCGCCGATGCCGCGCAGGGCCGAGTTGCGCCAGGTCGGCGGATGGTCCCCACGCGGGGCGCGTTTTGTGCCCGACTTGGCGCGGGCTTTCGCCTCAGCGCGGGTTTTGGGCCGGGCGCGGCGGTTGGTATCGATCCGTCCGCCCTGGGTGCCGCGGTGCTTGCGGCGGCGCTTCTTCTTGGTCTGAGCCATGGCGGGAATCTAGCGCCCCCGGCGCCTCAGGAGGCGGCCGGCAGACGCGCCTCGATCGTCTGTAGATCGGGGTCGAAGCCACGAATCGGCACCTCACTGGGGTATTCGGCGAGAGCCGCGGCGGGAACGAGGCCGACGACCTCCGAGGCGATCGGCCTGGCGCCGAGAGGGGCCGCGAGGTCGCGAACCCGCGCGACCACGTCGGCCAGGGGCACGGCGAGGGGGTCATGGACGTTGGTCGACACCTGAGTGCGACCGGCGGACAGGCCCAGCCCGATCGCGCGCACGCCGCGCAGGCCGGCGCCGGACTCGCGCAACCCGGCGGCGACCGCGCGGGCGACGTCGACATCGCCGCTGTCGAGCTCGACGTTGAAGGCGGCAAGAGGCGGGCGGGCGGTGATCAGCGTCACCCCACCGGTGGGGTGCGGCAGGGACGGTCCGTAGTCGGGCCGCAGTCCTCCCCCCTCCATCCGCAGCCAGAGCTCGGCGAGACCACCGTTGCGGAAATAGGCCCGCTCGGCGTGCGCCGGACGAGCGGCCAGCTCGCCATAGAGGAAGACGGGAACCCCGAGGCCGCCGATCTGCTCTGCCACCTCGATCGCCTCGACCCGAGCGGCGGCGCGGCCGACCGGGTCGAGCCAAACGATCGGGCAGACGTCAAGCGCCCCGACCGCGGGGTGAAGGCCCCGGTAGGAGCTCATGTCGACGGTCTCGATCGCCAGCTCAGCGCCGGAGACGAGCGCCTCGCGCAGCGGCGCAGCGCCGGCGGCGAGGGTGAAGACGGTGCGGTCGTGGTCGGCGTCGGAGTGGCGGTCGAGCACGGTCGCGCCCCTCGAGAACGCCCGCTCCATGGAGTCGATGCACGCCGTGTCACCTCCCTCGGAGACGTTCGGGACAGCGAGGAGCCGCGGCGCCGCCACCTAGACGAGCAGCTCGCCGCCGCGGACGATCTCTTTGCCGTCGATTTCCACCGTCGGCTCGAGGATCACGCAGTCGAGGTGCACGGGGACCTGGATGCCACCACCGATCGCCGCCGAAGCGCCGAAGGCAACGTGGGCGGTGCCGAGGATCTTCTCGTCCTCGAGGATGTTGCCGGTCAGCATCGCCTCTTCGTTGGTGCCGATCCCCAGCTCGGCGACGTTGGTGCCGTCCTCGCCGTGCTTGGTCAGCAGTTCGAGCAGGGTCGCCCCCTCGGGACCGGTGGCGTCGGTCAGGTGGCCGTCGCGGACGGTCAGCTCGACCGGCGTCTCGACCTTGCCGACCCCGGCGATCGATCCGTCGACGACGAGGGTGCCCTCCCCGCCAACCGGCGAGATGAAGGCCTCGCCACAGGGCAGGTTGCCGAAGGCGCCGGGAGCATTGAGGACGCCGGCATCCGCGATCGGGATCCGGCCCTCGAGGCCGAGCCGCAAGTCGCTGCCGTGCCGGCAGGTGATCCGCGCCTCATCGCCACTGTGCAGCGCCGCGGCCAGTGCCGCGCCGCGCCGTCGCAGGGCGCCCATGTCAGCGTTCATCAGCCGCGCCAGCATGTCCGCGGTAACGCCGGGCAGGGTCGCGATCCGCACGCCGGCCTGGTTGGCGGCGCGGCGGGCATAGGTATGGGAGAGCGACTGGATCGTCGGCGCCAGCACCACGTGGGAGGCGATCATCGCCGCCGCCACCGGAGTCGGCGGCTCGGCGCCATTGGAGTCCAGCTCGGAGATCACCGCCAGGGTCGCGTAGGCGCCGTCGCCCTCCGCCTCGATCCGCATCAACGCCCCGATGTCCTCGGTGACCGGGTTGCAGATCACCAGCACCTCTTCGGCAGGTTCGACCCGCAGGCAATCCCGCAACACCGTCCGCACAGCTCGATCGAGTTCCTGCGTCACGGCAACAAGGCTAAAGACCTCACGCCCAAGGCGAACACAGCCCCGCCATCGATACGATCCCCAACCCCGCCGGAGTAGCTCAGCTGGTTAGAGCAGCGGAATCATAATCCGCGTGTCGGGGGTTCGAGTCCCTCCTCCGGCATCGCATTCCCATGCGGTAAGCACATCCCCTGCGCCAGAGGCCATGGTCACTCCAGCCGTGCTGGCTACGTCTTCGTCACGAAAACTGGCTTCGGCGCCGCGACTTCATATTCGGCATCCCATTCAGCAGACATCGCGCAGAAGAAGAAGCTTCCTGGGGCTCGTTCGAAGAAAACCTGGCCTATTGCCGCGTGGATTTCGGCGGGGTTCCCGCCTTTGAACTGAAGATTCGTGATCGATGCTTTCTGGTAGTTGCAGACGAGCCCTTCGCATTCGATTTTCAAGCGCGGTTCTAGAAGTGTCAACGCACCGTCTTTGTTCCCGGTGCCGTTGATTTCGGTGCTCCAAGCCAAATTGCCAGGCACCATCGTCGCGGCGACGCCATTGCATGTGCAATTGGTCCAGCTCGCTTCGATGATCCCGCCTTTCACCGGCACCCCGAGAGCGCCCCCGGCGGTAGTCATTTTGCCTTCCAGCTTCGAATTCATGCAGGTGACTTCTCCAATGCCAATATGAAGCACCGAAGGAATGCCGGCCGTAAGTTCGGCTTTGAGCACCGTGCCGGAACCAACGGATTTACCTGCTGGACAAGCTTCCGCGACGCCTTCTTCTTTGCAGAGCACTGTCGCTGACGCTCCGCTGGCGGCAATGATCGCCAGCACGACAGATATCACGATCATCGTCAACGCGAGCCACTTCAACATTCAATCAACCTATCAGATTTATTTGAGCATTAAATTGGCACAGTTACACCAATCCACGCGTTCCGCTGCACCCGCGCGAGCCTGCTTCTTTAAGACAGTATTCAGTCCCGGCCCAGATTCGAGCTGTTACCAGCGGGCGTTGATGCAGGGGCGGAGCGAGGGGCCCATGGCTTTCGAGCGACAGGACCCGACGGGCGGCCCCTCGGTTAGGCGGCCGACCCTGAAGTGGAAGGTCGCCGGCGGGCCCTTGATGCCGCCCGGTGCGATCGCCCTGACCTTGAAGGTATATGTGCCCTTCCCCACCCTGTAGCGCCTCGGCGACTTACAGGCGCGGAAGTGATGCCCGCTGAGCTTGCACTTGAAGCGAGAGCCCGAGCGGGTCGCGTGGAAGCGGAAGGTGACTTTGACGCCCCCTTTGTGAGGCCGCACACGCTTTGCTGGATGGTCCGTAATGACGACCCGTGGGCGCTTGGATCCATTCGGCTGCACCTTCACCGGATCGGAGGTGAAGGGATCGGTCGAGCTGATGATCTGTTCATTCTGGCCGACGGCCACGCAGAGAGTCGTGGTCGGGCAGGAAAGGCCGAACATCCCGTTGGGGCTCCCGTCGAGTGATTTTGGGATCACGTTGGTGAACGACCAAGCGCTGGACCCGCCGGTGGGATCGGTGGAGACGATCGCGTCGGAGTTGTTGTCCACAGCCGCGCAGGCCGTTTCCAGAGGGCAAGCGACGCCCTTGACAGGCAGCCCTGAGCCGGCAGTCACGGCAGTCCAGCCGGCGGCGCTGGCCGGGCTCGTCGAGGTGATCATCTGACCGGCATTGCCGGTCACGCACAGCGACGGCGAGGGGCAGGAAATGCCGTTGAGGGCATTTAGGCCGCCGGGACGGCCGACCAGAGTCCAGGCGGAAGCGGCGCCCACCGGGTTGGTGGAAGTGGCGATGCTTCCTTCGTTGTCGACCGCCGCGCAGAAGGAGGGCGACGGGCAGGAGACGCCGCGGAAGTCCAGCGGGGTGGCGAGTTCGGTCACGGCCCAGGCCGAGGCATCGCCGGTCGGATCGATGGAATAGACCACCTTGCTCCCGTAGGCGACGGCGAGGCAGAACCCGGGCGAAGGACAGGAGATGCCGGTCATATGGAGGTTGGGCCCCTGCCCCGCGCCCAGCTGAACGATTTTCCAGGCGGACGCACCGCCGGTCGGATCGGTCGAGCTGAAGATGCGGCCATCGAGGGTCACGCCGACGCAGAGCGTGAGAGATGGACACGAGATCCCCCTCACCTGCGCACCGGGGAAAGAGATTTTCCCACCGGGGGGTAGCCCCGGGATTTCGGGAATTTGTTCGGTCCCGCCGGGGTGGAAGACGTTCCAGGCGGAAGCGCCGCCGGTCGGGTTCGTCGACGTCGCGATCAGGTTGTCGCTGCCGCCGACAACGCAGAGCTCGGGCGACGGACAGGAGACGCCGAACATCGGCCCGTGGACCTGGTCGTCGGGAAACTTCGTCACCGTCCAGGTCGAGGCTGAGGCACCGGATGCGGCGATAGCCACTATGACCAAGGCGCACATCGACGCGGTCGCCGCGACGACAAAACCCCTGCGAGCTGCCCCTGCCTCATCCATCAGCCTCAAAACACATACCCCCGCGCGAAGTTTTCGAACGCTGACTTTTGTGGTCTTGGGTCAGGTGTTCTGGTAGAGCGGGCCGTCGCCGCCCTCGGGTGTCGTCAGGCGCCCGCCCTTGGCGGTGATCGCGCCGCACTGCACGCAGTTGGTGTAGTTGACGATCACGTCGACGTCGCCGCTCTCGGGGGCGTCGTCGGGGATCTCGTAGACGCCGGCGGGGCACATCCACTGCCAGGTCTCGGCGATCTCGCGGGGAACGCGCTGCTGCACGCGGATGTGGTTGGGAGCGTCGTCGCGGGTGGCGTTGCCGCTGATGAAGACGCTGGAGAGCTTGTCGAAGGTGAGCTTGCCATCGGGCTTCGGATAGCTGTCCTTGGTGTTGCCGATGAACATCGGCTTGGCGTCGTTGGCGTGCAGCTTCCAGCGCCCGCCGGGGAAGCGACCCTTGCTGAGGATCATCATGCCGACCAGCGGCATTCCCTTGAGCAGGCCCTTTTGGAAGGGCTGACGCGCGTTGCGCTGCTCGTAGAGGTCCTTGCCGACGATCGACTCGGCGATCGCCTCCTCGTAGCCGGAGAAGTCGCTGCTGCCTTCCTTCAGAGACGCGTAGATGGCCTCCGCGGCCAGCATTCCAGACTTGATCGCGTAGTGGACCCCCTTCAGCGCCGTCAGGTTCATCATGCCGGCGCCGTCGCCAACGAGCACTGCTCCGGGCGCGGAGAGCTTCGGCATCGCCCAGTAGCCGCCGGCGGGGAGCGCCTTGGCGCCCCAGCTGACCCGTTCGCCCCCCTCGAGGATCTTGCGCACCATCGGATGAGTCTTGAACTCCTGCAGCAGGTCGTGGGCCGAAGTGGTGGCGTCGGCGTAGTCGAGGTCGACGATGAAGCCGATCGAGACGAGGTCATCGCCGGTCTTCTCATCCTTCATCGGGTAGATCCAGGAGCCGCCGATCTGGCCGTACTTCGCGGAGATCTTCAGTGGCCAGCCGCCGACAGTGTGGATGACCCGATCCAGCGGCTCCTTCACCTTCCAGACCTCCTTGACCCCGAGCTCCCAGACCCGCGGCTCGCGCCCCTCGTCGAGCTCGAACTCCTGCACCGCCGCGTCTGTCAGGTGGCCCCAGCATCCCTCCGCGAACACGGTCGCCTTGGCGGCGATGTCGGTGCCGGGCTCGAAGTTGCCGAGCTCCTCGCCCTCTTTGCCGCGACCCTTGTCGCCCGAGCGCACACCGCGCACGACGCCGTCCTCGACGATCAGCTGGGTCGCCGCGGTCTCGGTCAGCAGGTAGGCGCCGGCCTCCTCCGCCTGCGCCTGCATGTGGCGGCAGAGGGCAGAGACCGAGACCACCTCGTTGCCGTGGTTGCGCAACGGTGGTGGCGGCGGAATGCGGATCTTCGACTTGCCGTTGGGCAGGAGGTAGATCGACTCCTTCTTCACCTCGCCAAAGGCGAAACCCTCCTGGCGCCACTGCTCGCGACTGAGATCGGGGAAGAGCTCTTCCAGCGGCCCGGGTCGCATCACCGCGCCGGAGAGGTTGTGTCCGCCGCAGGTCTTGGCCTTCTCGATCACGGCGACGGGGACCTCGCCGAGGCTCTCCATCGTCTCCGGGTCGTCGCCCAGCAGTTGCAGCAGGCGGTTGGCGCAGGCAAGCCCGGCGGTGCCGCCGCCGACGATCGCGACGCCGATCTCGATCCGCTCGTCCTCGCCGTCCAGCGAGCGCTTGACGAACTCCGTGCCGACATCGACAGGGGGTGGAAAATCAGCCGGAACAACCTTGCCGTTGGCGGACATCGACGGGAACTATAGCCGTTGACTGACTAGTCAATCAGTGACGAATTGCACGCTCTATCCCGCTTCCCATTGCGAGGCAAGGCGGTGACTTCGTGTTTGTCTCGATATGCGAGACGAAACACGAAGTCAACCCGGGAGCCGAGGCCCGGGCGTTTCCACAGTGGAGTCCAGGCTCTGGTCAGCTGAGCGTGGCGCCGACGCCGTGCAAGCGGAACTCGTTCAGCATCTCGGTCATCGCATCGAGCTCGCAGGCGACGCCTTCCGCCCAGGGCTTATCGGGATGCTCGTCAAGAGTCTTGTAGCCGTTGCCGCTGATCACGGCGACGACGGTGTCATCGGGCCCGAGCTTGCCTTCGTTGGCGAGCTTGATCGTCGAGGCCACGGTGGTGCCACCGGCGGGCTCGGTGAGGATGCCCTCGGTGGCGCCGAGCAGGTCGATCGCGTCGAAGATCTCGGTGTCGGCGACCGCCGCGGCCGAGCCGCCGCGCGACATCACCGCGTCGACGACGAGCGCTCCGTCACCGGGGGCACCGATCGCGATCGAGTGCGCCGCGGTGTTGGGCGATTGCGGTTTGACCTCGCCCGAGCCGTCGAGGATCGCGGTCGCGATCGGGTTGCAGCCCTCGGCCTGAGCGACGTTGATCTTGGTGCCCGACGTCTCCGCCAGGCCGACCATCTCAAGCTCGTTGAGGCCCTTGTGCACGCGTGAGGAGAGCGTTCCCCCTGCAGCTGGAATGACGAAGTGATCGGGCGATTGCCACTCCAGTTGCTCGACGACCTCGTAGGCGACCGTCTTCGCGCCCTCCGCGTAGAACGGGCGCAAGGTGATGTTGGCGAACTGGATGCCGCTGGCCAGGGCCAGCTCACGGCAGGCGCGGTTGGCTTCGTCGTAGTTGCCGTCAAGCTGGCAAACCGCGGCGCCCAGGGCGCGACAGGCGCGGGCCTTGCCGCGCTCCATGTTCGCCGGGTAGAAGACGTAGGCGGTGACGCCGGCCTTGGCCGCCAGCGAGGCGACCGCCGTGCCGACGTTTCCGGTAGAGACGCAGCCGATCTCGTCTTTGCCCAGCTCGAGCAGGCGGGCGACCGCCATCGAGACGACCCGGTCCTTGTAGGAGAGGCTCGGACGCTGGGTGCTGTCGTCCTTGAGGTAGAGCTTCTTCAAGCCGAGCTCGGCGCCGAGGCGATCGGCATGGATCAGTGGGGTGCGGCCGCTGTAGCGCCCGACCCGGGCCTGCGCCCTCGCGTCAAGGATTGGCAATAGCTCCTCGAAGCGCCAGATGTTGATTGCCCGATCCGCCGTCGGGTGCTCAGCCAAGCGTGCTTTGGCCAGCTCGTAGTCGTAGTCGATGTCGAGGCCGTTGCCGCAACCCAAACACTTGGAGGTCGTATCGAGCAAAGGCAGGCGCCGACCACAGTCGCGGCAGACCAGTTCGGTAGCGCAGGAGCGGGTGCGGTCCTCAGAGCTCAACATGGAGAAATCTCCTCGGAGCAGAGTACTGGGCGCCCCCCGGCCCTGTCGAATGACCTCTCCCGTTGGCTCGCCCTCATCAGATCAGTGGGTATAACAGACAGCAATCCATCGATCAAGCTTTTCTGTGCATTTAATCCCGCTCCAGAAAAAGAGTAGGCCCGCCCCGACGGTGTCAGCTTCCGCGGGGCGGGCCTAACCTCCGACCAGTGCCACTGGGCTCCGGCCTGAGCTACGGCTGCGTCGGGGCCGAAAATGGCGCTCCCGGCGCGACTTGTCCGGCGTAGCCGGCAATGCCGACCACGTCTCACAGCGCCACGGCCCGTTACATGGCCGCCCCCCCTCTCCGGGGGCCAGGCTGCGAGAGGTGGATGGGGGTGGTAGCCGTGGTACCGGGCAGCATCGTCGGCTGGAGGTGGGGCATTGCCCACGACACTGTCGCCTCCCTGGTACTCCCGAAATGGCTACCGACTCGACTCATGACTGGACACTCCTTTGCCATCGCAAGGCGAGTCGCCCCTGACTGGGTTCCCACCTCTCAGCTGGCGCTTGGTCGTCAGCGGGAGTAGTAATAACAGATACTCCTACACCGGTCAAGTCTTTCTGTGCAATCGTCCGGAAAGAGGCGCCGCGGCACCGAATTACGTCGTAACCCGGGCGCGCGGCTGCCAGGTAACGGTGCGCGCGGCGTCTTCGAAACCGGCCCGGACGAGGCTCTCGCGATCGGCGACCGCCGGCTCGCGGCCGGCCTCGGCAACCGCCACGGTCTCGCAACCCGCAGCTGCCGCATCGGCGAGACAACGGTAGAGAACAGCGCTCTGCCCGAGGCCATCGCGCTCGCCGGCAAAACATGAGGCGAGCGCGAGGACGGCGATGCCCTCGTGGATGTGCATCGCGACGTAAGCCAGGGGCTCGTCGCCGTCGACAGAGCAGTAGCAGCGCCAACCGTCGCTCCCGGGCAGGTCGAAGAAGAACGTCGCCGCCCAGTTGGCCAGCCCAAGGCTCTCCGCCAGCGGATCGCCGAAGCCTTCGTCTTCCCAGGGATCGACCCGCTCGTAGATGTCGATTCCGGCCGGTGGCGGGAACTGTGGCGGCGAGCCGTCGCGCAGCAGCTTCGCCGGGCCGGCGACGAGCCGATAGCGATGCCGCTCCAGCCACTCTTCCGCCGCGGCCAACTCCGGCAGGCCCGGCGCGAGCGGGACGCGGTATTCGACGTCGTGGCGCTCCATCCACTTGATCGCAGCGGGCAGGTAACCGTCCTCAACCGCCCTTGGGGCGGCAGCGCCGAGGACGAAGTTGAGCGCCGGCTCTTCCGGTTCCTCGACCACCACCGCGGCCTCGACTGGTCCGAACCGAACCATGTCGATTCCCAGGTCGACGACGGCATCCTCGACGGCCGTGTCCCAGAGCCCCCTCCAGAACTGCTTCTCGGCCTCGTCCAGGGCAACCGCGTCGTACGGCAAGCTGCCTTCCGCTGCCACTCCTAAAATATATGGGTCCTAGACCGGAACAGTCAAGTTTTTTTGGATAAACCCGGACGTCTCATCGAGGTGCTCAACCGCCCGCCGCCGGAGCGCCGGCGGAGAGGCCCGGAAAGACCAACTCGGTGGGCCAAGAACCAGGCAGCTCGGGCCCGTCCTCACGGCCCGCGGCGAGCAGCAGAGCCTCGGCCAGATGGGGCGCGAAGGGAGCGAGGGTCTGGCTGAGCAGAACGAGCGCCGCGACCTGGGCCTCGGCGTCGGCATGACTGAGCTCTCCGCGGCGCTCGATCACCCGCTTCTCGAAGTCCTGGATGCGCTCAAAGAGCCGGGTGACGTCGCGAACGGCCGTGTGCATCTGCAGGTCCGCAAGGCTGGCGGTGATCCGGTCCAGGCCGTTGTCGCACCATTTGCGCAGGCGCTCGCGCAGGAACTCGGTGTCGGCGGCTGCCTCGGCGTCCTCGGTGGTCTCGGCCAGGGTGGCGAAGCGCTCCTGCGAGTAGGACCAAACGCTACGCAGGAAGCGGCCGGCGAAGCGCAGGGCGCCATCGTTCCAGTTCAGCGTCTTGGCCGGACCAGCGGCGTAGAGGACGGCGAGACGGACCGTGTCGGCGCCGTAGCGCTCGACCAGGTCGTCGGGGTCGACCACGTTGCCGAGGTGCTTGCTCATCTTGCGGCCGTCGGCGATCACCATCTCGTGGAAAAGGCAGCCAGTGAATGGCTCCCCCTGATCGAGGAAGGAAAAGGGACCGATGTCGCGCAGGGCCTTGGTGACGACGCGCTGGTCGAAGACGAAGCCACCGCTGTCAGAACCGGCGACGAGACGCTCCGAGGGCAGCCAGCGTTGCAGATCGGGGTGGGTGAACATCGACTCCGCCCGCGCCTCGGGCGGAACCGCGGACGGAACCCAGAGCCAGAGTGCATCGAAATGGCAGTCGAGGGTGTCGGTCTCGCGCCGTGCCGGCTCGCCGCAGCGCGGGCAGGCGACCTCGACGAAATCGGCGCGCTCGGCCAGCGGGTTCCCTTCTCCGGTCGGCTCGATGTCGCGCGGCAGGACCACGGGCAGGTCCTCCTCCGGCACCGGCACCGGGCCGCAGCTCTCGCAGTGGATGACCGGGATCGGCGTGCCCCAGAAGCGCTGACGTGAAATCGAGAAGTCGGCGGCGCGATAGCGGACCGCCTCATGGGTGTCCGGGGCGGCAGAGCCGGCGGCCGTGGTCGTCTCCCCCACCCGCTCTACCCGAGACGCGATCGTCGCGTCAGCCTCGTCGACCTCCGGGATCCCCAGCGCCGCCGTCGGCCCGTAGCGGGCGTCGACCAGTGGCGAGACCAGCAGCGGCAACTCGGTCTCACTCCAGGGGGCGCCCACAGAGATGCCGGTGTCGACGAGCGGCACCGACTTGGCGTCGCGGGCGCTGCGCTCCCAGCCCCCCGAGCGCAGCTCGTCGAGCTGCTCGCGCACGCCGGCGTCGGCCGCCCACGCCTCAAGCTGGGGATGGCGGGGCGAGAGCAGGACGAAACTTGCGGCGGCGACCGAGTCCGCATGCGGCGTGAAGGCGGTCAGGATCGTGCCCTCGGGCCCGGCCAGGTCGACCTCCACTCCGTCGCTGCGGCCAAGGATGTAGCGCTGGGTCGAGAGCGAGATCTCGTCCCAGTTCTCCTCCAGCTCAGGCAGGCGGGCGTCGTTCTCCTCGAGGTAGGGCGTGATCCGCAGGAACCAGGTCGGGCGGCTGATCAGGCGGACCTCGTTGTGACAGCGCCAGCAGCGCCCGTCCTCAACCTGCAGCGCGGCGAGCGTGGTGCGGCAGTGGTCGCACCAGTCGACGGTGGTGTCGTCGCGATAGATCAGCCCAGCCTCGAGCAGGGTCACGAAGAGCCACTGCGACCAGCGGTACTGCGCCTCGTCGGAGCTGTAGAAGACCCGCTCGTAGTCGAAAGAGAAGCCGAGGCGCCGCATCTGCTCGAGCATCCGCTCGCCACAGGCCTCGACCCAGTCGGCCGGCGGCACTTTGCGCTCGATCGCCGCCATCTCGGCCGGCAGGCCGAAGGCGTCGAAGCCAAAGCCGAAGAGGACGGCGTCGCCACGGGCGCGGCGGAAGCGGGCGTAGGCGTCGCCGATCGCGTAGTCGCGCACGTGGCCCATATGGAGTTTGCCCGACGTGAACGGGCTAGACGGCTTGATGTAGATGGCGCGCTGCTCGGCGCCCGGATCAGGCGTGGCGAAGGCGTCGCGACCGGCCCAGGCGGCCTGCCTGGAGGCCTCGACCTCACCCGCGTCATAGCTCGATCGTGCGCTGCTCATTTGGCCCATCTTCCCATGCGCCCTGAGGCTACCTGCGTCACGAGCGAAAATATTTGACCATTGGACGATTGCCCCTTATGGTCTGAACGGAAGTCTACACTGATATCTGTAACGCTTGACCCCGGGGCGGTTTGGCGAAACCACGGGGCCAACCGAGATCGAAGGGAGACCCAGGATGGCAGAGGGTAGAAGTTCGATGGCGGTTGTCGAGGACCGCTTTGACGAACAGCAGCTGCAGCAGATGATTGCGTCCGCAGCGTCTGGCCCGCCGAAGGAGCGAGTCCGCGACGCGGTCGAGAAAGTGATTGACCTGGCCGAAGCCAACCCCAGGGGAGCCCGACAGGCGCTGTGGTCGCTGCGCGGCGACTGCGTGTCGCTCGAGCGTCTCGAGGCCGGTCTGGCGATGAGTCCCGAGCGGGCAACGCTGGCGATCGGAGCGGCGATTCAGCTCGTCGACGCGGAGCTGGCATCCCCGGCTCCCGATCTGCGGAGCCGCACCGATCAGTTGCTGCGTTGGCTGGAGGACGCCTGGTAGGGGCGCCTCAGACCTTGCGACCGGCGACGAAGACCTCAAACTGGCTGTCCTTAGGCGGTCGCGGCTTACCACTGCCGCGGAAGACGTTAGCCAGCGACATCCCAACCGACTCGTAGACCGCGGTCAACTCGTCGACCGAGTACAGCCGCTGGCGGAACGGAATCGGCGAGACCCCCTCGAAGACCTCGCCGACGAGGATCGGCATCGTCGATCCTTCTAAGTAACGGGTGCGGGGTTCCCAACGGTGGTCGATTAGTTCGACCATGCCCTCGCCGGCGATCCATGTCACTTGCGGCAGGTGATTTTCCGCGTAGAGGACGTTGGGAAGCTGCAGCAGGTTGCCGCCGCCAGGGCGCAGGGCCGCGGCGATCACCTCGAAGGTGCGGTGGTTCTCCTCCTCGGTCTCGAAGTATCCGATCGCGCCGTCGTTAAGGTTGAGGACGAAGTCGAACTCCTCGTCCAAGTCGAGCTCGCGCAGATCGGCGGCAAGGAAGGAGGCCGACAGCGACTCAGCCTCCGCGTCGGCTTCGGCGATCGCCAGCAGGTCGGGTGAGATGTCGACGCCGACCACGTCGAAGCCGCGGCGGGCAAGCTCGTGCGAGTGCCGACCGGTGCCGCAGGCCATGTCGAGCACCCGCTCTCCCCCTTTTGCTCCCAGCATCGCTAGCGCCCTGTCGACTTCGGCACCCGTGCGGTCCGCCCAGGGGCGCTTAAGCGTCTCCTCAGGCGGAAACGCCGAGCGGTACCAATCCTGCGGAATCTCCGTTGCGCTGGCCTCCCCCATTGCTCAGGAATATTAGCGAGCTGGAGACCCTCCGGTACCGATTGACTGCTAGGCGAATGTCCAGAGCTTGTTGCCGAGGAAGTTGAACGGCATCGCTACGGCGACGGCAATCGCCTGAGCGGAGAGGTCACCGAGCGAGGTCCCCCCCACCAGCGCCTCGAGCACGGCCAGGTTGATCAGCAGCGCGGCGACGCTGACGGTGAAGAAGCGGGCGGCCTGGAAGCCAGCGTGGCCGTCGCCGGCGGCAAAGGTCCAGTGGCGGTTCCAGAAGAAGTTGCTGCAGAAAGCGACGACGAAGGCGCCGATCGCGGCGGCTATGTGATGGAGGCCGAGGTTGCCGCTGAGCAGGGCGAAGACGGCGAGGTTGATCAGGTAGCCGGAGCCGCCGACCAGGCCGAACTTGATCAGCTCCCACCAGCTCGCCGGGCGGCGCGCGGCGGCCCCGACCCGGTAGGCGAATTCAGCGGCGCTCATTCGCTGCTCCCCGCGGGGCTGTCAGCAACGACCGCGTTGACGCCAAAGCCGGTGCGGACGTCGCGCAGCACGTAGAAGGGAATTTCGCGGACGCGATTGGACATGTAACGGGTCAGGGTAAGGCGCTCGAACCTTATCCGCGCCACAGGGTGGAATTGGGGCGGCACGCGTTCCGGCTGCCCTACCGTCGACTTGCTGATCACGTCGATTTCCCGCATCGGCGTGTCGCCGCTGAAGATGCGCAGGGATTTGTCGTGGAGGTAGAAGCGGACCGGGTCGGCGGCGAGCTTCCAGGTGACGATCGCGCGCGGGACGCGCGGCGCGCCGAGCGCTTCGGTGATCGCGCGGAAGTCGGGGCGCTGCAGGTTCGGGGTCTGGGTGACGTGGACGCCGAAGGCGATCCAGTAGGCGCAGAGCGCCACCGCGAAGAGGAGGCCGAGGCGCCGGGCGCCCTCGACGGCGAAGCCGATGCCGACCGCCACCGTGAGCGGCAGCAGGGCCGGCAGCAGGTTGCGCTCGACCACGTAGTCCTTGCCGACGAGGGCGGCGAGGAGGGCCAGCGCCGCGACGCCGAGACCGACGGCGAGGCCGATCAGCGTCCCCCGCCTCTCGCTCCTGGACCCGCGGATCGCGACGAGAAGCAGGGCGACGGCGGTCAGGATCACCGGAAAGAGGGCGTAGCGCTCGCGGGGCGGCTCGGCGATCACGTGGCCCGTCTCCCCGATCAGGAAGCTGATCCCGGTCTGGAAGAAACGGGTCGACAACGGGGTGAAGTCGATCCAGCCGATGTGGGTCGGATTCACCTGGGCCGTGATCAGCGGCAGCAGGGCAATGCCGACTAGGGCGACGCCGCCGATCGCCGGCAGAACCACCCGCCAGCGCGAGCGCAGCGCGACGAGCAGCCAGAGCGCCTCGATCGCGACCGCGAAGACCGCGAAGTAGTGGCTGCAGAGGGCGAGCGCCGAGGCGAGGGCCCAGAGCGCCAGGTCACGCCCGGAGCGAGTGCGCAGGGCACGGGCGAAGAAGAACAGCGAAGCGGCGCAGAAGAAGACCAGGAGCGCGTAGGAGCGGGCCTCCTGCGAATACCAGATCAGCATCGGGCTAACCGCGACGAGCGCCGCCGTGATCAGTCCGGCGCGGCGGCTCGAGAGCTCGGCGCCGATGCAGTAGGCGAGCGGCACGGTGGCGGCACCGAAGAGCGCCGAGAGTGAGCGCATTCCCACCTCGCCGGTGCCGAAGGCCTTGGCCCAGCCCCAGGCGAGGACGTAATAGAGGGGCGGGTTGGACTCGCTCCCCTTCACCTGCTTCAGCATGTCGGTGAAGCTGCCGGGGATAACGCGGGCGACGGTGATCACCTCGTCGTGGTGGTAGCTCTGCACGCCGAGGCTGGCGAAGCGCATGGCGACGCCGAGGGCAGTGAGGAAGGCCAGCACCCAGAGGGCGCCGGAGCGGGTTGGCGTGAGGGTCAAGGCGCGCAGGGGTGTTTCGGCATCGGGTGGCCGGGGCCGTAGGAGGGTGGGGCCGCGGCAGGTGAGGCGCCCCACTTGCGGCTGGGGCGGGGACTTAGCTGGTAGGCGAGATCGGCCCCGCCGGCCAGGGCACAGTATGTCGTCCAGGGTTTGGCGTGGGCGCCGCCGTCGATCCGCAGGCTCGCGATGTACGGGGCCTGCGCCGCGCCGATGGCGACCCGGCGCTTGTGTTTGCCGCGCCCCTCGACCACGTGGGCCTCGGCCGAGATCGTTACCCGGCGGTGGTGGGGCATCGCGATCGAGGCGCGTCCGAAGAGCGGGCTGCCGATCGCCAGCAGGCCGACCCCCGGCACCTCTGGGTAGAGACCAAGGGCGCCGAAGACATACCAAGAGGAGAGCGTGCCGAGGTCGTCGTTGCCGGGATAGCCGTCCGGGGAGGTGCTGTAGAGGCGCAGGGCGCGGCGGACGGCTGCCTGAGTCCGGTACGGGGTCCGGGTCCAGTCATAGAGCCAGGGCACGTGCAGGGTCGGCTCGTTGCCAAGCAGGGCGTGGTCGGTGTGGGTGCCGCCGGGCCCGCCGTTGAGCTTGCGCAGGAAGTGGTCCAGCCGCGCGGTCGCCTTCACTGGTCCACCCATCGCCCGGAAGAGGCCGGCCGGGTCGTGCGGCGCCATCCAGCTGTACTGGACCGAGTCGCCCTCGACGAAGCCACCGCCGCGCAGGTTGTCGTAATTGGCTGGAAAGGAGCCATTTTCATATCTGGGCTCGACCTGGCCGCTGCCAGGGGCGAAGAGCTTGCGCCAGTTACCTGAACGCTGCATAAATCGGCCGTAAGTGGCGCGATCGCCGAGAGTTCTGCCCGCGAACTGGGCGATGGCGAAGTCGTCGACGGTGTACTCGAGGGTGGTCGCCGCCGAGCCCCAGACGTCGTCGGGACTGCCGTAGATCGAGTTGGCGTTGCGGACGTTGGTGTCGAGGTCGTAGGGGACATAGCCGAGCGCCAGATACGGGGCGAGACCCTGGCGCTCGAGGTATTCGCCGTTGGCGCTGCGACAGGGTTCGTCGGCCCCCTTCAGCATCGCGGCGAGGGCGGCCTGACGATCAAAGGCGGTGGCGCCGAAGGCGGCTGCCGAGGCGATCAGCGGGTCGGCCGAGTCGCCGACCATGGTCATGCTCTGGCCGTTGGCGTAGGGCCAGCGCGGCAGGCAGCCGCTCTCGGCGGCGTCGGCGAGGAGCGAGCGCACCATCTCACTGGCGCGGCGCGGGGCGAGGATCGAGAGCAGCTGGATCTGGGTGCGATAGGTATCCCAGCCGGAGAAGTCGGCGTACTGGATGCGGCCGCGCGCCCGGTGCAGCAGGCCGTCCATGCCGATGTAGGCGCCGCCGACGTCGCTGAACGTGCGCGGCGCCAGAAAGACGTGGTAGAGCGCCGTGTAGAAGGTGTCGATTAGGCGGGGTGGGCCGCCGCTGACACGGATCCGCCCCAGCGCCTTGTTCCAGGCGCTCCGGGCGCGGCTCTCGACCTCGTTGAAGCGGAGCCCGGGATTTTCCGCGGCCAGGTTGGCTCGAGCGTCTTCGACGCTGACGAAGGAGACGCCGACCCTGGCGGTAACGATGCGGTTGTGGCGGGTGTCGAAGGTCGCGTAGGCGCCGGCGTCGGCGCTGGTCTGCGGGTTGGCGGGCGGCGCCTGGCTGTCGATGGCGGCGGTCGAGCCGTCCGTTACCTCTTCTCCTTCCCAGGTGCCGGAGGCGCTGAACGGGCGGTCGAAGACCGCGGCGATGTAGACACGGTAGCGCGGGCGCTGGCCGCAGAAGAGGCCACTGGAGGCGGTGCCGTCGATCTCGCGCCCCGCCGGGTCGACCTGCACGGCGGCGAAGTCGTCGGGCTGGGCGCTGCCGCCGGCGTTGATCAGGACGCTGGAGTGCGGGTTGCGCGGGAAGGTGAAGCGCGCCATCCCGGTGCGGGTCGTCGCCGTCAGCTCGGTTTCGATGTCGGCGCCGCCGGTCGGGTTGAGGCGGACCGAGTAGTAGCCGGGCCCGCCGCTCTCGCGGGCGTGGGAGAAGCCGGGCTGGAATTTGCCGTCGAGCGAGGAGCCGCCGGCGGCCGGCGAGTTCTCGAGCGGCTCGGTCGTCGGCAGGAAGGGGAAGTCACCGTAGAGCGAGCAGCCGGCGCCTGCGAGGTGGGTGAGGCTGAAGCCCTTGATGTGGGAGTCGCGGTAGTCGTAGCCGCCGCGGCCGTTGCGGTCGGACGGAGTCGTGTCAGGGCTCCACTGGACCATGCCGAAGGGGACGGTCGCGCCGGGGAAGTTGTGGCCGCCGCCGAAGGTGTCGTGACCGGGCTTGGTGCCGGCGAAAACGTGCACGTGGTCGGCCAGGCTCGCGCCCCGGGAGGCCGGGACGAAGAGGGCGAGGGAGGCGAGCGCTGCCGCGGTGACGATGCCTGCGCGTCGGATCAAGAGGTGAACGTTACGGCGCTCGCTTAAGGTTCCCTGCGTCCATGCGGGGAAGAACGGCCATTCTCATCGTCCTGGTTGCCGCCGCGGCCACGACCGCGGCCGTGCTGGCGCTGGGCGGGGGCAAGGACAACGCGCAGGCCCAGACAGCGACGGCAAGCGATCGCGGTGTGCCCACCGTCACCGTGATCTCGCCTCGCAACGGCGCTCGCCAGACCAGCACCGCGGTCGTGGTCAAGGTCAAGATCCACAACTTCCAGCTCTCCCCGCGCCATTTCGGCGGCGAACCGCGGCTCGGCGAGGGCTACGTCCGCTTCGGCCTCAACCGCGTGCCCGACTGCGTCGATCCGGTCAAGCTGCAGCGGGCGATCGACAGCCCCTTCGGCAACGGCCGCCTGGTCGGCGCCTCCTTCGACTTCCCTGAATTCTCCGGGCCCAACGGTGTGCTGGCCGAGCGGATCGGCTCCGCGGGCAGCTACTCGCCGGCGACCCGGCCCGAGATCTACTACCACGACCTCCTGCCCGGCTTCTACCGCCTGGTCATCACCCTGGCCCAGAACGACGGCGCGACCACGCCGTTTCACGCGGTGACCAACTTCCAGATCCTTCCCAAGCCCGGCCACGGCCCGAAGTGCACCGGTGGCAAGGTGCCCAGCGCCAAGGCCGCCGCCTTCGGCTGACCTGCGCGCCTTTCGCGCGGCTGAAGTTGCGGAACCGGCCGTTTGAGCGCACCTCATGCCGCAGACAATTCATTACGGTGGCAAGATATGGAGACCGTGAGAGAAAGCTGGACCGACGAGAGACTCGATGATCTCAAGGGGGGCGTGAGCGACCTCAGTCGCCGTGTGGACGCGGGCTTCGCCGAGAGTCGATCTGAATTGAGGCATGAGGCTGCCTTGATCAGGAAGGAGATGAAGGAAGACTTTCGGCAGGTCGACGCACGCTTCGATGCCATGCAGGGGAGCTTCGACGCCCTGCAGCGCACGATCATCCAGATCGGCGGCGGAATGGCGGCGGCGTTCTGCGCCGCACTGATCGGGTTGATCGCCACTCAGCTCTAACGCTGCCCCGGCCGGTGGGCGGTCAATACTTCACTTTGTATAGTGAGTCCGATGCGGACTTACCGTCGTTTGATGGGCTTTTTGCGCCCTTACCGTCGCCAGCTATGGGGCTCCCTTGCCTTTGCCTGGGCCGCGATGGGGATGACGGTGCTGATCCCGTGGCTGATCGGGCGGGCCGTCAACGCGATCCAGGACGGCGACAAGCCCGACCTGCTGCCGCTAGCACTTGCCATCGTCGGTGCCGGGATCCTGCGCCTGGGACTGACCGTGGTGCGGCGCCTGGTCGCGGGCCGGGTCTCACTGGCGGTCGAATTCGATCTGCGCCAGCTCTTCTACGCCCACCTGCAGCGGCTCGAGCTGGGCTTCTTCGACTCCCAGCAGACCGGGCAGCTGATGTCGCGGGCGACGGTCGACCTGCAAGCGATCCGCTTCTTCCTCGGCTACGGACTGATCTTCATCACCCAGAACCTGCTCACGATCACCCTGGTGACGATCGTGATGGTCGCGATCAACCCGGTGCTGGCGCTGATCGCCCTGATCCCCGCCCCGCTGATCGTCTTCACCGCCTCGCGCTACAACCGGGTCTCGCGGCCGGCCCAGCAGGAGGTGCAGCAGCGGATCGCCGAGCTGACCGCGGAGGCCGAGGAGAACATCTCCGGGATCCGCATCGTCAAGGCCTTCGCGCGGGAGGAATACCAGCTGCACCGCTTCCAGCGGGCGGTCGGCCGCGTCTTCGACCAGAGCATCTACTCGACCAAGCTGCAGGCCTTTTTCTCGCCGCTGATCGGCCTGCTGCCGCAGATGGGGATCGCCTTGGTGCTGCTGATCGGCGGCCGCGAGGTGATCCACGGCACGCTCAGCCTCGGTGACTTCACCGCCTTCTACACCTACCTGGTGATCCTGGCCGGGCCGATGCGGATGCTCGGCGTGGCGATGGGGATGGCGCAGCGAGCCGTCGCCTCCGGCAACCGGCTGTTCGAGATCCTCGACCGCGAACCGCAGATCGAGAGCCCGCCGGGGGCACCGGCGCTGCCCGCCGGGGGCGGCAGCGTGCGGATGAGCGGGGTGACGCTTCGCTACGACGAGGCGCGCGCCGACGCATCCGACATTGACCACGCTGGAGGGGGGTCAATGTCGGATGGGACGGAAATTGACCACGCTTCAACGCAGTCACGCGCTGAGGCGGCGCTAACTGACGTCGACTTTGAGGTCGTCGCCGGGAGCACCGCGGCGCTGGTCGGACCATCGGGATCGGGAAAGACCAGCCTCGTCGCCCTGATCGCCCGCCTCTATGACCCGAGCGAGGGCTCGGTCCTGGTCGACGGCGTCGACGTGCGCTCGGTCGAGGTCGAGTCGCTGCGCCGGGAGATTGCCTTCGTCGGCGACGAGAGCTTCCTCTTCAGCGCCAGCGTCGCCGAGAACATCGCCTACCCCCGCGCCGAAGCTAGCCGCGAGCAGATCGAAGCAGCGGCCCGGCGCGCCCAGGCGGCCGAGTTCATCGAGGACCTGCCGGGCGGCTACGACACGGTCGTCGGCGAGCGCGGCCTGACGCTCTCGGGTGGGCAGCGCCAACGCGTGGCGATCGCCCGGGCGCTGCTGGCCGACCCCCGCATCCTGATCCTCGACGACGCCACCTCCTCGGTCGACGCGACCACCGAGGCGGCGATCAAGGCGGGGCTGCGCGAGGCGATGACCGGCCGGACGACCTTCATCATCGCCCACCGCCTCTCCACCGTCTCCCTCGCCGACGAGGTGATCGTGATGGACGGCGGCCGCATCGTCGATCGCGGCACCCACACCGAGCTGCTCGAAGGCTGCAGCTTCTACCGCGAGATTGCCGAGCACGGGCTCGCCGACTCGGTCTTCCTGCAGCGCGACCTCGAGCAGCGCGAGGAGGTGGCGCGACTGTGACCGAGCAGCGCGGCCGCCTGCGCAACATCTTGCTGCTCTTCGGGGCGGTCTGGAAGCTGATCCGCGGCCAGGATCAGCGCGCCCGCAAGGTGCGCTGGATGATCGGCCTGCTGCGCCCCTACCGCGGCAAGGTGGCGTTGATGTTCGTCGCGCTGCTGATCGCGACCGGGGCCGCGCTCGCCCCTCCCTACCTCGCCGGCCTGGCGGTCGACAACGGCATCGAAACCGGTGACGTCGCCGCCCTCGACCGGATCGTCGCCGCCTTCGTCATTATCGCCACGCTCTACGCGGCCGCGACCTACCTGCAGACCTACCTGGTCGGCTGGGTTGGGACGCGTGCGCTGCAGGACCTGCGCGAGCGGGTCTTCTCCCACCTGCAGACGATGTCGATCGGCTTCTTCACCCGCCGCAGCCCGGGCGTGCTGATCAGCCGCATGACCAACGACATCGAGGCGCTCAACCAGCTCGTCACCGACGGCGTCGTGACGATGTTCTCCAGCGTGCTGACCCTGGTCGGCGTCGTCGTGATCCTGCTCGTGTACGACGTCAAGCTAGCCCTGGTCACCTTCATCACCTTTCCCTTGGTCGCGGCGGCCAGCATCGTCTTCCGCATCGTCTCCCACGGCGCTTACCGCGAAACCCGCGAGCGGATCGGCGCGATCACCGGCTACCTGCAGGAGACGCTGAGCGGCGTGCGGGTCGTGCGCAGCTTCGGCCAGGAGCCGCGGCACACGGCGGCGATGACCGAGCTGAACGAAGCCAACCGCGAGGCCAACATGCGGACGGTCTTCCTCAACGCCTCCTACTTCCCCGGGGTCGAATTGCTTGCCGCCGTCGGCACCGCGGCGATCCTGCTCTACGGCGGCACCCAGGCGATCGACGGCGCAATCAAGATCGGCACGATCATCGCCTTCGTCGGCTACCTGACCATTTTCTTCGAACCGATCCAGCAGCTCTCCCAGCTCTACACGACCTACCAGCAGGGAATGGCAGCCCTGGACAAGATCTTTGACCTGCTGGACACCGCGCCGGACATGATCGACGCCCCCGACGCGATCGACCTGGCGACGATCCGGGGCGAGATAGAGATGGAGAGCGTCTGGTTTTCCTACGCCGACACGACTGGAGAGACCCAAGGGGACGACGAGATCTGGGCAATGCGGGACATCGACCTGCATGTACCGCCGGGGCAGACGCTGGCACTGGTTGGCTCTACCGGGGCCGGCAAGTCGACCTTCGCCAAGTTGGTGGCGCGCTTCTATGACCCGCAGCGGGGCAAGGTGCTCGTCGACGGGCATGACCTGCGCGGCGTGCGCCAGCAGGCGCTGCGCCGCCAGCTCGGAATCGTCCCCCAGGAGGGGTTCCTCTTCTCCGGCAGCGTGCGGGACAACATCGCCTTCGGGCGCCCCGAGGCGTCGCTGGCGGAGATCGAAGACGCCGCGGCGGCGGTCGGCGCGACCGAATTCATCGCGGCTCTGCCCGAGGGGATCGAGACCGAGGTCGGCGAGCGCGGCGTGCAGCTCTCGGCCGGCCAGCGCCAGCTCGTCGCCTTCGCCCGGGCGCTGCTGGCCGAGCCCCGCATCCTGATCCTCGACGAGGCGACTTCCAACGTCGACGTGCGGACCGAGAAAACGATCGAGAAAGGCCTGGAGCGCCTATTGGCCGGTCGCACCGCGATCGTCATCGCCCACCGCCTCTCAACCATCCGCCGCGCCGGCAAGATCGTCGTCCTCGAAGGCGGCCAGATCGCCGAGCAAGGCACTCACGACGAGTTGATCGAGGCAGGCGGCCCCTACTCACGCCTCTACGGCGCCTGGGAAGAGTCTTCCGCGGCCTAGCTGCAGACCAAGCGTGCATTTGGCACCTCAGGGGGGCCGAATGCACGTTTCGTAGATCTAGCCGGGGCCGATGCCGCCGGATTCGCCACCGGTGCTGCCGCCGCCTTCGGGGGCCGCACCCGCGGTACCGCCGCCTTCGGCCGTACCGCCAGCGCCGCCCGTTTCGGGAGCTACTTCCGGCGCCGGTTCGGCTTCCACTTCGGGTTCGATGACTTCCGGTTCGATCGCTTCTGCTTCTTCGCCAGCTTCCGCTTCGCCAGGTTCAGGCGTCCCGCTGGTCACTGGCGCACTGGGACCTTCGCCGCATTCTTCGAAACCGTATTCCTGGGCAGCTTCCTGGAAGGAAGAGAGCGCTGCCGACGCGTTCGATTCGGCTGTTTCGAGACCTTCCGTGTCGCCGCGCTCGGAGGCAAGTTTGACTTCGCCCTCCGCGGTCGAGAGTTCTTCAGCGACGCTGTTGAATTCGGCGTAGCCATCTGTTTCCGCCGGCGTGCCGAGATTCTTGAGGCTGGCGATCATGCCGCTGTAGAGGTCGGAGACCTGGGCCGCCGGGCTGCCGGTTTCGGCGCTGCTCGCGCCGACCGTGCCGACGGCCGCGTTGACCTCGGCGCAAATCGCGTCGCCCTGTTCAATCAGCTCGGCTTTGCTCAGCGCGGTAGTGGTGGCTTCCGTCGTTACCGGCGCCGACGCGGTCGAGTCGCCACCTCCGCCACCGCAACCCGCGATCACCAGCGCGGCGATCGGCAGTGCGAGCAGAAGTTTTGGACGAGAGCTCACGAGTGAGGCGAAGCTAGCAAAGCGATTAGACGCCCTTGCAGGGAATTCAAGCTGCGCCCCAGGGACTCGAACCCCAAATTCCAGTTCCAGAGACTGGCGTGTTGCCAATTACACCAGGGCGCAAAGGTGCGGACCGGGAGAATACCGAGCACGAAGGGATTTCCCTTTAGAGGGGGTCTTTCCCTGCCCACCGACTACTTGATCGCGCCGAGATCGCTGCTGGGATCGGCGAGCTTGTCCTTCGCCGCCGAGACGTCGACGCCGTCGGCGAGCATGCGGCGGGCTTCGGCGAGGTCTTCGGAGCGCTCGACACTGAGGGCGCCGGCGACGCGGCCGTCCTTCAGATACCAGACGGAGAACTCGCCGCTGTCGCGCTCGCCGCGCCAGATCTCCTCGTCCCAGTCGCGTGCCGGGCCGACGTACTCGAGGCTTGCCCAGTCGGCGAGGTCGCTGAAGAAGTAGGGCACGACCTCATAGTCCTTGTCGTCGCCGAGCATGTTGCCGGCAGCGTGCATTCCCTGCTGCATCGCCACATCCCAGTGCTCAACCCGCAGGCGGCGGCCGTGGATGACGCTGTCATAGGAGCAGCAGTCGCCGGCGGCGTAGATGCCCTCGACGGAGCTCTGTAGCTTCGAGTCGCAGACGATGCCGTCGTCGACCTCGAGCCCGGCGCGCTGGGCCAGCATCGCGTCGGGACGGACGCCGGCGCCGACGACGACCGCGTCGCACTCGATCGATAGGCCGCTCTTGGTCAGCACGGCCTTGACCCGGCCGTCACCCTCGTATGCCTCGAGCTCCTCGCCGCCATGGACGGTGACGCCCTTGGACTCGAGCAGCTGGTGGAACCAGCGGCCGGCGTCCTCGCCGAAGGTGCGTGAGAGTGCCACGTCCTCCATTGTCACGATCGTGTACTTTGTGCCCTTCGCGGTCAGCGAGGCGGCGACCTCGGCGCCGATGTAGCTGCCGCCGATCAGGACCACGTGCTCGGCCGCCTCGGCGTCCGAGCGAATCGCGTCGGAGTTGCCGAAAGCGCGCAGGTAGTGAATGCCCTCGTTCTCGGCACCCTCGACGCGGAGGATGTTGACCATCGCCCCGGTGGCGATCAGCGCCTTGCCGAAGGTGACCTCTTCCCCACCCTGCAGCTTTGCCGTACGCGCCTCGGGGTCAAGTGACATCACGTTGATGCCGCTGAGCAGCTCGACGTCGTTCTCCTCATACCAGGAGGGCGAGTTGACGTAGGCGTCGGCGCGCTCGGCCTCGCCGCGTAGGTACTCCTTGGAAAGCGGCGGGCGTTCGTAGGGCGGCTCTGGCTCGCGGCCGGCCAGCAGGACCGACCCCTCCACACCCCGCTTGCGCAGCTCCGCCGCGCAGCTGGCGGAGGCGAGGCCACCGCCGATCAGCAGGAAGTCGACCTCGCGGTCAGCCACCGTCGCTCATGCCGTTGCCGTCGCCAGGTCCGAAGAGGACCTTGAGCTGCTCCTCGTGGCCGGGATCGAGCACGGCCAGGACCTCGTCGCCGACCTCAAGCACGGTGTCGGCAACAGGTACGAAGCCCTTGCCGTTGCGCAGGACCGAGATCAGCAGGCTGCCTTCGGGCATCTGCAGGTCGCCGACGCGGCGGCCGGTGACGCCGCAGTCCTTGCCCAGCAGCATCTCGATGATCTCCAGTTGCTCCTCCTGCAGGTCGAGCAAGTGGACCAAGCCGTAGTCAGGCACCTCGTGCTCGAGCAGGCGAAGAATCAGGTCAGTGGCCGAGACCGAAGGCTTGATCCCGAGCAGGTCGAAGTGGGGCTTGTTGCGCGGATTGTTGACGCGGGCGATGATCCGCTCGACCTCGTACTTTTCGCGCGCGACCTGGCAGATCAGCATGTTGTCCTCGTCGTCGCCGGTGACCGCGATCACCATGTCGGCGCGCTGGATCCCGGCGCGCTCGAGCACCCAGAGCTCGGAGGCGTCGCCGTAGGAGACGTTGTGCTCGAGCTCCTGCTCGACCGTGAGGTAGCGGCGCCGGTTGCTCTCGATCACCGTCACCTCGTGCTTCTTGTCGAGCAGCTCGCGGGCCAGGTTCCAGCCCACCTTCCCCGCGCCGACGACGATGATGTACATGCCGTCCCGTCCCCTGCCTACGCGGCTTCCGCCGCGCCGTTGCCGTCAGAGGGAGCGGCGCCGCCGCGCGGGGCACCCTCGCGCACAGCGCTCTCGAGCATGTCGATCGCGACCCGAGTGGGACAGACGGTGTGCATCCCCTGACGCTCGTACCACTCGGCGCGCAGCGGGTCGAGGATGCGGGCGATCACGGTCGGCACCTCGTAACGGCGCTGGGCGATCTGGGCGATGATGATGTTGGTGTTGTCGCCGTCGGTGGAGGCGATGAAGGCATCGGCCTTCTCGATCCCGGCAGCGACCAGGGCGTCCGTCTCCAGCCCGGCCCCGACCGTGAACTGGCCGCCGAGGTCCTCCCAGCCCTTGTCGAGCCCAACCTCGAGCCGCGCGTGCGACTCCGGGTCCTCGTCGAGACAGGAGACTTCGTGGCCTTCGCTGAGCATCGCGCGGGCCACGGAGGACCCGACGCGGCCGCAGCCAACGATCAAGATGAACATGATCGTGAGTCTAGATCACTGATTCCCGCCACCGATGACCGGCAAGAGACGGGCTAACGGGGTATATTGCTCGACATTATCTAACTAGTGCGGGGGAGTTGGACTTGAGCAAACGAGCGCTGACAGCAGCCCTGGCGGCAGTGACGTTGGCTGCCGCCGTCGCCGGCTGCGGTGGCGGGGGTGAAGACCCATCGCCCACCAAGGCTCAGTTCATCAAGCAGGCCGATGCCGTTTGCTCAAGCGGAAGGAAACAGGTCGAAACCGAATTCGCCTCCTACCTGAAGAAGAACGACATCAAAGAAATCGGCGAAAGCGGCGAATCGGCAGACGAAACCAAAGCCCACGAACTTGAAGTGATTGAAACGATCGCGATACCGGCGCTTCGCGAACAAACGCAGGAACTGAAGGACCTTGGAACGCCGAAAAGCGACGGAGCCGAAGCCGAAGCTTTCGTCGATGCGACGGAAGAAGAGATCGACGAAGTAGAAGATGATCCCCTCACCCTTTTTAGCTCGAGCGAAAAGGTGTTCGCGAAGTCGGACAAGCTCGCCAGCAGCTTCGGCTTCAAAGTCTGCGGCAGCCGCTAGCTGAGCGTTCTAGCGGTCCGCGAGTGCCGGCTTCGGAGCCGCCTCGTTGGACTTCTCCGGGGTTGCCTCGGGCGGGGCCGTGAGCAACACGCGGCACGGGGCTTTCTTAAGCACGTACTCGGTCGCCGCTCCGATCTCAGCGGGCTTGGCAGCGCCGATGCCTCCCAGCCTCGCGCCGCCCTTGATTTTGGTCGGTGGCTCGCCGCCGATCACGATGGCCTCCGAGCCGAAGCGGCGCGCCGCTTCGACGATGCCGGCGCCGACCCCACGAGCCCGCACCACCTCGGCCGTCACCTTGACGTCCTCGTACTCCTCGCCGACGTCGCTGGCGCGGCCAATGGCTCGCTGCGCCTCCGCCTCGATCTCGGGTGGCAGATCGGCCTCCAGCGAGAGCGCCAGCGGCACCTCGATCACGTAGACGATGTCGAGCCGGGTCGCGTCCAGGTCCCCCCCGGCTTCCTCCTGCTCAGCAGCAGCCAAACGGCCGGCGGTGGCGACGATGTCATCGTCGAGCTTGGTGCCGAAGACGGGCACGAGGATGTTGCGGAAGGCGACTTCCTTGACCTGCTTGGTCAGTGCCTTCTCACTGACCGAGACGCGCTTGGTCAGCGTCGTCCCCTCGAAGACCTTGCGGTAGATCACGTAGAAGAGCAGGCCAAAGGTCATCCAGCCGAGGCCGACCCAACGGGCGCGGTCGTGGTAGGCGAGCACGCTGAGGAAGGCGAGGCCGCTGACGATCGCGGCGAAGATCGCCGGGATCGGCAGGCGGGCGCCGCGCCAGGACATGTCGAACGGCACCCGGAAGGGGCGGCGGCGGTCGGGCTCGGTGATCCGCAGGCGGATGATCGAGAGCTGGGCGATCGTGATCGCCAGCATCGCGCCGAAGGCGTAGAGGCCGGCCAGCAGCTTGACGTCGGTCGGTACCACCAGGCCGATCGCGATAACGCCGGAGATCGCGATCGCGACGTGCGGGGTCGCGTGGCGGCTGTTCAGCTTGCCCAGCCAGCTCGGAATCTGGCGGTTGATCGCCAGCGTGTAGATGTGGCGGGAAACACCGAGCAGTGCCGTCGTGGTCGCCCAGAAGAGGACCGGGGTGGCGACCAGGGCGACGGCCCAGCGCATCACGTCCGAGATCCAGACCGGGTGGTAGGCCGAGACGACGCCGAGCACCGGCGCCTCGACGAATTCGTTGCCGAGCGCGGTCTCGGGCCCGTGCGGGCCGGCGACCACCGGTACCGCCATCAGTGCGATCGCCGCCATCCCGGCGTAGACCAGCGGCACGGCGAAGGCGCCGACCGAGACGATCCGCTTTAGGTCGCGGGGCTTGACGTCGATGTCGGGGGCCAGGTCCGAGGCGGCCTCGATCCCGGCGTAGGCGAGCATCGCCACCACCGCCGAGTAGACGATGTCGTGGAAGTCGGGACTGGTGAAGAGGTGGATCTGGTCGGTGAGGCGGTCGGGATGGAAGATCGCCAGAACGCCGACGATGATCACCGCCAGCTGCAGGGCGATGTCGGCGAGGGCGAGGACGGCGAGCGGCCGCTCCCTGCCGCGGCCGGTGATGTTGAAGATGTTGAGCAGGCAGGCCGCGACGATCACCGCGCCGGCGACGCCGATCTCCCAGCCGGCCTCGGAAAGGTCCCCGGAGATCGGCTCCAGGTAATGGGGCACCGAGATCGCGGCCAATGCGGCGACGATCAGGTAGTCGATCAGGATCGCCCAGCCGGCGACGAAGGCGATCAACTCGTTGAAGGCGTGGCGGGCAAAGCTCGAAGAGCCGCCACGTTCGCGCAGCATCGCGCCACCCTCGACGTAGCTGAGCGTGGTCAGCACGAAGAGCAGGCCGGCGACGAGGAAGATCAGCGGCGTCAGGCCGAGACCACGGTCGGCAACGACGCCGAGCGCGAAGTAGATCGAGAAGCCGACCGAGGAGTAGACGACGACGAAGAGGCCGGGAACGCCGAGCCCGCGCTGCAGCAGCGGCTCCAGGCGCGGCTTACGCGGCTGCTCGGGCTCCCCGCTCACGTGTGTGCGGCAATCCAGAGCCGCCCTGCACCGACTGCAAGGAAGGCGACGCCGAGCAGGACCCCGATCGAGAGCGGCCCTCCGCCGCTGGCGAGCGTGCTAACCAAAAGCGCCAGGCCGAGGACGACGAAAACGAGCGAAAAGAGGCGGACGGAGCCGCGGTAGATCCGCTCGGGAGAGGCCATGTGCAGCGATTCTACGGCGGGGCCGGGACAACCGTGGTCGAGTTCAGCCCGGTCCCGACATGCCTGGTGCACGTCGCACGTGCGCCTGGGTTAGCTCGGCTGGCGAGCTGCAACCGCAGAGCGCCAGTGTCAGCTCCAACTCGGCGCGAAGCAGCTCCAGCACGCGCTTGGCACCTGCCTCTCCGTCAACGGCGAGTCCCCAGAGCGCGGGTCGGCCGATGAGAACGGCATCGGCGCCAATCGCAAGGGCGATCGCGACATCGGTTCCGCGGCGGATGCCTCCGTCGACGAGGATCGTGCCGCGGCCGCCGACGGCATCAACGACCTCTGGTAGGGCGTCGGCGGTGGCAAGGGAGCAATCGAGCTGGCGTCCGCCGTGATTGGAGACAACGACGCCGGCGGCGCCGTGCTCCACGGCGAGGAGCGCATCCTCGCCCGTCAGCACTCCCTTGGCCAGGACCGGCACGCCACACTCGACCGCGAGCGCCTCGAGGTCCTTCCAGCTCAGCGCCGGTTCCATCAGCGCGAAGGTCTCCTCGATCGTGATCGCCCGGTCGGAGCCAAGGGCAGCCTGAACGCTGGGCACGCCGAAACCCTCGGGGATCCTGAAGCCGGTTCGGAGGTCGCGCTCGCGCCGGCCCCCGCGCGGCGCGTCGACCGTAATCACTATCGCCTCGAAGTCAGAGCCGATCGCCTCTTCCGTCAGCGCTCGCGTAATGCCTTTGTCGCGGAAGGAGTAGAGCTGGAACCAGCGCCGTCCACCCGGGGCGGCCGCCGAGACCTCGCTCGGTCGAACGCTCGCGAGCGTCGAGAGGCAGAACACGGTGCCGGCCTCGGCGGCCGCCCGTGCCATCGCAACCTCTCCCTCCTCGTCGACGAGCCGCTGATACGCCACGGGCGCCACCAAGATCGGCATCGAGACCTCGCCGCCCAGCACCTCGGCCCGCGTCTCCCACTCGCCGTGCCCCGCCAGCACTCGCGGTCGCAGCCGCCACTGCCGCCAGCTCGCCACGTTCTCCCCCAGCGTCACCTCGTCGCAGGCGCCGCCAAAGAAGTAGCCGGCGGTGCCGGCGTCCAGCTTCTCTGTCGCCATGCGCTCAAAGTCCGCAACGCTGATCGGACCCTCGCCGTGCATGGGTACGGGCCGCCTAGGCCAGCGCCGGGGCGGGGTCGGTCCCCCGCTGGGCGCCCTGTTCGGAGACGACGATGACGCGGCAGGGGCGCTCGCCGAGCACGGTTTGCAGAGTCTTGTCGTAGAGCGGGCGGCCGCCTCGGTAGCGCAGGCCGATCACCACGGCGGCGGCGTTGATCAGCTTTGCCTCGTCGGAGATCTCGTAGCCGGCCTGGCCGGGACGGACACGCTCGACGTGGCCGGTGACCCGCTGACCGCCGATCAGCCTCGCCTGCTCGATCTTGCCCTGCGCCTCTTCCTCCTGCTCGGGCAGCTCAGCATCCAGCGGCAGGTGCGTGGGCACGGTCAGCATCGAGTGGATGTGGATGCCGCGGCGGCGCTTGGAGGCGAGCTTGACCGCGGTCGCGACCATCTCCTCCGAAAACGGCTCGCCGTCCTCGAAGGCGACCAGGACGCTGCGGTACTCGATCTCCTCGACCCCGAGCGGCTCCGGCGTCAGCACCTTGACCGTCTCCGTCAGCGGCAGCTTCTGGTTGCGGCGGTAGAGCACGTAGACGATCAGCCCCAGCGCCATCCAGCCGATGCCGACCGCGAGCGTGCGCGGGTTGAGCGCCATCACTACGATCCAGGCGGCGAAGGTGCCGAGGCCGCCGAGCACGGCGGTGAGCGGCACGTCGAAGCCGAAAGCACGGAAGTTCAGTGGCGGCTTCCAGGTGCGCTCGACATCATGGTTCTTGCGGCGCAGCTGGATCACCGCGACGTGGGCGATCGTGAAGGAGAGCATCGCGCCGAACGAGTACATCGTCGCCAGAAAGTCAGTCTGGCCCGGGATCAGCGTGATGATCGCGATCGCGGCGAAGATCAAGATCGCGATGTACGGGGTGCGGTACTTGGGATGGACCTGGCGCAGGATCTCGGGGAGCTGACGATGCTGGCCCATCGAGTAAGTGAGGCGAGAGACACCGATCAAGCCGGCGTTGGTGGCAATCAGCAGAATCACCGCCGCCAATACACCGACGTAGTAGCGCAGGATTTCCGTCGGACCGGAGGAGAGACCAAGGTTCTCGACGATGCCGAGAATCGGGTCGTCGGCGAAGGTCGAACCGAGTGCGGTCGTGTAGTGCCCCGCGGCGTCCTTAACGACCGGCATCGCCGAGAGAGCGACGATTGGAATCAGCAGGTAGAGGCCGAGCACTGCGATCACCACGAGGCCGACGCTGCGCGGGATCGTTTTCGCCGCGTCCCTGGCCTCCTCAGCCATGTTGGAGATCGTCTCGATGCCGGTGTAGGCGATCATCCCGACCGCGACGCCGAGGGCGAAGTCGCTCCAGGTCGGCGCGACGCCGAGGTGGATGTTGTCGACGAGGACCTGCGGGCTGAAGACGAGGACGAGGCCGATCCCGACCAGTACGACCTGGGTCGCGAGGTCAGCCACGGCCAGGATCAGGTTGAGCTTCGCCGACTCCTCCGTGCCGCGGATGTTGATCACCGCGAGAACAAGAATCAGCACAGCCCCGCCGATGATGTCTCCCGGACTATCACCGAGCCAGGGCCAGAACACGGCCAGGTAGTGGGGCACGAAGAAGGCCGAGATCGCGACCGTGATCGTGTAGTTGAGCATCTGCCCCCAAGCCGCGATGAAGCTGACCAGCTCGTTGAAGGCGTGGCGGGCGAAGCTCGAGGAGCCGCCGGCCTCAGGGAACATCACCGTCGCCTCGGCATAGGTGGCAGCCGTCGCCGCGAATATCAGCCCCGAGATAACGAAGGCGACGGGCGTCAGCCCAAGCGCGAACGCCGCCGTGACCCCGAGCGCGTAGTAGATCGAGGAGCCGACGTTGCCGTAGGCGGCGGCAAACAAAGCGCCGACGCCGTGGACGCGGCTCAGCGATTCGTCACGGGGGATTCTCTGCGCCATTAAGACTTGGACGAGGTGGACATCTGGCAAGAAAATAGCCGCTCGACAGCCGGGGGCCGCCCTCTCGCTTTGGGCGGCACCCGAGCCGGCCCCCCAGCCACAACACAAACGACCGCGGGCGCCGAAATGCTCTCGGCGCCCGCGGCCAACTTCATCGGCGCCTTAGCACCGTCTTCTTCGTACCTCGCTAGGGATTTTCGAGATTGTTTTGTTCAACCCCGAAAGCGGTAGCGAGACTGACCGAGTTGACCAGGATCGCAGTGTTGCGACCCGCTGCTGCGGGGAGGCCAACCTGACCATTGATGATTGGGTCAATGATGAAGGAGAAAATTCCTCCACAGCCACTCGCGGCCGGAGCAGCCCATGCATTGTCCACCATTTTATCGTTTTCGAGGCGCAGGATTTTGCCGCCATCGAGGAATTTGAATTCTCCCGAGAACCCGCGAATCGATTCATTCGGTTTCGGCGGATTGGTGAAACCCGTCGTCAGTTCCCAATAAATCGGCGCACCGCTTGAACCTACGTAGCACGATTCACCTAGGAACGGATTTTCGAGGCGAATCATCACGGGTAGTTTCAGCGCCACTTCTTCTTCTTCGCCGAGGTGTACCTCGCTGATTTTGATCTCGGTCGCCGGTCGAGCCAATTCCAGGGTGGAGTTGACACCGGTCAGGCCGTTTTCAAAAGTCACTTCGCAGCTGACGCGCAGCAGGAAGTTGCTGATTTCTTTGCAGTTCACGAGGCCGGCGAGGCCACCTGGTACTGGCTGACCGGCTTTCGAAAGCGTTATGCCGTTGGTCGCCCCGAAGAATTTCGAGAATTCGGCAACCGGTGTCGAGAAGCCTCCCTGCAGGGTCACCGGATTGACGATCGGCACTTTCTTTTTCCCAAGAACGACTTCGCCGCTTTTGGTGATCGCTTGAATACACTTGTTCACTTCAGGATTGGTGCGCGGACAGTTCGCGAATTTCGTGTATTCGCCAGTAAGTTTTGCTGAAGCCGTTCCAGCGAACCCGAGAGTGGCGAGGATCACGGCGAACAGCGCCGTGCACAACACCCCCGTCATTTTTCGTTGCTTTCGCATGTATCTCTCCTCTTATATTTGTTGGGTGTAAGACTTGAAGGCCTCTCGTGACAAGCGCCGGGAATTCCGGCGCTTGTCACGAACTCATGGGCGCGATGCCGCTATCCGCACCCTATTTCCTTGCCTCTTAGGGATTTTCGAGATTGTTTTCTTCCACGCCAAACGCAGTGGCTAGGGCGACCTGATTGATGAGGATCGCCGAGTTTTTCCCTTCTGCGGCTGGCAGTCCGGCCGCGACACTGATGATGGGATCGAGGACCGCCGAAAGGGCACCCCCGCAGCCGTTGACAGCCGGTGCCGCCCACGCGTTGTCAACGAGTTTGGCGTCCGCCAGCTTCAGGATTTTGCCTCCATCGAGGAAGCTGACCGTGCCCACTGAGCCGCGAATCGATTCAGCCGGCGCGGGCGGATGTGTGAAGCCAGTCGTCAGATTCCAGTAGATCGGCGATTCGCTGGAACCCACGTAGCACGATTCACCAAGAAGCGGATTTTCCAGGCGAATCTTGATTGGCAGTTTCAGCGCAACTTCTTCTTCTTCTCCAAGATGCAGTTCGCTGATCTGTATCTCGTTAGCTGGCCTAGCCAATTCCAGAGTTGAGTTAACCCCTGTCACGGCGTTTTCGAAAGCCAATTCACAGGTAGCGCGCAATATCAGGTTGCTGATTTTTTTGCAGTTCACGAGACCCGCCAAGCCACCGGGAACCGGCTGCGGCGCTTTCGAGAGCGTCACGCCATTGGTGGCCGCAAAGAATTCCTCAAATTCCGGAACCGGCACACCAGGGTACCCGACACCTCCCTGCACAGTCACCGGGTTGACGATCGGCACCGCCTTGCTGCCGAGCACAACTTCGCCACCCGTCGTAACCGACTGAATGCACTTGTTCACTTCAGGGTTGGTGCGCGGACAGTAGGCGAATTTCGTGTATTCGCCCGTGAGGGTCGCCGAAGCGCTTCCGACAAACCCAAGACTGGTCAGTGCAACAGCAAGCATAGCCGTGCACACCGCCCCCCTGATGCTTCGCTTCCTTCGCATTATCTAGCGCTCCTATCGTCTCGACTGAACTGGAATAGAGGCTGACGCCGTAGCGCGATCCCCTCACCATCTTTCATCGCGTATGAGCTTGAAGCTGAACGCGAGCAGCCGCGAGCGGCCGCATTCCCAAGTACAAGCATCGCGCGCCCCGCCCACGCGGTCAAGTTTTCCGGCTCAATGTTTTCCAACCGCCGCTCCGGGCCCGAAGACATAGGCCTCACGCTGCTTCGGGATAGAAAACATTGGGCCGGAAAACTTGACCGGCTACCAGCTCGTGCGCCATGCTGGACCGGCATGGGCCGGTCTTCGTCTCATGCCAGGGACAGATGAGTAGGGGAATACACAGGGTGCTGAGAGAGAGCCGTCCCGGCGGGATGGGGCATGCCGCTCTTCAAGCAATTTCAGTCCATCGAACAACGGCTGACCGAGTCATTCTCGGCAGCGGCTACCAAGGAGCGTTTAATCATGCTGCACCGAATCCGTAACCAAACCGGAACCGCCGGTCTGCTCGTTGCGATCATGGCTTTGATCGCATCGCTCGCCGGCGGCGCATACGCCGCTAACAACATCGGCGCCACCACCTCCAAGGCCAAAGCTGGCAAGCAAGGAAAGCCAGGAAAACCCGGTAAACCAGGAGCCCCCGGAGCCACAGGCCCGGCAGGCGCTGCTGGCGCGGCCGGCCCTGCGGGCCCCGCGGGCCCGCAGGGAGAACCCGGAGCCCCGGGAGAACCGGGAGAACCGGGTCCTAGCTGCGACCAAAGCGGAGAATGCAATCTTCCTTCCGGTGCCACCGAGACCGGTGTGTGGTCACTTCCCATGTACGTCAAAGAATCGCAGAGTGAATCCGTGTTTGTTCCAATTTCGTTTCCACTTCACCTAAGCTTTACGCCAGAATTCAAATGGGTGCCGCAGGGGAGCGCGGCAGGTTCGGTCGCAGGCTGCCCCGGGACAGCTACGGCACCAGCTGCGGATAGTGGGAACGTCTGCGTCTATGCAGCTCTAAATGAAGCAACCGGTAACAGTCCGACCACGTTGATCAGGGACGGAAACGGCATCGTCTTTACCGCCGTTATTAACACTGCAGTTGAAGGAACCGCCCGAGGCACCTGGGCCGTTACAGCACCTTAGCTCTGTTCCTTCGTCTCTGAGCACTAAGGCCCCGGACGACCATAACGGTCGTCCGGGGCTTCTTGAAGGCGACTGGTCGATCGGTGGTCGGTAGTTTGAAAGCCCGCTCCCATGAGAACCCCCGCCCGGCGAACATCTCATCGCCGACTAGAGAGTAGTCAAGTTTCAGAGTAATGTTTCTATCCGGCTTGGAGCGACCTGCTGAGGGTCAATGTCGCTCACGGCCCAGTCGGCGAAGAGTTTGCCCTTGACCGGCTGGGCGTTCATGACGAAGAGGGCCAGTTCGGCGCTTTTCGGGCGGGATGCCGGTCTAGTCAAGCAGGCGCCAGCTGTTTGCCAATGCAGGTGTCGGCGCTTCCGCACCGGGCTGGACCACATATGTGCCTGCTAGCGGGAACGAGCCTTTTATCGCACACGCCGCGCCCGTGATTCAACCGTCGTAAACGTCGTGGCACTTTCAACTAAGACGAAGTTCCAGCCTGCCTGTGCTTTTAATGGTGCAAGCTGTCAATTTTGTTCTGCTTGGATTGTCATAAGCCTGACAAGTTAGAAGCACGATCATAGGTACATTCGCCCAGCCAAACCGGCCACACTCAATAAGCGCAGCCGCGAAATGCAAGGCGCTGCGCTCTGCAAAATTCCCTAGCCTTGAATAAGGATATCTGATTGATTCAGTTTCTAGTTTTACTGTAACTCTTTAATTGTAATGCTTAATTCTGTGAGCATTGAGTACCGATTTTCATTCCCCCGGGCCTGAGCGCCGGCGGCGCTGAACGCCTTAAGTCGAACGCTGCGATTAGGGCAAGGCCGAGCACCTTGGGGCCATGTCTTCTGAGGTTCATCTTCCTCCTCTCGCTGGGTAGCTGCCTTGGATGCGAAGCCGGTGGCATCGCCCAGCGAGCCTCTCACCGCAGACGAGGCAGCAGTGCCTAGAGCAAGATTCTCTATCTAACCCGCCACGGGCGAGCCGCCTTCCTCAGCCGCGTTCGTAGCGACCGGCCGTCAAGCCGACGTTGCTGGCCTGCGCAACGACCTTTTCGCGCATAGCGACCGAGTCAAAGCCCTTTGAGGCCGCGATCGGCTTGGGCAGCGCGTAGACGGCGAAGATGAAGTCTTCTGAGCTCTTGTGGGGCGGGCAGACTTCATAGCCCGTGTGCCCGAAGCTGTTCTTGCCGACGATCGCGCTTGTGGGCAAGGCGCCAGCCTTTACCCCTTCTGTCTGGGGATCGATGCCGCTCACGGCCCAGTCGACGAAGAGTTTTCCTTTGACCGGCTGGGCGTTCATGACGAAGAGGGCTAGTTCGGCGCTGTCGGGCGGGATGCCCGTCCAGTCGAGCTGGGGCCAGCTGTTCTTGCCATCGCAGGTGTAGGTGCTGGGGAGCTTTTGCACTTCGCCTCCGACTATTTTGATCGCGGGGCTGGAGATGCTCATGTCGGCCAGCACGGCGTGTTCACGCTGTTCGGAGCTGGGAGCCGATTCCTTAGCGCCTTTGGGCTGCTTGATCTTGGGGCCCTGCTTGCCTTCTGGGGAGCCCTGCGAGCCGGCGCTTTGCTTTGGCTTTGAGCCTTGCGCTGCAGAGGAGGGCGTTGTCGTGCTTTCCTCGGTAGACGTCGAGGAGGGCGGAGCGCTCGCCGTCTTGGTGTCATCGGAGGAGCTTCCTCCGCAGCCCGAAACGGCGAGCAACGCCACCATTGCGAGCGCCAGGGAGACCCCGGCGCTCGCAATCCGTCTCATCGAGACTAGGAAACCGTCAGTGGCTGGTTTCGGTGCCATTCGAACGCTTCCGTCGGGAAGACGCCTTTCCATTCAATCGCGGTGCCAAGGGCCATCAGCACCGTTTTCGTCGCGGCGAAGCTGGCCGCATTAAACGTAGCCGTTTCGGCAACGTTGTCGAGCAGCCCACCGGCTGTGCCTTTGACCGACACCAGGGTCCCCCCCACCGAGCATTCTTTACCGGCGTAGAGGATCCCGACCTTGACGCCTTCGATGACGATGTAGTTTTGGCTCGACACCGTCGTCAATTTGGCTGGCCAGGGCAGTTTTTCGGCAGCGATCGCTTCGACCGTGCACGCTTTGCTGTCCGTGGTGCAGTTGTAGAGCGGCACTTCGGTTACTTCCCCTTTGCCGGTCCCCGCGCTGTTGGAGATCGTCAGCTTGTAGAGGAAATTTTCGCATTTGGTCGTCAGACCGGGAACGGTCAGACTGCTTTCAAATGCGGCACCGACGATCGTTTCCGTGCCGGTGAGTTCTTTTCCTTCGAACTTCCAGTTGGGGGCGGCAGCAGCGCTGCCGGCGAATACGGCACCGATTACCAACGCCGCGATCACCCCCAGGAAGACGCTTTTAACTTTGCGATTCATCGTCTCATCATCTCCTTGTTAAGCGATCGGGCTAGGGGTTTTCGAGGTTGTTCTGTTCAACCCCGAAAGCGGTAGCGAGACTGACCGTGTTGTTCAGAATCGAGGTGTTCTTACCGGCCGCCGAAGGCAGCCCTATTTGCCCATTGATGATCGGATTGACGAGGAAGCCGAGGATTCCCCCGCAGCCAACGGCCGAAGGCGCAGCCCAGGCGTTATCGACGAGTTTGTCGTTGTTGAGGAGCAGAATTTTACCGCCATCGAGGAATTTGAATTCGCCCGAGAAGCCACGAATCGATTCATTCGGTTTCGGCGGAGCGGTGAAGCCGGTCGTCAGTTCCCAGTAGATCGGCGCGCTGGTCGATCCGACGAAGCAGCTTTTGCCCAGGAACGGGTTTTCGAGATGGAGCATGACCGGCAGTTTCAGCGCCACTTCTTCTTCTTCACCGAGGTGGAGCTCGCTGATTTTGATTTCGCTCGCCGGTTTAGCCAGTTCCAGGGTGGAGTTGACTCCGGTCAGAGCGTTTTCGAAGAAGAATTTCGACAGCAGTTTGACCAGCGCCGGCGATTTTTCAGGCGGCACGATGCCAAGCAGCCCGCCCGGTACCGACTGAGCGGCTTTGGAGAGCGTGATGCCGTTGGTCGCGGCGACGAATTTGGAGAATTCCGCGACCGGCGTAGTGAAGCCGCCCTGCAGGGTCACCGGGTTTGTGATCGGCACTTTCTTGGTGCCGAGGATGACTTCCCCGCTGTTGGTGACCGATTGGATGCACTTGTTAACTTCAGGGTTTGTCCGCGGGCAATTGGCAAATTTCGTGTATTCGCCCGTGAGTTTCGCGGAGGCGCTCCCGGCGAGGCTGAGTGCGGCCAGTGCCATAACCGCGCACGCCACCCCCAATATGTTGCGCTGCTTTCGCATCGTCTAGTTGCTCCTTACTTGCTCGTTTGACTGGGATCAGCTCCCCGCGAAGCTTGTGGCTGCGTTGGCGCATCCGACCAAGCCGCCGCGAGCGGTCCCCTGCGCCTGCCAGCATCGCCAACGGCGGCGATGCAGTCAAGTTTTACGGTCCAATGTTTTCCAACTGGGGGAGATCAAAGAAGGGGTGGGCTGAACCGAGGCGTTGTCTTCGCCGTCGCAGGCCGAGGCCCAAAGCCGAGATCGCCCCTTGTAGCGATCTCGGCTTCATGGATGTACGTTGTACTTGGTGCTGGTTGGCGGTTGCTTCGTGGCCGTGCTCGCTAGACGCCTGTCCAGGCTTTTCCTTTTTGGGCTCCGCTGAGTTCCGCAAGCACAGAGGCAGCAGTGAACGCTTTGAATTCACCAAATTTCAGACCATCGCCGGTGAATCCATTGATCGCCTGGACTAACAGTTCTTTGGCTTCTGTGCCAAGTTCACTCACTATCGTACCGGTGATCGGATAAGTGCCTTTAAAAGCGCAGCTTGCACCTGTGACTTCGAGTGTCGCAAAGTCGTGCCAGCAGATGGCTTAAATAAGACATAGTTGATCCCACCGCTTAAGACGATTTCGCCGCCTATTTTGCCGGTTTCGATTTCTCCAGCCGCTTTCCGGTGCTTTTCACTCCACAAGCTGTTAGCTGTGGTTCTCCTACTTCGTCGGCAAACACTCCGCAGCCTAAATAGAGCAGAAACCACTCCTGTGTTCCTCCTGATTTGATATGACCTGTTGAGACATCGAAACTTGTGCAGTCAATCTCAACGTTCAAGGTTTTGACTAAGAGTAAAGCTTTGACTCCTGCCTCGAGTTTTCCCGTCACAGTTTCTTCTTTAATCCCCAGTTCCGTCATCGTTTTACCCCCGATTTTCCATTCCCCGGTAGCCTGAGCGCCGGCGGCACCAATCGCCATCAGGCCGAGCGCCGCGATCAGGGAACGCCAAGCACCTTCAGTCCGTGCCTTCTCTGGTTCATCTTGTCCTCTCGCCGTGGTTGCCTTACGCGACCCAGGAAGGCCGCCTAGCCAGCATCTCACGCTGACGAGCTACGGGTCAAGAGAATCTGAGCATATTGCTATACGCACTGCGAATTGAGAGCAACCACGTTCACAGCTAGCGGCAGAGATTTCTAGTCCTCTGCGAGGCCGACAGGCACACCTCCTACCTGCCGGCGCCCGGCTTACTACTTCTTCTTACCCGCCCACCGCAGTCGTTTTTAAGCGACACGCGGAAGTCCTGAAGCTTGCCGAGCTTCGCCGCCGCGTAGTTCGGTTTGGCGCAGAGATTGGTGCTGTTGATCGAAAGTTGTCGGCACTTGAGCCGGCGTACTCGACCCCGCCGCTGCCTAGTTGGGCGGTATGAGGCAGAATCGTCGTCAATGAGCCGTCGAGGCTCGAGCGCGAAAGAAGGGCTGCGGTCGGAGGCCCGTCGAGGGTTTGGGCGCGGTCGAAGACTTGGGAGAAATCAGGCGTCCAGCCGATCACGTGGCCGTTGGGTCCGGTGCTCTCTGGCGCCAGGATGCCTTGGGTTGTCCAGTTGGCAGCACCGCGGGTAGCCAGGTAGAGCGGCACTTCCTGAGCGCCGGCGCCGCCGGGCAGGCCATTGGTCGCCGCGAAGCTAACCCTGTCCCCGCTGGGAGAGGACTTCACCACCGGGTAGATACCGGTGATATCAAGGCCGTTCTTGTTCGTAGGGCTTGTCTGTTCGTAGGCGCGGCAATCGGGGAGGTTGGCGGAGGAAGAGCCGCTGCGCAGGGCCTCGTTGGGACAGGTGGCAGCGCTGGCCACCATAGCCGGACCACCGAACAAGGCGCTCAGGGCAAGTGCTCATAGGCCCGCAAGAACGGCAAGAGGGCGACCGCGTCTGGTCGCCCGACATCATCCCTGCTCAAACCTCGGCCCCCTGTTACTCGACATCTGCTGACTCCCCTTTCCCTGGCTCCGGCTGAGCCGGGATCGCCCTTGGCGATCCCGGCTTGCCGGATATGTGTGCTCAGTGCTGCTAGTTCCTATCTATTAAAAGCCTGTCCAGGCTGATCCTTTTTTAGCTCCGGTGAGTTCGGCAAGCGCAGAACCATCAAGGATGGCTTTGGATTCACCGAATTTCAGACCGTCACCAGCGAATTCTATGGACAAAATTAACAGTTCTTTGGCTTCTGCCCCAAGTTTGAATACCGAAGTACCGGTGATCGGGTACGTGCCTTTTACAGCGCAGCTTGCGCCTGTGATTTCGACAGTTGTGAAGGTCGTACCAGATGATGGTTTAAATAAAACGACATTTTCCGCACCGCTTAAAATGACTTCACCATTAATTTTTGCCGTTGCAATCACTCCGGCTGCCTGACCGGTGCTTTTAACGCCACAAGCTTTCAATTCTTCGTCGGGTGAAATTGAACGCACTGTGCAAGTTAAGAACGTCGTTGTGCCGTGAACTGAAGCCACAGGACCGACTAAAAGCACTCCATTGACGTGAATTGTGGGACACGTGAGGTAAATATTAAGAGCTTTGATTAAAAGTTTCAATGGCAATTCTGGCTCTACTTTACCGGTGACCGTTTCTTCTGTCAGTTTTAGTTCCGACATCGTTTTTCCCCCGATTTTCCATTCTCCAGCTGCCTGAGCGCTGACGGCGGTGAACGCCATCAGGCTAAGCGCCGCGATCAAGGACAACCCAATGGCCCTGAGTCCATGCTTTCTAAGCTTCATTCTTGATGTTCCTCTCACTTTGTAGTTACGGTCACGCGGATAAAGCATCCACGCGCTGCGAGCTTGGCGCATTCATGACGGCCGGTCAAATTTTTTCACCAGCCGTTTTCTATCTTGCGATGCGTACCATTAAAGAACAAATTGGTTCCCACGCGTAGAGCGAGCGGTGCTCTCCTGTCCCTAGGCCAAGCGGTCCCGCCAGCTCCCGGGGCTGCCCTGCCTCACCCACTTCCACGTCGTTGAGCTGCTCGAACGCCGTTAGCCGCTTAGCGTCGTCCTTGTCCATTGAGCCGGGATCGCCCTTGTGATAATCCCGGCTCAATGGAGGTGCGTGTGTGCTCGGAGTTGCTTGCTGCTTGACTAAAAGCCAGTCCAGGCCGATCCTTTTTTTGCTCCGGTGAGTTCTGCAAGTCCGGAACCGATAAGGAAGGCTTTGTTTTCGCCGAATTTCAGACCATCACCGGTGAATTCTTTAATCGGTTTAAGTAACAGTTCTTTGGCTTCTGCGCCTAGTTCGGCCACGACCGTGCCCGTAATTGGGTACGTACCTTTAGGGGCGCAGGATGCGCCGGTGAGTTCGATGGTGGTAAAGGATGTACCGCTTGCGGGTTTGAATAAGACGTAGTTCACTCCACCGCTTAAGACGATTTCTCCACCTATCAGTTCAGTCTGAATTACTCCGGCTTCTTGACCTGTGCTTTTAACGCCGCAAGCAGTCAGTTCCGCTTCGCCGGCTTCATCGGCGAATACTTTGCAGCCTAAGAGGCGCACTGCGCCTTTTCCTTTGCCCGATGGGGAAATTGTGACACTTTGGATGTCGAAACCCGTGCAGCTCTTTTGGATATTCAAGGTTTTGACTAAGAGGATCTCTTTTACCCCTGCCTCGGCTTTCCCCGTGACCGTTTCTTCGGTAAGCCCTAGTTCCGACATTGTTTTCCCGCCGATCCTCCATTCCCCCGAGGCCTGCGCACCTGCAGCGCCGAACGCCATCAGGCCGAGTGCCGCGATCAGGGAAACGCCAAGCACCTTCAGTCCGTGCCTTCGCTGGTTCATCTTGTTCCTCTCGCTGGTAGTTGCCTTGGCGCGACCCAAGAAGGCCGCCCAGCGAGCATCTCATGCTGGCGAGTCGGCAGTCAAGATATTCTGAGCGATGCTGTTATGAGGGCTGCGATTGGAAGCAACAACGTTCGCCGTTAGCGGCAGACTCCCCAGCCTCTGAGGGAGCGGTGAACACACCACCGCACCTCTCCCCCGCTCCACTGCGGCTTCTACTTCTTACCCGACCCACCGCAGTCGTTTTTGAGCTTGATGCGGAAGTCATGAAGCTTGCCGTTTTGGCCGTTTAGCTTCGCCGCCGCGTAGTTGGGTTTGGCGCAGAGGTTGGTGCTGTTGATGAGAAGGCCCTTGCGGCCGCCGCGCATTTCCAAGACGAACTTGGAAACCGGCTGGTCGGGGACGGCTTCGAAGGTGCTGCGGATGCCGCCGTTTTGGGAGTCGATCCTGCCGTCCAAGACGACGTTTACCTGGCCCTGTAGGTCGGCGACAAGATCGGGGAGTTCATGGGAGGAGGATCGCAGGTAGACCGGGCCGCTTAGCGGTTTGTCAAGCAGCGGCGTAGTGGCTTTGGCAAAGCCGTAGATCGAAGCTTTGGGGCACTGGGTTGCGGCGAACTGCACTCGGGTGCAGACGGTGCCGATGTGGGCTTGGTCGAGGAACTCCGAGTGCGGCAGGGCGACTGAGGCGCGGGCGGTGTTGGCCTGGCCTTTGCCGAAGCGCGCCACTGCCGTAAGCGCCGGGTGCCCGCCACGCTTGGTCGGGCCTTTTAGGTCGATCGAGAGCTTGGGCTTATAGGCCAGTGCCGCGCAGCCACCGACCTGGAAGCGGCTTGAGAGAGAGGCGGCTTGGCCAAGGGCCGAGATCGCCGTGGCCGAGACCGTCGATGGATCGCAGCTGGTGGGATTGAGCATGAACTGCGGGCGCCCAAGACGCACCGAGATCGAGCGCAGATCGAGCGGGATGCCGGAGAGGATCGTCGGTGCGGGATCCGAAACCGCGCGCACCAGGGCCGTTTCGGGATCGATATAGGCGGCGGTCCTTACTACTACCGCGCCGAGGTCGAAGGGCCCGGCGACGGCCGGGGTGATGATCACGAAGCTGAGCGGGGCGCCTTTGTAGGGGCCGGCTAGGTAGACGTGGCCGCCGACGTGCAGCGGGCTTGGGCCCGCGCCGGCGGCAGCATCTACGGTGCCGACTTCTGAGGCCGCGGGACAGCTGGGGCTTTGCTGCTCGAGGATGCCTTCGTTGGGGTGATTGCGTGCTTTGGCGGCGACGATCTGGGCCTCTGAGCAGTAGGGAATGCCGGCCAGCTTGGCGGTTAGCCCCGGCGGCAGGGTTGTTTCGAATTTCACCAGCGGCTGAGAAGCGTCCTCGCGGGCGACCTTCAAGACGAAGGGACTGTAGGTGGCTGCCTGGGGAGAGATCATGCCGGCGCTGAAGCTCGGGTGGTTGGGCGCAGCGGCCACCGTGGCCGGGCAGGGCCCGGCGCCCGGCGCAGCACTAATCGAGAAGGGATCGCTGGGGTTGGCATCGGCGCCTTCGGGGCTGCTCCAGGGCCTCAGGGCCGTGGTTGTGGTGTAGGTCGCGCAGGTGGGCGGGGTGCGCAGGGCCGCGCGGGCGCCGCCGAAGATACGAACACGGAGGTCTTCGAGTGGCAGCTGGGGGTTTTCGGTGAAGGTGCTGGAGAGCTGGCCGGTGATCGGGTTTGCCTGCACCCGCCCGGCGAACTTGGCGACGATCCCGGTCTGGGAGTCGTTGACGGTCAAATAGACCGCCAGCAGCGTGCCGAAGGGGTTGGCGAAGGGCTTGGCGACGTAGATCGCGCCCGGAAGGGCGTGATCGAGCACCGGCGTGGAGACTTCAACGCTGCCGAACTTGGATGCGTCAGGGCAGGCCGGCGGTGCCTTTGAGAAGTGGATCGGGGTCTGCCCCACGCCGCTCGTGAGTCCGATCTGCTCCGGCGTGCAAACACCGAGGCCGTCCCCGGAGGAGGGATTTACCGCCATCCCCTCGGGCAGGGTCACCGTCGCGTCTTTCAGCGCCGCGGTGGAGAGGCCTTTGAGGTCGAAGTTCTGGGGCTGGTGCAGGGTCGCTTCGAGGCCCGAGGGGCTGTCGGCGAGGTTGGTGGTGGGTTTGGCTTTGATCGTCGGTTTGAAGGCGAGCTGGTTGCAGCCTTCGATGCCGACCGGATGGTCGGCGAGATCGGTGCTCTCATAGCTTGCTTCTTTAAAGACGCCGGGATGCTCCCAGCTGTCTGCCCGCGCGTGGGTGGCGATCGAGGGCGTGCAGGCGGTAGGCATCGTCAAAAACGCCGTTTTCTGGGGCGTTACCGAGCAGACTGCGACTTCATCGCGACAGGCACCGCGGATACGGTTGTGGCTGGCACTTGAGGGGTCGCCCCAGATCTGCGCCTGGGCGCTGAAGGCGGGGTTGCCAGGGAGGGCGAGGATGTCATTGGCAGTGGTCGAAATGCCGTAGTTCCCGTCGCTTCTGAGGCTGGCGGTCAGATGGACGTAGACGCCGACGCCGACCGCGTCAAAGGCGAGCTCGGCCGGGGTTCCCCGCGGCGGCACCATGTTGTAAAGGCCTGTGTTGCTGATGATCGGAGTGCCGGTGTCAGTAACCACGCTCATTACGCCCACCTGAGTGGAGATAGGACAGTGGGGTTTGCTGGTCAACTGGGACTCGGTGCACAGTTCCGGCGTGGCGGTGGGGTTGCCGACTATGCCCGGAGGCAGGTCGGTGGTGAGGTCGTGCAGGTGTCCGGCGCCGGTGAGCAGACCCGAGCCCGATTGTTCGACCGGGAAGGCGAGGTTGACGGTCAGTTGGTAGGGGTGTGAACCAGCCTGGGTGGCCGGTGAGCCGTCGGTGTTGGTAGAGGGGGTGCTGAGACCGGCTGGGCCAGGGAGAAAGCCGAAGGTCGGTGGGTCGGCATCGATTTTCGTCGGCGATTCAGCGGTTGCTTCCACCGCGCCGCCGCCGCTGATGCTCACTTCGGGGCTGATCGTGCTCCCAGCGGGGGCCGAGACGTCGACGGGGATACGAGCGCCCAGCCACTGGCCGGGCTGGATCGGTCCCGCAGCCGTGCAGAGGGTTTCGTCTGCTCCGACTTTTTCGCAGCTCGGTTTGGTGGCGCCCGGATCCCCGGTTGCCTCTCCGGCTTTGCCGGGGGTAAGGCCGGCAGGGAACTTGGCGGAGAAGGTGATTGGGCCGGAACTGGCTTTGCCGCCGACGTTCACCGCGTAGATGAAATACATCGGGCCGGTAACCAGGTTGCCACTCGCTCCCGGCTCGAAGTTGGTGGGCATCGGCAGGGCAACGATCTCCCAGACTGGTTTCGGTTCCGGGGGTTCTGCCGCAAGTGCCTGGGTGGGGGCGAGCAGGCAGGCGCCCAGGCAAAACAAGGAGATGCAGGTTCTTATCGTCCTCATCGGCTCGCCCTCCCGCTCTTGTGGGTATTTCGGTGCTGGTGTCCTTTGCCTTTGTGCTGCTTTTTATGTTTGTGCTTGCCCTGCTGCTTGTGCTTCTTTTTGTGGCGGGTGTGTTTGGGGTTGGCCGGACCGTTGAAGACCGAGCTACCAGGAGTCTCGGAGGCCGGCGGCAGGGAGAGGCCGGGCTTGCAGCCTTCTGCTTCGCAGATCGGCGGCGGCGGCTGGTTTTGGGAGGCAAGACCCCCGTTGACCCGGGCGTCATAGACGTCCATCAACTGATCGCCGTCTTGGCGCACCAGGGCTGAGCGGGTGATCAGGAAGACGTCGTTGCCGCTGGGCGAGGCATCGACGAAGAAGGAGGGTTCGGGTTCCTGGCCGGTTGAGAGCAAATACAGACAGCCGCCGTTTTGGGCTTTGCTCTGACATGAGCCGGTGCCGGCCGCCTCCCACTCATAGACATCCTGACAGGCACGGTATTTCTGCAGTTCGGAACCGACTTCTGGGCATTTATCCGTGGGGCCCCCGAGATCGTTTTTATCGGCCGCCACCAGCGCGTCGGTCGATTCGAAGAAGATCCGGTTACCGTCCGCCGAGAGTTCGCGCGAGAGGGTCGAGGCGGGCACTGAGGGAATCAAGTGGGGGGTCTCGATCGTGTTCGGCAAGGCGCTCACCGGCGCTTTGCCAAGCGGGTCACAGGAGATGCAAAGCAACTCCGGCTCTCCCACTCGGTAGCGGTAGAGCTCGGGCTTTCCTTCGTTGTCATAGGCGCTCAGCTGGCGCTGGGAGCGAAACAGCAGGGTCTGGCCATCGGGCGTTACCCGCGCGGTCTTTTGGAAGCGAAAGATGCTGGGAAAGCCGCCCGTTGGCGTGCCAGTCCAGTTCGCCGCATCGGTATGAATATCGTTCCCGTTGGCAAGCACAGCGATGAAGCTGATCGCCCCTTCGTGCAGCAGGTAGAGGTTGCATTCGCCGGTTTCTGAACTCAGCGTCCCATGACAGCTCCCCGCCACCGCGCTTTCTCCCTGTGCGTTGGGCACGGTTGACAAGATGCCGTTGGCGGCGAAGTAGACGTAGCTGCCGTCGTCGGAGCTGCCGAGGATGCCCTTCACTTCTGCCCCGTTGGGGTTGAGGTTGTTCGGTCCTTTCGGGATCAAGTCGACCAGTTCGCCGCTTTTGGCGTCGTAGCTATAGAGGTCGTTGCCGGGGTTGGGCTGATCTTCTTGGTTGGCCGACCAGTAGATATGGCCGGCGTCTGTGGCCAGGCCCTGGGGGTGCTCGGCACCGGTTATGAATGCCTGGTTGGCATTTGTTAGGTCGAGATCAGCACGACCGATCGCGTTGGTTCCATTGCTCGCCCAATAGATGTGAGCCCCCTCGATTCCTACCCCCCATGGACGAACTCCTTTGCCAAGAAGGACGAAGGTTTCTTCGGTCCCATCGATGTGGCGACAGGCGATAAAGCCGTTGCCGCCGCTGCTCGAGTTGTCATCCGCCCAACAGATCTGAGCGTTGCTGACGGCGACCCCTTGAGGCGTGTCTTGGTTACCGAGCTGGATGAAGGCAGGCTCGACGCTTGTGCCGTTAAGCAGAGCGCGACTGAGGGTGTGAGTAGCCCCCGTGGTTCCCGCATTCGCCCAATAGATATGCGCAGCATCGACGTCGATCCCCCGCGGGTTGGTCGCCCCGGCGATGAAGCTCTGGTCTGCCCCTGTGCCGTCGAGGTTTGCCCGCCCAATCGTCCCGGTTCCTTCTTTTTCGTCGGCCGCGTTGGTCCAGTAGATGTGTTCGGAGTCCACCGCGACCCCCTGTGGGTTATCGGCGCCCGTTATGAAGGTCGGGTTAGCTGCGGTGCCGTCGAGGCTGGCCCGGCCGATCGCATCGGCTTTCGTGTCGGCCCAGTAGATGTGGGAGCCGTCCACCGCGATCCCAAGCCCATGACCAAGGAGGAAGTTCAGGTTCGTCCCGCTGCCATCGAGGTTGGCCCGGGCGATCCCCGGCGGCGAGGGTTCGAGGCCGGTGTTGGCGTCGTTGGTCAGCTTCTCAGAGCTGGTGAAGAAGACGTTGGAGCCATCGGGGGTGGCGCCCATGAAGGCAGCCGGGCGGGCCCCCGCTATGTCGCGCCCCCCTTCCCCTTTGCCGTCGGTCTTTCGCGAGGCCGATACCTGGATCGTGCAGGCAAGCTCGGGTTTCGTGCATTTGCCCGCGACGATCGGGCTTTCTTCCTGGGTCGGGTTCAAGCGCAGGTAGAGCTGGCCGGTTTCACCGGCGGTGAAATAGACCCGGCTCCCGTCAGCGGAGATCGCGTGGTTGTCTTGGGTGTAGTAGGCGCGCATCGCGCCGCCCAGGGCGAGGTTCGCGGGGGCGGTGCCGCGGGTCCAGTCATACGGACCGGCGAAGGAGCCTCCGGGCGGGGTCGTGCCGTTGGGCAGGATGCCGACCAGGCTGAGTTTTTTGCTGGCCGTGTCCCAGGCATAGAGGTTGTCCTTGCTCGGGGCGGCATCCGTGGTGAGCTGGGCGCCAGTGGCCTCGAAGAAGAGCTTTGAGTTGTCGGCGCTTGCGCCGGCATACTCGATTCCAAGTTGGGCGGTATAAGGCAGAATCGTCGTAAGTGAGCCGTCGAGGCTCGAGCGCGAAAGAAGGGCGGTAGTTGGAGGCCCGTCGAGGGTTTGGGCGCGGTCGAAGACCTGGGAGAAGTCAGGCGTCCAACCGATGACGTGGCCATTGGGTCCGGTGCTCTCTGGCGCCAGGATGCCTTGGGTTGTCCAGTTGGCAGCACCGCGGGTGGCCAGGTAGAGCGGCACTTCCTGAGCGCCGGCGCCGCCGGGCAGGCCATTGGTCGCCGCGAAGCTAACCCTGTCCCCGCTGGGAGAGGACTTCACCACCGGGTAGATACCGGTGATATCAAGGCCGTTCTTGTTCGTAGGGCTTGCCTGTTCGTAGGCGCGGCAATCGGGGAGGTTGGCGGAGGAAGAGCCGCTGCGCAGGGCCTCGTTGGGACAATTCGCAGCGGTGGCCGGTATCGCCGAGCCGCCGAGCAGGGCGCTCATGGCCAGAGCCCATAGGCCCACGACAACGGCGAGAGGGCGACCTCGCATGGTCGCCCGGCGTGTTCCCCTACTCAAACCTCTGCCCCTGTTACTCGACATCTGCTGACTCCCTTTCCCTGGCTCCGGCTGAGCCGGGATCGCCCTTGGCGATCCCGGCTTGCCAGATATGTGTGCTCGGTACTGCTTTGTTCGGTGCTGCTAGTTCTTACCTACTAAAAGCCTGTCCAGGCTGATCCTTTTTTGGCTCCACTGAGTTCGGCAAGCGCAGAGCCAACAAGGTTGGCTTTGGGTTCACCAAACCTCAGGCCGTCGCCGGCGAATTCCGGTAGCGACAGAATTAACATTTCTTTGGCTTCTGCGCCAAGTTTGAATACCGAAGTACCGGTTATCGGGTACGAGTTTGCTAGGGCACAGCCTTTTCCTGTAATTTCAACAGTTGTGAAGGTCGTACCAGATGAAGGTTTGAATAAAACAATATTTTCAGCACCGCTTAAAATAACTTCGCCATTAATTTTTGCCGTTTTAATTACACCGGCTGCTTCACCGGCGCTATTCACGCCGCAAGCACTCAGTTCCGTTTCGGGTTCATGTGAAAACACTTTGCATTCTAAGAACGTCGTTGTGCCGTGAACTGAGGCCGGAGGCCCGACTAAAAGCACTCCATTGACGTGAAGCGTAGGGCATGAGATGCTCAGATTAAGAGCTTTGACTAAGAGTTTACTTTTCGGCACCGCCTCTAGTTTACCCGTGGCCGTTTCTTCTGTCAGTTTTAGTTCCGACATTGTTTTGCCGCCGATTTTCCATTCACCAGCAGCCTGAGCGCCTGCAGCGCTGAACGCCATCACGCTAAGCGCCGCGATCAAGGACAGCCCAATGGCCCTGAGTCCATGCTTTCTAAGCTTCATTCTTGATGTTCCTCTCACTTTGTAGTTACGGTCACGCGGATTAAGCGTCCACGCGCTGCGCAGCATGGCGCATTCAAAAGGGCTGGTCAAGTTTTTTCACTGACCGTTTTCTATCTTGCGATACGTACTATTAAAGAACAAATTAGTTCCCCGCCGGTACGATAGGACTCAGCACTAGCGAAGCAGTCTCGCTGGTTCCGGCGCCGATTCTTCAAACTTCATTGAGACAGCCCAGCCATGACCGGTACCGCCGAGCAGGGCGCTCATAGCCAGAGCCCGATAGGCCTGCGACAACGGCAAGAGGGCGACCTCGCTTGACCGCCGGCAAGCCGGGATCTCTAGGCGATCCCGGCTTGCCGGATATGTGTGCTCGTTGCTGCCTGGTGCTAGCTCCTGCTTACTAGACACCTGTCCAGGCTGATCCTTTTTTGGCTCCACTGAGTTCGACAAGCCCAGCAGCATCAAAGAGGGCTTTGGGTTCACCGAATTTCAGGCCGTCGCCGGCGAATTCCGGGAGCGATAGAATTAACATTTCTTTGGCTTCTGCGCCAAGTTTGAATACCGAAGTACCGGGTATCAGGTACAAGCCCTTTGAAGCGCAGCCTTCGCCTGTGAGTTCGATCGTTGTGAAGGTCGTACCAGATGAAGGTTTGAATAAAACAATATTTTCAGCACCGCTTAAAATGACTTCGCCATTAATTTTTGCCGTTTTAATTACGCCGGCTGCTTCACCGGTGCTTTTAACGCCGCAAGCAGTCAGTGGTTCGTCGGGTGAAATTGAACGCACTGTGCAAGTTAAGAACGTCGTTGTGCCGTGAACTGAAGCCGGAGGACCGACTAAAAGCACTCCATTGACGTGAATTGTGGGACACGTGATGTAAAGATTAAGAGCTTTGACTAAGAGTTTACCTTTCGTTTCTGGCTCTATTTTCCCCGTGACCGTTTCTTCGGTAAGCCCTAGTTCCGACATTGTTTTCCCGCCGATCCTCCATTCCCCCGAGGCCTGCGCACCTGCAGCGCCGAACGCCATCAGGCCGAGTGCCGCGATCAGGGAAACGCCAAGCACCTTCAGTCCGTGCCTTCGCTGGTTCATCTTGTTCCTCTCGCTGGTAGTTGCCTTGGCGCGACCCAAGAAGGCCGCCCAGCGAGCATCTCATGCTGGCGAGTCGGCAGTCAAGATATTCTGAGCGATGCTGTTATGAGGGCTGCGATTGGAAGCAACAACGTTCGCCGTTAGCGGCAGACTCCCCAGCCTCTGAGGGAGCGGTGAACACACCACCGCACCTCTCCCCCGCTCCACTGCGGCTTCTACTTCTTACCCGACCCACCGCAGTCGTTTTTGAGCTTGATGCGGAAGTCATGAAGCTTGCCGTTTTGGCCGTTTAGCTTCGCCGCCGCGTAGTTGGGTTTGGCGCAGAGGTTGGTGCTGTTGATGAGAAGGCCCTTGCGGCCGCCGCGCATTTCCAAGACGAACTTGGAAACCGGCTGGTCGGGGACGGCTTCGAAGGTGCTGCGGATGCCGCCGTTTTGGGAGTCGATCCTGCCGTCCAAGACGACGTTTACCTGGCCCTGTAGGTCGGCGACAAGATCGGGGAGTTCATGGGAGGAGGATCGCAGGTAGACCGGGCCGCTTAGCGGTTTGTCAAGCAGCGGCGTAGTGGCTTTGGCAAAGCCGTAGATCGAAGCTTTGGGGCACTGGGTTGCGGCGAACTGCACTCGGGTGCAGACGGTGCCGATGTGGGCTTGGTCGAGGAACTCCGAGTGCGGCAGGGCGACTGAGGCGCGGGCGGTGTTGGCCTGGCCTTTGCCGAAGCGCGCCACTGCCGTAAGCGCCGGGTGCCCGCCACGCTTGGTCGGGCCTTTTAGGTCGATCGAGAGCTTGGGCTTATAGGCCAGTGCCGCGCAGCCACCGACCTGGAAGCGGCTTGAGAGAGAGGCGGCTTGGCCAAGGGCCGAGATCGCCGTGGCCGAGACCGTCGATGGATCGCAGCTGGTGGGATTGAGCATGAACTGCGGGCGCCCAAGACGCACCGAGATCGAGCGCAGATCGAGCGGGATGCCGGAGAGGATCGTCGGTGCGGGATCCGAAACCGCGCGCACCAGGGCCGTTTCGGGATCGATATAGGCGGCGGTCCTTACTACTACCGCGCCGAGGTCGAAGGGCCCGGCGACGGCCGGGGTGATGATCACGAAGCTGAGCGGGGCGCCTTTGTAGGGGCCGGCTAGGTAGACGTGGCCGCCGACGTGCAGCGGGCTTGGGCCCGCGCCGGCGGCAGCATCTACGGTGCCGACTTCTGAGGCCGCGGGACAGCTGGGGCTTTGCTGCTCGAGGATGCCTTCGTTGGGGTGATTGCGTGCTTTGGCGGCGACGATCTGGGCCTCTGAGCAGTAGGGAATGCCGGCCAGCTTGGCGGTTAGCCCCGGCGGCAGGGTTGTTTCGAATTTCACCAGCGGCTGAGAAGCGTCCTCGCGGGCGACCTTCAAGACGAAGGGACTGTAGGTGGCTGCCTGGGGAGAGATCATGCCGGCGCTGAAGCTCGGGTGGTTGGGCGCAGCGGCCACCGTGGCCGGGCAGGGCCCGGCGCCCGGCGCAGCACTAATCGAGAAGGGATCGCTGGGGTTGGCATCGGCGCCTTCGGGGCTGCTCCAGGGCCTCAGGGCCGTGGTTGTGGTGTAGGTCGCGCAGGTGGGCGGGGTGCGCAGGGCCGCGCGGGCGCCGCCGAAGATACGAACACGGAGGTCTTCGAGTGGCAGCTGGGGGTTTTCGGTGAAGGTGCTGGAGAGCTGGCCGGTGATCGGGTTTGCCTGCACCCGCCCGGCGAACTTGGCGACGATCCCGGTCTGGGAGTCGTTGACGGTCAAATAGACCGCCAGCAGCGTGCCGAAGGGGTTGGCGAAGGGCTTGGCGACGTAGATCGCGCCCGGAAGGGCGTGATCGAGCACCGGCGTGGAGACTTCAACGCTGCCGAACTTGGATGCGTCAGGGCAGGCCGGCGGTGCCTTTGAGAAGTGGATCGGGGTCTGCCCCACGCCGCTCGTGAGTCCGATCTGCTCCGGCGTGCAAACACCGAGGCCGTCCCCGGAGGAGGGATTTACCGCCATCCCCTCGGGCAGGGTCACCGTCGCGTCTTTCAGCGCCGCGGTGGAGAGGCCTTTGAGGTCGAAGTTCTGGGGCTGGTGCAGGGTCGCTTCGAGGCCCGAGGGGCTGTCGGCGAGGTTGGTGGTGGGTTTGGCTTTGATCGTCGGTTTGAAGGCGAGCTGGTTGCAGCCTTCGATGCCGACCGGATGGTCGGCGAGATCGGTGCTCTCATAGCTTGCTTCTTTAAAGACGCCGGGATGCTCCCAGCTGTCTGCCCGCGCGTGGGTGGCGATCGAGGGCGTGCAGGCGGTAGGCATCGTCAAAAACGCCGTTTTCTGGGGCGTTACCGAGCAGACTGCGACTTCATCGCGACAGGCACCGCGGATACGGTTGTGGCTGGCACTTGAGGGGTCGCCCCAGATCTGCGCCTGGGCGCTGAAGGCGGGGTTGCCAGGGAGGGCGAGGATGTCATTGGCAGTGGTCGAAATGCCGTAGTTCCCGTCGCTTCTGAGGCTGGCGGTCAGATGGACGTAGACGCCGACGCCGACCGCGTCAAAGGCGAGCTCGGCCGGGGTTCCCCGCGGCGGCACCATGTTGTAAAGGCCTGTGTTGCTGATGATCGGAGTGCCGGTGTCAGTAACCACGCTCATTACGCCCACCTGAGTGGAGATAGGACAGTGGGGTTTGCTGGTCAACTGGGACTCGGTGCACAGTTCCGGCGTGGCGGTGGGGTTGCCGACTATGCCCGGAGGCAGGTCGGTGGTGAGGTCGTGCAGGTGTCCGGCGCCGGTGAGCAGACCCGAGCCCGATTGTTCGACCGGGAAGGCGAGGTTGACGGTCAGTTGGTAGGGGTGTGAACCAGCCTGGGTGGCCGGTGAGCCGTCGGTGTTGGTAGAGGGGGTGCTGAGACCGGCTGGGCCAGGGAGAAAGCCGAAGGTCGGTGGGTCGGCATCGATTTTCGTCGGCGATTCAGCGGTTGCTTCCACCGCGCCGCCGCCGCTGATGCTCACTTCGGGGCTGATCGTGCTCCCAGCGGGGGCCGAGACGTCGACGGGGATACGAGCGCCCAGCCACTGGCCGGGCTGGATCGGTCCCGCAGCCGTGCAGAGGGTTTCGTCTGCTCCGACTTTTTCGCAGCTCGGTTTGGTGGCGCCCGGATCCCCGGTTGCCTCTCCGGCTTTGCCGGGGGTAAGGCCGGCAGGGAACTTGGCGGAGAAGGTGATTGGGCCGGAACTGGCTTTGCCGCCGACGTTCACCGCGTAGATGAAATACATCGGGCCGGTAACCAGGTTGCCACTCGCTCCCGGCTCGAAGTTGGTGGGCATCGGCAGGGCAACGATCTCCCAGACTGGTTTCGGTTCCGGGGGTTCTGCCGCAAGTGCCTGGGTGGGGGCGAGCAGGCAGGCGCCCAGGCAAAACAAGGAGATGCAGGTTCTTATCGTCCTCATCGGCTCGCCCTCCCGCTCTTGTGGGTATTTCGGTGCTGGTGTCCTTTGCCTTTGTGCTGCTTTTTATGTTTGTGCTTGCCCTGCTGCTTGTGCTTCTTTTTGTGGCGGGTGTGTTTGGGGTTGGCCGGACCGTTGAAGACCGAGCTACCAGGAGTCTCGGAGGCCGGCGGCAGGGAGAGGCCGGGCTTGCAGCCTTCTGCTTCGCAGATCGGCGGCGGCGGCTGGTTTTGGGAGGCAAGACCCCCGTTGACCCGGGCGTCATAGACGTCCATCAACTGATCGCCGTCTTGGCGCACCAGGGCTGAGCGGGTGATCAGGAAGACGTCGTTGCCGCTGGGCGAGGCATCGACGAAGAAGGAGGGTTCGGGTTCCTGGCCGGTTGAGAGCAAATACAGACAGCCGCCGTTTTGGGCTTTGCTCTGACATGAGCCGGTGCCGGCCGCCTCCCACTCATAGACATCCTGACAGGCACGGTATTTCTGCAGTTCGGAACCGACTTCTGGGCATTTATCCGTGGGGCCCCCGAGATCGTTTTTATCGGCCGCCACCAGCGCGTCGGTCGATTCGAAGAAGATCCGGTTACCGTCCGCCGAGAGTTCGCGCGAGAGGGTCGAGGCGGGCGGCGAGGGAATCAAGTTGGGGTTCTCGACCGTGTTCGGCAAGGCGCTCACCGGCGCTTTGCCAAGCGGGTCACAGGAGATGCAAAGCAGCCCCGGCTCTCCCACCCGGTAGCGGTAGAGCTCGGGCTTTCCTTCGTTGTCATAGGCGCTCAGCTGGCGCTGGGAGCGAAACAGCAGGGTCTGGCCGTCGGCGGTTACCCGGGCGGTCTTTTGGAAGCGGAAGACACTGGCGAAGCCGCCCGTTGGCGTGCCGGTCCAGTTTGCCGCATCGGTGCGGACTTCGTTTCCATTGGCAAGCACGGCGATGAAGCTGATCGCCCCTTCGTGCAGCAGGTAGAGGTTGCATTCGCCGGTTTCTGAACTCAGCGTCCCATGACAGCTCCCCGCCACCGCGCTTTCTCCCTGTGCGTTGGGCACGGTTGACAAGATGCCGTTGGCGGCGAAGTAGACGTAGCTGCCGTCGTCGGAGCTGCCGAGGATGCCCTTCACTTCTGCCCCGTTGGGGTTGAGGTTGTTCGGTCCTTTCGGGATCAAGTCGACCAGTTCGCCGCTTTTGGCGTCGTAGCTATAGAGGTCGTTGCCGGGGTTGGGCTGATCTTCTTGGTTGGCCGACCAGTAGATATGGCCGGCGTCTGTGGCCAGGCCCTGGGGGTGCTCGGCACCGGTTATGAATGCCTGCTCTGGACTCGTGCCATCGAGGTTGGAACGCCCGATTGCGCCTGTGCCCGGGTTGGTCCAGTAGAGATGGGAGCCGTCTAGTGCCAGGCCTGCGGGGGGTTTATCCGCCCCCGGCACCGTCACGATCGTGTCATCTCCGCTGCCATCCAGGTTCGCCCAGCGAATGAAACCGTCGATCCCGCTGGTCCGCGAGAAGTAGATCTTCGTCGCGCTAGCCGCGACGTCTCCCGATGCCCCATGAAGGAATTCTTCTTCCACGCTGGCAGCATTGCCGTCCAGGTTCGCCCGGGCGACTGTTTCGGTCCCCCCATTAACCCAATAGATATGCGCGGCATCAACGTCGATCCCTCGCGGGTTGGTCGCCCCGGTGATGAAGCTCTGGCTTGCCCCCGTGCCGTCGAGGTTGGCCCGGCCGATCGTCCCGGTTTCTTCTTTTTCATCACCGGCGTTGGTCCAGTAGATGTGTTCGGAGTCCACCGTTACGTCCTGCGGGTTATCGGCGCCCGTTATGAAGGCTGGATTGGGCGCTGTGCCGTCGAGGTTGGCCCGGCCGATCGCATCGGCTTTCGGGTCGGCCCAGTAGATGTGGGAGCTGTCCACAGCGAGCCCTAGTGCATGGGTGGGAAGGAAGCTCAGGTTCGTCCCGGTGCCATCGAGGTTGGCCCGGGCGATCCCCGGCGGTGAGGGTTCAAGGCCGGTGTTGGCGTCGTTGGTCAGCTTCTCAGAACTGGTGAAGAAGGCTTTTGAGCCGTCGGGGGTGGCGCCCATGAAGGCCGCTGGGCGAGATCCCGCTATGTCGCGCCCCCCTTCCCCTTTGCCGTCGGTCTTTCGCGAGGCCGAGACCTGGATCGTGCAGGCAAGAGCGGGGTTTGTGCATTTGTCGTTGACATCGAGCGGGCTTGGGGCTTGGGTCGGGTTCAGGCGCAGGTAGAGCTGGCCGGTTTCACCGGCGGTGAAGTAGACGCGGCTCCCCTCAGCGGAGATCGCGTGGTTGTCTTGGGTGTAGTAGGCGCGCATCGCGCCCCCCAGGGCGAGGTTCGCGGGGGCGGTGCCGCGGGTCCAGTCATAAGGGCCGGCGAAGGAGCCTCCGGGCGGAGTTGTGCCGTTGGGCAGGATGCCGACCAGGCTGAGTTTTTTGCTGGCGGTGTTCCAGACGTAGAGGTTGTCCTTGCCTGGGGCGGCATCCGCGGTGAGCTGGGCGCCGGTGGCCTCGAAGAAGAGCTTTGAGTTGTCTGCGCTTGAGCCGGCGTACTCGATCCCGCCGCTGCCCAGTTCGGCGCTGTAGGGCAGGATCGTCGTTAGTGAGCCGTCGAGGCTCGAGCGCGAAAGAAGGGCCGCGGTCGGCGGCCCATCGAGGGTCTGGGCACGGTCGAAGACCTGGGAGAAGTCAGGCGTCCAGCCGATCACGTGGCCATTGGGTCCGGTGCTCTCCGGCGCCAGGATGCCCTGGGTCGTCCAGTTGGTGGCACCACGGGTGGCCAGGTAAAGCGGCACTTCCTGAGCGCCGGTGCCGCCGGGCAGGCCATTGGTCGCCGCGAAGCTAACCCTGTCGCCGCCGGGAGAGGACTTCACCACCGGGTAGATACCGGTGATGTCGAGACCGTTCTTGTTCGTGGGGCTCGCCTGTTCGTAGGCGCGGCAATCGGGGAGGTTAAGAGAGGGGGCGCTGCGGAGTGATTCGTTTGGGCAGGTGGCGGCACTGGCCGGCATGGCCGGACCGCCGAGCAGGGCGCTCATAGCCAGAGCCCATAGGCCCACCACAACGACGAAAGAGCGACCTCGCGTGGTCGCCCGGCGTGTTCCCCTGTTCAAACCTCTGCCCCTGTTACTCAACATCTGCTGACTCCCTTTCCCTGGCTCCGACTGAGCCGGGATCGCTCTTGGCGATCCCGGCTTGCCGGATATGTGTGCTCAGTGCTGCTTGGTGCTAATTCCTACCCGCTAAAAGCCGGTCCAGATTTTTGTCAACTTTGCGCCGTTGAGTTCCGCAATGGCCGCTCCGAAAAGGAACGCTTTGTTTTCACCGAATTTCAGACCGTCGCCGGTGAATTCTTTGATCGGTGTCAGTAACAGTTCTTTCGCTTCGACACCCAGTTTAACCACAGTCGTACCGGTAATCGGGTACGTGCCTTTCGCCGCGCAGGACGCGCCTGTTAGTTCAACCGTAGTGAACGTCGTGCCACTCACCGGTTTAACTAAGACGAAGTTTTCTCCTCCGCTTAAGATGATTTCACCTGTGACTGCTACCGTTTGAATTTCTCCTGCAGCGGCACCAGTGCTTTTAGTTCCACAGGCAGTGAGTTCTGGTTCGCCTGCTTCATCCGCAAACACTTTGCAGGTTAAGAAGATGAGCGAACCAGTAAGCGTGCCACCTTTAAGGATCTTGGCGTTTGCAGAAGTATCTACAGCTGCACATGAAATATTCACATTCAGGGTTTTAACTAAGAGGATGTTTTTAACCCCAGTCTCGAGTTTTCCTTTAATAGCTTCTTCGGTGAGCCCAAGTTCCGTCATCGTTTTGGTTTCGATTTTCCATTCGCCAGCCGCCTGTGCACCGGCGGCTGTAAGCGCCATCAGGCTGAGCGCTGCGATAAAGGACAGGCCAAGGGCCTTGAGTCCATGCTTTCTGAGCTTCATGTTGTTGATATTCCTCTCACTATTGTAGTTACGGTTAGCACGAGGCAGAACCCTGCCCGTGTATTTGAGGAGCATCGCGTATCGATGAAGAACAGTCAAGTTTCCCCGGGCAATGTTTTCTAACCCGCCACGGGCGAGCCGCCTTCCTCAGCCGCGTTCGTAGCGACCGGCCGTCAAGCCGACGTTGCTGGCCTGCGCAACGACCTTTTCGCGCATAGCGACCGAGTCAAAGCCCTTTGAGGCCGCGATCGGCTTGGGCAGCGCGTAGACGGCGAAGATGAAGTCTTCTGAGCTCTTGTGGGGCGGGCAGACTTCATAGCCCGTGTGCCCGAAGCTGTTCTTGCCGACGATCGCGCTTGTGGGCAAGGCGCCAGCCTTTACCCCTTCTGTCTGGGGATCGATGCCGCTCACGGCCCAGTCGACGAAGAGTTTTCCTTTGACCGGCTGGGCGTTCATGACGAAGAGGGCTAGTTCGGCGCTGTCGGGCGGGATGCCCGTCCAGTCGAGCTGGGGCCAGCTGTTCTTGCCATCGCAGGTGTAGGTGCTGGGGAGCTTTTGCACTTCGCCTCCGACTATTTTGATCGCGGGGCTGGAGATGCTCATGTCGGCCAGCACGGCGTGTTCACGCTGTTCGGAGCTGGGAGCCGATTCCTTAGCGCCTTTGGGCTGCTTGATCTTGGGGCCCTGCTTGCCTTCTGGGGAGCCCTGCGAGCCGGCGCTTTGCTTTGGCTTTGAGCCTTGCGCTGCAGAGGAGGGCGTTGTCGTGCTTTCCTCGGTAGACGTCGAGGAGGGCGGAGCGCTCGCCGTCTTGGTGTCATCGGAGGAGCTTCCTCCGCAGCCCGAAACGGCGAGCAACGCCACCATTGCGAGCGCCAGGGAGACCCCGGCGCTCGCAATCCGTCTCATCGAGACTAGGAAACCGTCAGTGGCTGGTTTCGGTGCCATTCGAACGCTTCCGTCGGGAAGACGCCTTTCCATTCAATCGCGGTGCCAAGGGCCATCAGCACCGTTTTCGTCGCGGCGAAGCTGGCCGCATTAAACGTAGCCGTTTCGGCAACGTTGTCGAGCAGCCCACCGGCTGTGCCTTTGACCGACACCAGGGTCCCCCCCACCGAGCATTCTTTACCGGCGTAGAGGATCCCGACCTTGACGCCTTCGATGACGATGTAGTTTTGGCTCGACACCGTCGTCAATTTGGCTGGCCAGGGCAGTTTTTCGGCAGCGATCGCTTCGACCGTGCACGCTTTGCTGTCCGTGGTGCAGTTGTAGAGCGGCACTTCGGTTACTTCCCCTTTGCCGGTCCCCGCGCTGTTGGAGATCGTCAGCTTGTAGAGGAAATTTTCGCATTTGGTCGTCAGACCGGGAACGGTCAGACTGCTTTCAAATGCGGCACCGACGATCGTTTCCGTGCCGGTGAGTTCTTTTCCTTCGAACTTCCAGTTGGGGGCGGCAGCAGCGCTGCCGGCGAATACGGCACCGATTACCAACGCCGCGATCACCCCCAGGAAGACGCTTTTAACTTTGCGATTCATCGTCTCATCATCTCCTTGTTAAGCGATCGGGCTAGGGGTTTTCGAGGTTGTTCTGTTCAACCCCGAAAGCGGTAGCGAGACTGACCGTGTTGTTCAGAATCGAGGTGTTCTTACCGGCCGCCGAAGGCAGCCCTATTTGCCCATTGATGATCGGATTGACGAGGAAGCCGAGGATTCCCCCGCAGCCAACGGCCGAAGGCGCAGCCCAGGCGTTATCGACGAGTTTGTCGTTGTTGAGGAGCAGAATTTTACCGCCATCGAGGAATTTGAATTCGCCCGAGAAGCCACGAATCGATTCATTCGGTTTCGGCGGAGCGGTGAAGCCGGTCGTCAGTTCCCAGTAGATCGGCGCGCTGGTCGATCCGACGAAGCAGCTTTTGCCCAGGAACGGGTTTTCGAGATGGAGCATGACCGGCAGTTTCAGCGCCACTTCTTCTTCTTCACCGAGGTGGAGCTCGCTGATTTTGATTTCGCTCGCCGGTTTAGCCAGTTCCAGGGTGGAGTTGACTCCGGTCAGAGCGTTTTCGAAGAAGAATTTCGACAGCAGTTTGACCAGCGCCGGCGATTTTTCAGGCGGCACGATGCCAAGCAGCCCGCCCGGTACCGACTGAGCGGCTTTGGAGAGCGTGATGCCGTTGGTCGCGGCGACGAATTTGGAGAATTCCGCGACCGGCGTAGTGAAGCCGCCCTGCAGGGTCACCGGGTTTGTGATCGGCACTTTCTTGGTGCCGAGGATGACTTCCCCGCTGTTGGTGACCGATTGGATGCACTTGTTAACTTCAGGGTTTGTCCGCGGGCAATTGGCAAATTTCGTGTATTCGCCCGTGAGTTTCGCGGAGGCGCTCCCGGCGAGGCTGAGTGCGGCCAGTGCCATAACCGCGCACGCCACCCCCAATATGTTGCGCTGCTTTCGCATCGTCTAGTTGCTCCTTACTTGCTCGTTTGACTGGGATCAGCTCCCCGCGAAGCTTGTGGCTGCGTTGGCGCATCCGACCAAGCCGCCGCGAGCGGTCCCCTGCGCCTGCCAGCATCGCCAACGGCGGCGATGCAGTCAAGTTTTACGGTCCAATGTTTTCCAACTGGGGCTTACGGGTGGCCGACCAGCTTCGCCGAGACCCAGGCGCTGCCTACCGCGGCACAAGCAACCAGGATCGCCCTCGCGGCGATCCTGGTTGCTGGATGTGCGTTGTGCTTGGTGCTGGTTGGTTCGCCCTGACTAAAAGCCTGTCCAGGCTGAGCCTTTTTTGGCTCCGGTGAGTTCGGCTACTGCGGCACCTGCCAAAAACGCTTTGTTTTCGCCGAATTTCAGACCGTCTTTTTTCCCGCTAACTTCGGGAAATAAGGCTTCTGGTTCTTTGACCGGCGTCAATAATAGTTCTTTAGCTTCCGCGCCGATTTCAACCACAGTTGTTCCAGCGATGGGATAACTACCTTTTGGTGCGCAGGACGCACCGATAAGTTCAACGGTTGTAAAGGTAAGGCCAGAGGATGGCGTGGTTAACGAATAGTTCTTCCCTCCATGTAAAATAATTAAGCCTTTGATTTGTTGGGTTTCGATTACTTCAGTTGCTTGACCAGCACTTTTTATACTGCAAGCGGTCAGTTCCGATTCTTTGGCGCTGTCGTCAAATACTTTACAGCCTAAAAATGTAAGTTTTAAATCCACTATGCCAGACGGTAAGATATCTCCTAACAGCACATGGATAGTCGAACATTTAATCTCGATGTTGAGCGTTTTGACTAAATATAAGGCGTTTACACCTGGCTCGAGCTTGGCTGTATATGTTTCCGATGCAAGCCCCAGTTCCGACATCGTTTTCCCCCCAATTTTCCATTCCCCCGCAGCCTGAGCGCCAACAGCCCCAATCGCCATCAGGCCGAGCGCCGCGATCAGGGAAACGCCAAGCACCTTTAGTCCGTGCTTTTTAAGATTCATCCTTTTCCTCTCGCTGGAGTTGCTTTGGCGGCCCGAGAGGGGCCGCCCAGCGAGCATCTCACGCTGAATTGGATTCAGTCAAGAGATCCTGAGTATGTTGTTATGCGCACTGCGGCTGCGAACAACTGCGTTCACAGCTAGCAGCAGAGGCTTCTACTTCTGCGAGACAGGCACACCCCTACCTGCCGGCGCCTGGCTTACTTCTTCTTCCTACCCGACTTGCCGCAGTCGTTTTTGAGCTGCACGCGGAAGTCATGAAGCTTGCCGTTTTGGCCGTTTAGCTTCGCCGCCGCGTAGTTGGGTTTGGCGCAGAGGTTGGTGCTGTTGATGAGAAGGCCCTTGCGGCCGCCGCGCATTTCCAAGACGAACTTGGATACCGGCTGGTCGGGGACGGCTTCGAAGGTGCTGCGGATGCCGCCGTTTAGCGAGTCGATCCTGCCGTCCAAGACGACGTTGACTTGGCCCTGCAGGTCGGCGACGAGGTCGGGGAGTTCGTGGGAGGAGGAGCGCAGGTAGACCGGGCCGCTGAGCGGCTTGTCCAGAATCGGCGTAGTGGCTTTGGCAAAGCCGTAGATCGAAGCTTTGGGGCACTGGGTTGCGGCGAACTGCACTCGGGCTGCCGATGGCTTTTCTCAAAAGCCAGTCCAGACAGATCCTGCTATCGCACCGGCGGGCGTGTCAACGGATGAGCCTGCGAAGGAGGCTTGTTTTCGCCGAATTTCAGCCGCCGCCCGAGAACTCTTTTACTGGGTTTATTAATAGTTCTTCGAAAGCAAGTCAAAGTCGTGAGCTTGCCCTCTTATCTCTGTTCCCGCTGAATTGCTTCGACTGCCGCCGGCGCGCCGACCACGGGTGCCAGCAGGAGGAAAGAAAGAGTCGTGACGATTCGGGGTAGATGCTGTATTCGACCGCTGGAGATGAAGCCTTGGATGACGCCCCAGAAGGCGCCTGTGGATGCTTCAACGATCAGCTCGTTGGGACGCTGATCGAGGGAAGGCGTTTCGCGGATGAAGTCCGCCATCATTCTCTCGTGACCGTTCAGCTCTCCCGCCCCGGGGGTTGCGACGCCGACAGCGCAAAGCCCGACAAAGACTGGGTCGTGCGCAAGGTGCGAGCACAGGGTCGCGATCGCACGATACATGCCGCCGGCCCAACTGCCACGGCTGACCCGAGCCCGGCTGGCGTGGTCGAAGGCCTCGTTGAGATGTTCCTCGAGCACCGCCCGGAGGCAGTCTTCAACCCCCTCGAAGTTGGCTTCGAAGCTCCTGCGGGAGACCCCGGCGGTGGTTCGAATGCGCGACACGGTCAGCTCGTCGTATTTCTGTGCGGCGGCGAGCTTCGCAACGGCGGAGAGAATCACGGCCCGATCGCCGGTGGACTGCCCTGCAACATCCTCCTCGACACTGGGGTCAGCCACGAAGAGCTCATCGGCGGAATTCTGCGAGACCGCTTGGAGGTCCATCCGCGCGAGCTCGTGCGCAAGCTCATAGCGGTAGCCGAGCATCCACTCCACCAGCTCGGTGACGGTTGCCGTCGGCGCTTCCTGGCGAGGGGCAAGCAAGCGGGAGCGAGCGACGCGAACGAGACCGGCGACGATGCCCTCGAGTACGAGCGGCGGGACATTGGCTTCGTCTCTAGCCAGAGCAAAGCTCTCGCCGATCATCGTCTCGAACATGGACTGGGCCTGCTCTATCCGCTCGAGTGCCGCTGGACTTACCGAATACGCATCGACCAGCGCCAGACGCGCTGCTGATGGCTCACGGTCGAGTTCGCGTATGAAGGCGCCGCATGCCAGCTGCAGCCGCGCCTGCCAGTCGCGCTCCCCTGCTTGGGAGGCGACGATCCGCCCAGCCGTGCGGCGCGCGACCATCTCGTAGGTGCGGAGGAAGCACTCTTCCTTGCCGCCAAAGTTCTCGTAGAAGGCGCGCGTGGACACCCCCGCTAGACGTGCCAGCTCGCGCACCGTGACGGCGTCGTAGCCGCGCTCGCCGACGATCTCGATCATCGCGGCTTGGATCCGTGCTCGCTGGTGGGATGCAACTTCCGACGCCGACATCCCTGGCCCCGGGCTCAGCTTGCTGCCAAGCACCTCCGGCGGCTGGATATCCAGCACGGCCGGACGGAGCACATCACGCGTCGTCGTCATCGCGCCTCCCCGCTTCCCCAGACCTCTGCGGCAAACTGCTCCTCTACCTTTGAGTCGCCCTTAGGACTCTTCCGTACCTAAGTCCGATTCAATTTGTACCAGACCCAAGCCCCGTCTGCAACGGGAAGAGACGCAATCGATCCAAAGGCCGCAAGACGACCACCGCCCGGCCTGAGGCCGGGCGGTGGTCTAGCTATCGGCGAATCCAAGAGCGGGCAAAACCCGCGTTGGACTCCTAGAAATGAACGATCGGGATGATCAGGATCGCGACGATGTTGGCGACCTTGATCATCGGGTTGATCGCCGGGCCGGCGGTGTCCTTGTAGGGGTCGCCTACGGTGTCGCCGGTGACCGAGGCGGCGTGGGCTTCTGAGCCCTTGCCGCCGTGGGCCCCGTCCTCGATCAGCTTCTTCGCGTTGTCCCAGGCACCGCCGCCTGCCGTCATCGAGATCGCGGCGAAGAGGCCGACGACGATGACGCCGATCAGCAGGCCACCGAGCGCGTCGACGCTGAGCGCGCCGACGATGACGGGAACGACGATCGGGATCAGCGAGGGAAGGATCATCTCCTTCTGTGCCGCCAGGGTGACGATGCTGACCGTCTTGGCGTAGTCGGGCTTTTCGGTGCCCTCCATGATCCCGGGGTGCTCGCGGAACTGCTCGCGAACCTGTTCGACCACCTCACCGCCGGCGCGGCCGACAGCCTCGATCGCGAAGGCGACGAAGAGGTAGACCATCATGCCGCCGATGATCAGCCCGATCAGCACGTCAGGGCTGCTCAGGTTGAAGAGGCCGTTGAGGTCGAAGCCGGCCGGGGCCTCACCCGCCAATTCGCTCTTGAAGGCCGCGAAGAGGACCAGCGCGGCCAGGGCGGCCGAGCCGATCGCGTAGCCCTTGGTGACCGCCTTGGTCGTATTGCCGACCGCGTCAAGCGGATCGGTGACCGCGCGCACCTCCTCGGGCAGGTCCGCCATCTCGGCGATGCCGCCTGCGTTGTCGGTAATCGGCCCGAAGGCGTCGAGGGCAACGATCAGGCCACAGAGCGAGAGCTGCCCCATCACGGCGATGCCGATGCCGTAGATGCCGGCGAGCTCGTTGGCACCGAGGATCGCGAATGCGATCACCAGTGCCGGAGCGGCAGTCGACTGGAAGCCCTGGGCAAGCCCCTGAATGATGTTGGTCGCGTGACCGGTCTCCGATGCCTTGGCGATCGACTTGACCGGATAGAAGCGGGTCGAAGTATAAAATTCGGTGATCACGAAGAGCAGCGCTGTGACCGCCACTCCGATCACGGAGCAGAGCCAGAGGTCAGTGGTGGTCACCGCATCGGCTCCGGCCTGGAGACCGAGTCGCACCGGGTCGCTCATCAGCCAGTCGGTGATCGGGTAGAAGGCGGCGATCGAGAGGATTCCGGCGGCGATTACCCCCGTGTACAGCGCTCCCTCGACCCGGTCGGTTTTGGTCCGCACCAGAAGCGCCCCGATGACCGAGGCGATGATCGCGATGCCGCCGATGACCAGCGGGTAGATCGCGACCTCGCGGGCAAATTCCCCGCCCGAGCCGGTGAAGGTGAGGACGCCGAGCAGCATCACGGCGACCGAGGTGACCGCGTAGGTCTCGAAGAGGTCCGCGGCCATGCCGGCGCAGTCGCCGACGTTGTCGCCGACGTTGTCGGCGATCACGGCCGGGTTGCGCGGGTCGTCCTCCGGGATCCCCGCCTCGACCTTGCCGACCAGGTCGGCACCGACGTCGGCGGCCTTGGTAAAGATGCCGCCTCCGAGCCGGGCGAAGACCGAGATCAGCGAGCCACCGAAGCCAAGGCCGACAAGCGCGTCGACGGCCTCCTTGTCGGTGCTACCGGTGATCACGAGCAGGCCGAAGTAACCGGCGACGCCGAACAGCGCCAGGCCGACGACGAGCATCCCGGTCACCGAGCCGCCCTTGAAGGCAACGTCGAGCGCTGGCGGCACGCCGCCGCGCGCGGCCTCGGCGACGCGCGAGTTGGCGCGCACCGAGACGTTCATCCCGATAAAACCGGCAGAGCCGGAAAGGATGCCGCCGAGGACGAATCCAAGCGCGGTCTTGTAGTCCTGCAGGAGCCAGAGCACGATCGCGATCGGCACAGCAACCATGGCGATGATCGTGTACTGGCGGTTGAGGTAGGCCTTGGCCCCCTCCTGCACCGCTCCTGAGATCTCCTGCATCAGATCATTGCCTGGCGACTTCGCCAGCAGGCGCTGAGTGATGACAATTCCGTACAGGACGGCGGCCCCCGCGCAGGCAAGCGCGAAAACGACTCCGTATTCGGTCAAAAAGCTGGTCAAGTTGAGTTCCTCCGGCTGGGTTCTAAGCGGCGCGGGAGTCTATATGCGCGAGCGGCGAAAGCGCTCCCGGAGCCGCACTAGGCTTGCTCCGCCGCCTGAGGCGCGGCCGAGTAGGTGCGTTTCGTCTCCGCCACGGCCTCGCGGTAGATGTCCTCGATCGAGGCACCAGCGTCGATCGCCTCGCGAGCGCGCTGGGCTCCGTTGGCGCTCGGAAGAGCGGTCTCGATGCCCAGTTTGGACCGAGCCGGCGCGGTCCAGCTGAGCAGGCCCTCGAGCGCTGCCGCCGCCTCAATCTCCTCGCCGCGGCGGAAGTCGATCATGCGCCCGCTCATCCCGTAACGAATCGCCCGCCAGAGGTTCTCCTCGATCTCACGGTCGCGCAGCGGCGAGCCGGCGCCGTCGTAGCCGTGCTCGTCGTAGTCCATCGCCGTCTGCGCGATGCAGGCGGCGATCAGGCCGGCCAGGGCGAAAGACTCCTCGCCGCGGGTCTGGGCGTCGCAGATCCGCACCTCGACCGTGCCGAAGGCGTGGTGCGGGCGCACGCTCCACCACAGCTGCGTCGACTCAACCGCCGAGCCGGTCCGCTGCAGCATGCCGACAAACTCGGCGTAGCTGGCCCAGTCGACGAACGGGCTGGGCACGCCGCAGCGGGGGAAGGTGCGGGTGAAGATCTCGGTGCGGACCGTGTGCAGGCCGCTGTCGCGCCGGTCGAGGAAGGGCGAGTTGGCCGAGACCGCCAGCAACAGCGGCAGCAGCTCGCGCATCCAATCGCAGACGGCGATCGCGCGGTCGGCGCCGCGGACGCCCATGTGCACGTGCATGCTCCAGGTGTTGTTGCGCTGGGCGACATAGCCGAGTTCGCCCCGCAGCCGGTTGTAGTGGGGCGTGTCGATGATCCGCTGGTCGAGGTAGTTCGCCCAGGGATGCGTGCCCATCGCGCCCAGCGCCAGACCCATGCCGTCGACCAGCTCGAAGAGCCGGTGGCGGCGCTCGCCCTGCAGGCTGAGCGCCTCGGCGAAGCTCTCCGCCCGGCCCGAGCGGATCTCGACCTCGGAGGCGATCAGCTCACCGGCGGCCGACTCGGCCAGCACATCGTCGCGCTGGCAGGCCTCGTAGACGTCCTCGAAGCGATGCGTGAGCTCCAGCGTCGCCGGGTCGAGGATCGCGAACTCCTCCTCGAGGCCGATCGTGAAGTCGGTCGAGGACTCGAACGTCTCGCGAGCGCGATCGAGGTCCAGGGACAAGGGATCAGGTCAGGTAGAAGTAGAGCGCGTAGAGCAGGTCGACCGCCGGGCTGGAGGTATGGACGGTCACCTCCGGCGGCACCTGGAGCAGCTGCTCGGAGTAGTTGAAGATGATCTTGACCCCAGCCTTGACCAGGCGGTCGGCGACGGCCTGGGCCGCAGCGGCGGGCACGGCGAGGACGCCGACGACGATCTCCTGCTCGGCGACGACCGCCTCCAGCTCGCCGAAGTCGCGCACCCGCAGGCCGCCGACCTCGGTGCCGACGACGCTTGCGTCGACCTCGAACATGGCGACGATCTGGAAGCCGTGGTCGGCGAACATGTCGGAGCTGGCGATCGCCTGGCCGAGGTTGCCGGCCCCGAAGAGGGCGATGTTGTGCTGGCCCGAGGTGCGGAGGATCTTGCGGATCTCCCCCACCAGCGACTCGACGTTGTAGCCAACGCCGCGCTTGCCGAACTTGCCGAAGCCGGACAGATCGCGGCGGATCTGGGTCGGGTTGATGTGCGTGTACTCAGAGAGTTCCTGCGAAGAGATCGTCTGTCGTCCCATCTTGCGCGCCTGGGTCAGCACCTGCAAGTAGCGCGAAAGGCGGGCGGCGACGCCGAGCGAGAGCCGCTCGCCGTCGACGATCAACCCGTTGGTCGCGTCGGGCTCTTCGATCACCGTGTCCACGCCCCCACAGTATCGAGCCTCGCCCTAACAGCGGCCTCGTCGAAGCTCAGCTCAGAGGCGACGATGCCGTCGATCTCAATTACTGGGATCTTCTCCAGCATTCGCCTGAGCAGAAGCTCATCGCTCTCGATGTCGACCTCGTGCAACTCAAAGCGATAGCCCTCGTCATGGAGGGCGACGAGCTGCTCCACCGCTTCGGCGCAGAGATGGCATTCGGGGCGGGAGTAAACAGTGATCTGGGCCATGGCTCAGGCAGGCAAAGATAGAAAA